>NZ_LQAP01000025.1 GCF_001663775.1 Arthrobacter sp. B6 | reverse complement strand
AACCCGGCTACGTCGAATCCAAACTCGCTGTCCTGGACAAGTACAACCTCAAGGTCTGGGCCATCTCCAACCACCTCAAAGGCCAGGCCGTCTGCGATGACCCCATCGACTTCCGCCACGAAGCGATCGTCGGGGCGAAGGTCTGGGGCGACGGCGACCCGGAAGGTGTCCGGCAGCGTGCCGCCGAGGAAATGAAACACACCGCCCGGCTCGCCAAGGCACTGGGCGTGGACACCGTCGTCGGCTTCACCGGCTCCTCCATCTGGCAATACGTCGCCATGTTCCCGCCCGTCCCGGAAAAAGTCATCGACGCCGGCTACCAGGACTTCGCCGACCGCTGGAACCCCATCCTGGACGTCTTCGACGAATGCGGCGTCCGCTTCGCCCACGAAGTCCACCCCTCTGAGATCGCCTACGACTACTGGACCACCGTGCGCACCCTCGAAGCGATCGGCCACCGGCCCGCGTTCGGCCTGAACTGGGACCCCTCCCACATGATGTGGCAGGGCATCGACCCCGTCTCCTTCATCTGGGACTTCAAGGACCGGATCTACCACGTGGACTGCAAGGACACCAAGCTCCGCCCCACCGGCCGGAACACCGTCCTGGGCTCCCACCTGGCGTGGGGCG
>NZ_LQAP01000024.1 GCF_001663775.1 Arthrobacter sp. B6 | reverse complement strand
AGGAGCTTTTGTGCGTATCGCTAACCACGACAACCGAGCTGTTGTGCTGGTCTCTGACGAGGCCGGCATTGATGTCCATACCGCCAGCGACGGCAGGTTCGGCCCGGATTTGGGTTCGGTCTACGCCCAATGGAATGAGTTCGCTGGGTGGGCCGGTTCCCTGACCAAGGCTTCCGTTGACGTGGTCGTTGACCGGTCCTTGCTCGGGTCCCCGTCGCCTGCGCCCCGGCAGATCTTCGCGATTGGGCTGAACTACAGTGAGCACGCGAAGGAGTCAGGGTTCGCCCAGCCGGATACGCTGCCTCCGGTGTTCACGAAGTTTGGCACCTGCCTCGCGGGCGCCGAAACCGAAGTCGTGCTGCCTGAGGGAGGGAACACGGACTGGGAAGTCGAACTCGTTGCCATCATCGGTACCGAGGCCAAAAACGTCCCCGCGGCGCGGGCCTGGGAGTACGTCGCCGGGCTCGCGGTCGGGCAGGACATTTCCGAACGGGTCTCCCAACTCCGCGGCCCGGCGCCGCAGTTCGGGCTGGGTAAGTCATTTCCCGGGTTCGGTCCTGTTGGGCCGTGGCTGGTTACTCCCGACTCCTTTGATAATCCGGATGATCTGGAAATCGGGTGCAGTATCGACGGCGAGGAACTTCAGAAGGGCCGGACCAGTGAACTGATCTTCTCTGTCCCGGCCCTGATCGAGGGCCTGTCCCAGACGGTGACCCTGCTCCCGGGCGACATCATCTTCACTGGC
>NZ_LQAP01000023.1 GCF_001663775.1 Arthrobacter sp. B6 | reverse complement strand
GTTCAGTTCCATGGTGCCGACCTTGATCAGCGGGTAGTCCGCGTGCGGCCAGACCTTGGTGAGGTCGAACGGGTTGAACCGGTAGGTCTTGGCGTCCTCGTACGGCATGACCTGGACGTGCAGGTCCCAGGAGGGGAAGTTGCCGGCTTCGATGTTTTCGGCCAGGTCGCGGATGTAGAAGTCCGCGTCGGAGCCGGCCAGTTCCTCGGCGCGGTCACCGGTGATGGTGTTCACGCCCTGGTTGGACTTGAAGTGGTACTTGACCCAGAAGCGTTCGCCCGCGGCGTTGATCCACTGGTAGGTGTGTGAGCCGTAGCCCTGCATTTCGCGCCAGGAGGCGGGCAGGCCGCGGTCGCCCATGAGCCAGGTGACCTGGTGCGCGGACTCGGGGGACAGGGTCCAGAAGTCCCACTGCATGTCCGCGTCGCGCAGGTGGGTGCCCGGGAGGCGCTTCTGGGAGTGGATGAAGTCCGGGAACTTGATGCCGTCGCGGATGAAGAACACCGGGGTGTTGTTGCCCACGAGGTCGTAGTTGCCCTCGGAGGTGTAGAACTTCACGGCGAAACCGCGCGGGTCCCGCCAGGTGTCAGGGGAGCCGTTCTCGCCCGCGACGGAGGAGAAACGGATCAGCATCTCGGTCTCAACGCCCGGCTGCAGGAACGCGGCCTTGGTGTAGGCCGAGATGTCCTCGGTGGCCGTGAACGTGCCGAACGCGCCGCCGCCCTTGGCGTGCACTACGCGCTCCGGC
>NZ_LQAP01000022.1 GCF_001663775.1 Arthrobacter sp. B6 | reverse complement strand
CCCCTGCCGGTGTCGGCCTGGGCCGCAGCCCTCAGCGATTTATCCAGGCCGGTGAAACCCTGGTCTCCCGGATTGAAGGGATCGGCGAAATCAGCCAGACCTTCATTTCTCCCGGCAAATAAACAGAACTGTACTGGCGCCGGATCCACGACCTACCTAAACCCCTGGATACAAAGGAGTAATCCCATGTCACTGCACCGTCTGACCCGCGTGGTGATGGGTGTGCCGAACGTCGCCGAAACGGCCGCCTATTATGAGGAATTCGGACTCGACCCTCTGGGCAACAACTCGTTCGGGACCCGGGACGGCGGCGAACAACTCAAAATCATCCACGCCCCCAGCCGCCGTCTGGTCGAACTCGGCGTCGGCGCCGACAACGATGACGACGTCGCCAAGGTCACCTCCCAGATGACCCGACTCGGTGTCCCGATCAACCACAACGGCACCGAACTGCTCGCCACCGAACCCGTCTCCGGGTTTACCGCCCGCATCCATGTCGCACCCCGGATCGCTCAGGAAAAAACTCCTGCCACCCCATACAACGGGCCAGGCCGCATCGACCGCTTCGGCCGGGCCCCCGGAGTCGTCAGGGACTACGTGATCAAGCCCCGCAAACTCGGGCACACCGTGATCGGCACCGTGAACCTGGAAGCAACCATGCGGTTCTTCACCGAAGGCATCGGCTTCAAAGTCAGCGACTACATCTCCGATAAAGGCGCGTTCATGCGCTGCTCAGTGGACCATCACAACGTCCTGGCCCTCGCCGCACCCGTGAACTTCCTGCACCACACCTCCTGGCAGGTCGATGACATCGACGACGTCGGCCGCGGCGCGAAAGCCATGCTCGAAAACAACCCCGAACGCCACATCTGGGGCCTCGGCCGGCACCACGCCGGCTCCAACTTTTTCTGGTACCTCAAAGACCC
>NZ_LQAP01000021.1 GCF_001663775.1 Arthrobacter sp. B6 | reverse complement strand
AAGGGCGGTTTCAGGCGTGGCGTTGCAGGGTTTCGCTGGGTAGTTCGCCGAACATTTGCCTGTAGCGCGCAGCGAACCTGCTCGGATGGTAGAACCCCCAGCGGTTTGCCACATCCGTGATTTTCAGGTCCGGGTTCTTGTTGGAGATCAGTTCCGCACGTACCCGCTCCATCCGGACCCGGCGCAGATGTTCCATGGGGGAGGTTCCAAGGGACTGTTGAAAGGAAGCATGCAGCGTGCGGATACTCATCATCCCTACCCGGGCCAACTCGGCCGGAGTAATCGGTTCGTCGGCGTTCGCTTCAATGAAGTCAACCACTGGTTTGAGCCGCCCCAGATTAACGGTGGGAGGCGGGGTGAGGAGAACCTCGCTGTAGTTGTTCGGGACAGCCAGGAGAAGGTTGCTCATGACAAACGACTCAAGCTGCTCAAGGGCGAGCGGGTTCTCCGTGATGCCCCCGGGCCGGTTCAATTCCACGGCCATGAACTGCGCCGAAGCATAAAGACTGGCGCCCCGCCCTGTCGACAGATCGAAACCGAAATCGAACCCGATCGGGTGATCCACGGATTGACCCATCAGATCAGCAGCAAAATTTTCCAACATTTCCCTCGAAAACCGGAGGATTATCTGCTCCGCGTCAGGGCCCCACTTCACCTCGGTGCCAATGTGCGGCAGCAACACCAATCCGCTCTGACCACCAGCAGTAAAGGCACGTTTACCGTCCGCACGGAATCCCTCGGTGCCTCCGGCGGTCGTCAGGTTCACATGGTAGAACTCTTCCGGCGGCGGCATCCGCAACTTCGTTTCGGCCTGATACGTCAAGTAGCCGAGCGTCAGGTCCCGGCCGCCCCAGGCGTTCAACATCATGTTCAGCTGGCCGTCACCGGACGTGGTCATATCATTGGGAAGGTAAGTCCCGGTGACAGCGTCCCTGGCGGCGTCGATGTCGCTGGTGTGCACCACCGGATGGGCGTCCAGGGGTTTGGGGGCTACCAGAGGGTTGGGGCTTTGGTTCATCATGGGCTCCATTAGCCTGT
>NZ_LQAP01000020.1 GCF_001663775.1 Arthrobacter sp. B6 | reverse complement strand
GGGTGGTGGCCTCACGGTGGTGGTTCAGGACTTCAATGTCCCGGTAGTCGCTGATGGCACCGAAAGTCATGTTGGTCATGCCGAGTTCCTCGCCCTGGTAGACGTAGGGCGTGCCGCGGTGCAGGTGGAGGATGGCGGCCAGCATTTTGGCGGATAACTCCCGGAACTGGCCATCGTCGCCAAACCGGGATACGGCCCGGGCCTGGTCGTGGTTCCCCCAGTAGAGGCTGTTCCAGCCACGCTCCCCCAGCGCCTCCTGCCAGCGGCCCAAGGACTTCTTCAGGTCGGTGAGCAGGAGCTTCCTCGGCCGCCATTTGTTGCCGCCGTCCTGGTCCAGTGCCACGTGCTCGAACTGGAAAACCATGTCCACTTCCTCCCGCGCGGGATCGGTGAACAGGACGGCGTCCTCGACGGTGACACCGGGCATTTCGCCCACGGTCAGCAGGTCCTTGTCCCGGCCGGCGAAGACCTCCTGGTGCATCTCCTGGAGGAATTCGTGGATCCTCGGGCCGCAGATATAGTGCGGGCCGCCGTCGCCATAGAGCATGCCGTCAGCCCGCGGGCCGTCCGGCAGTGCCTGGTCCTTGGAGATGAAGTTGATGACGTCCATCCGGAAGCCGTCGACGCCGCGGTCCAGCCACCAGTTCATCATGTCGTAGACGGCGGCACGGACCTCCGGGTTCTCCCAGTTCAGGTCCGGCTGTTTCTTCGAGAACAGGTGCAGGTAGTACTCGCCGCTGGCGGGGTCGTACTCCCACGCCGGGCCGGAGAACGCGGAGCCCCAGTTGTTGGGTTCGGCGCCGGCAGCGCCGGGCTCCGCACCGTCCCGCGCAGGGCGCCACCAGTACCAGTCCCGTTTCGGGTTGTCCTTGGACGAGCGGGATTCGACAAACCACGGATGCTCGTCCGAGGTGTGGTTGACCACCAGGTCCATCACCAGCTTCATGCCGCGGGTGTGGAGGCCATCCAGCAGTTCGTCCAGGGTGCCGAGGTCACCGAACACCGGGTCGATATCACGGTAGTCGCTGATGTCGTAGCCGTTGTCGTCCTGCGGCGAGCGGTAGACCGGGGAAAGCCAGACGACGTCGACGCCCAGGTTCCGAAGGTAGTCCAGCCGCCCGATGATCCCGCGCAGGTCGCCCACGCCATCGCCGTCGGAATCAGCGAAGCTGCGGGGGTAGATCTGGTAGACGACGGCGCTCTTGAACCATTCCCGCCCCGCACGGCGGGCCGTTTCCGACTGGATTTCCTGGCTGGTCATGGATTCCTCCTGGTACACGGCGCGACGGGATGCAGGCTCAGTGAAAGTCTGGTTCCCGTAGGTACTGCGGTCAATGGCCCCTGCTGTGAAAGGATCAACCATGCGCGCTATGCAACACTCCAGCAAACTCCAGAACGTCCGGTATGAACTCCGCGGGCCGATCCTCCAGGCGGCCAAGAACATGGAGGCCGAGGGACACCGGATCCTCAAGATGAACCTCGGAGACACCGCTCCGTTCGGGCTGGAGACGCCGGAATCGGTGGTGGTGGACATGATCCACCACCTGCGCGACGCGCAGGGGTACAGCGATTCCAAGGGAATCTTCTCGGCCCGGACAGCCATTTCGCAGTACTACCAGACCCGCGGCCTGATGCAGATCGGGGTGGAGGACATCTTCATCGGCAACGGCGTCAGCGAACTCATCTCCATGTGCCTGCAGGCATTCATGGAGAACGGCGACGAAATCCTGGTCCCGGCACCGGACTACCCGCTCTGGACGGCCGCGGTGACCCTGACCGGCGGCACGCCGGTGCACTACCTTTGCGACGAGGCCGACAACTGGTGGCCGGACCTTGCAGACGTGGAAGCGAAGATCACCGGCCGCACCAAGGGGATCGTGATCATCAACCCCAACAACCCCACCGGCGCTGTATACCCCCGCCACGTGCTGGAACAGTTCGCCTCGCTGGCCCGAAAGCACAACCTGGTCCTGTTCTCGGACGAGATCTACGAGAAGGTGCTTTACGAGGACGCCCAGCACATCCACACGGCCGCCGTCGCTGAAGACGTGTGCTGCCTGACCTTCAGCGGCCTGTCCAAGGCCTACCGCATGCCCGGGTACCGGGCGGGCTGGGTGGCCGTCACCGGTCCCCTCGCGGCCACTGCGGATTACCGCGAGGGACTGGAGCTCCTTGCCTCGCTGCGCCTGTGCCCCAACGTCCCCGCCCAGCATGCAATCCAGACCTGCCTGGGCGGCTACCAAAGCATCGAGGCGCTGGTGAAGCCCGGGGGCAGGCTGCGCGACCAGCGCGACCTCGCCTTCAAGCTCCTCACCGCAATTCCCGGCGTCACGTGCGTCCCCGCGGCAGGAGCCATGTACCTGTTTCCCCGCCTTGATCCGGAGCTTTACCCGATCAGGAGCGATGAGCAGTTCGTGCTGGACCTCCTGCAGGACCAGAAGATCCTGGTATCCCACGGCTCAGCCTTCAATTGGCCGGCACCGGATCACTTCCGCTTTGTGATCCTCCCCTCGGTCCTGGACATCGAGGAAGCCGTGCGCCGGATCTCCACGTTCCTGGCGACGTACCGCAGCAGCGTGGCGGACTGACCCGCAGCTAGAGCGCTGTCCGTTCCTTCGCGGCGTCGATAAGCCTCTCAGCCTCCCGCAGGACGAGGGCCGCCGCCGGCGAACCGACGGGTAAGG
>NZ_KV467169.1:1249052-1357109 GCF_001663775.1 Arthrobacter sp. B6 | reverse complement strand
AGGCACCGGGGCACCGGATGGTGCCCAGATCCGGGAAACGGTAGCAGCGCGGGCACCGGCAGGCATCAGGGCGGCGGCTGAACCGCCGTGTCCCGCACCCTGAGGCCTAAGAGCTTCCATAGGAACACTCTCTCAAAGGGGTACGACAATTAAGGCCCACACCGATGCCGCACCCAGGAAAGAGCCGGCGGGCCGCACAAAACCGAGGCCGGACAAGCCGACCCGGCCCGGTCGCGGGCAGGTGCAGGGCAGCGCAGAAGGCAACGGCGGCACCAGCTCCCCCGGGACGCGCCCCACGGCGGGCCGACCGCCACACCGAACCGCCGCCGTCGAACGCCCAGATGCTGGAAGCGCCCCCAAAAGGCAAACCAGCGCCCGGTAGCAGGCCGGCAGTATCGCCATGCCCCGCACCCTGAGCCCTAAGAGCTTCCATGGGAACACTCTTTCAAGGGGGTACGACAATTAAGGCCCACGCCGATGCCGCACCCAGGAAAGAGCCGGCGGGCCGCACAAAACCGAGGCCGGACAAGCCGACCCGGCCCGCTGGCGGGCAGGTGCAGGGCAGCGCAGACCGCAACGGCGGCACCGGCTGCCCCTGGACGCGCCCCACGGCGGGCCGGCCGACAGACCCGCGCGTCGCCGTCGAACGCCCAGATGCTGGAAGCGCCCCCAAAAGGCAAACCAGCGCCCGGTAGCAGGCCGGCTGTATCGCCGTGTCCCGAACCCTGAACCCCGAACCCTGAATCCCGAACCCTTAACCCCGCCCGCTGAATCCAAAGTGCTTCCATAGGAACACTCTTCCAAAGGGACAATCAGGGAAGAACGCCCGGGGCCGGAAAAATTGGGCTCCAGGGCACCCGGCAGAGAGTCAGTCCTCCGCGATCACCGCCACGGCCCCGGCCTCAACAGTTCCGGCAAAGCGGCCACCGCTCAGCAGGTCCGTCCCGGAAACCTGGACAGTGGCCGAGGAGCGCGAGTGATTGATGGCGAAGAGGAAGCTGCTGCCGTCGGCGGCGCGGCGGCGGGTCAGTTCCACTCCTGTATCGGCCTGGGCAACGGGTGATACACCGGATTCCGCCAGCAGACGGTCCACAATTGATTCAATTCCGTCGCGGTCCGGGAACGTGGCCAGGTACCACGCCGCGCCGGTGCCAACGGCATGGCGTGTTAGCGAGGGCACACCCTCCAGCGGGTAGTCGGTGAAGGTCTGCACCGCTTCGGCCCCGGCCAGGTGGACGTGCTCGCTCCAGATGGTGGAGATGCCGCCGTCGCTCAACTTCAGCTGTGAGCCGGCAAGCAGCGGGTGGAATTCCTCCACCCGGATGCCCAGCAGTTCACGGAACGCGCCCGGGTATCCGCCCAGCCGGATGTGGTCCTTCTCGTCGGTGATGCCGCTGAAGTAGCTGACCAGCACCGTAGCTCCGGCGTGGGCCGCCGCTGCAATGTTGGCGGCCGCCTGGTTCGTCACCGAGTACAGGGTGCACACCAGCACCAGGTCATAGCCCTCCAGGGAGGCGGACGGATGGACAACGTCCACGGAGATGCCGCGCAGGAACAGCGACCGGTGGAACGCGCGCAGCACGTCGAGGTATTTCACGTCCTGGCTCGGCTTGGAATCGATCTCGCTGGCCCACCACGCCTCGTAATCAAACACGATTGCGGCCTTCGACTCCACGCGGGAACCCCGGACAGGTGCGAGCCGTTGCAGTGCAGACCCAAGCTCCACCACTTCGCGCCATACCCTGGTGTCCCTGCCCCCGTGCGGAACCATGGCCGAATGGAACTTCTCCGATCCGGCAAAGCTCTGCCGCCACTGGAAAAACATGACCGCGTCGGCCCCGCGGGCCACATGCGCCAGGGAGTTGCGCAGCATTTCCCCGGGCATCTTGGGCTGGTTTCGCTGCTGCCAGTTGACGGCCGACGTCGAATGCTCCATCAGGATCCACGGGTCACCGCTGGCAATTCCCCGGGTGAGGTCCGCGCTGAACGCGAGTTCGATCTGCCGCTCCGGGTCGGCGGCCACGAGGTAGTGGTCGTTGGCGATCACGTCCAGGTCCTTGGCCCAGTCGAAATAGTCCATGGACTTGGTGGCGCTGGAGGCCATCAGGTTGGTGGTAGCCGGGATGTTGGGCGTGACCTCCCGCAGGACTGCCACCAGCTCCCGGTAGTAGTCCATCAGCGCCCACGAGTTGAACCGGTGGAAGTCCAGCTGTTGGCCCGGGTTGAGGGTGGACGGTGCGACGGCGGGCGGCAGGATCTCCTCGAAGGAACCGTAGTTCTGCGACCAGAATGCCGTTCCCCAGGCTGCGTTGAGGGCACCGATGCTGCCGTAGCGGCGTTCCAGCCAACTGCGGAAGGCGGCTGCGTCCTCCGGCCCGTAAAACTCGGAGATGTGGCAGCCGAGCTCATTGTCCACGTGCCACAGCGCCAAAGCGGGATGGTCCTTGTACCGTTCGGCGATGACCCGGGTAATGCCCTTCGCGTACCGCCGGAAAACGGCCGACGACGGCGTGTAGTGCCGCCGTGAGCCCGGTCCCAGCACGGTTCCGTCAGCCGTGACCGGCAGGATCTCAGGGTGCTTGCGGACCAGCCACGCCGGGGGAGCGGCGGTGGCCGTTGCCAGTGCCACCTTGATTCCGTTGGCGGCGAGGTTGTCCAGGACTTCGTCCAGCCAACCGAAGTCGTATTCGCCTTCGGCTGGTTCCAGCAGTGCCCAGGAGAAGATGCCCACGCTGAGGAAGGTGACGCCTGCTTCCTTCATCAGCTCGAGGTCCTCCAACCGGACACTGGCTGGCCACTGCTCAGGGTTGTAGTCTCCGCCATAGGCGATCCCCTGGACCCCGTCCCAAACGCTCGCCGGGCCGGATTGTTCCTGGAAAGTCATGGGACTCCTTTGTCTGATGGGTGGATTCAAACGTACATGAAAGCTGATGTTTGGAAAACGCTTGCCCGCGAGGGGGTAATGACGATATTGTATCGTTTCAGAAGACGTGTAAGCCAGCTCACTGCTCGCGTTGTAGATAAATGAGTACGGGTTTACACCAAACGAGCAAGGAGGCTCTCATGATCAACAGAAGGCATTTCCTCACCACCGTGGCCATCGGCACCGCATCTGCCGCTGCCCTGGCGGCCTGCGGAACCGGTTCCACCACTGCCGGAGAAACGGGCTCGGCAGAGAATCCCGTCACCATCACCTATACCTGGTGGGGCAACGACGACCGCGCCGAGCGCACCCGCAAGGCCATTGCCCTGTTCGAGGAAAAGAACAAGGACATCAAGGTCAACGGCAACTTCACCGACTTCCCCGGTTACTGGCAGAAGCGCGCCACCGAGGCTGCCGGCGGTGGACTGCCTGACGTCATGCAGTGGGACCTGTCCTACTTGCGGGACTACGGCCAGCGCAACCAGCTCCTGGACCTGGGCACCGTCAACATCAACACGGACGCTTTCGACAAGTCCCTCCTGCCCTCCGGCCAGATCAGGGGCAAGACCTACGGCATCCCGACCAGCACCAACGCGTTCGCCGTCTACTACGACCCGGCCAAGCTCGCTTCCCTGGGGATCGCGGAGCCGGACGGCACCTGGACCTACGACGAATACAACTCCTTCCTGACGGAGGTCGGCAGCAAGGGCAACGGCACAATCTTCGGCGGCACGGACTACACCTCCGTCTGGTGGATGTTCAACATCTGGCTGCGCCAGAACAACATCGAAGCGTTCACTGAGGACGGCAAGCTCGGCTTCACCAAGGACGACCTGAAGAAGTGGTGGAACACAGTCTCGGACCTCCGCGGCACTCCCGCCATCGTTTCGGAAGAGCGCGTCACCCAGCTCGCTCCCAAGTCTCCCTTTGGCTCCAACGTCACCGCTACCGAGGTCACCTGGGACAACTTCATGGCCGGCTACCTCGCGGACAGCGGCGCCAAGGAACTCAAGCTCGTTCCGGTCCCGTCGGACGACCCGGACAACCTGGGCCTGTTCCTGAAGCCGTCCATGCTGATGGTCGCCAGTGCCAAGACCAAGTACAAGGACGCAGCTGCGCGGTTCATCGACTTCATGGTCAACGATCCCGAGGTTGGCGAGATCTTCAAGACCTCACGCGGTGTCCCCGCCTCCAAGACCCAGCGTGACGGCACCACCTTCGAAGGCACCGACAAGCTTGTTGTGGACTACGAGAAGTCCATCGAGAAGTACCTCAAGGACGCTCCCGAGCCGCCCATCGTCGGTTTTGGCACGCTGGAGGCATCCTTCAAGCGCATCAGCGCCGACCTGAACTACGGCAAGGTGGATGTGAATGGCGCAGCTGACGCGTGGTTCAAGGAAGCCGAAGACCTCATCAAGCAGAATGCCTGATCCAGGCTTTCCCAACTGACGGAATGAACTCGTGACTCAAAGCCCAACCCTGAGCAAGCGTTCGTCGTCATCCGCTCCCTCGCAGCCGCGCAAGTCGCGGCAGCGGGGGGCGGATGCCCGCGCCGGCTACACTTTCCTGCTGCCCTGGCTGCTGGGATTCATCGCCCTGACCGTGGGCCCGATGATCTCCTCGCTGTACCTCTCGTTCACCAACTACAACCTCTTCGAAGCGCCCGAGTGGATCGGGCTGGACAACTACATCACGTTGTTCCAGGACGAACGGTTCCTGCAGTCGGTGGGCGTGACTGTCAGCTACGTGGTCTTCGGTACGCCGCTGAAGCTGGCGGCCGCCCTGGCCATCGCCATGCTGCTCAACAGCAAGCGCAAGGGCCAGGGGTTCTACCGATCGGCCTTCTACGCCCCCTCGCTGATCGGCGCCTCGGTTTCCATCGCGATCGTCTGGAAGGCGATTTTCGGCGATGCCGGCCCGGTGGACCAGGGCCTGTCCTTCTTCGGCATCAACCTGGGCGGCTGGGTGGGCAACCCCTCCATGACCATGCCGATGTTCGTCCTGCTGACCGTCTGGCAGTTCGGCGCCCCGATGGTGATCTTCCTCGCCGGCCTCAAGCAGATCCCCGCCGACCTCTACGAGGCGGCGTCCATGGACGGTGCCGGCCCGGTGCGGAAGTTCTTCAACATCACCTGGCCCATGCTCTCCCCGGTGATCTTCTTCAACCTGCTGATGGAAACCATCCACGCATTCCAGATCTTCGCTTCGGCCTACATCATCTCCAACGGTGAAGGCGGCCCGGCGGGCTCCACCCTCTTCTACACCCTCTACCTGTACCTGCGCGGCTTCAGCGACTTCCGCATGGGCTACGCCTCGGCCATGGCCTGGCTCTTGGTGATCGTTGTAGGCATCATCACCTTGATCTTCTTCAAGACCTCCAAGTCCTGGGTCCACTACAGCGGTGATTCAAAATGACAACTATGGCAACCCCCACCCAGTCGGCGCCCAACGCGCCGGCCGAGCATTACAACCCGAAGTCCGAGTCGGTCACGGCCAAACGGGTCAAGAGCGGAATCTTCCACGCTGTGGCGCTCACCCTGACCGCCATAGTGCTCTACCCGGCGCTGTGGATGGTCGCCTCGTCCTTCAAGCCGAACGACGAGATCGGCGGCGGCAACACCGCGCTCTGGTCGAACAACTTCAGCTTCGACAACTTCGTCACGGCCATGGACGGGATCGGCGGGGTGTCCACCCTGACCTTCTTCACCAACTCCCTGATCCTGGCCGTCGGCGCTGTGGTAGGCACCATCCTGTCGGCCAGCGTCTCGGCCTACGCCTTCGCCCGGATCAAGTTCCCCGGCCGCAGCGTCTTCTTCGGCATGATGATCGCCACCCTTCTCCTGCCGTTCCACGTGGTGATCATCCCGCAGTACATCGTCTTCCAGCAGCTTGGCCTGGTGGACACGTACATCCCGCTGCTGATCGGCAAGTTCCTCGCCGCTGACGCGTTCTTCGTGTTCCTCATGGTGCAGTTCATGCGCAACCTTCCCGCCGAACTGGACGAGGCAGCACGCATCGACGGCGCCGGGCACGTGCGGATCTTCGGCTCCATTATGCTGCCGCTGATGAAGCCGGCGCTGATCTCCACGTCGATCTTCTCCTTCATCTGGAGCTGGAACGACTTCCTGGCTCCGCTGCTCTACCTGAACACCCCGGAAAAGTACCCGCTCCCGCTGGCGCTGCGTCTCTTCCAGGACCAGACCCAGAGCTCGGACTACGGCGCCATGATCGCGATGTCTGTACTGGCCCTGCTGCCGGTTCTGATCTTCTTCCTGGTCTTCCAGCGCTACATTGTTGAAGGCGTCTCCACCCAGGGCCTCAAGGGCTGACGGATACAGAATATGAGCATCATGGACAGCACCACACCCGCATCTGGCCACAATGAACCGATCCCGGTAAACCGCTTCGCGCTGTTTTCCGAAACCCTGCTGGCCGGCCTGCTGGTGCTGGTGCTGTCCATTCCGCTTGTCACCATCCCGGCCGCCTACGCGGCCGGCATCGCCCACCTGGAGCGCCATCTCTCCGGGCGGGACGATTCGCTCCGTGCGCTCTGGGGCACGTTCAAGGCTGCCCTGCCGGGCAGCTGGAAGCTGGGAATCACGACGGCGGTTGCCGCCGTCGTGATCATCCTGAACCTCCTGCTCGCAACAGTGGGGCAACTCCCCGGCAGCGCCGTTGTCCTTCCGGCCACCCTCGTCCTGGCAGCAGCGGGAGCGGTCCTGCTCTTGCGGGCCACGGCCGCCTGGTCAGACTTTGCCCGCCCTGCCGACAGTCCGGGTGCCGATGCCGGCCACGCACACCAGCCCTCCGCGGCCTGGTCCTCCGCCCTGGAAACCGCGAAGGCCCTGTCGCTCCGTGACTGGACAGGCTCCATCCTCCTGGTTGCCGCACTGTTCGCCGCCGTCGTTTTCGTCTGGATGCTTGTGGCGCTGTTTGTGGTGGTTCCCGGCACGCTGATCCTGGCCGCCGCGTCGGTCAAAATGCGCTCCACCCGCGCCTAGAAATCCTCTGCGCTTCACCTTCGCTGCTGCATTCCCTCTTACTACCGAGTTGAGCCAGACGTGTCTTCCGACCGCCCCCAGTCCGCAGAGTCCCTCCACGCCCCCAATGGCCCGGTCCGCTGGTACTACCCGCTGACGCAGCACAATTACCGGCTGTACATGGGAATGACCTTGGCCGGCAGCATGGGCGTGTGGATGCAGCGCCTTGCACAGGACTGGCTGGTGCTCCAGCTGACCGGAAGTCCGGCAGCGGTAGGCGTCGCCGTCGCCTTGCAGTTCCTCCCCATGCTGATCGTGGGCCCCCTCAGCGGCCTGCTGGTGGACATTTTCCCTAAGCGCCGCGTCATGATGGTCTGCCAGACTGTCATCGTCCTCCTTGCCGCCGGACTCGCGGCTTCGGCCGCCACAGGCAACATCACCGTGTGGATCGTCTATGGAAGCTGCATCGCGCTGGGCATCACCTCCGCTATCGATGGCCCTGCCCGGCAGGTGTTCGTTAATGAAGTGGTGGGCGACGCCGGCCTCCGGCCGGCCATTGGCCTCAACAACGCCATCGGCCAGCTGGGGGCCATGGCCGGGCCCGCCCTGGGCGGAGTTGTCATCGCCTACGCCGGATCCGCCGCCGCCTTCGCGGCCAACGCCTTCCTGGGCGTGCTGGTCCTCGGCATGATTGCCGGCATCCGGCCCGCGCTGCTGCATGCGAACGCCCCGGCTGCCCGCGGACGGGGCCAGCTCCTGGCCGGGTTCCGCTACGTCCGCGACAGGCCCTCGCTGCTCCTGGTCATTGCCCTCGCCGGCCTGCTGGGGGCGTTTGGCATGAACGGCCCTGTGGTGCTGGCGGCCTTCGCCGAAAGGGTCTGGCATAACGGTGTAGCAGGCTTTGGCATGTTCAACACCGTAAGCGCCGTCGGCGCCCTGGCCGGCGCGCTGTTGGCCGCACGCCTGCGGACGGTCGGCCGGAAGGGTATCGTGGCCGCGGCAGGCCTGTTTGGCCTCGCCCAGCTCGTGGCGGCGCTGATGCCGAACCTGCTGTCGTTCACCCTGATGCTGGTGGTGGTGGGCCTCATGACGCTCGTTTTCCTGACCAGCGCGGCCACCGCCGTCCAGCTTGAGGCCGGGCCGGAAGTCCGTGGCCGGGTGATGGCCCTGTACCTGCCGCTGCTGCTGGGCGGGCACGCGCTCGGCGGCCTGTTGGCAGGCTGGCTGACCGAACAGTTCGGCGTCCGGACGGGCCTGGTGGTCACCGGCGCCCTGGGCATGCTGTCCGCACTGGTCATCGGCTTCCTCTTGTGGAGGAACGCAAAGCGCAACGCCGGCTGACGGGTTCAAGGAGCGCTGGCCACATAAGGCCTCGGGGCCGCGTCAGGCTTCGTCGGACGGTGTAAAGGTCCAGGTGCCGGAATGGATACGGAAGTCCCGCACTGGCGGGCTGGCCGGGCTGCCGCTGCCGCCCGGGTTCGCACCCCGGCCACCATGAGCCGCACCGCCCGGGCCGGAACGCACGACGGCGGGTCCCGCCGTCGGCCCTTGGATTCCGTATGTGCCGGCGGGCAGCCGAACCGTGGCAGTGACGCCAGCGGGAACCGTGCATTCCAGCCGCATGCCGGCGGACGTTCGCCGCCAGCTCACAGCCACGCTGCCGAGGGGCAACGGGACACTTCCCCCGGCATGTTCCAGCCGGCAGACCGGCGGTTCGATGAGCAGCTCACTGCCTCCGGGGACGCTTACCCGGACGCCGAGCAGGAACTCCAGGATTTCCTTCAGCACGGAGGCGGACCAGGCGTGGGACTGGCTGTAGTCGGTGCCCTCCACCAGCTCCCAAGCCTCCCACGTGAACGTGGCGCCAGCCTCGAGAAGGCGTGCCCAGCCCGGCTGCTCCGACGACGTGAGCAGGTCCAGCACGGCGTCCGTGAGTCCAGCGGACAGCAGGGCCCGGACCAGGCGGTGAACGGTCATGGGCCCCTGCCGCATGCCCTGGCCCGCGATCCTCTCCGCATCACCCGCTGCGAACGCCGCATCGGTGATCCCGAGGGAGAGCGGGAAGGACGTGGCGTGCTGGGACGCGTGCCGGCTGGGTGTCCCGTCAGCGCGCAGGCCATCCACCATCACGCCATCCACCCGGAGCCGGGTGCGGATGGTTTCCGCGAGGGCGCCGGCCTGGCCTGCGTACCGCACGGCCGTGTCCTCCTGGCCAGCGAGGCTGCAGAGCCGGGCCGTGGACATCAGGGCCGAGTAGGCCTGTGCATTGACGGTGGTCTTGGCGGCGCACTCCATGTCGTAGCCGAAACGCCCGGGCGCGGGCCAGTCCACGATGCCGTGCCGGTACGGGCCGGAGCCGCCGCCCAGCTCGGTGACGAGACCCGCCGTCGGGCCTTCCGTGGCAAGGTACCGCAGCGCATAGTCGGCAGTCGCGCGGAGGTGCGGGAGCAGTTCCCTCACCAGGGCAAGGTCTCCGGTCCGCAGGTGGTATTCCTCGGCCCATTCCGGCATCATGAGCGAAAAGTCGGGGATGTCCCGTTTCCCGTCCCCGTTGGGGTAGACGGCGTTGTAGCGTCCCCGGTCTTTGCCGGATTTCCAGTACCGTCCGGCCGACCAGCTGAACTCCCGCAGCGCCTGCGCCGTGTAGGCGTGCTCGCCGAACAGCGCCATCGTGGCGTAGGAGATGTTGACGGCGTCGGCCAGGAACTGGCCCTTCTCCCTCGTGGGCGTATCAACGAACTGCTCCTGGACCCCGTACAGCGCGGAATCGCGCAGCAACCCGAACACGGCATTCAGGGTGGGGTCGGAGCTGCTGAAGCTCCCCTCGCCCGGGTGCCGGCCATGGACGACGACGGCGCCCACCCGGGACAGGTCCGACGCCTCCACCCCCGGGAGTTCCAGGTACCGGAAGCCTAGGTGCACGGTGGCACGGAACTGCTGCGGGCCCTCTGCCTGGGTATAGGGGAAGGACATGTCGGTGCTCTGGCTGGCTGTTTTGCCCCTGTCCACCCGGCCGTCCGCGTCCAGGACGTAGCCGGCACGGATCATCAGGGTCCGTCCGGCCTCGCCGCTGCGGAAATCCACTTCCGGGCGTGCAGGGATCACCCGGCCGAAGTCCGCCACAAGCGTCCCGTCGGCCGCGGTCAGGAAGGACTTCGGCGCAACGAAGGTTTCGGACAGGGAGGTGCGGCGGGGGTGCAGGGCAGGGAACTCGGGGACGGGGTGGGTGCCGTAGCTCAGCGCCGGAGGCATGTCCTGGCCGGCGTCCAGGGCGGCCACGGCCTGTCCGTCGAGATGCTCCACGGGATCACCCTCGTCGTTCCGGTAGCCCGCCTGCCGGTACGGCGCTTCGGCAGCAGTCCAGTCCGGCCCGGAGCCAAAGATTTCACGGCGGCCGTCCGCGTAGTCCACGCTGAGGCGGACCAGCAGGCCGGGAACTCCGGCGGCCCTGCCCTGGCCGGGGCCATACCAGTGCATTAGCGCGGTCAGGGGAACCCGGACCGGCCGGTCCTGTTGGCCGGGCTGGTCCGGTTGGTCCTGTTGGTCCGGTTGGTCCTGTTGGTCCGGTTGGTCCTGTGAGTGCGCCGCGAGCAGGGCGGTGACATCGGCGGCGTCGTAGTAGCCTTCGCCGGGATACCCAAAGGACATGGTGCCAAGGCAGGCAGTGCCGTCCAGGGCCAGCTGCGCGTGGTGGTTTGCCGCGACAAAAAGGCGTGCCCGTGTAACAGCTCCCCTGAGCAGGACCGTGCTGCGGAAGAGCGTCCATTCATCGGGCTGCCGGTGTGCCGTGGTGCGCGCCCAGTGGCCCAGGAACGCGCGGGCCTCTTCGGGACCCTCGCTGAACCGGTGGTCCAGGAGTACCGCGCCGCTGCCAGGAAGGGCGGCGTCGGAAGCAGGGCCGCCAGCAGTGGCAGTAATGACGGCGCGGGCGCCACCGGTGACGCGCAGCGAGGCGTACTCGGCCTGGCTGCGGGGACCCTGGTGCAAGGCGAGGTGACCCTCGAACCCCACGGGGAGCGGCTCGTTGACGCTCAGCAGCTCAACGCCGTCGAGGCTGACGGTGATGGTGGTGCCGTCGTCGGCCACGGTCAGATCCTGCCATGTGCCGGATACCGGGTCTTTGCCGGGCAGCCGCTCCTCGCTGGCCGCTGCGCTGCGTTCCAGCCGGGCGCTGGCCAGGACGTCGGTGGCCGGGGCAGCAGTGGCAGGGATTTCCCATTCCGGGGCGCGGCGAAGCACCACGTCGCCCGCCGTGTTCAGTTCCAGCAGCAGCCCAGTGCCAGGTCCGCTGCTGCGGAGGATCAGCCCTGCCCACCCCGTCACCGGCCGGAGGCTCGCTTCCAAGGTGAAATGGCGGACGGGAGGGGAAGGGACGGGCAGGAACGGAGAGCCTGCAACCCGGAGGGCGCCCTCAAGGACTTCCAGCGGTGCCCGGCCGCCCGGTGCCCGATGAATCCAGCCGGCATCCCATCCGCTGTCCGAGAGCCCGGTGCTGAAAACCTCCACTTCGGACCACGGGCCGGGGTTGCCTCCGGCGTCACCCACGCGGACCCGCCAGCTGTAGTCCGCATCCTCGGCAAGTTCCGGACCGCCATAGGGGATTCCGGATTGGCGCGAGGACGGAACCGGGCCGGAGTACCAGACCTCGGCTCCGGCCGAATCCTCGACGGCGATTTCATAGCCGGTCTGCCGGGCGGCGGCGGGATCGGCGTCCTCCGACTGGCTCAGCCTCCACCCGAACACCGGGCGCAGCGCGGCGGTGAGGCAGGGGGCAAAGCCGTCAGTCAGCAGGCCGGTAGCCTGCAGTTCGCCGTGGCGGGTCAGGGTGGGGGTTGTTTCCTGGGCGGGGGACACGCCCATCACGAAGCAGTTTCGTGCGCGGGGCGGGCCCAGGGCAGTCCGAGTTCGCTGAAAGTCGAGTGCTCCGTTGTGGCACGCTCCAGGGCTTCCTCAATCCCGACGACGACGGCGTGCGCAGCATCGCCGTCACCTTCCCAGTGGACGTAGCCGCCGTCGATCAGGGCCGGGAGCGGGGCGGTCCGGATGGCTTCCAGCACCAGCATGAATGCACCGCTGTCCAGGAGTGGGCTAATGAGCTCCTTGCCTTCGCGGCGGTGGGCCAGCAGATTCTCCGTGAGGTCGTCGCGGCCGAAGACCTGCTCCGTTTCCGACGAAGCGGTGCTCACGGTGAGCCGGTCTTCGGTGTAGTGGAACACGGCCTTGCCCTTGGAGCCCTGCAGCGTCACGTAGGGCTCCACCGATTCCGTGGCGCAGATGGTGAGGGCGCACGTGACACGAAGTCCCGCGGCGGTGCGGATCCGGATTACTGACGTGTCGTCGGATTCGATGTCGTTGGCGCGGTAGAGGTCCGTTTCGACGGAAGCTACGTCCGCGGTGGTGCGGGCGCCGGCGATGCGCAGTGCGGTGGCCACGGCGTGGGCCAGGGGATTGGTGGCGACGCCGTCCACCACGTCGACGCCGTCGATGCTTCGCTTTCCCGCCCAGCGGGAGCGCTTGTAGTAGGCCCTGTCCCGCACCCAGCGGCCTGTGGCGGAGATACCCTGCAGCGTGCCGATGGCGCCGCTGGCCAGCAGTTCCTCGATGGCCTGCAGGGCGTGGGACCCCAGGCTTTGGAAGCCGATCTGGACGCTCCGGCCGGACGCCTCCGCAGCGTCACACAGGGTGGTGAAGTCGGCGAGGGTCGCCACCGGTGGCTTCTCCAGGTACAAATCAGCGTCCGTGGACAGGGCAGCGAGCCCCAGCGGGGCGTGGGTCTGGATGGGGGTGGCCACAATGATCAGTTCCAGGTCCGGGGTTGCCGCCAGCAGGTCGGTGAGCCCCGGGAAAATGGCGGCAGAGTCAGGCACGGATCCCCGTGCCGGCGGTTGGGGGTCGGCCACCGCAACAAGTTCGACGACGCCGGCGGACTGAAGGCGCTCAAGGTTCCGAAGGTGGTGCGTGCCAAAGCCGTGGACGCCTACCAGCGCCACTCGGGCCGGGCGGACTTGCCCCGGCACGGGTGCCCGGGCCGGCTCTCGGGACTCCGTGGGGTTGTCGGACTGAACAGGACCTTGGGATACATCAGGACCTTGGGATACGCCAGGACCTTGGGTCCTCGCAGGATCTTGGACCACCTGCGGGTCTCCGGCCTGGGCAGCATCTGCATTCCGGGACTGTGACTCCGCGGCCGTGCCGGCTGGCGTTCCCAATGGATCTCCGTTTCTGCCCGCAGGCACAAAGCTTGGCCCCGGCGGCGACCTCGTCAACGTGCCTCGGAGCGGATGGTGTGGCGTTCCGCCCGGCCTTGGCTGGCGGATACGGGGCTGACTGACCCTGGGCGCTCGCCGCACTATTGCCAGCAAGCGCTTTCCAAGATCCAGTGTGGACCACGGCAGGGTGGTGAGTCCAGTAATGTAACGATTCAAAATCATGCTTGACCAGCCACTGTAAAGGGGTCTAGATTTCGAGAAACCGATTACTTACGTGACGCCGGCCACTCGTGCAAGCGTTTCTGCAACGATGGAGAACCGAAGGGAGCTTGACCATGCTGGCTGGAAGTTTCAGTGCACGCGCCTATTCATTCTTTGACACCCTGCTGTGGATCGCCTGCCTCAACCTGCTGTGGATCCTCTTTACCGTCCTAGGCGTGGGTGTCCTGGGTGCGGGTCCGGCAACGGCTGCGGCGCAGATCCTGGTCCGGCGCAGGTCGCGGGGAGAAGCGGCGCCGCTGTTCAAGGCCTTCGCCCGGGAATACTTCGCGAACTTCGTCCGTGCCAACGCGCTGGCGCTGCCAGTAATGGCGGTCGCCGTAGCCTTGGCGATGAACTGGAACTACTCCTCGGGCGACGGCGCCCTGTTGTCCCAGTTGATCGCGGCCGGCACGTTCGTGGCCGCCATCTTCCTTGCCGGGGCGGTGTGTTACCTCTTCCCCATGTATGCCCGCTACGAACTGCCGCTGGGCCAGTACCTGATGACCTGCTCCCGCTTCGCTGTCCGGCACTTGGCAGGCACGGTGATCCTGCTGTTCATCACGGCGGCTGTCGTCTACGCGAGCCGTGCGCTGCCCGGACTCATCCCGTTCTTCAGCGTCGGTGCATGGCTGTACATGACCGGATGGCTGTGCGACCGGTTTTTTACGGCCAACGACGAATCCCTGGCCGCCCTGGCTGCGCTCGAGGATAGTGCCCCGGAGTCCGCGGCCCGAGTGGATGGCGGCAGCGCCGCCGTCGCGCACTCCTCCCGCCACGGAGTGCCCGTTGGGTGAGCGGTTCGACGGGGTCCCGTTGGCTCGACCTCCTGGGTTCCTGTTCGTTCGACCTCCTGTTTGACCCAAACTTCCATCACGAGCGCCCCGTGACGGTGCCCGCGAATCCAGGCCTGGGCTGCGTGCAGTGAAACGTATCAATATCGCCCCGCGTCCGCCCGCTCCTGAGCTGCGCCAAGTTCAACCTGAACCGATCACCAACTCAACCGAATTACCTACTCAACCCCGAAGAAGCGGAAAAGGAACACCATGATCACCAGAAAACTCAGCCTGGCCGCCGCCGTCGTGACCGCCACGGCCCTGACCCTGACCGCCTGCGGAGCCGGTGAAACACAGTCCGCGGACCTGTCCACCATCAACGTGATGGCGCCGTTCCTGGAAGCGCAGCCGCCTTCACCGGACGGAGCCGTGCAGCAGAAGCTGGAGGAACTCACCGGCAAGGACGTCAACATTACGTGGACGCCGAACGCCTCCTACGAAGACAAGATGAATATCACCCTGGCTTCGTCTGAGATTCCGCACGTACTGGTGGTGCAGGGCAAGTCGCCGGGGTTCGTCAAGAACGCCGAGGCGGGTGCCTTCTGGGACCTCACGGACAAGCTTGATCAATACCCCAACCTGAAGTCCACCTTCCGAGAGGTGGAGCAGAACGCCAGCATCAACGGCAAGGTCTACGGCGTTTTCCGCGCCCGCAACCCCATCCGGTCCGCCGTGATGTTCCGTCAGGACTGGTTGGACAAACTCGGGTTGGAAGCCCCGAAAACCACCGAGGACCTGTACAACGTGGCCAAGGCCTTCACGGAAAAGGACCCGGATGGCAACGGCCAGGCCGATACCTGGGGCATCACCATCCCCAAATGGGGCGCACTGGGCTCCAACAGCCCCTACGACATGATCGAAACCTGGTACGGGGCGGGCAACCGGTGGACGGAGAAGGACGGAGAGCTGATCCCGAGTTTCGAAACCGAGGAATTCCTGGAAGCCAACCGGTTCGTCAAGAAAATGGTGGACGAAAAGCTCATTAACCCGGACTTTGCAACATTCGACGGCACCAAATGGAACGAGCCGTTCTTCAACGGCAAGGGCGGCATCATCATTGACGTCGACTCCCGCGTCAGTGTCCTCATCAACCTGTTCAAGCAGGCCAACCCGGACGACTTCCAAAACAAGGTGGGCTTCGTTGGCGGGCTCGAAAGCCCGGACGGTGAACTGAACACGCATCCCACGGACGGCTACGCCGGCTTCCTGGCGATCCCCAAGACCAGCGTCCGCACCGAAGGAGAGCTGAAGACGGTCCTGGAGTTCCTGGACAAGATGAACTCCAAAGAGACAGCCGTGCTGCTCAACAACGGCATCGAAGGCGTGAACTTCACGGTGGAGGACGGCAAGGCTGCCACTATCAAACCCGAAACTCCGGAGGGCAAGGTGGTCAACACCGACATCAAGAGCTACGCCCAGTTGGGTACCAACGTCACCGGCAACAACTTCTACCCCGTAAAGCAGGCCTCGGACTACGAGCAGGAAGTCTTCGACAAGCGCATCGAAGTCATGGCGAAGGACCTCGAGAGTGCTGTCTACAACCCTGCCGCCCCCTACGTCTCGGAGACGTATGTGGCCAAGGGCGCGCAGCTGGACAACATCGTGGCTGACGCCCGGATCAAGTACCTCGCCGGCCAGATTGATGAGCAGGGCCTCAAGGACGCCATCAACCTGTGGAAGACCAGCGGCGGCGACAAGGTCCAGGAAGAGATCAACAAGCTCTGGCAGGACAACAAGTAGCAGACTCCCGGCGCTGCCGGCCGGCCTGCGCACCATGCGGGCCGGCCGGCAGCGGATTCCCACCACCAGAAAGGAGGCCTGAATGTCGCAGCTGACAGACGCACTGGCCTCGAACATCGGCGCCGGCGAGGGTGCTGGCACGGAAACCGGCAACGCCGGCAAGCGGCGCAAGAAGCCCGGTAAACCCGCCAAGACCCCGCGGGGCAAGTTCTCCGTCCACTTTGCGCACTACAAGTGGCTGTACCTGCTGCTCCTTCCTGGCGTAATTTACTTCGCGGTGTTCCGTTATGCCCCGATGTACGGGGTCAGTATCGCGTTCAAGGACTACGTCCCGTTCCTGGGCGTGAACGCCAGCCCGTGGGTGGGTTTCCAACATTTCCAGGATTTTTTCTCCAACCCTGACTTCCCGAGGCTGCTGGGCAACACCCTGATCCTGGCGTTCCTTAACCTGGGCATCGCGTTCCCCCTGACCATCGTGTTGGCACTCCTGCTGAACGAGGTCCGTCTGTCAATCCTCAAACGCACCGTGCAGACCTTGGTCTACATCCCGCACTTTTTGTCCTGGACCATTGTGGCGTCGCTGAGCTTCCTGCTGTTCGCCCTGGACTTCGGGCCGCTGTTCCTGTTCATCAACAACGTCCTCGGCACGAACATTGACTTCCTGTCCGACCCCGCCTGGTTCCGGCCACTGATCGTGCTGCAGGAGATCTGGAAGAACACCGGCTGGGGAACCATCATCTTCCTCGCCGCCCTCGCCACCGTGGACCAGGACCAGTACGAAGCCGCCATCATCGACGGCGCCGGCCGCTTCCGCCGGGTCTGGCACATCACCCTGCCTGGTATCCGGTCCACCATCATCGTGATGCTCATCCTCGCGATCGGGCAGATGCTCAACACGGGCTTTGAGCAGATCTACCTGATGACCAACGCCCTGAACCGGTCCGTGGCCGATGTCTTTGACACCTACGTCTACTTCGTGGGCATCACCCAGGGCGCCTACAGCTACTCCACCGCCGTAGGACTGTTCAAGTCCCTGGTGGGCATTGTGCTGATCTTCGGCACCAACTGGCTGGCCAAGCGATTCAACCAGAGCGGACTGTTCTAATGAAGATTCACAACACCACCGGCGGCCGGATCTTCGACGCCGCCAACTACGTCTTCCTTACCCTGATCGGCATCATCACGCTGCTGCCGTTCATCTACGTCTTCGCCGGCTCGTTCGCCAACGAAGCGGAAATCACCCGGCGGGCCTTCTTCGTCTGGCCCGAACAGTTCACCCTGGGCTCCTACGAATACATCTTTTCCACGCCGGCGTTCATCCGGGCGCTGGTCACCACTGTGCTGGTCACCGCCGTCGGCACACTGATCCAGCTTGCCTTCACCGTCACCATGGCCTACCCGCTGGCCAAGCGGAACCTCCGCGGACGCCAGCTGATCCTGTCCCTGGTGGTCTTCGCGATGGTGTTCTCCGGCGGCATGATCCCCACGTTCCTGCTGGTCAAGGACCTCGGCCTGCTCAACTCGTACTGGGCGCTGATCCTGCCGGCAGCGATCAACCCTTTCAGCCTGATCATCATCAAGAACTTCTTCCAGGAACTCCCCGCCGAGCTTGAAGAGTCCGCGAAGATGGACGGTGCCACCGAGATCGGGATTCTGTGGCGGATCCTGCTTCCGCTGTCCAAGCCGGTGCTGGCCACGTTCGCCCTGTTCTACGCCGTCGGGATCTGGAATGACTTCATGTCACCCCTGCTCTACCTTTCGGACAACTCAAAGTGGACACTGCAGATGTACCTGCGCCAGGTCACCGCCTCCTCCGACCTGCTCGGCACCGGCAACGTTGACCCGAACTACATCCCGCCCGAGCAGGGCATCAAGTTCGCTGTCATCGTGGTGGCCACCCTGCCCATCCTGATCTTCTACCCGTTCCTGCAGAAGCACTTCGCCAAGGGCATGCTGATCGGCTCGGTTAAGGGCTAACGGCAACCATCCGCACCAACAGAAAGCACAGCATGAAAATCCTGCTCGCCGGAGATTCCACGGTGGCCAACTGTCCCACCCACGAGTACCCCATGAGCGGCTGGGGAGCGCAGTTGGCTCCGCACGTCTACACGTGGGCTGCCGTGTACAACTTCGCCAAGGGTGGGGCCAGTACGGAGTCCTTCCGCGAGGAGGGCCTCTGGAATCAGCTCCTGGACACCGCCGGCGCCGGCGACCTCGTCCTGGTGCAGTTCGGTCACAATGACCAGAAGAAGGTCCACCTAGCTGCCAGGACCGGTTACGCCGCCAACCTGCGCACCATGGTGGCCGAGGTCCGTGCCCTGGGTGCCGTGCCGGTGCTGTGCACTTCGGTGGAGCGCCGGCACTTCCTCGACGGCCCGGGCGGGCTCCCCGACCCGCGCGGCGTCCTGGAGCAAAGCCTGGAGGACTACCCCGAAGTGGTTCGGGAGATCGCGCTCGAACTGCAGCTGCCCGTCGTCGACCTTAACACCTGGACCCGTGCGCTGTACCTGGAACTCGGGGTTGAGGAATCGGAGTCCCTGTTTTGCCATTTCGGACCGGGCGAGCACGCCTTCTGGCCGGCCGGACTGGCGGACAACACGCACTTTTCGCAGCACGGCGCGGCCCTTGTGGCCACGGAGGTTGCCTCCCAGCTGACACGCCTCGGCTTCGGACCGGGACGCCCGGGCTCCCGGGAACGCTCGACGGCGGGACTTACGACGGCGGAGCGCGGCTAGGTGGGAGCGTCACAGGTCAGCACCGGGCTGCTGTACAGCAACCCGCTTACCGGCCCGGCGGACGTGTCCGGCTGGGTGGCGGAAGGGCCGCTCAGCCTGGGAAGCCGCAACGGCGCGCTTGAGCTGTCTGGCTCGCTGGACGACGAAGAGTTCGGGGACCACGCGCACTGGACGTTCTGGTGCCCAACGGAGTTCCCTGACGGCATCCGGATCACCTGGGAGTTTCTGCCCCTCGCGGAACCGGGCCTGGCCATGCTCTTCTTCTCAGCCGCGGGCCACGGCGGACGCGACCTGTTCTCGGCCGACCTGGCGCCCCGGACTGGTTACTATCCGCAGTACCACTCCGGCGATATCAACGCCCTCCATGTGTCCTATTTCCGGCACAAGTACGAGTCGGAGCGGGCTTTCCGTACGTGCAACCTCAGGAAGAGCGCTGGCTTTGAGTTGGTGGCCCAGGGCGCCGATCCGCTGCCGCCCACCGAGGACGCAGTGGACTTTTACCGCCTGGAAGTAGTGAAGGACGGGCCGCGCGTGGCGTTCTCCATCAACGGGCTGCCGCTCTTTGAGTGGTCCGACGCGTCGGACAAGGTGCTGGGCGCGGGCCGTATCGGCTTCCGCCAGATGGCACCGCTGAAGGCCGCGTATCGGAACCTTACCGTGGAGAAGATCTAGCCACTGACGAGTCCGTCCGAAACCCGCATTCCTGCTCATCGGTCTGCAGCCACATGACGGCGGACTACAGCTTGCGCATGCTCAATTCCTCAGCTGGGTGGAAGCCCAGCCGACGATAGAAGCCCTGCGATTCGGCTGAGGGGGAGAGCACCATTCTTGCCGCACCGATGCCCTCGGAAAACGCAATGGCGGCCTCAACCAATCTGCCTCCGGTGCTGGCATTCCGATGCGCCGGCAGCACGAATACATTTCCCAGGTAGACCCAGCAGGAAGCCGGCTTCCCTGGCTTAGGCATCCGCTGGAAGCATTTTCAAAGTCCGGGTCATCATGCGTTGTTGGGTCCTGCTCGGCGGCCCATTTGGCCCTCAGCGATACGAGGCCCCGAAGATCGTCCGTGCTGCAATCACGTATTGTCACCATGCAATGCACGATACTGCTGCCGGCGCCCGCCGTTAGCTGACAGCCTTCTTCACGAGCCCGACGATCTTCGCCTCATCAGCCGGGGTGAGTTTTGTCAGTGCGTAGGAGGTGGGCCACATGTTCCCGTCGTCGAGGTTCGCGGGATCGTTGAATCCAAGTGTCGGGTACCGTGCCTTGAATTTGTCGGCAGGCTGGAAGAAGCAGACCACCTTGCCGTCCTTGGCGTAGGCAGGCATCCCGTACCAGGTTTTGGGTGAGAGTTCCGGCGCGTTTTCCTTGATGATGGCGTGCAGTCGCTCGGCGATGCCACGGTCCGGTTCCGACATCTCGGCGATCTTCCCCAGCACTTCGCTTTCGCCGTCCGGCTTGGCGGCGCGTGTTCCGCGGCGTGACTCAGCCTTGAGCTCCTGGGCGCGTTCCTTCATTGCCGCCCGTTCTTCCTCATCAAAGCCGTTGTATGATTTGGCGTCCGGGGCGGCTTTTTGAGTTTCCTTCATGGCTGGTTCCTTCCTTGGCGGTCTGTTAGGAACCACGCTAGTGTCCGGGCGTGAAGGCGGCTTCTCCAGAACTGCTCGATTGGATGATCCCGGGCGGCGAACCCCCCTAACCGGCGGAGCAACCCTCCGCCGGGGCCGTGCTCTGGCGCACCACCAGTTCCGGTGTGAACACTACGGCGCGGTGCTTTGCATTCTCGGACTCTACTTCCTCTGCCAGCAGTTCAATGGCGGTGCGGCCCAGGGCTTCGGTGGGCTGGCGGATGGAGGAAAGCGGCACTACGGCGGAGACGGCAAAGTCGATGTCGTCATAGCCAATCAGTGCAATGTCCTCGGGAATCCTCAGCGCGTGCGTCATGGTCAGCGACTGCATCACGCCAAGGGCCAGCAGGTCGTTGGCGCAGAAGATGCCGTCAGGCAGATCCCCGCGCTCCACCAGCATGTTGCCCACGCTCCGGCCGGCCAGCACGGTCTGTCCATCGGAATCAAGGACCTCCAGGGTTGCGTCGGGTTCCTCTTTCACCGCACGCTGTGCGCCCTGCAGGCGGTCCGCCACCTGGCGGATGGATGTGGGGCCTCCCACAAAGGCGAGCCGACGGCGGCCGGTGTCCAGCAGGTGCCGCGCGGCCAGGTAACCGCCGGCGTCGTCGTCCACCGACACGGAACTGTACTTGCTGTCATCGGCCAAGCGGTCCACCAGGACGGTGGGCACACCACGCTCACGGAGCAGGTCCAGCCGGTCAGTGACGTCGCCGACCGGGGAGATGAGGAGCCCTTGCACGCGCTGCTCCTGGAACAGGTCGATGTAGTTCGACTCCCGGCTGGCGTTGTGGCCGCTGTCGCCCAGCAGCACGGCGCTGCCCTGGAGCGCCGCGGCGTCTTCGGCGGCCCGCACCACAGACGTGAAGAACGGGTTGCCTACATCCAGCACAATCAGTCCGATGGTCCGGCTCTGGCCGGCGCGCAGCTGGCGGGCCGCATCGTTGCGGACGAAGCCCAGCTCATCGATGGCGCGCAGCACGCGTTCCTTGGTGCGTTGGGAGACCCTGTCCGGATAGTTCAGGACGTTTGAGACGGTACCCACGGCAACACTCGCGTGGTGTGCGACGTCCTTGATGCTTGTTGAGCGATTCATGATTCTCCGTGCTTATATGCCACGTGCAGCAGTTTTCCCCAGTCCCGGATTGAAGTCTGGAAACTGCTTGACACCTACTTGACTCAAGAGTACTTTGAATCGTAACAATGAAACGATTCAAACTTTGGAAAGTTCAGGAGAGTCGCAGATGAGGGTGTGTTTCCGCTCCTCGGTCCAGCCAGGGCTGATCGACGAATACCGGCGACGGCACGCTGCCGTGTGGCCAGAGATGCTCCGCGCCCTCAAGGACGCAGGCTGGCGGAACTACTCGCTGTTCCTGGGCGGGGACGGGCTCCTGGTGGGCTACCTCGAATGCGACGATTTCGACGCCGCCCGGGCCCGGATGGCGCTGACCGAGGTCAACACCCGCTGGCAGGCCGAGATGGCCACGCTGTTCGAGAACCCGGACCAGGCGCCCGATGAAGGGTTCCAGGTCCTCGAAGAAGTCTTCAACCTTGACGACCAGCTCGCGGCGGCAGAGTCCACCTCCCGCTGAACAACACCGGCTCGAGCACCCGAGCCACCGCAACACCACCGAGACCGCAGCAACACAAAACACCGGAAAGAACCCATCATGAATGACGTAGCAACGGCGCTGGGCAGGCTCGGGGAGCTTGCCATCGAGGTCCCTTCGTGGGCTTATGGAAATTCAGGCACGCGTTTCAGGGTGTTCGGCACACCGGGCACCCCGCGGACGGTGCAGGAGAAGATCGCGGACGCCGCCAAGGTTCACGAGCTGACCGGCCTCGCTCCCACCGTTGCGCTGCACATTCCCTGGGACAAAGTGGATGACTACGCGGCGCTGAAGGAGTACGCGGCCGGCCTGGGCGTGGGCCTGGGCACGATCAACTCCAACACCTTCCAGGACGACGAGTACAAGTTCGGCTCCCTGACGTCCTCCAATGAGACCGTGCGTCGCCGGGCAATCGCGCACCACCTGGACTGCATCGAGATCATGCACGCCACGGGTTCGAAGGACCTGAAGATCTGGCTGGCTGACGGCACCAACTACCCGGGCCAGGACGACCTCCGCGGACGCCAGGACCGTCTCGCCGAGTCGCTGCAGGAGATCTATGCCGCCCTGGGCGAGAAACAGCGCCTGGTCCTGGAGTACAAGTTCTTCGAGCCCGCTTTCTACCACACCGACGTACCGGACTGGGGCACGTCCTACGCGCAGACCCTTGCCCTGGGAGACAAGGCCATGGTCTGCCTGGACACCGGCCACCACGCGCCCGGCACCAACATCGAGTTCATCGTGATGCAGCTGCTGCGGCTTGGCAAGCTTGGCTCCTTCGACTTCAACTCCCGCTTCTACGCGGACGATGACCTGATTGTCGGTGCAGCCGATCCGTTCCAGCTGTTCCGCATCATGTATGAGGTCATCCGCGGCGGCGGCTTCGGCAAGGAGTCCGGCGTGGCCCTCATGCTGGACCAGTGCCACAACCTGGAAGAGAAGATCCCAGGCCAGATCCGCTCGGTCCTGAACGTGCAGGAAATGACGGCCCGGGCCCTGCTCGTAGA
This sequence comes from Arthrobacter sp. B6, assembly GCF_001663775.1. Lineage (GTDB taxonomy): Bacteria > Actinomycetota > Actinomycetes > Actinomycetales > Micrococcaceae > Arthrobacter. The sequence goes on along the minus strand of NZ_KV467169.1, from coordinate 1,334,186 downwards.
CACCTCTGCCCTGGGCGAGGCGCAGCGCACCGGCGACGTCCTGGCCGCCAACGGCGTGTTCAACGACGCCTTCTACACCGACGTACGGCCCATCCTGGCCGAATGGCGTGAATCCCGCGGGCTGCCCGCGGACCCGATGGCGGCGTTCAAGGCCAGCGGTTACCAGAAACAGATCAACGAGGACCGCGTGGGCGGCCAGCAAGCCGGATGGGGCGCATAAGCATGACCATGCAGAACACAGACATGCAGAACACAGGCAACAAGACTGTAGAAGACCTGATTTCCCGTTCCAACCGCCTGGGCGCGGACAAGCGGAACACCAACTTCGCCGGCGGCAACACCTCGGCCAAGGGCACGGAGAAGGACCCGGTCACCGGTGAGGATGTCCAACTGCTGTGGGTCAAGGGCTCCGGCGGGGACCTGGGCACGCTCAAGGCGGAGAACCTCGCGGTGCTGCGCCTGGACCGTCTGAACGCGCTGAAGAACGTCTACCCCGGTGTTGACCGCGAAGACGAGATGGTGGCCGCGTTCGATTACTGCCTGCACGGCAAGGGCGGCGCCGCGCCGTCGATTGATACCGCCATGCACGGCCTGGTGGACGCCGCGCACGTGGACCACCTGCACCCGGACTCCGGGATCGCCATTGCCACCGCGGTGGACGGCGAGGCCCTGACCACCAAGATCTTCGGCAACAAGGTGGTGTGGGTGCCCTGGCGCCGCCCCGGTTTCCAGCTGGGCCTGGACATCGCGGCGATCAAGGAAGCCAACCCCCAGGCCATCGGCACCATCCTGGGCGGCCACGGAATCACCGCCTGGGGCGCCACCAGCGAAGAAGCCGAGCAGAACTCGCTGTGGATCATCGAACAGGCCGAGAAGTACATCAGGGACAACGGCAGGGCCGAACCCTTCGGTCCCAAGCTGCCCGGCTACGCCGCCCTGCCGGAGGCCGAGCGCCGCGCGAAGGCCGCCGCCCTGGCACCCGTGATCCGCGGCCTGGCCTCCACCGACAAGCCGCAGCTGGGGCACTTCAGTGATGACGCCGTCGTGCTTGACTTCCTGGAAGCCGCTGAGCACCCGCGCCTGGGAGCCTTGGGTACTTCCTGCCCGGACCACTTCCTGCGCACCAAGGTCAAGCCGCTGATCCTGGATCTGCCGGCTGATGCCTCGGTCGAGGACTCGATCTCGCGCCTGCACGAGCTGCACGCGGACTACCGCGAGGACTACCAGGCCTACTACGACCGCCACGCTACCCAGCAGAGCCCTGCCCTGCGCGGCGCGGACCCGGCCATCGTCCTGGTCCCGGGTGTGGGCATGTTCTCCTTCGGCGCCAACAAGCAGACCGCCCGGGTCGCCGGTGAGTTCTACCTCAACGCCATCAATGTGATGCGCGGTGCCGAGGCAATCTCCACGTATGCCCCGATCGAGGAATCCGAGAAGTTCCGGATCGAGTACTGGTCGCTGGAGGAAGCCAAGCTGGCACGGCTGCCCAAGCCCAAGTCGCACGCCACCCGCATCGCGCTGGTGACTGGTGCGGCGTCGGGCATCGGCAAAGCCATCGCCACTCGCCTCGCCGCTGAAGGCGCCTGCGTGGTCATCGCCGACCTGAACCTCGAGAACGCGCAGGCCGTCGCGGACGAGCTCGGCGGCGCGGACGTTGCCATCGGCGTCCAGGCAGACGTGACCGACGAAGCCCAGGTTTCCGCGGCCATCGACGCCGCCGTGCTGGCCTTCGGCGGGCTGGACCTGGTGGTCAACAACGCCGGCCTGTCCATCTCCAAGCCGCTGCTGGAGACCACGGAAAAGGACTGGGACCTCCAGCACAACGTCATGGCCAAGGGCTCCTTCCTGGTGGCCAAGGCCGCGGCCAAGGTCATGATTGCCCAGGAGATGGGCGGGGACGTCATCTACATCTCCTCCAAGAACTCCGTGTTCGCCGGCCCGAACAACATCGCCTACTCCGCCACCAAGGCAGACCAGGCCCACCAGGTCCGGCTCCTCGCGGCGGAACTGGGCGAATACGGCATCCGCGTCAACGGCATCAACCCCGACGGCGTGGTCCGCGGCTCAGGCATCTTCGCCGGCGGCTGGGGCGCCAAGCGCGCCGCGGTCTACGGCGTGGACGAGCAGGAACTGGGCAAGTACTACGCCCAGCGCACCCTGCTCAAGCGCGAGGTCCTGCCCGAGCACGTGGCCAACGCCGCCGCGGTCCTGACCAGCGCCGAGCTGTCCCACACCACCGGACTCCACATCCCCGTGGACGCCGGAGTGGCAGCAGCCTTCCTGCGATGACCAACCCAGCAGCACAGGACACCGCCCCGGCCACCGCCGGGGCGGTGTCCGCCGCTGGTCCCGCCGGGCGCGTCTTCGCCGCCGTCGATATCGGCGCCTCCTCCGGCCGGGTCATCCTGGGCCGGATCCAGGACGGTTCTTTGACTCCAGGGAGCGTCGAACTGGAAGTGGTGCACCGGTTCCCCAACGGTGTGGTGGAAATCGACGGCGGCCTCCGCTGGGATTTCGACGCCCTCTTCGCGGAGGTCCTGAAGGGCCTCATGGCTGCCGCCACGGTGGCCGCGGTACAGGACGAGACCATCACCAGCATCGGGATCGACACCTGGGCTGTGGACTACGGACTGGTCAACGCCGCCGGCGAGCTGACGGCCCAGCCCTACAGCTACCGCGATGACCGCAGCCGGGCCGCCGTCGAGCCCGTGCACCGGAAACTGGACCCGGCGCGCCTTTACGGAACCACGGGGCTGCAGTTCCTGCAGTTCAACACCCTGTACCAGCTGGCCACCGAACGGGACCTGGACGGCGTGCAGGCGTTGCTTATCCCGGACCTGATCGCGTTCCTCCTGACGGGGCAGCGCCGGACGGAGGCGACCAACGCCTCCACCACCGGCCTGTTCGACGCTGTCGCGGGGGAGTGGGCCACGGAGTTCCTGGCCGCCCTGGGCCTGCCCAGGAAGCTGTTTGCCCCGCTGGTGCAGCCCGGCGAAACCGTCGGCACGCTGCTGCCGGAAATCGCAACGAAAGTGGGCCTGCCGGCCGGCACCAAGGTGGTGGCTGTCGGCTCGCACGACACCGCCTCCGCCGTCGCCGCCGTTCCTGCGCAGGAGGAGAACTTCGCCTACATCTCCTCCGGCACCTGGTCGCTGGTGGGGCTGGAACTGAAGCATCCGGTCCTGACCGAAGCCAGCCGGGCGGCGAACTTCACCAACGAGCGCGGCGTGGACGGCACCATCCGGTACCTGCGCAACATGGGCGGGCTCTGGCTGCTCAGCGAATGCCAGCGGACCTGGGCTGAGGAAGGCTTCACCCGGGAACTCACCGCGCTGCTCACGGCGGCCGCAGCACTGCCGCCGGGCGGGCCGCAGATCAATCCGGACGATTCCTACTTCATTGCCCCGGACAACATGCCCGAACGCATCCGCGCAGCGGTCCGCCGCACCGGTGACATCCTGCCCGACGATCCCGCAGCCATCACCCGGTGCATCATGGACAGCCTGGCCACCGGCTACGCCCGCACTATCCGCGATGCCGAACGCCTCGCCGACCGCACCGTGGACGTGGTCCACGTGGTGGGTGGCGGCTCGCAGAACAGGCTGTTGTGCCAGCTCACGGCCGACGCCACCGGCAAACGCGTCATCGCGGGCCCCGTGGAAGCCACCGCCCTCGGCAACATCCTGGTCCAGGCCCGTGCCGCAGGCCAGATCGCCGGTGGGCTTCCGGAACTGCGCAGCCTCGTGGCCGGTTCGCACGAGCTGCAAATGTACGTCCCGGAGCTCTCGAGGCTGTAGCTTCCTCCAGTCCGGCCCATTTGGCGCGAACGTACAGTTGAGGCCCCTCAAGGCAGGGCCCCAAGTGTACGTTCGCGCTGGGGTTTGGGGGTTGTCACGCTGGGCGTTCATAAACCCTGTTTTCATCTGATTTACTCCCCTAGGATCTAATCCCGTGCGCACAGAAAATACTCTCGTCTACCATGCCCCGGCCACCGACTGGCTGGAGGCCCTCCCGCTGGGAAACGGGCGGCTGGGGGCTATGGTATTCGGCGGGAGAATGCTCCCGGGGACGCCGGCCGGCGGTGCACGGGAGCACCGCTTCCAGCTCAATGACGGGTCCGCCTGGTCCGGCTCGCCACACAGCCAGGACCTCGATCCCCATTTCAGCCGCGAACAGGCCAGCGGCATCCTCGCCGAAGGCCGGCGGCTGATCAGGGAGGGCGACTACGCGGCTGCCCACGAAACCCTCAAGGAACTGCAGCACCGCCATTCGCAGTCCTACCTGCCGTTTGCGGACCTGTTCCTCACCATTGCCCTCCCCGATCTCCAAGGCGGCGCAGACCGTGCGGCGCAGGCGGATCCTCCCGCCTACAGCCGCTCCCTTGACCTGGCCCGGGCAGTCAATTCCACCGCCTACGTGGTTGATGGCCACACCGTCAGCGTGGAGGCCTTCGCATCCCACGACCCGTCCGTCCTAGTGATTTCGGTGGGGACAGACGCTCCGCACGGCCTGGATCTTACCCTCCGCCTGGACTCACAGCTGCGTGTCCTCCGCCGGACCGGGCCACCGGCGTCGGGACCGGCGTCGGCCGGGCTTGAGTTGAAGCTCCCCAGCGACGTGCCACCTGCCCACGACGGCGGCGCAGTGGAGTACTCCGATGACGATTCGCTCAGCCTCCAGGGCGCCGTTACGGTCGCCTGGGAGCATAACGGCACTGAAGCACCAGCGGACGACGGCGGCCTGGCCGCCACAGGCGCCCGCCGCGCCGTCGTGTACGTCACCACGGAAACCACCTTTTGCGGCCTGGGCCGGCAACCGGAGGGGTCGGCGGCGGAGGCAGCGGAAACCGCCCGCGAAACCCTCGCCGCAGCTATGGCCGCCGGGCAGGCGGTGCTCCTTGCGCGCCACGAAGACAGCCACGCGGAGCTCTACGATGCCTGCAGCATCACTGTCACCGCCCCGGCATGGCAGGGCAGCAGTACTGCCCACCGGTTGGTCGCGGCCAATGAGCACCCGCACGGACCGCTCGCCGCGGACCCTGGGTTGGCGGCGTTGCTGTTCAATTACGGGCGGTACCTCCTGATCTCCAGTTCGCGGACAAGAGCCCCCGGTTCCCGGAAAGGCACAGCGTGGCGCGGCACGCCCGCCAACCTGCAGGGCATCTGGAACGATGAGCTGCGTGCCCCGTGGAGCTCCAACTACACCACCAACATCAACCTGCAAATGAATTACTGGGGGGCCGAACCCACAGGGCTGGCCGCGTGCGCCGGGCCACTGTTCGCGCTTATCGAAGCGATGCAGGAAACCGGCGCGGCCACTGCCCGGGAGTATTACGGCGCCCGCGGCTGGGCCGTGCACCACAACTCGGATATCTGGGGCTACAGCAAGCCCGTGGGCCACGGAGCGCACTCGCCGGAATGGTCCTTCTGGCCAATGGCAGGCCTGTGGCTCGTCCGCCACCTCTGGGAACACCTGCGGTTCGGCGCCGGCGACTCCCCTGGGAACGGCACAGGGACACCTGCCGGCTTCGCCAGGGACACTGCTTGGCCTGCCGTCCGGGGCGCCGCTGAGTTTGCGCTCGATCTGCTCGTGGAGTTCCCGGACGGAACGCTGGGCACCAGCCCTTCAACGTCGCCGGAAAACAGTTTCACGGCACCGCTCCGGGATGGAGGCACCGGCCGGGCTGCTGCCGCGGAATCGTCCACCATGGACGTGGCCCTGATCCGGGACGTGTTCCTCATGCTCGGCTCCCTCGCCGGAGAGCTGGGACGGGAAACGGATCCGGTGGTGACCGAGGCCCGGGCGGCACTTCCGCGGCTCCCGGAACCAACGCCCGGCCGCGGCGGCAGGCTCCGCGAGTGGCTGGCAGACCCGGAGGAATGGGAGCCGGGGCACCGCCACGTCAGCCATCTGTACCTGGCCTTCCCCGGGGATGCGCCCCTCACTCCGGCCCTCGAGACCGCCGTGGGCGCCAGCCTGGATGGCCGCGGCGACGAATCCACCGGCTGGTCGCTCACCTGGAAAATCCTGCTCCGGGCCCGCCTCCGCCAGCCGCACAAGGTCAGCGACCTGCTCCGGCTGTATTTCCGCGACATGGCCACGGACCGGGGCGGCCAAAGCGGCGGACTGTATCCCAACCTGTTCGGGGCCCACCCGCCGTTCCAAATCGACGGCAACCTCGGCTTTGTGGCCGGGTTTGCGGAGTGCCTCGTGCAGAGCCACCGCTCCGCCGGCGGTGTGCCGGAGATCGAACTGTTGCCGGCGCTGCCCCCTGAACTGCCCGACGGCGCCGCGCACCGCCTGCGCGCCCGCCCCGGCGTGGAGGTGGACTTGGTGTGGAAGGACGGTCAGCTAACAGGTGCGACGCTGACCTCGCCGACGGCCAGGACCGTGCTGATCCGACATGGCGGCACCGTCCAGGAGCTTCATATGGAGCCGCTTCAGGCAACAGTTCTGAACCTGGCGTCCTTCGGCCCTGTGGGGGCCTCCGCATGACATAGGATTCGACGAAAGTTCCAGCAGTCTTCCAGCCAACCCAGATCTGACAGGACCTTCAGCATGCCCCTTTTTGACCTCCCACTTGCCCAGCTCCGCGGTTACATCTCCGAGGTCACGCCGCCGGCCGACTTTCAGGGCTTCTGGGACGCCACCCTCGACGAGGCCAGGACTTTTCCGCTCAACGCCAAGTTCGAGCCGGTGGAGAACTACCTGACCGTCATCGACACCTTCGACGTGACGTTCGCAGGCTATGGGGGAGCCCCCATCAAGGGCTGGCTCCACCTCCCGGCGAACCGGTCGGCAGGCGGCCGGCTGCCCGTCGTCGTGCAGTACGTTGGCTATTCAGGCGGCCGCGGACTGGTCAACCAGGACACCAAGTGGGCTCAGGCGGGCTACGCGCACTTCATCATGGACACCCGCGGCCAGGGCTACGGCGGAACGCTGGGCGAGACGGCGGATCCGCATCCGTCCGCAGGCGGCGTGGCCCACGCCGGCCTGATGACCAGGGGAGCGGGCAGCCGTGAGGACTACTACTACCGCCGCGTCTACGTTGACGCCTTCCGCGCGGTCGAGGCGGCCCAGTCCCACCCGGAAGTGGACCCCTCGAGGGTGGTCCTTGCCGGCGTCAGCCAGGGCGGCGGCATTGTGGTGGCCGTCGCCGGGCTCGTGGCCGGACGGCTCGACGGCGTCATCGCCGCGCTGCCGGATGTCCCGTTCCTGCAGGACTTCCCCCGCGCCATCGACATCACTCCGCGCGGGCCTTACCCGGAAATCGCCGCCTTCCTGGGGAGGCACCGGGACCGGTACGACCACGTGCTGGCGGTCTTGAACTACTTCGACGGCGTCAACCTGGCCCGGGCGGCCACTGCCCCGGCGCTCTATTCGGCCGCGCAGATGGACGACATCTGCCCGCCGTCGACAGTGTTCGCCAGCTACAACGCCTACGGTTCAGGCACCGCTGATTCATCGGGTACCGGCGCGGCCAAGGAGATTGAGGTCTACCGCTTCAACAACCACGAAGGTGGCCAGGAACACCACTGGATCAGGCAATTGCTGTTTGTGCGCAAGATCTTGGGGTAAGTTCCTCCTGTGGGTTCGAGAAAACGGTTTCTGAACCCGGGCAGGAAAAGAAGCAATGAAGAAACTCAGCAGGCTCAGCGTCTTCGGCTACGGCGCCGGCGACGCAGCCAACAGCATGATCATCAGTACCGGGAACATGTTCCTGCTTGTCTACTACACGGACGTCGCGGGAATCGGTGCGGCGGCGGCAGGCACCCTGTTGCTTGTTGCGCGGATATTCAATGCGTTCGCGGACATCGCCGCCGGCCGGATTGTGGACCGGGTGCACAGCAAGCGCTGGGGCAAGTTCCGCCCGTTCCTGATGTTTGGCTTTATTCCCCTGCTGCTGAGCGTGGCGGTGTTCCACGTACCGGACGTCGACCCGTCGATGAAACTGCTGTACGCGTACTGCACCTACGGCTTGGTGTGCGTTGCCTACAGCATGGTCAACGTGCCCTACGGCTGCCTGGTGGGGGCCATGACCCAGGACGCCAAAGACCGCGCACGGCTCGCTGGTGCGCGGACCATCGGCGGGCTGTCCGTTGGCGCCAGCCTCGGCTTCTTCATCGCCCCGCTCCTCGGTGCCGGGAACGACATGCAGCAGATCTTCACCTGGCTGACCCTTGCGTTCGCCATCGTGGGCTCCCTGCTCTATTTCCTTACCGGCGCCGTCTGCGTTGAGCAGGTCCCCAGTAGCGTCCCGAAGATCACCCTCAGCCAAAGCATGGCGGCCCTGAAGGCAAATTCCCCGCTGGTGATCCTGTGCCTCAGCTCCATACTTTTTGTCACCGGAACAACGGCCACAGGCGCCTCCCAGTTCTTCTACCTCCGCGATGTCCTGTCCCGGGTGGACCTGTTCCCGGCGATGGCGGCCGCCCAGGTAGCGATCACGCTTACGCTGGCCGTCCTCATGCCGCGTCCCGTGGCGCGATGGGGCAAACGGGCCGTCTACAGCGTAGGCGGAGGGTTCGGAGCGCTGGGCGGCATACTGGTTTTCCTGGCGCCCGCGGATGCGCCACTGATCGGGCTGGCCGGCCTCGTCCTGGGGCTCCTTGCTTCGGCATCGGTCAGCATCGTGACCTGGGCGCTGATCGCCGACACCGTCGAATACGGTGAGTGGAAAACCGGAGTCCGGGTCCAGGGCATCAACTACGCGCTTCTGGCCGCCACCAGGAAGCTGGGGATGGGCTTTGGCGGCGCCCTGGTCGCCTTTTCACTCGCCTGGGGCGGATACGCTTCGGGCGTGGCGGAGCAGTCTGATGCAGCAGTCCTGGCCATACGGGCAGCGGCAGGGCTGCTGCCCGGCACGCTGGTGCTGGCCGCCGTCGGCATCATGTGCTGGTACCGGCTGACGGATAAAAGGCACGCGGAGCTGGTGGTGAGCCTGTCCCGGAAAACTTCGTAACGCGTTTTGCGACCGCGGCGCCTTACGGTTATGGTTCATGGCATGACTAACCGTTGGTATGCGTATTTTTCGTTGGCTCTGGAGGGGCCCGCGTCTAACTGACACGCATCCAACTTTCCTTCAGAGCCAACAGGGCAGAGATCCTTCTCTGCCCTTCGCCATTTCCCGGCGGGTTCTGATCTGGGCCCGCTTCCACTCCCGGAACAGGACCCGAACATGAGCACCGCAACAGCATCCAGCGCCGCACCGGCCGCGAAATCCACGTCCAACCTGCGCGTCAGCGAGTTCACTGCGCTGCCCACACCCCAGGACCTCATCGCCGAGCTGCCGCTGGATGCCCGCGTAACGGACGTCGTCGAACGGGGACGGGATGAAGTCCGGGCCATCATGGACGGGGTGGACGACCGCCTGCTGGTCATCGTGGGCCCCTGCTCCATCCACGATCCCAAGGCCGGCCTGGAATACGCCCGTCGGCTGGTGAGCCAGGCGGAAAAGCACAAGGAAGACCTGCTGATCGTCATGCGGGCCTACTTCGAGAAGCCGCGGACCACCGTGGGCTGGAAGGGCCTCATCAACGATCCGCGCCTGGACGGCAGCCACGACATGGCGACCGGGCTCCGGACCGCCCGCCAGTTCCTGCAGCAGGTCACCGCATTGGGCCTCCCCACAGCAACCGAATTCCTCGAACCCATCAGCCCCCAGTACATGGCGGACCTGATCTCCTGGGGCGCCATCGGGGCGCGCACCACGGAAAGCCAGATCCACCGCCAGCTGGCTTCCGGCCTGTCCATGCCGATCGGCTTCAAGAACGGAACCGACGGCGACCTCCAGGTCGCCATCGACGCGTGCGGTGCGGCCGCCGCCGCGCAGGCGTTCCTGGGCATCGACGGCGACGGCCGGGCAGCCCTGGTGGCCACCGCCGGTAACCCGGACACCCATGTCATCCTTCGCGGTGGACGCAAGGGGCCCAACTACTCCGCGGCCGACGTCGAAAGCGCCTCCGGCAAGCTCGCCGGCAAGGAGCTGAACCCGCGGCTGATCGTGGACGCCAGCCACGCCAACAGTGGCAAGAGCCACCACCGCCAGGCCGAAGTGGCATTGGAAATCGGGGCCCAGCTGGAGGACGGCGGGCGCTCCGCCGAAGCCATCGCCGGCGTTATGCTGGAGAGCTTCCTGGTGGGGGGTGCGCAGAACCTGGACGTCGCCGAACACGCGGCCGGACGCTCGGAACTTGTCTACGGCCAGAGCGTCACCGACGCCTGCATGGAATGGGACGTGTCCGTTTCCGTGCTGGACCAGCTGGCATCGTCGGCGCGCAAGCGCCGCACGGGGAAATGATTACCCGCCGTGACTTTCACAACAGCCCCATGAACCTCTAGAGTATCTAGCACATGGTTGGTGGATGGCTCAGCATCGGCACACCGCAATGGCATAAACCTGGGGTCATGTTGTCCATCCGTCAGCAAAGGAATAAGGGAAATGTCCGCAGAACAGAACTTCTCGAACGCGAAGTTCCTGACCGTGGCCGAAGTGGCCGAGGTCATGCGCGTCTCCAAAATGACCGTGTACCGGCTGGTCCACTCAGGTGAAATGCCCGCAGTGCGGTTCGGCCGTTCGTATCGGGTGCCGGAAAGCGCCGTTGAGCAGTACCTTAAGGGCGCTGTTGTGGACGGCCACTCCGAGACCGCCTGAACCGTCCTGTCCTTGGGGGCCCCGGATAAGCGGTACCCTGTTAAGGAACGTTTTACGTCATTGTAAGAATCTGTCAGTTGTTTCAGTCTGTAGCTCTGTCCACGGACCTTTTCCATCAGACAGGTACTGCATCTAGTTTGTGAGGAACTTTCGTGGGTTCAGTTATTAAGAAGCGTCGCAAGCGTATGGCCAAGAAGAAGCACCGCAAGCTGCTTCGCAAGACGCGCCACCAGCGCCGCAATAAGAAGTAGAGATACTTCGAACTGCGTGAAATGCCCGTTGCCTTCCCGGCAGCGGGCATTTTGTTTGCCCTGCCCAACTAGGTAGCAGCAGATGTCCGTAAGAGCCCTCATAGCGACATCTGCTGCTACCTAGATGCGGGGCCCGCGGATCCGGGAGAAGCCGCGCCAGAGGCCGTAGACGGCGCCTCCGGCCGTGGCAAACTTCAGCCCAAGCGTGGCGGCGCGCCGGCCGGAGCGGAAGTCATAGACCGGCCAGTTGTTGTCGCGGGCGTGCCGGCGGAGCCTCGCGTCCGGGTTGATGGCTACAGGATGTCCCACCAGGGTCAGCAGGGGGATGTCGTTGTAGGAGTCGCTGTAGGCCCAGCAGCGCTTGAGGTCCAGTCCTTCAATGTCGGCGATGCCCTGGACTGCCACAGCCTTCGCGGAGCCGTGGAGGATGTCGCCCACCAGGCGTCCGGTGTACATGCCGTCAGCCACCTCGCCCACGGTGCCAAGCGCGCCGGTGAGTCCCAGCCGTGTGGAGATGACGGTTGCCACTTCGATGGGGGTTGCCGTCACCAGCCAGACCCTCCGGCCCACGCGCAGGTGCTGCTCGGCCAGGGCCTTCGCTCCCGGCCAGATCCTGGAGGCGATCATCTCGTCATAGACCTCCTCGCCGAGGGCCTTGACGTCTTCGACGGTAATGCCGGCGGCCAGGTTCAGGGCCGAATCGCGGACCGCATGGACGTCGTCCATGTTCTCGCCGCGCGTCACAAATTTGAACTGCTTCCAAGCGAACCCGGCGGCCTGCGTCAACGTAAATGTGCCGCGCTGGTGCATTTTGCGCGCCACGTGGAAGAGGCTGGCACCTTTCATGAGGGTGTTGTCCACGTCGAAGAACGCCGCCTCACCGGTCTGCGGCACCGCAGCCGGCTGGGTGACGACAGCGACGTACTTCTCCTCGGGCATGTCCCCGAGTCTAGTCAATGCGTGGGGTCGCTACTGTCGCGCCGCCGTGCGCGCCGCAGTGTCCGGCCCCAAAGGGGATACGGTTAAAGCATGGCAAAACCGCAGGTTGTCCTCATCACCAAAGCCGACTGTCACCTGTGCGCGGACGCGCGCGACGCCGTCGGACGGGTCACTGCCTCGTTGGGCCTTGAGTGGGCGGAACAGCGCGTAGACGACGTGCCGGAGCTGCGTGACCGCTATGCCGAGGAGATCCCCGTGGTGCTGGTGGACGGCATCCAGCGCGATTTCTGGAAGATAGATGAAGCCCGGCTGGAGCGCGTCCTGCAGCGCGCCATGGCGCAGTAGGGCTGCGGTTTCGGGCATGGCACAGTCTTTGTTGGCATCAGGCGCGAGGCTCTAGAGTGGAACCACAACGCGGCGCAAGGGAGGGGATAATGACTTCACTGGATTCATCTCCTCAAGCAGTCGAGGGCGCCCCGGATGCGCCCGACGTGCGGGCTGACAAGCCTGCGGCGGAAGACAAACCCGCGCAGGACGACAGGACCGCGGCTGCCAAGCAGATTCCGCCGGCGGCGGTAGCCCGTCTCACGCTGTATCTTCGCGCGCTCAATACCTTGCTGGCCGAAGGCGTGGAACGCGTGTCCTCGGAGTCCTTGGCGGAAGCGTCCGGCGTCAGTTCGGCCACGCTGCGCAAGGACCTTTCGCACGTGGGGTCCTACGGCACCCGGGGCGTGGGCTACGAGGTCCAGTACCTTAGCCGTCACATAGCCGCAGCGCTGGGGCTGACCCACGACTGGAAAGTTGCGATCGTCGGTGCCGGTAACCTGGGGAAGGCGCTCGCGCGGTACGGCGGCTTCGAGTCCCGGGGTTTCGACGTCGTGGCTATTTTTGATGCCGACCAGATGGTGGTTGGCAACGAAGTGGGCTGGCTGCGCGTCAGCGACGTGGCAGACCTCGAACCCGTGCTGGAGCGCACCGGCGCCAACATGGTGGTTTTGGCGTTACCGGCCGCCGTGGCGCAGGACGTGTGCGACCGCGTGGTTGCCGCGGGGGTCCACAGCATCCTGAGCTTTGCACCCGTGATGCTCCAGGTGCCCGACGGCGTTAACCTCCGGAAGGTGGACATGGCCACCGAGCTGCAGATCCTCGCCTACCACGCGCAGCGGGCGCAGACCCCGGGCCAGACCGCCTAGCAATCCGGCGGCTCCGGGATCCACGCCCGCTGGGTGTGGTTGTTTGTTGATCAGGGCGGAAATGGCTTCCGGCTGACCGTGGGACTAGCGGCCGTACGGGTTTCCGGGCTGGCCATAAGGGTTGGCAAACGGCTGCTGCTTGCGGAAGTAGGGTGCCGCAGCCGGCAGGTAGAGCAGGACGATCGCTGCGATGCCCATCAGCGTTCCCAGCGTTCCGATGCTCGGTACCTGGAAGAGGCCGAAGATGGACAGTGCCGCGAACACGGTTCCGAGGATCCGGGCCCAGTTCTTGCCCTTGCGGACGAAGATGGCCACCAAGGCGTACAGGGCGGCTCCGATGATGGCGAAGACCACCAGGGTGCCGGCAATGAAGCCCTTGAGATCCTCGAAGGATACCTCGCCGGCTGCACCACCGCTCGCCATGGCATCTTCAAAGGTGCGCCGCATCAGCGGATCGTCCAGCTGGCCAATGCCCATCAGCATAGCGATGACATAAATAACGCCGGAGGCCACCAGCAGCCAGAACGAAATGTTGACCAGCTGGGGAATTCCGTTGGGGCCCGTTGGAGACGGCTGCTCGGACGGGTACTGCGCGTAAGGGGATTGCCCGTACTGCTGGCCATACGGCTGCTGGCCGTAGGCTGGGGCCTGCGGCGGGTTCTGACCGTACGCCGGCGGGTTCTGGCCGTACTGCGGTGCAGGGGAGCCCGGTTGGCCAAACTGTGGGGTGTTCTGGCCGTACTGCGGGGTGTTCTGGCCGTACTGCGGTGCGGGCGGAGTGGGCTGGCCGGACTGGGGCGCATTCTCGCCGTAGCGCGGAGCAGGAGGCTGGCCGCCGGACTCCGGCTCGTTGGCGTTGGGAGGCTGGACTGGGGGCGTACTCATGAGCGGTCCTTTGCAGGTCGAAAGTGCGGATCGGCTGCCGGGATCGGAACACTGGCCCTACCCCCAGCAAGGCTTACTTCCACCGTACCCCCGGGCAGTCCCATAGCGGGTCATTCCGGAGAGGTATTCCGGCTTCATTCAGCCGTCCGGCAGTCAAAACATGCGGCTTCCGGGAAGGCAGCGGCCAGGCTGAACGCCGGGCTGCAGCCATCCCGGACGAGACTGAAACCGGAATGCTCAGGCGCGGCCCTTGACGGCGGTGAACCATGCCTGCGAGTTGGGCAGCCACATCAGCACGGCTGCCGCGGCGCTGATGAGGAAACCGAACCAGTTGTTGCCGATCCCGTCGCCCACGCTGCCGCCGATCACGGAGAGGACCAGCGAAACGCCGGCCACGATGGTGAGGGCAAGCCGGGCCCACTCCTTCCCTTCCTTCATCTTCAGGGCGAGGACAATCTGGGCGACCGCTATGGCCAGCGCCACCAGGACCAGGAGGAGGACCAGCATGGCCGCTGCAGGCGCCACGGTGAACAATGCCAGCGCCGCAAACAGGCCGAGGAGCCCGCCCAGGACGCCCAGAATGCCGCCAATGATCCAGATCCAGTAAGAGACCTTGAGCTCGATGGGAAGCCCCGTCACGTTGAACATGCCCTTGAAACCGCCGGCGGGCAGCACATCGTTGAAGTTCCGGGGGCCGTCGGTTGGCATCTCGAAGTGGAAACCACCCTGCGGGCCTGGCTGGCCCTGCTGCGGGTAGGGCGGGCCTGGCTGGCCCTGCTGCGGGTAGGCCTGACTGGGGGCCTGGTATCCCGGTGGTGGTGGCTGCTGACCCTGCGGCGGCTGGGAGCCGACGGGAGGAACGTTGCTGGCAGGCGGTTTGGCGCCCGGCTGCTCAGGCTGCGGTACTTCACTAGGGTTGGTCATGGCTCTCACTGTAGACCGCGCAGTACCTGTTACCTAGGAGATCCGGGGCGGAATCGCGGGGAACGGCAGGGTTTTCCACAGGATGGACTGCTGGCGGGAACGCAGGGGGCAAGTGCCCTGATGAGCGCGCCCAACCAGGTAGCAGCTGATGTCGGTTTGAGGGCTCAAAAGGACACCTGCTGCTACTCAGTTGGGCGGGGGTGTGCCGGTTAAAGTGCTGCGCCCGGCACGGGATCCCCGAAGGATCCGCGGCCGGGCGCAGTCTGCTGAATACTAGGCTGCGGGTGCGATGAAGGCGAGCTCCAGGTTGATGGCAACCTTGTCGCTGACCAGCACGCCGCCGGCTTCCAGCACGGCGTTCCAGGTCAGGCCGAAGTCCTTGCGGCTGATGGTGGTCTCCGCGGAAACGCCGGCGCGGGTGTTGCCGAACGGGTCCACGGCCACGCCGTTGAACTCGGTTTCCAGGGAGACGGGACGGGTAACGCCCTTGATCGTCAGGTCGCCGGTCAGCTCGTAGGTGTTGCCCTTGGCCACCAGCCCGTTGGAGGCGAACGAGATTTCGGGGAACTTCTCCACGTCGAAGAAGTCCTCGCCGCGGACGTGGCCGTCGCGGTTCACATCGCCGGAGTCGAAGCTTGCGGTCTGGATGGTGGCGCTGATCCTGGAGTCTGCCACGTTGTCAGCCAGGTCCAAGGTTGCTGCTGCATCCTTGAACTGGCCACGGACCTTGCTGATGCCTGCGTGGCGGACCGTGAAGCCGATCTCGCTGTGCGAGTTGTCGAGGGTCCAGGTGCCGGTGGTGATGTCTGCGGGAAGTGACATGGTGTTTCTCCTTGGAAGTGCGTCGGGTAGTGCTGGAAAGGTTGACGCTTCATTTGTTGAAGTATCAACTAACTGCTGCATCCAGTATAAACATGCATTTGCATCTTTTGTTCCCGCTTTCGGAACATTTTTTGAAAATCTTCAGTTCTACTGGATGTAGAAGATTTCGGATCACACGCCATCTTTGAGAAACTGGTAAACATGCCCCAAGCCACTGTCCATCTGCTCCGCCACGGCGAGGTCCACAACCCCGACGGCGTTCTGTACGGCAGGCTGCCCGAATTCCACCTCTCCGAACTGGGCCGGGAGATGGCGCAGACCCTCGCCGCGCACTTCAGGGAGCGCGCCGCACGGGGTGCCCGGATCACCTACCTTGCGGCATCGCCGCTGGTCCGGGCCCAAGAGACGGCGGCTCCCACGGCCGAGGCGCTGCACCTTGACATCCACACAGACGAACGCATCATCGAGGCCAAGAATTACTTCGAGGGCATGAAGGTCACTAAGGCGGAGCTCCGCAAACCAAAGCACTGGCCGCACCTGGTTAATCCGCTCAAGCCGTCGTGGGGCGAGCCATACAAGGCCCAGGCGGCCCGCGTTCAGGCCGCGGTCCAGGACGCCAGGCTCCGCGCCATTGAACTGGCCGGCGGTGACTACGGAACCGACGGACCCGAGGCCATCATGGTCAGCCACCAGCTTCCCATCTGGGCCACCCGCCTCAGCGCCGAGGGCCGCCCTCTTTGGCATGATCCGCGCAAACGCGAGTGCACGCTGACGTCCATCACCTCCCTGGTGTTCGACGACGGCGGCTCCCTCCTGCGCGTTGTATACAGTGAGCCTGCTGCCGCCCTTCTTCCCGGTGCCGCCAGCACCCCGGGGGCCTGACCATGGCACTCTTCCGTTCCCGGGACACCCGGGCCACCCCGGACATAGCAGCCCGGGGCCCGGCAGCCCCAGCCCCGGCAGCTTCCGTCCCAGCGTCCCGCCGTGCCGTGCTGGCCGCCGGCGGCGCCGCACTGACCGCTTTGACCCTTGGCCTGTCTGCGTGCGCGCAGGAAGATGCCCTCGCCAAACAGGCCAAAGCCGGCGATAACAAGAACTATGTTGCCGGGGACGGGTCGGTAACGGAGTTTGCCGCGGCCGACCGTAAGTCCGCCATCGCCGTCAATGGCACACTGTTCAACGGCACAGCGGTGGCCCCGGCCGACTTCCAGGGCAAGGTGACGGTCCTGAACTTCTGGTTTGCCGCCTGCGCCCCCTGCAGGGTGGAGGCGCCCATCCTCGAGGAGCTGCACCAGGAGTTCAAGGACCGGGGCGTGCAGTTCTTCGGCGTCAATCTCCGCGACGAAAAAGCCACCGCCGAGGCCTTCGACAAGACGTTCGACCTGACCTACCCCAGCTTCGACGACAAGAACGGCGGCGTCCTCCTGGCCGTCTCCGGACTGGTCCCGCCTGGCGCCGTCCCCACCACGCTGGTGCTGGACAAGCAGGGCAGAGTCGCGTCCCGGGTGCTGGGCGAAATCCAAAAGGGCACCCTCAAGGCCCTCATTGCCGCCGCAGTGGCAGAGTAGCGGCGGCTCCGGACCGTGAACAGCCCCTTCGCCGAAGCCATCCTGAACGGCTCGCTCCTTCTTGCCATCCCGGTGGCCCTGCTGGCCGGACTGGTCTCGTTCCTTTCGCCATGCGTGCTGCCCCTGGTGCCCGGGTACCTGGGCTATGTCACCGGTCTCAGCGGCGTGGATTTACAACGGCAGAAGCGCGGCCGGATGCTTGTGGGCATCGGACTCTTCGTGCTTGGGTTCTCGCTGATATTTGTGCTGTTGGGTGGTGCCTTCGGCCAGCTCGGAACCATGATCACTGGCTCGCAGAACGCGTGGATCACCCAGGTCCTGGGTGTCCTGGTGATCATCATGGGCGTGGTGTTCATGGGTGGCTTCGGCTGGCTGCAGCGTGATGCGAAAATCCACGCCAGGCCACCGGCCGGCCTGTGGGGTGCGCCCCTGCTTGGAATCACGTTCGGCCTGGGCTGGGCTCCGTGCATCGGGCCCACCTATTCAGCCGTCCAACTCCTGAGCCTGTCCGGGGGTTCCTCGGCCGCCAAAGGTGCCTTCCTTGCCTTTGTGTACAGTCTGGGCCTGGGCCTCCCGTTCCTGCTCATCGCCCTTGCGGTGCGCCGCGGCATGGGCGTGATGTCCTTCTTCCGCAAGCACCGCCTGGCCATCCAGCGCATCGGGGGCGGCATCCTGATCGTGCTCGGCCTGCTGATGGCGAGTGGCGTCTGGGGCGCCTGGGTGACCGGGCTGCAGTACTGGTTCCAAACAGATGTGAAGTTGCCGATCTGATGAGCGAGCGCGTGAAAGCAAACGAAAAGTCCCCGGCCCCCGTTGCCGCCGCCAAGTCAGAGGCAGCGCTGCCCGCACTGGGCCCGGTGGGGATGCTGCGCTGGGCCTGGACGCAGCTGACCAGCATGCGCACGGCGCTGTTCCTGCTCCTGTTGCTGGCCGTGGCTGCAGTGCCCGGTTCGCTGTTCCCGCAGCGTCCGGCCAACCCGGCAGCGGTAACGCAGTACATCAAGGACAACCCGGACTACGGGAAGCTGCTGGACACCCTGCAGCTCTACGACGTCTACTCCTCGGCCTGGTTCTCGGCCATCTACATCCTGCTGTTCATCTCGCTGATCGGCTGCGTGGTTCCGCGCGCCATCGCGCACTACAAAGCCATGCGCTCCCAGCCGCCGCGGACGCCCAAACGGCTTTCCCGACTTCCTGAGTACGGCACGCTGGTGGTTCCCGCCGACGCCGGCCTCCCGGCGTCGGACGCCATCCGCAGTGCCGCCGGGCTGCTCAGGAAGCGCGGCTACCGCGTTGAGGTGAGGGACGACGACGGCGCGCGGCCGTCTTTGGGAGCCGAGCGCGGCTTCCTGAAGGAGGTGGGGAACCTGGTGTTCCACACCTCGCTGATCGGGGTCCTGGTGTCCGTGGCCGTCGGTGGACTGTTCGGGTACAGCGGCCAGCGCATCCTGGTGGAAGGCGACACCTTCGTGAACACGCTGGTGGGCTATGACCAGTTCACTCCCGGCACCAACTTCCAGTCCAGCCAGCTGCAGCCGTACTCCATCCAGCTGGACAAGTTTGCCGTCACGTTCGACCGCGAATCCCAGGGGAAGTTCGGCCAGCCGATCGACTTCACGGCTGACGTGACCACCAGGGAAACACCGGACTCTCCGGCCAAGCAGGAGATCCTGAAGGTCAACGAACCCGTGACCCTGGGTGGCACCAGCATCTACCTCACCGGAAACGGCTACGCCCCCGTGGTGACCATCCGCGACGGCGCCGGCAACGTGGCCATGCAGGGCCCGGTGGTGGCCAAGCTGCAGGGCGAGAACTACTACTCGTCCGTGGTGATCAAGGTCCCGGATGCGCAGCCCGACCAGCTCGGCTTTGCCGGCTTCTTCCTGCCCACCGCGTTCATCACCGAGGAAGGCGTCTCCTTCAGCGGTGACCCGGAGCTGATCAACCCGCAGCTGACCCTCAACTCTTTCTACGGGGATCTTGGCCTGGACGACGGCGCGCCGCAGAACGTGTTCGAGCTGGACGTCAAGGACCTGACCCCGCTGAATGCCCGCAACCTGGACGCCGGCGGCATCACCCTGGCGCCGGGCATGAGCCACACGCTGCCGGACGGCAAGGGCAGCATCAGTTTCGACGGCGTGAAGCGTTACGTGGGCGTGGATATCCACCACAACCCCGGGCAGCTCTACGCCCTCATCTTCGCCCTGCTGGCTGTGGCAGGCCTCATCATCTCCCTCTACGTCAACCGACGCCGCGTCTGGGTCCGCACGGGAACGCACGAGGACGGCCGGACCATGGTGGAATATGGCCTCCTCGCCCGTGGCGAGGACCACCGACTGGCCGCCGAAGCTGCTGCCATCCGCAAGCTCCTCTCCGAGGAATGGCAGCTTCCGGGGTCCGGCGCCGATGAATCCTCGGATTCGTCCGCCGGCACCCAGCAAACTCCCAGCCGCCATGACGATAATGGCGCAGACTCGCTCACCTCCACAGTTGGCCCCGCCGGGCCGAAAAAGGACCAGTAATGCCCTTTGCCATCAACGAAACCATGGGTCAGTACAGCGAGCTGTTTATGCTGCTCGCCGCCGGCACGTACACCGTGGCCTTCATCGCCTTCGCCTGGGACCTGGCGAAGAGCAGCAAGGCGCTGCGTGCCGTTGACCTCAAAGCGGCCCAGGCGGAGCAGGCGTCCAAAGTTCCCGTGGGTGCAGGGGTGGGTACTGCAGACGCGGCCTCTTCTGGGCTCACTGACAGGACCGAGTCGCATCTGGCCGGGCCGGCGGGCCGGGCCGAACGGCCGACGTCGTCCTCCGCCGGGCAGGCCGGAGCTGCCTCCGGCGCGGGGCGGACCGCCGACGCCGATATGCGCTACGCCGCGGAACGCCGCGCCCCGGCGCGCGTCGCCGTCGCCCTGACCATTCTCGGAGTGTTGATCCACGGTGCCGGCGTCATCACCCGGGCCCTGGGCGCGGGCCGCGTGCCGTGGGGCAACATGTACGAGTTCCTCACCACCGGCGCGTTTGTGGCAGTCGCTGTGTTCCTGGTTGTGCTGATCCGCCGCGACCTGAGGTTCCTGGGCACGTTCGTGGTGGGCATGGCCATCATCATGCTGGTGGCCGCCTCTGTTGCTTACTGGACACCGGTGGGCCACCTGGTTCCGGCGCTGCAGAGCTACTGGCTGATCATCCACGTGTCCATCGCCGTGCTGTCCTCCGCCCTCTTCACCCTCACGTTTGCCATGTCCGCGCTGCAGCTGGTCCAGGCACACCGGCAGAAGACCGTTGCCGCCGGCGGCGCGGACAAGCTTGGCTTCATGCGCCTGGTGCCGTCGGCGCTGAGCCTGGAAAACCTGTCCTACCGGATCAACGCCATAGCCTTCATTGGCTGGACGTTCACGCTGATGTTCGGGGCCATCTGGGCGGAGAAGGCCTGGGGCCGGTTCTGGGGCTGGGACACCAAGGAAGTGTGGACCTTTGTGATCTGGGTAGTGTACGCGGGCTACCTGCACGCCCGGGCCACTCGGGGCTGGACCGGAACGCGCGCAGCCTGGCTCTCGATCGTTGGATACCTCTGCGTCATCTTCAACTTCACCATTGTGAACCAATTCTTTAATGGCCTGCACTCCTACTCGGGCCTCTGAGCAGGAGTTTCTTCCGTTCCCCTCGACGCGAAGCGGCCGATAGTAAATTCGGTGTAGCAAACAGGGTGTCGCCGCCGAAGTGGTGATGCTACCTTGGTGGAAGCTCGTCTGTGATGAAGCTCGCGGACGGCATGCTGCTGCTTTCTCCGAGGTACCTATGAGCTACGTTCTCGCCATCGATGTCGGGACCAGTTTTACCGCCGCCGCCATTGCCCGTACTGACCGGATTGCTCCGCCTGTTCCGGAGAGCCTCGCACTGGGGCTCCGCGGAACGTCGGTGCCCTCCGTGGTCTACTATCCGGAGGAAGGCCCCATCCTGGTGGGGGAAGCTGCGGAACGCCGCGGCCTCGACTCCCCGGAGCGGGTGGTCAGGGAATTCAAACGCCGGATCGGAGACAACGTCCCGATCGCCGTGGGCACTCTGTCCCTGCCGGCGGAGGAAGTCTTCGCCACCATGGCCGGCTGGGTGGTTGACCGGGCCGCGGAACGCGAAGGCGAGCCGCCGTCGCAGATCATCCTCTCGCACCCGGCAGCCTGGGGCGGTCACCGTACCGCCGTTATCCAGGAAGCCCTCGCCGCCAGGGGGCTTCACGATGTCATCCTGATCACCGAGCCGGAAGCGGCAGCCCTCTACTACGCCTCCCAAGTGAGGGTGGAGGACGGCAGCACCATCGCCGTCTACGACCTGGGCGGGGGCACCTTTGACACGGCCATCCTGAGGAAGGCCGACGCCGGCCGCTTTGAGTTCCTGGGCCGGCCGGAAGGGATCGAAGGCCTGGGCGGCGCTGACTTCGACGCAGCGGTCCTCCGCCACGTCGCGGCGCACACCGGAGAAGCGTTCGCATCCCTTGACCCTGATGATCCCGCCGCCCTGGCGGCGCTGGCACGGCTCCGGCGTGAGTGCGTGGAAGCCAAGGAAGCGCTCTCCGCCGACAGCGAGGCCAGCATTTCGGTGTTCCTTCCCGGCATCCACCAGCAGGTGCGGCTGGTCCGCTCCGAGCTTGAGGCGCTGATCGAGGAACCCGTCCGTGAAACGGTGGACGCCCTGGAACGTTCCCTCGACGAACTCGGCCTTGAGCCGGACCGCCTCACCGCGGTGCTCCTGATCGGCGGATCCTCGCGTATTCCGCTGGTGGCGCAGCTAATTTCTGAACAGCTGGACCGCCCCATAGCCGTGGACGCTGACCCGAAATCCTCCATATGCCTGGGCGCAGCCGTGGCAGCAGTGCGTGCCCGGCCGGCTGTGGAAGCGGCTGCAGCGGTCCCTGTACTTCCTGAGGCGACCAACACCGCCGTCGGGGTCAGCGAAGGAGTGGCCGCCGCGGTTGCTGCCATGGATCCTGCTCCGAATTCAGCCCCAACAAGCCTTGAGCCACACGGTGACAGCCGCCGTGCCAGCTGGTCCCGGAAATCCGGCGCAGCGTTTGGCTCGCTGACTGGCACCGGCGCCGCTGGCGTCGGTGCCAGGGGCCATGCGGCCGCGCACGCGCGGGCACATGAACCGGGCGCCAAGGTTGGGCGGCATAGTCCAAGCCCCACGGTGCGGCTTACGGCTGTGGCTGCCGCGGCGGCCCTGTTTACGGTCCTCACGGCCAGCGCTGCACAAAGTCCCGAAGGGCTGGGCAGCCTGACCGCAATGTTCGCGCCGCAGGAGGCCGCCAAGGACTCCGGCGGGGCAGCCAAGGACCCCGGCACTTCAGCGCAGGGCAGTGCTCCCCAGGGCGGCGGTTCCCAAGCCGGAGCCGCCGGCGGAAGCCAGGAACCGGTTAAGGGCATAGAGGCCAGCGCCAAGAAGAAGACGGACCCAGCCGCAAGCACCAAGGGCCTCGAGGCAGTGGCGTCGCCCACCAGCAAGCCTTCGGCCAGCGCATCGGCGTCGCCGCCAGCCGACGGCGGATCAGGTGTCGCCGCGGCCGGAACCACCGCGGGCGGAACGGGCGGAGCAACGTCCGACCCCACGCAGGCGAGCGGGGGCACGGGGACGCCCACGGGAACGCCCACCGGAACGCCGACAACCGCTCCGGGTACGACGACTCCGGATCCCACGATTCCGCCGACTGACCCGCCTGCGCCGGAACCGAATCCGACAACCCCTGCGCCGGACCCCACGACCCCAGCGCCGGATCCGACAACGCCGGCCCCGGACCCCACAATCCCGGCCCCGGACCCCACGACGCCTGCGCCGGACCCCACGACCCCAGCGCCGGACCCGACACCGCCGGCCCCGGAACCTGAGCCAACGACGCCTGCCCCTGACCCAACTGCCGCGGAAACTGCTGGCCCGATCACCACCGAGCCGGCGGTCTGAGCATGGCACATTACCATCAGCCGTCATCACACGAGTTCCTCTACGGCCAAGGACGCGAAACGCAGCATTTCTCCGGCCACGACCTGACAGAACCGGCACAACGGCGCACGCCACCCTCCCGGCCGGAACCGGAACTGCTGGCCCCCGGCAGCCCTCAGTACATGGCGCAGCAGCTTCGCGGTGAAAACGCCGCAGTTCGGGAACTCCTGCTGGCACTATCTGTCGGCTTTACGCTGCCCGGCCCCCTGCCCGCCGAACTGGAGCGGAGGATGACCGGCGGCGACGTTGAGAGCCTCGAGTCGATCGTGGCGAAGGCGGAAGCTTCCGGGCTCCTGCTTGCGGACGGGACCGTCGTAGGGACCGCGCAGCACGCCCTCCTCACCTTGACGCCCACAGCCAGGATTCACGCGCTGCAACGCGAGTTGGTGGGATGCTTCGTTGCCGAAGGCCGCCCGTTGGGCGATTTTGCCCGTGAACTGGCCCGGGGCGGCCTCGCCGACCACCGGGTGGCGGCTGAGCTGGAAAGGGCCGGGAACAAGGCACTCGAGCACCATCCGGGCCTGGCCGCCCAGCTGTATGACGAGGCACTGCTGGCTGGCGCCGACGAGCTGTCCACGGCGGCGCGCCGTGCCCATGCCGCGTCGGCAACGGGGGACCTGGATACCGCAGACCGCATCATCGACGGCCTGCTGGTGAGTCCTGATCCGCCAGACCTCCGGCTTGCAGTGGACGTTTCCGCGGCTGTGTGGGCACAGCGGGGGATGCTTGCCCGCAGTGCGGACGTCTACAGCTGGCTGGGCGCATCAAAGGTGGGACCGTCCGCGCCGGCCGCTGCCGTAGCCATGCTCGGCTGCGGCAACCGCGCCGGAGCCGAGTCCATGTTCCCCAGCGGCTCGTCTCCGGCGTCACCCACACTCTTGGCCGTGGCGCAGGCCCAGACGGCCAAGGGTGTCCTGGAATCGCTGGCCGGGGACCCACACCAGGGACTCCCCATCCTGATTCACGCTTCCGACATGCTGAACGCATCCGGGGCATCCATCCCGCTGCCTGACACACCCGGCGCACTCGCTGCGCTGGCTGCCCTGCACAGCGGGGAACCGCACGTTGCTGAGACCATCGTGCGGGCCGCCATCGCGGCCGGCCAGGGCGGCGATGCGGCCAAGCCGAGACTCTTCCTGCTCCAGGCCTGGTCTGCCATGCAACAGGACAACCCGGAGGACGCCCGGCTGGCCATCAACGAAGCTTCAAAAGCCAACCACTGGCCACTGGTCCCGCGGGACGAATTCCTGTGCTCGGCACTGGAAGTTGGCCTCGCACGCAGGAGCGGCGAAGTCCACGACCTGGTCCTGGCATGGGAGCGTGCACGGGAGGCCATGCTGCACACGTCCGTGGACCTGTACAGCCTGCTGCCGTGGGGCGAGCTGATGATCACGGCCGCACGGCTGCGGGAGACCCGGCGGGTCTCGCACTACCTGGACGAAGCGTGGACGTTGCTGCACGAACTTGGCGACCCGCCGCTGTGGGCGGTGCCGCTGCACTGGGCCGGAGTCCAGGCGGCGCTGCTGAACGAGAGCCCGGCGGACCTGGCACCCCACGCCACCGCCCTGGCACGGGCTGCAGACCACAGCCACCTCGCCTGGGTCCTGGCTGCTGCCGGCAAAGCCTGGGTCACGGTCCTCGCCGGAAAGTTCCGCGCACCAGACGTGGAAGCGGCCGCACGGGGCCTGAACGCCGTCGGGATGCCTTGGGAAGGTGCGCGGCTCGCCGGGCATGCCGCAGCCCGGGCCGACGAACGCAAGGACATGTTGCGGCTCTTGTCCTGCGCCCGCGACCTTCATCCGCAGGGAGGTTCAGCCGGAACGGGAGCATCCGGGCCATCGGAACAGCGCAATGATCCCGGCGCGGAGCAAGCCAACGGGGTGCCCCCTGACAGCGGATCTGGACTGAGCGAGCGTGAAAAAGAAGTGGCAAGGCTGGTGCTTGAAGGCAAGACCTACCGCGAAATCGGGGAGGCAATTTACATCTCCCCGAGGACTGCGGAGCACCACATAGCCCGGATGCGACGCCGGCTCGGCGCCGAGAACCGCTCCGACCTGCTGGTCCGGCTGCGACTTGCCCTGGGGTCCGAAAACCCTAAACGGGAGTAACCCCTAGTGCCCCTAACGGGATAGCCGGCGATCCCCTAGCAGGGGGCCGGACGGTAGGGGGAAGTGTCCCGATGCCCGGTCTTTGGGTGGGACCGTACGTTTGATTCAAGCCCGGTAACGAAGCCAGGCCACTCCACAACTCAGAGAAGATTTGAGGACATCCAATGCCCACACTCGCAAACGACCTCGTCCAGTTCCTGATGCACCTCTTCGGCAACCGGCAAGCTGCCCAGGACTTCCTGGACGACCCGGAGAAGGTACTCGACGATCACGGCCTGGGTAAGGTCTGCTCCGCCGACGTCGACGCCGCCATGCCTGTTGTTTTGGACTATGCACCGATCACCCTCAACCACTCCTCCTTCGACCGGGACTACAACACCGGCGGTAACGGCGCATCAACCGGCCACAACGGCGGCGGCGGTGGCGGCACCGGCGGCACCACGCCTCCTCCCGCCGGTGGCGGACATGGCGGCGGCGGACACCACGACCATGATGACCACGCACACGCCGTCCAGCAGCTGCACCACGTAGTCAACAACTACTCCTACACCTCAACGGTGGATGACCGGGACACGATCGTCGACCAGTCCGTCAACCAGAACATCTGGGCCGACGGCGACGTTGAGCAGTGGTTCGACAACGACTCCGTCGTTGCTTCCGGCGACCGTGCGATTGCTGCCGGCGACGACGCCGACGTTGAGGATTCCAACAACATCGAGGACTCCTACAACACGGACAACTCCACGGACAATTCGACCGACAACTCCATCCGCGCCGGCGGCGACGTCAACATCGGCAACGAGGAGACGGACATCGACGACTCCTTCAACACCGACTTGGACGTCGAGGTTGAGGATTCCTTCAACGACAACTCGGACAACTCGGTCAACACCGAACTGGACGTCGAGGTTGAGGATTCCTTCAACGACAACTCGGACAACCGCGTTGATAACTCTGTTGAGATCGAGGACTCCTTCCAGGACAACTCCACTGACGTTGACGTTGAGGTTGAGGATTCCTTCAACACCGACAACTCCACCGAAGTCGAGGTTGAGGACTCATTCAACGAGACCGAAACGGACGTTGAGATTGACGACTCGTTCAACGAGACCTCAACTGAGGTAGACGTCGAGCTCGAGGACTCCTTCAACGACAACTCGCAGACGACGGTGGTCGAGGACAACATCGTTGTTGCCGACAACCAGCTCGAGTTCACCGAGGACAACTCAATCAACACCGAGGTAGAAGTCGACGCCGATATCAGCGCTGAGGATGATTCGGCAGTCATCCTGTAGCAGTTAGTTCCGGGGTACCGGGAGTGCCCGGCAGGTGGCCCAGTGCACCTGCCGGGCACTTCTCACGGCAACCCACAACGTCCCATTTTCGAGACTTGAAGCAAAGGACTGGCTGTGGCTGAAACGCAACGCACCGGGGGTCTGGCAAAGACGGCAGACCCGGCAGGACAGGCAAGGCCCTCAGCGCCCCCCACGACTGCACAACTGACAAAGCTCGTGGAGCAGGGCATCGAGTTGGTCGGCGCCGGAGACCGTGCCGACCTGCGGAAACGCCTCGACCAGACGCTGCGCAGACTGCAGGATCCAAGCATCCGCGTGATTGTGGTGGGGGAATTCAAGCAGGGGAAGAGCAAGCTCATCAACGCCCTGGTGAACGCCCCGGTGTGCCCTGTCGACGACGACATCGCCACCTCCGTGCCCACGGTGGTCCGGCATGGGGATCCGGCATCGGCGTCCGTGCTCCTGCCGCGGGCCGACGCGGAACCCGGCGATGAGGCGGCACTCGAACGCCAGCCCGTCAGCATCGCCGACCTCGCCACCTACGTTTCTGAACGCGGAAACCCCGGCAACGCCAAGAAGCTGGTGGCCGCAGAGGTCTTCCTGCCCCGCAAGGTTTTGGCCGGCGGCCTGACTGTCGTCGATTCACCGGGCGTCGGCGGGCTGGGGTCAACGCACACGCTGACCACCCTCACCGCGCTGCCTTCGGCAGACGCCATGCTTCTCGTTTCGGACGCGTCCCAGGAATATACCGAACCCGAGATCAGGTTCCTGAAGCAGGCCATGCGGATCACCCCGAGCGTGGTGGGCGTGCTGTCCAAAACTGACCTGTACCCGGAATGGCGCAGGGTTGCCGAACTGGACCGCGGCCACCTTTCCCAGGTGTCGCCGGACATCCCCTTGTTTCCGGTTTCCTCCGATCTCCGCCTCGAAGCAACGCGGCTGCAGGACGTCGAACTGAACAACGAGTCAGGTTTTCCAGGCCTGGTGGGCCACCTCCGGAACGAAATCGTGGGCAAGGCGGAACGGATCCAGCGCCGCTCCGTGAGCCAGGACCTTCTGTCCGTGACGGACAACCTTCGCCTGTCCCTGCAGTCGGAGCTCGCGGCACTGGAGGACCCCGAAGGAACACCCCTCATGATCGCCGGCCTGGAGGCAGCCAAACTCGAGGCCGATGACCTGCGCAAGCGTTCCGCCCGGTGGCAGATCACCCTGAACGACGGCATCAGCGACCTCATTTCCGACATGGAGTACGACCTGCGGGACCGCTTGCGGCGGATCCAGCGCGAGGCTGAGACCGCCATCGACCTGGGCGACCCCGGTCCCACCTGGCCGCAGTTCTCGATTTGGCTGGAGGAATGCGCAGCAGGCGCGATCTCGGACACGTTTGTCTGGACCAGCGAACGGGCTCAGTGGCTGGCAACACAGGTGGCCGAGCACTTTTCCGAGGACGAAGTGTCGCTTCCCGTGCTGCGCGTTTCTGACACGGGGGACGCCCTGGACCCCGTGGATGAAATGCCGGGGCTGGATGACGGGAAGATCAAGCCGATGCAGAAGGTCCTGATCGGCATGCGTGGCTCCTACGGCGGCGTGCTGATGTTTGGCCTGCTGACCGGCATCTTTGGAATGGCCCTGATCAATCCGCTTTCTGTCGGAGCAGGACTCCTGCTGGGAAGCAAAGCCTACCGGGAGGACAAGGAAGCCAGGCTCAAGCGCCGGCAAACAGAAGCGAAGGCCTTGGTCCGCCGCCAGCTGGACGACGTTGTGTTCCAGGTGGGAAAGCAGCTCAAGGACCGGCTCCGCCTCGTCCAGCGGTCCACCCGCGACCATTTCACCGAAATCGCGGAGGAGCACCACCGTTCGCTGTCCGACTCCGTGGCGGCTGCGCAAAAGGCCGCCACCACGTACCGGCTGGAAAAGGACATGCGCATCCGGGACATTAAGTCGGAGCTCAAGCGTGTGGATGCCCTGCACCGCGCTGCGGAGGTCGTGGCAGCCGAGCCGGCGGGAGCCAGGCCCGCAGGAGCCGGGCCCGCTGGGGCCAATGCAGCCGGAGCCAGGCCCCCTGGGGGAGCGCCCGCGACCGCCCAGCCGGCAAGGCCCCAGCCCGCCGACCACCATTTCGGCAGCCCACAGACAGGCAGTCCGCAGCCGGGCATTGCCCAGGCAACCACTGACCAGCCAGGCGGCCCGCAACACGGCCGTCACTCGGCCGGGCTTCCCGCGGGAAGCGCGCAGGCCCAGGCAGTGGCGGCGGCCGGATGAGGGAAGCAACCAGTGCCGGAGTGGCAGACCTGATCCAGGAAGCCCGCGCTGTCTACCGCGATGACCCGGTGGCGGCAGAAGCCCTGGAAGGTTACGCCAGGCGGCTTGCCGAGCCCCTTCGGGTCGCTGTGGCCGGCATGGTGAAGGCCGGCAAATCGACCCTGCTCAACGCCATCATCGGCGAGGAAATTGCGCCCACCGATACGGGGGAATGTACGCGCATCGTCACGTGGTACCGGTACGGGCATTCACCGCGCATCACGCTCTACCCGCTGGAGGGGGAGCCGCGCACGCTGCCGCTCAAGAGGGTGGACGGGCGGCTGGTGTTCGTCCTCGGCCAGGAACACGCGGAAGACGTCGAACGGCTGGTCGTTGAGTGGCCATCGGAGAGCTTGCGGGAGGTCACCCTGATCGACACCCCGGGCATCGCCTCCCTGTCCGAGGATGTTTCGGCCAGGTCTGTCAGGTTCCTCACTCCGGAGGACTCACCCTCGCAGGCCGACGCCGTTATATACCTTATGCGGCATATGCACGCCTCGGATCTTCGGTTCCTGGAGTCTTTCAGGGACACCGAGGCTGGCCGGTCCGGCACCGTCAACGCCGTTGCCGTGCTGTCCAGGGCAGACGAGATTGGCGCGGGGCGGATCGATTCCCTACTTTCTGCCGGGGATATCGCGGAGCGATATCGCCGGGACCACAGCCTGCGGAAGCTGGCATTGGGGGTGGTCCCGGTGGCTGGGCTCCTGGCGCAGAGTGCCCGAAGCATGCGGCAGGCAGACTACGAATCCCTGGCCCTGCTCGCCGGCATGGAGCGGGCGGACCGGGAAAAGCTGTTGCTCTCCGCTGACAGGTTCCTGCGTTCCGCCGTGCCGGAGCGCCTCGGCGCCGACGCCAGGGCATCCTTGCTGGAGCGGTTCGGGCTGTTCGGGATCCGGCTTGGCGTGGTGCTGATCCGGGCGGGCTTTACGGACCCCACTCCCTTGGCCCACGAACTTGCGAGGCGCAGCGGCCTGGACCCGTTGCTTGCCATGGTGGCCCGCCAGTTCCATGCCCGCGCCGACGCCCTGAAGGCACGCACCGCACTGGTGGGTGTGGAAACCCTGCTCCGGACGTCGCCGCGTGAAGGCTCGGGACACCTGGCGGCGGCATTGGAGCGGCTTCAGGTCAACGCCCACGAGTTCCGTGAACTGCGCCTGCTCGCCACCCTGCGAACCGCGGGATCCACTCTCAGCCACGACCTGGCGGTCGAAGCCGAGAGGCTGTTGGGCGGCGCAGGCACCGCGGCGTATCTCCGCCTTGCCCTGGAACCCGAGGCGCCACCTGAGGAAATCATCGCGAAGGCCCGGGAATGCCTTCGCCGCTGGCGGCTGGTTTCGGAGAACCCCATGACGGACCGTTCAGGGCAGGACGTGTGCCGCGTGGTGATGCGCAGCTGTGAGGGCGTCCTCGCCGACTGCGCCGCCCTGCAGCTGAACCACTAGCCCCACGTCGGAAGTTAAGCCTGCGTCCGGGACCGGAGCCAGGCGCTGCTGGACGGCATGAACAGCAGTACCAGACCCACGAAGGCCAGGAGCAGCTGCGCACCCCACAGCAGCCACACATAGCTGCCGGCGTCGCCTTCGGGAACGAGGAATGCCTCCGCCACCAGCACAGCGCCCACATGCACAAGCAGCAGCGGGACCATCAGCCAGCGGACCCAGGCCCGTCGGCCGTTGAGGATCGCCAGCGCGGCCACCTCGAGGACGATCACCAGCAGCAGCGCTCCCAGGCTGCCCCAGAAGACGATGGCGGAAGCAGCCGTCACGGCGTCCGCGTCTCCGCCGGGCGCCATCTCGTCAACGACTGCACGCAGCCGCTCGAGGTGGGAGTCACGGGTAAGGAAGGAGCCCACCAGGACGGCGACGCCGGCGATGAAGCTGAGAAGCCAAAAGGTCCTTGCCGCCTTCAAGGGGCCCGGACTCTCCGGTACCACCACGATGGGCGCCGGGGAGGAGTAGGACAGCCCGGGCCGCGGTGGCGGCGCGGGCGGACCGGCAGGCCGGGAGGAAGCAATGCCGGGAGCAGGCGGGCCAAGGTCGGGCCGGCCAGGTTCAGGCTGGGTGGGAGGGTACGGGGCAGGTGGCTCGCCTGACGGGGGTTCGGGCTGCGTGGTCTGCAGTTGCTGTTCTCCGTCGGGTTCGTGAGCCATAGATCCTACTTCCGGTCGTCGGTATCGTGCGTGTCAGCATCCCCACTGCTGGCATCGCCGGCCGCTCCGCCGTCGACGCCGCCGTCTCCTCCGGACGTACCCGGCCCACGGCGGCCGGTGTCCGGACCGGCGCCGGAGGAACCGCCGTCGGCCTTTCCCTTCGCCTCCAGCTCATCCTTGAGCTTTTTCAGGCGTGCGGCCTCCGCCTGGTTGCGGCGGCGGACTTCGAGGTTGCG
This sequence comes from Arthrobacter sp. B6, assembly GCF_001663775.1. Classification (GTDB taxonomy): domain Bacteria; phylum Actinomycetota; class Actinomycetes; order Actinomycetales; family Micrococcaceae; genus Arthrobacter. The sequence continues at coordinate 1,302,877 of NZ_KV467169.1, read as the reverse complement.
GAGGAAGTCGGGATCGTCGTCCGGCGCGGTGGGGTGGCTGTAGGCCTGCCGGACGGGGGGATTGCCGCGCGGACGGCCGATCAGGAGCCACAGAACGGCCCCCAGCACCGGCAGGACAACCATCACGACGATCCAGGCGGGCTTGGAGATGCCCCGGGTGAGGCGTCCGTCAGTGCGGATCACGTCCACCAGGCCATACACAAAGATGGCGAGTACTGCGACGGCGAGAACCACACGGAAGAGCATGCCATTAAGTCTATCGTCCGGACGGGGCGGGAGTTCCTGCTGGGCGGCTAAACTTGGATGGTGGCTTTCCTGAAATACTCCCTGATCCGTCTGGCGCTGTTCGCGCCGCTCTTTGTGCTGTTCCTCTTCCTTGGCCTGGGCGCGGTGATGTCAGTCATCTGCGCCGCCGGCATCGCCTTCGCGGTCAGCTACCTCTTCTTCCAGGAGCAGCGTGATGAGGCCACCGCCGCCATGCGCCGCAGGTTTTCGGGCAAAGCCAAGCCGCTGCGCACCGCCGGCGAAGTGGACGATGCCCAGGCCGAGGACACCCTGGTGGACGCCAACCCGGATGTCACTATCCGCACCGACGCCAAGCCTCCAGCAGCCGATCCTTCAAAAACCACGGGCCAGAACGGCTAGAACCCGTGGCTGAGCACCAGTCCCAGTGAGAACAGCAGGCTGTAGCCGAGGTTGATCATGCCGGTCTGCTTCAGCACCGGGATGAGGCTCTTGCGCTTGCGCCCGTTGATCATCAGCCAGGCCGGCATCAGGCAGGCGGGGATGAGGAGCAGGACGATCAGCATCCAGGGCCGGCCCGGCGCCAGAATGATCACCAGCAGGATAGCCACGGCGAGCATCAGCACGTAGCTCTCCCGGGCATGCTTGTCGCCGAGGCGGACTGCCAGCGTCTTCTTTCCGGCCTGGATGTCCGTGGGGATGTCCCGGACGTTGTTGGCCATCAGCAGGGCTGTGGCGATAAGACCCGTCCCAATGGCACCAATGATGGACGCCAGGCTGATCTGTCCGGCCTGCGTGTACGTCGTGCCCAGCGTGGCCACCAGGCCAAAGAAAACGAACACAAAAACATCGCCCAGGCCCATGTAGCCGTAGGGGTTCTTGCCGCCGGTGTAGCCCCAGGCGGCCATCAGGCAGCCCAGGCCCACCAGGATCAGCCACCAGCTCTGGGTGATGACCACCAGCACCAGGCCAACCACCATGGCAGCGGCGAATGCGCCGAAGGCGGCGTACTTGACGTGTTCGGGTTGTGCGGCGCCGGATCCCACTAGCCGCAGCGGGCCCACACGGTCCTCATCCGTGCCGCGGATGCCGTCCGAGTAGTCGTTGGCGTAGTTGACGCCGATCTGCAGGAGCAGCGCCACGAGCCCGGCGAGGACCGCGTTGAAGAGGATGAACGAATCCATTTCGAAGGCAGCAGCGGTGCCGATCAGCACTGGCGCGATCGCCGCCGGCAGTGTGCGGAGTCGGGCGCCTTGGATCCATTGTGCGGCTGTGGCCACGGTAAGTACCTCGTGTTGGGTCGGGGTTCGGCGAATCGGTGACGCACCGGCTGCAAAACGGCGGCCGGTGCAGGACTACTTTACTTTCCCCGGTGCAGGGAATTGAGCCGTCCCGTCATGGCCAGGCGGTCAGGCTTGCCGTTGGGCAGCATCAGCAGCTCCGGCGCGGTGAGCACGGTTTTCGGCGCGAGCAGTCCCAGCGTCCGGTGCCATTCCTGTTCAAGGACGACGGCGGGATCCCCGCCGGACACGGCGTCCGCACCTGCTGCATCGTCCCGGGCGCCAGCGGCAGGCGCAGCGGGGGCAAGGTCGGGTGAGACGGCCACAAAGGCGGCCACCGCCTGGCCCCACTCGGCGGACGGGACGCCGGCCACAAAAGCCGCCGTGACGCCGTCGTACTTTTCCAGCTCTTCCTGGACGTGCGCGGCGGAGACCTTGACGCCGCCGGTGATGATCACGTCATCGGCGCGGCCCAGAACCGTCAACCGGCCGTCGGCGTCGAGGCTGCCGAGGTCGCTGGTGCGGTACCAGCGGACGCCGTCCTCCTCAAAGAAGACATCAGCGGTCTGCTCAGGGGCGTCAAGGTATCCGGCGGCAATGGTGTCGCCGCCGAGGAGGATGTGGCCGTCCTCGGCGATCCGGACGGCCGAGCCTTCCAGCGGGTAGCCGTCGTAGATGCAGCCGCCGCAGGTTTCGGCCGAACCGTAGGTGGTGTACACCCTGACGCCGGCCTCGCGTGCCGCGTCGAGCAGTGCGGCTGATGCCGGGGCGCCGCCGAGCAGGATGCCGTTGAAGCGCCGCAGCACCGCCAGGGTTTCCGGCGACGGGTCTTCCAGGAGCCGCTGCAGCTGGGTGGGGACCAAGGAGGTGTACCGGAGTTTGTCCGTGAGCTCCAGGGCGGCCGCGGTGAAGGCCTCCGGGGTGAAGCCCTGCGACATGTCCATGACCCACGGGCGGGTGCCGGCGAAAAGCGAACGCACCAGCACCTGAACTCCGGCGACATACTGCACGGGCAGGGCCAGCAGCCACTGGCCCTCGCCCTTGAGCGCGAAGGCGGTGGCCATGGAAGAGGCCGCCAGGGCCTCCACAGTCAGGATGGTGGCTTTGGGGGTTCCGGTGGAGCCGGACGTGCGCACCACGGCCACGGCGTCGTCGCAGCCGGGGGTCTCCACATGGCCCACCACCAGGCCGCCGTCATCGCTGACGGAAAGCTCGACGGCGGGGCCCTCACCGTGGAGGGCGGCGGCCAGCGCCTTGAGTGCGGGGTCGATGTCTATGGGGCCGATATTCATGGGTCCGATGTTCATGGATGTCCTGCCTTAGAAGTAGTGCGGGAAACGGGACCAGTCGGGGTCGCGTTTTTCCAGGAACGCCTCTTTGCCCTCCACGGCTTCGTCCGTCATATATGCCAGCCGGGTGGCTTCGCCCGCAAAGACCTGCTGGCCCGCCAGCCCGTCGTCGGCGAGGTTGAAGGCGAACTTGAGCATGCGGATGGCCTGCGGGGACTGCCGGGCAATGTCGGCTGCGTACTCCAGGGCAACTTCCTCGAGCCGTTCGTGGTCCACGGCCTCGTTGACCGCGCCCATGCGGACCATGTCGTCGGCGGAATATTCGCGGGCCAGGAAGAAGATTTCGCGGGCTGCCTTCTGGCCGATCTGGCGGGCCAGCAGTGCGGAGCCGTAGCCGGCGTCGAAACTGCCGACCGTGGCATCGGTCTGCTTGAATTTGCCGAACTGCCGGGAGGCGATGGTCAGGTCCGAGACGACGTGCAGGGAGTGGCCGCCCCCGGCCGCCCAGCCGTTGACGACGGCGATGACCACCTTGGGCATGGTGCGGATGAGCCGCTGCACCTCCAGGATGTGCAGCCGGCCGGCGCGGGCGGGATCGATGGTTTCCTGCGTCTCGCCGTCCGCATAGCGGTAACCGTCCCGGCCACGGATCCGCTGGTCCCCGCCGGAGCAGAAGGAATGGCCTCCGTCCTTGGGGGAGGGGCCGTTGCCGGTGAGCAGGACGGTGGCCACATCCGGGGTCATCCGGGCGTGGTCCAGGGCGCGGTAGAGCTCGTCCACGGTGCCGGGGCGGAATGCGTTGCGGACTTCCGGGCGGTTGAAGGCGATCCGGACGGTGGGCAGGTCCTTGGCTTCCTGGCCGGCGGCGGTGGCGGCCGTCGAGACCCGTTCCACCTGGCGGTGGTAGGTCATGTCCTGGAAGTCGTCGAAGCCGGACACGGTGCGCCAGCGTGAAGGATCAAAAACGTCGGACACCTTGGCGGGGAATTGGTTGCTCACCGGACAAGTCTAGTAATCGGCTCAGCTGATGCAGAACTCGTTCCCCTCGGGGTCCGCCATGGTGTGCCAGGAATGTGGGCCCTGGCTGGCGCTCCAGAGGAACGTGGCACCGCGCGCCTCGAGTGCCTTCCTTACCTCGTCCTTGTCCCGTCCGTCCAGGTCCACGTCCCAGTGCACGCGGTTCTTGACGGTCTTTTCTTCCGGCGCCGTCTGGAACAGGAGCCGGCGTTCGGGCTTGGCCGCGTCGAGCTCCTCGGGCGGGCGGATGGCACAGCCCTCGCGCCACACGAGTTTGCCGTTGTGGACAATGGTCTGGTCTTCCGTAGCGAAGCCCTGGTCGATCATGGACCGGATGAAGCCTTCGTCCTGGGGCTCCACCGCCCAGTCCAGGGTCTCGGCCCACCAATCCGCGAGGGCGTGTGGGTTCCGGCAATCCGTGACAATCTGAATGTTCAGTCCCATGGGTCCAACCTACGACGGCGGCGGGCTGGCCGGTAGGGCAGGTCCTCCCTTCCGCCGCGGCCTGAAAATGTGCGTACGTAATCTTGACAGATTGTCATGACATGAATCACAGTTGGGTAGGAAAGGCTTTTCCGAACGTTGGCAGTGCGGCCTGAGGGCCGTCGGCCAACATCTTCACCTTCCGGCCATGCCCGCAGGCACGGCACGCATCGTCAGAGACAGGACAGAGCATTGTCAGAGCAGACAAGAATCTCAAGCATCAGCCGCAGGCAGTTCGGACTGACGGCCTTCGGCCTCTCAGCCCTTGCCGTCGGCCTTTCCGCTTGTGGGGGCGGCGGCGGTTCAACTGAAGGCGGAGCCAAAACCCTTCAGCTGGTCCTTTCCGGTGACACCAACCAGGGCGGGGCGTTTGCCGCGGCCGCGGCGAAGTACAAGGAAGCCACCGGCATCACCATCGAGGTGGTGGACGTTCCCACGGCGGACATCACCACCAAGCTCAAGAATGCCGCGACTGCCAATGACCTGCCGGCCCTGGCACGCGTCACCGGCCTCGATCCGCTGTGGGTCAACCAGCTCCAGGACCTTACGGACATCGCCAAGTCCCGGAACATCGACGAAAAGTTCCTGCAGGAGGCCCCGGACGGGACCATTCCGGCCATCCCGTCCGACCTCACCGCCGTCGGACTGTTCGTGAACAAGAGCCTCTTTGAGAAGGCCGGTGTGGCTTTCCCCACGGCCATCGAGGACGCCTGGACCTGGGATGAGTTCGTCGCAGCCGTCAACGAGGTCCGCGAGAAGGCCGGTGCCAAGTACGGCGTGGTCATGGACCGCTCCGGCCACCGCCTCCGCGCCATGATGTACGAGTTCGGCAGCACAGCGTTCGCCAAGGAAGGCGACTCGTATGCCTGGGACGACGAAGCAGTGGAGACGCTCGAGTACTTCCAGAAGATCAACGACGACAAGACCATGCCGAAGTCCGTCTGGCTCAGCGGCGAGGACGGCAACGCCATGTTCAAGAGCGGCCAGGTTGCCGCGTACTACTCCGGCAGCTGGCAGGTTGCCGATTTCAACAAGAACATCAAGGACTTCGAATGGATGTCCGTGCCGCTGCCCAAGAAGGAAGTCAACGCCACCAACCTTGGCGGCGGCTTCATGATCGCCTTCAAGGACACGGGTGCGGATGAGGAAGCCAAGAAGTTCATCGACTGGTTCTACGACGACGCCAACTACACGGAGTTCGCCAAGCTTGGCGGCTACCTGCCCGTCAAGGAAAACCTGAAGGTTGACTACCCGTTCCAGCAGTCCTCCTTCGAGCTGTACCAGAAGCAGATTGCCGGCAACGAGGCCAAGGGTGACAACGCCATCAAGCGAGTCGTGGCCGAGGCCTACGCCGAAACGCCGTTCTCCGGCGACCCGTTGCGGGAGGAAACCGTTAAGATGCTCGGCGGCAGCCAGGACGCCAGGACCACGGTGGAGAACATCGTGAAGCTCTACAACGGTGCCTGATCAGTGGCTAATCCAACGTTGAGCTCCACGGTGACGCCGGGGGCGCCCCCCACGGGTGCCGTGCGGAGCAAGTCCCAGCAGAAGCGCCACAACCGCTATGTGATCGCGCCGCTGGTGCTGATCGGCGTCAACGTGGTGCTCTTCCTGGTGTTCTTCGTCTGGCCCGGTGCCCTTGGCTTGATCTATTCGTTCACGGACTACCGTGGCGTTGGCAGGCTGAACTTCATCGGCCTGGAGAACTTCCAGAAGCTTTTCGCGGACAGCACGTTTTACGCCGCCCTGAGCCGGACCTTTATTTACACGGTGTTCTCGGTGCCGCTGGTCTACGTCTCGTCGCTGGGAATTGCGGCGCTGCTGGTGAGCAAGGCCACCCGGGGACGGACCGCCGCGAAGGTGATCATTTTCCTTCCCTGGCTGATCTCGCCGATTGTGGTGGGTGTTATCTGGAAGTGGATGTTCGGCCAGGACTTCGGCTTCGTCAACTTCGTGATCTCGACGCTCGGCGGAGGCGCAGTGCCGTGGTCCAGCAACGGCAACCTGGCCCTCACCGTGGTCATCTTCGCCTCGGCCTGGGGCGGCACGGCCTTCAACATGCTGCTGTTCATCGCCGCGCTGAAGAACATTCCGGAAGCGCTGCTGGAAGCGGCGGAGCTGGACGGGGCCAACGCGTGGCAGCGCTTCCGGCACGTGACCCTCCCGGGCATCGCGCCGACGTCGTTCATGGTCATCCTGCTGTCCACCATCCATGCCATGAAGGAATTCGCGATGATCCAGGCGCTGACCAACGGCGGCCCGGGCACGGAGAACACGCTGATCGTCCAGTACATCTACAAGACCGGCTTTGAACAGTCCAAGGTGGGCTACGCCAGTGCCGCCTCCATGGTGCTGATGGTGGTGCTGCTGGCCATTGCGCTCATCCAGCTGCGCTTCAACAAGAAGAAGGGCTGACCCATGGCTACTGCTGCCAACCTGCCTCCCGCCGTCGCGGAAGAGTCCGCCCTCGGCTCCGAGAAGGCCGCCGCCGGCACAGTCAAACGGAACGGGCGGGAAGGCCGGACCAAGCTGTCCGCGCCGCTGACCGGAGTGTTGTGGCTGATCGTGGCCATCTACGCGCTGCCGCTGCTCTGGTTCATTTTGAGTTCGTTCAAACCCGGCAGTGAACTGTTCAGCTATCCGTTGTCCATGATCCCGCGGGAATGGACGTTCCAGGGCTTCGTTGACGCCTGGGAGCGGGTGGACTTCGCCCAGTACTTCCTGAACACCGCCACGGTGGCGCTGGTCACCACCGTGCTGACCGTGTTCTTCAGTGCCTGCACGGGTTACGCCCTGGCAAAGTACAACAACCCCGGCACCCGGCTGTTCTTCGTCTGCATCCTGGCCACCACCATGCTGCCCACCGAGGTGATCCTGAACCCGACCTTCTCGGTGATCCGCGACCTCGGCCTGTACAACTCGCTGGCGGGCATCATTGTGCCCTCCGTGCTGACGGCGACAGGTGTGTTTATGTTCCGCCAGTTCTTCCTGACGGTTCCGGATGATTTGCTCCATTCCGCCCGGATCGACGGCGCCAGCGAGCTGGCCATTTTCTTCCGGATCATGCTGCCGCTGTCCAGGCCCATCCTGTTCACCCTGGCCATCTTCTCCTTCCAGTGGCGCTGGAACGACTACATCTGGCCGCTGATCGTGCTCAACGATCCGAAGTGGTACACCCTCCAGGTGGCGCTGCGGAGCATTGTGGGCGCGGAAAACATCGACTGGCCAGTGCTGCTGGGCGCCTCGGTGATCTCCATCCTGCCGCTGGTGCTGGTGTTCGCCGTGTTCCAGAAGTATGTGCTCAACGCTGATGTCAGCGCCGGCCTGAAGGACTAGATGGTGACGCTTGTGAAGGATGGGATGGTGAACCGACCGCCGGCAGCCACCGACGCCGTGTTCCTCGGCGGGCTGGTGGAGGCCGCGGACCGGTACGTCGACACGCTGCTGCAGGCGCACGACGGCGGCGTGGCGGCTCTTCCGCACCGCGCCGCCATGAGCCGGCTGCTGGCTCTGGCAACGGTGTATAGGGAAGCGGGATCCGTCCATAGTGGATCCCCGGAGCTTCCGGCGGCCATGGCCGCCTGCGTTTCGCGGCTGGAGCACCTGCAGGGGCCAACCGGTCTGTTCGACGGCACCAACCTGAGCTCACCGCCGGACTCGGCCTTCACCATCAATGACGCCTGCATCGCGCTGGAGATCCTGGGCGCGGCGGGGGGTGGCGCTGCCGGGGGTGGCGCTGCCGGGAACGGCGGGTTTGACGGCGGCCTGGCCGGGGACGGCACCCTTGCCGGCGTCGGGAGCCGGCTGCGCGCCGTCGTCGGACGCATCACCGACGCGCTGGTTACCGGGGGAGTGCACACCCCCAACCACCGGTGGGAGCTGTGCGCCGCGCTGGCCCGCATCCACTCCCTGCAGGAGCGCGAAGGCAGCCCCCGCCCGGAGATCCTGGAGCGCATCGGGGAGTGGCTTGCCGAGGGAATCGACCAGCTGCCGGACGGCATGTACTCCGAGCGGAGCCCGCTGTACGCCACCGCGGTGACCAACCCGTCGCTGCTGGCCATCGCCGACTATGCCGGCCAGCCACAGCTGCTGGAGCATGTCCGCGGCAACCTCGCCGCCTTCCTGCCCTGGTTCAACGCTGACGGAAGCGCGGAGTCGCTGTTCTCGCGCCGCCAGGACCAGTGGTTTACGTTCGACGGCGAGGCCTTCGCGCTGCTGTACCGCCGGCTGGCCAACCAGGACGGCCGTGCGGACTTCGCGGCCGCGGCAACCTGGCTGCAGCAGTTCCCCCTGCGGGAACCGGCCAAGGCGCTGGCCCGGACCCGTTTGGATCGCTGGCTGGGGATGGAACTGCCCGGTGCCGTTTCGGGAACCGCCGCTGCCGGGGCTTCCGTCTCCGCCGCCGTCGGTAGCGGATTCCCGCCCGTTATGGCGCCGGGCCATGCCGCGCTCGCCAGCTGCGGGATCCACCGTTTCCGCGGAGCAGGAAACGTGGTGACCGTCTACGGCGGCTGCGACGAACTGGTGCCCGGCGTGGTGTCCGGACTGTCCAGCAACCCCACCTTCCTGCGTCTCGCGCACGGTGCCGCGGTGCTTACGGATGTGCGGCTCTCGCGCAGCTTCTTTGACCTCGGCCCCTTCCGCAGCCAAACCATTACTGCTTCCGACGCCGGTACGGTCCGCCTGGGTGAGGAGCTGCGGGCGAATTTCTACCTGCCACTGCCGGCGGAAAAACACCGTGAGGGCGGCATCTACCCCTTGGTCCACGAGGGCCGCTTCAGCGCCAGCATGGACTTCGGCCACCGGCCCACGGTGGAGCATCGGCTGGCCACAGCCATCACCATTCACGCCGGCGGAGGCGCTGGGGGCGATGTGGTGGAGCTGGACCTGGAGTTCGACGGCGCCGACACGTCGTTTGCCCTCGAACTGACGTTCCGTGCGGGCGGTGAGCTGACCGGGGTGGAGCCCATGGTTGGTGCGCCCGCCGGCGTGAGCGCGGAGCAGGGGACGTTCCAGCTGACCACCGGCACGGGCAGCTATCGGCTAGGCGGCGACGTCATCGAGTTTGGTCCGGGCATCGCAGCCGACCCTGACAATCCGCCGGTGTACAACCCGGGGGAGGCGTACCGGTACCTTGCGGGGAGCAACGCCACGGACGGCCTCAAGGTCTACATCACAGGCCGGACCCGGGGCACCCACCGCTTCACCCTGCGCGGCAGGAGCCTCTCCCAGGGCTGATGCCCTAGGGCTGGACCTGCCGGAGCTGCTCCAACAGCTCGGGCGGCAGGGCATAGATAAACACCACAGCGAGCAGGTTCTTGGCTGCGTGCACAAAGTAGGCGAACATCAGGTTCTTCCCGGTCCACACGTACACAAAGACCAGCGTGGCGCCCATCGCCAGGTAGGGGAGCAAGGCTGGGAGCGTGATCCCCTGCCGCACCACGTGCAGGGCGGCAAAGAGCACAGTGGACAGTGCGCAGCAGAGCCAGAGGTTGACCCGGCGGCTCAGCTTGCCGATCAGCAGGTGGCGGAAGAGGTACTCCTCCACGAAAGGGCCAACGAGCACCAGCAGCGGAGCCGTGAGCCAGGCAGGCACGCGCTGCATGATCGCCTGGAGCGAGGCCTGGTTTTGGGAGGTCTCCACACCTCCGCCGGCCGCCACGACAACCGCTGTGAAGATCATCATGACTATGACCGCGGCCGGGACCATCACCAGCGTGAACCACGGACGCGTGGCCAGGACGCGGAGGTCCCGGGCCACCACCCGGCGGGCGGCGAGGAGTGCCAGGATGCCCACGCTGCCGTAGAAGACCAGGTTCACGCTGTAGGACGCGGCGGCGGGGTTGGGGGCCAGTTGGCGCAGGAGCGGCAGCAGCAGCTGCCCGGCCACGGCAATGAAGGCAAGCAAGCCAAAATAGAGGCCCACGGTGCCGAAATCGAGGCCGGAGAACCGGTACAGCTCCGGCTGCGGGGCGGGCGGATTCCGACGTTGCGTGGCCATGACTTCAGCCTAGCTCCACCCCAACTAGGTAGCAGCAGATGTCGTTATGAGCCCCCAAACCGACATCTGCTGCTACCTAGTTGGGCCGGGAGGACGCAGAAGGGGAGGGGCGGCACATTGCGGGCCACGTTCGTCGTCCCGTAGAATATTCGGCATGCCTAACTTTCTGTTTCGGCGCGCCAAAGTAGCCGCCCGAACCTTCACCCGCAGCTCCGCGGTCTTCCGCGCTGCCGGCGCCTCCGCCGTCGTCCTTTTGTCCCTGACCCTGGCTGCCTGCGGCGGTGCGGCGGGCGGCGGTTCCACCGGTGACGGCGACGGCGACAAGCCCGTAGTCCTCACCACCTTCACCGTCCTGGCCGACATTGCCCGGAACGTCGCGGGGGACGAACTCACCGTGGAGTCCATCACCAAGGCCGGCGCCGAGATCCACGGCTACGAACCCACCCCGGGCGATATCCGGAAGGCAGCCAAGGCGGACCTCATCCTGGACAACGGCCTGAACCTCGAGGCCTGGTTCTCGCAGTTCGTCGAGGGCCTGGACGTGCCGCACGCGGTAGTGAGCGACGGCGTGGAAGTGATGTCCATCAGCGAGGACTCCTACCAGGGCAAGCCGAACCCGCACGCCTGGATGTCGCCCGTGAACGTGCAGACCTACGTGGACAACATGGTGAAGGCCTTCAGCGAACTCGACCCGGACAACGCCGGGGTCTTCAAGGCCAACGGTGACGCCTACAAGGCCGAGCTGCAGGCTGTGCAGGACGAGATGAAAGCCAGCCTCGCCGGTCTGCCGGAAAACCAGCGCGCCCTGGTGACCTGCGAAGGCGCCTTCTCCTACCTGGCCCGTGACGCCGGGCTCAAGGAGGTCTACATCTGGGCGGTCAACGCCGAGCAGCAAGCCACACCGCAGCAGATCACCCGGGCCATCGAGTACGTCAAAGCCAACCAGGTCCCCGCAGTGTTCTGTGAATCCACTGTGTCCGACGCCCCGATGCAGCAGGTAGTGGGTGCCACGGGAGCCAAGTTCGGCGGCGTCCTGTATGTTGACTCGCTGTCCGAGGCGGACGGCCCCGTGCCGACCTACCTGGACCTGATCAGGCACGACGCCGACGTCATCACCAAAGCACTCGCCGGCGCCTCAGCCGAGGCCTCGGCAGGGGCAAAGCCGTGACCACCCCCGCCATCCTGGTTGAAGACGTCACCGTGCACTACGGTGAAGTCCTGGCGCTCGATTCCGCGTCGCTCAGCCTCGATGCCGCAAGAATCTGCGGCCTGATTGGCATGAACGGATCCGGGAAATCCACCCTGTTCAAAGTGATCATGGGAATGGTCAGGCCCGACGCCGGCCGCGTACTCATCGGCGGACAGTCGCCGTCCAAGGCGCGCAAGGAAGGCGGGGTCGGCTACGTGCCGCAGAGCGAGGACGTTGACTGGCAGTTCCCGCTGTCCGTCCGCGACCTGGTGATGATGGGCCGCTACGGGCACCAGGGGTTCACCCGTCGCCCGTCCAAGGCGGACCGCGCTGCCGTCGACGAAGCCCTGGACCGGGTGGAACTGGGGGAGTACGCCAGCCGGCAGATCGGCCAGCTGTCCGGAGGGCAGAAGAAGCGGGCTTTTGTGGCCCGCGGCATCGCCCAGGGTGCCACGATGATGCTCCTGGATGAGCCCTTTGCGGGGGTGGACAAGCGGTCCGAGGCCACCATCAGCCGCCTTCTGCGGGAGCTTGCCTCCGACGGCTGCACCATCCTGATATCCACCCACGACCTCCACGCCATGCCGGCCCTCTGCGACGAAGCCGTGCTCCTGATGCGGCGCGTCCTGATGCATGGCGCCCCGGAGCAGGTGCTGCAGCCGGAGAACCTGGCCATGGCATTCGGCCTGGACGTTTTGAACCGCCCACTCCCGGGGGAGGGCAGTCCCGGAAGCGGCCACGCGGGCGGCCACAAGCATCACGCCGCCCGCGCCGAGACTGCCCCCGCCGACGCCGCCCGCGCCGAGACTGCCCGGGCCCGGAACGGGGGCTGACCCATGGACCTCCTGGACCTCCTGCTGGAACCGCTCAGCTACGACTTTATGGTCCGCGCCATCGTCACCACCGCGCTCGCCGCCGTCGTCTGTGCGGTGCTGAGCTGCTGGCTGGTGCTGATCGGCTGGTCCCTGATGGGCGACGCCGTCTCGCATGCCGTGCTGCCCGGCGTCGTGCTGGCCTACATCGTTGGCGCCCCGTTTGCGCTCGGTGCGCTGGTGTTCGCGCTGATCGCGGTGACCCTGATCGGCGTGGTCCGGAACACCAGCCGGGTGAAGGAGGACGCCGCAATCGGCATTGTGTTCACCTCGCTGTTCGCCCTGGGCCTGGTGCTCATCTCCGTCACGCCCAGCCAGACGGACCTGAACCACATCATCTTCGGCAACCTCCTGGGCGTCAGCGTTCCGGACCTGATCCAGGTGCTGGTGCTGGGCGTGGTGGCCTTCGCCATCCTCATCCTGAAGCGCCGCGACCTGACCCTCTACGCCTTTGACCCGACGCATGCCCACGCCATCGGGCTCTCCCCGAAAAGGCTGGGGGCACTGCTCCTGGGGCTGCTGGCCCTGACCTCGGTGGTGGCGCTGCAGACAGTTGGCGTGGTGCTGGTGGTAGCCATGCTCATCATCCCCGGAGCCACGGCCTACCTGCTGACGGACCGTTTCAGCCGGATGCTGGTCATCGCCCCGGTAATCTCGGGCGTGTGCTCCATCGCCGGGATCTACGTCAGCTACTACCTGGACACCGCTTCGGGAGCCATGGTGGTGCTCACCCAGGGCGTTGTGTTCGCCGCTGTCTACCTCTTCAGCCCCCGGCAGGGACTGATCGGCACCCGGCTGGCGAAGGCGCGGCGCAGGAAGGCCGCGGCGCTCGCCGTGTAGCCAGCAACCGTCGCGTGGGCGTCCGACGGCGGCACCCGGCTTGGGTGCCGCCGTCGTCTGTGGAGGGCCTGCTTGACGCCGCGGCGTCGGGCGGGGCAGGCTGGAGCGATGAAGTCCTAACCTGCAGCCCGGCCGTGCCGGGCTGTTCCCCGAAAACAAGGGCCGCCGTCGAGCGCTGGATGAAACGTCCGGTTCAGCCCCGGCGGCCACACTGCGGAACTTTGCGAGGACTTCTCTTGACTGAACACCTGAACCTTTCCGGCGTTTCCCATGGCTACGGCGACCGCCAGCTCCTGGACAGCATCAGCCTGGTCATCACAGCCGGCGAGCACGTGGCCATCGTGGGCGAAAACGGCGCCGGCAAATCCACGCTGCTCCGGATCCTGGCCGGGCTGGAAGCTCCCGATGAGGGCACAACGGTCATCCAGGGCCGGGTGGGCTATCTCGCCCAGACCCACGGCCTGCCGGAATCCTTCACCGTCGGCGCCGCCATCGACGCTTCGCTGGCATCGCTGCGCGCCCTCGAAGCGGAGCTCGACCGGCTGGAGGCGGGCCTGGCCGACGCCGATGACGACGAACTGGAAACCTACGGCAGGCTGCAGACCGAATACCAGCTGCGCGAAGGCTATGCCGCGGAATCCCGGGTGGAGGCTGCGCTGGACCGGCTGGGCCTGGGCGGCCTGGACCGGACCCGGGTCCTCGGGTCGCTGTCCGGCGGGGAGCAGGAACGCGTGGCATTGGCCTGTGTCCTGGCTGACCCGGCCGACATCCTGCTCCTGGACGAACCCACCAACCACCTGGACGCCCGCGGAACTGCCTGGCTGGAAGACCGGCTGGCCGCCCACCGCGGCACCGTAGTAGTGGTGTCCCACGACCGAGTCCTGCTCCGCAAGGTAGCCGCCACTGTTATCGAAGTGGATGCCGAGCGCCGCGCCGTGACCCGCTACGGCAACGGCTACGACGGTTACCTCCGGGAGAAGGCAGCCGAACGCCAGCGTTGGGTCCAGCAGTACCACTCCTGGATTGATGCGATGGAGGCCGAAAAGCGGCAGGCCGATACCGTGGCCGGGACCATGGGCTACGGACGCAAGCGCGACGGCGACAAGATGGGCTTCGACTTCAAGGCAGGCACCTGGCAGAAAGCGGCCAGCAGCCAGGTCCGGAATGCCCAGGAACGGCTTCGCCGGCTCGAAGCCAGCCCGGTGGACCGCCCGCCCGTGCCCCTCCGGCTCAACGCCGAACTGGCGGTGGACCCCTCTGCTCGGTCCTCTGCGTCGCAGGATGGCGCACCCGTGCTGGCGGCCCGTGGAGTCAGCGTTCCCGGCCGGCTGGGAGCCACAGATTTCCAGGCCGGCGCAGGCGAGAAAATCCTCATCACCGGCCCCAACGGCGCCGGCAAGTCCACGCTGCTGTCCGTCCTGGCGGGAACGCTGGAACCGGCCAGCGGCTCCGTCAAGCGGCCGGAACGGATCGGCTACCTGCAGCAGGAGCTGGAACTGCCGCAGCGCCCCGCGCTCCGCCTGTTGCCCGCATTCGCGGCTGGCCTGGGCGGCAACATCGACGAGCATGCCGAGGCCCTCCTGCGCCTGGGACTGTTCCGCACCAGCGAGTTCCACGTCCCCGTGGGCAGCCTGTCAGCCGGCCAGCAGCGACGCCTCGCCCTGGCCCGGCTGCTTTTGGGCGGTTACGGCACCCTGATTGTGGACGAACCGACCAACCACCTGGCGCCCGTATTGGTGGAACAGCTTGAAGCGGCGCTCGCGGACTTCGCCGGGACAGTGGTGATGGTCAGCCACGACCGCGCCCTCAGGGAATGGTTTGCCGGCTGCGCGCGGAAAAGCCGCGAGGCTGCCCGCGGACACGTTGCCGGAAACCTGGCCGGGAACGCCGCCGGAAACGAAACCGGACGCTGGATCCGGTACTCAATGGACAACGGCGTGCTCGCCCAGGCCTGATTTCAGCCCTGCCTTGATGGCTGACTAAGCCTGATTCTGGCCAAGCCTGCTGGCCGGCCGGACCAGAATGCGTCACTTTCGGCCCTGCCGCTAACCGACTCCCCTGGATTTCCGGGCTTCCCCTCCGGCGCGGTGGGCATAAGTCGCGCAATTACGTCGGGGGCAGCCCCGCCGGCCCGACGCCGGGAACGGTGAGTTTTGCGTAAGCGAAAAGTTACGCGCGGACCGGAAGACGGAAACATCGGCGGCGGAAGATAGGCCCATGCCAGTTTTTCGCCGGCCGAAAGGATCTGTCCATGATCACCAAGAACCTTTTCTTGCAGGGCATCTTCCCGTTCGAGGGCACCGGGCTGGACAAGCCGGTCCCCATCCACAGCGAACTGTCGCACTACGTTCCGGACGGAGTGATCAACCAGACCCTGTATTTCCGCGGTGGAAATTCCAGCACCGAATTGATCACGGTGGTCCTGATGCGCAACGGCGTGCCCATGCGCTACTTTCCCATCGGTGCCAAGAGCGATGTCCACGTGCCGCTTCGCGTGGTGGAGGACATTGAAGGCGGCTCGGTGGTGGAGCTTTACCTTGCCGCCCCGGATGGCGTTGGGGGATCCGTGGTGGTGGACCTGGGCATGGTGGAACACTGATGACCAGCGTGCTGGACAGGCCGCAGGGCAGGCACCCGGTAGCCGGACCACGCCGCCGCCTGGTGGTGGTGGGCAACGGGATGGCTGGTGCCCGGGCGGTGGAGGAGATCCTGGCCAGGGGCGGTGCCGACCAATTCACCATCACCATGTTCGGCGATGAACCGTATGGCAACTACAACCGGATCATGCTCAGCCACGTGCTCTCAGGTGAGGACAGCGATGCCGACATCTTCCTGAACTCCTTGTCCTGGTACCGGGAGAACAGCATCACCCTGCACGCCAATGTCCGCGTTGACCGGATCGACAAGTTCACCAAGCACGTCTTTTCCAACGACGGCCGGGTCACCCCGTACGACACGCTGATCATCGCCACCGGCAGTCGCTCCCACATGCCGCCGATGGACGGGCTATACACTCCGGGCGGGTCCGTGAAGCATGGCGTGTTCGGTTTCCGTACCATCGATGACACGCGCAAAATGATCCAGCACGCGCAGCAGGACCACCATCGCCGCGCCGTGGTGATCGGCGGCGGACTGCTCGGGCTCGAGGCGGCCTACGGCCTGAAAAGCCACGGGATCGAGGTGGAGGTGGTGCACTCCGGCGGGCACCTCATGAACGCGCAGATGGGGCCCGACGGCGGTGCCATCCTCCGTCGCAGCGTGGAGGCCCTGGGCATCCGGGTGCACACGTCGAGCCGCACCACGGCTGTCCTCGGCAAGGACAGGGTCAGCGGCGTCAGCCTCCGGGACCGGGAGGACATCGCCTGCGACATGGTGGTGGTCGCAGCCGGGATCCGGCCCAACGTGGACCTGGCAGTCCTGAGCGGCCTGCCGGTGGAACGCGCCATTGTGGTGGATGACAGGCTGCGGGTCCAGGACGAAGACGATATCTACGCGGTGGGGGAGTGCATCCAGCACCGCGGCGAGGTCTACGGCCTGGTGGCACCGTTGTGGGAACAGGCCGTGGTGCTCGCCAACCACGTTACCGGCGCCGACCCGTCGTCGGCCTACCTCGGCTCGCGGACCGCCACCAAACTCAAGGTGGCCGGCGTGGAAGTCGCGTCCATGGGGCTGCACGGCCCGGAACTCGACACGGACGAGCACATCGTCTTCTCGGAGCCCAGCCGCGGCGTCTTCAAGTCCATAGTCGTCCGCGACAACAAAATAGTGGGTGCCACGCTGCTGGGCGACAGCCGGAAAGTGGCCTACCTGACGCAGGCCTATGACCGCGGGCTGCCGCTGCCGGAGGAACGGATTTCCCTGATGTTCGACGTCGGCGGGCCGGGTGGGGACGTGGGCGTGGCCGAGCTCGACGACGGCGCCCAGGTCTGCAACTGCAACGGTGTCAGCAAGAAGGCCCTGGTGGACACCGTGAAGGGCGGCTGCACCACGGTGTCCGGCGCCATGGACGCCACCAGGGCCGGCAAGGGCTGCGGTTCCTGCAAGCTCCTGGTCAGACAGGTGGTGGAGTGGGCCGCGGACGGTGCCGTGGAGGAGGACCCGGCGGCCAGCTATTACGTGCCGGGGATCCCGCTGGACAAACCGTCCCTGATGGACGCCATCCGGAAGCAGGACCTGCGCTCCGTATCCGAGGTCTTCACGGCTTTGGCGCCGGGCAGTGCCGAGGACGCAAAGTCCAAGATGGGCCTGGCCTCCCTGCTGAAAATGATGCTCGCGGACCATTACATCGACGAACGCGATGCCCGCTTCATCAATGACCGCGTGCACGCCAACATCCAGCGCGACGGCACCTTCTCCGTGGTGCCGCAGATGAAGGGCGGCGTGACATCAGTGCAGCAGCTGCGGCGCATTGCCGACGTCGCGGAAAAGCACAACGTTCCGCTGATCAAGCTGACCGGCGGGCAACGGATTGACCTGCTGGGCATCCCCAAGGAGGACCTCCCGCAGGTCTGGGCCGACCTGGACATGCCCTCGGGCTACGCCTATGGCAAGAGCTTCCGTACCGTGAAGACCTGCGTGGGCAAGGATTTCTGCCGGTACGGGACGGGTGATTCCACCAAACTGGGCATCGAGATCGAGTCCCGGTTCCAGGGAATCGAGTCGCCCGCCAAGCTGAAGCTGGCCGTGTCCGGCTGCCCGCGGAACTGCGCCGAATCGCTGGTCAAGGATGTGGGCGTGGTGGCCGTGGAAGGCGGCCGCTGGGAGCTTTACGTGGGCGGCGCGGCGGGGGCGCACATCCGCAAGGGTGACCTGCTGGCCACCGTGGATGACCCCGAGGAGGTGAAAGTCCTGGCCGGCCGCTTTATGCAGTACTACCGCGAGCAGGCCAACTGGCTGGAACGGACCTACTCCTTTGTGCCGCGGGTGGGCATCGAGCACCTCCGCGCGGTGATCGTGGACGATGCAGAGGGCATCGCGGCCGCCCTGGACGCCGCCATGCAGGAGTCCGTGGACAGCTACGTGGACCCGTGGGGCGAACGCGATGATCCACTCACGCCGGGCCAGTTCCGGACGTCGCTGCCGCTCACCGTCCTGCCCCAGGTGCCGGTCCGATGAGCGCCGCCCCCAAGAGCCCGGGCCCCATGAACCCAAGTCCCGTGAACCCATGTCCAACAAACACGCGCCTCCACACCCTGGGCCCTGTGGACCAGATTCCCCTCGGCGAAGGGCGCGCCTTCGGGGTCGACGGCGAGCAGGTGGCGGTCTTCCGGTTGAGGGACGGAACCCTGCGCGCACTGTCTGCCGTTTGTCCCCACCGGGGCGGTCCAATCGCGGACGGAACCATCGACCGGCAGGTGGTGATTTGTCCCCTCCACCAGCACGCCTTTGACCTCGAAACGGGATGTTCCAGGACCGGCGCCGAACCGTTGCGCGCATACAGCGTCCGGGAGGATGCAGAACAGAACATTGTTCTGCATAACGAAATGAACGACGTCGAAAATTAGGCAAAGCCCTATCCGGGGTGTAGTCCGCGTCACGCACTGCCAGCGTGTTCTTGTAGGATGGAGGAGCCGCGCGAAGCTTCGGCGACACGAGAGATTCCGATCACAATCGGCTGCCCCAGGGGTGAAAGGCCGAATTTTGTGACCGGAATCCTTCATGTTACGGATGCGGCCAACCCCCAACCCACAAGGAACTGTTGTGCCCCAAAGTACCTCCACAGAACTCGAGAGCCGCACGGCGCAATCCGCCGTCGTCGACTCCACCCTCAGCGCCGAGGGCTATAAGAAGTCCCTGAGCGGCCGCCAGGTCACCATGATCGCGATGGGCGGCGCCATCGGCGTCGGCCTCTTCATGGGTGCCGGCGGGCGCCTGGCCTCCACGGGCCCCGCGCTCATCTTCTCGTATGCCATTGCCGGCGTCATCGCCTACCTGCTGATGCGCGCACTGGGCGAGCTGATCATGTACCGCCAGACATCTGGTTCGTTCGTCAGCTATGCCGGCGAAATGTTCGGCAAGAAGGGCGCCTACCTGTCCGGCTGGATGTATTTCATCAACTGGGCCATGACCGGCATCGCAGAACTCATCGCGATCGGGCTGTACTTCCAGTTCTTCTTCCCCAACGTGCCTGTTGAACTGTCCGCCATCGCGGCGCTGCTGCTGCTTGTGGGCGTGAACCTCCTGAGCGTCAAGGCGTTCGGCGAATTCGAGTTCTGGGCATCCTGCCTCAAGGTGGGCGCCATCGTGATCTTCCTGGCTGTGGGCACCTTCATGGTGGTCACCAACGCCCAGGTGGGCGACGGCAACGCGTCGGTGAACAACCTCTTCGCGGCCGAAGGCGGAATGTTCCCCAAGGGTGCACTCGTGATGATCCTGGTCCTGAACGCAGTGATATTCGCCTACAACGGCATCGAACTCGTGGGCATTACGGCCGGTGAAATGCAGGACCCCGCCAAGGAAGTACCCAAGGCGATCCGCGCCGTCGTCTTCCGCATCGTGGTGTTCTATGTCGGTTCCGTGACGCTCCTGGCCATGCTGCTGCCCTCGGACCAGTACGTGGCCGGCACCTCGCCGTTCGTCACAGTCTTCGGCCAGATGGGCCTCGCCTGGATGGGCGACGTCATGAACATGATCGTCATCACCGCCGCGCTCTCCTCCTGCAACTCGGGCCTCTACTCGATCGGCAGGATCTTCCGGACCATGGCCAACAACGGGCACGCTCCGGAGTGGCTGACCCGGATGTCCAGGAACCACGTGCCGTACGCCGCGATCCTGGCCATCGGCGTTGTCTACCTCGTCGGCATCCTGCTCAACATTTGGCTGGGCGGCTCGCACGCCTTCGACCTGGCGCTCAACTCCGCCTCGATCGGCGTGATCTTCACCTGGGGCGCGATCTTCGCCAGCCAGATCGCGCTGCGCAAGAAGAAGGGCAAGGTCTCCTCCCTGCCCGCGCCGGGCGGAACCTGGAGCAGCTGGGCCGGCCTGGTTGCCCTGCTGGCCATCACGGTGCTGATCGGCTTCGACACCATGACCAGCAAGACCGGCGAGGTCTTCCACCTTGGCCTCTGGACCCTGGCCACCATCCCGTTCTTCGCGCTGATGTTGTGGCTGGGCTGGCAGAAAGTCCGGAGCAACGAGCCCAAGAGCGAGCTCTTCAGCTAAGGCTTTCCACCTAAGAAGTACGACGGCGGCGCGTTGCCCCTGATCGGGGCGGCGCGCCGTCGTCGTTAATTCCCATCCATTGTTCCGTAACGGCCGTTTTGAGGCCCCAAAAGGGCTCTTGCGGAGCAATCGATGGCGCCGGGCGGTGGTGCGGAGCGCCCGGCGGGGGCAAACTGGGGCTTGTGGGCGAACCGTGGGTGCTGCATGTCGATCTTGACCAGTTCATCGCAGCCGTCGAAGTGCTCCGCCGGCCCGAGCTCGCGGGCAAGGCGGTGATCGTTGGCGGCCGCGGTGATCCGACCGAGCGGGCCGTAGTGTCAACGGCGTCCTACGAAGCCAGGGCTTACGGCGTCGGCTCGGGAATGCCGCTGCGCATCGCCGCACGGAAAGTGCCCGACGCCGTCATCCTTCCCGTCGACCAGGATGCGTACCTCGCCGCGTCGGAAAAAGTCATGTCGGTGCTGCGCTCGCAGCCGGGCGCCACGGTTCAGGTGCTCGGCTGGGATGAAGCTTTTGTTGGCGTGCAGACGGAAGATCCGGAGGCTTACGCCCGGCAGCTGCAGCACGCCGTACATGAGGAGACCCGGCTGCACTGCAGCGTCGGCATCGGTGACACCCTGGTCCGCGCCAAGGTGGCGACGACGTTCGGCAAGCCGGCCGGCGTGTTCCGGCTTACGGAAGACAACTGGCTCGACGTTATGGGGAGCCGGCCGACGATCGACCTATGGGGCGTGGGAACGAAGGTGTCGCGCCGCCTTGCCACGCTCGGCATCGAGACGGTTGCCGAGCTGGCAGCGTCCAATCCTGATGACCTGGTCCCCGAGTTCGGCCCGAAGATGGGTCCCTGGTATGCGCAGCTCGCACGGGGTGACGGCGCGCGGACAGTCGACGACACACCGTGGGTGGCACGCGGGCACAGCCGGGAAACCACGTTCCAGCGCGACCTGACTGAAACCGGGCAGATTGACGACGCCGTCAGGGAGTTGACGGCGCACGTCCTGGAAGATGTCGCTGCCGAGGGGCGGCCGGTGATCGGGCTGACGCTCAAGGTCCGCTACGCCCCGTTCCTCACCAAGACGTACGCCCGCAAGATCCCCGAGACATCGGACCCGGCGGAAGTGCTGGCCCGCGCCCTCGACCTTGTAGGGAAAATCGAGCCGGGCCGCCCCATCCGGTTGCTCGGGTTGCGGGCCGAGATGACGATGCCGGAAGACTCCCGCCAAGGACATACCCCGACCCGCAGCGGATGGTGACGGGCGCGCCTCAGGTGGCAAGGGAACCGTTCCCGCCATCGATTCGGGTGGGGAGCACGCGGTGCTTTTGGCACAAAAAAGGGGCGGCGGCGGATCCCCCATGGGAATTCGCCGTCGCCCGTCTGTGGGCTGCCTGAAGCGAGCTGATCAGTGATCCGGCTCAGTGATCCGACTCACTGATCCGGCCAGCGCCGCAGCGCAGGAACTAGTCCCGCTTGAACTCGTCTTTGATGTTTTCGCCAACCTTCTTCGCGTCGGCCTTGACCTGGTCCTTCTGGCCCTCAGCCTTGAGGCGGTCGTTGTCCGTGGCGTTTCCGACTGCTTCCTTGGCCTTGCCGCCCATGTCTTCCGCTGCGTTACTGATCTTGTCTCCGAGGCCCATGATGGTGCCGCCTTTCGTTTCCGACTGATCAAACAATGCCTTTTCACAATAACACGAAGCATGCTTACTATTTCAAGCCTTTGCGGATGACCCATGCCTGTTGATTGTCACTGCGCCGGGCTAGGCTCGAATCATGGATCACAGCACCAGCCTCACTCAGCACATCCACGCCTCGCCGGAAAAGGTCTGGTCCGTCATCTCGGACATTCCTGGTTCGGCGGCCACCCTGTCCGGAATCGATTCCGTCCAGATGCTCAGCGAGGGTCCGTACGGCGAGGGCACCCGCTGGAAGGAAACGCGCACCATGATGGGCAAGTCTGAAACGGTCGAAATGTGGGTCGCCCAGGCGGACCCGCCGCGCAGCACCACGGTCAAGGCCCTTCAGGGCGGCGCCGACTACACCTCCCGGTTCAGCCTGTCGGAGCGCGACGGCGGCACGGACCTGACGCTGACGTTCGGCGCTGACGTGGTCAAGCCCACCGCGCTGAGCAAGATCACGATGGCCCTGTTCGGGAAGATCGGCATGAGCATGACGCGCAAAGCACTGGCCAAGGACCTGGCGGAGATTGCGGCCAAAGCGGAATCGCTCTAGTGGCTGGAAAGGCGCCCGGGGTTGCCGGCCCCCGGCTCTCGCCGGTCCTGCTGGACGTACTCACCGATGACCCTGTGCCGGACTTCCGGCGGGGAGAACGGTACGACGGCGTCCGGTACAGCCGTGTGGCTGCTGACGGTATCGAACTGACCGGCGCGGACTTCGCCGAGTGCGAGTTCCAGGGTGTCTCCTTCAATGACACTCAGTTGCGCGGCGCCACGTTCCGCGACTGCATCCTGGCCGAGCTGTACGCGCCTGTGTTTCCTGCTGCCCGCACCACCTGGCGGGACGTGCACATCGCAAACCCCCGGCTTGGTTCCGCTGAGCTGTACGAAAGCGGGTGGCAGTCCGTCCGGATCGATGGCGGAAAGCTGGACTTCCTCAACCTTCGCGGGTCCAAACTGACGGATGTCCTCATCAGCGACTGCATCATCAACGAGCTGGACCTCGGCTCCGCCACGGCCACCAGGGTGACACTGAAAAACTGCACCGTCGGCACCCTGGATGTCACCGGCGCCAGGTTGAAGGACTTCGACCTCCGCGGGACGGATCTCCGGAGCGTTAACGGCCTAGGCAACCTCGCGGGGGTGGTCATTGATGACTACCAGCTCGGCCTCCTGGCTCCGCTCCTGGCTGCCCATCTCGGCGTCGTCGTTCTCTGACATCGCGAGTTTTTGTCCACTTATAGAGACTTCGCCGCCCCGGAAGTCGCCGTAAGTGGACAAAGACTCCTGAAGTGGTGGGCCTTGGTGCCCCTTGCTGTCGCAGTGTAGTCTTTACAGAACGAACGGTCGGTAAGTGAGTGAATCCCTTGGCTGCCCGACGATGACAGTGCCGTTTATCGCGTGAAGGATGTTTCCATGGCGTCAGCTACCGCAGGACCACAGGCTTTTCTCGTTGGCGGTGTCCGCACCCCCGTGGGACGATACGGCGGGGCGCTGTCCCCGGTCCGTCCGGATGACCTCGCCGCACTGGTGATCCGGGAAGCCGTAACCCGGGCCGGGCTGGATCCGGACACCATTGATGAAGTCATCCTGGGCAACGCCAACGGTGCAGGCGAGGAAAACCGCAACGTGGCGCGGATGGCAACCCTGCTGGCAGGACTTCCCCTTCATATCCCCGGCATCACCGTCAACAGGCTGTGCTCCTCCGGCCTGAGTGCCATCATCCAGGCAAGCCAGATGATCAAGTCCGGTGCAGCGGACATCGTGATCGCCGGCGGCGTGGAGTCCATGAGCCGTGCACCGTGGGTCCAGGAGAAGCCTGCAACCGCCTTTGCGAAGCCGGGCCAGATCTTCGATACCTCCATCGGTTGGCGCTTCGTCAACCCGCTGTTCCAGAAGGGCGCGCTGGCGCGCGACGGCAAGATGACGTACTCCATGCCCGAAACGGCCGAGGAAGTGGCACGGGTGGATGACATCACGCGGGCGGACGCCGACGCCTTCGCCGTCAGGTCCCACGAACGGTCCCTCGCCGCCATCGCCGGCGGGCGGTTCAAGGACGAGATCGTTCCCGTGACGGTCAAGTCCCGGAAAGCCGAAACCGTCGTGGACACAGATGAAGGCCCCCGCGCCGGCACCACCATGGACGTCCTCGCCGGCCTGCGCCCCGTGGTCCCGGGCGGCTCGGTGGTCACCGCCGGCAACTCCTCCACACTCAACGACGGCGCCTCCGCCATCATCGTAGCGTCTGAGGCCGCCATCGAGCGGCTGGGCCTGACACCCCGTGCGCGCATTATCGACGGCGCCTCCGCCGGCTGCGAGCCCGAAATCATGGGCATCGGGCCCGTCCCCGCCACCCAGAAGGTCCTCAAGCGGAGCGGCCTCAGCGTCGGTGACCTTGGCGCCGTCGAACTTAATGAAGCGTTCGCCACACAGTCGCTGGCCAGCATGCGGCGGCTTGGCCTGGACCCGGACATCGTGAACAACGACGGCGGCGCCATCAGTCTGGGGCACCCGCTGGGTTCCAGCGGGTCACGGCTCGCCATCACCCTGTTGGGCAGGATGGAGCGCGAGGACGCCAGGATTGGCCTCGCCACCATGTGCATCGGCGTGGGCCAGGGCACGGCCATGCTGCTGGAGCGCGTTTAGTGGCTGCCCGGGACTTCGCGAACGAACACTTCAGCACCCTTTTGGTTGAGGAAAGGGAGGACCGCGTGGTGGTCCTCCTCAACCGCCCGGAGGTGAGGAACGCCATCGACCAGCGGATGGTGGACGAACTGCACATGGTCTGCGCCGCGCTGGAGCAGAACCCGAAAGTCCTGATTATCGCCGGCGTGGACGGAGTGTTTGCCTCCGGGGCGGACATCGCCCAGCTGCGAGAGAGGCGGCGGGACGATGCGCTGCAGGGCATCAACTCCACGATTTTCGTCCGGATTGCCAGGCTGCCCATGCCCGTCATTGCCGCGCTGGATGGCTATTGCCTGGGTGGCGGTGCCGAGCTCGCCTACGCCGCGGATTTCCGGATCGGAACGCCCAGCGTCCGGATCGGCAATCCCGAGACAGGGCTTGGCATCCTTGCGGCAGCAGGTGCCAGCTGGCGGCTGAAGGAACTCGTGGGCGAACCGCTTGCCAAGCAGATCCTGCTCGCGGGCCTGGTGCTCAAGGCCGAGGACGCCTTGGCCGCGGGCCTCATCACGGAAATCCACGAGGCCCCGGAGCTGATGGACGCCGCCCACAACCTGGCGGACAGGATCGGGCGCCAGGACCCCCTGGCCGTGCGGATCACCAAGTCCGTGTTCCATGCCCCGGCCGAGGCCCACCCCCTGATCGACCAGCTGGCTCAGGGGATCCTCTTTGAGTCCCAGGCCAAATTTGACCGCATGCAGGCATTCCTCGACAAAAAGTCGGGCGACAAGAAGACAGAGAAGAAGCAGAGATGACCAATTCAAACCTTCCTTCCACCGTCGGTGTGCTTGGCGGCGGCCGCATGGGCGCGGGAATCGCCCACGCCTTCCTCATCAACGGGGCCAACGTCCTGGTGGTGGAGCGCGATGAAGAGTCCGCGGAAGCGGCCCGGGAACGGGTGGAATCCGCTGCGGCCAAGAGCATCGAACGCGGCGCCACGGACGGCAACCTCGACGAGATGGTGTCCCGGCTCGCAGTCACGGTGGATTACGACGACTTCGCCGACCGCCGGCTGGTGGTCGAGGCCGTGCCCGAGGACTGGGACCTGAAGGTCACGTCGCTCCGGGGTATCGAGGAGCGCCTGGCCGATGACGCGTTCCTGGCGTCCAACACCTCTTCCCTGTCCGTCAACGGCCTGGCCCGCGAACTGAAGCGGCCGCAGAACTTCCTGGGCCTGCACTTCTTCAACCCGGTCCCCGCCTCCACCCTCATTGAAGTGGTGCTCGGCGAGCAGACGTCCGCGGACCTGGCGGCCGCAGCGAAAGGGTGGGTCGAGGCACTCGGCAAGACCGCCGTCGTCGTTAATGATGCTCCTGGCTTTGCCTCCTCACGGCTGGGTGTGGCCATCGCGCTGGAAGCGATGCGCATGGTGGAGGAGGGCGTGGCGTCCGCGGAGGACATCGACGCCGCCATGGTGTTGGGCTACAAGCATCCGACGGGCCCGCTGAAGACCACGGATATCGTGGGCCTCGACGTGCGGCTGGGCATCGCCGAGTACCTGCACTCGACGCTGGGGGACCGGTTCGCGCCGCCCCAGATCCTCAGGGACAAGGTGGCACGGGGCGAGCTGGGCCGCAAGGCCGGGAAGGGCTTCTTCGACTGGCCCAGCTAGGAGCGGCCAGCTGCTGCTGTTAGTCCAGTAGCCCCACGATGTAGCCGACGAAGAAGAGCAGGAACAGCAGAACGCCGGCTCCGATGGCAGTCAACCAGATGACCTGGATGCCTTTCCCGGAACCCCGCTGCCTGGGTTCCTGCGTGCCTGCCACGGACCCCTCGCCGGGCGGAGTCTCGCCGGGCGGCACACCGCCGCCGGGCTCCAGGCCGGTGACCTTGTCGTCCTGCGGATCGGGATTGGGTCCTGACACGTCAACTCCTCGATGGCATCCGGCGGTGGACGTTCCCAGCCTACGGTGTGGTGCCGGGTGGGCCTAGGCTGGTGCAGTGACTTTCCTTGAACCCATCACCCTTGCCGGACGGCACGTCATCCTCGAGCCTTTGCGCCCGGCCCACCATGACGGCCTGGTGGAGGCTGCCCGTGACGGCGAGCTGTGGAAGCTTTGGTACACGTCCGTGCCCACGCCGGAGGAGATGGCGGCTGAGATCCGCCGCCGGATCAGCCTGCAGGAGCAGGGGTCCATGCTGCCTTTCACCACCCGGCTGATCGATCCCGCAACGGGCGGTCCGGGCCGGATCATCGGCATGACCACGTACATGAATATCGACGCCGGCACGCCGCGGGTGGAGATCGGCTCCACCTGGAACGCGGCGTCCGTCCAGGGCACCGGCACGAACCCGGACTCCAAGCTGCTGCTTCTCGGCCACGCCTTCGAGACTCTTGGCTGCCCGGCCGTTGAATTCCGGACGCACTGGCTCAACCACCAGTCACGCGAGGCCATCGCCCGACTTGGCGCCAAGCAGGACGGCGTGCTGCGCAACCACTCGCGCACCAAGGACGGCGTGCTCCGGGACACGGTGGTGTTCTCGATCCTGGAGCACGAGTGGCCCATGGTCCGCGCCGGGCTGGAGCACAGGCTCGCCAAGCGCCGGTAGGGGGCGCTGGCGAGCCTGCGCTAACGAGCTCTTCTATCCTTGGGCCGGGGTTACCGCCGGGCGAGCGCCGGAAGGTTTACTGCAGCCACAAGGGCATCGGCATACGCCCGATGACCGGCGGGATTGGGGTGAAAGTTCCGGGGATCCGGCGTGGGGTTAGCTGGGTCTGGGTTGGGATACAGCCCGATCCATGGGTCTGCGGAGTTTACTTCGTGGCCCCTGAACCGGGCGGTGACATCGATGTACTGCGCATTCGCTCGATAGAAGACTTTGGCCGTAGCAACGGCCGTCGCAATAGTAGCGTTCAGGAGCGCCGTGCCCTGATTCACCAGAACTTGGTTGGCGGGCGGAATGATGGGCGCACCGCCTGTGGGATCAAACAAGCGGGGGTAGCCCAGTACCGCGATCTTGGCATTCGGGGCAGCACGATGGATAGCCGCCAGAGCCCGGGCGAGGTTTGCACCCACAGAAGGCATCAACTTGACTGCGCTTGCTACGGCTTGTTTGCAGGCCGTTTCCGTAGACGTGGAGCAGACGGGAATAACGGCATTCACTCCGGCGTCGTTTGCACCGGCCGTGAGGCTGACAAGCTCAGTATCGCGCGAGAGCAGGCCGGCCGCGCTCAGGGAGGCGATCTGCTGCATGACACTCGGAATTTGGAAGTTGGGGTCGTTCCAGTTGATGAAGGTTCCGTGGCAGGCGGCGTTGGCAACCAAATTGACTGGACTCGTAGCGCCCACGATGTCCACGTACCCGCCAGCGGTCTGGATACACCCGGGATGGGGCACGAATGGCCCGGCGCCTGTCCCCGCCGTATACGAATCACCAACGGCGACGTAGTCCACGTCCTTCGGAGGCGCAGTTGCTTCCGCCGGAATGGCCGTAAAACCGAGTGCCATGGCCATGACTGCGAGGCCGGCCGCAAAAGCCGAGCGCCGCCGTCGTCCTGCTGAATTTGTCATTTGGTGTCCCCTAGATTGATCAGAGCGCGGGTGAGGATAAGTGCCACGGTACGCTTGCCCGGGGCGGCGGTCACCGTCCCGGAGTACCCTATTTTCAGGCCCGGGCTACCTACTCATGTACGTGCAGCCTTCACCCTCATGTGGTTAGCTGTCCGGATGGACAAACCTGGGGGCCCGGTGGACTGGGACGGGGCTGTGAACGCCTGGCACGTGGCCGGCGGCGTCTACCGGATGGGCCGCCGCGAATGGCTCACGGAGGCCGGCTGGCGGCAGGCGTACGACGACGGCGTCCGCACCGTGGTGGACCTCCGTAACTCCCGTGAAGCGCGGCGCCGGGACACCGATCCGGCCGTCACCGAACAGGCCTGGTCCGGCCTGCGGATCGTGTCCGCGCCCACCGAAGAACCGGACCACCCGCGGTTCACGGAACTGTGCGGACCGTACCTGAACGACCCCGCCCACTACGTCCACAACGTCCGGCTGTTTCCGGAAAGCATCGTCGCCGTCTTCCGTGCTGTCGCCCAGGGCGCGCCGGCGGGCGGGGTGGTGGTCCACTGTGCTGCCGGCAGGGACCGCAGCGGCATGGTGGGGGCCATGCTGCAGGATCTCGCAGGTGATTCTGATGACCGGATCGCCAACGGCTATGCCCGGGCTGCCCGTGCCATCAACGAGCGCTACCGCACCCACGGGCCGCCGCATGCGCGCGAACGGTACGTCGAGGAAGCCGAACTGGCGCCCCTGCTGGAAGAGCGCGGCCGCACCGTGGTTGCGTTCGTCCGGGAACTCGACACGGGAACCTTCCTGCTGCGGCATGGCCTGACCGACGCCGAACTCCACGCAGTCCGGTCCTTGCTCGGCACCACGGTGGTTCAATAGGATCTTGACCAGTTTGGGGGGCTGGGATGAAGCGAATTTTTGCGGTTGGTGCGGCGGCGTGTATATTGCTGGGTTCGGTGATGGCGGCTGTCCCGGCGTCCGCGGAATCCACGGAACCTCCCCCTGCCCAAGCTTCGGTGGGTGATGGACTCCGTTCCGACCCACGTCCAGGTACGGGCGTCAGCGACGCGGGCTTGGCGGACGCCGTATCCCGCGACCTGGACCTCACGCCCGGGGAGTTCAACGCGGCAGCTGAGCTTGGCAGGCAGGCCGCAGGGATCGCCGAGGCGCTGCGGAGCGTCCCCGGCTACACCGGAACGCGCGTGCAGGACGGCCGCCTGCAGGACGGCCGCATCCTGGTCAGCGGCTCCGGGCCGGAGCTGGCGGAACGGATCGCGGAGCTCGCCGCCACCAGCCCCGCGTTGACACTCGAGCCACCTGCCCCGGTGGCCGCTGAGGGCGCGCACGGGGCGGAACTGGCGGTCAGCACGCAGCAGCTTTTCGAGGCTTATGTCCGGGAGGTGGGCCCCCGGGGTCTCCAGGCCGTGGCGAAGTCTGACGGCAAGTTTGTCATCCGCACGGGCGGAAGGAACGCCTCGGAATCGACCACCCGGAGCACCACGCCTGCAGCCCCGGACGTCCCGGCGGCGGGTGTAGGGAAGGTGTCCGCCGAGGACTTCGTGGCCCGGTTCGCCAATGTGGAGCTCGACGCCGGCACGGACCTGGCGCCGGAAGCGGACCTGATGGGCGGCCAGGGCTACATCGCCGACACCTGGGAAGTCTGTTCCACCGGGTTTTCGGCGTTCGACCCCGCCGGCCTGCCCTCGGTCCTCACCGCGGGGCACTGTTCGAATGACGGTGAAGCGCAGCAGGCCAGCCTGGAATTTCCGATCTGGACGCCCGCGGAGCCGCTGGGGACATTTGGGTTCAGCCAGTTCGGTGGCCCAGGCAACAGCAGCATCCTGGGGGACGAGGACAACCCCGGCAACGTGGGGACCGACGTCGCCGTGATCGGTTCGATAGCTGCCGGCCTTGAACCGCAGCCCGCCGCCAGTACCTGGAGCGATCCGTCGGAAGCCGGTCCCGACGTCAAAATCATCGGCACCGCGGCTCCTGTGGAGGGGCAGCCGGTGTGCCGGTCCGGCCGGACCTCCGCATGGTCCTGCGGAACGATCGACGAGGTGGGCATCTACGTGGTCCAGGGCCGCTCCGGGAATCCCCTGGACCTGAGGGCGTTCAGCGGGTTCCTCTCGTTCGCGGTCCAGTCCAGCGGCGGCGACTCCGGTGGGCCCTGGCTCAGCGGCAACTATGCGGTGGGTATCCACGCTGCCGGCGAGGGCGCCGGTGCGCCGGTGAACTTCGCGGTCGCTGCCACCCTGGACGATGCCATGGCAGTCCTGCCCGACTACCAGCTTGAAGTCTTCCTCAACAGGCCGGCAGTGACATCGCCAGCACCCGGAGGGATGTATGAGCCCGGACAAACTATCGCCGGGAACGTGCCGGCAGCCCCTGCCTCTGCCCTGGCTGCCGGGTCCACCGTCCGGATCACCGTTACCGGGCAGGCACCGTTCTACGTGCCCGTCGACAGTGCGGGGAACTGGCAGTTCACGGCTCCGGAAGCTGCCACCGAAGCCGTTTCCGGGGCGCTCAGCTTCACCGCCGAAACGGTGAACGGGTTCAGCGCGTCCGGGGCAAGCGACTTCGAATTTGCCCTGGCGGGCACCGGACCTGTGGAGCCGCAGCCTCCGGTAACCGAACCGGAACCGGAGCCGGTGCCGGTGCTGCCAGCGGCGCAGGCCCCGCTCACGCCCAGTACCGTGGCCCCGGCAGGGTCCGCGACCGTCGTCGAGCCCCCTGCCCCGAGCCGCACGGACCGAAACCTCCCCGCCGGAAACCTGGCGAGCACGAAGCTGGCCACCACCGGGGCTGATGGCGTGCTGACCGCAGCCTGCGCAGCCGTGGCGGCCATCGCCGTCGGCGTCCTGGTGCTGCTGGTCCGCCGCCGGAACAGGCATCCCAACTAGGTAGCAGCAGATGTCGGTATGAGGGCTCAAAGCGACATCTGCTGCTACCCAGTTGGGCGAAGGGGCTACTTCTTCCGGTTCATCAGCAGGTTGGTGATGCGCATGGTGCACAGCCGCTGGCCGGCGCCGTTGGTGATCAGCACTTCATGCGTGGTCAGCGTGCCGCCCAGGTGGATGGGGGTGGCCGTGATGACAATCTGGCCGTCGCGGGCGGAGCGGTGGTGCGTGGCGGAGACATCCACACCCACAGCCGTCTTGCCCAGCGTGCTGGCGTGGATGACCGCTGCCCAGGATCCCACGGCCTCGCCCACCGCCAGGGACGCGCCGCCGTGAAGCAGGCCGAATGACTGCCTGTTGCCCTCCACCGGCATGGTGGCCACCACACGCTGCACGGATTCCTCCACGATCTTGACGCCCATCTTCTCGTCGAGCTCGCCCAGGGTGATCTTCCAGAGTGCGGCGTCAGTCACTTCCGGGGCTGAGGCGGT
The DNA here is from genome assembly GCF_001663775.1 of Arthrobacter sp. B6. GTDB lineage: Bacteria > Actinomycetota > Actinomycetes > Actinomycetales > Micrococcaceae > Arthrobacter. Next base: position 1,271,249 of record NZ_KV467169.1, on the reverse strand, counting down.
GCTGTCCTGGGATGGGGCGGTCATGGGTTCTCCTAATAAGTCGCTGAAGTTCTAGTGTGCGGCATGGGACATTCATGTACTGTAGATATATTACCGAACGGACGGTCAGTAATGCTCTGGCCGCTTTTGTTTGTCCCCGTGTTGGAAGGACCCGTCAACGATGACCACCACCGCAACAGCTGAAGCCACTGTCGACACCGTAGAGACCGTCCCCAGTTTTGTGCAGGACTCCTGGTGGACTCCCGACGCCGGTTCGACCGCGTCCGCCGTCCCCGTGCGGGACGCGAGCACCGGCGAAGTCCTGGCCAAGGTGAGCACCGACGGCCTGGACCTTGCCGCCGTCGTGGATTACGGCCGCACTGTCGGCCAGGCGGAACTGGGCAAGCTGACGTTCCATCAGCGCGCGCTCAAGCTCAAGGAGCTGGCGCAGTACCTGAACGCCCGCCGCGAGCACTTCTACACTTTTTCCGCCCAGACCGGCGCCACCAAGATCGATTCGATGATCGACATCGACGGCGGCATCGGCGTCCTGTTCACTTTCGGTTCCAAGGGCCGGCGCGAGCTGCCCAATTCCCAGGTAGTGGTGGACGGTCCCATGGAGGCGCTGTCCAAGGACGGGTCGTTTGTGGGCGAGCACATCTACACGCGCATTCCCGGTGTGGCCGTCCAGATCAACGCGTTCAACTTCCCCGTGTGGGGGATGCTGGAGAAGCTCGCGCCCGCCTTCATCGCGGGGGTTCCCACGATCGTCAAGCCCGCTACTCCCACCGGATACGTGGCCGCGGCGGTGGTGAAGGCGATCATCGAATCCAACATCCTGCCCAAGGGCTCGCTGCAGCTCATCTCCGGCTCGGTCCGGGGCCTTCTGGACGTACTGGACTACCGCGACCTGGTGGCTTTCACCGGCTCAGCCTCCACGGCGTTGTCGCTGAAGTCCCACCCCAACGTTGTCCAGGGCGGAGTGCGCTTCACCTCCGAGACCGACTCCCTCAACGCCGCCATCCTCGGCCCTGACGCAGTGGAAGGCACGCCCGAGTTCGACGCCTTCATCAAGTCTGTGGTCACCGAAATGACCGTCAAGGCCGGCCAGAAGTGCACATCGATCCGCCGGACCATCGTCCCGCGGGCGCTGGTGCCCGCCGTCAGTGCCGCCGTCGGCAAGCGGATCCAGGAGCGTGTGGTCCTGGGCGACCCGCGCGCCGAGGGCGTCACCATGGGCGCGCTGGCGTCCGTCGAGCAGCTCGCCGATGTGCGGGCCGCCGTGCAGTCCATGCTCGACGCCGGCGGTGAGCTTGCGTACGGAACGCTCGATTCGCCGTCGGTCACGTCCGCGGACGGTTCCACCGGCGTGGTGGAGGGCGGCGCGTTTATGTCGCCGGTGCTGCTGAGCTGGGACGACCCGGAAACGGAGGCGATCCACTCGCTGGAGGCCTTCGGTCCCGTGACCTCGGTGATCGCGTATGAGGACCTCGCCGACGCCGTCCGCCTCGCCGCCCGGGGCGGCGGCTCCCTGGTGGCCACCGTCTGCACCAACGATCCGGCCGTGGCGCAGGAGCTCGTGATGGGCATCGCCGCGCACCACGGGCGGGTCCTCATGCTCAACCGCGAGGACGCCCGCAGCTCCACCGGCCACGGTTCCCCGGTCCCGCACCTGGTCCACGGCGGCCCCGGCCGGGCCGGCGGCGGCGAGGAGCTGGGCGGCATCCGTTCGGTGATGCACCATATGCAGCGCACCGCCATCCAGGGCTCGCCCAACATGCTCACTGCCGTCACAGGTGTCTGGCACGCAGGCTCAGACCGCAACTTCACCGTGGACACCGAGGGGACCCACCCGTTCCGGAAGTCACTGGAGACGCTGAACATCGGCGACGCCGTCCGCTCCGACCTGCGCCAGGTCACCCTCGAGGACATCACGGCGTTCGCCAACTCCACAGGGGACACCTTCTATGCCCACACCAACCAGGAAGCCGCGGAGGCCAACCCGTTCTTCCCGGGCATCGTGGCGCACGGCTACCTGCTGCTGGCCTGGGGTGCCGGACTGTTCGTGGAGCCTGCTCCCGGCCCGGTCCTGGCCAACTACGGGCTGGAGAACCTGCGCTTCATCACCCCTGTTGCCGCCGGCGATTCCATCCGCGTGACCCTCACTGCCAAGAAGATCACCCCGCGGGAGACCGACGAGTACGGCGAGGTGGCCTGGGACGCGGTCCTGACCAACCAGGACGACGAGGTCGTAGCCACCTACGACGTCCTCACCCTCGTGGAAAAGTAACTTCCTCCGCCGGACGCTCTCGGTCTCCCAGCCCAAGTAGGTCGCACTTAATGTCGTTATGAGCCCTCAAAACGACATTAACTGCTACCTACTTGGGCTGGGGCCTTGGGCACTTCCGCGGGAACGCCCTTCCCCAAGGCATAAAGCCGCCGCGCCGACCAGTACAGGAGCACCATCAGCAGGAGGTTGCGGATGGTCAGCACCAGCACTGCAAGGGGATGGTTGTTGCTGAGCGGGTTGAACAGCACCGGAAAGACAACAAAGGTGGCGACGGCGATGATCATCACCAAGGCCGCCGGAACACGCCACTCCTTCCAGTTGTACGCCAGTCCCGCCGCTACTGCCGGACCCAGCCACAGGACGAACTGCGGCGAGCCCACCTTGTTGAACACGATGAATGCGGTGGCCAGGCTCAGCGATCCCATGAGCAGCAGTTCGGTCCGGTCCGCGCCGCCCATTTGCTTGCCGTTGTGAAGGGCCCAGAAAATCAAGCCGGCAACCGTAAAGGCGGCCAGGAGAAGCAGCGGTTGCATCAGGATGGACATGAGTTCCGTTCCCGGTCCGTCCACCTGCATGGATCCGATCCCCACGTTGAGGTAGGTCCGCGAACCTTCGACGCCCAGCACCGAAAGCCACACCCAGGGAGTGCTGAAGGTGGCTTCGAGCTGCATGCCGCGGTCGCCCTGCAGGGTCAGGAAATTGAGCAGTTTAGGGAGCCAGCCCATCACGACGGCGAGGCCCGCTGCTAGTGCCGTCACCGCGATCCCGGCGGCCATCAGGCGCGCACGGTTCCTGCCCACCGCGAACAGCGCCAGCAGGACCGCTGCCGGCCAGACCTTGATCCAGGTGCCAATGCTGAGAAGCACAGCGGCGGTGAACGGCGCGGACACGCCAAATGCCAGGGCAATGAGAACGATCGGGGCCGTAACACCGTCCACGCGTGAGAACCCCACGAAGCCGAGTACCGACAGGAACACCAGCCACCACCAAGCTGCCCTGATCGCTTCCTGCCGGCGGCCCCACTGGGTCAGCGTGCCGATGGCCAGGCCGTTGAGGACGGTGACCATCAGGACCCACCCGGAGAAGTACAGCCCGGGTCCGGCCGCGCCGGCCAATGCCATGGGCACCACTGCCAGGATGGGATAAACCGATGCGCTGGGGCCGCCGGTTGGATTGTCGCTGAAGCCGGAAAGCATCCAGTCGCGGTAGATGGCGGTGTCGCCGAGGGCCGCTCCCCGCAGCGAAAAGGCGAGCGAAAAGAGGAGGAAGGCCAAGTGGATGAGCAGATAGCCCCAGAGCAGGCCTGCGGGCGAGTTCAACACCCGTCCCCATCGGACCGGGAGGACCTGAGGCCACAACCGGCGCAGTTTGCTGAAGATCAGGTCAGTGGAGATGGGATTTACCTCGAAACTGGCGTGCTGGCTGTGCTGGGCATAGTGGCCAGTTTCTCATGGACGGTCAGGCACCCGCCCTGCAGGCAGCGAGGGAGGGTTGGCGAAAAGGCTGCAGGATGTGGGAGAGCGCTGAGGAAAAGGCTGCAGGATGTGGGAGAAGGTTGAGGATCTTTCCGCGCCGCTGAGGCGTAAAATTTCCTCCGTAGGAGGTGGCGAAATGAACCTAGCCCTGAACACAGCCACAACCATCCTGCCAGTCGATGATGCAGCGCGCGCCCGTAGTTTCTACACCGAAAAACTGGGACTCCCGCACCGCGGAATGACAGACGATGGAAGCGAATTACTGGGTACCGACGGCGGCCCGATGCTGCAGTTGTTGCCGGTCTCGGACGGAAAGCACTCCGAGCACACCGCCCTCAGCTTCGAGGTGCGCGACATTGAGCGGATCGTGCAGGACATGGAGGCCAGGGGCATCCGGTTCCAGGATTACGACCTGCCTAACCTTAGGACCGAAAACCACATCTGCACCACCGACTCGGAGAAGTGCGCCTGGTTCATGGACACGGAGCACAACATCCTGTGCGTCCACGAGACCTTGGGGAGCATGCAGGCCGAGTACCAGGTCTGACCTGCACCACACGTACCCAAAAGCCGCAGGAGGGGCGTCCCAGCGAACGGGGGCTCCCCTCCTGCCTCGTAAATCCTGGCCTTCGCGTCCTCGGCGGGCGCAGCCCTCGGATTCGGCTTACGGGCCTGCTGGCCTTTCGATGAGGTCTACCTTGATGTCCAGGCTCTCGTTTCCGCGCTTGACCTTGAAGCCCACGGTGTCACCCGGGTTGCGGATCCTGAGTTCCGCCAGCAGCTTCTCCGGGGCGGCGAGTTCCACGCCTTCCATTGACTCCAGGACGTCTCCCGGGCGGATACCGGCAGTGCCGGCCGGCCCGTCGCCGTCAACGGACAGAACCACGACGCCGGTGCTCGCGTCGGTGCCCAGCTGCTCAGCGATCTGCCGGGTCAGTCCGCCCGGGGTGAGCCCCAGATAGGCGTGCTTTGCCGAGCCGTCTGCCAGCAGTTCCTCGGCAACCTCGACGGCTGTGGCCGCCGGAATAGCAAAGCCCAGTGCCACAGCACCGGACGACGGCGGAATATAGGCCTCGCTGATGCCCACCACCTCGCCGCGCATGTTGATCAGGGCGCCGCCCGAGTTGCCGGGGCTGATGGGCGCATCGGTCTGGATCAGGTCGATCAGTGACAGGCTGTTCCGGGCCGAGCCGGGGATGGAGCGGTGAAGGCCGGAGATGATCCCGGCCGTGGCCGTGTTTTCAAAGCCCAGGGGCGAGCCCAGCACAACGGCCCCTTCACCCACCTTGGGCAGCGAGGTCTGGTACGTGGGCTTCGGCAGGCCTGTCCGGTCCGCCTGGACGAGGGCGAGGTCGGTCACGGGGTCGGTGGCCCTGACGGTGCCGGCGACGCGCTGGCCATCCGCGAAGGCCACCTCAACCTCGGTTTCGCCGCGGATGACGTGCTCATTGGTGAGGATCAGGCCGTCCTCGGAGTAGACGACGCCGCTGCCCAGCCCCTGTTCGGTGAAGATGGTGACCACAGACGGGGAGAGGTTCTCCACGATCTGCGAAATGCTCATGGCTGTCCCGGTGCCCTCAGGGGAAGCGGGACCGGGGGAGGTGTTGGGGGTGGGGCTGCCGGAACCAAGGGAAACGCTGGGCGAAGGGGCAGGATCCGGGCTGCCTGTGCAGGCGGTGAGGGCCGCTGCGGAACCAAGTACCACCGCGAAAAAACCGGCGAGGAGACGGCGCGTTTGCGGACCCTGCGGAGCGGCTCGCAGCTTCATGGGGCAACCTCCTGGCGGACGCTGGTTCTTCCATCCACCGTAGCCCGGGATCACCGGGAATACCAAGCACGCTTAGTATTCCGACTAGGAGTGGGCGTGGAGCCCCTCAAATGCGATGGTGATGACGTCGTCGGCCAGCTTTTCGGGGGAGAGCGAGCCTCCCGGTTTGTACCACTCCACGATCGAGTTGATGGTTCCGAACAGCAGACGCGTCACGGTGCGGGGATCGATGTCCTGCCGCAGCGAGCCTTCGTCCCGGGCCGCGGAAATCAGGCCGGCAACCTTGTGGTCGAAGGCGCGCCGCCGCTCCAGGGCGTCCCGTTCGATCTCGGTGTTGCCCCGCAGGCGCAGCAGCAGAGTGACAAACGGGAGCCGTTCCACCAGCACGGCCACCGTCTGCCGCAGCACAAATTCCAGCCGGGCGTCGGCGGCACCCGACGTCGCTTCGGGCCGTTCCAGGATGGCCTCCAGACCGCCCAGGGCATGGTCCAGGGCCAGCTTGAGGAGGTCGCCCTTGGACGGCACGTGGTGGTAGATCGCGGACTTGGAGATGCCCAGGTTCTCGGCGAGGATGCCCATGGATGTGGCGTCATAGCCGTGCCGGTTGAAGACGTCCACGGCGATGAGCAGGACCGACTGCTGGTCGTAGCCTGGCCGGCCGCGCTTGGCGGGGGCTTCGGGGCTGGATATTTCGCTGGTGCTGGGCATAGTGGCTAGTTTCTCACGAACGGTCGGTCAGTCTGCGCAGGCGGGCGGGCCGTCTAGCCCTTCGGCCGCAGGTCGTAGATCCGGCGCAGCTTGCCATTGGACCGCTCCAGCGATCCCGGGTCCACCACGTCCACGGCGCACGAAGAACCCACGTGGATCTTGATCTGCTCCTTCAAGGCGCGTGCCGCCGTCGCACTCTGCTCGGGGGTGACCGCGTCCCGGCGCTCGATCCGGACCGTCAGCTGGTCCATCCGCTGGCCTTCCGGGCGGGTGAGCTCAAGCTGGAAGTGCGGGCTCAGCTCGGGGATGCGCAGAGCGATTTCCTCGATTTGGGAAGGGAAAAGGTTCACGCCGCGCAGGATGATCATGTCGTCGCTCCGGCCGGTGATGCGGCCCATCCGGCGGTGCGCGGGGCGGGCGGTGCCGGGCAGCAGCCGGGTGAGGTCCTTGGTGCGGTATCGGATGATCGGCAGCGCCTCTTTGGTCAGCGAAGTGAAGACGAGTTCGCCGTGTTCGCCGTCGCGCAGCACGTTCTCCTTGCCCGGGGCGGGGTTGAAGGCGTCGATGATTTCGGGGCGGAAGTGGTCTTCCCAGATGTGGCTGCCGTCCTGCGTTTCCACCGCTTCGCCGGCGACCCCCGGGCCCATCACTTCGGACAGCCCGTAGATGTCGCACGCCTTGATGTTCATGGTGACTTCGAGCTCGTGCCGCATTTCCTGCGTCCACGGCTCCGCGCCCAGCACCGCGTACCTGAGGGACGTGGACGTCGGGTCAATGCCCATGTGCGCCATGGCGTCGGCGATGGTGAGCAGGTAGGTGGGTGTGGCCAGGATGGCGTCCGGCTGGAAGTCCTGGATGAGCTGGATCTGGCGTTCGGTCTGCCCGCCGGACATGGGAATCACGGTGCAGCCCAGCGCTTCGGCCCCGGCATGCGCGCCGAGGCCGCCGGTGAACAGCCCGTAGCCATAGGCGTTGTGGACCTTCATGCCGGGGCGGACGCCGGCGGCGCGGAAGCAGCGGGCCACCAACTTCGCCCAGTCAGCCAGGTCCTGCTTGGTATAGCCGACGACGGTGGGCCGGCCCGTGGTGCCCGAGCTGGCGTGGATGCGGGCTACTTCGTTCTGCGGGACGGCGAACATGCCAAAGGGGTATTCGGCGCGCAGGTCTTCCTTGGTGGTGAACGGGAAGTTGCCCAGGTCGCTGAGTTCACGGAGGTCGGTGGGGTGGATGCCGGCGTCGTCGTACTTGCGCTTGTAGAGCGGGACCCGGTCGTAGGCGTAGGCCACCGTGTTCTGCAGCCGGCTGAGCTGGAGGGCCTCGAGCTCGTCGCGGGAGATGGTCTCCTCGCGGTCAAGGACGGCGTCGGTGGCTGCGCTGGTTGCCTGCGGCACCGGGGTTTCGGGGGCGTGGAGGGTCATGTTTTTCCTACTTCTTGGGGATGGTGCGGCTGCGTCCGCGGAACTCGGCGATGAGTTCACCCGGGTTTTGGGGATCGGGCTGCGCGTCGGCGTCGGCGGCGAAAATCTGGATGTCGTAGAGTCCGCTACGGCCCGCGCTGGAGCGGCGGTCTGCGACGGCGGTGATCACCTGGCCGCGGTAGGCCGGCTTGAGGAAATTGATATCGACGCCGGCCGCAACGGTGATGCTGTCCGTCTCGCCCGGCGCGGGGTTCACCGGGTTGCAGGCGAGGGCGAAGGCGGTATCGGCGAAGGCGAAGATCATTCCGCCGTGCGCCATGCCGAACCCGTTGAGCATTTCCTGCCGGAGCGTCATGCGGATGGTGGCGTGGCCGTCGCTGAGGGCGAGGACCTTGATGCCCATCCATTCGGAGGCGTAGTCGTTTTCCAGGATGGGGTGGATTGCCCCGGAGAGTGTTGCTTCAGCCATGCGTCATTGCCTCCAGCTTTATTTACCGAATGTTCATTAGGTAATCCCATGGAGGGGGTCGGTGTCAAGGGTGGCCAGCCGCGGAGGGCGTGCGTGGGCGGCCCAACTAAGTAGCAGCAGATGTCGGTCTGGGTCCTCAAAACGACATCTGCTGCTACCTGGTTGGGTTGGGACGGACAAATCGATGGAGGATGCGGTGCGCTGGGCCCGGGCGGGGAAGTGACAGGATGGAGGGACCTGCACCAGCCACAGCAAAGGGCGGACCATGGCCAAAGGCATTTACGTCAGCGCAACCACTCCCGGGTCGGGCAAGTCGCTCGTGGCCCTGGGCCTGGCGGACACGCTGCACCGGCACGCGGACAGGATCGGCTTCTTCAAGCCCGTGGTCCACGGACCGGACGCTGCGGACGACCCCATGGTGGCGCTGATGAAGGCCCGCTTTGAACTCGACGACGACCGGTGCCGCGGCGGCCTGACCAGCGCCGAAGCCCGTGCGCTGCTCGCCGAAGGGAAGCGCGCCGACATCGACGCCCGCTGTGTGGAGATCTTCGCCGAAATGTCGCGGCACTGCGACGTGGTGATCGTGGAGGGGACCGACCTCACCGGCCAGGACGCCGCCGTCGAATTCGACCTCAATGCCCGCCTGGCCAACAACCTGGCCGCCCCGGTGGTGGCCGTGGTGGGCGCGAAGGGGCTGAGCGTCGCCGAGGCGGGGGCCGCCGTCGAGGTTGCCCGCAAGGAGCTGTCCGCGGAAAAATGTGCGCTGTTGGCCATCATGGTGAACCGCGCTGACCCGGAGCAGGTGGAGGAAATTGCGGCGGCCGTGAAGCCGGGGGCATCCGGCCGGCCGGTGTACGTCCTGCCGGAGCTGGAGGAGATCGCCCGCCCCACCACCGGCGAAGTGGCAACAGCCCTGGGAGTCCGCCAGATCGCCGGCCGCGCCGACATGGAACGTGACGTGCGGGACATCAAGGTGGCGGCCATGAACGTGGGCAATTTCCTGAACGTGCTGGATGAGGGTGCACTGGTGATCGTGCCGGGGGACCGGGCGGACGTGATGGTGGCGTGCCTGGCGTCGTCGTTCTCGCCTGAATTCCCGGTGCCGTCGGGCCTGATCCTCACCGGCGGACTGGCTCCCGACGCCAACATCTACCCGCTCCTGGCGCAGGCGCCGTTCCCGGTGTTCGCCGCCGGCGAGGACACCTACACCACAGCCCGCGGGGTCTCCGAGGTGCGCAGCGAGATCTGGTCCGGGCACCGGCGCAAGGTTGCCTCGGCGCTGGGCCTGTGGTCCCGCCGCGTGGATGAGGCGGAGCTGGTGGAGCGCCTGCACCTGCCGCGCGCCGAGCGGATGACGCCGCTGCGGTTCCTGCATGACCTGATCGAACGGGCCAGGGCCCAGCGCCGGCATGTGGTGCTGCCGGAGGGGACGGACGTGCGGATCCTGCGCGCCGCCGAGATCCTGCACCGCCGCGATGTCTGCGATCTGACCGTTTTGGGCCGGGAAACCGACGTCCGTGAGCTGGCCGCGGCCCGGGGCATTGACCTGTCCGGGATCAACATCGTGGACCCGGCAACCTCGGAGCTCCGGCAGGGCTTCGCGGAAAAATACGCCGAGCTGCGGGCGCACAAGGGCGTGGACCTGGCCAAGGCGCTGGAAATCATGCAGGACGGCAGCTACTTCGGCACCATGATGGTCCAGCTGGGCGTGGTGGACGGCATGGTGTCCGGTGCAGCACACACCACAGCCCACACCATCCGGCCGGCGCTGGAGTTCGTGAAGACCCGCGACGGCGTGAAGATCGTGTCATCGGTGTTCCTGATGCTGATGCCGGACCGTGTGCTGGTGTACGGCGACTGCGCCGTGAACCCCGATCCCAACGTGGAGCAACTGGCGGACATCGCCCTTGCCTCCGCCGAAACCGCCGAGCAGTTCGGTGTGGAGCCGCGGGTGGCCATGCTGTCCTACTCCACCGGCGGTTCGGGGTCCGGCGAAGCCGTGGACGAAGTGCGGCAGGCCACCGAACTGGTGCGTGAGCGCCGCCCGGACCTCGCCGTCGAAGGCCCTATCCAGTACGACGCCGCCGTGGATGCTTCCATTGCGGAGTCAAAAATGCCTGGATCCTCCGTTGCCGGGCAGGCCACCGTGTTCATCTTCCCGGACCTCAACACCGGCAACAACACCTACAAGGCGGTGCAGCAGAGCTCCGGGGCGGTAGCGGTCGGGCCGGTGCTGCAGGGGCTGCGGAAGCCGGTCAACGACCTCTCCCGCGGCTGCACCGTGGAGGACATCGTGAACACCGTGGCCATCACGGCCATCCAGGCGCAGGCGCAAACCCCGGTTCAACCTCCGCTCCCGGCAGCGGTTTAGCCGCCCGCCGGGTTAACGTCCGACGGCGGCACCCGCGAGAGTGCCGCCGTCGACCGTTAACCGCTGGGCCGGTCAGCTGTTTTCCGGTTTGGCCATGCTGTCCGGGTCCTCCTGCTTGGCTGGCTCGTCGGAGAGGCCAGTGGGTGTGAGGTCCAGTTCTTCCAGATTCTCCGGCGGTTCCGGTGCCTCACCGGCTTCCTCCGCCTTGGGGGTCCCGGTGTCGTCCAGGGCCGGGTTGGCACCTTCGACGCCGGTGGGATCCTTTGTGCCTGCCCCGGTGTTGGGGTCGGTGGCGTCAGGCTCGGCGCTGTCAGGCTGAGTGGTGCCGTTCGTCATGAAAGTCCCTCTCTGCGTGGTGCTGCTTGTCCGCCGACTCTAAGCGCCTGCCGCCGCCAACGCAACGGCAGGCGCCGGGTGAGTCGGTCCGCGGACTCAGCCCTGGCGGGCCTTCATGCGCGGGTTCTTTTTGTTGATCACAAATGTGCGGCCCCGCCGTCGGACGATCTGCGCGCCGGGGATCTTCTTCAGCGCGCGGAGTGAGTTTCGGACTTTCATGGTTGTGCTCCTTCTTGTTGGGGTGTGTGGTCCAGCTCGAACGGGTCCGGCAGGCCGGCGAATCCGGCCTCCATTTCCGCGTCCGTCAGTTCGCAGGCGGAGAGCAGCCCGGCGATTTCAGCGGGATCGATCCCGTCGCCCGTGGCCGCGATCACGCTGCAGCGGTCACCGTGTTCCGGATGCCAGTCCAGGTGGGCGTCCACGAAATCCAGGGGATCCGATGCGGCGCCGGCGTCCCGGTCTGCCAGCCACGGCCCGGTGTTTTCCAGCCAGACCCGGGGACCGATGCCCTGGATCGCGATCCGGCAGCGGGGTGCGGCGGCGATCCACAGCCGCCCGCGCAGCCAGCAGCAGCCTTCCGCGAGGGACACCAGAGCCTCCCGGAACCTTTCCGGGTGCAGGGGCCGTTCCGCCCGGTGCGTGACGGTAGTGAACGGCGACGCCGACGCGGCAACGGGGATCCGGACCGAACCTGGAACCGTGCGGCCCAGTGCGTCCTGGTAGTCGTGACGGCCGGGGCGGATCTCGCGGGGGTCCGCCACCACGTCCGCGTGCGGTGCGAGCTCCCTGACCAGTTGGATGCCCCGGCTCCGCAGGGCTGGGTCCACAGGGACGAGCGCGGGCTCGGCCAGCAGGACGGTGTCGTTGAAGGACAGTTCGCCCATCAGGAACTCGCCCGGCGTCCGGTTGTCCTCGGGGACGGGCGTGAATCCGGACTCGAACAGCGTGTGGTGGTCCCAGATGTGGTCTTCCAGCGTGTCAGGCGCGCAGGCGAGCACGGCGGATTCGACCGTGACGCTCCGGGGGAGCCCACGCCGCAGCGCTCCGATGGCCGCCTCGGAGGACACTGCCGGCGGGAGCCCGATGATCACCGCCTGCTCTCCACGCTCCAGCAGCCGCTCGACCGTGGGAACCACGTCGAGCCGGACCGTGCAGCTCAGGCAGCCGTGCTCCAGCCGGGTCTCCGCGCGTTCCAGGAGAATGCTTTGGCTAAATACGCGCCGGATGACCAGGCCGTTCTCCAGCAGGTCGTGGAGGACCACCACGGCCCGGGGATTCGCGGCGGCCGCGGCCTCGCAGGCCTGCTGGCGGCACAAAGCGTCCAGGGAACTGATCACAGTGAGATGCATGTCAGTCAGTCTAATGAGAATGGTTCTCAAATACAAACGCCGGAGTCCCCCGGCAAATATAGTGGGACCTACGGAGCGCTGCGCCAGGCTCCGGCATGACGCCAGACCGCTGCCCCGGCAGCTGTATCCGCAACAGCAAGGCTCAGGAGGCCCCTATGCTCGTGCTCGTCATCAACTCCGGCTCGTCCTCGCTCAAATACCAGGTCCGCGATGTCGCGGCCGGCAGTGTGCTGACCGAAGGGCTGATCGAAAAGATCGGCATGGGCAACGGCGGCGACGGGGACGGCGAAATCGAGGGCCCGCGGGACCATGCTGCGGCGCTGGAACAGGTGGACGCCGCCATCCACCAGGAACTCGGCGAGCTCGAACTGGCGGCAGTGGGCCACCGAGTGGTGCACGGCGGGGAGCGTTTCGCCGAGCCCGTGCTGATCGACAATGAGATCACCCGCGCCATCGAGCGGCTCAACCCGCTGGCGCCGCTGCACAATCCGGCCAACGTCCTGGGCATCCGTGCCATCACCAAAAAATGGCCGGACCTCCCGCAGGTTGCCGTGTTCGATACCGCCTTCCACCGCACCCTGCCCGAGCACGCCTGGCGGTATGCCGTGCCGGACGAGCTGTACACGAACCATGGCATCCGCCGCTACGGCTTCCACGGAACCTCGCACGAATACGTGACGCACCGGGCCGCCGCGCTGCTGGACCTGCCCGTGGAGGAGTTCGACGGCGTCATCGCCCACCTGGGGAACGGCGCCTCCGTCACGGCCATCCGGGGCGGCAAGTCCGTGGACACCTCCATGGGCTTTACTCCGTTGGAGGGCCTGGTGATGGGGACCCGTTCGGGTGACCTGGACCCCTCCATCCTCGTCTTCCTGGGCCGTCAGGGCTGGACCCCGGAGGACATCGACACCATGCTCAACCGCGAATCAGGCCTGAAAGGGCTCGCCGGCAACAATGACATGCGCTCGGTGGTGGAGGCAGCCGAGGGCGGCGACGCCAAAGCTGCGACGGCGCTCGCGGTCACGTCCTACCGGCTGGCCAAGTACATCGGGGGATACCACGTGGCTGTCGGGGGCGCCAAGGCGCTGGTGTTCACGGCCGGCATCGGCGAAAACTCGCACGAGTTCCGCGCCCTGGTGGCCGGGCACCTGGGTGCGCTGGGTGTGGAGCTCGACGCCGGCCTGAACAGCCAGCGGTCCAAGGAACCGCGCGTGGTTTCCACGGCGGAGTCCGCCCTCCCGGTTTTGGTGGTTCCCACCGACGAGGAGCGCGCCATCGCGGAGGCGACTGCCGCCGTCGTCCATTCATCGGCTGCTCCGTAAAGGCCTTTTCGCCGGCCAAAACGGCCCAGGGCCCACGCCGGCAGGGTTCCCTGGCCGAGCTTGCGAGGCGAGGGTGCCGGTGGGGATCAGTCGATGGGGAATGGCGCGCCCGGACTAAGCCCGGCCTTTGAGGATCAGGTTCCAGTAGACCTGCGGGAAAACGTCGCGGTCCACCACCCACGAGGCGCGGCTTTCCTTCCACGTCGGAACCTTGGGGATGGAAGGCATTGGCCGGTAGCCGGCGTCGAACTCGGCGAAAACCACCGTGGAACGGGACACCGTGAACGGGCACACCGCATAGCCGTCGTACTTCTCACTCAGCGGCGCCCCACGGCGGGTCGCCACCAGGTTCTTCGCCAGCACCTTGGCCTGCTTCCGCAGCGCGCCGCCGCACTTGGAATTGGTGGTGCCCGCCGCATCGCCCAGGGACCAGACGTTCGGGTAGCGCACGTGACGGAGGGTTTCCGGGTCCACCTGCACAAAGCCGCCGTCATCCCGCGCGGCCGGCAGATCGGTTGCCTTGAGCCAGTCCGGCGCCGACTGCGGGGGAACGGCATTCAGCACGTCGTAGCGGAGTTCCTCGGTGGTGCCGGCCACGTTGTCCCGGATCAGCGCCATCTGTCCCGCGGGATCCACGGAGGCCAGTTCGCTGTTGAGGCGCAGTTCGATGCCGTACTCGGCGACTTTCCGGTTCAGCTCCTCATCAACACCCGGAACGCCGAAGACGGTGGGGTAGGGCTGGACCATGATGACGCGGATGTCATCGAGGACTCCGTGTTCCTTCCAGTAATCGCAGGCCAGGTACATGGGCTTCTGGGCTGCGCCCGCGCATTTGGCCGGTCCGGACGGCATGGTGAACACCGCTGTGCCCGACTGGAGGCTGCTGAGCAGCGTCCAGGCTTTGGGGGCCAGGGCGAACTCGTAATGCGAGGCGCCGTGCGGGGAGTGTACGGCAGCCGCCAGCCCCGGAACCTTGTCCCAGTCCAGCTGCAGGCCGGGGCAGACCACCAGGTGGCCGTAGGTGACCTGGCCGCCGGAACCAAGCGTCACCGTGCTGGCGCCGGCGTTGATGTCCGTGGCTCCGTCCCGGATCCATTCGACACCGGGCGGTGTGACCGAGGACTGCGCCCGGATTGCCTCGCTCGCCTTCGCCCGCCCGCCGGCGATGTGGGAGAACAGGGGCTGGTACAGGTGATGGTCTTTTGGTTCGACGACGGCGATGTCAGTGACGCCGTAGCGGTGCAGGCGTGCCGCCAGGGAGATGCCGGCGTTGCCTCCGCCGATGATGAGGACGTCGTGGTGCCTGGTGTTCACGGGGCGCTTCCTTTCGTAGGCGGGCGCGGGCCACCACGTGGCCATGTGCCCGTCTCCGCTGGCTAGGCTTCGACCCTACCGGGAGGACCGGGAGGTGGGAACCCTGGGCCCCTTGACGGCCCTTTCTGCCGGGGCCACACTGACGCTGTGCCTAGCTGCCGGCCAAGCCGGGCCGGCAACAGGTGTGTCCAAGGAGTGCTCGTCATGCCAGTCGTAGAAGACAGCGTCTACATTTCCCGGCCTCCCCAGGAGGTCTTCAATTTTGTGTCCAAGAATGAAAACATCCCGGTCTGGGACTCGTCGGTCCTGCATGCGGAAACGGTCGGCGGCGTACCCGAAGCCGTGGGCACCCGGGCCCAGGGCACCAGCAAGGTGGTCGGCAGGAAGTTCGACTGGACTGCTGAGATCACGGAATTCCAGCCTCCCACCCGGATCGTATCCCGTTCGGTGGACGGGCAGTTCGATTTCACCATCACCACAATCCTCGAACCCGAAGGCGACGGGACCAGATTCAATTACCGGATCGACGCGGCCTCAGGTCTCGGCGGAGTGTTCGGAAAACTCGCCGACCGTTTCGTGGAAGCGGCACAGACCAGGACGGTCCGCGCCAACCTCGAGACGCTGTCGGAACTGCTGGCAGAGCATCCCGAGTACGGGCAGGAAGGCAACTGAACTGGCTCCCTTTGCACAGTGCCATGGCTGCCCCTTAGCTGGGTGCGGTGGAAGGCTGGGGTTCAGGAGCCGTTCCGTCAGCCGTCGTTGAGGGCGCCGGGGCGGTGCCGGTTGGATCGGACGACGGCGGCGGGTCACCCAACGCGGGCTGCGTCGGCTGCCCGGTGGCCGGCGAAGTGGCCCCACCGGTGCCTGCCGGGGCGGGCGCGGGTGCCGTGGGCCCTGGAGCCGTGGATCCGGGGGAAGCTGGCAGGCTCGGCGCCGGTGCCGGGCCGGTAGTGGCCGGCCCTGTGGGGGCCGTGCTCCCGGACTTTGAGGTTCCGGAGTCTGCCTGGATCACCGCGGTGATCTGTTCCTTGTAGTCGGCGAGCCGTGCCTGGATTTCTGAGAGCGGCACATTCCGGAGGTTCCTGCCATAGGCGGCGATCTCGGCCCACAGTGCGTTCAGCCTGGACATGGCATCCTCGCTGAGCGGGCCGTCCAAGGTGAGGACAAGCTGGCTCGCCAGAGCGTAGGTGAGGCAGTCCAGGCAGTTGTAGTTGGCAGCGGCGGACAGGTTTTCGGGCACGATGACGTCCGCCTGGCCCACAATGAGCACCACTTGGAAACCCACCGCCACCGCTGCGCATCCTGTGCAGCTGGCGAAGGCATAAGCCTCGTTCTTTGTGTCAACGGGGGCACCGTCCTCAGCCCAGACCAGGGCGAATGCCACGCTGTATGTCACTGATCCGTCAGTGGTGTTCACCGCCAGGGCCTGGTTGTCGCCGGCCTGCGGAGCGTCCGGTTGGCTGAACGGAAAGACCCACGACGGGGCGGTGCCGGCGGCCGTGCCCGGGGCGGTGGACTCAGCGGTGGATGGCCCAGGCTCGGGGACCAGCACCATGCTCAACTGGGGGTTTTCACGGGTCGGCATGTCCGCCCCGGCAGGCCACAACGCCACGGTCCTGCCCGCCTGGCCTTCCCGGAGCACGGTTTCCGCCTGTGGAAACACGGATGTGGTGGCGTCCGCCAGCGTCCCGCGTTCGTAGGGCTGGACCGGGCGGTACGTGCCGCCGTCGGGCCACCATGCCCATGCCAGCCCGGCGAACACTGCCGCGACGGCGGCCATGGCGGCGACGCGCTGCACGGCGCGGCCACGCGTTTTTTGCCACAAACCCACGGCCAGCTGGCGGAGGAGGCGGAGCAGGAGGTAGAGCACCCCCGCTACAGGAAGGGCGACGGCGATGATCGCCAGGGCCCGGACGGCGGCGCCGGCGGGGTCCCCGGCGGCCAGGCTGTCGGACAGCATGGCCTGTTGGCCGAGCACGCTGGACCATGCGGTGCCGAGCAGACGGGGCAGTGCGATCACCATCAGGGCCAGGCTGAGCAGCAGCAACGGCACGGTCACCAGGACCCAGAGCGTCACCACGGCGCGCGCCCAGGGCTTGAGTACCTTGGTTTCCGGCTTTCCCCAGTGCCAGGGAAGCAGGCCTAGCAGGGTGGGCCTGATGCGCTGGAAGAGGTCGGGAACGCCGGTGGTATCGGCCAGGATGTGGTACCCGTCGAACCGCACCAGCGGGAGAAGCTGCCGAACCATCTGCAGGATCTGGGTCACCACCACCAGCAGGAGCGCATCAAAGCCGGTGGCCCACCAGGCCGCCATGATGGCCACCGCAACAATGGCATTGAAGTACAGTCCGCCCAGGTCTGTGCGGAGCCGGCCTCCCCGGCCCAGCCTGTACGAATCGGTGACGTCGGTGAAGAACGCCGGCCAGATGAGGTAGAGCCCGGCGCCCATCGCGCCAGGCGTTGCGCCGCCCTTGCGGGCCGCCGCGGCGTGCCCGAATTCGTGGAATCCCGCGGAGAGGACCGTGACTGCGAAGACCAGCAGGAGCAGCGCGGGGTTCCCAAAGGCCTCATGCGTGGCAGAGCCCAGCCCTTTGACCATCAGCACCCACCAGCAGGCCGCCAGGAACGCGGCCACTACCGCCACCACAATCAGCGGCTGGAACAGTGCTGCGAACGGCGCCGTGAGCTTCCGGGTGCGTTCCGGATCCGTCACCGTGTAGCGCAAACGCATGCCCAACAGCGGGTCTGCCTTCCGGACCTCCGGTTGGGATCCGTCAGCCAGGCGGAGCAGCCCCATCGGCAGCAGCTGGGAGGTGATCAGCGTACGGACGTTGTCGCCGCTGACCAGCCTTCCTGAACCGGTGCTGGCGTGCTGCGCAATCTCCTCCACGCTCCGCGTCCCGTCAGCGGCCTCCAGCACGAGGTAGAGCAGGCGCGTCAGCTGCAGCGTCTGGCCGTCCGCGCGGCGGACCAGGGACGGGGCCTCACGGTAGCCGGACCCTTCAGGCTGGCCCAGGAGTTGGATGCCGTCGGCCCGGGCGGGAATCTCCAGCCTGCCTTCGGTAACGGTGGCAGAGGACGACGGCGGGCCCGCCTCGGGGCGCGGCCCGCCGTTCGCGTCGGTCATCTGTGCTTACTGTGCGAGGTTGGACTGCTGGTCGGCAGTCGCGTTGGCTTCGCCCTCGATGTGCTGGGAAATGATGGCGTCCTGCTCGGCCACGGCGTAGGCCTGGCTGTCGATGGAACCGATGTTGGCGGCGACGGCGGCGTCAATCGGGGCAGCAACGTTGGCGTTGGCTGCCACGGCACCGTTGATCGGGGCGGCGATGTCGGCGTCGGCGGCAAGGTCCACGTTGACGTTGAGGAGGTCCCCGCCAACGGCTGCTGCGGGATCAACCGGCAGCGCACCGACGTCGGGCGTTGTTCCATCCGGAATGGTTCCGTCCGGCAGGAGCCCGCCATCCGTGGTGCCCGCGGCGGATTCGTCTGGCTCCACCGTGCCGCTGCCCTGGCTGATGGTGCTGTCCTGGGTGGACGCGGCGTTGGCGTCTGCCACGATTCCCTGGTCGATGATGACGCCCTGGTCCGCCAAAGCCTGCGCCTCCGAACCGTAGGAAAGGATGTTGGCCGACGCCGCTGCGTCGATCGGCGCAGCCACGTTGGCATTGGCCGCCACGGCCAGGTCGATGGGGGCCGCCGCGTTGATGCCCAGGTCCAGATCCGCATTCAGGTCCAAAATGGATGCAACTTCCTTGTCCGGCAAGGCTGTGGCCTGCTCAGATGTCAGTTCGTCGTCAGACAGGGGACGCATTTCATGTTCCATGCTCACGCAACCTCCAGTTTCCGCGCGGGTTGACCTGCCCCCAGCGGGCAGCCCAGCGCCAGACAATAGTAAGCATGATTAGCTTTATTGTGTACTGGTGCGCCCGCCCCCGGACCTGAAGGGCCTTGTCGAGCCCTGGGGAAACCCCATCGATTGCTCCAACAGCGCCCTTTTGAAGGCCCAAAACGGCCTGGGCCCACGCCGGCAGGGTTCCCTGGCCGAGCTTGCGAGGCGAGGGTGCCGGTGGGGAGCAATCGATGGGGTTATTTCAGGCCGGCGCCCGGAAGCAGTTCCGTGGCGCCCAGCGAATCGGCGATGAACGCATAGTCCCACGCGCGTTCCCGCCACTGGACGTACCGGCCGGAGGCCCCGCCATGGCCGCCGTCCATTTCGATTTTCATGAGGATGGGCTCGCTGCCGGTGGTCTTGTTGCGCAGCTCCTGGACCCATTTTGCGGGCTCCACATACAGCACCCGGGTGTCGTTGAAGGACGTTACGGCGGCGATTTTCGGGTACGCAACTGAATGGACATTCTCGTAGGGGGAGTAGGACTTCATGTAGGCGTAGACCTCAGGGTCCGTGATGGGATTGCCCCACTCCTCCCACTCCAAAGCCGAGAGCGGAAGCTCCGGGTCCAGGATGGTGGTGAGGGCATCCACGAACGGTACCTGCGCCACCACCGCGGCGTACTTTTCCGGTGCCAGGTTGGCCACGGCGCCCACCAGCAGGCCGCCCGCGGAGCCGCCCAGCGCCGCAATCCGGGACGGGTCCACCCAGCCGGAGGTGGCCAGCCAGTCGGTGGCGTCCACGAAATCGGTGAAGGTGTTCTTTTTGGTGAGCTTCTTGCCGTCCTCGTACCAGTGCCTGCCCAGTTCGCCGCCGCCGCGGATGTGGGCAATCACAAACACCACACCCCGGTCCAGCAGTGACAGCCGCGCAATCCCGAAGCCCGGGTCCATGCTCAGCTCATACGAGCCGTACCCGTACACCAGACCGGCCGCCGTCGAATCCTGCTTGACGGCTTTGTGCCGCAGCACGGACAGCGGGATCCTGGTTCCGTCGGCGGCGGTGGCCCATTCGCGGGTGGCCACGTAGTCGTTGCGGTCGTAGCCGCCCAGTACCGGGCTTTCCTTGCGCAGCAGCAGCTCGCCCGCGGGCTGGGCAGGGGTGGGCAGGACAAAGTCATAGACGCGCGACGGCGTGAAGTAAGACGTATAGCCCAGCCGGATCACCGGGGCCTCGTAGTCGGAACCGCCGACGCCGGCTGTATACAGCTCCTCGTCGAACGCGGGCTCCACGGGGGACTCCTGCGCGGGTGTTCCCAGGCCGGCCAGCCCCATCACCTGGACCCGTTCGATGGTGTCCTTGCGGATGGACACGATGAGGTGCGTGGAGGTGACGCCCGCACCGTTGACGCGGACGTCGTCGGAATGCCCGACGACGGTGTCCCAGCGCTGCTCGGAGAGCGGCTTGGCGAGCTCGGCCGGGTCAGCCAGGGAGACCATGGAGTTCACGGCGTTCCGGTTGTGGGTGATGACGATGCGTTCGTGGGTTGTGCCGTCAGGGCCGGTGAGCAGGAACGGTTCGGCCTCATAGAGCACACGCTCGTCGCGGGAGATCACGGTGGTGAGCGCCGCCGTCGGGTCATCAAAACGCAGCAGGCGGGTCTCGCTGTATTCGGAGCAGCCGATGCCCAGCACCAGGTGGCGCCTGTCAGAGGAGAGCTCAAAGCCCAGCCACATGGCGACGTCGTCCTCCTGGTAGATCACCTCATCGTCGGTGACGGGCGTGCCCAGGACGTGGGACTTGACCTGGTACGGGCGCCACGCGTCGTCCACCACGGTGTAGAAGATGCGGGTGCCGTCGGGGGAGAAGCTGACGCCGTAGAAGATGTTCTCGATGACGTCCGGCAGGAGCTCGCCCGTGCGGAGGTCCTTGATGTGCAGGGTGAAGCGTTCGTCGCCGGAATTATCCACGGCGTAGGCGTACAGGTTCCCGTCCACAGTGACGGCCGAGCCGCCCACGGAGAAGAACGGCTTTCCTTCGGCTTCGATGTTGCAGTCCAGCAGCACTTCCTCGCCGGGGATTTCGACGCCGGCCTCCACTGCCGGGGGAGTCCAGTCGGCCACGGGGTTGCCGGTGTCCTGGGCGCGGACGCGGCACTGGATGCCGTATTCCTTGCCTTCAACCGAGCGGCTGAAGTACCACCAGCCGTCCTTGCGGTTAGGGACGGACAGGTCTGTCTCCTGGGTACGGCCCTTGATCTCCTGGAAGATGGCCTCCCGCAGCGGTTCCTGATGCGCGGTGACGGCCTCCTGGTAGGCGTTCTCTGCCTTCAGGTGCTCAACGACCTCGGGGGATTCCTTCTCCCGCAGCCATTCGTAGTTGTCCACGAAGGTGTCGCCGTGGTGCGTCCGCTCGTGCGGCACCTTCCTGGCGACGGGCGGCGTGGTGGAAGTGGTGGCGGAATCCTGCAGCGGAGTCTGGGTCATTCCTTCAATATATAGATCCCTGCGGGCAATGGGGCGGGCCGTTCGCTACCGGGGGAGAGTGGTGCCCGCCCGGCAACCCTCTCTCACGTCCTGCGCCGAATCGCAGGACGCTCTATCACTTCCTGCGCCGAATCGCAGGACGCTCTCTCACTTCCTGCGCCGACCCTCTACGTCAGGCTGGTTGTGAGTCAGTCAGTGATTGAAGGGAACAGGAGCAGCCATGACTGTTGGTCCGCGAGGTATTAGCCGCGATGAGATTCGGGAATTGGTACATGAGTATTACGTGCAGCCGTATGGGACGAGGAAGGAATGGCTTGCCTCTTAGCCAGTGACTGAATGGACGTTCCGGCGGTG
Organism: Arthrobacter sp. B6; assembly: GCF_001663775.1. Classification (GTDB taxonomy): domain Bacteria; phylum Actinomycetota; class Actinomycetes; order Actinomycetales; family Micrococcaceae; genus Arthrobacter. The sequence goes on along the minus strand of NZ_KV467169.1, from coordinate 1,249,781 downwards.
GCGGAAGATGGTGCAAGAGGGTGATCTCGACCGGAATCTGATTCCACGAGAGCATGGGGGTATGGCCCGCACGAATGGCGAGTGGTCCGCGTTTGAGAAAGCGCGCGCCAAGGAGATCGCTGAACACCAGTCCGAAGTCGAACAGCTCAAGGGCCGTATCCGTGAACTTGAAGGCACGAATACTGCTCTGGGAAAAGCTATCGGGCTCTTGCACGAGTTGAACGTGCCAGAGCCCGATACGGCCCGGACGAAAGATCCGAAAGGTTCATCGAAGCCGAGAACCTCCTCGTCCGGGAGCTGACAAAGCTCACCGGCTCGCAGCGGCAAGCCCTCGAGTGCGCCGGCGTGTCGCGCTCGACCTGGCACTACCGGCAGAACCCCCGCGAACGCGTGCAGGACCCGCTCGCCCAGTCTGAGCGGGCCTATGAATCGCGGATCAGCACCGGGGATCGCGACCGGATCTGCGAATACATTCTGGACGGCTGGGCCAACCAGGTCTCGGTTGACCATTCCTACGCGGCCGCGTGGGACAAGGGGGTGGTCCTCGCTTCCCGCCGGACCTGGTGGCGGGTCGCGGCCCAGATCGAGGACCAGATGCTGCGCCCCACGATCCCTACCAGGAGCCGGAACAACCGGCCCCCACGGGAGAAACCGGTTGTGATGGCGACCGGACCGGGCCAGGTCTGGTCCTGGGACATCACCGATCTGTATTCACCCTGGCGGGGAAAG
>NZ_KV467169.1:1048140-1248805 GCF_001663775.1 Arthrobacter sp. B6 | reverse complement strand
CTCGCGGTGGAGTGGTTCGACCCGCTATCGCCCGGCACGGCGCCCCGCGCATCGTCCACGCCGACTCCGGGCCGGCGATGAGATCAAACCTGCTCCGCGACACTCTCACCAGCCACGGCATCGAACTCTCCCACAACCGGCCCTACGTCTCGAACGACAACCCCTTCTCAGAGTCCGGGTTCCGGACCATGAAGTACAGGCCAGGCTACCCCCGCGTTTTCAAAGAACTCGAGACCGCCCGGGCCTACCTCGCCGACTACGTGCCCTGGTACAACACCCAACACAAACACTCAGGCATTGCACTTTTCTCGCCCGCCGAAGTCCACGAGGCTCCTGGAAAGAAACCTGGCAAAAACGCGACCACGCACTCCAGCGCTACTACGACAAAAACCCCGAACGATTCCACCAGCGCCCCATCACACCAGCCCCCGCCAGCCACACAGGAATCAACCTCCCGGCAACAAAAACACCCACACAGCAAACCCAATGACTCCACACAGCTTGACAACCTTCGCGAATCGCAGGACGCTCTCTCACTTCCTGCGCCCAATCGCAGGACGCTCTCTCACTTGTGGTTGCTAAACAGGGCTGTTGGCAACAACAACTGATAGAGCATCGGTGGATTTCTTGCAGGAAGTGCGAGAGCGTCGGGACGGCGCCGGGCGTATCCTGTAACCGCAAAGGCATACCCGCCACGCGTGAGAGGGGAACTAAATGACCATCCCGCCAGTGCATGAACCTGAGCCATTTCCGCCCGAACCCGGCCCGGATCCCATGAATCCTGACCCTACATCCCCGGGCCACCCCGGCCCTGCCAGGCCCAGCCCGGTACCGACGCCGGAGCCTCCCGGCCCGCTGCCCGTACCGGATCCGGGGCCTGAACCGTTGCGCCCGGATCCCACGCGCAGCTAAGTTACCCGCCGGAACCCCTTGTATTGGGCTAACAACCAGTGCTAAAACGGCTGTACCGGGAGGATCCGAACGCGTTGTATATCTGCCTCTTCAGGGCGATTTGCCACTAAGGAACGCCACAGCGCCAGATAGCGCATCGGCAGTTGCGGGTGATCCCCTCCGATAAATGATGGCCCCCGGCATTGTGCCGGGGGCCATCGCTATGCCCTCGCCACTGCTTGGATCAAGGCTTGCCCCTGGCTGTTCACGGACGGTTGATTTTGCCGTGGTGGCGCCGCCGCAGTTCGGCCGGGGAGTGGGCGGCTACCCGGATCCTGGCGCCTGAGTATCGGACCCCGCCGCGAGACCGCAGGTAAAGGGCGAGCCAGATGCACACCGCCCGTTCCATCACCCACAGGGGCGCGTAAAGGGACGCCATGGCAGGGAAAGCCGCGGCCCCGCCGTCGCGCCTCCGGCCAGTTTCAGCGAAGGCGACGGCAGTCCCGGCGAGCCCGACGAGCACGGCGACCCGCGGCCGCGCGGGCAGCTTCAGCGTGGCGGCCAGCAGCGGAAGCAGTGCCAGTTCGGCGATGAGGCGGGCGGGCTGGGCGAAATCGTCGTAGGCCTGCCGGACCCGCTGGCGCAGCAAATGCCGCGCGGTGGGAGGCCGGCGGGCCACGAGAAGTTCCGGATGCCGGGTTTCGCGGCCGCCGGCTGCGGTAATGGTGCGGATGAGTTCAAGGTTTTCGAACAGGACGGGCTCATAACCGCCGGCGGCCAGCAGTGCTTCACGCCGGACGGCCAGTGTGCCGGGGAAATCGTGGCCGAAGCACCGGTTGAGAAGGCTCCGGGACGTGTCCCACTGGGCGTGCCAGGGACGAGGCGTGAAGTAGTTCTGCGGCCTCACCACGTCCGCGTCATCGAGACAGCGGACGACGGCGGCCAGGGTCTTGGACGTGTATCTCACGTCATCGTCGGCCAACACCAGCCTGTCGGCGTCGCTGAGCCGGATGGCGGTCATCACGGCAGCCACCTTGCCGTTTCCTGCGCCGCTGGGGCCGGGGCGGATATGCCGCACCTGGGGCGGGAACTGCGCGCGGTGCGCCTCGAACAGCGGATCGGGGGACCCGTCCACCACCGTCACGTCGATCCACGAGCACAGCCGTTCCAGATAGGTCACCAGCTCATAAAGGCAGGCGTCCGATGTCCACCGCAACGGCAGAATGTACTCAGCGCTGTACGGGATCGCCGTTCCGCCCGAGTGCCGGCTCATGCTGCTGCCGGTACCGCAGTGCGCAACGAGGAGTTGTCCGGGCATTCCATAGCAATTCCTGTCAGTAGGAGATCAGGAGAAGACTCCTGCCGCGCCCATCGAGGGGCTGACACACCATTATGCTAAGTGTGCTTATCAAAAGATAGGGTGCCAGTCCCAGGGCGGGCCGGAACGCCCGGAGTGGCCTCCCGGGGGGTGCCTTCCGCCGGACCCGTGGCGGGGCTGCTGGGTGGTGGCAGCGGCTGGTCGCAGGGACGGAAATTTCCAAAAAAGATCCCCAAACTTCTTGCGTCTCCTTGGCTCTGGTGCTATAAAAAATCTATATCAGCCAACATAAATTTGCTGATATGGATGTGTTGGACCGTCTCTTAAGAGGAGGAAGCCATGTTGATGCGAACTGATCCGTTCCGCGAGCTGGACAGGCTGGCCCAGCAGGTCCTCGGTACTGCAGCACGCCCGGCGGCGATGCCGATGGATGCGTGGCGTGAGGACCAGAATTTCGTGGTCGCCTTTGACCTGCCGGGAGTCAATCCAGAGTCGATCGACCTGGATGTGGAACGGAATGTCCTGACAGTGAAGGCCGAGCGCCCGGATCCCGCCGGGAAGGACACTGAACTGGTCGCCTCTGAGCGTCCGCGCGGTGTCTTCAGCCGGCAGCTGATCCTCGGGGACACTCTGGACGTGGAAAACGTCAAGGCCACGTACGACGGCGGTGTCCTGACGCTGCAGATTCCGGTCACCGAGAAGGCCAAGCCGCGCAAGATTGAGATAGAAACCAAGGAGGGCCATCGCGAGATTGCCGCCTAGTTTCATCCATGGACCGGGAGGTCCGGCACGTTTAATGTTGACTGCCTTTTTGGGGCGACTAGCCATTCTGTGCACGCCACAGCGCCAGACAGCGCACCGGCAGCGAGCGACCGCATCTCCCGAACCGATGGCCCCCGGCCCAGCCGGGGGCCATCCCGTGCCCGCCGCGGCGCGAACGTACATATATGGCGCCAGGGCCGCAAGTGTACGTTCGCGCGTTTTGTAGGGGCGCTGTGGGGCCACAAGTGTACGTTCGCGCTCTGTGTAGGGGCGCGGTGGGGCCGCAAGTGTACGTTCGCGCGTTGTGTAGGGGCGCGGTGGGGCCACAAGTGTACGTTCGCGCTCTGTGTAGGGGCGGGGCTTAGGTGGCAAGCTCCAGCATCAGCGCGGGCAGCTCGTCCGCCAGTTCGCGGGCCAGGAAGCCCAGCGGCCCCAGCCGGCTGGCAAGCCGGTCCGCGGCCGCAGCATGAAGGTGGCTGCCCCAGCAGGCTGCCTGGGCGTCGCTGGTGCCGCGGGCGCGGAGCCCGGCGATGGCACCGGCCAGGACGTCCCCGCTGCCGGACGTCCCCAGCCCGCCATAGCCCGTGGTGATCTCCCAAAGCTCGGGACCGTCCGGCGCATCGCTGTCCGGCGGCCGGGCAACCAGTCCCTGGCAGCTGACCACAGCCTGGTACCGTGCGGCAATTGCGGCGACGTCAGACTCCAGGTCATCCACGTCCCGTTCCAGCAGGACTCCCGCCTCGGTGGGGTTCGGCGTCAGGATGAGCCGGCCCCGCCACGGATCAAGGGCGTCGTCGAGCCTGGGCAGGCATCCCAGGGCGTAGGCGTCCAGGATGATGGTCGCATCGCCGGTGGCAGAACCGCGGCCTGGGACACCGCCGGAATCCTGGTCCAATAGCGCCCGGAGGAGTTTTTCGGTGAGGTCGATATCGTCCAGACCCGGGCCGACCAGGACGGCATCGGCGCTGCCAAGTTCGGAAAGGATGGGCTCCAGCCCGGATCCCAGCACGGACCCCTCCGCCGTTTCCGGAAGCCCTGTGACCCCCGCTTCCGGAAGGGTCACGGCCAGCTGCGTGGCCACGGATTCGGCCACCGCCAGGGTCAGCCTGCCCGCCCCGGCCCGGAGCGCGGCGGTGCCGGCCAGCAGGGCGGCGCCCGGAGTGGCCCGAGCGCCGCCGACCACCATGACCGCGCCCCGCGAGTACTTGTCCTCGCCCGCGGACGGCAGCGGCCAGGCGCGCAGGAGCGACGGCGTGACAGGCGTAGCCCGGGAACCGTCCGCGCGCGGATCGGGCGGTGAACCAGTCTGCGGCGAACCGGCCTGCGGATCCGGCCCGCCCTGCCCCTTACCGCCGCGGGTGGACACTGGCATCCCCGGCGTGTTCGGTGACTGCTACGCCCTGGGCCGTGAGGTGATCGGCCACGTTGAAGCTCTCCAGCGTCCACGGTCCCTGCCCTTCCGGGCGCACATAGCGGGTAATGGACGCATTCAGGACCGAAGTAGTGGCGGCGACGTCCAGGATTTCGGCTTCGCTCATGCCTTCCAGGATGTACCGGAACAGCAGCACTACGGCGTCGTGGCACACCAGCATCACGCGGTGCCCGCTGCCCAGGTTGTTCAGTTCACTGAGCACGGAACGCAGCCGCAGCGCCACATCGGCCCACGATTCGCCGCCGGGTGGCCGGTAATAGAACTTGCCCAGCCAGAGCCGGCGTTCGGCCTCGTCGGGATGCCACCGGTCCACGCCCTGCTGCGTGAGCATGTCCAGGATGCCCAACTCGCGGTCCCGGAGCCGCTCGTCCGTGCGCACCTTGACCGGCCAGCCTGCGGTTTCCACCGCGATCTCCGCCGTCTGCCGGGCCCGGGTGTAAGGGGAGGACACGACGGCGTCGGCGCGGAGGTCCTCCGCAACGCCGGCCAGCGCCCTGCCGAGTGCGAAGGCCTGGTCCTGGCCGGTGGCGGAGAGTCCGACGTCGGCGTCCCTGGCCGGGACCTCAATAATGTCGGCGCCGGCCTGGCCGGCTTTTGTGGCCGCCACATTGCCTTCGCTTTCGCCGTGGCGGATCAGGATAAGCTCCACTGCGCCGGCCTCCCGCACGGCCTGCGTCATTCCGCTGTTCTCCACCATCTACCACCCTGTCCGCCAACGGTCCGGCCTGCTGACCGCCGGATGCGGAAAGCAGGGACATCACCTTCGCCGTACCCAGATATGGGTGCGGATAACGCCCGACGGCGGGAGGTCACCGCCGGTGCGTCCGTTGCCGTTGGCGCTCCCGGCGTCGGGGGCCGTGTGAAAGGTGCCGATGGCGGGCTCGCCCACCGCGCCGCCGTCGTTCTCAACGCTGTTTCCAGTGCGAAGGGGGAGGGGATGGGTTAACTGATGCTGGTGTGACGTGGCGTCATGTTACGGCACGCGGGCCATTAGTCGAGTTGTTGTTAGGTAAGCCTATCCTTTACAGTGGCGCAGTGAATCCCTCCCTCGAACTCGCCGGGGTGGCCCTTGCCGCCGGCCTCGCGCGCCATGGAGACCGGCCCGCCGTCCTGACCGGCGGCAGCGTCCTGTCCTACCAGGAACTCGCCCGCCGCGTGGATGCGTTTGCCGCCCGCCTGGGCACGGCGCGCCGCCTGGTGGTGCTGGCAGCGGACAACAGCGTCGGCTCGCTGGTGGCGTACCTGGCGGCACTGGCGTCCGGGCACCCGCTGATCCTGGCACCGGCCGGAAACGACGCCGCGATTGCCTCGCTGGTCTCCGCGTACGACCCGGACGTCATCGTCAGGCCCGGGACAGCGGGCGACGCGTGGGGTGAGCCCGCCCTGGAGGAGGTGCGGCCAGTCACGCACCACACCTTCCACCCGGACCTGGCGCTCCTGCTCAGCACGTCAGGCTCCACAGGGTCACCCAAGCTGGTCCGGCTCTCCCGGGAGAATGTCCAGTCCAACGCCGAGGCCATCGCCACCTACCTGGACATCAGCGCGGACGACCGTGCCGCCACCACGCTGCCGATGTCCTACTGCTACGGCCTGTCCGTGATCAACAGCCACCTGCTACGCGGCGCCGGCATTGTCCTGACGGACCTGTCGGTGGTGGATCCGTGTTTCTGGCAGCTGTTCCGCAACCGCCGGGCAACATCCTTCGCCGCCGTGCCGTACACCTTTGAACTCCTGGACAGGGTGGGTTTCACGGACATGGACCTGCCGGACCTGCGCTACGTCACCCAGGCTGGGGGCAGGCTGGATCCCGGGATGGTGGTCCGTTATGCCGAACACGGCCGCACTCACGGCTGGGAGCTGTTCGTTATGTACGGGCAGACGGAAGCCACGGCCCGGATGGCCTATCTTCCGCCGGATCTGGCCCAGTCCCACCCGGGCGCCATTGGGGTGCCCGTGCCCGGCGGGAGCTTCCGGATCGAACCCGTCCCCGGACTCGAGGACGGCGAGCTCGTCTACTCCGGACCCAACGTCATGCTCGGCTACGCGGAGACGCCGGCGGACTTTGCTGCCGGGCGGACCATCAGCGAGCTGCGCACGGGTGACCTTGCCCGCCGAAACGCAGTGGGACTGTACGAAGTGGTGGGCCGGCGGAGCCGCTTCGTCAAGATCGTGGGCTTGCGCATCGACCTCGGCCGGGTGGAGAAGATGCTCCACGCGATGGGCGTGCAGGCAGCGTGCGCGGGAACAGACAGGAAGCTGGTGGCCGCCGTCGAGGGAAGCCATGACACGCGGCTCCTGGCCAAGACGCTGGCCCAGGACCTGGGGCTGCCACGGGCGTCGGTTGAGGTGCACGCCGTCCAGAGCCTGCCCCGGCTGGCCACGGGCAAAACCGACTACCCTGCCGTCCTGGCCCTCGCCACGCCTGCAAGTACCCCGGCCGCATCGGGTCAGGACCCTGCGGCTCCAGCCGGAACCGGGTCCGCAACGGCGCCGGAGGATGTGCGCCGGATCTTCGCCGAGGCGCTGGAGGTGGAGGACATCGCCGACGACGACACTTTCGTTTCGCTCGGCGGCGACTCGCTTTCCTATGTGGCAGCGTCCGTCCGGCTGGAGAAAGCGCTCGGAAACCTGCCGCCGGACTGGCACGTGACTCCGGTCCGGGACCTGGCGGAACGGGCGCGTCCACGCCGCGGGTACAGACGGTTCATCGCACCGCTGGAAACCAGCATCATGCTCCGCGCAGTGGCCATTGTGGTCATCATCAGCACGCATGTGGACCTCATCCGGTGGCCGGGGACCGCCCATGTGCTTATGGTTCTCGCCGGCTACAACTTTGCACGTTTCCAGCTGGCCGGTGACAGGCTGCCCCGGCTGCGGCGCCAGCTGCACAGCGTTGCCCGGATCGTGGTGCCCACGGTGGTTTTCATCGGGGCGGTCATGCTCCTGTCGGACAAGTTCAACTACACCCCGGCCAACCTGCTGCTGCTGAATACGATGATCGGGCCCGCAGGCTGGACGGACGCCTGGCACTTTTGGTTCATCGAAGTGCTGGTGTACGTGCTGCTTGCCATGACGGCGCTGCTGGCCGTCCCCTGGGTGCACCGGACGGAACGCCGGTTCCCGCTGGCGTTCCCCGTGGCGCTGGTCGGCGCCGGTCTGCTGGCCCGCTATGGCCTGATTGGCGTGGACATCCTGCACACGCGGCCGGTCCTGTGGCTCTTTGCGCTCGGCTGGGCCTTCGCCCGGGCCCGCACCGTACCGCAGCGCCTCGCCCTCTCCGCGATTACCGCCCTCGCCCTTCCGGGCTACTTTGGCGACCCGTGGCGGGAGGCCACCATCCTGGCCGGAATCCTCCTGCTCGCCTGGCTGCCGGCACTTCCCGTGCCCGCTTTCCTCCACCGGCTGATCGGCGTGCTGGCCAGCGCTTCGCTCTACGTGTACGTCACCCACTGGGTGGTGTTCCCCGACCTGAAGGACAATCACCCAGTGCTGGCCGTGGCACTGTCACTGGCGGTGGGAGTGGTGTACTGGGCCGTTTCCCTGCGGCTCCAGGGCCGGCTCAAACGATACTGATCTGTCATCTGTAAACCCCTTGACAGGGCGTCGCTAAAGCGGGGTAATTGTAAGCACACTTATCAACTTGGGGTCTATTATGCGTAACATAATTCCGAAAGGCACCCTCCGGCAGATGCTTCTGCCGCCCACCTTTGGCCTGCACCTGGCTGGGAACGCGGAGTTTACGGTGCTCTCCGTGGAAGTCTGGAGCAGGTGCCTGGTGGTCAATATCCACGTCGAGTCCGGCGTCGGCAGGCCCGTGCCCCGCATAGCCATAGAGGACCACTGGGGCACCCGGTACAGATTCCGCGACACCGCCAGCCTCGGTACGCGCAACCTGCAGGTTTTTACCCCATCCGTCCCGTACGGCACCCGTAGCCTGACCATCAAATCGGTGGACGACGCCGACTCCCGCCTGGTGGTGACCTTCGCCGTCCCGCTGATGCTGGAGGACGATGAAATGGACCAGGCAGAGGAAACTGTTTCACGGGCATCCCGATTGCAGCGCCCGGCATAACGGGCCGAGAGGCAGGCATGGAAGACACCACTCGCTTCGAACCAGCCACAGCGATCGTTACAGGATCCGATTCCGGCATCGGGAGAGCCACTGCGGTGGCCCTGGCCGCGTCCGGGCTGGATATCGGCGTCACCTGGCATACGGATGAACAGGGTGCTGAGGAAACGGCCGACGAGGTCCGGCGTGCCGGCCGGAACGCCGTGGTCCGCCGGCTGGACACAACGCATCCCGCCGAGGCCGCGGCCGTTATTGATTCCCTCGCCGAGGAGCTGGGTGGTCTAGACGTCTTCGTGAACAACTCCGGCACAGGCGACGGCACCCGGTTCCTGGACCTTGACCTGGACACCTGGAAAACCACGGTGGACACGAACCTCACCGGCGCGTTTGCCTGCCTGCAGGCCGCCGCCCGGCGCATGGTCAACGCAGGCAGGGGCGGCCGGATCGTGGCGGTCACCAGCGTCCATGAATTCCAGCCCCGGGTGGGCGCCGCAGCCTACGATGCGTCCAAGCATGGACTGGGCGGACTCATCAAGACCATGGCCCTGGAGCTCGCGGAGTTTGGCATCACGGCCAACAGCGTGGCGCCGGGCGAGATCGCGACGCCCATGACTGGCCAGACGGACGAGGACCCCACGGAGAAGGACCGTCCCGGGGTTCCCCTCGGCAGGCCCGGCGACGCCCGGGAAGTGGCCGCGGTGCTCGCGTTCCTGGCCTCGCCGGCGTCAAGCTACGTGACCGGCGCGTCCTGGGCGGTGGACGGCGGGATGCTGCAGATGGGGCCGCAGGCGGGCTCGCACATCACAGGCCACGACTGGCGCAAAGGCTGACACATTCCGGTTGAGGGACCGCGCTCGGGGAGCTCCGGGCCATTGAGGGACCGCGCTCGCGGAGCGCCGGGGAGCGCCGGGCCCTTAGGGGACCGCGCCGGGCCGCTGATGGACAACACCAGGCCGGCGCGGCCCGAGTTCAGCGCGCGTATTCCGCGATCCGGCCCTCCCGCAGGGCTGCCGCGAGGGCGTTGATCCCGCCGTAGTCGGGCAGGACCACGGAGGCCCCGCCAATGGTGCCTACTCCGGCGGTGGGCACGGTGACGAAGCCTGCGGCATGGGGGTCCATGTTGCGCAGCGCGTAGGCAAGGATGGCCACGGACACAGGATCGAAGCCCTGGTCCACCGTGAGGTGCCCGCCGGCAAAATCCACCAGCGCCCGCACCGCGGTCACATCGTTGAGGGCCCCGCCGCTGGTCAGCTTCGCCAGGAGGGCGCGGAGGAAGGTCTGCTGGTTGCGGACCCGCTGGTAGTCGCCGTCCACAAAGGCGTAGCGCTCGCGGACGAACTCCATCGCGGCCTGGCCGTCGAGGTGGTTCACGCCGGCATGGAAGACGTGCCGGGTTTCGTGCGTGGACTGGAACGGGGTGGTGACGTTGACGTCCACCCCGCCCAGCCCGTCCGTCAGGAGCTTAAAGCCGTGGAAGTCCATCATCACGGTGTGGTCGATGCGGGTGCCCAGTAATGACTCGACGGTCCTCGTCGCCAGGTCGATCCCGCCCACCTCGAGGCTGGTGTTGATCTTGGCTCCGCCGTAACCCGGGATGTCCACCCACAGGTCCCGCATGAGCGATACGACGTAGAACGTGCGGCGGTCCGCCGGGACGTGAACTAGCATGAGCGTGTCCGCGCGGTGGTCCGATGAGGCGCCCGTGGCCGCCGTATGGGCAGCCAGTTCCCGGGCATTGCCGCGGGTGTCGCTGCCGATCAGCAGGATGTTCATGGGCACCGGCGGCAGGTCGGCGATCGGCTCCGGCGGCGGGGGAGCGGCCGGCGCCGGGGCAGGCGCCGTCTCGGTGGGGGTCTCGCTGGGCGTGGCAGCCTCCGTGACCACCGGCGCCTGGGACTCCGAACTGGGGCGCGTGAAACTGAAGACAGCGACGACGACCCCGGCCACCAGCACCAGTGCCAGGACAGCGGCGATCAGGCGCCGCCGTCGTTCTGTCCACGGCAGCTGCGACGGGTGGGATGCCGCAGTGGCTCCCGGATTGGCTCCCGTGTTGGCGCCCGGGTTGGCTCCGCCAGGAACCGAAGGTTCAGGACCGCTGGGGTCGGAACCGGATGGGGTGCTCATCGTTGTGCCTCCATGGCATCAGTTTCCGCCCTGCAGGCCGTTTGTGGCTACATAGTCTCCCAGCGTGTCGGTGGCCATGGCGGCGGAGATGGCTTTGATGGCCACGGGGTCGGTGAGCACAATGGACTGGCCGTCGGTGGACCTGCCGGTGCCCCGGGTGGGCAGGGTGAACATCACCATGTCATGGGGGCGGACGTCCTTGAGTTCCATGCCGAGTCCGGCCATCGTGGCGGCATCCAGCCCGCCGTCCACACTGACGAAAGGGGCCATGGCGCTGACCACGTTGTGGATCTTCAGGGGATTCAGGAGGGTGTCCGCGCTGAGGTTCTTGGCCAGCAGTGCCTTGACGAACGCCTGCTGGTTGCGCACGCGCTGGTAGTCGCCGTCGGCAAAGGCGTAGCGCTCGCGGACGAATTCCAGGGCGTGCTCCCCGTCAAGGGTGTTCGGGCCGGCTGGGAAGGTGATCTGGTCGTGGTAGGACACGAACGGTGCCGGGATGTCCACTTCCACTCCGCCCAGGGCGTCGGTCATCCCCACGAAGCCTTCGAAGTCGATCATGGCGATGTGGTCGATGCGCTGACCGAAGATGGATTCCACGGTCTGCACCATCAGCGGGACGCCGCCGAACGCCAGGGCCGCATTGATCTTGGCGTGCCCGTGGTCCGGGATGCCCACCCACAGGTCACGCATCAGGGAGATGGAGTAGATCTTGCTGCGGTCAGCGGGGATGTGGACCAGCATGAGGGTGTCCGCGCGCTGGTTGGATTTGGCGCCGGAGGCGGCTTCGCCGGTGGTGGCGCCGCGGCTGTCGCTGCCCATCACCAGGATGTTCAGCGACCTGCCCGTGGTCGATGGCGAGGTCCCGGCCGCTGCGGCACCTGCGCCGGGGACACCGCCGGCTGCCGCGCCGGGGAGGGACGGCTGTGGGCGGGTGGATTCAGCGGGGAAGGCATTTTCGATCTTCGTGGTTTCCGAATCGAAGATCCGGCCCAGGTTGAAGAGGTAGGCGCCGGCGGAGGCAGGAATGAGGATGACCAGGGCCAGCAGTACCAACAGGACAGCCCGGAACGGGCGACGCCGGCGTGCACTGTTGCGTGCAATATTGCCGGGGCGTGCAAAGCTCGGATGTGCGGACAGGGTGCCCATTTCCGAAAATTAGCATCGGCGTTCCGGCGTTACATCGGGGGAATCCGCAGAAAAGCCGCACAATAAACCGCAGCTGAAAGGACGACGGCGGCGGTCCGGTCAGGCGGGCGCGTTCAGGCGTGCGTGGCGCAGGATGGAGACGATGGCCGGTGCCAGTTCGTCCTCCATCTGGCGGTAGACGTCCAGGCTGCGGCGGTAGGGGTCGATGATGTCGTTCTCCGACGAGTCCGCCGGCAGGGACAGGTGCCGGACCGCTGCCGCCCTGGCGGGGAGGCCGCGCCAGAAGGCGGCGTTCGACGCCAGCCGGTCGCCGCCGTCGTGCGTTGGCGCTACCGATGCCCCCGGAGTGGCGGCGCGGTCATCCAGCACATCGAGCATCCGGGCGAACTCGCGGATGGTGAAGGTGCGCTTCAGGAGGGACGCGTCCAGCTGCAGGACTTCGCCGCGGTGGCCGGACGTCATGGTGAGCACCAGGTCCACGCCGCGCAGGATTTTGCTGGTCAGCTGGCGGGCGGCGAACCCTTCCGCGTTTCCGCCGAACGTGCGCACGATGTCCGCGGACGGCGGCTGGATCGGTTCGCCCACCAGGGCCCGCGTGCCGGCGCTGGTGACCGTGAAACCGCCCGGAACCGCCTGGTCGAGGCCTGCCTGCAGGAGCCGCTCGGCCACGGGGGAGCGGCAGATGTTTCCCGTGCAGACGGTCAGGATTCTCACCTGTGCGGGGGCAGGTTCGGGGAGTTGCAAAAGGGATACTCTTTCCAGCCGGTGCGCCGGACCGGTCGGTCCGCACAATTTCAACTTAACACGTGAACCTGCGGCCGCCGCCGTCGAAACGCTCTCTCACTCCCTGCAATGAATCCCACGACGCTCTCTCACTTTTCGCAGTAAACGCACCGTTGCTCTCTCACCATTCACCGGCGGGCCGTGCGGCCGGTGCAGGTTGTGAGAGAGGGTCGCGTGGAAACGTGCAGGAAGTGAGAGAGCGTCCGACGGCGGGACGGCGGCCGGGCGGCTCAGCAGGCACCGCTGGCGTCAGGGCGCGGCCAGCAGTTGCTTCATCTCCTCGATCTCGGCCTGCTGCGAGGTGATGATCGCCTTGGCCAGGGCGACCGTTTCGCTGTACTTGCCGGAGTCGACTTCCGTTCGGGCCATGGTGATGGCGCCTTCGTGATGGGCGATCATCTGCGTGAGGAAGAGCTTGGCGGCCTCATCGCCCGGGGCGGCCTTGAGCCTGTCCAGGTCCTCGCCGCTGACCATGCCCGACATGCCGCCGCCGGGCATGGAGTGGCCTTCCATGCCCGTGGGCTGGTTCCAATTCTCGAGCCAGCCGTTCATCTGTTCTATTTCGGGGGCCTGCGCCTCCTTGATTCTGGTGGCCAGGGCGGACACCGCCGCAGGAACGTCAGTTTTCGCCAGCATGATGTCGCTCATTTCCACGGCCTGCGCGTGGTGGGGAATCATCATCTGCGAGAACATGATGTCCGCGGCGTTATGGTCCGCGGAGGCGTCCGGCATCATGCTGGACATCGGGCCGGAGCTGCCGTGGTTCATGCCATGCGATGGTGTGGCGCCGGTGTCCGCGGCGCATCCGGCGAGCGAAAGGGCAGCGGCCAGGACAGCTGCCAGGCTCAGGTTCTTGGTGTTCATGGGAAATTTATCCTTCAGGTTGTGGCGCAGGGCGCCGGAATCTTTGCTTGCCGCGCAGGTGGCGCGGCGGGCGGCCTGGTGGCGCGCATCAGGCTGGCATACGGCCGGACTCCGGGCCCGGCGTCGTGCCTTTTACGTCCGGCTGATGGACAGGTCCCCCGGGCAGGGACCGTCGGGCCGATAGTCGTAGGAGCGCGGGGCTGAGGCGCCGGAGCTGAAGTGCGCGTCCGCCCACTGCCCTGTGCTGCTTGGCTCGGGGGCGGCGAGGGATCCGGCCTTGGCCAAGGGGGTGCAGCCGGCGCCGGGTTGCGCCACTCCGTCAAGGCTGCCGGTGCATGCCACGGCGGACACAGCGGACGTGTCAGGCCCGCTGTGCCCGGCGGCAGGTGCGGCGGGGCTCTGCCCGCGGTGGCTCTGCCCCCCGTGGCTGTGCCCGGACATGTCAGGCCCGCTGTGCCCGGCGGCAGGTGCGGCAACGGACGACGGCGGCGGCGCGGCTCCCAGCGGGTGCGCAGCGTGGTTGCCGGTCAGGGTGTGCATCCCGAGGATCCCGGCAACAATGGCCAGGATGCCGGCGAGCAGTCCGGCGCGGCCAATCAGCGCCGCGGGTCGGCGTCGAGTTGCTGCGGCCATGTTGTGGCTCCCCCATGCCTGCGAGTTCAACGGACCTGCTCCGGATTCAGTTTCACCCGCCGCAGCAGTTGCGCGTTCAGTGCCACCACAATAGTGGACGCGGACATCAGGACAGCCGCGGCGGCGGGGGAGAGAACCACCCCGGCGAATGCGAGCACGCCGGCGGCCAGGGGGACCGAAACGACGTTGTAGCCGGTGGCCCAGACCAGGTTTTGCCACATTTTCCGGTAGCTGGCCCGGGACAGGTCCACCATGGAGAGGACGGCCCGCGGATCGTTGCCGGCCAGCACAACGCCTGCCGATTCCATGGCGACGTCGGTGCCCGCCCCGATTGCGATGCCAACCTCTGCCCGGGCCAGTGCCGGGGAATCGTTGACGCCGTCCCCCACCATGGCCACTTTCAGCCCGCGGCCCTGCAGCTCGGCCACTTTCTTGTCCTTGTCCGCGGGCAGGACTTCGGCGAAGACCTCGTCGATGTGCAGCTCGTGCGCCACGGCGTCGGCAACCTGCCGGGCGTCGCCGGTGACCATGGCCACCTGGAGGCCGCGGTCCTGCAGCGCCGCCACTGCCTGTCGGGATTCGGGGCGGACGGCGTCTTCGAGGCTGACGGCACCCAGGATCCGGTTCCCGTCGACAACGTGCAGGACCGCAGCTCCCCGTTCCACCCAGGCAGAGGTGGAGGCGGCCAATGACTCTGGTTCGGAGAGGCCGAGCTCGCGCAGGAGCGCTGGCCCGCCCACGTGGATTGCCCGGCCGTCCACAGTGGCGCGGACTCCGCGTCCCGTCATGGAGGTGAAGCCGGTTGCCTGCGGAATCTGCAGGTTCCCCCGCCGCGCCGCCCTGACGATCGCCCGGGCTACCGGGTGTTCGCTGTCCGCCTCCACGGCGGCAGCGAGCGCCAGGAGCCCGTCCCGGCTGCCGCCGTCGGACGCTGTGACGTCCTTGAGCTCCGGCTCCCCCGTTGTGAGCGTGCCGGTCTTGTCGAAGAGGACGACGTCGACCGTGCGCATCCGCTCAAGAGCCATCCGGTTCTTGATCAGCACACCGGCCCGGGCCGCCTGCTCCGTGGAGATGGCGATCACCAGCGGGATGGCCAGGCCAAGCGCGTGCGGGCAGGCGATCACCAGCACCGTGACGGTGCGGGCCACGGCCTCGGGGACGCTGCCCAGGAGTGTCCAGGCCACAAAGGTGAGTGCACCGGCTCCGGCGGCAAAGTAGAACAGGAAGGCGGCGGCGCGGTCGGCAAGGGCCTGCGCCTTCGAAGAGGACGCCTGCGCCTCTGCCACCAGCCGCTGGATGCCGGCCAGTGCAGTGTTGTCGCCCACTGCGGTCACCCGAACACGGACGGAATTGTCCGTGGCCACCGTTCCCGCGACGACAGTATCGCCGGGGGAACGCGGCACTGTCCTTGATTCGCCGGTGATCATGGACTCGTCGAACTCGGCTTGCCCGTCGATGACCGTGCCGTCGGCCGGCAGCCTGGCGCCGGACCGGACCAGGACGGTATCGCCTTCGCGCAGTTCGGACACCGGGACGGTCTCCGCGCCGCCCCCTGTGACGCGTTCGGCCTCGTCCGGGAGCAGCGCGGCCAGGGCGTCCAACGCCCCCTGCGCGGAGCCGAGGGCGCGCATCTCGATCCAGTGGCCCAGCAGCATGATGGTCACCAGCAAAGCCAGCTCCCACCAGAAGTCCAGGTCGAAGCCGCCGATTCCGAGGCTGGTGACCCAGGATGCCAGGAAGGCGACGCTGATGGCCATGCCGATCAGGAGCATCATGCCGGGGCGCCGGTCCTTCAGTTCCTGCAGCCCGCCCTTGAGGAACGGCTGGCCGCCGTGGAGGAAGATCACCGTGCCCAGGACAGGCGGGATGAAGGCCGATCCTGGGAACATCGGCGGCATGTATCCCAGGAGGTGGCCCACCATGGGACTGAAATAGACCACGGGGACGGTCAGGGCCAAGGCCGCCCAGAACCTGTTTTTGAACATTGCGGTGCTGTGGCCGGCGTGCTGGCCGGCGGTGTGGACGGCGTGGTCGTCCTGGCTGCCATGGTTGTGCGTGTTGTGGTGATCGTGGTGTGCTGCGGTCTGGGTGTGGTGGTGGTGCACGATTCCTCCTGGCGAGGATCCTGTGGTCAGGGTCAGTTGCTGATGGTGTATCCGGCCGAGGAGACAGCCTCGCGGATCAGGTCGGGATTCGCAGATCCGGAAATGAGCAGGCGTGACTTTCCGCCGGCGACGAGTTCAACAGCGGCGGTGTCCACGCCCTCCACGGTGGAGGCGGCTTTCTGCACGGTCTGTACGCAGTGGCCGCAGGTCAGGCCTTCAACGAAGAACTCGACGGCGGCCGTTGCCTGCCGTGGGGGAGTGGCCGTTGTGCAGCAGCCGCAGCTGCCGTGCGTGGTGGCCTGTGGCAGTTCGGTGCGGTTTCCAATACCAGGCATGTCAGTTTCCATTCCTTGAAGAAGGTCCAATGGGCGCTGGGGTTGAACGGCTGTGATGGCGGTGCGGGGCACCTGCCTGGACATACCACTTCACTGACAACACTCGAAAATATACCCCCTGGGGGTATCTGCGTCAAGGCGCAATCGCCCTCGTTGGAAACGCTCTCTCACTTTCTGCAAGGAATCCCACGACGCTCTCTCACTTTCTGCAAGGAATCCCACGACGCTCTCTCACTTTTCGCGCTGGAATTCGTAACGCTCGCGCACGTCCCACAGAGAGGGGTCATCAAGAACCCGCAGGAAGTGAGAGAGCGTCGCCGGAAAACCCGCAGGAAGTGAGAGAGCGTCGCCGGGGAACCCGCAGGAAGTGAGAGAGGGTCCGACGACGGCGGGCGGCTTTGGCGCGTCGGGACGGTTAGGAGGCGGCCGCGGTCGCCGGGGTACCGAGCGGGATGACGTGCGGGCGGCCGTCGGTGGGTTCCGGAACCACCTGCGCGTGCAGCCCGAAAACGTCCTTGAGCAACCCGGGCGTCACCACCTGGTCCGGGGTGCCCTCCATCACAACGGCGCCGTCCTTCATCGCCACCATGTGGTCGGAGTACCTGGCCGCCAGCGAGATGTCGTGGAGCACCATCACCACCGTGCGGTGGTGGACCCGGTTTAGCCGGCGGACGAGTTCCAGGACGTCCACCTGGTGTGCGAGGTCCAGGTAGGTGGTGGGCTCGTCCAGCAGGAGGATGCCGGTTTCCTGGGCCAGCGTCAAGGAGATCCAGGCGCGCTGCCGCTGCCCACCGGAGAGGTCCTCCAGCGGCGTGTCGGCAAGGTCCGTGATGTCCGTAGCGGCCAGGGCGTCCTCCACCACGGACTGGTCCGCCACGGAGAACTGCTGGTACCACTTCTGCCGCGGGTGCCTGCCCCTCGAGACCAGGTCCGCCACCGTCAGGCCGGAGGGGGCGGTGGGGGTCTGCGGCAGCACGCTGATCCGGGTGGCGATCTCCCGGGTGGACCGCGAAGCGAGCGGCGAGCCGTCCAGCAGAACCTCGCCGGAGCGCGGCGCGAGCAGCCGGCCCAGGCCGCGGAGCAGCGTGGACTTGCCGCAGCCGTTGGGCCCGATGATCGACGTCACACGGGCGTCCGGAATGGAGAGGGACAGGTCGTTGATGATGCTCGGTCCGTCATAGCCCAGGCTCAGGTTCCGGGCGTGCAACCCCCGGGCCAGGGCGGAGGGCAGTTCTGTGGGCGTGTTCAACTCAGCCTCCGCTGGTACTTCAGGATCAGGTGGATCAGGAACGGCGCTCCCACCACGGCGGTGGCAACGCCCACCGGCAGGGGAGCGCTCAGGGCGTTGGCGGAGACGGTGTCGGCGAGCAGCACAAACACGGCTCCGACCAGCGCCGAGACACCCACCGGAGGAACCACGGTGGCGGTCAGCGAGCGGGCAATCTGCGGACTCGCCAGGGCCACAAACGCCACCGGCCCGGCCACGACCGTGGCCACCGAGGCGAGCAGTACAGCCACAGTCAAGGCAAAGAGGCGCACGGCACCGATCCTTGCACCGAGCCCGACGGCGGTGTCGTCACCGAGGCTGGTGAGCAGCAGCCACCTTCCGCTGAAGACCGCCGCGGCCAGCAGGACGACGGCGCTCGCGGCCATGGGCTGCACGGTGGCCCAGTCCTTGCCGTTGAGTGAGCCGGTCATCCAGGTCAGGGCCTGGGCGGCATTGGTGACATCCCCAAGCGTGAGGATCCACGTGGTGAGGCTGGCGGCAAGGCCTGAAATGCCCAGCCCGGCCAGGACCAGACGGTAGCTGTCCAGCCCGCGGCGGTACGCCAGCAGGTACACGGCCACGCCGCTGACAATGCCTGCGGTGAACGCCGCCGCCGGCATTCCTACGGTCGCCGCGAGGCCGCTGAGCCCGGCATGGCCCCCGCCGGCGATGACCAGGACGGCCACAGCCCCCAGCGAGGCTCCGGCGGCGACGCCCAGGAGATCGGGGCTGGCCAGGGGATTGCGGGCCACCGTCTGGGTGATGGCGCCCGCCGCGGCCAGGGAAGCACCCACGACGACGGCGGCCACCATCCGGGGAGCGCGGAATTCCGTGACGGCCAGGTGGATGCGGGCGCTGGAGGCATCCCCCAGGAGCGCCCGGAGGACGTCCGGGTAGGCCAGCGGGGTGCCGCCGAAGGCGACGTGCAGGGCCATGGCGGCCATCATGGCGCCGGCCAGCAGGCAGGCGACCACCACCACCCGGATATTGAGCCGGACAGATACCGGGCCCAGGCGCAGGACGCGGAGCGTGGCGGCACCGGACCGGGCAGCCGGGCGCACAGGAGCCTCGGGCGAACGGTCCGGGTGCAGGGCGGCGGTCACAGCGTGGCCAGCCGTCGGCGTCGTGCCAGGTGGACAAAGAAGGGTGCGCCCACCACTGCCAGGACCACACCGACGGAGAGTTCGCCGGGGCGGGAGATGACGCGCCCGGCGGTGTCGGCCAGCAGCAGGAGGGTTGCGCCGGTCAGGGCGGATACCGGCACCAGCCAGCGGTAGTCCGGCCCCGCCATGGCGCGGGTGATGTGGGGGACCAGCAGCCCCGCGAAGGCTATCGGGCCGGCCATGGTGACGGCGGACCCGGCCAGGAGCGTGATGGCTGCGATGCCTGCAGCGCGGGCCCGGAACACCGAGATACCCAGCGAGACGGCGGTGTCCGCGCCCAGTGCGAGCGCATTCAGCGGCCGGATATTCAGGAGGGCCAGCACCACGCCGGCGCAGATGAACGGCCAGACCACGGCCATCACGTCGCTGCGCCCCGCCAGCGAACCCACCTGCCAGAACCGCAGCGTGTCAAGTGCCTGGTCGTTGAGCAGGACGATGCCGGCGACCAGGCCTGAGCAGAGGGCGGTCACGGCGGCACCGGCGAGGACGAGGGTTACGGGTGTGGCGCCGTGGCGGGCCGCGGAGCCGATCATGAACACCAGGACGCTGGCCGCCAGGGCTCCGGCGAACGCCAGCAGGGCCTGCGGAAGGACCGCCAGTTCACCGGTGAGGGCCGTGGCGGCGACAATCGCGAGCGCCGCGCCCTGGTTGATGCCGAGCAGGCCGGGATCGGCCACCGGGTTGCGGGTGTGGCCCTGCACAAGGGTTCCCGCCAGGCCCAGGCAAATCCCCGTCAGGACAGCCATCACCGTGCGGGGCCAGCGGAGTTCGCGGATGGTCACGTCCATGACGTTGCCGTCCGGGGTGACCACGGCGTGCCAGACATCCTGGAGGGAGGACGGTTGCCCGCCGATGCAGATGCTGAGCCCGGCGGCGGCCAGGAGCGCCACCAGGGACACGGCCAGCCACGTCACCACGGGCTTACGGGAACTTGGCTTACGGGAACCGGGCTTGAATGAACCGGGCTTCAGTGAACCGGGTTTCCGGGAACCGGGCTTTCGTAAACCGGGATGCCGGGTAGTCCCGGGCGGCGTTTCGCCCCGACCGGCCGGGGCCACAGCCGGATCCATTGTCTTCACAGGGCCCTTCCCGGAGGTTAGTTCTATTACGTCAGTAGATTGTGATCTATTTCGCCAAATCCTGCTACAGTCTACGGCAGACGCAGGTAAGCAATGCCTAAAAAGTCATCACCGCATCCGAAAGCACCCCAGTGAAAACTCGCATCTTCAAGCAGCTCGGCGCTGCCGCCGTCGGAATGGCACTGCTGGCCACCACGGCCTGCGGTTCCCCGGCCGCCACCACAGCCACCGAAACCGCAGCTGCCGAGTCGGCGGGTTTCCCGCTGACCCTGGAGCACGCCATGGGTTCCAGCACCATCGAAACCGTCCCCAAGAGGGTCGTGGCCATGGACCCGAGCTACATCGACGCCGCCCTCCTGCTGGAGGCGGATCTGGTGGGGTACGTCCAGTACCGCCAGGACCCGAATTCGCCGTTCGCCCCCTACCTCGGGGACGTCAAGGAAGCCACCAAGGACTCCGTGAACGTTGGCACGCTGGCCGAGCCCAACCTGGAAAAGATCCTCGAGCTGGAGCCGGACCTGATCGTTTCGGCCAAGGTCCGCCACGAGGCGCTCTACCCCCAGCTGTCCAAGATCGCCCCCACCATTTTCTCCGTGAGCACCGGCCCCACTTGGAAGGAAAATGTGGTCTTCCTGGGCGAGGCGCTGGGCAAGAAGGCCAAGGCTGAAGAGCTAGTCAAGGCATATGAGGACCGCGCCCGGAAGGTTGGCGCCGCGATCCTGGCGAAGAAGCCGGACGCCACCTACTCCCTGGTGCGGTTCACCGGCGGCGACACCGCACGCCTGTACTCCACCAACTCCTTCATCGGCGAGATCATGGCCGACATGCAGATCCCGCGCCCCAAGGACGCCCCGGACAGCGAGAAGGAAATCTTCGTGCCGCTGTCCGCCGAGCAGATCCTTGAGGGCGACGCCGGCCTGGTGATGGTCAGTGCCTATACCCCGCCCGGTGCCGAGGGCGACAAGGCCCGCGCGCAGCAGGAGAAGTTCCAGTCCAACCCGCTCTGGGAGCGCCTCAGCGGTGAGGTTATTAACGTCGACGACGGCACGTTCCTTGCGTCGGTCAGCATCCAGGGTGCCCACGCGGTGATCACCGACCTCGCCAAGCACTACGGCGTGGACCCGCAGCTGCCGTAGCGGACGGCATGCAACAGCATCCCGCGGCGCCGAACCGCGGAAAGGAAACCACCATGGACAAGCCAGCGGTGTACCCGCTCCGCGTGTTCGGCGCCGCCGTCGTTGCAGTGCGGGAGCTCAGCCCGCATTTCCGCCGCATCACCTTCGCCGGCGCCGACCTTGCCGCGTTCGGCGTCCCGGGGCCGCGGCTGGACCTGCGGATCAAGCTCCTGCTGCCTGTGCCGGGGCACGCGCTGCTGCCGCTCGGAGGCCCCGGCGGCAGGCTGGACGAAGGCTGGTACCAGGAGTGGCTCCGTCGAGACCAGCCCGGCCGCGGCGTCATTCGCAGCTACACCGTCCGCGCACTCCGGACGGCCCAGGATGGCGCGGAGCTGGACGTGGACTTTGTCCACCACCCCACCCACGACGGCGTCCGTGCCCCCGCCTCGGACTGGGCCCGGGCCGCCACCGCCGGCACCCCAATCGTCATCATCGGCCCGAACGCGGACGCCATCACGGCTGACACCCCGCCGAGCGACACCGGAATCAGGTGGGATCCCCAGGGCGCCGGCCACGTGCTGCTCGCCGGCGACGAAACGGCCGTCCCCGCCATCTCCTCCATCCTGGAAGACCTCCCTCCAGGTGTCACCGGCCATGCCTTCCTGGAAGTTCCGGACGCGCACGACGTCGGGACGCTCACCACTGCTTCCTCCGTCCGGGTCACCTGGCTGCCCCGGAGTCCGGCGGATGCCGCCCGTGGTGAGCTGTTGTTGCGGGCGGTGAATGCCGCCGTCGAAACCGCACAGCCGCCGTATTCGCCGCAGACCTACGCCTGGGTGGCTGCCGAGGCGGGCACGGTGAAGAGCCTTCGCCGGCACCTCGTCAGCCAGATAGGCCTGGGTCCCCGGCGCTCCGAGTTCCGCGCCTACTGGAGCCTGGGCAAGGCAGGATCCGGCGGCAACGGCACCCCCGTGGACCCCGCCGCCGTCACCTCCTCGACCCACTAAACCCAGGATCCTCTCTCACTTTCTGCACTGATTTGGGTAACCTTCTCTCGCTTTCTGCACTGATTTGGGTAACCATCTCTCACTTTCTGCACTGATTTGGGTATCCCTCTCTCACTTTCTGCAAGCCCGGCAGCTGCCTGCGAGAGGGTCGCCGGAAAACCCGCAGGAAGTGAGAGAGCGTCGCGGGAAAACCCGCAGGAAGTGAGAGAGCGTCCGACGGCGGGAGGTCACCGTTGGGAAACAAACCTCTGAAATGTGGGATTTCAGGCCATAATGGGTAGGACCGCCCGGGGAAGGCGGCCTAGCGAATGCCCGGAGGTGCCCAGAATGTCGAACTTGAGCGGGCCCTACACGTATTCAAGTGCCCTGGGGTCGGGGGACTGCCCGGCCGGGGCGTACCGTATAGACCTCGTCCACGGAACGTCGGCGTGGTCCGACGGGCTGTACCAGCTGCACGGCTACGAGCGCGGCGAGGTGGTGCCCACCATTGAGCTGATCCTTGCCCATAAGCATCCTGACGACAGGGCGCACGCCGAAGAAATTCTTGCGAAGGTCAGCCGACATGGCGGCCATTTCTCCATCTATCACCGGATCATCGATGCCCAGGGCCGCCTTCATCAGGTCCTGTCCTCCGGTGAGGGGGTCCGTGATGGGCAGGGAAACGTGACCGCGCTGGGCGGCATGACGATGGACCTGACGGCAACGCTTCAGCGGGAGACCGAGGTGGCCACGCGCGAGGCCGTGGAACGTGCCACGTCCACCCGCAGCGTGATCGACCAGGCCCGCGGACTGGTGATGGGCAGGCTCCGGATCAACTCCGATGAGGCGTTTGATCTGCTGGTCCGCCTCAGTAACCGGACAAACATGAAACTGGCTGTCGTGGCCGCAGACCTGGTGGCCCTCGCTGACAGCGGCGGCAGTGACGGCGCCACGGGCCCTAAGGGCCCCGACGGCGAGGACCGGCTGGATGCGGCAGTTTACGCCCTCCGGGACGGGAAGCCGCGCCGTCACAGACGGGATCCCCGCCGGTAGGCAAAAGTTCTTCTTCTGTTGTGTCGATCTGGCATGGCGCCGTTCGACCTATGGGTGAGAAGGTCGAAAGGCGACCTTCCACAACCAAGGAGAAGATTGAGATGGCCAAGTACATGCTGATCATGCGGGCAACCGACGAATCCCTCGCGAAGTTTACTGACGTCGACTTCACCGAGGCCATGAACGCCATGGGCAAGTTCAACGACGAACTGATCCGCGCCGGCGTCCTGCTGGCGGCCGAAGGCCTGGAGGACCCCCAAGAGGGCGTTGTGGTGGACTTCACCGGGGAGCAGCCTGTGGTCACTGATGGGCCGTACGGGGAGACAAAGGAGCTGTTCAGCGGCTTCTACATCCTGGACGTCGCCTCCAAGGAAGAAGCCATCGAGTGGGCCAAGCGGGCACCGCTGACCGAGGGCAGCAAGACCGAGATCCGCCGGGTGCCTACTATCGACGAGTTCCCGCAGGACAACGAGTGGATCCAGAAGGAGCGCGCCTGGCGCGAGCAGACCGGGCAGCTCTGAGCCGGTAGCCCTGACCGGCTGTGGGTTCCAACGCGGCGAGGGGCGCCGTCGAGGCTGTGTGGCGGATGGAAGCCGCACGCATCGTCGGCGCCCTCGCCCGCTTCACGGGAGACTTCTCCCTTGCCGAGGACGTGGCGCAGGAGGCGTTGGCCGAGGCGCTCGTCTCGTGGTCGGTCAACGGCGTCCCCGCCGAGCCGACGGGGTGGCTGCTGACCACCGGCCGCCGTCGTGCCATCGATGCCTTCCGGCGCCGGTCCGCAGCGGACGAACGCTACGCCCTGCTCGCCCGGGATCTGTCCCCGGAGGAGCCGGGGCCGGATGCGCTTTTTGACCCTGAAGCGATCGACGACGACGTGCTGGCGCTGATGTTCATCTCCTGCCATCCGGTGCTGTCCAAGGAGGCGCGCATCGCGTTGACCCTGCGTGTGGTGGGCGGTCTAGGGAGCGAGGCGATCGCCAAAGCCTTCCTGGTGCCGGTGGCAACCATCCAGGCCCGCATCACGCGTGCCAAGAAAACCCTGGCCGCCGCCAACGTCCCCTTCGCCGTGCCGGAGCCCCGGGAGCGGGCCGAACGGCTGGGTTCCGTGCTGCAGGTGGTCTACCTGATCTTCACCGAGGGGTCGTTCGCCTCCGGCGGAGATTCCTGGATCCGTCGGGACCTGGCGGCCGAGGCCCAGCGGCTGGCCCGGACGCTGGTGCGGCTCGACCCGCAGCCGGAGGTATTCGGGCTGCTGGCCCTGCTGGAACTGACCGCCGCCCGCTTCCCGGCCCGCCTGGACGCGTCCGGCCAGCCGGTCCTCCTCGAGGACCAGGACCGGCGGCTGTGGGACCAGTCGGCGATCCGGCGGGGGCGTGCCGCGCTCGCCCGCGCCGTATCCGCCGGATACGGGCTGGGCGCCTATGGCCTGCAGGCCGCCATCGCCGAGTGCCATGCGGTGGCGGGCTCGGTTGCCGAGACAGACTGGCCCCGGATCGTTGGCCTGTATGAGGCACTCGGGCGGCTCACGCCGTCGCCCATTATTGAACTCAACCGGGCCGTGGCGGTGGCCATGGCGTCCGGCCCGGCGGACGGGCTGGCGCTGGTCGAGGTAATCGCCGCGCGCGGAGAACTTAACGGCTCGCACCTGCTTCCCGCTGTCCGTGGGGAGCTCCTGACCCGCCTGGGTCGCGCCGACGAGGCACGCACTGCGCTTCTGCAGGCCGTGGAGCTGTGCGGGAACGCCGCGGAACGGGCGGCCCTGGAGCGAAAAATCGGGGCACTCAGTTAGGCTCCGCGCGCAAGAGCTGAGCCTGGCCGCATGCACGGGTCCAGCCCGCATGAACGGTGCTGGGCAACACCGTTCATGCGGGCCAGGGCCGCGGAAGCCCAAGCAGCGGCCAGGCGTGATGCCAGAAACGAAGGATGGTACGTGAAAGCCACACCCCATTGGCTGTCCGGGTGAGGTGGCGGGGTACTCCTTTGCAGAGCAGCTCAAAGTCCAAGTTCAGTCCTTGCGTACCGTAATGCCCAGGGAAATCGTCGAACGCTGCGGAGTATCAGGGCTGGTGCAGTCAGGGCAGCAGCCGTCCGTTTTCAAGTCGCCGCCCGTGCCTGCCTCGCCGGTCTTGCCCCCGCCGGACTCGCCGGTCTTGCCCGTGCCGGATTCGCCGGCCTCGCCCGTGCCGGCCTCGCCGGCGTGGGGGACCGGGCAGCAGGCGTCGCCGTGCCAGGCGTTAATGCCTTCCCGCACTGCGATCGCTGCAATGATGAGGGCGGCGCCGGAATCGGCCCACCACCAGCCCAGTGTGCTGTTCAACAGCAGGCCCGCCAGCAGGACGGCTGACAGGTAGGTGCACAGCAGGGTCTGTTTCGAGTCGGCTACCGCTGTGCGTGAACCAATTTCGCGCCCGGCCCGCCGCTGCAACCAGGACAGCACCGGCATGATCCCCAGGCTCAGGGCCGCGATGACAATGCCAACTGGGGAATGCCTGGGTTCGCCGGCGCCGAAGAGGGAACCAACAGCGTCCACGGCCACGAAAGCGGCAAGGGCAAAGAAGGACACCGCAATGATCCGCAACGTCAGCTGTTCGCGCCGCTCCGGGTCCTTCGCAGCGAACTGCCACGACAGTGCCAGAGCGGAGGCAACTTCGATTATGGAATCCAGCCCGAACCCGATCAGTGCGGATGAATCGGCCTCGCCCCCGGCCCAGAGCGCCACGACTGCCTCGACCATGTTGTACATGATGGTGGCCGCGGCGAACAGGCGGATGCGCCGGGCCAGTACAGCCCGGCGCGAAGCGGAAGGCTGTCCCTGGATGATCGCCGTCATGCCAGGCACGTTCCGTCAGGCGCGCAGCACGCAGGGTCCACAGCCAGGACCACGCCCAGCAGATCCCTGATCGCATGGCCCAGCCTGGCATCGGCGAGTTCGTACCGGCTGCGGCGCCCGTCCGGTACGGCAACCACCAGGCCGCAGCCGCGCAGGCACGTCAGGTGGTTGGACATGCTCTGCCGGGACACACCCAGCGACTCAGCCAGGTCCGAGGGATACGACGGTGCGTCGGCAAGGGCCAGCATGATCCGCGCCCGCGTTGGATCCGAGACGGCGTACCCGAAACGCGCAAGCACCGGGGCGTGGGTGAGGGTTTCCATACACTCCAAAGTACAGCGGAGCATGTATTCAGGCAATTGTGTAATGGGCCCTATCCTGTTGCCCCGGTGTCATCGTGCGCTGAGCCCACCGGTTTTGACTCGGGTGACCCGCGCTGCCGCAGGTAAATGGCCAGGACCACCATTGAGCCCACAGCCAGGAACTCCGACTGCCAGTTCTGCAGCGTCCGGTTCCAGAATTCCGCAGACGCAACGTACTCGGCCCACGCTGCGGGCTGCTGGAAGTTGCTGAGCTGTTCTTCGTTGTAGGCGCTGTTCCCAGCAATTGATTGAACGAGCCAGGACAGGACAAAAATCAGCCCCATGGTGGCTCCCAGCGAGTTCGAAAACACGGTGAGGCGCCACCCGCGGGCCCTCGCCCAGGCAGGCGACTTGGCGTTGCTGTACTCGGCGACGAGCTGTTGCTTGTCAGATTCCAGTCCAGTTTTGTGCAACTCTTTGGATTCCGGGGACCCTCTCTGAACCAGCCAGATCGTGGCCGTGATGTACAGCAGGAACTGCAGGTATTCGGACTGCCAGTTCTCGGAAACGTCCACCGCAAAACTTGAGGAAGTGAGGTACTGCCCCAGGCTGATCTCGTCCAAGCCCGCCGAAAGCTGTTCCTCGTTGAAGAGCGCATGGCCGGTGAGGCCCTGGCCGAGAAGGGCGAGCAGGAAAATCAGGCCGAAGAAGAGGCTTAAGCCGTTGTTTCTCAGCGCGGCTTTCATGGTTCGGCCTCTATCCCCGGACCAGGCCCACAACGGCCATGTAGGCAAGGCCGCCAAAGATGAGCACCAGGTACAGGACAAAACTCCAGCGCATCTCTACCCTCCAACTTCACAGTCGTACGGGGACTCGCCACGCTGTAGGCAGCCGGCCCCGGTCACCTGCCACCCTGTTCCGGAAACTGACAGGAACAAGGTGTCATCCTCGAATACCACCATCGCGTTTCGGCCGTAGCTTTCGGTCCGCAGAACTGCGCCGTCGGCGGGAAGGTCCAGCAACGGTAATTCGTCTTCGCAGTTCGACTCGGCCGCAGCCTCCTCACGGGTGTGTGGGCTCAGCATGGAACACGCGGTAGAGGGATCCCCGCCAGCTACTGCCCGCCGGAAATCCTGGGCGGCCCCCGCCGCACCCGCACTGTCTGGAGAGCAGCCAGATAAAGAGTGCGCTGCCAAAAGAACGCCCATAAGCATGGGTACCAGGCCAACACGAAAGCCAGCGGCGCAGCCCCCGGTTTGAGGGCGTTTCATGCTTCCTCCTGACCGGGCCGTCACCGCGTGACATGCCCTTATGGAGGAAGTACCCAGAATTGGGTTTTTTCAGCGCTTCCGCAGGTCAGGGCCCTATTCGGGCAACTCTATCTGGAAGCCGCAGGTGCAGCGCAAGACCCGTGTCTCCAGGCTGATGCCAACGGCGTCCTTCGGGTCGCGGTCCGTGTAGGCGGCGGCACTGAACCCGCGGATCTCTGAACCGAGCGTAGGCATTGGCTGGCCGCAGTGGATGTAGTGGCCACCAAACACCAGGACATCTTCAGAGCAGGGGACCCTGTTGAGGACGGCGGCGACAGCCACGACGTCGGCCCGGTGGAAATAATGGAGATTGCACGCGGTGCAGGCGTACCCCACCTCCACATAGACGTTCGACGGCGGATTCACTGCCGTGATTGAGTGCACTTTCAGGCTCCTGTCTGTCGCGCATCCGGAGCAGAGCAGCGGAGAATCTTCAGCTCGCTCCCGGGGCGCGTGGTTGCCAGGGCCGTGTGGATCGATAGACACCTTCAGGCTGCGGCAGGGTAGCTGGACAGGATGTAATCCGCGGCCGCCGGGCCCACCATCCGCCGTCGGCTGTCATGAACATCGACGCCCAAGCGGTGCATGGCGGCCCTGAATGTCATGTCCGGCTTGGGTTCGAGTCGGTGAAGGATGCACCAACTGACGTACAGGCCGTACAGGCAATCTGCGGACAGCGGACAGTCGGTATCAAACTCAGCAACGGTGGCTTGGTCAAGGAACTGGTTGAAGTGCGAGGTAGCCATGATCGGCTCACTTTCGCTGGGTGCATTACAGCCGCCGTGTGACTACAGCGGTACCTTCAGACGGCGTTGCACGGGGCCGAAAGGGGGAGACATCACCTGGAACGTGATGTCTGCCACTAAGAATCTACGCACTGCAGCCCGACATGTCCAGCGAAGGGCAGCTCAGTGCCGGCCTGTCACCGTTTCTTCAGCCAGCTTCTGATCAATGACAGTTCGACGGCGGCGTCGAGGAGGTAGATCTTGCTGATTCGGCCCTTGCCCGCATAGACCAGGTCGATGGCAGCCAACGTGGCCGCCGTTCCAATTCCCAGGCGCCTCGCAACGGCCATACCCGCCGCGTTGCCGGGGGAGCGGAGCTGCTCCATGCCGATGGTGACCAGCAGGCCGGACACAGTTCGGACCAGCCATTTGTCCTTCTTGGGTCCGCTCACGGCCTCGAAGCTGCGCATATGGATCAGTGGCCAGAGGGCACTGATGACGTAGAAGCTGCCTTGAAGTCTTGATACGTCTTGAGAGTTCACGGGGTTTCAGTCCTCAAAGTGTGTTTCCGGAGCGCCGCCGTATCCTTCCAGGATGGCTTCTGCGATGAGTCGGAGCTTGATGTTCCGGTGGCTGGACGCCTTGGCCAGGATGGCGAAGGCGTCGTCGTAGGAACATCTGTTTTGTCCCATGATCACTCCGCAGGCAATGTCGATGGTGGTGCGGCTGGACAGTGCGGAGCGCAGCTGGTCCGTGAATTCAGACGCCCGCCGCAGCTGTGTTGCCAGGCGCAGGCTCCTCGATGCAAGATCCCGGAAGCCAATGGCCGGGGCCATGAGCTCGTCGGTAAAAACATTGGCTTCAGCGGCGAGGAAGGTCAGGGCGCCTGCGTAGCCATGCTCTACCCTCAGTGGAAGACTGACGGCACTGCCGTAGCCGGCCGCCTGCAGCCGCCGGCGGTACTCAGGCCACCGCGGGTCCCGGGATTCGGGTTTCAGGAGAATGGCCACGCTGCTGTCCAGCGATGCCGACGCCGGGCCGTGCGAATGCTCCTGGTCCCACTTTGTGAGCGACACGGCTTCCTCCAGCGTGCCGGCCGTGACCGGGTTCCGTTTCGGCGCCCGAAGGGTCACCACGCAGTCGATGTCGGCTCCTGCAGCACTGGTCAGTGCTGTTGCGCCGGCCTCGGCGAGCGTCTGGAGCGCGGCGGTCTCTGTTGGTGCCACGAGGTCAAAAAGCAGGTCGGGGCCGTCGCCGAGCCAGTCGGTCAGAACGGCGAGTTCCTCTGAACGGTACTCGGTGTGTGCTTGTCCATGGGTCACGTGATTGCCCCCGTCAGGTGAGAAGGGCCGTCGCTACTGCAGCCATTTTCGAGCCTACGGGCAGGCTGGCCGGAGCACACGAGTAGTTAGTACTCATATTTGATTTACTCCGGCACGCGCCAGAGGCGCGCGGCAATGACCCGGAGTGGGTCACTGCCGTACGCCTCCGGGTGCGGGCGTGTCAGCCCTGGTTGATGCGGATCATGTTGCCGGAGGGGTCGCGGAAGGCGCAGTCGCGCGGGCCCCAGGGCTGGTCGATGGGTTCCTGGAGGACCTCGGCGCCGGACGCGCGGAGGGTTTCAAACGTGGCGTCGAGATCGTCCGTGCTGAACACGAGCATGGGCATCACGCCCTTGGTGAGCAGCTCCTGGATGGCGTCGCCGTCGGCTTGCGAGCGGCCGGCGTGGGGAGGGGAGAGCACAATCTCAAGGTCGGGCTGGGCGGCACTGCCAAGGGTGACCCAGCGCTGGCCGTCCGAGCCGACGTCGTTCCTGACTTCCAGGCCAAGGCCGTCGCGGTAGAAGGCGAGGGACTCATCGAGATCGTTGACGGTAACGTGTGCGTACTTCAATGAAATGTTCATGTTTTCCACGCTATGGCAGCTGGGGCGCGGACGCTTCTTCAATCCTGCTCAGTGTGCCCCCGGGCTGTTCCCGAGCGGTTTCGCGTGCTGCTTTCGGGCCCTTGCGGTCCGGCCGCGTGTGCTGTTTGGCGATGCAGTTGGGCATGGCCTTTACGGCGTCGTGTTCCCGGGACCGGTACTCGCTGGGCGTCATGCCTACGACCTCGGTGAACCGCGAGCTGAAGGAACCCAGCGAGGTACAGCCCACTTCCATGCATGCATCCGTCACACTCGCCCCGGAACGAAGCAAAGCCATTGCGCGTTCGATCCGCCGTGTCATGAGGTAGTTGTAGGGCGTCTCGCCGTAGGCCGCCTTGAACTGGCGGGAGAAGTGCGCGGCGGACATGAGGGCACCGGCAGCCATGGTGGGCACGTCGAGCGGCCGGGCGTAATCGCGGTCGATCCGGTCACGGGCCCGGCGCAGGTGGGCCAGGTTGGCCAGTTCCTGCGGTGTCATGCCGCCAGTTTACGCATCGAAGTGTGTGCTGGGCGCGCCGCCGGAGATCTTGACCACCATTTCCTCGGCGACGTCGCGGAGCTTCTGGTTCCGGTGGCTGGAAACGTTGGTCAGGATGGCCATGGCTTCCTCCTGGGTGCAGCGGTTCTGGCCCATGATGATCCCGCACGCCAGATTGATGGCAGTCCGTTTTTGCATGGCCGCGCTCAGGTCGTCCGCCGTGCCTTGGGCGGTGCCCACCTTCACGGCCAGGCGGACTGCGCTCCCGGCAAGTTCTGCAAAGCTGTCGGCTTCCTTGATGATGGCGTCGGAGAACACATTGGTGGAGGAAGCGAAGAAGTTCAGTGCCGCGGCGGAGTCATCGCCCAGCTGCAGCGGGATTCCCAGGCCGCTGAGGATCCCCTCGTCGTACAGCCGCTTCTGGTATTCGGGCCAGCGCGCATCCGTGCGGACATCGCTGAGCAGGGTAATTACACCCGTTCTGAGGGCCGTGATGCAGGGTCCCTCACCCACCTGCTGCTCGATCTTGTCCAGATGGATGGCCCTGGGGCTGCTGCCGCCCACGGTGGCGGTCCGCTTGGTGCGCTTCAGGGTTACCCCGCACTCCACTGTTTCATTCGCGCTCCGGCTGATGAAGTCCGCGGCGATGACAGCGAGGCCTCCCAGGAACTCGGCGACGGAGTCCGTGCCCACAATCAGGTCCTGGAGGTCGAGGATGAGGTCACGCTCCGGGGTACTGGACATCTCCACAACCTATTCCCATCGGGGGGCGCCCGCAACTGGAGATGGCGGGGAGCTAACCGAGGATAGGCCGTTCTTCCGGAAGGCGGTACAGCCGCGGACGGGAAGAGAGAGCCAGCGCGGACGCCACCGTCACGGTGCCGATCCTGCCCATGAACATCAGCGCAATGAGCACCAATTCGGCCGACGGCGGGAGGCCGGGGGTGATGCCGGTGCTCAGCCCCACCGTGGCGAACGCCGAGATGGATTCGAACACCACCCTCTCAAGGCTGTAGTCCGTCAAGATCAGCAGCAAGAGGGTGCCGCCCACCACCGCGGCCACACCCAGCAGCGCCACGGACAGGGCCTGTCGCTGGGACGAGGCGCTGATGGAGCGGTGGGCGATGGTCACCTCGTCCCGGCCGCGGACCTCGTTCCAGATGGAGAACGCGAGCACCAGGAACGTGGTGATTTTGATGCCGCCCGCTGTGCCGGCGCTGCCGCCGCCGATGAACATCAGGATGTTGGTGACCATCAGGGTCTCCGGTGAAGCCGCGCCGTAGTCGATGCTGTTGAACCCGGCCGTCCGGGGGAACACGCCGCCCGCCAGTGAGCCCAGGAGTTTGCCGGTGAAGGACATCCCGCCCAGGGTCTCGTTCCGGTTCCATTCAAACGCCGCGAAGAGCGCGGTGCCAAGGACCAGGAGCAGCAGCGTGCCGTAGACGGTCAGGCGCAGGTGGACGCTCCATTGCTTGATCTTCAGGTCTCCCCGAAGCAGCTGGATGATCACTGGGAAGCCAAGCCCTCCTCCGATGACCGCCAGGCAGATGGGGACGATGATCCAGGGGTCCCCGGCGAAACCGATGAGGCTGTCGCTGTACAGGGCAAAGCCCGCGTTGTTGAAGGCCGACACCGCGTGGAAGGCGCCGTGCCAGAGTGCGGTGGCGGGGTTCTGGTCGTAGGCGAGCCAGAAACGCCCGGTCAGGAGCACGGCCGTAATGGCTTCAAAACCGAGCATCAGCTTCGCCACCCGCACCAGCACGCTCCGGACGTCGCCCAGGTTCAGGGTGTGCGTCTCGGTCTGGGCCACCAGTTGGCCGCGCAGGCCTATGCTCTTGCGGAGCAGCAGCGCCAGGAGCGTGGCCAGGGTCATGATGCCGAAGCCGCCCACCTGGATCAGCCCCATGATCACGGCCTGCCCGAACAGCGTCCAGTGCGTTGCCGTGTCCACCGTGACCAGCCCGGTGACGCACACGGCCGAGACGGACGTGAACAATGCGTTCATAAAGACTTCCGGGTCCTCAGCGGTCCGGGCCAGCGGCAGCATCAGCAGAGCGGTGCCCACCGCTATGACGGCCAGGAAAGCCAGCGGGACCGACCGCACGGGGTGAAGAAGGGCCCGGCGGACGGCGTTGTCGTTCCCCGGTTCGGGGTGCCGTGGCAGCTGGGGTGGCTTGCCGTTGCCGAAGCCCAACGGCCGGGAACGTGGCAGGCGGCTGGTTGCGGTCAACGGGGTACTTTCTGTACCGCCGGCAGGCGGGGAACGGGCTGGATGACCCCCGGAGCGTAGCACCGGGTCAGGGGCCTCCGGCCGGGATCCCGCGGGATCTTAACGCGTTCTTAACGCCTGCCAGCGGCAGCCCCGGACCACGGAAAAGGACCGGCCCTGGCAGGGCCGGTCCTTGATATTCCGGCGGGGGCAACGCCGCTGTGAGGCACGACGGCGGCACCGCCGTCGTGCGCGTTTGTTCAGTCAGCCAGCCCGGGAGTCAGCGCACGGACTTGCGGCGGCGGCCGGAGATTCCTTCCGCCACGCCCACCAGCAGTACCGATGCGATCACGGCCACGATGAAGCCGAAGAAGTTGAGCTCGAAGATGTCGCCGGTGCCCAGCAGCGACGCAATCACGCCGCCGATCACGGAGCCGGCGAGGCCCAGCAGGAGGGTGGCCAGCAGGGAGAGGTCCTGTTTGCCCGGCTTGATCAGGCGGGCAAGGGCGCCGATAACCAGTCCGGCAACGATAAATCCGATCACGGTGGGGCTCCTTTTTATGGACAACGGGCGGCCGGTGCAGCCAGGCCCGCCGCGGACGGGCCGCGGTGCCACTATTCTATGCACGCCCGCTTACGATGCCGGCTCCCCGAGACCCTGCCGCCGCGTCTGTATCCCTCCCCGGCCGCCGACTAAGCCGCCCCGAAGCACTCGTCTAAACGGCCCCATCCCTACTTCACGCGGACAACGGCTTCTCGCCGTGGGTTCCGTTCGGGTTGCGCTCCACCTTGATGATCTCCAGCACCTCCGGATCCAGCAGCCGCCGCGTGCCGGTCCTCGCGTCCAGGATCCAGAATAGATCCAGTTTAGGTACGACGTCGGTCACCCGGCCCCGGTGGAAAAGCTTGCCGTTGTGCCACGCCTCGATGTGGTCGCCGGCCTGCAGCCGGTCAGTGCTGAGCCGTTCAGGCTTGATCCCCTGAGTTCCCATGTGAGCCGCCTCCAACTCGTTGTATCCCCGTAGGGCCAAGCTTGCCGTGGCGAGGTTGCTGGCGTGTTTCAGCGGGGTGATTTTCCTGTGTCGGTACCCGGCTGCTCGCGACGCGCGGGCTCAGCATCAGCGCCGCCGCTGAAACCTTTGAAAGCCCCACCGTGTTTGCCCGGCATTCCGCGGCCAGCGTCTGGGGCATTCCCACCATTGGCGTGCGCCATGCTGTCCACGCGCTGACCATGAAGAACGACGGCGGCCGGTCCTGTGTCGGCGTTGTCCGCCACTTTGCAGATCCCGCGGGGTTGACTGTTGTACGGCGGGAGGGCCTGCTCGTTACGGACCGTATCCGTACAGTCCTTGATCTTGCCGCCTTCACGCCGTTCGCGGAGGCCGCAGCGCCGCTGGACCATGTATTGAAACCGGACCGGACCCTGCGACTGCCTGCCGTGGCCAAGGAGGAGCTCCTTGCGGGCATCGAATCGCTCTACAGTTGGGCGGCGCAAAGGCGGATCAGCGCCGCCGTTGACTTCGCGGATCCCCTGTCCGGTTCGGCGGGGGAGTCCTACAGCCGCTCGCTGATGCGGATCGCCGGTTTCGAAGCGCCGATCCTGCAGCAAGCCATCCACGACAGGGACGGTCTGGCGGGCTACGCCGACTTCTACTGGAAGCTGGCCAGGGTGGTTGGCGAATTCGATGGCGCCGAGAAATACGTCAAGCCGGAGTTCCTCAAGGGCAAGACGGCATCGCAGGCGGTACTGGAGGAAAGGAAGCGCGAGAACCGGATCCGGGCCGCTGGGTTCAACGTGGTGAGGTGGGACTGGGCGGATCTGGAGCCCGGGAGGCTGGAACGAATGCTGGCAGCGGCGGGCGTGCCCCGCCGTCGTGCGCGTTCTGCTGTTCTCGACGCGCAAAAGAACCTTTGACGCGCAAGTTACCTGACGCGCGTGGAATACCGCCCGCGTCAGGTAATTTGCGCGTCGAATTCATCCGCGACCCCGGGCACGACGCCGCAGCCCCCGTACGGCGGCCACGGCACCAAGGCCGGCGAGCACCCAGGGGCCGCCCACCAGGAGGGGATCGATCCACTGGTGGCTGACGTCGGCCCGCTTCTGGCCGAACCGGGAGCGCAGGCCGTTGCCGGAAAACTCGCTCATCACCCCGGTTTCCGTCACGGGGTTGTCCGGCCGCAGGGTGGCCAGCGAGCGCAGGTGGTGCTCCCACGCGTCCACCCGGTCAGCGGCGATCAGCAACAGCCAGTGCGCGGCCCGCGCCTCACTGTACTTCCGGTAGGCGTACTTCCGGATGGCCCCCGAGGTTCCCTTGAGCGGGGTGGACGTGCCGAAGACGGGGGTCAGGAACGCGTGCTCAATGGACCGCTCCCGGATCCACTCCTCGGGCTGGCGCTCGGGGAAGTCCCAGCGCGCGCCCGTGGGAATTCCCGGCCGCTCCTGCGGGAAGGAGGGGCGGTCCTTCGGGTCCAGGTCCACGCCCCATCCGGGGATGCGGGCCATCAGGGCAGCCGCGGATTCCGGAGGAAGGGGCTTGCCGGCGACGTAGGGTGTTGGGGTCTCAGACATGATGATCTTCCCTTCAGGCCGTGGTGGAAACGATCAGTGGCTTGATGCAGTCATCAAGCTTCGCGGAGAAGATGTGGTATCCCTCGGCGATGTGCTCCAGCGGGATGCGGTGGGTGACGACGTCGCTGGGTTTCAGGTACCCGTTCCGGATGTGCTCGAGCAACCGCGGCCATTGCCGTTTGACCGGGCACTGGTTCATCCGCAGCGTCAGGCCCTTGTTCACGGCGTCGCCGAACTTCACGGCGCTGAAGATCGGCCCGTACGCGCCCACCACGGAGACGGTTCCGCCTTTGCGCACCGAATCAATCGCCCAGTTCAGCGCCACCGGCGAGCCGCCCTGCAGCTTCAGTTTGGCCGCGGTCACGTGCTGGAGGAAGTTTCCGTCCGCCTCGGCCCCCACCGCGTCAATCACGACGTCGGCGCCCAGGTAGTCGGTGGCCTTCTTCAGGTGCACCACAATGTCGTCGTACTCAACAAAGTTGTACGTCTCGGCATGCGCAAAGCTCCTGGCCTTCTCGAGGCGGTATTCCAGGTGGTCAATCACGATCACGCGCCCGGCGCCCATCAGCCAGGCGGACTTGGCGGCGAACAGGCCCACCGGTCCGGCGCCGAACACCACCACCGTGTCACCCTCAACGATGTCGCCAAGCTGGGCACCGAAATAGCCGGTGGGGAGCGCATCGGTGAGCAGGACGGCGTCCTCTTCATCCAACCAGTCCGGAATCCTGGCGGGCCCCACGTCGGCGAACGGGACGCGCACAAACTCAGCCTGGCCGCCGTCGTAACCCCCGCACGTGTGGGAGTAGCCGTAGATCGCGCCCACCGCCGTCGCGTTCGGGTTGACGTTGTGGCAGTTGGAGAAGAGGCCGCGGGAGCAGAAGTAGCAGGAGCCGCAGTACACGTTGAAGGGGACCATCACCCGGTCTCCGGGGATAAGGTCCTGCACGGAGGGGCCCACCTGGTGCACTACTCCGACGAACTCGTGCCCGAACGTCGTGCCCACCCGCGTGTCCGGCATCATGCCGTGGTAAAGGTGCAGGTCAGAGCCGCAGATTGCTCCGGTGGTGACGCGCACAATGGCGTCGTTGGGGTGCTCGATCTTGGGAATGTCTTTTTCTTCGACCCGGATTTTGTACGGGCCGCGGTAAACCATTGCTCGCATGAGTGCCGCCTTGGTTGTTGGCTGCGGTGCGGTTCCGTCACGTGGAGGAACCACCCCGCTGCTTGAGGCGCACCGCGTGCCCTACGCTCCCACCTCGGGCAGGGAAGGTCAAGGGCTCAAACGCAGTGGCCTTTCCGTCCGGCCGAGGTGGTTAGGGCGCACGACGGCGGGTAGGGACTAGGTGAGAGGTGCACCGGAAGAAGGGGGGAAGGGAATAGTGTCACGGGAACCCCGTGGGTCACCGGCCGAGGCTGCCGTCAACCGACCCGCCAGGGCGCCCGCCTTCCTGTTCGGCATGGGGGTGGGCGGCTTTGTGGACGGCATCGTCCTGCACCAGCTGCTGCAGTGGCACCACATGCTCAGCCACACGGAAAGCGGCAACACCAAGACAGTGGCCGGCCTGGAGCTGAATACCCTTGCGGATGGCCTGTTCCACAGCGCCATGTGGGTCCTGGTGGTGGCTGCGGCCGCCCTCACCGTCCGGGCGCGCCAGCAGGGGCGGCTGTCCCCGCACTGGGGTTTCCACAGTGGCCTGGCCCTCAGTGGCTGGGGCGTCTTCAACATTATCGAGGGCCTGGTCAACCACCAGCTGCTGGGAATCCATCACGTGCGGGACGATCTCGGCGGCCCGCTTGCGTGGGATTTGGGGTTCCTGGTGCTCAGTCTGATGCTCGTCGGTGCCGGGTGGATGCTGTACCGGCGAGGCAGGCAGCCTGCTCCGTGAGGCGGTTTCCAACTGGCCGAAAAGCGGGCCTCTGCCCTCTTTGAACAGGGCAGACACGTGGCCTTTGGCAGGCACAAAGCCGGCCTTTGGCACCAGTTGAGAACTGCCTGCTGCTGCCTTAGATTGACAATCATGGACACGCCGGAAGAGCAGGATGACTTCGAGCGGCTGCATGATCTGGTGGCCGGGATGGATGACATCAAGGGTCTCCTGGACGGCATGACAGAGCTCGCGGCAACTGCGCTGAGCAAGGCAGCCGGGGCCAGGATTGAATGCGCGGTAGCTCTTCACCGGCGCAAGCGCCCCGCTACGATCGCCGGAAGCAGTTATCAGGCAACCCTGCTGGACGGCATTGAGCAACGCCTTGGCGACGGCCCTTGCCTCCAGGCGCTGACCACCGGTACGCCGGTGCTGCTGGGCGACGCGTCGAAGGATGCCCGGTGGCCCATGTTCCGGCGCGAGCTGGCGGACAAGGGCTTCTGCAGTGTCCTGGGTGTGCCGATGGATTTAGGCGGCGGAGCCTCGGCAGCCCTGAATTTCTTTGCTTCCGGCGCCGGGGTCTTCACGGAGGAGACTACCAAGGAAGCCGAACGGTTCGCGGACCTCGCCGGCAATGCGCTGCGCCTGGGTTTGCGGATCGCGGCCGCTGAACTGCGGGCCGACGACCTTTCCGCCGCGCTGGACCACAGGACTGCCATCGACATGGCCCGCGGCATCATCATGGCCCAGAACCGCTGTACCGGAGAGGAAGCGTTCGACATTCTGCGCCGGGTCTCCAGTACAAGGAACCAGAAACTGCACGACGTCGCCGCTGAAGTTGTCGCCGGGATTGCGGGAGCCCCTGAAAAAACCTACTTCGAGCCCTGACCCCTTTTCCGTGGCCGATCCGGGTGTCAGTCTTCCTTCAGTTTCTCGGCGAGCATCACGAGGATCCCGCTGGGACCGCGGAGGTACGTGAGTTTGTAGACGTCTTCGTAGGTGGCCACGCCGCGTAAAGGATGGCATCCGTGCTTTGCGGCTATCTCGAGGGCTTGGTCTATGTCGTCGACCGAGAAGGCGACGCGGTGCATGCCGATGTCGTTGGGGCGGTCTGGATTCGTCTCGATTGCTTCGGGATGGATGTATTCGAAGAGCTCAAGCCGACCTTGGCCGTCCGGGGTCTGGAGCATGGCGATCTTGGCGTGGTTGCCGTCCAGTCCGACGGCAGTCTCAGTCCACTCGCCGCTGACCGTGTCACGGCCGACGACCGTGAGCCCGAGGTCGGTGAAAAAGGCGATTGTTGCTTCGAGGTCACGAACCGCGATTCCGACGTTCTCAAGTTTGATGGCCATGCGTTGAAGCTACCAAGGCGGGCCGATGAGCTCCAGTGGCGGGCCGGGACTCGAACCTGTTGCGACGACGGTTGCAGAGCGCCCGGTCCCTTATTGGTTAGTGAGCGCAGGGATCAGGCACCATGCAGCATCCTCTCCAAGCCCTCCTCTCCCAGGGACAGCCCGACGCGGACAAAATCCGGCGGCACGCGGCAATGGCCATTGGGCTCCGGGGGCGGACGCCCACCTGATGTCACCTCCGGAGTCACCTCCGGGGTCAGGCCCGGTTTCAGGTGCGGTTCCAGGTGCGGTTCCAGTTCCCTGGGCCAGTGTGGTGGTTCCCAGTCCTGGTGTTCGCTCTTGTAATGCCTGCCGCTTGGCGATATCCAGCCGGGTGGTTCGTTCTTGGTGGCCGGAGTGGGTCTCCAGGTGCTGGTGTGCCTGAGGCGGTGGTGCGCCGGACATGGCTGTCCCAAATTCGAAACGCCGGTGGTTCCGCCCTTATGCCAGGCGAGGATATGGTCTGCTTCGTTGTCCAGGGACTGGTTGCTGCAGCCCGGGAAAGGGCACTTGCCGTCACGCATGCGCAGCCATGTCCGCATTGCTTTGGTCAGACGGTAGTTGGCGCGGCCGATCTCCAGCGCCGCCCCGTCCCGCGGGTCAACCAGGAGACGGTAGAACGAGTCCGCTCCGTTGGCCACAACGTCCCTGGCCATCGATGCGGGGATGGGGCCGTAACCGTCGAGCATGGCCGGTTCATCGGTGGCGCCGAGCAGGGAAAACACTGGCACAGTCACCAGGACCTCAGCCCGTGGGGTGGGGACTTTTCCCGGATTCCCCGCGTCGCCGTCGTCGTTAATACTGCGGCCGGTGCCGCCGCCGAGGAGTGCGGTGGCGTAGGCGTCAGCCCGCAGTTGGGACAGGTTGCGGGTTTCCTCAGGGCCCTGCAGACGCCGGGCGACGGCGGTGGTGCGGTTCCAGATCGCGCTGGCGGTGGCGGCGGGCAGGTAAGCGGCGAGCCAGGCCATGCCGTCCTTGTCCGGCGTGTATTCGACCCTCCGGTCCAGGACGCCCTTGGCGTG
This sequence comes from Arthrobacter sp. B6, assembly GCF_001663775.1. Classification (GTDB taxonomy): domain Bacteria; phylum Actinomycetota; class Actinomycetes; order Actinomycetales; family Micrococcaceae; genus Arthrobacter. Next base: position 1,209,056 of record NZ_KV467169.1, on the reverse strand, counting down.
GCGCTTTTCGATGCTTTCCGTGTGGTGGCGTTCGCGCCAGATGCGGGCCTTGTGACGGAACCGGGACGCCGGCATTTCCCCTGCGGGGCAGCCACGGGCAGGGTTCGAGGCCTCCGGGTCCAGGAAGTGCGCTTCCAACGCAGCCGCCCCGGCCGGATCCAGGCAGGCCGTCTCATCCACCATGACCCGGGCGTGCTGCCAGGAGATGGTGCCGGCCTGCAGGGCGGAGAGGGTCAGCGGCAAGTTAGTGGTGAGTTCGTGGGCCTGGTACAGCAGCGCGCCCGCAGCGCGCGGGCCGATAGCCAGGACGCATGCGATCTCCGCTTTGACCGCCATCTCCTGCGGCTGCTGCGGCGCGTCAGGAGGGGCGAGCGATGCCTCCGTGTCCGCGAACTTCACGGCAGCCTTGGCTTTCAGCGCGGCCATCCGTGCCTCTGCCCCGGCAGTCCCGGCGAGGATGGTGAGGCAAGTATCCGCCGCGCCGCCCAACGGATCGGCCCCAGCCGACGAACAGTGGGCCTCATCCACTTCAGCTGCAAGCACAGCCAAGGCGGCATTGATGGTCTCAAATGCCTCCGCCGCTGCTGCGCTTCCCATGTATCAATCATCGTGAGAGGGTCTGACATTTTCCGCGCAGAGACCGGTCCAAGCAGATCCGGAGCACTGGATGACAGTTGGCGGCCGTGTGCGACGGCGGGACTGCCGTTAAGTGCCAACTCGGGAGTTAGTGCCAGGTCGGCGGCCTGGGCTGGGATCCAGTGTCAACGAGCGGTAACGCCGTAGTAACGACCAGCGTGAGCAAATATCCAAAGAGCCCGTCGCATTCCCTGTGAACAACGCCAGTCTTACAATTAGAACATGATGAAAGGTCGCGCGTTGCAAAAAGGAATGACTATAGGATTCAGGTGAAGGCCAGTGAATTCGCGCAACATCGCGGGACGTCGGCAAAGCCGAGAAATTAGTCGCGGATTCCGGACTTCTGCAGCAGGACGACCCTCTTCATTGTCGCGAAGACGTGAGATAAAAACTGCAAGCGGTGCCGATCTCAGTCAGTCGGTTTTACAGTGGTTCGCCATTATCGCACCCCTTACCACCGTTGCCACCGCTTTGGCGTTTTGGTTCGGATGGACTATGACTTCTACCCGTACGGCATATTTTGGTATTGACCAAAGTATCCTCGAGTATTCGACCGTAGATTATCTTCTGCGTAGCGCTGATGCGCTGATTGTTCCAGCGATAATCATTTTGCTAATCACGGTTGCATGTGTAGGAGTTCATGCGGTAACTGCCTTTATTATCCGGCGGGAGGTTGGGCTTGGGTATGTCCAGGTCGGTGCCGTACTTGTGCTTCTGGTCGGGGCATTCGTCACCTCACTGGGAGTCTGGACTATGTTCGCGAATCTTCCATTTGCGACTCCTTTCCTCTTCGAACCTTCAGCGCTCGGCGGTGGAGTCGCCGTCAGTGCCTACGCTTTCTGGGTGCTTCGACGGACGGCCTTAGGTGATCAAAGACTGAGGCGCTTGCCCATGTGGGAGAAGCTTGGCTACGTGTCCGTGGTTCTCCTTGTCGTTGTGGCCCTATTCTGGGCCTGCTCGTCCTACGCCGGGGCTCTTGGCACCGGCAGATCCAGGGATTACGCGCAGGATCTGAATAGGCGTCCATCCGTAACCGTATACAGCGTTCATTCGCTCGCCCTAGGAAGATCCGTTACGGAGGAGAGAATTTCGGCCCTCGATTCGAAGTACGGCTTCAAGTACACGGGGCTCAAATTTGTGACGCTGAGCTCCGGCAAGTACTTCCTGCTTCCCGCGGACTGGTCGCGGAGTGCTGGTGTCGCAATCGTTCTGGATGAGAGCGCCGAATACAGGGTTGAGTTCGAGCCAGGCAGGGGATAAACAGTGCAACAGAAAGTGATATCCATAGGGATCAGTTGCCTCGTCGCTATTGCCGCGCTCTGCGCATGCGGTGGGGAGTCCCCAACAGATAGCGGCAGTCTCGGTAACGCCGAGCCGGTGGCAGTTGATAACCGAGTAAAGATCGGCGGGAATAACTGGATATTCGAACCCGGAGAAAGCGAAGAAATTGTCAAGGTCGGCGCGATTGAATCTTTCGAAGTGGTCAATGAGACAGATGAAGACATTGCCCCCGAGGTTGGATTCGGCAACGTCTTATTCAGGGAAATACACAATGGGTGCTCGAATATTGTTCTCAAACCTGGTGAATCTTGCGTAGTCCGCGGTGAGTGGGTGCGAGGAGGCGCCCGGAAAGCCACTTTGGACGTAGCGGTTACCAGGCAGAATGTGCCGAATGCTGCCAAGGAAGGAATTTCAGTCCCGCTTGGGGCAGGCTCCGCTTCTGACGTACCCGCCGGGAGAACCATTTCGCCCACATCGGCTTCTGCCTCCACAGCCTCACCATCGCCGTCGGAAACTTCAACGACGGCCACGCCCACGCCCACGCCCACGAGTTCAACGACGGGGACGTCCACGGGTTCGAGTTCGCCTACTCAGACGCCGACTGTAGCTCCAACTCTGGGCGGCTCATCGCGGCGCTGACCGGGCGGTCTCCGAGGCAGTGGTGTCGACAGCAAGTCCAGCCGGAATTATCAGCAGTCTGCCTGTTACCCTCCCAGCGGCGCCATAACGAACCGGGAAGGGACCGCCGCTTGGAACGCCGCCAGGGTGGCCGGATCGGCGGTGGCCCTCCAGTCGATGACCTGGTTGGTCGGTTCCGTCTCCTCTTTGGCGTACTCGAACCATACGGCCAGTTTCATCAGGGGGAACCGCGTTGAGAGACCGGGGTCGAACAGCTGCTTCCACCAGGCAGATTTGATGTCCAGGGCTGCCGCGCCGTCTCTCCGGGCGGTGTTGTAGAACGCTGCGGTCTCGGAAATGGCGAATGGCTTGGAGTGCCCTGCAGCGTAGGCGGCGTAGAAGTCCGGGACGGCGGTTTCATCCACGAAGCCGTTTTTGTATGTTCCGGTAATTTTGGCGGCCAGCTTGCCCGGGGCGGGAATCTCGTTTTCCGCCCAGGGGTAGGCGTCGCCGAAGTGATAGAGCGTGAGTCCCACCCAGTCCACGGCGTCGTCCCCTGGCCAGTAGGGGCTGTAGGGGTCATCGTCCATGGACAGCCTGCCATCACCGTTAGTGTCCAGGGCAGCGAATGCCGCTGTTCCGGGCTTCGCCTCGTGAACCCCGCCAGAGTACGGGTAGCCTCCGCCTTCGTTCGGCGACCACAACATGGTTGATCCGGGGACAGCCTGGACGACTGCCGCCACCTCGCGGAACTTTTCGATATAAGGCGCAGGCTGCTGACCCCATGGATACCAGGATCCGTTCATTTCATGAGCGAAGCGCACCATGACGGGAACACCCTTTCGGCTCCACGCCGTCAGGTCCTGGGAGAAGTCCGCAAGCACTTCAGGCGTGATGGACGCGAGGCCGTTCCGGGGCTCCAGCGTCAACATCATGGCCGAACGAGCGGCAGCCAGCGCCAATATCTCCTCGCCCACTGCCTTTTCCTCCTCCGGGGTCAGCGGGAAGTTGACATAGCGTCCATGCAACGCGGGTGTCGCTCCCAGTCGGGATGCATAACCTTCCACGGAATCGTGCTGCCAGTCCAGCTGGACGCCAAAGTGGGCATGCCCGGGCTCGGGAACGGGCAATGCGACGCGAGGTTCGGTGATGGCGAAGGCCAGGGAAACGCTTGCGATCGCAAGCGCAACCATGCAAAGGACCATCTTCCGGGCTGCGCCTTCCCTGTTCATGGGGCTCCGAGTACCCTTTTCTCGGTCTTCAGGATGATGAACACCACGATCAGCGCCAATTCGGCGGTGATTGCGGTCGCGAAGATGACGTCCAGCAGGAGCTGATATAGCACTACGTGCAGGGCCGCCGCCAGGGGTACAGCGATGAAGACGGAGGCCATGACCGCTGCGGTGAACAGCAGGGCTATGCACAGCAGGCGGGTCCGGAGGCTGGCCCTGCCTCCCGCCGTCGGCATGGGAAGTTCCTCGCTGGCGACCCCTGCCGCGGTTGGAGCCGTTTGTGCCGGTCAGACCTCTCCGACGGAGACTGTTGTGCTTGGTTCCATGTCAATCACCGTTCCTGATGCTCGCGAGATCTGCCTGCTTAGTCTTGGGGGTCGGGATCCACTCCACGCCACGTTTTCCGGACATCCAGCCGGCAACGGCCACGAGTGCCGCGGAACTTTCGCAGATTCCTGAAATAGGGGCTACGGCTACCGCGCGGGCGATTTCCGATGTGCGGGACCATCTGTCCAGCCCGGCGTCGGCCACATTGTGCCAGGCACCAACGAACACCGAACCCAGCCACATCGAGCCGATCACGGCCAGCCAGAGGCTGGCTGCTCCGGGGATCAGCGGAGGTTCATCGAGGATCAGCGCCGCCAGGGCACGGCCCACAAAGATCGGGACCACCAGCAGTGAGAGTGTCCCGACGACGGCGCCGAGGGCGAAGGTGGCGATGCGGAACCGTGTACCCCACAACAGTCCTGTCCTGGTCCAAAGCGGAAGGGCACGGAAGCGCGGGCTCCGCGCCGCGGCGGTGATCCCCTGCAGAACGCCGAAGATCCAGCGGTACCGCTGTTTGAAGGCGCTGTGCACCGAAAAGGGAGGCTGTTCCAGCATGAGGCAGCCGTGCCAGTCGAAAATGCCGCGGCCATACTTGGTGAAAGCGTTCATTCCGAACACATAGTCCTCGGCAATGAACGGCCGGCCGTCCAGGGAGCCGATGTCCCAGCCCAGTTCGTTCTCCAGCGCTTCATCCACCACCAAGTTGGAGCCGTGGAGGTGGAGCGGAACGCCTGATTCCATCACGTGGCGGCACTCATAGCAGCCCATGGGGCGGTTTGCTTCCATCGACCGGCAGAGCACGGACGCGCGCAGGTATTCCAGGGGGTAGTAGATAGGGCCTTCGAGGACCTTCTTCTTCGTGGTGGAGAGGACCTTCACCAGCTTACGGAGCTCGTCCGGGACCATGACGCTCTCCTCGTCGTAGTGGACGATAAAGGTGCGGCCCGGTTTCCTGTTCCACAGACCCCGCCGGTTTTCCACGGCATAGTGCAGGCCCCGGGCCTTGAGGCCGGTTCCGGCAGGGGTTTCGTAGTTGACAGGGATCACCAGGGTGTGGACGGCGATCGGTGCGTCCTGGAAGACGCTCCGCACAGTCTCCGCCTGATCGGCGGATTCAGTCACAACTTCCACCGAGAGGAAGCAGCTGTAGAACGCCGGGTCCTCACGGCCAAGCTCGACGACGTTGCGAATCCCGCGCAGGATGACGCCGGTACTGCCGTCTGAGCCGCGCGTGGTGATCTGGATCTTGACGAACGGTACATCCAGCCCGCGCAGTTCGGTGGTGGTCACAGCCTCCCGCCGCCGGAAGCGTCCCGAGAAGAAGATGAAGCTCAACCAGTATCCGGCCATGCGGACGCCGATAACGGAGACCGCCATGAACAGGAACGGACCCAGCGTCATCAGCGCGGAATCAATCATGTCCGGCACAGCGATCACGGCACCGTGTCGGGGTTGGGGTGCATCCGGCCAGCCAACTCAGGCAGGGCGCACTGGAATATCGCTTCTTCACGCATTTTGAGACCTTTGCGATAGGCGGTGTTCAGTTGAACCACCAGTCCACAGGATGGGGGAGCGCGCGTCGCGAGTACCTGATACCCGTTAATTGCCGGTTGGCCGTTTTCGGTGTCTCCTGCTTGTACTCAGGATCGGGTGGGCCACCACTCGGTCTTGTCTCCTTGCGCCAGCCGCAGGCAGTGAGAGAGCGTCCGGGGAAAAGCTGCAGGACGTGAGAGAGCGTCCGGGGAAAAGCCGCAGGAGGTGAGAGAGCGTCCTGGTGGCTGCTTGACGCCCTCCGAGCCTTCCGCATATCCTGAACGAACGGTCGGTAAATAATTAGCCCCCAATGAAGGCCTTTGCATAGGAGCAACCATGGCAGCGCAGAATCTGCAGTCAGTGCCCGCTGAGCTATCCCGCGGGGAGAGCCAGGAACAGAGCCAGGAAGCAGCCCAGCGCGAGGCGGACGGCCAGGCCAACTTTGACCGCGTCATGGCCGAGGATTCGCGGATCGAGCCGAGGGACTGGATGCCGGACGCTTACCGCAAGACCCTCCTGCGCCAGATCTCCCAGCACGCGCACTCCGAGATCATCGGCATGCAGCCGGAAGCCAACTGGATTTCCCGCGCCCCCAGCCTGAAGCGCAAGGCCATCCTGATGGCCAAGGTCCAGGACGAGGCCGGCCACGGGCTCTACCTCTACTCGGCGGCGGAGACGCTTGGCCAAAACAGGGACAAGATGACGGCCGACCTCATCGCCGGCAAGGCCCGCTACTCCTCGATCTTCAACTACCCTGCCCTGACCTGGGCGGACATGGGTGCCATCGGCTGGCTGGTGGACGGCGCCGCCATCTGCAACCAGGTGCCGCTGTGCCGCGCCTCCTACGGACCCTACGGCCGCGCCATGGTCCGCATCTGCAAGGAGGAGTCCTTCCACCAGCGCCAGGGCTTCGAGATCCTGCTGGAACTCTCCCACGGCACTCCGGAGCAGAAGCAGATGGCGCAGGACGCCGTGAACCGCTGGTACGCCCCGGCGCTGATGATGTTCGGTCCGCCGGACGACGATTCGCCCAACTCCCGCCAGTCCATGGCCTGGAACATCAAGCGCTTCAGCAACGATGAACTCCGCAGCCGCTTCGTGGGAATGATGGTGGAACAGGTCCGCGTGCTGGGCCTCACCCTCCCGGACAGTGAGATCCGCTTCAACGAGGAGACCAGGAAGTGGGAGCACGGCCCGCTGGACTGGAACGAGTTCAAGGAAGTCCTCGCCGGCCGCGGTCCCTGCAACGCCCAGCGGCTTGAGCGCCGGAGGGAAGCGCACGACGACGGCGCCTGGGTCCGCGAGGCAGCGGCCGCCTATGCAGCAAAACGGCAGGCAAAACAGTCAATGACGACGAAGGAATACGCAGCATGAGCCCCCACGGCAACCCGGAAGTCCCGGCCAGCTCGGCCACCGAAATCAACCGCGAGGCGCCCAAGGCGAGCCCCGTCGTCGAGCCCGCAGACATCAAGTCCAGCCCGGTGGTCGGGCCTGGCGAGACCCGGGTTTCCACAAGCTCAAACACGCCCGGCAACGCCTGGGGCCTGTGGGAGGTCTTTGTCCGGTCCAGCCGCGGCCTGAGCCATGTCCACGCCGGGTCCCTGCACGCGCCGGACGCCGCCATGGCCCTGCGCAATGCCCGCGACCTTTACACCCGCCGGAACGAGGGCGTGTCCATCTGGGTGGTCCCGGCCGACGCCATTGCCGCCAGCGATCCGGACTCCAAGGGGTCGTTCTTCGAGTCCCCGCAGGGCAAGGACTACCGGCACGCCACGTATTACACCAAGAGCGAAGGGGTGAAGCACCTGTGAGCAGCCCCGAGACCAAAGCAACGGAAACCAAAGCAACGGAAACCAGCGCAGAAGCAGCAACCGGCCACGGCGACATCTCCACCGGCGTCCCCAATGCAGCCCCCACGGGAAGCGGCGACAGCAACGCCAGCGCCACCCGCATCACCCCGGGCAACGCCCTCCGCCCGGAGGACATCGCCCTTGAGGTCCGCACCGGCCTGGTCAAGCCCAGCGGGGACGTCGCGGAATACGCCCTAAGACTGGGCGACGACGCCCTGATCCTGGCGCAGCGCCTTGGCCACTGGATCTCCCGCGCCCCCGAGCTGGAGGAGGACGTGGCCTTGGGCAACATCGCCCTGGACCAGCTGGGCCACGCCCGGAGCTTCCTGACCTACGCCGGCGGCGCCCTCGCGAACGAGGACGGAACAGCCAAGTCCGAGGACGACCTCGCCTACTTCCGCCGCGAGCACGAGTTCCGCTCCGCCCACCTCTTCGAGCAGCCCAACGGCGACTTCGCGGTGACCATCGCCCGGCAGTTCGTGGTGAGCTACTACCAGTTCGAGCTCTACCGCCGGCTCACGGAATCCAGCGACGAAACCCTGGCCGCCATCGCCGCCAAGGCCGTAAAGGAAGTGGACTACCACCGGGACCACAGCGCCCAGTGGATCCTACGCCTGGCCGGCGGCACGGACGAATCCCGCAAGCGGATCATCCACGGCCTCAAGCTGGTCTGGCCCTACGTCGGCGAGCTCTTCGAGGACGACGCCCTGGTGACCCGCCTCGCGGAGGCCGGTGCCGCCGTCGTGCCTTCCTCAATCCGGGAAGACTTTGACCGGCTTATCGGGGAAGTCCTCAAAGAGGCCGGGCTGGAGGTGCCGGACGTTCCGTCGGCACCCGGCGGCGGCCGGAGCGGCAAGCACTCCGAGCACCTGGGCTACATCCTCGCCGAGATGCAGGTCCTGGCCCGCGAGTACCCCGGGGCAAGCTGGTGACCGTCGTGGAAATGTACGTCGCAGGCTCCAAGTCCAGGCCCAGGAGCGCCGAGCAAAAGGCCTGGGACATCGCCGCCACCGTGTGCGACCCCGAGATCCCGGTGCTCACCATCGAGGACCTGGGCATCCTTCGGGACGTGAGAATGGTCGACGACGGCGGGCTGGTTCCCGCGGTCCAGGTCACCATCACGCCCACGTACTCGGGCTGCCCCGCGATGGATGCCATCCGGGATGACCTTGAGGCAGCCTTTCAAAAGGCAGGCTACCCCAGCGTCCACGTGGACATGGTGCTCGCCCCGGCGTGGACCACGGACTGGATGACGGACGCCGGCAAGGCGAAGCTGCAGGAGTACGGCATCGCCCCGCCCACCGGGATGGCAGCCGCTGCCCGGCACGCAGGCCCAATCCGCCTCACCATGGCCGTGAAGTGCCCGCAATGCTCGTCCCTGAACACCAAGGAACTCACCCGCTTCGGGTCCACGTCCTGCAAGGCGCTGTACGTCTGCCAGGACTGCAAGGAACCGTTCGACTACTTCAAAGTCCTGTAAGGAAGCCCCCATGCCTGTTGTCCGCCAGACCGCCGCCGAATCGGCGCAGGCCACCGGCCGCCGTCGTCCGTCCTTCCACACCCTCGCCGTGGCGGAGGTGCGCCGGCTCACCGAGGACGCCATCGAGGTCACCTTCGGAGTTCCGAAGGAGCTCGCCGGCCAGTTCGACTACCTGCCCGGCCAGTACGTGGCCCTGCGCACCACGCTCCAGGACGAGAACGGCGAGCCGCACGAGGTGCGCCGAAGCTACTCCATCTGCGCCGAGCCGCGCAGCTTCCCGGACGGCAGCAGCGAGATCCGCGTCGCCGTGAAGAAGGACCTGGGCGGGCTGTTCTCCACGTGGGCCAACGCGGAGCTGAAGGTCGGGGACACCCTGGACGTCATGAGCCCCATGGGCGCGTTTGTGTCCAAGCACGGCCGGGACGGCAAAGCCGTGGACCAGAATGTCATGAACTCCATGAACCACCCGGAGGACCTGGCGGGGGAAGCTGCCTCGATTGGGGGAGGCACCTTCGTGGCCATCGCGGCGGGGTCCGGCATCACCCCGGTGATCGCCATTGCCCGCACGCTGCTGGCCGCCCACCCGGAGACCCGCTTTGACCTGATCTACGCCAACAAGGCCGCCATGGACGTGATGTTCCTGGAGGAGCTCGCGGACCTGAAGGACAAGTACCCGCAGCGGCTGGCCATCCACCACGTGCTGTCCCGCGAGCAGCGCATCGCGCCGCTGCTCAGCGGCCGGATCGACGCCGAGAAGCTCCAGCAGCTGCTGGGCACGGCCATCCACGCGGACGATGTGGACGAGTGGTTCCTGTGCGGGCCGTTCGAGCTGGTGCAGCTGTGCCGGGACACCCTGGCCGAGCGCGGCGTGAAGCCGGAGCATATCCGGTTCGAGCTGTTCACGTCGGGCAAGCCGGACCGCCCGGAAGGCCACGCCGGCCGTCCCGTGGTGGTGGACGAGTCCAAGGAGACGTACAAGATCACGTTCAAGCTGGACGGCCTGCAGGGCGAGGTGGCCAGCCCCACGCACGCCCGCGAGTCCATCCTGAACGCCGCGCTGCGGGTCCGTCCGGATGTGCCGTTCGCGTGCGCCGGGGGAGTGTGCGGCACGTGCCGCGCCAAGGTGGTCACCGGCAGCGTGGCCATGGACGAGAACTACGCGCTGGAGCAGGATGAACTGGACAAGGGGTACGTACTGACCTGCCAGAGCCACCCCACCAGCAAGGAAGTCAGCGTCGACTTCGACGTCTAGTTTCTACTAACAATTGAGTCCGGGTACACGCCCGCAGGGTTCCCTGGCCGAGCTTGCGAGGTTAGGGTGCGGGTGGGGACACGGACGAACCAAGGAGCCCCATGATTTCCCTCTCCATCAGCAACGGCGTGGCCGAGGTAGTGCTGGACGCACCGCACAAGCTGAACTCGCTGGACGAGCAGGCGCTGAAAGAGCTGGCACAGGCGTACGACGACGCCGCTGCCGCCGCCTCACGCGGTGAGGTGCGGGCGCTGCTCCTCAGGGGAGAGGGCCGGGCCTTCTGTGCCGGCCGGGACATCTCAGGGGTTTCGCCGGAGAGCGACGACGCTGCCGCGTACCTGGGCGGGCTGGTGCAGCCGCTGCTGAAAAAGATGAGTGAGTTCCCGGCGCCGACCTTCGCGGCCGCCCACGGCGCGTGCCTGGGCGTTGGGCTGGGCCTGCTGCTGGCCACGGACGTGGTGTACGTTGCGGAGAACGCCAAGTTCGGCTCGCCGTTCGCCAAGCTGGGGGCCACGCTGGATTCCGGCGGGCACTGGTACTTCACCGAGCGCCTGGGTATGCACCGGACGCTGGACCTGATCTACACGGCGGAACTGATGAGCGGCGCGGACGCCGTGGCGCAGGGGATGTTCAGCCGGGCCATGCCGGCGGATGAACTTTTGGACAACACCCGGGCTATTGTGTCGAAGGTGGCCACCGGGGCAACCGGAGCCTTCAACGCGAGCAAGGACCTGGTGGCGCACATCCGGGACCAGCGGCTGGGCCTGTGGGAGGCCATGGAAGAAGAAAATTCGGAGCAGGCACGACTGTGTAAAACCGATGATTATGCCGAAGGATTCAGGGCTTTCCAGGAGAAGCGTGAGCCAAGGTTTACTGGTTAGCAATTGCTATCTCGGGGTACTGATTTGTATGGTTCACGTATGACTATGGGGAAATCTGTGACCAAAGCCGTCATTCCTGCTGCCGGATTGGGAACGCGTTTCCTACCCGCCACCAAGGCAATGCCGAAGGAAATGCTCCCGGTGGTCGACAGGCCGGCCATCCAGTACGTGGTGGAGGAGGCGGTCAATGCTGGCCTCCACGACCTCCTGATGATCACGGGCCGCAACAAGCGGGCCTTGGAGGACCATTTCGACCGCGAACCAGGCCTGGAGGCCGCACTGGAGAAGAAGGGCGACAAAGAGCGCCTTGAGTCCATCCGGTACGCTTCCCAGCTGGGCCCCATCCACTACGTACGCCAGGGCGAAGCCAAGGGCCTGGGGCATGCCGTACTGTGCGCCAGCCAGCATGTGGGCAACGAGCCGTTCGCTGTGTTGCTGGGCGACGACCTGATCGACGAGGCCGAGTGCCTGCTCACCACCATGATGGAGGTGCAGCAGAAGACCGGTGGCTCCGTGATCGCCCTGATCGAGGTGGACCCCATCCAGATCAGCGCCTATGGCTGCGCGGATATCTCCCCGGTTGAGGGTGAGGACTTTGTCCGGGTCAACAGCCTGGTGGAGAAGCCGGCCGCGGGCGAGGCACCGTCCAACCTGGCCGTCATTGGCCGGTACGTGCTGCACCCGTCCGTGTTTGGCGTGCTGGAGAAGACCGAGCCGGGCCGCGGGGGAGAGATCCAGCTGACGGATGCCCTGCAGACCCTGGCTGCAGGCGAGGGCGAAGGCTCGGGCGTCTACGGCGTGGTCTTCAAGGGCCGTCGCTACGACACCGGAGACAAGCTCAGCTACCTCAAGGCCGTGATCACTTTGGCGTCAGAGCGTGTGGAGTTCGGCGAGGACCTGAAGACCTGGATGAAGGGCTTCGTCAGCTAGCTGCTGCTGTTCTTGCTCTCGACGGGCCCGCCGCTGACCAAGCGGCGGGCCCGTAGTCGTTTAAGGACTGCTGAGGCCAGGAGCGCGCCAATTACAGCTCCTCCCGTGTTTGTGACAAGGTCCAGTGGGCTGGCGAAGCGGTTGTCAAGAAACAGCAGTTGCCCCAGTTCCATGCAGCCGGACACGATGAGGCCAAAGGCGCCGACCTGCCACCAGCGTTTGGCAGGAAATGCCATGGATGCTACGGCGCCTACGGGGACAAATAACGCAACATTCGCAGACGCTTCCACAAATTTGTAGTTGAACCACTTCGGAATTCCGTGGGAGTGAAGGAATTTCAATAGCCTTGCCAGGTCGCTCTGCACGGGCCGATCTATGGGGCTCGGCCAGAATGCCACGAACGCAAGCGGGACAAGCATTGCTACGAGGACCCAGCGCCACGGGCGGGGGTCTGCAAAGAAATTCAAGAGGGCCTCAGGACGTTCTCAGAATGGCTAAATACGCCGCGCCTAGAGCGGCGACAGCGAGAAGGCCTAGGAGGACGTAGGGGAGGGCCTGAGGGCCCGGCAGGGGTATGGAGAAGTCGAACTGCCACCGTGTTCTGCGCCAATGTCTCCCCATAGCTCTAATAAATACCACGGACGTGGCCGGTTCATGTGGTGTTCTTTGCTTAAATGCAGAGGGCGGGTGGTTCCCGGTTTCCCGGAGAACCACCCACCCTCTTTGGTGCTTGTGGGTGTTGCGGTTACGCAGCGGCCTCGGTCTTGGCGCGGCGGCGAACAACAACTACGGAAGCTGCACCGGCGGCAAGTGCGCCAGCACCGACGATGGTCCAGAGAACCAGGCCGGAGTCAGCACCGGTGTTGGCCAGCCCGCCACCGGTGGTGGCGAGCGGAGCGCCGCCGGTGTTTGCCAGTGACGCAGCAACCGTCACAGTGACGGGGCCGACAGTGACGCCGGAGGTGTTACCCGTAGCCGTGATGGAGTAGGTTCCCGCTTCGCTGATGGCCAGCGGGTAAGCGAAGGCGCCCTGAGCGTCTGCTGTGGCGCTGAAAGTCTGCGGCGCCAGGAAAACAGGGATCTTTCCAACGACTGAGGTGCCACCGAAGGTAGCGCCGGAAGCTGCGGGCGGGTTGCCCGGAGTTACGGTGATGGTGATGGTTTCAAAAGGCTGCATGCCCTGGCCGCGGAAGACGAAACTTTCGCCCGGGCCAACGGTGCCGTCAGAAACGGCGGCCTGCGGCGGAAGGGGCGGGTAGGTGCCTGCGACTGCAGGGGCCGAGCCGATAAGTGCGATGGATCCAGCCAGTGCGAGTGCTGCGAGTGTCTTTTTCATGTGTGTCCCCCCGGAGACGTTTAAGTTTTAGATGTACCCGAATTGAGGAGGTTTCCTCACCGCACGAGACCTGTACGGAAATGCCGGATAGATATCCCAGAAAGACGTTACCATTTTGCGCGTGGTGTGAGCAACGTCAATCCAGTCGGTTTACATAGTGTTAACGCCGTGTCCACACGGCCTAGCCACATTGCGCATTTTGTGTGGGCAGGATCACATCCTTTACATCCTGCACCGTGGGCGTGACAACCAGGTTAGGTTCCGTATGCTGGACTATTTTGCCGAAAGTAAACTCCACGCTGCGGCTTTCTCCAGGTGCGAGTCGCACTGCTAAGACTCCAACAGGCCTGTTGCTGTGTATGTAGGGAGCGAACTCCGTCCTCTGCCCGTCCAGCTTCGCAATCTCAACATGGGCTTGGACCGGTCCGTAGGCGACAATATTAGTCTGAACGGACCCCGGCGGCACCCCGAAATTTCCGTCGCCCGTGACATAAGCGGGCAAAGAAGTTGCGGCACTGCTGGGCGCGGTATTCGAGCTCGTGATTCGAACGGTGGTCTGCTCGTAGCCGTCTTTCGGACATTCCTTAAAAAGCTGAACCGTGCGTTTGACGTAGTAGTCCATCTTGGCACCGGTGCCGTCATTGAAGTAGACACCGAATTCCGCGGGTGAAACACTCGGGCCCGCTATTGATCCACTCACCGGATATCTGACTAGGACCGATTGTTCGGCACTGTTTGCGGACCAAACAAGGACTCTGCCCTCTTTGGTACCTCGAGTAATGCCCTCGAGGAGTCCCTTCGCGTCTCCCTTGCCCCCGGACAATGCCGAGAAAGCTTCTTGGGCAACGCCCGCAAAATACAGGTCTTGTAACTCCGGTTTTTCAATCTCTCTGTAGACGTCTGACAGCAGAGTCTTGACAAGATTTCCGCCATCAAGCTGAGTTGGCAGTGATTCCCCGGCCAGTTGAACCAGATCTGGGTTTGTGATCGTGATGGGCCCAGTGGCTTTCAGAATGTATGCCAATGTGATTGGGTCGATCGATATCACGCCATCTACACGCTGACCGGTCCTTCGCTCCCACATCTGTTGGGCAGTCGATGCTGCCGTCGGGAAATCGGGCGTCAGATTGACATCCTGCATGAACTTTCCCAAGCGGGGCGAATAGATGAATTGCTGTTGTGCGTCCACCGGAACAGGTGGAGAAATCACCCCCATGTCGGTTGCACTGCTTTGGGCGCCTAAAGTGAGCTTGCCCTTATCCAAGTTGAGTACGGCGATTGCACCTGGGATTCCACCGGATGCCCGGGATTCGGCATTGTTCTGAATCATGAGTAGGTAGGAGCGATTTTCAAGGGCCCCTAACATCGCGGGAAGCAACTGTGATGCGTTTGCGGATGCATCAAGGGCATCAGTGACATCGTGGAGTTTATTCCTGGCTTCAACCAAGGGCTCTGCGACTTGTGGTAGCAGCTTCGTACTGTCAATTTCCTCCAGCCGTGCCGCGGAAGTGCGAACAGCGTGTGCTGCAGATGTGACGCTGGGGGACGCTGCCTCGAGCGGACCGAAATCTATTCCAGTGGCGTTCGGGGCTAATGTTTCCCAATTCAGGGAGCCAAAGACCCCGACGAGTGGTGCTAATGCAAGATTGGCAACGTCGTCGGCTGAACGTGCAACCTCTGCTACGGCACTGAAGTTTGGACCGATTCCAGGAATGGCCGAAGCCAAGACCCAAATAGGATCTGTAGCCGCTTCTTCGGCGGAGGCGGTGTGAGAGCGGATTTGCTCAACAGTTGCTGTAGCGCTGGCGGGGTCGTTCCTAGCTACGTCTTCCTTGAGTCCGTCGACAAGCTTCGATGCAGCGCTAAGTTCTTGATTCACCTTGGACGCTTTCACGCCAAGCCATGCCACAGCGGCGCAAGACAGGAGTACTGCCGCCCCCACACAAGCCAACAGACTGATTAGGCGCCGTCGCGCTTTCACTTTTCTGCGCCTCGGAATGGGAGGCTTCTGTGATGGGTCGCTTTCATGCGAGTGTTGGGCATCCGACATCGTCAGGGGCGTCCTAGGCCTCGATAGGTCCATCCAGCTGATCGCCACTTGCCTGCATCGAGAACATTCCGCCCGTCAAGGATAAATGGTGAATTTACAGAAGCAGCCAGCGAGTAAGGGTCGAGATCGCGATACTCCTGCCATTCTGTGAGAAGGAGCAAGGCATCAGCTTTGTGCACTGCCGCCTCAGTGTTGGATTCGTAGTGAAGCTCCGGAAATCTCCGCGCGGCATTGTTAAGTGCCTTTGGATCAGTTACCGTCACCACGGCCCCTTGCAACTGAAGCTGTGCAGCGATGCTGAGGGACGGCGAATCCCGGACATCGTCGCTCTCGGGTTTGAAGGCAGCCCCTAGCACTGTCAGTCTCTTGCCCAAGAGCATTCCGCCGCAGAGCTCTCGGGTCAACTCCACGACACGCGTCCGACGCCGCATGTTGATTGCGTCAACTTCCCGCAGGAATGTCAGGGCCTGATCCGCTCCCAGCTCCCCAGCACGCGCCATAAAGGCGCGAATATCCTTTGGAAGGCACCCTCCTCCGAACCCAATGCCTGCGTGCAGAAACTTTCGGCCGATTCGGTCGTCGAGCCCTATGGCGTCAGCGAGCCTGGTTACATCTGCCCCCGTAGCCTCGCACACTTCGGCCATGGCGTTTATGAAGGAAATCTTCGTGGCAAGGAAGGAATTGGCGGCCGCCTTTACGAGCTCGGCAGTGGGATGATCTGTCACAAGTCGTGGAGTACCAGCGCTCAGGGAACCTGCGTAGACCTCGTCCAAGATCGCAACGGCCGGATGCTCCTCCGAACCGTCAATAACGCCGTAGACAAGCCGATCAGGGCTGAGGGTATCGCTAACCGCGTGTCCCTCTCGAAGAAATTCCGGATTCCACACCAAATGGGCGGCAGGTTCCTGGGTGGCAAGCTGCTCAGCGAGACGTCCCGCTGTTCCCACAGGCACTGTGGACTTGCCTACAATGATGTCTCCAGGCGTCACATACGGCAGCAGGCCTAGCACAGCCGCGTCGACGTAGGTCATGTCGGCAGCATTTTCCCCTTTTTTCTGCGGTGTTCCAACGCAAATAAAATGTACTTCGCTATTAGCAGCGAAAGACATATCCGTTGTGAATGACAGGCGACCGGTTTCTTGGACGTCCTTCAACAGGGCCTCAAGCCCTGGTTCATAAAATGGGGCGGTCGCGTTCGAGAGATCCTTGATCTTGCGGTCGTCCACATCGATTCCGACAACCTCATGACCAAGCTTTGCCATGCAGGCTGCATGAACAGCACCCAGATATCCACACCCGATTACAGAAATACGCATCGATAAAACCTTCCCCAGAAAGATGGAAAAACAAGATGTCACTCGATTAAGTCATCGAGATCAGCGGCTAAACTGCACCAGTACTGGCGAAAACAGCCTTGAATGTCTTAAACAAAATTACGAGGTCACCCATAAGCGACCAATTTTCGACGTAGTAGAGGTCCAGTCGGATGCTCTCCTCCCAAGTGAGGTTGGACCGTCCGCTCACCTGCCATAGTCCGCTCATGCCAGGGCTTACGTACAAGCGGCGATGGGCTATGTCGTCATAGAGTGCAACTTCGCCGGCCCGTTGCGGCCGCGGTCCGACCAAGCTCATGCTGCCGCCCAAGACGTTAAGAAGTTGAGGCAGTTCATCGAGTGAAAACTTCCTTAGAATCTGCCCCAACGGAGTTATTCGAGGGTCGTTCTCCACTTTGAACAAGGGAGAATTCGCTGATCCTTGCGCTTCAAGCAACTTTTGGAGCTCCGTATCGGCGTTTACCCTCATAGATCGGAACTTCAGCATGTTGAACGTGGAGCCACGCAGTCCTATTCGTTCCTGTCTGTAGAACACGGGTCCGGGGTCCGTCAGCTTCACTAGCATGGCCAATATTGCAAATGCCGGGGAGAGTAGGACGAGTAGAAGACTGGAAACGGCAATGTCGAAAGCACGCTTGGCGACTTTTTTTCCGCCAGTTAATTTGGGCGTTGAAACATGTATGAGCGGCAGCCCGGCAACCGGCTGAGTGTGGATACGAGGCCCTGCGACATCAGTGAGGGCTGGCGCAAGTATCATACCGATATCACGCGCCGCTAGTTCCCACCCGAGTCGACGAAGATCCTTAGGGTGCATATTTACACCTGCAGAAACCGCGACGGCGTCTACATTGCTTTCCAAAATGACGACAAGAATTGACTCGAAGTCGGCCTCAGTCCCGGTCACGGGTACCGACAGTCCGGAAATGACATCTGGGCTCAGCGAGGCCCCAGGCAGGTGTGCTGCCACGGGTAAGTATCCCGCTGCCGGTGCGCTCTGAAGAGACTTGGTAAGGTGCGCCGCGGAGTGAGGGCCTCCAATAATCAGGACGCGGGAACTGCTTCGGCCGTGTTTCCGCTCCAGACTCAGGTGCTGACGCACAAGCCAACGCCCCGCCAAGAGGCCGGCTACACCTGCGGGGAAGGCAAGTCCGACGAACCCTCTTGCTGTGTCGATGCGAAGGGCATAAGAAATTATCGCCACAAAGCCAAAGAGCCACGCAGACGCTGCCAGGACGCGCTTGTACTCTTCGGACCCGGATCCCAGGATCTTTGCCTCTCTGGAACCCCATACCGTGAGAATTAGCCACCAACTGACTGCCAAAGCTGCGGCTAGGACAAGATAGTCGACATCGCGTACATTTCCGTTGCTTAGGTCTGCGAAGCCAAATCTCACACCAAAGGCTCCCGCTACGGCCCAGATAACGACTAAAGCATCAACAACCTTGAGCCGTCTTGTGTACTTCCGGCGCCACCTAGAATCGTCGGCCTTTGCCGTTACCTCCAGCGGTTTGACTGTCATCTTGTCATTCCCCAATACCAATTTCTCCCACCCTGAAATACCGCCCAAGCAACTTCTTCATTAGTTCCATCCGACACTTCTTAGAATCACGCCGGAAGGGGTAAATCCTGCGACAGGTACTTAGCAGCGGCCGACCGTGCGAGCACTTTATGACTTCGGATACACGCCACAATCCGCCACCCGTGGTCTGGCAACTCGCAGGGTCGGGTCACCGTCCAAGGAGGGAAGACCGAAATACCACTAAAGACACCAAAGTAGCAAGATGGACTCGGTGTTCACTCAACTTGCCCCCAATGTTGCGAAAGATCCCCACCAACTTGAAGTGGATAGGCCGTATAGGCTCGGCGGTTATCTTACAGCCAATTCTACTTCGGCCATACGTTGCGGCTTCGAGCTTCAAACACTGGCTGTCACAGTCGATGGATTCTGCTTACACGACGACGGTGGGTCACTCGGGGGAAGGCGCGAGAGCGGTTTGGCCGCGAAAACCTTAAGGATCGCTCGGGCGGAAGCCTCACACTAGAGCCACCGAGTGCTTAGTCTTCGATGCCGGAGCCTGAGATGTGTGCGTCTTCCTGGCAATGGGTAGACTATAGCGTGCAGCAAGAACGGTCGCTGGGGGCCTGATCGAAAGCCGTTGCATTCGCCATGACGCGACCCCACCCGAGTTCTGAAGCATTGCGTCAACACTGAATTTTGGAAGTAAGGGGCATGTGCCATGGGCATTCAAAAAAGCGTCGCTTTACGCTGGTCAGTCATTACAGTCTCGTACAACAGCGCGTCTGTACTTGCAGACCACTGGGCTGCTGACGTTCCCGACGATGTCGAATGGATCGTCGTGGACAACTGCTCCACCGACTCAAGCGTAGACACAGCTCAAAGCTTGGGAGCCAAGGTGATAAAGCTCCCACGAAATGCAGGCTTCTCGACCGCCAACAATGTAGGCCTCACCTCTGCTGCCGGGAAATACGTCGCATTTGTTAATCCCGACGTACGAGTTGACTGGCAGAGCCTGACGAAGCTAGAAGAGCTAATCGATAAAACCGGCGGGATTGTGTCGCCACAGCTGCTCAATCCCGACGGGTCGACTCAACCAAACGGCCGTGGCGCTCCAAGTCTTCTGAGCAAGGTTAGGAACCGTCTTGGTAGAGGGGCTGTTGATGGTTATCAAGTGATAGCAGACAAAGGGCAATTGAAGTATGTCGCGTGGCTGATTGGAGCCGTTGTTGCGGCGCGATCAGAGACTTTCGTCCGCATAGGAGCTTGGGACGAAAGCTACTTCCTCTATTACGAGGATAAGGATCTTTCACTTCGTGCTTGGCGAAACCAGGTGCCCGTTCTGCTAGCCGGCGACGTCAACTGGAGCCACTCGTGGGCCCGCGCCACAAAGCATTTCGCATGGGCGCCATGGAAGCGAGAATTTGCCTCTGCTTTCTGTTTCTACCGCAGAGAGCCAAAGCTGTTGTTTACAACATCACCCAGCAAACGTAATCGCCTTGGGTTCTCGTTGAGCGGTACCGAGTTCGATGGTAGTCGGACCTTAGCTAAGGACTTGGTAAAGTGAAAGTAGTATTTGCTCTTCGTGCTGATGCATTAACGAAGCCCGGAGGAGACAGCAAGAAAGTCGATAGATACAGACAAGGCCTGACAGAACTGGGCTGGGATTCAGAAGTTGTTACTTCTGCTCGCGATCTGGCAAAGACACCTTCCGACTTGGTGCATTTGATGAACTTGGATACTCCTCGGGAGAACCTTCATTACGCCAAGATAGCTAGTCGTTCGAAGCGTCCGTTCGTAATCTCGACCATTCGTCATCCCTTTGATGGAATGAAATCTATGTATTCCTACGGTGACGATAAGTTTTATAAACAGCTGAGGCGGGTAGGGGTCCAGGCAGAAGTCGGCATTGGCTTCCGGGAACAGGTTAAGCTCCTGAAGCAAAATAATATAATGGCCGCCTCTATTCCCGGCCGCTACAGGGCATTGCAACAAAGGTTAGTTCGCGACGCTGCCACCGTGTTCCCTATGGCTTCGGGGGAGTCAGAGGCTCTATCACGAGATTTCAATGGCCAAACGCCTGCCAAGATTATTCGTAATGGGTTCTCTTTCTCGCCTGTGGAAACCGGCACTGCCACTAAGGAATTTGACATCATCAGCGTCGGCCGCGTTGAGCCGCGCAAAAACTCCCTTGCCTTGGCTAAAGCAGCATCAAGTACTGGCTTAAAGACTGCCTTCGTGGGCTCCCTAAACGACAATCACCGGGCGTATGCCAATGAGTTCTTAGCAACAGTTGCTGCCAACGAAAATTTGACCTACCTCGGATCCAAGGGCCATCAGGAAATCATGGCAATCCTGCAACTATCACATGCGTATATTAATCCGGCTTGGTTTGAAGTTGTTTCGCAGGCGGATGTTGAAGCGGCCTGCATGGGCCTGCGAATAGCGTCCACTCAACACAGCTACCTGGAAGATGCTCTGGGCTCGGATGTCATTCGATTTGATCCACAAGAGTTACTCCGGGCTGACGCTGGTGATCGGCTTCGACGCATATATGACTCGGCCACAGTAGTTTCGCGTGTCGCCAGCCGTGACTGGAAAGAGTGTTCCATTGAGTTGGACAAAGCGTACCGACAAGTCGTGAGTTCCGTCTGGTGAGTGCAGTTTCCGCGGTTGTCGCAAATTGGAAATTGGATTCGCGTTTCCATTACCAGAACTCCGGCCGAAGTGTGCCTAGCGGGTTGAAATTCATCGTCACTCTTGTCAACCCTTCGCTC
Source organism: Arthrobacter sp. B6 (assembly GCF_001663775.1). Lineage (GTDB taxonomy): Bacteria > Actinomycetota > Actinomycetes > Actinomycetales > Micrococcaceae > Arthrobacter. The sequence continues at coordinate 1,188,023 of NZ_KV467169.1, read as the reverse complement.
GTCGCGGTTAGTCTATTCAGGATCAGTGCCAATTCAAGCGGTGTATTGCACGTTTTTTGCCGATGGCTCACATTGTCGTTGTTTTCAAGTGATGTTTCGACTGGAGTAACCTTTGAAGGCGCGGTTGAATGTCCGCACCCCACAGGCATTGTCCTCGGGCGTAGCGTGAGAATTGGCGCCGATGCGCGCATTTTTCAGAATGTGACTCTAGGATCGTCTCGCAACGGCGATTACCCGGTTATTGGGCGGAATGTTACTATTTATAGTGGTGCAGTGGTGGCTGGCAACCTCACGATTGGGGATGACGCTGTCGTTGGGGCTAATTGTGTTGTGACGAAATCAGTTTCTACTTCTGAAGTCGTTCGATTTGGCTAAATTTGTTCGGGCCGCGCAAGCGATGACCTTCGCTGGCGTAACGTTCCTGGGCGTATACCTGGTGCTGTTCTTGCCGGCTATTATGGGCGCAAGCAATGGACTAATCCTGTTTATAGCTGCCCTCACGGTCGGTGTCCAAGCGGCGCAGTCCAGCGTAATCCAAGTCGGCCGTCAACCTAATCTGGATCTTGCAAAGAATGCCACATTCATGGCCGCATCTGCGGTCGCACTCTCGGTTTTGTCCGTGGTGGTTTCTGCAGACCCCCTACTCGATGCAGTCATCGCTACGATTTCAGGCGCAATATTAGGCATCACCCTAGGGCGTTCCGGGCTCATTGTGCTGGGGGGCAAGGGAGGAACGGCATATCAGTATTTTCAAGCTGTGAGGTCTCTTGGTCTAGTTGCGGCAGCTGTAGCGAGTGTTGGCGCTGAGAAGCTCATTCCTGAGGCCGCTCCTGTCGTGGCTACGACGGCCATTGCTGCGTTATCATTCTTCAGTCCTCGAGTGGGTAGGCGCCGATTAGGGTATTCGAGGCCTGAATTCCTCACAGGTCACGCGGCTTGGTCTGTGCTACTTGGCCTATTGGCCTCTTTGTTTTATCGGAACGATGTTAACTGGGTCCGCACTGCGGTTGCTGGTGCTCCTGAGTTCCTACTGTGGCATTATTCATTGATTGCTTATGGTGCCGTGCAAGGAGCCGTGGGCTTTCTGGTGGTTCAATTAATTTTCTCTCGTCGACAAGAATGGCGTGCACGCGTTCTTCGCTTGGCTGCTCAACTGGGGATACAGTTTTTATTTTTATGGGCCGCATTGGTCGTGGTTGCAGCGATAGCCGCTCCCCAATTGCACATTATCTTTTCTGTGGCGCTGTGCGCACTCTTGGCTGCCATCGTGGGCTTTATGTCGGGCCTAGCACATGTGGTGGAACTGAACTGGGTTCCCTATATAGCAGGCGTGTTGGGCGCTTCTTTGCTGTCTTTGTCACTTATGCTGCAAATTGACGCACGCCTGGCGATCGTTCTCGAGAATGCAGTAATTGGGACGATCATTATTGTTTTTATCCTAGTATTCCGGAGACGTACGTGCAATTCCTACAAGTAGTCCTAGTTTGTGTGATTGTGGCCGGTGCACTACAAGTCGGCCTGTGGATCCGAAACGCTAAGTACATTGCCGCGATCTTCGGGAGTGTCTACATAGTTGTTTATCTCGTAGACGTTCTAAATATATCTATGAGTGAAAGCACGTACATAGCTGCCTCTGTGGGACGACGAAGCGCTTCTGAAGGTGCCGTCTCGACTGCAATAGTGGCCGTTATAGTGACCTGGATTCTCTTTTCGCTAAGTGTCCAAGCAATTATCCGTCGCCAAGACCAGCGTGGGGCGCCAGTGACGGTAGTGCGAACGCATCGGTTCAGCCTGATGGTGTTCGTTCTTCTCTCGATAATATTCGGCGGTGCCGTCCTTTCAAAGATACTTACGGTGGGAATTGCTGAAACTCTGCAACTTAGGCAAGCAGTTTTTTCGGACAACTTTCTTGTGCTTCTAGGTTATTTCATCCTGCCAGTCCTAGTTTCTCTGGGGCTATGCCATGCCGTGCAGACCAAGGGCATGAAAGCCTTGCTGATGTGGATCCTAGTTTTAGGACTACTTGGTGTGACTGCTTTGACTGGGAGCCGCTCTGGGTTATTTTTGGGTGCGGTACTTCCGGTCTTGGCGCTGTACGCGAAGAAGATTGCGGCCTCAACGCAGTCTGTTGGAAGGGACATGCAGCGACTGCTCCTAACAGTTGCCTTGATTGCGGTTCCTGTCCTAGGCGGAGGTTTCTACTTGGCCAACACGCGGGGACTGGTCGAGAGCGGCTCTGTCTTGAACGGTACCGATATCAGTCAAGCAGATGTCCTAGTAGATCTAATCTCTGCTGAAGCAGGTGGAGTCGGCGGGGGATCGAGTTACTTGGCATCACTGACTTCTGCACTTCCCAGAAGCCTATGGCCGGACAAGCCCCTTCCCGGTAACGTTTTAAGTAGCATCCTGTTGACTCCTGACCGTTATTACACCACGGGTGCAGAGACCACGGCGGGCTTGCTCGGCGAGGCTTACATAAACGCAGGACACTTTGCCCCAGCAGTCGCGGCCTTTTTGATGCTCGCGTTTTTGCTTGTTTGCTCAAAGTTCCTAGATTCGGCAAATGATATTACCTGGATGTTGGGAGTCATTCTTCTGGTTCGGGGATTGAATCTTCTCAGGGGGGATATGACGAATGTGATAGTTCCCGCCACGGCTGCGATCTTAGTGTGGGTTATGCTACACCGGAAGAATCGCGAAAATTTTCTAGAAGGATCTCCCCCTATGACCGTGCGATCTTGAAGATGTGACCATAGCCTGGCCGTGCCGCTCGATCCGCTGCCGGGAAGAACTGGTCAAATGGCTTAGGCCTTCGTGAATAACGGCTTTTCGTGTCCATGATGAAGCAATTCGCAGCCTTGAAAGTCGCAGGGCTTCAAATCGGGCTGCGCGGCTTGTTCGACTAAGGCCGGCAGGCGCTCTTTTGAGGTGCCGCGTCGACAATGGATTCGGTGGTGAGCAGCTTCGGAACTGCCTTTTGAGAGCCAGGCGGCTTGCGGCCTCCCAGTGGCGTCGTCGGTCGCGGATACGGCGGTGAGCCTGGTCCGGGCCCCTGCGGAGTCAGTTGGCGATTCTCCTAGAATGGCCGCTCTTCACGGTTTCGTCGGGAATTGGATCCCTGGAATGAGCGTCATGCCGCCGTCCGGACGGCACTTCTCAAGAGAATATCCGATTTGTAATTGGCGGCGTTTCGGTACCCGCGGGCGGTTCGCTCGATGTTCTTGATCGCCGTGTTGTTGGCTCTCCGTGGTTCGTGGTGAAACGGATTCCGTGTCTTGAAAGCTGAAGGGCTCGTAGCCCTGCTGTGATGGATGTTCTCTACGCATTCATCAAGAGTCAGGAGCTACGAGCCTTGATCGAGCCTACTTCCCCGCGCCCCGATGCTGCCACCGCCATTTTCAACCTGCCCGACTACCGCGTCACCGACACTGAGATCCGCTCATTCGGACAGCGGCGGGTCAGCGTCGAAGCCACTGTCGAGTCCGGCTGCCCCGCCTGTGGTGTGATCAGCACCCGCGTGCATTCCCGCCGCCCACAACGTCTGCGCGACATCCCTGTCGCCGGCCCGGTCGAAGTGATCTGGGCCAAACGGAGATTCTTCTGCGATGAGTACCTTTGCCCGCGGCGGACATTCACGGAGGAAACAAATCAGGTCCCGCGCCGCGCCCGATCCACTCGCCGGCTCCGCGATGCCCTGGTGGCCGCCGTGATCGGTTCCGGACGGGCAGCCGCGGAGGCGGCCTCCTCGTTCGGTGTCTCGTGGTGGCTGGTCCAGCAGGCTCTGGATTCCGCGGCACTGACACTGCCTGACGTCGATGCCCTGGCACCGCGGATGCTCGGCATCGATGAACACCGCTACCGTTCCGTGCGGTTCTTCCGCGACCCAGCCACCAAAGCCTGGAAACGCTACGAACCCTGGATGACCATCGTCGATCTGGACACCGGACAGGTGCTCGGGATCGTGGACGGTCGCGACAGCGAAGGCGTCGGCGACTGGCTGTTCGCCCGGCCCCTTCAATGGCGCCTGGGCATGCAGGTCGTCGCGATCGACCCGTCAGCGGCGTTCCGCAAGGCCCTGCGAATGTGGCTCCCGCGCACCGCGGTCACGGTCGACGCGTTCCACCTGGTCAAGCTCGGAAACGACATGCTCACCGAAGTCCGGCAACGACTCACCCAGCAGGTCCATGGCCGCCGGGGACGCTCCATCGACCCGGTCTGGGCCAACCGGCGCCTGCTCCTGCGGGCCGGCGACACACTCTCAGACCGGGCACGGAACAGGCTCAACACCGTGTTCGCCACCGACGACGCCACCGGAAAACTGCAGGCAGCCTGGCTGGTCAAAGAACAGCTCCGGACACTGCTCGCCACCGGATCCCTCGCCGACGCGGCCGCCGCGAAAGACCGCATGCAGACCCTAGTAGGACAAGCCTCCCAGCCCGAAACCCACCGGCTCTGGCGCAGCATCTGCCGATGGTGGAAAGAAATCGAAGTTCTCATTGTCATCGGCGCGACCACGGCGAAAGTTGAAGCAAACAACACAGCGATCAAGCACATAAAAAGGACAGGCCGGGGATTCACCGACCCACGCAACTACAAAACGCGTATCCTGTTGCGTAGTGCCGCCAGAACTGCGGCATGAACATTCATCACGGCAGAAATTTCGCCACGAACCGTGAAGAGCCGTCTACGAGCAGGATCCGCAGCCGGCTCGTCGAGCGGGCGCGGCGCGGCAGCTGGGGCGTGGATTCAAAGAACGACAGCCGGTCGCACGCTACTTCTTCGAAGTACCAGCGGTATTTGGACCGGAGCAGGTTGAAAAGGATGGTGGCAGCGTCGGCGGCGACCCCGGTAGGCTCGTTCAAAGGCTCGTGCTCCTGTTCCAGGTTGAATGCTAGACACACTCATCCCAGCAGGGCCACGGGCCCCTTTGTCTTCAACGACACGAACTCAATTCCCCATCAACCACGAAGAGCCCGAAAAGCCGCGTTGCCTGACGTCATGTCCCACGCACCTCGGTTGCTGGCAGCAGTTGCGATCTTGTTGGATCACATGAGTAGAACTTTCGCCCTCACGCCGATCCTTCATGCACGCCAAATGATCCTGGGGTGGTGACTCCGGCGATACCGGGGTCACCACCAGGATCACTGATTCCCGTGGAAGTTAGCTAAGTAGAGTTCTTACCCAGTCAAGCTGGGCTGCAATGCCTTTTTCGATTGAGATGGTGGGCGACCATGCGAGGTCCTGAGTTATGCGTTCCGTTGAACCGCCTGTGCGCCAAACGTCCCCTGCAACTGCTTCAGTGCGGTTCACGCGAAGGGGGGATTCTACGAGGCCTTCTATGATCTCAAGAACGTCAATCATCGAAACGTTACTGCCGCCAGCCACATTGTAAACTGTGCCAGGTTCAGTGTCGCTCAGAGCGGCCTTTATGTTTGCTTCTACGACATCAGCGATGAATGTAAAATCACGTATTTGGCCACCAGACCCATAAAGGGGAATTTCTTCTCCCAATTCGGCCGCTTTCAAAAATCGTGTAAATGCCATGTCGGGGCGTTGTCCCGGACCGTAAACAGTAAAATAGCGGAGGGAAGTTGTGGGAACCCCAAAATTACTTGCATAAAGTGAGCAGAGGTGCTCTGCGGCAAGCTTCGTAACCCCATAAGGGCTTACGGGCTGAGGACGGTCAAGTTCTGTCGTGGGATAACGCTCGGCATTCCCGTAGACCGAGGAAGAAGAAGCATAGACTAGGCGTTTGAGTGTCTTGGATCCTTTGGCTGCTTCCAAAAGTTTTTGTGTTGCCTGTACGTTTTCGCGGGTATATATTTCGAAATCGGTACCCCAAGACTTTCGGACTCCAGGCTGACCTGCTTCGTGAAATATAAGCTCGACGTCCTGAACCACCGTAGTCAGGTCGACTTCATTAAGGTCCCGCTCGACAAATTCGAAACCACTGACTTCGTTTCGTTTTACATTAGCGGCCTTGAGGTCTCGGTCGTAATAGTCAGTGAAGGAATCAATGCCTACGACTTCGTGACCATCCGCAAGCAGCCTTTTGACTATGGAACTGCCGATGAATCCAGCAGCGCCCGTTACTAGTGCCTTCATTCTAATCCTTGTGTTAGTTGTTCCCCCGCGAATAAGCGAAGCTTCGTATTGAAAGAAGTCTAAAGCTGGGAATTTGTATCGATGCGATTTGCCGGATAAGTACTTGGCGTCGACGCTCTAGTGCCATAAATCGCGCGCTCGAATTCCCCTGCGGAATCGTCGCCGCTGTCGGATGATGCAGCGCGCATCCGTTTTTCAAGCTGGGGGGGTACGGCCGCTGTGCGAAGGCTGTTTTGAGAAACCTCGTCCTTCGAATTATGACTGTAATAGCTGTACGAGTAGGAGTCGGGACCTTTGGTCGGAAGACGATTCAAAATGATGCCGAGTAGATTGGATCCGACCATCTTTAGGGCGTTAAGCGACTTCTCGAGGTCCTGGTGCTTCAGCTTGTGAGACCCGACGACTACGACAACGCCACCGACGTGCTGCGACAAAACGGCTGCGTCTGTAACGGGCAAAAGCGGTGGCGCATCGATAATGATGCTGTCGAAGCTCGCTTCCAACCGTTCTATCAAGCTCGCCATCTCATTGGACCCAAGAAGTTCACTGGGATTCGGAGGTATCTGGCCAGAAGTCAGGACGTACATATTGTCGTCGCCCCAGGGCTGAAGCAGATCGTTCACGTCTGCAACCCCGACAAGAGCAGTTGTGAGGCCCGCGTTACGATCGAGGCCCAAGTATTCGTTCACCATGGGTCGGCGGAGGTCCGCATCGACGAGGCACACTGCTTGGCCAGCTTGTGCCAAGGCAATTGCGAGGTTCGTAGCTGATGTGCTCTTACCTTCACCAGGTAATGAAGAGGTGACAAGGACTGTTTTCGCCCGGCCTGAAATGTCTGCGAACTGGAGATTTGTCCTGAGTTGGCGAAAGGATTCAGCACGTGGACTCTGCGAAGCAGCCTGGGTAAGCAAAGGCTTCTTTACTGCTTCTGGGTCGAATGTGATTCCGCCCAGTAGTGGCGCATCGGTTATGCGTCGCAGGTCGGCCTCTCCCCGAATCCGGTTGTCCATTGTAGAACGAAGAACGCTTACAGCCATACCTGCCGCAAGTCCAAGGACAAGGCCCAGTAAAAGATATAGACGCGTGTTAGGCGCAGAAGGCGCCTCAGGAGCAACGGCTGGAGTAATGACTGACAAAGCTACAGGACTTGTGCCGCCGTTCTTGGGTTTTTCAAGAGCATCAATGGCATCAACCAGACTGTTGGCAACAGCTTGCGCGATAGCTGCTGCTTGTACTGGCGACTGATCGTCGACCGAAATGTTGATCAGGACAGTGTTTAGGTCAGTGGTCGCTTTTACCCGCGTTGCGAGGTCTTGGGCCGTTGTATTCAGGCCGAGGGCATCAATTGCCGGTTGCAGGACCACCGGAGATCCGACGGTCTTAACGTAGGACTGAACTCTCGCTTGGCTGAAAGTGTTACCCTGCTGAAGCTCTTGAACAGAGCCGCTACTTTGGATAGCTACAAACAATTGTGTTTCAGCGGTATAGGTCGGCTTCGAAAGGACTGCAGCGCCGCCTCCGATAAGAAGCCCAATCAGCGTGGCGGCTGCGATAGCTATCCAATGGCGGCGCAGGATGCGCAGGTACTCACGTAAGTCCAAACCGGGGTCCCCCTGTGTCGATTACTGGGGGCAGCCACGAGGATGCCACCAGAACGGCAATATTCGTGCGGTCCCGCCAATTGTACCCGTGTATGGCAGTGAACTTTCGGTCGATGCTTAATGAATTCGCTTGGAACAACGGCCGGTCTGTGAAGTTCTGCGTCCTGCCTTCAAAACCGACACGACTGGGCCGCACAGTGTGGGGATCGTCCTGTCGGTGACTTCACGATGGGTGGCGAGCGTGAATAACAAGCGGACTTATGTCAGACGGTTCCATCTTAGAAGTTGGGGCAGCGCGTTCAAAGAGAGGCGTTCCCGCGGCCCCACGAGCGTTTGGTGAAACCGTCCAAGGTATGTAGACCTCACTGCTGTAGGAAGTTCACAGTGCTCGGATACGGGATTCCAGGTCGGATGAAGCCGATTGAGGATACCGCGACGGCGTAGGCTCACTTGGATCACGGCGATTGGTCAAGAACCTAATCTACGGCCGCTGGCCGTGAGTTTGCATCCACATGTGATGGAGGTGTAGCGACTTTTGACGAAGGCTTGTGTTATCGGTGATGCTGGCGCGTTCCGAAAGCCATGGCGGTTGAGAGGAATGGTGCCTCCTAAGTGGGTTGTGTGACGCCAGCTGTTCCGGGACAAAAGCTGATGCCCGCTAGCATGGGGTACAGGTCTCTAACGGGGGAAAAATGACGAAAACTTTGCTGCGCAATCGCCGTGCCCGAACGCCGAAGCCGGAACAGCTGAAAAAGCATTCGGCGCGCCTTGACATTCAAGGGCTCCGGGCCGTTGCTGTCTTAGCTGTTATTGCCGACCATCTCTTCCACTGGCCTTCCGGCGGATTCGTAGGCGTGGATGTGTTCTTCGTGATATCGGGCTTCCTTATCACAGGGCTTCTACTGCGGGAGCACCGCAGAACAGGTCGAATATCCTTCCAGGATTTCTATCGCCGAAGGGCGCGACGAATCCTCCCTTTGGCAACTCTGGTGCTACTTGTCACGGTTGCGGCGTCCTACATGGTATTCAACATCGGACGGACAAAAGTCATAGCTGAGGACGCATTATGGTCCCTGCTTTTCGGCGCTAACTGGCATTTCGCCATAATCGGGACCGATTACATGAACGTGGGAGCGGCCATTTCTCCCGTTCAGCACTTTTGGTCACTGGCGGTTGAAGAACAGTTCTACGTCGTTTGGCCATGGCTCATAGTGGTGGTCCTTGGATTCGCTGCAACTCGTCGGAGCTGGGATAGGGCGAAATCCATGCTGATCGTTGGGCTTGCGATGTTCGCGGTCACTGCGCTCTCCTTCGTATTCGCAGTATGGGAGACGAGTGCGTCGCCCACAGTCTCCTACTTCTCTACATTTTCTCGTGCATGGGAGCTTGGGTTCGGCGCACTGTTAGCCCTGGTGGCTGGAGCTCTAGCCAGGATCCCCACGCTCGTACGCCCTCTGCTGGCATACATGGGACTGGGGGGCATCGCCTATTCGCTCTTTTGGATAAACCCGTCGACACCTTTCCCTGGACCATGGGCAATCCTTCCTGTTTTTGCAACCGGTCTTGTCATTGCGGCGGGCTGCGGGGGCGAGCGCAAATATATTGGACTCATCACTAACCCGATCGCCAGTTACGTGGGAGACATCTCATATTCGCTTTACCTTTGGCACTTTCCCATCATTGTCATTGGCGCGGCCCTCCTACCCGCTGGGACCTTATTCAACGTCCTGGCTCTGATTGCTGTATTCATTGTCTCTTCAGTCTCCTATCACCTCCTCGAAGACCCCATTAGACGGTCGACTTGGCTGGAACCAAGGAGCGTGAAGCGGACCAAAGAGCCAATTAAGGTAAGTCCTCTGCCGTATCTGGCTCTTTTGTTGATGGTGACCGTGGCGGTCGTGGGCGGGGCATTGTGGAACGACGCCGCTATGCGCCAGCCCATCCCGGCTGCCGAGCGCGTTCCGGTTAAGCCCCTGGCCTTGTCCGGTAGCGGCGAAGCGTCCGCCATAGACACGCAAACGGCAAAGGTGGCCGCTGCTGCTGCCGTCAGGGACTGGCCCTCCCTAAATCCCAAGCCCGAGAACTTGGGGCCTGACGCTAAGGTGCCTGAATGGGTAAGGGACGGTTGCCTCGCTCTGGAGCGAGGGTCGCAACCGGACCCCATGGAAAACGCCGCTAGATGCTCGTATGGCTCTCCTGAGTCAGCGAAGACGGCAGTCATCATGGGCGACTCCATGGCAATCAGTTACGCCCCCGGAATTCGTGCCGCTTTGGAGCCGCTCGGCTACAGGGTGCTCGTGTACACCATGCAGCAGTGCCCCGCGGTCGCTGTAACCATGGCAAACGACGACGGCTCGGCACATCCGCAGTGCGATCCGTTTAGGTCCTGGGCGGTAGATCAAGTCGCAGCCCTTAAACCCGACGTCGTCTTCATGACGAGCTCAGTTGGCGCCAGTGGTACCCTCGCTAGCGGAGCCAAGGGCCGGCAAGCAATCGAAGAATGGAAAGCCGGTGCGCTCAAGACCTTTACGGAGCTTGGCCGCGGAGCGAAAAGTGTGGTTGTCCTTGATCCACCACCAGGGGGCAAGAACCTTCAGGAGTGCATGACTCTAGTTAGTAAACCCGCGGACTGTGTTAGCGCAACCGATGAACGGTATGCAGACATACTTAGGGCAACGAGCGAAGCCGCATTCGCTTCTGCGGCCACCCCGGCCATTCAGATCGTAAGCACCAAGTCGTGGTTCTGCACCGCGCACAACGTGTGCCCGTCATTCATCGGTTCTACACCTGTCTATGCCGATACAGGCCATTTGACAGAAGGCATGTCGACAGCCTTGGGTCCGGTGATTGTGGAGGCCCTTCAGTTGGGGCCCACAAGTTGACAGAAGGATCTGATCTCCTCTCCGGGGGGACAAGGGCCCCGATTGAGGAGTATCTCGCCACCTTCTCCGGCCAACCCATTGCCGTCGCGGCGGTGTCGCCTGTCCCGTTCAGGCTAAAGTACTCAGCCAGAAACTAGGCGGGCCCGTCGTCGTCGTTGCCGCGATAATGGAGACGCACCCGTGGGAGGTGCAGGCCGCGGTGGTGTTGCTGACAGGGTAGTTCCAGATTGCAATCGTCAAATGGACGCGTTGCCTAAAGTTTGCTGTTGTTCTTCTCGGGCCGATCGAAGCGCCTGGTTCTCCTCGGTGAGAGCGGCTATTTGCTGGTACAGATCACCTATGAGGGCGAGTATTGCTGTGGGATTCATCCGATCAGTCCTAGTGTCATGAGCTTCGAGCGGAGGTCATTGACGAGAGCCTGCGTACTCGCCGCATCGGTTGCTGCGTTAGGGGTGCCACTGGGGCGGGCGATTGGCGTTGTGCCATAAAACGCCAGCTTCTGTATTGTCGTCGCCCCGATCATCGTGCCCGCTGTGGTTCCGAACGACAGTGCCTTGCCATCGCCCACTGTGACCGAGCTTGAGCCGAGAGTGAGCATGGTTCCGCCTGCGGTTTGCATCTCAATCGAGGTGCCAGCGGCGACGGTGGGTGTGCCATTCTGCCCGAATACGGCTTGCCCGCTGGAGTTGATGCTCGCGACGAGACTCTTCGTGATGCCGTCCGGCTTATAGCCACGGATCTGAGCGCCGTTGTTCAGGTCTACGTTCCCACCGAAACGTGCAGCGGCTGCGGTTGGGACAGAACCATGGGGGCTATGGACGTACAGTCCCTGCACCGTGTAATCGCGGATTTCAATGCCCGTTTCGAGCATTGAGGATTCGCCCTCTGCCATCCACCCGGAAGCGTACCCGCCCACTTGGACGCCCTTGCGCCAGCCAGGCGCGTCGACCCCGCCAGCGCGGGACTTGCCGACGACAGCAACACCAATGTCGTTCGGGTAGGTTTCGGCCAAGTCGTGGCCTGCGCCACTGGCAGCCGGGCCGCTGCCACGCTTCGTGACAGCGGCGAAGCCCACCGAAGGGCCTTCCACGGGCCTACCGTTGTAGTAGTTGTTCAGGAACAGGGTCACTCCGGTAAGCAGTTGCGGCTGCACACCGCCCAACGGGCTATGTGCGCCCAGGTCGGCAACCCACACCTTGCCGTTGGCTGGCTTGATACTGGACCCCATTCGGACCACGCCGAAGAACGCTCCGTGCTCGTTCCCGTTATCCGCTGTGCCAATCACATCAACTATGGAAGCAACGCCCAGGTTTGAACCGCGGGCGTTGACGCTAGCGGAGCCATGCTGGATTCGGGCACGGACGGCCTGCGTAACTATTGTTGTTGGCGTTGCTGTAGCTTCGGTGTTCCGATTCTCCAGGGTTGCGTCGAAAGCCCGGTGCGTGCTCACACCAACCGGCAGTGCCAACGCCTGCCGGATCACCTGCTGTCGCCCACTGAAAAGGTTCTCTCCGGACTTTGTGGGGAAAAACTTGCTTCCCTCAGTCACGATCGTGGCAGAAAAATCAGGAAGTTGAGCAGGAAGGATCTTCGCGTTGGCATCCAGGCTTGCCACGCCCGAAGGGGAGCCTTTTTCCGCGACGGGGACATATGTGTTCGGTGCGGGCTTGTCGCCAGGAGCAGCATGTGCGCTGTTGGCAGCAACAACTGACATTGCGGACGCGCCAGTAATTGCAGTCACGAAGGTTCCCAAGCGGAGAAGCCCGCGGCGCTTTACACCGGTATTGCTCTGCGATGGGGCCTGATCACTTTTCACAATTTCGCTAGCCATATCCAGAAGCTATTTGCCGGAAGGCATATAAACCACAGTGGAGGTTACGCGACTTAACGCCAAGTGGGTACTCGGCTGGGATACCTACTACTTAGGACTCCGCAGACGCGCAAGAATTGAGGCGTGGCGTAGCCTCACCATAAGTACTGCTATGAACAAATTCGGACAGCTATCGTTCGACACTGCCCGCCCCGATATCGCGGACACTACACGTCCCGGAATCTCAAGCCCCATGAGTCGAATGGAGGCCATGCGGAACTGTGGCCTTCCGCCGAGTCCGTCCCACTTCAGCACCTCGGTTTCGCGGTCTCTCGTCAAACAGCAGAAGCGCTGCCCGCTGGGCGGCCTTCGCGACGTCATCTATGCATCACCCGCAAATGCGTGGACGCTAGGCTTCCTGTGCCAAGTATCGAAAGGAATACAACTGTACCGCGGTATCGCCAGATCCATCACGGCGTTGGCTCAGTAACTGCAGCGTGCTGGCGGCTCCACGTGATTGCCGGCAACCAGGTCCCGAACGTCTCAGACTCACTAATGGCCGCCGAATACTTGGAGATCCGCAAGCTCATCTCCGGTTATTACTCGCTTGCATTGAATCACTGCGGCACTGGCTTGCCTCTCGGCTATCGGCCGCCAACTCATCGCCGCGTACCACGCCGTTGTGTGCGTGACGGCGACCTGGTCACGCTGGTCATGGTCAAGCCGAACACGCGTCGTGCCTCCAGGGAGATCGATGCCGCGATCATGGCGAGTATCAGTAGTCCCTCACACCGTTTGACGGTTGCTCCGGCTTTTCGGACTTGATCCCACGACAATGTGGATGAGGCCGCATGTTCGCGTTCGGGGCCGGACAATTGCCCAACGGAGTAGCTTCGGTCGAAACTAGCCTGTCCAAGAGCAGAGTCTTCATCATTCGCTACCATGTCTGCATGAGAGCATCCGAGGCATACCGACGATACAACGATGAGACCGACCGGCTGATTGGGATGCTGCTGCAGAAAGAACGGGAGCTTGCGGAGAGGGTCGCAGCCGAACCGGGCGGTGCCGCGGCCATCAAAGACCGCTCCGTGCTAGTACACAGCAACGAAGATTTACGGTCCGCCGCTGCGGCCGTTCTTGCGGCCCGCAAAGCTCTGGGCGAGCATTCCCAACAGTCCACGCACTTCGTACGCAACTACAAGATCCTCGACCTGGAAAGCGGAGAGGAACTCGATAGCTTCACGGTCGATCACGAACTCGCGCCGTGGAATGCTTCAAAGCGAATGAAAGAAAAGCAGATCAGCCGGTACGATTTGCAGGAGCAGTTGCCTGACGGGACTTGGGTGCCCTACTTCCCGCCAAGCGCTGAGCCGTAGGCAGGACGTAGATATAAGCAGCTGCGACACTGGTGGCCCTTGCCTTGGTCATGCAGGGCAAAGACGGGTCCGGTAGTACTTCAGGTGGACCGCTGACGTACCGCTATGTAGACGCCCCCGAGAGGTGCTGTGGGAGCAGCAATCGACTTCAAGCACTTCCGGCACGTACAAGAGAGCGCTATTGGCTTCGTGGGCGGTGTCAGACCCGTCGGCCGTAAGCGTCATTTGGTGCCCTTTGGAGTGCTGGGCCAGATACGACTCCAGAGGTGTTGGGGGTGGGCTCGTAGGCTGTGCCAACAACGAGATCGACGCGGGCGATACTGGAGGCAGCAGTATGCCGCATGATCGAAAACCCGGTGCCAGACCTACCGCGTATCCACATCCTCAAACACCAGAAAAGTCTGCGTATCCAGCACTCCCGGCATGGACTGCAGCTGGTCAAAGATTACCCGCCTCAGGTCTATGTTGTCCACGGCGCGGACCAGCAGGATCACATCGAAGTCGCCGCCCACCAGCGCGATATGGTGAACCTCCGGGATCGCACGAAGCTGCTCCCGAAGTTCCCGCCATGAATGCTGGCTCACCTTCAAGGTCACGTAGGCAGATGACCGCAGCCCGGCCTTGATGGGATCAACCAGCGCCGTGAACTTCGTCAGAACACCGTCTCCAGTAAGCCTGGCGATCCGTGTGTAGGCGTGCGCCCGGGAGATATGGACGTTTTCCGCCACCTGGGTGACAGACATGCGGCCGTCCCTGGTCAGTTCCGAGATGATCTTGCGGTCAATCTCGTCCAGGGGTGCAGGTTCCGTATTCGTATCCGATGCTGCCATTCTGTCCACTGCCCCTGCCGTATCCTGCATCACAATTGCAATTCGTCTTCCAGAGTAGGCCCAAGGGCCGTACTTCTCCAGAATTTTGAAAGAGGCTGGATACGAAACCTCTCACGGGACGATACTGGGGATGAATAGTGGCTACAGAAGGACGGACCAATGACGATCTCCGCAGACCACACTGCACCGGACCAGGCCAGCAAGGCGCCTGTTGAGGACGCCCTCTCCGAAGCCGCAAAAAAGTTCGGCATCACGGCTGAGGACTACATGCTCCCGGCCCGCCACCAGATCCAAATGGTGGACCCGGACGGCCGGCTCAAACCAGAAGGCGAGCAGGGCACAGAACCCGGCCACGAGTACCCTTTGCCCGGCGATGACGAACTGATGGCCGCCTACGAGCAGCTCGTCGTCGGACGCCGGGTCAACGACCAGAACTCGGCGCTCGTCCGGCAGGGACGCATGGCCGTGTACCCCTCCAGTCACGGCCAGGAAGCCTGCCAGGTGGCGGCTGCCCTTTGCCTTTCAGAGGGCGACTGGATGTTCCCCACCTACCGCGATGCTGTCGCCGTCATGGCGCGTGGCGTTGATCCGGTTCAGGCGATGACGATCTTCCGTGGCGACTGGCACAGCGGGTTTGACCCCCATGAGCACAAGGTTGGAATCCAGTGCACGCCGCTCACCACGCAGCTGCTTCACGCCGTCGGCGTCGCCCACGCAGCCAAGCTCCGTGGCGAAAGCACTGTGGTGCTGGCCATGTGCGGAGACGGCGCCACCAGCGAAGGCGACTTCCACGAGGCCCTGAACTTCGCGGCGGTCTTCCACCTGCCCGTGATCTTCTTCGTCCAGAACAACAAGTACGCCATCTCGGTGCCGCTGTCACACCAGTCTGTGGCGCCGTCGCTCGCCCACAAAGCGGTGGGCTACGGCATGGCCGGCGAACGCGTGGACGGCAACGACGTTGTGGCGCTCCTCGCGGTCCTGGACCGGGCCGTCAAACTGGCCCGGGAAGGTTCGGGCCCCCTGCTGGTCGAAGCCAACACCTACCGCATGCAGGCACACACCAACGCCGACGACGACACCCGCTACCGGGAGAACAGCGAAGTTGCCGAATGGCGGGCAAAGGATCCGGTCAACCGGATGCGCACCTACCTCACGGACCGCGGCCTGCTGGACGACGACGTCGAGTCGCGGACCCTTGAGAAGGCGGAGGCGGTTGCAACCCAGCTGCGTGACGGCCTCAGCGAGGATGTACCCGTGGACCCGCAGGAACTCTTCCGCCACGTCTTCGCCAAGCCCACGCCCCAGCTGAAGGAACAGTCCGCCATGCTTGCCGACGAACTCGCCCGCGACGCATCATCACAGAATTCAGGATCACAGGAGGCCGGCAAGTGAGCCCCACCGTCACTACCTCGTCCGAAGCAAACGGCAACGTCAGCGCCGCCACCGCCCGGGCAGCTGCCTCGGCCGCCGCCACCGCCGAAGCGGCCGGCCCGCAGCCTGTCACCATGGCCAAGGCCCTCAACACCGCGCTGGCTGATGCCATGCACGCAGATCCTTCTGTTCTGGTGTTCGGTGAGGACGTGGGGATGCTGGGTGGGGTCTTCCGCATCACGGACGGGCTCACTGCCACCTTTGGCGAGCAGCGCTGCTTTGACACGCCGCTTGCCGAGTCCGGCATCGTGGGCATGGCCGTGGGCATGGCCATCAACGGGATGCGCCCGGTGATCGAGATGCAGTTCGACGCCTTCGCCTATCCGGCATTCGAGCAGATCGTCAGCCACGTGGCCAAGATGCACAACCGCACCAAGGGTGCCGTGAAACTGCCGATGGTGATCAGGGTTCCGTACGCCGGCGGCATTGGGGGAGTGGAGCACCACTGCGACTCCTCCGAGTCCTACTACGCCCACACTGCCGGCCTGAAGGTGTTCACGCCCGCCACCGTGGCGGACGCTTACCGGATGCTCCGCGAGGCCATCGACTCCGACGACCCCGTGATGTTTATGGAGCCCAAGAAGCTCTACTGGTCCAAGGACCAGGTGGACCTGGACGAGCTGCGTTCCCAGCACTCAGCCAACGCCAAGGCGGGCAAATCCTCGGAAGGCCGTGCCGCCGTCGCCCGTCCCGGCACCGACGCCACGCTGATCGCCTACGGGCCCTCTGTCCCGACTGCGCTCGCCGCCGCCGAGGCGGCTGCAGCGGAAGGGCGCTCGCTGGAAGTCATTGACGTGCGCACCATCGTCCCGTTCGACGACGAGACGGTCAGCGCTTCGGTCCGCAAGACCGGCCGGGCCGTGGTGATCGCCGAAGCGCACGGCTTTGCCTCCGTGTCCTCCGAAATCGTGGCCCGGGTCCAGGAACGCTGCTTCCACCACCTGGCAGCCCCCATCCGCCGCGTCACCGGATTCGACATCCCCTATCCGGCTCCAAAGCTTGAGAAGTACTACCTGCCCGGCGTGGACCGTATCCTCGACGCCGTCGACGACCTGCAGTGGGAGAACTGACCATGAGTGAAACGAAAGTATTCCTGCTCCCGGACCTGGGTGAAGGCCTGACCGAAGCCGAACTCGTCAACTGGCTCGTGTCGGTGGGAGACGAGATCCGCGTTGACCAGCCCATCGCCGAGGTGGAAACCGCCAAGTCCACCGTTGAGGTGCCTTCCCCCTACGCCGGGACTGTTGCCGAACTGCACGGGCAGCCGGGCGAGACCCTGGACGTGGGGAAGCCGCTGATCTCGGTGACGCCTATTTCGGCAGGCGGGTCTGCTCCGGTGGTTGAGCCTGGTGAACCCGCCGAGCCGGAAACCCAGCCGACTGAAACCGAGCTGGGGGAGCCCGCGGATGAGGCTGAGGAAACCCACCCCGAGGCCGAGGCCTACCGCGAAGAGGAAAAGGCGGGCTCCGGCAATGTGCTGATTGGCTACGGAACACCGGGCGGCCACGGCGTTGCCCGCCGCAGCCGGGCTCGGAGGGGGTCGACGGGTGGGTCTGTCGGCACCCTGCCCCTGGAGGATGGGGCGGACGACGGCGGGCCGTCGGCGGGTGCCGACGTGGACCTTTCGCTCCTGCGCACCCGGGTCCCCGGCAAGCTTGGCGCGGTGATCTCACCGTTGGTCCGTCGCATGGCGCGGGAACACGGCGTCGATCTCGGCGCCCTTCCCGGCTCAGGGGAGGGCGGGCTGATCATGCGCCGCGACGTCGAGGCGGCCATCAGCACTCCTGAGGTTGAGGGGCGGCCGGCGGTGAAGCCGAGCCCCGTGGCTGAGCCGAGCCCGGCCGCTGAGCCAGCAGAACCCCGTCAGTTCGAAACGCAGGGCACTGATGCCCGGACCGGACTGGGCATTTCCTCGCGAACGCCAGTCAGGGGAGTACGCAAAACTGTTGCCGCCAACATGGCACGCAGCCGCTCGGAAATCCCCGAGGCGACGGTCTGGGTGGACGTCGATGCCACCGCACTGGTGGAGCTTCGCGAGGACATCAAGGCGGGCGGTTCCGAAGCGCCGGGCCTGCTCGCGTTCATCTCCCGCTTTGTCACCGCGGGGCTCAAGAAGTACCCGGAGCTGAACACCCGCATCGAAACCGCCCCCGACGGTTCCCAGGAGATCATCGGGTTTGAGGGGATCAACCTGGGCATCGCCGCCCAAACCGACCGGGGCCTCGTGGTGCCGTCGGTCCGCGGGGCTGAAAAGCTGAGCGCCCGCGAACTGGACGCCGAAATCCGCCGGCTCGCCGACGTTGCCCGCCAGGGCAAGGCAACCCCTACTGAACTTGGCAGCGGAACATTCACGCTCAACAACTACGGGGTCTTTGGCGTGGACGGGTCCGCGGCGATCATCAACCACCCGGAGGTGGCCATCCTCGGTGTGGGCCGGATCATCGATAAGCCGTGGGTGGTGAACGGCGAGCTGGCCGTCCGGAAGGTCACCGAGCTGACGCTGACCTTCGACCATCGGGTTTGCGACGGCGGGACCGCCGCCGGGTTCCTGCGGTTCGTGGCGGATGCCATCGAAAATCCACGAGGGCTTCTGGCGGATATCTGACCGCTTCGAAGGTGGACGTACGACGGCGGTTCAGTGCCGTCGTCGTACGAAGCCTGAACGGAGGGCCTGCCTATCCGCTGGCGGAGGGTCAGTAGTCGTGGCTGAGAATCCGAGTATTGGCTACTCGTGCATCGGGCGGAGAAACGGTGTTTACTGATGTCGCCGGCGGGATTCACGGCCTCTACGATCGCCGCCGGCGCCAGCATCGCCGTCACGACGTGCACAGAAAGCGCAGGGGTCCCATGCGAATCAGAGTGCCCACCGGGGAGGAATCAGATCCGACGGACTGCCCCCACCAGTTTGTCGGTCGCTGTGAAGCATGCTCCGCTCCGGCGAGGCAGGGAGAGTCCGCCGAACCGCGAGACCGCAGACGCAGGGAAAGTTAGCCGAGTCCGGGGCGCCTGGGCGGACCCGTGCGGCTGGCAAGACCCTAGACCCGGACGCGGCAGAGCGGCGGGCGAAACTGTGCCGGTAGGATGTGCCGGGTGACAAGAAACGGCGGTGGACTCAACGTAACCAAGCAGGAATGGATCAAGTACGGTGCACTTTTTCTGCTAGCAGTGGTGGCTTTTGGGGTAGCAGGTATTGCCCTTACGAATCCGCGCGGCGCGGGCGAGGTCGTTATCCCTGTGACGGCAAGCTCGCAGGCTGCTACGCCAACTGCCACTGCGACCCCTTCACCCACGCCCACAGCTACAGCAACGGCGCAACGGCTGGGAATCCAGCTTCCCGTTGAGCCTGTCCTCCTGATTCTTGGCGACTCCTATACCGCCGGTGTGGGTGCAGCTCCGGCCGACCAGGGGTGGGCGTACCTCGTTGCCGGCTCGCTCGGATATCCCACCAACATCGAAGGCGAGCCGGGAACCGGCTTCGCGTGGGGCGGCGGTGCGCAGGATGAGTTGGCCCTGGAGTACGAAGTCCGGTTGCAGACCATCGCCGAGGATCCGTCCTTTGTCCCGAACCTTCTCATTCTTCAAGGCGGACAGAACGACTCCCTGATCAGCAACTCCGAGGAAATCAAAAGGGCCACGGCGCAGACCATCGAATCGGCCCGCAGATTCTGGCCAGGCGTCCAGGTGGTTGTTCTGGGGCCTTCTGCCCCGCAGCCGTTCGCCGAGGAGCTGACCGCAGCGAACACCGCAGTCCGTGCCGGCGCCGAAGCCGCCAACGCTCCGTTCATTGACGCCTACGAGGCCGGCTGGTTCACAGACGCCAACAGCCCGGGATTCGATTTTGACGGCGCCCACGTCAACACGGCCGGCCACGCCCACATCGCAGAGAAGTTCCTGGAGTCCTGGGCCACCCTGACTCAATGAGCGGCACGGTCCACGGGGCTTGTGTCGCCCATCTTCCGGAAATGAGGACAGCCGTCCGATAACAACGTCCGCATCGTTGTCGTTCTTGAACCGGGGCTCAGCCGCGCACGTCCGAGTGCCCAAAGCACTGGACAGTGGCAACCAGCGGGCCACCGTCGTCGTCCTTCTGAAAGACAGTGACGTGGTTGGTGGTCTTACCGCACGCGGCGCAAAAAGTCCTGTGTTGTTTGGTCCCCATGAGCTAGATGATACCCAGTATTAAGTTTCCGGACGGTAAACCTCCCTGTTTAGGACGCTGGTCCTCCCTTGGCCCTCCGCAGCTTTCTGTGAAGACTTACGCAGGTTTGCGCGCGCCCCGTGAGGCTTTGCCTAGGTTATCCACAGATCGGCTCCGGCAAGGGTTTCGGGGTGGTCCCATGGTAGAAACGTCCGCCATTCACAAGCATTCAGGCGGCTTCTGTGGGGGAGATCCAATTGGCGAAACATCTGGCGCGGTCTGACGTCCGGCGCACACAGCAGCGCCGGCGCCTTGCCATCCGGCTGGCCATGAGCACCGGAACAGCTGCTCTTGCTGTGATGGCTGTCGGACTCCAGGCCAACGGTGCAGCTACTTCCTTCAGTCTCGTGCCGGCACACATGCCGGAGAGCATCACCTCCGGATCTGGCTCCGGCCACGTCGCTGTTGCCGCCGCGCAGGAGTCCGCTCCGGTGGCCGGCGTCGTCTCTGCGTCGGCTGATGCCCTGCTGTCCTACAGCCGTTCCGTGGTCCTTACCGGAACCAAGGAAGAGACTGGGAAACTCAATGTGGCCTCCGCTGAGCGGCGTCGCCCCGGACCCGGAACCCTGATGGCACCGCTGGCAGCACTGACGCCCAGCTCACGGTACGGGCTCCGAACGAATCCGATCACCGGGTCAGCGGGGGAGTTTCACTGGGGCCTGGACTTCGCTGCAGCCTGCGGAACGCACGTCCACTCGGCCGATGCTGGCGTGGTGCGGGCAGTGGGGTGGCATCACTGGGGCGGCGGCAACAGGGTGGAACTCGACCACGGCAACGGCCTGATCACCACTTACAACCACCTTGAGGGCATCGCCGTCCGCAAGGGCCAGTCCGTGCAGGCCGGTGACATCATTGCCCGGGTCGGAACTACCGGAGCGTCAACAGGATGCCACCTGCATTTCGAAACGATTCTGAACGGCGACCACACCGATCCAGCGAAATGGACCCTCCAGCCGCTGCACCACCCTGAGCCCGTTGCCGGTCTAACGATGACGGACTACCGCACGGCGGGCACAGCGGCTGACGTGCCCGCATGGGCTGTTTCCGCTGCTCAGATCCATCACCATGAAGCCGACGGGCATGAAGTGCGGGAAAGCAAGGCGAACGTCAGGCCTTCTTCTCCTGTCAGTGCCCCCACTGCTGCCCCGGTGCCGTCCCCCACACCAGCAAAGACCGTGGCGCCAGCTCCGGCGGCGGTGCCAGCCCCCGCGCCGGCCCCGACGGCGACACCAGTCCCGACGGCGGCACCAGCCCCGTCGCCCAGCGCCGCGCCGGCTCCCGCCCCCGTCCAGAAGGTAACGCAGGAACCCGTAAAGAAGCCGGAGGCGGAACCAACAGCCGTGCCGCCTGTCGCTGCAACCGCCGCACCGTCCGCTCGCTGAGGGTACCCAGACTACTTCCTGCCGCGAAAACATTCGGTCGCCTGTGCACAGGCGGCAGGCCCGTGCCAACGTCCCCTGAACTCCAAGGACCGGTGGGTAGAATCGTGGCCAAGACGAACGTAACTGCTTGCCGGAGGTATGGAGAAACAATGTCAGAATGGCTCGAAGTCGGCGCGGACAACTATGTGCTGGTCACCGAAGGTTCGCTGCTGAACACCGGCCTGGTTGTTGGATCCGAGCGGGCAATGGTGATCGATACCGGCTGCGGCCCGCGGCAGGGACGCGAGATTTTGGACGCGGTGCGGGAGAAGACCCAGCTGCCACTCGTGGTGGTCAACACCCACGCGCACTACGACCACTTCTTTGGCAACGCCGTGTTTGTTGAGGACGGCGCCACCGAATTCTGGGCCCACGAAAACTGCGCCGCCGAAATAGAGGAACGCGGGGACCTGCAGCGCCGCTTCGTGGGCACGCTGGAACCGGAGATGTCCACGGGTGAAGGCGAGAACGTTGAACTGGTGGTGCCCAACGCCATCGTCAAAGACCAGCCGGTGTTGGTGGACCTTGGCGGGTTGACCGCCACTCTCTTCTACCTGGGCCGCGGCCATACCGACGGTGACCTCCTGGTGGGCACACCCACCACCCTGTACGTGGGGGACCTTGTGGAGAAGGGCGCGCACCCCTCTTTTGAGGACTCCTTCCCCGAGGAATGGGCCGATTCGCTGCGGCACATCTCCGCGCTGCGCCACCGCTATGAATTCCTGATCCCCGGCCACGGCCAGCCCTGCAGCGACCAGTTCGTCAAGACCATGGCCAACACCATGACCACCGCAGTCCGCCAGGCCCAGCGTTCCATCCGCGAGGCGCCGTCCGACGCGACCAAGGCCATCCCGGTCCTTCCGTACGGCCCGGAGCAGTCCCGCTGGTTCATCAAGCGCCTGCAGGAGACCCGCTCCCAGCACTAGCCGCGGCCACCTTTGCCAGCTGCTGAAACGTCCATGCTTTGACGCGCCCTCACGGTCCAGCGTGGAGGGACGTTAACGGAGTACGGGATACGGTAGCCGGTAGATAAAACATTGCATGGCGATTGGGGCGGCATGACTTGGGGAACCATTAGGTCGGGTTGTGACCAAGACGTGAACGCGATGCTAGACATCTTGCTAGATCGTTTGGACGGGGCGCTTGAGGAAGCTGGAATAGGCGCCGCCGATATGCCGATCTTCGTGGTTGAAGCAAGCCTGACGGAGAGGCTCCAGGCCGTCCTCCCGGGAGTCCGGTTCACTCCTGAGGACATCAGAGTCTGGGCCGCGGAGATCTCTCTAGCTGAGCCCTCAGACGGCGCTGCTTTCCGTTGCCGGGGCAAGGGCGTGGCCCAGCATAGGGGGACTTGCAGCCCGCGCGGCCACTGTACGGTACGTTCGATGCCGGGCCAACACTCAATGTTCAGCGACGGGCTCCTAAACGCGATTTCATGAAATTCCTCCGCGTTCCTTGTAGCTTGGAACTGTGGCTCGGAATGCCGCGTCGGCCTTGGCCGGCATGGATTCATCAGACTGAACTTTGGGGGGGCCATGGGGGACCTTGGCGTGGCTGTAGTGATTGAAGACGACCTGGACGTGCGCAACTTGCTTGAGGGGGTGCTCCTTCAGGCTGGTTATGTTGTCCATGCGGCGGCCGACGGGAGGGAAGGCGTCGAGGTGGTCCGGGTCAGGAAGCCCGATGTCGTGACCTTGGACGTGGGTCTGCCTGATATTGATGGTTTCGAGGTTCTGCGCCGGATCCGCGAGTTCAGCAACGCCTACGTCGTGGTGCTCACGGGCAGGAACAATGAGCCTGACATGCTGACCGCGCTCCAGGCGGGGGCCGATGACTACATCACTAAACCATTCCGGCCGCGGGAATTGCGGGCACGGCTCGCGGCGATGATGCGTCGGCCACGGGCGCAGAGCCCGGATGAAAATCCGGCCGGATCCTCGCCGGAAGTTTCGTTTCGACCGGCCGGGAACGGCGAATCTGTCCTGCGGCACAACGGGCTGGCCCTGGACTACGGGAAGCGGACAGCTGCTGTGGACGGGACGGCTCTGGAACTGACAAAAAGTGAATTCGATCTCCTCTATGAACTGCTCCGCGCTCCCGGAAGCGTCCTGTCGCGAGCCGAGCTCGTCCGCGCTCTTCGAGGTGAGTACTACCCCAAGGACGCCTATATCAGTGACTCTGATGAACGCGCTGTTGAAGTGCATATCGGCAATCTCCGCCGTAAGCTCCGCGACAATCCGGAATCGCCTCGCTGGCTACAGACCGTCCGCGGGGCCGGCTACCGGCTGGCCAGCCCACGAAGGCCGACTGAATCTGCCTAACCGTGTCTCAGAGCCGGAACCACGCCTAACATCCGTGCCGGAGGTACCGGTTCTCCAGTTCGTTCACTGTGGCCCGGCCGTGGGCTGAAACCAGGGCAAGGACGGACGCTCCCTGGTGCAGATCGCCTTCCCTGACAGCAGCCTCCAGCAACTGGGCAAGACACGCCAGCCGTAACCCGCCGACCATGGCAGAAGAGACTTTCAGGCTGATAGCTGCTTCAATGGCGGCGGCCTGGTCTTCACGCTCGAATGAGTCAATGAGACGACGCTCCCGTTGCCCCCAAAGCACTGAATAGTCCATCGCAAAGTTTCGTGCCATATCCGGCCGCCCCAGCTGTTCTTCCAGGTCTTCCAGGACTGTCCTGTCGACCAGGGGCAGTGCCCCATCGTCCGGCAACGGTGTCACCGTTCCATCCATTGGGGAGTGTTGCGCCGGGCTGACGGATTTTGCACCACCGTCGGCCTCGAGGGAGGCGGCTGCTGATATGACCATGTTTTGAGGTTACGGCCCCTTGAGGACGTGAGGACCCGAATTCGGGTGATCCTGCGCAAACCTTGGCCCTGCCTTGAGCGCCTAAGGAATCAGGTGTGCCCCACGGTCGAACCCTGGTGGATGTGCCAAGCCCCGGCGTCCAGCCGACCCCTTTCCGCAGTTTCCACAGCGCCGTGCTGCTGTTTCCCCTGATTGTTCGCAGCTTCCAGAGGCTTCCCGCAGGTTAATCCAAGGAACGGATTTATTGGGCCTTAGGGCTGTTAGCTTCGGTGTGTCGACGAAATACAGATGGCAGTCCAGTCTGGTTCGCTGGCAGCGGCATCCAGTTGTAGCTGGGGGTTGCAACCGCCGCGGGGCCCGCTCAGGGGTTGCCGGGCTTCCCAAACTGAAAGAGAAATCTCATGCGCACATCTGTAAAGGTCATCTCCGCCCTGTCCGTCGCCGGTCTCGCTGTTGCCGCTGGCTCCGCCTTCACCGGCGCCGGTCTCACCAACTCCGCGGGTGCGACCCAGTTCATCGGCGGTGAGGTGACTCAGGCCGTCACCGGTGCCACCCTTACCAACCTGGAGTACGGCTTTGTCGCTGACGGCACTCAGACGGCCGTCAATCAGGTCACCCTGACGTTCGCTGCTGGCGCCGATACCAAAGCCGTGCTGCTGGAGCTGACCGGCGGCGGCACCGCAGTGTTCGACTGCGATCCCATTACCGCCAACGTATCCGTGTGTGACCCCACCGTGCTGGGCGCCACCAAGACCGACGTGACCAGCGCTACCGTCACCGTCAGCTAGTTTCGGTCCCTTGAGCGGCCGGCCCCTGAGGGGCTGGCCGCTCGCTCCCGTCCCACCGCTCCTTCCGCTGGAGGATTGCAATGGCATCACGGCTGACGCACCGTCTGACGAGCGTCCTCCTCATGGCGGTAGCGGTTCTGGTGGCTGTCGCAGGGATTGTTCTGGTCAGTGGCCAGGCTGCAATCGTCATCACCCATGGCGTCAGCATGAACCCCGTCTACCATCAGGGCGACCTTGTCATGGTCACCCGGGCCCCCTCATACTCCGTCGGCGAAATCGCCGCCTACAACCTCCCTGACGAGGACGAAGTGGCCCTTCACCGGATCACCGACGGGAACGCCGAGAACGGCTTCATTTTCAAGGGCGACAACAACCAATCGGTTGATCCCCTCCGCCCGCGCGGCGATGAGCTCGTGGGCCGGGCCGTGCTTCACATCCCACAAGGCGGCCTGTGGCTTAAGACGCTGACGAGTCCCCCTGTCCTCGGGGTGCTCGCATTCGCCCTGCTAACCGGTGGCAGCGCCGCCGCAGCCACCCGCCGTCGGCGTAAAAAAAGGAGACTAGCCGTGTCCCGCCATACCACTACACCCGCAGCACCCTCTCTTACCTTCGGAGGTCTCCCTTCATCCCTGAGGGTTTCAGTCGGCATCGGTTCCGCACTGGCAATCCTGGGCGTTGTTCTCGGCGTGCCGGCATGGTCCGGACCGCTAGACGAGCGGGGCGCATCCCAGATCAAGAACGATCAGCGGATGGACTTCTCCTACACCGCCGACGTTGGACAAAGCGCCGCCTACGACGGAACCACCGCGAACTCCCCGGACCCGGTATTCCGCAAAGTCGCCGACACCGTCGACGTCCACTTCACCTATTTCGGAGAGCGCGGCACCGTGAACGTTACGGCGGACCTGTCCACGCCCGCAGGCTGGCGCTCAAGTGTGCCGCTTACCGGCCCAGATGCCTTTACTGAATCCGATTACAACGGCACAGTCACCCTGGATCTGAAGGCCCTTGAGGCCAAGGCACAGGCCGCGTCCGCCGTAACCGGAACGCCCGCCGGACCCCTCTCCATAACCGTCACACCCCAAATCACAACGGCGGGCGGAGCCCTCTTCCGACCGGGGCTCAAACTCAACCTAACGCCGCTACAGCTCACCCTCAACGACGGGACAACGGGCCTGAGCGTCGCCGGCAGCAGCACCACGGACCAGCCGGTAACAACGCAGCGCATGCTGGGGTTGAACGGAATGACCATCAGCGCAGCGGTAGCCCGGTTCATCTCAGCCGTCCTGCTCCTGGCCGCGCTGGCCGTTCTGGTTGTTGTCCTGGTCTTCGCCCGGCGGGCCGCCCCGGCGGATGAGGCCGCGGCCATCCGCCGCCGCTACGCCGCGCTACTCGTGCGCGTCCACCCGATGCCGGCGCCCCACGGCCGGCCCGTCATCGACGTCACCACCTTCCCGACACTGGCCAAACTTGCCGAACGCTACGGACTGCTCGTGCTGCACTGGTCCCGCAGCGGGGTGGAAACCTTCGTCGTCCAGGACGAAAACATCACCTACCGCTACCGCGCGGGATCTGAACATGTGCCGGCTGAACCAGAGCCCGTCATGCAGGCCCAGCCGTGACACCGCACCGATCTTAAGGATGCATGAAACATGCCCCGTACGCAGCATGTTCGGCTGTTTACTCTCATCATTCTGAATTCGGCCGTTGTCCCTTCAGGCGGTGGCGTGGATGCTTCGCCCGCCCGCGTGGATTTTGGTGACTTTGATGCCGGATGCCTTGGAGTACCCTCCGAGGGTGGCCGACGTCACCAGTTGACTAGTTCATAATCGGCGTCAAGGGGAAACCGGGTAGGAATGCCCAAACACGAACTTAGCGCGGACGACGCTGTCTTCTGTCCCGTGCTGGGGAGCACCACTTATGCTGCGGCTTCCAGGCCACGCTGCGCAACTGAGGGTACCCGCGCAATGAGGTCTGCCAATACCCGGGCCCTGACCGAAGAACTGCTCTATTTATGATCGTAAGGTTCCTGCGACTTCACGGGCACGCTCCAGGGACTGCAAGGAGACTTGGGCGAGGCGTGTACGCCCTATTGTCCGGTACAGGTCATGAGCCCACTCAAGTTCGGCCGCTGCCTCTTTATATCGGGCCTCGTCGAAAAGCCGACGGCCGATCTGGTGGCGAACGAGTGCTTCCCGGGCGGATGTGTGTGCGAGACGCAGGGCCTCTTCCTGCAGTCTCGCCGCTTCATGCCATTGGTACTGTCGTTGATAGGACTGCGCGAGCACGAGCAGCGGGCGGAACCGACTTGTGGCACCTGCCAGATAGGCCTGGCCTTCTTCGATCGCCTCCTCGGTCCTTCCAAGAAGGGACAAAATCCATACCCGTTCCAGTGCAGGACAGTCCTCGAGCCGACTCTGCATCGCTTCGGTGTCCAGAACCACATCACGCAGCGTCGCGGGGTCTGTGGTCCAAATGTTGTCCTCGCTTCTCACCAGGCTCTCGCCCCTCCCCGTAATCCTCGTCGCCAGAAAGACTGTACCGCCCGGGCGCACCGGCCGCGTTCCCGTCCGCGGACAAGGTCTGCCGCGGCGGCCCGCACGTCACAGCCTGCCGCGTGGTCGACAGGATCAGTCAGCCGCCGGTCGGCGCTCACTGCCATGCTTGCCGAAACCTGCTGGAAACCTGTAGTAGGACTCGGGCTAACTGCCGGAATCCTTGAGCCTTGAGGGGCATCTTGCATGAAGGGGATACCTTTCCAACCAGACCAAGCATGTAAACAAAAACAACAAGGCATATGAGGAAGCAGGGAACGTCATGAGCCAAGCAGCAGTGTTGGACGAACGCAGCGCCGGAGGGCTCATCACCGATGACCTCACCCTGGAATTCCACACCTGGGGACTTGCCGGCTGCATCTACAGACTCACGATGCCATTGCGTCAGGAGGGCGTCTTTGTGCGGCTGGAAACTCCGCACCATGGCGTCGAAGTACCGGCAATGTGCGCCGCACTGCTTTACCGTGCGGGACAGGAAATACTTACCAACGCGTTCAGGCATTCCCGTGCAACCGAGGTGACCGTCCGACTGGAGGCCGTCTACCACGGCATCCGGATGACGATCACGGACAACGGAGTCGGCTTTAGCCCCGAGTGCCAGGCCCCAGCCCCCGGGAACCACGAGTATGGACTGTGCCTGATGACCATGGCCGTGCACGAGGCATACGGCACCATCAGCACCGACTCCGCTCCAGGCAGGGGAACCCGAGTGTCCATCACCCTTCCGCTGGACTGACGATAGTCCATGGTCCCCAACACCATGACCACGGCCGTGCGCCGCCAGGCCCGACACTCGATTTGCGACACCCCGTCGGACGTGACCAAGGCCATCCCGGTCCTTCCGTACGGCCCCGAGCAGTCCCGCTGGTTCATCAAGCGCCTGCAGGAGACCCGCCCGCAGCACTAGCAGCGTGCACCGGCCCTCCCTCGGCTACTTTCCGACCATTGACCGGGGCGGCGTTCATGGCCACCATGGTGCCTGTCCGGCATATTGCACCAGCAGGCCGGGCACGGACGAGGGAGGGTGTCCCCATGGCCGACGCCGCAGCAGCAGAGACCAACTTGCGCATGCCTTCGCGCCTCCGCATCGCCCGCGTCGTGGCGTGGGTGATGGTCCCCGTGGCTCTCTTTGGATTGTTCGGCCTGGCGGACCTGATGACGCTGCCCGGCTGGGTGGACCAGCAGTATGAATGGTCAGTCCCCCTGGAAGCGAGCTGGGGCAGCCTGTTCACCTTCGTAGTGGGCGGATCATTCATCAGCATCGCCCGGAAACCGGGACAGCCTTGGCCCGGGTTTGTCCTGCTTTCCATCGCCATCGGTGCTTTGTTACTCGGTTCGGTGTTCGGCCTAGACGCCGGGCCTGTTCCCGTAGCCCTCCTGCTCTCGATGGTCGTGGCCCTTTTGGCCTGGCTTGTGTGGAGGGAGGCGGCGCCGCTGCCCCTGGTGTGGAATCTGAGCCCGCCGTATCTGCTGATTGCGCTTGCGGGGCTGCCGCTTTGGGCGCTGTACGCCGTGCATGCCTTTGAGGTGTCCCGGCTGCGGCAAGACACCGGACACCTGACTTGGAATATTGAGCACTGGCCCGTCCAGGGATCCGTCGGGATCGTCCTGTGCCTGAGCGCCGTTGCCATGGCCTTCTGGCCGGCGGGGCGGCCGCTGATGCGGATTGCCACGAGCTTGTCCGCGACGTACATCGGCGCCGCCATGCTCGCTTATCCGGACCGCGCCGGGGCCATGGACGGCCCCATGTGGGGCGTTGCCATGGTTCTCTGGGGGACGGTGGTTGCACTTCCTATTCCCCGTGCCCAGACCGACGGTGCCAAGGCCTGGAGGGGCGCGCCCCGGCGCAGACCCAACACCATGAGGCCAGCGACTCCTGACGATATGGTTAGGAATCAGCAGCCGCCACTATCTCGGGGGAAGCATGGCGGTTCCTCCTTTGGCCACCAGCATTCATCCACACCCAAGCAACAATTGCCTATGACTCGGCCACGGCGATAGCTTTGACATCACGAAACGCGATACCGAGGAAGGGAATGAGCCGGGTGAAGCCCATTTCCATCAACGGCGCGAAAGCCATCTTGGAACTCCGTGAAGATGGCGTGATCCATCTGATCTGGGAGCCCAGGGCCAGTCTCGGAGTAGATGACATCAGGGCCGCCATGGCCAGGGTCAACGACATCTGCAATGGGTCACCGCACCCTCTGCTGGTTGAAATGACCGAAATCAACACTGTCAGTCACGACGCACGCGCCGCGTTCTCCACACCAACGGCAGCATCACGGATTGCCCTGCTTGGCTCCAGTCCTGTTGACCGCGTGATTGCCAACTTCCGCGGTGCCGATACCTATCCTTGCCCTACCCGCTTCTTCTCGGACCGGGCCGAGGCCAGGAACTGGCTTCTCCAAGATCCCAATTCCTGACCCTTCCGCCCTACTGCCGTTCACATCCTTGGGACTGGGGTGAATTTCACCCGCACCGTACTGAGTGGATTGTTGAGTTTAGGGCTGACGCACCTCAAAGGCACAGGTCACATACGGCTTGACTTGATCTGCCCGGAATGTTGTGCTCCGCATTGCGGCTTGGGTAACTTCGGTAGGACACAGTACGCAGCAACTCACGTCGGGGAGCTCCGGCATCGCAGAATCCAGCGGATTCTGCAGAGTCTGTTTGCGACGTCAACCGCGGCCACGGCCGGCACAGTGGTACTGGCGCTTGGTCGTGGACAGTGTCGCCAACGAAGCCTGAATTGACGTGACTTGTCAATGCTGTGACGGGCGGGTAGCGTCCACCCTGTTCTGACATGGGGATTCGCCGCTCACTAATGGAGGTTTGTATGGCCTTGGCCGACTATGCCCTGGCTCTCTGCGCGCTGCTGGGTACGCTGCTGGTTCCCTTCGTTGTCCTGCTCCAGATGCTGCGGCTGAAGCGCCGCGCCATCCGGGTCGCCGCACACCCCACCGCACCCCGAGGTAACAAACCCTAGCCATGCCCTACATCGACATCAACCCCCATAAAGGCCGCCCCAAGTGGCAGGGATACATCGTCCTGGCGATCCTCCTTATCCTCACCGCCAGCGTGGTGGGCGCGGCTCTGACCCGCGTCTGACGCCAGGATTCTGCCCCGGAATCTAGATTTGCAAGGCCATCCCGGTTCTTCCGTACGGCCCGGAGCAGTCCCGATGGTTCATCAAGCTCCTGCAGGAGACCCGGCCGTAGCTCTAGGCTGCGCCGCTAAGCTGGTGAAAGGGCGGAAATGCCTCTCCACGCGGCGGGTGTTGGAAGACCAGCGCTCCCCGTAGCGGCGTGGCTGAGGGGGAAGATATTGCTTATGAGCGGCTCGGGTGCGCCTGTCAGTCAGGGTCTGACGTGGTTACCGGCGCACCGGTTTTTCCACGAGCTCTCACCCCGGGGACGGGTGGTGCTTGGCCAGCTGCCGTTGACGGCGACAATGTTCCTGGTGCTGGGTATCGTGTGGGTCTTTCATCCCGCACTGCTGCTGGATCCTGTGTTTGGGGCTGGGCTGATGCTCCACGCACTGATGTTCATCCTGGCCTTGGGAATCCCGTGGCAGCGGCTCCCTCCGGCAGCTGCCCTTGCGGTCCCGGTCCTGGACTTTATTCCGGTCGGCCTGATCCGGGAATCAGGGGTTGAAACCGTTCCCGCCCTCGGAGCCATGGCTGTGCTTCCAGTGGTCTGGTTGACAAGTTCACAGCTGTACCCGCGGTTTTGCCTGGTGATGAGTTTCCTGGGCCCGCTGCTGATGGTCTGGGTCCCGCTGGTGCTCCGTGGCTCTGTCGCCGGCGAAGAGTACAGCGTGGTTGTGCTGCTGCCGATTATGATGTTCGCCACGGGCTTCGCTGTCCATACCCTGAGCGCCAGCAGGGATCACCAGCAGCGAACCGTGGAGGAGGCGCGGGCACAGTTGCAGGCGGCACTGGACAGCTCGGCGCGCAAAGAACGGCTGGTCAACACTGTCGTCGATGCAGTGGGAGTCGGCGTCCTGGCCCTGGACGCCGCAGGGAAGATCACCCTCAGAAACCAACAGCAAAAGCGCAACCATGCACTCGCACATCCTGCACCGGCTCCCGGCAGTGATCTGGCGGAGGTGCGCGTCTATGGCCGCGGGGGAAAGGAACTGCTCCTCCCCGAGATGTTCCCGGAGCGCCGGGCAGCCAAGGGAGAGGACTTTTCCGACTACTTGGTCTGGGTCGGCGAAAACGGCAAGCAGCGGGTATTCTCCACGTCCGCCAGGGCCATCCTCGACGACGGGAGGTTCGACGGGTCGGTAGTGACCTTCACCGACGTCAGCGCCCTGGTTGAGGCAATGACGGCCAAGGACGCCTTCCTCTCCAACGTCTCCCACGAACTGCGAACTCCGTTGACCTCGATTCTGGGATACACCGAGGTGCTGGCCGCCAGAAACGACCTTCCGTCCGAAGCCGGGGTAATGCTGAAGGTAGTCCGGCGGAACGGCCAGCGGCTGCAGAGGCTGGTCACGGACCTGCTCACGGCGGCATCGGGCTCCGTGGATGTCCGTCCGGAACCGGCGGACCTGGCTGAGATCATCGGCTTCAGCCTGGCCACGGCAGCCCCGCAGGCGGGCGCCGCAGGCGTGAACCTGGTCAACGAAGCGGACGCTGAGGTGCCGGCCTTGATCGACCCGACACGAATGGGCCAGGTCCTGGACAACCTGTTCTCCAACGCCATCAAGTACTCGCCTGACGGTGGGACGGTAACAGTGCGGGCGGGCGCCACCGAAGAGGGTGTGTTCTGTTCGGTGACGGATACCGGAATTGGAATGAGGCAGGAGGACCTGAAGGAACTCTTCACCAAGTTTTTCCGGTCGGAGACCGCACGCAAATCCGGGATCCCGGGAATAGGCTTGGGGTTGGCGATCACGAGAACCATCGTGGAAAACCACGGTGGCAGCATTAAGTGCACCAGCACTCCCGGCAAAGGATCAACATTCACGGTGACTCTTCCTGCCAGCCGCTGATTCCACCCGCTACGGTTATAGGAAAGGGGGGTGGGCGTCCATGCGGAAGACAGTTGTAGTCATTGACGACGACCAGGACATCCGGGGTCTCATCCAGGGGATCCTCGCCGGTGCGGGCCTGGAGGTGCAGGCAGCCGATACGGGTGCCGCCGGCGTGGAGGCCGTCCGGCGGCACGGGCCGGACATAATCGTCCTCGACTTCGGGTTGCCGGACTTCAGCGGAGTCGAAGCCGCCCGGCGCATCCGGGGCTTCAGCAGCGCGCCGATCCTGATGCTCACCGGACACGAGGACCTCACCGACACCCCGTTTGCTGCCGGCGTCCATGACCTCATGGCTAAACCATTCAGCCCTCGGGAACTACGTGTGCGTGTGGAGGAACTGCTCGCAAGTCACGAGCAAACCACAGTCACCAAGCCAGTCCCGGACTGACGCCGTCGGGCGCTTTCGCCGTCAGGCGAACCCGCACCAGCCCAACCGTGGGTGTGATGTCCCTAATTTTGGCTTTGAAGTTCCTCGGCCTCGGCTGGTTCGAGCCGGGTCGACTGGAGGGTGTTCCGCAAGAGGCTTCCGGCGAGACCGAGCAATTTCAGGACCTCTGGAGAGCTGAGCCGGTAATGGATCTGGCCATCAGTACGGGCGGAAGTGATGAGCCGCTGCCTGCGCAGGGAAGGCCGAGTCTGGTCCGCTATCGGCCCTAAATAAGGGTCCTCTGGTTTCCCTGACACCGAGATGCGGCCGGTGTCGGCTGAACCCGTCAAGCATAGCTGCCGGCTGTCAATCACCGTGGTGGCAGCCGCCCTGACGCGCGTCTGACGCCGGGATTCCGCCCCAGCACCTAGACTTGCTGTTTGAACCGAACAGTAAAGTGCCGCAGAACTTTTTGCCGAACGTCCTGGGGGGACAGCCATGCCCGATCCGGCGGATAAGAACGAACGCGCCAATGCACAGGATGCAGGGCAGCCGCAGCCACGCCGACGCCGTGACCTTCGTCGCGCCGACGGCGAACTGATGGATGCCCGGACAGGAACCATGCCAGCCGTAACGCCCAATCCTTCCAGCCCGACCGACGCCGGCCAGCCGGTCACCCGCCGGACCTCCTGGGCGGAGGCGGCTGCCGCAGCCGACGCTGCGCAACCCATAGCCCATGTCCCCGCACCCACCCGCCGCCCCGCGCGGCCGCCGGTCACGTCCCAGCCCCAGAGCGCCCGCCCGGATGCCGGGGACGCCAGCACCCCCGCCCCGGCGAGTCCCGCGGTCGAGCCCGCACCGCCGTCGGCCCCGGAGGAAACCCCCGCCTTCCGCCGCATCCGTCCGACTGCAGCAGACGTCATCGCCGATACGCCGATGCCGGACTTCATCAGCTCCCCAGGGCTGTTCGTCAAGGAACAGAAGCCCCGCCCAGTTGGCGGCCTCCGCGGCGCCATCTACTCCATGACCGGCGGCGCCTGGAACCTGGGCCCCGGAGCCAAGCAGCGGCAGGAAGACGAACTGGGCCGGCGCATTTCCCGCCAGCTGCAGGGCAGCTACAACACGGCCGTACTCAGCCTCAAGGGCGGCATCGGCAAAACCTCCACCACCGTGGGCGTTGGCCTCACCCTCGCCGAATTCAGGGGCGACGCGCCCTGCGCCATCGACGCCAACCCGGACTCAGGCGACCTGGTGGAACGCGCACTGGGGGAGGGCATCTACCAGCAGGCCAGCCCGCGAACCATCACTGACCTGCTCCGGAACATCGAATCCATCGATTCGCTGACGGCTTTGGCCCGGTACATGCACCACGCCGGCCGGCTGCACCTGATCGCCGGCGAGCAGGACCCGGAAGTCTCGGACTCCCTCACGGCCGCCGAGTACCTGCGAATCCGCAAGCTCATTTCCAACTACTACTCCGTTGCCCTGACCGACTGCGGCACCGGCGTCACGCACAACGCCATGAGCGGGATCCTGCAGTCCGCCGACAACCTGGTGATCGCAGCCGGCTACGCGGTGAGCGGGGCCAAACGGGCCCGCAGCACCCTGCACTGGCTGGCCAGCCACGGCTACGAGGACCTGGCGCGGAACGCCATCGTGGTGATCACCGACAAGGACGAGGTATCCACCCGGGTGGATAAGGACGCCATCGAGGAACACCTCGCCGGCATCTGCCGCCAGCTGATCGCGGTCCCGCACGACCGTGGTGTGGCCGACGGCGACCTGGTCACCCTGGACGTGCTCAAGCCGGAGACCCGCCGGGCCTATAAGGAAATCGCCGCCGCCATTGTGGACGGGTACCAGTAGGGTGCTGTCTCTGGGCCGGAGCCGGGTGCTGTGACTCGTCACTGCGCGGACTCTGAATCTTGATCCAACACGCGCGTGTTCCTTCACTGATCCTGAGCCTTGAGGAATAGCATCGGTGCATCAGCCACATGGAAGGTGCGTCCGCGATGACCATTCTTGAATACTTCTCAGGCATTGCAATCATTCTTGGATCCCTCGTGGGCGCCATGGGACTCTCCGCAGTGGTCCTGCGTTTCCGGCGGAGCTCTAGTCATTGATTGAGCTGCTCACGCCCCAAGAAGTTGATGAGGCACGTGTCTCCGGCCAATTCGTGGCGAAGACACTTTCGGACCTAAGGGCGAGAATCGAGCCTGGGACGAATCTCCTGGAGATAAACGACTGGGCAGCTTCGATGATCCGGACCGCAGGGGCCCGCTCGTGCTATGTCGATTACGCCCCGTCGTTTGGGCGCGGCCCCTTCGGGAAAGTCATCTGTACATCCGTCAACGAGGCCGTCCTGCATGGCCTCCCTTATGACTACGTCCTGAAGGATGGGGACCTACTCACGCTCGATTTCGCCGCAAGCGTCAATGGGTGGGTCACCGATTCGGCCATCAGCTTCGTTGTAGGGGAGTCTCCCGCGCCTGCTGACCGGCACATGATTGAAACCACGGAGAAAGCGCTCCTGGCGGGTATCCAGGCCGCGCAGCCCGGAGCTCGCATTGGGGACATCTCCCATGCCATTGGCTCAGTGCTCGAATCAGCGCACTTTCGGGTCAACACCGAATTTGGCGGACATGGTGTTGGAAGCACCATGCATCAGGACCCGCATATTCCGAACATAGGTAAACCCGGACGCGGATACGCGCTTCGCCCTGGACTGCTTTTGGCAATTGAACCCTGGATCATGGACGGGACCACCAAGCTGGTAACGGCTCCTGACGGGTGGACCTTGTGCAGTTCCAATGGCCGCCGGACTGCGCACTCCGAGCACACGATTGCCGTCACGGAATCCGGACCGGTCATCCTCACGCAACTGGTGTGAAGCGTGGCTGCTCTGGCTGTGCGGGACCGCCTGCCGGCAAGTGTTTAGGAAGCCCCGCTTGGGAAGTGTCCTCTATTCGGAGCAGGAGCCCGAAGTTAGCATTAGAGCTGAACTGAGGAGGTGCTGAATGCTCGACGAGGCTGACCTTCTGCACGCTCTTCGACGTCACTGGGAGTACTCAGGCAAGGACGAGGACCTTTCCCACGAGATCTACCATGACGACGCTGTGCTTGAGTTCCCTCAGTCTGGCGAACGGTTCGAAGGCGTGGAGAACTTCCGCGAATGGCGACGCCAGTATCCAGCCAGGCTCAAGTTCCACACTCGACGGATTACCCATCGTGCCGATCTGGTGGTTGTGGAGAACCTGATCAGCTACGACGGCGCGCCGTGGATGTATACCGTCAGCCTGATGGAGTTCCGCGGCGACCGGGTGGCACACGAGCGGCTCTACATCATGGATGGCTGGGATGCTGCCGAGTGGCGCACCCCATGGCGTGCCGAACGGGCTGCAGACCCGCCCCCGCCACCCCCCTAGATCGAGAGTTGTCCTCGCTCCCTACCGCGCCACGGCATAGGGTAGCTTCGCCTGCTGGCGGACAGGGGAGAATGGCTCCATGCTCCCGAATCCCGCTGTCCTGCCCGCGCCGCCGAGCCGTGCTCCGGACGTTCAAGACGATTTCTCCGGCCCACTGCGTGCCGATTTGTGGGTGGACCACTCCCTGCCGCACTGGACGACCGCGGATCGGTCTGCCGCTCGCTACGAAACGACGCCGACGGGGCTACGGCTGCGTATCGACGCCGATCAGCCCGACTGGCGCCCCGAGGACGGGCCATTAAGAGTCTCCAACCTCCAGACGGGCACCTTCTCCGGCCAACTTGGGTCGAGCGTGGGTACGCATCGCCACCGCGAGGACGGGTTGAGCGTTCGTACGCCGACCCCCACGCAGCTTCTCTGGACGCCGCCGGCGGGCCGCGTCGACATTACCGTCAGCGCCACCCGCGACGACGGGTGCATGCTCGCCGCCTGGCTTGTGGGCACCGAGCACCTGGATGCCCGGCACGCGGGTGAGGTTTGCATCTTCGAGATTGACGCCGACGCCGTCGGGCCGACCACCACCGCGCGATCGGGTGTAAAAGCACACAGCGACCCGAAGCTCGTCACCGACATGACCACCGTCGAGATCCCCTTCGACGCATCCAAACCGCACACCTGGACGGCGATCTGGGGCGACGGCCAAACGATCATCGGGTGCGAGGGCCTCATCATTCGGCGCATTCCGCAGGCCCCCGACTACCCTCTTTTCCTGATGCTCGACCTCTTCGAGGTCAGACCACCCGGTGGCACCTACCCGAAAACCGCCACCCTTCACCAGTTCTGGGGCTGGACCGACTGAACCTCAGGAAGACAGTTTGACCGCAGTGTAGTGGGTGAGGGCACATAACCAGCGGCCGTCCATTCTGACGAATACATCAGTGGTCCATTCGTCGGCGTCGCTTTGGCGCCCCAGGTAGTGGGCAGTGCTGGTGATGCGTGAAGTCAGGACCGCTGATTCGCCCAAGACGCGGACCCTGACCGGACCCACGACGTCCATGGCTGAATGGGTGAGGTCACCGGACGCGACGAGGGTGAGGAACCTCGCCCCGGGGGAGATGCCGGAATCAGAAACGAGGAGCCGGGGAAGCGTCCGGTACGACAGCCCTCAGCGCGAAACGCCCTCCACGAGCGCTGCCATCTTGTCGAGGCACTGCAACAGGCCGGTTTGGGACATGTCCCGCGCCTCCTGGGTACCGTACCCGCGCTCGGTCATGTGGAGCCTCGTGCGCCCGTCGCCGAGGTCGGTCAGCACAACTTCGTGGATGCCGTCCTCGGGAACGCCGACGGCGGGAATGCCCGCCTCTGTCGGCGTGATGCGGTTGCCATCCGCGTCAGCGAAGTTGAACACGTAGCGGATGCGACGCAATGGCTCCAGCTCGGTGATATTCCATGTGCTGTGCTGCTCGAACCCGCCCCACTCCTCGGGCGCGCGCATCGTCACCAGGATCCGGCCGCCGGGCCGAACGTCGGCTTCAGCGTGCGGGCATGTGAAACCTCCTGGTCCCCACCACTGGCGCAGGTCGTCGGGCTCGGTCCACGCCGCCCATACCCTCCCTGCCGGAGCGTTGAACTCCCTGACCACATCGACGTCGTAGGTCTCGGACATGCGAATCCCCTTTCAATTGCGATAGGCCGACGTTGCACCCTCTCCGACGCTACTCGCTAAGGAAGTCCTCCTCTTCTCCGGAAACGGACTGGTCCTGCCGTGCGTCGGGGTCTGTTTCGGCGACATCCGGGTAACTCTTCGACTCCGCGGAACCGGAGTCCGGAGCCACGAACGCAGCCCGTGGTGACTTATCAGCCGGGCTATTGGCATCCTCGACCAGGCCGGGCTCTTCGCCTGGGAGGTTCTCTCGTGTCATTTTGCAGCCTCCGGATCGGTTTCTTCGTGATCAGTCCCCGACGGCGTCGCGGCCGCGGCGAACAATGAGGGGATCGGGGTGCTGAACCACTGAAGCGTCCTTTTCGTCGTACTCGAACTGGTTGAGGAAGTAGCGCATGGCGTTGAT
Organism: Arthrobacter sp. B6; assembly: GCF_001663775.1. Lineage (GTDB taxonomy): Bacteria > Actinomycetota > Actinomycetes > Actinomycetales > Micrococcaceae > Arthrobacter. The sequence continues at coordinate 1,149,314 of NZ_KV467169.1, read as the reverse complement.
CCTGCCCCGCTTCTTGTCATTGGACTTGATCGTCATCCAGGGTGCGTGGTCTGTGTCAGTGCGCAGGAAGGTCTCCTCCTTGGCCTGTGTGTAGTCCTCCCACCGGTCCAGGGATGCCAAATCCACGGGCGAGAGTTTCCAACGCCGCACTGGGTCAATCTGGCGGATCGCGAACCGGGTCCGCTGCTCGTGCCTGGTCACGGAAAACCAGAACTTGGTCAAATGGATTCCGGAGTCCACCAACATCTTTTCGAACACCGGGGCCTGGTCCATAAACGTGGCGTACTCCTCGTCGGTGCAAAAACCCATGACCCGTTCCACGTTCGCCCGGTTGTACCAGGAACGGTCGAACAGCACGACCTCCCCGGCTGTGGGCAGGTGCTGGACGTACCGCTGGAAGTACCACTGGCCGTGTTCGCGGTCTGACGGTTTGCCCAGCGCCACGACACGCGCCGAGCGCGGATCCAGGTGCTCGGTGAAGCGCTTGATGGTCCCGCCCTTCCCTGCGGCGTCGCGGCCCTCAAAGACGATCACGTGTCTGAGGCCGTGGTCCTGGCCCCAGTACTGGAACTTCAACAGCTCGACCTGCAGCCGGTATTTCTCCAGCTCATACTCCTCCCGGGACATCCGCTCCTCATAGGGATAGTCCTCGCGCCAGGTCTCCACGGCGGATCCACCAGGATCGATCAGCTCGGGGTCCTCGCCGTGCCCACCGCGCACCGTGTAGCCCAACCTCACGAGGCGATCAATGGCCTCGCGCAGGTTATCCCTAACCCACCACGGATCGATCGGCGTCCACGTTTCTTTTTCCAGCACCACAAGTCCTCCTTCCCTGCCGCCCGCCGGCCGGCCGTGGGATGATGCTGCTCCCGCTCGCAGACTTGACTCCTATCGGATGGTCTCACGAACCCGATCGCCGGAAAAGGATCCTTCTGATCCGACCCGGCAGCTGGAATTTCGGCGAGTGTTGGAACTATTGATGCCATCAGGGCCCAGGGCTGGCCGCGGCGTGGAAAGGCTGCCTTCTATTCGGCGTCGCTCAGGCCGACCAGCCCAGGACTGCGCCGCCGACCCACATCGCGCCGATCCACGTGGCCACCGCCACAACGGGTACAAGAAGCAGCCAGTAAGACCTGTGTAACGCTAATCGGACACCGATGTACGTGAGCACCAGCCACCACACAAGGAGCAACGCCACAGCCCAAACGGGGGCGGCGAGACCACTGACCAAATAGAAGTACCCGGCCACCAGCTGCGCGACGGCGGCAAACGCGGCAACCACCACGTAAAGCAAGTGACTACCGCCATGTCTTAAGGCTTGGCTGGAATCGTGCATATCTGCAGCCTATCCGGGGCCTGCCCCCTGGCCGATCCGCTACCGGGCGCTGGGCGGTACGGCCGGGATGAGTTCGGCTAGCAGGCTGAACGCTGATTCCAGATCCAATGGGTTCAACTACGCAGGCTTCTTCGCTCCTGATTCAGCCTCAGGTGTAAGTCCTGACCATCCAGGTCTGCCTGCGCTTCGCGCAACAGATCGGGGCCGGCCGCCATCAGGGCCGTGACGATCCCGCGGAGGTGCTGTGCCGTTTCCGACGCTTCCTCGAACTGGCCGCTACGGATCAGGGATTCGATGCCACGGCAGCAGGTCTCAACGTCCAGTGCGCCGGTCATGGCTGACGCTATCCTCAGGCTCAGCGTGGCGTCCATGGCGCCTTTGGCGTCAGGTTCGGCCAGAGTGTTCAGGATCCGTGTGATCCGCCCCGGCAGCATGGAGAGGAAGTCCCGGAGGAAGTTCAGGGCCATGGTGGGGCTTTCGATGTCCTCCGCCAGGCGCCGTATGGTCGCGGGTTCCAGCCTGGCTGGAACGCAGTCAGGCAACGCCGTCCGCCTGGGTGGTGAAAGTCCCGGCGCCGTGGCGGGGGGTGCCTCGACGCCGGGACGGTATGACCGCGGCGGCGGTCTCTGCCGCCGCGGAAGTTTCGGTTGTCACGCTCAATCTCCTGCCCTGCGAAGCGTCCGGATGGTGGGTCAGGAGGTCAGCTTGGCGGTGCTGGCTTCACAACACCGCCAAGCGCTTGAGACCGTCGGATGTTCCCCGACCGAAAGCCCTTGCATCACCGGGCCAACCCCAGTTCGCCTCGTTGATTCATCGCTTGGGCTTTACAAAAGCTACTGTGCACGGCCGGGATCAAGGACCGCGGTAGGAACGGTCAAGAATCGCGCAAGAGTTCCAAAGTTTGCCGGGCTCCCGGTTCCTGCCTTCAGCGGTTGTAGTCTTCTCTCAGGTTTGGGCACCGCAATTTCGGGTATTCCAAGATGAAGCGACCACTTCATCAGTAGGTCAGTGGTGAAACTTGCCGTTGCAGGGGGAGGGTACTGATGGCTCAAGAGCATGATGATGACCTGGTCATGCAGTCGCTGTTGCTGGACGAGATCGGCCAGTCGGTGATCGGGCTGGACAGCAAGTGGCGGGTCACTTACTGGAACCGGGCTTCCGAGCGGCTGTATGGGTTCAGTGCCGCTGAAGCGCTGGGCGCCAGGATCACGGACATGAGCATTATCGGCGGCGATGACGTCCAGAAGGAGAACACCGGCCGTGAGATAACGCGACGGCTCGCCAGCGACGGAGACTGGGCCGGGGAGCTCTGGATGCGCCACCGGGCCGGAAAGGAGTTTCCGGTCCATGCCACCGTCAGCCCCATCCGCGGCCGGCACACAGTCCCGGTGGCAGTGGTGGCGATTTCTAAGGACATCACGGACAGGAGGCACAGGGAGGCCATCCTGCGCAGGTTCTCGGCGGTGGTGGAGTCCTCCGGCGACGCCATCATCAGTGCCGACATGGCAGGGACGATCACCAGCTGGAACGCAGGGGCCGCCAGGATGTTTGGCTGGAGCCCGCGGGAAGCCGTTGGGCAGAACCTTCAGCTGCTGACCACCCGCGAGGCCGCAGGTTTTGACGCCGAGGTCAGAGCCAGCATTGGGAGCGGACGGTTTGTCACCGGAGTGGAGGCGCGGTGGGGGTGCAGGGACGGATCTGTGATCGACGTCGAAGTGACCGTTTCACCGGTTTACGGCCCGGACGGTGAGCAGGTTGGGGCGTCGGCCATCGCGCGTGACATTACCGAGATTCAGCGGCTCAGGGCGGCGGCCGCCGTTGAACGCGAGAAGCTCCTGGCAGCGCAGGAGATGGCGCACGTCGGCAGCGTGGAGCACACGCTGGAGACAGGGGAGAACTGGCATTCGGAGGAGTTTGCCCGGATCTTCGGCCTGGCGGCCGGGCAGGCGGCCTCCCGGAAACTGATGCTTGAGCTGACGCATCCTGAGGACCGGGGCCTTATCCAACGGGTATGGAAGGACCTGGATGAAGGGCTCGGGTCCGCGGATTTCGAATACCGGATCGTCAGGGCAGACGGTCAGCAGCGGTGGCTGCATTCACGGATCCGGAGCGTGGAGAGCGAAGAGGGGAAGCCCGCACGGTTCCTGGACACGGTCCTGGACATCACCGAACGCAAGAAGGCCGAGCAGATTCTGGCGTGGCAGGCCCGCCACGATGCCCTGACCGGGTTGCCGAACAGGTACGTGATCACGGAGGTTCTTCAGGACCTGCTTGACCGGGACTCACGTGCAGTGGTGATGTTCGTTGACGTCGACCGGTTCAAACTGATCAACGACGGCATCGGCCATGAAGCGGGCGACACCATCCTGGTGCTCCTGGGCGAGCGGCTGAAGCGTTTTGTCCGGAACGGCGACACGGTGGGCCGTTTCGGCGGCGATGAGTTCATCATTGTGTGCGGGAACCTGATGTTGCGCGGTGCGAGGACACTGGCCGAGCGGATCAGGCAATCCACCCGGTGCCCGTTCGAGGTGGACGGCCGGCAGATCTACCTCAACGTCAGCGTCGGCATCGCTTTGGCGGGGCCGGACGATACGGCCGAGTCGATGCTGCGGGGAGCCGATACGGCCATGTACCGGGCCAAATCCGCCGGCGGCGACTCCTCAGCCGTCTACGACGCGCGCATGACCGGGCGGGCTGCCGGGCGGCTGGACCTGGAATCGGACCTGCGGCTTGCGTGGGAACGAGGGGAATTCTCCCTCGACTACCAGCCCATCGTTGAGCTGGACAGCGAAGCCACCGTCGGCTTCGAGGCGTTGCTGCGCTGGAACCACGCCGAACACGGGCCAATAGCGCCCGACACGTTCATTCCCATCGCCGAAGAAACAGGCCTGATCGTGCCCATCGGCACCTGGGTACTCCAGGAAGCCCTCCGGCAGGTGCAGGCCTGGCGCGGCCAGCTGGACGGGGCCGGGACACTCTCGGCTGCCGTGAACATTTCCGGGCGCCAGTTCGTGGCACCGGACTTTCCGAACATCGTGGAGGCAGCAATCCAGTCCGCCGGCATCGACCCCGGTGCCGTCCACCTGGAAATCACCGAAACGGTCCTCATGGATCGGCCTGATATTCCCAAACAAACCCTGCAGCGTCTCCACGACCTCGGAGTGGGGCTCTCAATCGATGACTTCGGCACGGGATATTCGTCCCTGAGCTACCTGAAGTGGCTTTCGGCCAAGACCCTGAAAATCGACCGGACCTTCGTCGAAGAACTGGGAAGAGGCCCCCACGGGGCAACCATCATCGAACTCGTCCTCGGCATGGCCGACACCCTCCGGCTCGACGTGGTGGCCGAAGGCGTGGAAACCACCCAACAGCTCGGCGAACTCCGCCGTCTGGGCGTACGCTACGCCCAAGGGTTCATCTGGAGCCAGCCACTGCCTCCGGAAAGCGTCCCGGCCTGGCTTGAAAACGTTTCCCACCCGGCCCAGCCCCAGGAACCGGTGCGACCGGCTCCGTGACGGGCACCGGCGCGGCGGGCTCCGTGAGGGCAAAGGAGCCGTGACCCTCCCGCTGCTGGTGACTGACGCCGTCGTACTCCCCGCACTTGCCCTGTTCATTTAACCCTCTTGACCGCGCGTTCATTTAACCCTCTTGACCGCGCGCTATTTAAGGTTAACGTTGTTAACATGAAAAGCGCGGAAGAGGCCCGGCGGCCTTACCGCATGGAAGCCCGGGCGCGTGCTGCCGCCGCCACGGCCGAGGCCATCCTCGACGCCGTGACCGAGCTCTTCTGGGAGCAACCGTCGGACCAGGTCCGGCTCGACCAGGTGGCCGCCCGCTCCGGCGTGACGGTCCAGACCGTGATCCGCCGGTTCGGCACCAAGGAACAGCTCTTCGCCGCCGCGGCACAGCGGCAGACGGAGCTGGTCATGGAGGCCAGGTCACACGTGGTGCCCGGCGACGTCCGCGGTGCCGTGGCCAACCTGGTGGAGCACTACGAACTCATGGGTGACCGCGTGCTCCGGATGCTTGCCGAAGAAGGACGCATCCCGGCGCTCAAGGTCCTGGCCGACGGCGGCCGGCGCCTGCACCGGGAATGGTGCCAACACGCGTTTGCCCCGTTCCTCGCGGGCGAACCTGCCGCGGCCCGCAAGCGGCGGCTTGCCCAACTGGTGGCCATCTGCGACGTCCAGACCTGGAAGCTGCTGCGCCGCGACGGCGGGCTGAGCCGTCAACAAACCGAGCGGGCGCTCGCGGAGATGCTCGCTCCCTTCACCAAGGAAGTGCCCTGATGTCCACGATACTTGCCTACACCTCGCCCGCCCGCGGGCACCTGTTTCCCCTGGTACCCCTGCTGCTCGAGTTGAGGGACCGCGGCCACCAGGTCCATGTCCGCACCCTGGGAAGCGAGACGGCGCTGATGCGCAGCCTCGGTTTGGCGGCCGAGCCCATCGACCCCCGCATCGAGGCCGTGACGATGAACGACTACATGGCCCGCGGCCCGAAGCGGGCACTGGCGGCCGCCGCTGACGTGTTCGCCGCCCGGGGCAGCTATGACGCGCCGGACCTGAAGGCAGCAATCGCCGAGGTCCGGCCCCACGCCGTCGTTATGGACGTCAACTGCTGGGGCGCCGGCTTCGCTGCCGAGTCCTGGGGCGGTCCATGGGCATCGTTCTCGCCCTACACGCCTGCCCTCGAGTCCCCGGGCACCCCTCCGTTCGGCCCGGGAATGCCACCCATGGGCGGCTTCCCGGGAAGAGTCCGGGACGCACTTGTGCGCAGGGCAGTCATCGGAGCCGTGGAGAAGGCGATGCTTCCGCGGCTCAACGCGCTGCGCACGGACCTTGGGCTGCACTCCGTGGCGTCGGCGGACGAGTTCTTCCGCAAGGCTCCGCTGATGCTGGTGGCCACGGCCAAGCCCTTCGAGTACGCCGCCACTGACTGGGGGTCGGACGTGGTCATGATCGGCGCCTCGACCTGGGAGCCTCCCTACGATGGTGCGGAGTGGATCGAAGCGATAGAGCGGCCCATTGTCCTGGTCACCACGTCGTCGGAGTTCCAGGACGACGGCGACCTGGTCCGTACCGCACTGGAGGCGTTCAGGAACGAGCCGGTGCACGTCGTCGCCACCATGCCGGCAGGCGTCCCTGAAGGGCTGCAGGTCCCGGCCAATGCCACCGTCAGGGAGTTCATCCCCCACGGTGCACTGCTGGGCCGTGCCGCCGTAGCTGTGACCCACGGCGGAATGGGCGGCACCCAGAAGGCGCTGGCCAGCGGCGTGCCGGTGTGCGTGGTCCCGTTCGGACGCGACCAATTGGAGGTGGCCCGCCGGGTGGAAGTCAGCAGGTCCGGCACCAGGCTGCCGCACGGCAGGCTCACGCCCGGGCGGCTCCGGGCAGCGGTGAAGGCCGCAATGGCCATGGGGGAAGGAGCAAAACGGGTGGCGGCAGGCTATGCCGCAGCTGGAGGTGCGCCCGCCGCGGCCGACGCCATCGAGGCCCGTTTGCTCCAGGAGGTGACGCCGGCTGACGGGAAGACATTCCCTTCTGTCCCCGGCCCCCGGCTAAACTAAGCGCGGGGGTCGGCTGGGATCCCCGGCTGCCTGCGTACCGCCGCTCCTGCGGCGGACGCCCGTCTCAGAGGATGCCCTCACATGCTTGGAACCCCGCGCGCCCTGCTGGCAAAAGCCACAAAAATTGCTGTGGCAGCCGTCCTGGCCACCGGGGGAGTGGCGGCGGTCCCGGCCCAGGCGGACGCTGTCGGACTTCCGCCCCACACCGCGCCCGCGCTTCCTGCTGCCGCGGCTGAGCCAACCGACCAGTTCATTGTGCGGGTCAAGGAAAAGGCCGGGCCGGCCTCGGCCGCTGCAGGCAGGGCAGCGGCTGAAGCCGCGAAGAAGCTGGGCGTTCCCGCCCGGGACGTGCGCGCTACCGCCACCGGCGCACGCATCCTCAAGACTGACCGCGCGCTCCCCGCCGCCGAGGCCGCAACCTTCCTGGCTACCCTCCGGGCGGACCCGGACGTGGAGTACGCCGAACCGGACACCATCATGCACGCGGCTGCCGAACCTGACAACGGCGGGTACCCGCTGCAATGGGGCCTGTGGGAGGAAGCCGGCGGGATCCGCGCGCCCGGCGCCTGGGAAGTGAACCGCGGGCAGGGCGTGGTGGTGGCCGTGGTGGACACCGGAATCACCAGCCACATGGACCTCGACGCGAACGTGCTGCCCGGGTATGACATGATCTCCGACGCCTCGAACGCCCGCGACGGCGGCGGCCGGGACGCCAACCCCAGGGACGAAGGCGACTGGGCGTCCGCCGACGAGTGCGGAACTGGCACGGTGGTGGGTCCCTCCTCCTGGCACGGCACTCACGTGGCGGGCACCATCGCCGCCGTTGCCGACAACGGCAACAACGTGATGACCGGCGTGGCCCCCAAAGCGAAAATCCTCCCGCTGCGAGCACTGGGACCGTGCGGCGGGTACTCCTCCGACGTGACGGACTCGATCATCTGGGCCGCCGGCGGAACCGTGCCGGGCGCCCCGGTGAACACCAACCGCGCCCGCGTCATCAACCTGAGCCTGGGCGGGGTGGTGGCGTGCTCCAACACGTATCAGCAGGCCATTAACTTCGCCAACAGCGCCGGCGCCGCGGTGGTGGTCGCGGCCGGCAACTCCAACCGCCCCGCCGCGGACCTGAGCCCCGCCAACTGCCAGAACGTCATCGCCGTTGCCGCCAGCACTCGGAAGGGCGCACGCGCGCCGTATTCCAACTACGGCTCCGCCATCGACGTGGCCGCCCCCGGCGGGGACATGGGCCCCGACATGGGCGACGGCATCCTGTCCACCTACAACGACGGAATGACGACGCCGGAAGGCGGCGGATATGCCTACCTCCAGGGCACGTCCATGGCCGCGCCGCACGTGTCCGGCGTCACCGCACTCCTCATGGCCCAGATGGGCCCCTCCTACAGTCCCGCCGCGGCGGAGCAACGGCTGAAAGACACGGCCCGGCCGCTGCCGGCCGGATGCATTGGCGGTTGCGGCGCAGGCCTGGTCGACGCCACAGCGGCCCTCAACTTTGTGGTGGAGCCTGACCCAAACGCAGTCCCGGGCGTCTTCAAATCCACGGCGCCCTTCCGCGCCCTCGACACCCGGTCCGGATCCCCGGTGGCGGGGGACGCGTCGGTGTCCTTCCAGGTGGCCGGCGTCAACGGCGTCCCGGCGAACGCCTCCGCGGTGGTGTTCAACCTGACGGTGGCGGACGCGAAGTCCTTCGGCTTTGTGACGGCCTACCCCTCCGGGACGGCCCGGCCGAACGCCTCCAACGTCAACTTTTCCGCCGGGCAGATCGTGGCCAACGCCGTCACCGTTCCCCTGGGCGCCGACGGCAGGGTGTCCTTGTTCAACCGGTCCTTCGGTGCGGCCCACCTGCTGGCCGACGTCTCCGGATATTTCGTCCCCACAGCCCCTTCGACGGCGGGAGCGTTCATGCCAACGGCACCCGAACGCTTCCTGGACACGCGGGCCGGCGACGCGGTGGGTCCGGATTCCTCAGTGTCGTTCCGGGTGGCAGGGCAGAAGGGCATCCCCTCCAACGTGTCGGCCGTGGTGTTCAACCTCACCGTTGCGGAGGCTCAATCCTTCGGCTTTGTGACGGCGTACCCGTCAGGAACGGATCGGCCGAACGCGTCGAGCGTGAACTTCACCCGCGGCCAGATCGTGCCGAACTCGGTGACCGTGCCGGTGGGCGCTGACGGCAAAATCACCCTGTTCAACCGCTCCTCAGCACCGACACATCTGCTGGCGGACGTCTCCGGCTACTACCTGCCCGGGACGCCGTCGGTCCCGGGTACTTTCCAGCCGGTGGCCCCGAACCGGTTCCTGGACACCCGGAACACCCCGGGCGTCGGCGCGGACTCGTCCGTATCGTTCCAGGCCGCGGGGGCGAAAGGAATCCCGGCGGGCGTGTCCGCTGTGGTCTTCAACATGACGGTGGCGGACGCCCAGTCCTTCGGCTTCGCCACCGCGTACGCCTCCGGGACGGGACGCCCGAACGCGTCCAACGTGAACTTCAACGCCGGGCAGATCGTGCCCAACTCGGTGACCGTGCCGGTGGGCGCTGACGGGAAGGTGGCGCTGTTCAACCGGTCCGGCGGAGCCACGCACTTCCTGGCGGACGTCGCAGGGTACTACCTGCGGTAGGGAGTGTTTGGCCGGCTGGTCGGGATGCTGCTCAGGCGTCCACGTCCTGCCGATGGCTGCGGGCGCGTGTGGCACGCGTGGCACGCACCAGGCCGTAGGCAAGGAACACCACCAACAACGTGGCCAGGATGCCGACGGCCCACGTGGCTTCGACCCCCAGGGCAGGGCCGGTGACGCAATAGCTTGGCTGCCCGGTGCTGTCCGCGAAGTCGACGCAGCGGCCCACGCGGGACGTCACCATGGGCACGGCGATGACAACAACAAGGACGATGCCGATGACCCAGGGCCAGACTCCGGACCAGGGCCAATTGACTGGCTTTCCAATTCGGTGGGTATCCATGGCCTGATGCTATCCCGTGGACCGCAAATTATCATTCAGGCGGCGGGAAGGAGGTCGTGCCTGGCGGTGCCACCGTGATGACACCGCCAAGCAACGAGACCGCCGGGTGTCCCCGGCAAAAGGCCCTTGCACCACGGGTAGCTTACCCAGTTTGGCATCCCGTGGACTCAGCGCGAGGGGCCTTACGCGAACTACTGTGCACGGCCAGGCTCAAGGCTCGCCGCAGGAACGCTCAAGAATCAATCAAGAAGTTCCAAGTTTCACCAGCGCGGGGCCCCTCGTCCAAACCGGAACCGGACGTCGCACGGCATCAGGCGTAAAATTTCAGGTGTTCCGAACGCGCGCGGAGGTACCCGGCATGGCATCCACAGCAGTTCGCAGGCTTCAATTGCCGTTGTTCTTTGTCCTGGCGTATGCCATCACCTGGTCCATCCAGATCCCGGCGTACCTGTTCGCCTCCGGCCGCGGAGAATCCCTCACCAACGAGGCGAACCTGCTCCACTTCCAGGACATCATCCAAGGGACCATGGACCCCGGATTCGCCTGGGTGTTCCTGCTCGTCTCCTTCTCATTCGGCCCCACCCTGGCCGGCATCATTGTCATCGCGCTGGTCCAGGGCAGGGAGGGTATCCGGGAACTGTTCTCCCGGATGGTCAAGGCGCGGATACCGGCGCGCTGGATCGCAATTATCCTGGCTATCCCGGTTGCCCTCGCTGTGGCGAGCGTCGCGGTGGGATTCCTGCTCGGCGGTTTCCACCTGAACTATGCCCCGTTGGTGCCGCTTGCCTTGGCACTGCCTTTCCTGGTGCACCTGGTGATCTTCACCGGCCTGGCCGAGGAAGTGGGATGGCGTGGCTATGCGCTGCCTGAACTGCAGCGGCACCACATGGCGGAGAAAGCCAGCTGGATCCTGGGCATCGCCTGGGGCCTCTGGCACCTGCCCTCGAACTTGCTCATGCCCTACCTTGCCGGCCAGCTCACAGTCCCCCTGGCGATAGCCATCATCCTGGGCCTCACGTTCGGTGTGGTTGGCTGGACGATCGTGCTGACCTGGATCTACAACAACACCGGCAGCCTGTTCTGGATCATCATCCTGCACGGCTTCTACAACTGGGTAGTGTCCTACCTGGTGCTGTCGTCAGGAAACTACATGGCGCAGGTGGCCTCCGGCGTCCTCCCGTGGGCCATCGCCGTCTTCGTGCTGAAGAAATACGGGGCTGAAACCCTGACACAGGGTCCGCGCCCCGCGGGCATCCCCGGGTCCTCGCCCCAGTCGGCCGGCTCCTAGCCCCCGTTGCGCTGGGCGTCCAGCCACTCGTCAAAGGTCTGGCGTCCGACGGCGGCACCCGCCGCCGGGAGCAGGGCGCCGCTGCGCATCGCTTTCCACAGGACTCCCGGAGCCGTGATTTCCAGGACAGGTCCTTTCTTCCCCTTCTTTCGGAGGTACTTCTCCACCAGGTCCTTGAGCCGCTCGGCGCGGGGGCCGCCCAGATCCGGAAGAAACCCCTGCGGGCCTGCCTCCGCCGCATCCACCAGGGCCTCTGCCACTTCGGCCGCGGCGATGGGCTGGGTCCTGAACTTGGGAACGAGGACCGCGGGCCCAACGGCCGTCCGGCCCAGGACCTGCTCCACGAATTCGTGGAACTGGGTGGCCCGCAGGATGGTCCAGGGCAGGTCCCCGTGGCGGACGGCCTCTTCCTGAGCCTGCTTCCCCGCATAGAGTCCGGCAGGCGCCTTATCCACGCCCACAATGGAGAGCACCACATGGTGCTTGACGCCGGCCGCCTTGCCGTGCTGCTGCAGGTTTTCGGTGCTGGCCATGAAGAAGTCGGTGGACTTCTTCGTATGGATGGACTGGAGACCGGCCACGTCGATCACCGTGTCCACGCCCTTCAAAGCTGCGCCCACGCCCGTGCCCTTGACCAGATCCACGCCCTCCCGCCTGCTCAGGCTCTTGACGTTATGACCGCGTTCCTTTGCGATGCGGACCACATGGCGGCCAACAATTCCGGTTCCCCCTGCAACGGCAATGTCCATACCTAGATTCTATGGCGGGGCGCTCAAGACGAACTCAAGTCGAACTCAAGAGGAACCGATCTTCAATCGCTCCGGTTCCGGCCGGGTTGGCCACGGTGCGGAGCATGGGCGTTCCGATGGCGGCAGTTACCGTCAGCTTCAGGGGCACGTCCACGATGGGCACGGGGACCGCCATGATCCCCTGGCGGCAGGAGATTTCCAGCACGCCGGCGTCAATGATGACCCGCAGTTCGGATCCCTCACCGGCCGGGAAGAAGACGTCGGTGAAGTCGGTGCTCCCGGCGGCCGTGACTTCGATCCCGTCGCCATCATGCCGGAGGGTGGCCAGGGACCCCTCCAGGGTGGACAGGCTGATGACCGTCCCGGCGCTAACCGTGCACCGGAGGTCCGCGCCGCCGTCGAGCACTGCCTCGAAAACCGCAGCGCCCACCTGCTCCAGGCGGCCGGGGCCGGAGTAGCCCTCGAGGTCGGCGTGCGGGGCAGCCACCAGGGTGTCGCCGTCGAGCGTCAGCGTGTGCGGCACGCTCAGGGCGCTGGCCCACTTCCCCTCGGGGCTGACGACGCCCCTGACCCAGAAAATCAGCGACGGCGTCCCGTCCTTGTCCCGGAAGAAGGACGGTGCGTAGTAGCTCTTGCCGTAGCTGAGCTGCCCCCAGGAGCGTGCGGTGAACCTGCCGTCGGAGTAGCTGCCCACACCGTACGCCACGTAGTGCAGGACGTCGTCCTCCCAGATGGAGGTCACCAACACGTGCGAGCCGTCAATCTCAAACAGCTGCGGGCATTCCCACATGGTTCCGGTCCACACCGGATCTGTTTCCGTCCCCGCCCTCTGCGCGGCAATGCCGTCCAGGGTCCACTCTGAGAGGTCCGGGGAGCTGTAGGAAACCGCCGCCGCGGTTCCGCCGTCCAGCCCGGCGCCGACAAACATCCGCCACTGGCCGCCGTCACGGAAGACGAACGGATCCCGGTAAGCCACCACGCCAAGGTCCGGGGCCGTCATCAGCTTCGGGCCCTTGGTCCACGAGTTCCAGGAGGCGTCATCGGGCGTAGCGGTCCTGACGGTCCCGATGCCGATGTCCGGTTCGGTGACCGAGGTGTAGAACATGGTGGCGCCGCCATCGGTGCCGGTGACGATGGAACCCGACCAGACGCCGTCGTCCCCGTCTCCGGGTGCCACGGCAACGCCCTGCTCCGTCCAGGCGATCATGTCCGGGGAGGTGGCGTGGCCCCAGTGGCAGTTGGCGGCCCACGTGGTGCGGCCCGGGACGTACTGGTAGAAGAGGTGGTACTGGCCGTCCTTCCAGGTGACGCCGAGGGGATCGTTGATCCATCCTTCGGCGGCGGTGAAGTGGAAGGCGGGGCGGGGTTCCTGCGCGTTCATGCTGATCCTTTTGTGGGTAGCTCGGGTGGGTTAACTGACAGGGTTAACTGACGGGGACGCTGTTGGCGGCCAGGAACCGCTGCCGGACCTCCCGGGCCTGCTCGGCGTTGGCCTTCTCCCACTGGTCGATTTCCGCCCGGCGTTCGTTCCGGACGGCGTCCCGCGCGTCGGTGAACTGCCGCATCCGTTCGGCGGAGGCGTCGCGGGCGGCCTGCTGGGCCGGGGTCAGTTCCGGCAGCGGGCGCTCCTCCACCTGGTCGCGGGGCCGCAGCGGCAGACGGTCCTCCACGGCGTCGATATCCAGCAGGGGAGAGGGGAGGGTCTGGTACCAGTAGGCAGTGGAAGACCAGTCATCGGACAGGTGGTTGGCATGGCCGTGCTCGAACGTGACCTTGATGCGCTTTTGGAAGCGGATGGGATCGGTCAGGTGGAAGCGGTAGCTGTGGTGGAAGCCCGGCACGTTTTCCTCGTGGACCATGGTGCCGTTCATCAGGAAGGCGTTGTGCTGCATGCCCCAGGCATGGCCGAAGTAGTCCTCCATGCCGGTGCCGTGCAGGCTGGGCGGCCAGGTGTCGTCGTCAATGAAGATCATGTCATCGCCTTCGCCCCACCAGGAGCCCTGGAAGTGGCGGACGGCCAGGTTGCAGCCCACGTAGTGGCCCTGGCCCTCGGTCTCCAGGACCACGTAGTTGTCCTCGCCGGTGAGGTTGGGAATGGCCACCTCGATGCTGTTGGTCTGCAGGTCCGGGCCCCAGCCGGCGTTGGGCTTCTGCCGGCGCCAGTGGGCGTGGAAGTAGGCGGTGTCCTCCGGCAGCGGCTCGGTGAAGAGCTCGTAGTCGATGTAGAAGTACTGCAGGTAGGGGATGTCGTTCTGGTTTTCGACCGTGATCCGGGCCCGTGAGTTGAAGGGCATCTCGAAGTAGCTGTTGAACGCCGCGCTGCCGCCGAAGGTGTTCAGTTCCCCTTCCTTGGCCGAGACGGAGAGCGGCAGGGAATCGTAGGAGCCGGACAGCGAGTTCAGCAGGCCGAAGAAGTCACCCAGCGGAGCGATCACGCTGGGGGTCTCCTGGTCATCCCAGTACATCCTGATGACAATCTTCCGGTAGTAGTCCGGGTCCACCACTTCCCAGCTGACGCCGAGGGCGTTGTGGATTTCCAGCATCGGGACGCCCACCAGTTCGGGGGAGATCTGGCCGGGGCCCGGCTGGATCCGGCACGACTGGGTCATCCAGATGTGCGTGATGGAGCCCGGGCCCTCGATGTCCGCCAGGACGCGTTCCTCGCCGGGCATGACGATCCAGTTGTCGCGGTTCCGGCCGGTCTGGTCCCAGCTGGAGGCGCGGGCGGTGCGGGCGGTGGAGAGCTTGGTGAGGCTCGAGAGCAGGCCCGAGCGGGGCGATGAAGACATATGTGGTTTAACCTTTCGGGAAAGTTGGTCAGCCCTTGACGGCTGATTGGGTGAGGCTGGCGATGATCCACCGCTGCGCCACGAGGAAGACGATGAGCGCCGGCGCGATGGCGATGGTGGTGGCTGCCATCACCTGGGCCACGTTGCCGGCGCCGTACGGGCCGAGCATGAGGACCAGGCCCAGCGGCAGCGTGGCGGTGTCCGTGCTGTTCAGGAAGATCGACGGGGCGAAGTAGGCGTTCCAGCTGCCCAGGAACGTGATCACACCCAGGGTGCTCACGGCGTTCTTGGCCAGCGGCAGCGCGATCAGCCGGTAGGTCTGCCAGGCGGTGGCGCCGTCCATCCGGGCGGCGTCGATGATCTCCTGCGGCAGGCCCAGGAAGAACTGCCGCAGCAGGAACACACCCAGGGCCCCGGTGATGCCGGGCAGGATCAGGCTGAGCGGGTTGTCCAGCAGTCCGAAGGTCCGCATCAGGAGGAACAGCGGAATGATGGTCACCTGGGCCGGCACCATCAGCGAGGACAGCAGGCCCACAAAGATCGAGTTGCGGCCGGGGAAGTCCAGCTTCGCGAACGCGTAGCCGGCCATGGGCGCGGTGATGATCATGCCGATGCTGACAGCGATGGCGATGACAGCGCTGTTGAACATGTTCCTGAGGATCGGCACGGGTCCGCTGACGGCGTCGGCGTAATTGGACCAGTCCCATTCGGTGGGCAGCCACTGCGGCGGCAGGTCGTAGGCCTGGCTGGCGTCCCGGAGCGAGGTGGTGAACATCCACAGGAACGGTGCGATCATCCCGATGGCGCCCAGGACCAGCAGCACCACCGAAATACTCTTGCCGACCGTGGGGCCGGGCCGCCGCCGTCGTACGTCTTTTTCTTTGCCGGACGCTCCGGCACCCGGTCCTCCGGCACCTGGCCGGGACGGAAGGACTGTGGTGTTACTCATTGTTCACCCATGACTTCCTAAGGCGGAACTGCACCATGGTCACCAGCATGATGATGACGAACAGTGTGACCGCGATGGCTGAGGCGTAGCCCATATCGAACTTGTTGAAGGCCACTTCGGCGATGTACATCACCACGCTGCGGCTGGCGTCGCCCGGGCCGCCCCGGGTGAGCACGATGATCGATTCGTAGATCTGGAACGCTCCGATGATGGTGATGGTGATGTTGAAGAACGTCGCCTGGCTGATCATCGGCAGGGTGATCCGGCGGAAGACCTGCCACTCGTTGGCACCGTCCATCCGCGCGGCCTCCACCATGTCCTTGGGGACTTCCTGCAGCGCTGCCACGAAGATCAGCATCGCGAACCCCACGTTCCGCCACGTGTCCACGATGATCACCGAGACCTTGGAGAACTCCGAGCTGTTGAGCCAGTCGATCCGTTCCCCGCCCAGCGCGGTGAGGTAGTAGTTCAGGATGCCCGTGTCCTTCTGGAACAGCGCCTGCCAGATGATGGACACGTACACCAGCGCCACCAGGTACGGGAAGAAGTACGCGGAGCGGAACACGTAGGTCAGGGCCCGGGGGAGCCGCTGGTTGATCAGCACGGCGAACAGGAGCGCGAACCCGTTGATCAGTACGACGGCGGCGCCCACGTAGAGCACCGTGTTGCCGTACGTGGTGGCCAGCCGCTCGTCCCGGAACATGCGGGCGTAGTTGTCCAGCCCCACGAACTTGGGGGCGGTGAGGATGTTGTACTTCGTCAGGCTCAGGTACAGGGCGGCCACCAGCGGTCCGAGGATAAAGACCAGGAAGCCGATGATGGTGGGGGCGGTGAACAGGTACCCGGTGAGGGCTTCCCGACGCCGGGCGGCGGTTCGGTGCCCGGGTTGCCCCCCGCGCCCGGAAGCGGGCGCGGGCGGCAGCGCGGTTTTGGGGGCAGTCAAGGTCACTGCTGCAACGCCTCCTCAACATCCTTCTGGGCCTTCTCCAGGGACGAGCCGATGTCCTGGCCGGACATGATCTCGTCCATGGCCCGCATGAACGCCGGATCCAGCACGTTGTAGACGCCCGGGGCGGCTACCGGCTTGGCATAGGACAGGGAGTTGTAGAACTCCTCGGCGTGCTCGGGGGAGGCCAGGAACTCCGGTGACGAAGCGGCAGTCTTGGTGGACGGGACGGCGGCGCCGGCGTCGGCCCACTGCTTTTGCGTCTGCTGGTCGGTGAGCATCTTGATGAACTCCCAGGACAGCTCCTGGTTCTTGGAGGCTTTGGAGACGGCGAACGCGCCGGCGCCAAAGACGGTGGACTTGGTGGTTCCCTTCGGCCACGGCAGGATGTCGTAGTCTTCGAAGCCCGCCTTTTCGAAGCCGCCGGTGACGAAGTGCCCGGCGCCGGTCATGGCCGCTTTGCCTGCGGGGAACAGCTGGTAGGGGTCCGATCCCTTCGGCTGCGGGGACACCCCGTGTTCGGTGACCAGGTCCCGGACCCAGCCCACGGTCTCCTTGACCTTCTCATCCGTCAGCGTGGCCGTTTCCAGGTCCTCGCTCATCATGGAGGTGCCGTTGGAGTACAGCCACGGGGTGATGCCGAACGAGTAGTACGGCATGGCGAACCCGTACACCTTGTCCGCACCGGAACCTGTGGTCAGTTTCTTGGAGATCTCCAGGAACTCGTCCCAGGTCCAGTCATCGCCGGGCCGCTCGATGCCGGCGGCCTCGAACATCTTGGTGTTGTAGTAGATCACCATGGTGTTGAACGTGTTGGGCATCAGGTAGGTGGAGCCGTCCTTGCTGAATCCCTCCAGCAGCTTCGGATCGATGTCCGCATGCAGGGACTTGGCTTCGGGGTCGTTCTTGAGGAAGCCGTCCAGGGGGCTGAAGAGTTCGTTGGCCAGGCCCAGTTCCACGCCCTCCGT
Organism: Arthrobacter sp. B6; assembly: GCF_001663775.1. GTDB lineage: Bacteria > Actinomycetota > Actinomycetes > Actinomycetales > Micrococcaceae > Arthrobacter. The sequence goes on along the minus strand of NZ_KV467169.1, from coordinate 1,131,749 downwards.
GGCGATGTTGATGACGTCCGGAGCCTGCCCGGCCGCGGCCTGGGTGACCAGCTTGTTCACGTATTCGGTCCACGTGGTGATGGGGGTGAAGTTGTTGTTCACCGTGACGTTCGGATACTTCTCCTTGAAGCGTTCGGCCACGCCGTCGTACACGGCCTTGTCGCCGGGATCGCCCCAGTTGGAGACGGAGATGGTGGCAGTGATGTCCTTGGCGGGGGCCGAGTATGGCCCGTCTGCGGCCGGCGCTGCCGTCTCCGTGGCGCTCCCGCAGGCGGTGAGGGCCAGCAGGGCCACGGCTGCCGCCGTGGCGATGGAGGTGCGGACTGTTTTTCTCATGTGATGCTCCTTTGCATGCGGCGCTTCAAGGGCGCTGACGGGATGCGATGGGTTTGGTTTGTTTTTGTTGCGTGGTTTTGCTGGTGGAGCTGTCAGGAAGTGGAGCTGCGGAATTCGATCTGGGACTCAAGCCGAAGGATCTTGGCGGGGGCGGAAGGGTTGTTCAGGCGCCTGAGAAGGAGGCTGACGGCGCTTTCGCCCAACTGGAAAGCCGGCTGGCGGACGGTGGTGATCTGGGGTTGGAACAGGTCCGAGTAGGTGAAGCCGTCGAACGTTGCGAACGCCATGGTTCCGGGCACCCGGAAACCCTCATGCTGCAAAGCCCGCAAGGCACCCGCAGCCAGCAGCGTGCTGCAGGCGAGGATCGCCGTCGGACGTTCCCTGTTCTGCGTGGAACGGCCGAGCACCGACCGCACGCGCTCAAAGGTGGCGGCCGCTGTGACCGTGCCTTCGCAGAGCAGGCCGGCCGGGACCTCCAGGCCGCGCTCCTCCATGGCGCCGCGGAAACTGTCGTAGCGCTCGCGGAGTGAGGAGACCCGCAGGTCACCCGAGATGAGCAGGATCCGTTCGTGGCCGCGGACGGTGAGGTGGTCGACCAGGGCTGCCATGGCGGACTGGTTGTTGACCCCCACCTGGTCGATGTGTCCTGCTTCGGCGTCCAGGTCCGCGAGCCGGTCCAGCAGGACCAGGGGCTTCTTCTCTTCGCGGATCCGCTTGAGCAGCCCGGCGCTTGAACCGGCTGCCCTGGCGATGATCAGGCCATCCACGCGGCGGTCCAGGAGGGCCTCCACGGCTGCACGCTCCCGGGCGGGATCTTCCGCCGAGTTGGCCAGCAGGAGGGACAGGCCGTTCTGCGCGGCTGCTTCTTCCACACCGTGCACCATGTCCGCGAAGGCCGGTTCCCCGGCATCCGAGACCACCAGGCCGATGGAGTCGGTCCTGGCACGGCGCATGGAACGGGCCAGGACGTCCCGCCGGTAACCGGTGGCCTTCACAGCGCTCATGACGCGCTCTTTGGTTTCCGGCTCGACGTGCCTGGTGTCGTTGAGGACGTGCGACACAGTGGACGTCGAAACGCCGGCAAGTGATGCGACATCGACGATGGTTGCCACTGTGACTCCTTCTAGCGAAACGATTGCGCGAACGTTTCGATAGTAGAGACAAACGTTTCGATGTGCAATGGGTCACAGAGAAGTTTCTTGATTGCCCTGCGGTTGCTCTATCACAAGAGGGTCGCCAAAACCCCCGAATGGCAGCCGCAAGTGGCAGCGCAACAGGGGGCATAGCACGGCCGGACGCGCGAACGTACAGTTGAGGCCCCGCCCTTTGGCGCGAACGTACAGTTGAGGCCCCGCGCCTAGGGCCTCAACTGTACGTTCGCGCCTGGTGGGGAGGTTGCTTAGGAGCCGGACCTTGGGCCGGTGGAGGCGCGGTATTCGATGGTGGGTGCCAGCCGAATAATCGAGGGTTGCGTTGACTTGTCCGCGATCCGCTTCGCCAACAGCTCGGCCGCGGTGGCGCCGACCTGGAAGGCGGGCTGGCGGACGGTTGTGAGCTGTGGTTCGAACAGGTCCGCGTAGGCGAAGCCGTCGAAGGTGGCGAAGGCGATGTCCTCCGGCATCCGCAGGCCCCGCTGTTGGATCTGGCGGAGCGCCGCGGCGGCCAGGACGGTGCTGCAAGCGATGACGGCGGTAGGCGGTTTGGCTGCGGACAGTGCCTTTGAGATGCCGGCGTCGGTTGCTTCCGGTTCCCCGGCGATGACTGTCAGCCGGTCGGCTTTTCCGATGCCGGCCGCCGTCATGGCTTCCTGGAAGGCCTCATGCCGTTCGCGCAGGGTGGCAACCCTTGTGTCCCCGGCAATCAGCAGAATTCGTTGGTGGCCCTGCGATACGAGGTGTTCCACCAGTTCCGTGATGGGCGCGCGGTTTTCGACACCGACCTGGTCAAACGGGTCATCGGACAGCCGGTCCATCAACACCAGAGGGGTGTCCTGGTCGGCGAACTCCGCGATGGCATCCGGCCCGGAGCCGGCCGCACGGGCCAGGATGAGCCCGTCCACCCGGCGCTCGAGGAGTGCCTGGACGGCCCGCGCCTCCCGCTGTGGGTCTTCCGCTGAGTTGGCGAGGAGCAACGTGATGCCCTGGCTGGCGGCTGTTGCCTCCACGCCCCGGATCATTTCGGCAAAAGCCGGCTCCCCGCCGTCGGACACTATCAGGCCGATGCTGTCTGTCCGGGAGCGGCGCATGGCACGGGCCAGCGCGTCCTGCCGGTAGGAGGTTTCCTCGATGGCCTTCAGCACCCGCTGCCGCGTTTCGTCGTTCACGTGCCGGGTCCCGTTGAGGACGTGGGAAACGGTGGAGATGGAGACGCCCGCAAGCTTGGCCACTTTTACCATCGTCGTCATCGTCGCCGCCCTCGGGGAATCGTTTACGCGAACGTTTCGCATAGCCTCCGCCAGTTTACAGACGGGAGGGGTGCGGAGAGGGCAAGGTCCCGCCCTTCGTGTTCGTGAGGCTTGCTCCAGGAAGGACGGGGCCCTTGATGACGACAATGGCAGCGCTCCCCGAGGCGCGGGGGCGGGCCGGGTCAGGCGGCCAGGAGTTGGCTCCGCATGGTGTCCGTGTGCCGCGGAGGCAGCACGCTGAGGGTGCAGTGCGACTGGCGCGGATCGATTTTGGCCGGGAGGTGGTGGGTCCGGGAGCAGTCCTGGAGCTGTTCCAGTGCTTCCGGATCAACATGGGCTTTGGTGATATCCAGCTCCAGGTCCAGGCCCTCCTTCAGGGCGTTGGCGCGTTTTACCACGACGTAAAGCGCTTGGAGGTTGTGGACGGTGACGTGGCCCTTAGCCTGGACCTGGGCCCTGGCGTGGTCGAGGTCAACACGGACGAGAACATTGAGCTTATCGGTCAAGATGTACTGCCTTCCCCTATGTGGCTGCGACTCTGCAACCGTTCCCCTGGGCTCCTGCGACGCTGCAGTCGAACCCTGGGTGGCTGCGCCTTTGCAGCCTCATTCAGAGTAGGCAACTTATGTGATGCACGCAACATATCCATCGATTGTTTCATTCGCCTCACTGGCTATTACCTCAGTGGCCGGGTTTTGACTGGAGGTAATCGCGCAACAAATACGTTGTCTGCCGGGCGCATGACCGGATCCGCCTCAGGTGGGCCGCTGCCAGCAGCGGCAAGACCCTGTCAGGGTCCGTATGGGACGCCTCTTCCCGAAGGGCCCGCTCCAGGTTCATGGCAAGGCCCGCGAGGCGTTCGGCACCTACCATCTGGCTGGATGTCTTGAGGCTGAGAACCGCATCCAGTGCACCAGGAAGGTCTCCTGTGGTCAGGGTAAGCCGCAGCCTTTCGACCCGGTTCGGCAAGTGTGCCATGAAGTTCTGCACAAACACCCGCCAAACCCCGTCATCGCCAGCCAGTTCAGTGCGCAGCCTGTCCAGCACGGACTGGTCCAGAAGGGGCCGGGTATGGCCGTCGGGCTCCGTCATGGCTGTCCCTTCGTGGAAGCGATGACCTTAGTCCGCGAAATGGGCGGCGGGCGTTCCGCGGGGCAGGGTGTTCAGGATGGTTTCGGCAACCACACGGGCCTTGGCGTTGCGGTGGCTGGAAGCCAGGGCGAGGAGTTGGAAGGCCGCCTCAGAGGAGCAGCAGTTCTGCCCCATGATTACTCCGCACGCGGCCGAAGACCAAAGTACATGACCTGCCCCTTGGAAAATGGACACCTCCAAGTCCCGCTGGACTCCCCATGAAACTTACGCGGCGGGAAAGGGGAAGACACGAGTAGTGAGTACTCTATTTTTGACGCGACGATACTTCGGACACATGACCAGCCGTTTTGGAGGTATGTTGTTCAGCCCGCCAGCGGTCCCGGTGAACGGCGCGATGGACTCTCCGGCGGCGTTGGCGTGCACGCCAACGCCGCCGGCGCCAACGCCGTCGGCGGAAAGGTCAGCGAGGTTGAGCCGTCGAACCTGTTTACAAGGACGCCTTCAACTCGTTGGCCAGGCCGCCCACCAGTTCCGGCGCTGCCGCCAGTGACCAGCGCTGGCTTTCCGGCTCGAAGCTGACCACCACGGACGCTACTGCGATCCGGGCTCCATCAATGGCGAGCAGCAGGGCGTCCTCCAGATGCCGGGCGTACTCAAGCCGCTCGGACAGTGTGCCCTGCAGGTCGCTGTCATCGATGAGGACGTGGCCCTTGCCCTGCACGATGACCTTCAGCGAAAACCCCTGCTCCTCGTGCAGCGACCCGCGGGTTGATGCTATTTCAGTGACACTTTGCGCACGAACCAGGCTGTTGCTGATGGTCCGGAGCCATACGTCCCCCATGAGACCTCCCTATTGGTTGCGGAGAACGGGTAGCAGTGTCCCCCAAGGCAAACGGTAGTCCTCAAAGGGCGTCTTGTGACCCCCCTAAATTCTGCGAAGTTTCCCGCGGACCCGGCGGCCCGTCCATGACTGTGGAAATGCGACTGGGAATGCGGGAAATGTGCTGGCTTGGCGCTCTAAGCCGGGTGGATCATTAGCCATGGGAAACCACAGCAGCTCAGGAAGTGTGGACGCCGCAACTGCGAAAACCGGCTTTCCACAGGGCATGACCGGCTTGCCGGACCATGTGGTGGTCTTCGTCCACGGCATGGGCAAAGCGCTCAAGGGCGGCGCGCTCCAGGAGTGGGCCCAGCCGTTGATGCTCAGCCTGCACGATCTGTCAGTCCACAGCACCGGGAACGCGGAGAAGCCCGCGCTGACTATTACCAGTGCCGACGCCGTCGGGCATGCCCCGGAGGCCTGGGTTAAGGTTCTCAAGGGATATAACGCTGACGGGACGCCGCACTACCTGAACGTCCTGATGACCGAGGCGTCCTGGGGAAAGGACTTCGAACCCGCTACTGCTTCGGCGACTTTTTCCTGGGCATTGGGCACAGCCTGGAAGGTGTACACACGGTCCGTAGATTTACTGCGGTGGAACCTCTACCCCGGGACGAGGAACCTCAGTAGCCTGCGGTGGCTCGGAACGAAGTTCCTACATGCTGTCCTTCCCCTCGTGGCGTACGCAGTCGGATTTATCCTTGTGGCCGCCGCGCTGTTCCTGCTGTGGCTCGCTATCCTGCTGGCGAAAGTTCCGGTCCTGGGCCGCTGGGTGGGGAGTTTCGTTTCGCTTTTCGCCGACTTCCTCGGCGATCCAACGGTCTGGAAGCGCAAGCCGCTGCAGGCTGCGGCGATGCGGCAGCGCGTTCGGGACACGCTGCGCCGCTGGAACCATGGCCTGAAAGTACCGATTACTGTTGTGGCCCACAGCCAGGGTGCTGCGATAGCGGGCCAGTTGCTCTTCCAGGACAGCGAAAACCGGGGCAAGGTTACCAACTTCGTCACCGTAGGCAGCGGCCTGGACCTCCTCGGCTATGCCCAATGGGGCGGTCCGGACGGGCACGGACCGGTGGCTGACTGGCTTGCCCTGCCGGTGCCGGATCGGCCCCGGTGGATCAACGTCTGGGGCAAGTTCGACTTCGTCCCGGCCGGCCCGATTGCCACCGCTGCTGGCGGCCGGCTGCCGCTTTTCGCGGAAATCTACAACCGCGACGACGACGGCGACGGTGGGCCCGGGCCCGAAGAGCATCCCGTCTACAACCGGTCAGCGCTGATCTATGACCACATTGTGTACTCGCGGAACCGCATTGAAGTTATTGATCCGCTGGCCCGGCTCATCTTCGATCCGCCCAGCCAACCCGTTGCAGAATTTGGCAGCGACCCCCGCGTCCTTGCATTCCCGGGGATCGAGAACGACGGCCGGCTCAAGCCCCACCGTGTGATGGTCAAGAGCCTTGGTGTCACGAGGCTGCTGGCTGTCCTCACGGGGGCCATCGGCGCGCCCTCGGTCCTCTCTTGGCTGGGGTCCATGGGCTGGGCGCGGGCCGCTGTACGGTGCGGTACCGGCGAAGGAGGGCAGGATCCGTGGTGGTCGTCCTGGCTGTGCTCAGGCGCCACGTACCACTGGAACAGTCCGGCCGATTGGCTCATACTGGCCATGGCCGCAGCGGTGATTGCCGCCGTCGTCATCGGGTTGCTTAACGGACCCGTGTGGGGGCGGTTCCACGGGCGGCTCGAACGGCGGTACAAAGCCTCAGTCAGCCTCTCCAGCGTCCCGGGCTCCTCGCCCGGAAACCCTTGGTGGAACGTTGCCGGCTATTTGGGAAGTGCTGCGGCGCTCGGGGTGGTGCTGCCGATTCTGATCGTCCGCCCATCCTGGCCATGGCTGGTGGCCTATGCGGCCGGAGCAGCACTATGGGCTGTGTGCTTCACCAAGACCGGCATCGCCGGGCTGGCGGCCCGAGTGCCCCAGGGCTCGGGGGCCGAGGAGCCGGCGGCCGAGGAGCCGGCGGCCGAGGAGCCGGCGGCCGAGGAGCCGGCGGATGAGCTCGCGGCAGCCGAACCTGCCGGGGAGCAGCCCGCCACTGGATAGCGCGCCGCCAGGACAGGTGCGGCATGTGACGAAGCGCAGGTCCGCCGTCGGACGTTTCGGGCTGGGGCTGACGGGCCCCGGTCATAGGATAAATCTGATGACTTCGCCCGATGACCCCCAGCCGTTCAGCCTCCGCAGCATCGCCGTCGCCGCTTTTGGACCCACCCTGCTGTTCGGGATCGGTACCGGGGCGGCCATGCCGATTGTGGCGCTGTCCGCCCGTGACCTGGGCGCGTCGGTGGCGGTTGCGGCCCTGATTGTGACCCTGATCGGGCTCGGATCCTGGTTCTTCAACCTGCCGGCGTCCCTGGTGACACTGAAGTTCGGCGAACGCTGGTCCATTGTTGGCGCGTCGGCCGCTGCTGCGCTCGCCCTGGTGGCCGCCGCGCTGGCGCCCCTGGTTGAGGACGGCATCTGGCTGCTGGCGGCGGCGATGGTGGTGGTGGGCATGTCGTCCAGCGTGTTTGGCCTGGCCCGGCAGAAGTACCTGACGGAGGCCGTTCCGCTCGACTACAGGGCGCGGGCGCTGTCCACGCTGGGTGGCGTGAACCGTATCGGCGTGTTCATCGGACCCTTTGCCGGCGCCGTCGTCATCCAGTTCGCCGGCCTCAGCGGCGCGTACTGGGTGGGCGTCATCGCCATGGTGGGGGCCGCCGTGTTGTCCGTGACCATCCCGGACCTCGAGGTTGCCGCCCCCGCGGAGGGAACCGACCCCGGCCCGCAGCCCACCCTCCGCAGCGTTGCCGTTTCCCACGCGGGGATCCTGTTCAGCCTGGGAATAGGCATCCTGCTGCTCAGCGCGCTGCGGTCCTCCCGGCAGGTGGTCATCCCGCTCTGGGCGGACCACCTGGGCATGGACGCCACGCAGGCCTCCCTGATCTACGGCGTCTCCGGCGCTATCGACATGTTGGTGTTCTATCCCGCCGGCAAACTCATGGACCGGCGCGGCCGGCAATGGGTGGCCATTCCGTCCACGGCGATCATGGGAATAGCCCTGCTGCTCATACCCCTGACGGGCGGATTCACCGGCCTGCTCCTCGTCGGGATGCTCATTGGGTTCGGCAACGGCATCAGCTCCGGCCTGGTGATGACCCTCGGCGCCGACTTCTCGCCGGACCGCGGCCGCGGCCAGTTCCTGGGCCTCTGGCGGTTTATGTCCGACGCCGGATCCACCGGCGGGCCCCTCCTCCTCTCGGGGGTGACGGCGGTTGCGACGCTGGGCGCGGGGGTCTCAGCCACCGGCATCCTGGGCTTTGCGGCGGCGGCCGTGTTCGCCGTCGTCATTCCCCGCCTCAGGCACCGCCGGAACTACTGAGCCCGGCAGGGCTGGGCCCGGCAGGACTGAGCCCGGCAGGGCTGGACCCGGCAGGGCACCCAAAGCGGCTATCCTCAACAGATGGGTGAGATTGCCGGTGTGAGCGGACCTCTGCGGAAGGGCCTGTGGTGGGCGCAGGACTATCTGTATGCCGCTGGCTGGCAGGCCCGCGGCATCCTGTCGCGCATCCAGCCGGGGTCCTTCCACCAGGGACATCTCAGTCCGGTCGTGATCATTCCCGGGGTCTACGAAAACTGGCAGTTCATGCTGCCCGTCATCCACGCAATCCACGACGCCGGGCATCCCGTCCACGTGGTGACCATGCTGCAGCGGAACAAGCTGCAAGTGCCCGTCGCCGCACGGCTGGTGGCGCAGCACCTCGAAGAAGCCGGCCTGACGGACGCGTCCATCGTGGCGCACAGCAAGGGCGGTTTGATCGGAAAATACGTCATGCTTTCCCTGGACCCCGAGCACCGTGTCCGGCGCATGATCACCATCTGCACGCCGTTCTCCGGATCCCGGTACGCGCGCTACATGCTGCTGCCCAGCCTGCGGATCTTCTCGCCGCGGAACGCCCTGACGGTGCAGATGGCCCGGGAAGAGGCCGTCAACAGCCGGATCAGCTCCATCTACGGCGTCTTCGATCCGCACATCCCCGAAGGCAGCGTCCTGCCGGGAGCCACGAATATCCAGCTCCCCGCCGCGGGGCACTTCCGGATCCTGGGCGAACCCGAGACGTCGCGGATCATCGTGGAGCAGCTAAGGGCTTCCGACGGCGACTGACCGCTTCGGCCTCGCGCGGCGGTCCCTTCCCGGCTCCTTGGGGACGGCTTCCGGGCGCCTTACCGGCGCCTTCCCGTAGACTGCTTGATAACAAGCATGCTTACTAATCGCCTGGGAGGCCCATCATGCTGCTGATCTTTGGACTCAAGACGGTCCTGAAGGCGCTGCCTGGCAGGCCAGCCACGTGCCAGAACTGCGGACGCTTTTGCCAGCACTACCTCGAGGAGCAGGCCCGGAAGTTCACGCTGTTCTTCATTCCAGTCTTCACCACCTCCAGGTCCTACCGCATCACCTGTTCAAACTGCGGCATGGTTTCGAGCATCAGTTCGCGGGAGAAAAAGGCGCTGGTCCGGTAGTTGCCGGGCGGCTGATCTTTAGGCGCCCGGCGGCCCGTTCGACCAACGAATGGAGTAAAAGCGCAGGTCAGGTGCCTGTTGAAGCGTCAAATTCTTGAGCAAACTTTGATTCTTTCCCCCCAGAAGTCCTGATCGAGGACGTGCATTGTGGTGTCCAGCAGTAAACAAAGCACGCAAAAGTCTGAGGGGACACATCATGAAGAACACCACGCTGATCAAGGGATCCGCAGCCATCGCACTGGGCGCAGCACTGCTGCTGGGCGGCGGCGGCACACTGGCCAACTGGAACGCATCGGCCACACAGACACCAGGCACCATCGTTGCCGGTGACCTGAACGTCGTCAACGGCGTCGGCGCCTGGAAGGACCCGTCCGGCACGACGATCGATATCTCCACCTACAGGGTGGTCCCGGGCGACAAGCTCACCTTCAGGCAGGACCTCAACGTCACCCTGGTGGGGGACAATATGGCTGCGGAGATCGCCACCACCGGGATCACCGCAACCAACGGATTCACGCCCGCGAACGTCACGGTTTCCGACGTGGAACTGACAGTCGGCGAAGATCCTGTTCCCGCCACGCTGACCCCGACCGGAGCCACCCAGGCGGTCACGGCGACCATCACCTTCGAGTTCAAGACCGCCACTTCCGGCCGCGCCGATGTGAATGCAACCTACAACTTCAACAATGTTGGGTTCACGTTGACGCAGGTCGCAAAGCCCCTGTCCTAGTCTGAACTGGGCAGCTGGCGGACCAGCTGGCCGCCTACCAGGACAGATTCGGATCAGGAGCAGGAGGAACCATGCGGATCCCGCGGATGCTGCGCGCCGGTGCACTCATCGCAGCAGCGGTAGTCCTGGGACTGCTGGCGGTACAGGGCACCTATGCCCTGTGGAACGCCGGCACTGCCACAGCTCCGGGAACTGTATCCGCCGCATCGTTCGACGTCAGCCTCAAGGCGAGCCCGTCCGGGCAGGCCACCAACATGAGCCTTCCCGGAGGGACGTCAGCCACCATCAATCTCGGCCAGATTACGTCACTCGCCCCGGGAACGCCCGTCTACGCCAGCCTCGTGGTCGGCAACAACTCCGACGCCGGCGGCACCTTCAGCACCAGCATCACGGCGGGACAGGCAACCGTAACCAATGTCGGGTTAGGGGTCCTGGCGCAGTATGTCACGGTGAGCGCAAAGTTCGGTTCGGCAGTTGCCGAATGCTACTCCACCGCCGGATACGCGCCGCTGACGGCTGCAGGACTCACCTCCGCGGCCGTCCCGAAGGCGACCAGCACAGTGCTGTGCTTCCAGGTCAGCCTCAGCTCTTCCACTTCGATGCTTCTGAAAGGCCAAGCCGTGAACATCAGCCTTACGCTCACCGCCCGCCAGCTCTGCGGGGTGCCAAGTGGCTGCGCTTGAGCTGATGCCTGTTGACCAGGCAGTTGATAATCCGACCGATGTGGCTGCCACCCGCAGGAGCGGGGCGGATGGTGAGCCGAAGGGCCCAGGCACGCTTGCCGCCGTCGGAAGGTTCCTGAACCTGGCGGTCCTGATGCTCGCCGTGTTCGCAGCCCTGGTGCTGATCGTGGTGCCCCGCGCCACCGGGTCCCAGACCTACACCGTGCTGACCAACTCCATGGCACCGAAATTCCCGCCCGGAACTTTCCTGGTGATGAAGCCGGTGGCCTTTGACGAACTCAAGTACGGCGACGTGGTGACCTTCCAGGTGTACTCGGGCCGGCCCGACGTCGAAACCCACCGCATTGTGGGCTTCGCGGCAACCCAGGAGGGGGAGAAGACCCTCATCACCAAGGGTGACAACAACGGCGTCAACGATGCAGAGCCCGTGCGTGAACTTCAGGTCACAGGCAAGCTGTTCTACGCCGTTCCGTATGTGGGCTACGCAGCCAACGCCCTGGGCAACGCCGACCGCAACATGTGGGTCACCGTCGGCGCCGCCGGCCTCATTGGCTACGGCGCCCTGTTGGTAGTCAGGGGCGTCCGCAGCCGCGGCGGTTCGCGGAAGGCCGACGGCGGGACCTCGGCATGAAGTCCTTCGCGCGGGTTCCGGGGGCCGCCATGGCGGTCGGCGCCTTCGTGCTGACGGTACTTCTGGGCATCGGGGGTACTTCGGCATCTGCGCTGTGGCAGCAGTCGGCCACCGCCACCATGACGGTGACCGCCAACGGCGCCTGGCCCGGTCCGGCGATCGCCTCGCTGACCTGCACCAACAGCAACGCGGACAAGACGGCCACGTTGACCGTCACGCCCTCAGCCGCGCCGGCAACCATCACGTACGCGGCGGTGCAAGCGTACGGGAGCCTTGGCCCCAACTATCCGGGGCCAACAATCCTTCTGCCGTTTACCTCCGGAACCATTGTTTTGCAGTCAAGCCCGCAGGCCGCACAGATGTCCGCAATCCTGAGGGACAACCCCGCCGGTCCGTTGACGGTGCGCGTCACGGCTACATATCTGGACACAACGGCGGCCTCAACGGATATCACCCTGACCAACAGCACCCACAACCACAAGATCATCTGCCCGGCGGCCCCGGTCCCGGTCAGGGGTTAAGTGGCCAACGCGGGCACCTGCCCGGAATGGCTTGGGCATCTGCCGGGGCTGGCTTGGGCACCTGCCGGGGCTGGCGGCTGGCCAGCCATTGGCGAACCGCAGTTTCCACAAATATTCCACATCATTTTTCGAGGAACCCGGATTCGCTACTACGGGATCTGTTTTCGCACTAGCGTGGCGTAATGGGCGAGTCGATACGACAAAAGTGCCTTGGGCCGGGGAGTCTCCTAAGCTGGCGCAGCCGTACTGGTGGAAAACCTTGAGCGAGCTGATATTGCTGGCAGCCAGTGGCCTTGCCCGCGAAGTGCTCGCAGTGGTGCGAACCAGTGGGCAGTACGACGTCGTCGGGATGCTGGACGATGACAGAGAGCTGCTCGGAGTTTCCATCGACGGCGCCAGCGTCCTCGGTCCCATAGACGAGGCCGACCGGTTTCCCGAGGCCTTCGTCGTCGTATGCCTGGAGTCCGGCAGGCACCGGGAGGCGGTGGTCCACCGGCTCTCATCCCTGGGGATACTTGTCGATCGCTACGCAACAGTCCTGCATTCGGACATTCGTGTACCTGACGAGTCCAGGATCGGCGCCGGAAGCATCTTGCTACAGAATGTGACCATCGGCCCCTGGGTTGTTCTTGGTAACCACGTGGTGGTGATGCCGATGGTGAATCTGGCCTACAACGTTCAGGCCGACGACTTCGCCACATTCTCCGCCGGGGTATCAACGGGGGAAGGGTGCCGAATTGGCCGAGTCGCACACATCGGAATGAACGCCAGCATCGCCGAAGGCATGTCGGTGGGACCGTACGCATCCGTAGGAATGGGGGCTGCCGTCTTGGATCACGTGCCGCCCGGGGCGACCTGGGTGGGCGTCCCGGCCCGGGAGATCAGGTCAATCCATCTGGGCGACGACTAGCTACGGTGCCGCACAGTTCCCGCAGTATCCGCAATTTCCACAAGCACAACCGACGTGGGCTGCTCCGTTGCCAAGGGCACAGGTGACTGTCAGCGCCCTGGTGAGTCCCGCCGTCGTGCGGCATACGCGAACAGTGACGTTGTGGCCACCGTGGCCAGGTACCCGGCGATCACAATGAGGGCGATGCCCGCCCAAAAGTAGTTGGTGGTGCTGGCTTCCTGTGCCGGGCCGGGCGCGATCCTGGCCAGCGAGTACACGGCCACCGCAGCCGACACCAGGCCAATCACCACAGGCAGCGTCAGCCAGATCTTCGCCGATCCCAGGTGCCTGCCGAAGCCGTCCCACACGTTCCAGGCGCCGTCGTGGCGGACAATCAGCCAGCCGGCGGGGATCATGAACGCGCCCACCAGCAGGAACGCGGCCACCACGTCCGCGGGCCGGTGCCACTGGTTAATCAGCGTGGACACACCCGATGCAATCGCAAACGTGCCGCCCACAAACCCGGCCATCGGGCGCCAGCGCGGGGAGGCCATCAGGAACACTGCCGCGGCAGCCGACGCCGCCAGGGTGGTGTGCCCGGACGGCAGCGAATTCAGCTCCAGAGTGACCACGCCCTTGTCCGGGCGGGCCGGCAGCACGTCCTTGAGCACCTGGGTGGCCACGTTCGCGCCGATGCACGCGGCGATGGCGATCCCGGCGGCCGTCCAGCGGCGCCGGATCACCGTGACAAACAGGACGACGACGGCGGCCATCACCAGGGAGATGGTGGGCAGCCAGTCAAGGAACTCAGTGGCGGCTTTGCCCGCGGGGCCATGGATGTCCACAGCCTCGACCAGCGCGGACTCGTCGATGAACTGGCCAGTGGTGGTCTGGACGAAGTAGTAATACGTGGCAATCAGTCCCACGATGCAGGCAAGCGTGGCGAAGGCGAACATAAAACCGGAGCCCGGGGCGGGGCGCAGCCGGGTCCGGTCCGGGGCCTGTCGTGGAAAGGTCATCGGTTAAGGGTGTCACAAAAAGCTGGGAGACAGCTTCACCCAACTAGGTAGCAGCAGATGTCGTTTAGGAGGCTCAAAACGACGTCTGCTGCTACCTAGTTGGGGAGGGGAGGGCACACTTCGTGTGATGCTTGACACGTGTTAGGCCGCGCGCCTAAGCTACCTGACACGTGTTAGGAAGGAATTCGTTATGACCGGTGCCACATCTGGCCGCCTGCGTGAATTCTCACGCCGGACCGCCCTTGGCGCCCTCGGAGCAGGAATTGTGGGAGCAACCGTGGCGTCGTGGCCGCGGCTCTCCGGAACCGATATTCCCGGGCGAGGGGACAACAGCCTCAGCATTGCCATCTTGGGGACCGCCGCCGATGCCGCTGCGCGCCAGCGTGCCATCGATGCTTTCGCTCGACTCCACCCGGATATTCCGGTCAAGGTCCAGGCCATCCAGGCCGGGGACTGGAAAGACTTCTTCACCAAGATCCTCACCATGGTGGCCGCCGGCACACCGCCGGACATTGTCTACGTGGCCACCGAAGGCGCGCAGCTCTTTGCCGACAAGCTGGCCCATCCGCTGGACGAGTACCTGCGCCGCGACGCCGCGGACATGGCCGAGTTCTTCGACGACGTGCACCCCAGCCTCGTGGAGGCCTTTATGTACAAGGGCAGCCTCTTCCAGCTCCCCATGGACTGGAACGCCGCCAACATGTACTACAACACCACCGCGTTCCAGCAGGCGGGGCTGCAGCGCCCGGCGGACGACTGGACCCACCTGGACTTCCGCAACAGCCTCGTCGCCATGCGCAAGGCCCGGCCCTCCGACTTCACCCCCTACTACTGGACCAACCGGCTCTTCGGCGGCGTAGTGCCCTGGCTCTACGCCAACGACACCAGTTTCCTGAAAGAAACCCGGTCCACCGGCGGAGACTGGCTCTGGGACAGCTTCTACGCCAACGATCCCTCGCGCAGCCTGCGCACCGGCGGTTACCAGTGGCTGGAACCCAACGCCGATGACCCGAGGGTGTTCGAGTCCTTCGACTACCTGCGCGGCCTGGTCAAGGACGGGCTGGGCGTCCGCCCGGAGGAGGGCGGCGGCGGATCCCTAGTGGGGCTCTTCGCGTCCAACCGGATCGGCACCACCCCGGCCGGCGGCTACTGGGTCCAGGGCCTGCACGAAGCCGGCATGAAGGAAAACGACTTCGACGTGGCCTTCTTCCCCAAGTGGCGGACCCAGCGGCACCAGTTCGGCACGGCCGGCTACGCCATCATGAAGACGGCCAAGGACAAGGACGCCGCCTGGGAATGGATCAAGTTCAGTGCAAGCCGCGAGGCCATGGAGCTGATCTTCCCCAACCCGGTGACCACGCCTGCCCGGCGCTCCATGGTCAACGAGGCCCTGTACGCGGGCAAGGGCCCGGCCCACTGGAAGGTCTTCTACGACACGCTGGACAAGTACCCCACCACCGGGCCCATTCCGGCACCGCCCCAGCAGGCCGCCGTCGAAACGGCCCTGATGAAAAACGTCTCGCTGGCCGTCAGTGGCGACGAGCGCCAGCTCAAGCAGGCCCTCGACTCCATGCAGCGCGACCTTGAAATTGCCCTGAGGAGGCAGCCATGAGCACCACCATCCCGCGACGGGAGCGGTCGAAGCAGGCTGCCAGGCCGGCAGGGCCAGCCAAGGCAGCAGCCTCCGGACGCCACAGCCAGCGCTGGCTGGCCTGGATGTTCCTGGCCCCCACCATCGTGGGCATGGGCCTGTTCACCCTGGTGCCCATCGTGGCGTCGGTGGTCCTGGCGTTCTTCCGCTGGGACATCATCTCGGCGCCGACGTTCGTTGGCTTCGACAACTTCGCCGAAGTGGTCCAGGACCCCACAGTCCGGGTGTCCTTCCTGAACACGATCGTGTTTGTGGTGGTGGCGGTGGCCTTCCAGCTGGGCCTGGCCCTGGCGCTCGCCGTCATGGTGCAGGAAAAGATGCCGTCCTGGCTGCGGACCTTCTTCCGCTCAGCGTTCTTCTTCCCGCTGATCCTCTCCGCCGCGTCCGTATCCATCTTCATGCGCTACCTCTTCAACGAGCAGTTCGGCGTGGTCAACTGGTTCCTGTCCCTCGCCGGCATCCCCGCTGTGCCGTGGCTGACCACGCCCGGCGGGTCTGCCGCCGTCGTCATCCTTGTTTATGTGTGGCAGAATTTCGGGTTCTCATTCCTGCTGTTCATCGGCGGGCTGGCCTCCATTCCCACCGAAACCTACGAGGCGGCCTCTCTGGACGGTGCCACAGGGTGGCGAAAGCACCTCTACGTCACGCTGCCGCTGCTGAGCCCCACCACGCTGCTGGCCTCCGTTATTGCCATCATCAACGCGCTCCAGGTGTTCGACCAGCCCTACGTGCTGACCCGCGGCGGGCCCGGAGATTCCACCCGCACAGCCGTGATGGTCATCTTCGAATCCGCGTTCCAGCGCCTGGAATTCGGCCAGGCCTCGGCCATTGGCGTGATCCTCACCCTGATCATCATGGCCGTCACCGCGGCGCAGTTCCGGCTCAGCAAACGATTCGTCTTCTACCAGTAAGGCCAGCCATGTCTACCACAACAGAGCGTGTAAGCACCCGCCCGGCCCCGGCCCCGCCGGCAAGGGGACGCCGCAAGCCGAACTGGAACCTGGTGGTCCGGATTGCCCTGCTGAGCCTCGCGGCCGTGCTGACCCTCGGCCCCGTGATGTGGACCCTGTCCACCTCGCTGCGGACGCCGTCGGAATCGTTCCGGCTGCCGCCGTCGTTCTTTCCCCTGAACCCGGACTTCACGTCCTACGTCCAAGTCTTCGAGCAGCTGGACATCTTCATCCTGGTGCTTAACAGCGCCCTGGTCACCGGGCTGATCGCCGTCGGACAGATGGTCACAGCGGCGATGGCCGGCTACGCCTTCGCCAACCTGAAGTTCCGCGGCGGGGGCGCGCTGTTCTCCATCGTGCTGGCCACCATGATGGTGCCGGTCCAGGTGACGATCGTGCCCGTGTTCATGCTGATCCGCGGCATGGGACTCTCGGACACCCTGCTCGCCCTGATCCTGCCGGCCATCCCGACGGCGTTCGGCACCTTCCTGATGCGACAGTACTTTTTGGGGCTGCCCGCCGACCTCGCGGAGGCCGCCGCGATCGACGGCGCCTCGCCCTGGCGGACCTTCCGCTCGGTCTACGCGCCACTGGCCGTTCCGGGCATGGCGATTGTGGGCATCCTGGCCTTCAATTTCCACTGGAACGAGTTCTTCCGCCCCCTCATTCTGACCATCTCCGAGCGGAACTTCACCCTGCCGCTGGGCCTCGTTTCGCTGCAGGGCAACCTGGGCACCGGCAGCATCTCGGTGGTTCTGGCCGGCGTAGTCCTGTCCATGATTCCCGCGCTGGTGGTTTTCACCTTCGGCCAGCGTGCCCTGCAGGACGGCCTCACCGCCGGAACCGGCAAATAACCTCCCCTCTTCCGAAAGGCCCCACCCCATGTCATCCCCGGACCTTGCCGCCACCGACTTCTCCAGCGTGGCAGTGGCCCACCCGGACCGGGCGTTCCCGCACTTCCATCCGCGCCCCGCCCAGGGCTGGATCAACGACCCCAACGGCGTCAGCCACATCAACGGCCGCTACCACGTCTTCTTCCAGTACAACCCCGGGTCCGCCCGCCACCACCGGATCGCGTGGGGCCACGTCAGCTCCGCCGATCTGGTGCGCTGGGTGGAACATCCGGTTGCGCTCCGCCCCCAGGACGGCGGGCCGGATGAGTACGGTTGCTGGACCGGTGTGGTGACGGACGACGGCGGTGTCCCCACCGCTGCGTACTCAGGCGTGCGTGGCGACGGCGGCCACTCGCAGGTGGTCATCTCCCGGGGTTCCGCGGACCTGGTTTCCTGGGAGCAGGATGGTCACGTCGCCGCGTCCATGCCGACGGACCCGCAGGTGACGGCAGTCCGCGACCCGTTCATCTTCCGCTTCAACGGCAAGCGCTACGCCATGCAGGGTGCCGGCCTGGCCTCCGGCCATGCGGCCCTGCTGCTGTACACGGTGGAGGACCTGTCCGACTGGAAATACCAGGGCATCTGGCTGACCTCTGAGAACCCGGTTGCTGCCGCCCGTACCTCGGCGGAGATCTGGGAATGCCCGCAGCTGGTGCGTGTCCCTGCCCGTTCCGGAAGCGACGGGTCTTCCCGGGACGCGTGGCTGATGATGTTTTCCCTGTGGCTCTCCGGCGACCAGCACGAACACGTCAACGGCGTGGGCCACCTGATCGGCTCGCTGGCCGAGGACCCGGAGACCGGGCTGCCCGTGTTTTCCCCGCAGACCGGCGGAAAGTCGGACCTGGGCCGGGACTTCTACGCGCCGCAGATCCTGCAGCTGCAGGACGGGGCCGAACCGAAGGTGCTGCTCTGGGGTTGGGCCAACGAAGGGCCGGGACGGGATGGCCGCCGCGGCCGGAGCCAGGCGGAAATTGATGCTGCGGGCTGGGCCGGAGTCCTAACCCACCCTCGCGTGCTGTCCGTCGAGGACGGCGCGCTGGCCGTGGCGCCCGCGCCGGAAGTGGACGCCTACCGGGGCGAACAGGTGGCCGTCGCGGCCGGCGGGCACGTGGTGCTGCCGCCGTTCGCTGAGGCCGTCGTGACCAGGCGGCCGGGTGGGACGGCGGCGCTGGCCGCGGACGCCGCCGTCGAACTTTCCCTCGTGGCCGACGGCGGGCCGGACGTCTCCCGCCAGGTGGTGTTCAGCGGGACCGTGGCCGAGGGGGAGGAGCTGAGGGTGTTCGTGGACGCGTCGCTCGTGGAGGTCTACCGGAGCGGCTCCGTAGCCACTACGCTGCGGGCGTACCCGGCACCCGGCGAACAGTGGGTCCTGCAGCTGCCGGAGGGTGCAGCGGCCGATGTGTGGCAGCTGGAACAGCCGGAGTAGCGGGCCTCGCCAGAACGACAATCAGGCGCGAACGTACACTTGGGGCCCCTCTGACAGGCGCGGGCGTACACTTGGGGCCCCTCTGACAGGCGCGAAAGGGCCTCAAGTGTACGTTCGCGCTGTTCGCTGGGGGCGCTGCTTGCCGGGCGGGGTCAGGCCTGGCGGGGCGGGATCGGGCCGGTTGACCCCCGCACGACTAGCCGGCAGGGGACAAGCGTCTCACCGAGGCGGCTCCCTGCGCCGCGACCCTCGCTGGTGCGGTCCGTGCCAGGGGAGGCGCCGCCGTCGTTATTACCCTCCGGTTCCTCCGAAAGCTCCCGGAGGAGCCCTGTCATCGCGACTTCGCCCATCTCCCGCAGTGGGAGGGCCATGGTGGTGAGCGCAGGGACCATCGTGGAGGCAATCCGGAATTCGTCGTCGTACCCCATGACGGAGAGGTCCTGCGGGATGGACAGGCCTAGCCGGTTGGCCGCAAGCACGACGCCGATGGCCAGCCGGTCGTTTGCGCAGGCGATCGCGGTTGGCCGCTCCGCCGCGGGCACGCCGTCCAGGAGCTTCATGGCTCCGTGGAAGCCGGTGTCGATGTCCCAGCCCACCTGGAGGATCCGGCCGGGGGGCACCGGGATGCCGGCGCGCTCAAACGCGTCGCGGTGGCCCTGGATGCGGCGCGGGGCGGCGGGCGTGAGGCTGTCGCCCGCCAGGAACGCTATGTCCCGGTGGCCCAGTTCCAGCAGGTGGGTCGCCGCCTCCCGGCCGCCGCGGACCTCGTCGGGAACGACGGCGGGAACGCCGGCCTCCGGACGGTCGTCGAAGCAGTTCGCCAGCACCGACGGCACTTGGAGCATGTTCAGCGGGACATGCAGGGGGCGCAGGCCTACCGTGATGTACATCAGCCCGTCCACCTGGCGGTCCAGCAGGGTGGCCACGGCGCCCTCGTCGCGGGTCTCGTCCGACTCCGTGTCCATCACCACGGTGACAAACCCCTGGCTCCTGGCCACGGCGTCGGCGCCCGCGATGATGTTGCCGTCGAACGGGCTGGTGACCACCTGGTCCGAGACGATCCCGATGATGCGTGACCGGCGGTTCCGCAGGCTCACGGCGATGGTATTGGGCGTGTAGTTCAGCGCTGCGGCAGCTTCACGGATCCGGTCCTGGCTCTCCTTGGCGACATTTCCGTCCCCGCGGCCGTTCAGCACCAGCGAAACCGCGCTGCGGGACACCCCGGCGAGTTTGGCGACGTCCAATGCAGTGGCCTTGCGCTTCATGACGGGATCCTCCGGACTGCAACGTTTCCTGCAGTCTACCTAACGCGTGTGAGGTATGGCCGAAGCGTGCGCGGCTCCCTCTCCCAACTAGGTAGCAGCAGATGTCGTTATGGGCCCTCAAAACGACATCTGCTGCTACCTAGTTTTGGGGGAGGGTGGGTTCACCGGGCGGAGGGCCCCGGCAGGGCGTCTCAAGTGAGGGTCGCCGCCAGCTCTTCGAGGATCTCGAACTGTTCGCGCACGCCGCCTTCCATGCCCGACTGCGCAATCATGTCCCGGACCTCCCTGCTGCCCGCGTTGGTGCGGATCCGGACCGTGGTGGCGCCGCCGTCGGCCTCTTCAAAGGTGACCGTATTGACCACGGCCCCCTCCTCGCTGTCCGGCGGTGTGTCGGGCATTTCCATGACCTCCGTGTTTACGATGCGTTCGTTGCGCACAATCTCCCGGTACGTCCCGTGGAAGGCAACCTCGAATTCGCCGTGCGCCACCATGACATAACGCCACGCGCCGCCCACCCGGAAGTCCATCTCCGCCACCGTCATCTCGCCCCGCCGACCCGGCCACCACTTTTTGACGAGTTCCGGCGTGGTCCAGGCCCGATAGACCAGGTGCCTGGGTGCGTTGAGGGTGCGGCTGATGAGGATTTCCTCGTCTCTGGGGAAGGTGATGTCCATGGTGCCGCTGCTTGCCTGTGACATTGCCCTGCTCCTTCTTCTAGTTTTCCTGCTCTTTGAGGTCCTCCAGCACGTCTTCCAGCAGGTCGAACCGCTCCTCCCAGAGGTGCTGGTAGCTGGCAACCCAGTCGTGGATGGGCTTCAGGGCCTCCGGATTAAGCCGGTAGACGCGCTGCCGGCCTTCGTCGCGCACGTCCACGGCCCCCACCTCGCGCAGGACGCGCAGGTGCCGGGACACGTGCGGCTGGGCCAGGCCGAGTATGTCCACGAGTTCGTTAACGGGCCGCTCCCTTTGGGCGAGGGCGTCCAGGATCTCCCGACGGCGGGGCTCAGCCACCGCGTTGAACGCATCTGCCGTTGTTGCTGCCCGTGCCATATCGGAATTGTATACCCATATGGATATGCGTTGGAAGGGTCTTGTGAGTTTTGTCGGGGGGCGCTTGTACAGTGAATCCATGCCTTCCCGCGCCGCAGTACCGCCCGGCCTGCCGTCCCTGGGCCTACCCTCCCTGGACGAGCTGCTGGCCAACGCGCACGTGGTCAGCCTGCCCATGCGGGTAAAGTTCCGCGGCATCATGGCGCGTGAGTCCCTGCTGCTGCGCGGTCCTGCCGGCTGGGGCGAGTTCGGCCCGTTCCCCGAGTACGACGACGCCGAGGCCTCCCGGTGGCTCGCGTCCGCCGTCGAGGCCGGCTGGCACGGCTTCCCTGCGCCGCTGCGGTCCGTGATTCCGGTCAACGCCACGGTGCCAGCCGTCTCGGCAGACCGGGTGCCGGAGGTGCTGGCCAGGTTTGGCCGGGTGGACGCCGTCAAGGTCAAGGTGGCCGAAAGCGGCCAGACACTTCACGACGACGCCGCCCGCCTCGCTGCCGTCCGCTCTCTTCTGCCCGATGCCGCCATCCGCGTGGACGCCAACGGCGGCTGGG
Organism: Arthrobacter sp. B6; assembly: GCF_001663775.1. Classification (GTDB taxonomy): domain Bacteria; phylum Actinomycetota; class Actinomycetes; order Actinomycetales; family Micrococcaceae; genus Arthrobacter. The sequence continues at coordinate 1,110,235 of NZ_KV467169.1, read as the reverse complement.
ACGTGCCAACGGCGGTGTCGGCACTGACCCGGCTCGCCGCCGTCGGGCTTGAGTATGCGGAGCAGCCGGTGCCCACCATTGAGGGGCTGGCGGAGGTGCGCTCGCAGCTGCGGGCCGCGGGGACACCTGTCCTCATTGCCGCCGACGAAAGCGTTCGCAAGGAATCCGACCCCCTGCGCGTGGCACGGGCCGGCGCCGCGGACCTCATCGTGGTCAAGGTGGCGCCGCTGGGGGGAGTGCGGCGTGCCCTGGACATCGTGGGGCAGGCCGGACTTCCCGCCGTCGTGAGTTCTGCGCTGGACACCTCCATGGGCATCCGCGCGGGCCTGGCTTTGGCGGCCTCCTTGCCGGAGTTGCCGTATGCGTGCGGGCTGGGAACGGTGTCGCTGTTCGAGTCCGACATCACGCTGGATCCGCTGGTGGCCGACGACGGCGCCATCCGCCTGCGCGATGTTTCCGCCGACACCGGGCTGCTGGAGCGGTATGCGGCTCCCGCGGAACGCCGGGACTGGTGGCTGGGCCGCCTCCGTCGGGTCCACGCCTTCCTCGCCCGGTAGCCTCCTCCCCGCGGCAACCCTCTCTCACTTCCTGCGGGTTTTTGGGCAACCCTCTCTCACCTTGGGTCCCGTCCGTGCGAAAGGTGAGAGAGCGTTTCCCGTTTTTGTGCGAAAGGTGAGAGAGCGTTCGGTTTTAAGCCACAGAAAGTGAGAGAGCGTTTCAGGGTGGCAGACTGGTTCGGTGACTTCGCCGAATGACTCCACCTTGCATCCCGCATCCGACGACGATGCCTCAGCAGCGCCTGCCCTGGGCTCCGTCGAGGCGGCGCGCATTGCCGTCGGCGCCCTGATCGACGGCGGCGTGGAGTATGTCGTGGTGGCACCCGGCTCTCGCTCAGCCCCCATGGCGTATGCGCTGGCCGAGGCATCAGCGGCAGGGAAAGTGGAGCTGCTGGTCCGGATCGACGAACGCTCCGCCGGCTTTACGGCGCTGGGACTCGCCCTGTCCACGGGCTCCCCGGCGGCCGTCCTCACCACATCCGGCACCGCCGTCGGGAACCTGATGCCCGCAGTGATGGAGGCCAACCACGCCGCCGTCCCGCTCGTGGTGCTGTCCGCCGACCGGCCCGAGGAACTGCGCGGCACCGGCGCCAACCAGACCACCATCCAGCTGGACCTGTTCGGCGAGCACGTGCGCTTCGCCGCCGACGTCGAAGCCGGCACCAGCCCGCTGCGCGCCGTCGAAACCGCGATCTCCGCCGCCACAGGAGCGTTCTCGGACCTCGCGCCCGGCCCGGTCCAGCTGAACCTGGCGTTCCGCGACCCGCTGGTTCCCGCGGCGGGGGAGCGGCTTCCCGCCGCGGCTGCCCGCCCGAAGTTCCGCATCGGCACGGACCCGCTCACCATGAACCTTCCGCCCGCGTCCGGTGACCTGGCCGAACGGCGCACCGTGGTGCTGGCAGGGCATGACGCCGGCCCCGTCGCCGAAGCCTTCGCCCGCGCCCACGGCCTGCCGCTGCTTGCCGAACCTTCCTCCAACGCGCGCTTCGGCCCGAATGCCGTGGGCCCGTACCGGTTGCTGCTGGAGCACTTCGGGCCGGAATCTGCGCAGCCCATCGAGCGGGTGGTGCTCTTTGGCCGGCCTACCCTGTCCCGGCCTGTGGCGTCCCTGCTCGCCCGGTCGGACGTGCCGTCGGCGCTGTACCAGCCGGTCCCGGTGGCCTGGTACGAGCCCGGCAGGCGCACTGAGCTGCCGCTGGAAAGCCTTTCGGACCTCGCCGAGTTCGCCGGCCGAGGCCCGTCCTCGTGGCTGGACGCCTGGCTGCTGGCCGGATCTGCCGCGCAGCACGCCCTGGACCAGGTTCTTGCCGCCGAGGACACCGCCACCGGGCCGTCCGTGGGTGCCCTTGTGTGGGAGCATTCGCGCGGGCAGCTGGTGCTGGGATCCTCCAACGGCATCCGCGACGTGGAACTCGCCGGCCTTCCCGCCGCCGAACCGGCCGCCACGGTCTACGCCAGCCGGGGTCTCTCCGGGATCGACGGCACCACCTCCACTGCCACCGGCATCGCCCTCGGCGGCCGCCAGGAAACCACCCTCCTGCTTGGCGACGTCACGTTCCTCCACGACGCCGGCGGCCTGCTCCTCGGCCCGGGGGAGGCCGAACCGCGGCTCCGTATCGTGGTGCTCAACGACTTCGGCGGCGCCATCTTTGACCTGCTCGAGCATGGAGCGGTGCGGGAATCCGGGAGGTACGGGGACGCCGTCGAACGCCTTTTCGGCACCCCCCACACCGTGGACCTCGCGGCACTCGCCGCAGCGTACGGCGTCGGGCATTGCTCGGTAAGTACGACGGCGGCACTCGCCGAGGCGCTCGGCCAGCCGATCGAGGGCCGCAGCATCGTCGAGGTGCGGACTGACCGCCACAGCCTCCGCGCCCTGCACGCCCGCATCAAGGCTGCGGTAGCCCCCGCGGTCATCGGCGTACTGGCGGGCTAGTTTCCGCGACGCACTTTCGGTCCACGGACGCGGATTAACGGGTGTCTTCGGACCGAAACTGCGTCCGGCTGCGTTGGCGCGTTTGTCCACATAACGGGATCGGCGCCTTTCCCGGCCCGTGGCGGAGGTGAGACCGTCCCGGTATGAGTCCTCTTCCCCGCCTAATCCTGACGCGACACTTGGCCGAGGCCGGCGCGAGTACCCGCCCGCTGCCTGCCGCAGTAAAGGCAGGTTCGTTGGTCCGTATTCGTCAGGGCGTCTACGTCGAGGCGTCTGCCTGGGCTGAGCTAGCCGCATGGCAGCGCTACCGGCTGCGGATCGAAGCGGTGGCTGAAACCGCAATCCTCCCGGTAACCTTTTCGCTTCATTCCGCTGCCTCTGTCTGGGGTATTCCCACTATCCAGCGGGGCCAGCCCATCCACGCCCTGACGCTCTTCAGGGGAGGCGGCAGGTCCCGCGCGGGTGTTCGGAAGCATCTCGTTGAACCGGGAACGGTCGACGCCGAAATTGTGGACGGTCTGTCCGTCACCTCGCGTCAAACCACGGTGCTCGATATTGCGGCAACCGTCCCGTTTGCAGAGGCTGCGGTTCCTCTGGACCACGTGTTGAGGCCGGACTCGTCCCGGGGCCTTCCGGCGCTGACAAAGGCTGGACTTCTCGCTGCCGTGGCTGGGCGGTATTCCGCTGCCGCTGAGCGGCGTGTCAGGTCGGCGGTGGAGTTTGCTGATTTCCGGTCCGGATCGGCGGGCGAATCGTACAGCCGCGGCCTCATTCATATGGCTGGCTTTGAAGCACCCATCCTGCAATACGAGGTCCGGAGTTCCACTGGCCGCGTGGCGTTCACTGACTTCTACTGGGAACGCAGCCGGACCGTGGGGGAGTTCGATGGAATCGAAAAGTACCTCAAGCCGGAGTACCTCCAAGGGCGGACGCCCGGGCAGGTTGTGGTGGACGAAAAGCTGCGGGAGGACCGGATCAGGGCAACTGGTCGGAATGTAGTGCGGTGGGTATGGAGTGAACTGTGGAGGGGGGAATTGGAAGGCATGCTGTCCAGGGCCGGGGTACCCCGACGTCCGCGGTCCTCATCAGGACGCAGTAACGGCCCGGGGACGCAGAATCGGCCTTGGGACACCCGAATATGAGTGTCCCAGGGCCGATTCCCTGTCCGGCGTGCGAGACGAGCCCTACTCCTCGATGTCGATGTGCGTCGGGTCCAGGACGCGGCGCAGGAACTCCTTGGTGCGGGCCTGGGTGGGTGCTGAGATGACCCGTTCAGCCACGCCTTCCTCCACCACCACGCCGCCGTCCATGAACACGACGCGGTCGGCCACTTCGCGGGCGAAGCCCATCTCGTGGGTCACCACAAGCATGGTCATGCCTTCCTTGGCGAGGTTCCGCATGACGGAGAGGACGTCGCCTACGGTCTCCGGGTCCAGCGCGGACGTGGGCTCGTCGAAGAGCATCAGTTCAGGGTTCATGCTCAGCGCCCGGGCGATGGCCACACGCTGCTGCTGGCCGCCGGAGAGCTGGTCCGGGAAACGGTCGGACAGGTGCCCCAGCCCCACACGCTCCAGGTTGTGCTGCGCCACCTCGTCAGCCTCAGCCTGGGACCGCTTGAGGACCTTGGTCTGTGCGATGGTGCAGTTGCGTTTCGCGTCCAGGTGCGGGAACAGGTTGAACTGCTGGAACACCATGCCCACCTTGCGGCGCATTTTGTCGATGTCCACTTCGGGGTCCGTGGCTTCGAAGCCGCCCACGTGGATGGCGCCCTCGTTGGGCTGCTCCAGCAGGTTCACGCAGCGCAGGAGGGTGGACTTGCCGGAACCGGACGGGCCGATCAGGCACACCACTTCGCCGGGGGCCACGTCCAGGCTGATGCCCTTAAGCACCTCGTTGGTGCCGTAGGACTTGCGCAGGTCCTTGATGGACACGCCTGCCGCGTTGATGGTGCCGGTGTTGCCGGCGGAGGAGTTTACGACGTCGTTCATGGCTTCCCTGCCTATCGCTTGGTCCGCGCGGAGCGGCTTTCGAACTTCCGGGCCAGGAGGCTCAGCGGGATGGTGATGATCAGGTAGAAGGCACCGGCAACCAGCAGCGGCGTGAGGCCGGCACCCAGGCTGGAGATGCCGTCACGGCCGAACTTGGTCAGCTCGTACTGCGAGGCGGTGAGGCCCAGGACGTAGATCAGCGAGGAGTCCTTGGTCAGCAGGATGACCTCGTTGGTCAGCGGCGGCAGCACGATCTTGAACGCCTGCGGAATGACGATGGAGACCATGGCCCGCCACTGCGGCATACCCAGCGAGCGTGCTGCTTCCAGCTGGCCTTTGGGCACAGCCTGCAGGCCGGCGCGGAGGGTTTCAGCGATATATGCCGAGGCCACCATGCCCAGTGAAATCATGACGATCACGGTGATGTTCCAGGAGACCCCGAAAGCCAGGGGCACGCCGTAGCCGAACGCGATAAACACCAGCAGGGCCGGGACGCCGCGGAAGAATTCGATGTAGGCCGTTGCGAGCCAGCGGTACAGCGGGAAGCTGGAGAGCTTCATCAGGGCCAGCAGCAGGCCGCCGGACAGGCCGACGATGAAGCCAAGGAACGTGTAGATCAGGGTGTTTCTCAGGCCCACCAGGAAGATGTCCGGGAACATCGGGCCGATCTTGCCGAAGTTGAAGACGCTGTTGCCGATAGTCTCCCAGTCCGTTGCCAGGACCAGTGCGGCCACGGCCACAATGAAGATGCCGATCTGGACATACAGGCTTACTCTGGCCCGTTGACGTGCGGTCATTGCCATGGGGGTGCTCACATTCGTAGTGCGTGGCTGAGGCCCCGGACGTACTGCGGTACAGCGTGTCCGGGGCCCCGGCTGCGTGGTTCTCAGGGCGGCGATGGCTTCAGGCCAAAGCGCCGCATACTGGGCGGTCTCGTTACTGGGCGGTCTCGCCGAACCAGGTGGTTTCGAACTTCTCCAGGCTGCCGTCGTCGGTGAGGCGCTTGAGCGTGGCGTTGACCTTCTCGGCCATGGCGGTGTTGCCCTTCTTGATGGAGATGCCAAGCTTCTCGCCGGTGGTGTAGTCCTCCACGCGCTCGAACTTGGGGTCGTCCTTGATGGCGTACGCCAGGATTGACTGGTTGCCCAGGGCGGCGTCGATGGTGCCGGCCAGGAGCGCCTGGATCAGGAGGCCGCTGTCTTCGAACTGCTGGGCGTCGATGTCGTTTTCCGCTGCGTACCTGGCACCCGTGGTGGCCTGCTGGACCCCAACCTTCTTGCCCTTGGCGCTGTTGATGTCCGAGATCCCGGATGCCGTGGTGGCCACGAGGGTGAGGTCATCGTCCATGTAAGGGTCAGAGAAGTCCATGACCGATTTGCGGACGTCCGTGATGGAGATCGAGGAGATGCCCAGGTCGCACTGGGTCAGCGCGGTGCCGGTCTCGATGGCTTCGAAGGAGCTGTCCACGATGCTCAGTTCGGCATCCATGTCCTTGGCGACTTCCCTGGCGATGTCGATGTCAAAGCCGACGGTCTCGCCGTCCTTCTCGAATTCGAAGGGCTCGTAGGGGATATCCGAGCAGATCGTGAGCTTGCCGGGGTTGATGAGCTGGACTCCGCCCTCGGTTGCTGCCGGGGTGGTTCCTCCGCCGCATGCCGTGAGGGTGAGGGCGCCGGCGGCCAGGATTGCTGCTGCCTTGGCGGCGATTTTGGCCGTAGCCAGAGACTTGGGCTGCATGTTTCTTACCTTTTGTTGCAGGGGTATGCGGTACTAAATCGGTTCATAGTGTAGCGCCGAATTAGAGATGTGCATCACAGGAAACTTAGTTTCACTATTGGATAACTAAACTACCGCTGATTTCAAGCCCTCACGAGGGGGCACTGTCTGCGATCCCGGACATCCCTCCCAACTAGGTAGCAGCAGATGTTGTTTTAAGCCCCCATAACGACATCTGCTGCTACCTAGTTGGGCCGGAGAGGGGCACTTAGCTGCTGATGCCCAGCGACTCCAGCATCGGCCGGAACTTCGCCCAGGTCTCCGCCAGCTCCGCCTCGGGATGGGACCCGTCGACTATGCCGCAGCCGGCATACAAGCGCACGGTGTCCGGGGACTCGATTACGGCCCCGCGCAGCGCGATGCCCCATTCCCCATTTCCGGCCGCATCCAGCCACCCCACCGGCCCGGCATACGGCCCGCGGTCCAGGTGCTCCAGCTTGCGGATCAGCGCGCCCGCCACCAGCGTGGGCGTGCCGCAGACGGCGGCCGTCGGGTGCAGGGCGTTGATCAGGGCCAGGCACGTGGGCACATGGCCCTCCACCTCGGTCAGCTCCGCCTTGACGTCCGACGCCAGGTGCCACACGTTGGGCAGTTCGAGGATGAACGGTTCGTCGTGCGCGTTCATGGCCTCGGAAAACGGCGCCAGCTGGGAGGTCAACGACTGGATGGCGATCTCGTGCTCGTGCCGCTGTTTCTCGGAGCCGGCCAGCACGCGTTCCGCGTAATCCATCGGGATTCCGGTCTCGCCGTGCGCATCGCGGCGGTCCAGCGTCCCCGCCAGCACGCGCGCCTGGGCGGTACGCCCCTCCACCTGGATCAGCATCTCCGGCGTGGCTCCGACCAGCCCGTCCACCCCGTAGGTCCAGCATTCGCGGTACCGGGCGGAGAGCTCCCGCAGCACCTGGGCGGCTTTCACGCCGGTGGGGACGGTGGCCACGATGTCGCGTGCCAGCACGAGCTTTTCCAGCGCCCCGGTCCGGATCTCCTCCACCCCGGCGGCGACGGCGGCCATCCAGTCCTCCTCGCTCAGCGACCCTGTGTGCAGCGTCGCCCCGGCGGCCAGGGGCAAAGGACGTACGACGGCGCCACCCGCCTTCGCGGGGACAGCAGGCGAGGTTCCGTCCCCGGCACTGCCGGACGACGAGGTGCCGGTTGAGGGCTGAGTGCCGGCGGCCGGCGTCGGGCCTCCCGCAGAAGTCGGGGCAGCACTGGCGCTGCCGCTGCTGAGCCAGCGCTCCAGGGCGGCGAGGGCGCCCGCCTCGGTGAGCGCGCCGTCGTCGAACGTTAACTGGGTGACCCAGAAACGGCCGTCCCGGACACCCACCACGATTTCCGGCACGATCAGCCGGGACTCATGGGCCGATTTCTTGGAGAATGCGAATGAGCCGAAAGCCACCGGACCGGTGCCGGGCAGTTCCACGGAGTCGGTGATTTCCGCCTCCAGGACCAGGTGGCGCCACCAGATGTCCGCCTCCAGGAAGCGCTCGGGGCCCGTGGCGGTGAACCGGGCCACCTCGCCGAAGCCCACCAGTCCGGCCTCGCGGCGGGTCCAGCAGAGGACGTCGTCCCGGACCAGAAACTGAGGCAGCCCCCCGGGAGATGCTTTGCCATCCAGGGGGACTGTCAAGGTGCGGAACGTGCTCGTCATGATGGGTCAACAGTACTGGAAAGTACTGGGCCCACTCAGTACTTTCCAGTACCGTCACCGAGCTCAACATCCAGAAACAGCCCGTGGTTCGTGGCCCCGCCGAACATTTGCGACAATGGCAGGGTGAACCGAGCATCCTTGGATAAGCGTCCGGACGAAGTAGCCACGATGTTTGACGACGTCGCACCTAAATACGATGTTGTCAACGATGTCCTCTCCATGGGGCAGACCCGCCGCTGGCGCAAGGTTGTGGTGGATGCCATGGAAGTCACCAAGGGCCAGCATGTGCTCGACCTCGCTGCCGGAACAGGCACGTCAAGCGAGCCATATGCCGATGCAGGCATAGAAGTTGTGGCCTGCGATTTCTCGCTCGGAATGCTTAAAGTGGGCAAGCGTCGCCGCCCCGACATCAACTTCGTTGCCGGTGATGCCACCAATCTGCCCTTCGCGGACAACTCCTTTGACGCCAGCACCATTTCGTTCGGACTGCGCAACGTCAACGAGCCGAAGAAGGCCCTGGCCGAGATGCTCCGCGTCACCAAGCCCGGCGGCAAGCTGGTCATCGCCGAGTTCTCCCAGCCGGTGGTCCCGCTGTGGCGGACCATGTATACCGAATACCTCATGCGTGCCCTGCCCGCCATCGCCGTGAAGGTTGCCTCGAACCCGGACGCTTACGTCTACCTCGCCGAGTCCATCCGCGCTTGGCCGGACCAGGACCACCTGGCCGCGTGGCTGCAGGAGGCTGGCTGGGAAAAGGTCACCTACCGCAACCTCACCGGCGGGATCGTGGCCATCCACCGTGCCACCAAACCGGCCGAATCAGGCGCCGCCGGTTCTCCTAACGGAGCAGCGGCCGCCATCGCCGCGAACAAAGGCCCCGTGGCCAAGCTTCGCCGCAACATCGTGCGCTGACGGCGTGAATGTACTGATCGTCGGCGCGGGGCCGGCTGGCTCCACCGCCGCGTATTACCTTGCCAGGGCCGGCCGCAGCGTGACCGTGCTGGAGAAAACCAGCTTTCCGCGCGAGAAGGTCTGCGGCGATGGCCTCACCCCGCGGGCCGTCCGCGAGATCCAGAAGCTCGGACTGCCGCATCCCGAAACGGATGGCTGGCGCCGCAACAAGGGCCTGCGCCTGATCGCCGGCGGCCGGACCATCGAGCTGCCTTGGCCCGAGGTGTCAGACTTCCCGCAGTACGGCCTGATTCGCACCCGCCTGGGGTTCGACGAGGAACTTGCGCGCCATGCCCAGGCCGCAGGCGCCGAAGTCCTCGAGCGGCACAGCGTCACTGATGCCCTGCGCTCGGAGGATGGCCGCGTGACCGGTGTCCGCGCAGCGCTCCTGGACGAGTCCGGGCGCAAGACGGGGGAGACGCGCGACTTCAGCGCCGACGTCGTACTCGCCGCCGACGGAAACTCCACGCGAACCGCCGTGTCGCTGGGCATCCAGAAGCGGGACGACCGGCCCCTCGGCGTCGCCGTCCGCACCTACTTCACCAGCCCGCGCACCGACGACGACTGGATGGAAGGCTGGCTGGAACTTCCCGGCCGCGACGGCAAGCTGCTTCCCGGCTACGGCTGGGTGTTCGGCGTGGGAGACGGCACCTCCAACGTGGGCCTGGGCATCCTGAACTCATCCAAGGACTTCGGCAGGCTCGACTACAAGCAGGTCCTGCGCGAATGGACCGCGGGGATGCCGGCCGACTGGGGCTTCACACCGGATAACCAGGTGGGAGAAATCCGCGGCGCAGCGCTGCCCATGGGCTTCAACCGCACCCCGCACTACTCGCCCGGCCTCCTGCTGCTGGGCGACGCCGGCGGCATGGTCTCCCCGTTCAACGGCGAGGGCATCTCCTACGCGATGGAGTCGGCACGGTTCGCGGCCGAGTTCATTATCGACGCGTCTGCGCGGTCTGCTTCGGCCGGCACGTACGACGCCGATGCGCACCTCGCCGGCTACGCGGACTACGTGCGGGACCAGTGGGGATCGCACTTCACGCTGGGCCGGGCATTTGCCGCGCTGATAGGCAAGCCAGCGGTGATGAAGCTCGCGCTGCGGACGGGGATGCCCCTTCCCGTGCTGATGCGCTTTGTGGTCCGGCTGCTGGCCAACCTCACCGAGCCTTCCGCGAAGGGCTTCGAGGACCGGGCCATCCGCGTCCTGGAGTCGTTGGTTCCGGCCACAACAAATACATCCAAGCGCACCCCGACGGACTCCAATCAGCGGTATCCGCAACAAAAAGTTAGGGTTAACCCGTGACCAACCCCGCAGACCACAGCTGGACGCACGCCGGACACGGCCCTGCGGACACTGAACCGAGCCTCAACACCAGCGCGATAGCCACGGGCCTCCAGCTGCCCGCCGGTTTTGCGGCGATCGCGGAGGACCCCGAGCTGGGCCCCGCCATCACCAACAACCTGGCCAGGGTCGAGAAGAAGCTGCGCGAAGCCATTGCCAACTCGGACCCGCTGGCTGACGCAACGTCGCGTCACCTGGTGGAAGCCGGCGGCAAGCGCATCCGGCCGCTGCTGACCCTGCTGTGCGCCCACCTCGGCGACGCTTCCCTGCCCGCAGTGGTGCAGGCCGCCGTCGTGGTTGAACTGACCCACCTGGCAACGCTGTACCACGACGACGTGATGGACTCGGCCCCGTTCCGCCGTGGCGCCCCCACGGCCCACGAGGTCTGGGGGAACTCCGTGGCCGTCCTCACCGGCGACCTCATCTTCGCCCGAGCGTCCATCCTGGTGTCCGAGCTGGGATCCCGCGCGCTGGGCATCCAGGCCCGGACGTTCGAGCGGCTGTGCCTGGGCCAGCTGCACGAGACCGTGGGCCCGCGCCCGGACGAGGACCCGGTGGAGCACTACCTCTCGGTGATCGCTGACAAGACCGGCTCCCTGGTTGCCGCCTCCGGCCAGCTGGGTGCCATCTTCGCCCAAGCCGACCCCGCCTATGAGGAAGTCCTGGTGGAGTACGGCGAGAAGGTGGGCGTGGCCTTCCAGCTTGCTGACGACGTCATTGACGTCACCGGCATCAAGGTCAAGTCCGGCAAGTCCCCGGGCACCGACCTCCGCGAAGGCGTCCCCACACTCCCGGTCCTGCTCCTGCGCAAGGCTGCCGAGAACGGTGACCAGCCCGCCGTCGAACTCCTGAAACTGATTGACGGCGACCTGACCTCGGATGAGGCTCTGGCCGCCGCAGTGGAAGGGCTTCGGGAGCACCCTGTGACTGCCGAGTCCTGGGTGGTTGCCCGCCGCTGGGCCGATGAAGCCATCGCCGCGCTGGCTCCGCTGCCCGAAGGCGTTGTGAAGTCGTCGCTGTCCAACTTCGCCCTGGCCGTGGTGGACCGCGCCAGCTGATTTTCCTCCAAAAGGCCAGGCCTTTTGCTTGATCGATTGCTCCGTAAGGGCCCTTTTGAGCCATCAAAACGGCCCTTACGGAGCAATCGATGGGTGGCGGGGCGGCTTAAACGGAATAGCCCCGATTCTCAGCAACTTACGACTCATACGTTGCGTCGAACCGGGGCTATCTCTCCGTTCGCATCAGACCCGCCGGAGGCGTTTAGCGGATCCGTGAATAGTCTATGACAGCCTTGTCACAAGGTGCAAGTCCGCTGTTACTGCGCCTGTCACAGGCTTTCGGGCCTTTTCAAAACCTGTTTGTGTCATTTATGTGCCCGCTGGGCCCCGGCGGCCCCGGAATGGCTGGGCCGACAGCGGCGCGGAGTCTCGAAAATGACGCGTTTTAGGCCGACGGGCGCAGCCGCGAGGAGCTTAAGGCCCTGTTGATGTTCTCCACATAGCGGTGATGCGCCCTCCCCGGCGCCGCCTTGGAGCGACAAGCTGGCTCCGTGGACATCACCGACTTTCTGCTGAGGCATGGCGGCGCTGCGAGGGCTGGCCAGTTGAAACGGGCCGGGTTTGGAAGGGCCGCTCTCGACGGCGCTGTGGCCAGTGGCGTTGTGGTGCGGGCTAGCCGCGGCGTCTATGGCATCCCGGGAGCGGGCAGCCTGGGCGATGCCCTGGCACATGGCGGACTTCTGACCTGTGTATCCGCGGCTCCGATATACAACTTGTGGGTGCTTGCCGAACCCGGCGTCCTCCACCTCTGCCGGAGCCATCGCCTGCGCAGTTCCAAAATCGTGGAGCACGGCCGAGCCAAACACGCCAGGCATGGGTGGCTTCCCGCCGTGGGGCTAGCCGACGTATTGCTGCACAGCCTTCATTGCCTTCCCGAACTGGAAGCTCTGGTGATGGTGCAGTCGGCAGTCGGAAGGGCCGACATTGAACTGGATTTCCTCCGTGCCAAGTTGCCGGGGCCGCGGAACGGCAAGGCCCGGTCAGTGTTGGACCTGGTGATTCCGAGGTCGGATTCGCTCCTGGAGGTTCTGGCCAACACGCACTTCCGGAGGGCAGGGCTGCGGGTGCGAAGGCATGTCTTCATACCTGGAGTTGGTGAGGTCGACTTCCTCATCGAAGATTGCTTGGTGGTTGAGACTGACGGGTCAACCCACTTCGAGCCCAAGGCTGTGAAACGCGACCAGCGGCGCAACAACAGAAGCATCCTTGGCGGCTATCTGGTGTTGCGCTACTACTACGCCGACGTCGTCCACTCGCCGGACGAGATGGTGGCTGAGATATTGGCGGTTCTTGACCTTAGGCGGCAGGGCAAATTCGCGCTGTTGGACGCCGTCCCAGTGGCGCCGTAACCAAAATGCGTCACTTTCGCCGGTTTCAGGCAGTCCAAGCCCCGGAAAATCAAGGAAGTCAGGCTTCGAGGCGGCGATAAGTGACGCATCTTGGGCCAGGCAGCAGGCGGTTAGGCCGGCGAGGGGCGCAGGCGCAGCCAGGAACCCTAGTCTTCTTCGTCGTTGAAAGCCCAGTCGAACATATCGAAGACGAACTCCGAGAAGGTGCCTTCTTCGCTCTTCCACTGGCCGCGGGCGTTGTTGCGGCGGTAGACGATGGGGTCCGGGACGCCGAGGTCGCCGACGCGGAAGCCCCAGGTGAACTGCTCTTCCTCGTCCTCCAGGAACATCAGGAAGCCTTCGTCATCCACTTCGAGTTCCTCAGGGTCCCAGAAGTAGTGGTAGGCCTCCATCAGGTCTTCGCAACCGCCAAGGGCCAGGTAGAACTCGCGCAGGACCAGGGGGACCTGGAACTGGTGTTCGTCGAGGGCCGCATCGAGCTCGTCGGTGGGCAGCCCGTCTTCTTCCTGCCATTCGTCTTCGAGATACTTTGGAACAAGCGCGCGGAACTTCTCGAGGAACATGTCAGTCATGGTCATATCGTAGCTAATCTCAGGGTGCTCCCGAGCCGCCCCCGGGTGAGCCCCCGGCCCCGCCCCCGGGTGAGCCACCGGCCCCCGAGCCACCCAGGCCCGAGGAACCCTCCACTCCCCGCCGGTGCCAGCCGTGTACCGCCAGCGGAACGTACCAGGACCGGCGCCAGGCGATTACACGGAAAGTGAACACCACGGCCGCCACGGCACACGCGGTCACAGCGTTGAAAGAGCCGGTCACCCACAGAAACATGGTCAGGACGGCGCCGCTGAACGCCGGCAGCGCGTAAAGGTCCCGGGGGTCGAACAGTTGGGGCACCTCATTGGCGGTGATGTCCCGCAGCAGGCCCCCGCCCACCGCCGTCGTCACGCCCAGCACCACCGCGGCTGTCGGGTTCATCCCAAACGTCAGGGCCTTCAGCGTGCCGGTGATGCAGAACAAAGCCAGCCCGCCGGCGTCGAACAGGGTCAGCAGGGAGGTGAACCGCTGCACGCTGGAGAACAGGAAGTAGACCAGTACCGTGGCCAACAGGGGAGGCGCCAGGTACGCCGGGTTGGTGAAGGCGGCCGGGGTGGTGTTCAGGATGATGTCGCGGATGACGCCGCCGCCCAGCGAAACCAGTGAGGCCAGGAGCAGGGATCCGAGGATGTCGAACTGCTTCCGCGCCGCCAAGAGGGATCCGGAGACCGCAAAGAAGAAGACTCCGGCCAGGTCCAGCCAGACCAGGGCGATGTCAAAAGGAAATGTCATGGAGCGTCCCGGCGGATTTCAAGAGGGCGGACAGGGCGGCTCCAACGTTACGCTAGCGGGTATGAACAGCCCCATCATGATCGCCTGTGCCCACGGGACATCCAGCCCGCAGGGAGCCGCCGAGGTCAACGCCCTGCGTGACGCCATCGCCGCCCTGCGCCCCGGACTGGACGTGCGTGAGGCGTACGTCGATGTCCAGCAGCCGGACCTCGTGGACGTGGTGGCAGGACTGCCCGAGGGGGAGGCCGCCGTCGTGGTGCCGCTGCTCCTGAGCGTGGGCTACCACGTCAAGGTGGACATCGCGCGGGCCGTGAAGAGCCGTCCGGGCAGCCTGGCCGCCGCACCGTTGGGGCCCGATCCCCGGCTCGCCGCCCTCCTGGACCAGCGCCTCCGCGAAGCCGGCGTCACCGACCGCGACGCCGTGGTCCTGGCCGCTGCGGGCTCGTCCAACCCCAACGCCGCGGTCAGTGTGGAGGAACTCGCCAGCCAGCTCAGTGCGCTGCGCAGCAACCGGATTGTGCCCGCCTATGGCGCCTCGGCCAAACCGTCAGTGCCCGACGCCGTCGCCATGCTTCGCGAGGAAGCTGACGGAGGTGCCGGGGCGGGGGAGTCCGCCGGTGCAGTTGACCTGGGCGGACGCGTGGTCATTGCGTCCTACCTCCTTGCGCCGGGCTACTTCCACGACCAGCTCGCCAAGGCCGGGGCTGACCTCGTCACAGAGCCGCTGCTGCCGTCGCCGGTGCTGGCCGAGATCGCGCTGGAACGGTACGACGCCGCCGTCGCCAAGGCCCGGGAAGACGCCGCAACCGCGAAGTAGCCAACGTCTCCGGAACTGGCCCCGGCAATGCACAGTGCGGGGACCATCTTCAAGGCCCTCCGGCGTTTCGTGACGAAATATTTCCCTAGGTGACTTAGCGTTTCCGGACCCTTTGTGGCCCTATTCGGGTGGGACCTACAGTCGATGCATGACTGATACAGCTCTAGCCGGAGCGTCCGCGGACCCCGCCGCCCCCAAGCGCCCCGCCCGCCCCGCTGCCAAGCCCCACGGCCAGTGGAAAGTGGACGGCAAAACCCCGCTCAACGCCAACGAAACCTGGAAACAGGAAGACGACGGCCTTAACGTGCGCGAGCGTATCGAGTCCATCTACTCCAAAGAGGGCTTCGATTCGATCCCCGGCCAGGACCTGCACGGCCGCTTCCGCTGGTGGGGCCTGTACACCCAGCGCAAGCCCGGGATCGACGGCGGCAAGACCGCAACGCTCGAGCCGCACGAGCTCGAAGACAAGTACTTCATGCTCCGGGTCAGGATCGACGGCGGCGCGCTCACCACCGAGCAGCTGCGCGTCATCGGCCAGATCTCCGTTGACTTCGCCCGGGATTCGGCCGACCTCACCGACCGCCAGAACATCCAGCTGCACTGGATCCGCGTGGAGGACATCCCCGAGATCTGGACCCGCCTGGAGGGTGTTGGCCTGTCCACCACCGAAGCCTGCGGCGACGTGCCCCGCGTCATCCTGGGCTCCCCGGTGGCCGGCATCGCCAAGGACGAGATCATCGACCCCACCCCGCTCATCGCCGAGCTGGGGGAGCGGTTCATCGGCAACCCGCTGCTGTCCAACCTGCCCCGCAAGTACAAGACCGCCATCACCGGCCACCCCAGCCAGGACGTGGTCCACGAGATCAACGACTTCGCCCTGGTAGGAGTGCGCCACCCCGAGCTGGGCGTCGGCTACGACCTCTGGGCCGGCGGCGCGCTTTCCACCAACCCGATGCTGGGCAAGCGACTGGGCGCCTTCGTCCGTCCTGAGGAAGCCGCCGAAGTATGGCTCGGCGTCACCAGCATCTTCCGCGACTACGGCTACCGCCGCATGCGCACCAAGGCCCGCCTGAAGTTCCTGATGGCCGACTGGGGTCCGGAGAAGTTCCGCCAGATCCTCGAGGACGAATACCTGGGCTACAAGCTTGCAGACGGCCCGGCGGCTCCCAAGCCGACCTCCCCGGGCGACCACATCGGCGTGCACGAGCAGAAGGACGGCAAGTTCTTCATCGGCGCCACACCGCTGGCCGGCCGCCTGTCCGGCGGGCAGCTGGTGAAGCTCGCGGACACCCTCGAGGCCCGCGGCTCCTACCGCCTGCGCACCACCCCGCACCAGAAGCTCGTTGTCCTTGATGTCGAAAAGGACCACGTGGAACCGCTGGTCGCCGAGCTGGACGCCCTGGGCCTGTCCGCCCGCCCGTCCGTGTTCCGCCGCGGGACCATCGCCTGCACCGGCATCGAATACTGCAAGCTGGCCATCGTCGAAACCAAGGTCACCGCGGCCACCGCCGTCGCCGAGCTGGAACGCCGCCTGGCGGACCTCGCGGCTTCCGGCGAACTGCCGCACGCCCTGTCCCTGCACATCAACGGCTGCCCCAACTCCTGCGCCCGCATCCAGACCGCGGACATCGGGCTCAAGGGCATGATGCTGCCAACGCCCGACGGCGACCCCACCCCGGGCTTCCAGGTCCACCTGGGCGGCGGGCTGGCTTCCACCGACCGTGAAGAGGCCGGCCTGGGACGCACCGTCCGCGGCCTCAAGGTCTACGTCGAGGACCTGCCGGATTACGTGGAGCGTGTCGTCCGCACGTTCGTGGCGAAGCGGGCCGAGAACCAGACGTTTGCCGAGTGGGCCCACGCAGCAGATGAGGGGGATCTTCAGTGAGCAAGCACGCAGCCGGGGTAGACCCCGTAGTTGAGCCCGCCGCGGCCGCGGCACAGGTCGAAGCAACCGTTGCAGAGGCATCGCCTGCCGCCGCCCCAGCCCTCCGCACGCACGACGAACTCAAGGCCCTCGCCGAGTCCGGTGCCGCCGAGCTGGGCTGGGACGCCCCGGCCCGCGACGTGATCGCCTGGGTGGAGCGCAACTTCGACCTCTCCTCGGTGGCGGTGGCGTGCTCCATGGCCGACGCCGTCCTGCCGGCCCTGGTCGCTGACCAGATGCCCGGCGTCGACGTCCTGTTCCTGGAGACCGGCTACCACTTCCCGGAAACCTACGCCACACGCGATGAAGTGGCCGCGAACCTGCGCGTCAACGTCGTGGACGTGCTGCCGGAGAACACCGTGGAACAGCAGGACCGACTCCTGGGCAAGGACCTGTTTGCCCGCGACGCCGCCCAGTGCTGCGCCCTCCGCAAGGTGGCTCCGCTGCGCCGCACGCTGGCCGGCTACGAACTCTGGTTCACCGGCGTCCGCCGCGACGAAGCGCCCACCCGCACCAACACCCCGCTGGTCACCTGGGACGAGGCCAACGGCCTGGTCAAGGTCAACCCGGTGGCCGCGTGGACGTTCGACCAGCTGGTCCAGTACTCCGATGACAACCTCCTGCCTGTCAACCCGCTGCTTTCCCAGGGTTACCCCTCCATTGGCTGCCAGCCCTGCACCCGCAAGGTCGCCCCTGGCGACGACCCCCGCGCCGGCCGCTGGGCAGGCTCCGACAAGACAGAATGCGGACTACACGTATGAGCACTTTCCTAACCGAGGAGACCACCCGGGTGACTGACGCTGCCGTTTCAACGCGCCTTTCCAGCCTGGACGCCCTGGAGTCCGAAGCGATCCACATCATCCGCGAAGTCGTGGCCGAGTTCGAGAAGCCTGCGCTGCTGTTCTCCGGCGGCAAGGATTCCGTGGTGATGCTGCACCTGGCCACCAAGGCGTTCTGGCCGGGCAAGGTCCCGTTCCCCGTGCTGCACGTGGATACCGGCCACAACTTCCCCGAGGTCATCGACTTCCGCGACCGCACGGTTGAGCGCCTCGGCCTGAAGCTGGTTGTCGGTTCCGTCCAGGAGTTCATCGACCGCGGCGAGCTGGCCGAGCGTGCCGACGGCACCCGCAACCCGCTGCAGACCGTCCCGCTTCTGGACGCCATCCAGCAGAACAAGTTCGACGCCGTGTTCGGCGGCGGCCGCCGGGACGAGGACAAGGCCCGCGCCAAGGAGCGCATCCTGAGCCTCCGCGACGAGTTCGGCCAGTGGGATCCGCGCAACCAGCGCCCCGAGCTGTGGAACCTCTACAACGGCCGCCACACCGTGGGCCAGCACGTCCGCGCGTTCCCCATCAGCAACTGGACCGAGCTGGACATCTGGCGCTACATCGAACGCGAGAACATCGAGCTGCCGGGCCTGTACTACGCCCACGACCGCGAAGTTTTCGCCCGCGACGGAATGTGGCGCGCGGTGGGCGAGGTTTCCCAGCCGCTGCCGCACGAGGAAGTCATCATCAAGACGGTCCGCTACCGCACCGTGGGCGACATGTCCTGCACCGGTGCCGTTGAATCGGCCGCAGCCACCGTGAGCGACGTTGTGATCGAAGTTGCCGCCTCCACCATCACCGAACGTGGCGCCACCCGTGCAGATGACCGCATCTCCGAGGCAGCCATGGAAGACCGCAAGAAGGATGGTTACTTCTAAATGAGCACCGAAACTTCACTCCTGGCTTCAGAGCTGGAAACAGCCCTGCCCACCACGCTCTTCCGCTTTGCCACCGCAGGATCGGTCGACGACGGGAAGTCCACTTTGGTGGGCCGGCTCCTGCATGACTCCAAGGCGATCCTCGCGGACCAGCTCGACGCCGTTGCCCGCACCTCAGCGGACCGCGGCTTCGGCGGTGCGGGTGCCACGGGCACCCAGGCGATCGACCTGGCGCTCCTGACTGACGGTCTCCGGGCCGAGCGCGAGCAGGGCATCACCATCGACGTCGCCTACCGCTACTTCGCCACCGACCGCCGCAGCTTCATCCTGGCCGACTGCCCCGGGCACGTGCAGTACACCAAAAACACGGTGACCGGCGCGTCCACTGCGGATGCCGTCGTCGTACTCATTGACGCCCGCAAGGGTGTCCTGGAGCAGACCCGCCGGCACCTGTCCGTGCTGCAGCTGCTGCGGGTGGCGCACGTGATTGTGGCCGTGAACAAGATCGACCTGGTGGACTTCAGCGAGTCCGTGTTCCGGGAGATCCAGGCTGATGTGCAGCAGGTGGCCCGCGAACTGGGCATCGGCTCGGCCGAGCTGGGCACCGCCGACCACATCGACGACCTGCTGGTGATCCCCGTGTCTGCCCTCGAAGGCGACAACGTGGTGGACCGCTCCGAGCGTACCCCCTGGTACGACGGGCCCGCCCTGCTGGAGGTCCTCGAGACCCTTCCGGCCGCCGACGAAATCGACACCCAGCTGGAAAGCTTCCGCTTCCCGGTGCAGCTGGTCATCCGGCCGCAGGGTGCACTGGCTCCCGACGCCGTGGCCGCTGGCCTGGACGTTGAGGCCTACCGTGACTACCGCGCGTACGCCGGCCAGATCACCGAGGGTTCCGTGAAGGTGGGCGACAAGGTCTCGGTGCTGACGCCAGGCCAGGCCCCCCGCACCACCACGGTGACGGGCATCGACTTCGCCGGCGAGTCACTCCAGGAAGCGTTCGCCCCGCAGTCCGTGGCGATTCGCCTGGCCGAGGAATTCGACGTCGCCCGCGGTGACACCATCGCCGCCGCCGGAACCGTCCGCGATTCCTCCGCCGACCTGTACGCGGCGCTGTGCTGGCTCTCGCCCAAGCCGTTGCGGGAAGGTGCCAAGGTGCTGGTGAAACACGGCACCCGTACCGTCCAGGCGCTGGTCCGCAATGTCAGCGGCAAGCTGGACCTCGCCTCCTTCAAGCTCGAAGCCGCGTCAAGCCTCGAGCTCAACGACATCGGCCACGCGCAGCTCCGGCTCGCCGCGCCGCTGCCGCTGGAGAACTACCTGCACCACCGCCGCACCGGCGCATTCCTGGTGATCGACCCGCTGGACGGCAACACGCTGGCAGCCGGCCTGGTCAAGGACCACCCGGGCGACCACGAGGACGAGCGCTACTCGATCTGAGCCGTGATCCAGCGCTGAAGTCGCCGGAAACATGTGAGGTCGCCGCAGATTTGCGGCGACCTCACATGTTTCCGGCGATTTCGTCGTTTCGCGGCCTTTCCGCCGCCCTTGCCACCCCTTGCCCGGCCTACCATCATCGTGAGTGGGAGGCGGAGCGTGGAGACCATCAACAGCAGGCTCATCAACTGGGCCTCGATCCTGGACGCCAAGACCCTTGAGCAGGCGCTGGCAACCTCCACGCTGCCGTTCATCTATCCCCACCTGGCCCTGATGCCGGACGCACACCTGGGCAAGGGTGCCACCGTGGGCTCGGTGATTCCCACCCTGCATGCGATCATCCCGGCCGCGGTGGGAGTGGACATCGGCTGCGGCATGATCGCCGTGCGGACGCAATACTCGCTGAAGGACCTCCCGAAGGAACGCAAACGCCTGCGCGAGGACATCGAACGGGCCATTCCGCTCTCGGCCGGGCACAACAACAGGAAAGTCCAGGCCACTGCCGAGCCCCGGATCGCAGAGCTTAGAAAGCTGGCAGCAAAGGCCGGCTTCAACCCTGCGCAGTACCTGGCGAAGTGGGAGCTGCAGCTCGGCTCGCTGGGGTCGGGCAACCACTTCATCGAGGTCTGCGCGGACGAAACCGACGCCGTCTGGCTGTTCCTGCACTCCGGTTCCCGCGGGGTCGGCAACAAGATCGCCCAGCACCACATCGGCGTCGCCCAGCATGTGACTCGGAAACGGGGGACACACCTGCCCGACCCCGACCTCGCCTACCTGGAGGAAGGCACCGCCGAATTCAAGCGGTACATCGAGGAACTGCGCTGGGCCCAGCATTTCGCGCTGCTGAACCGTGAGGAAATGATGGACCGGGTGATCACCCAGTTCAGCCATTGGGTCGGCGGGCACGTCCAGGAACGTGAGCGGATCAACTGCCACCACAACTTCACCCAGCAGGAGACGCACTACGGCAAGTCCGTGTGGGTATCGCGGAAGGGTGCCATCAAAGCCGAGCCCGGCGATCCGGGACTTATTCCCGGATCCATGGGGACGGCGTCGTACGTGGTGGAAGGCCTGGGCAACCCCGCTGCACTGAACTCCTCCCCGCACGGAGCCGGCCGCGAGTACTCCCGGAACGCCGCCCGCAAGACCTTCTCGCTGGCGGAGCTGAAGGAAGCCATGCAGGGGATCGAGTTCCGGGCAAGCGAGGCGTTCATCGACGAGATCCCGGCGGCCTACAAGCCAATCGATATCGTCATGAGGGATGCAGCGGACCTGGTGACAGTCCGGCACAAACTGCGCCAGCTGGTTAACGTCAAGGGCAACTGAGCGGCCCGAGTTCGCCGGAACGGTGCCCCGCCGCCGGAGCGGAACGGCGAACGGGCACCGTTCCGGCGACTCCGGCGCAACGCCACCGGCAGTGCCCGAATGTGACGTTAGATGAACCCGCGTGACCCCCCGTTTCTGCTTCGTTGAACGGGTAAACGGCACTCCCTATGGTGAAACAATGACTAGTTCCAAGCCCGGGATGACCCGGATCGTGGCCGGTGAAAGCGCGGTGCCCCGGCACAAGCGTGCCATTGAGGCTGCGCTGGCCATTGGGCTGGTCCTCCTGATCGCCGTCGGCGCCGCTGTGGCGTCCGGCGTGTCGCGTAACACTGACGCACAGGCCGCGACGCCGTCGCCCACCCCCGCCGAAGAACTGAAGCTTGGCTACTTCGGCAACATCACCCATGCCGCCGCGCTGGTGGGCATCAAGCAGGGCTTCCTGGCAAAGGACCTGGGCAGCACGAAGCTCAGCACCGAAACCTTCAACGCCGGCCCGGCTGCCATCGAGGCCCTGAACGCGGGCGCGATCGACGCCGCCTACATCGGCCCGAACCCTGCCATTAATTCCTTCGTCAAGAGCCAGGGCGAGTCCGTCAGCGTCATTGCGGGTGCTGCCGCCGGTGGAGCCCAGCTCGTGGTCCGGCCGGAGATCGGTTCCGCTGCGGACCTCAAGGGCAAAACCCTGGCGTCGCCGCAGTTGGGCGGCACCCAGGACGTCGCATTGCGCGCCTGGCTGGGCTCGCAGGGCTACCACACCAAGGTGGACGGCAGTGGCGACGTCGCCATCAACCCGACCGAAAACGCGCAGACGCTGAAGCTTTTCCAGGACGGAAAGCTCGACGGCGCGTGGGTACCTGAGCCCTGGGCCTCCCGTCTGGTGCTCCAGGCCGGAGCCAAGGTCCTGGTGGATGAAAAGGACCTGTGGGACGGTTCAGCATCCGGCAAGCCGGGTGAGTTCCCCACCACCATCCTGATCGTCAACAAGACTTTCGCGGCCGAGCACCCGGAAACCGTCAAGGCCCTCCTCCGCGGCCACGCCAAATCCGTGGCCTGGCTCAATGACACGCCGTCCGCGGAAAAGGCAGCCGTCATCAACGCCGCGCTGCAGGAATCCGCCGGCGCCGCCCTCCCTGCCGACGTCATCGACCGGTCGCTGAAGAACATCATTTTCACCGTGGATCCGCTGGCCGGAACCTACCCCAAGCTCCTGCAGGACGGGGTGGAAGCCGGCACCACCAAGCAGGCCAACATCAACGGCCTGTTCGACCTCCGGGCCTTGAACGAAGTCACCGGAAAGTCGATTTCCGCGGCCGGCATCGGCCAGGACTGACCTCCACGCACCACAGCAACCGCACCACAAACCTAAGGACGGGACCATGCCAGTCGTACTGGAAAACCTGGGCAAGCGCTTCGGCGACGGCGCCCCGGTGCTGGACGACGTCAACGCCAACATCGCGTCGGGCGAGTTCGTCGCCCTCCTCGGTGCCTCCGGCTGCGGCAAGTCCACCCTGCTGAACATCATGGCGGGACTGGAGCTCCCGACGTCGGGCGCCCTGGAAGTGCCCAGCGACGGCGCGGCGTTTATGTTCCAGGACGCTGCCCTTTTCCCGTGGCTCACGGCGCGGGAGAACATCGAGCTGGCACTGCAGTTGCGCGGCGTGGGCAAGGCCGAGCGCAAGGCCAAGGCGCAGGAGCTGCTCGAGCTGGTGCACCTTGGCGGAGCTGGGGACAAGCGCCCGCACGAGCTGTCCGGCGGCATGCGCCAGCGTGTTTCGCTCGCCCGGTCCCTGGCCCAGGACCGGCAGCTGCTGCTGATGGACGAGCCGTTCGCCGCACTTGACGCCATCACCCGCGACCTCCTCCACGACGAGCTGGAACGCATCTGGAAGGAAACCGGGCGGACCATCGTTTTTGTCACCCACAACGTCCGCGAGGCCGTCCGGCTGGGCCAGCGTGTCCTGCTGCTGTCGTCCCGCCCGGGCCGCGTGGTTGAGGAATGGTCCGTTACCGAGGAACACCGAACCGACGCCGGCCTGGCCGGACAGCTGACCGGGGTCATTACCGCCCGGCTCCGGGAGGAGATTCGCCGCCATGCCAAATAACTCCGCACCCCTCGCCGAGGCACCTTCAGAACCGGCGGAGGCCCGACACATCCATGCCGCCCTGACGAGGACCTCGACCGGGAACGAGGACCTGCGCGAACTCGAGGCCGGCCTGGATTCGCTGCAGTCCGACGCCGCCCGCAAGACCCGCATTGAATGGAGCCGCATCCTGCTGCCGGTGGCCGCCCTCGTGGTCCTGGTGCTGATCTGGCAGTTCTACGTTTCCCTGGGCGTGAAGCGCCGGGACCTGGTGCCCGGCCCGCTCGACGTCCTGGGCCAGGTGGGAGTCCTCTGGGGCGAAGGAAAGCTCCAGGAAGCGGTGTGGACCTCGCTGCAGCGCGGGCTGGTCGGGTTCCTGATCAGCGTCGCCATCGCCACTCCGGTGGGACTGCTGCTGGCACAGGTTGCACCGCTGCGCCGGGCGTTCGGACCCCTGATCTCCGGCCTGCAGGTGCTCCCATCCGTGGCCTGGGTTCCGGCCGCGATCATCTGGTTCGGCCTCACGGACGCCACCGTCTACTTCGTCGTCTTTATGGGCGCCATTCCGTCGATCATCAACGGGCTGATCTCGGGCGTGGACCAGATCCCGCCGCAGTACCGCCGGGTCGGGACTGTGCTGGGCGCGAACCGCCTGCAGATGGCCCTGCAGATCATCCTCCCCGCGGCCCTCCCCGGTTACCTGGGCGGGCTGAAGCAGGGCTGGGCATTTTCGTGGCGGTCCCTCATGGCGGCGGAAATCATCGCTGTGGGTGGAACCATCGGCTTCGGCCTCGGCTCGCTGCTTGACCAGGGGCGGATCCTGTCCGACATGACCGTGGTGATGTCGGCGATCCTGCTGATCCTCGGCGTCGGCATCCTGATCGAACTCCTGGTGTTCGCGCCGATCGAGAAGCGGCTCCTCCGCAGCCGTGGCCTCCTGTCCGGAAGCACCCGCTAACCCTTGACGACCAATTTGCGTCAGTTTTGAGTGCCCCACTGCCTCCGCGCCCCGCAAAGCCGCGGATCCCCGACCCGGGCCCGTCCCTAAAATGACGCATTCTCGAGGCCCGGCAGGAGAAGCGCTCTGGCAGACTGGCGCCATGACTGTGAGCTTTGTGTGCCGCACCGAATCCTCGCTGCCGCGGGAGCGCCTCTTCGACTTGGCCCGCAGCATTGATGCCCACGTGGGCTCCCAGCAAACAGCAGGTGAACGGGCCATCGGCGGCCTGACAACCGGGCTGATCGAGGAGGGCCAGGAGGTGACTTGGCACGCCCGGCATTTCGGCGTCCCGTTGACTATGACGAGCAGGATCACGGCGCTCGAGTTCCCGTCAGCTTCACGGACGAGCAGGTCAGGGGGCCGTTCAAGTCGTTCCGCCACGTTCACGAGTTCCAGTCCACTGCGGCGGGCAGCATCATGACGGACCACGTTGAGTTCACCGCGCCGTTCGGGCTAGTGGGACGCGTGGTGGAGCGTTTTGTGCTGCGCCAATACCTGGAACGCCTGATTGCCGCCCGGGGACTGTACCTGGCCAGGGTTGTTCCCCCGAAGGTGTCCTGACCACCGGGCCTCCGACCCCGGGCCTCCGCGGCGCGGCCGTCTGAGCGACATTTGATCCGGCCCCTGTCGCTGAGCGGAGTCCGTCGGTATATCTTGAGACGTATCCGGAGTCATCCATTCAGGCATTCCGCGATGTGGAGAGGACCATGGCACGTGCGGTGGAAGCAGGCGAAGGCGTACTGGCGGGGATTGGTTCCACCCCGCTGATCGAACTGAGGAAAGTGGTGCCGCCTGGGTCCGCCCGGGTGCTCGCGAAGCTGGAGTTTGCTAACCCTACCGGGAGCATGAAGGACCGGATGGCTTTAGCGGCGATCAGGGCCGCTGAAGCCCGCGGCGATATCAGCCAGGGTGACACCGTCGTCGAGTACACCGCGGGGACCACAGGCATCTCGCTCGCCTTGGTTTGCGCCGCCAAAGGCTACCGGCTCCATGCCGTTTTTTCCGACGCATTCAGTAACGAAAAACGCCGCACCATGGAGGCTCTGGGCGCAACGGTCGAGGACGTACCAAGTGACCGTGGGCGGATCACTGAGCAGTTGATCAAGGCGATGATAATCCGGGCCGGCGAACTGAGCGCGGAGCCGGGCCACTGGGCCTGCGACCAACTTAACAACCATGACGCCATCACGGGTTACCTGGCCTTGGGGCAGGAGATCTGGCAGCAGTCCTATGGCCGGGTGGATGCCTTTGTCCAGTTTGTCGGCACTGCCCACTCGATCCACGGGACGGCGCGGGGGCTTCGCGGCCACCTTCCCGGTCTGCGGGTCATCGCCGTGGAGCCCGCCGAGTCCGCCGTTCTCTCCGGAGGCCCGACAGGATCACACCGGATTGAGGGGACCGGCATCGGCTTCATCCCCCCGCTTTGGGAGCCCGCAGAAGTTGATGCCGTAGAACGCGTCTCATCCGAGGAAGCGATGGCGATGAGCCGAAGGCTCGCCCGTGAAGAGGGGATCTTCGCAGGGACCTCCTCAGGCGGAAACGTTGTCGCCGCGCTGCGTGTTGCCGAACAGCTCGGCCCCGACGCCACGGTCGTCACAGTGATGGTGGACTCCGGCTTCCGATATCTCAGCACGGGACTCTACGGGCAGTAGCGGGGACTTGCCGGGTGGCGTCGACCTGTCCGCGCCGCGACCCAATTGCGTAACTTTTGACGCCGTTGCGACGCGCTGGCCCGGAGAGTCTGCGGAACCCGACACCACTCCCGGTCAAAAGTGACGCATTGCGGCGCATGCCTGGCCCGGCGGCGGCCCTGCTGAGGGCTTGTCGTATGTGACGCAGCGTTACCTTACGTGAACTGGTGTTTCCGCTGCCGTTGTTGGTGAATGTGACGCGGCCCTACCGTTGATTCATGGCAATTCAGGATATTTACCCCACAGCACTGCGGCTGCTCGGCCGCCCCGTGCTGGTGGTGGGCGGCGGCCCCGTGGCTGCACGCCGCGCCAAGGGGCTGCTCGACGCCGGTGCACGGGTCACCGTCGTGGCTCCCGTTGCCTCCGCCGCGCTCCGCGAACTGGCCGACGCCGGCCTCCTCACCTGGGAGCCGCGCACTTACGTTCCGTCCGACGTCGACGGCGTCTGGTTCGTCCAGACGGCCACCGGCGATCCCGCCGTGGACAGCCAGGTGTCCGCGGACGCCGAGGCGCAGCGCATCTGGTGCGTCAACGCCTCCGACCACGAAGCCTCCGCCGCCTGGACGCCCGCCGTCGCTGTGGTGGACAACGTACAGATCGCCGTCAACGCCGGGGGAGACCCGCGCCGCGCCATGGCCCTGCGCGACGCCGTCGCCACCGCCCTGGAAACGGGTGACCTCCCGCTGCGCCGGCGCCGTGTATCCAATGGCGCGGCTGCTGCCGGCTCCGTGGCCCTGGTGGGCGGTGGACCGGGCGACACCGGCCTGATCACCGTCCGCGGCCGCCGGCTCCTGGGCCAGGCCGACGTAGTTGTGGCCGACCGCCTCGGCCCGCGCGGGCTGCTCAAGGAACTTGCCCCGGACGTCCGCGTTATCGAGGTGGGCAAGACCCCCGGCCACCATCCCGTGCCCCAGGCGGAGATCAACCGCATCCTGGTAGAGGAAGCACTCAAGGGCCACCGCGTAGTTCGGCTCAAGGGCGGCGATCCCTACGTCCTGGGCCGCGGCGGCGAGGAAGCCGAATACTGCCGGCACCACGGCGTCGAGGTTGAAGTGGTGTCCGGCGTGACGTCCGCGATCTCCGTTCCCGCCGCCGCCGGCATCCCCGTGACGCACCGCGGCCTGGCCAAGGGCTTCAGCGTGGTCACCGGCCACGAGGAGCTGTCCGAGGTTCCGGCCCGCCCGGACCACACCGTTGTCCTGCTGATGGGCGTAGCCGCGCTTCGCGATTCAGCCGCTGCACTCGCCGGGGCCGGTTTGCCTCTGGACACTCCAGTTGGCATCGTTGAGAACGGCTATTTGCCGAATCAGCGCGTGACCATCGGCACCCTCGGTTCCATCGCCGACCAGGCGGAAGCTGCCGGCGTCGCCAATCCAGCCGTGATCGTGATCGGTGACGTGGTGCGCGTGAGCCCGTTCGCGCCGTCGCACTTCAGGACAGCCGACTACAGCACCACCAGTCCGAACAAGCCCCGCACCGCCCGAATCACCCGCGTCCTCACCACCTAGCCACCCACCCAACTAGGTAGCAGTAGATGTCGCTATGAGCCCTCAGAACGACATCTGCTGCTACCCAGTTGGGCCGGACCGAAGAAAAGGAACACAGCCGTGTCAACCAGCACCACCGTAGGATCTGCCGAGCGTCCGCTGCGCGTTGCCGTTGTGGGCTCCGGCCCGGCCGGCGTCTACGCCGCGGACATCCTCACCAAGAGCGAAGCCGTCAAGAGCGGCGAGCTGACCGTGAGCATCGACCTCTTTGACCGCTACCCGGCACCCTACGGCCTGATCCGCTACGGCGTTGCGCCGGACCACCCGCGCATCAAGGGCATCGTGAACGCCCTGCACAAGGTCCTGGACCGGGGGGACATCCGCTTCTTCGGCAACGTTGACTACGGCACGGACATCTCCATCGAGGACCTCCGCACCCACTACGACGCCGTCATCTTTGCCACCGGCGCCATCAAGGACGCGGACCTGAACATCCCCGGCATCGAGCTCGACGGCTCCTACGGCGGCGCGGACTTCGTCTCCTGGTACGACGGCCACCCCGACGTCCCCCGCGAATGGCCGCTGGACGCCAAGGAAATCGCCGTGATCGGCAACGGCAACGTGGCCCTGGACGTGGCCCGCGTCCTCTCCAAGCACGCAGACGACCTGCTCGTCTCCGAAATCCCGGACAACGTCTACGCCGGCCTGAAGAACTCGCCCGTCACCGACGTGCACGTCTTCGGCCGCCGCGGCCCCGCCCAGGTCAAGTTCACCCCGCTGGAGCTGCGCGAGCTGTCCCACTCCAAGGACGTGGACATCATCCTCTACGCCGAGGACTTCGAGTTCGACGAGGAATCGGACCGCCAGATCCAGAGCAACAACCAGACCAAGACCATGGTGGGCACGCTCACCAACTGGATCGCCGAACAGCCCGAAGACCTCTCCGAGCTCACTGCCTCCCGCCGCCTGCACCTGCACTTCCTGCACAGCCCGGTGGAAATCTACGACGACGCCGAGACGCCGGGCAAGGTTGCCGGCATGCGGTTCGAGCGCACTGAGCTTGACGGCACGGGCAACGCCCGCGGCACCGGCGAGTTCGTGGACTACCCCGTCCAGGCCGTCTACCGCGCCATCGGCTATTTCGGTTCGGCGCTGCCGGAGATCGAATTCGACCACAAGAAGGGCGTTGTCCCGAACGACGGCGGACGCGTCCTGGATGCCGCCGGCACCCACGTGCCGGGCATCTACGCCACCGGCTGGATCAAGCGCGGCCCGGTGGGCCTCATCGGCCACACCAAGGGCGACGCCCTGGAAACCGTCACCTACCTGCTGGAGGACCGCGAAAACCTTCCGGTTGCCGCCGTTCCCGAGGCGGACGCCGTCGTCGAACTCCTCGACGCCCGCGGCGTGAAGTTCACCAGCTGGGAAGGCTGGCTGGCCCTGGACGCGCACGAACTCGCGCTGGGCGCCGCTGCCACTGAGGCCGGCGGATCCCACGGCGTGGAGGTCAAGCGTGAGCGCATCAAGGTGGTGCCCCGTGAGGACATGGTTGCCATCTCCCGCGACGGGGTAGCCGCGAACGTCTGATCAAGGACCGGTTCCCCGCTTTCTACGGCGCGAACTGGCAGCCAATGACCGCAAACCGCGAGTTTGATGTCATCTGCTGCCAGTTCGCGCTTTCGCGTTTGTCCCGAACGGGCTAGCTCCCTGCGCCACCGGCCGCCATCAGTTCCAGCCGGCTGAGGGTCTCCCGGTTCCGAACGGCAATCAGCGGGTCGCGCAGCACCTTGGGGACCATCTTGCCCGGGCCACGGATGGCATCTTCGGCGATGGTGACCCTGCACTGCGTGCCCAGGTCCTCCAGCGTGATCACCACTTTCGCTTCACCCAGCGGCCAGCCGCGCGCCACCAGTTCCAGCGAGCGGCCAGGCTCGACGGCGGCAACCCGGGTGCTGTCGTTGATCACCAGAGGCCAGGCGCCCACGGAGTGGTGGAGCCTTGAGTCCGCCTCGGGCCAGTGCGCGTCGACGGCCCGGATGCGGGAGGCACCCACCACCCAGCCGGAGTACAGCCAGCCATCGGCGATCACCTTCCAGACGACGTCGGCCGGGGAGTTGAACAGGCGACTCACGGTTGACATGGTTTTCCTTCCGGAGGGGTTTGCACTGACGGTGGCATTCATTCGTTGTGAAGCCTGGGCGGCGGCTCTTGCTGGAGCTGGGGCGGCGGCCTTTGCTGAAGCCGGGGCAGGCCGCTGCGCGGCCTGGTACGAGCTTTCCCTCAGTCGCCGGGTCCACGGGTATGTCCCGCCGTCGGCGAGCGGATTCGTCAGGGGGTTGAAGCGCAGTGCGGTATCCGCGGGTTCCGTCGCGGCGCGCAGCCGGAGCTCGCCGGCCCGGATCCATTGCCCGGAGGGCTTGGCATAGTAGAGGCCCAGGACCCAGTCGCCGGTGGCGAGGGATTCCTGGAAGGACCCGTCGGCCTTCGTCTTTCGGCCGGTATTGCTGCCCCGCCCATCAGGGAGTTGCTCGGTTTTCAGGCCGAGCAATACGGGGCCGAGCCTTCCCCGGTAGGGCATCAATGTGGTCAGAGTGGCCGCCGCCACGTCGAGTCGGGGCACAAGCAGGAACCTGGCAGGAAAGCTCCAGCCGGTCGTAGCGAAGAGCACGTCGGAGGCGGCGCCAGGAAGGCCTTCCCCGCCGGTAGTCCTGACGCGCAGCCCGAGCCCCAGGATGTCCGGGAAAGCCTGCGGAAGTCCCACCGATCGTGAAAACCGCGCCTCAACGGTGTCGCGGCCGGGGGAGTCCAGCCAATCAAGCCCTGATCCCTCAGCCGGGGTGCCGCCCCGTATGAGTTCACCCACCAGGCCCACGCCGTCGGGATGGATAGGGCGGACCGGCCTCACCACCTTGATGGCCCGGAAGAGGGCGGCGAAGGCCCGGCCGGCTGTTTCCGTGGCGGCCGGGGCCGGATCTGCGGGGGACTGTTCCGTCATGGCTTCCTCTTTCCTTGCAGCGTTCAGGCCGGTTGCAGGGTCCACGCGGGTTGCCGGGTCCAACCCTGTCACATCCGGCCAAACCGGGCCCGGACCAGCGCGAACATGCCGTAGCAGATGAAGCCCGCCCCGATCGCGACGAGCAGGTACGGGCCGAACGGGTGGTCCCGGAGCGCCTTCAGGCTTCCGTCCAGCCCGGTGGATTCTTCGGGACTCTGCTTGCCGGCTGCGATGACAAAGAGCAGGCCAGCCAGGCTGAGGGCGATTCCCTTGGCCACGTGGCCGGTGACGCCCAGGGAGTCGATGAGCTTGCCGCGGCGGGTGCCTTCAAACCGGAAGAGCTCCGCTTTAAACCCGCGCCGCAGCCCCTTCACCACAAAATAGACGCCGACTCCCATGATGGTCAGGCCAACGGCCACCAGGAGCGGCTGCCCCAGCGGTGTTTTCAGGAGTGCGGCGCTGAAATCCCGGGTGGTGTCGCCCGAGTCGCCGCGCAGGCCGATGGCGAACCCGGCGAAGCTGAGGCCCACGCTGCCGTAGGCGACGGCCAGGAACCCTGACGAGACCAGCTTCCCCAGCCGCGAGGTGCGGGGCAGGTGCCGTGCGCGGAGGGTGGCTTCACTCAGCTGCCACAGCGCCAGGCCGGTGCACGCAACCACGCAGGCCCACAGCACGGCCGGGCCCCACGGGTTGGCGGCCAGCTGCTCGATGGCGCCGGTGGCCTCCGCCTGCCCAGGCTGGCCGAAAGCAAGGGCAATGGCAATCGAGCCAACAATCATATGGAGCAGGGCCATCACGGCAAATCCTGAGCGCGCCACAACATCCAGCGCCTTGGTGTCCGACGCTTCCTCGACGGCGTCTGCCGCCTCACTGATGCTGGATTCCCTGTCTGCCATGAATCAGCCGTTCATGGGCCCTTCCGCGTGCAGCTTCCCGGCCCCGGGACCTTCCACGTGAACGGTGCAACGGACCACGAGCTTGCCCGGAGCGTGATCCAGTTCCACCAGGCTGTCATTGGCACTGAGGGCGGTGAAGACCGCGGAGCCTTCGACCACCGTGACGCCCTTGGCCTTCGCTGTCGCCGTCGCGTTCTCCAGCGCTTCCCTCTCAAGGCCTGCCATGTATGCGGCGTCATTCTCCCGGGCCGGATCGCCGAAGGCCCAGCCGAATAAGGTCCCAGTGTTTTCCATGGCGACGATATTACGCTCAAGCGCGCTGGAAGTCGGGGTTTCGTAACATTAGTAAGTGTGCTTACGATAGCCTGACCATGACCTTAATTGGACACGGCTAGTAAAGACCGCACCAGCGGCATTTGGGAACCAGTTCGACGTTAGGAAACAACATCATGGCAGGAAATCTTTTTGCCCGGTCCGTACACGATCTGAGTGCTGCGGCATGGTTCGGCGGTTCACTAATGGGAGCTATCGGGTTGAACGGAGCAGCCGCCCAGGCCATTGATCCGGCTGAACGCACCCGGCTCTCAAGCGCCGGCTGGATGAAGTGGGCACCGGTGCAGACGGCGGCTTTCGCCTCACACCTCGTGGCCGACCTCGCCATTGCCTGGGAGAACAAGGGCCGCATTGCCAAGCAGGAGGGCGTGGCCCGGGACACCGCGATCAAGACGGCGGTGACGGTAGCGGGTGCTGCGGTGACGCTCTACGCCGGCATCCTTGGCAAGAAAGTGGAGAAGCTCGCCGATGAGGGTGCACGCGGCGCTACTGAGCCCAGCCCGGAAGCGTCAGATGAGCTGAAGGCGTCGCAGCAGCAGCTCAGGATGCTGCAGTGGGCCATCCCGGCCTTCGCGGCAGCGGTGATCATCCTCGGCGCCAAGCACGGCGAGATGCAGCGGCCCAAGAACGTCTTCGCCGGTCTCCGCTCCTAAACGGCAACAGACGCACTCTGCGCGAACGTACAGTTCAGGCCCTTGGCGCGGAGGGCCCCAACTGTACGTTCGCGCTGAATTAATGTCCGCGCTGAAGTACGACGGCGGTCCGGCACCACGGTTTTGAAGTCACCGGTGCCGTGCCGCCGTCGTGCGTTCCCTCCCACCTGTTGGAGTTTTTGTCCAGATACGGAGCCCAAGAGGCCCGCGAAGTCGCCATAAGTGGACAAAAACTCCTGATGGGGAGGGCGTCAGGCGGGCTGGCTGTTGGGCGGCGGGAGGTCCGGGTTCATGTCATCGAGGTCCGGATCCTCGGCCGTCCATACCTGGATGATGGCCCAGGTCACGGCGGCGAGCGGGACGGACAGCACTGCACCCACGATGCCGGCCAGGATAGTGCCGGCGGTCAGCGCCATCAGGATGACCAGGGCGTGGAGCTGCAGTGACTTGCCCATGACGATCGGCTGCAGGAGGTCGCCCTCCAGCTGGTTGACGGCGATCACCACGGCCACCACGATCAGCGCCACCACGGGGCCGTTGGCCACCAGTGCCACCAACGCTGCAAGGATGCCCGCCACGGTGGCGCCCACCAGCGGGATGAAGGCGCCGATGAACACAATGATGGCCAGGGGAAGGGCCAGCGGGACCTGCAGGATCAGGAGCGCGGCGCCGATGGCCACGGTGTCAACCAGGGCCACGATGGCGGTGCCGCGGACGTAACCGCCAAGCACTTCAAGGGTGCGGCTGCCCACGCGGCGGAGCTTGGCTTCGCGCTGCCCGGTGAAGGGCCGCAGGAAGAAGGTCCAGATCCTGGCGCCATCTTTGAGGAAGAAGAACAGGATGACCACCATCAGGGCGGCACCGGCCAGGAACTCTGTGACCACGGACAGCCCGGTGATGGCACCCGAGCGGACCTGGCTGCTGGTGGCGAACTGGATGACGCCTTCCCTGGCCTGGTCCAGCTGCTCCTGATCGATCGGCACGGGGCCGGTGAGCAGGAACTGCTCCAGCTCGTCCAGTCCCTGAGCTGCCTGTTGGGCCAGCTCGCCCCATTGGCTGCGGACGGAGAGGTAAATCACTGTCGAGACCCCCGCCAGCACCAGGAGGAGGGCGACGAACGCGATGCCCGTGGCCGCGGCGCCGGGCATCCCGCGGCGGCGCAGCATGTTCACGAACGGGCCGATGGCAGCGGCGAGGATCAGTGCTATCAGAATCGGAATGACCAGCAGCTTGATCTGCATCAGGGCGTAGACGGAGACCACGGCCACGGCCAGGATCAGCAGGACCTGGGCGGAGCGGATGCCTACCCTGCCCAGCCCGTCGGCCCACAATGCGCCGGCCGGCCTGGATTCCTTCGTCCGGCTTACGGACATGGGCTTCTGCCGGGCCGTCTCATCTGAGGTTGCCGGCAACGGGTTTCCACTGCCCGGCCCGCGTTCGGTCAGGCGTGTTGATCGCGCCATGGGGACTCCTCCTCGTCGGCGGGTGCCTGGGTGCGGGTGCGCGCCGCAGGCGGATACTATCCCAATCAGATAGTAAGCCTACTGATTGATTAGAATCCGGCAAAGCCTGGAAAACGCAGCAAAGCCCCCGGCAAAGCCCCGGCGGCCACGGTTCAGGCACCCAACCATTCCGCGCAGGAGTTCAGGTTCCGGTTGACGCTGGCCACCGCGGCCTCAGCGTCGCGGGCCTCGATGGCGTCCACCAGGGCGCCGTGGCCCTCGTGCGGGAGTCCGTCAAAGCCGGCCCGACGCTGCTGTTTCAACAGGTCATAGTGGAAGACGTCGCCGAAGCTGACGTACAGCTCGTGCAGCAGCGGGTTCCCGGACGCCTGGGCCACGCGTTCGTGGAACCCCCAGTCGGCCCGGGCCCATGCCGCGTAGTCGGCCGCGTGCCAGGCCTCCTCGCGTTCGGCGAGCAGGACACGCAGGGCGGAGACGTCGTCGGGCGTGGCGTGGCGCGCGGCGAGGCGGGCGGCCTGGGTGTCCAGCCCCACCCGCACCTCCAGGATGTGCTCCTCGGTATGGTCCAGGTACATGCGCCGCGCCGCGCCGGACATTTCGCTGGTGGCACGGACGTAGGTGCCGTCGCCACGCCGGACTTCCAGCATCCCGCTGTGCGCCAGGGCCTTCACCGCTTCGCGGAGGGTGCCGCGCGAGACGCCAAGCCTGGCCATCAGCTCTGGCTCGGACGGTATCCGCTGCTGCAGCGGCCACTCGCCGGAGTGGATCATGGCCCGGAGCTTGGCGGTGATTTCGTCGGCAAGGGGCCGGCGGTGTGAGGTACTCAGGGTCATGATGGCCTACTTCCTCTTCGTGGCCGGCCGGCCGCTGATCAGGTGCGCCACCACAATCTGGACCAGGGCAAGCCCCAGCAGGATGGCGAGCGGCAGGGTCCAGCCGCCGGTTGCGCTGTGCAGCAGCCCGGTGCCGAACGGACCCGCCGTGGCCAGCAGGTAACCGGTGGACTGGGCCAGGGTGGAAAGCGCCGTGGTCTCCGCCGTGCTCTCGCCGCTGCGGCTGATCATCACCATGACGAGGGGAAAGATCCCCAGGCCGGTCCCCAGCAGGACTGCCGGGACCACCGCCAGCGAAACCGGCAGGAACAGCAGCAACGCCACACCCGCAGCCATGGTGACACTGGCCAGGTAGAACGCTGGGCGCAGCATCCTCGGCCGGGAGCCGATGGCGATCAGCACCATCCCGGCGGGCACGGAGACGAGCTGCATCAGCCCGTACATCACGCCGCTCGCCGACGCGCTGAGCCCCATGGTGGTCAGCATGTACGGGAACCAGCTGAGCAGCGCATAGGCGAGCAGGGCCTGCAGGGTAAAGATCGAGGTGAGCAGCAGGCCCTTCCGTGTGCGCAGCAGCGGCCACGGCGGGATGTGCCCGCCCTTGGCCCGGACGCTGTGGCGGTGCGCGTGCAGCGCCACGGGAAGGAAGCCCAGGAACGCGGCCACGGCCATAATCCCGATCGCTCCGACGGCGGCCGAGGGGGAGCCCAGGGCCTGCGCCAGCGGGACCACCGCGACGGCCGTGACCGTGGCTCCGGTGGTCATGGTCACCGTGTACAGGGCGGTCATCAGGGACGTCCTGTGCGCAAAGTGCTCGCGGATGAAGGACGGCATGGCCACATTGCAGACCGCCAGCCCGGACATGCCCAGGACCGTGCCTGCCACCAGGGCGCCAGTGGCGGGAATGCCGCGCACCATCAGCCCGCCCGCCAGCATCGCCAGCGCCAGCAGGATGGCCTTCTCCACGCCCAGCCGGCCGGTGAGCCAGGACGTGCCCGCCCCCGCCACGGCGAAACACAGCGTCGGAATGGAGGGAATGATGGAGGCCACCAGCGGCCCGTAGCCCAGCACCAGCTGCAGGTCGTGCAGCAGCGCCGACGCCCCGGTGATGCCGGCACGGAGGTTCAAACCAATCAGCACAAGCGCAATGACACCCAGCACGACGGCGGTTCGCGGCTTGGGCGGGGAGGCTTCCAGTACTGAGGTGGCGGGCGTGGCGGCGGTCATCCAATTAACGTTAGACGTTAGACGTTTGATGTCTAGGGTTTTGTGGCAAATCTCTCCCTGGCGTTAAGGTCGGGGCAATAGACTCGTGGCCACGGCATGTCCGGGCAAGCTGGTCCGGACTCGGCGCACCGACGCGGAAGGACGGCCCGTTGTGGATTCCCAGGGAATCGAGATCGAAAAGAAGTACGACGTCGGCGAGGCGGCTGATGTGCCTTCACTGACCGGCGTGCGTGGGGTGGCGCGCGTCGGGGAGACACGGACGGCAACCCTGGACGCGGTGTATTTCGACACGGACCGGCACACCCTCGCTTCCCGGCGGATGACCCTGCGGCGGCGGACCGGTGGTGGCGACGCCGGGTGGCACCTGAAGCTGCCGCCGGAACCACCGGCCGCCTCGTCTCCGGACGCATCGGCCGGACCGCCGGCGGGAATGTCTGATTCAGCACCCCAGCAGCGGCGCGAGCTTCATGAACCGCTGGGCCAGCCCGACGTCGTGCCTGACCGGCTGCTCGCGCACCTGCGCGCCTATCTGCGCGGTGACGACGTGGCACCGGTGGTCAGGCTGGAAACCGAGCGGACCACCTACCCGATGTATGCGGAAGACGGCACGCACCTCGCGGATCTCCTCGATGACCGCGTGAGCGCGGAGCTGCTCGGCCCTGCGGGCGCCCACGGCAGTACGCTGCAGTGGCGTGAGTGGGAACTTGAGCTCGTCCACGGCAGCGCCGAGCTCTTCCCTGCGGCCCAGCCGGTCCTGGCCGATGCGGGCGCCAAGCCTTCCGAACACGCGTCCAAACTGGCGCGGGCGCTCGCCGCCGGGCCGGACCGGGGAGCCAGTGATGCGGCGGCCCCGGCCGTCACGGTGCCTGACAAGACGTCGCCCGCCTCCGCGGTCGTCACCTCCTACCTCGCTGCGCAGATCCGCGAGATCCTGGCGCACGATCCCGGCGTCCGGCTGGAGGAGCCCGAAGCGGTGCACGACATGCGCTCGGCCACCCGCCGGGCGCGCTCAGCGCTCTCGGCCTACCGTCGGCTCTACAGTGCCGTGGCCGTGCGGCGCCTGCGTGATGAGCTTAAATGGCTCGGCCGGATCCTGGGGGAACCGCGCGATGCCGAAGTCATGCTGGACAGGCTCCGCGGCCACATCGCTGACCTGCCGCCAGGCGAGGCTGCCACGGCCGTGAAGGACCAGCTGGAAGACAGGATCGGCGAGAACCTCAACACCGCCTACCGTAAACTCCAGGGCACGCTCCTGTCGGAGCGCTACTACCGGCTCCTGGATGACCTGGAACGTTTCCGCGACCAGCCTCCGGCCAGGCCGGAGGCTGACGCCCCTGCCCGCAAGGTGGCCGGCAAGCTGGTGGGCAAAGCCGCCAGGCGGCTGCGCCGGTCGCACCGGGCCGCGAAGAACGCGCGGCGGGGTGCTCCGCACGAAACAGCCTTGCACCAGGTGCGTAAGGAAGCCAAGAAGCTGCGGCACGTGGCGGAATCGGTGGGCCCGGTCCACCGCAAGAGCGCGGCGAAGGTCGCCAAGGCAGCACACCGGCAGCAGCAGGCCCTGGGCGATTTTCACGACAGCGTCATCGCCCGGGACCTGCTGGCGGAGCTCGGCGCCGTCCCCGGCCTGGCCGAGCCGGTCGCCTCGGCGTACGTCACGCTCCAGACCCGGCAGGTGCAGCTCGCGGCCGCCGCCGAGGCGAAGTACCGGAAGGTCCGGAAGAAGTCGAAGAAGCGCCTCAAGCGGGGGGTGCTTTAAGCCCGGCGGTACCAGCCGCTTCACCCATCCCAACTAGGTAGCAGCAGATGTCGGTTTTGAGCCGTCAAAACGACATCTGCTGCGACCTGGTTGGGCCGCAAGCCTACCTGCCCTGCCTACCTGCCCTGCCTGCCGCCGAGCCGTGCAACCGCCAGGGCAAGCCACAGCTGCACCCGGTCTGCCGTGACCGAAGGGTCGTAGCCGGTCAGCTCGGTGATCTGCGCCAGGCGGTAGCGGACCGTGTTCCGGTGCAGCGTCAGGGCTTCGGCGACGGCGGCCACCGAACCGTTGTTGCCCAGGTAGCTCTCCAGCGTGGTCATCAGTTCCGCGCCGTGGGCGGAGTCGAAGGCCCGGAGCGGATTGAGGGACTCGTTCGCCATGTCCGCCAGAGGGACGTCCTCGCTGGCCAGCAGCAGCGAGGTCAGGCTCAGGCGCTCCGGTTCGTTCACCGGCAGGCCGTGGCTGGCCGCATCCCTGGCCTCGAAGTAGCTCCATCGCAGGCCGTTCGGTTTGGTGTATGCGCCTCCGATGCCGATCGTCGCGTGGATGCCGGCCTCAGCCAGGTGATCGCTGAGGCTCCGGGCGAGGGCAGGTGCCGCACCGCCGTCGTCGTTAATCACCACCACCAGGTCCTTTCCGACGACGGCGGCCACCGCGTTCTCCAGTGGCTGCGGAACGGAGGTGCTCACCAGGGCCTTGTGATGGGCGGCGGATACCGCCAGCAGCACCACGTTCTTGCGCGTGCTGTTCAGCCCCACCCCCGCCAGCCGTCGCTGGGCCTCGCTGGTTTCCAGGGCTCCGTGGATGACGTCCTCCAGCACCTGGCCGCACAGCGCGCGCTGGGCGTGGCGCTGCTTGACCATGTTGTTCAGCTCCACGCTGATGAGGTTCTGGGCGTAACCGATGATGCCCGAGTCCTCGAAAGGCTGGCGGACCCAGAGCGTGCAGGCATCGCGCCGGCCGGTGGGGATCGGGTAGGACGCCCATGTGTCCGCGGAGGGGTGTTCCTTACTGCTGTTGTACAGCTGCGCCGTGAACTGGGTGAGCGCGATGTCAGTCCGGAGCATGCTGCCCAGGTGCTTCAGGAGTTCAGCCAGGCCGCCGCCGGTCAGGAGCGCACGGGCCAGGACCTGATGCCCGGCAATCAGCCGCTCCAGCTTGGCGTAGTGGTCCGCGGACTGGGCGTCCGCCACCAGCTTGCCGATGGCGATGAACGGGGTCTCGTAGGGGACCTCCACCATCGGCAGGCCCCAGCGGTTGGCCTCGGCGATCATGGCCGGCGGGACGGCGTCGTGTGACAGGCCGACGCCGAATCCGATCCCGACTGCCCCTGCGCGCTGGACCTGGCGGACAAACCTGCGCTGCTCAGGCGCTGACTTCAGGCGCAGCCCCGTTGTGAGCACGAGTTCCCCGCCGTTGATGAACCGCTGTGGATCCTCGAGCTCGGTGACGGCGACCCAGTTGATGTCCTGGTGCCAGGTGGTTTCGGCGAGGCCTGCCTTGGACAGGTTCAGGGAGCTCACGCCGAGGAGTGCAGCGAGGGAAATAGCCATGGTTTCAAGGATAACCGGGCGCTGGGCAACCGCACTAAAAACTTCCTTCAACGGTGTGCAGGTGGCTATTCCCTGGTGGGGGGTGCTGGCATAGGCTCAAAGCAGTCACATCCATCCGCTCCGCAGCTGATGATCCCTATGAAAGAGGTTGCACACCGTGGTTCAAACCTTGCAGAACTTCATCAACGGTGAGTTCGTCACGCCCGCCGGCACCGGCCTGCTGGACATCGTCAATCCCACCAACGGCGAGGTCGTGGCACAGTCGCCGGTCTCCGTCCAGGCCGACGTTGATGCAGCCATGACCGCGGCCAAGGATGCCTTCAAGACCTGGAAGCAGGCCACCCCCGGCCAGCGCCAGCTGATGCTGCTCAAGCTCGCCGACGCCATCGAGGCCAACAGCGACGAACTCGTCGAGGCCCAGCACCGCAACACCGGCCAGGTGCGGTCGCTCATCGCTTCCGAGGAAATCGCCGCCGGCGCCGACCAGCTCCGCTTCTTCGCCGGCGCTGCCCGCATCCTGGAGGGCAAGTCCGCCGGAGAATACTTCGAGGGCCACACCTCCTTCGTGCGCCGCGAACCTATCGGTGTAGTCGCCCAGGTGGCTCCCTGGAACTACCCGTTCCTGATGGCCATCTGGAAGATCGGCCCCGCCCTGGCTGCCGGCAATACGGTAGTCCTCAAGCCCTCGGACACTACCCCCGAATCCACCCTCGTGCTGGCCCGCCTGGCAGGCGAGATCCTGCCCGCAGGCGTCCTGAACGTGGTGCTGGGCACCGGTGAAACCGGCGCCATGATGGTGGAGCACAAGGTCCCCGGGCTGGTCTCCATCACCGGCTCGGTCCGGGCCGGCATCGCCGTGGCCTCAGGCGCCGCCAAGGGCCTCAAGCGCGCGCACCTGGAGCTGGGCGGCAAGGCCCCCGCCATCGTGTTCAAGGACGCGGACATCAAAAAGAGCGCCGCGGCCATCGCCGAGTTCGCCTTCTTCAATGCCGGCCAGGACTGCACCGCCATCACCCGCGTGCTGGTTGAGGACTCGGTGCACGACGACGTCGTGGCGGCCATGGTGGACCACACCAGGACCCTGCGCACCGGCTCGCAGAACGACGAAGACAACTACTTCGGCCCGCTCAACAACGTGAACCACTTCAACGCCGTGACCTCCGTGGTGGAGCACCTCCCGGAGAACTGCAGGATCGTTACCGGCGGCCACCGTGTGGGCGAGAAGGGCTTCTTCTTCGAACCCACCATCGTCACAGGCGCCAAGCAGACTGACGACATCGTCCAGAAGGAAACCTTCGGCCCGGTCATCACGGTGCAGAAGTTCTCCTCCGAGGCGGAAGCACTCGAGATGGCCAACGACGTCGACTTTGCCCTGGCCTCCAGCGTCTGGACGTCCGACCACGGGACGGCCATGCGGATGAGCCGCGACCTGGACTTCGGCGCGGTGTGGATCAACACCCACATCCTGCTCACTGCCGAAATGCCGCACGGCGGCTTCAAGCAGTCAGGCTACGGCAAGGACCTCTCCATGTACGGCGTTGAGGACTACACGCGCATCAAGCACGTCATGAGTGCGCTCGACGCATAGTCCCCACCGGCGCCCTAACCTCGCTCCGCTCGGCCAGGGAACCCTGCCGGCGTGGGCCCCCCACAGGCGCCCTAACCTCGCTCCGCTCGGCCAGGGAACACCCCGCCGGCGTGGCCCCAATCTATGAAGAAGGAAACTCCATGACCACGACCGCAAATGAAATCACCTTCCGCCTGGAGCAGAAGCGCCGCGTCCAGGCCGACTTCCCGGGCCCCAAGTCCGTGGCCCTGACCGAACGCCGCAAGGCAGTCGTCGCCGCCGGCGTCGCCTCCGCCGTTCCCGTTTACGTTGCGGACGCCGACGGCGGCATCATCCACGACGTCGACGGCAACTCCTTCATCGACCTCGGCTCGGGCATCGCGGTGACAAGCGTTGGCGCGTCCGATCCGGCCGTCGTCGGGGCCGTGAAGGAAGCCGTGGAGCACTTCACCCACACCTGCTTCATGGTCACCCCGTACGAAAGCTACGTGGCCCTCGCCGAGCAGCTGAACCGCCTGACCCCGGGCGACCACGAGAAGCGCACCGTACTGTTTAACTCCGGCGCCGAGGCAGTGGAGAACGCAGTCAAGGTGGCACGCCTCGCAACCGGCCGTGACGCCGTCGTTGCCTTTGACCACGCCTACCACGGCCGCACCAACCTGACCATGGCACTGACCGCCAAGGCCATGCCGTACAAGACCAACTTCGGACCGTTCGCGCCCGAGGTCTACCGCATGCCGATGAGCTACCCGTACCGCGAGGAAAACCCCTCGATCACGGGTGCGGAGGCGGCCAAGCGCGCCATCACCATGATCGAGAAGCAGATCGGCGGGGACCAGGTCGCAGCGATCATCATCGAGCCCATCCAGGGTGAGGGGGGCTTCATCGTCCCGGCCGACGGCTTCCTTCCGGCGCTGGCTGACTGGGCCAAGGAGAAGGGCATCGTCTTCATTGCCGACGAGGTCCAGTCAGGTTTCTGCCGCACCGGCGAATGGTTCGCCGTAAACCACGAAGGTGTTGTCCCGGACATCATGACCATGGCCAAGGGAATCGCCGGCGGCATGCCGCTGTCCGCGATCACCGGCCGTGCCGACCTGCTCGACGCCGTCCACCCGGGCGGCCTGGGCGGCACCTACGGCGGCAACCCGGTTGCCTGCGCCGCTGCCCTCGCCGCCATCGGGTCCATGGAGGAATACAACCTCGCCGGGCGCGCGCGCCACATCGAGTCGCTCGCCACGGGCCGGCTGCAGGGGCTGCAGGCTGAGCTGGCCGGCGCCGGCACTGCCGTGATCGGCGACATCCGCGGCCGCGGCGCCATGCTGGCCATCGAACTGGTCCAGGCCGGTTCCAAGGAGCCCAACCCGGACCTGACCAAGGCCGTGGCGGCGGCCTGCCTCAAGGAGGGTGTCATCATCCTCACCTGCGGTACGTACGGCAACGTCATCCGCCTGCTGCCGCCGCTGGTCATCACCGACGAGCTGCTGAACGACGGCCTGGACGTCCTGGCCGCCGCCATCAAGGCCAACGCCTAGGGCAACAGAGTTACGGCGGTACCCAGAACTGAAGAAGACCATGGGCAGCACTCCCGGACAGGGGGTGCTGCCCCTTCTTGTTTTGGTGAACCGTTAGGGGTATACCTAACGAATTTTGCGATGCGTAAGTACCCCCTAATAGGAATTAAGAGTACGCATTACTCGTGTTTGGCTTTGGGACCCACTCGTATGTTGGAAGCGGGCGGCGGCGACTGGATCGGTTCCTGAGCCCAACTCTGAGGAGACCCGCATTGAAACCCGTCGGCACCATCGAACAGGCAGAGACGCCAGCGGTGGGCAACGAGCATTTCCCAGGGCGCGGGTTGAAGCGGCGGCGGCGTGGCGCGGTGGACTGGACAGTTGTCATCCCAGTGCACGCCGGATGCCTTACGGCCAGCGGCCGCCACAAGCGGCCCTCCCGTATCACTCATTGTTTGCTTGCGACCCGGCAAAGGCGCTGCGGTCCGCTGCGGTGTGTTGAGCGGAACGTCAACCCAAACAGGTGCTTTGCGGCCGACCTGGCTGTGCCCCTGGAGCGGAAGCGACGCCCCCAAAGCCAATGAAGATATCTTGCTCAAGACAGGGGAAATCACATGACTCAGGTATCGACGGGAACCCAAGGTCGGACGGCTCACGCCGCTGCTGCCAGGACGACGTCCGTGGATAAACCCCGCCACCCCGGTCGCCGCCCGTTCGGCAATGGCGACAACCCTGTCCCCCTTCCGGACTTGGTCCCTGAGCAGAGCGTTCCCGTGACCAGCCCGGAAGCCGACATGTGGGAAGAGGGCCGTGCGGCCGCCCGTTCGGGGATCCACGAGAAGGCCATGGCCTGCTTCGTCCGTGAGGCGGAGGCGCGGACCGCGCAGGGCAGCCACGGCCGTGCGGCCATTGCCTTCCGCACCGCGGCCGAGCAGGCCCGGCTGCAGGGGCTGGCGGAGCAGGGCGAGGAGTTGCTGT
Organism: Arthrobacter sp. B6; assembly: GCF_001663775.1. GTDB lineage: Bacteria > Actinomycetota > Actinomycetes > Actinomycetales > Micrococcaceae > Arthrobacter. The sequence continues at coordinate 1,067,071 of NZ_KV467169.1, read as the reverse complement.
ACAACGCCGCAGCGTCCTACACGCATGCAGCGGAGCGCAACGAACTCAGTCCTGGTGCAGCGCACCAAGCATGGATCTCCGCTGCCAAATGTTTCCTCCAGCTCCAGGAGCTGGACCAGGCGGCGCTGTGTATCGAGGCAGCGCGGCGCGTCGTGGACCAGTCCCGCCCTAAAGTCGAGATCCCCCAGACGGCGTCATGAGGATCCTGCTGACGACCGAGGGGACCTACCCGTACTTCCAGGGAGGCGTGTCAACCTGGGCGCATGAGCTGGTCAATGGCTTGCCCGAGCACGAGTTCGTGGTGGCTGCGGTCATCGGCAACCCCGAAGTGGCTCCCGCCTTCAAGATCCCAGCCAACACGCGGGTAGTGCCCATCCCCTTGTGGGGGACAGAGAAGGTGGATGAGTACATCCACCCGTCAACGCGCATCCGACGACGGCGTGTGCTCCGCGGCCGGTCACGGGAGCGGGCGCTCGCGGACCTGCTGCTGCCGGCCTATGAAGAGTTGGTCGGAAACCTGCTGGAACCCCGCGAGCCGCGGGAGCTCGGTGCCGCCATCGCCGACATCGCCGAGTACTGCGAGAACAACGATCTGCATGCGGCGTTGCGTGACCCGAGATGTTGGCAGCTGGTGCGTGCCCGGCTTAGTGAGCACCCGCTTCTCGGCCAGATCTCGATGGCGGACGCAATCGACTTCGCACGTTCCTTGTACCGCTACCTGACGCCCCTGGCCGTTCCGCTTCCTGACGTCGACGTAGCGCATTCGTCGGGTGCCGCACTCTGCGCGCTGCCGGCGCTGGCCGCCAAACTGCACCACGGCGTCCCGCTGCTCCTGACCGAGCATGGGGTCTACGTGCGCGAACGTGTTCTTCACCTGGTCCGGGACGACACACCGCTCCTGCGAAAGGTGCTGCTTGGCAATCTCTACCGAGCCATAGCCCGTTGCGCTTACGCGCATGCCGACATCGTCCTGCCGGTCTGTGAGTACAACACCAGATGGGAGTACCAGCTGGGTGCCGATCCCGGCCGCCTGCGGGTGGTGTACAACGGCGTCAACCCGGACGAGTTCGCGCCGCGGGTGGTTGAGTTGAACAGGCCGACCATTGCCTACGTCGGACGAATCGAGCCGCTCAAGGACGTGCTGGGGCTCATCACCGCCCTCAACATGGTCCGCCGCGAGATTCCCGACGTACTCCTGCGCATCCACGGTCCTGACGATGACCGCCGCTACGCCGAGCGTTGCAGGTTGGCCGTGGCAGGCATGCAGCTCGAGGATAACGTCGTGTTCGAGGGACCGACGCAAGACCCGGCCCGGGCCTACCAGGAGTCGGACGTCGTGGTGCTCTGCTCGGTGTCCGAGGGCTTTCCCTACACCGTAGTGGAGGCGATGTGCACTGGTCGTCCGGTGGTCGCCACCGCAGTCGGCGGCGTCCCTGAGGCGTTGAACCGCCCCGAGTTGCTCGTCGAGCCGCAGAATCCGAGGGCGCTGGCGGATGCACTCGTCTCGCTCTTCCGGCAGACCCCCGCAGAACGCGCGGCGATCGGCGAGGAGTTCCGGGAGCGCGCCGTCCGGCTGTTCTCCCAGGACCGCTTCCTCGAGGCGTACCGCGCCCTCTACCTAGGAGTTGTCAGTGACTACGTTGCCTGAGGCTTCCGTCCTCGCCGACTTCACCATGGATCTGGACGAGATGGGCCCGGACCTGCACGCTGAGGCGCGGTCCGTCGCGGGCCGCACCCGCCAGGCCCAGGACGCCTTCGAAGTGGCAGTGATCCTCGCGACCCTGGGCTACAGCGACCAGCGGGCGCGTGAGCTGGGCTGCCGGGATGTCTTCGAGCTCGCCGAGAAGGTGACGGCGCTCCTGCCCCTCTTCGGCGGGCCCGTGGACGAACCTCCGGTGGGCACCATCGACCACGCCCCGGAGCCATCGCCCGGACCTGACCGGATGAGCCTGGGACTGCTCGCAAAATCGCTGCTCTACTCTGCGCCGTGGATTGTCGCAGTCCTCGCACTGGTCATTGCCCGGGTGTCCTTCTGGTCCACGACCACCCCGCAGATGTTCTCCACCACCGTCAGCCTGGCGTTGTTCGCCTCGCTGATCGTCACCGGCGGGTTTATGCAGGCATTCGCGCGGCGGGGGCTGTTCTATTCCCTGCAGCACAACGAACCCCTGCTGCGCTGGGCGCTGCGTTGGACGTTGGGTGCCGGCCTGGCGGCGCTACTGGTTGTCATTGGTGGCGGCTACCTGATGCTGGAGTACGTCCTCCAGGCGTACACACCCGCCGCGAACCGGTCATTCCTGTTCTTCGGGATGTCCATCGGAATCTTGCTGCTGGCCTTTTCACCGCTTTACCTCGCCCGGGCGCTGCGTGAGATTGTGATCTCCGCCTGCGCCGGCGGGCTGGTTGCCGTGGTCGGTGGGTTGTCGATCACAGTGGGGAACTACATCAACCTCTACACGGCCCAATGGGTGCAGTTCTCCGCCCTGTGGACGGCTGTGGTCGTGGCCTTGCTGTTCGACGTCCGTGTCCTGCGGCGGCTGGCCGCACCACCGGTGGGGGTGGAAGACACGTCAACGGACAACCGTCACGTCCTTGCACCACGCCTCGGCCCGGTGGCGCGCTCGGTGCGTGCCTACTGGGCCTACGGGACCGGATTCTTTGTCCTCCTCGTGGTCGACCAGTTGATCGCAGGAGGCTTATGGATGGGGGTATTCAACTACAACGGGCTGTACCAGGTCGGTGTCGGGACCGGGCTGCTCGTCCTTATTCCGACACTCACCTACGCGATCGCAGCCGGGTATCTGCTGCCCGCGACCGTGCGGCGCGAGATGAGACGGTACCGGGTCTCAGGCAGCGCGGGAATCAACCGGGTGCTGCTCGCCTTCTACCGCCGGCACCTGGTGATCACTTTGCTCGTCGGGCTGGTGAGTGGGGCTCTGCTGTTGGCTGCCACAGATTGGCTCGCCACGGCGAGCCTGCTCACCGTGCACCTCCAGCTGGCCAGAGACGTGTACACCGCGGCCTTGGCCGGCTACCTGCTGCTGGGCATTGGAGCCTTCAACACCGGGCAGTTGTTCAGCCTGGGCCGGGCGCAAACGCCTGCGGCCCTTGTATGGATCGCAGCCGGGGTGTCGCTGATGGTAGGGCTCTTCCTTTCCTATGAGTTTGAACCCCTGTTTGGTTCCATCACGGGGCTGGTGACCGGGTCCGCAGTGTTCGCCGTTACGACAACGGTGGCCGCTTACCGCATGTTCCGTCGATTCGACCTCAGCTACTTCAGGGCGTTCTGATGAAAATTTCCAAGACCATCCTTGCCGCCGTCGCCGCCCTTGCGCTCACCGGCGCCGGAATCGCCGTCGCGCGGACCGGGGAGGCCCCTGAACCAATCGCTTCCTCCGGTCAGTGGCAGCTGCTGCGGACCACCGAAGGCATCCTCATCCACGATCCCTTCAACAAGGCCGTCCCGGCCCGGGATGTGCAGGACACCTACGAGTTCAACGGGGACACCGACCCCGCCCGCGCGTTCGTGCGCGCCACGGACGACGGCCTCGAGGTGGGGGTGGACCCGCCGCCGGAGGCCACGACCCACAAAGGCTATTTCGCTGTCACCCACGACGCGTATCCGGAGACCAGCATCTTCCATGTGCGGATGTCGAAACAACCCGGACAGGTTCAGTCGCCCACGGAGGTCGGCCAAGCGGTGTTCGCCGTCCAGACGGCCAACACCAAGGTCACAGGCCTTATCAACTTCATCGTGATCTCTGCCGACAGCACAGCCGGGATGACCTCATGGAGGGTGGGGTACATGCACGGGCACGTGAGGAACGCCGAGTTCGTCTACTACTGGGGCACCACGCCTTCAATCGACGAGCCGGACACCCGCGACGTCACCCTCCGCACGGACGGCCGGCGCACCCTGACGGTCTGGTTCGGCAACGAGCAGGTGTTCCACTCGGACGAGCTCTCCTTGGAGATGGAGGCCCCATTCCAGCCGTACCTTGAGGTACAGGCCGTACAGACGCCCTACGCTTCTTCATTCCAGGACTTCTGGGTGGTGGAGGACGACCACTTGCTGCTGACCGGCGTGCCCGACGGCGCCGGCGTGAGGCTCGTCGACGACGCCGGTGGTGTGGTGGGCGAGACAGCGGCCAGCACCGGCGGCCTGGCCGCCTTGGAACTGCCGCCCTACGCCGCCAAGGGCCGGGGAACGCTGGAGATCACCGAACCGGGCCGCGAGCCCGTCCGTCTGGGGGCCTTCGATTACGCAGGCGGCGATGAGCTTCAGTTGGTCTCGAAATGATGGCCTGGAAGTTCGGCGCCCGTAAAGCTGGCTCCGGGGCCGTGGCTACGTCCGAGCAGGCCAGGACGATCCGGCCCTTTGCCATCTACTACGGGTGGCCGAGCTACGTGAACGGCGCCCGCGGCAAGGTGGCCCGGGCCGTCGCCGCATTCGACGGCTACGGCGTAGTGGTGTTCGGTGACGACACCGCGACGCCGGAAGGCGATCCCCTGGCTGCCCCGATCATGGCGGGGGTCGCTGCCCGCGGGGGAGTTCCGTACGGGTACGTCAGCGTTGGCGTGGGCGACGGGGAGCCGAACCATTCCCTGGCCGAGCTGCGCGAACGCCTCGACGCGTGGCGCAGGCTCGGCGCCCGTGGAGTGCTTCTCGACTGCGCCGGTGCTGATTACGGGGTGACCCGGGCCCGGTTCGACGCCGTGGTGCGGTACGCGCACTCGCTGGGGCTGAGCGTACTGGCGAACGCATGGAGTCCCGACGACGTCCTGGCCCGCTCCGCAACCATGGGCCCGGGGGACGGCTACCTGGGGGAGAATGACGTGCTGTCCGACGGCCTGTTCCTGGCGCCGGCCACGTACAAGCCGAAGCTGGCGAAGATGGCGAGGTACAAAGCGAGTCTGGGGATCACCCTCTACGAGACAGCCACGAGCCGGGACCTGCAGTACGCCGACGTCCTGACGGCACAGGTGTTGGCCGTGCTGCAGGGGTACCATATCGATGCCTTCCACCTCACCGACCCCGTCTACTGCTGCACGGACAACGTCCTGATCAGGCCCCCGGCAGTCCTTGCGGACGGACGGTGACACGCGCTGCGTTCCGTCGCAAACGCCTTGCTGCTGCCGTTTCGGCGTTCGCCCTGCTCTGCCTGTTAGCCGGATGCGGGGTGGGCGACCCGGCTCCACCTCCCACGTTCCCGCCAGCAGGGGAGGGGGAGCTGTACATCGCCGTCCCCGGCTACGTTTACCCGACGGGCTCGGACTATTGGCAGTCCGTGATTGAGGCTGCGCCACAGGTCCGCGACGTCATCGTTAACCCCAACAGCGGACCCGGGGCAGCAGTATCCGAACGGCACATCCAGTTGATCGGGACCCTGCACGATGCAGGCGTCCGGGTGCTGGGCTACGTCAAGACCGGGTGGGGCGATCGGGACCAGGCGGCGGTCACGCAGGAGATCGACCGCTGGCGGGAGTGGTATGGCGTTAACAACATCTTCCTGGACGAGGCGGCAGCTGTTCCCGAGGAGGTCGGCACCTACGAGGACTACGCCGCCATGGTCCACGATTCCGGGGGAATCGCGGTACTCAACCCGGGGATAGTCCCCGACCGCGGCTACTTTGAGTTCGCCGATGCCATTGTGACGTTCGAGGATCCGGCGGACGCCTACTTCAACTCCCGGGAGCCCCCCGAGTGGCTCCGCACGGAGACGCGCGCCGATGTGTGGCACATCATCAGTGATGTTCCGCAGGACCGGCTCGAGGAGGTAATGGAGCGCGCCCGGCAACACGGGGCGACCGAGATCTACGTGACCGACGACGTGGAACCGAATCCGTACGACAGCCTGCCGTCGTACTGGTCGGACAAGGTGGACGCCGTCGGAGAGTAGCGGGCCCAGCCCCCACCATCCAGCGTTTTTTATGAAGTGAGCGTGCGCCTCTTCGCAACGGAGTTCTTGCGTGCGGCGCGGAGCATGTCCACGGTGAGCACCAGCAGCGCCAGCCATACCACGCCGAAGCCGAGCCAGCGGTCCAGGGTCATGGCTTCCCGGAACACCACGAGCGCCACAATAAATTGCAGAACCGGCGCGAAGTACTGCAGGAGCCCGATGGTGGTCATCGGGAGCCGCCGTGCTGAGGCCCCGAAGAACAGCAGTGGCACCGCAGTGATGACACCGGAGGCCAGCAAGAGCCAGAAGTGCCCGGGACCCTCAGTGGTCAGAGTGGCCGCGCCGCTCACGCCCAGCCACACCATGGTGGCGGCAGCCAGCGGCGCCAGGATCATCGTTTCAACGCTGAGGCTGGTCACGGCGTCGACCCTGGGGCCCACGCGCTTCTTCACGAAGCCGTAGAGGCCGAAACTCACTGCGAGCGTCAGGGCAATCCACGGAAGTTTCCCGTAGGACAGCGTCAGCACGCCTACAGCAACAAACCCGATTCCGACGGCGGTCCACTGCAGCGGACGCAGCTTCTCCTTCAGCACGAACACGCCGAGCAGCACTGATACCAGCGGGTTGATGAAGTAGCCCAGCGAAGCTTCGACTGCCTGGCCGGTGGTCACGCCGTACGTGTAAGTCAGCCAGTTCACCGCGATCAGGACGGCAGCGATGGCCAGCGTGGCGAACACCGAGCGGTCGCGGAAGGCCCCGACGAGGGCCCGCCACGAGCGGGTGGCCGTGATGAGGAGGGCACAGAAAATCAGCGACCAGACCACCCGGTTGGCCACGATTTCCACCGCTCCGGCTGGCTGCAGGACAAAGAAATAGACGGGGAGCAGCCCCCACAGGCCGTAAGCCCCGATCCCGAAGGCGATTCCCGCCGTCGTCTCCTTATCCACCGCCTTGAGCCCTGGAGCCGGCACGCCCGGCTTGGACGACGTTTGCCGGGCCGAAGCCACCGGGGCGCTGGCTGCGGAGGAGGACGCGGATCCGTCGGGAGTAGGCACCTAACCAATAACACCAGTCGGTGGACAGGTATTCCAGCAACTAATCAGTATGCTTGCTTTTATGACAAGGATGAACCGGCAGGAGGCAGCGGCATGAGGCTCCGCCGCAGCAACGCCTCCGGCCGCGGCTACCGCCGGGTGGCCGCCGGGAAGGGCTTCAGCTACCGGGACCTGGACGGATCCACACTGCCCCCGGGGCCGGTCCGGGACAGGCTTGAGGGCATCGGCATCCCGCCGGCCTGGACGGACGTATGGATCGCACCGTTCGACAACGGGCACATCCAGGCAACGGGCCTCGACGCCGTGGGCCGGCGGCAGTACATCTACCACCCCGAATGGCGGGAGCGGAAGGACCGCTTGAAGTTCGACCGTGCCCTGCAGTTGGCTGAGTCCCTGCCGACCGCCCGGCGCCTGGTCACCCTGGACCTGCGAAGCGAGGGCCACAGCCGGGAGCGCGTCCTGGCGGCGGCCTTCCGGATGCTGGACAGCGGATCCCTGCGGGTGGGCTCGGAGCGGTACACCAATGAGAACGGCAGCCACGGCCTGGCCACGCTCCTGTGCGCCCACGTCCGCGTCCGGAAGGACTGCCTGGAGCTGAGGTTTCCGGCCAAGAGCGGCAAGGACTGGGAATCGGAAATCTACGACGCCGACCTTGCCGCCCTGGTGCGGACGCTCAAGCGGCGGGGCGGCAACGCGCGGCTGCTCGCCTTCAAGAATGGCCGCGCCTGGCATCCGGTCACCAGTGCGGACATCAACGGCTATGTCAAGGAACGCACGGGCTCGGACTTCACGGCCAAGGACTTCCGCACGCTGCGCGGCACTGTCGCCGCCGCGGTCAGCCTGGCCCGAAGCGGCCCGCAGAAAACGGTGGCTGCCCGGAAGCGGGCTGTCAGCGTAGCCATGATGGAGGCCGCCGCGGTACTGGGGAACACGCCGTCGATCGCGCGCAAAAGCTACGTGGATCCGCGGCTGCTGGACCACTTCGCAGCCGGGGAGACCATCGACCCCAGGCGGGTGGCCTCGGCCGAGGCCGAGCTGCGGGCGCTGCTGTACCGCGAAGGGGATGTTGTTCCGCTGCCTAAAAGCGGCTGAGGCCTGCGTCACGGGTTGCCCCGTCACGCGCCGCTGACATTTAGAATGGGGAATTGCGCTAACTGACTGCATTGTGAGCTACCAACTCGCATTTTCCTCGTTCCAGAAGGGCTCCCGGTGTCCAACCCAGGCGAAACCAGCTCCAAACGTCCCCTCCGCGTCGCCATTATCGGCGCCGGGCCGGCAGGGGTTTACGCCGCGGACATCCTCACCAAGTCCAACGAGGTCAAGGGCGGCGACTTCGAGGTCAGCATCGACCTGTTCGAGGCCTACCCGGCGCCGTATGGCCTCATCCGTTACGGCGTGGCCCCGGACCATCCCCGCATCAAGGGCATCGTGAACGCCCTGCACAAGGTCCTGGACCGCGGCGACATCCGCTTCCTGGGCAACGTCACCTATGGCCGGGACCTCACGCTGCATGACTTCCGCGCCTTCTACGATGCCGTGATCTTTTCCACCGGCGCCATCAAGGACGCGGACCTGGACATCCCCGGCATCGACCTGGACGGCTCGTTCGGCGGCGCGGACTTCGTCTCCTGGTACGACGGACACCCGGACGTTCCCCGCGAATGGCCGCTGGACGCCAAGGAGATCGCAGTGATCGGCAACGGCAACGTGGCGCTGGACGTGGCCCGGATGCTGGTCAAGCACGCCGATGAACTGCTCACCACCGAAATCCCGGACAACGTCTACCAGGGCCTGAAAAACTCACCGGTCACCGACGTCCATGTCTTCGGCCGCCGCGGCCCCGCCCAGGTCAAGTTCACCCCGCTGGAGCTGCGCGAACTGAGCCACATGAAGGACGTGGACATCGTCCTGTACCCCGAGGACTTCGAATTCGACGAAGCGTCCGACGAAGCGATCCGCAGCAACAACCAGATCAAGACCATGGTGAACACGCTCACCAACTGGCTCGTCGAGGAGCACGCCGAAGCGGAGCAGCCCTCCTCCCGCCGCCTGCACCTGCACTTCCTGCACAGCCCGGTGGAGATCTATGAGGACGCCGACAACGGCGGGGCCGGGAAGGTGGCAGGCATCAAGTTTGAGCGGATGCAGCTGGACGGCACCGGCAACGTCAAGGGTACCGGCGAGATGGTGGACTACCCCGTGCAGGCCGTGTACCGCGCCATCGGCTACCACGGCTCTGCCCTGGACGAGCTTGAATACGACGCCAAGCGCGGCGTGGTCCCCAACGAAGGCGGCCGTGTGCTGGACGCCGACGGCAACCCCGTCCCCGGCATCTACACCACCGGCTGGATCAAGCGGGGTCCCGTCGGCCTGATCGGCCACACCAAGGGCGATGCGCTGGAGACCATCGGATTCCTGCTGGAGGACCGCCTCACCCTGCCCCCGGCCCAGAATCCGGATCCGCAGGCGATCATCAGGCTCCTGGAAGAGCGCGGCATCGAGTACACCACGTGGGAGGGCTGGAATAAGCTCGACGCCCACGAGGCGGCCCTTGGCGCGGCCTGGACTGCCTCGGAGGCGACCGATGGCATCGTTCGGGAACGCATCAAGGTGGTTCCCCGTGAGGAAATGATCAGCATCTCCCGCGGCTGAGCCCTCCTCTTGGAGTTTTTGTCCACTTATGGCGACCTCCGCTGCCCGGAACCCGCCATATCTGGACAAAAACTCCTGCCCTAGGCGGGTGTGGGGAGCCGGGCTAGACTTGGCCCCACCCAGGCTGTCGGCGTTGCGCCGCGCCTGCAGGCCAAGCTTAAGTGGGAGTTCGATGAGGAACCTGATCCACCCGGCGGCTCCCGGCAACGACCCCGAGGGGCTGATCCAGCGCAGTGCCCTGGCGGGCCATGAAAGGCTCGACGGCGTGACTCGCCTCGCCAGCGACAGCACCCTCAGTGGCCCGCCGGGCACGGACCCTCCCCATGCAGGTTTTCCGGGCACCGACTTTCCCGGCGCAGAGGAAATCCCCGGCCTGCGCAAACTGATCCGTGAGTCCTGGCAGCGGTCTGCGCAACTGCTGGCCAACCCGGACAACCCTGAAGCGCCGCTCGCCCTGGACACGGACGAGCTGGAGGAATACCGCAGGCAGCATCCCCTGGCGAGCATCATGCCCGTGATCCACAAGCTCCTGGTCCAGCCCAGCCATGACAGCGGCCTGCTGGTGGCCGTGGGGGACGAGGTGGGCAGGCTGCTCTGGGTCGAAGGTGATCCTGTCCTGCAGCGGCGCGCGGAAGGCATGATGTTCGTGCCCGGTGCGGACTGGTCCGAGGCGACGGTGGGCACCAGCGCTCCGGGAACTGCCCTGGCCCTGGGCCGCGGCATCCAGATTTCCGGGGCGGAGCACTACCAGCGGTCGGTGCACCCCTGGAGCTGTACCGCCGTGCCGTTCCACGATCCGGATTCCGGCGCGCTGCTGGGCGTTGTGGACATCACGGGCAAGGCCACTGCGGTGGCACCCCACACGCTGTCCCTCGTCGAGGCCACCGTGGCTGCCGCGCAGGCGCAGCTGCGCGTTGAGCGGCTCCAGCTGGCGGCAACCCTTGCCAGCCGGCCGGCCCGACGGCGGCACAACAGTTCGGCGTCAGGGTCCGGCCAGGCAAGGGCAGGTTCGGCCGGGGGAGAGGGCAGCGGCGGCGCCAAGGAAGGCAGCCTGTACCGCAACAGCCTGCAGCTCCTGGGCCGCGACCAGGCCTTGCTCAGCATCGAAGGCAAGACCGTGGCGCTGTCCGCCCGGCACAGCGAAATCCTGGCCCTGCTCAGCACCCACCCCGATGGGCTGAGCGCCGAGGAAATATGCGTCCTGCTCTACCCGGGCGACGGTTCCACCATGACCCTCCGCGCCGAAATGGTCCGGCTGCGCAAGATCCTCCAGCAGCTCAGCCCGGCCGCAGTTCCGGAATCCCGGCCGTACAAGCTCAGCATGGACCTGGTGCCGGACACCGGCCAGGTGCTCAGCTGCCTGCAGCGCGGCGCCCACCGCATCGCGCTGGAAATTTACCGGGGTGCCGTGCTGCCGCGGTCCGAGGCACCGGGCATCATCGACCTCCGCGACCGGGTCTCTTCGCTCATGCGCGAAGCGGTGCTCACCGACGGCAGCGCCGAGACCCTGCTCAAGTACGCCGCGCTTCCCGAGGCGAGGGACGACGTCGACGTCCGGACTGCCGCGCTCAAGCTGCTGCCGGCGCGCTCGCCCAAGCGCGCCGCCGTCGTCGCGGACCTTGAGCGGCTGGAAGCCGAACTCAGCGCCTCCCCACCTGCCCCCTAACCTCGCAAGCTCGGCCAGGGAACCCGGCAGGCGTGGGCCCAGACCGCTTCTCTTGTGAGCTGGCTCACGGCTGCGCAACCTGACTGCAACCTTCACGCTCCTACGCTGACACCAACGGCGGACGCCAGCATCACGGCCCGCCACCTGCACAGCAAAGGAGCTAGCAATGACTGTTTACGCACAGCCCGGTACGGACGGTTCGAAGGTCACGTTCAAGGACCGCTACGAGAACTGGATCGGCGGCGAGTGGGTAGCCCCCGTCAAGGGCCAGTACTTTGAAAACATCACTCCGGTCACCGGCCAGGTCTTCTGCGAGGTTGCACGGGGCACGGCGGAGGACATTGAGCTGGCCCTGGACGCCGCGCACAAGATCGCACCGTCCTGGGGCAAGACTTCCGTGGCCGAGCGCGCCGCGATCCTGAACAGGATCGCCGACCGGATCGACGAAAACCTCGAAATGCTGGCCGTCGCCGAGTCGTGGGACAACGGCAAGCCCATCCGCGAAACCCTGAACGCGGACATCCCGCTCGCCGCGGACCACTTCCGCTACTTCGCCTCGGCCGTTCGGGCCCAGGAGGGCCGGCTGTCCCAGCTCGACGACGACACCACCGCCTACCACTATCACGAGCCCCTCGGCGTCGTCGGCCAGATCATTCCCTGGAACTTCCCCATCCTGATGGCTGTCTGGAAGCTGGCACCGGCGCTCGCCGCCGGCAACGCCGTGGTCCTCAAGCCAGCCGAGCAGACGCCGTCGTCCATCCTGGTCCTGATCGAACTCATCGGCGACCTCCTCCCGGCCGGCGTCCTCAACATCGTCAACGGGTTCGGCGTCGAGGCCGGCAAACCCCTCGCCTCCAGCCCCCGGATCCGCAAGATCGCCTTCACCGGCGAAACCACCACGGGCCGGCTGATCAGCCAGTACGCCAGCCAGAACCTGATCCCGGTCACCCTGGAACTGGGCGGCAAGAGCCCCAACATCTTCTTCAACGACGTCGCCGAAGCCAACGACGCGTTCTATGACAAGGCCCAGGAAGGCTTCGCGCTGTTCGCCTTCAACCAGGGCGAGGTCTGCACCTGCCCGTCCCGCGCCTTGGTCCAGGAGGACATCTACGAGTCCTTCATGGCTGACGCGGTGGCCCGGGTGGAGAAGATGGTCCAGGGCAACCCGCTGGACACCGAAACCCAGGTGGGCGCCCAGGCATCCAACGACCAGCTCGAGAAGATCCTCTCCTACATCGACATCGGAAAGCAGGAAGGCGCCAAGGTGCTCACCGGCGGTGCCCGTGCGCAGTTGGACGGAGACCTGGCCGGCGGCTACTACGTCCAGCCCACCGTCTTCGAGGGCCACAACAAGATGCGGATCTTCCAGGAGGAGATCTTCGGCCCGGTGGTCTCGGTGGCAAGGTTCAGCGACTACAACGATGCCATGGGCATTGCCAACGACACCCTCTACGGCCTGGGCGCCGGCGTCTGGTCCCGCAACGGCAACGTTGCGTACCGTGCCGGCCGTGAAATCCAGGCAGGCCGTGTCTGGGTCAACAACTACCATGCCTACCCGGCTGGCGCCGCGTTCGGCGGCTACAAGTCCTCAGGCATCGGGCGTGAAAACCACTCCATGATGCTGGACCACTACCAGCAGACCAAGAACCTCCTGGTCAGCTACAACGAAAACAAGCTGGGCTTCTTCTAGGCCCGGACTGCGTTCCCCTTACCACCGCTACAACAACGCAAGGATTTCGCCAATGACGACGACAATGCAAGCAGCAGTAGTAACCGAATTCGGCAAGGACCTCCAGCTCAAGGACATCGCCGTCCCCACCCCGGGGCCGGGGCAAGCCCTGGTCAGGGTGCTTACCACCGGCGTCTGCCACACCGACCTCCATGCCGCGGCGGGAGACTGGCCGGTCAAGCCGTCGCCGCCGTTTGTTCCCGGCCACGAAGGCGTGGGTGAAGTGGTGGCACTCGGCGAGGGCGTCACGGATCTCGCCGTCGGTGACGTTGTAGGGAACGCCTGGCTCTGGTCCGCCTGTGGCGACTGCCAGTACTGCCGCACCGGCTGGGAGACCCTTTGCGAGGTGCAGAAGAACGCCGGCTACAGCGTGGACGGCTCGTTCGGCGAGTACATGCTGGTGGACAGCCGCTTTGCCGCCAGGATCCCGGCCGGCTCGGACCCCGTTGAGGTGGCACCTGTGCTTTGCGCCGGCGTCACGGTCTACAAGGGCCTGAAAATGACCGAGGCCAAGCCGGGACAGTGGGTTACGGTCTCCGGCATCGGCGGCCTGGGGCACATCGCCGTCCAGTACGCGGTTGCCATGGGCCTGCGGGTGGCGGCCGTGGACATCGCGGACGACAAACTCGCCCTGGCGAAGGCCCATGGCGCCGAACTGACTGTCAACGCCTTGCACGAAGATCCAGCAGAAGTCATCCAGCGTGAAACCGGAGGTTGCCATGGAGTCCTCGTCACCGCAGTGCACCCGTCAGCCTTTGGACAGGCGATCGGCATGGCCCGCCGGGGCGGGACCATTGTGTTCAACGGGCTGCCGCCGGGCGACTTTCCGGCGCCCATCTTCGAGATTGTGCTCAAGGGCCTGACCGTCCGCGGTTCGATCGTCGGAACCCGGCAGGACCTGGAAGAGGCGCTGGACTTCTATGCCCAGGGCAAGATCCACCCCACCGTTTCCGTGCGGGAGCTTGGGGAAGTCAACGCCGTCCTTGACGAAATGAAGCATGCCAAGATCGACGGCCGCGTGGTGCTGAGGTTCTGATGCTGGACAGGCTCGACGCCGCAGTGACGCTGCCCGGGGAGGACTTCTCCCGGGTGGCGCTCACCGCCGGGGCCGTGGAACTGCTGCGGAAACTGTGGCTCCAGCACGGGCCGCTGATGTTCCACCAGTCCGGCGGCTGCTGTGACGGTTCCTCGCCCATGTGCTATCCCTCCGGGGAGTTCATCACCGGCGATTCGGATGTGCTGTTGGGCCTGTTCGACCTGTCCGGTGCAGGGACCGGGGGCGGCGTCACGTCCGATCCGCCCGGTGCCCCAGGACACGGGCAGCCGCTGGAGTTCTGGATGTCCCGTGAACAGTTCAGCTACTGGAGCCACACGCACCTGACGGTGGATGTGGTGCAGGGCAGGGGCAGCGGCTTCTCGGTGGAATCGCCGGAGGGGAAACGCTTCCTGATCCGGTCCACCCTGATGGACTGGCCGGCTTAGGCAGCCGGGTCCCGCACAACCTGGACAGCCCGACTCAAGGGCGCGAACGAACACTTGAGGCCCTTCGTGAGGAGGGCCTCAAGTGTTCGTTCGCGCCCTGCCCTCAGAGCTTGTCTCATGATGCGGGACGGTTGTCACCGTCCAATGGGTGGACACTACGGTTGATAAGTCTGTTTCAACCCCTAGCAGGATTGTGGATCTCCTAATGAACCTCCTCCGGACAAAAACCATCGAGCAGTCAATGGCCGACGCCGATGAACCCGGGCGCAAGCTCAAACGGTCCCTCAGCACCTGGGACCTGATGATTATGGGTGTCGCGGTCGCCGTCGGCGCCGGCATCTTTTCCGTCGGAGCCAAGGCCGCCGCCAACTTCTCCGGACCGGCGGTGACCGTCTCCTTCGCCATCGCCGCCGTCACCTGCGCGCTGGCCATCATGTGCTACGCCGAGTTTGCCACCGCCATCCCCGTTGCCGGTTCGGCCTACGTCTTCACGTACGCCACGATGGGCGAACTGCTGGCCTGGATCATCGGCTGGAACCTGATCCTGGAACTCTTCACCGCCGCCGCGGTCATCGCCAAGTACTGGGGCATCTACCTCAGCAAGGTCTTCGCACTGATGGGTGCCGACGTTCCGGCTGCGATGTCCATTGGCGGTGTCGACCTGTACTGGGGAGCCTTCCTGATCGTGGCCGTCTTCACCGTCCTGCTGGTGCTCGGGACCAAGCTCTCCGCCCGCGTGGGCAACATCTTCACGCTGATCAAGATCGGCGTAGTGCTGTTTGTGATCGTGGTGGGTTTCACCTACGTGAAGTTCGAAAACTACAGCCCGTTCATCCCTGCGGCAGAACCCACCGCCGGCGGCACCGCCGACGTTCTCAAGCAGTCCTTCTTCGGCTTCCTCACCGGTGCCGCGCCGGCCCAGTACGGCACGCTGGGTATCTTCGCCGGCGCTGCCCTGGTGTTCTTCGCCTTCATCGGCTTCGACGTGGTGGCCACTTCCGCGGAGGAAGTGAAGAACCCGCAGAAGACCCTGCCGCGCGGCATCTTTGGCGGCCTCGCCGTTGTCACGCTGCTCTACATCCTCGTGTCCCTGGCCCTGACCGGCATGGTGTCCTACACCGATCTGGCGGAAGCCGAGAACCCCACACTGACCACTGCCTTCGAGGCGGTCGGCGACACCACTGCCGCCAAAGTCATTGCCTTCGGCTCCCTGATCGGCCTGACCACGGTGATCATGGTGCTCCTGATGGGCCTGTCCCGCGTGGTGCTGGCCATGAGCCGCGATGGACTGCTGCCGCGGGCCCTGTCCAGGACCAGTGAAAAGCGTTCGACGCCGGTCCGCCTCCAGGTGCTCTGCGGCGCCGCCGTGGCACTCGTCGCCGGACTCACCAACGTGGACCTGCTGGAAGAAATGATCAACATCGGCACGCTGTCGGCGTTCGTGATGGTGAGCCTTGGCATCCTCGTCCTGCGAAAGAAGCGCCCTGACCTCAAGCCCTCCTTCCGCGTACCGTTCGGCAAGGTCCTGCCGGTGGTGTCCGCACTGCTGTGCCTCTACCTGATGACGAACCTGGCGGTGGAGACCTGGATCTTCTTCGCGATCTGGCTGCTGATCGGCATTGTCATCTACTTCGCCTACGGCCAGCGCCACTCCCGCCTTAACGAGCGTTTCACCGAGGCCAGGGAAGCTGTCAACGGACGCGGCGATGCAGCACCGAGGTCCACCGAGCCTGAGGATGAGTACACCCGCGCCTGAGGACCCGCTGTGTGCTGTTTGCCGCCGCCCCCTGGTCCGTGCTGCCGAGAAGGCGGCGTGATCAGGGGGCGGCATTCGTTTCTTACCTAAGATGGATTCATGGCCCGCCCCGCAAAACCTGAACGCAAGGCAGAGCTGCTGTCCGCGATCCTGGACTACCTGATGGACAAGTCGCTGGCTGAACTGACGTTCCGCAGCCTGGCGGATGGGCTGGGCATCAGCGCCTACGTCCTTGTGTACCATTTCGGCAGCAGGGAGCAACTGGTCAACGAGATCATCCGGTCCATCGAGTCGCGGTTGGACGGCATGCGCGGCGCGGACGTGCGCGACACCGACCGGGACGCGTGGAGGAGCTACCTGCTGGAATCATGGCAATGGACCATGGCACAGCGGAACCGCCACCTTGCCAGGCTCGAATTCGAAGCCACTGCCCAGGACATTGTGGCCGCAGAGCCGCGCGGCACCTCGCAGGAACACTTCCGCATGCTGCACCACAAAACCCGGGACTGGCTGATGGTGCAGGGCATCCCGGAGGAATTCGCGGACACCGACGCCCGCCTGTTCACATCTACGTTCTACGGCCTGCAGTTCGACTTTGTGGTGATGAACCAGCCGGAAGCGGCCACCAGGGCCTTTGAGCTGATGCTCACCGTGTTCTTCAATAACCTGGAAACCCGCCTGGCAGCCGCGGCATCCCAAGAAGCCTGACCGCCTTGCAGCAAAGGCCCTCAGGGAGCGGCGTGCCGGCCCACCCACTCCACGAGCGGCCGCAGTTGGTCCCACATCCCGGCGATCTTCCCGGCGGCCTCCGGGGTGTGCACCCAGTCCGGCTGGCCAAGCTCAACTCCGGCGGACAGGGATTTGTGTTTCAGCAACTCGGCACGGGGGTGCGCCTTGTCGAACCCGCGGGGTACGGTCTTCAGCTTTTCGCCTTCCACCGCGAAGCCCGCGGCCGCGACGGAGTCGACGATCTGCCGGAGTGCCTCGCCGGTACCTGAGGCATCAACGGACTTCCGGAACCGCACCAGCTGGGCCGGCGAGTGGGAATGGTACCCGCCGCCCACCAGGAGCCCGTCGGCGCTCACCTGAAGGTAGTAGCCCACGCCCTCCTGGGTGGCTGCGAAGGCGCCCTGGGCGGTCTTGTAGGGAGATTTGTCCTGGGAAAACCTGATGTCCCGGTTGGGGCGGAACACCTTGCCCGGCCCGAACCGCGGTTCCAGCTCGGCCAGGAGCGCCGTGACAGGGTCCCGGACCAGGGTGTTGTAGCTGTCCTTGTGCTCCAGCCACCACTCCCGGTTGTTGTTGTCCTCAAGTTCGGCATAAAACGCGAATGCCCCGGCGGGGATCCCCTGGAATGTAGTCATGCAGTGATCCTAGGGACCGCAGACGGCGGCAGCCATAGCCGGCACCGCCTATGTGGAAACCGGCCGGGCGGACAGGGAAAACGCCCGCAACGCAGAACACCCCGCCGCGGATGATCCGCAGCGGGGTGTTCCTGGCGCAGGGCCACCAGTGCCTGAGGGCAACCAGTGGCTCAGAGCCGAGTGCCGGTTAGCCGATTTTGTTGGCTGCTTCGGCGTCGGAGAGCGGGGCGGTGCCGAGGTTGGCGCGGAGTTTGGCGCCGAGTTCGGCGTCGACGTTGGTCCAGTACTGGATGGCGCGTTCCTTGATGCCGGGGCTCTTCACGCCGCCCACGGCACCGGTGATGGTGTCCAGGAAGCGGGCCTTGGCGGCGTCGTCGTAGACTTCGCGGTAGAGCGTGCCGGCCTGGCCGAAGTCGCTGTCCTCGGCGTGCAGGGTGTGCGCGGAGAGGGTCAGTTCGCCGTCGTTCTCCCAGCCGCCGGCCGGGTTCTGGGGCTCCACTGCCGCCGGGCCGCCCACGGTGTTCGGGGCGTAGACCGGGACGGTGGGGGCGTTGAACAGGTAGCGTCCGGCGCCGTCCTGGCTGTAGTTGTTGACCTCGTTCTTGGGCTGGTTGACCGGGATCTGGGCGTGGTTGGTGCCCACGCGGTAGCGGTGCGCGTCGGCGTAGGAGAAGATGCGGGCCTGCAGCATCTTGTCCGGGGACGCGGCGATGCCGGGCACGAAGTTCGACGGCGCGAAGGTTGCCTGTTCGATCTGCGCGAAGTAGTTCTCCGGGTTCCGGTTCAGTTCCATGGTGCCGACCTTGATCAGCGGGTAGTCCGCGTGCGGCCAGACCTTGGTGAGGTCGAACGGGTTGAACCGGTAGGTCTTGGCGTCCTCGTACGGCATGACCTGGACGTGCAGGTCCCAGGAGGGGAAGTTGCCGGCTTCGATGTTTTCGGCCAGGTCGCGGATGTAGAAGTCCGCGTCGGAGCCGGCCAGTTCCTCGGCGCGGTCACCGGTGATGGTGTTCACGCCCTGGTTGGACTTGAAGTGGTACTTGACCCAGAAGCGTTCGCCCGCGGCGTTGATCCACTGGTAGGTGTGTGAGCCGTAGCCCTGCATTTCGCGCCAGGAGGCGGGCAGGCCGCGGTCGCCCATGAGCCAGGTGACCTGGTGCGCGGACTCGGGGGACAGGGTCCAGAAGTCCCACTGCATGTCCGCGTCGCGCAGGTGGGTGCCCGGGAGGCGCTTCTGGGAGTGGATGAAGTCCGGGAACTTGATGCCGTCGCGGATGAAGAACACCGGGGTGTTGTTGCCCACGAGGTCGTAGTTGCCCTCGGAGGT
>NZ_KV467169.1:635205-1048130 GCF_001663775.1 Arthrobacter sp. B6 | reverse complement strand
GACAGGGGCGGCAGCCTCGGCCGGCAGGGACAGGGTCCAGAAGTCCCACTGCATGTCCGCGTCGCGCAGGTGGGTGCCCGGGAGGCGCTTCTGGGAGTGGATGAAGTCCGGGAACTTGATGCCGTCGCGGATGAAGAAGACCGGGGTGTTGTTGCCCACGAGGTCGTAGTTGCCCTCGGAGGTGTAGAACTTCACGGCGAAACCGCGCGGGTCCCGCCAGGTGTCAGGGGAGCCGTTCTCGCCCGCGACGGAGGAGAAACGGATCAGCATCTCGGTCTCAACGCCCGGCTGCAGGAACGCGGCCTTGGTGTAGGCCGAGATGTCCTCGGTGGCCTTGAACGTGCCGAACGCGCCGCCGCCCTTGGCGTGCACTACGCGCTCCGGCACCCGCTCGCGGTTGAACTGGGCAAGCTTTTCCACCAGGTAGTGGTCAGTCAGGATGATGGCACCGTCGGCACCAACTGACTTCGAATGCGCGTCGGACGTAACCGGCGCACCTGACTGGGTCGTTGAAATGGCAGTCATTTTTCTCCTATTTCTCTATTACTTGTGAGGGACGTTCAGAAGGAAGTTGTTGGGACTGCTGGCAGTCCTGGCAGATGCCCTGGTACATAACGTCGGCGATCTGGATGGTCATGGGCTTGGCGTTCTCGTCCCAGTGCGGGGTGAGGCAGGGCGCATGCCCGACGGCGCACTCCACGTCCTCGACACGGCCGCAGCTGACGCAGATCGCGTGGTGGTGGTTGTCGCCCACCCGGGTCTCGTACAGCGCGGGGGAGTGCGGCGGCTCAAAACGGCGCAGCATGTGCAGGTCGGTGAGGTCACCAAGGACCACGTAGACGGACTGCGCGGTCAGCTCCGGGAGTTCCGCGCGCGCGGCGGCGAGAATGCTCTCCGCCGGGGAATGGGGGTGGTGTTCGACGGCGGCCAGCACCGCCAGCCGCTGTTTGGTAACCCGGCGGCCGTGGGCGCGCAGGGCCGCAGCCCATGCTTCGTGGCCGCCAAAGTGATCCGTCATGCCTCTATTGAAACACTTATTATGAGTTCATCACAATAAGGCTTGGCTAACCTCCGGAAGATCCAGGAATTCCTGCATGGGATTGACGGATTCTCCTGCCGATCGGCCCATCGCGTGGACTTCCAGCGGTCCACCACGGGGCTCAGGCACCACACAGCTCAGGCCGCTCACGCCGCGGCGTTCCGTCATGCCCTGGAGCGAGGCGGCCAGAGCCAGCAGGTGCCCGGGCGTGAGTCCAGGTTCGCCCGACGCCGGCGCAAGCACACTGTGGTGCGCACCGGCCTTGACCCGTGGGGCACTGGACAAAATTTTCGGAAGGTTGCCGCTGGGCTGCGGAACCGGCTCCGCGAGATGGCCGTTCGCGGCAATGCCGCCGGGCAGGATTGCCGCGAACTGCCTGCCCGCCTCTGACGGGCGCCCCAAAGCCAGGCGTCGCAGCACAGTGCGGAGGCCGCCGTCGTACTCCTGTAACTCCTTGGCTCCGGCGGGCACCCGGCGCTGCGCCGGGAGGCGGAGCTGTTCGCCCGGGGAAACCGGTTCGCGGTCCCAACGCCCGAACAGGTGGAAGGTGGGCGTGGACGACTCGACCTCCGGCTCGCCGATCGCCGCACCGATGGGATGCCACTGGTGGGCAAAAACCACGGTGCAGCGCTTGGCTCCGAGCACCTCGGCAAGGCCCTGCCGGGCAGCGTTGTGGCACCAGAGCCAGTCGGCGGCTGAACGGAGATCGAAGGTGACGGCGGGATTCGTGAGCCGAATGAGGAGGTGGCCCGGGTTCAGGGCGGTCCGGGGCCGGGCAACTTCCCAGATCGCCGATGCAAAAAGAAGCCGCCTTGATAGATTCATGCGCAAATTCCTTCCCCCGCCTGAGGATATCAAGCGTGTGAAAAAAGAAGACATGGAGCGGCCAGTACGGCCCGCGGGCAGGTGACCTGCCTGCAGGAGGCGGGACTAAAATTTTGACTGAGGGCTGGGTCCTGCTGCTCCGCAGCGGTGCGCGCAGTACCGTGGCGGGCTGGCCGCGCAGCTGCAGACGGGCTTTCGAAGTACGATGCCCGCAACCCGGTCCCGCTGGACGTGCCGGGCAGACGTGGAGGAGTGGACGTGCACAAGCATTACAACGGCCTGAAGACTGTGGCGCTCTTTGGCGTCCTTTGGGCGGTGCTGCTGGGACTGGGCGGCCTGATCGGCCTGAACACCCGCAGTTCGGCGCCCATCTGGATCATGGCCATCATCGGCGTGGCCACCACAGCGTACGGCTACTGGAACAGCGACAAGATCGCCATCCGCTCCATGCAGGCCTACCCGGTCACGGAGGCCCAGGCGCCCCAGCTGTACCAGATGGTCCGCGAGCTGTCCGTCCGCGCCAACCAGCCGATGCCGCGCATCTACGTCTCGCCCACGATGAACCCCAATGCCTTCGCGACGGGGCGGAATCCACGGAACGCGGCTGTCTGCGTCACCCAGGGCATCCTCCAGCTGCTGGACGCCCGCGAGCTCCGCGCCGTGCTGGGGCACGAGCTCATGCACGTGTACAACCGGGACATCCTCACCTCCTCGGTGGCGGCCGCCGTCGCCGGCGTCATCACCTCCGTGGGGCAGATGCTGCTGTTCTTCGGCGGCGACCGGCGCAACTCCAACCCGCTTGCCATGCTGGCCATGGCGCTGCTGGCCCCGTTCGCGGCGTCGCTGATCCAGCTGGCCATCTCCCGGACCAGGGAGTACGACGCCGATGAGGACGGTGCGCAGCTGACCGGCGATCCGCTGGCACTCGCCTCAGCCCTGAACAGGATTGAGCAGGGCGTCCGGATCGTGCCGCTTCCGCAGGACCAGAAGCTGGTGAACACCTCGCACCTGATGATCGCCAACCCGTTCCGCGGCGGGACGATGACCAAGCTGTTCCGCACGCACCCGCCCATGAAGGACCGGATTGCCCGGCTGGAGCGGATGGCCGGCAGGCCGCTGCGTTAGGCGGCCGGTGGCTGGGTTTCGTTGACCAATTTGCGTCACTTATGCGCCCGGCCGGAGGTGGCGGTCCGCGTCAGCACAAGGCTTTGCAGGGCCAGTCTGCTCAAAAGTTGCGCGTTTTGGCTATGGCCGTTCGAATGGGCCGCTCGAATGGTCCACTTTTGGCGTAGCAAACCGAGAGCGGCTCACCCTCGTAGGGCCCGAAGTTCTCGATCCTGCCGTAACCCTCACGCTCGTAGAAGCGCATGGCCTCGGGCTGGGCAGTGCCCGTTTCCAACTTGAGCTCCCCAAAGCCGCGGGCCCGGGCCTCCGCCTCGAGGGCGCGCAGGACTGCCGTCGCTGCGCCGCTGCCGCGGGTTTCGGGCAGCACAAACATCCGCTTGATCTCCGCGCTGCCGGCGTCCAGCTGCCGGAGCGCGCCGCAGCCCACTGCCTGGCCGTCCGGGGTGCGCGCCACCAGGAATACCGTGATGTCCTCCGCCGTGGGGACAAACCGGGCTCGTGGTCATCGCTGCCGTACCGTTCATCCAGCTCGCGCCGCTGCATGGACCGGAGCGCCGATCCGTCCGCGGAGCTCCACGGCTCCGCGGTTACCGTCAACGCCACCGCTGCTAGCTGCGGAAGTTAACGAACTGCAAGTCCGCTTCGTCAAAGTCCTTCAGCAGGGCCATGGTGGCCTGCAGGTCGTCGCGGGACTTCGACGTGACGCGGAGTTCGTCGCCCTGGATCTGGGACTTGACCCCCTTGGGGGCTTCGTCGCGGATCAGCTTGTTGATCTTCTTGGCCAGGTCCTGCGCGATGCCTTCCTTGATGGAGGCCTCCAGGCGGAATTCCTTGCCGGACGCGTAGGGCTCACCGGTGTCCAGTGACTTCAGCGAGATGCCGCGGCGGATCAGCTTGGACTGGAGCACGTCCAGGACGGCCAGTACGCGCTCCTCCGAGTTTGCCTTCATCAGGATCTTCTCGCCGCTGAAATCGACCTCGGCGCCGACACCTTTGAAGTCGTAGCGCTGGGCCAGTTCCTTCTGCGCCTGGTTCAGCGCGTTGGCAACCTCCTGCTTGTCCACTTTGCTTACGACGTCGAACGTTGACTCGCCTGCCATGATTCTCCTTGTGCTGGTGGTGCCCTGCGGTTGCGGTGCTGGTTGCGCGCCTGGGGCGCCTGATCTCTGCATTCCAGCCTAATACGGATGCCCCCCTTGTGACGGTGCGGTATTCACAGTTCCCTCTCAGCGGAC
The DNA here is from genome assembly GCF_001663775.1 of Arthrobacter sp. B6. Taxonomy (GTDB): domain Bacteria; phylum Actinomycetota; class Actinomycetes; order Actinomycetales; family Micrococcaceae; genus Arthrobacter. Next base: position 1,043,906 of record NZ_KV467169.1, on the reverse strand, counting down.
ACAGGGCGGGAACGAAGGCCGGCGACGGAGAGTTGGAGTTGTTGGATAAGAGCTTGAAGGGAAAGACCATGCATCGTAAAGCCGTCCGTTACGTCACCCAAAGCACCTCGGCTGCGGCAGGCGCCGTTGCCACAGCAGCCACCTCCGTTGCCGCTGCCGCGGTGGCAGCTTCCATCATCTTCAGCCCGGTAGCCGATGCTTCCGCCCGGATGGACGGCGTGCACGAGGACCTGCTGCGGGCCGTCCAGCTGAACCAGATCACCGAAGAGCAGGCTGTTAAGTTCGAGGCACGGCTCGCAGGACGCATTCTCGGTGAGGCTTGATTTCCCCTGATTCCCGGGGTTTTTCGGTGTTTTTTGGACCGCCCGGGGCCCGATTCGATTCTTCGGCAGAAGTTCTGTAAAGTTGTCTTGCCCGCGGTTACTGGAAGCGGAACGGCCCGGAAACGGACGTTCCGAACGCTGCAGCCGGGGGTGATCTTCTTTTGAAGTTCGGCAGATTACCCGAGCGGCCAAAGGGGGCTGACTGTAAATCAGCTGGCAACGCCTACGGGGGTTCGAATCCCTCATCTGCCACCCAAAACGAAGGCCCGTACTTCCCTGCAATAGCAAGGAAGTGCGGGCCTTCGTCATTCCCCCAAACGCGCCGTCCCGGCCTTGTTCGCGGCTCGTGCCCTTGAAGGATCGGAACCGCGGAAAAGCTGAGGATGCGGCCATAAAATCGCCGTCGACAGGTGTACCGGCCCCGGCGTAGGCTGGCAGCATCGGCGCATGAGCCCCGGTATCCTGCGTCGATGCATCAATCGATGAAGGAGGATCAATGAGTGTTGTACGTGAATTCATGACTACGGATGCCCGGTGTATCACGGAAGACCAGTCCCTCGCGGATGCCGCGCGGATGATGCTTGATCTGGACTGCGGATCGTTGCCGATCTGCGGCGACGACGGCAAGTTGAAGGGCATGATCACAGACCGTGACATCGTCCTCAAGTGCGTTGCCGCCGGCCGCGATCCCCGTGAGATGATGGCCCGCGACCTTGCCTCCGGCACGCCTCACTGGGTTGACGCCGACGCCAACGTTGACGCCGCCATCGAACTGATGGAGCGGCACCAGATCCGGCGGCTCCCGGTCATCGCCGATCACAAGATGGTCGGAATCATCAGCCAGGGTGACATCGCGCGCAATTACTCCGAGCAGCGTGTGGGCGAGCTGGTGGAGCACATTTCGGAACGCAAACGGATGCAGGTGTAGTCAGCAATTCCAAGCAGAACGCCACGGAGTCCTCTCCGTGGCGTTACTTTTTGGACCATCATGGCCTTGTCCGCGGCTCCTCGCCTTGAGGCTTCGGAACCGCGGACAAGCTTAGGGAAGTCAGTTCAAAGCAATCAGGAGCATCTGGTTGGTTCCGGGGATGCAGGTCTGCAGGATAGCCCTGGGGAAGCCGCCGAACACTGCGATGACGTCATTGGTGGTGCCCGGGTTGGGGACCTGGCCGCGGGCCGTCGCCGTGTACGTTCCATAGCCCGGAATGCTGACGGTTTCGCCCACGGCGATGCCGGAGAACCGTGCCCAGCCGCCGCAGAAATCATGCTCGGTGATAAAGAGCGAGTAGCCATCGTTGGGCGTGTAGTGGATGGGCCCGATGCAGGCGTCCACCATGGCCTGTCCGCCGGCACCGGCCACGTAGATTGTCCGGACAGCGGGGGCGGCCTGGACCAGGGCCGGGACAGGTGCCGGGGCAGGTGCTGGCGCAGCCGGTGCGGCGGCGGGGGCGGCTGCCGGCGCGGCCGCAGGTACGGAGACGGCGGGACCTGACAACACCAGGACCTGGCCGGGGACGATGATGCTGTAGACGCCGAGTCCGTTGGCGGCCAGCATCCCATGCACGTCCACGCCATGCCGCGCCGCGATCCCACCCACGGTGTCGCCGGGAACCACGGTGTAGCGGTTGGAGTCTCCCGCGGGGGCAGGAGCCGGGGCGGGCTCAGCCGGCGCAGGAGGGACAGGGGCGGCAGCCTCGGCCGGCACAGCTGGCGCCTCAAGCTGGGCTGTGGCATCAACAGACCCGGGCTCAAGGGTGCCCACGTATGGTTCGTCCAGGGGCAGCGCCGCCAACGGCCGTGCGATGCGCACCGCGGGTGCTTCCGCCGTCGTGCCTGCATCCGTCGACGCCGGCACTTCCGCCGAGCGGACGGGCCCTGCCAGGGCTCCGACGCCTACGGCGGAGACCATGGCCGCGGCGGCCATGCCTGCCCAGAGCCGGTTACTGACTGGCCTGCGGCCTTGAGTCAGTTCTGTCCGGGGGACGTCGGTTTCGAAGTTGCGGCGGGGTGGTTCGGGAGTTTTTTGGGTGAACTGGTTCATGGGTGGCCCATCGCAGGTCGGCCCCGTCAAGGAAAGCAGCGGTGGATGCCGCCGGTTCACATTGCAGGACGGATCGAGGTGTGATGCGCTATGCGGTTCCGGTCAGTGTCCGTGCCCGCGCAGGGATGCGCATGATGGGAGCCGCCCGCATACCCAGAAGATACGGAAGCTCCACTATGAAGCGGCATCATCCACCCCAGCTCGGAGGACGCGCCAGCAACTTTTTCGGCCCTAGGAATTTCGAGTCTAGGAAGCGGGCGCAGGGGCGGCACGAGTAGGCATTACCCGACTTTTTCCGCGGATTACTTGGCGAGGCGGCGGCACCTACTCGTGGGCCCAGGCCTGGACTACTTGCTCCACAGGCGCGGTGTCCGGGGCCGGATGGTACAGGAAGCACACGGCCCCCGCAGTGTTCCGCCGACGTGACGGTGCAGGACGGAGCAGCGTCACCATCCGGATCCGCGGAAGCGAGGTTTACCACGAAGTTACTGGTGGGTAACATTGGGGGATGCACCTGCTTCTGCGCACCCTCCTGATGCTGTTCACGTCCGCCCGCCGCTCCGCGCTGACCATTTGGGATACGTCGTCCCTGCCGCTGCGCGTCCTGCCCACGGACATCGACATTGCCATGCACGTCAACAACGGGATGTACTTTTCCCTGATGGACCTGGGGCGGTTCGACCTGATGGTCCGCAGCGGGGTCTGGAAGAGGATGCGGCAGCGCGGCTGGAGCCCGGTGGCGGCGGGGGAGACCATCGCCTTCCGGAAGTCCCTGCAGCTGTGGCAGCAGTACACGATCGAAACCAAAATCATCGGCCTGGACGCCAAGGCCATCTACTTTGAGCAGCGCATGGTGTCCGACGGCGAAATTTATGCCCGTGCCTACATCGCCACCCGGCTGGTCAACAGAGGAAAACCCGTCAGCCAGGAAGAGATCCTGCGCGAGTTCGGCCAGCCCCCGGCGGACCTCATCCTCCCCGAATGGATCCACGAGTGGCGCGAGACCAATGCACTGCCGGGCAGCCGGACGCCGGCCCCGCACCTCTGGGAAGCCAGGGCCTGACCGCCGGCTGCCCGGGCTGCGGCTGCCGATATCGGCACCCGACTATCGCGCCGGGCTGCGGCGCCGGCTACGCGCCGACGTCGCGCCTGTCCACCGCGATTGCCGCCAGGGCCACTAGGGCAATGGAGATGCCCCAGAGTCCTGTGGCGGCTGCCCAATCCGCTCCATTGGCCACCGGTGAGTTTCCGTACGCCCAGTGGTAGGGGCTGAGGTTGAGCAGCCACTCCACATCCTCGCTCTGCCGGCCGACGGCGTTAAAGACGTAGCCCAGGACGCCCACCGCCGCGCCGACCGCGAGCCCGTGGGTCCGGCGGCCTGACACGGCGCCCGCACACAGCGCAGCCGTTCCGCTCAGGAGCGCCAGGCCCGCGAAGAGCACGGTCGCGCCGAACAGGTTCTCCGGCCGGATGCCGAGCTGGGCCGAATCGTCCAGCAGCCGGACCAGCACAAAGACCAGTGCCGCGAGCAGGACCACCCGCAGCATTAGGGAAAGCGCGCGTTCCAGCACCACTTGGACCCGCGTCACACCATGGGCGAGGGTCAGTTCCAGCTGGCCGGATTCCTCATCGCCGCCCACCGCTGCGGCACCCCATCCCACGGAGGCGATGGTCATCAGCAGGAACCCGAGGAGGCCGTACAGCGTGGCCTGGGCGTAGCCCGGACCGGTGGCGATCTGGTCGTAGTTCAGCGCTTTGGTCATTTCGGCGGGGAGGGCATCGATCATGTCCTGCATCTGCGCGCTCCCGCCGATGGACGGGTACAGCGGCAGGTACAGGAACGTGGCAGCGGCAAGCCCGGCTGCCCACGCAAGGGTGGAGCGCCAGGTGTCCAAAAAGGCCCTGCGGAACAGCGGCAGCGTCGTGCTCACTCGCCCTCCTTCGGGCTCGAATACATCTTCAGCACCGATTCCTCCAGGTCCGGCTCCTCCAGGACAAGGTCCTTCAACTGCAGCCTGCCCAAGGCCCGGACCAGCGGCTGGATGTCCCCTTCCAGCGTCGCCGTCAGGGTGACGGTGCTGTTGGACTCAAGTACCTCCACACGTCCGACGCCGGGCACCGCACCCAGCAGCGCGCCGGCGTCGTGCGCGGTAATTCCGCGAGCGGAAAGCCGAAGGTGCCGCACGGCACCTTCGCGGAGCCCGCTCACCGACTCCACCGCCATGATCCGCCCGTCCCTCAGGATGGCCACGGTGTCCGCCGTCTGTTGGACCTCGCTGAGGACATGGGAACTGAGGAAAATGGTCTGGCCCTTGTGCTGCGATTCGCGAACCATGGCGTGGAACTCCTGCTGGACCAGCGGATCCAGGCCACTGGTGGGCTCATCGAGGACCAGCAGTTCGGGATCGTGCATGAATGCCTGGACCAGGCCCAGTTTCTGCTTGTTGCCCTTCGACAGCTTGCGGGTATGGCGGTCCAGGTCCAGACCCAGTCGTTCAGCCAGCGCCTCCACCCTGCCCGGGGCAACAGGACCGCTGATGGCCTGGTAGTGGGCCAGGAGTTTCCGGCCCGTGACCCGGCCCTCGAGGAACAGCTCGCCCGGCAGGTAGCCGATCCGGCGGCGGAGCTCCGGACCGCCCGCCCGGGGATCCTCCCCGAGGACCCGGACCTCCCCGGAAGTGGGGCGGATGATGTCCAGCAGACAGCGCATAGTGGTGGTCTTGCCCGCGCCGTTGGGGCCGATCACACCGAACACGGAGCCTGCTTCGACGGCGAAGTCCACGCCGTGCAGCACCTCCCGGCTGCCGAATTTCTTCGTGAGGGACCTGGCGGAGATTGCGTGCGGCATGCGCCCTCCTGGATGCGGCTTTCAGCGGCTGATGACGCCAAGGGTAGGCTCAGCGTCCCCGTGCTGTACATGGGCCCCGCGGTTATTCCCGATGACGCGGGAAGCGAACAGGGGGCACCAGGCCGCGACATAGCATGGCCTGCTCGCGTACCGTTGACCCATGGCTACCGTTGACATCACAGGTGAACAGTTCGCATCGACCATCGAAGGCAATGACATTGTCCTGGTGGACTTCTGGGCTGAATGGTGCGGTCCGTGCAAGCAGTTTGGGCCCACGTACAGCGCCGTGTCCGAGAAGCACTCCGACGTCCTGTTCACGAAGGTGGACACCGAGGCCGAGCAGCAGCTCGCCGCCGAGGCCGGAATTACGTCCATTCCCACGCTGATGGCCTTCCGCGAAAAAGTCCTCGTGTTCTCACAGCCGGGTGCCCTGAACGCCCAGCAGTTGGAGCAGGTGGTTGACGCCGTCAAGGCCCTGGACATGGACGAGGTGCACGCCAACGTGGCGCGCTCCAAAGCCGAGGCCGCGGCGGCTGCTGAGGCCAAGGAAAACTAGACAAACTGGCGGTCAAATACCCACGATCGCCGGAACAGCACGAGGTCGCCGGAGCGTTCCGGCGACCTCGTTGCGTTTCAGCGACTCCGGGCGAGCGGCTAGATGCGTTCCACCTTGACAGGCTCAGCCAGCAGCGCGCTCAGGGATTCGTTCAGGTCCTGGACGGCAGTGCCTTTGGAGTGCTTCTCAAGATCCTCCTCGGACGCCCACTGCTCCGTCAGGACCAGCTTCTCTTCGGTGGCCTCGGTCAGCTCGTAGCGGATGCAGCCGGGTTCGTTCACCACCTCGTCGATGGCGATTTCCAGGGCGAGCTTCACACGGAAGAACTCGCCGTCGTTGGGGATGAACGTTGCCTGCAGATCGATGGGTGCACTCATGGCTTTCACAATACCGGCCCGTCGGCTGCCCACCTGTCCTGTCGACGCGCGGACACCCTCCTGTTGCGCTTCATTTGCCCCGGTCGTCTTGGTAGCGTGCAGCATGCGCGCATATACAGCCGGGGACACTGACGTCCCGCTGCTCGAGGAAACCATCGGCACCAACTTTGAGCGGGTAGTGGCCCGGTTTCCCTTCCACGACGCGCTGATCGAGGCCGCGACGGTTCCGGGCGCCGACGCCCGGCGATGGAGCTACACCAAAATGAACGACGACGTCGACCGCCTCGCGCGTGCGCTGCTCGCCTTGGGCGTCGCCAAGGGGGACCGTGTGGGCATCTGGAGCCCGAACTGCGCGGAATGGACCCTGCTGCAGTACGCCTCGGCGAAGGCGGGGGCCATCCTGGTGAACGTCAACCCCGCGTACCGCAGCCATGAGCTGGAGTTTGTGGTCAAGCAGAACGGCATGCGCATGCTGGTGACGGCGCCGTCGGACCACACCAGTGACTATGTGGGAATGGCCCGCAAGGCGCTCGCCGACTGCCCTGACCTGCGCGAACTGGTGTTCCTGCCGGATGCGGGCATGGACGGGCTCGACGCCGGCGTCCCCCAAGGTGACGCAGAGCTGACGTACGCCGAGCTGCTCAAGCGGGCCGACGGCGTCGCGCATTCCGGCCTGTTGGCGCGGATGGCTGAACTGGACCCGCACGATCCCGTCAACCTGCAGTACACGTCCGGGACCACAGGCTTCCCCAAGGGCGCAACCCTGACCCACCACAACATCCTCAACAACGGCTTCTCCATTGGTGAGCTGCTGGGCTACACAGAGCACGACCGGGTGGTGATTCCGGTGCCTTTCTACCACTGCTTCGGGATGGTGATCGGCAACCTGGCGGCACTCAGCCACGGCGCGGCCACCATCATTCCCGGGCGCGGCTTCAACCCGGCGGCGGCGCTGGAAGCGGTGCAGGACTTTGGCGGGACATCGCTGTACGGAGTGCCCACCATGTTCATCGCCGAACTGGCGCTTCCCGACTTCGCTTCCTACGACCTCGCCACGCTCCGCACCGGCGTCATGGCCGGATCCGTGTGCCCCATCGACGTGATGAACCGGGTCATCTCCGACATGCACATGGCAGACGTTGCAATCTGCTATGGCATGACCGAGACCTCGCCGGTGTCCACCATGACCCGGAAGGGCGACACCCTGCAGCAGCGTACGGAGACCGTGGGCCGCACCATGCCCCGGCTGGAAAGCCAGATCATCGACCCCGGCTCCGGCGAGGTGCTGGAACGGGGCAGGATCGGCGAGTTGTGTACCCGCGGGTACGCGGTCATGTCTGGTTACTGGGGCCAGCCGGACAAGACCGCAGAAGCCATCGACGCCGACGGCTGGATGCATACCGGCGACCTCGCACGGATGGACGACGACGGCTACGTGGTGATTGAGGGCAGGATCAAGGACATGGTGATCCGCGGCGGCGAAAACATCTACCCGCGCGAGATCGAGGAATTCCTGTACAGCCATCCCTCCGTCCGGGATGTGCAGGTGATCGGGGTGCCGGACGCCAAATACGGCGAGGAGCTCATGGCCTGCATCATCCTCAACCCGGGCGCGGAACCCTTGGACGAGGCCGCGGTCGCCGAATTCTGCCGGGGGAAGCTGGCGCACTACAAGATTCCGCGCTACGTGGACGTCCGGGAAAGCTTCCCGATGACGGTGTCAGGGAAGATCCGCAAGGTGGAGATGCGCGAGGAAGCCGTGGCCCGCCTGGGACTCTGACGCTTGGGCGCCAATTGTACGTTCGCGCCCCACGAACCCTCGTTTAGCGCGAACGTACACATGTGGCCCTGTCCGCAGGGCTCAGGTTGCCGGCGCCAACTCGATCTGTGCGATCAATCCTGCAACATCGTAGTAGCGGCGTTCCTCGATGACTTCTCCGGCAGCGTTGAACTTCGAGAAGACAGCCCCGTTGTTCTTGATGGAATTTCCGGTAGGGGGAATCTCACCGTCGGGCGCCGCCAACGGACCCAGGTGCGTCCCGCCCAGGGTGAACTCGCCCGCTACCGTCTCACCGTCCTGAAGCAGTTGCCCGACGGTGAAACGGGCATCCGGAAACGCCCGCAGGAGTTCCACCATGTCCTGCTCAATGGCGTCCCGCCCCTTCAGCGGCTGCGGATAGAGCGGATCGTGGACCACCGCGTCCGCTGCGTAAGTTGCAGCAAAGGCCTTCGCATCATGGGCGTTGACGGCTTCCACTGCCTTGGCAAATGCGCTCGTGAGTGCGCTGGTGCTCATTGTTTGCTCCTTGATTGTTCCTGTTTGTCCGTTTTTCGGGACACCTTCAGACTCCCCGGATCCGCTGCCGCAGGGATCGGTCAAATGACCCATTTCTGAGCCCAATTGGAGATTTTGTCCACATATGGGGAGTTCGCGCCGCCGGAAGTCGCTGCATCTGGACAAAAACTCCCCGGGATGCGAGCGGCAGGAGGGTCGGAGACGAACGCTGTCCCGGGCCCAGCCTGTTCCCTAGGGAACGGCGGTATGAGGTGCTGTAATTGAAGCGTGACGCTGGAGGATCTGACAGCGAAAGGCCACCAGGCACTGGACGCGGGACGGTGGACGGAGGCCCGCGCCGCGTTTGAGGAAGCACTTGCGGGCACGGGATCGGCGGACGCCCTCGCAGGTCTGGGCGATGCCCTATTCTTCCTCGGCGACGTCGGCGAAAGCGTCCACTGCCGCGAGCGCGCTTACGCTGCCAGCCGCCGAGCCGGCAATGTTCCCGAGGCCATCGATTCAGCCGTCTGGCTGTGCCTTGTCTACGGGATGTCCCTTGGCAATGAAGCGGCGGCGCGGGGCTGGCTCGCCCGTGCCGAGAGCATGGCGGACCCCGACGACGGGCTGTCGCTGGCGTGGGTCGACTACTGCGCGGCGCTGCTGGCTACGGATGCCCAAACCTGCCGGGAGCTGATCGAGCGGGCGCTGGCCACGTCGCACGAGTTGGGCGACCCGGACCTGGCAGTCTGTGCGCTCGCGGAGCGCGGGGTGGTTCTGGTCAAGGAGGGAGAGGTCCAGGCCGGGCTTCGCTGCGTTGACGAGGCGATGGCGAGCGCCCTGGGCGGCGATGGTTCGAGCTTCTACACCGTGGTCATGGCGAGCTGTTCGATGCTGACGGTCTGCGACCTCCTCAGCGATCTTGGACGGGCCACCCAGTGGTCGCAGGCCGCCGACGACTATATGAGGTCCTACGGCTGCCCTTACCTTTACGCCCAGTGCCGCATGGTCCACGGGCGCGTCCTCCTCCTGACCGGTCACTGGGCCGAAGCCGACGACGAGCTGCGGCGGGCGGCGGCCGGTACGAGGGGCGTCTTCCCAGGCATGTTCCACCGGGCTATAGCCAGCCTCGCCGAGCTCCGCGTGCGCCAGGGACACTTCGACGAGGCGAGGGCACTGATTGAGGGCATCGGCGCGCCCGTCGAGACCAGCCTGGCGGCGGCAGGCCTGTCCCTCGGAATTAATGAACCGGTGGCGGCCGTGGCTCTGGCAGAACGTTGGCTTCGTTCGGAAAATGGCAGCACCGACGACGTCGTTCCCCAGCTGCACGCCGGCGGCCAACGGACGTCCCTCGAGACAGCCGGTGCACGCGGGCTGCTGGTGGAGGCACAGCTGGCGGCCGGTAATCCCGCCGCTGCCGCTGCGGCTGCCCAGCACCTCGCCGAGCTCGACGCCGGCGCCGGCGGAGTGCGCTTGTTGTCTGCACATGCCGCTCTGGCCAGAGGGCGCGTTGCAGCCGCCGAGGGCCGGCAGGAGCCTGCCACAGTTTACTTTGAAGAAGCCCTCAAATGGTTCGGGCACTTGGAGCTCCCACTGGAGGCAGCGCGCTCGCGGCTGGAACTTGCGCGTGTCTTGGCGCAGGGTCAACCGTCGCTCGCTGTCTCCGAGGCCCGCGCAGCCCTGTCGGTGCTCGACAAGCTGGGGGCGTCCCATGATGCCGACGTGGCCGCGGCGCTGTTGCGGTCGTGGGGAGCCGGAGGCAGGTCCGTTCCCCGCGAAGCCGGCGTCCTCACCCGGCGTGAGCAGGAAATCCTGCGGCTCCTCGTCCAGGGCTATTCGAATCATGAAATTGCGGGGCAGCTGTTCATCAGCAGCAAGACGGTGGCCCACCATGTGAGCAGCGTGCTGGAGAAGCTGGGCCTGCGCAACCGCGCCGAAGCCGCAGCTTACGCCGCCCGCCTCCCCGGCCAACTCAGCTGATCAGCTGAGCCAGGGGCGTGGTCAGGCCAGCTCGGCGCGCACAGGCGCAGCAGAGCGGATACCGCTCAGGGACCAGCCAAGCAGGGTCCACAGCACAGCATTTAGCGCCAGTGCGACTATACCGAGCTGAACCGGCCCCAAGGCCAGGGCCAGGAGCATCACCACGTTGTAGGCTCCCAGGGCGAGAGGGAGGAACCGGCCCGGGCCGTTCCACGTCCTCTGGTGCAGCACGGAGCCCCCGGCTATGGACAGACCGACGACAGTCAGCAGGGACCCGAGGCCGAACGCCGTCTCGGAGCCGGGTCGGCTGACGAGCAGCGTCAGCTCGGCGACGGCGAAGGTGGCGGCGCCTGCCGCCGCCAGCCACAGACCGACCATACCGGCGCGGCCGACGGCCCCGGTGAGGCCGATTGCCGCCATCCCGGCCATCTGGCCCACGTGGAGGACAGCCAGGAGGACCTGGAGCCACACTACGGGCGGGGCCCCCGGCGCCAGCGCGGGTACAGCCAGGGCTACGATCGCAAGGATGAAAAACCCGGCCCCACCGGCCATGCAAGCGCGGGCAGCGAGACGGACCTGGGGAGTGACGGACATTGATGGCATGGGATTCTACTTTCTACGGTTGAGCGGATTTACTCGGGCTGATTGCCGGCGCCGCCGTTGATGGTGAAAGGCGTAGAGACTCCCTCGTACATCACGTGGGCCACGAGGCCGTCGACGGCGTGGGGGAGGGTATGGCAGTGGTCGCTCCAGATGCCGGGGTTGTCGGCAATGAAGGCGATCTCGTACTTCTCGCCGGGGTGGACGTCGAGCGAGTCGACCCACCACGGGCTTCCCGATGCCGGGTTGCCGTCGCGTGAGAGCACGAGGACGTGGTGGCCGTGCAGGTGCATGGGATGTACCTCTCCCGAGTCGTTGACGACGCGCATGACGACGACGTCACCCTCGCGAACGTGGAACATCGGTACGTCGGGGAAGAGCCGTCCGTTGATCGTCCAGAAGTTGCCGGGGCGGCCGTCGATGAGGCCCAGACGACGTCCGATCACGTAGTCGAACGTGCGGTCCGGCGACTGTGGGTCGAAGCCGGGAGGGGCAGGATCGCCATATGCCAGCAGGTCGAGGGTCTCCGAGGACTGCCGCGCTGATGGCGTTGCGCCGGCATCCCCGGCGCCCGGATCGCCGATGGAGATGCTGCGGGCCCCGCCGACGTGCAGTCGCCCCGAGCGGTGCGCGGGGGCCTGCACCGCGAAGTCCACCCGCCCTCCGGCGGGAATGAGTACTTTGCGGCCTTCGACGACGGCGGGGCCGTTGACCTCGTGCCCATCGGTGGCGACAACACGGAAGGGAGAGGCTGACCAAACTGCGGCAGTTCCCTGGTCGGTGTTGATGACGCGGATCCTCGCTGTGGCACCGGGCTCTGTCGGCAGGTGTTCGTCCTGAACGCGCCCGTTGAGTGTGTGCTGGCCACCGTAGACGTGCAGCAGCGCGACGGCGTCCGTGTCGCCGGTGCCCGCCGGCGGCTGGACGGGTTCGATCACGATCGCACCGAGCAGCCCGCCCTCGACCTGTTCATGTGACACCTGGTGGGAGTGATACCAGTACGTGCCGGCGTCGTCTGCAGTGAACCGATAGGTATGGTGTCCTCCGGCTGGAACTGCGTCCTGGGTGATTCCCGCGACCCCGTCAGCCGCGTTGGGCACGTCAATGCCATGCCAGTGCAGGGTGGCACCGGCGGCTACTGATTCATTGCGGAATTCCACCTCGACGAGATCGCCCTGCCGCGCCCGGATCGTCGGTCCCGGGGAGGTGCCGTTCACGGTGTACCCCTCCACCGGGCGCCCACCAGGAATTTCGATCGTCTGCTGGCGGGCAACAAGTTCGACGCGCACGTCAGGCACCCGGAGGGGATCCGCGACCAGTTCCGTCACGCTGAGGCCACTGCCCGGGCTGCCCGGGCCGGTGCGGGTCCCGTGGGCATGGGCGGCCTGACCGCCACCCATGTCCATAACCGAGTACTCGCCAAGCAGCGTTGAGCCCCATCCGAGCGCGCCGAGGCCAAGGGCGCTGGTCACCGCGATGGCGGCGGCTGCCCGATGGACGAGGTCACGTCGTGATGGCATTGGCCGCGGGTTCCTCAGCAACGGACAGGGCTGCCCGCCTGACGCGCAACGCCGCGTAGACCGCAGCGAGCAGCACAGCCAGAGCGTTCGCACCGTGGATCAGGCCGAGGTAGGGCATGTCGACGATCGAATAGCCCAGGGTGATCTGAAGCGCGACCAGACCGAGCACGATGCCTGCCCACAGCCGTGCACCCCGCACTCGGGCGCCCTGCGCCTTCACGAAGAACGCGACGATGAGCAGCGCCACGGCCGCGAGCGGTATGACCATCCCGCCCACGATGCCGTGGATGGGGAAGCCGAGGTCACCGGTGAATGTTGCCTGGCGGCTCTCGACGAGGGCCTTGTCGATGACACCCCCATCCTGGACGTAGCGGCCGATGCCACCGAGGGCGAAGGCGATCGAGGCTGCCTGCACCACAACGCCGCCGGCGATGATCCAGGCGATGGCCGAGTAAATCCTGCGCATGATGTCATCCTCCTTGTTGTGCGGTCACCGTTCCGCGGCATCCGCTCGAGCCCACCGTAGGCGCCAGCAGGATGTGCCCGGAACGCGGGTGGCCGCAGGGTAGTTGGAGGCCAGCCACCATAGGGGTTGGGTAGGTACCCCCTCCCGGGAATCGGGCCAAGGGCGGATCATAGGAGTGTGCTCCGCAGATGGGGATTGCCCGCAGTGCTGGCTCCGATCGGGGCGGCGTCGCTGCTCTACGTCGTCATCACCCGGGGATTTGTCGACTCAGCTGCGGACCACGGCCTGGCCTGGCCGCTCCTTGGCGTGCTGCCTACACTGGTTTTTGGCATTTGGCTGCTCACAGTGTCGTCGTCCCGGTCCGCCGTCTTCATCGCGACGGCATCCACCGCCATGGCTGTAGGCTCCGCGTGCGAGACCTTCGTGCAGCGGAACGTTGAGCTGATCCAGCAGCCGTGGTTCCCGCTCTTCAATATGCTCGGGCTGACGGCGGATGCAGTGGCAACCGCCGCCTTCCTGGCCCTGTTCGCTACCTACCCGACCGGCACGCCGGAGCGGAGATGGCAAAAAGTCGCGGTCGCCTTCGTCTGGGTACCGGTGCTGGTTGGCCCGCTCACGCTGCTCACTACCCCGCACGTCGTGATGCAGCCGTACGTCGGCATCAGCGGTGATGCTGTTCCGAATCCGTTCGCCGTGCCCTGGCTCGAGTGGGCCGCCCCTGCGGTGCAGTACGCCATCTACCAGCCGTGGCCGAGCGTCCTCCTGGGACTCAGCGTCCTCTACTCGCGGGCGCTCTTCGGCGATGCCGAAGTCCGTGCGCGCACGCGCGTCATGACCTGGGTTGTTACAGCGGCACTGGCCAGCTTTGTCATGTGGACGTTCGCCCCGCTGACTTGGATCACCACGGCCGCCGTCTTCGCGTCGCTGGCCGCCGTGCCGCTCGCAGCCATCCACGGCATCCTCCGGTACGGAGCATTTGACATCGCACCGGATGACCGCGGTCGGCTGGTCTCCCGCTCGTCGAACCTGCTGATCACAGTTCTCTTCGGGGTCGCCACCGCGACGCCGGCCGTGCTGCTCGCCGGCAGTCTTTCGGTCACAGGTGCCATCCTGCTGACCACGCTCCTTGCCGTCTGCCTGCTTCCGGCGCGCGGGTGGCTGAGGGGCTGGATCCAGCGCGCCGTCTTCGGTGACCGGGAGCGCCAGTTCACGCTGCTCAGCCAGCTCGGCACCCAGCTGGATCAAGCGGTAGACCCGAACGACCTTCTCACCCGGCTGGCCGGCGCCGTGCGCGACGGCCTGGACGCCACCTGGGTGCGGATCAGGCTGTCGGGACACGACGGCAGTCTCGCTCAGTCCCCGGAAGGCGCCGCCGGCGAGGCAGGCGGGGAGCCGGTCGTCTCATGCGGCCTGGTGAGGGGCGATGAGACCCTCGGGCGCATCGACGTCGGCCCGCGCCGGAAAGGGGAATACAGCGACGCCGAACGTGACCTGCTCCGGACCGTCGCCAGCCAGGCCTCGCCATCCGTGGCCAACGTGCGCCTCAGCGCCCAACTCGCCCAGCAACTCGATGATCTGACCGCGTCCCGGGAACGGCTCGTCGCCGCGCAGGACGACGAGCGCAAGCGCCTGGAGCGGGACCTGCACGACGGGATCCAGCAGAACGTGGTCGCCCAGATAGCCGGCCTACGCCTGGCCCGCAACAGGCTGCAGCGCGGCGAGCTCACGGCGGACGAGCTTGCGGGACTGCAGGATCAGGCCCGGGAAACGCTCTCCGACCTGCGGGAACTCGCGCATGGCATCCATCCGCCCGTGCTGAGCGACAACGGCCTCGTGGCGGCCATCGAGTCGAGCGCGGCCAGGTTCCCCATCCCGCTAACAGTGGAAGCCGACGACGGCGTCCGGGCTGAGCGGTTCCCCGAGGATGTGGAAACGACGGCGTACTACGTTGTCCGTGAGGCGCTCGCCAACACGGCGAAGCACGCGAACGCCACCACGGCCTCAGTGGGGCTCGCACGGGAGAACGGGCATCTGCAAATCGCGATCACCGACGACGGGTGCGGCATCGGAACCCTCCCGCCGGCGGCCAGTGGCGGCCTGGCGAACATCCGTGACCGGGTGGCAGCGCTGCGGGGCAGCCTGAATGTTTCGGACCACGACCCGTCGGGCACCACCGTGCTGGTCGAGCTCCCGGTGAAGCGGGAGGGGGAGCACCTTGGGTGAATCCGGTGTGCTGCGGGTGGTGATCGCCGAGGACAACTACCTCGTCCGCGAGGGAATCCGCCGTTTGCTGGAAGACTCCGGCGAGATCGACGTGGTCGCCTCCACGGGCAACGCAACCGAACTGCTCGATGCGGTGCGCCGGTTTTCCCCGGACGCGGTCCTCACCGACATCCGGATGCCGCCAAGCCATCATATGGAGGGTATAGAGGCAGCCCGCGCCATACGTGCCGCGCACCCGGAGACAGGGGTTGTTGTGCTGTCACAGCACGCCGACCAGAGCTACGCGCTCGCGCTTTTCGCCGACGGCTCGGCGGGCCTCGGCTACCTGCTCAAGGACCGGATCGGTGATCTGGAGGACCTCGTACACGCGCTCCGCGAGGTTCGGATGGGCGGCTCGGTCATCGACCCGCAGATCGTGGACACGCTCGTGCGCCGCCGCAGCGCGGGGGCGACGAACCCGCTCTCCGAACTATCCCCGCGTGAAATCGACGTGCTGCGCGAAATGGCCCAGGGAAGGACAAACGCCGGCATTGAGCAGTCGCTCTACCTGTCGTCCTCCACCGTGGAGAAGCACGTCAACTCGATCTTCACCAAGCTCCGCCTCCCCGCGACGGGCGTGCACCGCCGTGTCGCCGCGGTGCTTGCCTTCCTGCAGGGCGACGGCCGCGAAGCCGGTTCCGGGGAACGCGATCAGTAGGGCCGCAAGTGTACGTTCGCGCCCCACGGACAGGCGGGATGCGCGAACGTACAGTTGAGGCCCTCCCCGCTCAGCGGATGTTGCGGTTGATGGCGCGGATCCCCACTGCAAGTCCGACGGCGGCGCTCACCACCGCGGCGAGCAGGCCCAGGAGCGTGTCCGTCCCGACGCTGCCGGCGAACAGTTCCCGCTCCGCGTTGACCAGGTACGTCAGGGGATTGAAGAGGCTGGCCGTCTTCATCCAGCCCGGGCCGGCTTCGATGGGCAGCATGATGCCGGACAGGATCATCAGCGGGAACAGCAGCGTCTGCTGCACACCCCAGAAGATCCACTCCTTGTTCTGTGACACCAGGGCAAGAGCGTAGGAGAGGGCGCCGAGGCCTATCCCGAAAATCCCCAGGATGACCAGGCCCGCCAGCACATGCAGCGGATAAAAGACAAAGCCGAACGGGATGCACACCAGGGCGATGAGCAGCCCCTGGGCCACCAGCGGCGCCCACTCCTTCAGGGCCCGCCCGATCATCAGCGAGGAGCGCGACAGCGGTGTGGCGAGGATCCGCTCGTACGAACCGGTCATCAGCTCGTACTGCAGGTTGGAGCCAGTCATGGACGTGCCGAACAGGGCAATCATGACTACGACGCCGGGCAGGAACCACTGGAGCGTGGACTGGCCGCCGAACGCCGGGGCACCCACGGCCGCGCCGAGCAGCGGGCCGAACAGCCCCAGGAACACCAGCGGCTGGATCAGCGAAAAGATCAGCGAGAATGGGTCCCGCAAAGGCAGCAGCATCTCGCGCCAAAAGACGTACTTCGTGTCACGCAACACCTGGCCCAGGCTGGGCTTCTCCCGTACTTCCGTGGTGCTTTGCACGGCCATCAGCGGTCTGCTCCTTCCCGGAGGTTGCGGCCTGTCAGTTCCAGGAACACGTCGTCCAGCGTCGGCGGCTTCAGCTCCAGCGACTGGGCGGGAGCGCCGGCGTCGTGCATCTCCTTCAGCAGCGCCGGTGCCAGCCGGGCGCCTTCGGTGAGCCGGAGACGGAAGCGGACGACGCCGTCGTACGTGTTTTCATTGATCTCCCCTCCGGCGGCCGCCCGGCCCAGCAGCCCGCGCACTCCGTGCGCCGAATCCGCCGCCACCTCGACGGCCAGCAGGTCACCGGCGAGGTTGGCCTTGAGCCGGGCCGCCGTGTCGTCGGCGATGATCTGCCCGTGGTCAATGACGATGACGCGCTCGGACATCAGATCGGCCTCGTCCATGTAATGCGTGGTCAGGACGATGGTTGTCCCATGTTCGGCGCGCATCCGCATGATGTGCTCCCACAGGTTGGCCCGGTTCTGCGGGTCCATGCCGGTGGACGGTTCGTCCAGGAACAGCAACCGAGGTGAGTGCATCAGTCCCAGTGCCACATCCATGCGCCGCCGCTGGCCGCCGGACAGTTTGATGACCGTGCGCTTGGCCAGGTCGGCGAGGTCCAGGGACTTCAGCAGTTCCTCGGCCCGCGCAGCGGCATCGGCCGTGTTCATGCCGTAAAAGCGGCCCTGCATCACCAGTTCGTCGATGACCCGGAAGCTGTGGCCGCCGCCGTTGCCCTGGCCGATGTAACCGATCCGCGCCCGGACGCCGGCCGGATCCGCGGTGACGTCCACCCCTGCCACGGTTGCCGTACCGGAGGTGGGCCTGAGCAGCGTCGTCAGCATCCGCAGGGTAGTGGACTTGCCGGCGCCGTTCGGCCCCAGGAAGGCCACAAGTTCGCCGGGGGCGACGTCGATGTCGACGCCCTTGACGGCTTCCACCGTTTCCTTCTTTACGACGAAGGTCTTGGTCAGTTTGTCAGTGTGGATCATGGGTGACTCCAGAGAATTTCGGCATTCCGGGGCTCTGGTGCGGGCTCCATGGCGCCACGGTATACCCATTGGTGGCACGAGTCCACGGAAAAGGGGCTGTGGAGCCGCGCGGAAAAAGCTGCGCGAACGGACACTTCAGGCCCCCGCGCGAACGTGCGCGCCAGCGTCAGTGCCCGCGGTGGTCCTGGATGGTCATCCGCGGCCCGAACGTGGGTTTGCGGAAGCCGCTCAGCCCGATCATCCGCACCACGCGCTGCCGGTGCCCTTTCCACGGTTCCAGCAGCGCCAGCATCCCCGCGTCATCGGTCCGCCGGCCAGTGAGGGCGGCGCCCACGTAAGCCGCGAGGTGGTAGTCGCCCACGGCGATCGAGTCCGGGCAGCCGTGGGTGCGCTGCACCACCTCCGCCGCGGTCCACACCCCGATGCCGGGGATGACCTGCATCTTCGCCGCCGCCGCCGCTGCCGGCAGATCTGCTAGCCGTTCAAGTGCGACGGCGGAGCGCAGCGCGCGCATGACGGTCGCCGAACGCTGCGGTCCAACGCCGGCTTTGTGCCATTCCCAGGACGGGATGCGCAGCCATTGTTCGGCAGTGGGCTGGACGCGGAGTTGGGCCGGCCCGGCGCTGCCTGCGGCCGGGGCCGCCGAACCGTAGCGGTACATCAGGTACCGGTAGCCGCGGCGGGCCTCGATGACGGTGACCTTCTGCTCCAGGATGGTGGGCACGAGGCAGTCAACCACCCGGCCGGTGGAAGGCAGGCGCACGGCCGGGTTCCGGCGTCGGGCGTCACGGACCATGCGGGGGAGTGAGCCGTGGAAGGCCGGTTCGTCGAACGCCGACCAGTCGTCCCCGGCGCCCAGGAGGCGGGGAACGCCGGCGATTCCGGCGGCGGAACCGGGCCCCCACGCCTGGGCATCGACAGCCCCGTCCTCCGCCGTAGTGAGGCGCAGGGTGACCGGGCCGTCGGGCGTCGTGAATGCGGTCCACAGGCCGTCCGGCCGGGAACAAAACGACGGATCGCCGGCGCCGCGCAGGAGCGTGCCCAACGTCTGATGCAGGCTGTAAGGGCCGTCCGGATGCCACCGCAGGGAGGCGTCCGCGGCGGCGGCCAGCCGGGCGGGGGCATCTGCGATGGTCATGGTTTCATCGTCCCACGGCCGGCTGACAATGCCGGTTCCGGATCCCTCTTACGGGCAACGGATGCCGGGACTAGACTCCATCGTGTGGTGCGGGGAGTCCGCGCCTTTCCCTCGCTTTCAAACTCGCATTCAAAGGAGCATGCCGTGGCTGGAGTTGTGCATTTCGAGATCCCCGCAGATGACAAGGAACGCGCCAACACCTTCTACCAAAGCGCGTTTGGGTGGAACCTGTCCCCCATGCCGGAGATGGATTACACCATCGCCATCACCACGCCGTCGGACGAACAGACAGGCATGCCAAGCGCGCCCGGAGCCATCAACGGGGCCCTGTTCCCGCGCACGGACAACCTCAAGACGCCCGTCATCACCATCGATGTGGAGGACCTTGACGCCGCCCTGGCGCAGGTCGAAGCTGCCGGTGGTTCAGTGGCGCAGGCCAAGGATGCCGTTCCAGGGATGGGCTATTATGCCTACTTCAAGGACACAGAAGGCAACATCATGGGCCTCTGGCAGACAGATTCCACAGCAGGGAGCTGAGCCCGGGGCAAGGCCCGTCACGGGAGACGGTAACTTTGTACCTATGAAGTACGCCCAGTCCATCCTGGACCTCATCGGCAAGACCCCCCTCATCAAGCTCAACCACGTGACGGACGGCATCAAAGCCACGGTCCTGGTCAAGCTGGAGTACCTGAACCCCGGCGGGTCTATCAAGGACCGCATCGCGGCCAAGATGATCGAGGACGCCGAGCGGGACGGCAAGCTGCTCCCGGGCGGAACGATTGTGGAGCCCACGTCCGGCAATACCGGCGTGGGGCTGGCCCTGGTGGCCCAGCAAAAGGGCTACAAGTGCATCTTCGTGGTGCCGGACAAGGTCGGCGAGGACAAACGCGCCGTCCTGGCCGCCTACGGCGCCGAGGTAGTGGTGACGCCCACGGCCGTCGCCCCCGACAGCCCGCAGAGCTACTACAGCGTCTCGGACCGGATCGTCTCCGAAACCCCGGGCGCCTACAAGCCGGACCAGTTCTCCAACCCGGCCGCTCCCGGCAGCCACTACGAGACCACTGGGCCGGAGATCTGGCAGGACACGGACGGAAGGGTCACGCACTGCGTCATCGGGGCCGGTACCGGCGGCACCATCACCGGCACCGGCCGGTACCTCAAGGAGGTCTCGGCGGACCGTGCAGAGTCCGACGGCGGCCGGGTCAGGATCATCGGGGCGGACCCCGAAGGTTCGGTGTACTCCGGCGGGACCGGGCGGCCCTACTTCGTCGAGGGCGTGGGCGAGGACATGTGGCCGGCGAACTACGACAAGTCGGTTCCGGACGAAGTGATCGCCGTCAGCGACGCCGATTCCTTCGCCATGACCCGAAGGCTGGCCCGAGAGGAAGGGCTGCTGGTGGGCGGCTCGTCCGGCATGGCCGTTTCGGCTGCGCTGCGGACCGCCCGCGACCTCCCGGAAAGCGCCGTTGTGGTGGTCATCCTTCCCGACTCCGGCCGCGGCTACCTCGCCAAGATCTTCAATGACCAGTGGATGCGTTCTTACGGCTTCCTCTCCGGCGGCGAGGAATCGTCCGTGGGCGAGGTGATCAAGTTCAAGACCGGAGAACTCCCGGACCTGGTGCACATCCACCCGAACGAGACGGTCCGGGACGTCATCAACATCATGAACGAGTACGGCGTCAGCCACATCCCGGTCCTCTCCCAGGAACCCCCCGTGGTGATGGGCGAGGTCCTGGGCGCCGTGGACGAACGGACCCTGACCGCCAAGCTGTTCCGCGGCGAGGCGAAACTGACGGACAAGATCTCCGAACACATGGGCCCGAAGCTGCCCGTCATCGGCTCGCTGGAAACCATCTCGGCGGCCCGCGCGCTGCTGTCCGATGTGGACACGGTGATGGTGACGTTCGTTGGGGCGCCGGTGGGCATCCTGACCCGGCACGACCTCCTCGCCTACCTCAGCAACTAACTCCAAAGGAGCACCATGCCTGTTTCTGAAAACCAGGGCTTCAACACCCGCGCCGTCCACGCCGGCCAGGCCTTCGAACCCCGCACGGGTGCCGTGGTGCCGCCGCTGCACTTCAGCTCCACCTACGCGCAGGACGGCATCGGCGGGCTCCGGGACGGCTACGAGTACGGCCGCGGCGGCAACCCCACCCGCGACGCCCTGCAGGAACAGCTTGCCGCGCTTGAGGGCGGAACCCACGCGTTTTCCTTCAGCTCCGGCCTGGCCGCGGAGGACTCCCTGATCCGGGCCCTGACCCGCCCCGGGGACCACATCGTGCTGGGCAACGACGCCTACGGCGGCACCTACCGTTTGATCAACGGGGTGCTCGGCGACTGGGGGATCGGCAATACTCCCGTGGACATGGCGGACCTGGATGCGGTTGCCCAGGTGGTGCGTGCCAACAAGACCCGCTTTGTCTGGGTGGAAACCCCCTCCAACCCGCTGATGAGGATCACGGACATCGAGGCCCTGGCCAAGGTGGCGCACGACGCCGGTGCCCTCCTCGTGGTGGACAACACCTTCGCTTCCCCCTACCTGCAGACCCCGCTCGCGCTGGGTGCCGACGTTGTGGTGCACTCCACCACAAAGTACATCGGCGGCCACTCCGACGTAGTGGGCGGGGCCCTGGTGGTCAAGGATGCGGAGCTCGCAGAGAAGATTGGCTTTGTCCAGTTTGCCGTGGGCGCGGTGTCCGGACCCATGGACGCGTTCCTCACCACCCGCGGCCTGAAGACCCTGGGCGTGCGGATGGACCGGCACAGCTTCAACGGCCAGGCCGTGGCGGAGTGGTTGCTGGAACGCCCGGAAGTGGAGGCTGTTTTCTACCCGGGCCTGCCCACCCACCCCGGCCACGAACTGGCGAAGAAGCAGATGAAGGGCTTCGGCGGCATGGTGTCCGTCCAGTTCAAGGGCGGCGAGGCGGCGGCCCGCACCGTCGCGGAAAACACCTCCGTGTTCACCCTGGCCGAGTCGCTGGGCGGCATCGAATCGCTGATGAACTATCCGTCGGAGATGACCCACGCCTCGGTCAAGGGCACGGAGTTGGCCGTCCCCGTCAACCTGATCCGGCTGTCCTGCGGCATCGAGGACATTGAGGACCTCATCGCTGACCTCGAGCACTCCTTCACGTTCCTCCGGTGACCGCAACTACCCCCGTGCTGTCATCCGGAACCACCCGGGGCTGGATCGCGACGGCGGCCGGTGCTGCCGCCGTCGTTCTTGCCTTGGTGGTGCTGTACTCCGCCTACAACCCGCTGATGAACGATTTCGAGGTGTACTACTACGGCGGTACCCGCGTGCTGGAGACCGGCGAGTCCGGCGCCAATGAGCTGTACGCACCGCGCGACGGCCTGCCGTTCACCTACCCGCCGTTCGCGGCGTTGCTGTTCGCCGCTCTGGCGTTGCTGCCTATGGGCACCAGCAGCCTGATCTTCAGTACGACGGCGCTCGTGGGGGCCGCCGTCGTGGCCGCCTGGCTGGCCCGGCACTACTTCGGGCTCCGCAGCTGGCGCATGTCGTTCGCCGACTGGCGGTTCCGCACCGTGGCGCTGGCGGGCACCGCGGCGATCCTGCTGCTGGGACCGTGGCGGGACACTTTCGACTTCGGCCAAATCAACATCATCCTGATGGGCCTCATCCTCGCCGACTTCGCGCTCCACGGGAAAGACCGGGCGGGGGAGATCCGGTGGCCCGCAGGGCTGCTGATCGGCATCGCGGCCGGGATCAAGCTCACGCCGCTGGCGTTTGGCCTGTACTTCCTGGTGCGGCGCGACTTCAAGGCCTTGGGCTGGATGGCGTGCGGCTTCTTCGGCTCCATCGCCCTGGCCTGGGCCGTGCTGCCCCACGCTTCACTGACTTTCTGGACGAAGATTTTGCCGGACACCGGCCGGATCGGCGGGCCCGCCTACCTGGACAACCTCTCGGTCAAGGGGCTCCTGCTCCATGTGGGCCTGCCCGACTCCGGGCTCACCAGCGTCCTGTGGCTGGTGCTGTCCCTGGGCCTTGCCGGGCTGACGGCCCTGGTCATCAAATGGGCCGTGGCTGCCGAGGAGAACTTTGTGGCGGTCTCCGCCTCGGCCGTGCTGATGCTGCTGATCAGTCCGGTTTCGTGGTCCCACCACTGGGTGTGGATCGCCGTGGCGCTGCCGTCCATGGCGTTCGCGATGCACCGCGTGCCGTCCCGCAGCGGGAAACTCCGGTTGTACGGCTGGGTTATCGTGGCTGTTTCGGCAGTGGCGTTCTACCTCACGCCCAAGTATCTGGCCATGATGGCCGGCGCCAACGAGTGGGGCAAGGACCCGCAGACCCAGTGGCAGCTGGCCGTCACCAGCCTCGGCGTTCTCTGCGGCGTGGCGCTGCTGGCGTATTGGGCAGTGGCCTACAGCCCGTCCCGGGCATTGCTCCGCCAGCGCCGCCACTCCTAGATCCTGCTGCTGCGGCCTTGCCGGGAATCCTCCGCTTGCATATGTAGTATGTAGCTACGGCCGGCCGCCGTTCCAACGCTGCAACCGACGGATACGGCCTGCCTGCAGCTAGCGACCTTGGGGGACAACGGATGGCACAACTGGACCTGGATTTAGCGGCTGTCGCTGCAGCGGATGATCCGAAGGCTTCCCGCCCGCGGCTGGGGAGACTGCCCGCGTTGAGGAGGACCGCATCCCTGTGGCTGCCCGCCGCCGTCGTCGGCGTACCGGTCTGGTTCCTGCTGGCCGGGTGGAACCAGCAGGGCCTCGACTTCAGCGTGTACTGGCATGGCGGCAAGATCCTGAACGACGCCGGCTGGGCCGCCTCAGGGCTGTACGGGCCAACCGTTGAATGGGCCGGAGGTCCTGGGCTGCCGTTCACCTACCCGCCGTTCGCTGCACTGGTCTTCAGCCTCCTGGCGAGGTTCCCGGAACCGGTGGCCCTCCAGCTCTTCAACGCCGGCGGGGTGGCGGTTGCCGCGTGGCTGTCACTCCTGGCCGTACGCTACTGGACCGCCAGGGCGGACTGGCGCCGGACATTCGAAACGCCGCGCAGCCGGTGGATCGCCGCCGCCGCCGTCCTGGCGATGCTGTCCCTCGGCCCGTGGCGGGAGACGCTGGCATTTGGCCAGATCAACATCCTGCTGATGGGCCTCATGGCCGCCGACCTGCTGTCCCGGAACCACCGCTGGAACCGAAGCATGCCCGGGAGCGGATTCCTGGTGGGCGTGGCGGCCGGCATCAAGCTGACGCCCCTGGTGTTCGGACTCTACTACCTGGTGCGCAAGGACTGGCGAGGCCTGGCCAACATGGGTGCCGGCTTCGCCGCCACCGTGCTGCTCGGCTGGCTTCTGCGCCCCGCCGAGTCCCTGCAGTTTTGGCTGGAGATCCTGCCGGACACCTCCCGGATCGGTGGGGCGGGCTACGTGGACAACCTGTCCATTAAGGGCGCGCTGCTGCACTTCGGGGTCCCGGCCGCCGCGGTCACGCTTCCCTGGCTGCTCCTGTGCCTGCTGGTGGTGGCGTTGGCCGCCGCCGTCATTAAGCTCGCGACTGACCAGGGCGCCCGGGCGGTGGCCATGTCCGCGACGGCCCTGGCCATGCTCCTCATCAGCCCCGTTTCCTGGTCCCACCACTGGGTCTGGGTTGCCGCCATCCTTCCCGCCTTTGCCTGGACGCTGCGGGAAACGCCGGACCGCAACCGGCGCCTGCGCACGGTGATGACGGCCGTGCTGCTGTTCTCGGTCCTGGTGTTCTTCTTTTCACCCAAATCCATCGGGATGGCGTTCGATGCCGAAAACCTTGACGTCCAGACGCCAGGGCTGTGGATCATGGCGTCCAGTTCCGGCGTGTTCTGCGCAGTGGCGGTCCTGCTGTGCTGGCTGACTGTCCTCCGCCGTGGTGCCCTGGCCCCGGCTGAACCGTTGGCCACAGTTTGGGCTGAACCTGTTGTCGAGGCGGCGGCCGCGCCCGTGGCGGAACCTGCCTTGGCGGGGCCAGCCGTTGCGGGGCCCGCAGCCAGCCCCCGCTAGGCTGACGTCATGGAATCCACCCCTGTCGAATCCACCCCACGGAAAGCAGCCCTGGTCACCGGTGCCGGCAGGCTTGCCAGCATCGGCGCAGGCGTCGCCCGGCAGCTGGCCGCCGATGGCTGGGACCTGGTCCTGAGCTACTGGCATGACTACGACGCCCGGATGCCGTGGGGGAGCCAGCCCGACGACGTCGTGCGCCTCACCGCCGAGCTGGAAGCGATCGGTGCGCGTGTCCACCCAGTGCCGGCGGACCTGCAGGACCCTGCCGCCCCGGACCGGCTCATGGCCGAGGCCACCCAGCTGGCCGGGCCGCTGGCAGCCATGGTGCTGAGCCACGCCGAGTCCGTGGATTCCGGTGTCCTGGACACCACCGTGGAGGCGTTCGAGCGCCACTTCGCCGTGAACACCCGGGCCAGCTGGCAGCTCATCGCCGCGTTCGCCCGGCAGGCAACGGAAGACGGCGGGGCGATCGTGGCGCTGACCAGTGACCACACAGCATTCAACCTGCCCTATGGCGCCTCGAAGGGTGCCCTGGACCGGATCGTGATCGCCGCGGCGCGGGAGCTCGGGCCGCGGGGAATTTCGGCCAACGTGCTCAACCCCGGCCCAGTGGACACCGGCTGGATGGACCCGGAGCTGCGCGAGGAGCTCTCCCGCCGGCAGCCGGGTGGCCGGCTCGGTACCCCGGCCGACGTCGCCGGCACCGTGGCTTTCCTCGTCTCGCCGGCAGGCCGCTGGGTCTCGGGCCAGCTGATCAAGTCCGACGGCGGCTTCTCCGCCTAGGTGCGCTGCCGTGGGTTTGCGGGGAACCCCTCCCAACTAGGTAGCAGCAGATGTCGTTATGAGCCCTCAAAACGACATCAGCTGCTACCTAGTTGGGGTGGGGTCAGCGGAACGCGCCGAAGCCGGTGATGTGCTGGCCCAGCACCAGGGTGTGGACCTCGTCGGTGCCCTCATACGTGCGGACCGACTCCAGGTTGGCTGCATGCCGCAGCGGTGAATAGTCCAGCGTGATGCCGTTGCCGCCCAGGATGGAGCGGGCTTCCCGTGCGATCGCCAGGGCCTCCCGGACGTTGTTGAGCTTGCCCAGCGAGATCTGTTCTGGCTTCAGGGCGCCTGCGTCCTTCAGCCGTCCCAGATGCAGGGCCAGCAGGGTGCCCTTCTGGATCTCCAGCAGCATGTTGACGAGCTTCTCCTGCGTCAGCTGGTACCCCGCCAGCGGCTTGCCGAACTGGAGCCGCTCCTGCGAATACGCCAGTGCGGCCTGGTATGAATCACGGGCCGCTCCCATGGCTCCCCAGGCGATGCCGTACCGGGCCTCGTTCAGGCAGGTGAACGGTCCGCGCAGGCCGCGGGCAGCCGGCAGCAGGGCGTCCGGTCCCAGCCTGACGCCGTCGAACACCACATCACACTGGATGGAGGCGCGCATGGACAGTTTCTGCGCAATGGGTGTGGCGGTGACGCCCGGGGTTCCGGCCGGCACCAGGAACCCGTGGACGCCGTCGTCGGTCATGGCCCACACCACCATCACGCCGGCGACTGACGCCAGTCCGATCCAGCGCTTAGCGCCGTCCAACACCCAGCCTGCCCCGTCTCCGGAGCCATCACGGCGGGCAAAAGTGGTCATCGACGACGGGTCCGAACCGGCGGTGGGTTCGGTCAGGGCGAAGCAGCCAATCACTTCGCCGGCAGCCATCCGGGGGAGCCATTCCTGTTTTTGGTCCTCCGAACCCCACCTGTGGATGGCCGTCATGGCCAGCGACCCCTGGACCGACACAAAGGTGCGGATGCCGGAGTCGCCGGCCTCCAGCTCCATCGCGGCCAGGCCGTATTCGACGGCGGACCGGCCGGGACAGCCATAGCCCTCCAGGTGCATGCCCAGCACGCCCAGTTCGCCGAGTTCCGGAGCCAGCTCCAGCGGAAAGACGGCGTCGTCATACCAGCGGGCAATGTCCGGTTTGATCCGCTGGTCGGTGAAGTCGCGGATTCTCTGGCGAACCTGCAGCTCTTCCGCGCTCAGCAGCGCATCAAGGGCCAGGACGTCAGAAGGGTCGACGGCGGCGGCTACTTCGGCGGATACGTCGGCGGCGTCTGTCACGGGAGATCCACAGCCCTGGCGGAGGCAGCTGCCGCGGCGGCGGGCCTGCCCGTGAAGTATCCGCGCGTCGACGGCAGGAACCGGCAGACCACGGCCAGCACCACGCCCAGGGACAGGAGCAGCACGCCGCTTACGAAGGCCCCGCCGATCCCGAAGATCTGCGTGTCACCGTACGCCGGATCCCACATCTCAACGGCCGAGACGAAGAACGCCGCGGTCAGCATCAATGCGCCGAGCAGCGGGAAAATTCCCCGGAACCACAGATTACGGGCCGATTCACGCAGCGTCCGGCGGAAATACCAAACGCAGGCGAAACCGGTCAGCGAGAAGTAGAAGGCGATGAACAGACTGATCGAACTGATGGAGTCCGACAGCAGATTCTCGCTCAGGACGCTCATGGCCACGTAGTAGCCAATCGCAGCCGCACCCATGACCTGGGTGGAGAATCCGGGTGTCTGGTTGCGTGGATGCACCCTGCCGAACTTTGCGGGAAGTGCGCCGTGGACGCCCATGGACAGCGTGCCACGGGCGGTCGGAAGGATGGTGGTTTGCGTGGAGGACAACACCGACGCCAGGACTGCCACCACGATCAGCCAGCCCCACGGGCCCAGTACGACGTCTTTCATGGCCACGAAGACGTCGTCCTGGTTCTCGCTGTTGCCCAGGCCGATTCCTTCCGTGCCCACCGTGGCGTACATCATGACCAGGAGGGCCATCGAAACGTAGATGGCCAGCAGGACGAACGCGGAGATGACGGCGCCGCGCCCAGGCGTTTTGTGAGGGTTCTCTGTTTCCTCGTTGACCGCCAGGCACGTGTCCCAGCCCCAGTAGATGAACAGGGCCAGCAGGGCGCCGTGCACTACAGCACTCGGATCGGCAAAGGCTCCCACGGGGTTGAACCATTCAATATCAAAGGCCTGGCCCTCAGGGGCTCCTCCCGCGATCCGGATGATCAGGGCCAGGGCAAAAATCCCCAGCGAGATGTACTGGATGTACGTCAGGACCCGCTGGACGTGCTCGCCCAGCCTGATGCCGCGGTAGTTCACCAGCGTCATCAGTGCAATGAACAGCACGCCCGTAACGGTGACCAGCAGGGCGTTCCCGGCAAGGGCTCCGTCGCCCACCAGCAGCCACAGGTACTGACCCGCCACCTGGGCCAGGTTGGCCAGGACCACGATTCCCGCCAGGGCCAGGCCCCAGCCGCCCAGCCAGCCCGCCCAGGGACCAAATGCGCGACGGGCCCAGATGAACGAGGTGCCGCAGTCGGGCATCGCACTGTTCAGCTCGCGGAACGCATACGCGATGAACAGCACGGGGATGAATCCCAGCACCAGGACCAGTGGGGTGTAGTTTCCGTTGACGGCCACGATCAGGCCCAGAGTGGCGGCGAGCGAGTACACGGGCGCAGTCGAGGCGAGGCCCAGCATGACGGAGTCGCCGAGGTCCAGGATTCCCGCCCGGAGGCCTTTGGCGGGAACGGCACCTCCGGACGGTCCGCCGGAACCGCCACCCGCCGTCGTCGTCTCCGTACTCATGGTGTGACCGGGCTCGGGAGTGTCAGGGGGCTCATAGGGCGATACCTGCCTTGTTGGAGTGGGCCTGCGCTGAAAGTGGCGCCGGGGCGTCAATGGTGTTGGGCACAAAACGGCAGAAGTAGTCGGTGATGGGGCCGTCCGATTCCCGGATACCGCACCCCACGGATTCGCCGTCCACTACCCAGAGGCCCAGGACGGGGTGGTTGCCGTCGAAGTCCGGCAGTGGATGGAACTGCTGGTAGCACCAGCCCTCCCGGCCGTATCCGCCCGGCTGCTCCAGGCTGATGCCCTCGGAATGGATCCTGATGTTGTCGCCTTCGCGCCCGTGCAGCGGTTTCGCCACCCATTCCTTCAGGGGCCCCGGTTCGTTGAGGTAGGCCGGCAGCAGGTTGGGGTGGTCCGGATAGAGGTGCCACAGTGCGGCGAGGAGGGCCTTGTTGGACAGCAGCATCTTCCAGGCCGGCTCCACCCAGCGGGGATTGTGTGCACGTTGCAGCAGCCGGTGCCCGAACGGTTCCTTCATCATCAGCTCCCACGGGTACAGCTTGAACATGGTGCTGATCATGAAATTGTCCAGGTCCACGAACCGGTTCAGGTTGGGATCCCAGCCGATGTCGGACATGTTGATGCCGATGGTGGTCCAGCCGGCCTGGCTGGCCACGTCCCGCATATATGCGGCCGTCATCCAGTCCTCGCCGGATTCCTCGGCCTCTGAATGGGCGATGTGGAGGGTGCTCATTCCCGTGCGGTACTGCAGCTTCCTCCATTGCCGGATCAGGGCTTCGTGGATGCCATTCCATTGGTCCTTCTCGGGGAACACGTCCTGCAGCCAGAACCACTGGGCCACTGCAGCCTCGATCAGGCCAGTGGGAGTGTCGGCGTTGTACTCCAGCATCTTGGCCGGTCCGCCTTGGCCATCGTAGATGAAGTCGAAGCGCCCGTAGATGTCCATGTCCCCCGCCTGCAGGGACTCGGCGGCCAGCTCCAGGGCCTGCGGACCGATGCCGATGTTGCCCATGGCCCCCGTCGCCAGGAACTTTGCCGCTTCAAGGCACATCCTGTGCATGTCTTCGGCCGCAACCTCCAGGGCCTCCACCTCGTCCATGGTGAATTCGTAATAGGCCGCCTCGTGCCAGTATTCGATTTTCCGGCCGTCGGGCATGGTGGTGGTGGAGAAGACCAGGCCCTGCTCTTCGATCTTCTGCTTCCAGCCGGGACGGGGCTCCGATAACAACCGCTTCACGCCTAGCCCCCCGTGCTTCCGCCCTTGGAGCTGCTGCCGAAGCCGCCCCTGCTGACGGTGCCGCCCCTGGTGCTGTAGCCGGTGGAGGCTTTCGCGTCGCTGGGTATGGTCCGCGTGAAGTTCGGGGCAGTGGACCGGTTCTGGCCAACTGGCGGGACGTAGGCGCCACGCGAAAAGAAGTACCAGGCGTACAGGCCGCCGGCGCGACCGGCGGAACTGTTGCACTGGGTATCCTCCACCCGCTCGCCGGTTTCGTCGTTGAAACAGACCTGGGCGTACTCGGGTTCATCCTGGTTGCTGGAGACCACCGCCGTGAGGGTGCCGGCAAGGAGGGCCGTGACACCAAGCCCCACGACAACCGTCCGCCGCTGGGAACGCTTTTTTCGGGCCGCCGCCTCATGCATCTCGCGGTCGCGGTCCCTGGCGAAGGGATCCACCATCGGCGTGGGTTCATTCAGGAGATCAGGGCGCAGCTCCGGCTTGGGGACCTGCCACGGCGGTGGTTTTGGTACGTCGGGTTTTGGTGCGTCGGAAGGAGCGGCGCCCGCGGCGTTGTGGCCAGGGCCGTCGCCGCTGTCCTGCGGGCTGTTGCCGGCCCGGTCCTTCTGTGGATCGTGCTCCGGATCCTTGTTCGGGTCCACGGCGTCCCCCTCGGTAGTCCATGTTGAATGCGGGCGCACCTGCGCGCCGGAATCTCAATCCTGAATTCAGCGTAGTCTCTGCCCGGTCCGGCTGCGAGCCGCAAAAGGCAGGGAACCGCCCATCTCCGCCTGCAACGGCGGCAGGGCGCCCGGGAACCCTACACTGGAGCCATGGAAACCGCATCAGTGCTCGCAGTCTGCCGCGTCCACCAGCTCCTTCCAGACGAAGGCAGCGTGGGAGTCACCGCCATCGACAAGCGGCCGGTGGAGGGTCCCCTCAAGGTCCACAAACTTGGCCTCCACGGTGATATCCAGGCGAGCCGGATCCACCACGGCGGCGAGGACCAGGCCGTCTACGCGTACTCCCAGGCGGACGCCGACTACTGGGCGAACGAGCTGCAACGGGACCTCCCGCCGGGCATATTCGGCGAGAACCTCCGCGTTGCCGGCATTGAAACCACCGGGGCGGTGATCGGGGAACGCTGGAAGATCGGTCTCGACGTCGAACTGGAAGTCACATCGCCCCGCACGCCCTGCGCCGCGTTCCAGCGCCGGATGGGGGAGCCGCAGTGGGTCAAGCGCTTCACTGACGCCGGACGTGTGGGCACCTACCTCCGGGTGATCCGGACCGGGACCATCCAGGCCGGCGACTACATCCATCGCCTGTACGTCCCGAAGCACGGCATCACCATTGGCAGGTGGTTCAGCGACCCGGACCTGGAGATCATGGAGGCGCTGCGGGATGCCGAAGCCGACGGCGAGATCCGCCTGCAGCCCGAGTACCACGACAGGTTCGAGGCCATGCTCAGGCGCGTGGGGAAGTAGCCAGGCCGGGCCGTCAGGTGCCCGGTCCGATCGCCTGCCCGGGTACCTTGTTCGGCGGAAACCGACGTGGATGTGCGCAAGCTCACCGCCGCC
The DNA here is from genome assembly GCF_001663775.1 of Arthrobacter sp. B6. Taxonomy (GTDB): domain Bacteria; phylum Actinomycetota; class Actinomycetes; order Actinomycetales; family Micrococcaceae; genus Arthrobacter. The sequence goes on along the minus strand of NZ_KV467169.1, from coordinate 1,012,586 downwards.
GTCGGGCGTTAATTAACTCCTGGGGGGATCTGTGCCTTACACTTGAAACATCCCCCACTCCGGAAATCCCTTTATTCTGCCCAATTTTTGAGGCAGGACTGGCAAGTGTTGGGGCCCGCAAGTGAAGCGGGCATTTTCATAGGGAGAGCCGGCTAAAGAAAACGCTGTACAGACTGCTGGGATAGCAGCCAAGAGATGCAGCGGGAAGTCCTGCCACGGGATTGCGAAAGCGCCGGACTTCTACGTGACCGGCCGGTCAATGTTTGCCCGGCATCCACGGCACATGTACTGCGGCTCCGCTCACCTCGGGTAGTGCCGCCTGGCCCCCTATGGATGAGGAAACTTCCCTATGCCCGAAAATCAGAACGACGCCGCCGCTGAAGCGGTAACCGCCGAAACCGCCGCCATCGAATTCACCGAGGCCGCTGTTCCCGCAGCCGAGACCTCCGCTGCCCCCGCCGGCGAACCGGCCGTTGAAGCCGCAGCTGAGCCGGCCGTTGAAGCCGCAGCTCCCGCCGCTGACACCGCAGCGCCCGTGGCCAAGGCCGAGGAAGCGCCCGCCGCCAAGGTTGAGGAAGCGCCCGCCGCCAAGGTTGAGGAAGCTCCCGCAGCCAAGGTTGAGGAAGACGAAGAAGAGGGCATCAAGTTCGCCGATCTGGGCATCGACGGACGCGTCCTTGCCGCCCTGCAGGATGTCGGCTACGAGAAGCCTTCCCCCATCCAGGCAGCAACCATCCCGCTGCTGCTCGAAGGCCGCGACGTCGTGGGCCTCGCCCAGACCGGAACCGGTAAGACTGCAGCATTCGCAGTACCGGCACTGTCACGCCTGGCCGAGCTCCACGACCTCAACGGCCCGTCCCGCAAGACCCAGGCCCTGGTGCTGGCTCCGACCCGCGAGCTGGCGCTCCAGGTTGCCGAGGCCTTCACTTCGTACGCCAAGCACATCGATGACTTCACCGTCCTCCCCGTCTACGGCGGCTCCGCCTACGGTCCCCAGCTCGCCGGCCTGCGCCGCGGTGCCCAGGTTGTTGTTGGTACCCCCGGCCGTGTGATCGACCACATCTCCAAGGGTTCCCTGGACCTGTCCGAACTCCAGTACCTGGTGCTGGACGAGGCCGACGAAATGCTGCGCATGGGCTTCGCGGAAGACGTGGAGCAGATCTTCCAGCAGACCCCGTCGGACCGCCAGGTGGCACTGTTCTCGGCCACCATGCCGAGCCAGATCCGCCGCATGTCCAAGCAGTACCTGAACAACCCGGCCGAGATCTCGGTGAAGTCCAAGACCACCACCGGCGCGAACACCCGCCAGCGGTACCTGCAGGTTATGGGCCCGCACAAGCTTGATGCCCTGACCCGCATCCTCGAAGTTGAAGAGTTCGACGGCGTTATCGCCTTCGTGCGCACCAAGATGGCTACCGAGGACCTGGCTGACAAGCTGAAAGCGCGCGGCTTCCAGGCTGCGGCCATCAACGGCGACATTCCGCAGCAGCAGCGCGAACGCACTGTCGACGCGCTGAAGGAAGGCCGCATCGACATCCTGGTGGCCACCGACGTCGCGGCCCGCGGCCTTGACGTGGAGCGCATCAGCCACGTGGTCAACTACGACATCCCGCACGACACCGAGTCCTACGTCCACCGCATCGGCCGCACCGGCCGTGCAGGCCGTTCCGGCGATGCCATCCTGTTCATGACGCCGCGGGAGAAGTACCTGCTGCGTTCCATCGAGAAGGCAACCCGCCAGCCGGTGGAGCAGATGCACCTGCCCACGGCCGAGACCGTGAACACGCTGCGCCTGGGCAAGTTCGCCGAGCGCATCACCGAGACCCTTGAGTCCGAGGACGTTGCCGCTTTCCGTGACCTCATCTCCTCCTACGAGGAAGAGCACAACGTTCCCGCCTCGGAGATCGCTGCTGCACTGGCTGTCATGGCCCAGGGCGGACAGCCTTTGCTGGTCAAGGAACTGCCTGCGGCTCCCGAGTTCCAGAAGCGCGAACGTGCCAAGGACGGCTTCGGCTCCCGTGGCCCGACCCGCTCGCTCACCGAGGGCAACGCGACCTACCGGATCGCCGTCGGACGCCGCCAGCGCGTTATGCCGGGCTCCATCGTGGGCGCCATTGCCAACGAGGGCGGCATCTCCTCGGCCCAGATCGGTGGCATCGACATCCGCTCGGACCACTCCCTCGTGGAGCTTCCGGCGGACCTCAGCGCCGAGCAGCTGCGCGCACTGTCCCGCACCCGGATCGGCGGCGAGCTGATCCACCTCGAGCTGGACAACGGCCGCAAGCCGTCCGGCGGCGGCGAGCGCGGCGGATACCAGGGCAACCGTGGCGGGGACCGCGGCGGTTACTCGGGCGGCGGCGACCGCGGCGGTAACTTCAAGGGCAACGGCGGGTTCAAGAAGGAATTCCGCAAGAGCGAAGGCGGCGCTGCTGACCGCGGCGGCCGCTCGTACAGCGAGCGTTCGGAGCGCAGCGTTGGCGCCGACAGCGGATCCAGCCGCGGCCAGGCCAGCGATTCCCGCTTCGGCGGCCACGGTGACGGCTCACGCAAGCCGCGCCACGGCAACGAGGGCGGACAGCGTGACTTCAACCGCAAGGGCAAGTGGTAACCGTCAGCTAGCCTGACACCTGCTCCGATGGGCCGGCTTTCGAGCCGGCCCATCTGCATTTAACGCACGACGCCGGGCTGCCGCACCGGGTGCCCAGCGCCGGGACGCGAGTGCCGCCGTCGCGCTTTACAGCTGCCGGGGAGCGCTGGTACTAGGACAAGGCGGATTTCCGACCTACCATCGAAGGGCTACCAACGGCGTAGTTGCCGGACTTCCGTGAAGGACAGGCCGGCACGGCACAGTGGAAGGCATCACCAGTGGGATTCCTGGACGACCTGAAAAAGAACCTCGGCCTTGCAGACAAAGCAGCGCAGAACCAGCCAGAGTCCGGACCCGGAGTCGACGCAACTGTCACGCGCAGTTCCAGCGCCGAAACGCCCGCCGAGGCGCCCGGGGAGGTCCCGGAGTCCACCCACCAGGAAGACGCGGCCGCCCGCGCAGCCGAGCAGCGCCAGGCTGCGGACGAATCGGCTGCCGCCCAGCAGGCCACGGCGGCCCAGGCGGCTGCTGACGCCGTTGTGAACCATCAGGCAGATGCTCAGACGGTCGACGTGCCGCCGGCGGCCGAAGCCGTGGTGGAGCCCGTTGCCGAGCCCGAACTGGCGGAACCGGTTCTGGCGGAGCCGGTACTGACTGAACCTGTCGCTGCGGAGGCCCCCTCAAGCGCTTCCGAGGTGGTTGTCGAACAGGGGGACACGATGCGTGGAATCGCAACGCAGTACGGCGTCGACCTGGATGAACTGATCGCCGTCAACGCCCGTACAGTGCCGAATCCGGACCACATTTACCCCGGACAAGTGCTTCACCTGCCCTAGTTTCCGACGGCGGGCCGAGGCCACAAAATGCCTGCCGTTGCAACTGTTTCGGCGCCCCGGGACCGGCCCCAGCGCCGATTTGTTGGTGGCGAAATCTTCCGGTAGAGTATTTACTCGTTGCCCCCCTAGCTCAGTGGTAGAGCGCGTTCTTGGTAAGAACGAGGTCACCGGATCGATTCCGGTGGGGGGCTCTGGATGAGGGCCTGTGTCAAGGCGGTTTTGACCGGCTTGGCGCAGGTTTTTCTCATTCGTGGCGGTGTAGCTCAGTTGGTTAGAGCGCACGACTCATAATCGTGAGGTCGGGAGATCGAGCCTCCCCACCGCTACATGGAAGAACCCCCGGATTCCTTGAGAATCCGGGGGTTTTTCGGTTAATAGTGCCTTGGGGCTATTGCACCAGGACACCAGGGGTCCGGGGCCATGAAGGCGGAAAGCGGACGTTAGGTGTCCGGCCAGAGCCGCGGAGCCCGCTTAGCGGCCACGTCCTCGATCCAGCCGATTGTGAGGAAAAGGACGGCAAGGAGCAGCCAGATGCCGGCGAACAGGGTCCACTCGCTTTCCAGCAGCCAGGGTATGGCGTCGCCAATCTGGTTGTTGGCGTAGAGCGTGTCGACGATGATGTACATGACCGACAGCAGCAGAGTGTGCCAGAGATAGATGGTGACTGCCCTGTTGTTGATGAGGGTGACTGGCTTGTCGAGGAGCCTGATCGGCCGGGGCATCGACTTCCAGGATGGCGAGACCCGCAGGAGCATCGCGCAGAAGCCGAGGGCATACAGGCCATTTGCCCCCCAAATGTTGTTCAGGTCCCAGCCCTCCTCCTCAAGGTGGGGTGCGGCCCAGAGGAGGCCCAGGGCCATCATCACGGGCCCGGCTGAGAAAACGATCCATCGCGGGATTCTGCGCAGCATGCCGGAGTAGTGGGCGAAGCCGAGAACCCAGCAGGAGCCGTAGGTGGCGAAGTCGCTGACGCCACTCTCCGCCCAGACCGGAAGCGTCACCCAACCGGCGGCGATGGGCATCAGGAGTCCCAGAGGCGCCGCCAGAGTGATCCATGGCAGCCGGCGGAACGCCGCGAGCATGAGGGGCGACAAAAGCATGAACCAGAAGTAGGCACGGATGTACCAGAGGATGACTCCGGCCTCGTGAGCCCAGAAGCTGTCGATCGGACCTCCGTCTGAGCCGTCCGGGTACGGCGGGTCGCCGAGCGGGACGAACCAAAAAAGGATTTCGGGCCAGGAGCGGCCCTCTTCCTGGTCCGGACTCCAGCCCTGCCAGAACAGGAGCAGCAGAACTGTGGCGCTGTAGACCCACAGGGGCAGCAACAGGCGCCGGGTCCGGCTTTTCAGAACAGCCAGGGCAGGCCGCTCAAGGGAGCGCGCCATCAGGGATCCGGCGAGGGCGAACATCACGCCCATGGAAGGGAAAACCAGGCTCAGCCATGCTGCGGTGAAGGTATGGTAGGCGACAATCCGGATGAGGGCGATCGCGCGCAGCAGGTCCAGGTACCGGTCGCGGCCGGACGGGCCTGGGGCGGGCTGGCCCGGGGTGACCTGGTCCGGTCCGGCACCACGTCCAAGGGCGGCGGGGGGTGCGGGATTTGTGCTGGCTGTCGGTTTCTCCATCGCCTGGTCCCTTTGCTGGTGCCTGCAGCCCCTGAACGGCGGACGCAGGAGACGCTACGGTCAACCTGTACCCGACGGTATCAGCGGCCGCGTCCGAGGGCACCGGTTCGGAGTACTCGAATTTTCGGCAGGGGGCTACCTGTTTGCCATCCCACCCCGGAAAGCGTGACAAGTTCCCCGTTTGGCCGTAGCTTTGCGGCATCTGACGAACGGGGATATCGGTGGACTTCTTTGAGACAATCATGTTTCCGTTCAAGTGGCTGGTGTCCTTCATCATGGTCGGTTTCCATGAGGGGCTCAGTGGCATCGGCATGCCGGCGGCGGACGGCTGGACGTGGACGCTGGCCATCATCGGGCTGGTGCTGGTGATCCGTGCCGCCCTCATCCCCGTCTTCGTCAAGCAGATCAATGCCCAGCGCCGGATGCGTCTGCTGCAGCCGGACCTGAAGAACCTGCAGGACAAGTACAAAGGCAAAACTGATCCGCTGTCCCGCCAGGCCATGGCGCAGGAGCAGATGGCGATATACAAGAAGCACGGCACCAACCCGTTCTCGGCCTGCCTGCCGTTGCTGATCCAGACGCCCTTCTTCTTTGCGCTGTTCCAGGTGCTCGCAGGCATCGGCACCAACGCCAGGGAGGGGCAGGGCGTCGGTGCCATGAGCCACGAACAGGTGGTGCAGTTTGACCAGTCCAGCATCTTCGGCGCCCCGCTGTCCGCGTCCTTCCTGCACGGTACCGGCGGTGATCAGGTTGCGGTCACAGTGCTGACCATCCTCATGATCCTTGCCATGACGGCGGCACAATTCATCACGCAGAAGCAGATCATGGCCAGGAACGTGTCAGAGGAGGCGGCGGAGAGCCCGTTCATGCAGCAGCAAAAGGTGCTGCTCTACATCCTGCCGATTGTGTTCGGCGTGGGTGGCATTATCTTCCCGATCGGTGTCCTGATCTACTGGACGGTCAGCAACTTCTGGACCATGGTCCAACAGTTCTTCGTCATTGGCCGTGAGCCGGGCCATGGCTCCGTCGAGGGGCGGGGTGGCGGCGCATAGGTGTGGCTGGGCCGGGATCCGCCCCCCTTCGTCCCACCCAGGCCCACCCCGGCTGCCTCGTCCGGCCGGCGTCACCCCAATCCCTGCGGATCCCAGCCAAGCCTTCGGCTGAGTTCCTTCGCCGCCCGTTCAAGGGCCGCCAGGATGGTGTCCTGCGTGGCCGACTTCGGCGGGGGAGCAACAGGGGCCTGGGTGCTGTAAGCAATGGTCACGGCGATCGAGGCCACAGTCCTTCCGCTCCTGTCCCGGACAGGCTTGGCAACGGAAGTCAGCCCTTCTGTCACCTCGCCGAACTCACGGGCGAAGCCCTGCCGGCGGGCAACGTCCAGCTGCCGCATCAGCTCGGCGTACGAGTCCGGCCCCCGGCCGGTCCTTTGGACGAATGCGAAGTTTGGCGGAAACAGGGCCCGCAGCTGCTCATTCCCCAACCCCGCCAGTATCACTCTCCCGGAGGCCGTCAGGTGGGCAGGGAGGCGCACGTCCTTGGCGGTCACCAGCGGCGCTCGCATGGGGGCGGTCTGCTCATGGATGTACAGCGTTTCGTGGCCGTGCAGGACAGCCAGGTGGGCGGTTTCGCCGAGTTTGAGGACCAGGCGTTCCAGGACAGGCCGCCCGTACCTTGCCAAGGGCGCCTGGATGCCAAAGGCCTGGCCGATCTCCAAGGCGGCGAGCCCCAGCGCGTAGGCCTGCTCCTCCGGAATGTGGGTGACATAGCCCAGCGACTGCATTCCCCTAAGCAGCCGGAACGTCGAGGATCTGGGTGCTCCCACTGCCTCGGCGATCCGGGCGGCAGGAACCGGGGTCGCCTGCGTGGCGAGGTAGCTCAGGATGCGGAGGGAACGCAGGGAACTGTCCGTTTCGCTGCCCATGGTCGCCTCCTGTGAGTTGAATCTCATATGTGAGACTGCATCCTGCGCAATTCCATTGTCCTTCCTGACGGTTCGCGGTGCGATGGAACTATTCAAAGAAACGGCCGCGTCCACGACGGAGAGCGGCGAAGATACCAGGAGACAAACCGATGGCCATCACCTCGGAGGCACCGCGCACCGCATCGCGCCATATGTGGAAACTGTTTGTGTACAGCGGAATCGGGGCGTTCATGTTCTTCGTTCCGCTGACGATCGCCGGCAGGAACACCATCATGTTGGACCACATCGTCACCTTCCTCCAGGCGAGCATAGGCCCGGTGCTGCCGTACTATGCACTGGCAGTCATAGTGGCGGGAGCGGTGTATCCCTTCGTCACCGGTACCTGGAAGAAGTCCGTCGTCGAGATAGTGTTTTCGCTGCTCAAAGTGATGGGCATGATCGTCGGTTTCATGATGGTGTTCCGGGTGGGCCCCGCATGGCTGTTCGAGCCGGGCATGGGGCCATTCCTGTTCGAGAAGCTCGTGATCCCGGTGGGCCTGTTGGTCCCCATCGGCGCCGTTTTCCTGGCGCTTCTGGTCAGCTACGGTCTGCTGGAGTTCATCGGCGTGATGGTCCAGCGGGTCATGCGCCCCATCTGGCGCACCCCGGGGCGCTCCGCGATCGACGCCGTCGCCTCTTTTGTGGGCAGCTATTCCCTTGGCCTGCTCATCACCAACCGGGTCTACAAAGAGGGCAAGTACACCGCCCGTGAGTCGGCCATCATCGCCACCGGATTCTCCACCGTGTCCGCCACCTTCATGGTCATCGTGGCCAAAACCCTTGACCTGATGGGCCAGTGGACCGCCTATTTCTGGATTACTTTCCTGGTGACCTTCCTTGTCACGGCCATCACTGTCCGAATCTGGCCGCTGAACAGCATCCCGGACGTTTACCACCCGGAGGCAACGCCGCAACCGGAGGAGGACGTCACCGGCCGCCGCTTGTCCGTGGCCTGGCGCGAAGCCCGGGAAACAGTGGCGTCTGCCCCTTCGCTTGCCGTCAATGTCTGGACGAACGTCCGGGACGGCGTGCTGATGGCGATGGCCATCCTGCCGTCCATCCTGTCGATTGGCCTGCTGGGCCTGGTACTGGCGACGTATACGCCGGTCTTCGACTGGCTGGGTTACCTCTTCTATCCCTTCACGTGGGCGCTCCAGCTGCCCGAGCCGATGCTCGTGGCCAAGGCCAGTGCGGTAGGCGTTGCGGAGATGTTCCTGCCGGCACTCCTGGCAGTGGATTCCGTCCCGGTGGTCAAGTTCGTCGTTGGTGTTGTGTCTGTTTCCGGCATCATCTTCTTCTCTGCACTGGTGCCCTGCATCATGGCCACGGACATCCCGATTCCGCTGTGGAAAATGGTGGTTATCTGGTTCCAGCGGGTGGTCCTGACCCTGATTCTGGTAACACCGATCGCCTTCCTCCTGTTCCCTGCATAGTGTCCGCCGGCTCCGGGTCTCCCATCCCCTGAACAGGGAGCAGGGCCTGTCCAACCGCCCGTGGCAGGGGGCAGAATGGGGCGCATGGCTCAGCTGACGTACACAGGCATCACTTCGCTGGACGGGTACATCGCGGACCGCGAGGGCAACTTCAGCTGGAGCGAGCCGGACGAGGAGGTCCACGCCTTTGTCAACGACCTGGAGCGGGAAGTCGGCGCGTACCTCTTCGGGCGCCGGATGTATGAAGTCATGGCTGCCTGGGAAAGCCTCGGCGGCAACGGCGAGCCGGGCTACATCCAGGACTATGCCCGCATCTGGCAGACGGCGGACAAGGTGGTTTACTCCACCACATTGACCACCGCGTCCACAGCCCGGACCCGGATCGAGCCCGTCTTCAATCCGGAAGCCATCCGGCAGCTGAAGGAGAGCAGCAGCCGCGAGATCGGCGTCGGCGGCGCCACCCTGGCCGCCTCCGTCCTTGCGGCCGGGCTCGTGGACGAGTGCAGGCTCTTTCTCAATCCTGTGGTGGTGGGCGGCGGCAAGCAGTACCTCCCGGACGGGCTGGGCCTGAAGCTGGAACTTCTCGAGGAGCGTCGGTTTGGCAACGGTGTGGTCTACCTTCGTTACCGCACCCTCCCGTGATGCCGGAAGTCCTGAGCACGGCTGAAACCGTCGCCGCCATGCCCCTGCCGCTGGACGCGAGGGGCAGAATAGGTCCATGACCCGCATCGCGATTATCGGCGGCCACGGAAAAGTGGCCCTCCTTCTGTCAGCCCTCCTCACGGAGGAAGGCCATACGGTGACTTCCTTCATGCGCAGCCCGGACCACGCCGGCGATGTGGCCGCAACCGGCGCAACGCCGGCGGTCCTGGACGTTGAACATTCGACGACGGCGGAAATCGCCGAGGCGCTCAGGCACCATGACGCGGTGGTCTGGTCCGCGGGCGCGGGCGGCGGCAACCCGGCACGCACATATGCGGTAGACCGGGATGCCGCGATCCGGTCGATGGACGCAGCGGCGGAGGCCGGCGTCGGGCGTTACATCATGGTGTCCTATCTCGGTGCGCGGCGGGACCACGGCGTCCCGGCGGACAGCAGTTTTTTCGCCTACGCCGAGGCCAAGGCCGCCGCCGATGAGTACCTGCGCGGCACCCGGTTGGCGTGGACCATCCTGGGGCCAGGTTCCCTGACGGACAAGCCTGGGACTGGACGAATCGACGTCAACCCCGCACCCGGGGAGGGTGGCAGGGAAACGTCGCGGGGCAACACGGCGATTGTGGCGGCAGCGGTGCTGGACCTGCCGGAGACTGCCGGCAGGACGATCGAATTCCGCGACGGCACCCTGCCGGTGTCCGCCGCGCTGCAGCCGCGAAGCTAGCAGCCCCGCCGAAGCGCGAACGTACACTTGTGGCCCTAAAACGCCGCGGATTTGGGGCTACAAGTGTACGTTCGCGCCATTTCGCGGAGAGGGGGTCAGGCCTGGGCCGTCAGCTCCAGGTCCAGGCTGTTTGCCTCCACGTAGTCGAGGGCGCACCGGACGGCGCCAACGGTGACTATCGAATCACCCAACGGGGAGACCGCCACGCGTGGGGGAGTGGCGGTGAACTCCTTCAGGCGTTGGGCGATGGGCTCAAGCAGCACCCCGGCGGAGTTGGCCACGGCGCCACCAATGACCACCAGTTCGGGGTTGATGATGGTGGCCACGGCCCCGATCACCCTGGCCATCCGGTCGGCCAGCCGGTCAAGGATCTTCAGCGCCACGGCATCGCCGGCCGCGGCGGCCGCGAAGACCTGCTCTGCTTCTGCGCCCTGGGCGGCGTACTCCCGCAGTGAGGTCCTGGCTTTGCCCGCCAGCGCCTCAGCGGCCCAGCCCCTCGCCAAAAAGGCTATGCCGAACATGTCTCCCACTCCCTCCACCATCTCGAGGAAGGCGAGCTCGCCGGCGCCTCCGCCGCGGCCGTGCAGCAGCCTCCCGCCGTCGATTACTCCCGACCCAAGGCGTTCACTGGCGAGGATGACCACGACGTCGTCCACACCGGCAGCGGCGCCCTTCCAGCGGTCGCCGAGGGCGGCCAGGTTCGCGTCGTTTTCCAGCAGTACCGTCCAGCCCCGCCGGTCACGCAGTGCAGACTTCAGGTCGACGTCGAACAGGCCCCAGAAGTGCTGCGTCACCAGCACCTCGCCGTTGCGGTCCACGGGCGCCGCAATGCCGGCGCAGACGGCCAGAACGGAGTCGGGTGTTGCGCCTACGCCCTGCAGCGCCATCATGGCGGTGCGGTCGATGACCGAGATCCGCTCTTCGGCCGTAATTTCGGCGTCCGCGAACGGCTGGCTGGCCCTGCCCAATGACTTCCCGCGGAGGTCGGCCACCACCACGGTGGCCTTGGAGATGCCCACGTCCATGCCCAGCACGTAGCCGGCGCGTTCGTTGAGCTCAAACCGCCGTGCCGGCCTGCCCTTCTGGTAGCCGCCAAATTCCCGCTGGTTCTCCAGCTCCCGGATCCAGCCGCGCTGCATGAGGTCCTCACAGACAGCAATCGCTGTGGCGCGGGTGAGTCCGGTTGCTTCCATCACCTCGGTGACGGTCACAGCGTCCGACGTGCGCATGAAATCCAGGACAGCTCCGGCGCTCACGCGCCGCAGCAACTGCGGTGTTGCCGCGGACATTTCAGACATGGTGTTGACCTCTCTGTGCTTTGCACCACATAATACTTGAGGAACTAAATTTAGATTCCAAATTAACAACTCCAAGCCTGGTTAACCGGACGGCCGCCGACCACCGGGCCGCGTTTCCAACCCTTCATTCAGCCTTTTGCAAAGGAGCAACTGTGAACTGCATCCCGAAGCACTGCCCGCCCTCGCCCCGGCCGCGCCACTCCGCCACGTCGGCCCCTGCCCGGTGAACGCCTCCGTGCCCGCATCACTGCCCAGCAGGCGTTCCCTGCTCCGGGCTGTCGGCCTGGCCGGGGCAGCAGCCGTCCTTCCCCTCACTGGCTGCGGCGCCGAAGCCGGCCGGCAGAACGGCGTCACCACCCTGCGTTTTATGCAGAACAAGCCCGAGGTAGTGGACTACTTCAACCAGGTAATCAAGGACTTCGAAGCGCTGAACCCGGATATCCGGGTGATCCAGGACTTCAACGAGGGCAACTTCGTCCCCGGCCTGGTCCGGAACGATCCGCCCGACGTCGTGACCCGCGGCTTCGCCCAGGCCACCGCAGACTTCGTGAAAAAGGGCATTTTCGCCGATCTCGCCGACCTCCCTGCAGCCGCCACCATCAACCCGGAGATGCAGGAACTCATCAGCTCCTGGGGCCGGTACAGCGGCAACGAGACCAGCGCCCTGCCGTTCTCCGTCGCCGCGGCCGGCGTCATCTACAACAGGGACATCTTTGACGCCAACGGCGTGGCTGTCCCCACCACCTGGGACGAATTCGTGGCAGCCTGCGAAACCTTCAAGGCGGCAGGCATCGCACCAATTTACGGGACCTACAAGGATCCCTGGACCCTCGCGCAGGGCATGTTCGACTACGTGGCCGGCGGCTCGCTGGACGTGGCCGGGTTCTTCGCGAAGCTCACGGCCACCGGCGCTGACATCAGCACGGCCGCCCCGGAATCATTCACCAACAACTTTGGCCCCGCACTGCCCAAGATGCTGCAGTTGGCGTCCTTCGCCCAGGGCGGTGCCGAAAGCAAGAACTATGCGGACGGCAACGCCGCGTTCGCCAAAGGCCAGGCAGCGATGTACCTGCAGGGCCCCTGGGCTCTCTCCCAGCTCATCGCCGCCAACCCGGGAATCCGGCTTGGAACCTTCCCCCTGCCCGTCACCAACAACCCGGAGGAGACCAAGGCGCGGGTCAACGTGGATATGGCCCTGTCCATCACCCGGAACACACCGAACATGGCAGCCGCGCAACGATTCGTCGGCTACCTGCTGGAACCGGCAGTGGTGAACACCTACAACGAAAAGAACGCAGCCTTCTCCCCGCTCAAGGACGCCCCGGCCGTGACGAATCCGCAGATCAGCGGGCTCAACCACTCCATCAAGGAAGCCCGCTATTTCCAGGGCGCCGTCACGTACTTCCCGCCGTCGGTGCCGGTCAACAACTACATCCAGTCGTTTGTGTACAGCCAGAACGGCGACCAGTTCCTCTCCGCGCTCGACGACGAATGGCGCCGTGTCGCCGAGCGGACGGCGGCCTGATGCCCACCACGATTCCAGGAGCCCCCATGACCACAACTTCCCTGGCGGCCGAGGCAGCCCCGTCCCCGCGCGCAGACTTCGCCGATTCGCCGGTGATCCGGTCCAGGCGCCGCATCGACCCCACCTACTACTGGATGGTGGTGCCGGTCCTGGCACTCTTCGCCTTCTTCATCACCCTCCCCGCCCTGGTGGGTGTGTTCTTCAGCCTGACCAACTACGCCGGCTACGGCGACTGGAAGTTCATCGGGCTCTCCAACTACGTCAACATCTTCAAGGACCCCGCCGTCCTGCAGTCGTACATCTTCACATTCGTCTTTGCCCTGACCACCACCGTGGTGGTCAACATCGTGGCCCTGGCCATCGCCCTGGGCCTCAACGCGAAGATCAAGTGGCGCACCGGGATCCGCACCGTATTCTTCATCCCCATGGTGCTTTCGGCCCTTATCGTGTCCTTCGTGTTCAACTACCTGTTCTCGAACACGCTTCCGGTCCTGGCTGAGAGGTTCGGATTCACCCCGCTGGCCACCAGCATCCTGGCCAACGAAAACCTGGCCTGGCTGGCCATCGTCCTGGTCACGGTGTGGCAGGCGGCGCCCGGCGCCACCATCATCTACCTCGCCGGCCTGCAGAGTGTCCCAGCCGAAATCTACGAAGCCGCAGACCTGGACGGGGCCGGAAGCTTCCGCCAGTTCCTCAACCTCACGCTGCCCCTCATCCTTGGCTACCTCGTGATCAACGTCATCCTCGGCTTCAAGGGATTCCTGGGGACCTACGAGATCATCGTGGGACTCACCGGAGGCGGGCCTGGCATGGCAACCCAGTCAGTGGCCATGCGCATCTTCTCCGGCTTCACGGGCGGGGACTACTCCTACCAGATGGCCAATGCCGTCATCTACTTCCTGATCACCTTGCTGATCTCCGTCATCCAGCTGCGCCTCATCCAGCGCCGGGGGGTATCTCTCTAATGGCTTCATCGACACTGACCCGCCCTTCGCTCCCTGCCACCAAGGCCCCTGCCAGGAGCCGCACGTCCGGCCGTGAAGGCTTCAAGATCAACTGGTGGCTCACGGCCCTGATGCTCGTGGCATCCCTGACCGTCCTGCTTCCGCTGTACTTCACCGTGGCCATGGCACTGAAGTCGCCGGACCAGATCGGCACCGGGACCGGGCTTGCCTGGCCCACCCCGATGAACTGGGAGAACTTCGCCGCAGCGTATGTGGCCACCAACTTCCCGCGAGCGTTCATGTCCACGGCCTTTGTCACGGTCTTCAGCGTCCTGGGCTCGCTGGCCTGCAGCTCGCTGGTGGCCTACGCCATCGCACGGAACTGGAACCACCGGTTCTTCCGCGGTTCCTTTGTGTACCTGCTCTCGGCCATGTTCATCCCGTTTCCGGTCATCATCCTGCCCCTGATCAAGCAGACTGCACTCCTTGGCCTGGACAACCCTGCCGGCGTCGTCTTCCTGCACGTGCTGGGCGGTATTTCGTTCAACGCGCTGCTGTACATCGCCTTCGTCCGTTCCATCCCGGTGGAACTTGAGGAATCGGCGCGGATGGACGGCGCCACCACCTGGCAGGTGTTCCGCAAGATCATCTTCCCGCTCCTGGCTCCCATGAACGCCACGGTGGGCATCTTCGCCTTCCTGGGCTCGTGGAACGACTTCCTGCTGCCGCAGATGATGATCGCGGACCCGGCGCTGCAGACCCTTCCGGTGGTGCAGATGCTGTTCCAGGGCGAATTCAACACCAACTACAGCCTCGCGTTCGCGTCCTACCTGATGGCCATGGCACCCACCCTGGTGGTTTACATCCTCGCCCAGCGTTGGGTACTGTCCGGAGTAATGCGCGGGGCCGTGAAATAGCCAGAACAATCCACCCGGCAACAACAAATCAAACAAGAGAAAAGGATCATCCTTTGTCCACCACTGCCACTCTGGCAACCCTGTCCGATTCTGACCGCCTGGCCGATCCCAACTGGTGGCGCCAGGCTGCGGTCTACCAGATCTACCCGCGCAGCTTCGCCGACTCCAACGGCGACGGCATCGGTGACATCAAGGGCATCACGGCCAAGGTCCCGTACCTGAAGGAACTGGGGATCGACGCCGTGTGGCTGAGCCCCTTCTACCCCTCGGCCCTGGCCGACGGCGGCTACGACGTGGACGACTACCGCGACGTGGACCCCAAGCTGGGAACCCTGGCGGATTTCGACGAGATGTCCACGGCGCTGCACGCCGCCGGCATCAAGCTGATCGCCGACATCGTCCCCAACCACTCCTCGAACCGGCACGAGTGGTTCAAGGAAGCACTCGCCTCGCCGAAGGGCTCCGCCGCTCGTGAGCGCTATATCTTCCGCGACGGCAAAGGGCCGAACGGCGAGTTCCCGCCGTCGGACTGGGACTCCGTATTCGGCGGACCCGCGTGGGAACGCATCACCGAGCCTGACGGCACCCCCGGCCAGTGGTACATGCACATCTTTGCGAAGGAGCAGCCGGACCTGAACTGGTCCAGCCGCGAGGTCCGCGACGACTTCCTCAAGACCCTGCGATTCTGGTCCGACCGTGGCGTGGACGGGTTCCGCGTGGACGTGGCCCACGCCCTCACCAAGGACCTCACCGAACCGCTGCTCTCCAAGCTGGAACTCAGCGCGGCCAATACAGGCACCGACGGGTTCGACGACGGCTCGCACCCCTTCTGGGACCGCGACGAGGTGCATGACATCTACGCGGAATGGCGCGAGGTGTTCAACGAATACAACCCGCCGCGCACCGCCGTTGCCGAAGCCTGGGTGCACGCCACCCGCCGAGCCCGCTACGCCAGCCCCCAGGGCCTCGGCCAGGCGTTCAACTTCGACCTGCTCCAGGCCGATTTCAACGCCGACGATTTCCGCGAAGTCATCACGCACAACCTTGCCGAAGCCGCCGCCACCGGTGCGTCCTCCACCTGGGTTTTCTCCAACCACGACGTCGTCCGGCACGCCACGCGGTATGGCCTGCCGCAGACGGCCGCCGGAAAGAAGCACGCAAAGGGCCAGGACGGCAAGGACTGGCTGCTGGCGGGCGGCCCCAAGGAGGACCTGGATGTGGAGCTCGGCGAGCGCCGTGCCCGCGCCGCCACCCTGCTGATGCTCGCGGTTCCCGGTTCCGCCTACCTCTACCAGGGCGAGGAACTGGGCCTGCAGGAAGTGGCGGAAATTCCCGACGCCGAACGCCAGGACCCGTCCTTCTTCCGGAACAAGGGAGTTGAGGTGGGCCGCGACGGCTGCCGGGTTCCGCTGCCCTGGAAGGTTGAAGGAACCTCCTTCGGCTTCGGCGACGGCGGCGCGCACCTTCCGCAGCCGGACTGGTTCAGCAAGTACGCGGTTGAGGCACAGGACGGCACGGAAAACTCCACCCTGGAGCTGTACCGCAAGGCCCTGAAGCTGCGCCGGGAACTGCAGGCCGACGAAAAGCTGGAATGGGTGGAGACCGGCAACCCCGAGGTCCTGCACTTCCGCCGCCCGGGCGGCTGGCAGTCGATCACCAACTTCGGGGACACCGCCGTCGAACTTCCGGCAGGAACTGTCCTGGTCACCAGCTCCCCGCTGGAGGACGGCAAGCTGGGCGCCAACGCCACCGCATGGCTGCGCTGACCTAACTCAAGAGCAAGCACAGGTGGCGGGGCCCGGCGGGGCCCCGCCACCTGTGCGTCTGCCGGGACTCATGAAAGAGTGACGCAATGACTGAACACCACGTTCCACCGTCCGCGCAGGAACTCATCTACGGATGCATGGGCCTGGGCGGCAGCTGGTCCGACGAGCCCCATGGCGCCGGCCATGTGGATGAGGCCGCTGCCGCCGTCGACGCTGCGCTGGCCGCCGGGATCACGCTGTTCGACCACGCGGACATCTACCGCAGCGGCAAGTCCGAGGCCGTGTTCGGTGAGGTACTCGCGGCAACGCCCGGCCTGCGCGAGCGGATCCGGCTGCAGACCAAGTGCGGGATCCGGCTCAATGAGCGCGGCCTGGCTACGCACTATGACCTCAGCCGGGAGTCCATCCTGGAGCGGGTCGACGGCAGCCTGAAGAGGCTGCAGACGGACTTCGTGGATGTGCTCCTGCTGCACCGCCCCGATCCGCTCGCGGACGTTGCCGAGGTGGCGGCCGCCGTCGGGCAGTTGCTGGCCGAAGGCAAGGTGCGGGCGCTGGGCGTGTCCAACATGTCCGGCGCACAGATCCAGGCGCTGCAGGACCGGCTTGAGGTGCCCGTCGTGGCCAACCAGCTGGAGATGAGCCTGCTGAAGCGCGCCTGGCTGGAGAGCACGGTCCTGGTCAACCACGCCGAGTCGCTGGATCACGGGTTTCCGCACGGGACGCTGGAGTACTGCACCCGCCACGGCGTTACCCTGCAGGCCTACGGTGCGCTGGCCCGCGGGCTATACACCGGTGCGGGGCCGGAAGACCCGACGGCGGACGAGGCTGCCACTGCCGTGATGGTGGGGGAGCTGGCACGGGAGCACAACACCACTGGCGAGTCCGTCCTCCTGGGCTGGCTGATGAAGCACCCCGCGGGCATCGCGCCCGTGATCGGCACCGTAAATCCCGCCAGGATCGCAGCGTGCGCGGACGCCGCCCGGGTGGCGGAAGCCATGACGCGGGCCGAGTGGTACGGGCTGTGGGTCACCGCGCGGGGCAGCAACATCCCCTGACCCGCCCCAACCAGGTAGCAGCAGATGTCGTTATGAGGGCTCATAGGGACACCTGCTGCTACCTACTTTCACGCAGGCGCAGGACATATCCCGTTTAGTTCGTATTGATCCTCACATGCTGGCCGTTTTCTGCGGCGTGCCGGTTGCGGGGCGGATACGGTAGATACATGACGTCAACCACCGCCACCGAGACCGTACGGCCGGAACGCAATATCCCCGCAGAGATCGCCCGTTCGTGGCTTCTCGTCAATGCCATGAAAACGGAGCTTTTTGACCAGTCGGCCATCTCGCGCGCCGACTCGATCATCCTCGACATCGAGGACGCTGTTGACCCGTCGCAGAAAGACCGCGCCCGCGGCCACGTGGTGGACTGGCTCTCCGGCGGCGGCAAGGCCTGGGTCCGGATCAACGATGCCACGAGTCCGTTCTGGGCAGACGACCTCGCCGGCCTGCGCGGCACGCCCGGCCTCCTGGGCATAATGCTGGCCAAGACCGAGTCCGCTGACCAGGTCACCGAGAGCTTCCACCGGATGGACGGTAAAACGCCGGTCATCCCGCTGGTGGAATCCGCCCTGGGCATCGAGGAAGCCAACAACATCGCCAAGGCACAGGGCGCCTTCCGCCTTGCCTTCGGTTCCGGTGATTTCCGCCGCGACACCGGTATGGCCGCCACCCAGGAAGCCATGGCCTACCCCCGCGCCAAGCTGGTGGTCGCCAGCCGCGTCGGCAACCTGCCCGGCCCCATCGACGGACCCACCGTGGGCACCAACCACCCCATCCTCCGCGAGCAGACAGCCGTCACCGTCATGATGGGCATGACGGGCAAGCTCTGCCTCGCCATCGACCAGACGGCCATCAT
Organism: Arthrobacter sp. B6; assembly: GCF_001663775.1. GTDB lineage: Bacteria > Actinomycetota > Actinomycetes > Actinomycetales > Micrococcaceae > Arthrobacter. The sequence goes on along the minus strand of NZ_KV467169.1, from coordinate 994,403 downwards.
CAACGAGGTCATCAGCCCCACGCCGTCGGACGTCGCGTGGGCCACCGACTTCATGGCTGACTTCGAGGCCAACGGCCGCGTCATCCGTGACGGCTCGGACCTGCCCCGCCTGGGCCGTGCCGAGAAGATCATGAAGCTCGCGGTAGCTTTTGGCGTGCAGCCGGCGCTCTAGCCGCACCAGTCCAGTTCAGGAGACCCCGTGACCGATACCCGCTATCTGGTGCACGGGGTCTTTTGGGACGGGGAGCCGGCCGCGGGTTTGGAGCACGACGGCGGCAGCCCCGTTCTGCGCCTCCAGTCGCCTTCCGGCACCTTCCGGGAGGTCAGTCTCCACCCGGGTGCGAGGCTCGGCTTCCAGGTGGCCGCCGGCGGAAGGTTCTGCCTGGGCCACCACAAAGTCCACTCGGAGTCCCGCCGCGACCACGCGCCTTGTCCGGCAGCCGCACCGGCTGCCAGGGGCAAGCAGTGCGAGCGCTGTTTTGTGCTGGACGACTCCAGGCTCATCCATGACTTCCACCGCGGCGGCCGCGTGCCGGCGGGCCTGCGGACCTACCTCATGCAGCAGCACTGGCTCTACGTTGCCACGTTCGCCAGCGGCGCCAGCAAAGTGGGAACGGCGTCCCACCTGAGGAAATGGAACCGGCTCGCGGAGCAGGGCGCCGTGGTGGCCAGGTACGTCGCCAAGGCGCAGGACGGTCGGGTGGTGCGGATTCTCGAGGACCTGGTCTCCGCGGAAGCCGGACTTACCCAGCAGGTCCGTTCCGCCGCGAAGGCGGAAGCCCTCGTGCAGCCCTTGCCGGGACCCGGCCTGGATGCCCTGAATGCCCGCCACGCAGCCGCGGTCCGGGCGCTGCTGGCTGGCGCCGCCGTCGAAGGTTTCAGCACTGTCGATGAGCAATGGGTCCGGCCCGCGCAGGCCTCCGGCCTCTGCGGGTCCACGCCGCGCCACGCCTACCCGCACGCGCTCGACGGCGGGCGGCACGGCTTCGGAATCACGGCGCTCAGCGGGACGAACGCCCTCGCCAGGCTGGACGGAACGGACGCTGCCTTCGTGGTGAACCTTGGCCGGCTGGCTGCCCGGACCATCGTGCTGGGCGACTTCGCCTCGGACGTGCCCGCCGTGCAGGAATCACTGTTCTGAGCGTGCTCGGTAGACTTGGACGGTGCTGAACGAATTCTGGAACACCGCGCCCACCGCCTACAAAGTCATGGTCTTCACCGCCATGGGGCTGATCGGCGTCGGAATCATCCTGAACCTCGTCGGCAACACCACGGGAAACCAGGGCCTGGCGACCGCGTCATTGCCGCTGATCGGGCTCGGCCTCCTGTTGCACATCGCCGGTATTGTGGTCCGTGGCCAGGCCATCCGGAAGAAGCTGCGGCGCTGACCCCGCGGCGCCGACTCTTTTCTGTCCGTTGCCGGGCTGGCGATAGGCTTGAAGCCATGACTATCAATCCGGACCTGCAGGGCCGCAGTTACCCTGCCGCAGAGGTATACGACGTCGGCCGCGAGAAGATCCGCGAGTTCGCCCGCGCCGTCAAGGCCACGCACCCTGCCCACTTCGACGTCGACGCGGCCAAGGCCCTGGGCCACACCGACCTGGTGGCGCCGCCCACGTTCGCCATCATCGTCGCGCAGCGCGCCGACGCACAGCTGATCGAAGATCCCGAGTCCGGCATCGACTTTTCCCGCGTGGTCCACGCCGACCAGCGGTTCACCCACCACCGCCCCATCTTCGCCGGCGACCGGCTGGTGGCGGAACTCCACGTTGACGGCGTCCGCGCCATGGGCGGCGGCGCCATGATCACCACCCGCCAGGAGATTTTTGCCCTTGCAGCTGATGACTCGCGTGAGAGCGTCGCCACCACCACGTCATCCATCCTGGTCCGCGGAGAGGGACAGTAACCATGAGCCCCACGTTCAACGAACTCACAGCCGGCCAGGATATCGGCAGCCGCACGGTCGAGGTCAGCCGCACGGACCTGGTCAAGTACGCTGGCGCCTCCGGCGATTTCAACCCCATCCACTGGAACGAGGCCTTCGCCACCGGCGTGGAACTGCCGGGCGTTATCGCGCACGGCATGTTCACCATGGGTGCGGCGGTGCAGCTGGTGACCGACTGGGCGGGCGACCCCGCCGCCGTCGTCGACTTCCAGACCCGCTTCACCAAGCCAGTGCTGGTGGCGGACACCACCGGGACCCCGGAGCCCGGGGCCACCATCGAGGTCAGCGGCGCCATTGGAAAGCTCGACGCCGATGCCGGCACCGCCCGCGTTGACCTCACCGTAGTCTCGGCCGGCCAGAAAGTGCTGATGAAGGCGCAGGCCGTCGTCAGGCTGAGCTGAGCAACAAAGTTCCGGACCGTTCCGCTGAGCTAGGGTTGATGGGTGACCCACACATTGCTTTCTGCCCTGACTACGGCCGCCGTCGGAGGCCCAGCCGGCAAGTTCGTTGAGGCCCGGACCGAGGCGGAGATCATCGAGGCTGTCCGGTCCGCGGACGATGCCGGGGAGCCGCTGCTGCTTATCGGCGGCGGCTCCAACCTCCTGATTTCCGACGACGGGTTCCCCGGCACCGTGGTCCGGATCGCTTCCGAGGGGTTCACCGTCAACGCCGAAGACTCATGCGGCGGGGTGTCCGTGGTGGTCCAGGCAGGTCATAACTGGGATGCCCTGGTGGAGCACGCGGTGCTGCACGCCTGGTCCGGGATCGAGGCCCTCGCCGGCATCCCAGGCGCCACGGGCGCCACGCCGGTCCAGAACGTGGGGGCCTACGGCGCTGATGTGTCGCAGACCATCGCCGCGGTACGGACCTGGGACCGGACCCGGAACGCAGTCAAAACGTTCACCAACTCAGAGTTGAAGTTCGGCTACCGCGATTCCATCCTTAAGCAGACCACTGTGAACGGCTCCCCGCGCTATATTGTGCTGACCGTTGAATTCCAGTTGCCGCTGGGCCGGATGAGCGCCCCCATCCGTTACTCAGAGCTGGCCCGCTCCCTGGGTGTGGACCCCGGCAAACGTGCCTATTCCACCGATGTCCGCCGGGAGGTGCTCCGCCTGCGTGCCTCCAAGGGCATGGTGCTGGACCCCGCCGACCGGGACACCTATTCCACCGGCTCGTTCTTCACCAACCCCATTGTTCCGGCGGACGTGGCAGGACGGCTGCCGGAGTCAGCGCCGCGGTACCCGGCCGGCGCCGACGGGCTGGTGAAACTGTCCGCGGCCTGGCTCATCGACCAGGCGGGCTTCCGTAAAGGCTACGGGCTGGAGGAAGGCAGTGTGTCCGGCGGGCGGGCCTCCCTGTCCACCAAACACACACTGGCAATCACCAACCGCGGCTCTGCCAGCGCCGGCGACATGGTGGCAGTGGCGCGCGAGGTGCGCTCCGGCGTCGTCAAGCGATTTGGCATTGAGCTGCACCCGGAACCGCTGCTTATTGGCCTGGCGCTTTAGTGTCCGCTGGTTGGCCGGCATCACCGTTGCGGCCGTGTTCACCGTCTGCAAGGCGGAGGTTCGCCGCCGTCCCGAGCACTGCCGTGGCCCAGCCGGTCAGGGCGAGGTAGGGGCCCATGAAGAGCCAGACCAGAAGTCCCGGCAGGGACGGATTCCCACCGCCGGCACGGATGCACGCCACCAGGCCGGCGACGGCCACGGCGTGGGACAGGATCCACAGGACTTTCCCGCTGAGGGGATGGTGCTTCCAGTCGCGGTAGATGAGGAGATCCCCTCCGCTGACGCGGATTCCGGGAAACAGGACGGCGTAACCTCCGCCCAGGCTGCAGGCGAGGGACAGGAGCAGCAGGGCAAGTTCTGATTCCCCGTTTGCCGGGAATCCGGTGACGGCCGGAAGTCCCACCGCCACACCAACCAGGACCGAAACGGTCCCTCCCACCATCCATCTTTTTGTTTCGCGCGCGAACAACCGCCACAAACTCCCCAAAGTCATGGTTCTACCCTAGCGGCCAGGCCCCGGGGCCAGGACCAACCCCGGCAGCCCTGAACCAACCGCAGGTGTTCAACCGTGTTGGGGAGTTCGTCGAGAACCTAGGATGAGGGCATGGCAGGAACGTCATCAAAACGCGTAAGCCCCACCGTTATGGGGCGGCTCCGGCTCGCCTCACAGGGACTGCTGGGGACCGGGCTGGGATCCGTCCCGGACGCCGTGCGCTGGATGACGGCGTCCCAGGCCCAGGATCTGCAGGCGGCGCTGTGGGCCGTGGGCCTCCGGGTTCCGGGTGCGGGGCTGATGGACGTTCGGGCAGCACTGGACAGCGGCAGCGTGGTCCGGTCCTGGCCAATGCGGGGAACTCTGCACCTGGTGGCACCGGAGGATCTGCGCTGGATGCTTGGCCTCACCGCCGAGCGGCTCACGCGCAGCATTGCGGGCAGGCACCGGGAGCTGGACATTACGTGGACCGACATCGAAAAGTGCCGCGACATTGCGCTGGAGCACGTCTCAGGTGGCGGGTCCCTTAGCAGGGCTGAGCTGTTCGCTGTCTTTGACGCTGCCGGGCAGCCCACGACGGGCCAGCGCGGGATCCACATCCTGGGGACCTTGTGCCGCCACGGGTGGCTGGTCCAGGGACCGCTCGCCGGCAATCAGCAACGGCTGGTGGCCTTCGATGAGTGGATCCCGGTTTCGCGGCAACTTGGGCGGCAGGAGGGGATCGCCGAGTTTGCCCTGCGCTACTTCCGCAGCCACGGCCCGGCCACAATCCGTGACTTTGCGTGGTGGACGCAGATTCCCCTGACCGATGTGCGCCCGGCGTTTGAACAGGTCAGCGGACAGCTTGTGGAGCTGGAACTCGGCGGCACGAGCTACTGGATGTCACCGGAAACCGCATCACTGCTCGACGACGGTGTGCCCGGGCAGCGGTCCGTCCTCCTCTTGCCCGGGTTTGACGAGTTTCTGCTCGGGTACCAGGACCGGAGCCTGGTGTTGGCGCCGGAGCATGCCAACAAAATCGTCCCCGGCGGGAACGGCGTGTTTAAGAAGACCATCGTGGCCGGGGGAGCGGTGATCGGCACCTGGGCGGCAGCGGGCAAAGGCCGGAGCGCCGCCGTCGTGCCCGAACTCTTTGACGAAGCCAAGCCCCTGGGCGCCGGGGCCAGAGCCGCTTACGACAAAGCCGCCGCACAGTACCTGGCGTTCCTTGCACGCTGACGGGCGAGGCCGCTCCCCGCATGAGCGGCCGTTCCCCGCACGAGCGGTGCTGGGCAGCGCCGCTTATGCGGGCCAGGGCCGCTGAAGGCCGCATCGAGCCGGGGTACCCGGGGACGAAGCCGGCCTTTTCCACATAGAACGCCTCCCCGCTACCGGGGCCACCGGCGGTCAACGAGCCTTGGACGATGAACGTCGACAAGATCCACGCCCTCGTGGACGCATGCTGGCCAGCAGCTCCGGTCGCTTCGACCCGGCAGCTGGGCGCGGCCGGGCTGGATGAACGGGTCCTGACGGCTGCAATCCGGAGCGGAATCCTCCTCCGGCTTCGGCGGGGGGCCTATGTCCGGAGTGGCTACTGGCAAGTTGCTGAACCCTGGACCCGGGACGCCTTGCTGATTCAGGCGCACTTTGAGTCCACCGGAGGATTCTCCCGCTACAGCCATGTCAGTGCTGCCAGGCTCCATGAATGCCACGTCTGGGAGGCCGGGCCCCGGATCCACGTCACCACGCAGTACGCGAACTCCCTGAGAAGTGCTGGAAGAGACGTCCGGACCCACCGGGCGGACCTTCCATCTTCGGAACTGGCAACGCTTTGGACCCCGGACGGCAGGGAGATCCTGACCACCAGCATTGAACGGACTGTCCTGGACTGTGCACTCATCTTGCCGCTGGAACAGGCCGCAGTGATCGGAGACCATGCGCTGCGCAAGGGAGCCACGGTCGAGAGCATGCGTCAAATGCTGGACCGGAGCCCGGCCAAACGCGGGAGCCGGCGTGCCGCGGACCTGTTGGGTGTCCTGGACGGCCGGTCGGAATCGGTGGGGGAGACCCGGACCAGGCTGCTGCTGCGGTCATTTGGCCTGCTGATGTTCATTCCGCAGTTTGAAATCCCGACGCCGATCGGCCGTTTCCGCGCAGACTTCGCCGATCCAAAGACGCGGGTGGTGATCGAGTTTGACGGCAGCGGAAAATACACCGACTACAAACCCACCGAGGAAGTGCTGCTCGCCGAGCGGCGGCGCGAGAACGCGCTGGTGGAAGAAGGCTGGCTGGTCCTGCGGCTTGAATGGAAGCATCTGGCCTGCCCTGCCGAAGTGCGACGGCGGGTGCTGTCCATGATGGACCGGTCCCGGTTCCTGCGCGGACGGGTGCCGCCTTTATGAAACAAAAGCGGCCCTGCCCCACACGAGCGGTGCTGGGTAGCACCGTTCATGCGGGGCAGGGCCGCTGACGTACGTTTCGGGCTACAGGTTCCCGGTGGCGATGTTGAGCATGCGGCGCAGCGGCTCGGCGGCGCCCCACAGCAGCTGGTCACCCACGGTGAACGCGCTGATGTATTCCGGGCCCATCTCCATCTTGCGGATCCGGCCCACGGGGATGTCCAAAGTGCCGGAGGCGGCCACAGGGGTGAGGCCGGCCATGGAATCTTCCTTGGTGTTCGGGATGACCTTGGCCCACTCGTTGTCCCCGGCCACGATCTTTTCGATCTCAGCCACGGAAAGGTCCTCACGAAGTTTCAGGGTGAGGGCCTGGGAGTGGGAGCGCATGGCACCGATCCGGATGCAGAGGCCGTCCATGATGACGCGGTTCTCTTCCGAGGTGCCCAGGATCTTGTTGGTCTCAACCCCGGCCTTCCACTCTTCCTTGGACTGGCCGTTGCCGAGGTCGGCATCGATCCAGGGGATCAGGGAGCCGGCGAGCGGCACGCCGAACTGGGTGGCGTCGATGCCGGTCCGCTGGTGGGCCAGGACCTTGCGGTCGATTTCCAGGATGGCCGACGCCGGGTCGTCCAGCTCCGAGCTCACTTCGGCGTTGAGCGTGCCGAACTGGCTGAGCAGTTCGCGCATGTGCCGGGCGCCGCCGCCGGAGGCAGCCTGGTAGGTCATGGACGTGCCCCATTCAACGAGGCCGTTCTTGAACAGCCCGCCAAGTCCCATCAGCATGCAGGACACCGTGCAGTTGCCGCCGATGAAGTCCCTCGTGCCGTTGACCAGGCCCTTGTCGATGACGTCGCGGTTGATCGGGTCCAGCACGATGATGGAGTCGTCGTTCATGCGCAGGGTGGAGGCGGCGTCGATCCAGAGGCCGTCCCAGCCGCGGCTCCGCAGCTCGGTGTGGACGCGCTTGGTGTAGTCCCCGCCCTGGGCGGTAACAATAATGGGCAGCTTAGCCAGGGTGTCGACGTCGAACGCGTCCTCGAGCTTGCCGGCCCCATCAGCAAAGGACGGGGCGGCACCTCCTGCGTTCGAGGTGGAGAAAAACACCGGGTTGATGCTGGCGAAGTCGCCCTCGTCCTGCATGCGCTGCATCAGGACGGAACCGACCATGCCACGCCAACCGACAAGTCCAACGGACGGAGTAGCTGCTGTAGTCATTCGTACAGTTTAGACTTCCGAACCGGCAGGACGCAGTCGGTTACGTCACGCCGGTGGTGGATGGAGTACGGCGGTCAGCCCTAATTTGTTTCACCGGGGAACGGACGCGGTGCTGTCGGGGAAATTTTCGCGGGTAATTGCATTCCCGGAGGAGGGCAAGAAGGATGCTGAGGCTGGCTACGCCGATAATCAGGACCAGGGGCGCCACGATGGCGGGAATCGTCATCAGGATCGTGAAGATGTACAGGCCCGTTGTGGTGTGAACCGAGTAGTTGCCGGACGGCTGCGACCCGCCGATGCCCATTCTTCCTGCGTATAGGCGTACACGGTCCGTTCCATCCCCGTGGCGTAGTAATAGGGGCGGTCTAGTATCGGCACGGCGGGGCTGCGATGGGCTGTCCTCCCCATCCGCCCCAAGCCAGGATGCGTCAGCTGCGGTCGCTTTCCTTCACCACTGCGGCTTTACGGAGCCGCAAGGCGTAGAAGGCCCCGAACGCGAACACCTGCGTCACCACCACGAGCACAATCGCTCCGGAGATCTTGTTGCCGCCCAGGATCATGGTCAGGCCAACGATGGCGGACAAGAGGGCAAGCAGCGGCAGCAGCATGTAGCCCAGGACAAAAAGCGTCTCCGGTTTCTTCAGCATCTCAGCCCGCCGTCCGTACCCATTTGGTGAATCTGTACTTCGTCCCGTTGGCGGCGGTGAGCCAGCCGTCCGGGGGAACGGCGGTGGCCGCCTCCCAGGTTTCGCCCAGCTCGGGAGCGAACGTGTCGCCGTCGGCCTCCACATCGATGGTGGTGACCACGGCCACGTTGGCAAGATCCGTGGACTGGCGGAACACCTCGCCGCCACCCAGGATCCACACCGTCTCGCCGCCGTCGACGAACTGCGACTCCAGGAGGGCGTCATCCAGGGAGGGAACCACGACGGCGCCCTCCGCCTCGGGCGACTCGCCCCAGCCTTTCTGCCGGGTAATGACGATGTTGGTCCGGCCCGGGAGCGGACGGTACTTGTCCGGGAACGACAGCCATGTCTTGCGGCCCATGATCACCGGGTGTCCCATGGTGAGCCGGTTGAAGTGCAACAGGTCCTCGGGCAGGTTCCAGGGCATGTCGCCGTCCTTGCCGATCACACCGCCGGACGTCTGCGCCCACACCAAACCAACGCCGGTGACGGACCCGGCAAGTTCCTCTGTAAAAGCTTTGGCATCTGCTGTGTTCTCGGTGCTCATACGGCGATCGGAGCCTTAATCGTCGGGTGGTGCTGGTAGCCGACCACTTCGAAGTCCTCCAGCGTGTAGTCGAAAATCGACGCCGGCTTCCGGGTGATCAGCAGTTGCGGGTACTCGTACGGTTCGCGGTCCAACTGCTTGAGGACCTGGTCCATGTGGTTCTCGTAGATGTGGACGTCCCCGCCGGTCCAGACAAATTCGCCAACGTCCAGGCCGGCCTGCTGGGCCACCATGTGGGTGAGCAGGGCGTAGGAGGCAATGTTGAAGGGAACTCCCAGGAACATGTCCGCCGAGCGCTGGTACAGCTGGCAGGACAGCTTGCCGTCTGCGACGTAGAACTGGAAGAAGGCGTGGCATGGCGGCAGCGCCATGTCCTTGAGCTCCGAGACGTTCCACGCAGACACGATGTGCCGGCGTGAGTCAGGGTTGGACCTGAGGTTCTCCACAAGCTCGGCGATCTGGTCGATATGGCCGCCGTCCGGCGTGGGCCAGCTGCGCCACTGGACGCCGTAGACGGGGCCGAGCTCGCCTTCGGCGTCAGCCCATTCATTCCAGATGGTCACACCCTGGTCCTGCATCCACTTCACATTTGATTCACCGCGCAGGAACCACAGCAGCTCCACCGCCACGGACTTGAAATGCACGCGTTTAGTGGTGATCAGCGGGAAGCTCCTGGCCAGGTCGAAGCGGATCTGCCGGCCGAACACGCTGGTGGTGCCCGTCCCCGTACGGTCGGATTTGTGCGTGCCATGGGCCATGACATCGCGCAGGAGGTCTTCATAAGGCGTAGGAATGCTCACGGCTAAAGTCTACCGGGGAGGTCTGCCCGAGGCCGCCGGCGACATCGCGGTGAGCCGAAAAACGCCAGGGCCAGACCGTCAGCCCTTCCGCAGCTTCCCACGGACCAGGTCCAGCAGCAGTTCATCGCTGAGCCGGGCGTCCCGGCCGGCACTGACCAGGAGGTCGACGGCGGCAGTCACCGCTTCCGGCACGGTGCCGCGTGTGAGCCCCTCCCCGCCCGGCGCCGAGTGCGCCACGACGGTGCCGTTCCGCCGTCGGGATTCAATGAGGCCGGCCGCCTCAAGCTCCTTGTAGGCCCGGGCGACTGTCCCGGCCGCGATGCCAAGATCGGCCGCAAGGCTGCGGACTGTGGGCAGCCGGCTGCCCAGCGGGAGTGCGCCGGTGGCAATCAGGGAGCTGACCTGGGAGCGGATCTGCTCATACGGCGGGGTTGCCGACCGCAGGTCCACGAAGATTCCGGCGTTCACCGGGACCCTTCCGGCACGGACTGCACCGGGGCTGCAGGAACCCGGGCGAATCCCCTGACCGGGATAACGGTAATGACAACCCCGGCAACCGCGAGCGCGGCCCCTGCGATGGCCGCCGGCTGCCAGGTGGAGGACGACGCAGGCAGCCCCAGCAGCGGCGGCAAGGCGTTACTGGCCGTTATGAGCAACACCCCGCTTTGGGCCACGCAGTACGCGGCAACGGTCCGCACCACACGGTGGACCAGGATCGCCCGCAGCGCTGCGTCGAGGCCGGGGACGCCGGTCGCGATGCCGCGGCGCATCCTGGCCGCGGCCACTGGCAGGCAGGCGGTTGCTGCCACGGCCACGGCGACCAGGATTGCGGCCACCCAGCTTCCGGACGCGTTGCGCCCGGACTGGCGCAGCTGCAGTTCACCCGCGGCAGCCACCACCGTGACCGCCATGAAAAGCGCGACGGCGGCGATCGCCGTGGTCAGCAGGGCCGGGCTGACCGCCTGCCGCGGCCACGTCCTGGGCACTTCGGTGGAGCCATAGTTGCGGTGCAGCAGGAGCTCGCCCGCAGCCGCCACGAGCAGCAGGGCGGCAGCCATCAGCGCAACCAGGACCACCGGCTGCGCCCGAAGGCCGGGAAAAAAGAACCCCACCGCGCCGGCGATGAGCGGTGCGAGCCCCATGGCTGCCCCGAGCGAAACGGAGAGGCGCGTCGCCGGGTGTGCGGCGGCCGGAGGCTCCACCATTCCCACGCCGCCTCCCACCTGCGCGCTGGGCAGTTTGGGCGGCGCCCACGCCCACATGAGCAGCAGCACCACGAATGCCGCCAATCCCGCAGGGTTGGTCCAGCTGGTGACGTTGGCTGAGGGGTCAGGCCGTGCTGCGAAGTTTCCCCCTATTGCGGCAAGTCCTGCGGCGATGGTTGCGACCGTCCGCAGGAGCCTGTTCATGGCGATGGTCCGCAGCAGGTCGTTCTCCGCCGCGTCCAGGGCCTCGAGCTGCCTCCGGCGGCTGATGAGATTCAGCACCAGGACGGTGCCCAGGGCCAGCGCAAGCCAGCCGGCGCCCAGGCAGGCCGCGAGGACGGAACCCTGGATCCGTCCGTCCCCGCCGATCCGGCTGAAGCCCTGGTCGTGCTCCTGGCCGGTGAACGGGACGGCCTCATACCCGGGGAGGGTGGCAACCCAGCCGATGTGAAGTGCCGAGGCAGCGAAGATCGCCAGCACTGTCCACCCCAGGGCGCGTGGCAGGAAGTCCCGGACGCGGCGGACCTCCAACGTTGCCAGCCTGCGCGGACGCTGCGGCCCCGGATAGCTCAACTGCCCGATGGCATGGACGGCGAGGCAGCCGAGGATGGGCCAGGCCAAAGCAACCAGGATGCTTAAGGGGGTGGCAAGCGGGGGAGTGGTGCTCCCGGCGGGAAGGATGCCCGCACTTCCCGCGGTCTGCAGGGAGCTTGCGAGCCAGCCGATCACGCCGATCCACAGCGAATGCTGGGACACCGTGACGGCAGTGGTTCCCCCAGCGGGTGCCCGGATCACCCACCGCAGCAGCAGGTATAGGCCTGCTGCCAACAGGAAGGGCCCCAGCAGGGCCAAGGGCGGAACGTTGTGGATGGCAATTTCGAGACTGTCGTTCGGCACTCTATCCCCCAGACGGTGCGTCAATGTATCAAGTATTTGATACAAAGCCTCCGGGGTCAATGCGCGGCACGCCTGGGCCGGTGTTAAGTCCTAGTCGTCAAACGGTTTGAACTGTTCCACGGCGACGATCCGCTGCTTGCTGCGGTGGGCGACGTGGAATACCAGGATCTCTCCCGGCGCCAGGTAGGGATCGGACGTCGGCAGGAGTCCGCGCAGCCGGGATGGCATGGTCTTGCCCAGCTGGTCCAGGACGGTGGGCAGTGCGGGCCGGTGCGTGCAGACGGCAACCCCGCGCTGTTTGTCCATCAGGGCGGACACCACGGCAGCGGTTTTCTTCGGGTTCCGGGCGTGGCGGTGTTCCGTCAGGGCGTCCGCCAGCTTGATTTTTGCGTCTGTGGCCTTGGCATAGGGCGCGATGGTGGCAACACAGCGAAGCCACGGACTGCTGACCACCTTTTGCGGCTTCCAGACCTGCAGCAGGCGCCCTACCGCCTGGGCCTGCCTGATCCCGGTGGCGGCCAGGGGCCGCTCTCCTTCGGCCTTGGTCCAGGATGAGCGCGGCTTGGCTTTGGCGTGCCGCACCACAATCAGCGGCCACGTGGCCAGTTCGTGGCGCTCGTGTGCCTCCCGGAGGTATTCGAGGGGGGCGACGTCGGACGGGTTGGACAGCAGCTCGGCAGCCTTTTCCGGGGCGCACCACATCACGCTGTCAACCTCCTTGCCGTCCGGCCGCAGGGTTGCACCGTTCACCTGGACTGCCCAGTAATGGACCACTTTCAGGCCTGACGCCACGTGATAGTGGATCGGCGGAAGCGGGATGCCAAGCTGGGCGGTGAGCCCGATCTCCTCCTGGATCTCGCGGACGGCACACTCGGGAATGGTCTCGCCGGCGTCAATCTTTCCCTTGGGCCAGGACCAGTCGTCGTACCGTGGCCGGTGGATCAGCAGGACCTCCAGCCGGTCCTTGTTTATCCGCCAGGGCAGTGCCCCGGCAGCGGTGACCGCCACCGGCTCACCGGGATGGTCTGTCTGGTCTGCTACCGGTGTATCGCTTGCCAACACCGCTGCCCTACCGGCGGCTCAAGGAGCGCTGGCGCGGCCTCGATGCAAGCAGCCAGGACTGGACGTCGTCGAGGTGCGTGCCGTCGTCGGCGATGTGGTGCCGGCTCCAGTCGCCCTGGTTGTCCAGGTGCCAGCTCGCCGTCTCCGGGTCCATGTAGCGGCGCAGCAGGTCCAGGACGTAGGTGATGTCATCGGGGCTGGCAAGCTGCACCAGTGCCTCGACCCTGCGGTCCAGGTTGCGGTGCATCATGTCGGCGGAGCCGATGTAAACCACCGGGTCCCCACCGTTCGCGAAGGCGAACACGCGGGAGTGTTCCAGGAACCGTCCCAGCACGGAACGCACTGTGATGTTCTCGCTCAGGCCCGGCACGCCGGGACGCAGCGAGCAGATGCCGCGGACTATGACGTCCACTTTCACGCCCGCCTGCGACGCACGGTACAGGGAATCGATGATCGCCTCGTCCACCATCGAGTTGACCTTGATCTGGACGCGGGCGGACAGGCCTGCGCGGGCGTTGCGGATTTCCGTCTCGATGCGGTCAATGAGCCCGGAGCGGACTGACCTGGGAGCCACGAGCAAACGCTTGAACGTGGACTTGGGCGCGTATCCGGAGAGCTGGTTGAACAGCTTGGATAGGTCCTCACCCACTTGGTCGTTCGCGGTCAGCAGGCCGAGGTCCTCGTAGTAGCGGGCGGTCCGCGGGTGGTAGTTTCCGGTGCCGATGTGGCAATAGCGGCGAAGCCCGTCCACCTCCTGCCGGACCACCAGTGAAAGCTTGCAGTGGGTCTTAAGGCCCACGATGCCGTAAACCACGTGCACACCAGCCTGCTCCAGCTTCCGTGCCCAGGAGATGTTCGCCTGCTCATCGAACCGGGCCTTGATCTCCACCAGGGCCAGGACCTGCTTGCCGGCTTCGGCGGCATCGATCAGGGCATCCACGATGGGCGAATCGCCCGAAGTGCGGTACAGGGTCTGCTTGATGGCCTGGACCTTCGGGTCCGCGGCCGCCTGTTCCAGGAAGGCCTGGACCGACGTGGAGAAGGAGTCGTAGGGGTGGTGGAGCAGGATGTCCCGGCGGCGCATGGCGGCGAAAACATTGGCTGCCTTGGACGTCTCGGACTCGTTGAGGTACCGGGAGGTGTGCGGCACATGCTTGGGGTAGTGCAGGTCCGCCCGGTCGATGCCAGCAATCACGGACAGGCCACGGAGGTCCAGCGGCGCAGGGACGGAGTACACCTCGGACTCTTCCACGCCGAGCTCGCGGATCAGCAGGGCACGGATGTTCGGATTGATGTCGTTGGTGACCTCAAGGCGGACGGGCGGGCCAAACCGGCGGCGCAGCAGTTCCTTCTCCAGCGCCTGCAGGAGGTTCTCGGCGTCGTCCTCCTCCACTTCCACGTCCTCATTCCGGGTGACGCGGAAGATGTGGTGTTCCAGGACTTCCATCCCGGCGAAGAGCTTGTCCAGGTGCACCGCAATGACTTCTTCGAGGGCGATGAACCGGGCGACCCTGCCCGCAACGGCGCCGGCACGCGGTCCGTCGATGGAGATCAGCCTGGGAAGCTGGTCAGGGACCTTGACGCGGGCGAAGAGCTCCTTGTCGCTGACGGGGTTGCGCACCACCACAGCCAGGTTCAGTGACAGCCCGGAAATGTAAGGGAAGGGGTGCGCAGGGTCCACGGCCAGCGGCGTCAGGATGGGGAAGACCTTCTCGGCGAACATGGCGCTGAGCTGCTGCTTCGCGGCGTCGTCCAGTTCGTCCCAGTGCATAACGTGGATGTGCTCGTACGCCAGCGCCGGGCGGATCTGCTCCGCGAAGACCTGGGCGTGGCGCTGCTGGAGCCGGTGGGCTTCCTCGCCGATTTTTTCCAGGACTTCCACCGGGCTGAGGCCGGCGGGGGAGGGCACAGCCAGCCCCGTGGCGATGCGCCGCTTCAGTCCGGCCACGCGGACCATAAAGAACTCGTCCAGGTTGGAGGCGAAGATGGACAGGAAGCTGACCCGCTCCAGCAGGTGGAGCGTGGGGTCCTCGGCAAGTTCCAGCACGCGGGAGTTGAAGGACAGCCAGCTCAGCTCGCGGTCCAGGAACCGGTCCGGCCGGATATCGCCGTCAGGCTCAAGGTTGGGAGCGAACTCGGGGATGTCGATCCGGTCCTGCGTGGCGCGCGACGCAGGAACTTCCGAAGAACCAAAACGGGCCCGAACAGGCAGTGCGGAGCCTTCGGACGTGACTGTTCCGGCGGGTTCCGGTTTCATGGGTTCTCCTCTTACCTGGCGCTGAATGCTGGCTTTCACGGCCGGCGCGGTTCTGTTTCAACCTTACAATCATTCAGCGGCGCAGACCCCTAGGTTTCAGGCGGCGGAAGCCGTGCGTCAGTCGATTGGACTAACCCGGCGTGACCGGCCCGTACATCACATCCATGTCCCACCGCGTAAAGCCGAGGCTTTGGTACAGCCGTACTGCCGGGGCGTTGTCGGCGTCGACATAAAGCATGACTGCGTGGAGGCCCAGGTTCTGGAGATGGCGGATGCCGGCGACCGTCAGCGCTTTGCCGAGGCCCATTCCCTGCGCCGTGGGGGAGACGCCGACGACGTAGACCTCACCGATCGCCGGGTGGCCACCGTGCCGGGGGTGGACCTTGGTCCAGTGATAACCCAGCAGCCGGCCGGACCCGTCCACCGCCAGCAGGAAACCTGCCGGGTCAAACCAGTCTTCGGCCATTCTGGCCTCCAGGTCGGAGCGGGTCATCCCGCCCTGCTCAGGGTGGTGGGCGAAGGCCTCACGGTTCGCCGCCAGCCAGGCGTCCTCGTCCTGGCCCGGCACAAAAGCCCGCAGCGAAACGCCGTCCGGGAGCCCGGCGTCGGGAAGGTCCGAGGAGGCAGTCGCCAGCCGCATCTTCCACAACTCCCGGACCGGGCCAAAGCCGTACCGGGCGGCAAGATCCGCGGCGGCCTCGTGGTTGCCATGGGACCAGGCCTTCAGGCCGTCCAGGCCACGTGCCGTTTTCAGGGCACCCACCAGGCGGTCGGCCACCCCCTGGTTCCGGTAACTCGGATGGACAGCGATCTCCAGCACCCCGTCGCCGTCGGACTCTTCAACCACTACCGCGAAGCCGGCCAGGTCCTGTCCCGACATGGGATCCGAATCCTCATCCGGAGCATAGAGTGCCAGGCTCAGGAGGGAGTGATCCGATGAATCCCCCGCGCGGAGTGTGACTACCGTCTGCTCCGAGAGCGAGGGATTCCCGTCGGATTCCTCCGCAGCGGACAGGAGTCCCCTGAAGTCCTTCAGCAACTGGTCATCCACACCGCCCCTGACAATGAGGACGGGCCATTTCTCCGGATGTGCTGGGGTCATGAAGCTAGGCTATACGCCCGGGGCGGGGCTGTGCCGATTTGATAGGTGCGTGGCTGGACCGTATAGTCGATATCCGATCGGGCGCGAGCAACACACAACGCCGGATGCGAGGGGGATCCACCAGTGGGGTGGCCTCGATACGTTCGACCCGTATGTCCTCCACAACGAATAACAGCCCCGGACCAGTGGTCCGGGGCTGTTGTGTTGAAGTGTTTTCAGGCTCAGGCTTCCGTGAGCTCGTCTTCCTGCTGCCGCACCAGGGTGAGCCGGTAACCCACGTTCCGCACGGTGCTGATCAGGTTTTCGTGGTCCGCGCCAAGCTTGGCGCGAAGGCGCCGGACGTGGACGTCAACGGTGCGTGTGCCGCCGTAGTAGTCATAGCCCCAGACCTCGGTCAGCAGCTGCTGGCGGGTGAATACGCGTCCCGGGTGCTGGGCAAGGTACTTCAGGAGTTCGAACTCCTTGAAGGTCAGGTTCAGCGGGGCGCCGTTGACGCGGGCCGTGTAGCTCGCCTCATCGATGACGACGCCGGCGGCCCGGATTTCGGAAGGGGCGTCGTCGGTGTCCGGAACGGCGCGTGCCACGGACAGCCTGATGCGGGCCTCCACCTCGGCAGGCCCGGCTGAATCCAGCACGATGTCGTCAACGGCCCAGGCCGAGGAAACCGCGGCCATGCCGCCCTCGGTCAGGATCAGGACGAGCGGTGCGCTCAGGCCCGTGGCCTTCAGGAGCTGGGTCAGGGAACGGGCGCCCACCAGATCCTTGCGGGCGTCGAGCAGCACAATGTCGCAGGGATCGGTTTCGAGCAGTGCGGTGGGTTCGGCGGCGAGGATGTGCACGCGGTGGTTCAGCAGTTCAAGGGCAGGCAGGATGTCTACCGATGAGCCGGTGCTGTTCGTCAATAACAGGATGTGCGACATTATTCCTCCAAGGGCCGTCCGCGCATCTTTGGGCGACTGAACCGGGTTTTCACCGGCCGGTACTGTCTCACTGCTGCGGTCTGGGCCGTCGATGGAACTATCCGGCCGGCAACCGTAGCAGGAAGCGTAGCTGAGCTTTGAGTATACCCAACGGCCCTGCTACAGACACTGATCGCAACCGTTGACATTTCCGTTTTGCGACACATCCCGGTCATATAGGGCAGGATTGAACCACAGGGCACTGTGCCCTGCCGGGGGCTGAACCGCCTTCCGGTCACCAGCCAGAATGGGATGCCGCGAATTGGGTGCAGAGTTGAAGCCGCGCACGTCAGGGCCAGGTCCCGCATGAGCGCGGATCTGCAGGCCCCTGCCCGGTCACTGGCCTCGTGGACCATCGGCGCCTTCGGGGTGGCCGGACTGGTTGCCATCATTGCCGGCGTGTACACGTCCCCGGAGGCTTTGATCGCCGTCGCCGTGGCCGTGGCGCTGGCGGTGGGCATCGGCTGGCCCCACTTCCTCCGCATTCCGGCGAAGAAGACCCTGGCGGCTGTCATTGCACTGCCCGGTGTCGGATCGGCGCTTGCGGCCGGACTGGTCCCGGCCCCGGGCTTCCTGAACTGGACGCCGGCATTCATGGCGCTGGGCATGATGGCGGTGTTTGTGGTGCAGCTCATCCGCGGCACCGGCCAGGCCCAGCGGCTCGAATCGACGCTGGGGTGTTGCTCCGGCGTGCTGCTGTCCTGCCTGGGCGCGGGCTGGATTGCCGGGGCCCGTTTCAACGGCGTCAGGGAAATGATGCTGGTCGCCGCCATCAGCGCTGCGGTGGCCCTGCTGGCAGGACTCATCCGCTGGCCTGACAGCATCGTGGCGCCGCTCGGCATTGTCATGGCAGGGCTTGCCGGACCGCTTGCGGGCCTGGTCTTTTCTGACATCGCCGTCTTGCCGGCCGCAATTTTCGGCGTAGTGGTGGGGGCCGTGCTGGTCAGCTTCCGCCGGCTCGTCACACTCCGGGGCGCTCCACTAAATCTTCCGGCGGCTCTTAGTATGGGTCTTGCACCCGTCTCAGCAGTGGGTTCGCTGGCGTACTTCATAGACAAACTACTCATCTACTAAGCGTTAGGATGGCATCATGTCCGTACTTGCATTTGAAATCTTCTTCCTTGTCCTGCTCGGCATCGCCAGCCTCGCGATGGCCTGGTTCGCAGGATTTGTCGTCTACCGGCTCTTCAAGGGCCAGAAGTAGACTTTCCGCCTAGCTAGCCGTTTCCCGAGGTAATTGCTGTGCCGATAGAGATTCCGACAGATCTGACCCCCGAACTCGTTCCGCTTTCCTGGCTCATTGGTGAGTGGGAAGGCAGCGGCCGGCTCGGCAGCGGCGACGAGGACTCGGAGCACTTCTTCCAGCACGTGTCCTTCACGCACAACGGGCTGCCGTACCTGCAATACCGCGCGGAGAGCTGGCTGACGGCCGACGACGGCACGCGCCTGCGGCCGCTGACCGTTGAGACCGGCTTTTGGGCGCTGGAGCGTAAACAGCTCGATGCCGACGGCGGCCCGGGCCTCGTTCCGGCGGACATAGTTCCGGCCCTCAAGAGCGCTGACGAGGTGGAGGCCCTGCGCAACAAGGATGGCGGGTTCGACATCTCCGTTTCCATCGCGCACCCTGGCGGTATCTCCGAGCTTTACTACGGGCAGATCAAGGGACCGCAGATCCAACTCACCACGGACATGGTGATGCGCGGCAGCCATTCCAAGGACTACAGCGCGGCCACCCGGATCTTCGGACTCGTGGACGGCAACCTGCTCTGGCGTTGGGACGTCGCCACTGGCGGCACGACGCAGCCAGGCAAGGGTCTTGAGGCCCATGCCTCCGCCTTCCTGAAAAAGGTTTCCTGAAAAACACGGTGTCAGCACCCGCATCATCCGGACTGTCGGGACCGGAATACACACCGACCAAAGGACGTTGCCCCAGTATGACTACTCCCAGCCCACTGCTGTCGCGCCCTGGTGCCGTCGAGGGCGCCGGCGCGGACGCCGGCGTCGCAGCCCACTACGGTGAGCCCCTGCGTGAGCAGCGCGCCCTCGCGGCCGGCACCGCCGTCGTCGACCTCTCCCACCGCGGCGTGGTGACCGTCAGTGGCCCGGACCGGCTGACGTGGCTGAACACCTTGTCGTCCCAGCAGGTCACCGGCCTGCAGCCGCGGGAATCAAGCGAACTGCTCCTGCTGAGCATCCAGGGCCGGATCGAGTTTGACGCCCGGGTGGTGGACGACGGCGGGACCACCTGGCTCATCGTGGAGGCCGCCGAGGCCGGTCCGCTGGCTGAATGGCTAAACAGGATGAAGTTCATGCTGAGGGTCGAAATCAACGACGTCTCCTCAGAATGGGCAGTGCTCGGGTCCACCAAGGAAGTACCGGAATGGTCCGGCCTGCTGGCCTGGCAGGATCCTTGGCCCCATGTCGGCGCCGGCGGCTACTCCTACGCAGTGGTTCCCGAAGATGGGCACCCCGGGCTGGAACGGCCATGGTTCGAGTACCTGGTACCGGCCGCCGAACTGGAACAGACGGTGAAGGACCGGCCGCTCGCCGGTGTGCTGGCAGCCGAAGCCCTCCGCGTTGCTGCCTGGCGTCCCCGGCTGGGCGCCGAAACCGACGACAAGACCATTCCGCACGAACTGGACCTCCTTCGCACTGCGGTGCACCTGTCCAAAGGCTGCTACAAGGGCCAGGAGACCATTGCCAGGGTGCACAACCTGGGCCATCCACCGCGGCGCCTGGTTTTCCTCCAGCTGGACGGATCCCAGCACACCATGCCGGCACCGGGCAGCCAGGTCCTCCTCGGCGAGCGGAAGATCGGCACGGTAACCTCCGTGGCACAGCACTACGAAATGGGCCCGGTGGCGCTGGCCGTCATTAAGCGCTCCGTTGCACCTGATGAAATACTGACTGTGCTGGACGGCGAGGAACCTTACCCGGCCGCCCAGGAAGTGATTGTCGCCCCCGACGCCGGCCAGGTAGTGGGGCGCCCGACAGGATTCCTGAGGGGGACCCGCTGATGACAGAAAACACCGCACCCGGCCCGGCAGCATCCGGCTCACCAGCGCCTGACGATGAAACCGTGGCGCTGGCCCACAAGCTGTTCCAGGCCGCCAGGGAAGGTGACACCGGGCTTCTGCGCGGCTACCTCGGCGCCGGGGCTCCTGCCACCATGACCAACGCTGCCGGGGATTCGTTGCTGATGCTTGCCGCATACCACGGCCACGCGGAGACGGTGAAGCTTATTCTGGAGCACGGTGCCGAGGCTGACACTGCCAACGACCGGGGCCAGACGCCGCTGGCCGGAGCGGCGTTCAAGGGCTACACGGACGTTGCCCGCGTGCTGCTGGACGCCGGTGCCGACCCCGACGCCGGCACGCCGTCGGCCCGGGCTGCGGCGCAGATGTTCGCCCGCACGGAGATCCTTCACCTGCTGGGGAACTGATCCTGCTCCACTGAGCCCGACCGCGGCACTGGGCCGACGGCGGCGCGCTACGTGCCGCCGGGCCGGACCGGGCGAGGCCTGGCCCGGGGGGTCAGCGCAGGTGCACGCTGGTCTGGATTCCTCCGGTGGACAGCCCGAGCTTCCGGGCCAAAGCCACGGATCCGGTGTTGCTGACTTCGGCACGCCACTGGACGGTGAGTCCTGCCGCGAGTGCCTCGTGGGCGGCGATGGAGGCAGCCAACGAGCCAAGCCCGCGCCGCCGCCACGCAGGATCCACCAGCACACCGAGGTGGCCCAGCAGGCCTTCCCACTCGGTGTACGCCCCGCAGGCTACCGGGACCCGCCGGCCGTCCACCTCGTGCACGATGGTGTACCGGTTTTCCAGGTCCGAGAGCCCCACCTCGTTGACGTCGTCCGGGGGGCACAGCGCTTCCAGTTCGATCGCCTCGGGGTTGCCGTGGGACACCGTCAGGTCCTCGGACGGATGCTTCAGGGGCAGGTCGTCGGCGAAGAACAGTGCCGCCGCCCCCAGACCGTGTCCTCCATGGTCGCGGGTCAGGGTCAGCAGGGTGACGTGCTGGGCCATCTCCTGGTCCGGGATTCCGGCAGCAGCGTCGATCACCCACTGCGGGCCAACCAGGGCCGAGCTGCCGAAAAGCCGGACAAATTCCACCGTCTGCACTGAATCGTCAGCCCTGACCAGCCGCTCGCCGGAAGCAACCGCCCCCGCGAACGCATCGTCGTCGAGCCCCAGGCGCCTTGCCCATGCGAGCTGTATGATGGCGGCGGAACCGGGGTCAAGAGTCATATCCCCAGCCTACCCAGCACAGGGAAGCGCGAACGTACAGTTGTGGCCCTTCGAAGTGGGGCCACAACTGTACGTTCGCGCGGATCCTGTGCTGATTGAGGCCTAGCCGAACAGGACGGCGGCCTCGTCGTAGCGGTTCTGCGGAACGGTCTTCAACTGGCCCAGGGCCTCCGAGAAGGCCACGTGCTCGATGTCGGTGCCCTTGAGCGCCACCATGCCGCCCCAGTAGCCTTCCACCACGGAATCGATGGCGGCCATGCCCAGCCGGGTGGCCAGGACGCGGTCGAAGGCGGACGGGACGCCGCCGCGCTGGATGTGGCCCAGGATGGTGGCGCGGGTTTCGATGCCCGTGCGGGCTTCAAGTTCGGGGGCGAGCTGGTCCGCGATGCCGCCCAGCCGGGGCCGGCCGAAGGTGTCCAGGCCACGCTCGGAGTGGGGAGTTTCCATATGTTCAGGCACAAAGCCTTCCGCAACCACCACCAGGGGCGCACGGCCACGGTCGTGGGCCTCCTGCACCCATTCGGTGATCTGTTCGATGCTGACCTTCTGCTCCGGGATCAGGATGGCATGCGCACCGGCGGCCATTCCGGCGTGGAGGGCGATCCACCCCACATGGCGGCCCATCACTTCGGCGATCATGCAGCGGTGATGGGACTCGCCGGTGGTACGCAGCCGGTCGATGGCCTCGGTGGCGATCTGCACGGCCGTATCAAATCCGAAGGTGTAGTCGGTGGCGTCGAGGTCATTGTCCACGGTCTTGGGGACACCCACGATCTTCAGCCCGGCGTCGGTGAGGCGCTTGGCCGCAGCGAGTGTTCCCTCACCGCCGATGGCGATGATCGCATCGATGCCCATGCGGTCCATGTGGGCCTTGATGACCTCCGGGCCGCCGCCGTTCTCGAACGGGTTGGTGCGGGAAGTCCCCAGGATGGTGCCACCCTGCTTGGCGATGCCGCGGACCATGGTGCGGGGGATATCGATGATGTCGCCTTCAACGACGCCGCGCCAGCCGTCCAGGAACCCCACGAATTCGTGGCCGTGGATGGCAATGCCTTTAAGGACGGCTCCGCGGATAACGGCGTTCAGTCCGGGGCAGTCGCCACCGCTGGTAAGAATTCCAATTTTCATGTCTCGGCTCAAATCCTGGTGTGAAGGTTTACAGGCAGAGCGCCACGCTGAGCTCACCCTAGATTCTAGTGCTCGGTGTGGGGTACGACACAAACCGGTTACAAAAGGCCACGCTCCATGGCGAGGACCACAGCCCGGGTCCTGTCATCCACATCCAGTTTGTTGAAGACCCTCAGCAGGTGGGTTTTGACGGTCGCTTCGGCGATGTGCAGGCGCGCGGCCACCTCGGGGTTGCTCAGTCCCTGGGCAACGCAACGGAGGACCTCCACCTCCCTGGCCGTCAGCCGGGGCGGTTCCGGGGACCGCATCCGGGAGACCAGCCGTGCCGCAACCGGCGGCGCCAGCACGGTCTCACCACGGGCAGCAGCGCGCACGGCGTCAATGATCCGCTCCCCGGGAGTGTCCTTCAGGAGGTAGCCCACCGCGCCCGACTCCACTGCGCGCATGATGTCGGAGTCGTCGTCGTAAGTAGTGAGGACCAGTACCTTGGTGCCGGGGAACCGGTCCCGGATCTGTTCCGTGGCGCCGGCGCCGTCCAGGACCGGCATCCGCAGGTCCATCAGCACAACGTCCGGCCGCAGGCGGCTGACGGCGTCCACGGCTTCCTGGCCGTTGGCGGCGTCAGCCACCACGTCAATGCCGGCAGCGGTGTCCAGCAGCGCGGCAAGGCCGCTCCGGACCACAGGGTGGTCATCGGCCAGGACCACGGTGACCGTTCCCGAGGCGGTCACGCCCTGGCTCCGGGCGTGGGGGTTTCCAAGCGATGGTCCGCATCCCCGGACTCCGGTGCTGCCGCGTCGGCACGTTCGGTTCCATCCGCGCGGACGGCTGGTCCCGCCGTCGGGACGACAGCCACCAGCCGGGTGCCGCCGGAGGATGAAGTGACTTCGAGCCGTCCGCCTATTTCCTCCAGGCGGGCAGCCATCGACTTCAGGCCAAACCCCTGGTGGTTGGCGGAGGTGTCAAAGCCCTGTCCGTTGTCCGTCACGGTCAGCCGCAGCAGCGGCGGCTCTCCCGCCGGGACGTCCACCAGCAGCTCCGCGGTTGTGGCCCGGGAATGCCTCCGGACGTTGTTCAGGGCTTCCTGCGCCGTCCGGAGCAGGGCCACCTGCTGCGTGGACTGAAGCGCCGGCAGGCTGTCCGGCAACGCGATCTTCAGCTGCATGCTGTCCAGGTGCAGGGAATCAGGAAGCCGCTGCAGTGCCGCCAGCAGGTCTCCGCCCTGGACGTGGGACGGGACGCCCGACGCCACCAGGGCCCGGGCTTCCGCCAGGCTTTCCCGCGCGGTCTGGGAGATGGCCGAAAGGCTCCGCAGCAGACCCGCGGGATCCTGTGGCTGTGTCCTGAGCTGGGCCTGCGCCGCTTCGGACAACATGGCGATGGACGTGAAGCCCTGTGCCAGGGTGTCGTGGATTTCCCGGGCCATCCGCTCCCGCTCGGCGAGTGCGCCGCGCGCCTGCTCGGCCACATCGAGCTCATGGCGCGTTGCGTCAAGTTCGGCCAGCAGTTCGGCCCGCTGTTCGCTTTGCTGGATGACTTTGGAGATCCACAGGCCGATCATGCAGCTGGCCACGAACGACGTCACCAGCTGTGCCGTGATGCCGTACACCTCCAGGCCGTTCAGCCCCCAGCGGTTCACTTGGCCAACAGCGACGCCCACGCAGAGCAGTGCAGTGGCAGCCACACCCTGGCGCTGAGAGGCCGTAAACATCCAGACCTGCGGGAAGGCCACAAACAGCAGGACGCCCGCGCCGTCGTACACAAACGAGAGGAACACCACCACCGCCACTAGCAGCGCCACATAAATGGTGGGACGTGGCGTACGGAGATCCCTGGTGCGGGTGAGGAACGGGTAGGCGGTCCCGAGGAGCAGCAGCGCCCCAACCACCAGCGGGGTCCCGGGCTCCCGTTCATTGCCGAAGAGCGCGAAGTAGGACACGCTGGCCAGCGCCGCGTAGAAACCGGCATGCCACCAGACCATGGAGGTGGTCCACACCGAGCGCGCGGGCAGCAGCCGCTCGGTCCGTCCGCTGATATAGCTCATGGGTGCACACTATCGGCGTGGAGGCAGGCAACCAAGGTGGACGACACGCCCGCCCCCACCGGCCCGGCTACTTCTGTGGCGGCCACTTGAACGCCAGCCGGGCCACGACAGCGCCGGCCACCACCCAGATGCCCAGCACCAGGAACGTAAGCGGCAGGTTGTACGTGCCGCCCGGCTCCACGGCCTCAAAGCTGCCGGGCAGGAAGACAGACCGGAAGGCGCTCGCCGTCCAGCGCAGGGGGAAGAAATTGCTGACGGACTGCAGCCAGTCCGGAAGCTGGGAAAACGGGAAATACACTCCGGACGTGAAGGACAGTAGCAGCACGGGCAGCACCGCGAGCGTCGAGGCGCTCTGTGCGGACTTGGGCAGGGCCGTGAAGGCTATGGCCACGGTGGCCCACGCGGCCGTGGCCAGGACCATCAAAAGGGCCATCAGCGCCCACTGTCCGGCTTCGCGGGGGAGCGGCACGTCAAACAGGAGGGTGGCAGCCAGCAGCAGGAAGGCGGTCTGCGCCACGATCAGGTAGAGCGTCTGCCCTGTTTTCCCGATGAAGTACGAGGCCGCTGGCAACGGTGTTCCGGCCAGCCGTTTTACCGTGCCGTTGAAGCGCTCGGTTGCAACGTAGCTGCTGAGGTTCTGGAAGCCGCTGAGGATGGTGCTCAGCGCGAGCATGCCGGGAAGGTAGTAGTGGGCCGGGGTGATGCCGCCCTGCCCGTTAGGATCCGCGCCGAACACTGGCTCATCCCCGAAGACGGTACCGAACAGCGACATCATCAGGATCGGGAAAAACAGCACGAGGCCCAGTGACAGCACATCCCGGTTAAATAACTTGATCTCCAGCAGGATCCGGCCAAGCCCCAGGCGCAGGACTGATGGACGCCAGGCCGGCCGGCCTGTTTCGGCGGCGGCGGATGCGGGCAGTGCGGGGCTCATCGGTGGGCTCCTGTCGTGGAGGGTGTTGCCTGGTCCGGCTGTGCCGCCGGGTCTGCCGACGGTTCGGGATGGTCCGGACGCTGCTCATCGGCGGTGCCGATGAGGTGGAGGTAGATGTCCTCCAGGCTGGGACGCACGACGGCGAGCTCCGCCGGCTCGGTTGCGCCGCCGTCGGACAGTGAATTGACCAGGGCGGCCGGCTGCCCGGTGACCACTTCGCGGAGGCCGGACGCATCCCGCCACCGGACGCGCGGCACGCGGAGGCCAGGGCCGCCGATGTCCTGCGGGGTGCCCTCGGCGATCAGCCGGCCGTGGTTAATCACGCCGATGCGGTCCGCCAGTTGCTCGGCCTCGTCGAGGTAGTGCGTGGTGAGCACTATGGTGGTGCCGCCATGGCTCAGCTGGCGGATGAGGTCCCAGAACTGCCGCCGGGCCTCGGGATCGAACCCGGTGGTGGGTTCATCCAGGAACAGGACTTCCGGGTTGCCGATGATCCCCAGCGCCACATCAAGGCGGCGCCGCTGGCCGCCGGACAGTGTGGAGATGCGGACCCCGCCCTTGCCGCCGAGCCCCACAGCGTCAATGACGTCGTCCACCTGCCGGGGTGCGGGAAAGCAGGACGCGAGTGACCGCAGTGCCTCCGAAACCCGAAGTTCTCCCGAGTCCGTGGCCTCCTGGAGGACAATCCCGATTCTGGCGCGGAAGGACGGGTGGGCCTTCCAGGGCCGGGTTTCCAGGACCCGCACGTCGCCGCTGTCCGGTTTCCGGTGTCCTTCAAGCATCTCGATGGTGGTGGACTTGCCCGCCCCGTTCGGACCCAGAAGGGCATAGGTTTCGCCGGCGCGGATGGTGAGGTCGAGGTGGTCCACGGCGGTGAGGGTGCCGCCCTTGGGGAGCCGGTAGGACTTGTTGAGCCCGCGGACGGTGATGGCGTCAGGGGCCGGCCGCTCCGGGCTGGGTGAAGAGTTCATGCTTCCAGCGTGGCAGTCGGCGGCACCCTGCCGAGAGGCCCAAGCGGTTGAATCCTGTGTCCACCGGCCGGTGGACACAGGATAGGAAAGACGCAGGGTCAGGCGGCAACGGAAAGGCCCCCGTCCGCGGAGTTCCCTGGGGGAGTACGCCGCGGGGCGGGGGCCTGGTTGCCTGGTTGCTGGGGTCAGGATCCGTTGATGGACCGTCGGTCAAGGAAGGACTGCAGCGGGATGGAGTTCCGCTGGTCCGGAAGTATCAGCCAGGCTGCCACATAGAAGACCACTGCGGGTCCGGGGAGGAGGCAGAAAACGAGGAAGGCGATCCGCACGAAGGCCACATCCACGTTGAGCTTGGCCGCGATCCCTCCGCACACGCCGCCCAGCCAGCGCTCCGGGCCGCGTTTCAGGCCGAGGCCCCTGACGATGCTGAAAAACTTGTCCATGGTTCAAGACTTCCCTGTTATGGGTCCGTTGTCACGTTTCTTCGCCGAGACCAGGCCGCCAACCACCAGCGCGGCCCCGGCCCCCAGCATGAGGCCGATCAGTACGTAAGTACCGTTCAGGGTCACGACGCCCAGTTGGGCGATGATGACCAGGACGGCGAGGGCCAGGACCACGAGGCCCCAGACGACGGTACCCACCCGGGTGGGTGCGGGGCCGGTGGGTTCTGTGCTCCCGTTGGACTCCGCCGTCGGCGTTTCCTTGGTGTATGAATCCGGTGCCGGATCAACGTTGCTCATGTCAGTTTCCTTCCTGGATGGTGACGTTGCTGAAGGTGCCGTCAATCTCGACCACCAGGCGGGCGCCGGGCAGGTCGGTGTTGTAGCTGCTTTCCCGGGTGGAGACCCCGCTGCGGTGGTTGGCGCCTTCGTGGATGTTGCCCATGGTCATGTCGGCCTTGATGTCTACCGGGACGTTGTCAGGGATGATCACTGTCACGTTGCTGGCTGTGATGTCCAGGGGAATCTCGACGTCGGAAGCCAGCGGGGCAGTCACGCCCAGTTCGGTGAGGTCAACAGTCCCGCGGCCGGCCGTAACGTCGAATCCGTCCCTGGCCTGCTCAATACTGGCGGGCGTCCAGCCCACGTGCGTAAAGCGGACCCTGTCGCCGTCGCCCACCAGGCTGAAGATGCCGCCGATGACCAGGGCCACCACGGCAAAGAAGCCGAGGATCCCGGAAGTCCTGCCGCGCAGGCCGGCAACAAGGATGCCCAGGCCCAATACGGCTGCGGCGCTTGCCCAGACGATGGCGTTCGCGGAGTCGCCGAGGTTGATGACGTTGCCGGCGTCGAGGGCCTTGAGCCCGCCGCCCACAAGCAGAGCCGTTCCGGCGGTGATTGCCACGGCAGGGGTTCCGGGGCCGCCGGGGCGGACCTTGGGCGGGAGAGCCGGGCCCTGCGGCGGCTGGTAACCGCCGCCATAGCTGCCGCCTCCATAGTTGCCTCCGCCCGGGAAGTTGCCGCCGCCGTAGGGCGGGGTTGGACCCGAGGGGGGTGTCGGAGTGTAGGGAGGGTTCCCCGCGGAGCCGGTGCCCGTCGTCGAGTACGGCGAGGTGTAGGGGGAGGTGGGGTAAGCGGCCGCGAAGGCGGCGTTTCCGCCGGCGCCGGCGGGATGCGCGGTGGCGTTCATGGGAGCTCCGTTCCGGGCCCTGTTGCGTTGGGTCAGGTAGTAGATGAGGTAGATGGCGCCGCCCACCCAGAAGACGGTCCAGAGGAATCCGCCGAAGCCGTTGCGGCTCCAGCCCCAGAAGCCGCCGCCGAGCCCGGTGAGGCCGACCACGGTGGTGATGAGCGCGCCGGTCATGCCCGTGGACCACCGGCCTGCGCCGGCTTCCTGGACATGGATGCGACCGTCAGGCTCGGGCAGGAATGCCCAGGCCAGGCCGTAAAGGAGGACGCCGATTCCGGCGAAAAGCGTGAGCACGATGAAGATGCCCCGGACAATCAGCGGATCGATGCCCATCCGCTGCGCGATGCCGCTGGAGACGCCACCGATCCAGCGGTCCCGTCCGCGCTGGATGCCGTGGCTCCGGATCCAGGGAAAGAAATCAGTGGACTGGCCAGGCGCTTTGGCGCCAACGTACGGGCCCGACGAGGGCCCGGCGTAGGAGCCGGCATACGGTCCGGGCTGCTCGCCGAAAGGAGGCTGGTCTCCTGCGTCCTGCGGCGGGGAAGGCGGCGTGTCCTGGGAAGCGGCGGGTTGGGGCGTCAGCGGTTCGGTGGGTTGTTCTGTTCCGCGGGGCGGGAGTGGTTCGGTGGGGTGTTCTGTTCCGCGGGGCGGGAGTGGTTCGGTGGGGTGTTCCTCATCGGGGGTGGGGTTCTGCGAGTTCATACTTCGATCCTGCCGTCCGGCGTTGTCCCGCTCTACTGGGGAACACCCTGAACGGCCCCTGAGATACCCCCGGTTCGGGCCGGAATCAGGTCCGGGAAACCCTGATCCGTGTTTGGATTGACACATGAGCACAGCCCTTACCCGCCCACCGCTGGTCCGCAGCAGCGACCGCATCATCGCGGGCGTGTGCTCCGGCCTCGCGGCGCACCTGGGCTGGCCGGTGAAGAACGTCAGGATCGGCATGGCGTTCGCGACGCTGGCGGGCGGTGCCGGGCTGGCCTTCTACGCCTGGCTGTGGATCATGGTCCCCACTGCTGACGAAAGCGCCCGGCGCAACGCCAGGCGTCCGGCGTCACCCATTGCCCCGACCGTAAGCCTCGACCCCGCATTCGGTGCAGGGTCGCCGCGCCCAGCAGGCGTGCCGCCGTCAGCCCAGGCCGCTGGCACTCAACCGCTGGGAACTCCCGACGGCGGTGCTTCCGCCCCTGCTGCCGGCTACGGTGCGCCCGCTGCCGGCTACGGTGCGCCCGCTGCCGGCTACGGCGCGCCGGTGCGCCCGCCGTGGTTCCGCGTCCGCAGCATGCGCTACGGCAAGGAGATCCTGCTGGGAGCGGGGCTCCTCCTGGTGGCGGGGATCCTGATCGCGGAGCTGCTGGGCGTCGATGTGCCCCTGGGCACCCTCATTCCTGCCGCCGCCGTGCTGGGCGGCGCTGCCATCGCCTGGATGCAGCTCGACGAGACCCGCCGCGCGGGGCTGGTGGACAAAACCAAGGCCGACCAGGCCGGGGGCTGGGCCCGCCTGGCCGCGGGACTGGCCCTGGTGGTCGCCGGCGTGCTGGTGATGGTGTCCGGTTCGGGATCCTGGGAACAGACCTGGCTGGCGCTGCTTGCTTCGGTAGCGGTGCTGGGCGGCGTGGTGCTGGTGCTGCTTCCCTGGGCACTCAAATTCTGGCGCGACCTGGAATCGGAGCGCGCCGGCAGGGTCCGCGAAACGGAACGGGCCGAGATCGCTGCCCACCTGCACGACTCCGTGCTGCAGACCCTGGCCCTGATCCAGCGCCGTGCCGGCAACGAACACGACGTGATCCGCCTCGCCCGCGCCCAGGAACGTGAACTCCGGGGCTGGCTGTTCCAGGACCCCGGCCGGGACGCCGGGCAGCTTTCTGACCGGATCAAGGCAACGGCGGCCGAGGTCGAGGATTTCCTCGGCAATGCCGTGGACGTGGTGAGTGTGGGGGACACGGCGATGACCGAAGCCCACGAGGCCCTGGTCCAGGCCAGCCGGGAGGCGATGCTGAATGCCTCCAGGCACGGCGGCGGTGCCGTTTCCGTGTATCTGGAGGTCTCCGACGGCCGCGCGGAGGTCTTCATCAAGGACCGCGGACCCGGCTTCGAACTCAACGATGTGCCCGAGGACAGGCTGGGGGTGCGGGAATCGATCATCGGACGCATGAAGCGCCACGGCGGGACAGCCTCCATCACCAGCACCTCTGACGGCACCGAGGTGCGGCTGGGCCTGCCGGGGCTCCAACCGGACAACGCGGAAGGGAAATCATGAACAACGCACAGGGGACCGGACCCATCCGGCCCGCACAGTCCGTGCGGGTGGTGATAGTGGACGACCACGCCATTTTCCGCTCGGGACTCAAAGCCGAC
Organism: Arthrobacter sp. B6; assembly: GCF_001663775.1. GTDB lineage: Bacteria > Actinomycetota > Actinomycetes > Actinomycetales > Micrococcaceae > Arthrobacter. The sequence continues at coordinate 964,032 of NZ_KV467169.1, read as the reverse complement.
CTTGACGCCAGCATCCAGGTGGTGGGCGAAGCCGCGACGGTGGAGCAGGCCATTGCCGTGATTGCCCAGGAGCGCCCGGAGGTGGTGCTGCTGGACGTTCACCTGCCGGGCGGCCTCGGCGGCGGGGGACGTGAAGTCATTGCCGGCTCCGCCGCCCTCCTGGGCACCACCAAGTTCCTGGCCCTGAGCGTCTCGGACGCTGCCGAGGACGTCGTGGCGGTCATCCGTGCAGGGGCACGGGGGTATGTCACCAAGACCATCTCCGGAGCCGAAATCACCGATGCAGTGTTCCGGGTGGCGGGCGGGGACGCCGTCTTCTCACCTCGACTGGCAGGCTTCGTGCTGGATGCTTTCGGGACCGCGCCGGCGGACATCGCCGACGACGAGCTGGACCGGCTGTCCGCCCGCGAGTTGGAAGTCATGCGCCTGATCGCCCGCGGCTACAGCTACAAGGAAGTGGCCAAGGAGCTGTTCATCAGCATCAAGACCGTGGAAACACATGTATCTGCGGTACTGCGAAAACTCCAGCTCTCCAGCCGGCACGAGCTCACTAAATGGGCCGCCGAACGCCGCCTCCTCTAGCCCACCAGGACGCTCTCTCACTTCCTGCGGCTTTTTGGCACACGCTCTCTCACTTCCTGTCGCTTAAACGCAAACGCTCTCTCCCTCTCCTAAAGAAAGTGATAGAGCGTTTGGGTTTTTCTTGCAGGAAGTGAGAGAGCGTGCCTACTTGGCCTTGCCCAGGAAGTCCTGGAGCCGGGCCACTCCGGTGGCCAGGTCGTCGTCGCCCAGGGCGTAGGAGAGGCGCAGGTACCCGGAGGGGCCGAACGCCTCGCCCGGCACCACTGCCACCTCAACCTCGTCCAGGATCAGGGCCGCCAGTTCAGCGGAGGTCGACGGCGTGGCGGTGCCTGCCGCCGTCGGAAATTCCTTCCCCAGCAGCCCGCGGACGTCCGCGTAGACGTAGAAGGCGCCCTTCGGCGTCGGGCATTCGACGCCCTCGATGGCGTTCAGTCCGGCGACGATGGCCTTGCGCCGGCGGTCAAAGGCGACCTTCATTTCGTCGACGGCGGTGAGCGGGCCGGAGACCGCGGCGAGGGCTGCGATCTGCATGATGTTGGAGACGTTGGAGGTCGCGTGGGACTGCAGGTTGGTGGCCGCCTTGATGACGTCGGCCGGACCGATCATCCAGCCCACCCGCCAGCCGGTCATGGCATAAGTCTTGGCCACGCCGTTGAGGATCACCACTTTGTCGCCCAGCTCAGGGGCAGCGGTGGCGATGGAGGTGAACGGGACGCCGTCGTAGGTCAGGTGCTCATAGATCTCGTCGGTGACCACCCACAGGCCCTTGGCGGCGGCCCACTTGCCGATCTCGGCAACCTGTTCGGGGGAGTAGACGGAGCCGGTGGGGTTGGACGGCGAAACGAACAGCAGGATCTTGGTCCGGTCAGTGACAGCTGCCTCGAGCTGGTCGACGGTGACCAGGTAATCCTTTTCCGGGCCGGCGAAGACCTCAACGGGGACACCGCCCGCGAGCCTGATGGCCTCCGGGTACGTGGTCCAGAACGGCGTGGGGACAATCACTTCGTCGCCCGGATCCACCAGCGTGGCGAAGGTGTTGTACACGGCCTGTTTGCCGCCGTTGGTCACCAGTACCTGGGACGCGTCCACGGTGTAGCCCGAATCGCGGAGGGTCTTCTCCGCGATGGCCTTCTTCAGCTCGGGGAGGCCTCCGGCGGGGGAGTAGCGGTGATACTTGGGCTGGCCTGCGGCCTCGATGGACGCTTTCACGATGTAGTCCGGAGTGGGGAAATCCGGTTCACCCGCGCCGAAGCCAATGACCGGCCGGCCGGCTGCCTTCAGCGCCTTGGCCTTGGCATCAACGGCCAGGGTTGCGGATTCGGCAATGGCGGAAATGCGCTGGGAAACGCGGGCGGCAGACATGGGCGGGTCCGTTCTTCGCTTGCAGCCCGAAGGCTGAATGATGGAATTCGACGTGATCTACTCTATGCTGTTCACCGGATCGTTCGGGTTGCCGGATTGGTTTTATGACTGCAGGTCAGATCGCCAATTCCAGCGGAGCGAAGGGTCCGGAAGAGGCTGGTTCGACGAACACGAAGTTGTTCGCGTAGACTGGTTCTCCGGTGTTGAAAACACGGATGATGACGTGCGCCCCAGTGCAAACTGCGGAGGTTTCGTCAGATGCGGTTTTTGATCCATAGGGTAGTGGCGCAATTGGTAGCGCAGCGGTCTCCAAAACCGCAGGTTGCAGGTTCGAGTCCTGTCTGCCCTGCGCAAGCTGTTCCGGCGGTATGCCGGAGCAAGCGCAGCAACCATGGTTCTGATCAGGACCGGGTATTCCAACATTGCAAAGACGAGCGAGGACCAGGTGACCGAAACAGCTGCCAGCAGCTCCCAGGGCCGCCCAGCTAAGAAGGACGCCAAGGCAAACTTCTTCGCTCGCATTGCACTTTTCGTCCGCCAGGTCATCGGCGAACTGAAGAAGGTTGTTGCACCAACCCGCAAGGAACTGATCAACTACACGGCCGTGGTGCTGGTGTTCGTGGCCATCATGATGGTCATCGTCAGCCTGCTGGACCTCGGTTTTGGATCCGCGGTCGGCTGGGTCTTCGGCGGGATCGCTCCCGGGGACCGCTAAGGCGAATCGTCCGCAGGCTGCGTGATTCCGTCCGGGTAAACCGGAGGGAACCATGGAGTGTGCGGAATTGAGCCATTTAAATAGGCATGTTAGGCAATGAGGAAGCAGGAGACCAAGTGTCTGAGCAGGAGCTCGAGGTAACCGAGACTGAGCTGGAAGAGTCCACGGACGTCACGGCAGAAGCCGGTGAAGAGTCTGAGGTTGAGTCCGCTGCGTCCGAATCCGACTTCGCCGATTCTGACGACGCTGACGATTCCGCCGACGACGCTGACGCTGAAGAGGCGGACGTTGACAGCGACGACTCCGACGAAAAGTCGGGGGAGGCTGACGCCCTCGCTGCCGCGGCCGCCAAGGCCGAGGTTGATCCCGCCGAGGAATTCAAGGCCAAACTGCGCCGCCAGGAGGGTGACTGGTACGTCATCCACTCCTACGCCGGTTACGAAAACCGCGTGAAGGCCAACCTTGAAACCCGCATCCAGACCCTGGACATGGAAGAGTACATCTTCGAAATCCAGGTGCCCATGGAAGAAGTCGTTGAGATCAAGAACGCCCAGCGCAAGGTCATCAACCGCGTGCGCATCCCCGGCTACGTCCTGGTCCGGATGGACCTGACGGACGCCTCCTGGGGCGCCGTCCGCCACACCCCCGGCGTCACCGGCTTCGTGGGCAACGCCCACAACCCCGTCCCGCTGCGCCTCGATGAGGTCTTCTCCATGCTCGCCCCGGTCTTCGAAGAAGAGCAGGCCGAGAAGGGCAAGCCCGTCAAGCACGCTGCCGCCCCGGTTGACGTTGACTTCGAGGTTGGCGAGTCCGTCATCGTCAAGGAAGGTCCATTCGAGACCCTCCCGGCCACGATCTCCGAAATCAAGGTGGAATCCCAGACCCTCGTGGTGCTGGTCTCCATCTTCGAGCGCGAGACCCCGGTCACCCTGGCGTTCAACCAGGTCACCAAGATCTAGCTTCACCACAGAATTCGCTCCGGCGCTGCCCGCTTAGCAGTTCCGGAACGGCCGGCCGCCTCGCCATGGCGGCCAAATACCTGAGGCACGCTCCTGTGTCCCAGGACGTCATTGAGAGAAGGACCCTACATTGGCTCCCAAGAAGAAGGTCACCGGCCTCATCAAGCTGCAGATCCAGGCAGGTGCCGCTAACCCGGCTCCGCCGATCGGTCCTGCGCTTGGCCAGCACGGTGTCAACATCATGGAATTCTGCAAGGCGTACAACGCTGCCACAGAAGCCCAGCGCGGAAACGTCATCCCCGTGGAAATCACGGTGTACGAAGACCGTTCATTCACGTTCATCACCAAGACCCCGCCGGCTGCTGAGCTCATCAAGAAGGCTGCAGGCGTTGCCAAGGGTTCACCCACGCCGCACACCGTCAAGGTTGCCAAGCTGACCCAGGCCCAGGTCAACGAGATCGCCACCACCAAGATGGAAGACCTCAACGCCACGAGCCTCGAAGGCGCAGCGAAGATCATCGCCGGCACCGCCCGCTCCATGGGTATCACCGTCGAGGGCTAATAGCCCTTCCCGCCGGGCAACCGGCACCACCTGAAACATTGAAATGTTGGCAATCCGAGCCGGATCACCAACTGTGGCAGGGCCCAGCGCGGTCCGCAGACCACAACTGCACAAGGAGAAATAAGCAGCATGGCAAAGCGCAGCAAAGCATATGAGGCAGCAGCCGCCAAGATCGACGCGGAGAAGTTCTACGCGCCGTTCGAGGCAGTAACGCTCGCCAAGGACACCAACCCGTCCAAGTTCGACGCCACCGTTGAGGTCGCCTTCCGCCTCGGCGTTGACCCCCGTAAGGCTGACCAGATGGTCCGCGGCACCGTCAACCTGCCGCACGGCACGGGTAAGGTCTCGCGCGTCCTGGTTTTCGCAACGGGCGACAAGGCTGAGGCAGCAATCGCAGCCGGCGCCGACTTCGTTGGTTCCGATGACCTGATCGAGAAAATCGCAGCCGGCTGGACCGACTTCGATGCAGCCGTCGCCACCCCTGACCTCATGGGCAAGGTTGGCCGTCTGGGTAAGGTGCTGGGTCCCCGTAACCTGATGCCGAACCCGAAGACCGGCACCGTTACCGCGGATGTCGCCAAGGCTGTCAACGACATCAAGGGCGGCAAGATCGACTTCCGCGTCGACAAGCACTCGAACCTGCACTTCATCATCGGCAAGGTTTCGTTCGACGCCATCAAGCTGGCCGAGAACTACGCCGCAGCACTGGAAGAGGTGCTTCGCCTGAAGCCGTCCGCTTCCAAGGGCCGCTACATCCAGAAGGCCACCGTGGCCACCACGTTCGGTCCGGGAATCTCCGTTGACCCCAACGTCACCAAGGTACTGACCGAGGTCTGATCCTCAAACAGCACCTCCCGCCGGCTCCGTCCGGCACCAAGAGGGACCGCCCGGCACACGCCGGGCGGTCCCTTTGCTTAATCCCGCACCCTCGACTGGACCGCCCGGATGGCTAGGCTGGGAGCATGACCGCGCTGACCATTACCGCTGTTCAGATCCCGCCAACGCCCGACGGCGGCAGGCCAGGCGCCGCGGTCAGTCCGGACGGTGCTACGGACTTCCGTGCCTGCCAGGCCCTCCGCGAAGCCCACGAGCGGCAGAAGTGGGGCAACCTTGACCGCTGCCCCACAGCGGCGGAAGCAAAGGAATTCTGGCAGGGAAATGAGTACGAGGAGCGGCACCTGTTCATCGCCAGGCTGAACGGGGCGATGGTGGGCCTGTGCTCGGTCACGCTGCCACTGCGTGAAAACACCTCCACCGCAGGAATCGATGTCCTGGTGGCCCCGGCATACCGGCGGCGCGGATGGGGGAGGCGGCTGCTGGACTATGCGGAGTCCGTTGCGGCGGGGCGTGGCCGGACGTCGCTGGACGCGTATTGCGAGGTCCCGCTGGAGCTCGTGGAGCGTTCGGGCAGGCTGCTCCCGGCCAAATCAGGAGCCGGCGGACTGCCGCCGGATGAGGCCTCAACCGCCTTCGCATCCGCGGCGGGGTATGAGCTCGAGCAGGTGGAAAGGTCCAGCAGGCTTGCCTTGCCCGTGCCCGCGGAGCGTCTGGAAACGCTGGAGGCCGAGGCGTCCGCCCATGCCCTGGACTACAAAATGGTTGCCTGGGCAGAATCCTGCCCCGGGGAACTCGTTGCGGAATACGCCGTCCTGAAAGCCCGGATGAGCACCGATGTGCCTACGGCCGGACTGGACTGGGGCGCCGAGGACTGGGATGCGGCTCGGGTACGCAACGATGAACAGATGCTCGTCCGCGGCGGAGTCCAAAGCCTGGTCACCGCGGCCATGCACGGCACGTCCGGAAGGCTCGCAGCCTATACGGTCCTGAACTGGCGTCCGGCGGTTCCCGCCTCCGTGATCCAGCAGGATACGTTGGTGTCCGCGGAGCACCGGGGACACCGCCTGGGAATGCTGGTCAAGCTCGCGAACCTGCGCCTGGCGCAGCAGCGTTGGCCCGCCGCGCGGTCCGTCCTTACATGGAATGCCAGCGAAAACCAGCATATGCTGGCGATAAATATTTCGCTTGGATTCAAGCCTGCTGGCTATGAAGGTGAGTGGCAGAAACGGCTGGGATGATGCCCCTTATGGCAAAAGATGTGAAGATCGAGCAGCTTTGGATCCCGGAGTCGCTGGACGCGACGGACGCAGCGGACTTCCTTGCCGCCGTCGAGGTGGGACGCAAGGTCCGGATGCAGACCTGGGGAAGTGATGACCTGGCCTACGCGCCGCTGGAGAAACTCCTGGAGCTCGAGGATCCCTACGAGCGCCAGATCATCCTGGTGGCCAAGGTCGACGGCGAGATCGTGGGCACGGTGGACATCGCCCTTCCACTGGCTGACAACCTGGACCTGGCCGAGTTCACCCTGGATATCCTGCCCGAATTCCAGAGGCAGGGCGTTGGTAGGAAGCTGCTGCTCGCCGCTGAACACCTGGCGCGGGCTGAGGGCCGGACCATGATCCTGGTGGATACCAACCATCCGGGTGCTTCACTGCATGAGTTTGAGAAAGCCCAGCTGGTCCCCGGCTCAGGGCAGGGTTTTGTGCCGCTGGACAGCCGCGAGGTCGAGTTTGCCCGCAAGACCGGGTACACCCTGCAACACATTGAGCAGTTCAGTTCCTGCACCCTGCCCCTGGACTCCAAGCTCGTTGCGGACCTCCAGGCGGAGGCCGACGCCGCCAATAACGGCCGGTACCGCCTGCATCACTGGACGGACCGCTGCCCGGACCAGTGGCTGGAAGCTGTGGCCGTGCTGGAGAACCAGGCCGGCGCCGACGTCGACCCCTCCCTTGAGACGCCGGTTGAGCAGGACATGGTGTTCGACGGCGGCATCCTCCGTGAGGCGGAAGAGGCCACCATTGCGCAGGGACGGCGGACGGTGGTTACCGCCGTCGAGCACCTGGCCACCGGCGCCCTGGTGGGGCTGACCACCATCAGCGTCCTGGCCCACCGTGCAGATGTCGTCTTCCAGGACGACACACTGGTGCTCCAGGAACACCGCGGCAACAAGCTGGGCCTGCTGATCAAGGTGGCCAACATGGAACGGCTGACCGAACAGTTCCCGGACGCCAGGGTCATCTACACCTGGAACGCCCCGGAGAACAGATACCTCCTGACCGTTAACAAGCAGCTGGGATTCACCACGGCAGGCGTGACGGGGATCTGGCAAAAGGAGCTGCCGCAGCTGGGCAGCAGCAAGAGCTGAGTCCCCGGTTTGCCCGATTTGGTAGAGGGACGGCGCGTCCCGTAAGCTTGAACTACCAAAGACCGTCGGTTGTTGGAAATCCACTCTCCTGAGCACAGCTCAACTCTGTAGTTTGTGCGCTGGAGGGCAAGTGGCTTTCTGGACGAAGGACCCTGAACATAGGGCGGCCGGCGCAGGTGAACGAAGCAAAGCTCCGCAGTTGAACTGTGTTGAGCCAAGCCCCGTGCATCTGCGCGGGGCGTTTTTAGTTTTAGCTCACTTGAGCGGGGACCCGGTATACCGGCACTATCCCCGGAAGGAGGGTTATGGCAACGCCTGCAAAGGTTTCAGCAGTAGCTGAGATCACTAACGATTTCAAGGAATCGAACGCCGCTGTCCTGACCGAATACCGCGGGCTCACCGTTGCACAGCTCAAGCAGCTGCGTGTTTCTCTCGGCCAGGACACCAAGTTCTCGGTCGTCAAGAACACCCTGACCGCCATTGCAGCCAAGGAAGCCGGTGTCGAAGCATTCGACGGCGACCTCTCCGGCCCCACTGCAATTGCGTTCATCAAGGGTGACGCAGTTGCAGCTGCCAAGAGCCTGACGGATTTTGCCAAGGCCAACAAGCAGCTGGTCATCAAGACCGGTTACTTCGAGGGCAAGGCTTTGAACGCCAGCGAAGTTGCCGCACTGGCAGCACTCGAGTCCCGCGAGCTGCAGCTCGCCAAGGTTGCCGGAGTCCTCAAGGCTCCTGCCGCCGCAGCTGCACGCATCATTGACGCACTGCGCCTCAAGCTTGAAGAAGAGAACGGTGCACCGGCAGCTGCCGAGGCTCCTGCCGCTGAAGAAGCTGCTGAAGTTCAGGCAGAAGCTGGAGCAGAGGCCCCGGCCGAAGCTCCCGCAGCCGAAGAGAACTGATTCTCTTTACCCCACCAGACTCCGGTGTGAAGGCAACGGCCCAGGCCGCCAAGCACCACCTATAGGAAGGACGCCACACCATGGCGAAGCTCACCAACGAAGAGCTCATTGAAGCTTTCAAGGAACTGACCATCATCGAGCTCTCCGAGTTCGTCAAGCTCTTCGAAGAGACCTTCGAAGTTACCGCTGCTGCCGTTGCCGTTGCAGGCCCGGCTGCCGCTGCTGAAGAGGCCGAAGAGAAGACTGACTTCGACGTCGTTCTCGAGGCTGCTGGCGACAAGAAGATCGCAGTGATCAAGGAAGTCCGCGCCATCACTTCCCTGGGCCTGAAGGAAGCCAAGGACCTGGTTGACAGCGCTCCGAAGGCTGTCCTCGAAGGTGCCACCAAGGAAGCTGCCGAGAAGGCCAAGGAGCAGCTCGAGGCTGCCGGCGCCACCGTTACCCTCAAGTAACGCTCGCTTCTCCAACAGGAAACCCCGTCCACTCCGGTGGGCGGGGTTTCCTGCTTTAAGCCCAACTAGGTAGCAGCAGATGTCGTTATGGGCGCTCATAGCGACATCTGCTGCTACCTACATGGGGTTGGGGTCCGAGATGTCCGCGACAGTGGCGCCCAGGGCAGCAGTCAGGGCGTCGGCATCCACAAAAGCGCTGTAACCATGTTGCCCGGCGCCCATGGAGATCCGGCGCCCCGCAATGGTCCGGTCCGCATAAACAGGCCACGCCTTCGTGCTCCCCAGCGGCGTGATGGTGCCGCGTTCATAGCCTGTAGCCTCGAGCGCCACATCGGCTGGCGGCAGCGACAGCTTGTTGACCCCCACCAGGCCCCTGAGCTTGGACCAGGAGATCTGCCGGTCGCCCGGGATCAGCGCGAACAGGAAGCTGCCATCCTTGTGCTTCACCACCAGGGACTTTACGATGTCCGCCGGTGTAATACCCAGGATGCCCGCTGCCTCCTCAAGGCTGTGGGCGGCCAGCCGCTCCACTAGCTCGACGTCGAGGCCCCGCGCCGCGGCGTCAGCAAGGAACCGTGCCCTCCCGCCGCCGTCGGCCGCTTCCGCTGGGGGAGCCATCAGTCCCGGTACAGCAGGAGCGCTTCGCCCTGCCCTCCGCCGCCGCACAGCGAGACCGCGGCTTTGCCGCTTCCGCGCCGCCTCAGTTCGTGGGCGGCATGCAGCGCCAGCCGGGCCCCGGAGGCGCCGATGGGGTGACCAAGCGCAATGGCCCCGCCATGAAGGTTGCACTTCTCCAGCGGGTAGTCGAGGTCCTTCAGGGACTGCACGGCCACCGAACCGAATGCTTCGTTGATCTCGATGAAGTCCAGGTCCGCCGTGCTCCAGCCTGCCCGGTCAAGGGCGCTCATGATCGCCTGCGACGGCTGTGAGTGGAGCGAATTGTCCGGCCCGGCCACCTGTCCTGGCTTTCCGACGACGGCGAGGTAGTCAAGACCGTTCGCTTCGGCGAACCCGCGCGAAGTGAGCACCAGGGCGGCGGCGCCGTCGGACAGGGGAGAAGAGTTGCCTGCCGTGATGGTGCCGTCCGTGACGAAGGCGGCCTTGAGGCCCGCCAGCGTTTCGATTGAGGTGTTGGGGCGCACGCCTTCATCGGTGCCGACGACGATGGGGTCGCCCTTGCGCTGCTTGACGCTGATGGGTGCGATTTCGTCGTCGAACACGCCGTTCTTCGCTGCCAGCGCGGCACGCTGGTGGGACTGGGCAGCCACATTGTCCTGCGACGTCCGGTCAATGCCGAGGGTGAGGTTCCTGGTTTCGGTGGAGAGGCCCATGGACTGACCATCGAAGGCGTCAGTCAGTCCGTCGTGGGCGGCGACGTCCAGGGCCTGGATCGCGCCGTAGGTCCAGCCTTGGCGGGAACCGGGCAACAGGTGCGGCGCACGCGTCATGGATTCCTGCCCGCCGGCCACGACTACGGTGGCATCGCCGCTGCGGATGAGGCGGGCTGCGTCGATGACTGCTGTCAGGCCGGAGAGGCAGACTTTGTTGATCGTGACCGTAGGTACATTCCAACCGATTCCGGCACCGATGGCGCTTTGCCTGGCAGGGTTCTGGCCCGCTCCGGCCTGGAGCACCTGCCCCATGATCACCGCGTCCACGCGTCCGGCGTCCACGCCGCTGGCCGCGATGGCGGCCTTGATGGCGTGGGCCCCGAGTTCGACGGCGGTGAAGCTCGCCAGTTGCCCGTTGAGGCGCCCCTGCGGGGTCCGCGCCGCTGAGAGGATGACAACGTCAGTGTTGTCTGTGGAGTTGCCCATTGTTATCTCTTCCGATCTGAACCGATGTAGGCCAAGGCTATCGTGAGCTTCCTCACCTAATTATCCAACAATCTCCGCAGGCAACGCGGGGCAGGGGAGAACTACCCATATCCACAACGTGCACGACGGCGTCGGCCTCAATAGGGTTGGCGGCACACACTTTTGCACGAGGCCGGTTCGTCCGCCGTGGCACATGCAGTGGGAAACAGGAAACACGTATTCGGAATCAGGGAGCAACACCATGAAAACAATCCTCGCCGCGGCGGCCGTCGCCGGCCTCGCCGGACTCACCGCCTGCAGCGTGGCCGCTCCTGCTCCGGAGGCCACAACGTCCACCACCCCCGCGACGTCCAGCCCCGCACCTTCCCGGGCGACGCCGTCGCGATCTTCAAGTACCTCGGCTCCCCAGGCAGGAGGTGTCAAGGCCGCCTGCGAGCAGTTCAATACCCTCTATGCCGAATACAAAGCCATCCAGGGCGATCACAACGCCTACGAGGACATTTACTTCGCCGCACAGGACGCCAAGGATGCTGCGTCGGGCAACCAAAAAGGTCTGTTCACCTCCCTGAGCGTCCTGTCCCTGGACCGCGCCTCGGCCATGGAAAGCGGCGGTGAAGTGGATCAGTCGTCAAAGGATTTGGTCCGTGATGCGGTCTTCGCCAACGCCAACGAGTGCACCGCAGAGGGTGTCACGCTCCAGCTCTGAGCTTGCGGCCGGACGCCGAAAAGATGGGTCTTGCAATAACGCGCGATGTGGGGTAGACACGTAATCGGTTTTGCCGTATCGTAGATATTTGCGTCTTCCCTGTTTACCTTCAGCCTTCATATAGCGGTGGGCTTTGCCTGGCAGCTGACCATCAACGTGCCGTCAACAACGTCATTGTATGGTCAGCGTGGGCCCCGGGTCATATAGCGGAACCGGATGGTAGCACTGCAGAGTCACTCTGCAGGGTGCACAGCGGGGGAGATCTGAAAACGCCTGAAGGTCTGTGGAAGGATCCCTCTTGGTCGCCTCGAGCACCTCTAATAACGAAACCGCTAACACCGCCGACAGCACTGATGGTGCCACTCGCCGGCTCTCATTCGCAAAGATTCACGAACCGCTTGACGTTCCGAATCTTCTTGCCCTGCAGACGGACAGCTTTGACTGGCTGGTCGGAAACGAACGCTGGCAGGCACGCGTAGCGAAAGCCGTAGAAGAAAACGACCTCAGCGTCGCCACCACGTCCGGCCTGTCGGACATCTTCGAAGAGATCTCCCCGATTGAGGACTTCCAGGGCACCATGTCCCTGAGCTTCTCCGATCCGGAGTTCGCTGATCCGAAGTACACCATGGCCGAGTGCAAGGACCGGGACGCAACATACTCGGCACCGCTGTACGTCAAGGCCGAGTTCATGAACAACAACACGGGCGAAATCAAGCAGCAGACCGTGTTCATGGGCGACTTCCCGCTGATGACCGAGAAGGGTACCTTCGTCGTCAACGGCACCGAGCGTGTCGTCGTCTCCCAGCTGGTCCGCTCGCCGGGCGCCTACTTTGAGCGCACCGCCGACAAAACCAGTGACAAGGACATCTTCACTGCAAAGATCATCCCCTCCCGTGGTGCATGGTTCGAGCTCGAGATCGACAAGCGCGACCAGGTCGGGGTACGCCTTGACCGTAAGCGCAAGCAGTCCGTCACGGTGCTGCTGAAGGCCCTCGGCTGGACCGAAGGCCAGATCCTGGAAGAGTTCGGCCAGTACGACTCCATGCGCGCCACCCTCGAGAAGGACGCAACCGAGACCCGCGAAGACGCGTTGCTGGACATCTACCGGAAGCTGCGACCGGGCGAGCCGCCCACAGTCGAGGCTGCCCAGTCCCTGCTGGACAACCTGTACTTCAACTCCAAGCGCTACGATCTGGCCAAGGTCGGCCGCTACAAGATCAACCGCAAGCTCGGCATTGACCGCTCCCTTGGCGACAAGGAAGCCTCTGTCCTGCACGTTGAAGACATCGTGGCCATGATCAAGTTCCTGGTCGCCCTGCACGCCGGCGAGAAGACCCTGATGGGCAAGCGCGACGGCCAGGACCACGAGCTGCGCGTCGAGATCGATGACATCGACCACTTCGGCAACCGCCGTATCCGCGCCGTTGGCGAGCTCATCGAGAACCAGGTCCGCACGGGCCTGTCCCGCATGGAGCGCGTTGTCCGCGAGCGTATGACCACCCAGGACGTCGAGGCCATCACGCCGCAGACCCTGATCAACATCCGCCCGGTTGTGGCAGCCATCAAGGAGTTCTTCGGAACCTCCCAGCTGTCGCAGTTCATGGACCAGAACAACCCGCTGTCGGGCCTGACCCACAAGCGCCGCCTGTCGGCGCTTGGCCCGGGTGGTCTGTCCCGTGACCGTGCAGGCATGGAAGTGCGAGACGTTCACCCGTCCCACTACGGACGTATGTGCCCCATTGAAACCCCTGAAGGCCCGAACATTGGCCTGATCGGTTCGCTGGCATCCTACGGCCGCATCAACCCGTTCGGCTTCATCGAGACGCCGTACCGCCTGGTCAAGGACGGCGTCGTTTCCGACAACGTCCAGTACCTGACGGCAGACGACGAAGCCGAGGTCCTGATCGCCCAGGCCAACGCTCCGCTGGACGAGAACAAGAAGTTCGCTGAAGAGACCGTCCTGGTCCGCGCCCGTGGTGGTGGAGGCGAGCCTGTGCTGGTTCCCGCCGCCGACGTCGAGTTCATGGACGTTTCCCCGCGCCAGATGGTGTCCGTTGCGACGGCCCTGATCCCGTTCCTCGAGCACGACGATGCAAACCGCGCACTCATGGGTGCCAACATGCAGCGCCAGGCCGTGCCGCTGGTCCGTTCCGAGGCACCCTTCGTGGGTACCGGCATGGAGCGGGCCGCAGCCGTCGACGCCGGTGACGTTGTCATCGCGAAGAAGGCCGGTGTGGTCACCGAGGTCTCCGCTGAGCTGGTCATCATGCTCAACGACGACGGTACGGAAACCAACTACCGCATCAACAAGTTCGCGCGTTCCAACCAGGGCAACTGCTACAACCACCGTGTCCTGGTGAGCGAAGGCCAGCGCCTCGAGGTCGGCGGCATCATCGCCGACGGCCCGGCAACGGACCAGGGCGAACTGGCCCTCGGCAAGAACCTGCTCGTGGCATTCATGTCATGGGAAGGCCACAACTTCGAGGACGCCATCATCCTCTCGCAGCGCATTGTTGCCGAGGATGTTCTTTCCTCCATCCACATCGAGGAGCACGAGATCGATGCCCGCGACACCAAGCTTGGTGCCGAGGAAATCACCCGTGACATCCCCAACGTGTCCGAGGAAGTCCTGGCGGGCCTGGACGAGCGAGGCATCATCCACATCGGTGCCGAGGTTGAAGCCGGCGACATCCTGGTCGGAAAGGTCACCCCGAAGGGTGAAACCGAACTGACTCCGGAAGAGCGCCTGCTGCGCGCCATCTTCGGCGAGAAGTCCCGCGAAGTGCGCGACACCTCCCTGAAGGTTCCGCACGGCGAGTCCGGCACCGTCATCGGCGTCCGCGTCTTCGACCGCGACAACGACGACGAACTGCCCCCGGGCGTCAACCAGCTGGTCCGCGTCTACGTGGCCGCCAAGCGCAAGATCACCGACGGCGACAAGCTCGCCGGCCGCCACGGCAACAAGGGTGTTATCTCCAAGATCCTCCCGATCGAGGACATGCCCTTCCTTGCCGACGGCACCCCTGTTGATATCGTCCTGAACCCGCTGGGTGTTCCGGGCCGTATGAACGTCGGCCAGGTGCTGGAAACGCACCTCGGCTGGGTTGCCAAGACCGGTTGGAAGATCGAAGGCGAGCCCGAATGGGTCAAGCAGCTGCCGAACCTGCCGCGCGAAAGTGGCCAGACCACCGTTGCCACGCCGGTCTTCGACGGTGCCCGTGAAGAGGAAATCACGGGCCTGCTCGACTCCACCAACGTGACCCGCGACGGCGACCGCCTGATCAACTCCTCAGGCAAGACCCGCCTGTTTGACGGCCGCTCCGGCGAGCCGTTCCCGGACCCGATCTCCGTCGGCTACATGTACATCCTGAAGCTCCACCACCTGGTGGACGACAAGATCCACGCCCGCTCCACCGGCCCGTACTCCATGATCACCCAGCAGCCGCTGGGTGGTAAGGCACAGTTCGGTGGCCAGCGCTTCGGTGAAATGGAAGTGTGGGCGCTGGAAGCTTACGGCGCCGCGTACACGCTCCAGGAACTCCTCACCATCAAGTCGGATGACATCCACGGTCGCGTCAAGGTCTACGAAGCAATCGTCAAGGGCGAGAACATCCCCGAGCCGGGCGTTCCTGAGTCCTTCAAGGTCTTGATCAAGGAAATGCAGTCGCTGTGCCTGAACGTGGAAGTACTCTCCACGGACGGAACCACAATTGAAATGCGTGACTCTGATGACGCAGTCTTCACGGCTGCGGAAGAACTGGGCATCGATCTGTCTCGTGCAGAGCCCAGTTCCGTAGAAGAGGTCTAGCAGTACGACGGCGGGTGACCGCCCGCCGTCGTACTCCCTCCTCCCCGCACCCAAGACTTCAGAATTTAGAGAACAAGAGAGAACAGGGACCATATGTCCAGCGAATCCTCCTTCGGCCTCATGCAGATCGGCCTCGCCACCGCGGAAGACATCCGTGGCTGGTCTTACGGCGAGGTTAAGAAGCCGGAAACCATTAACTACCGCACGCTCAAGCCTGAGAAGGACGGCCTCTTCTGCGAGAAGATCTTCGGCCCGTCCCGGGACTGGGAGTGCTACTGCGGCAAGTACAAGCGTGTGCGCTTCAAGGGCATCATCTGCGAGCGGTGTGGCGTTGAAGTCACCCGTGCGAAGGTCCGCCGTGAGCGCATGGGCCACATCGAACTGGCCGCCCCGGTCACGCACATCTGGTACTTCAAGGGTGTTCCCTCCCGCCTGGGCTACCTCCTCGACCTGGCCCCGAAGGACCTCGAAAAGGTCATCTACTTCGCGGCCTACATGATCACCAGCGTCGATGAGGCTTCCCGCCACGAGGAACTGCCCAACCTGCAGGTTGAGCACGACATCGAGAAGAAGCAGCTGATCGACAACCGCGACTCCGACATCGCGGCAATTGCCCGTGACCTCGAAGGCGAGATTGCGCGCCTTGAGGGTGAAGGCGCCAAGGCGGCCGACAAGAAGAAGGCCCGCGACTCCGCCGACCGCCAGATGGCCAACGTGCGCAAGCGCGCCGACGCCGACATCGAGCGCCTCGAGCAGGTCTGGGACCGCTTCAAGAACCTGAAGGTCGCGGACCTCGAAGGTGACGAAGGCCTGTACCGCGAACTGCGCGACCGCTACGGCATCTACTTCGAAGGCTCCATGGGTGCCGAAGCCATCAAGAAGCGCCTTGAAAGCTTCGACATGCAGGCCGAATCTGACCTGCTGCGCGACATCATCGCCAACGGCAAGGGCCAGCGCAAGACCCGCGCCCTGAAGCGCCTGAAGGTGGTCAACGCATTCCTGACCACCAACAACAGCCCGCTCGGCATGGTGCTGGACGCCGTCCCGGTGATCCCGCCGGAACTTCGTCCGATGGTCCAGCTGGACGGTGGCCGCTTCGCGACCTCCGACCTCAACGACCTCTACCGCCGCGTGATCAACCGCAACAACCGACTCAAGCGCCTGCTTGACCTCGGTGCTCCGGAGATCATCGTCAACAACGAGAAGCGCATGCTTCAGGAAGCTGTTGACAGTCTCTTCGACAACGGCCGCCGCGGCCGTCCGGTCACCGGACCGGGCAACCGTCCGCTGAAGTCCCTGAGCGACATGCTCAAGGGCAAGCAGGGCCGTTTCCGCCAGAACCTCCTCGGCAAGCGTGTTGACTACTCCGGCCGTTCGGTCATCGTCGTCGGCCCGCAGCTGAAGCTGCACCAGTGCGGCCTGCCCAAGCAGATGGCGCTGGAGCTCTTCAAGCCGTTCGTGATGAAGCGCCTGGTTGACCTCAACCACGCGCAGAACATCAAGTCGGCCAAGCGCATGGTCGAGCGCTACCGTCCGCAGGTCTGGGACGTGCTGGAAGAGATCATCACCGAACACCCGGTGCTGCTCAACCGTGCACCTACCCTGCACCGCCTCGGCATCCAGGCGTTCGAGCCGCAGCTCGTTGAAGGTAAGGCCATCCAGCTGCACCCGCTGGTTTGTGGCGCGTTCAACGCTGACTTCGACGGTGACCAGATGGCAGTGCACCTGCCGCTGAGCCCCGAGGCGCAGGCTGAGGCCCGCATCCTGATGCTGTCCTCGAACAACATCCTGAAGCCGTCCGACGGACGCCCGGTCACCCTGCCTTCGCAGGATATGATCATCGGCCTCTACCACCTGACCACCAAGCGTGTCGGTTCAGCTGGCGAAGGCCGTGTCTTCGGTTCGGTCTCGGAAGCCATCATGGCGTTCGACGCCCGCGAGCTGCACCTCAACTCGCAGGTCCGCATCCGCCTGGAAGGCTTTGTTCCTTACGCCGGCTGGGAAGCCCCCGAAGGCTGGGAGCCGGGCCAGCCCGCACTCGTCCAGACGTCCCTGGGCCAGGTGCTCTTCAACGAGACCCTGCCTGAGGATTACCCCTGGGTTGAGGCTGTTGCCGACAAGGGCGAACTGTCCCGCATCGTCAACGACCTCGCCGAGCGCTACCCGAAGGTTGTCACCGCGGCAACGCTGGACAACCTGAAGGATTCCGGTTTCTACTGGGCCACCCGTTCAGGCGTCACCGTTGCCATCTCCGATATCGAGGTCCCGGCCGCGAAGCCTGCAATCCTTGCCGGTTACGAGGAACGGGCCGCCAAGATCCAGGGCCAGTACGACAAGGGCCTGATCGACGACGACGAGCGTCGCCAGGAACTGATCGAGATCTGGAACAAGGCAACCAACGAGATCGCCCAGGCGATGCGCGACAGCCTGTCCCCGATGAACACCATCAACCGCATGGTGTCCTCCGGTGCACGTGGTAACTGGATGCAGGTCCGCCAGATCGCGGGTATCCGTGGCCTGGTGGCCAACCCTAAGGGTGAGATCATCCCGCGTCCGATCAAGTCCTCCTACCGCGAGGGCCTGTCGGTGCTGGAATACTTCATCGCCACCCACGGTGCCCGTAAGGGCCTGGCTGACACCGCACTGCGTACCGCCAACTCGGGTTACCTGACCCGTCGTCTGGTGGACGTGTCCCAGGACGTTATCGTCCGCGAAGAGGACTGCGGTACCGAACGCGGCCTGGTGACTCCCATCGCCGTCGCAGACGCCAACGGCGAGCTGGTCCTGGACGAGAACGTCGAGAACAGCGCGTACGCCCGTACCCTGGCCGTGGATGTCGTTGACTCCAAGGGCAATGTGCTGGCTCCGGCAGGCACAGACTGCGGCGACGTCGTTATTGCTGAGCTGTTCGCAGCTGGCATCACCGAGGTCAAGGTTCGCTCGGTACTCACCTGTGAGTCCAGCGTCGGCACCTGCGCACTGTGCTACGGACGTTCGCTGGCGACCGGCAAGACCGTGGACATCGGCGAGGCCGTGGGCATCATTGCCGCACAGTCCATCGGCGAGCCCGGCACGCAGCTGACCATGCGTACGTTCCACACCGGTGGTGCTGTTTCCGCCAGCGGTGGCGACGACATCACCCAGGGTCTGCCCCGTATCCAGGAGCTCTTCGAAGCCCGTACCCCGAAGGGTGTCGCACCGATTGCTGAAGCAGCCGGCCGCATCACCATTGAAGAGTCCGAGCGCCAGATGCGCCTGGTCATCACCCCGGATGACGGATCTGAAGAGATCGCGTACCCGGTACTTCGCCGTTCACGCCTCCTCATCGAGGATGGCGAGCACGTCACGGTAGGCCAGAAGCTCATCAACGGTCCGGTGGATCCCAAGCAGGTTCTGCGCATCATGGGTCCCCGTGCCGCGCAGAAGTTCCTGGTGGACGAGGTCCAGGGCGTCTACCGCAGCCAGGGCATCGGTATCCACGACAAGCACGTCGAGGTTATCGTCCGCCAGATGCTGCGCCGCGTCACGGTCATCGAGTCCGGCGAATCGGACCTGCTGCCCGGCGAGCTTGCCGAGCGCAGCCGCTTCGAGGATGCCAACCGCCGCGTTGTGTCCGAGGGCAAGACTCCGGCTTCCGGACGTCCTGAACTCATGGGTATCACCAAGGCGTCCCTGGCCACCGAGTCCTGGCTGTCCGCAGCTTCCTTCCAGGAGACCACCCGCGTCCTGACGCAGGCGGCCATGGAAGGCAAGAGCGATCCGCTGCTCGGCCTCAAGGAGAACGTCATCATCGGTAAGCTGATCCCGGCCGGCACGGGCCTCCCGCGCTACACCGAGGTCACCGTGGAGCCCACTGAAGAAGCAAAGGCCAACCTGTTCACCGGCCCCAGCGCATTCAGTGACTTCTCGTACGACACCCTGGGAGGCGACGGAGCACCTGAGTTCCACGCCATCCCGCTGGATGACTACGATCTCGGCAACGATTTCCGCTAACCGGCGGGAATACCAGCCTGGTTGAAGGGATGGCCCCGCACCGCAAGGTGCGGGGCCATCCGCCTTTTAACCCCGTCGGTTGCTCCCGCCGGCCCCCTCGCGTCGCAAGCTCGGCCAGGGAACCCTGTCGATTGCTCCGTAGGCGCCCTTTTGGGCAGCCAAAAGGGCGCCCATGGAGCAATCGATGGGGGGAGGCGGGGCCTGCCGTATACACCCGATTAAGGCGCAGGATCAAGCCGTGCTAGAATTTTTCTAATTGTTCTGTGTGGCAGTGGATGAAGGCCGCCGCAGCATCATTTTGGTTTTGTTCTCATGATGTTGGGTGTGAGCTTGTTTCCGGGTTGCGGGGTAGGTGCGCAACGAATGCCACTCTTTTGCACGCCCGGGCACGATTCGAGACACCAGGGCTGCAGGGACAACGCCAAAACCGATGCAGTGACGGCTGACGCCTGAATGCGCCGGTAGAGATCAAACCAACGGAGAACACGAGAGTGCCTACGATTAACCAGCTGGTCCGCAAGGGCCGCACGCCTAAGGTCAAAAAGACCAAGGCTCCCGCGCTTAACGGCAGCCCCATGCGCCGCGGTGTCTGCACCCGCGTTTACACCACCACCCCGAAGAAGCCGAACTCGGCTCTGCGTAAGGTGGCCCGTGTGCGCCTCAACGGTGGCATTGAAGTCACCGCTTACATCCCCGGTGTAGGCCACAACCTGCAGGAGCACTCCATTGTGCTCGTTCGCGGCGGTCGCGTGAAGGACCTCCCGGGTGTCCGCTACAAGATCGTCCGTGGCGCCCTCGATACCCAGGGTGTCAAGAACCGTAAGCAGGCCCGCAGCCGCTACGGCGCAAAGATGGAGAAGAAGTAATATGCCTCGCAAGGGTCCGGCCCCCAAGCGGCCGCTCGTACTAGATCCCGTTTACGGCTCCCCTCTGGTCACGCAGCTGATCAACAAGGTTCTGGTTGACGGCAAGAAGTCCACCGCAGAGCGCATCGTCTACGGTGCCCTCGAAGGCGCACGCGCCAAGTCCGGCGGCGATCCTGTTGCAGCCCTCAAGAAGGCGATGGACAACGTCAAGCCTTCCCTCGAGGTCCGCTCACGCCGCGTTGGTGGCGCAACCTACCAGGTTCCCGTTGAGGTCAAGCCGGGTCGCTCCACCGCCCTCGCACTGCGCTGGCTGGTTGGCTACTCCAAGGCCCGCCGCGAGAAGACGATGACCGAGCGCCTCCAGAACGAAATCCTGGATGCGTCCAACGGTCTCGGTGCCGCTGTGAAGCGTCGCGAAGACACCCACAAGATGGCCGAGTCCAACAAGGCCTTCGCACACTACCGCTGGTAATACTTCCGGACGCCGCCGGCTCGTTACGAGCCGGCGGCGAACGCGTAGTCCATCCGAAAGGGAGACACCGTGGCACAGGACGTGCTTACCGACCTTAGTAAGGTCCGCAACATCGGCATCATGGCCCACATTGATGCCGGCAAGACCACCACCACCGAGCGCATCCTGTTCTACACAGGTGTGAACCACAAGATTGGCGAAACGCACGACGGCGCTTCGACCACCGACTGGATGGAACAGGAAAAGGAACGCGGCATCACCATCACGTCTGCCGCCGTGACCTGCTTCTGGGAAAACAACCAGATCAACATCATCGACACCCCCGGCCACGTTGACTTCACCGTTGAGGTTGAGCGCTCCTTGCGCGTCCTCGACGGTGCTGTCGCCGTATTCGATGGCAAGGAAGGCGTTGAGCCCCAGTCCGAGACCGTTTGGCGCCAGGCTGACAAGTACAACGTTCCGCGTATTTGCTTCGTCAACAAGATGGACAAGCTGGGCGCTGACTTCTACTTCACCGTAGACACCATCATCAGCCGCCTCGGTGCCAAGCCGCTGGTCATGCAGCTGCCGATCGGTGCCGAGAACGACTTCATCGGCGTCGTCGACCTGCTGTACATGCGTGCACTGGTCTGGCCCGGCGATGCCAAGGGTGACGTCACCATGGGTGCCAAGTACGAGATCCGCGAGATCCCTGCTGAGCTCCAGGAAAAGGCTGAAGAGTACCGCGCATCGCTCGTTGAGACCGTTGCAGAGTCCTCCGAAGAACTCATGGAGAAGTACCTTGAGGGCGAAGAGATCTCGGTCGACGAGCTCAAGGCCGGCATCCGCAAGATGACGATCAACTCCGAGCTTTACCCGATCTTCTGTGGTTCCGCATTCAAGAACCGCGGCGTGCAGCCCATGCTTGATGCTGTTGTTGACTACCTGCCGAACCCGCTCGACGTCCCGCCGATGATCGGTCACGATCCCCGCGACGAAGAGAAGGAACTGACCCGTGCGCCGTCGTCGGAAGAGCCGTTCTCGGCTCTTGCCTTCAAGATCGCTGCGCACCCGTTCTTCGGCCAGCTCACCTTCATCCGCGTGTACTCCGGTCACGTGGAAGCAGGCGCCCAGGTGGTTAACTCCACCAAGGGCAAGAAGGAGCGCATCGGCAAGCTGTTCCAGATGCACGCCAACAAGGAAATGCCTGTCGACGGCGCTACCGCTGGCCACATCTACGCAGCCATCGGTCTGAAGGACACCACCACAGGTGACACCCTGTGCGACTCGTCCAACCAGATCGTCCTCGAGTCCATGAGCTTCCCGGAGCCCGTGATCTCGGTTGCCATCGAACCCAACACCAAGGGTGACCAGGAGAAGCTCTCCACGGCCATCCAGAAGCTCTCCGCTGAGGACCCCACCTTCCAGGTGTCCCTTAACGAAGACACCGGCCAGACCATCATCGCCGGCATGGGCGAGCTCCACCTGGATATCCTGGTGGACCGCATGCGCCGCGAATTCAAGGTCGAGGCCAACGTTGGCAAGCCGCAGGTTGCGTACCGCGAAACCATCAAGCGTGCTGTAGAGCGTCACGACTACACACACAAGAAGCAGACCGGTGGTTCGGGTCAGTTCGCAAAGATCCAGATCGCGATCGAGCCGCTGGACACCGCCGAGGGCGAGCTGTACGAGTTCGAGAACAAGGTCACGGGTGGCCGCGTTCCGCGCGAGTACATTCCGTCCGTTGACGCCGGTATCCAGGATGCGCTGAACGACGGCGTCCTGGCCGGTTACCCGGTCGTCGGCATCAAGGCCACGCTGATTGACGGCGCGTACCACGATGTTGACTCCTCGGAAATGGCGTTCAAGATCGCCGGACGCATGGCTTTCAAGGAAGCCGCACGTAAGGCGAACCCTGTTCTGCTCGAACCGCTGATGGATGTCGAGGTCCGCACCCCTGAGGAATACATGGGTGAAGTTATCGGTGACCTCAACTCCCGCCGTGGCCAGATGCAGTCCATGGAAGATGCACAGGGTGTCAAGGTCATCCGTGCGCACGTCCCGCTGTCCGGCATGTTCGGCTACATCGGTGACCTGCGTTCGAAGACCCAGGGCCGCGCTGTGTACTCCATGACGTTCAACAGCTACGCCGAGGTCCCGAAGGCAGTTGCCGACGAGATCATCCAGAAGACCCGCGGCGAGTAGTCTTTCCGACTTTCAAAGCGACAAACTCGGGTGTGTTTCCGGTTGACGGAAGCCCGCCTGGTGCAGATGGCCGGTTCCCGGCTGGATGCAGTCCGGTCAAGCCGCGCTCCGGCCATCTGCACGAACAGGCTCTAGGGACTAGTATTAGTTCCTGAATCTGCAATTTCACCAATCCAAAGCCCCCCAAGTAGACTTGCCTGAGTTTCTGCCGCGACAAGCGCGGTTGAAGGGTAAGTCATTTGAAAACGTTCTAGGAGGAACCTGTGGCAAAGGCAAAGTTCGAGCGGACTAAGCCGCACGTTAACATCGGCACCATTGGTCACGTTGACCACGGTAAGACGACGTTGACGGCCGCCATTTCCAAGGTGCTGTACGACAAGTACCCGACTCTCAACGAGCAGCGCGACTTCGCGTCTATTGACTCTGCTCCCGAAGAGCGTCAGCGCGGCATTACCATCAACATCTCCCACGTTGAGTACCAGACCGAGAAGCGCCACTACGCACACGTAGACGCTCCGGGTCACGCTGACTACATCAAGAACATGATCACCGGTGCTGCACAGATGGACGGTGCAATCCTCGTGGTTGCCGCCACTGACGGCCCGATGGCTCAGACCCGCGAGCACGTCCTGCTCGCCCGCCAGGTGGGTGTTCCCTACCTGCTGGTTGCTCTGAACAAGTCGGACATGGTTGACGACGAAGAGCTGCTGGACCTCGTTGAAATGGAAGTTCGTGAGCTGCTTTCTGCTCAGGGCTTCGATGGCGACGACGCTCCCGTTGTTCGCGTTTCCGGCCTGAAGGCACTCGAAGGCGACCCCGTCTGGGTCAAGTCCGTCGAGGACCTCATGGAAGCCGTTGACGAGTCCGTTCCGGACCCCGTACGTGACCGTGACAAGCCGTTCCTGATGCCGATCGAAGACGTCTTCACCATCACCGGCCGTGGCACCGTTGTAACGGGCCGCGCCGAGCGTGGAACCCTCGCCATCAACTCCGAGGTCGAGATCGTCGGCATCCGCCCGGTCCAGAAGACCACGGTTACCGGTATCGAGATGTTCCACAAGCAGCTCGACGAAGCATGGGCCGGCGAGAACTGTGGCCTCCTGCTCCGCGGTCTGAAGCGTGATGACGTAGAGCGTGGCCAGGTTGTCGTCAAGCCGGGTTCCATCACCCCGCACACCGACTTCGAGGCTAACGTCTACATCCTCTCCAAGGACGAAGGCGGGCGTCACAACCCGTTCTACTCCAACTACCGCCCGCAGTTCTACTTCCGCACCACGGACGTAACCGGCGTTATCACCCTGCCGGAAGGCACGGAAATGGTTATGCCTGGCGACAACACTGAGATGACCGTTGCGCTCATCCAGCCGATCGCGATGGAAGAGGGCCTCGGCTTCGCTATCCGCGAAGGCGGCCGCACCGTTGGTTCAGGACGCGTTACCAAGATCAACAAGTAATTCTGTTGATTCCTGCTTGACCTCTGATCGGAACGGCCGTCTGACGGGCCTGACGTGAAGTTTGGAACAGCCCCGCTGCTAGTGCAGCGGGGCTGTTCTTTGCTACAGTTAATCCAATCACTGGATTAATTGGGTTGGAGCCGTCCTGCCCCGTCGGGAGAGGGTTCAGCTTGCCGGACGAATCGTATGAAGCGGGCTATCGCGCCGGCCACCTTCAGGGGTGGATGGACGCCATGGCCAAAGTGGCGGCAACGCAGCAGACTGCCAGCTCTCCGGCGCCGAACCCTCCTCCTCAGTCGTTGGTCGCCTCAGGGTCTCCGGAGCCTGCGGCGGCCCACAATATTGGTTCCTTCCCGCCCGCCGAACCGATCGCCGGGCTGCCATTCCCCGGCACCACCAGCGTGCCCTCGCGTCCTGCGGAAAGTGTCCCACACCTTGTGCTTGACGGGAGGGCCGCAGAGCGCGCAGCCGGGGACCACGTAGACGGGTCGGGGCCGCGGATTTCGAGGTACCCTGATGCCCAGCCGGAGGAGACGCCGGCGGAACGGCAAGCGCGCCGCGAGAAACGGGACCGCCAGAACATCAACATCACACTCTATGTGGCCAGCCTCCTCCTGGTAGCCGCAGCTGCCCTCTTCATCGGAACCAGCCTTCCACCCGTGTTTCGCTTTGCCGGAGTCTGTGCCGTCACCGCCGCGTTCTATGCAGCCGGTTTTGTCCTTCACTCCAGGGTGCCACGACTGAAGCCGGCGGCAGTGGCGTTCGCGGGTACCGGCCTGGCCCTGGTTCCGGTGACGGGACTGGCCCTCTACAATTTCGCCCTGCACCACGGCCCCACCGCCTGGCTGATCACCTCCCTGATTGGCACTGTGGCATACATGGCTGCGGCCGTCCGCCTGGAAAGCCGCGTGCTGGTTTATCTTTCGCTGACGTTCGTGGCTTCCACGGCCTGGTCAGGGGTGTCAGTCCTGGGAGGCGCGATTGTCTGGTACTTCGCCGCCCTGATCGGCCTGGCCGTGCTGCTGACGTTTGTGGCCCTCGCCCGGCCCGGCTGGCTTCCTCCGGTCTACGTCAGGCCGCTGATGGTGCTGCACCCGTTTGTTGCGCCTGCGGTCGCGGCGGCAGCCACGTGCCTGCCGCTGGTGCTGGACAAGAGCGAATACGCGCTCATTATGGCGATGTGCGGAAGTTATTTTGGGCTGATGGCCGCAGTGCCCGGGAGCCGGCTCAAGCTTGCCAACTTCTATGCGGCGCGGATATCCCTGACCTTGGCGGCCGCCGTCGGGATCTGGCACCTGACTGGCCGGGGCAGTGACGCCCTTCTGGCCGCGGCAGGAATGCTCGCTGCCCAGGGTGCGGCCGTGGCCTTCGCGGCTACCAGGCTGAACCATTGGTTCCCCGCAACCGGTGGTCCGGGCCAGGCCGGAGCGTCCGTGGGATTGCTGCCCGGCCGATGGCATGTGGACGCTTTGGCCACGTTCAGCACTCAACTGCTGGTCACACTGATTTACACCGCTGACATCCTGTCTGCGGAGTTCTACGGCTACGGCACGCCCGGCCAGGTGAATGACGTTCCGGTGTGGATACCGGTTGCAGTGGCCTTGGCCGCCAGTTTCGTGTTGGCGGAACGGCTGGGCGGGCCAGCGGAGTGGGCCCCTGTGGCCTCTTTGGCCCTCGCCGGAGTAGTCGGCTACGCCATGGGTGCCTGGGCTGTGGCAACCATGCTGGCAGTGGCAGTCCTCTTCTGGGCCATTCGCGCGTTCTTCGCGGCCGGTGTGATGCGAGGGAAGCTGGTGCTCGGCGCCAGGGTGGCGGCGACACTGACGGTGCCCTTCACTGTTGCCGCGATAGTTGTTGGCGGCCCGGACCGGGTCACCGCCTCGGTCTTCGCCCTGCTCGTGGCGCTGGTCTGCCAGCAGCTGTTGTCAGCCTTCCTGGAGCGCTCCGGAGCCGGATCCCTGGCCCCGGAGGCCACCCTTGCGGGCTTCGGAGCGGCCGGCCTGGCCACTGTCATCCTGCTGGTGCTCCTGGATGCAAATCCTGGCCACGACTGGATCCGGGCGGCCGTTATCATTCAGCTGCTGTCGGCGATGGTGATCGGCCTGTTGGTTATGCCCCGGCCG
This sequence comes from Arthrobacter sp. B6, assembly GCF_001663775.1. GTDB lineage: Bacteria > Actinomycetota > Actinomycetes > Actinomycetales > Micrococcaceae > Arthrobacter. The sequence goes on along the minus strand of NZ_KV467169.1, from coordinate 937,876 downwards.
GCCAACCAGCCTGAATGGACACCGACGGCGTGGGAGATCCTGCCCCTCGCAGCCGCCACGCTCTGTGTCCCCGTTTCATTCCTGGCTGTGAGCCAGGCAGCCGGGAACATGACACTGCTGTTGGTGCTGGGCTACCTGGTCGCTTCCGGCCTCCGACTGTCCGCAGGTCAGCATCGCTGGACCTACTGGTGGCTTGGCCGCTTTGCAGCCACGGTACTGGTGCTGACTGCTTTTGACCTTCTCCAGCGTGAGGCCGGACCGACGGTCATCGCCGGCGATGAACTCCGACCTGTCACGGTGCTGGTCCTCTTCCTGGCCGTTCAATTGGTTTTCCCGGTAGCCGCCGTCGTGCGGGCGAAGGCACCACGGGGAGTGCTTGCGGATCCGGGCGTCGTGCTGCTGCTCCAGTTGATGGCGTCTGCAGCGCTGCTGACATCGGACACGGGAGGATGGCAGGCAAACTTCGCCGCTGCCCTGACTGCATTCTCCGCGGCGGTATCGGGCTACGCGTTCAGGGCAAGGACTGCCGCTGTCTGGTTCGCTCCGTCGTCGTTGGCAGGCCTGTTGGCGTTCAGTGCGGGTGACGTGCTGGTGATTGAACTGCTGCTGGGTATCCATGCGGTGTTCGCTGCGGTGATGGTGATGGCTTCCGGCCAGCCCGCCCGCAAGGGCTGGTACTTTGTGGCAGCCAGGGTGCTCACGGCGGCCCTCGCTGCTGTCCTCAGTTATGACGTCACCGCGTCTCCGACCGCCGTCTCGGTGACTTTTGCCCTTGTCCTTGCCGCGCAGCACGCTGTCCGCTGGCTCATGAGGTCACGGCTGGCAGAGATTCCGTTCCAGCAGGCGGCCGTCTGGATCACGCTGGCGGGCCAGGCTGTGCTTCCGTTGGCTTACCTCTGGCAGGCCCAAGTTGGCCAGGGGATCTCGGCCGACGACGGCGGCCGCTGGGTGGTGCTCCTGGAGCTGCTTCTGCTGTTCGTCTCGGCAGTCGTGGCCCACCGGTTCTTTGCCGCACGAGGATCCCTCTACTTCGGTATTTACGCGCTGTTGTTCAGCGTCCTGTCCCTGGGCCCCGCGGTCAGCATCGCCAACGGCGGCCCGCCAGGCAGCACCACCTTCCTGGCGGCTCCCATCCTGGATTATGCCGGCACGGCGGCAGTGCTGATGTGCGGGGCGATGCTCGCTTCAGCCGTTGGAGTGCAGCGGCGCGGGCGCAACGTCGCCGCGACAGATGCGGATCACTGGCTGTGGCTTGCTTCCGCGGGCTCCTTTGCCGTGGCGGCCCTGGCTGTGGCACCACTGGCTTCGGATTGGGTGATGGGTGCCGCCCTGCTGGTCCTCGCAGCGGTGTGCTTCGCTGCCTCACACGTCGAAGGACTGCCATGGTTGTACGCGCCAGCGGCCTTGGCTGCCCTGGCCGGCGGTACCGCGCTGGCAGATGCAATCTTCCAGGATGCTCCGGGGGAGTGGGGCCGCTACCTTCCGTGGCTTTGCGGCACCGGCGTGGCCGCGGTTGCGCTCTACGGGGCACGGCTGGGCCGCAGTGGACCGCTTGCGGCTGACCCCGTGCGGCGCTGGTCGCTGGCCGGTGCCGCCTTTGCTGGACTGTGCATTGTAGCTCTCACCGGGCTGCGGCCGGACGCGACTGCGTGGGCGGGTGCCTTCGCGCTGGCCGCGGCTGCGGGGGTGGCCTACCTCGAGGCGCCCGGAACAGTGCGCCGGATAGTTGCCGAGTCGGGTTTCCTGGCGGTGGTGGCCGCCGTGCAGCGTGCGGCGATCTTTGAGCTGGATGGACAGTACGGCGTGAACTACAGGCTTTCCCTTGGCCTCCCTGACCCTTTCTGGGTGACCCAGTGGTACGTCCTCGCCGGGGCTGGCCTCGGCGCCCTTCGCTTCGCCTCGGGTCAGCGGACCGCCGGCAGGCTCATGGTGGGGACGGCTTCAGGGCTGCTCACGCTGAGCGGGCTCGGCATTGTCTTCGGCGGTACCGGCAGCCAGCAACTGTGGGTGCTCGTCCTCTTCGCAGGACTCCTGATCGCCGGCCTGGGGCTGGGGGAAAGGGTGTTTGTCTGGTGGGGCGCCGCCGGGGTGGCCGCCTGCCTTCTCTGGGCCATGCGCCAGTACACTTTCGCACTCCTGGCGCTGATCGCCGTCGGCCTCATTGTGTTCGCAGTCTGGCGGCTGAACCGTGGAACGGCAATGGAGAAACCCGCAGTGGATACGTCCGCCGGACAGCCGACACCTGACCGGCAGGACGGCGGAGAGCCGTTCAGGAAGCACTGATACTGTTGCTTGCATCGAGAGGAGCGCATCATGGAGTGGCTAATTTTCCTGGCAGTCGTGGTAGCCATTGTTGCCGGGGTTTTCTGGGCAAAGAAGTATTTCCGGAACGAGATCGACCGGGCCAAACGCATTAACCGGGCAAAAAAGAACCAGTAACCCACTGCAGGCCGCCGCCATCGTGCCAGTGGACGCCCCAAGGCTGCCCGTCGCTCAGTCGGGCAGCCTCTTCCGCTCCCGGCTCAGTGCCTGGTACCAGTAGAAGGACGACTTTGGGGTCCTCTCCTGCGTCTCAAAATCCACATGGATCAGCCCGAAGCGCTGGGAGTAACCCGCGGCCCATTCGAAGTTGTCCATGAGCGTCCAGACGTAGTAGCCGCGAAGATCCACACCCTCGGCGATTCCGCCAGGAGCTGTCGCGTCCACCGCCTGCCGCAAATGATCGGCGATGTAGTTCACCCGGCGCTCATCCTGCAGGGGCCCGGTGACGCGGTCCGGTTCCGGGAAACTGGCGCCGCTCTCAGTGATATAGACCGGAGGCAGGGCATCCCCATAGCGGTCGCGGAGTTCCGCCAGCAGTATGCCAAGATGCGCGGGTGCCACGGGCCAACCGAAGCCGGTGGTCTGGTATTCGGGGTAGCCCACTTCGTGGAAGGGCAGCTGGGCAACTGCCTTGTGGGTGTCGGCGGGAATGGGGGTGATTCCCCGGCCCAAGGCCACCTTGACGGGGAAATAGTAGTTCAGGCCGTAGAAGTCCAACGGCTGGTGAATGGTCTTCAGGTCAGCATCTGAGAGCTTTCCGATGGAATGAAGCCAGGGTCGCGACACCAGGGGCAGCTTGGGGTACTTTCCCAGCAGCACGGGGTCTGCATAGATCCTGTTCATCAGCAGGTCGTACAGCCGCGCCACCAGCCTGTCTCCGATCCTCCGGCTGGCTGGGCGTATCGGCGAGTGCAGGTTAGTCACTCCCACCCCGCCCTTGACGCCCGCGGCACGCAGGGCCTGTACGCCGAGGCCGTGGGCCAGGAGCTGGTGGTGGATCGACGGCAGGGCGTCGAACATGAGCGCCCGCCCGGGGGCATGGACACCGAGTGCGTACCCGTTCAGGGTTACTGAAACGGGCTCATTGAGCGTCACCCACTGGGCGACGCGGTCGCCGAAGCGCTGGCCCGCCACCGCACAGTACTCCGCAAAGCGCTCTGCGGTGGCGCGGTTCAACCAGCCGCCGCCGTGCTCCAGGGGCAGCGGAGTGTCCCAGTGGTACAGGGTGGCCATGGGTGAGATGCCCGCTTCGAGGAGCTGATCTATCAGCCGGTCGTAAAAATCCAGGCCCTGGCTGTTGATGGCACCGCGGCCGTCGGGCTGGATGCGGGGCCAGGAAAGGGAGAATCGGTAGGAATCGATGCCCAGCTCGCGCATGAGGGCGATGTCTTCCGGGAACCGGTTGTAGTGGTCGCATGCGACGGCGGGGGAATGGCCGTCCATGATGCTTCCGGGTTTCTCCACAAAGGCATCCCAGCCGGAGGGGCCGCGCCCATCTTCGGCCAGCGACCCCTCTATTTGGAACGCGGCGGCGGCGACGCCCAATGTGAAGGACGGCGGCAGCCGGTCGGCAAGGTCACGTACGGAAGCAGCATATTCGACCGTCATGACCCCATCATCCATTCGCCGGTTGCCGAAGGCAATGATCCAGGGACGGCAAAGCAGAGCAGATTCGCTTCTGCCGATAATATCCGGCATACTAGATGAGTTGTTCAAGCGCTTCTTCGTGTCCCGATCCGGATAATGCCGGGTGTCAGGGTCCAAGTTGAAGACCAAACATAACCCACTCCCCATGGAACTGCGGATTCGTATGCGTGAAAATCGCGACACGCCCGACCGCGGGGGTCGGTTGCGCCGGCAAGGTGAGGAACCCGGATTCATCCGGATTCAGTTTGTGCGGCGGGTGGTAGTTAAGACTTCAAATGCTTCGGCAGCCACACAACGAGTAAGTGAACAGGGCAGCCCCAACCAGGGGAAGCACAGACTGAAAGAGAGTCAGGCGACATGGCGGGACAAAAAATCCGCATCCGGCTGAAGTCATACGACCACGAGGTCATTGACGTTTCAGCACGGAAGATCGTTGAGACGGTCACGCGCGCAGGCGCAACGGTAGTGGGCCCCGTGCCGCTTCCGACGGAGAAGAACGTTTACTGCGTTATCCGCTCTCCGCACAAGTACAAGGACAGCCGCGAGCACTTTGAAATGCGCACGCACAAGCGTCTTATCGACATCATCGATCCCACGCCGAAGGCCGTTGACTCGCTTATGCGTCTCGACCTGCCCGCCGACGTGAACATCGAAATCAAGCTGTAGGGAGGTGCTGAGAGACTATGACCGCAACCCGTAACGTAAAGGGCCTGCTGGGCACGAAGCTCGGCATGACCCAGGTCTGGGACGAGAACAACAAGCTCATCCCCGTCACTGTGGTCCAGGCAGATTCGAACGTCATCACGCAGCTGCGCAACGCAGAGACCGATGGCTACGTCGCCGTTCAGATCGGCTACGGCCAGATCGATCCCCGCAAGGTCACCAAGCCGCTGGCTGGTCACTTTGAAAAGGCGGGCGTCACGCCTCGCCGCCACGTCGTCGAACTGCGCACCGCAGATGCTGACTCTTACGAGCTGGGCCAGGAGCTTTCTGTTGAGCTCTTCGAAGCCGGCCAGAAGATCGACGTTATTGGCACCACCAAGGGTAAGGGCTTCGCCGGTGTTATGAAGCGTCACGGCTTCCACGGCGTTGGAGCTTCCCACGGTGCCCACAAGAACCACCGTAAGCCCGGTTCAATCGGTGGCGCATCCACCCCGAGCCGCGTCTTCAAGGGCATGAAAATGGCCGGCCGCATGGGCGCCGTTCGTCACACCACGCTGAACCTCACCGTTCACGCCGTTGACGTCGAGAAGTCGCTGCTCCTGATCAAGGGTGCCGTCCCCGGCGCCCGCGGCCAGGTCGTACTCGTACGCACCGCCGTGAAGGGAGCCTAGTCCAATGGCTAACACTGTCAAGGTTGACCTGCCTGCAGAGATCTTCGACGTTCAGACCAACGTGCCGCTGCTGCACCAGGTCGTCGTTGCACAGCTCGCTGCTGCTCGCCAGGGTACCCACAAGACCAAGACCCGCGCCGAAGTTTCCGGTGCAGGCCGCAAGCCGTTCAAGCAGAAGGGCACCGGCCGCGCCCGTCAGGGTTCAATCCGTGCTCCTCACATGACCGGCGGTGGCGTTGTCCACGGTCCCACACCGCGGGACTACAGCCAGCGCACCCCCAAGAAGATGATTGCTGCTGCACTGCGCGGCGCACTGTCTGACCGCGCCCGCAACGGACGCATCCACGTCGTTGCTGACCTGGTTGCCGGCTCCAAGCCGTCCTCCAAGGAAGCACTGGCAACGCTGCGCGGCGTCTCCGAGCGCAAGAACCTGCTCGTTGTCATTGAGCGCGCCAACGATGTTGCTGCACTGTCCGTGCGCAACCTCGAGGATGTTCACGTTCTGTACGCAGACCAGCTGAACACCTACGACGTTCTCGTTTCTGACGACGTAGTCTTCACCAAGGCTGCCTACGAAGCATTCGTTGCTGACAAGGCTGCAAAGAACGAGGAGGATGCCAAGTGAGTGCAGCCACCATCAAGGACCCGCGCGACGTCGTGCTTGCACCCGTCGTATCGGAAAAGAGCTACGGCCTGATCGATGAGGGAAAGTACACCTTCCTGGTGGACCCCCGCTCGAACAAGACCGAGATCAAACTGGCCGTGGAGAAGATTTTCTCCGTCAAGGTCGACTCGATCAACACCATCAACCGTGCCGGTAAGCGCAAGCGCACCAAATTCGGATGGGGTACCCGCAAGAACACCAAGCGTGCGATTGTCACCCTCAAAGAAGGCACTATCGACATCTTCGGCGGTCCGCTCGCGTAGCGGAGACCACTTTAACGAGGAAATAAATTATGGGAATCCGTAAATACAAGCCGACTACCCCGGGCCGTCGTGGCTCGAGCGTAGCGGACTTCACAGAAATCACGCGGTCGACGCCGGAAAAGTCGTTGGTACGTCCGCTGCCCAAAAAGGGCGGCCGTAACAACACCGGTAAGATCACGACCCGTCACAAGGGTGGTGGCCACAAGCGCCAGTACCGTCTGATCGACTTCCGTCGCCACGACAAGGACGGCGTTGACGCCCGCGTTGCCGAAATCGAGTACGATCCGAACCGTACGGCTCGCATCGCCCTCCTGCACTACGTTGATGGCACCAAGCGTTACATCATCGCCCCGAACAAGCTCTCCCAGGGTGACTTCGTAGAAGCAGGTGCCAACGCTGACATCAAGCCTGGCAACAACCTGCCCCTGCGCAACATCCCGGTGGGTACCGTTATCCACGCAGTTGAACTGCGTCCGGGTGGCGGCGCCAAGATGGGCCGCTCCGCCGGCGCATCGATCCAGCTTGTTGCCAAGGAAGGCCGCTTCGCCCAGCTGCGACTGCCTTCCGGCGAAATCCGCAACGTTGACGTGCGCTGCCGCGCCACGGTCGGCGAGGTCGGCAACGCCGAGCAGTCGAACATCAACTGGGGTAAGGCCGGCCGCATGCGCTGGAAGGGCGTCCGCCCGACCGTCCGTGGTGTCGCCATGAACCCGGTTGACCACCCGCACGGTGGTGGTGAGGGTAAGACGTCCGGTGGACGTAACCCCGTCAACCCGAACGGTAAGCGTGAAGGCCGCACCCGCCGCCCCAACAAAGAGAGCGACAAGCTTATTGTTCGTCGCCGTCGTACTGGCAAGAACAAGCGATAGGAGCCTGGACACATGCCACGCAGCCTGAAAAAAGGTCCCTTCGTTGACCAGCACCTCTTTGTGAAGGTGGATAGGGAAAACGAAAAGGGCACCAAGAACGTCATTAAGACCTGGTCCCGCCGTTCGATGATCATCCCCGACATGCTCGGGCACACGATCGCCGTACATGACGGACGCAAGCACATTCCGGTGTTTGTCACCGAGTCGATGGTCGGGCACAAGCTCGGCGAATTCGCTCCCACGCGGACATTCCGCGGCCATGTCAAGGACGACCGTAAGGGCAAGCGCCGCTAGGCGCCTGCACTTACGTCATAGACGAGAGAAGGAAAGCAATGGAAGCCAAGGCAATTGCGCGTCACATCCGCGTAACGCCTATGAAGGCCCGGCGCGTCGTCAACCTTGTTCGTGGTAAGCAAGCGAACGAGGCTCTGGCAATTCTGAAGTTTGCCCCACAGGCAGCTTCTGAGCCGGTATTCAAGGTAGTACAGTCGGCAATCTCCAACGCCCGGGTCCTCGCGGACCGCGACGGCGTGGCGTTTGACGAAGGTGACCTCATCATCAGCGAAGCGTTTGTTGATGAAGGCCCGACCATGAAGCGGTTCCAGCCGCGTGCCCAGGGTCGTGCATTTCAGATCAAGAAGCGCACCAGCCACATCACCGTGGTAGTCGCTACCCCGGAGAAAGAGGAGGCTCGCTAAGTGGGACAGAAAGTAAACCCGCACGGGTTCCGACTCGGCATCACCACCGATCACGTATCGCACTGGTTCGCTGACAGCACCAAGGCCGGACAGCGGTACAAGGACTTCGTTCGCGAAGACATCCGTATCCGCCAGCTCATGTCTGTAGGCATGGAGCGCGCCGGTATCGCCAAGGTCGAAATCGAGCGCACCCGTGACCGTGTCCGCGTGGACATCCACACGGCACGCCCGGGCATCGTCATCGGCCGCCGCGGCGCTGAAGCAGACCGCATCCGCGGCGAGCTCGAAAAGCTCACCGGCAAGCAGGTCCAGCTGAACATCCTCGAGGTCAAGAACCCCGAGATGGAAGCACAGCTTGTTGCCCAGGGCGTTGCTGAGCAGCTGACTTCCCGCGTGGCGTTCCGCCGTGCGATGAAGAAGGCCATGCAGTCCGCGCAGCGTGCCGGTGCCAAGGGCATCCGTATCGCTTGCTCGGGTCGACTGGGTGGCGCTGAAATGTCCCGCTCGGAGTTCTACCGCGAAGGCCGTGTGCCCCTGCACACCCTCCGTGCGAACATCGACTACGGCTTCTACGAGGCCAAGACCACTTTCGGCCGCATCGGCGTGAAGGTCTGGATCTACAAGGGTGACGTCACCGCCAAGGAACTGGCCCAGCAGGCAGCTGCTGCTCCGTCCCGTGGCCGCGGTGCCGGCGACCGTCCGGGCCGCCCGGGCGGTGCCGATCGTGGTGACCGCCGCCGTCGTACCGACCGTCCGGCCGCCGAAGCAGCTCCCGCTGCAGAGGCTCCGGCAGTTGAGGCTGCACCTGCTGCAGTAGAAGGAGGACAGGCTTAAATGCTTATCCCACGTCGAGTCAAGCACCGTAAGCAGCACCACCCGGGTCGTTCCGGCGCTGCTACGGGCGGCACCAAGGTCTCCTTCGGTGAGTACGGCATCCAGGCCCTGAGCCCGGCATACGTAACCAACCGTCAGATCGAGTCCGCACGTATCGCGATGACCCGCCACATCAAGCGTGGCGGTAAGGTCTGGATCAACATCTACCCGGACCGTCCCCTGACGAAGAAGCCTGCCGAAACCCGCATGGGTTCCGGTAAGGGTTCGCCGGAATGGTGGGTCGCCAACGTCAAGCCGGGCCGGGTTCTCTTTGAGATCTCCGGTGTCGAAGAATCGGTGGCACGCGAGGCCCTGCGCCTGGCAATCCACAAGCTCCCGTTGAAGGCACGCATTTTGCGTCGCGAAGGTGGTGAATAGAAATGGCAGTAGGATCCAAGGAACTTGCATCCGCACAGCTGGACACGTTCGACAACGAGCGCCTCGTTGAAGAACTCCGTAAGGCTAAGGAAGAGCTGTTCAACCTGCGTTTCCAGTCCGCCACCGGCCAGCTGGAGAACCACGGTCGTCTGCGCGCGGTAAAGAAGGACATCGCACGCATCTACACCGTTCTCCGTGAACGCGAGCTGGGCATTCGTGCCGAGGTTGCCGCACCGGTTGTGGAAGCCAAGGAAGAAAAGAAGTCCAAGAAGGCAGCAACCAAGAAGGCCGAAAAGGCTGAAACGGTTGAGACCGAGGAGGATGCCAAGTGAGTGAAAAGGACGAGAACGTGACGGAAACTGCTACGGCAGCTACGGCTGAGCAGCGCGGTTACCGTAAGACGCGTCGCGGCTACGTGGTTTCGGACAAGATGGAAAAGACCATCGTTGTCCAGGTTGAAGACCGCGTGAAGCACGCCCTCTACGGCAAGGTCATCCGCCGCACCTCGAAGGTCAAGGCTCACGACGAAGAGAACATCGCCGGCATCGGCGACCTGGTTGTCATCGCCGAGACCCGCCCGCTGTCCGCCACGAAGAACTGGCGGCTCGTGGAGATCCTCGAAAAGGCCAAGTAACACCTGCAGCCGGCTGGTAACAGCCGCTGTCCCGGAAACCCCCGTTCCCCTTGTGGGAGCGGGGGTTTTCGCCATTCCTGCCGGGGCACACCTGCCGTACGCGGGGCGTCACGTGGAGCACGCTTTTGCGGAACGGACGACGGCGGCGGGCCGGGTTGGCGGGGAGCGGCACCTGCGGTGGGCCAAAAGGATGCCTCGCGTGACGCCGTCGTTCTTTGATGCAGCAGGCTGGCCTGTGATATGGGGACTTACCCGATCTGTGCTAGGATATTGAGTTTGTATGGCGCCTTCTGTGCGCTGTCATCAAACCTCGTAAACAATCGTGCCACGGCATAGTGCCCCCTTGCGCTTGGACTGCGTCCAACCCGCCTGGGAAGCAAATGTTTTTGGCACGGGCGTTTAGGCCTGGTCTGGCAAAATCCAGGCAGGTCAAGAGACACCCCGATCAACCGTTCCGCAAGGCTCATTCCGTAGGAAGATTTTCGGTCTGAGAACCAGCGCGACGCAAGGAGTAAATAGTGATTCAGCAGGAGTCGCGACTCAAGGTCGCCGACAACACGGGTGCTAAGGAAATCCTTACCATTCGCGTTCTCGGTGGATCTGGCCGTCGCTACGCAGGCATTGGCGACGTCATCGTCGCTACCGTCAAGGACGCAATTCCGGGCGGCAACGTAAAGAAGGGCGATGTTGTCAAGGCAGTCATCGTCCGTACCAAGAAGGAACGCCGCCGTGCGGATGGTTCCTACATCAAGTTTGACGAGAACGCAGCTGTGATCCTGAAGGCTGACGGTGACCCCCGCGGTACCCGTATCTTCGGACCGGTTGGTCGTGAACTCCGTGACAAGAAGTTCATGAAGATCGTTTCTCTGGCTCCGGAGGTGCTCTAGTCCATGGCTAAGATCAAAAAGGGTGACCTCGTTCAGGTCATCACTGGCGCCAAGGCTGAGCGCGGCGGCGACCGTGGCAAGCAGGGCAAGGTTCTGCGCGTATTCCCGGAGTCCAACCGCGTGTTGGTCGAAGGCATCAACCGCGTAACCAAGCACACCAAGGTCGGTCAGTCGCAGCGCGGCACCAAGACCGGTGGCATCGAGGTCGTCGAAGCTTCGATCCACATCTCCAACGTGGCTCTGGTTGACCCGTCCACCAAGAAGCCCACCCGCGTCGGTTTCCGCACCGAGACCGTTGAGCGCAATGGCGTGAAGCGTGAAGTGCGTGTACGCGTGGCCAAGAGCTCCGGGAAGGACATCTAATGACTGAGACTCTCGAGACTCCGGCAACGAAGATCGTTCCTCGTCTGAAGACCAAGTACGCCGATTCCATCAAGAGCACGCTCATTGAGGAATTCAAGTACGAGAACGTCAACCAGGTTCCCCGCCTGGTGAAGGTCGTTGTGAACATGGGTGTTGGAGATGCCGCCAAGGACTCCAAGCTGATTGACGGCGCTGTCCGCGATCTGACCCTGATCACCGGCCAGAAGCCGCAGGTAACCAAGGCCCGCAAGTCAATCGCACAGTTCAAGCTGCGCGAAGGCATGCCCATCGGCGCGCACGCAACCCTGCGTGGAGACCGCATGTGGGAATTCCTGGATCGTCTGGTCACGCTGGCCCTGCCCCGTATCCGCGACTTCCGCGGCCTCAGCGGCAAGCAGTTCGACGGCAACGGCAACTACACCTTCGGTCTGACCGAGCAGGTTATGTTCCACGAGATCGACCAGGATTCCATCGACCGCGTTCGCGGCATGGACATCACGGTTGTCACCACTGCCAAGACCGATGACGAAGGCCGCGCGCTGCTGAAGGCGCTTGGTTTCCCGTTCAAGGCCGAAGACTAATCTAACTACATAAAAGGTCCTTCGCTGAGGCTTCATGCTGCAGCGAGGAAACCGTTATGAGGAAGGGCAAGAGCCCAAAATGACAATGACAGATCCTGTCGCAGACATGCTTACGCGTCTGCGCAATGCAAACTCGGCATACCACGATTCCGTGACCATGCCGTACAGCAAGCTCAAGGCACGCGTTGCCGACATCCTGAAGGCTGAAGGTTACATCGCCTCCTGGAAAGAAGAAGACGCTGAGGTTGGCAAGAAGCTGACCCTCGAGCTCAAGTTCGGTCCGAACCGCGAGCGTTCAATCGCTGGTGTTCGTCGTATTTCCAAGCCGGGACTGCGTGTTTACGCAAAGTCCACCAACCTGCCGCACGTGCTCGGTGGCCTGGGTGTCGCAATCCTGTCCACCTCTTCCGGCCTCCTGACTGACAAGCAGGCCGGCAAGAAGGGCGTGGGCGGCGAAGTCCTCGCTTACGTCTGGTAACGGGAAAGGAAGAGAATAATGTCACGTATTGGACGTCTCCCCATCACCGTTCCTGCCGGCGTTGAGGTCAAGGTTGACGGCTCTGTCGTCAGCGTCAAGGGTTCCAAAGGCGAGCTGAACCACACTGTGGCCAGCCCGATCGAGGTTTCCCTGGAAGCAGACACCCTGACTGTCGCCCGCCCGAACGACGAGCGCGCCTCCCGTTCACTCCACGGCCTGACCCGCACCCTGATCTCCAACATGATCGAGGGCGTTACCAAGGGCTACGAGAAGAAGCTTGAAATCGTTGGTACTGGTTACCGCGTTCAGGCCAAGGGATCTGACCTTGAGTTCGCTCTCGGTTTCAGCCACCCGGTAAATGTCTCCGCACCGGAGGGCATCACCTTTGCAGTTGAGACCCCGACCAAGCTCTCTGTTTCAGGTATCTCCAAGCAGCAGGTCGGCGAGGTTGCTGCCAACATTCGCAAGCTGCGGAAGCCGGACCCCTACAAGGGCAAGGGCATCCGTTACGCCGGCGAAGTCATCCGCCGCAAGGTCGGAAAGGCTGGTAAGTAACCATGGCCATCTCAATTAACAAGAAGCGTACGAACAAGAGCAAGTCTGCTTCGCGCAGCCGTCGCCAGCTTCGTATCCGCAAGCGCATCTCCGGTACGGCTGTACGTCCTCGTCTGGTCGTCAACCGTTCCGCACGCCACGTATTCGTCCAGGTTGTCGATGACACCAAGGGCCTGACCGTAGCGAGCGCGTCCACTCTGGAAGCCGACCTTCGTGCATTCGACGGTGACAAGACTGCCAAGGCCAAGCGCGTTGGCGAGCTCGTTGCCGAGCGTGCCAAGGCTGCCGGTGTCGAAGCTGTTGTCTTCGACCGCGGTGGTAACAAGTACCACGGCCGGATCGCCGCCGTCGCTGACGGTGCACGTGAAGGTGGGCTGTCACTGTGACGGAAGCAAACAAGGAAAAGGACACTGTGTCTGCAGATCAGAAGGCGACTGAAGCCGTAGCTGCTCCGGCCACTGAGACCACTGCTCCCGCTGCTGCCGACGACCGCCGTGGTGGCGCTCGTCGTGGCGAGCGTGGAGACCGTGGCCAGGGCCGCGGCGACCGTGGTGGCCGTGGCGGCCGCGACGGCGGCCGTGAAGCTGAGAAGAGCCAGTTCGTAGAGCGCGTTGTCACCATCAACCGCGTTTCCAAGGTCGTCAAGGGTGGTCGTCGCTTCAGCTTCACCGCCCTGGTCGTCGTTGGTGACGGCAACGGTATGGTCGGCGTTGGCTACGGCAAGGCTAAGGAAGTTCCCGCCGCAATCGCGAAGGGCGTTGAAGAGGCCAAGAAGTCCTTCTTCCGCGTTCCCCGCATTGGCAACACCATCCCGCACCGCGTACAGGGTGAGGCTGCTGCCGGCGTCGTAATGCTGCGTCCGGCTTCCGCCGGTACCGGTGTTATCGCCGGTGGTCCGGTCCGTGCAGTACTGGAGTGCGTGGGTATCCACGACATCCTCTCCAAGTCGCTCGGTTCCTCCAACGCCATCAACATCGTTCACGCGACCGTTGATGCCCTGAAGCGCCTCGAAGAGCCGGCAGCAGTGGCAGCACGCCGCGGCCTGCCGCTGGACGAGGTTGCTCCGCCGGCAATGGTGAAGGCTCTCCTGAACCAGAAGGCGGGTGTCTAGTTATGGCTAAGAACCTGATTCCCTCCGACGTTCAGTTGGAGATCACTCAGATCAAGTCCGTCATTGGCGGCAAGCAGAACCAGCGCGACACCCTTCGGTCCCTCGGCCTGAAGCGGATCGGACACACCGTTGTCCGCACCGCCGACGCCGTGACCGTTGGAATGCTCAACACGGTTCCGCACCTGGTAAAGGTAGAGGAGGCGAAGTAAATGGCAGAGAAGAACACCGCCGAAAAGGCTCAGAGCGCCGCTGCTGAGAAGCAGAACGCACTGAAGGTTCACCACCTGCGTCCCGCCCCGGGTGCCAAGACCGCCAAGACCCGCGTTGGTCGTGGTGAAGGTTCCAAGGGTAAGACCGCTGGTCGCGGTACCAAGGGTACGAAGGCCCGCTACCAGATCAAGGCTGGCTTTGCCGGCGGCCAGCTGCCGCTGCACATGCGCCTGCCGAAGCTGCGCGGCTTCAAGAACCCGTTCCGGGTTGAGTTCCAGGTTGTAAACCTGGACAAGCTCAACGAGCTGTTCCCGGAAGGTGGCGCTGTCACCGTGGAGAACCTGGTCGAAAAGGGTGCCGTTCGCAAGAACCAGCCCGTCAAGGTGCTTGGCACCGGCGACATCACCGTCAAGGTTGACGTCACCGCCCACGCATTCTCGGCCAGCGCCGCTGAAAAGATTGCTGCAGCAGGCGGAAGCACCACCGCTCTCTAACGAGACGGTGGGCGAACGCCCGTTGTGAACTCCCGGTATGCGGGCCCCCCGGCTCTGCATACCGGGAGTTTTTTCACATCCCACCGGCCGACAATTTCCATCCGTTCGCCGCATGCGCGCCGTCGCGAATTGTTCGCATCGCGCATACACCCGTTAGACTCGGTTGTTGGGATTATTGACCCCATCACACCACTCTTATTTACAACACAGGAGGACGCTTGCTTAGCGCATTTGGCCGGGCCTTTCGCACGCCTGATCTGCGACGCAAGTTGTTGTTCACGCTGGGAATCATCACCATCTTCCGCTTGGGTGCCTTCATTCCCTCGCCTGGTGTGAACTACCAGAATGTCCAGCAATGCTTGCAGAACGGTCAGACCGCAGGCGGGCTCTACGAGCTCGTTAACCTGTTCAGCGGCGGTGCATTGCTGCAGGTGTCCATCTTCGCGCTGGGCATCATGCCCTACATCACGGCCAGCATCATCGTGCAGCTGCTGCGGGTGGTCATTCCCCGGTTCCAGCAGCTGTACGAAGAGGGCGCCTCCGGGCAGTCCAAGCTGACCCAGTACACCCGGTACCTCACCATCGCCCTGGGCCTGCTCAATGCCACGACACTGGTGTCGCTGGCGCGTTCAGGACAGCTGCTGCCGGGTTGTGCACTGGACCTCATCCCGGACCCCAGCGTGATCACCACCATCCTGCTGATCATCACGCTTACGGCCGGTACGGGCCTGATCATGTGGATGGGCGAGCTTGTCACCGAGAAGGGCGTGGGCAACGGCATGTCGCTGCTCATCTTCACCTCCATCGCAGCAACGTTCCCCACGTCCCTCGGGGCCATCTGGACCTCGCAGGGTCCGGGCACGTTCTTTATGGTCCTGGCTATCGGCCTGCTTACCGTCGCCCTGGTGGTCTTTGTGGAGCAGTCCCAGCGCAGGGTTCCCGTGCAGTACGCAAAGCGGATGATCGGCCGCCGCACCGTGGGGGGCACCAGCACGTACATCCCCATCAAGGTCAACATGGCCGGTGTTATCCCGGTGATCTTTGCGTCCTCCATGCTCTACCTGCCGGGCCTCATTTCGCAGTTCAACCAGCCCAGGCAGGGCGAGCCGATTGCCCCTTGGGTGGAGTGGATCAACAACCACCTGGTCCGCGGGGACCAGCCGATTTACATGGTGCTGTATTTCGCCATGATTGTGTTTTTCACCTACTTCTATGTCGCGATCACCTTCAACCCTGAAGAGGTCTCGGACAACATGAAGAAGTACGGCGGCTTCATCCCGGGCATCCGGGCTGGCAAGCCGACAGCGGACTACCTGCAGTACGTCCTTTCCAGGATCACCCTGCCCGGCGCCCTGTACCTGGGCTTCGTGGCTCTGATCCCGCTCATTGCCCTGGTGCTGATCAACGCGAACCAGAACTTCCCGTTCGGTGGTACGTCGATCCTGATCATGGTGGGTGTGGGCCTGGAAACGGTCAAGCAGATTGACGCGCAGCTACAACAACGTCACTACGAAGGGCTTTTGCGATGACGAGAATGCTAATTATCGGACCTCCCGGTTCGGGCAAGGGAACGCAGGCGGAACGGATCTCGGAGCGCCTCAGCGTCGTTGCGATCTCCACCGGCGATATTTTCCGTGCCAACGTCAAGGGTGAGACGCCGCTGGGCGTCGAGGCCAAGAAGTACATGGACGCCGGCGATTTCGTGCCGGACAGCGTCACGAACAAGATGGTGCGCGACCGCCTGAGCGAGGCCGACGTCGAAACCGGCTTCCTGCTGGATGGCTACCCGCGCACCACAGCGCAGGTGGACTACCTCGACGAGATCCTCGCCAAGGGCGACGAGAAGCTCGACGTCGTCCTGCAGCTGACGGCCGACGACGAGGAACTCGTGCACCGGCTGCTTGGCCGTGCCAAGGAAACGGGCCGGAGCGACGACAATGAAGCCGTCATCCGCCACCGCCTTGACCTGTACCACGAGCAGACCGAAGCCGTTGTGGCCAAGTATGCCGAACGCGGCATCCTGACCCAGGTAGACGGCATCGGCGGCATCGACGAGGTCACGGACCGCGTCATGCAGGCCATCAAGGCAGCTCAGGCAGCCTGATCCCGGCAACAGATATTCGAGGCTCCTCCCGGAATCCGGGAGGAGCCTCAGCCATTGAAAGGACACACCATGGCTTTCGGCCAGCCCCGTATCGAATACAAGACCAATGCCCAGATGCGCACCATGCACGAGGCGGGCCTCGTCCTCAGCCGTGCGCTGGACGCAGCTGTTGCGGCAGCGGTACCGGGGGTCACCACGAAGCATCTGGATGACGTGTTCGCCGCTGTCCTGAACGAAGCCGGCGCCAAGTCCAACTTCTTCGGCTACCACGGCTTCCCTGCCTCCATCTGCACGTCCGTCAATGAGGAAGTGGTGCACGGGATCCCCGGCGGCCGCGTGCTGAACGACGGCGACATCATCTCAATCGATGGCGGCGCCATCGTGGACGGCTGGCACTCCGACTCGGCCCGCACTGTCATCGTGGGGACTGCAGACCCGGAGGACCAGCGCCTGTCCGACGTCACCCGGGCTGCCATGTGGCGTGGCATCGCCGCGCTGGCGTCCGGCAGCCACGTTGGAGATATCGGCTCCGCCATCGACGATTACGTCTCATCGGTCCCCGGTAAGCCTTTGGGCATCCTGGAGGACTACGTGGGGCACGGGATCGGCTCGGAGATGCACATGGCCCCGGACGTGCTGAACTACCGCACCAGCCACCGCGGCCCGAAGATCCGGCCCGGGCTGTGCCTGGCCATCGAGCCGATGCTGGTCCGCGGCAGCATTGACACCGCCGTGCTTGATGACGACTGGACCGTGGTGACCACCGACGGCCAGCGCTCCTGCCAGTGGGAGCATTCCGTTGCCGTCCACGAAAAGGGGATCTGGGTACTCTCAGCGCCCGACGGCGGAGCGGAGCACCTGGTGCCGCTCGGCGTCGTGCCTGTCCCGATCCCGTAGCCCAGGTAGGTAGCAGTACATGCTGTTATGGGCGTTCATAAGGACATCTGCTGCTACCTAGTTGGGGGAGGGGGAACAATGGTGGCCATGGGAGCTATTACTGACGTGCCGGGGATCCGCGTGGGGCACCAGCAGAAGTCCGACGACGGCTGGCTGAGCGGCGTGACGGTGGTCCTGCCGCCGCCGGGGACCGTCGGATCTGTCGACGTCGGCGGGGGAGGCCCAGCCACCCACGAGACGGACGCCCTGGACCCCACCACTCTGGTGTCCGCCGTGGACGCCGTGGTCCTGACGGGTGGCAGCGCCTACGGGCTGGCCTCTGCCCACGGTGCGCAACGCTGGTGCGAGGAACACGGCCGGGGCTTCGCGGTGCCCGGAGGCGTGGTGCCCATCGTCCCCGCCGCCGCCATCTTCGATCTGGGCCGCGGGGGAGACTTCGCAGCGCGCCCGACGGCGGACATGGGCTACGCGGCAACAGCCGCCGCTGCTGCGCTTCCGGAAGGTCACGACGTCGGACGCGGCAACGTCGGAGCCGGCACTGGGGCGCTGATCGCCAGGACGTTCAAGGGCGGAGTAGGCACGGCCTCGGCCACCCTCGAGAACGGCGTGGTTGTCGGTGCGCTGGCAGTAGTAAACGCGCTGGGACTGCCGTTCGAGGTGCCTCCGGGAAATCCCGAACCTTCCGCGCGCTCGGTCGTTCCGCCCCACGAGCCCCCTAACCTCAACACGACGCTCGTAGTCGTTGCCACCAATGCCGTCCTGGACGTGGCCGAGTGCAAGCGGACTGCTTCTGCCGCCCAGGCCGGAATCGCGCGGGCCCTGGATCCGTCCCACACCCTGGCGGATGGAGACGTTGTCTTCTGCCTCTCGACCGGGGCTGTGGCACTTGACCGCAGCACCGCAACTGCCCGGCAGGTAAGCCTGATTACGCTGCAGAGCGCGGCAGCCGACGTCGTACGTTCAGCCATCCTGGATGGGGTCGACCGCGCAGAAGCGGTGAGCACTCCGGCAGCTGAATATGGTGCGTACCGGCGCGCAGTGCGCTAACATAGCTGGATTTAACATTCGCCGCAAAGTGGCGTAGTGTTGTCTGTTGGTTGTCTGCCCTGCTGTGCCCTGTTTGGGGCCTGAGGCGACAACCGATCCAACAAAAACGTTCGTGGTCTTGTCCGGTGCAATCCGGCAGGGCTGCGGCAACAACAGTTAGCGGAGGGTATGGCCAAGAAGGACGGGGTCATTGAGATCGAGGGCGTTGTGACAGAGGCGCTGCCCAATGCGATGTTTCGCGTTGAGCTCACCAACAAGCACATCGTTCTGGCACACATCTCAGGCAAGATGCGCCAGCACTACATCAGGATTCTCCCTGAGGACCGGGTAGTGGTGGAACTGAGCCCTTATGACCTCACTCGGGGTCGTATCGTCTACCGCTACAAGTAAATTCTGGGCAGCCCCGGCATGAGCTGAAGGCTGCTCCAGTTGACCAACTGCCACACGCAAAGGAATGCCATGAAGGTCAAGCCGAGCGTCAAGCAGATCTGCGAAAAGTGCAAAGTGATCCGCCGTAATGGCCGGGTCATGGTGATCTGCGAGAACCCGCGCCACAAGCAGCGCCAGGGCTAATTTCCTTCCTGAAGGAAATCCTGGGTTGCTAACCCACGCAAGTAAATAAAAGGCAGCACAAGCTGAACTGGGACGCATGAGCCCGGACAGCTAACCCCCGGTCGGAGGCTGGGGCCGCACAGAACGTGCGGGTGTACTGCCTACGACCTCCGGTTTATACAAGGAGCACTGCCACTATGGCTCGTCTCGCTGGCGTAGACATTCCCCGCGAAAAGCGGCTGGAAATTGCGCTTACTTACATCTACGGCGTGGGCAAGACCCGTGCACACGAAACCCTGGCTGCCACTGGCATCAGCGCTGACGTCCGCGTTAAGGACCTCACTGATACCCAGCTGGTTGAGCTGCGTGACTACATTGAAGGCAACTACAAGGTTGAGGGTGACCTTCGCCGCGAAGTAGCAGCAGATATCCGCCGCAAGGTTGAAATCGGCAGCTACGAAGGTATTCGCCACCGCAAGGGCCTGCCAGTGCGCGGACAGCGTACGAAGACGAACGCACGTACCCGTAAGGGTCCGAAGCGCACCGTTGCAGGCAAGAAGAAGGCTCGTTAAATCCTTCGGGATTGACACGTCTTCCCCCAATAACTTTCTGTAGGAGAAAAAATGCCCCCGAAGACTCGTGGCGCGGTTCGCAAGCCGCGTAAGAAGGACAAGAAGAATATCGCGCTTGGCCAGGCGCACATCAAGAGCACTTTTAACAACACCATCGTGTCCATCACGGACCCGAACGGCGCTGTTATCTCTTGGGCTTCCTCAGGTGAGGTTGGCTTCAAGGGCTCGCGCAAGTCCACCCCGTTCGCTGCCCAGATGGCTGCCGAGGCCGCTGCAAAGCGTGCGCAGGAGCACGGCATGCGCAAGGTTGACGTTTTCGTCAAGGGACCGGGATCCGGACGCGAGACCGCAATCCGCTCGCTGCAGGCCGCTGGCCTGGAGGTTGGCTCCATCCAGGACGTCACCCCCGCCGCGCACAACGGCTGCCGTCCGCCGAAGCGCCGCCGCGTCTAAGGCTTTTCCAGCAGCAGGAGCTTGCCCGGACCTTCCACGGTCCGGGCAAGCCCAGCCGCGTTAAGTCTTCAGACCGAATTTCCACCACCTGTGTTGCGTCATATAGCGGATGCTCGCCGAAAGGAAACCTAAGTGCTCATTGCACAGCGCCCCACCCTCTCCGAAGAGGTAGTCTCCGAAAACCGTTCGCGTTTCATCATTGAACCGCTGGAACCGGGCTTCGGCTACACCCTCGGAAACTCCCTCCGCCGTACCCTGCTCTCCTCCATCCCCGGTGCCGCTGTAACCAGCATCCGGATCGATGGCGTGCTGCACGAGTTCACCACGGTTCCCGGTGTCAAGGAAGATGTCACTGAGATCATCCTGAACATCAAGAGCCTGTCGGTTTCCTCCGAGCACGACGAGCCGGTTGTTGCTTACCTGCGCAAGCAGGGCCCCGGAGTCGTCACCGCCGCGGACATCGCTCCGCCGGCCGGCGTCGAGTTCCACAACCCGAATCTGCACATTGCCACGCTGAACTCGAAGGGCAAGTTCGAGCTCGAACTGACCATCGAGCGCGGCCGCGGCTACGTTTCGGCAGCTCAGAACAAGTCCGGCGATTCCGAGATCGGCCGTATCCCGGTCGACTCGATCTACTCGCCGGTGCTGAAGGTTACTTTCCGCGTGGAAGCAACCCGTGTTGAGCAGCGCACCGACTTCGACAAGCTCATTGTCGACGTCGAGACCAAACAGGCCATCGCCCCGCGCGATGCGGTTGCTTCCGCAGGTACCACCCTGGTGGAACTCTTCGGTCTGGCCCGCGAGCTGAACACCGCAGCTGAAGGTATCGAGATTGGCCCGTCGCCGACGGACGCTGCCCTGGCAGCTGACATGGCCCTGCCGATCGAGGATCTGGACCTCACCGTCCGTTCCTACAACTGCCTCAAGCGTGAGGGCATCCACACCGTGGGTGAACTCGTAGCCCGCTCCGAGGCCGACCTGATGGACATCCGTAACTTCGGTGCGAAGTCCATTGACGAGGTCAAGGCAAAGCTGGTTGAACTGGGCCTGTCCCTCAAGGACTCGCCTCCCGGTTTTGACCTCGCAGCACGCGCCGCAGCAATTGAAGAGGACGACGCCGCCTTCGGCGACGACGAACTCTAAAACAGATCTTGGCCGGCGGACACCATGGTGTGTCCATCACCGGCTCCATATGAGGAGAAACAATTATGCCTACCCCCACTAAGGGTCCGCGCCTCGGAGGCGGCCCGGCTCACGAGCGTCTTATGCTCGCGAACCTGGCAGCAGCACTGTTCGAGCACAAGCGGATCACCACCACGGTGACCAAGGCCAAGCGCCTGAAGCCGTACGCAGAGCGCCTGGTGACTTTCGCCAAGCGCGGCGACCTGGCTTCCCGCCGCCGTGTACTCGGCCTGATCAGCAACAAGGGCGTCGTCCACGAGCTGTTCACCGACATTGCACAGGCAGTGGAGAACCGCGACGGCGGCTACACCCGCATCACCAAGATCGGCAACCGCAAGGGCGACAACGCTCCCATGGCTGTCATCGAACTGGTTCTTGAGCCGGTTTCCGCCAAGCAGGCAGTTGTAGCCGAGGCTACCTCCGCTGCCAAGCGCGACGCCGACAAGAAGGAAGCAGCCGCTGCCGCACCGGCCGCCGAAGAAGCTCCCGAGGCTGAGGTCGCTGAGACCGAAGCTCCCGAGGCCGCAACCGAAGAGGCTGTTTCTGAAGAAGCAGTGGCCGCTGAGGAAGCTCCCGCCGAGGAAGCTGCTGAAGAGCCTGCTGCCGAGGAAAAGGACGCGAAGTAATTCGCTGATTCCTTCGCATAGACTTAAGTCTATGAACGACCAAAAACCCGCGGCCCCCGTTACAGGGGGCGGCGGGTTTTTGCGTATCCGGCTTGATCTTTCATACGACGGCGGCCCCTTCAGCGGGTGGGCACTCCAGCCGGGCCTCCGTACCGTCCAGGGCGTCCTGGAGGATGCGGTGGCGCTGCTCGTCCGCAGGCCAGTCCGCGTGACCGTAGCCGGACGCACGGACGCCGGCGTGCACGCCCGCGGCCAGGTGGTCCATCTCGACCTGACCGAAGCCGAGTGGCTGGCACTGCCCCGGGGGCACGAACTCGATCCCGCCGTCGCCATGCTGCGCCGGATCCGTGGGGCACTGAGCCGCGGAATGGGCGACCTGACCGGAGCCATCGAAGTCCACCGGGTATCACTGGCGCCCGGAGGCTTTGACGCTCGCTTCTCAGCCCTCTGGCGGCGTTACAGCTACCGCATAGCGGACGGTCCGGCGCTCTGGGACCCGCTGGAACGCTACTTCACCCTGTGGCACAAAAAACCGCTGGATGTTTCGCTGCTGAATGAGGGGGCTTCGAAGCTGCTGGGGCTGCAGAACTTCCTCTCGTTCTGCAAGCCGCGTGAAGGTGCCACCACCATCCGCGAACTGCAGCGCTTCGAGTTTGCGCGCGGGGAGGACGGGGTTATCGTGGCCACCGTCCAGGCGGACGCCTTCTGCCACAACATGGTGCGATCCCTCGTAGGCTCCGCGCTGTTCGTCGGAGAGGGCATTGAGGAGCCCGGGTGGCTCTATGACCGCCTGCTCGCGAAGAAGCGGGATGCCAAATCCGTCCTGGCGGCGCCCCACCCGCTGGTCCTGGAGGAGGTCGCCTACCCGACCGACGGCGAGATGCTGGCACGGGCCGAACTGACGCGCGCCAAGCGGGAGCACTGAGCGATCGATTGCTCCGTAGGGGCCCTTCTCAGGCTTCAAAACGGCGTTTACGGAGCAACCGATGACAGGGTGGGTGTCAGTACACCGCCGGCCCCCGCGCCGGGAGGGTGAGCGTGAACGTACTGCCCTTGCCGGGGCTGCTGGTGCAGGAAATGTCGCCGCCATGCCCTTCGACGATTGCCTTCGTGATGGACAGGCCGAGGCCTGCCCCCGAGATGGCAGCTTCGCGGGCTGACTCTGTCCGGAAGAACCGGCGGAAGACCCTCGCGGAATCTTCCGGGCTCATGCCCATCCCCGAATCCTGCACTTTCAGCCGGACCCAGTCGCCTGTGCCTTGGGCACTGATGTTCACTACGCCGCCGCCGGGCGAGTATTTGATGGCGTTGGACACCAGGTTGTCCAGTGCCTGCCCGATGCGCAGCGGATCGGCATAGGCCCACAGGGGTGATGGGATGTCCGCCACCAGGGAGATCCTGGAGTGTTCCGCCTGCGGCTGCGCGGATCCAATGCTGGTCTCCACCAGGCTGGCGAGGTCCGTGCGTTTCGGATGCACTTTGAGCGCCGAGGAGGCAGACGCCATCAGATCTGACACCAGTGCGAGGAGCCGCTCGGAATTGCGCTGGACCACTTCCAGGCGCCGGGCGGAGAGCGGCGACGTGCCCTGGACATCTTCGAGGACAAGGTCCACATTTCCGAGGATGGAGTTCAGCGGACTCTTGAATTCGTGCGAGACGTTGGAGACGAGTTCCTCGTTGGCAGCCAGCGCCTCCACCAGGCCCGTGACATCGGTGTAGACAATGACAGCGCCACTGAACTGTCCGCCGTCGTCCGTCAACGGGCGTGCCGCCGTCGAAACCGCGCGCTGGTTGTGCCCTGTGCCGATCCAGACGAGATAGTCGGCGAAGGATTCCCCGTCGATGGCCCGCCGGACGGGGCGCTTGGTTGCCGGCACGGGGGTGGATCTGTCCCGGGCAAAGATCAGCTGCTGCCCTTCGGCCATGGACCGGCCGTCCCGTGGACCAGCGATGCGTTCGAAGTCCCTCTGCCGGTTGTTGGTCAGCAGGATTCCGCCGTCCGAATCCACAGCCACAATTCCAACGTCGGTAGCATCGAGGATCGTTTTCAGCAGCCTCTCGCGCTCCCGGCTCGCGGCAAGCAGGTCGCGGAGTTCCTTGTCTTTTTCCTGAAGTTGCCGCTGCTGGGTCCTCATGTTCATGCTGGCAAAGCGGATGGCAAGGGAGACCGCCAGCATCATGAGGGGAAAGAGGAGAAGGGAAGAGACCTCTGAAGCCGTGAAGTGGGGAAACTTTCCCGCCACTGTTGGCAGCATGATGAGCAATGGTCCAACAATGCTCAAAACCATGCTGGTGCGGGCAAGCATTCCAGATGCCGAGAGCCAGATGATGGGAAAAATTGCGAGGATCACGAGGCCGGGCACCAGCGTCCCGGCACCATTGCGTGACAGTCCAATGGCAAGGAGGTCGAGGACGGGTATAACCAGGTAGGCGCTGCTGTGCAGTCGTTCCCAAGGGATGAGGAAGCAGGCCGCAAACAGAATGCCATGCAGGAGCAGGCCCACAACATAAAGGGGGCTATGCAACAGGTCTGGCCACGCAAAGGGCGTCGCAATGCCGAGCGCCAGGACGATGAGCGTCAGCGGAAGCTGGCACAAAGCCACTTGGGTACGTGGATTCAAAGCCCCGAAATAGCGGCCTATTCCACGCTGAACCAGCTTCTCAGTCATGAGTGGGCCGTAGCCTTTCTCCGTCAGACACTCTGCTGTGGGACAAATTTACCAGCGCATTAGTGAAGCCCACAGTGCCCAGCCCTCTCTCGGCCCCCAAATGTACATTTGATGTCATGATAATTGACTTTTCGCATGCGAATATCAAAAAGACGTGTCATCAGGCCTTCATCCTTGTAGCGTAGAAGCAGTTGGAGTGAATACGGCATTGGCGCTGGGCTGATGGGGGGCCGCTTTCACCTGGCACGGGGATAGCAATGGACGATCTTGGAGTAGCGGTAGTCATCGAAGATGATGCTGACGTGCGTAACCTCTTGGAGGGTGTGCTCAGCCAGGCGGGTTTTGAGGTCCATACCGCCGTGGACGGGCGGGAGGGCGTCGAAGTGGTGCGGCACAAGCAGGCCAATGTGGTGACGCTGGACATTGGCCTGCCTGACATTGACGGTTTTGAGGTGCTGAGGCGCATCCGGAATTTCAGTGATGCCTATGTCGTGATGCTGACCGGCAGGACTGAAGAACCGGACCTGCTGTCGGCCCTGAACGCAGGGGCTGACGATTACATCGCCAAGCCTTTCCGTCCGCGTGAACTGCGGGCACGGGTTGCGGCGATGATGCGCCGGCCGCGGCACGAGATCCAGAAGCAGGCTCCGGAGGAGTGGCCTCCGGGGCCCGTGCACGCGGGTCCTGCCAAGGCCGCGCCCCTGGCCAACACCGGTGCCCTGCACCACAACGGGCTGATCCTGGACCACCGGACACGCTCGGTGGCAATCCACGGTGAACAGCTGGGGCTCACGCGCAGCGAGTTTGACCTTCTGCATGTGCTGCTTCGTGGGGGCGGGGCGGTGTGCACACGCTCGGACCTGGTGAAAGCGGTACGGGGTGACCTTTATGAGGAGGACGCCTACATCAGTGAAGCTGACGAGCGGGCGGTGGAAGTCCATATCGGCAACCTCCGGCGCAAGCTGAAGGAGGATCCTGCCGCTCCACGGTGGCTGCAGACGGTGCGGGGAGTCGGGTACAGACTGGCGCCCAAACAGCCGGAACAGCGTTAGGCGGGTTGGCAGGCCACGCGGTCTGCGGGGCCGGGCGGCTCCCGCCGAACATGGGGCAGGCCACGAGGCAGGGCCCTGACCCGCCGGCCACGGCGGGCCGGACCTAACCGTTTTTCAGGATGTAGTTTGCCTGGAGTTCGGAGATGGTCAGGTCCCCGTGTTCGGCCACCCGTTCCATCATGGCCTGGCCCTGGCCAAAGTCGCCCTGCCGAATGACGGTTTCCAGCATCTCGGCCAGCCGTGCCAGCCTGACGCCCCCAACCATTGCCGAGGTGATCCGCAGGCTGATGATGGCGTCAAGGGCGGAGGCCCGGTCCTGGTTTTCAACTGCCAGGGCCAGGCGGGCGTAACGCTGGTCCCACATGGCGGCGTAGTCACGGGCAAACCGGACGGCGAGTTCCGAGCCGTTCAGCTCCTCCTCCAGGTCCTCGAGGATGCCCGAATCCACGAGCGGCAGCAGCTCATCCAGGTCCTGCAGGGTCCCGGGGTCCGCCATGTCTCCAGTGGCGGGCGAGGGAACCGCGGGGATTCCCTTATCGCCGGTGCCGGGGTCTGGAGTGTGCATGGTTCAAGGCTACTTCCTGATTATCCGTAGGGGCCTGAATTTGGGAGATCCTGTGTAAACCTTGTGTGACCTTGAGCGAGCTGGGTCCCGCAGTTATTGACCGCTGAATGTCACGACGGCGTTGATGACAGCCGGGCCAAGAATTGCAATAAAAAGTACCGGGAAAATGAAGAACAGCAGCGGGAAAAGGATCATCACGGGAAGCTTCATGGCTTTTTCCTCGGCGCGCTGGCGCCGCTTCACGCGCATCACTTTGGCTTGGACCCGGAGGACCCTGCTGATGGCGATGCCGTATTTATCTGCCTGGACAATGGCCTGCACGAAGCTCCGGAGTTCAGGAATGTTTGTCCGCTTGGCCAGGGCGAGGTAAGACTCGCGGCGGCTTCGGCCAACCTGCATGTCCTGCAGGGTGCGGACCAGTTCCTCGGCCAGCGGTCCCTTGCCGTTTTCGCCGGCGCGGGCCATGGCCCCTTCAAAGCCCAGGCCTGCTTCCACCGAGATCAGCATCTGGTCCAAGGTATTGGCCAACTCAAGCTGCATGGCCTTTTGGCGCTCCATACCCTTGCTGTAGAGCATCAGGTCCGGGATGAAGTAGCCGAGGAACAGCACAAAAATCCCGGCCAGCTTCATCATGGGCTGCGGGCTGCTGGTGCTGATCAGGATGAACGCCACTGCGCCGACGAGCCCAAGGACGGGCTTTGCTGCAAGAATCCGGGCCAACGGCCACGCAGTGGGCCGGCCCGCAAGCGACAGCAGCTTGTCGAGCTTCCGCACATAGGCGGGCGGCGTTACCCGGTAGCCAACAGTAGCGAGGAAACTGCCCGACTTCTTTTCCGGTACTTCAGCAGTCCCTCTGCCGCGGGTCAGGATGGCCACTGTGGCGGTGCGGGCCTTTCGATCCACGGAGAGGATGGACCAGGCCAGATAGCCGGTGGGCACGGAGACCAGCAAGAGGGAAAACAGCACAAGGGGACTCATGGGGACCTCAGAACTTCAGATCGATGATTTTGCGCATCCACAGGCTGCCGATCGTCATGAGGATGACGGATGCTGCGATCATGCCCCACCCGAGCGGGTGCGTGAACATCGAGTTCATGTAGTCGGGGTTCACGGACATCAGCATCAGTACGATGCCGAACGGCATGGCAATGAGGATGTAGGCGGAAAACTTGCCTTCCGCGGCCAGGGACTTGATGTGCCCCTTGATTTCAGAACGCTCCCGGATGGTTTCGTTTACCTGGTCCAGGACTTCGGCAAGGTTACCGCCCACTTCGCGGTTGATCTGGATGGCCTGGGCGATCCACACGAAGTCCTCGTTCCGCATGCGGTCGGACGTGTCAGTCAGCGAGGCGAGCAGGTCGCGGCCCAGGCTGGTTTCGGTAATGACCCGCCGCATCTCCTCTGAGGTGGGGCTCTGCGATTCCGCCGCGGCGGCATCGATGGCCCGGAGGATGCTGTGGCCGGCACGCAATCCGCCAGCGAGCAGTTGCAGGGTGTCGCAGAGCTGGTCGTCGAACTTGGCACGCCGTTTGCCGGCAAGGAATCCCAGGACGAGGTGGCCCACGAACGGCGCCAGGACAACCAGCAGGACGGAGATGGCCGGTACCCCTATGACCAGTCCAACCAGTGCCCCGACGATGGAGCCGGCGATGACCAACACCGTATATTCAGTCTGACTCAGCCGCAGCCCTGCATTCTCCAGTGCGTCACGGTTGTAGAGACGGATGTTCCTTGCTTCCAGGAATCGGCCGAGGCCACCCACGGTGGCGTCACTGAGCAGGGTAAGCCGCGACGGCGGCTCCGCCTCGTAGGGACGGCGTCGGTCCAGGGCGACTTCGGGCGTGCGCGGCAGCACCAGCGCCACGCCCAGCAGTATCGGGGCGAGGAACAGCAATGCGGCTCCAATAACGATCAGCATGGCGACCTAGGCCTTTCCAGGTCCGGCAGGGCTCGCACCAGCCGGACCAGGACCGGCCGGGGTCGCGAAAACAGCTGGCGATACATGGATTCCGAGGTCCTCGAAGCGGTCGATAAACCGCGGCCGGATGCCGGTTGCAACGGGTTTGCCCAGAAAGCGCCCGTGTTGGTCAACGCCGGCGGAATAATCGAAGACGAATGCATCCTGGAGGGTGACGATGTCCCCTTCCATGCCTTGGACCTCGGTGACGTGGGTGATCCGCCGCGTACCGTCACGTAAACGCGAGATCTGGACAATCAGGTTGACGGCGGACGCGATCTGCTCCCGGATGGCCCGCAGCGGCAGGTCCATGCCTGCCATCAGCACCAGTGTTTCCAGCCGGGCTACGGCGTCGCGCGGGGAGTTGGAGTGGACGGTGGAGAGGGAACCGTCGTGGCCGGTGTTCATGGCCTGGAGCATGTCCAGCGATTCGCCGCCGCGGACCTCGCCCACCACAATGCGGTCCGGCCGCATACGCAGTGAGTTGCGGAGCAGTTCGCGGATGGTCACTTCGCCTTTGCCCTCGGTGTTGGGAGGGCGGCTCTCCAACCGGACCACGTGGTCCTGCTGGATCTGGAGTTCCACCGCGTCCTCGATGGTGACAATCCGTTCGTTTGCCGGGAGGAAGGAAGACAGGACGTTGAGCAGAGTGGTCTTGCCCGTGCCCGTTCCGCCGGAGACGATGATGTTCAGCTTGGCCTTGACGCAGGCATTGAGCAGTTCCGCCATCTCCGGCGTTAGGGTGCCGAAGTCGATGAGGTTCCTGACGGTCAGCGGAACTTTGCTGAATTTACGGATGGTCAGGGAGGACCCGCCTACGGCCAGGGGCGGGATAACGGCGTTGACGCGCGAGCCATCTTCCAACCGGGCGTCCACCAGGGGTGAGGACTCGTCAATGCGGCGGCCCACTTTGGAGACGATACGTTCGATGACCTTGCGAAGGTGCTCCTCGGAGCTGAAGCGGGAGTCTGCAAGGGTAAGGTGCCCTTTGCGCTCCACGTAGATCTGGTCCATGCGGTTGACCATGATTTCGGTGACCGCGGGATCATCCAGCAGCCGTTGAAGCGGACCGTAGCCCAGGACGTCGTCGGCCACATCCTGCACCAGGCGGGTGCGTTCCTCGGGGGAGAGCGGCACCTGCTCGGCGTCGATGATCCGTGTCAGTTCATCCCGGGCTGAGGACTTCAGTTCCTGTTCCGTGATGGACGAGTCGTTGAAGCGGGCGCCAAGACGTTCGAACAGCGCCGTCGCTGCCCTTTCCTTGAGGGCGGCGAAGACGTCCACGGGCTGCAGGGGTTTCGGCCGCGTCTCTTCCTGATGGGCGTGCGCGGTGACGACGACGGCGGCAGGCGGTGCCGCCGTCGTCGTCCGTTGTTCCGGAGCCTGTTCAAACCACTGCACGCGCTGGGCAGGAACTTCAGGACGCGGCACATCGAGCGTGGGGGCTGAAGCCTTCGAGGGAGCCGGCTGGGAACTTGGCTGGGCTTTTCCCTGGGCGGCACTGATGCGCTCTGAAAGTTTCATCTAGACCACTACCCTTCGGTGGAGTTTGCGCTGCGATTTTTCCCGCCACGCAGGGTTGAAGCGTTCCACGAGCTGGTTCAGCCCTTTGGTTGCGGGGTCCTTTACGGGCTCCTGGAGGACGGGGATTCCGCGGTTGGTGGACAGCGCCACGGCGCGGGACCGAGGGATGCTCACGTCTACGGGCGCTCCGATGGTCGATTCGAGGTCCTGGACGGTTAGGCCGGTTTTGGCATCGGCCATGTTCAGGACCACGTGCCGGGTGTCCGGAAGAACGTCCAGCTGGCGGAGGATATCCAGGCCCGAGCGCAGGCCACGGACGCTGGGGATATCCATGCCGCTGACCCACACCACGTCCGTGCACTTTTCCATGGCGGCGAGCCCAATTTCCGGCAGACCGGGTGCCGTGTCCACCACGACGTACTGGAACTGTTCAGACAGCTGTTCCAGAAGCCGGCTGATCTGGTCCGGGGTGATCTCGTCCGCGTCCACGGGCGTTGGGGGAGCACAGAGCGCATAGATGCTGCCCGGGTGGACGGTGAGGAAGGCTTTGAGGACCAAGGAGTCCTGGCTCGCGGCGGGCGACACCGCGTCCGTCACCGTGTGCTCGGGGTCAAGGTAAAGCCCGGAAGCCACGTCCCCGAACTGCAGGTCCAGGTCCACAATGACCACGCTCATGGGCGCTACCTTGCCCAGCCCGATGGCGATGTTGGTGGCGATGGTAGTTTTGCCCACGCCGCCCTTGGGGGAGAAGACGCCGATGACCAGGCCCTTGTTGGACTCCGGCGCTTGCTGGGGCGCCGTTGCACGGTACCGGTGCGCGAAGGACTGGCTGGCACGCTCCAGGAGCACCCGAAGCTGCGCTGGATCCGAGTGGGGGGAGGCGATGTCCCGGATGCCTGCCCGCATGGCGTGCAGAAGGAAATCGGGGTCAGGCTCTGCGGCTACGATGACGCTCAGTTCCGGGAAACCGACGTTCAGGACCGTCGCGAACCGGAGTGCTTCGTCCAGAGGCACTTCCGGTCCCAGGACCAGCACTTCAGGATGTTCCTGGTCCAGGCTGGCGAAGAGTTCGTGCGGGTCCGCGGGCAGCAGGGTAGTGAAGAAAGTCTGTACGCCTCCCTGCAGGCCGCCGGCAACAGCTTGACGGAGGCGGGCGTCGAAGCTGACGTCGGGAGTAATAACGACAAAGCGGCTCATTTGTAGAGGTCCGACCTGGTCATGACGCGCGGTCCGCTGTCCTGCGCGTCGAGCGGTTCCTTGCTGAGCCAGAGGGCAGCGAATTCTGAGGCGAAGACGATCTTGTCCGCATTGATGTCGTTCACCGCAACAGTGACCATAAGAAGTCCGGTGGGGAGGTTCACGTCACGGGGATCCGGTGCCGGTTCCGCGCTCGCCGATGGGGCCGGATTTGCCACAGCCCCTTCCGGTGCCCGTTGGACGGCGGTCACCAGTGCTTTGCGGATGGACAGTTGTACGGTTTCCTGATCGGCCTTGGCTTCGATGCCGCCACTGGGCATGGTGATGAAGATGCCCACAGTGTCGCCCGCCGCCAGGCGTCCGCCCACAACGCGCTGGGGTTCCAGCTGGAAGGAGACTTCCTGCAGGCCTGCCGGGACAGGGACCGAACCCAAGGTCCTCAGTTCCTCAGGCGAGATCAGCCGCTCTGCAAGCAGTTGCTCGCCGGGGACGAGGTCTGCGGACGTGACCTTCCCGACCGCTCCGTCCAGCGTGTTCAGGGCAGTCTTAGCGACGGCGGTACCAGGAAGTTCCTGAAGGGCAACCGATGCCTTCAGCGTCTCAGCGGAGGAACCTGCCGGAACGGCTTTGGTCACAACCAGGACGCCGACAGGGTCCAGTCCGCTGACCGCCCGCTGATCGGCTCCCTGGGCGTAGGAC
The DNA here is from genome assembly GCF_001663775.1 of Arthrobacter sp. B6. Lineage (GTDB taxonomy): Bacteria > Actinomycetota > Actinomycetes > Actinomycetales > Micrococcaceae > Arthrobacter. The sequence continues at coordinate 906,419 of NZ_KV467169.1, read as the reverse complement.
ACCACGATGACCGCTCCAACAATGGCTAGCAGCACTGCCACCACTCCGGCCAATAAACGTGACTTCACTGACTGCTCCTGTAGGTTTCACAAATCATGGTTTTCCCTGAACTAATAGCTGAGTTCGACGACTGTTGCGCCGTCCGCGTTTATTGGCCCCAGGGTGTAGCCGTCGGCCAAGGAAACGTATTTGACGAAGGTTCCGATGATGCCCCGGCATGGTTCTCTGCATTCCAGGGCTGAAGGGACGTCCGGTGACCTGTTGCGGAAGGTATAGGGAAGGCCCGCGTTGCCAACCTTCCACCCGGCAACCCTGAATGCGGCGAAGGTTGTAAGCCCGAAGACTGCATTTGTGCCGGTGCCGGTCACTGAATTGAAGATGGGCAGCAAGAGGATGACGTCCTTGCCCGCATTCATGTCCGCCGCCCAGCCGTTCAATGTCGCCTCACAGTTCGGCGGCGCATTGTTACCGGTGTCTCCGCCGGCAGTGCTGGTGGCGATGTCGATGATCGCGCCGCACTGGCCGGGGTCCTGCTTAAGTTCACCGAACCCGCCCTCGACTGCGGCCCCGGACGGCCCGTAGTTGCAGTCGGGGTTGGCGTTCTTCCCATGCAACTGGAGAAGCTGCATCACGTCAGTCTTGCTTCGAACCTGGCAAACCGAGACGGTGATAGGGAATGCTGTGGGCCCCTTTTCCGGGCTGCCCCAGGCGACGGTTGCCGGGGCGTTGACCTCCGCCGTATTCATTCCCAGGGCACGGGCGAAGAAGAGGGAGACTTCATTGGGGGAGTGGCCGGCCTCCTGCGCGGACGCAGTCACAGTTACTGTCCGGGCAGTTTTGTCCAGGACGGTGGACTTGATGTTGCTGAGGCCATCGTTGGCGTTGCCGCTGGTGAGGGATGCGGCAAGGGAAGAAGTTGCAGAACAGTCCGGATCACTGACGCTCTTAGCGCACTTTTGGGCGATCGCCAAGGCAGCGGCGTCGGCTCCGTTTCGGAGCTGGGTCCGTTCGGCGTAGAGCATGCCCACATCCACGGCGATGGCGCCGAAACCTAAAAGTGCCACCAACATCATGGAGACGATGACGCTTACGGCGCCGCGTTCGCCGTCGTTCTTCACGTCGGTTCGGTTCAGCCGCCGCACAGCATTGCTCCTTTGCCCGTCATGGTGAAGGGGCCGGCTATGCCTGTCATGGTGGACAGGGTGTACGTGATGGTGATGGACATGCGGTGGCCGGGTGCACACGTTATTGATGTGGGCGTATCGAGGTTCTTGAAGGTGATGTTCGCATCTGCCAAGCCGGGCTGTAGGGAAAGCGCTGTGCTCTTAGCTGCATTTCGGGCCGCGGTGACGTTGTTGGAGATTGCCATGACCCGGACCCCTTCACGCGCGGCAGCCGAGAGCGACGCCTGCGCGTTGTAGACGCGGCTGAATTCCATGATCCCTAAGAGCAGCATGACCAGGAGGGGTGCGACGATCGCGAACTCGACCGCAACGGCGCCGCGCTCGGATGCCCTGGACATGGAGAAGCCTTTCGGGGTAGTCAGTCGGCCGTTTACATGAACAGTGGCGGCGGCATAGGCCGCCGCCACTCTTGTGCCTCGTGCTGCCTGGTGGGGCGTCCCCTGACTCAGGGAGTGTAGGCGCAGGATCCGGTAGCGGACGTGGTAGCGGTTCCCGCGGTTGCCGTCCATGCGCCGCCGCCGACCCGGCACTGCACTTCTTCGAACATTGTGTTCAACGAGCCACCAAGAAGGGTGACGGCAACGATGATGACAACAGCGATGAGGCCAACCATGATGCCGTACTCGACGGCGGTGGCACCCTTTTCGTTGCGCTGGAGGCGGACTGCGAGGTTCGTGTAAAGAGAAAGCATTTTGAGACTCCTGAGCGAGTGGGAAAGCTGGTCCTGCACCAGCTCTGACAAAAACATAGCAACGCTTGATGGCCCATTGACGGGAATTTGCATCATCCTGTGCTAAGCCTTCCCAACATGCTCTCTTCCTGCGCTTTTCCTTTGCTGGCCCTGCGCTGAAGCTTGGAATCCGGGATGTCTGGGCGCACAAGCGGACCCCCTCGGTTCTGGGTGCCGAGGGGGTCCGGTCTTTGGGGCGCCGGATGGCGCGGTGGGGGTGGGTTAAGGAGAAAGCCCGGATTTGGTTAGGGAATGCCGAGAGCCGTCTGCACACCAGCGGAGAGGTCCATGTAAACGCCGTTGAGGGAAGTCCCGAAAAGGCCAACTCCAGCGAGGATCACGATGGCAACGAAACCGACAAGAACGCCGTACTCCGTTGCTGTTGCGCCTTTCTCCTGGGCCCAGATGCCCGTGGTAAGAGTCCAGATGTAGCCCAGATGCTCTGTCAGGTGTTTCATTGGTCCGCTTAGGAGAATGCCGCGATGATGTTCATGACTGCCGGCCCGAGCAGAATAATGAACAGAGTTGGGAAAATGAAGAAAATGAGTGGGAAAAGAATCTTCACCGGAATCTTCATGGCATGCTCCTCAGCGCGTTGACGACGCTTCATGCGCATTTCTTTCGCCTGAATCTTCAGCACCTTCGCGATGGCGATGCCGTACGCGTCCGCCTGAACAATTGAGCGAATGAAGCTGCGGAGGTCCGGTACATCAGCCCTCTCGGACATCGCCAAGTAGGCTTCTTTGCGCGAGCGCCCTACCTGCATGTCCTGGAGAGTGCGGATGAACTCGTCAGCGAGGGGACCTGCACCGTTTTGGGCCGCGCGGGCCATCGCGGCTTCGAAGCCCAGCCCGGCCTGGACGGAGATCAGCATCTGATCCAGAGTGTTTGGCAACTCTTGCTGGATCGCCTTCCTCCGCTTCTCCGCGTTGCTCCGCAGCAACAGGTCGGGCGCAAAGTAGCCGAACGCGATGGCTGCGAGCAGGATAGCGATGCGGGCAGGAGACGGGGAGGCGAGCAGATTAAGAAGCCCGAGGAATCCTGCGCCGAGTCCGAGCAGAGGCTTGACGGCCAGAAGCCTTTCAATAGGCCATTGCTTGGGACGGCCTACTCCTGCAAGCTGCTTGTCCAGCCAGGCCGCGTAGCTGCCTGGAGTAATCCGGCGAGTCATGCCGCTGAATTGGATTGCCAAGCTCGGGCGCGTGGTGTTGCGAGCCCGTTGTCCCAGGTTGGCCTGGATGTTGCGGATGGCAACCCGATCCGTGGCAAAGGCCATCCAGACGAGGAATGAGATGGGAAGAACGATGGCGAGCATGGCGCCAAGTGCGATGGGTGACATGTCGCCCCTCCTAATACTTCGGCTTGATAAGTCGGCTGAGCCAGAATCCGCCAGCCGTCAACATCACGCCGGCAGCGCCCAACATAAGAAAACCTGGAACGGTCGTCGTAAAAGTTTTGGCGTACTGGGGGTTGATGAAGATCAGGGCGAAGAACAGCACAATAGGGAGTCCCATGAGAACCGCAGCAGACATTTTGCCTTCAGCGCTGAGTGCTTTCACTTGCCTAGTGATTTGGTTGCGGTCGCGGATTGTTTCACCGACGTGATCCAGAACCTCGGCAAGGTCCCCGCCTACCTCGCGATGGATTTCGATTGCTTGCGAAATCCACGAGAAATCCTCGCTTCCCGTTCGCTTGGAAACGTCAACCATGGATTCCCCAAGGTCCCGGCCAATCCTTGTCTCATTGATGATCCTGCTGAGTTCCTCGGACATTGGAACGTCAGACTCCTGCGCTGATGCATCGATGGCCCGCAGGAGGCTGTGTCCGGCGCGCATGCTGCCTGTCAGCATCTGGAGCGTGTCAGGCAGTTGCTCATCGAACTTGCTCTGCCGCTTGGAGGTTAGCAAGGACAAATAAGTGAGCATGCCTGCCGGAACCGCTGCGAGCAGAAGTACTGCGATGAGAAACCCGCCCAAAAGGAATCCAACGACCGAACCGACAAAGGCCCCGGCACCCATCATCAGCAGGAAGTTTGCAGGCTGGGTTTTCAGGCCTGCCCTTTCCAGTTTCTCTCGGTCAACCAGGAAACCGCTCCGCGCTTTGAGGCGCTTGTTGATCACGCCGACCGCGGAATCTGTGAGTCGCGTAAGTCCGGATGTCGTCAGAACCGCTTCCGGGCGGCGCCGCGAAACGGGTATGACATTCTGCGGTTTGAAGACGACTGCGAACAAAATGATCACTGCGGCGAAGACCAACAGGATTCCAACCACGAAGAAAGTTGCCGGGACTTCCGGGGCCTCCATCATCGGCTCCTGGCGGCCTGGGCGCCGAACACCGCGGGAGATATTTTGATTCCAAGCTCAGCGAATCTGTCGGTGAAGCGCGGCCGAACGCCCGTCGGTATCGGCTTGCCGAGGAATCGTCCGTTGGCATCTATGCCAGCCGAGTAATCGAAGACGAACGCATCCTGGAGGGTCACAATGTCACCTTCCATCCCTTGTACTTCGGTAACGTGCGTAACTCGGCGGGACCCATCCCGGAGCCGCGAAATGTGAACAATAAGGTTCACAGCGGACGCAATCTGTTCACGGATGGCCCGAAGAGGAAGGTCCATGCCGGCCATCAACACCAGGGTTTCCAAACGGGCCACGGCATCTCGCGGTGAGTTGGCGTGGACGGTTGAAATTGAACCGTCATGGCCAGTGTTCATTGCCTGAAGCATGTCCAGCGACTCACCACCGCGAACTTCACCAACAACGATCCGGTCGGGCCGCATGCGCAACGAGTTGCGCACCAAATCGCGGATGGAAACCTCACCTTTGCCTTCGATGTTGGGTGGGCGGCTCTCCAGACGGACCACGTGATCCTGCTGAAGTTGCAGTTCCACTGCATCCTCGATGGTTACGATGCGGTCCGTGGCAGGGATGAAGGAGGACAGTACATTCAACATCGTGGTCTTGCCGGTGCCGGTACCACCGGAGACGATGATGTTCATTTTTGCCAGAACGCATGCTTGGAGCAGTTCCGCCATTTCGGGGGACAGGCTCCCGAATCCGATGAGTTTCTCAACGGTGAGCGCTTCCCGAGCGAATTTTCGGATGGTCAGCGATGCCCCGTTGACAGCGAGAGGCGGGATGATGGCATTAACGCGGGATCCATCGGAGAGACGGGCGTCTACGAGCGGCGAGGATTCGTCGATCCGCCGCCCGATACGGGTGACGATTCGTTCAATCACTTTTCGCAGCGCTTCTTCGTTGGCGAACTTTGTGTCGGTCATGAACAACTGGCCGTGACGCTCCACGTAGATTTGGTCCGCGCGGTTCACCATGATTTCCGTGACGCTCGGGTCATCGAGGTACCGCTGCAGCGGGCCATGGCCCAGGACGTCGTCGATGATCTCCCGGGTTAGGCGCTGCCGTTCAACCGTCGAGAGGGGAACCTGTTCTTCGTCGACGACCGCCTTCAGCTCGTCCTTTACAAACTGATGCAGCTCGGATTCTTCCATTGACGAGTCGGTGATCCGAGAGCCCAGGCGCTCGTACAAAGCCTGGCTGGCCCGTTCTTTAAGCGCGGTGAGCGCCTCGCTGGCATTCCCGGAGGTGACCTGAAAGCTAGTAGGCGCCGCCGATGCCTGCTCTGCGGCCTGGGCCTGCTGAATCGAGCTCAAAGTCGAAGCTGGTGGGGCCGGCACTGTTGGCGTGTCGATCTCGGCCACATCAGCGCCGTCAGTACGCAACTTGGCAAATCGATTCGAGAGGTTCATGACACTACCACCCTTCGGTGCAGCTTCTTGTGGGGTGCTTCCCAATTGGGTTTGAATCGCTCGACGAGCTGGCGAAGGCCCTTCGCAGCACCGTCCCGGCTGCCGTCCTGCAAGAGTGGTACCCCCTTGTTGGTGGAGAACGGAACAGCACGGGAGCGGGGAAGTACGACATCGACAGGCGCGCCGATGGTCGCTTCAACGTCTTGGACTGTCAGTCCGGTCTTGCGATCGGCCATATTCAGCACGACGTGCCTATTGTCCGGAAGCAGATCGAGTTCCGAGAGGATCTGGAATCCAGTGCGAAGTCCGCGGATGCTGGGAATGTCCATGCCGCACACCCAAACAGCGTCCGTGGCCTGTTCCAATGTTGCCAGGACATGTTCGCCGAGGCCTGGGGCGGTGTCCACGATGACGTATTGGAATTCTGAGCGCAGCTGCCGAAGCAGGTGGCTCACGTGTTCGCCCGTGATCCTGTCCATGTCAATGGGATTGCGTGGAGCGCACAAGGCATAGATGTTGCTCGGGTGCAGTGATAAGTAGGTTTTCAGGACCATTGCGTCCTGGCTGGCAGCACCCACGACAGCGTCCGTAATCGTGAACTCTGGTTCGAGCATGAGGCCACTGGCCACATCGCCGAACTGAAGGTCGAGGTCTACGATGACAACGCTCATCGGCGCAATCTGACCGACGCCGATAGCCAGGTTGCTGGCAATGGTGGTCTTCCCGACGCCTCCTTTAGGGGACATGACAGCAACGATTCGGCCGCCATCGGCATTCGGACCTTCCGCAGCCGTTGGGGCCAGGCCCCGCCGGCGACCAGCCGCGGAGAGGCTGGCTCTCTCAACAAGGGCCCGGACCATGTCCGAGTCCGCGTTTGGAGAGATGATGTCCCTGATGCCTGAGCGCATTGCGTTCAGTGCTGTCTCGCCGTCGTCGTCGGCTGTGAGCACGATGCTAATTTCGGGGTACTGGAGATCCAGGACAGCGGCGAACTTCAAAGCCTCATCCATGGGAAGGCCTGGCCCTAGGATCAGGACCTCCGGAGCCTCGCCCGTCTGCTGCCGGAGAATGTCTTCAGGCGCGTCGGGCAGGTAGGCCGCCTGGTAGAACTGCAGGGAGCCACGGAGTGGGGCGATAGCAGCACGGACGCGACGTTCGTAGTCAGCGGAGGGGGAGATAAGTATGAAGCGGCTCATCGGAATACCCTTGTCTGGTTGACGACGCCGCTCGTGCCCTCGGTTGCATCGGCCGGCTCCTTTGAGAGGTAGATTTTTCCGAACTCTGCGGCGTACACCAGCTTTTCGGCGTCAACGGCGTTCGTTGCAAATGTGATCAGGTACGAGTCACTGGAAGTCTGCTTGTTGTCGCTTTCTGAGTTCAGGGCGCCCTGCGAGCTAGCCTGTGCAGTTTGGGACTGCGTTTGAGCAGGAGCGCCGGAACTGAACTGAACGGCAGTGACCAGGACTTTGTGGAAGGTCAACTGCGTTCCGTTTCCGCTTGCGGCGGTGCCTTCACCAGCTGCTGCTCCATCTCCGAGGGAAATAAAAACGCCGGCTGTGTCGCCGGCCTGGATCTGGCCGCCGACCACGCGCTCAATGCCGAGTCGTACCGTGATTTCCTGCAGGCCATCCGGTACAGAAACACGGGCCGGCCCCAGGAATGCGTTGGCGTCGACCATTCGGCTGTTCAACAGTTGCTCCCCGGGAACAAGGGCCACGGAAGTCACCTTCGAACCCAGGGCCTCGATGTCATCAACCCCGTCAGCAGCCACTGCGCTTCGTGGTACCGCCTTGGTGACGACATACTGACTAAGCTGGTTCGCCGGCGTGCCGGCTGGTACTTCCTGATTCAGCACCAGTACGTCTTCAGTTTCGGTGTTTGCGAGAGCGCGACGATCGGCGCCCTGTACGTAATTGAATAGAAGGACTGTGCCAATGATTGCGACAACCAATGCGGCGATGCCTCCCAGTAGGCGTGCTTTCATTTCTACTTCCCCTTAGTTGGAACTACTTGATGAGTCGGATTTCCGAAGTGCCAAGATCCACGCCGCCGGGCACAAAGGTTCCCGAACCGATGGCGGTGTACTTGACGAACTGGCCGATGACGCAGCGGTCGTTGCCGCCAGTGCAAGCGAGGGCACTCGTCATGCCGGGGTCGGTGCTGGTATTGCGGAACTCATAAACCCCGTTGTTGCCGAACTTCCAGCCCCAGATTTTGAAGGTCGCGTAGCCGATGACGTTGAAGGTGGCGTTTTGACCAGTGCCGCTAGCGACGTCGAAGACTGGGAAGATTGCTTTCACCTCGCCCCCGGCTAGCAGAGTGGTTTTCCAGGTCCCGAGGATCGTGGCGCAACCGCTCGGTGGATTGTTGCCAGGATCTGAGCCCATCTCATTAGTGCCGACTTGAGTGACGGCATTGCATGGAGTGTCTTCATCCAGCCAGCCCCACCCGCCCGGGATCTGTGTTCCGGACGGACCGGTGCAGGTACCACCTGGCTTGTAGGACATCTTTTGCACTTCGGCAGTCTGGCTTCCTGAGGCGAGGTTGAAGCAGTTATCCGAAAGGGCCAGCGGGAACCCTGATCCGCTTCCAGGCACTCCGAACCCGGCTGTCGCTTGAGCGCCAACCGTGACCGGGCCCGCATTGATGGCATTTGCAAACAGGTTCGTCAGGAAGCTTGATGAGCCGTTCTTCGTGGACGTGGTGACCGTCACCAGGCCAGCCTGGGAAAGGTCGACGGCCGCAGTGCTGGCGGCGTCGTTTGAGTTGGAGTTGGCGAGACCGTCAGCCAAAGATGTATTGCAGGTGCCTTGCTTGCAGCTAAGGGCCACAGCGAGTGCACTCGCATCGGCGCCGTTCTGCAGCTGAGCGCGCTCGGAATAGATTTGGCCGACGTCGACTGCCACTGCGCCGGCGCCGACGAGAACGAGCATCATGACTGCGACGACAACACCCGCCGCTCCGCGTTCGCCAGAGCTGGTGGACTTCGTCCGCTTGATCAGCCGCCGCATTGCATGGCTCCTTTGCCTGTGAGCGTTAGAGAGGACCCGAAGAATCCAGTGAGGGGTGTGCCGGTGTAAGTCACGGTCACGACGGCGTTAGCTGTCGGTGTTGCCGTGGGACATGTTGCAGCGGAGTAGTCGAAGGTTAGGAGGTTGCTGTTGATCGAAGGCGCTCCTGCTTTGCCTGCGGCAGTGGCCTTGGCCGAGTCTTTTGTGATTGCCATCGTCCGGGCCGCCTCGCGGGACGCCTGAGTCACAGAAACCTGGACGTTGTAGGCGTTCGAGAACTCGACAACCGCGATAATCAAGGCGATGAGTATCGGAGCGACCAGCGCGAATTCGACGGCTACGGCACCTCGTTCGCCGTTATCGGAAGTTCTGTGGCTGCGTTTCAAAGGGTCCCCCTGGACGGTTGCAGCTTGAAAATAAGTGTGGTGTGCCGCGCCGTAGCGCGGCACACCGGTTGGACTTCGCTACCAGCCGCCCACCGTGCCGGCGAGGCTGCTGAAGAAGGTGTTCAGGTTTCCGCCGAAGAGCGTCACCCCGGCGACGATCACCAGGGCTATGAGGCCCACCAAAAGTGAATACTCAGTCGCTGTAGCACCCTTTTCGTTGGAGAAGATCGCCCGAACGGTTATGACGAACTGTTCGAAAGTTGCTTTGAAACCGGACATGGTTCGTAGCCTTCTTATTCGACGTTCGCGATTACCAGGCGCCAACCTTGCCGGCGAGACCGTTGAAGAAGGTGTTCAGGTTTCCGCCGAACAGTGTCACGCCAGCGACGATAACGAGCGCGATGAGTCCGACGAGAAGGGAGTACTCCGTAGCCGTGGCACCCTTTTCGGAGGAGAAACGATCCTTGACGCCGGCAACGAAGGCCATCATTGAGACCATAAGAGAAGTCATTGTATTGTCCTTAATTCGATGAAATTGATTTGGATACTTTCAACGAATTTCCAGCTGCCCCCATAATTCCTTAGCGGCTGGACTTCGCTAAGAAAAGATTGGCACTGGCATTTCTGGGCAACAATGCGTAGTAGTACTCGAGTTTCTCCGGGTCGATTTTGGTGCGTACTTGGAACGGAGGGACGAGTACTCAGGAGAAATCTCTCATCCCTGGACTACTACTTGGAAATGAACTCCAGGGACTAGTCGGCGGAGATGGGACGTTGTCCGGTTCGCGGCTAGGCCAAAAGGAGCGAGACGAGTGCAACCGCGGCGACCATGGAGGGCCCATGGGCCACCTCTGAGGCCCGATCTGGGCGCTTTCGTGCTGCGACGGCTGCCGCGAATATACCGTTTAGGACAAAGCCCAGCAGAGCGCCGTACAGCAGATGCATCCAACCTAGGTAGCCCAAGTAGAGGCCCAGAGGTGCCGCAAGCTTGACGTCTCCCAAGCCCACGGCGCCAGGGGAAATTATTGCCAGAAGCAGGTAAGCGACGAACAGAATTGCACCGCCAGCGGCCGCGCGGGCGATGTATGACCACGGGGAGCCGGCAAGTGCGGAAGAGGCAAGAAGAAATGCGCCTGCAAAAACAAGCAGGAGAACTAGAGGATTCGGCAGTAGATGTAGTGAGATGTCGATCCGCGCCAGCTGTACGCCCATCACAGCTAAAAGAACGAAGGCTGGCAACACAGGATCGTTCCCGAACCTCAGCGCAAAGGCAGTACATAGTGCCCCGGTGACTGCCGCCGCAGTAATTCGGACGTGCGGTGCCGGCAGTCCGCCGAGCCGGGGGAGAAGTCTGGCGATGAGCAGCTCCGCTAAGGGTGAAACTATAAGCCCAAGGAGTCCGAGGACTGCCACGAGCAATGGGCCGAAAGTACCGCCTACGCTCAAAATATCCAACGTATCCCCCTGCTTGCGTCATGCCGGCTGGCAGCAATAGAGCCTCCGGTTACCTCATTTTGACCCTGGCGCCCGCTTCAAGCTAATATTGGTAGTCGTTGTGCGTGTCCTTTCTCGATGATGCGTGCCCGCTTGAGAATCCGGTTGCAGGATGACTACTCAACGTGCACATTCGGGAACTCAGGATGACTGGTTACATGGAGCCCTCACCTCTGTTCCGGTAGCGCATAGATAGTAGGTGCACACGCTTTAGTGACACCTAAACAAGAACGCCAGAACAAGAACGAGGCAAAAACCGTGCGTACGTACACCCCGAAGCCCGGCGATATCAACCGCCAGTGGCACGTCATTGACGCCACAGACGTTGTCCTTGGTCGTCTTGCCAGCCAGACCGCAATCCTGCTGCGCGGCAAGCACAAGGCCACCTTTGCGTCCCACATGGACATGGGCGACTTCGTCATCATCATCAACGCTGAAAAGGTAGCACTGACCGGCGCCAAGCTGGAGCAGAAGCGGGCTTACCGCCACTCCGGCTACCCGGGCGGCCTGACCTCCGTCAACTACGCGGAACTCCTGGAATCCAACCCGGTCCGCGCCGTTGAGAAGGCCATCAAGGGCATGCTCCCCAAGAACTCCCTCGCTGCACAGCAGCTGGGCAAGCTGAAGGTGTACCGCGGTGCAGAGCACCCGCATGCTGCCCAGCAGCCCAAGACGTTCGAAATCACCCAGGTCGCCCAGTAGTCCTGGCCACCAAACAACTTATCTATACAAGGAGAACCGTGGCTCAGAACGAAGAGACCACCGAAGCCGTTGAGGCTGAGGAAACCCTGACCAGCTACACCTCGGAAAGCGGAGCTGCTGATGTTGCTGCGCCCAAAAAGGAACGCCCGGCGCTGACCGTCGCCGGCGCAGCAGTTGGCCGCCGCAAGGAAGCCGTTGCCCGCGTCCGCGTTGTGCCGGGTTCCGGCAAATGGACCATCAACGGCCGCGCGCTGGACAACTACTTCCCGAACAAGCTGCACCAGCAGGACGTCAACGAGCCCTTCAAGATCCTTGATCTTGAAGGCGCCTACGACGTTATCGCGCGCATCCACGGCGGCGGCATTTCCGGCCAGGCCGGCGCACTGCGCCTCGGCATCGCCCGTTCACTGAACGAGATCGACGTCGAAAACAACCGCGCCACCCTCAAGAAGGCCGGTTACCTCTCACGTGACGCCCGCGTCATTGAGCGTAAGAAGGCCGGTCTCAAGAAGGCCCGTAAGGCTCAGCAGTACTCCAAGCGCTAATCCCGCGCATACTCAAGCCCGTCCCGCCGTTGGCGGGGCGGGCTTTTGTGCGTCAGCCGACTTGATGGCGGAGGTCGTATAGACGCACGCCATCAATCTCTTCGAAGCCAAAGTTGCCCTCGATCCAGGCTACGACGGCGAGCGTGTTTGGGCTGGCGGACCAAGTCAGGATCCCCGGCTGATGTATGTAGTACCGAACTTTTCCGTCGGCCACGTACTCCTGAAACGTTGCTAGTTTCGGGTAAGCATCTAAGGCGGAGAACCCACCGATAGACATAACCGGCCGCTTTGTGGACAGCTGGTATAAGGCCGCATTTTCGCTGCCAGTGGTTGCAGCGGCCCACCGTGCATCAAGCGGTGCCCTTTCTATGAGGGCAGAAATCCGCGGGATCACCGGTTCTCCTCGGGCAAGTGCGTAGTTTTCTTTTTCTGCATTGATTAGTTGGTCAGCGTCTCGCTTATGCCAGCTCTCGGCAGTGGGCACCGGGCCTGAAATTGGAAAGGATCCCTGCTGCGGTGTGGATATCGATTCGAAAATGAAGAGCAGTGGAATCAATACAACAGTCAGGCCGGCTATAGTCAACGCCGGGGAAGTGAGTCGCAAGCGATTTCCTGCACTGGGCAGGCAGAGAATAGTCACCGCAGCGAGCCCTGCAACCTTGACCGTAAATCCAGCCCATGGGTGCCAATCCTGAAACCAGGTTAATATGCCCGAGCCCAAGAACACGCAAAGGAGTGCGAGAAGAGCGGCTCCTCGAAGATGCGCCCTGCTGCTGCGGTTTACCCAGAAAATTTCAAAAGTGTGAGCTGAGAGGACAGCCATAGGTAGGGCAACCATAGAAGTGTAGTAAGGGTGAATATCACCCGTCATAAAGCTCAACACCGCGAATGTGGTCAAAAACCAGATGACCGTCAGGGCAGCGGAGAAGGCTTCTAAGCGATTGTATTGGCGTTTTAGGAGTCCCGAGAGCATGATGGCGGCGCCAAGAAGTGCCACGGGTAGAAACCACGCGACCTCTGGCGCGTAGTTGATCGTCACGAGTCTGAGCAGACTGGCATCGTGGCCGACAACTCCGTCGAAGTCCTTTGGGTTGACGGCGCCCAGGCCAGGCTGGCCTGTCAGTCTCCCGAAGCCGTTGTACCCAAAAGTCAGTTCAAGGAAGCTATTGCTATTCGAACCGCCGATCCAAGGTCGCTGTGATGGCGGGGTCGATTCTACGAGGGTGATCCAGAATGTAGCTGGCGAGACCATGATCAGTGCCGCGATCGAAAGGCGACGCAGCCTGGTCCACAATCGGTCGTAGCCGAAGACCATGAATGCCAGGGCAATTGCGGGTACGAAAATCCAGCTTTGAAACTGCTTGCACAGAAAGGCGATTCCCAGAAGGAACGCGGCTAGGTACAGGAAGCGCGTTGCGCACTGTTCCACGGCTCTGACTGCGAAAAATGCGACCAAAGCCCATAGCAGAAGCAGTAGGGCGTCCGGATTATTGAACCGAAACATCATGGAAGTGACAGGCGTCAGGACCACGAACAGTCCAGCCAGAAACGCTTGCCTACGACTGCCCCATACCATCGCTGTCCGTTGGACCAACCAAGCGGTCGCCACGCCCATTAGAGCCTGCGGCGCCAAGACGCTCATCGAGCTGAGTCCAAGTGCCTTCACTGAAAGGGCCAACACCCACAGGTGCAGTGGCGGCTTATCAACTGTGGCGCCGTTCCCTGCATCGGCGGATCCAAACACAAGGGCAACCCAATCTGCGGCTCCAGCCTGTGCTGCAGCAGCATAATAAGGGTTACCCCACCCGTTGATGGTGAGATCCCAAAAATAAACCGACCCGGAGATGACTGCCAGAAGCATTTCCGGCCAGCGCCGAATCCACCAACTGTCGGGCTGCGTTTTTTCTCCGATCAAGCCAGGCTTAGGAAGCGAGGCGGTAAACAGTGACGCCATCAATTTTCTCCGCTCTGAATGTGTCGACAACCCATTCCTGAATCGCGATGAGCTCCTTGCTGTTGCCTGGGATCTTCAGCTGTTCCGGTTGTTCCACGAGGTAGCAGACCCGGCCGGCGGCTACCCACCTTTGAAATTGTTCAAGCGTCGGACTGGGATCCACGCCGGCGAATCCTCCAACGGCCATGATTGGTCGTCGGATTTCGAGCTGAAAGCCGGCAGCAGTCTGCCCAGGATAAGTAGCCGCGGCCCAGGTACATTCCGGAGGAGCACTTCTTAGAAGGTCCGAGAGTCCCGGGCTAGGGTCTACTCCGATCGCTACACCTGCTGCCCAGGCCGGGCTTTGGAGTTTTACGCCGTGCAGGAAGCGACTGAGCGTATTTGGACTTCTCGAGAGTCCGCCGGACATCGGATTGGAGCCTTCTTGTGGAGTGGTCATAGTGATCGCCGAGCAGAGGGCGGGGCCGACGAGTAGGGCCCCGATAGCCACCCAGGAGGCCAATCGCCTTATCCACCACTTTGGCGCGGGCACGGATAGCACTGCTGCACTGATCAACCCCAAGAAAAACGAGGTTTTGCTCAGCCACTCCGGATATACGCTACTGAGTTGCCACATCGCATGTGAAAAGATCGAGCTGGCGATGAGTGCGGCGGCTAGGCCAATGCGGCTCGATGCCGTCCGCCCGGATCTTGCTAAGAGGTCGGCGCCCAGCCCTATGCATAGGGCCAAGGGAACAGCAAGGGATGCAGTGTAGTAAGAGTGAAAACTATTCCCCATGAAGCTAAGCACAAAATACGTCGTCAGCATCCAAGCTGCTGAAGCGAGTGCAAGTATGGACTGGTTACGGTTGTATCCGCCTCGAACTAAGCGCACGAGGACGGCGATGGCGGCAAGGATCCCCGGCACTAACAGCCACCCGATCTCTTGTCCATAGTTTGCGTTGAACAAGCGGAACCACCCGGCATCCGTGGCCACACTCCGTAGCTCTTCCGGAATGAGGGCTGTCGAAGGGGCATCCTCCTGCTGCAGAATACGGTCGAGGCCGTTGTAGCCAAGGGTCAGCTCCACCATGCTGTTTGTCGTCGAGCCACCCACGTAGGGACGAGATCCAGACGGCGTGAGATCGACGGATAGCGGCCAAGCGAAGGAAGTCATTGCCAGGATTGCGGCGGCGGTAAGAAGGATCATTATGCGCTTGCGCCAAGCCGCAGCGGAGTAGACCAAGAAAATCAAAGCAATCGCCGGTAGAACGAGGAACGCCTGAAGTTGCTTGGCAAGGAATCCCAATGCCAGCAGCGATGCAGCAAAGTACAAAAATCTTGCTTTGCCAGCCTCTGTGGCACGGACGCCGGCGTAGAGACCGGAAAGCATGAGCAACACCATCAGGGGATCTGGGTTGTTGTAGCGGGCCAGCAGCACGGTGATGGGCGTGAAGGCGAACACAGAAGCCGAGAGCAGCGCGGCAGCAAAAGGAAAACAACGTCTCATGAGCCCGAAAACAAGGAGAGCACTACCAACCGTCATGGCTGCTTGGGGAACCATGATGGCCCACGGATTCAGTCCGAATAGCCGAACAGAAAACCCCATGACCCATAAGCTGAGTGGCGGCTTATCCACCGTAATGGAATTCCCCCAGTCAGCCGACCCGAAGAAGAATGCGCCGAGGTCGTGCTGACCCGCCTGCACTGCAGCGGAGTAGTACGAATTGGCCCAGCCGTTGCGGTCAACTCCCCAAACGTAGACCACGGACGAAACAAGCAACAGGCCGGTGATAGCCCATTTCTCCCATCGGGGTCTCTGAGCAGCGCTAACGTCGTGGCGCCCCGCTCGCCGGGCCGCCTCTTGTGTACTCAACGGGCAGGCTGTCCAGCAGGGCGCAGCGCCAGCACCGCCGAATGTTGGTCGCTCCGTCGCACCCGGAAGACCCACAGCCGGAGGAGCACAAACCTCATCAGCGTTGCTAGTACGTTGGCGCCTGTCAGGGTCAGGAGTTCCGCGCTCGGGGCGGCATCCAGAGTGACGGCATGAAGCACCAACAACGACGAGGACGTGATAGTCCAGGCCATCATGAAGACGATCAGTCCCTGGAACTGTTGAGTGAAAAGTTTGGTTGGCCCGCTGATGCCGAAGGTGAACCTGCGGTTAGCCGCCGTGTTGCCCACTGCTGTGAGCAGCAGGGCCAGGAAGTTTGCCTCTTGGGCGCCGAAGGGACCTTGCAGCATCAAATAAAGCATCGCAAAAGCCAAAGTTGAGACAACCCCAACCAAGCCAAACCTGATCACTTGGCCAAAGAAACTCGGCCGGCCAGGAGTCACAATGGGCCTACGGCCAAGTTCAGCGTAGATCGACTGTACCGGAATGGAACCCTTCACCAGAGAGCCGGCCACCCGGGCCATACCGCGCAGATCGTCGAGGGCGGTCTGCTTGATATCGACGCGGCTGTCGGGGTCGTCTATCCAGTCGACGGGGATCTCGTGGATTCGAAGGCCGGAACGTTCGGCAATAATCAGCAACTCTGTATCGAAGAACCAGCCATTGTCTTCAACATGCGGAAGCAGGCGGCGGGCTACATCGGCGCGTATTGCCTTAAACCCGCACTGCGCATCCGAAAAGCGCACCTGCATTGTCCGCCGAAGCAGGAAATTGTAGGACCGCGAAATAAACTCCCGCTTCGGTCCACGGCTTACCCGAGAACTTTGGCCAAGCCGCGTGCCGATGGAAATATCGGAATGCCCCGACAGTAGGGGAGCGACCAGTGGAGGAAGCGCTGCCAGGTCTGTGGACAGGTCCACGTCCAGGTACGCCAACACTTTCGCCTCAGAGGAACCCCAAGCATCACGGAGGGCATAGCCGCGTCCCTTGACTTCAAGGCGCCGATATTCAACATTCGGCAGTTGCTCGCTGAGTCGAGCTGCAATCACCGGAGTCCGATCGGTGCTTGCATTGTCGGCGATGGTTATTTTCCATGTCGAAGGCATTTCGTGCGTCAGATATTCGGCGAGCCTTGAGATGCTGTTTTGGAGTACGGCTTCCTCATTGAAAACCGGTACCACAATTTC
The DNA here is from genome assembly GCF_001663775.1 of Arthrobacter sp. B6. Lineage (GTDB taxonomy): Bacteria > Actinomycetota > Actinomycetes > Actinomycetales > Micrococcaceae > Arthrobacter. Next base: position 889,590 of record NZ_KV467169.1, on the reverse strand, counting down.
GAGCGCCAAGCCCCCATAGCTAGGTGTCATGCATGAAGAGTAGGGGTGCCGAAAGGACGGGGGCGAGACTTTTTGGCAAAGACAGGTACAGAACAAAAAAACCAAGTAGTCCACCCGAAACCCGTCGATGACGGACAGGTAATCACCACTCGGGTGCACGATTGAGTTTGGCCCATAACGTGAGGGCATGGGGGACCCAAGTGGAATGCCTGCGAATTCTCGTTATACCTCACTCGACGGCCTGAGGGGTGTTGCAGCGCTCGTCGTACTCGTGAGCCATTGTTGCCTTGCATCTCCACTGCTGGCGCTCGCGGTTGACAGCAATGGGCAGGGAGAGTTCGAGCCGTTGGTTTTCTGGATGACGTTCACGCCCCTGCATCTCATGTGGGCGGGACAGGAAGCCGTTTTCGTATTCTTCATTCTGTCTGGCTTCGTTCTGACTCTTCCCTTCTTCCGCCCGTCTCAGCCACGCTGGGCAACCTATTATGCAAAACGCGCAATAAGAATTTATCTGCCCGTTTGGGCGTCACTGATTTTCGCGCTAGTGATGTCCTGGTTGGTTCCCCGAGTGGCCAGTCCGGAGCACAGCTCGTGGATAAACCTGCATGACGAGTCGCCAAACCCACTGGCCGACGCAGTCCTGCTTCAGGGGACTGGCTCGCTTAACTCCCCGCTGTGGTCGCTCCAATGGGAAATGCTTTTCTCGTTGCTCCTTCCGCTCTACGTTCTTACATCCTTACGCTTCAAGCGTTTTTGGCTCCTCGGCGTGCTGGGGCTCGTCCTGCTCATAGGCGCAGCGGATCTCATGGACATGGACGGGCTCGTTTTTCTGCCTATGTTCGGCATCGGCGCCATGATGGCTATGCGCCGGCAGCTGCTGGAAAAGTGGGCAGCAAGGCTTGGACGCCCCGCATGGTTAGGTCTGGTCGTTACAGCGATATTGCTGCTGTCTTCAAATTGGCTGGTACCGCAGTTTCCAGCCACTATTGCTGGGTCGACCCTTGGTGGGGCAGTTCTGCTGTTCATCGTCATTGGATGTAAGGCGGTTATCACGATCGGAAACTGTCCCCCCATCCAGTGGCTGGGTATACGGTCCTTCAGTCTTTATTTAGTGCATGAACCCATCGTGGTTACCGTAGCCATGGGCATGCGGATATCCGATCCCTTGCAAGTGGCTCTGGTCGCTGTGCCATGCTCGTTTGCTACTGCTGCGGCCTTTTACTGGCTAGTGGAGCAGCCGAGCCAACAGCTTGCTGCCTCGCTCGCAAAAGCAATCACGGCTCGTGCTGGTCGCCGCGAAGAACCAGTCGTCGTTCGACCTTAGCCATACTTTGGGCAATGCCGGACCCTCAGAAGCAATGCTTTCGCCCCATCCTCTAGACTTGCACGGTGTCTAGATTATTTGGAACAGATGGTGTCCGGGGCCTGGCGAACGGTCTGCTGACTGCCGAGCTGGCGATGCAGCTGGCCCAGGCTGCAGCCGTCGTGCTTGGCCACGACCGCAATACCAACGGCAGCCGGCCCCGCGCCGTGGTGGCCCGGGACCCGCGCGCCAGCGGTGAGTTCATCGCCGCTGCCGTGGAGGCGGGGCTCTCCAGCTCCGGCATCGACGTCTATGACGCCGGCGTCCTGCCCACGCCGGCTGCGGCCTACCTCGTGGCTGATCTGGACGCAGACTTCGGGGTCATGATTTCCGCGTCCCACAATCCCGCCCCGGACAACGGCATCAAATTCTTCGCCCGCGGCGGCCAGAAGCTCCCGGACGATGTCGAAGATGCCATCGAGGCCCAGATGGGCAGCGAGCCGGTACGTCCCGTTGGCGGAGACGTGGGCCGCATCCAGCGCTTCTCCGACGCTGAAGACCGTTACATCGTGCACCTGTTGCGCACCCTGCCCCACCGCCTGGAAGGCATCAAAGTGGTGCTGGACTGCGCCCACGGCGCCGCCAGCGGCTGCTCCCCGCAGGTGTTCAGCGACGCTGGTGCAGAAGTCGTGGTCATCGGCGCCGATCCGGACGGCCACAACATCAACGATGGGGTCGGCTCCACCCATCTTGGCCAGCTGAAAGAAGCCGTTGTGAAGCATGGCGCGGACCTCGGCATCGCGCACGACGGCGACGCCGACCGCTGCCTCGCCGTTGACCACGAAGGCAACGAAGTGGACGGCGACCAGATCATGGCGATCCTCGCCGTGGCCCTTAAGGCATCCGGAAAGCTCAAGGACGACGTCCTGGTGGCCACCGTCATGAGCAACCTCGGCCTGAAGATTGCCCTCCGCGAGGCCGGCATCAGCATCCGCGAGACGGCAGTAGGGGACCGCTACGTCCTGGAAGGCATGCGCGAAGGCGGCTACAACCTGGGCGGCGAACAGTCCGGGCACGTGATCTTCGCGGACCACGCCACCACTGGTGACGGCGTTCTCACCGGGCTGCAGCTCGCCGCACAGATCGCCATGACCGGACGTCCGCTCAAGCAGCTGGCCACGGTCATGACCAAGCTCCCACAGGTCCTCATCAATGTCCGCGGCGTGGACCGGACCCGCGTCCACAGCTCCGAGGCACTCGCAGCGTCCGTGGCCGTCGCGGAGGCCGAGTTGGGCGACACCGGGCGCGTCCTGCTGCGCCCGTCCGGCACTGAGCCCGTGGTGCGGGTCATGGTGGAGGCAGGCGACGAAGCGACCGCCCAGTCCATTGCCGAGCGCCTCGCCCAGGTGGTCCGTACCGAGCTTGCGCTGGAACTGGTCACCGACTGACCTCCAAGACACAACAAATAGCGGCCCGCCTCCGACAGGAAGCGGGCCGCTTTGCGTCGCGGGTCGTTAGGAATTAGGAGAACGGCTCTGAAGAGAATCCCGGATCTCAGTCAGCAGCGCGATCTGCGGGTCCTCCGCAGCTTCCTCCTTGACGTCCTTGTCGATTCCGAGCCGGCGGTTGCGGCGTTCGATCATGTGGTTCATCGGCAGAATCACCACAAAGTAGATGGCGGCGGCGATCAGGAGGAAGGAAATGATGGAGGAGATGACGGACCCGTACATGAAGCCCTCCCACTGCATGTCCTCAATCCCTTTGGCACTGAACAGGCGTCCGATCAGGGGCGTGAGCAGGCCTTCGACAATCGAGGTAACGACGGCGCCGAACGCGGCGCCCATCACAACGGCGACGGCAAGGTCAACGACGTTGCCCTTCATAATGAAATTCTTGAATCCTGTGAGCATACGAACCAAGCTAGCCCAGGCGGGTGAGCTCCGCATGACAGGACTGTTAAATCCTGGCTCCGTGTCGGGAGCAACGCCCTGTCAGGGATACCCGGGCGCTGCCTCCACACCGAAGTACTCCTCCAGCGTGCTGATGCCCCGGCTGGCCATGTCCGTGGCCGCCTCGACGCCGATGTACCGCAGGTGCCACGGCTCGTAGTAGTACCCCGTGATCGGGTGGAACATCCACGGATACCTGACGATGAAACCGAACCGGTGTCCGTTTGCCTTGGCCCACACCGCCGCCGGCTGGTCAGCAAAACAGGGCTGGAAGCCGCACGCCCCGCCGCCGTCGCCGATGTCGAAGGACCAGCCCGTCTGGTGCTCCGAATAGCCGGGCCTGGCGCTGGCCGTGTCCGCATCGGCCTGCCCGCGCGCCGCCACATACCCGTTGTAGGTGGCCACCTGCGTGCTGTAGGACCGGTAGCCGCTCGCCAGCGTGATGCTGACCCCGTCCTGCGCGGCCGCAGCGAACATCGCTTCCGCGGCGGCCGCCGTCGTGCTGTTAAGCAATGCGGCTTCCCCGGAAACCGTGAGAGGGACGTTGGGCTGCATCAGGTCCGCCGGCACGTAGTCGGCCGGAACCAGGGGCCGGTGCTTGTTGACCACCAGCCAGGGGCTGGCCGGATCCGTCAGCGAGAACTGCCGGGGGAGTGCGGCTGCCGGCGACGGCGGCACAGGCGCCTGCGCTGCCGGCCCAACTGCCGCCGTCGGACTTTCCGAAGCGGTAACCGTGACCGGGGAGGCGGAGGTCGCCGTCGGCACAGCTGAAGGAGAGGACGACGACGGCGCCACCTGGGCGGGCGCGTCAGGCGTGCATGCTGCCAGTACAGTCAGCCCGGCACCGGCCGCGAGGAAGCGCGCGAAGCTGCGCCGGCTGGCGCCAGCCGCCGCGGGGGTCCCGTCAAGGGCAGTGCAGTCGTGGCACATGCGTGCTAGACCTTGCGCAGGAGCATGCGGCGGATGGAATGGTCGGCGTCCTTGGACAGCACCAGCTGCGCACGGCCACGCGTCGGGAGGACATTTTCCTCCAGGTTGGGCTCGTTAATGCGTTTCCAGATGTCCCGGGCCGTACGCTCGGCTTCGTCTGCGGACAGCGTGGCATAGCGGTGGAAGTAGGACTCCGGCTGCGCGAACGCCGTGCTCTGGAGCTTGCGGAACCGCTCCACATACCACTCCTCGATGTAGGACGTCGGGGCGTCCACATAGATGGAGAAGTCGAAGAAATCGCTCAGGGCAAGTCCCTGCTTGCCGTCATGGCGGGGACGGGCGGGGGCCAGGACGTTCAGGCCTTCGACGATCAGCACGTCAGGGCGGCGGACCACGACTTCCTTGTCCGGAACGATGTCGTAGGTGACGTGGGAGTACCAGGGGGCCCGGACTTCCTCCGCGCCGCCCTTGATCTCGCTGACAAAGCGCAGCAGCGCCCGCCGGTCATAGGACTCCGGGAAGCCCTTGCGCTCCAGGAGCTGGCGCCGTTTGAGCTCGGCCAGGGGGTACAGGAAACCGTCGGTGGTGATCAGCTCCACATTCGGGGTTCCCGGCCAGCGCCGGAGCATCTCCCGGAGGACGCGCGCGATGGTTGATTTGCCCACGGCAACCGAACCGGCCACGCCGATCACGAACGGGGTCCGCTGGGCATGTTCGCCCAGGAACGTTGTGGTGGCGGCATGCAGCTGGCCGGCCGCCTCAACATACAGATGAAGGAGACGGGACAACGGCAGATAGACCTCGCGGATCTCCTTCATATCCAGGGGATCGCCGAGGCCGCGCAGACGGACAATGTCCTCTTCGTTCAGAGGCTGTTCCATCTGCGCTGCAAGCCGGGACCAGGTCTGCCGGTCCAGCTCAACGAACGGGGAGACACCTTCGCCGTTCGCGTCATTGCGTTGCACAGTCACGTTAGAGATTCTGCCCTTCACCCGGCTCAGAGCGAAATGCAAGACATGGCTTGCCGCTGCAGTGGCTGCGCACGTGGCGGCCTGACGGCGCCCTCCCGGGCCCCACCGGTTATAGATCTCCTTGCGGCTGCCGATAAGCTTGAGCTTATGTGTGGAATCGTAGGATATGTAGGCCGTTCGACTGGCCAGGGAATTGCCGGTCACAGTGCGCTGGATGTTGTCCTTGAAGGATTGCGCCGCCTGGAGTACCGGGGTTACGACTCCGCGGGAGTGGCCGTTGTTGCCGACGGTGTTATCTCGTCCCGCAAGAAGTCAGGAAAGCTGAGCAACCTCCTCGGCGAGCTGGAAGCCCATCCGCTGCCGGACACGCTGACCGGCATCGGCCACACGCGCTGGGCCACGCACGGCGGGCCCACGGACCAGAATGCGCACCCGCACCTGTCCGACGGCGGCAAGCTGGCCCTGATCCACAACGGCATTATCGAGAACTTCGCCGAGCTGAAGCTCGAACTGGTGGCCAAGGGCGTCACCTTCGCCTCCGAAACGGACACCGAGGTGGCCGCCGCGCTGCTGGGTGACATCTTCCGCACCAGCCTGAACGGCGACACCAGCAACAACGGCCTGACGAAGGCCATGCAGCTTGCCTGCCAGCGCCTCGAAGGGGCCTTCACGCTGCTGGCCGTGCACGCGGACCAGCCGGGCGTGGTGGTTGCCGCGCGCCGCAACTCTCCGCTGGTGGTTGGCCTGGGCGAGGGCGAGAACTTCCTGGGCTCGGACGTCTCCGGGTTCATCGATTACACCCGCCGCGCGGTGGAGCTGGGCCAGGACCAGATCGTCACCATCACGGCTGACAGCGTGGATATCACCGACTTCTACGGCAACTTCGCCGCCGGCAAGGAATACCACGTTGACTGGGACCCGGCCTCTGCGGAAAAGGGCGGCTTCAGCTCCTTTATGGAAAAGGAGATCAACGACCAGCCGGACGCTGTGGGGCAGACCCTGCTGGGCCGCTCCGATATCAACGGCAAGCTGACGCTGGACGAGATCCGGATCGATCCTGAGCTGCTGAAGCAGGTCAACAAGATCATTGTGCTGGCCTGCGGCACGGCTGCGTACGCCGGCATGGTGGCCAAGTACGCGATCGAGAACTGGTGCCGGATCCCCACGGAGGTGGAGCTCGCGCATGAGTTCCGCTACCGCGACCCCATCCTGGACTCCAACACGCTGGTTGTCTCCATCAGCCAGTCCGGGGAAACCATGGACACCCTGATGGCCGTCCGCTACGCCCGGGAACAGGGCGCGAAGACCATCTCGATCTGCAACACCAACGGGTCCACCATCCCGCGTGAATCGGATGCTGTGCTGTACACGCACGCCGGCCCGGAAATCGCGGTGGCCTCCACCAAGGCCTTCCTGGCCCAGATCACCGCCGCCTATTTGCTGGGGATGTACCTGGCACAGCTGCGCGGCAACATTTTCTCCGGGCAGATCAAGGACGTCCTCGCGGACCTGGCCAAGATCCCGGCGAAGATCCAGACCATCCTGGATAACGCCGGGCCCCTCCGTGAGCTGGCCCGCAGCATGAAGGACGAGAAGTCCGTCCTGTTCCTCGGACGCCACGTGGGTTACCCGGTGGCCCTGGAAGGCGCGCTGAAGCTCAAGGAAATCGCGTACATCCACGCCGAAGGCTTCGCCGCGGGCGAACTGAAGCACGGTCCCATCGCCCTCATCGACGACGGCCAGCCGGTGTTCGTGGTGGTTCCCTCACCGCGCGGCCGCGACTCGCTGCACGCCAAAGTTGTCAGCAACATCCAGGAGGTCCGCGCACGCGGCGCCCGGACGCTGGTCATCGCCGAGGAAGGCGACGAGGCCGTCAAGGCCTACGCCGAGTACGTCTTCTACGTCCCGGAGACGCCCACGCTGCTGATGCCGCTGCTGACCACGGTCCCGCTGCAGATCTTCGCGGCCGAACTGGCCTCGGCCAAGGGCTACGACGTGGACCAGCCCCGCAACCTGGCCAAGAGCGTCACCGTGGAATAAGCGCCGATTATGAGGACCGGCCAGCCATAGTCAGAAGGCATCCGGGGAACCCGCAACGGATCGCACCATACAGTGCGGGTTTCCCCAAGATTGCTGCTGAAGGGCGTGTGCCGCCCGCCCCGGCGCCCTAGACTGTGCGCATGAAGGTATTGGTCACCGGCGGCGCCGGGTACATCGGATCCCACACCACGCTGTGCCTTCTCCAGGAAGGCCATGAAGTCGTGGTCCTTGACAACCTTGTGAACTCCGATCCTGAATCGCTTGAACGGGTTCAGAGGCTGACCGGACGCGAGGTGGACGTGCGCGTTGGGGACTTGCTTGACGAGCACACAGTGGACGCCGTCCTGGGCGAAGGCGGCTTCGATTCAGTGATCCATTTTGCTGGCCTGAAAGCTGTCGGCGAGTCGGTGGAGATGCCTCTCCGGTATTACCGCAACAACGTCGTCGGTACGCTGAATTTGCTGGCCGGCATGGAAAAGCATGGCGTGAGAACCCTGGTGTTCAGTTCCTCCGCCACTGTGTACGGGGCAAACGACAACGTTCCCCTGAACGAGAAGTGCGAACTCGATGCCACCAACCCCTATGGCCGGACCAAAGAGCAGATCGAGGACATACTCTCCGACTTGGGGGCGGCCGACCCCCGATGGAGAATTGCGCTCCTGCGGTACTTCAACCCTGTGGGGGCGCACGAATCCGGACTGATTGGGGAGGATCCCCAAGGCACGCCCAATAACCTGCTCCCCTTCGTGGCGCAGGTAGCCGTGGGACGCCGTCCTGTAGTCAAGGTGTTTGGCAACGACTATCCGACGCCGGACGGGACCGGCATCAGGGACTACATCCATGTGATGGACCTGGCCGCCGGGCACCTGGCCGCTTTGGCCTACCTGGGCAGTGCGAAGGGCGTTTTTCGGTGGAACCTTGGAACTGGCCGCGGATCGTCGGTACTTGAGGTCATTGCCGCCTTCAGCGAGGCCGCAGGCTCCGCCATTCCTTATGAATTCGCCCCCCGGCGTCCCGGTGACGCCGCGATAAGTTATGCCGACCCGTCATCAGCCCTCGGCGACCTGGGCTGGTCGGCGGAGCGCAATCTGGCGCAGATGTGCGCGGACCACTGGCGTTGGCAAAAGGCCAATCCGCACGGCTACAAAATCCCGGATCCCACGTAGGCTCCCGGGCCTGCCGCGCAAAGCCGGCAAGGGCGTGACCGTAGAATAAGCCGCATGATTGTTGGCATAGGCGTAGACGTTGTAGACATCGAGCGGTTCGGCCGTCAGCTTGAACGCACCCCCGGGCTGCGGGACAGGCTGTTTGTCCCGGCCGAGCGGGAGCTGAATACCCGCTCCCTGGCCGCGAGGTTTGCCGCCAAGGAAGCCGTGGCCAAGGTGCTCGGTGCGCCCGCCGGCATGAACTGGCAGGACTGCTGGATCGGCCTGGACCAGAACGGCCCCACCATCCAGGTCAAGGGCACCGTGCTTGCGGTGGCTGAGTCCAAAGGCGTCAAGCGCTGGCACCTCTCCATGAGCCACGACGGCGGGATAGCCACGGCCACCGTCCTGGCCGAAGGCTGAGAGTCACCAGGCTGAAGCTGGACCCGACGCCATGATCAGCGCCTATACCGGAACCCAGGTCAGGGAAGCCGAACAGCCGCTCCTGGCCACGGGCCTGGGGGCTGTCCTGATGCAGCGCGCCTCGCACGGCCTTGCCACCGCGGTGGTCCGCGAGCTGCGGGCCCGGGGGCAACGGCTGTACGGTGCCCGCGTAGCCGTCCTGGCAGGCAAAGGCAACAACGGCGGCGACGGTCTCTTTGCCGCCTCCTTCCTGGCAGCCCGCGGAATGCGTACGACGGCGGTGCTCACCGCCGATTCTGCGCACCCGGAGGCGCTGGCTGCTTTTGAGCGTGCCGGCGGCCGTGTGCATTGGCTCACGGAAGCGACGCTGAACCAGCTGACCGCCGAAACGGCGAGTGCCGACGTCGTGATTGATGCGGTCCTGGGGACGGGAGCCAAAGGCGGGCTCCGCGGAACGGCCGCGGCACTGGTGGACGCACTTTCCGGTGGCCGGCTGCCCCTGGTGGTCGCGTGCGACGTGCCCAGCGGGGTTGACGCCGACACCGGCGAGGTGCATGCCCCGGTGCTGCCGGCGGCCCTGACCGTGACCTTCGGAGCCGCGAAGGCAGGCCTCCTGGCCGATCCCGGAGCAGATCATGCAGGGCGCGTCGAGGTCATCCCGATCGGCATAGAAGGGCACCTCCCGTGGCCCGCACTGCACAGGCTCGAAGCCACCGACCTGGCGCGGCTCCTCCCACAGCCCCGGCGGCGCTCGCACAAGTATTCCCGTGGCGTACTGGGGGTAGTGGCCGGGTCCGTCACCTATCCCGGAGCGGCCGTGCTGGCCTGCCGCGGTGCGCTGGCGGCCGGGGTGGGCATGGTGCGGTACCTGGGGCCGCCCGAGGTGGCGCAACTGGTCCGGCAGTCCTGTCCCGAAGTGGTGTGCGCGACCGGGTCCGTGGCGGACACCCACGTCCAGGCCTGGCTGGTGGGCTCGGGCATGGGCCCGGAGGACCACGACCAGCTCCAGCGCGCCCGGGACGCCGTTGACTCGGGGCTGCCCACAGTCGCAGACGCCGGTGCACTTCCCGGGCTGCCCCTGATTCTTGCCCCGCAGGTGGTGCTCACGCCCCACGCCGGCGAGCTCGCGTCGCTGCTGCAACGGCTGGATGCCGACCATTCCCTGTCCCTGCGCTCTGCCGTGGAGGCGAACACCCTTGGTGCCGTCCGGCACGCCGCAGGGCTCACCGAGGCCACCGTCCTCCTCAAAGGCGCCACCACACTGGTGGCGTCCCCCTTCCAGGACTTCTACAGCCAGGCCGACGGCACGCCCTGGCTCGCCTCCGCCGGAAGCGGCGATGTGCTGGCCGGAATCATCGGTGCCCTGCTCGCACAGCTGGGGTCCGACGTCGGCCGCTTCCGGGATGCGGGCATCGATCCGGACGAGCGCTGGGCAGCCATCGCCGCCCTTGCGGCAAGCCTCCACGGCCGTGCCGGCGCCGCCGCATCGGCAGGCGGGCCGCTGACGGCGGGCCGGGTTGCGGATTCCCTACCGGAGGTTTGGGGTAAAGTAAGCATGCTTAGTTAATGGGTGGCCCGAAAACGTAATAGTCACAGCCACCCGTTACGGTAGGCATAGGTTCTGCACGGCAGCGCGGACCGGAGTGTCCGATACGCTGCCGAACAACAACGAGGAGCATGCATGGAAATCTGGCCCGGATCGGCTTATCCGCTTGGAGCCACTTTTGATGGAACCGGCACCAACTTTGCGCTGTTCAGTGAACGCGCCGAAAAGGTGGAGCTGTGCCTCTTCGATGACGACGGCGTTGAGACGCGCTATGTGCTGGACGAAGTGGATGGCTATGTGTGGCACTGCTACATTCCCCAGGTCCAGCCAGGGCAACAGTACGGCTACCGCGTCCACGGTCCGTACGACCCCGCCTCCGGCAACCGTTTTAACCCGAACAAGCTCCTCCTGGACCCGTACGCCAAGGCTGTGCACGGGCAGGTGGACTGGGACCCGTCGCTGTTCTCCTACAACCTTGGCGAGCCGGATTCGGTCAACAACGAGGACTCCGCGTCGCACATGATGAAGGGCATAGTCATCAACCCCTTCTTCGACTGGGACGGCGACCACCACATCCGCGTTCCGTACCACAAGTCAGTGATCTACGAGGCCCACGTCAAGGGCCTCACCGCGCTGCACCCTGAGATCCCGGAGGAGCAGCGCGGCACCTACGCCGGCGTTGCGCACCCGTCAGTCATCTCGCACCTGCAGAAGCTGGGCATCACCGCCATCGAGCTGATGCCGGTTCACCAGTTCGTCAACGACGGCACCCTGCAGGACCAGGGCCTGAACAACTACTGGGGCTACAACACCATCGGCTTCTTCGCGCCGCAAAACACCTACAGCTCCACCGGTGACACCGGCCAGCAGGTCCAGGACTTCAAAGCCATGGTCCGTTCCCTGCACCGGGCCGGCATCGAAGTGATCCTGGACGTGGTCTACAACCACACTGCCGAAGGCAACCACCTGGGCCCCACCCTGTCCTTCAAGGGCATCGACAACCCCTCCTACTACCGGCTGATGGAGGGCGACGAGAAGCACTACATGGACTACACCGGCACCGGCAACTCGCTGAACGTCCGCCAGCCGCACTCGCTGCAGCTGCTGATGGACTCCCTGCGCTACTGGGTTACGGAAATGCACGTGGACGGCTTCCGCTTCGACCTCGCCTCCACCCTGGCCCGGGAGTTCTACGACGTCGACAAACTCTCCACGTTCTTCGAACTCATCCAGCAGGACCCCGTAGTGTCCCAGGTCAAGCTCATCGCCGAGCCGTGGGATGTTGGACCCGGCGGTTACCAGGTAGGTAACTTCCCGCCGCAGTGGACGGAATGGAACGGAAAGTACCGCGACACCGTCCGCGACTTCTGGCGCGGCGAGCCGGCAACCCTGGGCGAGTTCGCCTCCCGCATCACCGGCTCCGCCGACCTCTACGAGCACTCAGGGCGCCGGCCCGTGGCCTCGATCAACTTCGTTACCGCCCACGACGGCTTCACCCTGGCCGACCTGGTGTCCTACAACGAGAAGCACAACGACGCCAACGGCGAAGGCAACAACGACGGCGAATCCCACAACCGTTCCTGGAACTGCGGGGCCGAGGGCCCCACAGACGATCCGGTTGTCCTGGCGCTGCGCGCCCGCCAGCAGCGTAACTTCATCGCCTCCTTGCTGCTGTCCCAGGGCGTCCCCATGCTCCTGCACGGTGACGAACTGGGCCGGACGCAGCAGGGCAACAACAACGGATACTGCCAGGACTCCGAACTGACCTGGATTAACTGGGAAAACATCGACCAGCCGCTCGTGGAGTTCACGGCCGCCGTCAACGCCCTGCGGGCCAAGCACCCCACCTTCCGCCGGAGCCGGTTCTTTGACGGCCGCCCCGTGCTGCGGGGCGAAGGCGAACGGCTGCCGGACATCGTATGGCTGGACCCGGACGGCAACACCATGAAGCCGGAGGATTGGGACAGCGGGTTCGGCCGTTCAGTGGGCGTGTTCCTGAACGGCGACGGTATCCAGGGGAAGGACGCACGCGGCCGCCGGATCACCGACGTCAACTTCCTGCTGTACTTCAACGCGTACGTTGACAAGGTGGACTTCACCCTTCCTAACGACGAGTACGCACCGGCCTGGGACATCATCATCGACACCGCCGGCCATAATGCGGACACGGCTCCCGTGAAATCCGGCCAGGTCCTTCCAGTCGATGCCAAGTCCCTGGTGGTCCTTCGGGCGCACACCGTGGAAGAGGCGGAGCCCGACCATTCAGTAGCTGCGTCCCTCGCCGCCCTGACGCAGACGAGCACCAGCGAGACCGAGGCCCTGAGCACGCCCACCGTGCCGGAACCCAAGAAAACGAAGAAGGTCAGCAAGCCGAAGGACCCTGAGAAGTGAGGGTTCCGGCAAGCACGTACCGGCTGCAGATCCGGCGCAGCTTCACCCTCTTTGACGCTGCAGCCAAGGTCCCGTACCTGAAGTCCCTCGGTGTGGACTGGCTGTACCTGTCGCCCATCCTGACGGCCGAGCAGGGTTCGGACCATGGCTACGACGTCACCGACCCCTCGACGGTTGACCCGGAGCGGGGCGGTCCGGAAGGGCTGCTGGCCCTGTCCAAGGCTGCCCGCGAGCACGGCATGGGTGTCCTGGTGGACATCGTCCCCAACCATGTGGGCGTGGCGTCACCGGCCCAGAACCCCTGGTGGTGGTCACTGCTCCGGGAAGGACGCGGCTCCCGCTACGCTGAGGCGTTCGACGTCGACTGGGACTTCGGCGGCGGCCGGATCCGGATTCCGGCGCTGGGCTCCGATGACGACGTGGACCGGCTGGAGGTCAAGGACGGCGAGCTTCGCTATTACGACCACCGCTTTCCCTTGGCCGAAGGGTCCTACTCTGATGGCGACTCGCCCCAGGATGTCCATGACCGCCAGCACTATGAGCTGGTTTCCTGGCGGCGGGCCGACAGCGAACTGAACTACCGCCGCTTCTTCGCGGTCAACACCCTGGCGGGCATCCGCGTCGAAGTCCCGAAAGTCTTCGAGGAGGCCCATGCCGAGGTGGGCCGCTGGTTCCGTGAGGGGCTGGTGGACGGCTTGAGGGTGGATCATCCGGACGGACTGGCGGATCCTGCCGGGTACCTGCGCTGGCTCAAGGACCTCAGCGGCGGGGCGTACATCCTGGTGGAGAAGATCCTGGAACCGGGCGAGGTCCTCCCCGGAGACTTCGCCTGCGAAGGAACCACCGGTTACGACGCCCTCGCTGAGGTGGACCGGGTCCTGGTGGACCCCGCCGGCGAGGCTGCCCTGAACGCCCTGGACGCCAGCCTCCGCGACAGCGGCGAGCCGGCCGACTACGCGGCGATGATCCGCGGCACCAAGCGGATGATTGCGGACGGCATCCTGCGCTCCGAGGTGCTGCGGCTGGCCCGGCTGGTTCCGTCCTCCTACGGACTGGCGGAGGACCAGGCAGCTGATGCCATCACCGAAATCATCGCGGCGTTCCCGGTCTACCGGTCCTACCTGCCCGTGGGGGCGGACGTGCTGAAGGAAGCCTGCGAGCAGGCAGCAGCACACCGGCCCGATCTTGAGGTTGCCGTCGGCACGCTCCTGCCGCTCCTTCTTGATCCCTCCACCCCGATCGCGGTCCGTTTCCAGCAGACCTCCGGCATGGTGATGGCCAAGGGCGTGGAGGACACCGCGTTCTACCGCTACACCCGGCTGGGCACGCTCACCGAAGTGGGGGCTGAACCCACCGAGTTCTCCGTAGCCCCCGAGGAATTCCACCACCGGATGCGCCGCCGGCACGAGGAACTCCCGCAATCCATGACCACGCTCTCCACTCACGACACCAAGCGCAGTGAAGACGCCCGGGCAAGGATCTCCGTCATCGCCGAACTCCCCGGCGACTGGACAGCCACGCTCAACAGGCTCCAGGAGCTGGCGCCTGTGCCCGACGGCCCCTACGCAAACCTGCTGTGGCAGGCGGTCATCGGCGCCTGGCCGGCATCCCGGGAACGCCTGCAGGGCTACGCCCAGAAGGCTGCCCGGGAGGCGGGCAACTCCACCACTTGGACCGATCCGGACGAGGAATTCGAAGCGACGGTCAGGGCGGCCGTCGACGCCGCCTTCGATGACGCCCGTGTCACAGCCGTGATCGAGGACTTCGTGGCGATGACGGATTCCTTCGCCGCCTCCAACTCGCTGGCCGCCAAACTGGTCCAGCTGACCATGCCCGGGGTTCCGGACGTGTACCAGGGCACGGAGTTCTGGGACCGGTCACTGACCGACCCCGACAACCGGCGCCCGGTCGATTTCCCGCTCCGCGAAGAGGAACTGGCCAGGATCGACGGCGGGCTCCTGCCGGCAGCGGGGACGGAAGCCAGTAAGCTGCTGGTTACTTCCCGCGCCCTCCGCCTGCGCCGCGACAAGCCCGGGCTTTTCGGCAGCTACAACCCTGTTACGGCGTCGGGAGCGGCAGCAGGCCATCTTCTCGCCTTTGACCGGGGCGGGGCCCTCACCCTGGCCACCCGGCTTCCCGCCGGCCTGGAAGCTGCGGGCGGATGGCGGGACACCGCCGTCGAACTCTCCGGCTCGATGCGCGACGAACTGACGGGCAGCAGCTTTGGGCCCGGCACCGTTTCAGTCGCCGACGTCCTGGGTACCTACCCGGTGGCCTTGCTGGTACCGGCGGACGGAGACAACTCATGAGCCTGACCCACAGCGGATCCGGACGCTTCGACGTCTGGGCACCGGACGTTTCAGCCGTGACCCTGGTGGCCAACGGGCAGCAGTACCCCATGCAGCAGGCGGAAACTTCGCCCGGGGCCGAAGGCTGGTGGTCCGCGCCGGACGCCCCCACGGAAGGCGAGGTGGACTACGGCTACCTGCTGGACGAAGACACCCATCCGCTGCCGGATCCCCGGTCGCGCCGCTTGCCGGACGGGGTCCACGCGCTGTCCCGGACCTTCAGCCCCCGCGACCATGAGTGGCAGGACGCGGGCTGGCAGGGCAAGGAACTCCGCGGTTCCGTCATCTACGAGCTTCACGTGGGAACGTTTACGCCGGAGGGAACCCTGGATTCCGCTGCGGATAAGCTCGGCTACCTGGCCGACCTGGGTGTGGACTTCGTGGAACTGCTGCCCGTCAACGGCTTCAACGGAACGCACAACTGGGGCTACGACGGCGTCCAGTGGTTCGCCGTCCACGAAGGCTACGGCGGGCCGGCGGCCTACCAGCGTTTTGTGGACGCAGCCCATGCGGCCGGTCTCGGAGTCATCCAGGACGTTGTTTATAACCACCTGGGACCCAGCGGCAACTACCTGTCCCGGTTCGGGCCGTACCTCAAGCAGGGGGACGCCAACACCTGGGGCGATTCGGTCAACCTTGACGGGCGAGGCTCGGACGTGGTCCGCGAATACATCCTGGACAACGCCGCGCTGTGGCTGCGGGACTACCACGTGGACGGCCTGCGCCTCGATGCGGTCCACGCCCTCCGGGACGAGCGTGCCGTGCACATCCTGGAGGACCTCGGCGCACTGGGCGACGCCGTCTCGGCCGAAACGGGGCTGCCCAAAACCCTGATCGCGGAATCGGACCTGAACAACCCGCGGCTGCTCTACCCGCGCGAAGCGAACGGCTATGGCCTGGCCGGTCAGTGGAGCGACGACTTCCACCACGCCGTCCATGTCAACGTCAGCGGGGAGACCACCGGCTACTACGGCGACTTCGACTCCCTGGCTGTGCTGGCCAAGGTGCTCAAGGACGGTTTCCTGCACGATGGCAGCTATTCAAGCTTCCGCGGCCGCCACCACGGGAGGCCCATCAATACCTCGCTCGTGGAGCCGGCGGCCCTGGTGGTCTGCGGCCAGAACCACGACCAGATCGGCAACCGGGCCACAGGGGACAGGCTCTCCCAGTCACTGTCCTACGGGCAGCTGGCCGTCGCGGCGGTCCTGACCATGACGTCGCCGTTCACACCCATGCTGTTTATGGGCGAGGAGTTCGGCGCGTCAACACCGTGGCAGTTTTTCACGTCGCATCCGGAGCCGGAGCTGGGCAAAGCGACTGCGGAAGGCAGGATCCGGGAGTTCGAACGCATGGGGTGGGATCCCGCCGTCGTACCTGACCCGCAGGATCCCGAAACGTTCCGCCGTTCCAAACTGAACTGGGCCGAGGCTTCGCAGGGCGACCACGCCCGGCTCCTGGAGCTCTACCGCTCGCTCGCGGCATTGCGCCGGGAGCATGCCGAGCTGGCCGGCCTGGGGTTTACGGAGACGCAGGTGGAGTTCGACGACGACGCCGGCTGGCTGCGTTTCCGCCGCGGATCCGTTGAGGTGCTGCTCAACCTCTCCGAGCAAAAAGTCACCCTGGACCGGGCCGAGGGAACGGTTTTGCTCTCCACCGAGGAGGTGCCCCCCGCTGACGGCGGTTCGCTGGCGCTCGGTCCGTGGAGTGCCGCCGTCCTGAAGTCGTTGTAATTCGGGCCCGCTGCGCCGCGGGCTGATCGTGTCAGCCCGCGGCGTAACAAGGCCGTTCCCGACTGTAGGCTGCGTCACAGCTGGCAGGATGGAACGCATGACTTATTCAGCCGCGGAAAACCGCTATGAATCCATGCCCTACCGCCGCGTCGGCCGCAGTGGACTGAGGCTCCCCGCCATCTCGCTGGGCCTGTGGCACAACTTCGGTGACGACAAACGCTTTGACGAACAGCGCGCCATCCTCCGCCGCGCCTTCGACCTCGGGGTGAACCACTTCGACCTCGCCAACAACTACGGCCCGCCGGACGGCTCCGCCGAAACCAACTTCGGCCGCCACCTCGCGGACGACTTCAAGCCCTATCGTGACGAGCTGGTCATCTCCACAAAGGCGGGCTACTACATGTGGCCGGGACCGTACGGCGAGTGGGGCTCCCGCAAATACCTCATCTCCAGCCTTGACCAGTCGCTGCAGCGGATGGGCCTGGACTACGTGGACATCTTCTACAGCCACCGGCCGGATCCGGAGACGCCGATGGAGGAGACCATGGGCGCACTGGACTACGCCGTCCGTTCCGGTAAGGCGCTGTATGCCGGCATCTCGTCCTACACGCCGGAGCAGACCCTCGAGGCCGCCCGCATCCTGAAGGAACTCGGGACGCCCCTGCTCATCCACCAGCCCAGCTACTCCATGCTGAACCGGTGGACTGAAGACGGCGCCCCCAACCTCTATGAGGCGCTGGAACAGGTCGGAGCCGGGTCCATTGCCTTCTCCCCGCTGGCCCAGGGCATGCTCACGGACCGGTACCTCAACGGAATACCCGCAGATTCCAGGGCTGCCAAGGCGCGCTTCCTGTCCGAGGATGCCATTACGGACGAGAAGCTGGACCGGATCCGTGGGCTGCATAAAATTGCCGAAGGCCGTGGACAGTCCCTGGCGCAGATGGCCATTGCCTGGATCCTGCGCGACCAGCCCAAGGGCACTCCCGTGACCTCTGCCCTGGTTGGCGCTTCGAGCGTCAGGCAGCTGGAAGACACCCTCTCCGCCATCAACAACCTGAAGTTCACCACCGACGAACTCACTGCCATCGACGAGTTTGCGGTGGAATCGGACACCAGCCTCTGGCAGAACGCGTAACACTTCCTCGCTGTTAGCGCTCCAACCGCGTGCGGGGGCGGGGGAACAATTCCGGCCCCCGCTCTGTTGGGTACTATGAAAAGGCGCCGCATGGCGCCGTGCCTGCTGTCCGCCGTCGTGCGTTTTCGTACTCACCGTCCCGGCGGCTGAAGTTTTGTCCTTAAAGGAGTTCCGTGTCTTCAAATCCGATTCGTGTTGCAATCGTCGGTGTGGGTAACTGCGCCGCATCGCTCGTCCAGGGTGTGCACTACTACCGTGACGCCGATCCCGAGGCCACGATCCCCGGCCTGATGCACGTGCAGTTTGGCAAGTACCACGTCAACGACGTCCAGTTTGTTGCCGCTTTCGACGTAGATGGCAAGAAGGTCGGCGTGGACCTCGCGGATGCCATCCTGGCAAGCGAAAACAACACCATCAAGATTGCCGACGTTCCTCCCACCGGCGTGACCGTCCAGCGCGGCCACACCCTCGACGGCCTGGGCAAGTACTACCTTGAGACCATCGAGCAGTCCCCGGCCGAGCCGGTGGACGTTGTACAGGCCCTCAAGGATGCCAAGGCTGACGTAATGGTCTGCTACCTGCCCGTGGGCTCCCAGGAAGCCGCCGAGTTCTACGCCCAGGCAGCAATCGATGCCGGCGTGGCCTTCGTCAACGCGCTGCCTGTGTTCATTGCCGGCACGAAGGCCTGGGCTGACAAGTTCACCGCGGCCGGCGTGCCGATCGTGGGCGATGACATCAAGAGCCAGATCGGTGCCACCATTACGCACCGCGTCATGGCAAAGCTCTTCGAAGACCGCGGCGTAACGCTGGACCGCACCTACCAGCTCAACGTGGGCGGCAACATGGACTTCAAGAACATGCTGGAGCGCGACCGCCTCGAGTCCAAGAAGATCTCCAAGACCCAGGCCGTGACGTCCAACGTTGAGGCCGAAATGGCAGCCAAGGACGTCCACATCGGCCCGTCCGACTACGTCCAGTGGCTCGATGACCGCAAGTGGGCCTTCGTCCGCCTCGAAGGCCGCAACTTCGGTGACGCCCCGGTGTCGCTTGAGTACAAGCTGGAAGTCTGGGACTCACCCAACTCCGCCGGCGTGATCATCGACGCCATCCGGGCCGCCAAGATCGGGCTGGACCGTGGCATCGGCGGCCCGCTGCTGTCGGCCTCGAGCTACTTCATGAAGTCCCCGCCGGAGCAGTTCAACGACGACCTCGCCCGCGAAAAGGTTGAGGCCTTCATCCGCGGCGACCTGGACCGCTAACCCCGGACGCTCTCTCACTTCCTGCACGAATTTCTGCAACGCTCTCTCACTTCCTGCAGGTTGTGGTGCAACGCTCTCTCACTTCGGTGGGGGAGCGTTTTGCGTGGGGCGGGATGTTCCGGGCGCTACGCTGAACCGACCGAAGTGGTCGCTGACTGGGGGAGCAGCATGAAGGGGTGGCTCAAGGGCATCTTCGCGGCGGTCTCCGTCATTGCCATCCTTGCTGCCGGCATTGCCGCGTTTCTTGCGGTGGACTACAACAAGAGCGCAGCCGCCGTCCCGCGTGTCAGGGCAGCCGCCGACCAGTTCGTGGTGACAGACGGATGGACCTTGACGACGGAGAACGTCAAGGGGCCGGGGGCGTTTTGCATCGCCGTTCGCTGCCCCGGGATCCAAAGGATCTGGGAGCGTTACGATGCTCCGAAGGCTGACGATGTTATCCGGATGATTACGGAGTCCGGCTACCTTCTGAAGTTCTCTGAGTGCCTCGACTTCTCAGTCGACGAGAAGAGCCCGGTCGAGAATGGTATTAGCAACTTCGGATGTCGGACCGCACCTGTCAATGACCTCCGTACTCAGGTCTCCGTCTATATCAGCCGAGATTGGAACGCCCCGCCTGGATCAGGCAAGCCGGAGTATGTGTATCAGCTGATTCTCTTGGTCAGCAGGATCAGCTCCAGCGATTGAGCGGTGAGTCCTTGTCGTGGCGGCTACGAGCGTCCAAGCTGCCGGAGACGCTCTCTCACTTCCTGCGTGTTTTGGCGTGACGCTCTCTCACTGCTATGCGGGAGGTGCTGTGCTCGAAGCGGCCACCTTCAGAGCGCCGGCCGGCGTGGCCGGCTACGTCTCCACGTGCCGCGGTGTACAGCACCGCGCTGGATCGCAGCCAACTGCGTAAGATGCGGGGCGCCGTCGTCGGCCATGAGCAGTGCCGCACGAGCACCCGGCCGGACCTAAATTGCTACAGTTGCGGCTGCATCCCGAGCGATGTCCTGACTGCCCCTACGACCCTCGCTCATTTCCTGCGCGGTTTTGGAGGACGCTCTCTCACACGGGGCCAGCAAAGCCAGAGGCATACGGATGGTCAATCCACGCATTACGCAGCCCGCGTTTAATTCTGCCGATTGCCTGCTCGAAATTGTCGGCAAGATCGGCCTTGTCAAATACCAGAACAGTCCATCCGGCTGATTCGAATGCCTTGTCGCGCCGCCTGTCGCTGAGGATCTGGGCGCCAAGAAGGTGATGTTCGCCGTCGTACTGGATTGCGATCCGCCGGTGCCGATAGCCCAGATCCGCTGTCGGCGATAAGGGATCACCGGCTCGTAGGGGCAGTTGAAGGTCCGGCTCGGGGAGGCCGGCATCGGTCATCGCCAGGCGGAGCAGTGATTCGGGTCCGGAGTCGGAGCCGACCCGTATCAAGTCCAGTGCCTCCCTGGCCCGGACGATGCCCTGCAAGTTCGGATGCCGGGCGGCAAGCACCCGCAACCCCTCCACGGTGTCGTAAGGCCGCGTCCGCCCTTCGAAATCCACGCGCGGGATGCGGACCAATTCATCACCCATACAGACTAAGTCTCTCACCGGCAGCGTTCGCGCCAAGTCCAGCCAAGTCCGGGACCGCGTGCTGATCCGGATGCCGTCCACCAATTCAATCTCGTCCTCCCGGGCCAACAACGTGTGGCCGAACACGCCCTTACGTCGCACGGACGGCAAGGATCGTGGCTTGCTTAGGTGGAGCTCCGTCGAATCTGCCAACCAAGGCGGGAGCAGTTGGCAGCGAAGCCTTGCAGCAGTGACGTGTGAGATCCAGGCACCGGGCGAGGCGGCGGACAACGCCCGGGCTGCAGCCTCAAGTTCAAAGTTCCAGTCCGAGGGCCTATAAAGTCCGCGGCCAACGTGGACCACATCCCGTCGCCGCAGGCGGTTGGCAGTAACGCCGGAGGCCCGGGCCGAATCGATCGTGAACGGAGCCGCAGCCAAATGACGGGGCAGGATGTTGCGCTTTTGCATGTTGGCATTGTGACCCGAAACGGCTCGATGCTGCAGAAGTTATCCACAGGCCTTCGCCTGTTGGCCAGGACGTGAGAGAGGGTCCCGGGAAAAGCTGCGGGAAGTGAGAGAGGGTCCCGGGAAAAGCTGCGGGTAGTGAGAGAGGGTTGCCCCAAAACGTGCAGGTAGTGAGAGAGGGTCTTGGTGGGTTAGGAGAGGCCTACCGGGTTGCCGGCGTCGTCCACGTCCATGCGCATTGCGGCGGGGGCGGCGGGCAGGCCGGGCATGGTCATGACGGCACCGGTGAGGGCCACGATGAAACCCGCTCCGGTCTTGGGGATGAGGTCGCGCACATGGATGGTGAAGCCTTTCGGCGCTCCCAGCCGGGAGGCCTCGTCGGAGAAGGAATACTGGGTTTTGGCCATGCAGACGGGC
Source organism: Arthrobacter sp. B6 (assembly GCF_001663775.1). Lineage (GTDB taxonomy): Bacteria > Actinomycetota > Actinomycetes > Actinomycetales > Micrococcaceae > Arthrobacter. The sequence goes on along the minus strand of NZ_KV467169.1, from coordinate 867,999 downwards.
ATCCCGGACCAGCCGTTCTTTTCGATATCGGCCAGCCGCTTCAGCGCAGGCACCGAGAAGTCCACGCCGTCGGCTCCGTAAATCTCCTGGGCAATGGTGCGGATCTTCTCCTCCACCGGGAGATCCAGGGGATACAGGTGCCGGAAACTGTTGGGCGCGGACACCACCGCAGCCACCTTGGCGGCCAGTTCGTCGCCCCCCTCATTGCCGCCGCCCCGTCCCCAGACGTCCGCGACGGCGGCCCGGACGCCTTCCGAGGCACACCACTCCAGCAGCCAGTCCAGCTCCTCAGGAGTGTCAGAGGAAAACCTGTTGATGGCCACCACCGGGGTCACGCCGAATTTTTCCACGTTGCGCACATGCCGGCGGAGGTTTGCGACGCCGGCCTGAAGCGCTTCGAGGTCCGGTTCCGTCAGCCGGTCCTTGGCCACCCCGCCGTGCATCTTCAGCGCCCGGACGGTGGCCACCACCACCACGGCCGAAGGGGCCACCCCTCCCGTACGGGCCTTGATGTCCATGTACTTCTCCGCACCCAGGTCCGCGCCGAATCCTGCCTCCGTGACCACGATGTCCGCAAGCCGCCGGGCGGTCTGCGTGGCGATCAGGGAGTTGCAGCCGTGTGCGATGTTGGCGAAGGGGCCGCCGTGGACCAGCGCGGGGGTCCCGGCGATGGTCTGGACCAGGTTGGGTTTGATCGCTTCCTTGAGCAGCAGGGTGAGCGCACCCTGCACGCCGAGGTCCGCTACAGTGACCGGCTCGCGGGAATAGGTGTAGCCGAACGTGATCCTGCCCAGGCGCTCGCGGAGGTCCGGCAGGTCCGTGGCCAGGCAGAACACGGCCATGATCTCCGAGGCCACGGTGATGTCAAAGCCGTCCTGCCGGGGGACACCCTGGGTGGGCCCGCCCAGGCCGATGACCACCTCGCGCAGGGCCCTGTCGTTCATGTCCAGCACCCGCTTGAACGTCATGCGCCGGGGATCGATGTCCAGCTCGTTGCCCTGGTAGATGTGGTTGTCCACGAGCGCCATGAGGGCGTTGTTGGCGGACGTGACCGCGTGGAAGTCGCCGGTGAAGTGCAGGTTGATCTCGTCCATCGGCAGCACCTGGGAGTAGCCTCCGCCGGTCGCGCCGCCTTTCATGCCCAGGATGGGTCCGAGCGACGGCTCCCGGAGGGCGATCATGACCTTGTGTCCGGCCCGCGCCAGCGAATCGGCGAGGCCCACCGTGGTGGTGGATTTACCTTCACCGGCGGGCGTGGGAGACATCGCGGAGACGAGCACCACTTTCCCTGCCGGCGCGGGGGCATCCAGCCTGGCGGGGTCGATCTTGGCCTTGTATCGCCCGTAGAGTTCCAGCGCGTCAGGATTGATTCCGGCCGCTGCCGCCACTTCGCCGATGGGCCTGATCGTCGCGTGGCGGGCGATCTCAAGGTCGGTCAGCGGAATCCGTTCAGACATCTTTGTCCTTTGTTAGGGCGGTTCGGGTTCGGGCGGCGCGGGGGCGTCCGCCTCAGGGGGCCGGGCCCACCGGGATCATCCGGCTCACCAGGTGACTGTCGACGGCGGCGTGGTAGCTTTCCAGCGTGATGGCGGCGGTGCGCTGCCACCCGGAGTTCTCGGCCCTGATGGCGGCCGCCCGCCCCATGTCCTCCCGTGTTTCCGGGTCGTCGTAAAGGGCTTCCAGGGCATCGGCCCAGTCCGCGGCATGGTGGCCGTCCACCAGCAGCCCGGTCCGGCCGTGGCACACGGCCCGGGACAGCCCGCCCACGTGCGTGGCCACCACCGGCGTTCCGCATGCCTGCGCCTCGAGTGCCACGAGCCCGAAGGATTCGCTGTACGAAGGCATGACCACCACGTCAGCGGCCCGGAACCAGGCCGCGAGCTCGGGGGCGCCCACCGGGGGAAGGTGCGTCACGACGTCGTCCATTCCGGCGTCCGAGATCAGGCGGTGGAGGTTGAAGTCCTTGTTGCCGCTGAGCGCACCGAGGATGGTGAGCCGCAGCTTGATGTCGGGGCGCCGTGAGCGAAGTTTGGCGGCGGCCTTGATCAGGATCTGGGGCCCCTTGAGCCGTTGGATGCGTCCGGCGAACAGAAGGTGGAAGGTGTCCGCCGGGATGCCCTGCCCGGCCCGCGACCGTGCACGGAAGGCCGGCGTGAACGTGGCCAGGTCGACGCCGGGCGGGGCCACGTCGATCCGGTCGTACTCGGCGCCGTAGTGCGACACCAGTTCTTCAGCCTCGGCGCTGGTGTTGGCAATCAGGCGGGCGGCGCCGTCGACAATCCGGTGCTCGCCCACCTCCCGGCGCCGCGGCTCCGGCTGTTCACCTGATTCGAGCAGCAGGTTCTTGACCTTGGCCATGGTGTGCATGGTGTGGACCAGCGGCACGCCCCACAGTTCCGAGAGCTCCAGCCCGGCGATGCCCGACACCCAGTAATGCGAGTGGATGACGTCGTACCGGCCGTGCGGCTGGCGCTGGCGGATCTGTTCGATCTCGGCAACCATGCTGTGCAGCAGGCCGGGCAGCTCCTCCTTGGGCACCTTGTGCGGCGGGCCGGCCAGGACGTTGTGGACGCAGACGCCGGGGTCCGGATGCTCGACGGCGGGCTGGCTGGCGGAGGTGGACCGGGTGAAGATTTCCACTTCCACGCCGGCCTCGGCCAGGGCGGAGGCGAGCTCGCGGATGTAAACGTTCATCCCGCCGGCGTCCCCGGAGCCCGGCTGCTCCATGGGCGAGGTGTGGAGGGAGAGCAGGGCGACCCTGCGGATCAGTGCCACGGCAACTCCTTCCAGCACCGGCGCCGCGTGCGCGCCTCAATTGTGCATCGGATAAAACACTACTCCTGACGTTAACGTGCGGCCTCCCGGCAGGTGCCCGGCGGGTGACGTGGCGCGCGTGAGTGCCGCCACGGCGGGCCTTCAGCGCCAGAGCTGCAGCAGCGCCGGGAACGCCCGTTCATAGCCTGCGAGCAATGCCCCCGCCAAGTCCGGTGAGTCCACGAGTGGATGCCTGGCGAAGGCGTCGAGGGCGGCGGCCCGGTCACCGTGGGTGGCTGCCCCGACGGTGAGCTGCTCCACCTCCTTGACCCGGCGCAGCAGGACGAGCTGGTCCCGGCCGGGAGCGGACTGGGGGAGCGGCACCGCGCCGTCGGCCGTCACCGTGCAGGGGACCTCGACGACGGCGTCCGCCGGAAGTCCCGGAATGGCCGGTTTCGGCTGGGTATCCCCGCCAGGACCGGCGGGCAGGGTGTTGCGCGTGTTCAGGATCAGCTGTGTGTCACTCGTGCCGCCCGCCAAGGCGCGCATGACCGTCAGTGCCACGCGTTCGTACCCGCCGCCGGCAAGGTCATCCTCGTCACGCTGCTCACCCTGCGTCCGGGCCTCGGCCAGGTAGCCCTCCTCGCGTGAGCGGCGGGCCGCGTCCCACAGCCGGTAGGCGCGGGCGCCGGCCGTGGCGAGCCGCGGGTAGAGTTCGGCCTGCTGCGTGTGGATGGACTCGCCGCGGGTCTGCGGCATGGTCCGCATGGCCGCCTCGGCGCTGTGCCGCCGGTAGTAGTAATAGAGGTATTCGTTGGGCAGGGCGCCGAGCTCGGCGAGGAACGGCTGCGGAAACAGCCTGCCCTCCTCGAAGGTGTGGAGGGCCGCCGGGTCCGACAGGAGGCCGGGAAGCAGGTCCCGTCCGCCGGACTCCAGCCGGTACAGCCAGCCGAGGTGGTTGAGCCCGTAGTACCCCACGCCGTCGAGCCTTCCGTCCTGCAACGGAATCCCGACGGCCCGCGCGGCCCGGTGCACCAGCCCGCCGGCGGAATCGCAAATGCCGATAGCCTTCGGACCGAGGACCGGGAGCAGGGCCTCGATGACCATCCCGGCGGGGTTGGTGAAGTTGATGAGCCAGGCGTCGGGGCAGTGCTCCCGCATCTGCGCGGCGAGTTCCAGCATCCTCGGAATGGTGCGCAGGGCGTACGAAATCCCGCCCGCTCCCGTGGTTTCCTGCCCCAGCAGGCCCAGGTCCTGGGCAACCCGTTCGTCCGCGATGCGTCCGGCCGTCCCGCCGGGGCGGATCGCGGCGAACACCATGTCTGTGCCCCTGAGCGCGTCCGGCAGCGAGGTGGTGGTGCTGATGGGGAGGGGCCGGCCACGCGCCCCGGCCGGGGAAGGCATGGACGCCAGCACGGCCGCCACGGCACTGAGGCGGGCAGGGTCGACGTCATACAGCACCAGTTCCGTGGCCAGCCCCGCGAAGCCGCCTGAACGCAGCGCCCGGAACACAAGGGGAACCCGGAAGCCGCCGCCGCCGGCAATCATGAGCCGCATAACCAGCAGTCTAGGCCCGACGGCGGGCCGCCCCTATCGCTGGCGGGCGCCAGGGCGTATCGTGCCGGACATGGACGCCATCCCCGCCCGCCGCTTCGACCCGCTCTCTGCCGTCCGCGCGCCGTCGGACGGCGAGTTCGACCTGATACTTGCCGGCACGGTGTTCCAGGACATCATCTTCACCGGGCTGCCCCACGCGCCGGAGCCGGGAACGGAAATCTGGAGCGAGGGCATGGGAAGCTGTCCCGGCGGCGTGGCGAACCAGGCCATCGCAGCTGCCCGGCTAGGCCTGAAAACAGGGCTGGCGGCGGCCTTCGGTGACGACGGCTACGGCGATTACAACTGGAAAATCCTGGCCGGGCAGGAACATGTGGACCTCAGCCTGTCCCGCCGCATCCCCGGGTGGCACTCGCCGGTCACGGTGTCCCTGAGCGTCCAGAAGGACCGCTCGCTGGTGACGCACGGGCACCCGGCCCCGGTGACGTCGTCGGAGCTGATCGGTCCGCCGCCCCCCGCGCTCGCCGGGATCGCCGAACTGGACCTCGAAATTGAACCCTGGGCGGTGGCCGCGCACCAGTCCGGAGTCAAACTGTTCGGGGACGTGGGCTGGGACCCCAGCGGGAAGTGGTCGCCGGTCCGGCTTGAGAACCTGCAGTACTTCCATGCGTTCCTGCCCAACCAGCGCGAGGCCATGGCCTTCACCGGCAAGGATGACCCCTGGGCCGCGCTCTACGCCCTCGCGGACCGCGTGCCCGTGGCCGTGGTGACGCTCGGCGCGCAGGGGGCGATGGCCGTGGACTCGGAGACGGGCGAGGAGGAATGGGTTCCGTCATTGCCGGTTTCGGCGTTCGACCCCACCGGCGCCGGCGACTGCTTCGACGCCGCGTTCATCGTTGGCAGCCTCGCGGGGTGGCCGCTGGGCAACAGGCTGCGTTTCGCCAACCTGTGCGCGTCGCTGGCGGTCCAGGAAGTGGGCGGTTCCCTGGCCGCTCCGGGCTGGGGCGACATCGCCGACTGGTGGCAGCGGGCCAACGCCCGGCGTGAACGCCAGAGCAGCCAGTGGCTCCGCCGCTACGGCTTCCTCGAGGAAATTGTCCGGGACGTTCCGCTGGCCGCCCAGCGCAGGGCGACAGCCACGATCGCCCACCTCTCCGACGCCTGAGGGCGCCCGCCCGGACCTGCGATTTTGCGGCTGTGATTTGCGGCTGCGCCGCCCGCACTAGAATCACTAAGGTGACTTACCCCGTAGCAACAGGTGACTTCAGCGCGGCCCCAGGAGCGGATCCGCTCTACGAACGCTCCGCCGTCATCGACCTCGACGCCATCCGCCACAATGTCCGCAGGCTGGCAGCAGCGGCGTCTCCGGCGAAGATCATGGCGGTCGTGAAAGCCGATGCTTACGGGCACGGCGCGGTTCCAGTGGCCCGGGCCGCCCTTGAAGCGGGGGCCTCCTGGCTGGGCGTCGCCCACATCTCCGAAGCCCTCGCCCTCCGGACTGCGGGCATCGAGGCACCCATGCTGGCCTGGCTTCACACCACTGAGTCCAACTTCGGCGCCGCCGTGGCTGCCGGCATCGACATCGGATGCTCCGGCTGGGAGCTGGACAGGATTGTGGCCGCCGCCCGGGAACAGGAACGCCCCGCAAGGGTCCACCTCAAAGTGGACACGGGCCTGGGCCGGAACGGCGTCACCCTTGCAGGCTGGGACAACCTGGTGGGGGAGGCGCTCGAATACCAGGACCAGGGCCTCCTTCGCGTGGTGGGCATCTTTTCCCACCTGTCCGTTGCCGACGAGCCCGAACGGCCCGAAACCGACCACCAGCTGGCCGCCTTCCGTGAGGTGCTGGCCGTGGCCGAGGATGCGGGCGTCGACCCCGAGGTCCGGCACCTTGCGAACACCCCGGCCACGCTGTCCCGGCCCGACACCCACTTCGACCTCGTCCGCGTGGGACTGGGCATCTACGGCCTTTCCCCGTTCGACGGCCAGACATCCGCCGAACTCGGACTCCGCCCGGCCATGAGCCTGCGGACAATCGTGTCGCAGTGCAAGCAGGTCCCGGAGGGGCAGGGCGTTTCCTACGGCCTCCGCTACCACACCACCAGCCCCAGCACCCTGGCCCTGATCCCCGTGGGCTACGCGGACGGCGTTCCCCGCGTGGCCACGGGCGGCCCCGTCCGGGTGGCCGGCCACACTTATCCCGTCGTGGGACGGATCGCCATGGACCAGATGGTGATCGATCTCGGCGGGACGGGCCCGGCCGGTGCGGGGCTGCTGGGTGCGGAGGCGGAAGTTTTCGGCAGCGGGGCCGACGGCGGACCCACCGCTGACGACTGGGCACGCGCCGCCGGAACCAACAACTACGAGATCGTGAGTCGGATCAGTCCGCGGGTTCCGCGCCAATTCATCAACGAGGCCGCCGCTGTGCCCGGATCCGGGAAGCAGTCCGCATCATGAGCCTTCCGGATACTGACGCCGCTGCAGGAGCCGGCCCCCGGGCCAACTGGGAGCTGACGCTTAAGGTGTCGACGGCGGACCAGACCCATGAGCTCGCCGCAGCTCTGGCGCCCATGCTGGATGCCGGTGACCTGCTGGTGCTGACCGGCGAACTGGGTGCCGGAAAGACCACGTTCACCCAGGGCCTCGGGGAAGGCCTGGGGGTGCGGTCGGGCGTTATCTCTCCCACATTCGTGCTGGTCCGCATCCACCCCAACCTGCCCGACGGTCCCCGCCCCGGCGGCCCCGACCTGGTGCACGTGGACGCCTACCGGCTTGGATCGGCGTCGGAGATTGACGATATCGACCTGGAGAACACCATGGACTCAGCCGTGACGGTGGTGGAATGGGGCCGCGGCCGCGTGGAACACCTGAGCGAGAGCCGGCTCGAAATTGACTTGCACCGCTCCATCGGCCTGCCGGCAACAGAACCGCGCTCCAAGGCCGAAGCCGGCGAGGGCGAACCCGAGGTCCTGGACTTTGATACGGACGACAACGACGACGAACCGCGAACCATCGTGATGCGCGGCTTCGGTCCGCGCTGGGCGTCCCGGCCTGCCCTCGGCGGAAACATCGAAGGGACAGCCTGATGCTCATTCTTGCCATCGATACTTCCGCCGTGGCCAGCGCCGCACTGGTGTCCGATGACGCACTGGAAGGCGTGGTGGCCAGCTTCGCCACCGAAGACACCCGCAGCCACGCCGAGGTGCTGGCCCCGGGCATCGAGGACCTCCTCGCCTCGGCAGGGGTCGCGGGCCGCGACATCGACGCCATCGTCGCCGGCGTCGGCCCGGGTCCGTTCACCGGTCTGAGGTCCGGAATCGCCACGGCCCGGACATTGGCCTTCGTCTGGAACAAACCCCTCTACGGCATGATGAGCCTGGACGCCGTCGCACTGGAAGTCGCCGAATCCACTGACGCCGTGCGCGAATTCCTGGTGGTCACCGACGCACGCCGCAAAGAGGTCTACTGGGCCCGGTACAGCCTCGCGGAGGGGCAGCTGCCGCTCCTGGAAGACGGCCCGCACGTGGGCTTCGCCGCAGACCTCCCGGACCTGCCCGCCTACGGCGCCGGCGCAGGCTTGTACTCCGACGTCTTGAAAGCCAACCCCGCGTTCAGCGCCGAACAGCCCGACGCCCTGTTCCTGGGCCAGTTCGCGCTGGCCCGGCTTGCCGGCGGCGGGCAACTGCCTGACACAACGCCCCTGTACCTGCGCGAATCCGACGCCCAGGTCCCCGGACCGCGAAAGCGGGCGCTGTGAGCACCCCGGCCGTGCCCGGCGCTGACGGGGTGGTCCTGCGCGACATGACCCTGGAGGATGTGCCCACGGTCAACGCCCTGGAACAGCGGCTCTTCCCCGCCGATGCCTGGCCCCTCCACATGTTCCTCGACGAACTGTCGCAGACCGACACCCGCCGGTACCTCGTGGCCGAAGCAGCGTCCGGGATCGTGGGCTACGCCGGCCTGATGTGCATCGAGCCCATCGCGGATGTGCAAACCATCGCCGTCGTTCCCGAATTCGAAGGCCGGGGGATCGGCTCTGCCCTGCTCACCCAGCTCATCGGGGAGGCCGGACGGCGCGGTGCCCAGGACGTGCTGCTTGAGGTCCGCGCGGACAATCCGCGGGCGCAGCAGCTGTACTCACGGTTCGGGTTTGTGCAGATCCACGTCCGCCGCCGGTATTACCGCGACGGCGTGGACGCCCTGATTATGCGGCTTCAGCTCGCACCCGACGACAACCCCACGACGGAAGCAGACCAGCCATGAACCGCTCGCAGCCCCTGGTGCTGGGCATCGAATCGTCCTGCGACGAGACCGGCGTCGGAATAGTCCGCGGCACCACGCTCCTGACCAACACTGTTTCCTCGTCCATGGATGAACACGTGCGTTTCGGCGGCGTGATCCCCGAGATCGCGTCCCGGGCGCACCTGGATGCCTTTGTCCCCACGCTGCGGCAGGCCCTTGACGACGCCGGGGCGGAGCTGGCGGACGTCGACGCCATCGCCGTCACGTCGGGGCCCGGCCTCGCCGGTGCCCTGATGGTGGGCGTCTGCGCGGCGAAAGCCCTGGCCGTGGCCACTGGCAAGCCCCTGTACGCGATCAACCACCTGGTGGCCCATGTGGGCGTGGGGCTCCTCGATGGCCAGGCGGGCAGTGCCCCGCGGCTGCCGGACAACCTCGGAGCCCTGCTGGTGTCCGGCGGGCACACCGAGATCCTCAAGATCAACAGCATCACCGACGACGTCGGGCTGCTGGGCTCCACGATCGACGACGCCGCCGGCGAAGCGTACGACAAAGTGGCCCGCATCCTGGGCCTCGGCTATCCGGGCGGTCCCGTCATCGACCGGCTGGCCAAGACCGGAAACGCCAAGGCCATCCGCTTTCCCCGCGGCCTCACCCAGCCCAAATACATGGGGACCGCCGAAGAACCTGGCCCGCACCGCTATGACTGGTCATTCAGCGGCCTGAAAACCGCGGTGGCCCGGTGCGTTGAGCAGTTCGAGGCCCGCGGCGAGGACGTGCCGGTGGCAGACATCGCTGCCGGCTTCCAGGAAGCCGCTGTGGATGTCATCACCTCGAAGGCCGTGCTGGCCTGCCGTGAGAATGGAATCAAGGACCTCCTGCTGGGCGGAGGCGTGGCGGCCAATTCCAGGTTGCGGGAGCTGACCGGCCAGCGCTGCGCGTCAGCCGGCATCACCCTCCACGTTCCGCCGCTGGACCTCTGCACGGACAACGGTGCGATGGTGGCAGCCCTGGGTGCCCGGCTGGTCATGGCCGGAGTGGCGCCCAGCGGTATCCGCTTCGCGCCGGACTCCTCCATGCCGGTCACGTCGGTCTCGCTCCCCGCCTGATCCCCCCGTTGCTCTTAACTTGTGGTCCCCAACAGGATGTTTGGGGACCACGTCCTTTAGAGCAACCAGCTATGCGGTGGGGCCGTTGCGCATCTGCTTGACGAGGTCCAACACCACTGCCTGCAGGTTCCCGCCGTGCTCGGCGGCCACGCGGCGCTGGCGCTGGTAGCCGGCCCCGCGGCTGATGATCTTTTCGACGTCGGCGAGCTCGTCCGGGCAGCCAAGCTTCGCCGCCACGGGTTCCAGCCGGTTCAGGGTCTCCAGGAGGTGGTCCGTGACCAGCTGCTCCCTGCCTTTGGCGTCGAGGATGATGATGGCCTCCATACCGTAGCGGGCGGCACGCCATTTGTTCTCCTGGACGTGCCACGGCGGCATGGTGGGGATGGTCTCGCCGTTGTCCAGCGTGGTGGAGAACTCGTCCACGAGACACTGGGTGAGGGCGGCGATGGCGCCCACTTCCTCCAGCGTGGCCAGGCCGTCGCAAATGCGCATCTCGATGGTGCCCAGGTTGGGAACCGGGCGGATGTCCCAGCGGATTTCGGAGAGGGTGTCGATCACGCCGGTGGTGAACATGTCCTGAACGTAGGACTCGTATTCCTCCCAGGACGGGAACTGGAACGGCAGGCCGGCCGTGGGCAGCTGCTGGAACATCAGGGCCCGCTGCGACGCGTAGCCGGTGTCCTCCCCGCCCCAGAAAGGGCTCGACGCCGAGAGCGCCTGGAAGTGCGGGAAATAGTTGACCAGGCCGTCCAGCACGGGAAGGGCCTTTTCGCGCCGGTCCAGGCCCACATGGACGTGCACGCCGTAGATGACCATCTGCCGGCCCCACCACTGCGTGCGGTCGATCAGCTTGGCGTAACGGGCCTTGTCCGTGACGGGCTGCAGCTGGGGCGGGCTGAACGGGTGGCTCCCGGCGCAGAAGGCTTCCACGCCCATGGGGTCCGTGACTTCGCGGACGGCGGCGAGGGACCTGCTGAGGTCTTCCTTGGCTTCGGCGGCGGTCTGGCAGATGCCGGTGACAAGTTCCACGGTGTTCAGCAGGAGTTCCTGCTTGATGTGGGGGTGTTCGTCGTCCTCGTTCAGTTCAGGGTGCTTGGCGGCGACGCCCCGGAGGACCTCGTTGGCCACGGAGGCGAGCTCCCCGGTTTGGCCGTCCACGAGCGCCAGCTCCCACTCCACACCAAGAGTTGATTGCCTCGATGAAGCGAAATCAATCTTCATGCGTTCCCCTAACTGTTCCGTTGTCCCTGGCGCGCCGCTCCCGGCAGGCTGCCCTGGCAGGCGGCGGCCGGCAGGCGAACGGGTGGTTCAAGTCTAGTGCAGGGGGAGCATCGTATTGATGGCCATGTTCCCGCGGACCCGTGACAGTTTTCACAAAACCACCCTCGCTTTGGCAGCGGCGGCTACCCTCGCCGCCTGCACTGGAGTCCCGGCTCCGGCGCCCACGCCGTCCGCCCGGACCTCCACTCCCAGCACGCAGCCGTCCGCATCCGAACGGACGACGCCGGCACCGCCGTCGCCCTCTGCCTCACCGGACCACGGGGCCAGGCCGCTTGGCTGGGGACCCCAGCAGCGCGACAGGGACGCGGCCGTGGCAGCGGTGGCCGCCATGACACCGGAGCAGAAAGCCGGCCAGGTCCTGATGCCCTTCTTCACCGGCCCCGACGCTGAGGCGCACGCCGCCACCATCGAGCGCCTCCACCTGGCGGGCTCGATCATCATGGGGGACAACGTTCCCGTGGACGCCGGGAAGCGGGTGGATCCCGCGGCCATGGCAGCCACCACCGCACGCCTTGCCCAGGCAGCCCGCGCGGACGGCCGGACGTGGCCCGGCCTCATCGGCGTGGACCAGGAGGGCGGCATGGTGTCCCGGCTGGGTGCCCCCCTGACTGAATGGCCTGCGCCCATGAGCTACGGCGCCTCGGGCAACGCGGCGCTCACGAAGGACGCCGGCCGTGCCGTGGCCTCCGAGCTCGCGCCGCTGGGCTTCAACGTGGACTTCGCACCGGACACGGACGTCACCATCGGCCCTGCGGATCCCACCATCGGCGCCCGCTCCATGTCCGGAGACCCCGACACGGCAGGATCGCTGGGCGTGGCTTTCTCCCAAGGGATGCAGGAGGCAGGCGTCCTGCCGGCCGTAAAGCACTTCCCTGGGCACGGCTCGGTCACCGTGGACTCCCACCAGGACCTGCCGGTGCAGCCCGCGGGAGTCGCCGAACTTGAGGCCCGCGACTGGAAGCCCTTCCGGGCTGCCATCGCCGCCGGCGTCCCCATGGTCATGACCGGGCACATCGCCGTACCGGCGCTGGAACCCGGCGTGCCGGCGTCGCTGTCCGCACCCACCTACGCTGCGCTGCGGGGCATGGGCTTCAACGGGGTAGCCGTGACGGACGCCCTGAACATGGGTGCGGTCCAGAAGCAGTATCCGGACGGCTCAGCTGCCGTTGCGGCGCTCGCCGCCGGAGCGGACCTGCTGCTGATGCCCACGGACGTGAGGCAGGCCCACGCGGCCATCGTCAGTGCCGTGGCCGGCGGACGCCTGCCGGCCGCACGCCTGGACGAGGCCGCCCAGCGGGTCGCCACGATGATGATCTGGCGCGGCAGGACTCCTGCGCCCCCTGGAGCGGCTCCCGGAAGCGGCGGGGACATCTCGGCCAGGGTCTCAGCTGCCGCGGTCACTGTGCTGTCCGGACCATGCAACGGGACGCTCGTCTCCGGCAGCGTCCAGGTGGCCGGCGGCTCCCCGGAGGACAGGGCGCGGTTCGAGGCTGCCGCCGCAAAGGCCGGGCTGGCTACCGGCGCAGGGCCGGTGGTCAACCTCATCGGCTACGGTGGCGCTCCGGCAGCAGGGGACATCGCTGTGTCGCTTGACGCGCCCTGGCCGCTGCGGGACTCCGCTGCGCCGGTCAGGGTGGCGTTGTACGGGCGGAGCCAGGGCGCCTTCGACGCGCTTGCAGCCGTGCTGGCTGGCCAGGCGACGGCCCCTGGGAAGCTGCCCGCCGCCGTCGGAAGCTTCCCCGCGGGCACCGGCTGCCCGTAACCCCAACCAGGTAGCAGCAGATGTCGTTATGAACGCCCATAACAGCATCTGCTGCGACCTAGTTGGGCGGGAGCGCGTTTAATGGACCGGTGCCCATTCTTAATAAAGACATGACCCTCTGCATCTCGCTGTCGGCGCGGCCCAGCAACAACGGGACCCGCTTCCACAACTACCTCTACGACCAGCTGGGCCTGAACTGGATCTACAAGGCCTTCGCCCCCACCGACCTTGCCCAGGCCATTGCCGGCGTCCGGGGCCTGGGAATCCGCGGCTGCGCGGTGTCCATGCCGTACAAGGAGGACGTGATCGCGCTCGTGGACGAGATGGACTCCTCGGCCAAGGCCATCGACTCCGTCAACACGATCGTCAATACGGACGGCCACCTCAAGGCCTACAACACGGACTACACGGCCATTGAACAGCTGCTCAAAAGCAACGCGGTGCCCGTGGGATATTCGGTCGTGGTGCAGGGTGCCGGCGGGATGGCGAAAGCCACCGTTGCCGCCCTCCGCGACGCCGGCTTCACGGACGTCACCGTCATTGCGCGCAACGAGGATGCCGGACGGTCCCTCGCGGACCAGTACGGGTTCGGTTGGCGGTCAGCGCTCGACGGCGGCACGGCCGACCTGATCGTCAACGTCACCCCGATCGGTATGCAGGGCGGTCCGGAGGCCGATTCCCTGGCCTTCCCGGAAGAGGCCATTGCCGCAGCCAAAACGGTGTTCGACGTTGTGGCACTGCCCGCCGAGACGCCGCTGATCAAGGCGGCACGCGTTGCCGGGAAGCCTGTGATCACGGGCGCCGAAGTGGCCACCATCCAGGCACTGGAGCAGTTTGTGCTGTATACGGGGGTCCGTCCCAGCGACGAGCAGATCAGGGCCGCGGAGGAATTTACGCGAGCCCAGTAGCGTCAGACCGGTTCCACCACGATGGCCACCCGATCCTCCCCGATGCGGGTGAGGACCAGGGTGGCTGTTTTGTTTCCGGCCTTCCTGCCGGCTTTGCCCCCGGCAAGAAGCTGCTTCCGCAGTTCTTCCGGGGTGACGGACGTGCCGCGCTTTTTGATGTCCAGCACGCCGATTCCGTTGTCCTTGACCCAGGCCTTGAGTGCCTTGACGTTGTACGGCATGACGTCCAGGACCCTGTAGGCCCTGGCGTAGGGCGTGTCCACGAGTTCGGGCGCGCAGATGTAGGCGATGTGCTCGTCCACCAGGTGCCCGCCCAGTTGAAGGGCGACGTCGGCCACCAGTCCCGCGCGGATTACGGCGCCGTCAGGTTCGTACAGGTAGCCCTCTGCCGCGCCCACCGGCGCGGCCGGACCGCCGTCGAAATCCTCAGCGCTGGTGATTTCGGCGGCCCCCTGCGGGCCCAGGAGCAGTGCTGCCCTGCGGATCCCTGGCCTGCGCACCGCGTTGAACCACAGCGTCACTTCGGTGACGTCGCCGCCCACGGAGACCCACTGCGCCTCACAGTCCGCCGGCACCGATTCATGTGGCATGCCCGGGCCCATTTTGACGCCTACTGCACGGCCGGACGCCGCAAGCGACTCCACGAAGGACAGGGGCGGCGAGAAGGCTTCAGGATCCCAGATCCGCTTCGTCCCGGAAGTCGAGGTGACGCGGCGTGCCGGATCCAGCCAGACGCCGTCGATTCCGTCCAGGGGGACTGACATCGCATCGGAGTGCACCACGGTGGCGTTGGGAAACGGGATGAGGTTCACCGTGGCGCAGGCGGCGGTGGTCTCGTCCATCTCCACCGCCGTGACCGTGATGTCCATCGAGGCAAGTGCCAGGGAATCCGCGGCCAGCCCGCAGCCCAGGTCGGCAACGTGGCTGATGCCGGCCTGCGCAAAACGTTCGGCGTGCCGGGCGGCAACGTTCAGGCGGGTGGCCTGCTCCAGCCCGGCCTGCGTGAAGAGCATGCTCCGGGCAAATTCGCCGAACTTCAGTTCGGCCTTGGTCCGGAGCCGGGACTGGGTGAGGACCGCGGACACCAGGGCGGGGGAGTGGCCGGCCTTGCGGAGCGTTGAATTCAGTTCGAACGAGGTGTCCTCGCGGTAGGGGCCAAGGGACGCCAGCAGGTCCCAGCCTTCGCTCGTGAGCAATGGGGCGATCTGGTCCTGCGGTGCTTGAGCCATGGGTTCAAGCGTAGTGGAGGAGCGCCACGGCGGGATGCCGATAGGGTTGATGGCATGGAAGACAGCGCAGGCCTACAGCCGTCCGAACAGCCACATCCAAGCGACCCGGGCCTGGTGAAATTCGCCCGCCCCGCTCTGATAGCGGGAGTTGCTGTGGCGGTGGTCTGCACCGCGCTGCTGGTGATCATCTTCTTCCTGGATACCTTCAACGCGACGGTGTACTCAGTGGGCGGCAACGACATCCAGGACGCCACCGACGAGGCACGCGAGATCAGGGACCTCTATTCCGGTGCCAGGCTTGGCGGCGTTATCCTCCTGGTGATCTCCCTGCTGGCCGCAGTAGCCGGCGCCGTCGTCCTGTACCTTCGGCGGGGCAACGGCGGCGATGCGGGCAATGAGGGCGACGAAGACGTCGATTTCGACGACCTCGCCGGGCGCTGAGCCTGTTCACCCGAGGCAAAATTCTGGCACTCGCCTTGACCGAGTGCTAACCCCTTACATAGAGTCATCATTAGCACTCTCCCTAGGAGGGTGCTAATACATGAAGAGCTGCCAGCCAGGCTGCTGCCGGCACCGCGACGACGGTTTGCCAGCCACGGCGAAGCAGCTCTCCAGTCCATGAATTTGCTGACGTAGAAGGAGAGGTCCGAGTGTCGGTCTCTATTAAGCCTCTTGAGGATCGTATTGTTGTCCGCCCGCTCGAAGCCGAGCAGACCACGGCTTCCGGCCTGGTTATCCCGGACTCCGCGCAGGAGAAGCCGCAGGAAGGCGAAGTTGTCGCAGTAGGCCCCGGCCGCTTTGACGACAACGGCAACCGCGTTCCCCTGGACGTTACTGAAGGCGATGTCGTTATCTACTCGAAGTACGGCGGAACCGAAGTCAAGCACAGCGGCACCGAGTACCTCGTGCTGTCCGCCCGCGACGTCCTGGCGATCGTCGTAAAGTAACTCTTTGGATCCCCGTGCCGCTGATCATGCATTCCGCTGGTCAGCTGCGCGGGGTTCTGTCTTGAAAGGACACAACCATGGCAAAGCAGCTTGCGTTTAACGACGCTGCGCGCCGGTCTCTTGAAGCCGGCATCGACAAGCTCGCCAACACTGTCAAGGTGACGCTCGGCCCCCGCGGCCGCAACGTTGTCCTCGACAAAAAGTGGGGAGCACCCACCATCACCAACGACGGCGTCACCATTGCCCGCGAAGTTGAGCTGGATGACCCGTACGAGAACCTTGGCGCCCAACTGGCCAAGGAAGTAGCCACCAAGACCAACGATGTTGCCGGCGACGGCACCACCACCGCCACGGTGCTGGCACAGGCCCTGGTCAAGGAGGGCCTGCGCAACGTTGCTGCCGGCGCTGCTCCCGGCCAGATCAAGCGTGGCATCGAAGTTTCCGTCGAAGCCGTTGCAGCCCGCCTGCTGGAGAACGCCCGCCCCGTTGAAGGCACCCAGGTTGCCAGCGTTGCAGCCATCTCGGCGCAGAGCGATGAGATCGGCGAGCTCCTGGCCGAGGCCTTCGGCAAGGTCGGCAAGGATGGTGTCATCACCATCGAAGAATCCTCCACCACCCAGACCGAGCTGGTCCTCACCGAGGGCATGCAGTTCGACAAGGGCTACCTGTCCCCGTACTTCGTCACCGACGCAGAACGCCAGGAAGCCGTCCTCGAAGACGCCCTCATCCTGATCAACCAGGGCAAGATTTCCTCGGTCCAGGACTTCCTGCCGCTGCTGGAAAAGGCGCTGCAGAGCTCCAAGCCGCTGTTCATCATTGCTGAAGACGTTGAAGGCGAAGCACTCTCCACGCTGATCGTCAACCGTATCCGCGGCACCCTGAACGTGGTTGCCGTCAAGGCCCCGGGTTTCGGCGACCGCCGCAAGGCCATGCTGCAGGACATCGCCACCCTCACCGGTGCGCAGGTTGTTTCCCCGGAGCTGGGCCTCAGCCTGGACACCGTTGGCCTTGAGGTGCTGGGCACTGCCCGCCGCATCACGGTCACCAAGGACAACACCACCATCGTTGACGGCGCCGGTTCCGCAGAAGACGTCGCAGCCCGGGTTTCCCAGCTGCGCGCCGAGCTGACCCGCACTGACTCCGACTGGGACAAGGAAAAGCTCCAGGAGCGCCTGGCCAAGCTGGCCGGCGGCATCGGCGTGATCAAGGTTGGCGCAGCCACCGAGGTTGAGCTGAAGGAAAAGAAGCACCGCATCGAGGACGCAGTGTCCTCCACCCGCGCCGCCCTCGAAGAAGGCATCGTGGCCGGTGGCGGTTCCGCGCTGATCCACGCCCTGAAGGCACTCGACGAGGACCCCGCAGTCAAGGCCCTCGACGGCGACGCCGCAGCCGCGGTGGGCATCGTCCGGCGCGCCCTGGTCCAGCCGCTGCGCTGGATCGCCCAGAACGCGGGCTTCGACGGTTACGTTGTCACGGCCAAGGTTGCAGAGCTCGAAACCAACAACGGTTTCAACGCCAAGTCAGGCGTGTACGAGGACCTGATCGGCGCCGGTGTCATCGACCCCGTCAAGGTCACCCGTGCAGCACTGCGCAACGCAGCGTCCATCGCCGCGCTGGTCCTCACCACCGAGACCCTCGTGGTGGAGAAGCCCGCTGAAGAGGACGAGCACGCAGGGCACAGCCACTAGCCTGCAAGTCACCGCACAAAAACCGGCCCAGCATCCGCTGGGCCGGTTTTTTGTACTTCCTTGGACGAGGCGGACGGGCCGGTTCTTGCCCTACGTCGTCATCTCCTGCGTCTCGACATCGCCCGCACGCTCGTAGACCAGCGACACCGCTCCCTTCGGAAACGTTCGCGCCGGCTCGGCGAGCCGGAAGGAAACGGGGACAGTCCCGGCGTCGAAGAGGCGCTTGCCCTGCCCGAGGGTGATCGGATAGAGCCAGAAGTGGAGGCGGTCGATCACATCTGCCGCCAGCAGTGAACGGATCAGGACGCCGCTGCCGAACATGTGGACCTGGTCGTACTCTTCCCGGAGCCGGCCCGCGGCCGCGGCATCCGGCAGCACCGTGGTGCCTTCCCAGCTCGGCGCAGTCAAGGTGCTGGAAACGACGAACTTGGGCACGCGGTTGAGCCTGCCACCGATGTCGTCAGACTGGTGGGGCCAGTAAGCGGCGAAGATGTCGTAGGTTTTCCGGCCGAGGAGCAGGGCGTCGATGCGTTCGATCTCGGCGCCGATGGCCGCGCCGGCCTCGTCATCGGACACTGGCGCCTGCCAGCCACCGTAAGCGAATCCGCCCTCGGGGTCCTCCTCGCGGCCGCCCGGCGCCTGATAGACGCCATCAAGGGTAAGGAAAAGGTTCGCGACGATGATTCCCATGCGTACAGTCTGGAACTGCGTTCCGGTGCTGTCCAGAGCCCGCATGGCAGACTGGTGCCATGCTGCTCGACGAGCTCGTGAGGACCTCGGATGCCGTCGCGTCGACCCGTTCACGGCTCGCGAAGGTCGATGCCCTGGCAGACCTGCTGCGCAGGCTCGAGCCTGCGGAGATTGCGACGGCGGTGGGCCTTCTCATCGCCAAGCCGCGGCAGGGCCGGGTAGGGATCGGCTGGCGCGGCATGTCAGCGGCCATGGGCGAGCCGGCCGCCGAGCCGAGCCTTACCGTCGCCGACCTCGATGCTGCGCTGGACCGGCTGCTCGTCACGGCAGGGGCTGGATCGGCCGCCCAACGCGGGGCAACACTCCGGACGCTCACGGCGGCAGCCACCGAGCACGAACAGGCGTTTATCGCAGGCGTGCTGCTCGGTGAACTGCGCACCGGTGCCCTTGAGGGGGTACTGACGGACGCGGTCGCCCGCGCAGCCGATCGGCCCGTCGATGCCGTACGCCGCGCGGCGATGCTTTCCGGTGACCTCGGCGGGACCGCGCTGCTGGCCATCACAGGTACGGCAGCCGAGCTTGACGCCGTCGGCCTCGTCGTCGGCCGTCCCGTGCAGCCGATGCTCGCCGCCACCGCCGCCAGCGCTGCCGCGGCGCTGGAAGTCACGGGGGAGGCCTCCGTGGAATACAAGCTCGACGGCGCGCGCATCCAGGTGCACCGCGCCGGCGGCGAGGTGCGCATCTATACACGCAATCTCGCCGAAGTGACCCACCGGTTGCCCGAGGTGGTGGACGTGGTGCGCGGACTGCCGGTGCACGATGTGATCCTCGACGGCGAAACCCTCGCCCTCGACGAGGACGGCGGCCCGCGGCCGTTCCAGCAGACCATGTCGCGCTTCGGAGCGGACGCCGCGCGCAGCACGGTGCTGCATCCGTGGTTTTTCGACGTGCTGCACATCGACGGACGCGACCTGCTCGAGGAGCCGCTGTCCACGCGCATCGCGGTGCTTGAGAGAATCGCGCCGGGCTACCGGATCCCGGGGGAAGTCACGGCAGATGCTGCTGTTGCTGAGAGAGTGTCCCGTGAAGCGCTCGCTGCGGGCCATGAGGGCGTGGTGGTAAAGGCCGTCGGATCCGCCTATGCGGCCGGCCGGCGCGGTTCAAACTGGATCAAGGTGAAGCCTGTGCTCACTTACGACCTGGTGGTCCTCGCCTGCGAATGGGGTTCGGGACGGCGCACCGGGCTGCTCTCGAACCTGCACCTCGGAGCCCTGGACACCACCGGCGAGTTCGGCGAACCCGGCGGCTACGTGATGGTGGGAAAGACATTCAAAGGCCTTACTGACGAGCTGCTGCGCTGGCAGACCGAAAGGTTCCAGGAGCTGGAGGTGCGGCGCACGGCGGGTACCGTATGGGTGGAGCCCGTGACCGTCGTCGAAATCGCCATCGACGGCGTGCAGCAGTCCTCGCGTTATCCGGGCGGAATCGCGCTGCGGTTCGCACGGGTCAAGCGCTACCGCAACGACAAGACGGCTTTGGAAGCCGATACCATCCAGACGCTGCGTACGCTGCTGCGTTCCTAGCACCTTCGGCCCGCTTGTGCCGGTTCTCCAGCGGGCGTACCGTGGCGCTTAACTGCCGCCGGGCCCAGCATGCGGCGGACAGGCAGGGTGGGGGTTGGTATCCGAACGGAGGCCAGATGACAGCTGAGACGGGAATTGACCAAGGCCGGTCGGCGTTCCGCGAGCACCGCTGGACCGATGCCTTCGAGAGCTTCCGTGATGCCGACCAGAAGGGCGGACTGCCGGCGCCGGACCTTGACCGGCTCGCCATCGCCGAAATCCTGACCGGCAACACGACGGCCGGCCTGGACACCCTCACCCGCGCCCACGAGGAGTACCTGGTTGTAGGCGACGTCGCCGGCGCCGCCCGGTGTGCCGGCTGGATGGGGATGCAGCTGATGAACCTGGGCGAGGCGGCACGGGCAGGGGGGTGGTTCGCCCGCGGCCAGAGGCTGGTGGATGAATTGGCCGAGCCTGACGCAGTGCAAGGCCTGCTGCTCCTCCCCACCGGCCTGGGCAAGCTCTACGGCGGTGATCCGGCAGGGGCCCTGCAGGTCTTCTCCCGGGCTGCGGAGTTCGGCCGAAGATTCCAGGACAAAGACGTGTCCGCCCTGGCCCTCCTCGGCACGGGCCAGGCGACCCTGATGCTCGGGCACCCCGACGAGGGACTGCGGATGTTCGACGAGGTCATGGTGGCCGTGACGGCGGGAGAACTATCCCCGATCCCTTCTGGAATCATCTACTGCGCAGTTATTGGCAACTGCCACTTGGCCTTTGACCTGGAGCGCGCGCTGCAATGGACGACGGCACTGGACCGTTGGTGCAACGCCCGCCCTGACATGGTGGCCTTCAGCGGGCAGTGCCAGTCACACCGCGCCGAGATCTTCCGGCTGCACGGAGCCTGGGCCGAAGCGATGGAGGCTGCGGCCGCGGCGCAAGGACGTACCACCCGGGGCGACCCCCAGGCGCTGTATGGCGGCTACTACCAGCAGGGCGAAGTGCAGCGGCTCACCGGAAAGCTCGATGCCGCCGAAGCTTCCTACCGTCAGGCAGCACGCAGCGGGTATGAGCCACAGCCCGGACTTGCCCTCCTCCTGTTGGCACGCGGAGACGGGCAGCAGGCGCAGTCAATGATCCGCAGGGCCGCCGGAGTAGCGGACGTCGCTACCCGCCGGAATCTTTTGCCGGCACTCGTGGAGATCGAACTTGCAGTGTCTGACCTGGCGGCGGCGCGGCAGGGCGCCGACGAGCTGGAGGCCTTTGCCCGCGAATGCCCCATGCCCATGGTCCGTGCGGTTGCCGGGCAGGCCGACGGCGCGGTCCGGCTCGCTGAGGGAGACCCGGCGGGTGCCTCCCAAGCCGTGCGGCAGGCCTGCAACCTGTGGCTGGAACTAGGTGTGCCCTACGAGGCCGCGCGCTGCCGGGTCCTGATCGGGCGGGCGTGCCGCGCCCTGGGCGATGAACCTTCGGCGCTGATGGACTTCGAGGCCGCACAGGCGGAGTTCCTGGAACTGGGCGCAGCGCCGGCCGCCGCCTGGGCGGCGTCGCTCATGCGGGAAGGCTCCGACGACGGTGCCAAGGGTCCGCTGTCCCCACGGGAAACGGAAGTGCTTCGGCTCGTTGCCTCCGGAAAGGGCAACCGGGCGATAGCCGCTGAGCTCTATCTCAGTGAAAAAACGGTTGCCCGGCACATCAGCAACATCTTCCTGAAGCTTGGCCTTTCCTCCCGCGCGGCAGCCACGAGGTATGCGTTCGAGCACGGGCTCGCAGGATAAGGGTCGGACTGCACAAAACTACCCATACCGCCCCTGGGCAGAGTTGCATGTTTTGGCCGACGCGGACCGGTTGGCCCCGACCGTAGCCTCAAAGCATGAACCTTCCAGTCCTTGCCGGCACCCTCTCCACGGTGCTGTTTGCCTTGGGAATGCTGCCGATGCTCGTGAAAGCGGCACGCACGCGGGACCTGGCCTCCTACAGCCTGGGGAACCTGGTGCTGAGCAACGTGGCCAATGCCGTTCACTCCATCTACGTCTTCAACCTGCCTGCAGGCCCCATCTGGGCGCTTCACCTGGCCTACGTCCTGGCGTCCGCCCTGATGCTGGCCTGGTGGCTGCGGTACAGGGAAACGGGACGGGAAATGACTGGCGGCAGTGTGGCAGGCCGGCCGGAAGGATCAGCCATGGGTATTTCCGTAAGCGAAAAGGGAGAACAGTCATGAACAACAACGACGTGACCGGCACGCTGGACACGATGATCATCGGCGGCGGGCAAGCCGGCCTTGCCCTGGGCTATTACCTGAAAGAACAAAACCGGAAGTTCCTGATCCTGGATGAGAACCCCAGGACGGGCGACGCCTGGCGGCAGCGCTGGGATTCGCTCCGGGTATTTACCCCCGCCAAATATGACGGACTGCCAGGCGCACCCTTCCCGGCAGATCCGCTGGCCTTTCCTACCAAGGACGACGTGGCCGGATACCTGGAAGGCTACGCCGCACGGTTCGGCCTGCCCGTCCTCCACGGTGCCCGCATCGAACGTTTGTGGCGGGATGGCGACCACTTCGTCGCCACCGCCAACGGCCGCCGCTGGGAGGCGCGCAGCGCCGTCGTCGCCACCGGATGCAGCCAGGCACCCAAGGTGCCAGGCTTTGCCACGGACCTGGCGCCTTCCATTGTCCAGCTCCATTCCAGTGACTACCGGAACCCCGGGCAGCTGCAGGAAGGTCCGGTCCTGGTGGTCGGGCTGGGGAACTCGGGCGCGGAGATCGGCTTCGAGGTGTGCCGGACACATCCCACGATCGTGGCGGGCAAGCCCGGAGGGGAGATCCCGGTGAAGCATGGCCGGACCGCGGCACGCTACTTCCTGCCCATAGTGCGGTTCGTTGGCCTGCACGTCCTTACGCTGAACACACCGATCGGACGCAAAGCGGCGCCGACCTTCAAAGCGCACGCCGCCCCGCTCATCCGGACAAAGTCCAAGGACCTTGCCGCAGCAGGCGTCCGCCTCGTGCCTCGTGTCGCCGGCGTGGAGAACGGGCTGCCTGTCCTCGCGGACGGGACCCGGCTGGAGGTGTCGAACGTGATCTGGTGCACCGGCTTCAAGGATGACTTCGGCTGGATCGATCCGGACCTCCTCGACGACGGCGGGCTGCCCCGGCAGGAACGCGGAGTTGCACTTGATTCGCCCGGACTGTTCTTCCTGGGGCAGGAATTTATGTTCGCGGCAGCATCGGCCACGCTGCCGGGTGCCAGCCGCGATGCCCGCTACCTTGCCCGGCGCATCCCCGTTTCCGTCAGCCGCGAATCCGCCGCATCTTCGACCTGAGCCGCAGGGACAGGCCGCGGGCAGCAGCGGGAATCCCGCCGCCGGCAACGGCGGCGGACCCGCCCTGATTCGTCATCGAAACTGCGGATCGGTAAGATTGACGCTTTGGTTGCCCGCTGCGAGAGGTCTTTTGTGTCGATTGCGAGTACCGCGCCCGCTCCCGGTGGTGCCGGCGAACCCGCACCTCAGGGTCGGACTGCAACCTTCCGGCCCGAAGTCCAGGGTCTTCGGGCGCTCGCAGTCCTCATGGTGGTGACCTACCACGTCTGGCTGGGCCGGGTCTCCGGTGGAGTGGATATCTTCCTGCTGATCTCCGCATTCCTGCTGACGCTCTCCTTCGTGCGCAAGGTCGAAGCGGGTAAGCCGCTGAACCTCATCCGGCACTGGCTGCACCTCTTCAAGCGGCTGCTGCCCGCCGCCGTCGTGGTTCTTCTCGGCATCCTGGCCTGCACCTGGCTCATCCTGCCGCAAAGCCGCTGGCCCGACGTCCTCGACCAGGCCTGGGCCAGCCTGCTCTACCGGCAGAACTGGCTCCTGGCCGATACCGCCGTCGACTACTACGCCCAGGACCACGCCGGTGCCAGCCCGCTGCAGCACTTCTGGTCGCTGTCCATCCAGGGCCAGGTCTTCATCCTCTGGCCGCTGGTGTTCGCCGGCTCCGCACTGGTGTGGCAGTGGCTTCGGCGCCGGGGCAAGGCCAGTTACCGCCTTGTCCTGATGGCAGCTTTCTCCGCGATTTTCCTGGCATCACTGGCCTTCTCGATCGAGCAGACAGCCACCAACCAGGCCTACGCCTACTTCGACACCCGGACCCGGCTGTGGGAATTTGCCCTGGGGTCGCTCCTGGCACTGGTGTTGCCGTACGTGAAGCCCGGCAAAGCGCTTCGCCTTGTGCTGGGCTGGGCCGGCCTTACCGCGATGGTGTCCTGCGGCCTGGTGCTCACCGTGGACCGTTCGTTCCCGGGCTTCATCGCCCTGTGGCCGACCCTCGCCGCAGCAGCCATCGTCATTGCGGGCCAGAGCGGAAGCCGGTTCGGCGTGGACCGGCTCCTGAGCTGGAAACCGCTCGTTGCCCTGGGCGATAATTCCTATGCCCTGTACCTGTGGCACTGGCCGGTGCTGGTCCTGGCGCTGGCTGCCACCGGGATCGAGGCGCCCGGGCTCGGCCAGGGCCTCGCCGTTGTGGCGGCGTCCACCATCCTTGCCGTGCTGACCACCCGTTTTGTGGAGAAGCCGCTGCGCGAGTGGCACTGGCCGCAGAAACGGTCCTGGCGCACCGCCGTCGTCATTGCCGCCTGCTGCGGGGTGCTCGCAGGACCTGTCGCCGTGTGGCAGACCACGCTCACGGCGGAAGAGGCCGCCGCGGCCGCGCAGCCGCGGGAACTGACGCCGGGAGCCGCCTCGCTCGCGCCGGAGAACGCAGGCAAGCCCACACCGGAAGCCCGGATCATCCCGGCACCGGCTGCGATGAAGGACGAGTGGGCGGACATCGACGGCCTCTGCACCGATGCCAACGTGCCCTCTGACCCCCTGCTGGCCGGATGCCTCCAGAACACGAAGCCGGAGACGGTGACCAAGCGGATCGTGGTGCTGGGCGATTCCCATGCGCAGCAGTACATGGCTGCACTGGGCCCGATCGCCAAGGAGCACGGCTGGGAAGTCGTGACGCTGCTCAAGGGCAGCTGCCGCTTCGGCGCTGAATCGCCCGACCGGAACGCGGAATGCAACGCGTTCAACAAGGCCAGCGCAGCCTACGTTATGGAGCACCGGCCGGACGCGGTGTTCACCGTCGCCTCGCTGACGCACGCAGAGGCACCGTTCGAAACCGAAGTACCCGGCTACCTCGACGGCATCCGTCCCTTCACGGAGGCGGGGATGGACGTGGTGGGGGTCCGGGACAACCCGCGGTTCAGCATCAACATGCCGGAGTGCGTCCAGAAACACGGCCCGGACGCTCCGGAATGCAACGCGCCGCTCAACGAGTCCCTCGCCGAGTCGTCGCCGCTGGACAGCTACCGCGGCCAGGTGGACGGGCTCCACCTGATGGACCTGAGCGATTTTATCTGCGCCGGCGGCACCTGCCCGGCCGTGGTGGGGAACATCTATGTCTACAAAGACGACAACCACCTCACCAAAACCTACGTTCAGAGCATGATCCCCATGTTTGAGGAACGGCTCCTGGCGGCCACCGGCTGGACCTGACAATTCCTCCGGCCCAGCGCGGATGCCGGGTGCCTTTGCTCACATTGCCGTCCCGGAATAGGGGGATCGGCGCCGAGGTTCTAATATTTAGTCAACACTTTCTGCACTGAACCCGTGTACCAAGTACCCCGCACCGCAACCCATGCACGGACCAGTCCCGTAATGACGGGCTGGTCATCAGCTGCAACCCCTACCCGTGAACCCCGCAACCAAGGTAAGAGGCGCACTCATGACCCAGCCCGCACACGATCCCTTCGGCTTTGTCGGCCTGACCTACGACGACGTCCTGCTGCTCCCCGGGCACACCGACGTCATCCCGTCCGACGCTGACACGTCCTCCCGGATCTCCAAGCGGATCACCGTGCAGACCCCGCTGCTGTCCGCCGCGATGGACACGGTGACCGAGTCCCGGATGGCCATCGCGATGGCACGCCAGGGCGGCCTGGGCGTCATCCACCGCAACCTGTCCATCCAGGACCAGGCAGACCAGGTGGACCGCGTCAAGCGCAGCGAATCCGGCATGATCACCAATCCGCTCACCATCCGGCCCGAGGCCACCCTGCAGGAACTCGACGAGCTTTGCGCCCAGTACCGGGTCTCCGGGCTTCCCGTCGTGGACGAAGGCAACCGCCTCCTCGGCATCGTCACCAACCGCGACACCCGCTTTGTGCCTGAATCCGACTTCCCGCTCCGCCTGGTCAGCGACGTCATGACCAAGATGCCGCTGGTCACCGGCCACGTGGGCATCAGCCGTGAAGAAGCCTCCCACAAGCTGGCGACCAACAAGATCGAAAAGCTCCCGCTCGTGGATGAGCAGGGCCGCCTCAAGGGCCTGATCACCACCAAGGACTTCACCAAGGCCGAGCAGTACCCCCTCGCCACGAAGGACGAAGAAGGCCGCCTCCGCGTCGGTGCGGCCATCGGCTTCTTCGGCGACGGCTGGGAGCGCGCCATGGCACTTGTGGACGCCGGTGTGGACGCCCTCTTTGTGGACACCGCCAATGGCCATTCCCAGGGCGTCCTGGACATGATCCGCCGCCTGAAGTCCGATCCCGTTGCCGGGCACGTGGACATCATCGGCGGCCAAGCCGCCACCCGGGAAGGTGCGCAGGCACTGATCGACGCCGGCGCCGACGGCATCAAGGTGGGTGTGGGCCCGGGCTCCATCTGCACCACCCGCGTGGTGGCCGGTGTGGGTGTCCCGCAGATCACCGCCATCTACGAATCCTCGAAGGCAGCCATCCCGGCCGGCGTTCCCCTGATCGCCGACGGCGGCCTGCAGTACTCCGGCGACATCGGCAAGGCGCTGGTTGCCGGCGCCGACACCGTGATGCTCGGTTCCCTGCTGGCCGGGTGCGACGAGTCACCGGGCGAGCTCATCTTCGTCAACGGCAAGCAGTTCAAGAGCTACCGCGGCATGGGCTCGCTGGGTGCCATGCAGTCCCGCGGCAAGAACACGTCCTACTCGAAGGACCGCTACTTCCAGGCCGACGTCTCCGGTGACGACAAGCTGATCCCTGAGGGCATCGAGGGCCGCGTCGCGTACCGCGGGCCGCTGGCATCGGTGGCTTACCAGCTGGTGGGCGGCCTGCGCCAGACCATGTTCTACGTCGGTTCCCCGAGCATTCCGGAACTGAAGGCACGAGGCAAGTTTGTCCGCATCACCTCGGCAGGTCTCAAGGAATCACACCCGCACGACATCCAGATGACCGTGGAGGCACCGAACTACGGTTCGCGCTGATTCAGCGCCCCGGCCTGGCCTCGCTTCGCTGCGGCCAGGGAACCCCGGCCGCGGGCCCGCCGCACGCTTAATCAATGAGGCCACGTGGATCCGTCCACGTGGCTTCATTGTGTCTGTGCCTGGTGTACCCGGACGGAATTAGGCTGTTGTCATGCCCGAAACCCGCCATCCCGCCGAGCTGAACCCCAAGCGGGATCCCAAACGGAAGCTCGCCGTCCGGCCGTATGCCCGGGCGGTGGCCCAGGTACTGCGCGTCAGCTTTCGTGCCTCACCCGCCGCCGTGATCATGAAGGTGGTCGGATCGCTGGTCTCGGCACTGCTTCCGCTGGTCACCACGTATTTCGCGGCGCTGACCACCACGGCCCTGGCGGCTGCCTACTCCGGAGACCCGGCCGCCGGCCGGCAGGCGATCGTGTACGTCATCATTACCGCGGCACTGGGCCTTTTCTGGGGTGCCTTCAGCAGCGTGGACCGCTACATCCAGCAGCTCATGAGCTTCAAGGTCGGCGCCATCGTGGGGGACCTTATGTACGAGCGGTTCCTGGCGCTCGAGTTCTGGCGGTACGACGACAAAGAGACCGTGGACCTCTATGACCGTGCCAAGAGGTTTTCGGATTCCTACGCCCGCGTCCTGGACCGCATCGCCGCGATCTTCACCCAGCTCGCGTCGGTGATTCTCGCGGTCGGCGCCCTGCTGCTGGTGAGCTGGTGGATCGCCGTCATCGTCCTGGTCGCGATCGTCCCGAGTGTCTACCTGCAGTTCAAACTTTCCCGTGAGCAGATCGCCCACTGGAACACCCAAGTGGACTCACGCCGCCAACGCCGGATGATCGAGACCAACCTGCTCCGCCCGCAGCACATCGCCGAAATGCGGCTGTACGGGATCGTGGGCTACCTGATGGACTTCCGGTCCCGGCTGCGGGACGCGGACGAGCGGCGGCGCCTTGACTTCCAGAAGCGTTACATCCCGAAGCAGCTGGCCGCCGACGCCCTGCAGTACGGCGCCGAAGTGGTGTCGCTGATCTGGGTGGTTGGGCAGATCATCGCCCGCGCCCAGCCGGTGGGCCAATTCCTGTATGTCCAGCAGATCGTCAGCCGCGCCCTGTCCACCGCCAACAGCTTGGTGTCGTCCCTGAGCTCCATCGATGAGGACCTCGCGAACCTCAAGGACTACGAACTGTTCATGGCGATGCCCGTCCACTCCCGGCATGCGCCGCCGCTGCTTCAGGCTCCCAAGACGGTGGAGCTCCGGGACATCCACTTCACGTACACGGGCAGCGACATCGAGGTGATCCGCGGCATCAGCATGACCATCCGGGAAGGCCAGCACATCGCCATTGTGGGGGAGAACGGGGCCGGAAAGTCCACCCTGATCAGGATCCTGGCCGGGCTCTACGCCCCGGACTCCGGGCAGGTCATGCTCGACGGCGTTGACCTCGCCGCCGTCGATGTCACCTCCTGGCACCGCCACCTTGCGGTGCTGAGCCAGGAATTCCTGAAATATGAGTTCGCCACCGCGGCGGAGAACATCTATTTCGGCGACGTCGCTTCAGCCAAGGACGACGGCCGGATCCGGCGATCGGCGGAGGACGCTGAAGCACTGGAGTTCATCAATAAACTTCCCAACGGCCTGGACAACCACGTCAGCAACTGGATGGAGGATCCGCGCGGCAGGAAGGGCAGCGGGCTATCCGGAGGGCAGTGGCAGCGGCTCGCCATGGCCCGGAACTTCTACCGCGACGCCTCCTTTATGGTGATGGACGAGCCCACCTCGGCCATTGACGCGCTGGCGGAGCACCGCATCTTCCCCCGCCTGTTCGCGGACCGCAGCAGCACGATCATCGCCATCAGCCACCGACTGGCCACCATCGAGAAGGCGGACATTGTCTACATGCTCGAAGACGGCCGCATCGTGGAGCAAGGCACCCACAAGGAACTGGTGGCGCTGCGGGGCCGCTACTTCCGGATGTTCGAATCCCAGCTCAGCCTCGATGTTTAGAGCGGGCCATAACCGGCGTTGCCGTAAGGGTCGCGCCACGTGGCCAGATCGGCTTCCACCGCCGTGCGGAGAACAGGGTCCGCCTGGACCCTTCGCCGGAAGGACTGCCGGGCCCGGCCCATCACCACCGACGGGACGAGGATGCAGGCCACCAGGAACAGCACTGTGAGGAGGTAGGCGCCGATCATCGCGACGACCGTAGCGGCTCCCCTGGAGGCAGTCTCGGGCAAGGCCGTGGCCAGGATCCCGGCCAGGATGGTGGCCAGTAGGGACACCATCATGATGCCGCCACGGGCCGAGCCGGGGCCACGGATGATGAGGAGGCGGTCCGTGTTCGGCAGCGTGGCACGGACCCGCTTCCAGGAAACTACGCCCAGCACGGCGAGCGCGGCGCCCATCATGCCGAGGACCAGCGCCCCGGCAGGGTTGCCTGACATGACTGAGACGAACCCGCCAACGAGGATCAGGACAGGTCCGCAGCCGATCGCGCTGCTCCAGGCCGCCGCCAACGCGCCTTGGGCGTCGGCCAATTGCCGCAAACGCGAAGGGGCACTGGGTGGACTGATCCGGGCCAGTTCCGGGGAGAGCCAGTAGTCGAGAGGGTGCGTGGACTCGTCGGCGGGGAAGGGAATTGGAATTGTCATGCCGGCCTGGCCACGCGGGCATAGAAAGCCCCCGATGGGGTCTGAAAGCCCGGCTGGGAAACGTTCAGCGCCGTTCCAGCCAGGCGGAGTACAGCCGGTCCCGGTTCAGGTGAAGGTGCCTGGAGTAGAGCATCCCGGCGCCGACGGGGACCGGAAAAGCAGCCAGGAACGCCATGATTGGCAGGACGTCCGGGGATGTTCCCCGAGGGGTTACGGCCATAAAAATCACGACGATCGCCAGCATGGCGGCCACCACACCAATGAACACGCCAGGGGCCAACCGGACGTAGCGTGCCGTGCGGGCGACGTCGTCTGCGGGGCTTGGAACCGTGCGGGTAAACCTTGGTGCTATGGCTGCCAGCCAGCCGACCGCGGACATCACCAGCCCAAGTCCTGTCAGCACCAGGCCATCCTCAGGGCTCTGATCCGTCGCCGCCAAGGTGGCTGCCTGGGCCGCCCCGGGGATGGCGAAGATCATGCCCATCCACCAGAACCAGAAAACACGTGCCCTGCGATGTGCGTGGCCCAGGGCAAGGCGGGGGAAACCAGCGGAGCTGTGTCCCTTCTCAGCCGTCACGATGCGGCAGCCAACACGGTACGGACTATCAGGCCCGGTTGCTCAGCGGCCGCCAGGTCGCGCACACCCAGTTGTCCGTCATCATCCAACGGGGCGGACGCAAGCTGCAGGGAGCCGGCGTCAAGGACCTTGATGTTGGCGACCACAGGCTTGTCCGCCTCGACACGGTAGCGCCGGGAGCTGACAATCCCCCCGCCTTCGGTGCCCAGGGCCGCCACCGCCTCATCCACGGTGAGCTGTACAAAATCGAGCAGGTCCACGTCATCCCGGAGTGGGAGGCATACATATTCGCTCAGGGGCCTGAGGAAGATCGCAGCCCGTCCGGCGGGGGAGTCCACCAAATAGCTGGGTGAGACGGCCTCGGCGCCAATCCGGGTGATGTCGTACCACTCCGAAGAGGTGCTGAAAATGCGGGCGAGTATCCTCGCCTGGGCCAACAGGGTTACTTCTTCGCCGTTGATTTCCACAGTGTCACGAATGTTCAATGTGCCGACGCCGGCCCGCACCAGATCGTGGTCGTCCGGGAGTTCAGCGAGACCCAGCACTCGGCGCGTCAGGGCGGTTCCGGCCCCCGGCTGGAACGCCAGCAGTGCCAGGATCTCGTGGCTCGTCATCCGGTAGGCCGCGGCAGGCATGGCTGCGTCGTGTTCATTGCCGGCCGGAGTGGTGGCTTCAGTCATCGTTTCCTTCAGTAATTCAGTAGCATTCATCGGGCGCCGCACGTCGGTCCTCAGCCGAATCCGAGCTTACCGCCCACCCAGTCCAAGGCATCTCCGGCACCGTCTGCAAGATCCCTGACGCCGCCCACAACACCTGCCCCGAAGTCCCAGATTCTCTTCGTGACGGGGACGTCACCTGACATCATGCCCAGCAGTCCCCAGCCGAGGGCAAGCCCACCCAGTACGACGCCGGCAGGCGCTCCTACGATGGTTCCTGTGGCTAACACTGCTGCCAGGGACAGGCCGCCGCCAATGACGCCGTCGGCCATTCTGAAGGGGTCCTTGTTATCAATTCCTGAGAGCACATCCAGGACGCCGATGGCGCCTCCCAGCACGCCAAGGACCTTGCCGGCATGATCCATAAAACCAAAGAACTTGCTGACGCCGGCCTCTACCTGGGCGAGTTCGAGGTTCCAGCTGAATTTGTCGGCTACGAACTTGAGCGCATTGGCGATGCTTGATGCCCCGCTGCCATCGGTGACACCGGCCTTCTCAAGGAGCCACTCAATGCCGCCAGGCGCGTGCTGGTAGTCCGGATCAGTAAAGGAATCTCCCCATCCCCGCCCAGGGTCGGAGCCGCCGCCGGAACCGCCACTGCCTGACGGCGCAGGGGAGGAGTTGGTGCCGTCGCCTGAGGTGCTCGCCTTTTCCTGCTCGTCCGCGTGCTTCAACAGGGATTTGGACTGATTCTGGAGAGACTCCGAGGTCCTGTTCAGCATCGGGCGCAGTGCCGAGGTCCATTCATCGCGGAACCTGTTCCCGTCCTCGCCCTTCCAGACCGCCGACTGCACCAGCGAATTCACGGTGGTTTCCACGCTCTTAAGACGTGATCCGGACCTTCCAAGTGATTGAGACAGCGTCCGGAGCTGTTCAATGTCAGCACCGTAAATGCCTGGCGCCATGATGTCCCCCAATAGATATGTCCGGCTGTGGCATTTTTGCCGTTCCGCTTTGGTACCAAACTATTTCGTTCCGTGGTCCGTCGCGATGGGGACATGTCCCCGTCGGCTGTCCCGCGCCCGCGTGAACTGCGGTCCCTGGCGGGGTGCCCGGCTGGGATAACCTAGAGCAGTGACTTACGAGATTGAGATCGGCCGTGGCAAGCGTGGGCGTCGTGCCTACTCCCTGGATGATATTGCGATTATCCCTAACCGTCGTACCCGCGATCCCAAGGACGTTTCTGTCGCGTGGCAGATCGATGCCTACAAGTTCGACATGCCCGTCATTGCCGCCCCGATGGATTCGGCAATGTCCCCCCAGACAGCCATTGCCCTCGGACGCCTGGGCGGCCTGGGCGTGCTGGACCTCGAAGGTCTGTGGACGCGTTATGAGGACCCGCAGTCCATCCTGGATGAGATCGGTGCCCTGGAGGATGAGACCAACAGTCCTGCAGTGACCGGACGGATGCAGGAGCTGTACCGCGCCCCCATCCAGCCCGAGCTGATCACCTCGCGCCTGGCGGAGATCCGCGCTGCAGGCGTCACAGTGGCCGGATCGCTGACTCCGCAGCGCACCCAGGAACACTACAAGACCGTGGTGGCCGCCGGCGTCGATATCTTCGTCATCCGCGGTACCACCGTCTCCGCCGAGCACGTCTCCAAGGACCACGAGCCGCTGAACCTCAAGCAGTTCATCTACGAGCTGGACGTTCCCGTGATCGTGGGCGGCGCCGCCGGCTACACGCCCGCCCTGCACCTCATGCGCACCGGAGCCGCAGGGGTGCTGGTGGGCTTTGGCGGGGGAGCGACCACCACCACCCGGCGCGCGCTGGGCATCCACTCGCCGATGGCCTCCGCGATTTCCGACGTCGCCGCGGCCCGCCGGGACTACATGGACGAGTCCGGCGGGCGGTATGTCCATGTGATTGCCGACGGCGGGATGGGCAATTCCGGCGCCATTATCAAGGCAATCGCGATGGGCGCCGACGCTGTGATGCTCGGCAGCGCACTCGCCCGCGCGGAAGAGGCACCGGGTAAGGGCTGGCACTGGGGCCAGGAGGCCCACCACCTGGAACTTCCCCGCGGGGACCGGGCAAACGTTGGGACTGTCGGACCCCTGGAGGAAGTTCTCTTTGGCCCGGGCCACCACACCAACGGCACCTCCAACCTGGTCGGCGCGCTGCGCCGCTCCATGGCCACCACCGGCTACTCGGACCTCAAGGAGTTCCAGCGGGTCGACGTCGTCGTCTCGCCTTACGCCGGAAACTGACCCTGCGCGGGCCAGCCGCCGGCGCCCCGGCCCCGCCTGCCCAACCGTACGGCTAGCAAGTAGTGTGGTTTATTACCTGCACAAGCGGCAACGGAGGCGTTCCATGAAGAGTGTTCCAAACACCAGCGGCACCCTGGGCCCGGCAGCCCGCGAAGAATCAATCGCGCGGCTCCGGGCCACCTCGGAACCCGGCAAGGAACTGGACATCCTGATTGTCGGGGGCGGCATCGTGGGTACGGGAGCGGCCCTGGACGCGGTAACCCGCGGACTCAGCGTGGGCATCGTGGAGGCCAGTGACTGGGCGGCGGGAACATCGTCCCGGTCCTCCAAGCTGATCCACGGCGGCCTGCGATATCTGGAGATGCTGGACTTCGGCCTCGTCAAGGAGGCCCTGCACGAGCGCGGCCTGATCCTGTCCGTGCTCGCGCCGCACCTCGCCCGGCCCGTGCCGTTCCTCTACCCGCTGACAAAACCGTTCCTGGAACGGCCCTATGTCGGCGCAGGCATTGCGCTTTACGACGCCATGTCCATCACCGGCGGGCATAGCCGAGGCGTCCCTTTCCACAAGCACCTGACCCGGCGCGGAACCCTGCGCGCCGCGCCCAGCCTGAAGGACAACGCCTTCGTCGGCTCCATCCGGTACTACGACGGCCAGGTGGATGACGCCAAATACGCTGCCAACCTGGTCCGCACGGCCGCCCACTACGGTGCCCACGCCGTCAACCAGATGGCAGTGGTGGACTTCCTGCGCGAGGGCGAGCGCGTCGTCGGGGCCAAGGTGGTCAACCATGAGGACGGCACGGAATTCAGGATCCGCGCCAAGCAGGTCATCAACGCCACCGGTGTATGGACGGACGAGACCCAGGCCATGGTGACCGACCGGGGCCAGCTGAAGGTCCGCGTTTCCAAGGGAATCCACCTGGTGGTGCCACGGGACCGGTTCCAGTCCACCGTGGGCCTGATCCTGCGTACGGAGAAGTCGGTGCTGTTCGTCATCCCGTGGGGGCGGCACTGGATCATTGGCACCACAGATACCGCCTGGAACCTGGACAAAGCCCACCCGGCAGCCTCGAGCAAGGACATCGACTACATCCTGGACCACGTCAACGAAGTCCTCAAGCGGCCGCTGACGAGGGAGGACGTGGAGGGGGTGTACGCCGGGCTGCGGCCCCTTCTGGCCGGCGAAAACGACTCCACTGCCAAGTTGTCACGGGAACACGTTGTGGCGCACCCGGTGCCTGGCCTCGTGGTGGTGGCCGGCGGAAAATGGACCACGTACCGCATCATGGCCAAGGACGCCGTTGACGAAGCCACCCGCACCATGGATGAACGCGTGCCGCCCAGCTGCACGGAGACCATTCCGCTGCTCGGTGCCAGCGGGTTCAAGGCAGCCTGGAACCGGAGGAACCGGACTGCTGAGGAATCAGGCGTCCACGTGGCTCGCGTGGAACACCTGCTCAACCGCTACGGGTCCATGACGCCGGAAGTGCTCGCCCTGATCCAGGAGCGGCCCGAGCTGGCGGAGCCGCTGCCCGGCGCCGACGACTACCTTCAGGCAGAGGCCGTCTACGCTGCTACGCACGAGGGCGCCCGGCACGTCCACGATGTCCTGACCCGCAGGACCCGGATCTCCATCGAGGCGTGGGACCGTGGTGTCTCCGCCGTTCCAGTGGTCGCTAAACTGATGGGTGAAGTCCTTGGCTGGAGCGATGTGCAGCGTGAAAGCGAAATCAAGCACTACATTGCACGCGTAGAAGCCGAGCGACTGAGCCAGCAGCAACCTGATGATGAGTCCGCCGATGCCGCACGAATGGGTGTCGACGACATCGTTCCCTTGCGCTGAGGGGCTCCACCCACCAGCTTTCTCGCCTCACTGAAGGGACACGCCTTGGCGGAACCACTTGACCGGTACGATGCCGAACTCACCACCCCCGAAATGGTGATCCTGGAGCTTGAGGCGTCGGACAAGGTGGACGCGGCATCTCAGCTCGCGGAGCGTCTTTTCGCCGCCGGCAGGGTCACGGACCTGCCGGGCTTCCTTGAGCACGTCCATGCCCGTGAGCACCAGTTGGCCACTGGCCTGCCGGGCGGCATCGGCCTGCCGCACGCCCGCAGCGAATTCGTCTCCCGGACCTCCATCGCCGTCGGCATCACCAAGTACGGCCATGCCCTGGACTTCGGCGCCACGGACGGTCCCGCGACGGTCATTCTGCTGATCGCCACGCCGGCGAGTTCTTTCTCGGATCATCTGGAAGTCCTCGCAACCCTGGCCCGCTCACTGTCCAAGGAATCGTTCCGCGAGTCGCTGCGGCGTGCCTACGACCCCGAAGTGATCGCCGAACTCATCAATTCCAGCCTGGTCTTCTTCGACCACTAAGCGGTCCGGGACCCGGCTGACCCACTCTCCGTTTAGTTGTTCTACGCCGGAACGAAGTACGGTTAAGGGGTGTGGAAAACAGCCCTCAAGCCCCGCTGGATCGCAGGCCTGGTGTTTGCGATTGCAGTCTCCGGGGTCTTCGTCCTGCTCAGCCAATGGCAGTTCGGCAGGTCCACACAACCCGAGATCCCTGCCAACCCCGCCACCGAGACCGCACAGTCGCTGACCAGCACGCTCCAGCCCGGCGACTTTTTCCACGGTTCAGTGGCTGACCAGATGGTCACGGCTGTGGGCACGTACGACGCCGGCAAGCAGGTCCTGATACCCGGGCGGCTGAACAACGGAGAGTCCGGCTACTGGGTGGTCACGGCCTTTGCCGTCGACGGAGCCCCCGTCCTCAGCGGGGTCGGAGCGTCGCCTGACACGTGGATTCCCGTGGCCCGGGGCTGGGTGGCCGATCCCTCCCAAGCCCCCGAACCGCCGTCGGGCACGGTTGAACTGACGGGACGGCTCCTGCCGTCCGAGGCCCCGGTACCCGAAACGGCACCCGGGCCGGGACGCGCGACGGCCGTCTCGGTGGCAGAACTCATCAACTACTGGGACGTCAGCAGCTATCCCGGCTTCATCACCGCCACAGCCGAAGTCTCCGCAGGAACGGACGTCAGCGCCGAGGCCATCGAAAGCGACCTCAAGCCGCTGCGGATCGGACCCCAGCCGCCGGCCCAGCAGATCAACTGGCTCAACCTCTTCTACTCCCTGGAATGGGTGGTCTTCGCCGGCTTTGCCCTGTTTATCTGGTGGCGGCTGGTCAAGGACGACTACCGCCGGGACCTCGAGGACCGGTTCGACGGCGGCGAGGGCACCGACGGCGACCACCATCACCTTCCAGCCCATACACCTTCTGGACAGACACAACAAAAGGTACAGCCATGATTGAACCCAAACCGGCCATGCAGGCACAGCCGTCCGATGAAAGCGGCCAGCCCGGCGGAGCCACCAGCGCAGGCGCCAAGAAGGGCAAGAAGCGCCGTTTCGGTGGCACCGAGCCGCAGATCCGCTCAGCCCTGAAGTTCTACAAGGTGCTGGCTTACCTTACCGGCGCCATGTTGCTGCTGCTTTGCGCCGAACTCATCGCGCGTTATGCCTTCGGCCAGTACCTGTTCGCCGGCGGAACCAACGCTGTCACGGGAGAGCCGTTCGGCCTTGGGTTCGCCGACGCCGAACCCAAAGGCGTGCTGGGCGGCGTGAACATTTCGGTCACGGTGCTGATCGTCCACGGCTGGATGTACGTCGTATACCTGATGTCCAATTTCCGCCTCTGGGCACTGATGCGCTGGCCGTTCGCCAAACTCATCCTGCTGGCCCTCGGCGGCGTGATTCCCTTCCTGTCCTTCATCGTGGAGAAGAAGTTCCACGCCGAGGTCGAAGCGGAGCTCGCCGACAACCCGCAGGCACCCCAGCGGTACTAGGCGCGTCCGGAGCGGCCGTCCCGCCGTCGGACGTTCACTCCGTCACACCGGCGGCCCTGAATGTGCGGCGGGGCAACCGCGCAAAGTAGGCTAGTACGGTGACTACTCCCACTGCATCCCAGACTTCCCAGAAGCCGGTGCTGGTTGTTGACTACGGTGCCCAGTACGCGCAGCTGATTGCCCGCCGCGTCCGGGAAGCGAATGTGTATTCGGAAGTGGTTCCGCATACCTACAGCACCGAGCAGCTCCTGGCCAGGAACCCCGCCGCCATCATCCTCTCCGGCGGCCCGTCCAGCGTTTATGCCGACGGTGCACCGTCGGTCGGTTCGGACCTCTTTGAAGCCGGAATCCCGGTCTTCGGCATCTGCTACGGCTTCCAGGCCATGGCCAATGCCCTGGGCGGCAAAGTCGACAAGACCGGCCTGCGTGAGTACGGCTCCACCCAGACCACCATCCTCGGCGAAGGCCGGTCAGTGCTGGAGGGGATGCCGCAGCACCAGAACACCTGGATGAGCCACGGCGACTCCGTGCACGAGGCGCCGGAAGGCTTCGAAGTGCTGGCCACCACCGCCGGCGCTGAAGTGGCAGCCTTCGCCAATGAAGAGAAGTGCCTGTACGGCGTGCAGTGGCACCCGGAGGTGAAGCATTCGGCCTACGGCCAGCAGGTGCTGGAGAACTTCCTGTTCAAGGGCGCCAAGCTGGAACCCAACTGGACCACCGGCAACATCCTCGAGGAACAGGTGGAGCGCATCCGCCAGCAGATCGGCGACGCGAAGGTCATCTGCGGCCTGTCCGGCGGCGTTGATTCCGCGGTGGCGGCCGCCCTCGTCCAGCGCGCCGTTGGCGACCAGCTGACGTGTGTGTTCGTGGATCACGGGCTGCTGCGTGAAGGGGAAGCCGAGCAGGTGGAACGCGACTTCGTCGCCGCCACCGGCGTCAAGCTCTACGTCGCCAACGAGCAGGAACGGTTCCAGGCCGCCCTGGCCGGCGTCAGCGATCCGGAAACGAAGCGCAAGATTATCGGCCGCGAGTTCATCCGCGCGTTCGAAGAAGCCGAGCTGGCCATCATCGCCGAGGCAGCCGCGCACGGCGAGAAAATCAAGTTCCTGGTCCAGGGCACGCTGTACCCCGACGTCGTTGAATCCGGCGGCGGCGAAGGTGCAGCCAACATCAAGAGCCACCACAACGTGGGCGGTCTTCCCGAGGACCTGCAGTTTGAGCTCGTGGAACCGTTGCGCGCACTCTTCAAGGACGAAGTCCGTGCCGTGGGCGCCCAGCTGGGGCTGCCGCAGGAAATCGTCGGACGCCAGCCCTTCCCCGGGCCCGGACTCGGAATCCGCATTGTCGGTGAGGTCACCAAGGAACGCCTGGACCTGCTGCGCAAGGCGGACGCCATTGCCCGCGCCGAACTGACCGCCGCCGGGCTGGACAACGACGTGTGGCAGATGCCGGTTGTCCTGCTCGCCGACGTCCGCAGCGTTGGCGTCATGGGCGACGGCCGCACTTACGGCCACCCGATCGTCCTCCGTCCGGTCTCCTCCGAGGACGCCATGACCGCGGACTGGTCACGGCTGCCCTACGATCTCCTGGCCCGGATCTCCAACCGGATCACCAACGAGGTGGAAGGCGTTAACCGTGTGGTGCTGGATGTGACCAGCAAGCCGCCGGGAACCATTGAATGGGAATAGTGGCATAACAGTGGCCGGTCTCCGTATGCGGGGCCGGCCACTGGTCGCTTTTGCGTGAATTACTCCGCAATTTGGCATCATCAGTGTTGCGGTCTCTCACTACGGCATCTTTCCGGCTACGCTCGAAACTATGCCGGTATGGTCCAGGGCGTCCCGTGAAAACGCAGAAAAGAAGGCAGTAGTGTCAGTTGGTCAAGGCCACCCGGAGGGCTCCGAGGAGTTCAGGAAATGGCTGTCCGGTCTCAAGCCCGTCACCGGGGCAGACACCATGCTGCGTTTCACCAAGACCCCTGAAGGTTCCATCGACCTCACGCACGCGCACCCGTCAGGCCTTGCCCAGCTGATGGCGGGCCGCCGCACGCGGCTTTCCACCCTGATCCGGGACCACCAGCAGTATGTCGTCGCGGCCAGGGCATCACGGAACATCCGTTCAAAAATCTTCGAACTGGGCAACGACCGCGGCATTGACGCCGGCTACCTGTCCGCCGGCACGGTGGTCTGGACTTCCGCCGTCGGGGGCAAACCGCAGCGGATTTCCGCCCCGGTAATGCTCACCGCGATTGCCCTGACGGTGCGCCCCGGGGAAGATGACTACGAACTGCAGCTCACCGAACAGGCGCACATCAATCCGGCCCTGGTCCGTCACCTGAAAAACATTCATGGCATCGTCTTCGACGTCAACGCTGTGACCCGCCTGGCGTACAGCACCGCGCGCTTTGATCCGCAGCCGGTGCTGGACCGGCTGGCTACTCTGATCAGGCCAATTCACGGCGCGGAGGCGCAGCACAACCTGCTGGTCTCCACTTTCGCTGACCTGTCCGGAAACCTCGATGACCCCTGGATCAACGAAGGAAACCCGCTGGTGGCCGCCCTGGCCACCGCAGCCAGCGGTGTAGTGCTGGATGTGGACGAACCGGACCCCTCCCGTTTCCCGGGTGTGGACGAGCGGCACCCCCAGGACGAGCTGCTCCTGCTCGACGCCGACGCCGACCAGCAGTACGTGCTGGACGCGGCCAGGGCAGGGGATTCCCTGGTGGTCAGCAGCCCGCCCGGGACGGGCCAGACGCAGACCGCCATCAACACCATCGGCGCGCTGGTGGACGCCGGGAAGACGGTGCTCGTTGTCGGCGACCGCCGTGCCAGCCTCAACGAAGTATCGGCCCAGCTGGAGACCCTCGGCCTTGAATCCATCCTGTTCCAGCTCTCCGGCACGGCCACTCCGCAGCAGCTCAAGGCGCAGCTGGTCCGCGCCATCGTGCGGAACGAAAAATCGCTCCAGCCCCAGCTGGGGAACCTGCACAAGACCCTCACCGAACACCGGCATGCCCTGACGGACCACGTGGCGTCCCTGCACAACGTACGGCAGCGCTGGGGGTGCTCGCCTTACCAGGCCATGCAGTCACTTGCGGAGCTGACCTCCATCCACCCTGCTCCGGCCACCACCGTCCGGCTCAAGCGCAGCGTCCTGGACAACATCCGGGACCGCGACGAGCTCGCCGGCCGGCTCCGCCGTGCCGCTGAACTGGGCAGTTTCAGCCGGGCGTCCACCACCAGCCCCTGGCACGGTGCACGGCTGCTGACCCGCAAGGAAACGGAAGAGGCCCAGCAGCTGGCCCGCTCCGTGGCGGAAAACCTGCCGGTCCTGCGGGACCGGATGAACGCGGTGGCGGAGCACGCTGAAATCCGCCTGGGCCTTTCGTTTGCCGAATGGGGCGAGCAGCTTGAGCTCCTGATGGCAGTGCGGGAAAGCCTGGACAAGTTCACCCCGGACAT
The DNA here is from genome assembly GCF_001663775.1 of Arthrobacter sp. B6. Classification (GTDB taxonomy): domain Bacteria; phylum Actinomycetota; class Actinomycetes; order Actinomycetales; family Micrococcaceae; genus Arthrobacter. The sequence continues at coordinate 827,558 of NZ_KV467169.1, read as the reverse complement.
CTTCGACCGGCCCGTCCATGACCTGATCTCGGCTACGGCGTCCTCCGCCTGGCGACGGGAGCGGAACATCGACATGGCGTCCATGCAGCGATCCCGGCTGCGCCGCGTTGCGAAGGAGTACGTCCGTCCCGGCGTGCACATCGCGGACCTGCACAGCTCCCTGGTGCTGGTGCAGGAACAGCGCGCCCTGTGGTCGGGCTACGCCACAACGCAGCGCCACCCCGCCGTGCCGTCAGGCCTCGCGGAAATGAACATGCTGTACCGTTCGCTGGACCGGGAGCTCACGGAGCTGGGGGAGGCCCTGCGTCATACGGAGGCCGGCGGCTCCCTGGCAACCACGCCGTACCCGGAACTGATGGAACGCCTTGAGCGGCTCGTCGCGGACACGGAGACGCTCAAGACTCTGCCGGAGCGCACGCTGCTGGTGGAGAACATGCGTGAACACGGGCTGGGGGAGCTGCTCACGGACCTCGCCGAGCGGGAAGTCCCGGCCGGATCCGTGGCGGCGGAGCTTGAACTCGCCTGGTGGCAGTCCGCCCTGGAAGCCATGATCAGCGGCGACGATTACCTCGCCATGTCCGACGGTGACGCCCTGCGCCAGCTGGAGGCTGAATACCGGCTCGCCGACAACGCGCATGTTGCCAGCGGCGCTGCCCGGCTCCGGTGGGACCTGTCCGAGCGGTGGCGGGCAGCCATCGCCGAACACCCGCGCCAGGCCGCCCTGCTGCGGAGCCTGCTCAAGGACGGCAGGGTGACTCTTTCCGCCCTGACCGCCCAGGCTCCGGCGCTGGTGCCGATGCTGGTGCCTGTCTGGTCCGTGAGTCCGTACCTGATGACAGGCCTTCTTCCGGCTGAGCAGCGCTTTGACGCCGTGGTTGTCCTGGACGCTGAAGCTACGTCCCTGCAGGCAGTCCTGCCGTCCATTGCCCGGGCCAAGCAGGTCATTGCCTTCGGTGACTCCCGGATTGCCAGCCCGCGCACGTTCACCGTTGGAGTGGAAAGACTCGCAGTCGGCGAAACGGCCCACCAGCGCGTGGAGAGCGCCTTTTCCGCGCTTTCGGCGGTGCTCCCCGTCTGGCGGCTGAACTTTGTGTACCGCGCCGTGGACGAGGACCTGGTCCTCCAGCTCAGCAAAAACTTCTACGACGGCGGCCTCCGCAGGCTGCCGGAGGGCCAGTCCGCCACGGGCTTGGACAGGGCCCTGCTGGTTGAGTACCTCCCGGACGGTACCGGGCTGCCCAGCGCTGACCACGAAGGGGTTGAATCCGTCGTGGCAGAGGTCAACCGCGTGGTGCACCTTGTTTTTGAACACGCACGGCTCCGCCCGCGTACATCACTGGCAGTGGTGACTGCCAGCCTCCGGCACGCCGCCCGGATCGGCGAGTCCATCCGGCTGCAGTTGCCCAACCATCCCGGCCTCGCCGGGTTCTTCGGAGCAGGTCCCGAGTCCTTCCGCGTCGTGGACCTGGAGCGCGCGCAGGGCCTGGTCAGGGACCACGTGATCTTTTCGCCTGGCTTCGGACGCACACCACACGGCCGGGCCCTGCACAACTTCGGTCCCTTGTCCGCCGAGGGCGGCCGGGAAAAGTTCGCACTGGCAATGACCCGGGCCCGTAGGTCCCTGCACGTGTTGACCTGCTTCCGGCCGGAGGACCTGGACCACACCCGGCTGGCGCACGGCGCCGTTGACCTCTACGAGCTGCTGGACCGCGAGATCGCCGGCAACACCAACCTTGGCACCCCGGCGTCCCGGGCCGCCGCCAGTGAGCAGGCCCTCGGAGCGGATCCGCTGGTGGCCGATCTCGGTGACCGCCTGCGCGCCCGCGGCGCCCGTGTGTGGCACCAGTACGACGGCGTCATTGATGTGGTGGCGGCCGCTGACCCGCTCAGCACCATGGGCCAGGAGGACCCCGAGACCCCGTGGCCGGTGGCCATCGAGTCAGACGGCACCGAGCAGTACCGGACCATGAGCGTCCGTGAGCGGAGCAGGCTCAGGCCCCAGCTGCTGGAGCGCCTGGGGTGGCGGTACATGCCATTGTGGACCATCGAGGTCTTCACCGACCCGTCGGCCTGCGCTGACCGCATTGCGGGCTACCTCGGCCTGGAGAAAGTAGTCCTGCCCGGCAGGACCACTGCTTCGGCCAATTTCTTCGACGACGATGTTGACCCGCTCTCACTCGAGGCCTATGGGAATGTTGGCCACGAGCCTGACCGTCCCACCCGGGCTGACCGCAGGCAACAGGCGCAGCGTGGTGAGCTGGACTACGAACAGGACCGGGCCGCGCGCCCGAATGAGGAGGAGGCTGTCCAGGTGACGCCAACACATACTGCCGGCCCCGTTGGCGGCATGGCTGCTGACGGCGAGCAGCCCGGCGGGGGCACCGCGCAGGGGAACGCAGCCGAGGAAAGCACTGACCAGGAAAACACTGACCGGGAAAACACTGACCAGGAGGGCGGCATGTCGGCACCTGCGTCACGCCAGGCTGCCACCGGAACTGAGGGCGTTCTCCCCAACAAGGCCGCGGAGGACGACCCCCGGCGCTGGGGAGACGGACCGGATGACGATCACGACGCATGGCTGCGGGAGCAGAAACCGCCCCACTGGGGATAATACCCTGCACTGGGGAAACTGACCCCCGGCTGTGTCACCGCCTCGCCCGGGCCTGGCTTCCGCAGCTGGCTCAGGCCGCCGGCGGCCCCACGAGGACGAAAAACAGTTTGCCCTGTGTGGAGGCGCCCGCCAGCCGGGCAGCCTGTGCGGGGTCGGCCGCCACGACCATGAGTCCGTCCGTCTCGCCTGTTCCGAGCCATTCTCCGGTCTTCCCGCCCTGGCCCGAGGTCCACAGCACCGGCACTGCCGTCGCCAGGACTTGTGAAGGGGCCTGCTGGTCATAGCCGTTGGCCCCGGTCAGCACCACGTTGACCAACTGGCCCGGTGACACAAGCTGTATGGAGGACGGATCCGCCATCCGCAGCGGTACGGCTGCTGATCCCGGGGGAGTCCCGGCGAGCAGGCCGGGGCCCAGCAGCTGGGCGTCGGTCAGAAGCTGCCCCTTGCGGAGCGGGGCAGCCAGCTGCTTTCCCTCCGCGTCGGCATTGCTTCTAAGGGATCCGGCAGCGATCATGCCCGGCGGCACCTGTACTTGAGCCAAGTCTGAGGGGGCCAGCGAGGAACCGGCCGGGAGATCCCGGGAGGCGGCGAGTGCCGTCACGGAATCGGCAGGTGCCGGAGTGAGCTGGTGGACTGCGACGGCGGCCGCGATACACAGGAGGAGTGCTATGGCCAGACGGCGGTTCCGGGCCAGCCACGGGCCAAGCCTTCGGCCGGGCGGACGACCGGCCAACAGTGGACGGGTACCGCGGGATGGACGCCGGGACGCTGTGGCTTTTCGGCTGGGACGGGTTCTTCGGTGGGGGCGGAAGAGTGTGACGGACATGGACCCACGCTAGTTCCGGGCTGCAAACGAAGGCAGTCTGGTTGAAGGCTATGTGGACAACCGGAACACAGGGTGGCCCAGTCGCTCTTTGGAAGGCGCGTTGAAGGCCAGTCAGTCAGCAGGTTAAGGCAGCGCAGACTGGAACAGTCACTGCACGCGTAGTGCGGCGCAGCCTTTCAGCTGGCGGCAGCGGCAGCGGCAGCGGCGGGTGCAGGTGCAGGCGCCGGAGCGGCGGCGGCTGCCGGGGCAGCCGATACGGTGCTTCCCTTGGCATCCCGTGAGTCCGTGCGGTAGAAACCGGAGCCCTTGAAGACTACGCCCACGCTGTTGAACTTCTTGCGTAAGGTCCCCTGGCATTCGGGGCAGGACGTCAGTGTGCTGTCCGTGAACGACTGGACGATGTCGAAGGCATGGCTGCAATCCTTGCAGGCGTACGCATACGTTGGCACTGGTGCTCCTCCTCTTGGACAAACGAGAGGTCCCGTGCTGCCGGGACGATCATCGCCGTCCATTAGCAGTCGCAGGGCCTGAGTGCCAATTCTATCATCCCTGCCGGAGAGGCCAACCGCTGCCGGCCGGCTGTTCTCAAACTGCGCTCAGCTGGACGAGGCCGGAGGGAGTCAGGGCGGCCGGTACCTTCCTGTCGAATTCCTCGGCGGGGATGCTGCCGGCAGGCAGTACCTCCTGGTCATACACGATTGCCGCTGAGGGAAGCCCGGGCCGGAGGCCGTCCAGCGCATTGAGGAAGACGTCGTAATAGCCCCCGCCCTGTCCGATCCGGTTACCGTCGCGGTCCACGGCAGTGGCGGGCATAAAGAGCGCCGAGACGCCGGCCATCACTTCGGGCCCGTGGCGTGTCCCGGCCGGTTCGAGGATCGGGGCATACCGGCTGCGGACCAGCTCCCCGCCGGGTGCCCAGTAGACCCAGCTGAGCTGGCGCCCGGGTTCACAGACCGGCAGCAGGACCTTATGCCCCTGGCTGTGGAGGGCGCTGATGAGCGGGCTGGTGGGTGGCTCGACGCCGACGCCCAGGTAGACGCAAAAGGTGGACGGCGTTCCGTTTGACATCTGTCTGGCCCAGTCGAGTCCGTGGTGCGCAATGCCGGCACCGGCCGCTTCGCGGAGGGCGGCATCCATGGCGGCGCGGGCAGACCGGTGCAGCGCCCGGATGTGTTCCTTGGCCGAGCTGCTTCCAACACGCATAGTGGCTGCTCCTCAGGTTGTCCGGGCCGGATTTCGCCGGCCCGGTAATTATTGTCTGTTTGCTCCCTCCGCTAGATTAGTCCAGTGACTACCACCAACCAGACAGTACGCAAGGCCGTGATTCCCGCTGCGGGACTCGGCACCAGGTTTCTGCCTGCCACCAAGGCCATGCCGAAGGAAATGCTTCCGGTAGTCGACAAACCTGCCATCCAATATGTCGTCGAAGAAGCCGTCAAAGTAGGACTCAACGACATCCTGATGATCACCGGCCGCAACAAGCGGGCCCTTGAAGACCACTTCGACAGGGTGCCGGCGCTTGAGGCCACCTTGGCGGACAAGGGCGAGACCGCAAAGCTTTCCTCCGTCCAGGCCGCGAGCAACCTCGGAGACATCCACTACGTCCGCCAAGGCGACCCCAGTGGCCTGGGCCACGCCGTGCTTCGTGCAAAGCAGCACGTTGGTACCGAACCGTTCGCCGTCCTGCTGGGCGATGACCTGATCGACGCCCGCGACGAACTGCTGAGCACCATGATCGAGGTCCAGGCAAGAACCGGCGGATCGGTCGTTGCCCTGATCGAGGTGGAGCCGTCCCAGATCAGTGCCTACGGCTGCGCGGACATCCAGGACATCGACGGCGAAAGCTACGTCCGGATCAACGAGTTAGTGGAAAAGCCAAGTGTGGATGAGGCACCGTCCAATCTCGCCGTGATCGGCCGCTATGTCCTTCACCCGGCGGTTTTTGAGGTGCTGGAACGCACGGGGCCGGGGCGTGGCGGCGAGATTCAGCTCACCGATGCCCTGCAGGAGCTGGCCGCTGGTGACGGTGAGGGCCACGGCGTCTACGGCGTGGTCTTCCGGGGGCGCCGTTACGACACGGGTGACAAGCTCAGCTACCTCAAGGCCTGCGTACAGCTGGCCATCGACAGCGATGACCTGGGACCCGGTCTGCGCGAGTGGCTTCCCGGCTTCACCGCCGGCCTTTCCAAGTAACGCACGATGCACGCAGGCCCCATCTGGCCCGTCACGCTGGAGTGCGGCGACCTGGTGCTGCGTCCCATCCGGTACCGGGACAAGAAGGAATGGACCGAGGTCCGCGGCCGGAACAACGAATGGCTCGCGCCATGGGAAGCATCCAACCCGGCGCCAGGAGGCCGCCTGCCTGACTACCGGCAGATGGTGCGGTCCCTCAAGATCCAGGCCGCGCAGTCCACCGCGCTGCCGTTCCTCATCACCGAACGGCGTCCCGGCAAGGCCACGCCGGCAATCGTTGGCCAGCTGACGGTGTCATCCATTGTGTGGGGTTCGGCCCTGATGGCAACGCTGGGGTACTGGGTGGATCAGGCGAGGGCCGGACACGGCATTGCGCCGACGGCTGTGGCCATGGCCACGGACCACTGTTTCCAGGTTCTCGGTCTGCACCGCATGGAGATCAACATCCGTCCGGAGAACGGCCCAAGCCTGCGCGTCGTTGAAAAGCTCGGCTTCCGCGATGAAGGCTATAGACCCCGCTTCCTGCACATCAACGGCGAGTGGGCTGACCACCGGTCCTTCGCCCTGACCTCGGAAGAAGTCCCGGATGGACTGCTTCCACGGTGGCTGGCATCCCGCCCCTCCTAGGTCAGGCGCTGTCATAAATCCATTGATTTGCCACCTTGCCGGCGACACACCGTGGCTAATGCCGCTGGGCGTGACGTAATGCTCATACGGTTTTGATTGTGGACTTCCCCCTTAGCAGCTCAGTGATCCTTGTGGTTGCCGTTGTGCTCTGGATCGTCTGGGTTGCCCCGTATGTCCTCCGAAACCGCCGGCACCAGTTTCAGGCCGCAGGCGAGATCGCGGCGGATGCACCAGCTACTGAATCATCGGACCCGAGAGCCGGGACGGTCATGAACATCACCGCCCAGCAGGAGAAAGCCATGGACATCAGGAAGAGCCCCGGAGCCGCCCAGGACACCGCACCAACGGAGCCCGGCACCAGGGCGGCGTCCGGCGGATTCCGGATCCGGTACGGTCGCACGGCAATCGCCCTCGTGGCATTGATCGCGCTCCTGACAGCCTTCCTTGCCGCCGTCCTTCTTCCGTTCGGACTGGGCACCCCGCTGCTGCCGGTGTCTGCCTTCCTGGTAACCATTGCATCGTTGGCAATGCTCCGCGGCCTTGCTGTCCGTGACCGCAAGAAAAAGGTCGATGCCGCGTTCAGGGCTGCGATGAGTGCCCCAGCCCGCCGGGAGGGTCAGCCGGAGCGGGCTCCCTTCGAGGCCCCGCTGCCTGCATCCCAGCAGGAAAGTCCGCTGTTCGACGCCGAGGCCAACCAGCCGAAGGCCAAGCCGCTCACGGCCGCGGAACTCCGGGAAGCAGCCCTCGCCGTTGCCCTCGAGGCCGGCGACACCTCCGTCAGGACCGCGCAGGACGCCGGAACCTCTGGGGAAACCTGGGAACCCGTTGACGTGCCCAAGCCGGTCTACGTCGAGGCTGCGAAAGCCGAACGTCCCGCACCTGAACCCCTGGACCTCCCCGAAGCGCCCAAGGCCGTGGGGAAGCCATCACTGAAGCAGGGCACTCCGGCCGCACCGGCTGCCGCTCCGGCGGCGAAGCCGTTGACCAAAGCGCAGAGTGCACTCAGCAACCTCGACGACGTCCTGCAGCGCCGGCGCGCCTGATCCCGGCGGGTCTGCCGGGGTCACACGCCGCAAGGGTTTCCGTGCCCGGTTGGTAAAGTGACCGGAAAATTTGTAGCCTAGGGTCACCGGCCCCGCGGCTCCCACCGGAGAGCGGGCTGTTCCGGGGCTATAGCTCAGTTGGTAGAGCGCTTCGTTCGCATCGAAGAGGTCAGGAGTTCGAATCTCCTTAGCTCCACTCAATGGCTGTCCGATCCCGGCGGTACCCAACGCACAAGACTTCCCTGGATTGGACAGAATCAATGAGTTTGATCCGGCTGAACGACGTCAGTGTCGGTTTCGAAAAGACACCCGTGCTCCGTGAAGCATTCTTCCGGCTCGAACCGGGCGACCGGGTGGGCCTCATCGGCAGGAACGGGTCCGGCAAGTCCACCATCCTCAAGCTCATCCTCGGGCAGGTGGCACCGGACCTCGGGACCGTCAGCCTGGACCCCGGCGTCACCACTGCCTATTTCTCCCAGTTCTCGGAACTGAACGGGGAGTCGAGCATCCTTGAGGTCCTGGACGGACTGTTCGCCCACATTAAGGACATCGAGGCCGAACTGGCTGCCATCGACGCCGCGATCGCTGCAGACCCGGCGGACAGCCCCCGGCTGGACACGCTCATCCACCGCCAGTCGGAGCTGTTCGAAGACATGGACCGGCTGGACGGTTGGGACTACCAGCGCAGCATCGACAAAGTGCTCACCACGCTGGGCTTCAGCGACGCCCACCGGGCCTGCTCCATCGATGAATTGTCGGGTGGCTGGCGGAACCGTGCCGCGCTGGCCAAGATCCTGCTTGAGGCCCCTGACGTGCTCCTGCTGGATGAGCCCACCAACTATCTGGACGTGGCCGGCGTCGAATGGCTGGAAGGCTGGTTCCGGACCTTCAAGGGCGCCACGATCATCGTCTCGCACGACCGGACATTCCTGGACTCCGTGGTCACCCGGATCGTCGAGGTGGAGAACTTCCACCTGCACGAATACCCGGGCAATTTCGCCGAGTACGTTGTGGCAAAGCAGTTCCGGCTCAAGAGCCTGGAAAGCCAGTTTCAGCACGAGTCCGAGCTGCTGGCATTCGAGGCCGAGGGCATCTCGGACCGCCGGGAAGCTGCCAAGGCGGCCAGCAAGGGGCTCGCCAACCAGCTGGCCAGGATCAAGAAGTCACGCGCGCCACGGCCGGTGGACCAGATCATCACGGAAATCTACGCCGGCCTCTACGTCAAGGACGTGCTGTGCAGGGTGGATTCGCTGGGCAAGTCCTATGATGGCCGGACGCTGTTCCGGGACCTCAGCTTCGAGATCGGCCGCGGGCACCGCATCGCCGTCATCGGCGCCAACGGCAGCGGCAAGTCCACGCTTCTGCGGGCTCTTACCGGCGAGGAGCCTGCCGATTCCGGTTCGGTCTCCTGGGCGAAGGGTGCCGGCATGGTTTCGTACAACCAGGTGCTTGAAGAGCTTAACGACGACGACACGGTCACCCATGCGGTCAATGCAATGCCGGACAGCCTGGCGCTGACTGCGACGAAAAAATCCGTCCACCGGTTTCTGGCGATGTTCCAGTTTTCGGACGCCGACCTCAAGCAGCGGATCGGCAACCTGTCGGGTGGCCAGCGTGCCCGCGTGGCCATGGCGCAATGCCTGCTCTCCGGAGCCTCGGTCCTCCTGCTGGATGAGCCCACCAACCACCTGGACCTCTCCAGCACCCAGGTCATGGAGCGGGCTCTGCAGCATTTCCCCGGCGCAGTGGTAGTGGTGAGCCACGACCGGTTCTTCACCGAAAAAGTAGCCAACCGCCGTCTTGTGTTCGGCGACGCCGCAGAGATCAGCGTTCACGCCGCCTAACTTCCGGAGACACCCTCCGGAACCGCATCGGACGCCGAGTCCACCCGCACCAGGACCGCCAGGCGCCGGGCAATACGCGCCATCGCCGCCGGCACGTCCGTCCCGCCCGGGATGTCGGCGTTCTGCCAAGCGCGTGTGGCGCGGTCCCAGTCAAGGGGGACAGGCCCGATCAGGAACAGCGTCCTGCCCCGCTCCCTGAGGGCTTCCACGGCCTCGCCGAAGCGAATCCAGCGAGCGGCCATTTCCGCCGACACGGCGTCAGGGGCCGGAACACCGTCAACGACCCACGTGGTGTGCTGGTCCGCCAATGCCGCGTAGTCGGCATGCGTGGCGGCTCCGCCGCAGAGCTCGGCGAATCCGATCCACAGCAGCTCCGGTTCAGCGTTCTTGGCTGTGAGCGGCACAGTGGCGGGAGTCAGGGTGCGCTGCTGGGCAGCCGACGGCGGAAACAGGCCGTACGTGCCCAGCTGGTGCTCGGTGCCGGGGGTGATAATGCGCCCATGTGCCAGCTCCGCTGCTGGCCCGCCGTCGCTCCCGTGGCCTGGCATCAGAGCCAGCCCTTCTTCTTGAAGATCCCGTACATCAGGGCGGCTGTGCCGGCCATCAGCGCAATGGACAGCGGGTAGCCCAGGGTCCAGTGGAGCTCCGGCATGTGGTCAAAGTTCATGCCATAGACGCCCGCCACGATGGATGGCGCAAAGAAGATCGCAGCCCAGGACGAGATTTTCTTGACCTGTTCGTTCTGTTCGGCGCTGGCCTCGTTCTGGCGGTTCGCGGTCAACGTCCCGTCCAAAGTGAGGGCGTTCTGCAGGAGGTCCCGGAAGGAGTCGGCGCGCGAGATCACCCGCTCCACGTGGTCTTCGACGTCGCGGAGGCTGTGCTGCAGCTCCGTTTCCACCCCGTATTTTTCGAAGCCGCGCTTGAGCTGCTGCATCATGCCCGGCAGCGGATGGATCGCACGCTGGAACTGGATGACCTCCCGGGCAAGTTCGTAGATCCGGCGTGAGACCGTGCTGTCACCGCTGAACAGTTGGTCTTCAATCTCGTCAATGTCGTTCTCGAGCCCGGCCACTACGGGGGCGTAGTCGTCCACCACCTTGTCCAGCAGGGCGTACAGCACAGCCTCCGGGCCGTGCCGGAGCAGGTCGGGCCGGGACTCCAGCCGGCGCCGCACCGCGGCGACGCCCGCCATTTCGGCATGCCTAACGGTGACCACAAAATTCCTGCCGGTAAAGATGTGGAGCTCGCCGAATTCCACGGTTTCCGTAGCGTCGAGGTAGCGGGCAGGCCGGAGCACAGTGAAGAGAATGTCCTCGTACCGCTCCAGCTTGGGACGCTGGTGCGCGGAGATGGCGTCTTCCACGGCCAGCGCGTGGAGGCCGAACTCGGTGGCGACGGCCGCCATCTCCCATTGCGTCGGCCGGTACAGCCCGATCCACGCCATGCCGCCGTGGTGGGCGAGCGTTTCGAACGTCTGTTCCAGGGACTCCGGCTCAGCGCTGCGTACACCGTCCACGTAGACGGCGTTGTCGATGATCGTCAACGGACTGGGTGGCCCGTCGGTACGGAAACGCGCAGGCGGTTCAGGACATGGCCCCGATGATCGCGCCGGCAACGGTCATCGCCACCACGTCGTGGCCGGAATCGATGAGCGTGACGGCGGCTGGACGGCCCGCGAAGCCATTATGGATTACATGGCCTCCTGCGCGGAACACGAGGGCCAGGACCAGGGCGAAGAAGCCTCCGGCCAGCGCGTTGTCCAGGTCCAGTTTGCTGATCAGGACAGCCAGCAGAACGGCAGTGAGGGCGGCCGCGACCATCATGGGAACCCAGATTCCGGCGCCGCCGCTGATGTTCTTCAGGTCCTCTTCAGTCTTGCCAATGGCGGCCATCCACCTGTTGCCCACCACGGCGGGCAGGTACCAGACGAAGCCGATGGCCATGGTCGCAACGAAGGCAAGCAGCACGGCCAGCCAGTTGATCTGCGAAATATATGAGAGCCAATCCATGCTCGAATCCTAGTCGCTCGACTGCCCGCGGGAAGCGCTGGGGGCCCTGGCCGGCCGTGTTGCCTGGCCCGGGCCGCCCTGCGCCAGGCGGCTGATCAGCGGCTCGGTGCGGTACGGGATGTGGGTGTGGAGCGCCAACACCGTCTCCGTCCGGATGACGCCCTTGATTCTCAGGATCTGGCGGAGGGCGGCCTGCAGGTTGTGGGTGTCGGTGGCCACCACACGGCACCAGACATCTCCCCGGCCGGATATCTCGTGGACTTCCAGGACCTGGGGGAGGAGCCGCAGTGCCGCCACGACGCCGTCTAGTTCCCGGTGCGTCACCTCAATCGTTACGAAGGCGACGACGTCGTAGCCCACCGCTTCGAGGTCGATCTCACGTCCGCCGTCGTTCAGGACGCCGGCGCGGAGCAGGCGCCGTACACGCGACTGCGCGGTATTGCGCGCAATGCCCAGCGAATCGCTGAGCTCGCCGATCTGCACGCGGGGATCGCGGATCAGTTCCAGCAGGATCTTCAAGTCGGTGGGGTCAAGGTTGTTCAAACTGTCACTTTCGGCTATGCCTACGCCTAGGAATTGATGATTTTGACCAATTCTTCCATGAATCACAGCCCAATCGGGCAGAAGTGGCGCAATCTGTACGTATCCATTCTTACCCGGCTGCCGGATCCCACAAGGACACCCGAACCGGTCGAAGCAAGCAAAGGCACGCGAATGACCGTCTTCAGCGAACTCCGCATGCGTCCCGCCACCGCAGGCCGGTCGGGTTGGGACGCCTCCACGACTGCACGGCTGGCCATGGCGGGAACCGTCATCTTTACCCTGCTGGTGGGCGCGAACCTGGCAACGCCCCTCTATCCGCTGCTTCAGGAAAGCCTGGGGCTCTCATCGTTCGGGATCACGGTTGCGTTCGCGAGCTACGTCCTCGCCCTGGTATCCACCCTGATGCTTGCCGGGCACTGGTCGGACCACATCGGCCGGCGGGCGGCCCTGATCCTCGCCGTCGTGGTGGGGCTTGCGGGCGGCTGGATTTTCGCACATGCGGAGGGCCTGGCAGCGCTTTCCGCGGGCCGCTCCCTGCAGGGAGTGGCTGTGGCGCTGGCCACCGGAGCGAGTGCCGCCGCCCTGCGCGAACTGCTGCCCTCCCGGCCGGAATGGGCCTCGCGCTTTACCCTGCTGGCCTCCGCCGGCGGCGTGGCGGCAGGCCCGGTCATCGGCGGGGTCCTGTCAATGCTGCCCGGGCCCACTACGGCCCCCTACTACGTGCATTCCGCAGTGCTTGGGGGCCTGCTGGTCCCCCTCTGCCTGCTCCGGGCCAGGCCGGCAATCATGCCCGGCGACGGCGTCAGGCCACTCAGGGCACTGGCGCCGCGCAGGCCGTCCGTGTCCACAGAGGCGAGGGGTGCTTTCTGGCTCGCGGCCGCCGTCGGATTCCTCAGCTTTTCCGTTTTTGGGTTTTGCCTGTCCTTGGCGCCGGGCTATTTTGCCCAGATCGTGCAGGCAGAGTCACGCCCTGTCATCGGTGCCCTTGCAGGGGTCACGCTGGGCGCGTCCGCCCTGAGCCAGCTCCTCAGGGTGCGTGGCCGGTATGCGGTCCCGGCGGGCCTCGGTGTCCTGGGTGTTTCGGTGCTGCTGCTGGCCGCCTCCGCTGCGTGGAGCAGCCCGCTGTTGCTGGTCGCGGCCAGCATCGGTGCGGGACTGGGCCAGGGGGTGGCGTTCCGCACGGTCTTCAACGATGTGGCCGGCAAAGTGGAGCCGGCCCGTCATGCTCAGGTCATCAGCACGGTGTACGTCATCACCTACCTGGGCAGCGCGGTGCCCGTGCTGGGACTGGGATGGGCGACGGCGGCCTTCGGGCTGGCTGCGTCCGTCACCGGCTTTGTGGCGCTGTGCGGCATCGCGGCTTTTGGGCTCGCGGTCATGACATGGCGGGCGGCCACGCTGCAGGATGCCCGCCGGGGCGGTCCTCACCAAGCACGCCGGCCCGCCTAATCGGGCAGCGGCCCGTGGTTTCCCTGGATGTGGTCGAAAACGAGGGTTGTCTCGGTGTGGCCCACCACAGGGTCGGTCGCCAGGTTGTCCAGGACCCAGTCCCTCAGGTCCTCGGTGCTGGCCACGGCGATGTGCAGCAGGTAGTCAACGGAGCCTGACGTGTGGAACGTGGAGAGCACGGCCGGAAGATGCGGAACGCGCGCCGTAAAGCGGTCGATCTGGTCCCGGTCATGGGCCCGGAGCCTGACGGCCACGAGTGCCTGCACGGACCGTCCAATGGCGGACAGGCTGAGTTTGGCTTCAAAGCCCTGGACGATGCCCCGTTCGGTCAGCGCCCGCGTGCGCATCAGGGCTGTCGAGGGGGCGATGCCCACGAGTTCAGCGAGCTGCTTGTTGGAGATCCGGGCATCCTCGACCAAGGCAGCGAGCAGCCGTTCGTCAATGGCATCCAGGGGTTCGGAATGGTGCCCGGGCCGGACGTTCTTGGCGTTGCTGCTCATGGAATCTCCTCAACGTGATCTGAGTTCATCCTAGACGCCGATTCCGGCCGTTCACCCCCTGGCCCGTCCCGTCTCCCGAATAATCACCAGGGGTTTGAGGCATGTCCGGCGGATAGTTCGCACCTAGGCGGTGCCTGCCCGGGATTCGGCGGCTGGAGCCGCGGCGGTGGCGGTATCCCGCTGAGGATGGACGACGGCGACAGTCACCGCAGTGAGGCAGGCCAGTACCATGACGGTCGCGGCGAGTGCCGGCCAGCCCCAGGACTGGAAGACCAGCCCGCCGGCCCAGCCGATGACGCTGGAGCCCAGGTAGTAGGAGAGGTTGTACAGCGATGCGGCCTGGGCCCGGCCTGTGGAGGCGATGGTGCCCGTCCAGCCGGCGCCAATGCTGTGCGCGGCAAAAAAGCCGCCCGTGAATACCACGAGGCCCAGCAGGATGATCGCCAGCAGCTGGGTCAGTGTCAGGGCCAGGCCCGCCACCATCAGGACCACCCCTGCCAGCAGGACGTTCCGCCGTCCGAACCGCAGGGTCAGCGCCGCCGCCCAGCGTGACGAGACCGTTCCGGACAGGTATGCGAGGAAAATAAGGCTGATCAGCGTGGCCGGCAGGCTGAAGGGTGCGCCGGCCAGCCGGAAGCCGAGGTAGTTGTAGACAGCCACAAAGCCCCCCATCAGCAGAAACGCCTGGACGTACAGGGCAAGCAGCTTGCGGTTGCGGACATGCCCGGCGAGGGTCGTCCAGGCGCCCGGCCAGCCGGCCGCCTTGGTCGGCGTGAACCCCCGGGCTTTGGGGACGAGCAACAGGAAGAGTACCGCTGCCACGGTGGCCAGCAGCGAAACGGCAAAAACGGCCGCCCGCCATCCCCAGAGTTCGCCGACGGGTCCGGCAACCAGCCGGCCGGCGAGTCCGCCCAGGGTGGTTCCCGCGACATAACTGCCGGCGGCCAGGGCCGCATGGGCCTTGTTCACTTCCTCATTGAGGTACGCGATGGCGATGGCAGGTATCCCTCCCAGGGCCATGCCTTCCAGCAGCCGCAGCCCCAGGAGCATCTCGAAGCTGCAGGCCAGCGGCACGAGCAGGCCAAAGACCGTGGCCGCCGTGATGCCCATGGCCATCGCTTTGACCCGCCCGATCCTGTCCGCGAGGAAGGACCAGGGAATGACTGTCACAGCAAGTCCCGCAGTGGCGAGGGAAATGGTCAGCCCGGCTTCGGCGGCCGTGATCCGCAGGTCCGTCGCCATGATCGGCAACACGGCCTGCGTTGAGTAGAGCTGGGCAAACGTCGCCACGCCGGCAAAGGCCAGGCCAGCCAGTACCTTGCCGTACCCGGCGGACCCCCTCGGGTGGCCGTCCCACGCTTTGGCGCTGGCGCCTCCTGGCCGGCAGTTCGCGGATGTATGCCCATTTCCCCACCCTAGACCGCCGGAGATATATGCTTCCAATGCATGTTTGCCTCGAAATTCATACCAATTACGGAACAGAAAACCCGGCCTGGAAGGGGCTCATGGACGCTGACCACAAACAAATGACCCAGCTGCTGCCACTGTTGCCCCTGCTCGCGGAGCTGGGCCGGACCCAGCACGTGACCGAAACGGCGGAGTTGCTCGGCGTGCCGCAGTCCACGGTGAGCCGGGCACTGAGCCGCGCCAGCGCCGCCGTCGGAACCGAACTGCTGATCCGGGACGGCAGGGGAGTGCGCCTGACACCGGCCGCACGGACACTGCTGCCGTTCATCGAGGCGGCACTGTCCGAATTCCAGGCCGGGCTGGATTTGGTCAGGCACGAATCGGACGTGGTCAGGGGACGGATTTCCATCTCGTTCCAGCACACCTTCGGTGAGGCCACCCTGCCGCTGTTGATCAGCGCCTTCCGCAGCCGCCACCCCGAGGCAGGTTTCACGTTCAGCCAGGGTGCCAGGGACAGCTGCCTCGCGGAGCTCGCTTCCGGCAAGGCGGACCTGGCCCTCACAGCCCCCGTGGCGCCCGCCGGCCGCACCATTTCGTCGGCAGCGCTCTACCGCGAACCGCTGCGGCTGGTGGTCCATCACTCGCACCCACTGGCATCCCGGCGCAGCGCCCGGATCCAGGACATCAGGACCGATCCGTTTGTGGCGCTGGGGTCAGGCTACGGCCTGCGGTCCCTGACGGATGCACTGTTCCGCGAAGCAGGCTTGCGGCCGCGCATCGCCTTTGAGAGCCAGGACTCGCACACGGTGCGGGGGTTGGTCTCGGCCGGGCTTGGCGTGGGCATCCTGCCGCCAGGCGGTGAGGGCCCGGGACGCGAGGTCACCCCCGGGACGGGCAACCTGGGCTGGGTCGAAGTGGCGATTGAGTCGGACCTGGCCTACCGGGAGATCGGACTGGCGTGGAGGCTGCGGAAGCCCGGCCCAGACGCGGAACCCGACGCTGTCCGGCTTTTCCGGGAGATGGTCCTCCAGGAGGGTCCGCAACTGCTGGCCGGCCTGGTTTGCTCACGGTCCCGGAGTCTGTAGATCCCGGCGGGCCTCAGTAGGCTGGTGCCGTGACTTACACCGGAAACCCACAGACCTCCCCTCCTGAAGAACACGGCACCGCGGGGCATGGCCCGCTCTCAGGAGTCATCATCGGATTGGATATTGGGGGCACCAAGACCCGGGGAGTCCGCTTCGAGGACGGGAAGGCAGTGGCGGATGGGTCCGCCGGCAGCTCCAACGTCCAGAACGTCAGCCGCGAGGACGCGGCTGCCAACCTTGCAGACCTTTTCGCCAGGATCGGCGGGGGCAAGGTCTCCCGGGTCTACGCCGGCGCCGGCGGGATCGACACGGACGATGACGCCGCCGCGCTCGCCGCCCTGATCGGCCCCCACGTTCCCGGAGCCAGAATCACTGTGGTCCACGACTCCCGCCTGCTGCTGGCGGCCGGGCGGGCAAGCGCCGGCGTTGCGGTGATTGCCGGAACAGGTTCAGCCGCCTGGGGCAGGAACGCCGAAGGCGAGGAGGCCCGGGCCGGCGGCTGGGGCTACCTCCTCGGCGATGAAGGCAGCGGCTACTGGCTGGGGCGGGAAGCCGTCCGCTACAGCCTGCGCAGGATGAACCAGGGCCTGCCCGTCGATCAGCTGACCGCGGCGCTCCTGGAATCCTGCGGAGTGGACGACCCCAACCGGCTGATCTCCCTGTTCCATTCCCCGGACACCGGCCGCCGCTTCTGGGCCCAGCAGGCACGACCCGTGGTGGAGGCGGCTGCTGCCGGCCACGTCGCAAGCCAGGCGCTCTTGGACCAGGCCGGCAGCGACCTCGCCGCCTTGGCCGCACAGGCCCTTGGAAAGCTGAAAATTGATGGTCCAGTCATCCTGGGCGGCGGCCTGGGCATGAACGTCGCCCCGCTCCAGGATGCTTTCCGCAAGCACCTGGCTGCCGCCGGCGTCACGGACGTGCGTGTGCTGGACCAGGAACCCGTGTTCGGTGTCCTGCAACTGGTCTCCGAGCAGGAGTAGCAGGCGCCGATCCAGCGATAAGCCGGCCGTCCGGCGGCAGCCGTCAGGGCATGCTTCGCTTCCGCGGCGCCAGCCTCACCGTGGGCAGCGCTGGCGCGGGGATCCGGCCGGCTTCAGCGCCCGCGTCACGCCCGTGCCCTTCCACCAGCCCGTAGCGGGCTGCCTGGCCCTCGGAACCGGTCAGGCCGGCCTGCGCTTCCCAGGCCTCACGCGCTTCCTCCACTTCCTCGTGGGTGCGGGCCACAAAGTTCCACCACATCAGCAGCTCCTCCTGGAACGGCTCGCCGCCGATGAGCACAAACCGGGTGTCCGGGAGCGCGTGAACGGCCAATAGCGTGCGGCCCGCACCCAGGTAGCCCAGCGGCCCCGGCGGAACTTCCTGCCCGTCCACCACCAGCCCGCCGTCGAGCACCAGGACGGCGTGTTCGAAGTGTTTATTGAGCGGGAGCACCGCGGGTCCGGCACAGGAGATGTCTGCTCCGACGATGGGGGAGTACATGGTGGCAGGCGACGTCGCGCCGGCAAATTCCCCCACCATCACCGTCGCGGTGAAGCCTTCACCGGTCACAGCCGGAAGTTCGCGGTGCTGCTCGAAGGCAGGCGCGGCGTGGCGGTGGCTGTCCGGGAGCGCCACCCACAGCTGAAGGCCACGCTGCAGCGGCAGCCGTTCGCCGCCGTCGTACGGCGGGAGTGACGGGAGTACAGCGAACTCTGAGTGCGAGACGCCGCGTCCGGCCGTCATGATGTTCAGCTCGCCGGGACGGACCACCACGTCGCTGCCCACACTGTCCCGGTGGCGGATGTGCCCCGCCAGCGGCCAGGTCACGGTCTGCAGTCCGATGTGCGGATGGGGGAGCACAGACATGGCCGTGCGG
Source organism: Arthrobacter sp. B6 (assembly GCF_001663775.1). GTDB lineage: Bacteria > Actinomycetota > Actinomycetes > Actinomycetales > Micrococcaceae > Arthrobacter. The sequence continues at coordinate 809,566 of NZ_KV467169.1, read as the reverse complement.
TCAGGTCCGAAGCTGTCCAGGAAGCACCATGCGCCGATGGTGGGCAGGCCCCGCTGGGGAAGCGTGCGCCGGACATTCATGGCCCGCACTCCGCCAAGCGGGACTTCCCTTTCGGGCCAGAGCTGAAGGCAAGGGCCCGAACTCTCTTCGGGGGCCGCCGGTGGACAAACTTCCTGCTCGGGAGTCACTTCGAGATTGGTCACAGTCCAACTCTAGGCCGCCCATCCGCCCCGGCGGAGTCTCCGAATCATTACAGTAGGGATTCCTTCGCCCATTTTCGGTGCGGCACTGGTTAAGCTGAGGTCGGATGAGGGTTACCGTGATTATCAGTGTGCTTATTGACCGAGTCGATCCACAGTCCGATGCCGTCCAACAGAACAGGTAAGTCCCGCAATGGACCAGCCATGATTGAATTCCAGAGCGTCACCAAGCAGTACCAGGGCGGGCACCCGGCCGTGGACCAGCTGACCATGTCCATCGGCAGGGGCGCGATCACTGTTTTTGTGGGCCCTTCCGGCTGCGGCAAGACCACGTCCCTTCGGATGATCAACCGCATGGTCGAGCCGACGTCCGGTGTCATCACAGTGGACGGCAAGGACGTCACGTCCATTCCTGCGGCTGAACTGCGGCGGTCCATGGGCTACGTGATGCAGTCGTCTGGGCTGATGCCGCACCGTTCGGTGCTGGACAACATCGCCACGGTTCCCCGGCTCAACGGCGTTCCCAAGGCTGAGGCGCGCAAACGCGCTGAAGAGCTGCTCGACGTCGTCGGCCTGGCGTCCGCACTGGGAAAACGCTACCCTTCCCAGCTGTCCGGCGGGCAGCAGCAGCGTGTTGGCGTGGCCCGCGCGCTTGCCGCCGACCCGCCCGTGCTCCTGATGGACGAGCCATTCAGCGCTGTGGACCCCGTAGTGAGGGACGAGCTGCAGCAGGAACTCCTGCGTCTGCAGAAAGACCTCGCCAAGACCATCGTTTTTGTTACCCACGACATCGACGAAGCCACTGTCCTGGGGGACAAGGTGGCGGTGTTTGCCGTGGGCGGCAAGCTCGCCCAGTACGCCACGCCCGAGGAGATCCTGCGGGCCCCGGCCAACGACTTCGTCGCGGCTTTCGTCGGCCGTGACAGGGGGTTCCGCCACCTGGGGTTCACGGCGTCCGACGGCGTGAGCATCCACCCGGTGCCCACGCTCGTCCAGGGGGACTCGGGCTTCGCCGGGGACCCTTCCGGCGTGTCGGGCTGGCAGCTCGTGGTGGACGCCGGCATGCGCCCGCTGGGCTGGGCGGGCCCGGGAACGGACACCGAACTCATTCCCGGGGGCTCCCTGTTCCGCCCCGGCGAGACCCTCCGCCGGGCCCTGGACTCGGCGCTTTCCTCGCCGTCGGGCCTGGGCGTGGCCGTTGACGGCGAGGGCCGCGTCCTGGGCACCATCAGGGCCCAGGAAGTCCTGGCCGTCATTGAGGACGCCCGCCAGGTCCGGCAGGCTGCGCTCTGATGGACTGGTTCCTGTCAAACAGCGGCATGGTCATGGAACGGGCCGGCCAGCATCTGGTGCTTGCCCTGATCCCCATGGTCCTGGGGCTGGTCATCTCCATCCCGCTGGCCCAGCTGGCCCGGATGAATGCCGCGTTGAGGTCCGTTGTGCTGACGGCAAGTTCACTGCTGTACACCATCCCGTCACTGGCCCTGTTCATCATCCTGCCTCCGCTGCTGGGGACCCGGATCCTCGATCCGCTGAACGTTATTGTTGCCCTCACCCTGTACGCGGTCGCCCTCCTGGTGCGGGCCGCCCTGGACGCCTTCGACTCCGTGGACGAAGACCTGCGCCAGGCCGCGGTGGCCATGGGCTATAAGCCGTGGCTGCGTTTCCTCCAGATTGACCTGCCCCTGTCCCTCCCCGTGATGTTCGCCGGACTCCGGGTGGTCTCGGTCAGCAACATCTCCCTCGTCAGTGTCGCCGCGCTGCTGGGGGTGGGGAACCTCGGCATGCTGTTCACTGATGGCCTGCAACGGAACTTCGTCACTGAGGTGGTAGTGGGCATTGTGGCCATCCTGGTGCTTGCCCTGCTGATGGACGGTTTGCTGGTGCTGCTGGAGCGGCTGCTGACGCCATGGACGCGGGCGGCCAAAGCGCCGGCAGCGGAGCCAGGCCGCAATGAGGCCCCGGCCCTGCCCATGACAGCCCAGGCGGCCGGATGAGCAACCTCTTCCTGGACACCTTCGCCTGGCTGGCTGATCCCGCACACTGGTCCGGGAGCTCCGGCATCGGCGTCCGTTTGCTGGAGCATCTGCAGTACAGCGGCCTGGTGCTGGTGATAGCCGGCGCCATCGCCGTCCCGGCGGGCTTGTACATCGGGCATACCGGACGTGGCCGCGTGGTTGCCGTTGCCGTGGCGGGCGCGCTCCGTGCCCTGCCCACGCTGGGGCTGCTCGTCCTGTTCGCCCTGCTCGCAGGCAGCAGCCTCATGCCGCCGGTGTGGGCGCTGGTCATCCTCACGGTCCCGCCCCTGCTCGCCGGAACGTATGCCGGAATCTCCAGCGTTGACAGGACGGTGGTTGATGCCGCCCGGGCCATGGGGATGACCGAGCTGCAGATCCTCTTCCTGGTGGAGGTGCCCAACGGACTGCAGGTGATCTTCGGTGGCATCCGCACGGCCGTGCTCCAGGTCATCGCCACCGTGTCGGTCGTGGCCTACCTGCCGCTGGGCGGGCTCGGCCGCTATCTTTTCGACGGCCTGGTCCTGCAGGACTTTCCCCGCATGCTGGCCGGCTCGCTGCTCATCGCCGGCCTGGCCATCGCCGTCGACCTTATCCTCGCCGCGCTGCAGAGAATGCTCCTGCCGCCCGGCCTGTCCACCGATCCCCACGGCGGCCACACGGCCACCGCCGATCTCACAGTTGCCGCGCGTGCGTCAGCTTCAGTTCAAGGAGGCACCCCATGAAGAAACCAGCCCGGACAACCATCACCCGCCGGGGCCTGGCCGGCCTCGCGGCGGGCGTCGGCATCGCCGTCGCGCTCTCCGCCTGCGGCGGCGGCGACCCCCTGGCAACGCCCACCACCACCGGAACCGGCGGGTCAACCGGCGGCTCGCTGGTGGTGGGATCCGCGGACTTCCCGGAAAGCCAGATCGTGGCCGAGATCTACGCCGGCGCCCTGACGGCTGCCGGGGTCACCGCGACCACCAAGCCCAACATCGGTTCACGCGAGATCTACTTCAAGGCTGTGCAGGACGGCTCCGTCGACCTGGTCCCTGATTACTCCGGCAACCTGCTCTCGCACGTGGACCCGGAGGCCCCCGAGGTCTCGGCCGAAGACATCTACAAGGCCTTGCCGGAAAAGCTCCCGGAAGGCCTGGCAGTCCTGGAGCCATCAAAGGCTGAGTCCAAGGACGCCATGGTGGTCACCAAGGCCACCGCGGAAAAGTACCAGCTGAAGTCCATCGAGGATCTCGCCAAGGTCTGCGAGGACCTGACCATGGCCGCGCCTGCGACGTTTGAAACCCGTGCCTACGGGTTCCCGGGGCTCAAGGCGAACTACGGCTGCGAACTCAAGGCGCTGAAGCCGTTCAACGACGGCGGCGGCAACCTGACACTGCAGGCACTGCTGACCGATGACGTCCAGGTCGCCGACATCTACACCACGACACCGTCCATCGCGGACAACGACCTCGTGGTGCTGGAGGATCCGAAGAACAACTTCAAGGCCCAGCAGGTCCTGCCGCTGTACAACGAGGCAAACATGACCGACCAGGCCAAGGAAGCGCTCAACGCCGTTTCGCGGGTCCTGACCACCGAAGACCTCGTCAACCTCAACCGCGCGGTCAGCGGCAGCCAGAAGCAAGACGCCAAGGACGCCGCTGCCGCCTGGCTCAAGGACAAAGGCATCGTCAAGTAGCGGCTGACCCACTTGGATGATCACTAGGGCATCACGACGGCGGGTGCCGGACTCTCCCAGGTCCGGCGGCCGCCGTCGCTCTGCTGTGGGCGCATCCCTGCGTGCGGTACGGGGTGCGCTCGCGTGTGGCCGAGGTCTCAACGGAAGTACATCCTTCCTGTGGCATATTTGATGGATGGCAGAATTCAGGCAGTCCACCAAGCTCCATAACGTCCTCTATGACATCCGTGGACCGATTCTTCAGGCCGCCCAGCAGATGGAGGCGGAGGGTCACCGGATCCTCAAACTGAACATCGGAAACCCCGCGCCGTTTGGATTTGAAGCGCCGGACGCCATCCTGGTGGACATGATCCGCCATCTGCCCCACGCCCAGGGGTACAGCGACTCCCGCGGCATTTTTTCGGCCCGCACCGCTGTGTCGCAGTACTACCAGACCCGCGGCATCCAGAACATCCACGTGGACGATATCTACCTGGGCAACGGCGTCAGCGAGCTGATCACCATGTCCCTCATGGCGTTGCTGGACGACGGCGACGAGGTCCTGATTCCTACGCCGGACTACCCGCTCTGGACGGCCTCCGTGGCACTGGCCAGCGGCAAGCCGGTGCACTACCTGTGCGATGAGGAGTCCGGCTGGCAGCCGGACCTTGAGGACATGGAAGCCAAGATCACGCCCCGCACCAAGGGCATTGTGGTGATCAACCCGAACAATCCCACAGGCGCCGTCTATCCCGAAGAGACGCTCAAGAAGATCGTGGCCCTGGCCGAGAAGCACGGGCTTGTCCTTTTCGCGGATGAAATCTACGAAAAGATCCTGTACGAGGACGCTGTCCACGTAAACCTGGCCGGCCTGACCGGCGACGACGTCCTCTGCCTCACCTTCAGCGGACTCTCCAAGGCGTACCGTGTCTGCGGTTACCGCGCCGGCTGGATGGCCATATCGGGACCCAAGAAGGAGGCTTCGGATTATCTGGAGGGCATCAACCTGCTCGCCAACATGCGGCTCTGCGCCAACGTGCCCGCCCAGCACGCCATCCAGACGGCGCTCGGCGGCTACCAGAGCATCAACGACCTCATTCTTCCCGGCGGAAGGCTGCTTGAGCAGCGAAACAAGGCGTACGACATGCTCAACGCCATTCCCGGAGTCAGCACCCAGCAGGCCAGGGGCGCGCTTTACCTGTTCCCGCGGCTGGACCCTGAGGTTTACCACATCCGGGATGACGAGAAATTTGTCCTGGACCTCCTGAAGGAGCAAAAGATCCTGGTTTCGCATGGCCGTGCCTTCAACTGGGTGCGTCCGGACCACTTCCGGATGGTTACGCTGCCCAACGTCAAGGACATCGAAGAGGCAGTGGGGCGCATGGGGGACTTCCTAAGCAGGTATCAGGGGAACTAGCCTGTCCTCACGCGTCCATCCCACGCGTGTACCGCGGACAAAGGATCCCCATGGCCGGCTTGGTTGAGTTCGATCAGCACCCCCTGCAGACGCTGAAGGTCGGGGACGGCTTCGTCCTGGCGGATATCGACCCCGAGTCCACGCCCGGGTTCACCGGCAACAAGGCTGACGGCAAAGCACTGCTGGCTGAGCTGGACGGGAAGCTGGCTGAGCTGCAGGAGAAGCTGTTCGCGGAATCCCGTTTCGGCGGGACGAAGCGGATCCTGCTGATCCTGCAGGCGATGGATACTGCCGGCAAGGGCGGCATCGTCAACCACGTCATGGCCGCCATGGATCCGCAGGGGGTCCAGTTCAAGGCGTTCAAGGCACCCACGGAGGAAGAAAAGTCCTATGACTTCCTCTGGAGGATCGAGAAGGAAGTCCCGGCGGCAGGGATGGTGGGCGTTTTTGACCGCTCCCACTATGAGGACGTCCTGATCCACAGGGTCCATGGCTGGGCGTCTCCGGAGGAACTGAAACGCCGGTATGTGGCCATCAATGAGTTCGAGGCACGGCTGACGGATTCCGGGACCAAGGTCGTCAAGGTGATGCTGTACATCAGCAAGGATGAACAGAAAGCGCGCCTCCTGGCACGCCTGGACGACCCGGCCAAACACTGGAAGTACAGCCGGGGTGACCTGACTGAGCGTGCCTTCTGGGAGGACTACATGTCCGCGTATCAGGCGGCCATCGACAACACCAACAGTGATGCTGCACCGTGGCACGTGGTTCCGGCCAACAAAAAGTGGTTTGCCAGGATCGCCGTGCAGCAGCTGCTCCTCGGCGCGATGACTGACCTGCAGCTGGAGTGGCCCAAAGCCGACTTCGACGTCGGCGTGGAACGGCAGCTCGTCGAAAGGTCCTGAGCGGAAAGGGTTTCGGGCCCGCGACTAGAGGGGCTGGTCCCTGGAAGCGGCCAACCGCTTTCGGGCGCCCTCGAGCCATTCCTCGCAGCGCTTGGCCAAGGCCTCGCCACGTTCCCAAAGGGCCAGTGACTCTTCGAGGCTTGCACCTCCGGCCTCGAGCTTGCCCACGACACCGATGAGCTGTTCACGCGCCTCCTCGTAGCTCAGCGCTTCGATTTCCGGATCGGGCTTTGTCTCAGGCATATGCTTCTCCTTGTTGAAGTTTCCCGGTGGATGTGGCACCAAAGAGGCCATGTGCCACCCGGACAGACAACTCTGTTCCGGACGGTGCCTCTGACGGGTCACGGACCACAGCGTGGCCGGAAGCTTCCGTGGCCCGGGCGGCCCGGCCGTTGGCGAGCTCCACCACCGCGTAGCCGCGGTCGAGGGTTTTTTGTGGTGAGAGGGCCCGTACCTGGGCCTGCAGGTGGACCAGCTGGTCCGCGGCCCGCACCACCAGCGAGCTGACCGCCGCGGACGACCGGCGCAGCAGGCGCTCAATCTCTTCCGAGCGGCCCGTCACCATGGCCTCGGGCGCGGACAGTACCGGGCGGGACTGCAGCGCGTGCAGGCGGTCGGTCTCCCGGTCCACGAGCCGGCTGATGCAACGGCGGAGCTGTTCCCTGGCCTGGCGGACGCCGGCCAGTTCCTCTGCTACGTCCGGGACGATCCGCTTCGCAGCGTCGGTGGGCGTTGAAGCCCTCAGATCGGCGACATCGTCAAGCAGCGGACGGTCCGCCTCGTGGCCGATAGCGCTGACCACCGGTGTCACCGCGGCGGCGACGGCCCGGATCAGTTCTTCGCTGTTGAACGGAAGGAGGTCCTCCAGGGCTCCGCCGCCCCTGGCGATGACGATGACGTCAACGTCGGGACGGGAATCAAGCTCGCGCAATGCCCGGACGATCTGCGACACGGCAGTGTTGCCCTGGACAGCAACCTCGCGGATTTCAAACTCCACGGCCGGCCACCGGAGCGCCGAATTCTGGAGCACGTCCTTCTTGGCATCGGACTCACGCCCTGTAATGAGGCCGATGCGGTGAGGCAGCAGGGGCAGGGCTTTTTTACGGGAGTCCGCAAAAAGGCCTTCGGCCGAGAGGGCCTGTCGCAGGCGTTCGATCCGCGCCAACAGATCGCCCAGTCCGACCGGCCGGATATCCCTGACCTGCATATTGAGTCGGCCGGTCTTCAGCCAGAACTCCGGCTTCAGCAGTGCGACGACGCGGGAGCCCCGTTCCAGGGGCATGTTCTGGCGGTCCAGTATCTTCGTCCAGACTGACGCCGGCAGCGAAACCTCCGCGTCCACGTCGCGCAGGGTCAAGTAGGCATTGCCGCCCCGGCGGTTCATTTCTATGACCTGGCCCTCTACCCATGCCGACGGTGTCCGGTCGATATGAGCCTTGAGCTTTTGGGACAGAAGCTGCAGCGGCCAGGGATTGTCCGGGCTGGTTTCAGCGGCCGTGGCAGGCAGCGTGCTGGCAGCGGTGCCCGGCAGGGCAGCCTGTTCAGACATGCGCGCTGCCCCGGGAAGCTGTGGCTTGCGGCATGGCGGTCCTTTGTTCGGCAGTTGGCGGTTCGTGTTTGAATGGCGGCTGTTCATTCAACCTTATCCATAAGCCTTACCACCCGAGGCGGACATTCCTTATCCAGGCTTCATGCATAGGATGGCCCCGCAACCAGTTAGGAGCACCTTTGCGCACCTTCGTTTCAGCCGTAGCCGTCATTCTCGGCGTCCTGCTGTCAGCCGTGGCGGTCCCCGCGGTCTGGGTTGACCTCAACGTGGTGCAGGAGGATGGCTTTGTGGCACTGTCTGCTCCGCTCGGGCAGGACGCCGACTTCCAGGAGCGGCTCGCCGTCGCTGCTGTGGGAACCATCGACACAAGCTCCGTCCCGGACGCCCTCGCGGGCCTCGTCCAACCCGTGGTCGAAGCTGCGGCGGGCTCCCTGACCGGGCTGCCCGGTTACCCGGCGGCCTGGGAAGAGACGCTCCGGAAGAGCCATCGCCTGAACTTTGCCGACCCCGCCTCGCTCCCGGCGGAAGCGGACTCCTCCGCCTCGATCAGGCTGGACGTGGCCCCTCTCGTTGCCCTTGCCGCAGAGGAGCTTTCACGGACAGCGGGACTGACGCTGGAAGCGCCGGAGCAGGCCCTGATCAACGTTGGAGAGCCGGAGCAGCGCCAGTGGATCGAGCGCCTGTCCGCTTACGCCCCGCTGGGTTATTCGCTGGCGATCGGCGCAGGAATCGCTTTTGTCCTTGCCCTTGTAGCGGCACGCCGGCGCTGGACTGTCATTTTCGGGGTCGGCCTCGGAGGGCTGCTGCTGGCCGCCTTCTGGACCTTCGGCTCACAACTGGCACGTGACACCGTGCTGGGAACGGCCAGCGGCAACGAGGTGGCCGACATGTTCAAGGACGAATTCGTGGCCTCGGCGTCAAGCAGCTTCCAGTCCTGGACCACGGGAACCGCGGTTGCCGGCGGCGTGCTTCTGGCGGCCGGCCTGGTGATCGGGATGGCCTCGCGGAGGCGGCGGGCCCACACCCGGTAGCATGGAGCAATGACTTCCACCGCAGTTTCCCTCTCGATGCCAACTGTCCCGCGAAGGCGGCGCTCGCCCGAGGAAGTGGCTGCGGCGGCACCGGTAACCGGCCCCAAGAAGGTCCTGCTCGCCGCTCCCCGCGGCTATTGCGCCGGCGTGGACCGGGCCGTCATCGCGGTGGAAAAGGCCCTGGAGCACTACGGGCCGCCGGTATATGTGCGCAAGCAGATTGTGCACAACGTCCACGTGGTGAGTTCTCTTGAAGAACAAGGCGCTATCTTCGTGGATGAAACCGACGAAGTACCCGAAGGTGCCCTGGTCATCTTCCCCGCCCATGGCGTATCCCCCGCCGTTGTCCAGTCCGCCGAGGACCGCGGGCTGCGCACCATCGATGCCACCTGCCCCCTGGTGACAAAGGTGCACAAGGAAGCCGTCCGCTTCGCCAAGGACGACTTCGACATCCTCCTCATCGGCCACGACGGTCACGAGGAAGTTGAGGGAACCGCCGGTGAAGCCCCGGAGCACATCCAGATCATCAACGGCCCGCATGAAGTTGACAACGTTACGGTCCGCGATCCGGAAAAGGTCATCTGGCTGTCCCAGACCACCCTCAGCGTTGACGAAACCATGGAGACCGTCCGGCTTCTCAAGGAACGGTTCCCCACCCTCCAGGATCCGCCCAGCGATGACATCTGCTACGCCACGACCAACCGGCAGGTAGCCATCAAGAAGATCTCGCCCCAGGCGGACCTCGTCATTGTGGTGGGGTCAGCCAACTCCTCGAACTCGGTGCGGCTGGGGGAGGTTGCCCTGGAATATGGTGCCAAGGCCTCCTATCGCGTTGACTTTGCCAACGAAGTGGACGAGGCATGGTTTGAAGGCGTGGCGACTGTGGGAGTCACCTCTGGGGCTTCCGTGCCCGAGGTCCTGGTCAAGGACGTCCTGCGGCTGCTCGCCGACTATGGCTACGGTGCAGTGGAGGAAGTTGTCACGGCAGAGGAAGACCTGCTCTTCTCGTTGCCCAAGGAGCTTCGCGCAACACTCAAGGAAGCCGGAGACGTCAGCCGGGCGCTCGGCGGACGCCGGTCCCGCAGCTGACCACTCCCCGGCAACGTCAGGCCGCTTTCCCGTCCTGCTGAAGCTCCGGGGCGGCCAGTGACCGCGGCGTTGCTTCCAGCGAGGGCGGGGTGAGCAATCCGGTTTCGTCCATGGCGTTGAGTTTCCGCGCGGTCGGCAGGATCCGGGCCTCGAGGGTACCGACCATAGAGTTATACCGGTCCACTGAGGACTTCAGGGACGAGCCCAGCTTGCCGACGTTCTCGCCCAGGGTTCCCATGCGTTCATACAGCTGACGGGCCAATTCGAACAGTTCACGCGCGCTGTCCGTCAGCACATCCTGGCGCCAGGTGAAAGCCACCGATTTCAGCACAGCCAGCAGGGTGCTGGGCGACGCCAGGACCACGTTCCTCGACAATGCATGGTCCAGGAGGGTCGCGTCCGCCATGAGCGCGGCCGCCAGGATCGATTCGGCCGGCAGGAAGCAGATCACCAGCTCCGGCGTGTTCCCTGGAATGTCCCAATACTTCTTGTTGCTCAGGGCATCCACGTGGGCGCGGAGGGCTTTTGCGTGGGCGGCGAGCAAGGCCTGCTGCGAGCTGTTGCCGCCGTCCGCGTGATGATGGTGGTGTTCTGCACCCGAACCGGAACCGAGCTCCTGGGCAGCAAGATAGGAGGACAAGGGCACCTTGGCGTCCACCACCAGCTGCTTCTCCCCGGGCAGCTGGACCACGAGGTCCGGCCGGACCGTTGAGTCTGCTCCGGAGCTGTGGACCTGCTCCAGGAAGTCCACGTGCTTCAGCATCCCCGATGCTTCGACGACCCGGCGCAGCTGCACCTCGCCCCATTGTCCGCGGGCGCTGTTGGAACGGAGGGCCGCTTCGAGTGCGTGTGTGGAGCGGATCAGCTGGGCGTCGGACAGGCGGGCCTCCTGGAGCTGCTGTGCGAGCTGGCCATACTGTTCGAGGCGGTCACGCTCCAGCAGTGATACCTGCTGCTGCACGGCTGTCAGTTTTTCCGCCACCGGCGCAAGCGCACGCAGAACGTTCCCGTCCTGGCTGCGTGACTCGCCCAGCTCCCGGTTCTGGATGCTCAGAAGGCGGCGTTCGGCGTCGGCTGCCGCAAACTGCGCACTGACCTCGGAAAGGCGGGACGAGACGGCGTCGAAATCTTCCTCAAGCGCATGGGCGCGGCGGCGGAAGGAAAAGTAGGTGGCGGCGGCACCGGCAAAAGCGCCGACCAGCAGCATCAACAGGGCAAGAATCACGGCGAAAGCATCCATATCCTCACTTTGGCATGCCCCTGTGACAATTCCCGGCAGCTGCAATCCGGCAGGCAGGATGTCCACCCGGTCCGGACGGCCACCACGGACGGTCCGCTGGAAGGTTCCTGGCCTGCTGCGGGTAGAATCAATGCTCGTGGCTCTTACTATTGGCATCGTCGGACTGCCCAACGTCGGCAAATCAACTCTTTTCAACGCACTGACCCGCAACCAGGTGCTCGCAGCGAACTACCCGTTCGCCACGATCGAGCCGAATGTCGGCGTCGTGAACCTGCCGGATCCGCGGCTGAAGCAGCTCGCCGAGATCTTTGGCTCGCAGAGGCTCCTGCCTGCTCCGGTGTCCTTCGTGGACATCGCCGGAATCGTCAAGGGCGCGTCGGAGGGCGAAGGCCTGGGCAACAAGTTCCTTGCCAACATCCGTGAGGCCGAGGCCATTGCCCAGGTGGTCCGGGTGTTCGATGATCCTGACGTGATCCACGTTGACGGCAAGGTGGATCCCCGCTCGGACATGGAAACCATCAACACCGAGCTGATCCTGGCTGACCTGCAGACCATTGAAAATGCCATTCCCCGGATCGAAAAAGAAGTCAAGATCAAGAAGCGGGAAGCGGCTGAACTGGCGGCCATTAAGGCCGCGCAGGCGGTCCTGGAACGTGGCGACACGATCTTCGCGTCCATCAAGAGCGACAAGCTGGAAATGGAGCACCTCAAGGAGCTCAGCCTCCTGACGGCCAAGCCGTTCATCTACGTCTTCAACGCGGACGAAGGCATCCTGGGCAGCCCGGAAAAGCAGGAGGAGCTGCGGGCCATGGTGGCCCCCGCAGACGCCGTCTTCCTCGATGCCAAGCTCGAATCCGACCTCGTGGAACTGGACGAGGAAGAAGCCCGGGAAATGCTGGAAATGAACGGCCAGGACGAGTCCGGCCTGGACCAGTTGGCCCGCGTGGGCTTCCACACGCTGGGGCTGCAGACTTACCTGACCGCCGGACCCAAGGAAACACGCGCCTGGACCATCCACCAGGGCGATACCGCTCCGCAGGCGGCCGGCGTCATCCACACGGACTTCCAACGTGGCTTCATCAAAGCCGAAGTGGTTTCCTTCAAGGACCTGATCGAGGCCGGTTCCATGGCCGAGGCCAAGTCCCGCGGAAAGGTCCGCATTGAAGGCAAGGAATACGTGATGGCCGACGGCGACGTGGTGGAGTTCCGCTTCAACGTGTAGTACGGAGGGTGCCGGTATTACGGAACCGGGCAGCTTTTTGGTGCTGGCCCCGCACCATACGAAGTATCCTTACTGAAGGATATTGGACGTGATCCTGGGGAAGCCACGGGCCCCCTCGAGCAGAGGGAACACATAAGGAGAGACGGCATGCCTCTCAGGCGTCTGATCGGGCTCATCAGCAGTGCAGCGGCGGCGGCGGTGATTCTTGCCGGCTGTTCCGGCGGCGGGGGAGCCGTGCCCGTGGCAGTGGGCGAGGCAAAACGCGGTGGCAGCGCCACGGTGGCTGAAGTCAATGCACTCTCCTCCTTCAACCCGTTCAGCACGGACGGCAACACCGACATCAATTCCAAGCTCTGGCATGCCACCCACTCCGGTTTCTACTACATTGACGACTCCGCAACAGTGGTTCGGAATGAGAAATTCGGCCGGTATGAGAAGGTCTCCGACCAGCCGCTGAAGGTACGGTACACGGTCAATGAAGGCGTGAAATGGTCTGATGGTGAAGCCGTGGACGCCGGTGATCTTGTGCTGGCGTGGGCGGCGGGGTCAGGCTACTTCGACGACGCAGACCCCGCTGCCGGCACAGGAACCAAGTACTTCTCTGCAGCGTCGGACACCAGCGGCCTGGCAACCACGGCCTTTCCCGAAATCGGGGCGGACGGCCGTTCCATCACTTTGGAATACGGATCTCCCTACGCTGACTGGGAAGTGGCCTTCGACGTCGGTCTTCCGGCCCATGTTGTGGCTGCCAAAAGCGGACTGAACGACGAGGATGACCTCGTGGAACTGTTGCGGGATTCGCCCCGGGGTGACGCGAGGAAAGCGGCGCTGAACACAGGCCTGCAGGCGGTCAGCAACTTCTGGAACACCGGATTTGACGCCAAGACGCTGCCTGGTGATCCTGCGGTGTACCTCTCCAATGGTCCCTACATTGTGCGGGATATCGTGCCCGAGACTTCTGTGACGCTGGTGCGGAACAAGGACTATGTCTGGGGTCCGGAACCCTACCTGGACGATGTCACCATCCAGTTCACCGGTGCTGTGACGGCGGCTGTGGACGCACTCAAGAATGGCCGGGCGGACATCATCTCGCCCCAGCCCTCCGCAGGGTCCGAGGACCTGTTCAGCGGGCTCGAGGGTCAGGGAATCGCTGTGCAGCGCTATGGCCAGTCGGGATATGACCACCTCGACCTGAACTTTTCCGGTCCGTTCGCCGAGGACAACGTCCGTGAGGCGTTCCTCAAGACGGTCCCGCGGCAGGAGATCGTGGAAGAGATTGTCGGGGACCTGGTGTCAGACGCCAAACCGCTTGACTCCCACGTCTTCCTGCCATCCCACCCCAAGTACGCCGACACCGTGAAGGACAACGGGTCGTCGAAGTACGCGGAAACGGACATCGACGGGGCTGTGTCGCTTCTGGACGGGAAGACCCCTGCAGTCCGGATCCTGTACAACCGGGACAACCCCAACCGCGTGCAGGCCTTTGAGCTGATCCGCGACTCGGCGGCCCTCGCCGGATTCCGTGTCATCGACGCCGGGCAGGGCAGCGCCGATTGGGCAAGGACCCTCGGCAGCGGCACCTACGACGCGGCCATTCTCGGCTGGATCAGTACCGGGGTGGGCGTTGGCCGGGTCCCACAGATTTTCCGGACCGGTGCGGGGAGCAACTTCAACGGATATTCCGACGGCGACGCGGACAGGGTGATGGAACAGCTGTCCACCACCACGGACCTGGCCAAGCAGGCCGAGCTGATGGCTGAAATAGATAAACGGGTTTGGGAAAGCGACTATGGCCTGCCGCTGTATCAGACCGCCGGGACCACCGCTGTTGCCGGACGCATTACCGGCGTGAAGCCCAGCGGCGGCCCCCTGGGCGTGTGGTGGAACGTGTGGGAGTGGCGCCTGAAAGAGTAGGGCGCTGAATATTCGTCGGGAGGGGGCGCGCCTGCCGGACCTTCTGACGGGTGATTCAGGGCAGCGCGCTGCCCGCGGCGGCGGATCGCATGGAAGGTAGCTGCTGGCCCGGATGATCTCGACCGGCCCGGCCCCCGGTATGCGCACAGGACCCGGGGGGATCGCCGGGCCGAATTGTGCCGTTCACGAACGATGACCCGGCTGCGATCAGCAGGCCCGGGAAGCGGCGAGCCCCAGGGCTGCCGTGACCCTCCACCGACTCCTCAACCTCGAATGCGCCCAACGGACCGGCCGGTTGTCATCGCGTGAGAGCTGGCAATAACCGGCAAACGCCCGGAGTGACGGGAAGAGTCCTTCACAGCCACAACACTTGGATGAGCGCACCACTACGCGCAGCGCGCGCCTGTGCAGCGCTGTTTGCGGGGGTAGCCGGGCCGATTCGGCGCTGAGTCTACTTGCGAGTAACATGTGACCTGCACAACTCCTGCGCTTCCGTCAGCTAATGCCGATTAACTGGTTACGGTTTGGCAACGGAGTTCCAGTATTTGGACTAGTGCGGTTAGGCTACTCGTTTATGTAGCCTGCGTCACACTGCAAGACCGTGGCCAGGCTGCGGGGAAGCAAAAGATTTCCCCTCAACATCTCCCACAACTCATAGGAGGCGGAATGCGTTTCACGCGCACTTCCAAAGCACTGGGCATCGTGGCAATCGCCGCACTCGCCCTGACCGGCTGCGGCGCTGGAGGCGGCAGCAATGACGGCGCCGGCCAATCCGCCGGCGACCCCAATAAGGTCATCACCGCGTACAGCAATGAACCGCAGAACCCGCTGCTGCCAGCCAACACCAACGAGGTGTACGGCGGCCGCGTGGTCGAACTGCTGTTCGAAGGCCTGACCAGCTACGACCCCAGTGGTAAGTCTGTCAATGCGCTTGCTGAGTCCATCGAATCCCCTGACGGCCAGAACTACACCATCAAGGTCAAGACCGGCACCAAGTTCACCAACGGCGAGGAAGTCACCGCCAAGAGCTTTGTGGATGCCTGGAACTTCGCCGCTCTGAGCACCAACGCCCAGGCAAACAGCAGCTTCTTCCAGTCCATCGAGGGCTACGAGGCCGTCAGCGCCACCGCCAAGGAGGGTGATACCGAGGTCCCTGCCCCGACCTCAGAGACGCTTTCAGGCCTGGTCCTCAAAGACGATTCGACCATCGAGGTCAGGCTCGCACAGCCTGAGGCCGACTGGCCGCTGCGCCTTGGTTACGTCGCCTTTATGCCGCTTCCCTCAGCGGCGCTTGCTGACCCCAAGGCCTACGGCGAGAACCCCGTGGGCAACGGCCCCTACAAGATGGCCAAGGAAGGTGCCTGGCAGCATGACAGCCAGATCGAACTCGTCAAGAACGAGGACTACTCGGGCTCCCGCGAAGCCAAGAACGGTGGCGTGACCTTCAGGTTCTACACGGACCCGGCTCCCGCCTACACGGACATCCAGGCCAACAACCTGGACGTCACGGACGTCCTTCCGACGAACGCCCTGCAGACTTACACCACGGACTTCCCGGAGAACCACCTGAACAAGCCGTACGCCGGCAACGCAACCCTGAACATTCCGGGGTACCTGCCCGAGTTCCAGGGCGAGGCAGGCAAGCTGCGCCGTCAGGCCATTTCCAAGGCCATCAACCGCGACGAGATTACCAAGGTCATCTTCAGCGGCACGCGAATTCCCGCCAAGGACTTCACCTCCCCGGCAGTGGATGGCTACAACGAAAACGTTGAAGGCTCCGACGTCCTGAAGTTCGACGCCGCTAAAGCGAAAGAGCTCTGGGAGCAGGCCGATGCCATCAGCCCGTGGCCTGCAGGCAAGACCCTGCAGCTCGCTTACAACACTGATGGTGGAAACAAGGAATGGATCGACGCCGTCGCCAACAACCTCAAGAACAACCTTGGCATCCAGGCCGAGGGGCAGGCCTTCGCCAAGTTTGCCGAGCTCCTTGACCTGCGCAAGTCCAAGACCCTCCCAGGCTTCGCCCGGGCAGGGTGGCAGGCTGATTACCCGTCGCTGTACAACTTCCTTGGCCCGCTCCTGAGGACCGGTGCCAGCGCCAACTACGAGGGCTACTCGAACCCCGAGTTCGACAAGCTCCTCAATGAGGGCCTGGCCGCCAAGTCCACGGATGACGCCAACGCCAAGTTCACCGAGGCCCAGGAGATCTTGTTCCAGGACCTGCCTAACCTTCCGCTGTGGTACCAGGCACGCCAGGTCGTGTGGAGCCAGAACGTCACCAACGTGGACAGCGGCTGGAAGGGCGTCATCCTCTACCACAACATCACCGCCAAGTAAGTCCTCTGAACCCGTCCTACTCAAAAAGCCAGTGGGGGTCCGGCCATTGAGCTGGGCCCCCATGGCGTTGACACCGGCAGGAAGCTGTACCGAATGATTCCGTTACATCACCCATCCGCCGCGGAGGTACTGCTGTGATCCAGTACATACTCCGCCGCCTGCTGCAGGTCATCCCCGTTTTTCTGGGGACCACCCTGCTCGTCTACTTCATGGTGTTCGCCCTTCCCGGGGACCCCGTGCGGGCTCTCTTTGGAGAGCGCCCCCCAAGCGAGGCTGTGATTGTGGCCATCCGCCAGCAGTACAACCTCGACCAGCCGTTTTTTGTGCAGTATGGGCTGTTCCTGAAAAACATCTTCACGCTCAATCTGGGTGTGGATTTCACGGGACAGCCTATTTCTGCCAGCCTCGCACGCGTTTTCCCTGTTACGGCCATGCTTGCCGTCGAGGCCCTGGCCATTCAGGCAGTTTTCGGAATCGCCTTTGGTTTGGTCGCCGGGCTCCGCAAGGGCAAGCTCTTTGACTCCACCGTCCTCCTGGCCTCGCTGGTAGTCATCGCTGTTCCCGTGTTTGTGTTTGGCTTCGTTCTTCAGCTCGTCGTCGGTGTGCAGCTGGGCTGGGCCAAGCCGACTGTCGGGTCGGATGCGGAATGGAGCACCCTCGTGCTACCTGCCACGTCCCTGGCGCTCGGGTCATTTGCCTACGTCTTGCGCCTCACGCGGGCTTCCGTCATTGAAAACATGAATGCGGATTACGTCCGTACTGCCACAGCCAAGGGTTTGTCCCGGCCTCGCGTAGTGGTCACGCATATCCTGCGCAACTCGTTGATCCCCGTCGTGACCTATTTGGGGGCGAGCCTCGGCGGTCTGATGGGAGGTGCCATCGTGACCGAAGGTATCTTCAACGTCCCCGGTGTGGGCCAAAAGCTCTACCAGTCGATTCTTCGAAGCGAGGGACCCACCATCGTTGCCATCGTGAGTGTATTGGTACTCGTTTTTGTCATCGCCAACCTGTTGGTCGATTTGCTCTACGCCTGGCTTGACCCAAGGATTCGTTATGAAAAGTAACCGTCAAATGGAGCACTACGTGGCGCCGTTGGAGGACACCCCTCTGCTGGCAACGGACGCGCTCAAAGAGGACCAGGCTCCGCTGAGCCTTTGGCAAGACGCGTGGCGGCAATTGCGGAAACGTCCGTTGTTTATTGTGGCGGCACTCCTGATCACGCTGATTGTGATTGTCGCGTTGTTCCCCGGCCTGTTTACGCAGACGGCGCCTGACAATAACTGTCAGTTGGCTGACTCTCAAGGTGGACCGCGTGCCGGCCACCCGCTGGGGTTCACGTTCCAAGGCTGCGACGTTTATGCGCGTGTGATTTACGGCACGCGCGCGTCGGTGATGGTCGGTGTCTTTTCAGTCATCTGCGTTCTGATCATCGGAGTGACTTTGGGCGCACTGGCAGGCTTCTTTGGCGGGTGGGTTGATGTGATCATTGCGCGACTGGGTGATATCTTCTTCGCCTTGCCGATCGTTCTTGGTGCCCTGGTGGTCACGCAGCTGCCATTCTTCCGGGACAACAAGAGTGTCTGGACCGTCATTATCGTCATTCTCTTACTCGGGTGGCCGTCGATGGCTCGCATCACCCGGGCTGCAGTTATCGAAGTGCGGGGTGCTGACTTCATTACGGCCGCCCGGTCGTTGGGCGTATCAAACATTCAGACGCTCATCCGCCATGTGCTCCCCAATGCTTTGGCCCCGATCATTGTCTTGGCCACTATGGAGCTGGGTGTCTTCATTGTGCTCGAAGCGACACTGTCGTTCCTCGGCATTGGTCTGCCGGGCAGCATCATGTCCTGGGGTAACGACATCGCTGCGGCCCAACAACAAATACGCACCAACCCGTCGGTTCTGTTCTACCCGGCGGCGGCCCTGACGCTCACGGTCCTGAGCTTCATCATGCTTGGCGATGCCTTGCGAGATGCCCTTGACCCGAAGAGTCGCCAGCGATGAAGGAGGCACACGTGAGCGCTTTAGATGTTAGTTTCAATGAGGTTGGAATGCCGGCGGAGCGGCCCCTGCTGGAGATCAGAGACCTCGCCATAACGTTCAAGACCAGCGGAGGTGAGGTCCAGGCCGTCCGCAATTCCCACCTGACCATCATGCCGGGAGAAACTGTTGCCATCGTGGGCGAGTCGGGCTCCGGCAAGTCCACCACCGCCCTCGCTGCGATTGGCCTACTTCCCGGCAACGGCTGGATATCCGGCGGGCAGATCCTCCTTGACGGCGAGGACATCTCACACGCCTCCGAAAAAAGGATGATCGAGCTGCGGGGAAACACCATCGGCATGGTCCCGCAAGACCCAATGTCCAACCTGAACCCCGTGTGGAAGATCGGGTACCAGGTTAAGGAAACGCTGCGGGCAAACGGACGCCCCAGTGCGCCGGAAGATATCGCCAAAGTCCTTGCCGAAGCCGGACTGCCGGACGCGCACCGCCGTGCCAAGCAGTACCCGCACGAGTTCTCTGGTGGCATGCGCCAGCGTGCCCTGATCGCCATCGGCCTGTCCTGCCAGCCCAGGCTGCTGATCGCCGACGAGCCTACGTCGGCGCTGGACGTGACGGTCCAGCGGCAGATCCTGGACCACCTGGAGGGTATGACTTCCGAGCTGGGGACTGCAGTCCTCCTGATCACCCACGACCTCGGCCTTGCTGCGGAACGGGCGGACAAGGTGGTGGTGATGTATCGCGGACAGGTGGTGGAAGCAGGCCCGTCCCTTGAACTGCTCGAAAACCCACAGCATCCGTATACCCAGCGGCTGGTGGCCTCGGCGCCGTCGCTGGCATCCCGGCGTATCCAGGTCGCCAAGGATCTCGGCCTCAAAAGCGATGAGCTCCTGGCACCGACCGAGGCGCTTGTCGAGCCGAGTATGACGGAGAATGTCCTCCAGATCCAAGATCTGACCAAGGTCTTCAAGCTCAGGTCCGGTTTGGGGCGGTCCACGGATTTCACCGCGGTGGACAACGTCTCCTTCAGTGTCAAGCGCGGAACCACCACGGCAATCGTGGGAGAGTCTGGCTCCGGTAAGTCCACAGTTGCGCAGATGGTCCTGAACCTGCTGCCGCCCACCTCCGGAAAGATCATCTTCGACGGCGTGGATACGTCTACCCTCAACAGCAAGCAGATCTTTGCTTTCCGTCGCCGGGTACAGCCGATCTTCCAGGATCCCTACGGTTCCTTGGATCCGATGTACAACATTTACCGGACCATTGAGGAGCCGCTCCGGACCCATAAGGTGGGCAACAAGGTGAGCCGGGAGAAGAAGGTCCGCGAACTGCTGGACCAGGTGGCACTGCCGCAGTCCACCATGCAGCGGTATCCCAACGAACTCTCGGGCGGCCAGCGCCAGCGGGTAGCTATTGCGCGGGCACTAGCCTTGGACCCCGAAGTCATCATCTGCGATGAAGCCGTGTCCGCGCTGGACGTTCTGGTCCAGGCGCAGGTACTGAACCTGCTGGCCGACCTGCAGTCCAACCTGGGCCTCACGTACCTCTTTATTACCCATGACCTGGCCGTAGTGCGGCAGATCGCTGACCACGTCTGCGTTATGGAAAAGGGCAAGCTGGTGGAGACTGGTTCCACGGACGAAGTCTTCGATTCCCCACAGCAGGACTACACCAAGGCACTGCTCAACGCCATCCCCGGAGCCAAGCTGATGCTTCCGCCCGAGGTGGCCTGATGTCGGTTGCCCCATGACGGCAGCCCGGCCGTAGGAAGCTGATGGAGCCGGT
The DNA here is from genome assembly GCF_001663775.1 of Arthrobacter sp. B6. Lineage (GTDB taxonomy): Bacteria > Actinomycetota > Actinomycetes > Actinomycetales > Micrococcaceae > Arthrobacter. The sequence goes on along the minus strand of NZ_KV467169.1, from coordinate 789,207 downwards.
GCCCGGTTGGGCGCCGGCTCCATCAGGGCTAAGGACTATTCGGGAACGGACACAATCTGTTTGGCGACTGCCAGGGTAGCGGCCCCCTCATCGGGGGGTGCCGTGATGCCGAGTTCGCGCAGCCGGCCTTCGAGAACTGTGCCCAGTGAGCGGTGGCCGGAGGCGTTCATGTGGACGGCGTCCATCAGGTTCTGGGTGAGGCCGTACCTGGTCAGCCAGTCGCCAACCCCCACGAACGGCATGCCGTGCCTGGCCGCCACGGTGCCCAGGAGGGCGTCCACCTCGCTGCGGCGGCCTCCGCCGTAGTCGACGCCGCGCCCGAGCGTGCCGATCAGGATCTTCCGGACCCCCGGATACCGCTTGTTGAGGGCCGCGATAAGGCGGTCCGCGTTGGCCACGATCTGGGTGTCCGTGGCGCCCTTGCCGGCGTCGTTGCCGCCGCCCTGGATGACGATCAGAGGCGGAGTCCCGTACGGCAGCTTCCAGTCGCCGCGCTGCAGGGCGTCAATGTAGTTCCCTGTCGCGCCGTTCGAGGCGACAAAGCCGGTACCGCCCAGCCCACAGAAGTGAACCTTATATCCGACCGCTGCCAGCCCAAGCCGGGGCCAACCAATCACGGGTTCGGACTGGGAATCGCCGATCAGCAGCGCTGTCCGGCTGATGTCGGGGATCACCACTTCATCCCTTCCACTGGCCGGATTCCGGTAAACGGTGCCGGCAACCAGTTGCGGCGGAGCATCGCCGCGGGCCACATACCGTTTGGATGCGGTTGCCTGCACTGTGGGCGTAGTTGCCGACGAAGGGGGCGGCTGCCCGCAACCGCACAGGAGGACGCCTGCGGCGACCCCGGATGCGACGAAGCGGGAGAGGGCCGAGGCTTTTCGCATCAGTGGTTCTCCGGACATGCTTGTAGTGTCACAGCAATAATGTGCCATCAAGTCAATAAAATCCAGTGACTTTAGTCACCAGATATTTGTGTCCGCGGGAAGTTCCTGGCGGCCCCTGCCTGCATCAATCTTTGGGTTTTTAGGCCAATAAATGGCTCAGCGGCTAGAATAGGGGAAGGTGCCCTGTGTGAAGGGACGAATCCGTCGTGCGTTCCAGTTGGAAATGTTGCGATACCTTACAGCTGACCCACTGAATCGAGCCATTACGCATGTCTGAAACCACCACCAACACCGCCGTAGCCACTGCATCGCGCAGTGACCTGCGCAACGTCGCGATCGTGGCCCACGTTGACCACGGCAAGACCACCCTGGTCGATGCCATGCTCAAGCAGACCAACTCCTTTGCCGAGCACAACCACCTCGAAGACCGCGTGATGGACTCAGGTGACCTGGAGCGCGAAAAAGGCATCACCATCCTGGCCAAGAACACCACGGTGGCCTACAACGGACCTTCCTCCAAGGGCGAGACCATCACCATCAATGTGATTGACACCCCGGGCCACGCCGACTTCGGTGGCGAGGTGGAGCGCGGACTGTCCATGGTGGACGGTGTCGTTCTGCTCGTTGACGCGTCCGAGGGCCCGCTGCCCCAGACCCGGTTCGTGCTGCGCAAGGCCCTGGCCGCGCACCTGCCCGTCATCCTGCTGGTCAATAAGACCGACCGTCCCGATGCCCGCATCGAGGAAGTCGTCCACGAGTCCATGGACCTGCTCCTGGGACTCGCCTCAGACCTCGCCGACGAAGTGCCGGACCTGGACCTGGACAAGATCCTCAACGTTCCCGTTGTCTACGCAGCCGCCAAGGTGGGCCGTGCCTCCCTCGAGCAGCCGGCTGACGGAACCGCTCCTGAGAACGAAGACCTGGAACCGCTGTTCCAGACCATCGTCGAGCACATTCCCGCCCCGACCTACAACCCGAACGGCGTCCTCCAGGCCCACGTCACCAACCTGGATGCCTCCCCGTTCCTGGGCCGCCTCGCGCTGCTGCGCATCTACAACGGCACCCTGCGCAAGGGCCAGACGGTCGCCTGGGCACGTGCCAACGGCGAACTCAAGAACGTCAAGATCACCGAGCTCCTGGCCACCAAGGCGCTGGACCGCGTCCCGGCCGAGTCCGCCGGACCGGGCGAAATTGTCGCCGTCGCCGGCATCGAGGAGATCACGATCGGTGAGACCCTGACCGATGCCGAGAACCCGCAGCCGCTGCCGCTGATCACCGTGGACGATCCCGCGATCTCCATGACCATCGGTATCAACACCTCGCCGCTGGCCGGCAAGGTCAAGGGCGCCAAGGTCACCGCCCGCCAGGTGAAGGACCGCCTGGACAAGGAACTGATCGGTAACGTCTCCATCAAGGTTCTGCCCACCGAGCGTCCCGACGCCTGGGAAGTCCAGGGCCGTGGCGAGCTGGCGCTGGCCATCCTCGTGGAGCAGATGCGCCGTGAAGGCTTCGAACTGACTGTGGGCAAGCCGCAGGTTGTTACCAGGACCATCGACGGCAAGATCCACGAGCCGATGGAGCACATGACCATCGACGTGCCCGAAGAATACCTCGGTGCCGTCACGCAGCTGATGGCCGCCCGCAAGGGCCGTATGACCAACATGGCCAACCACGGTACCGGCTGGTGCCGCATGGAGTTCATCGTCCCCGCCCGTGGCCTGATCGGCTTCCGCACCAAGTTCCTCACGGACACCCGCGGCGCCGGCATTGCAGCCTCCATCTCCGAGGGTTACGAGCCCTGGGCCGGTCCGATCGAGTACCGCACCAACGGTTCCATGATCGCGGACCGCGCGGGTGTTGTGACGCCGTTCGCCATGATCAACCTGCAGGAGCGCGGTTCCTTCTTCGTGAAGCCCACCTCGGAGGTTTACGAAGGCATGATCGTCGGCGAAAACTCCCGCGCAGATGACATGGACGTGAACATCACCAAGGAGAAGAAGCTCACCAACATGCGTGCAGCTTCCTCCGACACCTTCGAGAACCTGACGCCGCCGCGCGACCTCACCCTCGAAGAGTCCCTTGAATTCGCCCGCGAGGATGAGTGCGTCGAGGTGACCCCGGAGTCCATCCGCATCCGCAAGGTCATCCTGGACACTAACGAGCGCGCCAAGGCCAACCGCGCCCGCGCGAAGGTCTAGAGAGTTTTTGTCCAGATAAAGGGACTTTATGGCGGTTCAACCCGCTAGATCTGGACAAAAACTCCAAGAAGCTGCCGGTACGGCAGGCGGGATCCCCGCCGTCGTGCCGGCAGTTTCGTTTTCCGGTGTTTGGAGAGGTTTCAGTCCCGGCCGCGCGCTGGGCGGGGCCGCGGGGCCGGGGGCACTTCCTTGGCAGCCACAACGAGCTCCAGGGGGATCACGACGTCGGCCTGCCGCGTCCTCACGGTGCAGCCGTCGTCGTCAGTGCCCACGAGGTAACCCAGTGCGTCCGTGAGGCCCCCGCCGTCGATCCGGTAGCGGACCACCACCCTTGTCCCGGGTGCGGCGGCAGCCAGAAACTCTCGGGGCGTAGGCTGGGCGGGTCTCACCAGTTCATACTAGGTGGCTGGCTAGGTTCGCAGGAACGCGCTGGGAGATAATAGGCTCAGAAGTCAACAGTCCGGACCCAGCGCCGGATGCAACTGCCGGCGGTCGCCGGAAACAACGTGGAGAGGCAAGGGACGTGACGTACGTAATCGCGCAGCCGTGTGTAGATGTCAAGGACAAGGCATGCATTGAGGAGTGCCCGGTCGACTGCATCTATGAGGGCGAGCGTTCGCTGTACATCCATCCGGATGAGTGCGTCGACTGTGGTGCCTGCGAACCGGTATGCCCGGTGGAGGCCATCTATTACGAGGATGACACCCCCGATGAATGGGCAGACTACTACAAGGCCAACGTGGAGTTCTTCGACGACCTCGGCTCGCCCGGTGGTGCCGCAAAGATCGGCAACACGGGCAAGGACCACCCGATGATCGCCGCCCTGCCGCCGCAGAACCAAGACCACTGAACCGGAGGCCCCGGTGACAGCAGCGGTGAACAGTTTTGGCCTGAGCCTTCCCGACTACCCGTGGGAGGCCATGGCGCCGTACCTGGCCAGAGCTTCTGAGCACCCCGGCGGGGCGGTCAACCTCTCCATCGGAACTCCCGTTGACCCGACGCCCAGGCTGATCCAGGAGGCGCTCAAGGCCGCTGCAGACGCTGCCGGGTACCCGACCGTGCATGGCACCCTCCCGCTGCGGGAAGCCGTCGCGGCATGGTTTGACCGCCGCCGAGGCGTTCCGGGCCTGGATCCCAAGAACATTATGCCCACTGTGGGTTCCAAGGAACTCGTGGCGTGGCTGCCGCTGTTGCTCGGACTCCAGCCGGGCGACGTCGTCGTCCGTCCCAAGGTGGCCTATCCCACCTACGACATCGGTGCCACGCTCGCAGGCGCCACAGCGGTTGCCACGGACAACCTTGACGAACTCGATGATGTCACCCGCTCCAGGGTGCGGCTGATCTGGGTGAACTCTCCGGGCAACCCCACCGGGGCCGTGAGGACCGCTGATTCGCTGAAGGCGCTCGTGGCGCAGGCCCGGGAACTGGGTGCCGTCGTCGCATCTGACGAGTGCTACGCGGAGCTCGGCTGGGGCGCTTGGGACGTCCAGCGCGGTGGCGAACCGGTGCCCAGCATCCTGGATCCACGCGTTGCCGGCGGGTCCCACGAAGGCCTCCTTGCGGTGTACTCGCTGAGCAAGCAGTCCAATGTGGCCGGCTACCGGGCAGCCTTTGTGGCTGGCGATCCGGACATCATGGCCAACCTGGTCAACAGCCGCAAACACGCCGGGATGATCGTTCCCTACCCGGTCCAGGAAGCCATGCGCGTGGCACTCGGGGACGACACCCATGTCCTGGCCCAGAAGGACTTGTACCGCGGACGTCGGGAACGGCTCGTGCCGGCCCTGCAACAGTTCGGCCTGGAAATCAAGGAATCCGAAGCCGGACTGTACCTGTGGTCCACTGCCGGCGAGAGCACCTGGGAAACCGTGGGCCGCCTTGCGGACCGTGGCATCGTGGTGGGGCCGGGCGTCTTTTACGGGGACGCAGGCAACGGGTTTGTGCGCGTTGCACTTACGGGCAGCGATGAACGGATCGACGCGGCGGTGTCGCGGCTCGCCGCAGCGCCGTAACAATCATGTGACTCGCACCACAAGATGGGCATTTTAGGGCATTTCCGCACATCGCCGATTAGTGACACCCGCCAAGGGGCGGTACTTTTTAAGTGACTATCAATGGTGGCTTTCTACAAGAAGGCAGCCCGGGTGTTGGAATCCTGACGTAACAGGGACAGTGCGCGGCTCACCGGATGTTGGATCAAGCTTTCGACAGAGGCCCAGACGCCTCATGAAGGGGACTCCATGACTGAGACCAACAGCGCAACCCTGCTCCACGCAGGGGGCGAGCTAAAGCTCCCGCGCATCCAGGTTATTGAAGGAAACGAAGGATACGACGTTTCCAAACTGCTGAAGCAGACGGGCGCAGTCACCTTTGACCCCGGCTTCATGAACACCGCGGCAACCACCTCGGCGATCACGTACATCGACGGCGATGCGGGCATCCTGCGTTACCGCGGATACCCCATCGAGCAGCTGGCGCAGCACTCCAGCTTCCTCGAGGTTTCCTACCTGCTGATCTACGGCAACCTGCCCAGCGCCACGGAACTGGAAGAGTTTGACCAGAAGATCCGGCGCCACACCCTGCTGCACGAAGAGCTCAAGGGCTTCTTCAGCGGTTTCCCACGCGACGCGCATCCGATGCCTGTCCTGTCATCGGCCGTGTCGGCGCTGTCCACGTTCTACCAGGACTCCCTGGACCCGTTCAACGCCGAGCAGGTGGAAGTGTCCACCATCCGCCTCATGGCCAAGATGCCGGTCATCGCCGCCTACGCGCACAAGAAGTCCATCGGGCAGCCCATGCTCTACCCGGACAACTCCATGAACCTGGTGGAGAACTTCATGCGCCTGAGCTTCGGCCTTCCCGCCGAACAGTACGAGGTGGACCCGGTCATCGCCAAGGCGCTGGATCTCCTGCTGATCCTGCACGCTGACCACGAACAGAACTGTTCCACCTCAACGGTGCGCCTGGTCGGTTCCTCCAATGCCAACCTCTTCGCCTCAGTATCCGCGGGCATCAACGCCCTCTTCGGCCCGGCCCACGGCGGCGCCAACGAAGCTGTGCTCAAGATGCTCCGCCAGATCCAGGCCGACGGCACCAAGCCCGAGGACTACATGGAGAAGGTCAAGAACAAGGAAGACGGCGTCCGCCTTATGGGCTTCGGACACCGCGTTTACAAGAACTACGATCCGCGCGCCAAGATCGTGAAGGCAACGGCCCACGAGATCCTCAGCAAGCTCGGCGGCAACGACGAACTGCTGGACATCGCCATGCGCCTGGAAGAGAAGGCGCTGAATGATGACTACTTCATCCAGCGCAAGCTCTACCCGAATGTGGATTTCTACACCGGCCTCATCTACAAGGCCATGGGCTTCCCGGAGAAGATGTTCACCGTGCTCTTCGCGATCGGCCGCCTCCCGGGCTGGATCGCGCAGTGGCGTGAAATGATCAGCGACCCCAATACCAAGATCGGCCGCCCGCGCCAGCTGTACATCGGCGAGCCCGAGCGCAACTACCCGGCACGCTAGATCCCCACCGGCTCCCAAACCTCGCAGGGCCACTCCGGCTCCCGACCCTCGCAAGCTCGGGGCGGGTCCCTCGCCAGAGCGGATCCACGGTTCGGGTCCCTCGCCGGTGTGGGCCCTGGTAATGAACGACGGCGGCCGCCCCCCTCGCAAGGTGGGCGGCCGCTGCTTTTAAGTCCATCGATTGCTCCGCAAACGCCCTTATGAACCTCCTAAAGGGCGGTTACGGAGCAGTCGAGGGGTCAGGACGCGTAGCCCTGGGGGTTGTTTTTTTGCCAGCGCCAGTGGTCCTCACACATCTGGTCCACCGTTTTGGTGGTGGACCAGCTGAGGTCGGCCAGGGCTGAGGTGGCGTCGGCCCAGAACGCGGGGAGGTCGCCGGCGCGGCGGGCGGTGATTTCGTAGGGGATGGGCTTGCCGACGGCTTTTTCGAACGAGCGCAGGACCTCCAGGACGGAGGATCCCTTGCCGGAGCCGAGATTCCAGCGGAAGACTCCCGTGCGGTCCGCGACGTGGTTCAGGGCCGCGACGTGGCCTTCGGCGAGGTCGACGACGTGGATGTAGTCGCGCAGGCAGGTGCCGTCGGGGGTGTCATAGTCACCGCCGAAGACCATGAGTTTTTCGCGGCGGCCCACGGCGACCTGGGCGATGAACGGGACGAGGTTGTTGGGGATGCCCTGAGGGTCCTCGCCGATGCGGCCGGAGGGGTGCGCGCCGACCGGGTTGAAGTAGCGCAGCAGGGCGATGTGCCAGCGGGGATCGGCGTCTCCGAGGTCGGAGAGGATGTCCTCGATCTGCTCCTTGGTGCGGCCGTAGGGGTTGTTGGCGCCGATTTCCATCTTCTCGACATAGGGGATGGGGTTGTGCTCGCCGTACACGGTGGCGGAGGAGCTGAAGACGAGGGAACGGACGTTATGCCGGTCCATCACGCGGATGAGGTTCAGGGTGCCGACAAGGTTGTTGTAGTAGTACTTCAGCGGTTCCTGCACGGATTCGCCGACGGCCTTGAGCCCGGCGAAGTGGATGACGGCGTCGATCCCGCCGGCTGCGAAGACCTTTTCGACGGCGGCCTCGTCCACCAGGTCCACGTTGTGGAATTCGGCGGTCTTCCCGCTGAGCTGGGCGACCCGGCGCAGGGATTCCTCGCTGGAGTTGACCAGGTTGTCGATCACCACCACGTCATGGCCGGCTTCCTGCAGGGACAAAACAGTGTGGGAGCCGATGTACCCGGTGCCACCCGTGACCAAAATTTTCATGCCTCAAAACTATCCCACTTAGTGTCCAGGATGCCCGGCCCTCCCGGATGCCGGGCATGGCAGGCCCGGACCCGGAAACACCGTGGCCTGGCAGCTTTTCCAGCACAGGTGTGTTAAAAAGTAGGAGTGCCAAAAATCGTAGATGCCGAAGCCCGGCGCGGGGAAGTTGTCGACGCCGTCTTCCGGATCATTGCGGCAGACGGCCTCGAGCGGGCCTCACTCCGTGAAGTAGCCGACGAGGCAGGGCTTGCAGTCGGGTCCGTCAGGCACTACTTCGCAAGCAGCGAGGAGCTCCTGACCTACTCTTTCGCCACCGTGGTTGACAGGATTACGCTCCGCCTGGCCGATGCGCTGGCAGAGTTGAAACTGCTCACCCCCGGCACAGCGGGACACCACGAGGCTGTTTTAACACTGTTGGGTGAACTGTTGCCACTGGATGAACAACGGGCGGTGGACGCGTGCGTGTGGATGGCCTTCAAGAACGCTGCCCGCATCAGGCCCTTCCTCGCTGTTGAGGCTGACCGTAGCCACCGCGGCGTGGCCGCCGTCGTCGGCCAGCTGGTCACGGAGCTCGTGCCGGACGACGGCAGCGGGCAGCACTCACTGGTCATCGAAGCCGAGAGGCTCCTGGCCACCATCGACGGCCTGTGCATGCACGCGCTGCTGCAGCCTGAGTGGATGACCGCCCAGATGTGCCGTGACGTCCTGGAGCGCCAAATCGTCGGCATGTCCGCTGGTCAGTCCGTTAACGTCCGGCAGCTTCGGGAATAGACTGGGAGCCGGGGAAGCAGAACCGGAAACAAGCCGGTACTGCGCACGCCACGGAAGGATGAGGGATGCATCGCACAGGCGGTTCCGGCTGGCAGATCACCATGGACACGTCGGGGCCGATGATGATTGCCCTGTATGTGCGTGATGCCGCCGGACTGGACGGTGCCGGCCGTCCGGCGCTCTCCCATGCCGCTCCGAAAATCCGCCATGCCGACCACTCGCATCTCACTGCCGAAGTAGGCGGCCTCAGCGCCCTCAAAACGGAGTGGGAAGCCTGGTGGGACCAGCTGCTCAAGTCCTACCCCCAGATGTCGCCGGACCTGACGCCGCCCACGTTTGAGGCCTTCGGAAACTCGCCTGCATTGCAGCGGGTCCTGCAGGCGCACTTTGGGGCGGCCCTGACGTGGGCGCGGGAGCGCCGTAGTGAGTACGCCGAGCTGGAGGCAGAGAGGGTCGCCAGCGGTTCCGACCAGTTGCTCGACGACATGGTTGATGACCGCCTTATGGAGGTGGGCCGTGGTTCCCGGGACTTCAACCTGACCATCATCGAACTGCCCCTGAACGAGCAACGGGCGTGGTACCTCGAACCGGACAAGATCATCATGAGCCATGAGCTGATGTCCCAGCCCGAGCTTTTTCGCAGCTATGTCCAGCCAGTGGTGGAGATGCTCGTCTGAGCGCGTCCTGCAAATGAAGCAGCCCTGCCGCCGGGGGTCAGCTGTCGGAAGTCGCCGGCGATACGGTTATCCGGACCTGGCTGCCGGTCGTATCTGAAACCTGCCATCCTTTCCCTCCTGCCCGGTTCCAGCTTCGTCCCGCTACGTCCACGTTGGTCACCGCAAGGCCCTTGGCATTCGCGACGGCCCACTGTGCCAGGGACCACGCCTGTGCACCGTTCGCTTCGATGGTCAGCGTCTGACCGTCGGCCGTCGCAGCCAGCGGGCCGTAGGCCTGGGACAGTTCGGCTGCAACCTGGGCGGTATCGCCTGGACCGTCAGGTGAGCGTAGCGTGCAGTGCACCGCTCCAGGGGACTGGCCTGTCAAACCGGACGCGAAGAACCGGCCCATGTCCTCGTGCTGGGCGTACGCGTCGGGGTAGGCGGAGCGCTGCACGCGCTGGGCCGCATCGGTGATTTCCATCGATTGATAGTCAGGGATTTTGACCAGCGCGTTGTAAAAGGCGTTGGCAGCGTAGTACGGATCCATGACCTGCGCCTCGGTGCCCCACCCCTGTGAGGGCCTCTGCTGGAACAAACCCCGCGAATCCGGTCCGGCCTGGTCGCCGTGGTCGATATTGCGCAGCTTGGATTCCTGCATGGCAGTGGCAAGGGCGATGCTCGCCGCCCGCGGCGGCAGCCCCCGCTGGACAGCCACAGCCGTAATCAGGGAGGCGTTGACCGCCTGGTCCGTTGCCAGCTCCGCCGTCTGGGAGTCAATCACGGCGGTGCAGCGCTCCGAGACGAAGGTCTCGGAGCGCTGCAGAAACGAAACCGCCGTATAAATGCCGCCTCCTACGAGCGCCAGGGTGAGGAGCAACACCACGGGTCGCCGGAGGCCACGTCCACTTGCCACTGCTGAATGAGCTGGGCGGATCAGTTGGCGTGCAGGGCGTGGTTGAGTTCCACGGTCTGGCCCTTGCGCGGAAGGACCTCCACGGCGCCGGTGGTGGAGTTGCGCCGGAACAGGAGGTTCGGAACACCGGAAAGCTCCACGGCCTTTACTACCTTGGTGGTGTCCTCGCCGTCGGCGTCCTTCGGGCCGATCACGCGAACGCGGGTGCCGGCGGTCACGTAGAGTCCGGCCTCCACCACCGAGTCATCACCAATGCTGATCCCGACGCCGGAGTTGGCGCCCAGCAGGACCCGCTCGCCGATGGCAATCTTTTCCTTTCCGCCTCCGGAGAGTGTGCCCATGATGGACGCGCCGCCACCGACGTCGCTGCCGTCTCCGGTCACTACTCCGGCGGAGATTCGGCCTTCCACCATGGAGGTCCCCAAAGTGCCGGCGTTGAAGTTCACGAAGCCCTCGTGCATCACAGTGGTGCCCTCGGCGAGGTGGGCACCGAGGCGGACGCGGTCGGCGTCGGCGATCCGAACGCCGGCGGGTACCACGTAGTCCACCATGCGAGGGAACTTGTCGACGCCGTACACAGTGACAGCACCGCGGCGGCGAAGCCTGGCACGTGTCAACTCGAAGCCTTCCACGGCGGCGGGGCCAAAGTTGGTCCAGACGACGTTGGGAAGTTTGCCGAAGACGCCATCGAGGTTGATGGTGTTCGGCCGCACCAGGCGGTGCGACAGCAGGTGCAGCCGCAGGTACGCGTCCGCAGTGTCTGCCGGCGCCTCATCCAGGTCGATCTGGACGAATACCACTTTCTGCTCGGTTCCGCGGTCCTTGTCGGCACCGTTTTCCGCGATCTCGGCCAGGGCCGGGTCCGCGCTATCAACGGCCCGCAGGTTTTCGGCGGCAACGCCAAGGGCGGGTGCCGGGAACCAGACATCCAGGACAGTGGCCTCGCCGTTCACGGTGGCGATGGTGGCAAGCCCGAAGCCGTAGGCGGAACGGGCGTCAGCGGTTTCGTTCTGGTTTTCGGGCACGGCAGAAGTAGCGGTCTCAGTCATGGGCCCAGTCTATCGAGAGCCGGGCCCCGGGTTCGAACTAGACTGGCATCGTGACTGCCGAAACCGAACCTGTTGCTTCCATCCTGCCGCTCGACGTCCGCCAGGATGTTGCCCTCCTGACTGCCGCCATCATGGACTTCAACAGCGTGTCCGGAAATGAGACGGACCTTGCCAACGCCATCGAGGCCGCCCTCAGCGCCATTCCGGCACTGCACATCGTGCGCGACGGCGATGCCCTGATCGCCCGGACAGAACTGGGACGGCCGGAGCGCGTCATCCTGGCAGGGCATCTTGATACGGTCCCGCTGCCGGTCACCGAGGGCGCACGGGGCACCGTCCCCTCGAGCTGGGAGTCAGGGATCCCGGGCGAAGGCGTCCTGTACGGACGCGGAGCCACGGACATGAAGGGCGGTGTTGCGGTCCAGCTGGCGCTGGCAGCCACCATGTTCGACGGCGGGGCGGAACCGAAGCGCGACGTCACCTTCGTCTTTTACGACCACGAGGAAGTGGAAGAGTTCAAGAGTGGGCTGGGCCGCCTGGTCCGCAATTACGGCGGGCTCCTGGAGGGAGATTTCGCCATCCTCCTGGAGCCTACCAACGGGACCGTGGAGGGCGGCTGCAACGGAACAAGCCGCTTCGAGGCCACCACCGTGGGGGAGGCAGCGCACTCCGCCCGCGCCTGGATGGGCAGCAACGCCATCCATGCCGCGGCCCCGATCCTCGCCCGCCTGGCCGCCTACGAACCGCAGACCATCAATGTAGACGGACTCGACTACCGCGAGAGCCTCAACGCGGTGAAGATCCACGGCGGCACAGCGGGCAATGTCATCCCCGACCGCTGCGTGGTGGAAATCAACTACCGCTTCGCCCCCGACAAGTCACCCGACCAGGCGGAGGCGCATGTCCGGGAACTGCTGCAAGGGTTCGACGTCGTCCGGACGGACGCTGCTGCAGGCGCACGCCCGGGCCTGAATCACCCCGCTGCCGCGTCCTTCGTGGCCGCCGTCGGAGCTGAACCGAAACCCAAATACGGCTGGACCGACGTCGCTCGTTTCAGTGAACTCGGCATCCCTGCAGTGAACTTCGGCCCTGGCGACCCGTTGCTGGCGCACAAGGACAACGAACACGTGGACGCCGACGCCATCCGCGAATGCCTGCGTGTTTTGCGGAAGTGGCTTTCGGCCTAGGCTGCGGACGTTGAACGCAGGAAGGGCCGGATCCTTGATGAATCCGGCCCTTCCCGCCTTGGTTGCTAAGGAACGCTGCTAAGGCACGGCGGCTTCGATGGGCTCCGGCTCAGCCTTTGCGACCCCGCCGGCGGCCTTTTTGGTGCCACGCCGTTCGATCCACACGGCGATACGTGAGACACAGATGTTGATCGCGATGTAGATGGCTGCAGCCACAAAGAAAATGGGGAACAGGAATGCTGGTCCCAGGAAGTCCGCCATGACCTGCACCGCGCGCAGCAACTCACCGTACGCCACGATGTAACCCAGCGAGGTGTCCTTCAGGAGCACCACGAGCTGGGCCACCAAAGAGGGCATCATGCGGCGGACGGCCTGGGGAAGTTCGATGATCATGCGTGACTGGAAGCTCGTCAGGCCAACCGTGAGGCCGGCTTCGCGCTGGCCCTTGGGCAGGGACTGGATGCCGGCACGGATGATCTCTGAGAAGACGGCCGCGTTGTACAGAACAAGGCCGGCCACGACAGCGATGAAGGCGTTGGTGCCAAAGACCAGCAAAACGAAAAACATCATCAGGACAACGGGCATGCCGCGGAGGAACTCCAGCACCACACGTATGGGAATCCGGATGACGGCAAGGTCCGAGATCCGCAAGAGGCAAAGCATCAGCCCCAGCGGGAAGGCAATGACCGCTGCCAAGGCGGCTGCGCTGAGCGTGGCGCCGATACCATTACCGAGGAGCGACCAGACATCGGCCCGGGTGAAAATGGCCCAGCGGCGGCCTTCGAAGATCCCTTGCTGTGCAAGGGTCATAATGATCCACGCGAGCAACCCCAGGATCAGCAGTGAGCCCACCACTGACCCGATGAGGGAAACTCTGCGTGCCTTGGGCCCCGGGACGTCGTAGAGAACTGAGCTCATCGGGAAATCGCCACCTTTCGTTCGACTGTGCTGGCCAGAATGCCGAGCGGAACGGTGAGCAGGAGGTAGAAGAAGGCAACGCCGAGCAGCACGGCCAGGACCTGGTCACCGTAGGCGTTGGCAAGCTGCCTGCCGTAGCCGAAGAGTTCAAGCACAAAGAAGGCGCCCGCGACGGACGAGTTCTTCACGAGCGCTATCAGGATGTTGATCAGTGGAGGAATAACAGTGCGGAGGGCCTGCGGCAGGATGATGAGGGACAGCACCTGGCTGAACTTCATTCCTATGCTGCGGGCGGCCTCGGCCTGCCCTACGGGAACGCTGTTGACACCGGAGCGGACAGCTTCAGCGATGAAGGCTGCGGTGTAAGCGCTCAGTGCGATGATCGCCGCCACTTCGAACTGGTCGAAGGTCACTCCCAGGCGGGGCAGCACAATCGCGGCAAAGAAGAAAGCAATGGTAAGGGGGGTGTTCCGGAGGACTTCGACATAGGTCATGCTGAAGCCGCGCAGGGCTGCGACAGGAGAAACCCTGGCTGCGGCCAGCAACGTCCCCAACACGAGGGCGATCACTCCGGACACAGTAGACAGGAACAGGGTCCGGAGCAGACCCTCCCAGTACAGTGGCAGGTTTTCGAGAATAGCGTCCATGGGATCCTTCGGCGGTGTGTCGTGGACGGAGCGAAGATGGCAGCGGCGGTCGCCGGAGCCGCAGCGAGCGGACTCCGGCAACCGCCGGCGTTACTTTAGTAGCGATCGAGCTCAGGGAGCTCCGGAACAGTCTTGATGACGGTGCCGGCGGTTGCTTCCCAGGCCTTCTGGTAAGACCCGTTCTCTTCGAACTTTTCGAGCTGGTCGTTGATCCAGTTGCGGAACTCGGTGTCATCCTTCTTCAGGCCGATGCCGTAGGGCTCCTTCGTGAAGGTTTCGTCGGAGGCCAGCTTGAAGGCGTCCGGCTCCTTGTCCACAAAGCCGGCAAGGATGACGTTGTCGGTGGTGATGGCTTCAACCTGCTTGTTGCGCAGCGGTTCCAGGCACGCCGAGTAAGTAGCAGCCGGGACCAGCTCTGCGCCGTACTTGTCCACGATCGTGGCAGCAGGAGTTGAGCCCGTCACGGAGCAAACCTTCTTGCCCCTTACGTCCTCGGGCGTCTTGATGGAGTCGTTGTCCTTGTTAACCATCAGCGCCTGGCCGGCCTCGTAGTACGGGCCTGCGAAGCTGACAACTTCCTTGCGCCTGTCATTGATGGTGTACGTGGCGATCACAAGGTCAACGCGGCCCTGCTCAATGAAGGGTTCGCGGTTGGCCGAAACGGTCTCGGACCATTCGATCTTGTCCGCCGGGATACCGAGCTCGGCGGCGATCAGCTTGCCGATTTCGACGTCGAACCCGACGGGCTTTCCATCCAGGCCCACCTGGCCGAAGAGTGGCTGGTCGTACTTGGTGCCGATTTTGATGGTGCCGGCGGAGGCCAGCTTCTCCATGGTGGTGCCAGCAGCGAACGTCGGCGTCTCGGCAACGGTGGGATCGCCGGTGGTGCCAGGGGTGGTGCCGCCACATGCGCTCAGGGACAGCGCCAGGGCAGCGGTGGCCGCCACGAAGAACGACTTCCGCCGGGTCATAAATGCCTTCATGACATTCCTTTCATTGGTCGGCCGTGGGTTACGGCCTGAGTGCGAACTGGTGTGTGTGCGTTCGTAGGTGTGATTCAGTGGGTGAGGAGCTTGGACAGGAAGTCCTTTGCGCGGTCGCTCTGGGGGTTGGTAAAGAATTCCTCCGGCTTGGCGTCCTCCACGATCTGGCCGTCTGCCATGAAGACCACACGGTCTGCAGCCTTGCGGGCAAAGCCCATTTCGTGAGTCACCACGATCATGGTCATTCCCTCTTTAGCCAGTTGGATCATGACATCCAGGACCTCGTTGATCATCTCGGGGTCGAGGGCCGAGGTGGGCTCGTCAAAGAGCATGACCTTCGGTTTCATGGCCAGGGCGCGGGCGATGGCCACACGCTGTTGCTGACCGCCGGAGAGCTGGGCAGGAAGCTTGGGAGCCTGATGCCCTACACCCACACGCTCCAGCAGCGCCATGGCTTCCTTGTCTGCCTGGGCCTTGGGAACACCCTTGACCTTGATGGGGCCGAGGGTCACGTTCTCGAGGATTGTCTTGTGGGCAAACAGATTGAAGGACTGAAAGACCATTCCGACGTCGGCGCGCAGACGGGCGAGTTCCTTCCCTTCCTCAGGCAACACCTTCCCATCGATGCTGATCGTGCCGCCCTCGATGGTTTCCAGGCGGTTGATGGCACGGCATAGTGTCGACTTGCCGGAGCCTGACGGCCCGATGACAACAACTACCTCGCCCTTGCGGACATTGAGGTTGATGTCCTTGAGAACGTGAAGCTGACCATAATGCTTATTCACACCATTCAGGGAGACGAGCGCATCGCCGGGCACATGAGTAGTCATAGGAAGAATCTAGCGAACAAAGACCTCTTATGACGGGAATCACGCCAAGTTCGTGCGGATCGTGATTCAAGAGATACCTGCCGCCTGTGCGTTCGCCATGGCGTTAGCCTTGGGGGATGAGCATCAACGCAGATCCGGCCAAAACTTCCCAGCCGCGCCGTAAGGGGCCCCTTGAACTCCGTCGCAAACAGGCGGCCGTGGAAATGTCTGACCAGCATTTGCTTGACACAAAAGGCGCCGGGCAGTTCGTCCATACCGATCCGTGGCGGGTGCTGAGGATTCAGAGTGAGTTCGTTGAAGGGTTCGGCGCATTGGCCGACCTGGGCCCGGCGGTCAGCGTCTTCGGCTCCGCCCGGACCAAGCCCGGGAGCCCGTACTATGACATGGGCGTGGAAGTGGGCCGGAAACTGGCGGAGGCCGGCGTTGCTGTGATCACGGGCGGCGGCCCCGGATCCATGGAAGCAGCCAACCGCGGAACCGTTGAGGGAAACGGTGTATCTGTGGGTTTGGGCATTGAACTTCCCTTTGAACAGGGCCTCAACCAGTGGGTGGATCTTGGCATTAACTTCCGGTACTTCTTCGCGCGGAAGACGATGTTCGTGAAGTATGCCCAAGGCTTCATTGTCCTTCCCGGCGGGCTTGGCACGCTGGACGAATTGTTTGAAGCGATGGTGCTGGTCCAGACGCGTAAAGTCACGTCGTTCCCCATCGTCCTGCTTGGTGTTGATTTCTGGGGCCCAATGATCGAATGGATCAAAGGCACACTGGTGGCCGAGGGCATGGTTTCCGAAAAGGACCTGGACCTGATCCAGGTGGTTGATGATCCTGCCGACGCTGTGCGTCGTGTGCTCAGCGGCACCGTGCCTGCCCCGTCCAACGGTGAGCAGCGGCCCGAATAGCGGGATGTCCCTGATCTGGCACGATTGATGCTGTGAGCTTCTTTCTGGTTTTCCTTGCCATCGTGCTGGTGGGCGCCGTCGTCTGGGCCGGTGCAGGCGGCCGGGCAGCCATGTTCCGGCGTGGCCGCCCGGGCGGCGCCCGGGAAGGTGGACTCCTCGAAAGCGGACTCCTTGACGGCGGCTTCGAGCAACCCGTTGCGAACCTCCCTCCGGTCCTGCTCCCGGCCGATGCGCTGCCGGCCGACGTCGACCGTGTCCGTTTCTCCCTTGGCCTGCGGGGTTACCGCATGGACCAGGTGGACCAGGTGCTTGATGATCTCCGCGACCAGCTCGCCGCCAAGCGCGAGGAAGTGGAACGGCTGAAGGCGCGGCTCCTTGAGGCGCAGCGCGTGGCTCAGGATCCTCCGGACCCGGAACAGGCACCGCCCGGCCCGGGCCGGAGCACGGCGGAGGACGGGGCTTGAGTACGGACACCGGAAGCAGGGCCGGCCTGGCCGGATCGATGAGCGTACTGGCAGCCCGGGTGGGCGATGCCGTGCGGCGCTGGCCGTGGTGGCTCCAGGTTTCAGCACTCTTTGTGGCGGCAAGGCTGATCAGTGCCTGCATTTTCATGGCCGCAGCACTGCATCAGGACACCAATCCCTGGTTCCCGGCCAAGCCGGACTACTGGAACTTCATCAACATCTGGGACGCTCGGTGGTACGGCGAGGTCATCAGCAACGGCTACCCGGCCGTCCTCCCGGTTGACGCTGCCGGCAAGGTCCAGGAAAACGCATGGGCGTTCTATCCGCTTTTCCCCTTTTTGGGTGGGTCCCTTTCAGCCCTGACCGGCATCGCCCCGGCAGCTGCCCTGGCGTTCATCGCCATGGTTTCAGGGCTGGGGGCGGCGCTGGTGATATACAGCCTGTTCCGCCACAGGGCGCCGCACGGCACGGCCATGTGGGCGGTCGCGTTCTTCGCGACGTTCCCCGTTTCCGGGATACTCCAGGTGCCCTACGCCGAGCCCCTGACCATCCTCCTCCTGGGGGCAGCGCTGCTCCTGGTCGTCCGGCGGCAGTATTACCTCGCAATGCCCGTGGCGCTGCTGATGTGCCTTTCCCGGCCGGTGGGGGTCCCGTTTGCCGCCATGATGGGGCTGCTGTTTGTCTACCGGCTGGTGCAACGCGGCCGCGGGCGGGGCCCTGGAGCCCACAGCCCGGGGGAGCTCGGCGGCCTGGCAGGACTTGCAGCCCTGAGCGGAGCTGCTGCGCTGATCTGGCCGGCCGCAGCCTGGGCCACTACCGGTGATATCGAGGCGTACACCAAGACGGAGACGGTGTGGCGGGGGCACGACCTTGTGCCGTTCAAGCCGTGGTTCGACACCGGCATCCATCTCTTTGGCCCCGTACTGGGGGTACTGGCTCCATTTGTCTTTGCCGGGCTGTTCGCCCTGATGCTGTTCAGTCCTCCCGTGGTGAAGCTCGGGGTTGAATTGCGCTTGTGGTGCGCCTGTTACATGGCATACCTGCTCGTGTTCCTGCATCCCCAGACCAGTACCTTCAGGATGCTTCTCCCGCTGTTCCCGCTGGCTCTCGGTGCCGCGATGTTGTCCCGCTCCAGGGCCTACCGCGGGACAGTCGTCGTGATGTTCATCCTTCTGCAGATCGTCTGGATCGTCTGGCTGTGGGCCTGGGCGCAACTGCCTGGCGGAGGGGACTATCCGCCGTGATTACCGGCGCTGCCGGGCAGCGAAGCGCAGGAATGCGACGCGGCCGGAAATGTCCATCGATTAGCTACGTGCGGGTAATTACGGGATAATAGTAAGTAAGCAAGGACAAAAGCATTCAGAATATGTTCAGCCATGGTGGCACCGGCACGTGCCGCCATTGCGGCTTGATTGACCATGCGGACACAGCCCGTCCGGGCTGGTAAGTCCTGGGACTAAATGGAGGGGAAATTCCTCATGGCGGCTATGAAACCACGCACCGGCGACGGCCCTATGGAAGTCACCAAAGAGGGCCGCAGCCTTATCATGCGTGTGCCGCTCGAAGGCGGCGGACGGCTTGTTGTTGAACTCAACGCTGCGGAAGCGGCAAACCTGAAGGAATGCCTCGTAGGAGTTACCGAATAATCTCGCTGGGCCAGGGTCCGCGGCCTGGGGCTGCGGGCCCTGACCCATTTTTGGCGCTAAGTTGTGCCGATCCCGGGTTTTCCGAACGCAGGTCCTATTTCTTGACTGCGACCAGCAGTCCGTCACCCGTGGGAAGCATGGTGGAGGACAGCCGATCGTCGTCACGGATGGTTTTGCCCACCTGGCGCAGCACAACGGTGGTGGCGTCCCGGTTCGCGGGGTTGGCTACCCGGTCTTTGTCCAAAGCGTCATTCACGATCAGCAGTCCACGGGACTTCAGCAGGCGGATGGCCTGTTCCACGTAGCCCGGCAAGCCCGGCTTGTCGGCGTCGATGAAGACGAGGTCATAAGCGGCGTCGGTCAGCCGCGGCAGGACGTCACCGGCGCGTCCGGAGATAGTGCGTGTCCGGTTCGCGGGGCTGCCTGCTTCGGAAAACGCCTCCCGGGCTGCTTTCAGGTGTTCAACATCCACATCGATCGTGGTCAGCACAGACTGTGGTCCCAGGCCGCGCAGGAGGCAGACGCCGGAAACGCCGGCGCCAGTCCCAATTTCGACGGCGGTCTGCGCCTTGGAGGACGCTGCCAGCACTGTCAGCACAGCCCCAACGCCTCGCCCGATCGGGGTGACTCCGAGCTCAAAGGAGCGTTCGCGTGCACGAAGCATGACTTCATCCTCTGCGGGCAGATCTTCTGCATAGGACCAGCTCGTGGACTTGTCGGCGCTCATGGGTGATTTCGCTTTCTGGGCGGCAGGGGAGTGTTGAATACAGCCTACTGTGTCCGGGGGGACCACCGACGGATGCAGGGTGTTGCGCCTTTGGCAGAAGTGGCCGGCCAATCAGGAAATTCCCAGCCAACTTTGAAATGATAGAGATCCGCTCATCCATACGGTGATCGGCGCCGAACCAGAGATGTCAGCAGTATCCGGGCGTTAGCTTATCCACGAGGGGAGTGGGCGATGTCAGCATCAGTTGTGGCACCTGTCCCTGCATCACAAGATTCCGCAGTCGAATGGATCATGCCCACTTGGGAAGAAGTGGTTGCAAACCATTCCGCGAAAGTCTACCGGCTGGCCTACCGCCTCACCGGAAACAAATTCGACGCCGAGGACCTGACCCAGGAGGTCTTTGTCCGGGTCTTTAGGTCATTGGAGAACTTCAAGCCTGGAACGTTGGATGGCTGGCTCCACCGCATCACCACCAACCTCTTCCTGGACCAGGCGCGGCGAAAGAGCCGGATCCGTTTTGACGCGCTGGCGGAGGACGCCGAGTCCCGGATCCCGGGCCGTGAACCAGGCCCGGAGCAGAGCTTCGAACTGAACAACCTCGACCTTGATGTGCAGGCCGCACTGGAGGAACTTCCGCCGGACTTCCGCGCGGCAGTAGTCCTCTGCGACCTCGAGGGCTTGTCGTACGACGAGGTGGCAGCGGCGCTCGGCGTCAAGCTGGGCACCGTGCGTTCGCGCATCCACCGCGGGCGGACCATGCTGCGGGAGAAATTGGCGCACCGGGATCCCCGACCCCAGCACTCACGCAAGCCGAAGCTTTCGATGCCACGCATCGCCAGCATTCTCTGATCGGCCCCATGACTTCCGATAACCCGCTATTCCGCAGGCATCACCGGACCGACAGCCATCTCAGGGCCTGCCCCGAGTGCGCGTCGGCGGTGCACCGAGAGCGCCAGTACCTGGAGCGGCTCCGTGAAGCGGCCATCCCGCCTGCCAGCCAGGACCTCACTGCCCGACTGCTGCAGCAGACCCACGTGCTGGCCATGGCCCCCTGCGAGCCGTCACGAAGCCCACATCGTGGTGCAAAGATCTTCGCCCTGGCAGCCGGTGGAACGGCGGCAGCTGCCGGCGTCCTCGCAGCAAGCGCGTTCGCTTTGGCCGGTGACCCGCTGCCGATGGCGGCGAATACCGTAGCGGGCAGTTTCGTGCAGCAGCCCACGCAAGTGCCTGCTGACGGCCGCGAACTGAGCGCCGAGCAGCTGGCAGGACTGCGCACGGAAGGCTGGGTGTGTCCTGAACTGGAGTCCATGGGCTTCCATGTCCTCTCAGCCAGGGCAATTATGCGGGACGGCCGCCCCGCCGTCGAGATGAAGCTGTCCGACGGCCAGTACTATGCCAATGTCCTCGAGCAGCACGGCGAAGGCACGGCCAACGCAGACGGTGGCCTGTCGATCAGGAGCTCAGCCCCCTGGACTGCCGTCTTCGAAACCGCCGAAAGCACGCTCACCTACGAATCCGACCTGCCGGCAGACCGGGCGGACGACGCCCTTCCTGTCCTGCAGCGGCTCAGCGCCCTCGCTGCCACCGGTGTCAGTGCGGGCATTGCACCGAAGCAGCCGGCGGCACTCAACGGCATAGCCGCGGAACCGTTTGGTGAACGGTTGCAGCGGGGCCTGCACAGAATTGTCCAGATTCTGACGCCTTAAGCCTGGCTGTTCCTGCCGCCTGAGAGCGGGAATCGTCAGCACGGCCCCGGAGAGGGTAATCTTCCTAAAGTGTTTGGAATCAACGGCCCGGAGTTCTTCCTTCTCCTGATCATCGGCATTTTGGTGATCGGTCCCAAGCGGCTGCCCGAATACACCCAGAAACTTGCGAACCTGGTCAAGGAAGTCCGCCGCATGGCCTCCGGTGCCCGCGAACAGATCAAGGAGGAGGTGGGGATCGACATCGACGACGTCGACTGGAAGAAATACGATCCACGCCAATACGATCCCCGGCGGATCATCAAGGAAGCGCTCCTCGACGACGATCCCAAACCGGTCAGCGCCGGGGCACCAGCGGTGGCAGCCGTGGCCGGCACCGCAGCAGTTGCCGCCACTGCCACCACAACTTCCTCCCGCCCGGCGCGGATTGTCCAGCAGCTTCCAGCCGGCGAAGCGGCGCCTTTCGACACCGAAGCCACGTAGGGAACTGCCCACGCAGCGAACTGCGGCCGGCGTTGGCGGGCCGCAACCTCAGGCGGTTAACGCGGCTGCAGCCCCAGCTTCATCCCGGTCAGCCCCCGCGGCCTTGCCGCCAGCTTGCCGGCAATTTCAGCAAGTGCCGCAGCCGCCGGCGTGTCCGGCTGCGCCAGTACGATCGGCGAACCGGCGTCGCCGCCCTCCCGCAGGAGGATGTCCAGCGGAATCTGGCCCAGCAGCGGCACGTCCGAACCCACTGTCGCCGTCAGCCGCTCGGCGAGCACCGCCCCTCCGCCACTTCCGAACAGGTCCATCCTGCCGCCGTCGGGCATTTCCAGGTACGACATATTCTCGATCACGCCAGCCAGGGACTGCCCGGTCTGGGTGGCGATGGCGCCGGCGCGCTCGGCGACGTCGGCCGCGGCAGCCTGTGGCGTGGTGACCACCAGGATTTCCGCCTTCGGCAGCAGCTGGGCTACTGAGATGGCGATGTCGCCCGTTCCCGGCGGCAGGTCAAGGAAGAGCGCATCCAGGTCACCGAAGTAGACGTCGGTGAGAAACTGCTCCAGCGCACGGTGGAGCATCGGACCGCGCCACGCAACCGGCTGATTCGCCGTGACAAACATCCCTATGGAGATGACTTTGACTCCGTACGCCACCGGGGGCAGGATCATATCGTCCACCCGCGTGGGAGCCTGGGTGATGCCCATCAGCGCCGGAACCGAGAAGCCGTACACGTCTGCATCGACGATCCCTACCCGGAGCCCCTGGGCTGCCAGGGCACAGGCCAGATTGACGGTAACGGATGACTTTCCCACGCCACCCTTTCCGCTGGCCACGGCGAAAACCTTGGTCAGCGAACCGGGATCGTTGAAGGGGATGCCGCGCTGGCCTCCGGCGCCGCGCAGCTGTTCCTTCAGGGCGTCGCGCTGGGCCTGGTTCATGACTTTCAGTTCAACGTCGACGGCGGTGACGCCGGGAACCGAGGACAGCGCCTTTTCCGCGTCGGACGTAATGGTGTCCCGCAGGGGACAACCGGCAATGGTGAGCAGGACCGCCAGGCGGACAAGGCCGTCGTCGGAGATTTCCACCGAATCCACCATGCCAAGCTCCGTGATGGGGCGGCGGAGTTCAGGGTCGATGACGGTAGCCAAGGCAGCATTTACCGCGCGTTGGAGGGTTTCAGTCATGCAGGCGTTACTCGGCTTCCGGGGTTGTATGGGTTTCGGGGGATGGCGGTTGCGGCGGCACGTTGGTTTGCCGGGCGGCGTGGCTGGGCTTGACCCGGGGGATTTGCTGGGTGCGGGGGTTCCGCTGCCGGTCCCGTTTCTCCTTCAGCTTCTCCTTGACCTTGTCACGTGGTGTTTCGTGGCTGCCGGCCCCTGAGGGATCGTGCGTCCGCAGTTCCTCCTGGGCCTCAAGCATGTCCTCCAGCAACGAACGCAGCTCGGTGCGGACGTAGTCGCGCGTGGCCACCTCGCGGAGCGCGATCCGCAGCGAGGCGAGCTCACGGGTCAGATATTCGGTATCGGACAGATTGCGTTCCGCGCGCTGGCGGTCCTGTTGCAGCGAGACGCGGTCGCGGTCATCCTGTCGGTTCTGGGCCAGCAGCAGCAGCGGGGCAGCATAGGACGCCTGAAGCGACAGCATGAGGGTCAGCAAGGTGTAGCCGAGGGCGCGGGAGTCGAATTGCCACTCCAGCGGTGCCCACGTGTTCCAGACCAGCCAGATGACGACAAAGACAGTCATGTAGACCAGGAACTGGGGCGTGCCCATGAAACGCGCGAAACCCTCGGTGGCATGGCCAAATGCATCCGGATCCGGGGAGAACTTGGGCAGGATCCGCTGTCGCCCGCTCAGGGGCGTGTCGAGGCTTCCTTTGGAGGCAGCCTTGCCCGTGCCGCGCTGGCCGGGATTCTTTGGAGCACTGTTGTCAGCCAATGCGGCCACCGAGCCTTCTTATCGGGGCTTCGCCATCATGGGCGCGCCAATCATCCGGTAACAGATGATCCAAAACGTCATCAACAGTCACCGCCCCCACAAGCCGGCCGTCGTCGTTGACCACGGGCAGGGAGTTCAGGTTGTAGGTTGCCAGGGTCCTGGCCACTTCGCTGATATGGGCCTGGTCCGACAAAGGCTCCAGGTTCTTGTCCACCAGGTTGCCCAGGGGCTCATAGGGCGGGAAGCGCAGGAGCTGCTGGATGTGCACGACGCCCAGGAAACGGCCAGTGGGTGTCTCGAGCGGGGGCCTGGCGATGAAGATGGACGACGCAAGGGCGGGCGAGAGTTCCTCGCGCCGGACATGGGCCAGGGCTTCGGCAACTGTTGCCTCGGGGGGCAGGATCACGGGCACCGGCGTCATCAGGCCGCCGGCGGTGTCCTCGTCGTATTCGAGCAAGCGCCGGACGTCTTCGGCGCCCTCAGGCTCCATGAGCTGCAGCAGTTCTTCGGCCTGGGCGGTGGGCAGTTCACCGAGGAGGTCGGCGGCGTCGTCCGGGTCCATCTCTTCGAGGACGTCCGCGGCGCGCTGGAGGTCCAGGGCCGAGAGGATTTCCACCTGGTCATCTTCCGGGAGCTCCTGCAGGACGTCGGCAAGCCGTTCATCCTGGAGTTCGCTGGCCACCTCGAAGCGGCGCTTGTCGCTCATTTCCTGCAGTGCCTCGGCGAAGTCCGCGGGCTTCAGGTCCTCATGGTTGGCAACGAACTGCGTTGCGGCCTGCGGCTCGGTGCGGGCCCCCTGCAGGGCGTCGGCCCAGTCAATGATCATGGTCTCGTTGCGGCGCAGTCGGCTGAGCGGCGAGAGGGAATGGCCCCGGCGGACAAACAGCTTGCTGACAAACCAGTCCCCGGAACGGTGCTGGTCCATGGCGATGTCCTCGATGGTTGCATCGCCGCTGCCATCCCGGAGCGTCACCCGGCGGTCAAACATTTCCGCCACCACCAGTGTCTCGGCGCCGCGCTGCTCGAAGCGACGGAGGTTGACCAGGCCGGTGCAGATGATCTGGGTCTGGTCGATCGAGGTGATGCGGGTCATCGGCACAAATACGCGTTTCTTTCCCGGAACCTCGACGACGATACCCACCACGTGGGGGGCACCCCGGCTGCCGCGTGAGAGCACCACAACATCGCGCAACCGGCCCAGACGGTCGCCCAGCGGGTCGAAGACGTCAAGACCCAGAAGGCGCGCCACGAAGACGCGCGAAAGATTTGTGCTCACGTCTACAGGCTACCGAGTCTGCTCTCTTTTAGCTGAATTTACAGGCGGCACACATGCTGATAGGCAAGAATGGAGTTATGTCAAACATTTTTGGTGCTCCCAAGGCCGGCGGGCCCAACGGCGTGGACGAGTCCCGCACCGTCCCCACTGGTGACACCGTCGGTTCCTACACGTCGTATCTGGATGCCCAGAAGGCTGTGGACTACCTCGCTGACCAGCAGTTCCCGGTCCAGATGGTGTCCATCGTGGGCAACGAGCTCAAGATGGTGGAGCGCGTGACGGGACGACTCAGCTACCCCCGAGTTGCATTGTCGGGGGCGCTCAGCGGCATGTGGTTCGGTCTGTTTGTCGGAGTGATGCTGTCCTTCTTCGCACCCGCCGCGGGATACTTCTCCATCCTGACATCCGTTCTGATGGGTGCCGCTTTCTTTATGCTGTTCGGCATCGTTACCTACGCCATGCAGCGCGGAAAGCGTGACTTCACCTCCACCAGCCAGGTGGTGGCCACCAGCTACGACGTCGTGGTCTCACCTGAGGCAGCCTTCGAAGCCCGGCGCCTGCTCCAGCAGTTGCCGATGACGCGGTCTGACGCGGCGGCAGGCCCGCGGCCCCATACGCAGGGCGACTACTACAACCAGCCTTACCAGCAGCCAGGCCAGCAGCAAGGGCAGGCTCCGGTGAGGCCGGCCAGCTGGAACGATCCGTACGGACAGCAAGGCCCAGGCACGCAGGGCGCCCCGGCGTCGGCGGCACAGCCCGGCCAGCCGGCTGACGGCCAGGCACAGCCTGCTCCGGCTCCTGTTGCAGCGGTCCGTTATCCTGACCTGCCGGACGGACGGCCCCAGTACGGCGTGCGCGTCAGCAACCCTGCGCCCGCCCCCACCGGCAACAGTGCAGCACCCGGAAACGAACGCCAGGGTGCCGGGCAGCCTGCACGCCAGCCGGAAACAGCGCCCGAGCGGGACCGGGACGGGGACCAGGCGGGCTCCTAGCCAATACGCCCCAACCCTGCCGGGTTAAGCGCGAACGGACACTTAAGCCCCGGGGCTCAAGTGTCCGTTCGCGCCTAACCCGGCCCGCGTCTACGCGGTGGCCTGCTGGCTGCCTTCGCCGTTGGCTTCCCGGTAGATGCCCGCCATCCACGACTCGACGTCGCCGGCTTTTCGGGGCAGCGCTGCGCTGAGGTTAATGGGACCGTCGGCCGTCATCAGGACGTCGTCCTCGATCCTGACGCCAATGCCGCGGTATTCCTCGGGGATGCCCAGGTCCTCGTTCTTGAAATAGAGGCCCGGTTCGATGGTGAAGACCATGCCCTCCGTGAGGATGCCGTCGAGGTACAGCTCCCGCTTGGCCTGGGCGCAGTCGTGCACGTCCAGGCCAAGGTGGTGGCTGGTGCCGTGCGGCATCCAGCGACGGTGCTGCTGCCCTTCGGGGCTGACCGCTTCCTCCACGCTGACGGGGAGCAGGCCCCACTCCGCGAGGCGTTCGGCGAGCACCGTGGTGGCGGCGGTGTGGATGTCCCGGAACTTGGTTCCGGGCCGGGCGGCGGCGAATCCTGCGTCGGCGGCGTCGAGGACCGCGTCGTAGACCTTGCGCTGGATGTCGGTGAACCTGCCGTTGGCCGGCAACGTGCGGGTGACATCGGCCGTGTAGAGGGAGTCGGCCTCCACACCGGCGTCGAGGAGCAGCAGCTCTCCGGCGCTGATGCTTCCGGTGTTGCGGGTCCAGTGCAGCACGGTGGCGTTGTTTCCGGAGGCGGCGATGGTGTCGTAACCGAGTTCGTTGCCGATCTCGCGGGCACGAGCAAAGAAGGCGCCCTCCACAACCCGCTCACCACGTGCATGGGTCAGGGCGCGCGGAAGGGACTTGACCACCTCGACAAAACCTTCGACCGTCGCGGCCACGGCGGTCTTCATCTGTTCGATCTCCCACTCATCCTTCAGGAGGCGGAGTTCGGACAGGGCCTCGGAGAGTTTTTCATCCAGCGCGTCCAGGACCGCGAGGTCCAGGTTGTCCGGATCCTTGGCCGTGTTGTAGCGTGCCGTGTCCACCAGGGCGTCAATGTTCTCATCCACCTTGCGGACGAGGCGGATGGAGATGCCGCCGATCTCGGGGGCTCCCACGTTCTTGGTGACGGCTGTTTCGAGTCCATCGATGTGAGCGGTGGGCAGGCCGAGGCGGGCTTCAAACTCCGCGAGGGTGGGGCGGGCACCGATCCAGAACTCGCCGGACCGTGAGTCGGCGTAGAACTGTTCCGTGTCCCGGCCGGCCAGCGGACGGAAGTACAGGGTTGCGCGGTGGTGGCCGCCGTCGTCGCCCTTTCCTTCGCCAACGGGTTCCAGGATGAGTACGGCGTCCGGCTCATGGTCCAGGCCCAGACCGGTGAGGTGTGCGAAGGCGGAGTGCGGACGGAAGCGGTAGTCGCAGTCGTTGGAGCGGACCTTCAGCGGCCCTGCAGGAATGACCAGGCGTTCGCCTTTGAACTGGTCGGAGATGGCCTTACGCCGGGTCGCGGCGTAACTGGCCACGGCGTCGCGCGCCGGCAGTTCCTGGCTGGCAGGTGCCCAGTTGCTGGCCATAAAGGCCTTGAAGGCATCGGAACTGGGCCGCTGCGAGCGGTTGTTGACACGCTCTTCGAAGGGCTGGGAAGCAGAGTTCAGGGTGTTTTCGGCATCGTTCACGGCACCATCGTCTCACCAGCACTGAGACTACGGCGAATACCAGGGCGAACGCCGTCAACTAGGCTGTGCAGGTGAGGATTGACCTGCATGCCCACTCCAACGTTTCCGACGGCACGGAAACCCCCGCCGATGTGATGGCTTCCGCTGCCCGGGCGGGACTGGATGTCGTGGCGTTGACCGATCACGACTCCACGGACGGCTGGGCTGAGGCGTCGCTGGCCGCCGTCCAATCCGGGTTGTCGCTCGTTCCGGGCATGGAGGTCTCCTGCCGCACGGACCAGGGAATCAGCGTGCACCTTCTGAGCTACCTGCACGACCCGGAGCATCCGGGGCTGCTGGAGGAGATCACGAAGGCCAAAGACGCCCGCCTCACCCGGGCCGAGCGCATGGTTACACTGCTCGCGGAGGACTACCCGCTAACGTGGGACGACGTGATCCACCAGGTGGCGCCGGGCGCAACGCTGGGCCGCCCGCACATCGCGGATGCGCTGGTGGCGGCGGGCGTCGTGGCTGACCGCTCGGAGGCGTTCACATCCATCCTGACGTCCCGTTCACGCTACTTTGTCCAGCACTACGCGCCCGACCCGGCCTCCGCCGTCGAGCTGGTCCGTGCCGCCGGCGGAGTGCCGGTCTTTGCGCACCCGGTGGCCTCGGCACGCGGACGGATCGTGGGGGAGCGGACCTACCGGGAGATGATCGACGCCGGCCTGGCCGGCCTGGAGGTCGATCACCGGGACAATCCCGAGGAGGGCCGGGAGTTCCTCCGCGGTCTCGCGGCGAAGCACGGATTGCTGATTACGGGGTCTTCCGACTACCACGGCACGGGCAAGCCCAACCTGTTCGGGGAGAACCTGACGGCCCCGGAAGTGCTGGCGCGGATCGAGGAGCTGGGCACGGGAACCGCCATCGTCCGCCCCTGAGCAAGGCGCCTCTCCCAACTAGGTAGCAGCACATGTCGTTTTGAAGGCTCAAAACGACATCTGCTGCTACCTAGGTGGGCGGGAAGGAGGTGAAAGTCGCGCGCGCACCCAGACGCTTGGCCATCACGTCGATGGCCGGCCGGTTCTGGTCCACGCACACGAACTTCCGGTCCAGCTTGGCCGCCACGGCGCCGAGGGTTCCCGATCCGGCGAAGAAGTCCAGGCACCAGTCCCCGGGCCGGCTTGAAGCGGCCACCACGCGGCGGACGAGCCCCTCGGGCTTCTGCGTGGGGTAGCCGGTCTTTTCCTTGCCCGTGGGCGAGACAATCGTGTGCCACCAGACGTCGGTGGGCAGCTTGCCGAGCTCACGCTTGGCAGGAGTTACCAGGCCGGGGGCCATGTACGGCTCCCGGTCAACCTCGGCGCTGTCGAAATGGTACTTCGCCGGGTTCTTCACATACACGAGGATGTTGTCGTGTTTGGTGGGCCAACGGAACTTGGCCCTGGCCCCGTAGTCGTAGGCCCAGATAATCTCATTCAGGAAGCATTCCCGGCCGAAGATGGCGTCCAGCATCACCTTGGCGTAGTGCACCTCACGGTAGTCCAGGTGAAGGTACAGCGTGCCGTCGTCCGCCAGGAGCCGCCAGGCCTCCACCAGCCGGGGCTCCAGGAACGACCAGTAATCGCTGAAGGCGTCGTCGTACCGGTGCAGGGCGCCCTTGATGGTGTCGTAGGAGCGTCCTTTGAAGCCCACCCGGTCCCCGGAACCTTCAGCGTTGACAACCATCCGCGTTTCCTGGCGCCGCTGGGCCCGCCCGGTGTTGAACGGCGGGTCCACGTAAATGAGTGTGAAGGCGCCGTCCGGCAGCGAGGGGAGGAACTCCGCGTTATCCGCGTGTACCACCAGGTTGCTGCCGTCCGGCGCCCAGACAGATTCAGTCATTGAGGCTTTTAGGCCTCGGCGCTGCCCGGCTGTGCGCCGTTGTCGCCACCGGCCACCACTTCGCCGTTGCGGCGGCGGGTGCGGGTCCGGCTGCGGCGCGTGCGTGACTGGTCGCCGTCGGCCGGGGCCGAAGCCGCCGGTTCCGCGGCGGGACCTGTGCCGGCCGTCGCCGCGTCTGACGTACGACGGCGGCGCTCACCTGAGCGGCCGGCCGTTTCAGTGCCGCTGCGGCGGCTGGATGAGCGTGCGCGGTCACGGCTGCTGTCACGCCCGGCGTCGCGGCCGCTGTCCTTCGCATTGTCCCGTCCACTGCGCGAGTTCTTCTTGCCGGTCTCGCCCAGGTCCTCGAGGACTTCGGCGTCAACACCGGCGAGCGTCCGCTTGTTGCGGGGCAGGCGGCCCTTGGTCCCCTCCGGAATGTCCAGCTCTTCGAAGAGGTGCGGCGAGGAGGAGTATGTTTCAACGGGCTCGGGGACACTGAGGCCCAAAGCCTTGTTGATGAGGCCCCAGCGGGGCATGTCGTCCCAGTCCACAAACGTGACGGCCGTGCCCTTGTTGCCGGCGCGGCCGGTGCGGCCCACCCGGTGCAGGTAGATCTTTTCGTCCTCAACGCACTGGTAGTTGATGACGTGCGTGACGTCGTCGACGTCGATACCGCGGGCGGCGACGTCCGTTGCAACGAGGACGTCCACCTTGTTGTTGCGGAAGGCACGCAGTGCCTGCTCGCGGGCGCCCTGGCCCAGGTCACCGTGGATGGCGGCAGCCGCGAATCCGCGGTCCACCAGCTCCTCGGCCACCTTTGCGGCAGTCCGCTTGGTCTTCGTGAAGATGATGGTCCGGCCACGGCCGCGGGCCTGCAGGATGCGCGCCACAACCTCAATCTTGTCCATGCTGTGGGCACGGTAAATGAGCTGGCGGATGTCGCGCTTGGTGAGCCCTTCGTCTTCCGGATCAGCTGCCCGGATGTGGGTGGGCTGCGTCATGTAGCGACGGGCCATGGCGATGACAGGGCCGGGCATGGTGGCGGAGAACAGCAGCGTCTGGCGCACCGCGGGGGTACCTGCAATGAGGGTCTCGACGTCCGGCAGGAAGCCAAGGTCCAGCATTTCGTCGGCTTCGTCGAGGATGACGATCTTGACGTTCTTCAGGCTCAGGTGCTTCTGCTTGTAGAGGTCGATCAGGCGGCCGGGGGTGCCGACGACCACTTCGACGCCGTTCTGCAGGGCCTCCACCTGGGGCTCGTACGCGCGGCCGCCGTAGATGGTGGCGATGCGGGCATTGCGCTTGCGGGAGGCGGTCTGGAGGTCGTTGGCTACCTGCACGGCGAGCTCGCGGGTGGGCACGATCACGAGCGCCTGCGGGGCGCCCGGGACGGCAAGCTTGTCGAAGCCGGCGTCGTCCCGGCCCACAACGCGCTGCAGCGCGGGGATGCCGAAGCCCAACGTCTTGCCGGTACCGGTCTTGGCCTGTCCGATGATGTCGTGGCCTGAAAGGGCCACCGGCAGGGTCATGGCCTGGATGGGGAACGGGTGGGTGATCCCGGCGTCGGCCAGGGACTCCACGATATCGGCGCGGACGTTGAAGTCGGCGAAGGATTTCTCCTCGATCTCGTGCGGCTTTTCGTCCGAGATGATGGTCTCTTCCGGCTCGAGGACCTCAAGGCCGGAATCGTCAATCAGAAGCTGGTGCGTATGCAATTCACTCACAGGTGAGTTTCCTTATTCATTTGGGCATTGGCGCTGCCTGCTCAACGGGCCGGCCAACAAGGCCGTTCCGGAGCACGCTCGAAGCGCGCAAGCAAATCCAGTGGAAGCCGATCGCGGGCTATCTAATTGCTGGCACTGGTGACCAGCGGGCGTATCTCAAGATCGCGTAGGGGCGGGCTTGTTGAGTTCAAAATCAAGGAAATCAACGACCGGGCATCCATATCTACTCCTTCAGTCTACCGGCAAGCAGTCCTAAACCCGGCTTTGGGCCCTTTCGGCCGCCCCGCGGCTACTCCACCAGCTCGAAATGGACTTCCCGCGTGGCGATGTCCGAGGAGAGAAGCCGGACACGGACCTTGGTGCCGGATTCGAGGTCGCCCGCGCAGCGCGCCGTGACCGCGGGCTCCGCAATCTGGATGATGCCCGACGGTCCGTTCCCGTTCCTGCCGTTGCCGTTGGAGCCGTTGCCGCCCTTTCCGTTGCCGTTATCCTTCTGCGGCTTCGACCCCGAAATGACGATCGCGTCAAACTCCTGCCCCACATGGTTGACCAACAGGGCTGCCTCCACGGTGTCCAGGGCCAGCCGCTCCATCCGGGAAGCCAGCTGATCGGAACCGGCCATGATCATCGGCAGGGAGGGCAGCGCCTCGCGCGCCCACGCCGGAACTTCGCTGCCATTGCTGAGTGCCTCGCAGATCACCAGCACAAAGCGGTCAACCAGCCGCCGCAGCGGAGCGGTAGTGTGCGCATACGCCGCGCCGATCGCGGACTGGCGGGCGTCTTCAGGAATCTCACCATCGAACGCCGTGTAACTGGCCCCACGGAAGAGCATTCCGGCCGAGTGCAGGATGGCCAACTGCCGCGGGTCGGTAGGGTCAAGCGTCCGGAGGTATTCGCCATAGCCGGCTTCCCCGTCCCAGGGTTTGCCCAGTACCTCGGTCTGGAGCCGGAAGTGCCCCAAGGACCGTTCGTCAGGTGCAGGCATGGTTCGCAGGATGCCGACTTTGCCCTCAAGCATCAGCTTCGCCGCAGCCATTCCGGTCATCAGGGAGATCTGGGCGTTCCAGTCCTCCACCGGGAGTTGTGGAGCCGCGGCAATCCGGTAGCCGCCGTCGGGAAGCTGCACGATCTCCTGCTCGGGCATGTTCAGGCTCGCGCCGTCGCGTTCCCGTTCCAGCTCAACGCGCTTAAGGCCTACTTCCTTCAGGAGCTGCAACACCGGCGAGGCAGTTCCGGCATCGAGTTCCGCCTGGGCCCCCTTGTAGCTGAGCTTGGCCCGGCTGCGGACCCGGGCCCTTTGGACGGACACGGACGTGGCCCGGGCCGCCTGGTCCAGCTGGAAGTCCCACACAAAGGCAGAGCAAAGCTGGCCTGCCAGAAGGCTTCCGGCACCCTCGCTGATGACCTCCGGATGAAGCGGGATGCGGCCGTCTGGCGCGTAGAATGTCTGCCCCCGGCGGCGCGTCTCGGCGTCCAGAGGGCCGCCGGGCACCACGAAAGCGGGGACATCGGCGATGGCGTAGAGAACCCGGTAGCCGCTGCCGGCGCGCTCAATGAACAGGGCCTGGTCAAGATCGGTTGACGACTCCGGATCAATGGTGAGGAAGTCAACACCTGTCAGATCGGCCTCGGGGAGCTGCCGGGCGGCGACTGCGGCCTCAGCGTCACGGACGGCCTCTGCAGGATAGTCACCCGGCAATTCCAGCTCGGTCCGCAGCGCACTCAGTGCTTCCTCGAGCGCATTGGTGTGCTCGTGGACGTTTGGGGTCAGCCGATGATGTGACACGAAATTCAGCGTAGCCCGATTTCCGGTGATAGTGCACGCCATTGTGCCCCCCCGGTGCTGAGTGCTAGGAGCTGGCCGCGTCCAGGGCCTGCAGCAGCGCCGCGGCGGCTTCGGCGGGATCGGAGGCTTCGGTGATGGCCCGGACCACCACGACGCGGCTGGCGCCCGCTTCAACCACTTGCTCCACATTCCCCAGGTCAATGCCCCCGATGGCGAACCAGGGTACCGCCGCCACGCCGGGAACGGCGGCAGCCTGCTTGACCGCTCCCGCCGCATATTTGACGAGGTCAAGGCCGACGGCGGCCCGGCCGGGTTTGGTGGGCGTGGCCCAGACAGGACCGACGCAGAAATAGTCCAGTCCTGTGGGCGCTGCAGTCACTGCAGCGGACGCCCGGATGGCGTCGTCGATCTGTGCCGTGGTGTGGGTGGACAGCCCAATCGCTGCGTTTCCGTTCAACAGGGTGCGTGCTGCCTCCAAAGGCAGGTCCTTTTGGCCGACATGGAAGACCGGTGCGCCGGACAGCACCGCGACGTCGGCGCGGTCGTTGACGGCCCAGAGCCGTCCGTGGCGCTGTGCGGCCTCCTTCACAGCCGCAAGCAGGTCCAGCTCCTCGGCAGCCTCAATGGTCTTGTCACGGAGCTGGATGATGTCCACACCGCCGGTAAATGCCGCATCAACAAACCGGGCAAAGTCGCCGCGCTCCTTGCGTGCATCCGTGCACAGGTACAGCCGGGCACCGCTGAGGGCTGCAGGGCTGGGGGGCTGGAGTGCGCCGGTGGAAAGGGCACTGCTGTCAGAAAGGGCGGCGTTCATGGAAACCAGAGTAGTTCCTCTAAACTGGGCAGGTACTGCGGGAGCCTGCGGCAGCTGTCATAAAGCGCCGGGCTGAGAGGGCGTCAGAGCCGACCGCTTGACCTGATCCGGCTAATACCGGCGTAGGGAAGGAACCCATGATCCGGTCCTCCGGCAGTTTGTCCGCTGCCGCTCCAGCTGACCTCCATGCTGACGTCGCCGTTATCGGCGGTGGTGTGATTGGCCACGGCATAGCCTGGGAAGCCAGGCGCTCTGGCCGTTCGGCGGTGGTCATTGATGACGCACCGGGCTCCGGTGCGAGCTGGGCTGCGGCCGGCATGCTCGCCCCGGTGAGTGAATTGCACTACCAGGAGGAAGACCTCCTGGGGCTGATGCTTGAATCATCGGGGCTGTGGCCGGCGTTCGCGGCGGACCTGGCCCGGGACGCCCCCGGCGACGCCGGGTACCTTCCCACTCCCACGCTGGCGATTGGTGCCGACTCCGCCGACCGCCGTGCCCTGATGGACCTGCGTATAGTACAAATGGCACACGGGCTGGACGTTGAACCGCTGACGGTGAGGGAGGCGAGGAACCGCGAAGCCCTCCTCAGCCCCGCGATCTCCTGCGCCCTGGACATTCCCGCTGACCACCAGGTGGATCCGCGGAAGCTGGTGGCATGCCTGCGGGAAGCGCTGGCCGGCCACGGGGAAGGATCGGGATCCGGGGTGCCGGGCGCCCACGACGGATTCGCCGTTGCCGAACGTGCGTCGTCGCTGATCTGGAAGGACGGCGCTGTCACGGGTGCCAGGCTGGCCGGTGGGGGATCGGTCACCGCAGGGGAAACCGTCGTGGCGAACGGGCTTCACGCAGCAACTTTAGGCGGACTGCCCGAGGGCCTCCGGTTGCCGCTGCGTCCGGTGCACGGCGATATCCTCCGGCTGCGCGTCCCGGAGCATCTGCGCCCGCTGGTGACGGCCACCGTCCGCGGCCTGGTGCGGGGAGTCCCTGTCTACATCGTCCCCAGGCGCGACGGCACAGTGGTCATCGGTGCCACCCAACGCGAGGACGCATTGGCTTCCCCAAGCCTGGAGCAAAGCCGGGACGGCACAGGAGCGTCGGCAGCCGGAGTGTCAGCGGGCGGCGTCTACCAGCTGCTCCGGGACGCCCAGGTCCTGGTGCCGGCTGTCTCCGAGCTTGAGCTGCTCGAATGCACGGCGAGGGCGCGTCCTGCTACGCCGGACAATGCTCCGCTGCTGGGCCGCGTCCAGCTCCCGGAGAGCGAGGGACACGTGGCCGGCCTTATTGTTGCCACCGGATTCTTTCGCCACGGGGTGTTGCTCATGCCTGCAGCGGCAGCCATCTGCCGGGAGCTGATGGACGGACGCGGGGACCCGCGCTGGCTCCCGTTCGGCCCGGCCAGGTTCTCCGGGCAGCACACCGCCACATTTCAACCCACCAAGGAATCCGCATGAACATCACCCTTAACGGTCTTCAGCACGACGTGTCCGACGGTGCGTCGATCACCACCCTGGTCAGCCAGGTCACCGGCCGTTCCCTGGCCGCGAACGGTCAAGCGACGGACGGGCAGAAACTGGGTGTGGCCGTGGCGCACAACTCCGAAGTAGTACCCCGCAGCCAGTGGTACGTCACGGCGCTCGCCGAGGGTGACGACGTCGAGCTGGTCACAGCAGTCCAAGGAGGCTGAAGCATGGAAACACGCACCATCAACACCCTAAACCAGACCGGACACCAGGATCCCCTGCTGATCGACGGCGTCGAACTCGGATCGCGCCTGATCATGGGCACCGGCGGGGCTCCGAGCCTGGACGGGCTGGGTACGGCCCTTCTGGCATCTGGAACAGAGCTGACCACGGTGGCCATGCGGCGATACTCGCCGGCCGAAACCGGCTCCCTTTTCCAGCTCCTGGTGGACCACGGAATCCGGGTCCTGCCCAATACCGCAGGCTGCTTCACGGCGCGGGACGCCGTCATGACAGCCGAACTGGCCCGCGAAGCGCTCGAAACGGACTGGGTCAAGCTTGAGGTAATCGCCGACGAGCAGACTCTCCTCCCTGACGCCGTGGAGCTGGTTGACGCCACCGAACAGCTCGTGAACCGGGGCTTCAAAGTGTTTGCCTACACCAACGACGACCCCGTCCTGGCGCTGCGGCTCGAAAACCTCGGCGCGACGGCGGTGATGCCGCTGGGATCGCCCATTGGTACCGGGCTGGGCATCCTCAACCCGCATAACATCGAGCTCATCGTGTCCAGGGCGTCCGTTCCCGTCGTGCTGGACGCCGGCATCGGGACCGCCTCGGACGCTGCGCTCGCCATGGAACTGGGTTGCGACGCCGTCCTGCTGGCCACGGCGGTCACCCGTGCCCAGAACCCGGCGCTCATGGGAGAGGCCTTCAAACACGCTGTGATCGCCGGTAGGCTGGCGAAAGCGGCCGGGCGGATACCGCGCCGCGAGCACGCCCTGGCGTCGTCGGCCATGGAAGGCCGGGCAGAGTTCCTCTGACCCCCTGTTGACGACCCCCGGTGCCGTACTTCCAAGGACGACGCGAGGAGCCAGCGGTGGCCGGTCAGCAAGAGGCACTCACCAGGTCCGGCATCGAGGAGGCACTGGGCAGCCTCCCGGACTGGCGGTACCGCCTCGGTGGACTCGTGACTGTGTACAAAACGCCGACGGCGGCCGCCGCGCTGATGCTGATCGCCGCCGTCGGACGACTCGCCGAAGAACAAAACCACCACCCGGACCTCGACTGGCGGTACAACCGCGTGTTCCTGCGCTACACCTCCCATGACGCCGGCGGCGTGGTCACCTCACGGGACGTCACGGCGGCGGTTTCGGCGAGTTCCGCCGCAGCGGACGTCGGAGCAACTGCGGAGCCCGGCCTGCACCGGACCGTTGAAATAGGCATCGGCACCCCTGACGCCACTGAAATCGCAGAGGTGTGGCGCGTTGCCCTGGGATACAAACAAGGCCCCGGCACAGACCTGGTGGATCCCTACGGACGGGGCCCGTCCGTGCGGTTCCACGCGCCACCCAAACCCAACAGCAGCCGGATCCATCTGGACATCCATAGAAGCCTGGCTGAGTCTGCGGCCGTCCTCGAGAAGACCGGGGCTACCGGCGCTTTAATGAACCGTGACCACGCACCCGACTGGGTGGTGGTCACGGATTCACAAGGCAACAGGCTGCGCCTCTGCACGGAGGCAGAAAATCAGCCGCCGGGGTGAGCCTGGTCAGAGCTTGAGCGCCGCCGTCAGCCGGCGGGTGTCATAGCGCGACCTGGTGCGTCCTAGGTATACCGCAGCACCCAAGGCAGCTGCGGCCCCCAGCACCATGGGCAGGACCCAGGGAATCCAGGTCAGGCCCGGCAAGTAGCCAAAGCCGGCAGCCATGAAGATGATCCAGCTCAACGCGCCGACCGCGGTGGCAACTCCCGCGGGCAGCCCCATGCCGTACTTGGCATGCCGTTTGTCATTGGCCCAGACAATAAAGCCCGCGGCAACGGTCACCAGTACAACAATCGTCAGCGAAAGCATTGAATCTCCTCAAAAGGCAACGGATGTCCGCCCATGGCGTTCGGGTGGCCGGCGGCCCGCTAGAACTGGCCGAAGCCGACCTTGCGGGCCTCTTCTGCGCCGATTTCAACGTATCCCAGGGCATTTCCCGGAACGATGATGATGCGTCCCTTGTCATCTTTCAGCCGGAGCTCGGTGCCCTTGGTGATCGCTTCTTCAACGACCGTAGCCACGGAATCGGCATCCTGCGCCGATTCAAGTACGATTTCGCGGCCAATGTTCTGAATGCCGATCTTAATTTCCAAAAGGGGCCTCCCAGCCAATCAAAGTTTCTTGGGTTCTCTTATTTGTAGTCTAGGTCTCTTTGGGGAAGCGAGAGATTCCGCGCCAAGCTAAACGATAGATGAGGTCGCTGGCCACATCGAGGTCGAGATTTCCGTCCGTTTCCAGCCAGTACCGCGCGCTGACCTGGGCCATTCCTGCCAGGCCCCGCCCCAGGAGCTGTGCTTCCAGATGGGGCAGCTTGGTGTCTTCGGCAATAACCCGGGCGACGGCGTCGGCGAACGTTTTATTGAAGGTTTCCAGGCGGGAACTGACATCAGGATCGTTGATCAGGTCAGATTCGAATACCAGGCGGTGGGCCTGGTCGTCGCTGGCGATAAAGCGGTAGTACGCCCGCATCACGGCCTGGACGCGTTCTTTGTTGTCAATCGTGGAGCTGAGGGCGCCGAGCATGAGGTCGGTCAGGGAGCTCAAATGACTGTCCAGCAGGGCAAGGTACAGCTCGCGCTTCGAGGGAAAGTGTTGGTAAAGGACCGGCTTGCTCACATGGGCCGTTTCGGCGATCTCGTCCATCGCTGCGCCGTGGTAACCATTGGCGACAAAGACCTCCTGGGCCGCCGCGAGGAGCTGCGCCCGGCGTTCGTCCCGGGGAAGTCGGGCGGACCGCTGGCTTACGGTGCGTTGAGGTGAAGGCGGTTCGCCACCGGACGCCGGGTCAGCCCGTGCTTCATGGACCACAGTTGTCCTACTTTCCATTGCAGTTACCTCCACTTTACTGCGGGGTAATATGACCTCGCGGTATCTCGGGGCATACATTGAAGTATGGCTTCGACATTCACCGCAAATGTTTCCCCTATTTCGCTTGAACCGCTGGTGGAGCCGGCGGGGGATTTGACCCCCGCGGAGGTGGAACGTTATTCGCGGCACCTCATCATTCCCGAAATCGGGGCCGTGGGTCAGCGGCGGCTGAAGAACGCGAAAGTGCTGGTCATTGGCGCCGGCGGGTTGGGTTCGCCGGCCCTGCTCTACCTCGCCGCGGCGGGCGTGGGAACTCTGGGGATCATCGACGACGACGCCGTTGACCTCAGCAACCTGCAGCGACAGGTGATCCACGGTGTGGCCGACGTGGGAAGGCCCAAGATCGAATCGGCACGCGACGCCATCGCCGGGCTGAATCCGCTGGTGGACGTCCGGCTGCACAACGTCAGGCTGGACGCCACCAACGCCCTGGAGCTGTTTGCGGATTATGACCTGATCCTGGACGGGGCGGACAATTTTGCCACCCGCTACCTCGTGAACGACGCCGCTGCCATCCTGGGCAAGCCCTACGTGTGGGGGTCGATATTCCGCTTCGACGGCCAAGTGAGCGTGTTCTGGGAAAAGTACGGCCCCACCTACCGGGATCTTTACCCTGAAGCGCCGCCGGCGGGGTCCGTGCCGTCCTGCGGCGAGGGCGGGGTGTTCGGCATGCTCTGTGCCGCCGTCGGCTCGCTCATGGTCACCGAGGCAGTAAAGCTGATTACCGGCGTCGGGCGTTCACTCCTGGGCCGGGTGGCCCTGTTCGATGCGCTCGGCGGCAGCTGGCGAGAGATCCGCGTCTCCAAGGATCCGGCCGCGGAACCCATTACGGAGCTGACGGACTATGACGCGTTCTGCGGAATTACCCCGGCCGCATCCGCCGATACCGAGCACACCATCACTGCAACACAGTTGGCCACCATGCTGGCATCCCGCAAAGCGGGCCTGAAGGACTTCGACCTGGTGGATGTCCGCGAAACCGGCGAGCACGACATCGTCAGGATCGACGGATCCGTGCTGATTCCGCAGGGACGGATCCTCGCCGGGGAGGCCTGGGCGGAGCTGCCCCAGGACAAGGACATCGTGTTCCACTGCAAGGCAGGGACCCGTTCGGCGAATGTTCTGGAGGCGGCGAGGAAAGCGGGTTATCAGCGGGTCAGCCATCTCGACGGCGGGATCCTGGCCTGGGTGCGCGACGTGGAACCGCAGAAACCCGTCTACTGACGGGAGTCCGCCGACGACGCTCTCTCACTTTTCGCCCCAATTTCAATGACGCTCTCTCACTTCCGTGCCGGAAGTGAGAGAGCGTCATGAAGAAACGTGAAGGAAGTGAGAGAGCGTCGCCGAGGGGTTAGGCGCTTTCCAGCCCTTGGTGGTCCACCGGGCATTCGGCCTGGGCAGCGGCCGCGGGCTGCTCCACGGTGATGCCGTAAAGGGTTTCGAGCGCCGCCACATAATCTTCCTGCTGGCCATTCGCCGCGAGCTCGCGGGCGCGGACAGTTGGGACGTGCAGCAGCTGCTTGACCATCCTGCGGAGGGCGAACTCCACTTCCTCTGCCGCCGCGGTGCAGCCGTGGCGGGCGCGGACCTTCTCCATTTCGGCGTCCAGGACGTTCATGGTGTGTCGGCGGAGGGCCACGATTGCGGTATCCACCGAGCGGGCCTCGCGCTCCTGCTCGAAGGCCTTCGCCGCGCTGGACACAATGCCGCTGGCCTGGGTGAGGGACTCGGCCTGTTCCTGGGGTGCTGCCAGGCGCACGGATTCCAGCGTCAGCAGCTCGACGCCGTCGAGCCCTCCTACTTCGGGATCAAAGTCATGGGTGAGGGCGAGGTCGATGGCGATCAGCGGCTGGGTGGCTCCGGCGCGGACCTCGGCAAGTTCATCTGCTTCAACGCGCGTGTCCGAACCGCTGCAACCGATCATGACGTCAGCCACTGCCACGGCTGCCGGCAGGGAGTCGCTGTCCAGCGCCGTTCCGCCGCGGGTGGCGACGAAGCCTTCGGCCCGGCCGGACGAGGAGAACACCGAGATGTCGGTGCAACCCCGCTCCCGGAGCAGTGCCATGGTGGCCCCGGCGTAGGCGCCGGTGCCGAACACCACAACTTTCTTGGCGGACCAGTCGGGGTTTTCGGACAGGTCGGTGGCCAGATCCAGGGCCACAGAGACAATCGACAGCCCCCGGGAGCCGAGGGCGGTCTGTGCTCCGACGTCCTTGGCCGTTTTGGACGCGGCCTGGAACAGCCGGACGAGGCCCGGGCTTGCCGTACCCTCGTGCTGGGCGGTGATCAGCGCGCGGCGGACCTGCCCGGCGATTTCACGCTCGCCGACCACGGCTGAATCCAGCCCGGCGCTGACAGCGAAAAGATGCTGGGTGACATCGGGACCGGTGCGGGTGCTGAAGGAGCGGGACACGAGCTGTTCGTTGAGGCCGCTGAGGCCGCTGATCTCGGCCACCAGAGCCGCGCGTGCTGCCTCCACGTCATCTGCGTGGGGCGCTTCGCCATAGATTTCGTAGCGGTTGCAGGTGGCAAGCACCACCGCACCCGTCACTGCCGGCGATCCGGAGAGTGCGGATGTGGCAACCCCGGAAGCACCGTTGCTCAGTTGAGCAACGGTCTCAAGGTCGATGTCGGCGTGTGTAGCCACCAATGAAAAAAGAACCACAACAGATCAATCATAGCTTTTTCGTGCCGTGGTAGAACAACCCGCCGGTGCCGGCAGGGGCGGCGAAGGCTGTGATTCCCGCCACGGAGCCAACAGGGCCATTGGCGGTGACAGGCTGTCGTTATCTTTTGGAGTCATTTTTGGGGACAATCTATGGCATGACTCCCAGCCCTGCCGTGTCCAATGCCGTATCCAGTGACAGTGTCCTCGCTGCCGGCCATCCACTGATCGACGGCCGCACCGCAGATTCCCCGCTCATCACCGCTTACCGGGGCGGCAAACCGTCCCGCAGGCCCGTCTGGTTCATGCGGCAGGCCGGCAGGTCGCTGCCGGAGTACCTGAAGGTCCGTGAAGGCGTGGCAATGCTTGACTCGTGCCTCCGCCCGGAGCTTGCGTCCGAGATCACGCTGCAGCCCGTGCGCCGGCACGACGTTGACGCAGCGATCTTCTTTTCCGACATTGTGATTCCGCTCAAGCTTGCCGGTGTCGGCGTGGACATCGTGCCCGGCGTGGGTCCCGTCCTGGACAAGCCGGTGCGGACTGCCGAAGACGTAGCCGCCCTGCCGCAGCTGACATGGGAAGCCCTGGAGCCCATCCGGGAAGCTGTACGCCTGACCGTCGCCGAGCTGGGCAAGACCCCGCTGATCGGCTTCGCCGGCGCGCCGTTCACCCTCGCCGCCTACATGGTGGAGGGCAAACCGTCCCGCGACCACCTCGGCCCCCGCACCATGATGCACGCCGATCCTGAGACTTGGACTGCCCTGGCCAACTGGGCCGCGGATGCCTCCGGGATGTTCCTCCGCGCCCAGCTTGAAGCCGGAGCCTCGGCCGGGCAGCTCTTTGATTCGTGGGCAGGGTCCCTGGGCCTGGCGGACTACACCAAGTACGTAGCGCCCGCATCTGCCCGGGCGCTGGACCACGTCCGCCACCTCGGCGCGCCGCTGATCCACTTCGGCACCGGCACCTCCGAACTGCTTGTTGCCATGCGCGACGTCGGCGTGGACGTGGTGGGCGTCGACTACCGCCTTCCGCTCGATGAGGCCAACCGCAGGCTGGGCGGCACCGTGCCGCTGCAGGGAAATATCGATCCCGCCCTCCTGTCAGCGCCCTGGGAGGTGCTGGAGGCCCACGTGCGCGAAGTCATCCGGGCCGGCTCTGCCGCGCCCGGCCACGTACTCAACCTTGGCCATGGGGTGCCTCCGGAGACTGATCCTGCCGTCCTGACCCGGGTTGTTGAGCTCATCCACTCCATTTCCCCGGAGTAGTCCCATGGGCAAGGCGCCGGAATCCGGGCATCACACAGAGGTATCCCGGGCACCGGCTGTCGTAGTGGGCGGGGGGATCTCCGGCCTCCTGGCCGCCCGGGAACTCGCCGCCGCCGGCCATACAGTCACTGTGCTGGAGGCCACCGACCGCTGGGGCGGCTGCGTGGGAAGCCACACCGTGGCGGGCCTGTTGCTGGACAGCGGCGCCGAGTCCTTTGCCACCCGATCCACTGCCGTGGCCGACCTCGCCGCTGAGCTGGGGCTGGCCGCAAAAATTGTCACCCCGCAACCTGGCGGCGCGTGGGTTCAGTTGCCCGACGGGCCGCGGGAACTCCCCAAGACAGGCGTCCTGGGCATCCCCGCCAACCCCTGGGACCCGGAGGTCCGGCGCTCGCTGGGCTTCCTGGGCTCGCTGCGTGCCTCGCTGGACAGGATCCTGCCCGTATCGGTCGGGACCTCGGCCGAGGTGACAAGTGTGTCCTCCCTGGTGCGCGCCCGGATGGGCCGCCGCGTTCTTGACCGCCTGGTCGCCCCGGTGGTGGGAGGAGTGCATTCCGCCGATCCGGGGCTGCTGGACGTGGATATGGTGGCGCCCGGACTTCGCGCAGGCCTCCGTCGGCACGGTTCCCTTGCGGCTGCCGTCTCCGCCCAGCGGCGTGCCCCGGGCAGCCCGGCGGCAGGTGCCGCGCCGGCGCACGTGGCCAAGGCTGGATCCGCCGTCGCCGGCCTGGAAGGGGGCATGCACACCCTAGTTGCCGCCCTGGTATCGGATCTGCACGCCCGCGGCGTGGAACTGGTGCGCGGAACCCGTGCGGACCGCGCCATCCGGTCTCCGGATGGCTGGAGGGTCACTGCCGGGCAGACCGCTTACGACGCCGGTGTCCTGGTCGTTGCCCTCGACGGCCCGGCTGCCGTCGGGCTGCTGGCGGCGGCGGTCCCGGACCTGGCCGGGAAACAGCCCGGCAGCGGTCCCGATGTCAGGCTGGTCACGCTGGTGGTGGACCTGCCGGAACTTGACCGGCGGCCCCGGGGGACCGGCATCCTGGTGGCGCCGCAGACCCCGGGCATTGAAGCGAAGGCACTGACGCATGCCACGGCGAAATGGGGCTGGCTGGCGGCGGCGGCCGGTCCCGGAACCCATGTTCTCCGGCTCTCCTACGGGCGGATTGATGGCTTGGCGTCCGGCGCGGGCGGCCCCGCAACCGACAATGCCCTCCTGGCCTCGTCCCTGCGTGATGCCTCGGCCCTGCTTGATGTCCCGATCCGGCAGGAAGACATCATCGGCTGGGACGTCGTCCGGTGGCAGGGGGCCCTGCCGTTCGCTGCCGTTGGCCACAAGGCACGCGTGGCAGGCATCAGGAGGGTCTGTTCCGGGGAGGAAGGCCTGGCGATCGTGGGTGGCTGGGTTGCAGGCAACGGACTGGCCGCCGTCGTGGCCGACACCAGGGTGCAAATTCACAGCCTGTTGAGTTGAGTATCGCCGCAGTTCAGCGCGGTATCAGCCGCTCAACAAGGCTCGTCAAAGCCTTTAACCGACTTTCAATTCACCCGCCAGCGTGGCTAGGGTTGTTCACTATGGTTAAGCACAGGTCCGAAACTTCACGTTCCCGGACCGGTATCCATGGGGGAGTCCGACGTGGCGGTGCTGCTGCCGCAATCGGGGCGGTACTGGTCCTCACGGCGGGTGTTCCCGCGTCCCAGGCGGACGGCAGGTCCGAAGAGCCGGACGTGAGGGTCACGGGAGAAGCCTTGGTTCCCCGCGTCGGCGGCCTGCTGCAGGGCCTGCTCGGCGAGACGGCCACTGCCCCCGCCTCGCCGCAACCCACCCCGGTTCCCGAGACGACCACCCTGTCCCCGACCGCCGTCTCCCCGACATCCGCCTCTCCCGCGCCGACCACACTTTCACCGTCGCCCGCCGGCAGCGCGGCGACTGCAGGGACGGCGGCGCCGGCGCCTGCCTCTGCGCCGGTACCGGCCACCGCGGCGGCAGCGCCGCCCCAGCAGCCCGCAACCGGGCAGCCGGAAGCAGCGACCGGGGTGTCCGGGTCCGGCGCAGCGGATGCGCCAGCGTCCGAGCAGCCTGCAGCCGGGACTGATGGTTCAGCGCCTGCTGGTTCGCGGCCAACTGCCGGCGCAGCGGATCCGGCCGCCACAACCCGTACGGGGGTTCCCCAGTCGGTCGGTGGAGCCGCCCGGAGCCGGCAGGCAATGACGGCCCAGGCGGAACCGTCGGCCGAGGCCGCCAAGGTCTGGCTCGGCGTCGGCCTTGTAGGGTCTGCGGGAGCCGCCGGACTGATTTTCACAAGGATCCGGCGGCTCTGAAGCCATTCCCGGCAGATGTGGCCGCTCGAGGCCCGCAGTGTGACGTTCAACACTTCTACGTCTTGTAGAACTTTTCGGTTTCGACTTGACGAAGAGGAAGGGGCAAACTGGTAACCATGAGCCACACTTCTGCCGAATCTGTCACTAAAACCGAAGAATCAGCCGAGCAGTTTTTTACCCTCTGGACTGTCTTCAAGCGGTC
Organism: Arthrobacter sp. B6; assembly: GCF_001663775.1. Lineage (GTDB taxonomy): Bacteria > Actinomycetota > Actinomycetes > Actinomycetales > Micrococcaceae > Arthrobacter. The sequence continues at coordinate 744,361 of NZ_KV467169.1, read as the reverse complement.
AGCGGACGTCCTGCGCAGCGCCGATGCTGCCGATGACTTCGATGCCCTGCTTTCCCGCCTGGACGAGGCCGGGGTGACCCACCGCGGAAGCTACGATGTCTCCGCCATGCGCGCCGATGCCGACGTCATGGTGTGGCTCCACGGACCGAAGCCCGAGGCCCTGCAGCAGGCGATGCGTGATATCCGCCGCAGCAAACTCTTCGCGGGAACGGAAATCGTCTGGTCGGCCATGGGTGTGCACCGCGAGGCCGAATTCGCCAAGAACCACACGCCTGCCTACTCGCGGGGCGTGGAACCTGCAGAGTGGCTCTGCGTCTACCCGTTCGTGCGCTCTTACGAGTGGTACATCCTGCCCGAGGCCGAACGCGGCAAGATGCTGCGGGACCACGGCATGCTGGGCCGCGACTTCCCGCAGGTCATCTCCAATACCGTCTCATCGTTCGCTTTGGGCGACTGGGAATGGATTCTTGGGCTGGAAGCACCGGAGCTCGTGGACCTAGTGGACCTGATGCGGCATCTCCGCGCAACCGAGGCACGCAACCACGTCCGGGAAGAGATCCCGTTCTACACAGGCCGCCGCATCACTGCAGCGGAGATCGCTGAGGTCCTCGCATGAGCCCAACGGACTCCGAGACGGGTTCCACAGTGACAGCGCTCAACCCCGTCACCGAAGCAGGCAGGATGCCGCCCAAGGACTACGACGCCGTCCTGCTCGCCTCCTTCGGTGGCCCCGAGGGCCAGGACGACGTCATCCCGTTCCTTCGCAACGTCACCCGCGGCCGCGGCATCCCCGACGAGCGGCTCGAGGAGGTCTCCCACCACTACCGGGCCAACGGCGGCATCAGCCCTATTAACCAGCAGAACCGCGAACTCAAGGCAGCACTGGAAGCCGAGCTGGCTTCCCGCGGCATCGGTCTCCCTGTGCTGTGGGGCAACCGCAACTGGGCCCCGTACATCCCGCAAACCCTGCAGGACGCCTACGACGCCGGCCACCGCAAGGTGCTCATGGTGACCACGAGTGCCTACTCCTGCTACTCCAGCTGCCGCCAGTACCGCGAGGACATCGGCATGGCACTGACCGAGACCGGCCTGGACGGCCGGCTCGAGGTGGACAAGGTCCGCCAGTACTTCGACCACCCGGGCTTTGTGGAGCCCTTTGTTGAAGGCACCGCCGCCGGCCTCGCCGACGTCCGCGCCCAGCTCGCCGCCGCGGGCACACCCGACGCCCCCGTCCACATCCTCTTCGCCACGCACTCCATTCCCACGCGTGACGCCGAAGCAGCAGGACGGTCCGACGCCGAGCCGCGCGAGTTTGAAGAAGGATCCGCGTACGTGGCACAGCACCTCGCCACCGGGGCTGCCATCATCAGCAGTGTCGAGGCCGAGTCCGGCCTCACCGCCCCGTGGTCCCTCGTCTATCAGTCGCGCTCCGGCGCCCCGCACGTGCCGTGGCTGGAGCCGGACATCAACGACGCCATAGAGGAACTGGCCGGCCAGGGCATCAAGGGCATCGTGATCGTTCCGCTCGGCTTCGTCAGCGACCACATGGAGGTTGTCTGGGACCTGGACACGGAAGCCTTGGAAACCTGCCGCAACCTGGGCCTGGCCGCCACCCGGGTGCCCACTCCCGGCACGCACCGCAAATTCGTGAACGGACTGGTGGACCTCATCTCGGAGCGGACCAGGTCCAACAACATCGTCGACCGTCCTGCGGTGACCGGCCTCGGGCCGTGGTACGACGTCTGCCGTCCGGGCTGCTGCGCCAACTTCCGCGGCGAGAAGCCCACCATCGCCGGCGCGGACACAACTGTCGGCTCCGGGCACGACCCTTACCCGGACGCGTCTGGCGTGCCCGTCGGGGGAGAAGGCGCCCAATGACTGTCCGGATCGGAACCAGGGCCAGCAAGCTCGCCCTGACCCAGACCCAGCAAACCGCGGACCAGCTGGCCGCTGTCGGCGGATTCCCCGTGGAACTGGTGCACATCAGGACCGACGGCGACGTCCTCACCGGTTCGTTGTCGCAAATGGGCGGCACCGGCGTTTTTGTCGCTGCCCTCCGCGACGCCCTCCTGCGCAACGAGTGCGACGTCGCCGTGCATTCGCTCAAGGACCTGCCGACAGGCGCGGCCGTGGGCCTGACCCTGGCGGCAACGCCGCGCCGCGTTGACGTGCGCGATGTCCTCTGTGCCCGCGACGGCCTGAAACTGGCCGATCTGCCGCAGGGTGCCACGGTGGGCACTGGCTCACCGCGGCGCGCTGCCCAGCTTCGCGCTGCACGGCCGGACCTGCAGATTTTGGACATTCGCGGCAACGTGGATACCCGCCTTGGCCGGGTTCCCGGATTGCCGGGCAACGCCACGGACCAGGTTGTGCCAGGCAAGTCCTGCGACCTCGACGCCGTGGTCCTGGCTGCGGCAGGGCTGGAGCGGATCAGCAGGCTCGACGCCGTCACCGAATTCCTCGAAACCGACATAATGCTTCCAGCTGCCGGACAGGGGTCCCTGGCGATTGAATGCCGCACTGCCGACGCACCCCGCAAGGCCGGCTCAACGGAAGGTTCCCAGGGCGTCCTGGCCCAGGCCCTCGCGGCACTGGACGATCCCGACACCAGGCTCGCCGTTACAGCCGAACGAGCGCTTCTGGCCAGGCTCGAGGCAGGCTGCGCGGCCCCGGTCGGCGCCTACGCCTACCGCAAGGGCAGCATGCTGCACCTCGAAGCAGTGGTCTGTGCCGTGGACGGGACAGCGTCTGTTCGGGACAAACGGGCCACCGACGGGCTGACCGAGGTAGGGGCCACGTTGCTTGGTATCGAACTGGCCGAGGTCCTCCTTGCCGGCGGGGCCGCCGACATCGCTGACCTCCAAGCCTCCTGACCGCCCGTGGACACGCGTCACGGGGCGGCCTGACATGGCGGGTCAGGAGAGCAGTTTCCCGCAGGACCGGCGCCCGCTGTCGCACGCCCGTGTCCTGATCACCCGCAGCCCGGAGCGGTCGCTGACCCTGATTGCCGCGCTGGAGCAGGCCGGCGCCGAAGCCCTGCTGCTGCCGCTGATTGATTTTGAGCGGGCAGCCGACCAGCATTCCCTGGACGTGGCCTGCGATGCCCTGGCGGCGGGGGCCTTCGACTGGCTGGTGGTCAGCAGCGCCACCACAGTCCACGTGCTTGCCGACAAGGCTGCCGAACGCGGCATGCGCCTTAGCGACTGGCTGCCCGCCAGCACCAGGGTGGCTGCCATCGGCCAGGCCTCACGCGGGCTGCTCGAGTCCGCAGGAGTTCCCGTCGCGCTGACGCCCGCAGCCGCACAGTCCGCCGCGGGTTTGTTGGAGGTCTGGCCCGCCGGCGCCGGCCGCGTGCTTCTCCCGCAGGCCGACATCGCCGCACCGCGCCTCGCCGACGGGCTGGCCGCATCCGGGGCCGCTGTCACCGTCGTCACGGCCTATCGGACCGTGGACTACCCCGCAGATGCGGAGCGCAGGCTCGCCGTCGAACCCCTGGGCCAGGACACGGCGGAGAATGGACCGGCCCGCCCGGCGGGCGCTCCGCCGTCGTACGCTCTGCTGACCGCGGAAGGCGCCCGGGACGACATCGCAGCCGGCCGGCTGCACGCCGTAGTGGCGGCCTCACCCAGCGCCGTACGGCGCATCGGTTCCGACCTTTCCCCGCTGCATGACTGCAGGCTTATCGCGATCGGACGCTCGACGGCGGATGAAGCCGCCGCGCTGGGACTCGAAGTGGCTGCCGTCGCGGCTGAGCCCACCCCCGCCGGGATCGTGGCGGCAGTCCGCGAGGCCCTGGATTCCCCGACCCAACCCGGACCACCTGTGAAGGACACCCGATGAGCTTTCCCAACCAACGTCCCCGCCGACTCCGCACCACGCCGGCGATGCGCAGGCTCACCGCCGAAACCCGGCTGGCGCCGGCGGAGCTGATCCTTCCGGCGTTCATCAGGGAAGGCCTCACCGGGCCCAACCCCATCACCTCCATGCCCGGTGTGGTCCAGCACACCACGGACACTCTTAAGCGGGCTGCCGCCGAAGCCGTCGAGCTGGGGATCGGCGGCATCATGCTCTTTGGCATCCCGGCCGTCAGGGATGCCGAGGGTACCGCGTCGCTGGATCCGGACGGTGTGCTGAACAAGGCCATCCGGGACGTCCGCGCTGAGGTGGGCGACGACCTGGTCATCATGAGCGATGTCTGCCTCGACGAGTTCACCGACCATGGGCACTGCGGCGTGCTCGACGCCGACGGGTACGTTGACAACGACCGCACCGTGGAGATCTACGCCAGGATGGCCGTGGCGCAGGCCGACGCCGGCGCCCACATGCTGGGTCCGTCCGGGATGATGGACGGCCAGGTCGCCGCCATCCGCAAGGCGCTGGACGAAGCCGGGCACACTGCCACCTCCGTGGTGGCCTACGCGGCGAAGTACGCCTCGGCGTTCTACGGTCCGTTCCGCGAGGCGGTGGATTCGCAGCTGAAAGGTGACCGGCGCACCTACCAGATGGACGCAGGGAATCGCCGCGAGGCCATCCGCGAAGTGGAACTGGACCTCGCCGAGGGTGCCGACATCGTGATGGTGAAGCCGGCCATGAGCTACCTGGATATCGTGGCCGACGTCGCCGCCATGAGCCCGGTCCCCGTCGCCGCCTACCAGATCTCAGGTGAGTACGCGATGATCGAAGCCGCCGCGGCCAACGGCTGGATCGACCGGCGTGCCGCCGTCACCGAATCCGTGCTGGGCATCCGGCGTGCCGGCGCAGACATGGTGCTGACGTATTGGGCGGCCGAGCTCGCCGGCTGGCTGAAGGAATCCCGGTGACTTCCCAGCCGGCGGCTGTCCCGGCGTCGGATCCCACCGCGCCGGTGGCCGCTGACCGGATCCTGCTGGGACTGAACACCTTTGGCGACGTCGGGGAGAATGCGGACGGCAGCCCGCAGCCGCATGCCCAGGTGCTGCGCCAGCTGCTCGAACAGGCGGAACTGGCGGACGCCGTCGGGCTCCACGCTTTTGCCGTGGGGGAACACCACCGCAAGGACTTCGCAGTCTCCGCACCGGAAGTTTTCCTGGCCGCTGCCGCGGCCCGCACGCACCAGATCCGGCTCGGGTCTGCGGTCACGGTCCTCAGCTCGGACGATCCCATCAGGGTGTTCCAACGGTTTTCCACCGTGGACGCCCTCTCCAACGGCCGGGCAGAAGTGATGCTGGGCCGCGGATCCTTCGTCGAGTCGTTCCCGCTGTTCGGGCTGGACCTCGCCGACTACGACGTCCTGTTCGAGGAGAAGCTTGAGCTGTTCGATAAAGTGCGGTCGCAGCAGCCCGTGCACTGGGAAGGCCGAACCCGGCCCGCACTGCATGGCCTGAGCGTCTACCCGCCGCTTGAACACCATCTGCTTCCCGCCTGGATCGGTGTCGGCGGGACCACCGAATCGGTCCTCCGCTGCGCCCAGTACGGCTATCCCATCATCTTTGCCATCATCGGCGGCCAGCCGCGCGCCTTCGGCCCGCTGGCGGACCTGTACCGGGAGGCGATGTCCCAATACGGGCACCCCCTCCAGCAGGTCGCAACCCACTCGCCCGGCCACGTCGCACCGACCGATGAGCAGGCCCGGGAGGAGTTCTTCCCGCACTGGCTCACACTGCGGAACAAGCTGGGCGCCGAGCGCGGCTGGGGACGTGCCGGCCGGCCGGAGTTTGACGCCCTCTGCGCCCCGGAGGGTGCGCTGTACGTGGGGTCCCCGGACACAGTGGCGCGGAAGATCGCCCGGCTCAAGGCGGACCTGGGAGTGGACCGCTTTGACCTCAAGTACAGCAGCGGCCCGTTGCCGCACTCGGCCATGATGCGCTCCATCGAGTTGATGGGCACGGCGGTAGCGCCCCGGGTGTCTGAGTTGCTCGGCAACTCAGCGGCCGGCTAACTGAAAGAATAGGAACCATGACTTCCAGCAACCCTCGCAACGAGGACCTCTTCGACCGCGCCCGCCAGCTGATGCCCGGAGGCGTGAACTCTCCCGTCCGGGCCTTCGGCTCCGTGGGCGGAACCCCGCGCTTCATGGTGTCCGCCAGCGGTCCGTACCTCACGGATGCCGACGGGAAAGAATACGTTGACCTGGTCTGCTCCTGGGGCCCCGCACTGCTGGGCCACGCGCACCCCGCCGTGCTGGACGCGGTCCACGCGGCTGTAGACCGCGGCCTTTCATTCGGGGCGTCCACTCCGGACGAGGCCAACCTTGCAGCCATCGTGCAGGAACGTGTCCCGGCCGCGGAGCGCGTCCGGATGGTGTCCACCGGCACCGAGGCCACTATGACGGCCGTCCGCCTGGCCCGTGGATTCACCGGACGGAACCTGATCATCAAGTTCGCCGGCTGCTACCACGGCCACCTGGACGGACTCCTGGCGGCAGCCGGTTCTGGCGTCGCCACGCTGGCGCTTCCCGGTTCAGCCGGTGTCACCGAAGCCACCGCCGCTGAAACGCTGGTGCTGCCGTACAACGACCTCACCGCCGTCAAGGAAGCCTTCGCCGCCCATGGGCCCAACATCGCAGCCGTGATCACCGAAGCGGCCCCGGCCAACATGGGCGTGGTGACTCCCGCCGAGGGGTTCAACCTGGGGCTGTCCCGCATCACCCGCGAGCATGGCGCCCTGCTGATCCTCGATGAGGTGCTGACGGGATTCCGCACGGGATACTCGGGCTACTGGGGCCTCACCGGCGGCGCCCCGGAGGCGGTGGACCCGTGGACCCCTGACCTGCTCACCTTCGGAAAAGTGATTGGTGGCGGAATGCCGACGGCGGCACTCGGCGGGCGTGCCGACGTCATGGACTACCTCGCTCCCGTTGGCCCGGTCTACCAGGCCGGAACCCTGTCCGGGAACCCCGTGGCCATGGCCGCCGGCGTGGCCACGCTCACGCACGCCACCCGGGACGTTTACTCGTTCATCGATGCCCGTTCGCTGGAGCTTTCCTCCGCGCTGTCCTCCGAGCTTGAGGCCGCCGGCGTTGACCACTCCATCCAGTTCGCCGGGAACCTGTTCTCGGTAGCGTTCGGAACGTCGGCCACCGGCGTCCACAACTACGCGGATGCCCAGGGCCAGGAGACCTTCCGCTATGCACCGTTCTTCCACTCCATGCTGGAATCCGGGGTCTACCTGCCGCCGTCCGTCTTTGAGGCCTGGTTCCTCTCGGCCGCGCACGACGACGTCGCCATGAACCGGATCTTCGACGCCCTGCCGGCAGCAGCGAAGGCGGCCGCAGCCGCGCAAGGCTAATAGCCGGCGTCGAGCCCGTTCCCGGGCTTGTCCGCAAGTCCTGGCCTTGTAGGTTCGGTCTTGCGGACAGGGCGAGGATTACTGCCCGTCCGGACGGCAAAAAGAGCAAATCCCCGGTTGCGAAGGCAGCCGGGGATTTACTTTTTTTCCTGCGACGGGGCTAGAGGACGTCCGAGAGGAAGCCCTTAAGCCGGTCCGTGCCGGGGGAGGTAAAGATCTGCTCGGGCGGACCCGATTCAACCACCACTCCGGCGTCCATGAATGTCACGGTGTCCGAGACGTTGCGGGAGAAGCCCATCTCATGGGTCACCACCACCATGGTCATGCCGCCCTTGGCGAGGTCCGCCATCAGGGCCAGGACGCCCTTGACGAGCTCGGGGTCCAGAGCGGACGTGGCCTCGTCGAAGAACATCACCTCGGGCTTCATGGCGAGGGCACGGGCAATCGCCACACGCTGCTGCTGGCCGCCGGACAGGTTCGCGGGGCGCGCGTCTGCCTTATGCTTCAGCCCCACGAGGTCCAGCTGCTCCAGGGCCTCGGCGTGCGCCTGGTCCTTGGGCAGCTTCCTGAGTTTGCGCAGCGCCAGTGAAACGTTGTCCACCACGGTCTTGTGCGGGAACAGGTTGAACTGCTGGAACACCATGCCAATCCGCTGGCGCAGCTCGTCCGGGTTGTCCTTCAGGACTGACCGGCCGTCCAGGAGGATGTCGCCCTGGTCGGGTTCGATCAGCCGGTTCATGACCCGAAGCAACGTGGACTTACCGGAGCCGGAAGGACCGATGACCGAAGCCGTGGTGCCCTTCTCCACGTGCAAATCAATGCCGCGGAGCACATGGTTGTGGCCGAATGAGAGGTGCAGGTTCTTGCCGGTCAGGGTACCGGAGGTGAATTCCGTCATGCCTGTGCCCCCTTGCCGATAGGTGCTGCCAACTCGTCCGGTTCCTTCTTCTCGGGCCTGCCAGTACGGAGCCGGTTGTCGATGAAGTTCACGAAGTGGGTCAGCGGAACGGTCAAAATGAGGTACATGATGCCGGCCGCCACCAACGGAGACAGGTTTCCTGTGTTGGCCATGGCGTCGTTTCCGATCCGGAATATTTCCCGGTCGGAGGCCGCCAGCCCCAGCATGAAGACCAGCGAGGAATCCTTCAACAGCGAAATGAACTGGTTCACAAGCGCGGGAAGTACCCGACGGATGCCTTGCGGGACCACTACCAGGCGCATGGAACTGCCGTAGCTGAATCCGAGCGCCCTGGACGCCTCCAGTTGGCCCTTCTCGACACTCTGAATGCCTGACCGGAAGATCTCGCCGATGTAGGCGGCCGCGATCAGCGTCAGGGCCAGGATGCCCAGGGGGTAGGGGTTCCTGTTGCCTGTGATTTCCCGGGCTATTGGGCTCAAACCGATGCCGATGACCAGGATCACCAGGATAGCGGGGAGGCCCCGGAAAATGTCGGTGTAGACGCGGGCTGCCCAGCGCGCTCCCGCGTTGCGGGAAATAGCCATCATGGCCAGCAGCAGCCCCAGCAGGGAACCAAGGATGCCTGACGTTACTGCCAGAATCAGCGTGTTGGGCAGGCCCACCATGAGCAGGGCAGGAATGACTTTGGCCATTTCCTCCCAGTTGAAGAAGGTGTCAGCCAACTGGTCCAGGAGATCCATAGAGGCCCCGGCTCAATCAGCTTTGGGGAACCGTGGCGGCTTTGCTGCCCGGCTTCCAGTCACTCGGCATTTCGCGTGTCGGGTACCACTCCTTGGTCAGCTTGGACCAGGTCCCGTCTTCGATGACAGCGTCAAGGCCCGCGTTCAGGGCGTCAATCAGTGGCTGGTTGTCCTTGGCCACAGCGTATGCGGTGAAGTTCTCCGTGTTGACCTTGGACTCGACGATGGCGGTGCCGTCGCCTTCCTTGACCTGGCCCTCCGCCTGCTGGGACGGGGCCACCCAAGCATCCACCTGGCCGTTGCGTACGTTGGCGTAAACGGTGGCGTAGTCCGGGAAGCGGATCGGCTCCATCTTCAAGGTATTGGTGACGTAATCGTCCTGGACCGTGCCCTGGACTACGCCGATGCGCAGGTCGGTCGTCAGGTCATCGAAGCCCTTGACGTCGCCGTCGGTCTTGGCCACAACAGCCATGAAACCGAAGTCGTAGCCATTGGTGAAGCCCACATTTTGGCGGCGGGCCTCCGTGGTGGAAATGGAGGAGGACCCGAGATCGAACTGCTTGGTCTGGACCTGTGAGAGCAGGGCGGAGAAGTCGGTGGCAACAAACTCGACCTCAAGGCCGAGCTTGCCGGCAATGGCTCGCAGCAGTTCGTTGTCGTAACCGGTGAATTTGCCGGAGGGATCGATGAAGATGTTGGGCGGGGCATCGGAGAGCGTGCCCACCTCAAGCTTGCCTTCGGTGTTCAGGCCAAGCTTGGTCTTGTCGATCTGGTCGATCGGGGTGACATCAGCGGTTGTGTACTTGTCCAGCGTTTGCTGATCGCTGCCGGCCAGGGCGTCCGTGGGGGTGCCGGCGGGCTGTGACGAAGCCCCGCCGCAGGCCGCTAGGGAGGCAGCCAGGGCAATAGCCACAGGTACGCTGGTGAGCCACTTCATGGCTTTCGATTTCATCAGGTAGTCACTTTCATGTGAGTCATAAGTTCATCCGGCCGCAATGTGCACACGTGGCGCCGGGGGCCTGCCGTACCACGGGAACTGATGATCAGGGCAGGGGACCGCAAAACTTAATCATCTCACTAACGAGTTGGCCCACGGATAGGTGAAGATGGTGACGGTCAAGTTCAGTTTGTGCCGAATATTGTTCGGCTCAGGGCTGCAACGCTTCTAGGCCAAGCGCGACTCTGCTACTACTCCCGAATCGAAGACAGGAAAACTGATGCCCATGCGGAGAACGGAATAAATGTGAGTTAGCTCGCAGCTAGAAGTCGCCCCGGCTTGCGTCTTCCGGCGGCAGGACCGGCCAGTCGCCCTCGATCACCGCAGCTGGCTTTGTTTTCCGCAGGTAGTCCTGAAAATCCGCTGCCTGGCTGACTGCCCAGTCCACTTGTAGCTGGTGAAGCTGGCTTGCCGGCATCCTGAGTTTGGGAAACTTGCCCGCCATGGCGTCCAACACCCTGAGCGTGGCCAGCGCGTCCGCGGCGGACGTGTGGGCGTTGTCCAGGCTGACGCCGTACTCCTCGCACAGAGCGGTCAGCGTTCGTTTGCCTTTCCGGTACCGGTCCACCTGCTTGTTCATGATGTAGGGATCCAACACGGGGAACCTGGTTAACTGCTTCACGCCGTACCGCGCGGATTCGGCCGCCAGCACGGTGAAATCGTAGCTGGCATTGAACGCAATCACAGGGACGCCGGCGTCAAAAAGCTCCTGCAGGACCGTTGCGAGCTCACTTGTCACTTCGTGGGCCGGCCTACCCTCTCGCCTTGCCTGCTCCGTGGTGACACCATGTACATCGCTGGCCTCAGTGGGGATTTCCACGCCTGGGTCGGCCAGCCATTCGTGTTCCTTGATGACATCACCCTGCTGGTCAACCACGGTCACGGAGGCTGTGACGATGCGTGCCGCACGGGAGTTGCGGCCAGTGGTTTCGAGGTCGAACGCTGCGCGGGGGAGGGTGTTCCAAGTGCTCATGCTTTCACGCTACCGGCCAACACTGACAGTCTCCGTGAGGGCCGTCGGCGGGTCAGGATTCTTCGTATTCGTATCCTGAGGGCACCGTGTGAACCAGGCGGCACGATGCCACCGGTTACGCTGGAACCATGCGCACGGAGTATGTCGAGGCGGTGCTGGCCGTCGTGGTGCTAGTGCCCCGGGGCGCCGCCGTTGCCTATGGCGACGTCGCCGAGCTGCTGCGAGCCGGCGGACCGCGGCAGGTGGGCGCTGTCATGAGCCACTACGGCAGCGGTGTGCCATGGTGGCGGGTCCTCAAAGCCAGCGGGGAAGCGCCTGAAGGCCACGAAGCCGCGGCGTTGCGCCGCTATCTGGACGAAGGAACGCCGCTTCTGGGCAGCCACGATGGATTCCTTCGCACCGGCGAAGGCCGCTGGCGGGTCAACCTGGCTGCGGCCCGGTGGGCACCCACTGACGCTGAATTCGACCAGCTGGACGCGATTGCGGACCGGCTGGAGCGTGGGCTTCATAAATTGTCTGCGGCCGATGATGAAATGTCCGTGTGACGCTAACAAGCCTGCAGACGGACCTCCTGCCCGACCCGCCTTTCCCCTACGTTGATGACGCGCACCCTGCCGCGGACCACGCCGGTGCACCCGCTCTGCGCGGCCACGGGACCGGTCTCCGGCTGCTTCCGCCCCGCCGGCTGCAGGGCTCCGTCCCCACGCTCTCAGCTGATCAGCAGGCCGCTGTGGAGGTCCCGCAGGGCTCCGGACCTGTCCTGGTTGCGGGCGCCCCCGGGACCGGCAAGTCCACCGTCCTGATCGAGGCCGCCGTTCGCCGGGCCTTCCACGAGGGCGTGGATCCTGAACGGATCCTGATCCTTGCCCCTGGCCGGCTGGCAGCAGACTCGCTTCGCGACCGTTTCACGGCCAGGCTGGACAGGAGCCTGAGCACTACTCCGGCAAGGACCTGGGCCTCGTACGCCTTCGACCTGATCCGGCGGGCCAAGGCTGAAGGCATACTGCCGCTTCCTCGGCCCCCGCGCCTTCTGTCCGGGCCGGAGCAGGACCTCATCATCAAGGAGCTGCTGGAAGGCCATGCACTTCCCGGGCTGCAGCTGCCGTGGCCGGCCGAACTGGGCGCTGCGCTCGAAACGAGGGGATTCCGGCATGAAGTCCGTCAGTTGTTTGACCGGATCATTGAATCCGGCAGGACGGCCCAGGACCTCGAGGACCTTGGCCGCCGTTGTGGCAGGGCGGACTGGATCGCCGCCGCAGCGCTTTATGCCGAATACAGGGACGTGCTGGACCTCCGCATGCCTGAGGCCTTCGATCCAGCGGGAATCATCACTGCGGCGCGGCAGATCTTCCAGGACGCACCGGACTTCCTGGCCGCCGAACGGGAGCGCCTCCAGCTGCTGTTGGTGGATGACGTCCAGGAAGCAAACCCTGCCGTCTTTGAACTGCTTGCGGACATTGCGGCGGGCAAGGACTGCTACGTGACCTCCTCCCCGGATACCGTTGTCCAGGGTTTCCGCGGTGCCAGGCCGGATCTCGTTGCCGAACTTCCCAAGCTTCTTTCCACTGGCACGGCCGTCCTGGAGCGCCCCCTGTGGCACACCCACCGCCACGCACCCGCAGTCGCGGAGGCCTGGCTGGGCGTAGCCGGCCGAATCTCGCAGCGCGCCGGCGGACAGCTGGCCCGGCGCCTGGAGCAGGATCCCGAATGCCAGCCAGCCAGGCCCCACGGCGTCGTCGAAGCCCACCTCGTGCCCTCGCCGGTCCATGAGCTGCGCTATGTTGCCCAGCGGATCCTGGACCAGCACATCAACCACGGACGTGACCTCGCCGAAATGGCCGTCATTGTCCGAAACGGCGGCCAGCTCAGCGAACTCCAGCGCTACCTGTCCGGCCAGGGAATCCCCGTCCGGGTTCCCGTGGCCGAGTCCGCCGTCCGTGACGAAGTTGCCGTACGCCCGCTTCTCGACGCCTATGCGATTGCGCTGGATCCTGCGCTCCTGACACCTGAGTCGGCTGTTTCACTGCTCACCTCGCGGATCGGCGGAGCAACGTCGATTGAACTGCGCAGGCTCAGGCAATCACTGCGGCGTGAAGAACTCCTGGGCGGCGGCGGACGGACCAGTGACGCGCTGCTGGTCGAAGCGATCCTGGAGCCCGGTGCCCTCGCCACGCTGGGGATCGAAGGCAGGTCGGCCCGGCGCACCGCCCGCATGATCCAGGCGGGACGCCTCGCCGCCGTCCAACCGGGAGCCAACGCTGAGTCAGTGCTGTGGGCCCTTTGGCACTCCACCGGGCTGGCGAACGCCTGGACAGAGACTGCCTTGGCGGGTGGTCCCCACGGTGCCCGGGCTGACCGGGACCTTGACGCCATGATGGCCTTCTTTCACACAGCCGAACGGTATGTGGACCAGATGCCCGGTGCCGGTCCGGAGCAGTTCCTGGAATACCTCCTGAACCAGGAGCTTCCCATGGACACACTGGCTGCAAGGGCGCAGGTGGACGACGCCGTTGAGCTGATGACCCCCGCCAGCGCCGCCGGCCGGGAATGGCCCGTGGTGATCGTTGCGGGACTCCAGGAGGGGGTATGGCCCAACACCCGGCTTCGCGGAGAGCTGCTGGGCAGCACGCTGTATGCAGATGCCGTGGAGCATGGCGTGGAATACGCGCTGCAGCTTGACCCGCTGAGCCGCCTGCGGGACATCCGGTACGACGAACTCAGAAGCTTCTCCACTGCCGTCTCCCGGGCTCAGGACCTCCTGATCTGCACGGCCGTCTCCTCCGAGGATGACCAGCCCTCCTCGTTCCTCGACTATGTGGCGCCGTTGCTGCCCGGCCAGGAAAGCCGCGGCTTCACCCCCGTGGAGCGGCCCATGACGCTTCGGGCCCTCGTCGCGGAACTCCGGCAGTACGCCCAGCTGGACGGACGCTACGCCGCGGAAGCCGCGGAAGCCGTCAGGGTACTCGCCCGCCTGGCTTCGGCCGAGCCACCGGTGCCCGGAGCTCATCCGGACAGCTGGTGGGGCCTGGCCGCACTGACAACCACGGAGGCCGTTGTGCCACCCGGAGGAACGGTTTATGTTTCACCGTCCAAGGTCGAAGCCGTCCAGAAGTCTCCCCTGGACTGGTTTGTGCAGGCGGCGGGCGGTGAGGCTGCCACTGATTTCGCCCGAAGCCTGGGCACACTGGTCCATGCCATCGCGCAGGATCTGCCCGAGGCCTCCGGCAGCGAATACGTCGCAGAACTCGTCAGGCGGTGGCCGGTGCTCGGCATGAAGGACAACTGGGAGGGCAGGATTGATTTCCAGCGGGCCGAGGCCATGGTGCGCAAACTTGCCCAGTACGTGCTGGTAATGCGGAGCGAAGGGCGCAGCCTGGTGGGGGTGGAGCAGGACTTTGCTGTTCAACTCCCGGACGTGGTTCCCGGTGCGGACATTGCAGGCGACGGCGCGCCGGAACCGGGACCGGCCGGTGACGGCCCGGATAGCCCTGCCCGGCAGGCAGTCCTTCGCGGCCAGGTTGACCGGCTTGAGATCGATTCCGAGGGCAGGCTGGTGGTCGTGGACCTGAAGACCGGAAAAAGGCAGCCCGGCAAGGCGGAACTTTCGCGCCATCCCCAGCTTGGGGCGTACCAGGCCGCGGTCCTCGCGGGCGGCTTCGGCGATGCTGTCGGCGTACCTGCGAAGGCCGTGCCCGGCGGTGCCGTACTCGCCCAACTGGGGACGGGAACCAAGGGGCCGGGCGTTCAGCAGCAGGACTCACTCGACCCGCAGGACAACTGGGCCCTTGATATGGTGAACGGCGCTGCGGCGGTCATGGCGGGAAGCGTCTTCGAAGCCAGGCACGACCCCGCCAAGGGTGGGCACGGCGGGCACGGCTGCAGGCTTCCAGAAGTCTGCCCCCTTTGTGCACGCGGAAAGCAGGTCACAGAATGACCCAGCCAACAGTCCTTCCCGAGCCCAGGTTCAGTCCGGAACAGCTGTCCGGGCTGCTGGGTGAGAAGAACTCACCCACGGCCGAGCAATCCGCCATCATCTCCTCGCCCCTGACGCCGCGGCTGGTCATTGCCGGTGCTGGATCCGGCAAAACGGCCACCATGGCCGACCGCGTGGTCTGGCTGGTCGCGAACGGATGGGTCAGGCCTGAAGAAGTCCTCGGGGTCACGTTCACCAGGAAGGCTGCCGGTGAACTCGCCACGCGGATCAGGGCCAAGCTGGCGGTCCTGCAGCGCATCGCTGCCCAGGACACAGGGCACAACGTCTTCCCTGAGGGACTGCTCAGCAGTGACGCGCTTGAGCCGAAAGTGTCCACTTACCACTCTTTTGCCAGCGGCATCGTGTCCGACTACGGCCTGAGGCTGGGAGTGGAACGTGACGTCGTACTGCTGGGCGGCGCCCAGGCTTGGCAGCTCGCCAGCGAGGTGGTGGAGGCGTTCGACGGCGAGTACCGCCACTTCAGTGCGGCGAAGTCCACACTCGTGAAGGCCGTCATCCAGCTTGCCGGGGAATGCGCGGAACACCTTCAGGAGCCCGCGGATGTAGAGTCCTGGCTCATGGCACGGATCTCAGAGTTCGAAGGCCTGCCCTACGTTGCTGACGGCAAAAAGAACCCGACCCAGTCAGCTGTGGAACTCGCCGCCATGCTGAGGACCAGGGCCAGCGTTGCGGACATGGTGGGCCGCTACTCAGCAGCCAAACGCGCCCGCGGAGCCCTCGATTTCGGCGACCTGGTAGCCCTCGCCGCCCGCGTGGCCCGGGAGGTCCCGCTTGCTACGGAGATGGAGCGGCAACGCTACAAGGTGGTCCTCCTCGACGAATTCCAGGACACCTCCTACGCCCAGCTGGTCCTCTTCTCGCGGCTGTTCGGCGGCGGGCACGCCGTCACCGCAGTGGGGGACCCCAACCAGTCCATCTACGGCTTCCGCGGCGCTTCAGCGGGGCAGCTGTTCCACTTCGTACGGGAGTTCCCCGTCCGGATGCCCGGCCCGTACGCGGAGGATACCTTCACGCCGGCGCCCACTTCCTACCTGACCACGGCGTGGCGCAACGGCCGGTCGATCCTCGAGGCAGCCAACGTCATGTCGGAGTCATTGGGCAGGGCAGCTGCGCACCTGGAACCCGCCGGAGCCCCAGGGCCTGGGGTTAACGGGGCGCCCGCCGTGAAAGTGCCGCCGCTCCAGCCGAGCCCGTACGCCATTGACGGCCGCGTGGTGCTTGGACGGTTCGGAACCGACGTCGAGGAAGCCTCAGCCCTCGCGGAGGACGTGTTGAAGTACCGGGTCACCGACTTTGAGCTCAAGCCTGATGGCACCCGGGTGCCTCCCGCGCTCGCTGTGCTGTGCCGCCGCCGCGCCCAGATGGAGACCATCAGCCGTCAGCTGGAGGCGCGCGGAATCCCTTACGAGATCGTGGGCCTCGGCGGCCTGCTGGACACCCCCGAAATCGTCGACCTCGTCTCAACCCTGAGGGTGCTGGCAGATCCGGGGCGGTCCGATTCCCTGATGCGCCTGCTGGCCGGGGCCCGATGGCGGATCGGGCCGGCAGACCTGATGGCCTTCCACGACTGGTCCAGCCAGCTGGCCCGCAGGCGCGCGAGGCCCGCCGCGGGGCATGAGCCGGAACCCGGGGCCGGGGACGCTGGCTCAACCCCGGACGACGCACCGGTGGTTGAGAGCGACCTGACCGATGGTTCCAGTCTCGTAGAGGCACTGGACTGGCTTCCCCGGGAGGGCTGGACATCGTCACACGGAAGATCCCTGAGCACGGAAGCACGGGAGAGGCTCGGCCGGCTGTCGGCGGAGCTCAGGCAGCTTCGCGGCTACCTGGGGGATGACCTGACCACACTCCTTGGAGAAGTGGAACGTGCCATGCTGCTGGACATCGAGGTGGCAGCGCGCCCGGGCATCAGCATCCATCAAGCCCGCCGAAACCTTGATGCCTTCCAGGACGCTGCGGCCGGCTTCCTGAGAACCTCCCAGCGGGTGGACATCCTCGCTTTCCTGGCCTGGCTGGAGGCAGCCGCAGCTGAGGAAAACGGCCTCGATGCACCGGCGACGGATGTCAACCGCGAAGCCGTACAGCTCCTCACCGTCCACGCGTCCAAGGGACTGGAATGGGACGTGGTTTTTGTGCCCGGCCTGAACGCAGGCGCCTTTCCGAGCAGCCGAGATTCACGGTGGAGCAGCGGAACGGCGGCCCTGCCCTGGCCGCTGCGGGGTGACCGCGCTGACCTGCCACAGTGGGACCTTGACCAGCCCGACCAGAAGGGGTGGCTGGATGCGGAAAAGGACTTCAAGTCTGCCGTTCAGGCCCACGGCGAGTCGGAGGAACGGCGCCTCGCCTACGTTGCGTACACGCGCGCCAAACACGTTTTGTGGGTGTCGAGTGCCGCCTGGGTGGGCTCGCGGGCCGGCCGGTCCGAGATGTCCCCATTCCTGGCCGAACTGGAGCCCCTGGCAGCCCGGCCCGCCGCCGGCGCGGATACCACCGCTGCCGTGATCCACCCTGCCTCGGTGGACGAGGCCTCTCTTCCGGAGAAGAGTCCACTGACCCTGGATACGGAAATCGCCGAGTGGCCTTACGACCCCCTGGAGGGTCCGGTGGACCCCCGGACCGGACAGCGTCTTCGCATCGTCCCGGGCCGGCGGGCGGCAATGGAAATGGCCGCCGCGCGGCTGCTCGCCGCCCTGGACCACCAAACGAGCGACACTGCGACTGCCGGCGTCGCCGTTCCCGCCCGTGACACCCTCCCCGACGCGGGACTGGAGTCTGCCGCCTCGGGCAGAGACGGCCATGAGCTCCGCGGCCCCGCCGCGGGGTGGGCTGCGGAAGCTTCCCTGCTGCTTGAACGGCGCTCCAGCAGGGCGCGCGGACAGGACGTGCACCTGCCCAGCCACATTTCGGCGTCAACACTAGTTGACCTTGGCGAAGATCCGGCGGCTGTGCTGGCACGGCTCAGGCGACCGGTTCCCCGGGAACCGGGCATGTCCGCGCGGAAAGGTACGGCCTTCCACTCCTGGGTGGAGGAATACTTTGGTGCCGCCGGAATGCTGGACTTCGACGAAGCGCAGGGAGCGGACGGCCACATCGATGCCGCCTACGACCTCGACGCCATGGTGGCGACCTTCCGGGCGTCCGAATGGGCCAACCGCTCCCCGGCATTCGTTGAAGTGCCCGTGGAGACCCGCGTGGGTGACGTAGTGGTCCGCGGCCGGATCGACGCCGTATTCCGCGACGCGGACGGCGGCTGGGACCTGGTGGACTGGAAAACGGGCCGCCGTCCCGCTGCCGCCCAGCTTAGAGCCAGATCGGTTCAGCTGGCCGCTTACCGGCTGGCCTGGGCACGGCTGAAGGGGATCGCCGTGGATGAGGTGCGGGCGGCGTTCTTCTATGTGGCCGACAACCAGGTGGTCCGCCCGCACGACCTCGCGTCGGCAGCAGAGCTGGAGGAAATGGTGTCAGAGTCCTACTCGGTCAGTGCTTATTGACGTCGATGACGGTGATGGCGGCCGTGGACGTATCTTCCGCCGTTGGAACTTTCTCCGGAGTTTCGGCCGGGGCAGGCTTCTCCGCCGGGGCAGGTTCGTCATCCGGAATCGGGGTGACCTGGACTGCCGGCAGTACGGGTGCCGGAATCGGGAGAACCGTCACGGGCTGAACGGCCACTGGCGTCACGCCGGCGATCCCGCCCGCCGGACCGTCTGCGCTGCCGGGAGCCTCGGCACCCTGCCCGGCACCGCCGTCGGCCATGTCTGTTCCCGTGGGAGGGGTACCGCTGGGAGCCGCGGGGGAAGGGAGGGGTTCGACGCTGATTGCCTGCCCGCCGTGCTCGGCGATGTCGCTGGCCAGCGTTTCAAGCATGCCCTCCGCCTCGGAGATCATTGCGGCATCGCCGGCCGCGATGCCTTTGACGAGGTACTGGGCCAGGGCGAACTCGGCGGACAACGCGGCCCGGCGGAGCAGGTGCTTGTCCGGGGCGTCCCGGCGGCTCTCGGTGTAGCTGCTCAGGACGGTGTCCACAAAGTCCTGCTCGTTGGAGGCCACCAGCCACGCCAAGTCGTCCGCCGGGTCACCGATCCGCAGGTCTGTCCAGCCGGTGACGGCTGTTACACGGCTGCCCTCCACCAGGAGATTGTCTTCGTGCAGGTCGCCGTGGACCACGCAGGGGTTGAACCGCCACAGTGACACGTCTTCGAGCGCGTGTTCCCAGCGGCGCAGGAGGGACGGCGGGATCTTGCCCGTTGTGGCGGCCTGGTCCAATTCGTTGAGCCTGCGCTGGCGGAACTCGTTGGGCGTATAGCTGGGGAGGTCAGCGTTGCTGACCAAAGCATGGGGCAGATCGTGGATCGCGGCCAGGGCCACACCGATTTCCCGGGCAAGCTGGTCCGGTCCGGCGGTCAGTTCCTCCACGCTCCGGGTGGAACCGGCCAAGTGGGAATAAACGAAGGTGCTCAGCGCGCCCAGGCGTACGCTGCCGGCCACCGTGGGCATGAGGAAGGGCAACTCGGCCCTGATGCCGGGGGCGAATGCGCGCAGGACCAGGAATTCTGTCTCCAGCCGGGCGCTGGCTTCTGCGTGCCGGGGCGACCGGACCCTCCAGCGCTTCCCCTCCGAATCGAGGAGCAGCGCGGTGTCGAAGTCGGCGGCGTCATCCGGAGCGGAGCTGACAGCGGTTGGGGTCAGCCCGGGGACTGCCGCGGTTGCTACGGCTGCCAGTTCGATCGGTTTTCTTCTCACCGTTCCACGGTAGTTTGACTGGCGTCCAAGACACCGGTGCGGCGGCGGCGAGTCTCCAGATATACGGCAAATCTCGGCCTGGAGCCACAGCGCCCTGTCCCTGGCTGCCAAAATGTTCTTTGTCGGCCCGAGTCAGTACGGTGGACACATGAGTCATGCGGAGCCCGTTACACCGGCCTACCGGACGCAGGCAGTCCGGCTGCCCGCCAACCACCTGTTTGATACAGTGCTTCCCGTGCCTCCCGCCATGGTGGACCGGGGCTGCGCTGCCCGGACCCGCCCGGGCATGGTGGATGAGCTGCTGGGCCGCGACGGCACGGCGGCAGTGGTCCTGTCCGGCCGGCAGGCACTCGTGGCCGGAAGCAGCCTTTTCCTCGCTGACGCCCCCAGACTGGTGGAGAGCCTTCAGCACGTTGGATCCGCGCCGGAGGATGTGATCTATCTGGGGACCGCTCTGGACGGTTCGGACCTCCCTGCCGGCACCGAGCTGCTGTTGGTGGTGCTGCCGGAGGCCGTGGAACCCGGCACGGCGGGCATCCCTGTTGATGCTTCCTGGACAGGCTTCCGTGACATTGCCGCCGAGCTTAACCCCACGCACACCGCGCTGTTTGTCGAGGCCAGCGCCATTGCCAACTGGCACGCAGGGCACACGCACTGTCCCCGGTGCGGCGCCCCCACGGTGGTGGAATCCGGGGGTTGGGTGCGCCGCTGCCCCGAGGACAACTCCGAACATTATCCTCGTACGGATCCAGCAATCATCGTCACCGTTGTGGGGCCGGACGGGAGGCTGCTGCTGGGCGGCGGTGGCCCGCTCGATGCCAAAAACTATTCCACGCTCGCCGGGTTCGTCGAACCGGGGGAGTCACTTGAGCAGGCCGTGGTCAGGGAAATCCATGAGGAAGTCGGCGTGCGTGTTTCCGGATGCCAGTACCTGGGCTCACAGCCCTGGCCGTTCCCTGCCTCCCTTATGCTTGGATTCACGGCCATCACCGCGGACAGCGAAGCAACGCCCGACGGCGTGGAGGTCACCAGGGCGCGCTGGTTCAGCCGGGAGGAACTCCAGCAGGCAGTGCTCACCGGGGAGGTCACCATTTCCAGCCGTTTGTCCATTGCCCGATCGCTGATTGAGCACTGGTACGGAGGACGAATCCTGGACCGCACCGACCCCTGACGCCATGGGCATCATCCACCGACCAGACTCCAGCACCAGGTAGTCGAGACAACAGAGCAGCAGAGTGACTACAGAGAATTTTGACAGTGCAGTTGACAGTGCGGCGTCCCTTGAGGAGCGCATTCTTGGCGGCCTGGACGCCGAGCAGCGGGAAGTGGCGAGCACGTTGAACGGCCCGCTGTGTGTGCTGGCCGGCGCCGGCACCGGCAAGACCCGTGCCATCACCCACCGCATAGCCTATGGCGTGCATTCCGGCGTCTACAGCCCGCAACGGCTCCTTGCAGTAACGTTCACTGCCCGGGCCGCCGCGGAAATGCGAAGCAGGCTGCGTGATCTCGGCGTGGGCAACGTCCAGGCCCGCACTTTCCACGCGGCCGCGCTCAGGCAGTTGCAGTTTTTCTGGCCCCAGGCCGTAGGCGGTACGCTTCCAAACCTCCTGGACCACAAAGCCCAGATGATCGCCGAGGCCGCCCGCCGGCTGCGGCTCAGTACGGACAGGGCTTCCATCCGGGACCTTGCCTCGGAAATCGAGTGGGCGAAGGTCTCCATGCTGACTCCTGCCAACTACTTGGAAAACGCCAAGGACCGGGGTACGCCCGGCGGGTTCGACCTCACCGCCGTGGCCCGGGTCTTCCAGTCCTATGAAGACGTCAAAACCGACCGCAACGTCATCGACTTCGAGGACGTCCTGCTGATCACGGTTGGCATCCTGCAGGAGGACCAGAAAGTCGCAGCCACGGTACGGGAGCAGTACCGCCACTTTGTGGTCGACGAATACCAGGACGTTTCACCGCTGCAGCAGCGACTCCTTGAGCTGTGGCTCGGCGGCCGCGACGAACTGTGCGTCGTGGGTGACGCGAGCCAGACCATCTATTCGTTTACCGGTGCGTCCCCCAAACACCTGTTGGGTTTCAAGGCCAGGTATCCCGAAGCCAATGTGGTCAAGCTGATCCGGGACTATCGCTCCACGCCGCAGGTGGTCAAACTTGCCAACGACCTCCTGGCCGGGCGTCGAAGCGGCGGACCTGTGGCGGACGCCGCGTGGGCAGCGCCGCTGCAGCTTGTGGCCCAGCGCCCGGCTGGGCCCGTTCCCCAGTTCACGGAATGTTCCGACGACGAGGCGGAGGCGGCCACCGTGGCGCTCAAGATCCAGGGCCTGCTCGACGCCGGCACACCGGCAAGTCAGGTAGCCGTCCTCTTCCGCACCAACGGCCAGTCGGAAGCGTACGAGCAAGCCCTGGCAGCCGCGGGAATCGGGTACCAGCTTCGGGGCGGTGAGCGGTTTTTCGCCCGCAAGGAAGTCAGGGACGCCATTCTTCAGCTGCGGGCGGCAACAAGGGCCGTCGCCGAAACTGCCGCGCCGGAACCCCTGGGGCAGCTGGTCCGCGATATCGTGGCCTCCCTGGGCTATACCGACTCTCCGCCGCACAACGGAGGTGCACTGCGGGAGCGCTGGGAATCGCTGGCGGCGCTGGTCGCACTCGCCGACGAACTGGTCCAGGTACGCGGCGATCAGTTTGGCCTCGCGGATTTCGTCAACGAACTTCAGGAACGCTCACTGGCACAGCATGCCCCAACTGTCCAAGGCGTCACCCTGGCTTCGTTGCACGCGGCCAAAGGCCTTGAGTGGGACGCCGTGTTCCTGGTTGGCCTCAGCGAAGGGCTGATGCCGATCTCCTTCGCTGATACCCCGGAGGCGGTCGATGAGGAACGGCGGCTCCTGTACGTCGGGATCACCCGCGCCCGGGAGCAGCTTTCCCTGTCGTGGTCCACAGCCCGGACCCCAGGCGGCCGGGCAAACCGGAAGCCGTCCCGTTTCCTTGACGGTCTGCGGCCGGACTCGGTGGCCAGCTCCACTGCCCGGGGCAAGGGGCCCGCGCCCCGCCGGAAAGCTGCCAAGCCTGCTACGTGCCGGGTGTGCGGCAGCATGCTGGCCAGCGGCGCTGAACGCAAAGTGGGCCGCTGCAACGACTGCCCGCCCAGCTACGAGGAACAGACGTTCGAGGCTCTCCGGCACTGGCGCAAGGAAGTGGCGCTCTCGGCGGAGGTCCCGGCCTTTGTGGTGTTCACGGATGCCACACTGACCGCCATTGCCGAAGCCCGGCCATCGTCGCTGGAGGAACTGGCCACACTCGCCGGCGTCGGACCTTCCAAGCTCGAACGCTACGGTGAGGACGTCCTGAAGGTCCTCGTCGAAAGCACCACGCTGTGACCGCGCGGGCGCAAGGGCGTAAAGGCCAGCAGCTGACTACGTCCGACGGCGCGCCGGTCGAGGTGCGCCGGTCCGCGCGCCGCACACGTACTGTGTCGGCTTTCTGGGAGAACGGCACGGCCGTGGTGGCGATCCCGGACCGTTTCACGGCCGCCCAGGAATCCGAGTGGGTGCACCGCATGCTGGAGAAGCTGCACCGCCAAGGGACCCGCCGTGCACAAAAACGCCGGCAACAGCCGGCAACGGACGCCGGGCTCGCAGCCCACGCCGCTGACCTGTCCACCCTCTACTTGGGGGGCCGTGCAGTGCCAACGTCCGTTCGCTGGGTCAGCAACCAGAACTCCCGGTGGGGATCAGCGACGCCGTCTGAGGGCACGATCCGGCTTTCCGACAAGCTCAGGTCCATGCCACAGTGGGTGATTGACTACGTCCTGCTTCACGAACTGGCACACCTGCTGGTGGCCGGGCACAACGCTGCGTTCTGGAAACTGCTGGAAGCCTATCCGGACACGGCGCGGGCCAAGGCATTCCTGGAAGGCGTCTCCTTCGCCACCTCCCGCGGCCTGGCGGCCGGGGCTGACAGCAAACACGGCATGCCTGAGGGCAGAACACCAGGCCAGCCCGCTCTCTGGCCGGGAGACGCCGACTAGGCTCGTCCCCTAAGTGCAGGTGGCCTAGCCCTTTGGCTGGTCGCCGCGGTCGGAACCGCCCGCAGCGTTCCCGTCACTGTTTCCGCCACCGGAGTCGTCGGTGTCCTCGTTGGTGTTTCCGTCACCGGAGTGGTCGGTGTCCGTGCCGCTTGCGGACTGGTCTTCGCCGTGTTCCGGTGCACTGTCGAAGCCGCCGCTGAGCAGCTTCTGCAGGGCATCGTCCACTTCACTGTCGCTGGCCTCGGCCAGCTTGCGGCGGCCGCTGAATCCCAAGGGATCGTCGAGGTCCTCGGCGGTGGGCAGGAGATCGGGGTGGTGCCAGATGGCGTCCCGGCCTTCGATGCCGCGTTCCTTCTTAAGGGCCGCCCACAGCGTGGCAGCCTCGCGCAGCCGCCGGGGACGCAGCTCCAGACCCACCAGGGACGCGAATGCATGTTCGGCGGGACCACCCGTGGCGCGGCGCCGGCGGACGGTTTCACGGAGGGCGCCTGCTGAGGGCAGGAGCTTCTCCGTGGCTGCGGCAGTGAGCTCATCCACCCAGCCCTCAACCAGGGCAAGGGCCGTCTCAAGTTTTTCCAGGGCCTGTTCCTGCGCAGGCGTCCGCTGCGGCATAAAGACGCCCTGGGACAGGGCCTCCTGGATGCCTTCCGGGTTGCTGGGGTCCAGGTCCCGGGCCAGCTCTTCAATCCTGGATGTGTCGATGTGGATGCCGCGGGCGTAGGCTTCGATTGCTCCGAGCAGGTGGCCGCGCAGCCAGGGAACCTGTACAAAGAGGCGCGCGTGGGCTGCTTCGCGGACCGCAAGGAACAGCCGGATGTCGTTCTCCGGCAGGCTGAGGCCTTCGCCGAACTTGGCCACGTTCGCCGGAAGCAGGGCCATTTCCAGGTCTGCCAGCGGGACGCCGATGTCCGTGGAGCTCACCACGTCCGCTGACAGGGCGCCGATGGCCTGCCCCAGCTGCATGCCGAAGATCGCTCCGCCCATGTTCTGCAGCATGGACGAGGCGCCGCCCATCATCGACTTCATTTCCTCAGGCATCTGCTCAGTCATGGCGTTGGACAATGCATTAGCGATGCTGTTGGCGACAGGTTCCGTAAGCCGCTTCCACGTTCCGAGGGTTGCCTCCACCCATTCCGCACGGGACCAGGCCCTGCCTATCAGGCCCGTGGCCGGCAGGTCGGTCACCGGATCAAGCCACAGCTCGGCGAGACGGAGGGCCTCGTCCACCTCGCGGGACTGCAGCGAGCTAACGGACGGGTCCGCGCTGCTCGCAGCAACCCGCCGGGCGTTCTCATGGGCGAGCTGCCAGTTGACGGGGCCCTCGGAGGGCGCACTCATCATGGCCTGGACCTGAGAGAACATCTGGGCAAGCAGGTTGGGGTCGTCAGGCAGGCCTGCAGCCTTTGCGAGTTCGGCGGGGTCGATGTTTTCCAAGCCCTTGCCGCCCATGAGGTTCTGGAGCATTTCTGTCAGCGGGTCCTTGGGCGTGTCATCGCCGTTGGACGGGTTGAGTGGGTTGGAAGTCATGATTACGCCGATCGTCGGTGTGTCTGCTGATCAACTTCACGGTACCCCGGGCAGAGGCGGCTGTCTGCGGGACAGCGCTGACGTTCGCTGTAGGCAAAGAGCTTGCTGGCTGCCGGGACGCGTAATGTTGGATGGGTGACTACGACCCGTGGCGACCATCCCCCTGAGGACCGCGCAATCGAGCCCGCCCCCGGCACAGGGCATAGCGGTAAGGCATCCGGCACCTGGCCGGTGGACGGCGCAATCTCCGTTGGCCCGGCACTATTCGCCGACAAGGCCCCAATCCGTCCGCGTCGCCGTGCCAACAAAGTTTCGCTGATGATGGTCTCCGGGGTGGCGGCGCTGGGGCTTGGCCTCGCAGTCGGAACACTGCCCGTACCGTACGTTGTCGAAAAACCAGGCCCCACCTTCAATACGCTGGGCGAGGCCCGAGGAGGGCCGGTCATCAGCGTCACCGGACGCGAAGCCTATCCGGCGGCCGGGAACCTGGACCTGACCACCGTTGACGTCGACGGCGGTCCCAACGGTCCAGTCAGCATCCTCGGTGTCTTTGCTGCCTGGCTGGACCCGTCCAAATCGGTGCACCCCGAGGAACTCAAATACCCCAAGGGAACCACAAGGGAGCAGGCCGAGGAACAGGGTTCCGTTGCCATGGCCACGTCCCAGGAGAACGCTGTTGCATCGGCGCTGAATGAGCTGGATATCCCTTTCAGCCAACAGCTTCAGGCCGCCGGATTCTCCACTGGATCGCCGTCCGCGGGAAAGATCGAGCAGGGCGACGTGTTTGCGTCCATCAACGGAAAGCCCATCACCTCGCTCTCGGTCATCCAGGACGAACTTGCCGCCGGGAAGGGCGCACCGGCCACCGTGGTGGTACAGCGGGCAGGAGAGTCCGTAACGCAGACCATTACCCCCATGGATAACGGTGCTGGCCGCTACATTTTAGGCGTCCAACTGAAATACCTGTTCGAGTTTCCCTTTGACGTGGAGATTTCCTTGGACAGGGTGGGCGGCCCCAGCGCCGGACTGATGTTTTCGCTGGGCGTCATCGACACCGTAACGCCCGGTGACCTGACCGGCGGCAAACACATTGCCGGAACCGGCACCATAACTCCCGACGGCGTGGTCGGTCCCATCGGGGGCATCAGACAGAAAATGCTGGGCGCGCGGGCTGCGGGCGCCACTTTGTTCCTGGCCCCCGCCGGAAACTGCAACAGCGTTGTGGGCCATGTGCCGGGCGGACTGCAGGTAGTCAAAGTGGAGAATCTCGCCCAGGCGCGGGACGCCGTCGAACTCGCCGGGTCGGGGCAGGACACCTCCGGACTTGCGGCCTGCACCAGCAACTAGACTGAGTTTGGAACTAAGCCTTACCGCCACTCGTGGCAAATATGACGGACGTTGCCATTCGCTTGACCGGTACCGGACGTCGCACGCACGCACGCTTCGAATGTTAATCTGACGACCAGCTATGAGGTACCGAGTTTGTCCCGTCCTGCCAGCCCCATCCCGCCCGGAAGACCTCCCTCAACACGAGGCGCCCTGACGCCTACCCTCGTTGTCGTCGCCCTCGTGGTGGTAGGTTTCATTTTCTTCGCCAATGTGTGGACTGACGTTTTGTGGTACCGGCAACTTGGCTTCTTCGAAGTCTTCCTGACGGAGAACCTGGCACGGATAAGTATCTTCGTGGCCGGTTTCGCCATCATGTTTGCCGCGGTATTTTTTGCGATCCGGATTGCCTACCACGCGCGGCCCGTCTACGCGCCGGACTCCGAGATCAGGGATAACCTGAATCGCTACCAGGCCCAGCTTGAGCCGGTCCGCCGCGTGGTTATGCTCGGATTGCCCATCGTCTTTGGCCTCTTTGCCGGCAGTGCGGCGGCCAGCCAGTGGCAGAAGGTATTGCTGTTTTTCAACCAGGAATCCTTCGGGCAGACGGATCCGGAATTCGGGATGGACCTGAGTTTCTACATGATGACCCTCCCGTTCCTGGGATTCATCACCGGCTACCTCATCAGCGTGGTAGTGATCGCCGGCATCGCCGGCATCCTCACCCATTACCTGTACGGCAGCATCCGCCTGATGGAGCGCGGCGTATTCACCAGCCGCGCCGCGCAGATCCATCTGGCCGTTACAGGCGCCGCCTTCCTGCTGCTGCTGGGCATCAATTTCTGGCTCGACAGGTTCTCGGCGCTGCAGAGCAACGGCGGGCGATGGGCCGGCGCCCTGTACACCGATGTCAACGCAGTCATCCCCACCAAGGCCATTCTGGCCGTGGCGGCCGCGCTGGTAGCCATCCTCTTTATCGTCGCCGCGGTGATTGGCCGCTGGCGCCTGCCGGTAATCGGCACGGCAATGCTGATCATCACCTCCATCCTGGCCGGCGGGGTATACCCGTGGGTGATCCAGCAGTTCCAGGTCCGTCCGTCGGAAGAGACGCTGGAAAAGGAGTACATTGAGCGCAATATCCAGATGACCCGTGCCGCCTACGGCCTGGACCAGATCCAGGTGGACCGGTACGACGCCACCAACACCGCCACCACCGGTGCACTCGCCCCGGACGCTCAGACCACCGCCAACATCAGGCTCCTTGATCCGAACCTGATTTCAGACGCCTTCTCGCAGCTGGAACAATACCGCCCGTACTACCAGTTCCCCGAAGCCCTGAACGTGGACCGCTACGAGGTGGACGGCGAGATCCAGGACACTGTCATCGCGGTCCGTGAACTCAATCCGGAGAACGTGGCCCAGAACCAGCAGAGCTGGCTGAACCAGCACGTCGTCTACACCCACGGCTACGGCGTCGTGGCGGCGAAGGGAAACAAGTTCACGGTTGACGGCAAGCCGGAATTCCTTCAGTCGGGTATTCCGTCCACCGGCGTCCTCGGAGACGACTCCGACTACGAGCCGCGTATCTACTTCGGCGAAACCTCTCCTGAGTACTCCATAGTCGGCGCCCCGGACGGCTTCCCGAACCGTGAACAGGACAGGCCCTCCGGCGAAGGAGAGACGCAGTACACGTTCCAGGGCAATGGCGGCCCCAACGTGGGCAGCTTCTTCAACAAAGTGCTGTACTCCATCAAGTTCCAGTCCTCGGACCTCCTGCTCTCGGACGGCGTAAATGCGGAGTCCCAGATCCTCTACGACCGCAATCCGCGCGAGCGGGTTGAGAAGGTGGCGCCCTACCTTACTGTCGATGGAAACTCGTATCCTGCCGTTGTGGATGGCCGCGTCAAGTGGATCGTTGACGGCTACACCACGAGCCAGTACTACCCGTACTCGCAGCAGGAACAGCTCTCCGACGCCACCGCTGACACGCAGACCACGTCCGGACGCGCCGTCGCACTGCCCAACAGCACCGTGAACTACATCCGGAACTCCGTAAAAGCCACAGTGGACGCCTATGACGGCTCGGTCACCCTGTACGCCTGGGACGAAGAGGATCCGCTGCTGAAGTCCTGGCAGAAGGTCTTCCCGACGTCGCTGAAGCCGTACTCCGAGATGTCCGGGGACGTAATGAGCCATGTCCGTTACCCCGAGGACCTCTTCAAGGTCCAGCGCCAGCTGCTGGGGGAGTATCACGTGACGGACCCGTCCAGCTTCTACAAGACCAACGATGCCTGGAGCGTGCCTGCCGATCCGACGGTGGACACGGACGTCAAGCAGCCGCCGTTCTACATGTCGCTCCAGATGCCGGACCAGGATGAGCCGGCATTCCAGCTGACGTCTTCGTTTATCCCCCAGATTGTCAACGGAAACGCGCGCAACGTGCTGTATGGCTTCCTGGCGGCGGATTCCGACGCCGGCAACGAGGCGGGAGTAAGGGCTGACAGCTATGGAAAGCTGCGGCTCCTCCAGATCCCGCCGGAGATCCAGGTTCCCGGCCCCGGCCAGGCCCAGAACAAGTTCAACTCGGACCCCACGGTGTCCCAGGCCCTGAACCTGCTCCGCCAGGGTGCCTCGGACGTGCTGAACGGCAACCTTCTGACGCTTCCTGTGGGCGGCGGAATCCTGTACGTCCAGCCGGTCTACCTGAAGTCCACGGGTGAAACGTCCTATCCCACGCTGCAACGCGTGCTGGTGGCCTTCGGGGACAAGGTGGGCTTCGCACCGACGCTTGATGCCGCGCTCAAGCAGCTGTTCGGCGGAGACTCCGGTGCAGCTGCCGGCGACTCCGACAACAACGGCCAGACTCCGCCGACCCCTGGCGCTCCGCCTGTAGCCGGTGCTGACGCCAAGGCCGAGCTCAAGGCGGCATTGGAAGAGGCACGGGCAGCCATGCAGGCTGGCCAGAATGCCCTCGCCGCCGGTGACTTCGCTGCCTACGGCGAGGAGCAGAAGAAGGTCGCGGCAGCCCTGCAAAAGGCGGTCGATGCGGAGGCCAAGATCCCCGTTACCGCCCCCGAAGCGGCGCCAGCAGCCAGCCCGGAAGAGGATGCCACGCCAACAGAGACCGCTACGCCGTCGCCCGCAGCGAGCAACTGACGGCCATCAGCAACTGATTGGATCCGCCGGCCCGGCCGCACTCCGCCAGGAGCGTGGCCGGGCCGGCGGCGTTAAACGGCACTTAGCGCCCACACTGGCGTCTGGATACGGCGCCGGACCGCTACCGAGACGCACATCACGCCACCTCGATTTGGCCTCTTGTTCACCCAACGGTAGAGTTGTTCTTGCGACGCGGGGTGGAGCAGTTCGGTAGCTCGCTGGGCTCATAACCCAGAGGTCACAGGTTCAAATCCTGTCCCCGCAACTGACGGAAGGTCCGGAACTGGAAACAGTTCCGGACCTTCTGGTTTAAGCGGCCATCGGCTGTCTTGGGTCTGGGGGTGGTCACTGGCCCTGTCCAGGCCGTGGATTTTATGCCGGCGAAAGTAGGGTAGTGTTGATCAAGCGACGCGGGGTGGAGCAGTTCGGTAGCTCGCTGGGCTCATAACCCAGAGGTCACAGGTTCAAATCCTGTCCCCGCAACCATGTGAAGACCCCGACCGGCAGATATGCCGGCCGGGGTCTTCTTTTTTCTTTGATTGCTAGTAGTTCCTAGTATTCTCTTTCGCAGAGCCTTCAGATTTTTTTGAGCTACAGGTCAGTCATTCTCGAGAGGAATGTTGTTCGATGTCCACACCCACCAAAAAGTCCGGTACTGCGACGGGCAAGCGGAACAGGCTCTACTGGGGTGTTCCCGCTGCCTTGGTGGCGCTGGTGCTGGTGGTGTTGCTCGCAAGGTGGCTGAGGGAGTTGCCTGCGGTCTCGTCATTCCTGGCGGACTATCCGGGCCATTCCGAGCTACCCGACAACGCTCCCGTGGGTTTCCCGGCATGGCTCGCGTGGCAGCATTTCCTCAACGGGTTCTTCCTGCTGCTGATCATCCGGACCGGCTGGCAGGTGCGGACCACCACCCGGCCGAGCGGTCACTGGACCCGCAACAACAAGGGCCTGATAAAAACCAAGACACCGCCGACCAAGATCACCCTGGAGCTTTGGTTCCACCTGACCCTTGACGCCTTGTGGATTCTCAATGGAGTGGTGTTCGCCGTCCTCCTGTTCGCGACCGGGCAGTGGATGAGGATCGTGCCCACAAGCTGGGATGTCTTCCCGAACGCGCTGTCCGCAGCGTTGCAGTACGCATCCCTGAACTGGCCCACGGAAAATGGCTGGGTGAACTACAACGCCCTGCAGCTGCTGACCTACTTCATCACCGTGTTCATCGCGGCGCCGTTGGCCTTCATCTCCGGCATCCGGACGTCCTCCGCCTGGCCGAAGAAGGCCGTGGCCTTGAACAAGGCGTACCCGATTGAGCTGGCGCGGGCCATCCATTTCCCCGTCATGATCTACTTCGTGGCATTTATTGTTGTGCACGTCTTCCTGGTGCTGGCTACGGGCGCCCTGCGGAACCTGAACCACATGTACGCCGTGTCCGACGGCGACGGCTGGCTGGGGTTCTGGATTTTCCTCGTGTCCGTGGCCGTCATGGTGGCGGCTTGGTTCCTCGCCAGGCCCATCTTCCTGCGCCCCATTGCTTCCCTCATGGGCAAGGTCAGCCGCTAAGGGACCGGCGCCTGCCGCGGCGCTATCGGCCGTCCTTGAGTCTCTGGTAGGTCTCCAGCGCCCGTTCACGGGATTCCGGCAGGGATACCAGCGGGGGTGGGTAGCCGCCTGCCGCCTCACCGCTTTTCCATGGTTCATGGATGGCTTTGTCGCTCAGGGCCGCGATCTCCGGAACATACTGCCTCAGGTAACGTCCGTCCGGGTCGAACTTCTTGCTTTGTGTGACCGGATTGAAGATCCGGAAGTAGGGCGACGCATCGGCTCCTGAACCGGCCACCCATTGCCAGTTGGCCGGATTGCTGGCGGCGTCGGCGTCCACCAGGGTGTCCCAGAACCATTGCTCCCCCAGGCGCCAGTCTGCCAGCATGTTTTTCACCAGGAACGACGCCGCGGCCATCCGGACCCGGTTGTGCATCCAGCCCGTCCTCCACAACTGGCGCATGCCGGCGTCCACCAAGGGGTAGCCCGTTCTCCCTTGCTGCCAGGCGCCCAGCTCGGCCTTGGAAGGTTCCTCCCACGCAAAACGGTCGAATTCCGGGCGGTAGTTGCGGGTTGCCAGCTGCGGGTTCACAAAGAGCAGCTGCCAGCAGAATTCCCGCCAACCAATCTCGGACCGGAAGATACCGACGTCGGCAGGCGCCTGGCCCGGAAAGCGCTGTCGGAGCGCATGCCACACGCGGAACGGGCTGACCTCGCCGAAGCGGAGATGAGGGGACAGCCTGCTTGTTCCGTCGATGCCGGGCACGTCCCTGCCGGTTCCGTATTCCTCCGCAGGGCCGTCCAGGAAGTCCTTGAGGCGGCCGTGGGCACCGGCTTCGCCCGGTTCCCAGGTTTCCGCCAGTCCCTTGCTCCAGTCGGGTGAAACCGGCAGCAGGGACCAGGACTCGAGTGCGTCACTGTGTGGATGCTTTCTCCGGCCCACGGCGGGGGATGGCAGCGCAGCTGGCGCGTCAAAAGGCAGGCGTGGTTCGCCTGCGGCGAGGCAGGCGCGCCAGAAGGGCGTAAAGACTCTGTAGGGGCCACCGCCGCCGGTAGTGATGCTCAACGGCTCGAAGAGCAGGCTCCCTTGGAAGCTGGCGGCTTCGATGCCCGCAGCTTCGGCCCATTCCTTGATGCTGGCATCCACAGCCCGCTCCGGACCGCCATAGCGGCGGTTCCAAAGGATATGACCAGCGCCGGTTTCATGGACCAGGTCGCGGATGATCCTCGCCGCCGGGCCCCGCCGCAGGACCAAAGAGGATCCGGCCAGCTCCAGTTCGGCGGCAAGGGCTGACAGGGAGTGGTGCAGCCACCAGCGGGCTGCGCCGCCGAGAGGGCGGATTCCCTCTGATTCCTCGTCGAGGATGTACACCACAGTTACTGGCAGGCCGAGTTCGACGGCCCGCACCAGCGCAGGATTATCGTCGAGGCGGAGGTCGTCCCGGAACCAGACGATTGACGTTGCGGCGGGGGAGGACATGGCGTCCACGGTACACACATCCACGGGCGGCCGCATTGCCCGGTGCGTCAGCTGTTGCTGGTGCTGTAGCTGTGTGTGGGAGCCATAGCTGTTCGGGGAGCCGCACCCCCTGGGGACGCCGAAGGCCGGGGTTCAGGATGAACCCCGGCCTTGCCATGCCCGACCGGTGCGGGCACGTGCTGACTACAGTTTGTCGAAGTCGGCTTCGTCCACCGTGGACTCAGCACCGGATCCGGCAGCCGAGGCGCCGATGGCGGGCTTGGCCGAGTTGCCGGACTTCAGCGCGGCGAGGCGCGCTTCGATCTCCACCTGTTCTCCGAGGTCCTCCAGCTGGTTGAACTGGGCGTCCAGGCTGGACTCTGAGAGTTCCTGCTGGCCTCTGACCTTGGCCTCTTCGCGGCGGATCTTTTCCTCGAACCGGCCCACCTCGGACGTGGGGTCCATGAAGTCGATGCTCTTGATGGCATCGTGGACCTGCGACTGGGCCGCCGCCGTCTTGGAACGGGCAACGAGTTCATTGCGCTTGCTGGTGAGTTCGTTGAGCTTGCCCTTCATCTGGTCAAGGCCGGTCTTGAGCTTGTCTACGACTTCGCGCTGGGAAGAGATGCTGGGCTCTGCGCCCTTGGCTTCGTTCTCGGCTGACATCTGGCGCTGCAGTGCCACCTTCGCCAGGTTGTCGAACTTTTCGGCGTCGGCAGCGTGCCCGCTGGCGCGGTACTCGTCTGCCTTGCGTGAAGCGGCGAGGGCCTTGTTGCCCCAATCGCGGGCGTTCTTCACGTCTTCGTTGTAGTCGTCCTCAAGCATGCGAAGGTTGCCGATGGTCTGGGCCACGGCCGATTCAGCCTCGGCGATGTTGTTGGTGTAGTCCCGGACCATCTGGTCCAGCATCTTCTGCGGATCCTCAGCATTGTCCAGCAAGGAGTTGATGTTTGCCTTTGCAAGCTGCGCGATGCGGCCGAAAATGGACTGCTTAACCATGGTGTTACCTTTCGTCCTGCTCAGTGGTGGCCACTGAAATCAGTGAACAGTTGTTGTACCGCTATCTATACACCGGGTGGTTCGTTCCACCCTGCGCCTAGTCTCCAGGGTCAGAAACTTCCCGAGTCGCCGCCGCCAAAATCGCCCCCGCCGAAGTCGCCTCCGCCAAAGCCGCCGCCGTCACCGCCCCAGCCGCCGCCGTCGCTGTGTCCGCCGCCCCAACCGCCGCCGCTTCCGCCGTTGAGGATGGAGTTGATGAGGATGCCGCCGAGGATGGCACCGCCCAGGCCGCCTCCGCCGCCGCCGCCAAACATGCCTCCGCCGCCGTAGCCCTGGTTGGCGTAGCCGCCGAAGTTGTCGACGTCGGCCTGCGCCAGCTGGGCCGCCTGGGCTGCGAGGGCGTGCGCCTGCTGGGCGTACGTGAGGGCAGTGACCGGATCGTTGCGGGAGATGGAGAGGGCGTAGTCCAGGTTCCGCTGGGACTCAGCCAGCCGCGTACGTGCTTCGGTACCTACACCTCCACGGCGGGCCGTGATGTAGTCCGACGTGGCGCTGATCTGGGCCTGGGCGGACATGATTGTCTGCTGCAGCGAGGCCTGGGCCCGGCGTGCCTGTTCCTGCTGGTCCCGGATCCCGGTAAGCGCCTGGTCCAATGCCTGATGCGCAGCTTCCACCCGCTGAAGCGTGGCGATGGGATCGATCTTCCCGCCCTGGATCTCGGCCTTGACCTGGCCAAGGGCCGACTCGACGCCTGCTACCGGTCCGGCGAGTTCCGGATGGGCGCCGGACTGGATCATCGCCCGTGCCTGCGCAAGGTCCTGGGAAGTATCCACAACTGCGGCTTCGAGGCCGGTGCGCGCCTCATCCAGGCTGGTCGAGACCTTGGAAATAGCGCCGAGGAGTACGTTGGTCTGGTGCAGGCTCTCTTCTGAGGCGCGGACGGCCACTGCTGCGAGGCTGGCCTCGCCTTCCGCCAGCTTCTGCTCCGCAGTTGCCGCGGCGTTCTGGACAAAGGCCAGCCGCTCCTTGGCCTGCGTGATGTTGTCGGCGACCTGGACCAGGGCGCTGTCGGCATACTTGGACCGGAGGGTGCTCAGCGAATGCTCAGCATTGGCGATCTTTGCATCGGCTTCCTGCGCGCCGGCTTTGACCGCGGCGAGGGCCTGTGGTGCGTTCTTTTCCAGTTCGCGCAGTGAATCGAAGTCGGCCTTCTGTTCCTGCAGGGAAGCGAGGGCCGCCTCGGAGCGGCGGATGATCTCGCCAAGCCAG
Source organism: Arthrobacter sp. B6 (assembly GCF_001663775.1). GTDB lineage: Bacteria > Actinomycetota > Actinomycetes > Actinomycetales > Micrococcaceae > Arthrobacter. The sequence goes on along the minus strand of NZ_KV467169.1, from coordinate 709,424 downwards.
CTGCGCTGCTGCTCTTCGGTATCGGGAATGTGGTCGTCCAGTTGCTGTTGGAGTTTGAAGGACTCGGACATGTGTCCTTTGGCTTCCTGCAGCGCCTTGGTGAAGTTGCCGACGGCAGAATCGCCGTACTGGGCCTGGGCGAACATCAGTTCCTGCTCGCTGGACTTGATCGCGTCGTCGGCTTCGATGAGCAGCGATCCGCTCTTGCGGCGGAGATCCTCAACACTGAGCGAGGCCAGCGGATCCAGTTCAGCGCCTTGCGGGCCGTAGCTGGCGCTAGAGGCCTGGGCCGCTTTCTTCCGCTTGTTGCGGAAGTAGAGGTAGGTTCCGGCACCTCCGGCGGCAACCACGCCAGTACCTACGAGGATTGCCGTACCTGCGCCGCTCTCGGATGGGACATTTCCGCTCCCGCCTCCCGCTGCATCGCCGATGGCAGCTGCGGTGTCAATGGCTGCCTGCGCGTAGTCCTTCTGGCCGCCAGCAAGATTGGCCGTGACGGCATTCTGGCTGATGTTCGACTGCTTGGACCTGATAGGGCTCGAAGCGTCAGTGGCAAAGTAAAACTGACCAGCTGTCGAAATGGCCAATAGTACGTCCGCTCTGCCCATGGATTTCTGTTCCGCGACGGCCTTGCCCCAGTCTTCGGGCCTGGATGGGTTCTCAAAAGAGTTAACGGTGACCACGTAGAGGTTGTATTTGTGGTCTTCCAGGAGCTTGGAGATGGCCTCTTGGACTTCCGCTTTGCGTCCACCCAGGACATTGGCGTTATCCACAATGTTCGTTCCAGAAGGTATGGTCACCGGATCTTCGGCCCAGGCCGCGCCGGCGGGAACCGCGAGCAGCCCGGTCAGGCCAACCACGGCGAGAATACGCTTGAACTTTGACCGCATGTGCAACCCTTCAGCACGCCTGACGCCGATTCGGGACGAATCAGTCGTCTCAGAATGCACAGCGCCCCCACGCGTGGTGTAAAGCCGCAGGTCGCTGTGGCAATTCCTTTTGATTCTATGGTGCACCTATTGGTGCGTCCACAAGGCCGAATATGCCACCAGCGAAACGAAACCCGAGGCCTCCCAAGGGCGGCGCCCGGGCGTTCAGGAAGCTCCCAGCGAACGTCCGCACTTGTTCCAGCCAAGAGGTTCATAGTTAATGTCAGACGAGCACGAAAGGAAGTCACCATGACTGAGAACCCAACGCCAGGTGCAGAGCCCGAACCCCGGGATCGGCAGTCCGACGCGCCGCCGGCCGTTCGCCACCCGGCACCGCTGCACGGTCACGTGTCCGCGGCGGAGGGGGACCAGCAGGCAGCCGAAGCCAGGGGTGCCGGCGGCTCCGATGCCGCGGAGAACCCCACCCAGAGACTTGACAGTCCCCAGGACCCCGCACAGTCCGCGCAGCAGATTCCGGGGGCCCCGCGACCGGTCTACCCGGCACGTGAACCTTTTTACGGACAACAGAACCACCAAGGCGGCCAACACTCCGGCGGTTACGGCCAGCCCGGCCACAACCAGGGCGGTCCCTATGGCCAGGGGCAGCAGCACTACGGCCAGCACGGAGCGCACTCGGCGCCACGGGGCAACGTGGCAATGGCTCCGAACCCTGCCGACGCGCCCCGCCGCAAGGCAAGCTTCGGCGTAGGAACCCTGGTAGCGAGCATCCTGGCGGCCGGGCTGGTGGGCGGCGGAGTAGCCACCGTGGGCTCGGGCAACATCTTCGACGACGGGAATTCCTCCGCCATCGGCAGCAGCAAGACGGAAACGGTCATCGTCAACAACAAGGACGACGTCAATGCCATCACTGCGGCAGCACTGAAAGCTTCCCCGAGCGTGGTGACCATCAGCGCCTCCAGCGGCGGCGCTGGAGGCACCGGCTCCGGCATCATCCTGGATGATGAAGGACACATCCTTACCAACACCCACGTAGTCACCTTGGACGGAGCGACGGCCAACGCGGCACTTGAGGTCCGCACCAGCGACGGCCGCGTGATCGCGGCCAAGCTTGTGGGCACCGACCCGCTCTCGGACCTTGCAGTCATCAAAGCTGACGACGCATCCGGCCTCACTCCGGCCACCCTTGGGGACTCCGGCAAGCTCAACGTAGGGGACACGGCCATCGCCATCGGCTCACCCTTGGGGCTCACCGGGACAGTGACCGACGGCATCGTCTCCACCCTGAACCGGACCATCAGCGTTGCGTCGTCCGCTGCGCCCAAGGACGGCGACGCCTCCGAAGGGGACGACGAAGGCGGCTTCAAGTTTGCGCCACCGGACGGGGGCCAGAGCCAGCAGAAGGGGGACCAGGGGTCCATTTCCATCAACGTCATCCAGACCGACGCGGCCATCAATCCCGGCAACTCCGGTGGTGCCTTGGTCAACAGCAAGGGCGAGATCATCGGCGTCAACGTTGCCATCGCCTCCGCAGGATCCGACTCCACGTCGTCTTCGAGCGGCAACATCGGCGTGGGCTTCAGCATTCCCATCAACCACGCCAAGCGGGTGGCCCAGGAGATCATCGACACCGGCAAGGCCTCCCATGGTCAACTGGGCGTCAGCGTCAGGGACAAGTCATCCAACAGTTCCTCCTCGGGATTCTCCGTGGGTGCCGACGTCGCTACGGTCGAATCAGGTTCGGCGGCAGCAAACGCCGGCATCAAAGTTGGCGATGTGATTACGCGCTTCAACGACCTGGCGATCAGCGAACCCAACCAGCTGACTGCGGCGGTCCGCGAGCAGGCAGCCGGAGCCAAGGTCAAGATCACGGTCCAGCGCAACGGCCAGGAACAGACCCTGGACGTCACGCTCGGCGCCGCAGCCGAGCAGTAGGCATCACCCGCGGGGCAAGCGGGCACAGCTAACTGAAGTTCCGACGACGGCGGGCCTCCCTTTAACGGGGGTCCCGCCGTCGTCATTCCCGCGCCGCAGGCAACCGGTCTGACATAGGCGTTAACGCGGCGTCGCCGGGGTACTTCTATATGGTTAGCTAGGATCTACCCGTACCCCGGGCGTTCCGCGGCCATGACCTCACCCGGCTGGCTATCCACAAGCATGGAAGGCTGCTGTAAATACAGTGGAAGAGACATTGAAGATCATCGTCCTGGTCAAGCATGTACCGGACACGCAGTTCGACCGTCACCTCAACGGGGAGGGCTACACCACGGACCGCGGCGAAAGCATTCTGTCCGAGCTGGACGAATATGCGCTGGAGGCGGCACTGCAGCTGGCTGAAGCCCGAGGCGGCGGCAAGGCCGGAAACCAGGTCATTGCGCTCAGCATGGGTCCTTCCGGTGCGGTGAATGCCGTCAAGAAGTCTTTGCAGATGGGCGCCACCGAAGGCGTGCACCTCACCGACGACGCCCTCCCCGGCTCGGACGCCGCTGCCACCTCGCTGGCCCTGGCTGCCGCCATCCGCCACCTCGGCGCAGGCGCCCCCGTGGACCTCGTGCTCACCGGCATGGCCTCCACTGACGGCGAAACTTCCCTGGTGCCGGCGCAGCTGGCAGAACGGCTGGGCCTGCCGCAGGTCACCTTTGCGTCGTCACTGGAGGTCGACGGCGGCCGGCTCACCGCGCGCCGGGACGCCGACACGTATTCCGAGACAGTGGAAGCATCGCTGCCGGCCGTGGTGTCGGTAACGGACCAGATCAACGAGCCCCGCTACCCCAATTTCAAGGGCATCATCGCCGCCAAGCGCAAGAGCATCACCACGCTGTCGCTGTCAGACATCGGAGTTGATCCGTCGCAGGTGGGCCACGCAGGCTCCTGGACCACGGTGACGTCGGCGGAGGAACGCCCGCCCCGCACCGCCGGCACCATCATCACCGACGAAGGCGACGCCGGCATCAAGCTGGTGGACTTCCTGGCCGCCCAGAAGCTGCTCTAAGAGGGATCACAGACATGGCAAACGTACTTATCTTCATTGACAACCCTGGCGCCGCCCTGAAGAAGAGCAGCCTTGAATTGCTGACCCTGGGGCGTTCCCTGGGCGAGACAGCGGTAGCTGTGAACGGCGACCTTGGCAGCGGCGTGTCGGCAGCCTTCGCCGACTACGGTGTCAGCAGCGTCTACCGCCCCTCCGTGCAGGACCTGGACGACTACCTGGTGGCAGCGAAGGCCGCCTACCTTGCGGCGGCAGTCCAGGCAGCCGGGGCCACCACGGTGCTCCTGGACAACTCCCCTGAGGGCAAGGAAATCGCCGCGCGCCTGGGCATCCGGCTTTCGGCCGGCGTCATCACCGATGTGGTGGCCGTGGACCAGGACGGTACGGCGCACAAGTCCGTCCTCGCCGGTTCGTACACCACCGCGGCGAAGACCACTACGCCTGTCTCAGTGCTGACCGTCAAGGCCAACAACGTCGCGCCCGAGCCTGCGGCCGGTCCAAGCGCTCCGGAGACCACCACGATTGACGTGCCCGCTGACAGCACCTCCGCAGCCGCACGCATCACAAGCCGTGAGCAGAAGGTGGCCAGTGGCCGCCCCGATCTCACCGACGCGCGCATCGTTGTGGCCGGCGGCCGCGGCTTGGACGGCGACTTCGGTCCCGTTGAACAGCTGGCGGACGCCCTTGGTGCCGCCGTGGGCGCCTCCCGGGCAGCCACGGACGCCGGCTGGATCAGCCATGACGCCCAGGTGGGCCAGACCGGCAAGACGGTATCACCGCAGCTGTACATTTCGGCGGGAATCTCCGGCGCCATCCAGCAGAAGGCCGGGATGCAGACGGCCAAGGTTATCGTGGCCGTAAACAAGGACGCGGAGTCCCCGGTCTTCGAGATCGCCGATTTTGGCATCATCGGGGACCTCTTCGACGTCCTGCCCCAGGCCACGGAAGAAATCAAGAAGCGAAAAGGCTGATCCTTGTCCCACCCCGCTGTTCCAGCACAGAGCCCGTTCAACCCGGCAACGCACCGGATTGGGCGGGTGCTCTGTTTCGCGGCCCATCCTGACGACATCGACTTCGGTGCGGCCGGCACCATCGCCGCCTGGACCGCCGCAGGCGTGCAGGTCAGCTACTGCATTATGACCGACGGCGACGCCGGCGGCTTCGATCCCGCGCACCGGCCGGAGATCGTTGCGTTGCGGGCGGCGGAACAGCGGCGGGCGGCGGAGTACGTGGGCGTTTCCGACATCCATTACCTTCATCAGCGTGACGGCTACCTGGAGCCATCCCACGAAGTGTTGAAGGGCGTCGTGAGGCTCATCAGGCAACTCCGGCCCGATGTTGTGCTCGCCATGCACCCGGAGCGCAACTGGCAACGGATCCAGAAGAGCCACCCCGACCACCTTGCTGTCGGCGAGGCCGTGACGCGCGCCGTCTATCCTGCCGTGGAGAACCCCTTTGCGTACCCGGAGCTTGCCGAGGCCGGCCTGGAAGCCTACAAGCTCCCGTGGCTCTGGCTGTACGCCGGCCCGGAAGAACGGGAGAACCACTTTGTGGATGTCACTGACCACGTGGACAGCAAGCTGAAGGCCATACACGTCCATGTCAGCCAGCACCCCGATGTCGCGGCAATGGAAGCGGCCGTCCGGAACGGGATGCAGGCAAATGCCGGGCGTGCAGGCCTGCCGGCGGGCAGCAGCGCCGAGGCGTTCCACGTCGTTGCAGTCAACGGCCCCGGAACCATCGCAGGCTTTTAGCTGCTGCGGACTAAGCACCCGTCCAGCCCAGGTAGGTCGCAGTTGATGTCGTTATGAGAGCTCAGAACGACATCAACTGCGACCTACCTGGGTAAAGCGGCGGGCCTAACCACCGGGCCGCGCTCCGCTCAGGTGGTGAGCGGAGCGGCAGCCACCGTGGGGGAGGTGGGCGAGGCCGAGCCGCCCACCGGTTCCACCGTGATGCCGAGGGCTGCGGCTGAAGAGATACCCCTTACAACGGCGGGCTTGGACAGTGCTGCTTCGTCCATCAGGCCCTGCGAAACAGGTGCCGAACCGTCCTTCGGGATCAACCACATCTGATAGACCTTGCCGGCCGGCGGTGCGGGAACTCCGTTCATCTGGACCACGGCGGCGTCCCGGGAGGACGAAATCAGGACTGTCGCGGTTCCACCGGCGGAAACCGGCACTGACGCTTCGCGGACATCGTCCGCCCGGACCACCTGGTTCAGAGGGTCATTCTGGTCCGCGAGATAGGCGCCCAGGCCCACTCCGCCAAGAGCTATCACAGCCGCCGCGGCGACGCCGGCGAGCCACCGGCGCGCACTGGCCGGCCGGCGTCGTTCGTCTCTTCGCTGCCGGGCGGCGGCAAGCTGGTCGCCGCCCGCCGCGGGGGCGGGCTGATCTAGCGCTGTGGCCGGAGCGTCTGCGGGGGGCTTTTCGGCACCCTGTGCCGGAAGCTGTGCCACGATACGGGCAAAGAGGTCCGACGGCGGCTCTTCCTCGGCAGTGAACGTCTCGGCCAGCGTTTCCCTCGCTTGGCGCACACGATGCTGGAATGAATTCCGCTCAGCCTCCGAAGCGGCGGAGATGTACTGATCTATGGCCGAGCGCTCGGCGTCGGTCACCGCATCAAGGGCGTACAGTTCCGCCAGGTCCACTGCACGGCCCGACTCGAGGTCGGCCGAAACTGTCTCGCCGAAGGTGCCCCGGCGGCTGCTTCCCTGATTGTTCATTTCTGTCATCTCAACTCACCCCCAGACATGTCTTCAAGCGGATCAGTCCATCGCGGATACGGGACTTGATGGTTGGCACTGCCGCATTCAGGCGTTCCGCGACTTCCCTGTAGGTGAGCCCGCCGTAGTAGGCGAGCCGAACAGACTCCTGCTGCGTGTCCGTCAGTGAATCCAGGCAACGGACCACGGCCTCGGCCTCGAGCTTGCTGCCCACCTCATCGGACACGGAATCGTGGTCGATGTCCTGGCTGCTCGCCCCGTAGCGCGCTTCGCGGTCCGTTGACGACTGCGAAGAGCGTACTTTGTCCACCGCGCGCCTGTGCGAAATGGTCATGAGCCAGGACAAAGGACTCCCGGCGTCAGGGTTGAACTTGGCAGCGTTCTGCCAGACCTGGATGAACACCTCCTGGGTGGTGTCCTCACTGAGTTCCGGGTCGATCAGGACCCTCCGGGCCATGCCAAACACCCGGCGGGACGTCAACTGGTAAAACTCCGCGAACGCATCCTGGTCGCCTTGGGCGATGCGGCCAAGCAGATTGGAAAGGCGTTGGCTGACGTCCGACGGTGGGTCTGTGACGGCTGCGGGTGCCTCGAAGTTCGGCGCATTGGGAGTTTCCATCACTACCAAGCATAGGTGTCCGGGGATGGATTCAGGAGCAGCCCGGTCCAGATGACCGCAGGCACGCGGCGGGCCAGGCCGGTCCGTGGGCCTTGCGGCCTCTACTGCTTTCACCTGCCGCTCCTTGTCCACCGTGGAATGTCCTCAGGAGTGATTCGTCACTGGAAGGTGGACGGATTGGCCGCTGTGGGAAAACCCTGGCAGCCGTGCCTGGACACCCCTGTCCGGGCACCAGCATGGAGGTCAGGTTTTGGCCCCGGCGAACCCTTGCTGCCGCCACGCCTCATAAACTGCGATGGAGGCAGCGTTGGCGAGGTTCAGGGACCGCAGCGCCGGGAGCATGGGCAGCCGAACCGTTGAGGTGACGTGGGGATCGTGCTTGACGTGCTCAGGCAGCCCAACGGATTCCTGGCCGAACATCAGGACATCACCGGGCTTGTAGGCGATGTCCGTGTAGCTGGCAGTGCCGTCGGAAGTGAACGCGTACACGCGCTCTGGCTGGAGCGCGGCCCAGGCGTCCTCGATGCTCTTGTGCACCGTCACGACTGCGAGGTCGTGATAGTCGAGGCCTGCACGGCGGAGCTTTGCATCGGAAAAATCGAACCCCAGGGGTTCCACCAAGTGCAGTTCGGCGCCGGTAATGGCTGCCAGCCGGATGGCGTTGCCGGTGTTGCCGGGAATTTCGGGGGAGTGGAAGAGGATGCGGAACACCATCCCATCCTAGTCATTTGCGGTCAGTGCATGCCCCGCAGGAGCCTGGCGAGCACTGAAACATTGACGGTGTTGGGAGCAGGGCCTGAGGAGAGGAACTGTTTGAGGCCGCGGACCAGCCCCGCAGCGTTCACCACCTGGACGGCCTCGTGGGGGCCAGCGGACCTTCGGTGGCGGTCGATCACGGGTTCATGCAGGTTCCCGTCAGGGCTGTGCACAACGGTCCAGCCGGTGACATTCAGTTCAGGGAAGATGTCCTGCATTGCGCGGACCACGTGCGCCAGTTGCGGCGGTGGAATGGAGCGTCCTCCGTGGTTGAGGGTGCGGCCGTCCCAGGCGTAGGCGCCCTTGGGTAGGAGCATGGACCCGATGATCGCCAGCCGGTAGCCGGACAGCAGTGCGTGGTCGATGTGGGTGTTGTCTGCCGGGGACTGCAACCCGTTGATCAGCCGTGCGGCCGGTATGGCGGGCAGGACCTGCCGGCTGATCAGCTGCACAGTGCGCATTTCACGCTGGATGCGCGCCTCAGCTCCGAAGATGCCGCGCTTCCTCGGCATGCCGTGGACCTGTTGGCTGGCCTGGTGGAGCGGGATCAGCGGCACCGCGCCGGTCCCCTCGAACGCGGCCTGGTCATAGGGCGGGATGTAGACCGGGGCGTCGCTGGCGGTATTGCGCGGCACGTTGGGACGATGCACCGTGGCGGAGGCGTGGCTTCCGGCAGCCGGCGCATCAAAGTGCGGGCCGGAATCGCCGTCGCCGGAACCGCCCCCGGTTCCGGCCGCGTAGGAGCGGTCGTACGCGCTCCTGCGCTTGGGATCGATGAGCGTCTCGTAGGCCGCTGTTACGCGACGGAAGGCTGCAGCGTCGCCGCCGTGATCGGGGTGGGCCTGACGTGCAGCGCGGCGGTAAGCAACTTTGATCTCCTTCTCGGTGGCTGTCACGGCGACACGGAGCACCTGGTAATGGGAGTTGCTGCTCTCGGTCAAGCACTTGTCCTTTGTTGGTGGCGGCCAGCCCGCGGCGGCAGGAAGGGGCGATTGTCAGGCAGGCCCAGTTTAACGGCCCATTCTGTCAACGTCCGCGCCGGCAGCCGGGGTTCCCGCGGCTGGCATAATTCAGCCCATCAGGATCGCGGTCGCCAGCAGCCCCCGGGGCGTCCTTCGGATCGCGGGCGGCATGGCGGCTTAGGCGTTTAGACTCTTTGATGGGCCGGGCGGAATCCGGCCGGGGGCGCCGGTCAGCCGGCCAGGTATTGGGGTGGAATGAAATCACGGGAGACCACGGCACCTTCCGCGGCGGCGCTGCTCGCCGCATCACTGCTCGGTGCCGGATTGCTGGCCGGCTGCAGCATTGATGTCCCGGACCCGTCCGCCCCCACGGTGGAGCAGTCGGCTCCAGGGCTGGCCACCCCCACCATCATGCCAGGCCATGACGCTGAGGCGGTGGCAGCCAAGGACCTTCCCTTCACCGCAGGCGGCGCACTCGCGCCCGGGGCTCCGGTGGGGATTTCCGACGGGTTGAAGGATGCGCCGGGCTGGAAACCCGTCAAGGAAAATGTGGCGGGTGAAAACCAGTATGCGAAGACCGACGGCTGCCTGGTGGCCGCCAAGGTGCGAACCAACCAGGTGCCCCTGTCCCTTGGCGAAGACCGGGCCTCCACCGTCGGCCTTTTCGCCTACCTCGATCCGAGCATCCTTCCCGATTACCTCAGAACTGAAACCCTGCGTTGGGGCGGAGACCCCGAGAAGCCCGGCCCCCGCGTTGAGGTGCTGGTGCTTGAGCCGCCTGCCCAGCCGGGGGCGAGGGCGACCGCCGTTATGGCCCGCCTGTTCAGCACTCCCGCCTCATCGGTCTACATCTCGGTATCGTGCCCGGATGCGTCCACCCTCGCCGCCGCGCGGCAGGACGTGGCCGCGCGGCTGATCATTGTTCCCCCAGCTGCCTGAGCCCCTGGCCCTGCGCCTTTGCCGCCACGTCAGGGGAATCTCCGGACGGGTGCACGCTGGTGAGCAGAACGCCGCCGATCACCAGCAGGCCGCCCAGTATCTGCGGCACGCTGATCGTCATGCCCAGCATCAGTGTTATGGCGGCGGTGAAGACCACCATCAGGTTCAGGTAATTCCCTGCCGTGCCAGGTGCAGTGGTTTTGAGGGCCAGGTTCCATAGTAGGTAGGCGCAGAGGGACGGGAAGATCGCGATGTAGGCCAGCGACCAGCCGCCCGCTGCCGTCTCAGGCAGGTGCGCTCCGGTGGCCACCGCAACCGGAATCAGAATGACGGTGGCCATGGCAACCTGGACTGCCGTGGCGGTGATCGCGGGGATGGCCAGGCGGCGCGCGACGACGGTGTAGAAACCCCACACCGTAATGGCCCCGAGCATCAGCAGCTCAACCCAGGTTGAAGGAGATCCCCAGCAGCCGCCCAAAGTCCCCCCCGGTCAGGACCAGCAGAACCCCGGCAAGTCCCAGCCCGATGCCGGCCCAGCCCAGGGCGCCCGGCCGGTCACCGAGCATGAATACGGCCAGGACCACAATCAGTGCCGGATTGGCTGCCGTAATGAGCGAGGCGTTCAATGCGGACGTGTGCTGGAGCGCGGCATACAGGAGCAGCGTGTAGCCACTCATGCCGAGGACGCTGAGAAGCAGCAGCGTGGGCCAGCGGCGGAGAACGGCCCGCCAGTCGGGCCGGTCCACCAGCTGGGCCAGGGCCAACAACGGCAGGGCCGCGATCGTCCAGCGCCAGAACGTCAGCTCGACGGGGGTCATGGAGGTCAGGGCTGCCTGTCCCACCACAAAATTTCCGGACCAGAAGAGGGTGGCCAGCACCAGGTAGAGCGAGGCTTTCACCGCTCGAATCTATCCCAGGGCGGACGGCTAGAATTGATGGGTGCCCGTCTACCTGGATCATGCAGCAACCACGCCCCTTTCTCCAGAGGCGCTGGCTGCCCTGACCCGCGAGCTGGCGCGCACGGGGAACCCGTCTTCCTTGCACGGCTCCGGCCGGCGGGCGCGGCGCTCAGTTGAAGACGCGCGGGAATCCATTGCGGCAGCGGCCGGGGCGCATCCGTCCGAAGTCATTTTCACGTCGGGGGGAACCGAGGCTGACAATCTGGCCGTCAAAGGCCTGTTCTGGTCCCGATCCAGTGAGGACCCGGCCCGACGGCGCATCCTCTGTTCCGCCGTCGAGCATCATGCCGTGCTGGATACGGTCGAATGGCTGGAACGGCACGAGGGTGCCGAAGTCACGTGGCTCGCGGTGGACCACGACGGCGTCGTTGACCTCATGGCACTGAAAGCCGAACTGGCGCGGGAACCGGAAACCATCGCCCTGGCCACTGTGATGTGGGCCAACAACGAGGTGGGCAGCATCCAGCCCATCCCGGAAATAGTCGAGCTGGCCCACGCCGTTGGCGTGCCGGTCCATTCAGACGCCGTCCAGGCCTTTGGCTCGCTGCCCGTGGATTTCAAGGCCTCGGGACTGGATGCCATGTCCATTTCCGGACATAAAATCGGCGGGCCGGTAGGGGTCGGGGCACTGCTGCTGGGACGTTCTGTAAAACTGACTCCCGTGCAGCACGGCGGCGGCCAGGAACGGGACGTCCGCTCCGGAACCCTGGACACAGCTTCGATTGCCGGCTTCGCCGCGGCGGCCGAGGCAGTGACGGCCGTCCTTCCTGCGGAATCGGCCAGGATCTCGGCCCTCCGCGACCGGCTGATTGACGGTGTTCGGCGGGCAATTCCGGAGGCCGTCCTTCGCGGTGCACCCGATGAGGGGCGGCTCCCCGGCAACGCGCACTTCACCTTTCCCGGCTGCGAGGGTGATTCCCTGCTGTTCCTGTTGGACCTGGCCGGAGTGGAATCATCCACCGGGTCTGCCTGCACCGCCGGAGTCCCACGTCCCTCGCACGTCCTTCTCGCCATGGGCCTTGACGAGGAGGCCGCCCGCGGCGCGCAGCGCTTCAGCCTCGGTCACACTTCAACCGAAGCAGACGTTGACGCTCTGCTTGCCGCCCTCCCTGATGCATATTCCAGGGCACGGGCGGCCGGGATGGCAGGGCACGAATCCTCCATCCAGACCGCAGGCACGGTGGCGCGTCAGGCCTCCGGCAGGAGCATCTGATCCAGGCCCGCTGAGGCGGTTGCAAGCCGGTCCGGACCCACCAGGTGGCGGCCCGAGATGAGGGCCTTGATTACCTTCTGCGCGCTCGGGCCCGGCGTGCGGGGCCAGTTGACGCTCATGCCGGCCACCACCCGGGAGTCACGCTGCCAGAACGCGATGAATTCCTTGTCCTCCAGCGAACCCCGGATTACCGGTTCCGTTCCGGCTGCAAGATCGGGGAATCCCGAGTACTCCATGCTGACGTCGAACTGGTCCGTATAGAAGTACGGTATGGCGCTGTGCGTGGCCTCCATGCCCAGCATCGCACGCGCTGCTACCTTGCCGCCGTTCAGGGCATTGGACCAATGCTCGCTGCGGTAATGCTCGCCGGTGAAGGGATGCAGCGCGTTGGCAACGTCGCCTGCCGCGAAAATGCCGTGCACGCTGGTCCGCAGGGACTCATCGGTGAGTATGCCGTTCTCCACTTTCAGTCCCGCGGTGTGTGCGAGGCCGACGTCGGGTACAACCCCCACTGCAATCACCACAACATCGGCGGGGAGGACTTCCCCTCTGTCGGTGACCACTGCCGAGACGGTACCGTCAGTGCCCCTGAGTTCATGGGCTGATGCCGGAAGCCTGAAGTTCACGCCATGGGCTTCATGCAGCGAGCGGAAGAAGAGGCCCAGTTCCGGGCCGATCGCGGCGGCCAGCGGAACGTCTTCCAGGCCGAGCAGCGTGACGTTGTTGCCATACGTCGCCGCGGCCGCTGCCAGTTCCATGCCTATCCAGCCGGAGCCGACCATCACCACGTTCTTTCCGCCCTGGTCCAAGGTCTTCCGCAGCCGGCGGCTGTCATCGAGGGTGCGGAACGTGGTGACCCCTGACAACTCGCTCCCCGGCAGGGGAATGGTGCGGGGGACCGCACCTGTGGCCAGGAGCAGCGAATGGTAAGGCAGTGACGTTCCGTCGTTCAGCAGCACCGTGCCTGCGTCCGGCCGTATGCCGGTGACTGACACGCCAAGGCGGAGGTCGACGTCGTTCTCCGCGTACCAGCCCGCCGGCACCACCGCCGCTTTGTCTTCGCCTTCCTTGCCCAGCAGGTAGTCCTTCGACAGCGGCGGGCGGATGTAGGGGTTGTGACGCTCGCTGCCAACAAGGATGACGGGACCGCTGTGGCCCTCGGACCGCAGCGTCTGAGCGGCCGTGGCACCGGCCAAACCTGCCCCAATTATCACGATGTTTCCTGCGTCCTGTGCTGCAGCCATGGTGCGTGCCCTCCTGGAGATCCGTCTCTCAACTATGGCCGAACGCAGCAGGCATTAGAATAGACAGGCGTGCATCGTGTTTCTTCAGCGATGCAGCCCGGCTCCCAAGGCCCAAACAACCCCACAATCACACTTTCACCTACGGAAAGCCAGCATGCGAGTTCTAGCAGCCATGAGCGGCGGAGTTGACTCCGCCGTTGCCGCAGCACGTGCCGTCGAGGCGGGCCACGACGTCGTCGGCGTCCACCTGGCGCTGTCCCGGATGCCCGGCACGCTGCGGACAGGCAGCCGCGGCTGCTGCACCATCGAGGACTCCCGGGACGCCTGGAGGGCGTGCGACGTGCTCGGCATTCCGTACTACGTGTGGGACTTCTCCGAGCGCTTCAAGGAGGACGTGGTCCAGGACTTCATCGACGAGTACGCGGCGGGCCGCACACCGAATCCCTGCATGCGCTGCAATGAGCGGATCAAGTTCGCTGCATTGCTGGAGAAAGCAATCGCGCTGGGTTTCGATGCCGTCTGCACCGGCCACTACGCCAAGGTCATCGAAGACGCCGACGGAAATCCGGAACTGCACCGCGCGGCCGACTGGGCGAAGGACCAGAGCTACGTTCTGGGTGTGCTCACCCACGAGCAGCTCAAGCACTCCATGTTCCCGCTGGCCGACACTCCGTCGAAGGCGGAAGTCCGTGCGGAAGCCGAACGCCGGGGCCTGTCCGTAGCCAACAAGCCGGACAGCCACGACATTTGCTTCATTCCCGACGGCGATACCGCTGGCTGGCTGGCCGAAAAGATCGACATGACCACCGGGGACATTGTGGACGAAACGGGCACCAAGGTAGGCGAGCATCCCGGTGCCAATGCCTTCACTGTGGGACAGCGCAGGGGCCTGAAGCTTGGCACCCCGGCCGCCGACGGAAAGCCACGCTTTGTGCTGGAGATCCGGCCGAAGGAAAACAAGGTCGTCGTAGGGCCGGAAGCCCTGCTGGCCATCGACGAAATCCGTGGCATCAAGGTCTCCTGGGCCGGCCTTCCCATCGCCGAGATAGCCACGGGCGCGGACTTTGACTGCTTTGCCCAGGTCCGTGCGCACGGCGACCCCGTTCCAGCGACGGCCCGGATGGAGACTCCGGCGGAGGCCAACGGTGTTTCAGGGCAGCTGGTGGTGACGCTGACGGATCCGCTGCGCGGCGTGGCCCCGGGGCAGACGGTGGTCCTGTACCAGGGAAGCCGGGTGCTGGGCCAGGCAACCATCGACGCCGCGCGTTCCCTGCAGCGCGCGGAACTCTAGCCTCGCAACAGCGCGAACGTACACTTCAGCCCCAATATGGGCGGCGAACCGGGCCTCAACTGTACGTTCGCGCCAGCTCTGTGCCCATAGACTTGGTCCATGACGCAGCACAACCACGACGTTCCTGACTCCGAAACCTACGATGCCGCCGCCAGTTCGCTGGCCGGACAGGTGGACAACTCGGTGATGGCGGAACTGCTGTCCATCCGCTCCAGCATCGACAACATCGATGCCACCCTGGTCTACCTCCTCGCGGAGCGGTTCAAGGCGACCCAGAAAGTCGGTTTCCTGAAGGCAGCCCACCGCCTCCCGGCGGGCGATCCCGGCCGTGAAACAGCCCAGATTGCCCGGTTGCGGCGCCTGGCCGAGGACGCCCACCTCGATCCCGCCTTCGCAGAGAAGTTCCTGAATTTCATCATCGGGGAAGTTATCCGCCACCACGAAGCCATCGCCGAGGACCACGAGGCCGCCGCCGGAGACCACGATGCCAGCGGAAACCAGAACCCCGGCGAGGGGACGCTGCGGGCTTCGGGAATGCCGTCCGGACCGCAGGCTTCCGTCGTAGCGTGAGGGACACAGGACGGCAGGAACCAGGCCGGAATCCGCAGGGGCAGAACAGCCAGGCCCCAGACCAGCCGGAGACTGTAGCTGCCGGGCCGCAGGAGGTCACCGCCACCGGCCTGGGTTCGTGGCCGGGGGAGGACCCTGTGGAGGCCGCTCGCATTATCCGTGGGGAACTCGGCAGTCCCCACGTGCCGTTCCTCGCCGAACTTCCGGACCGCGGTGTGGGTTCCGATGCCCTGGGCCGGACGGCGTCGCTTCTGGTGGAGATGGCGGTGGATGTCCAGCCCTTCGGCTGGCGGCTGGTGGACCGGCCAGGCAAGGACGTGCGCCGTGCCGCCTCCGCGTTGTCGACGGATATCAACGTCCTCGCGGACGTCGCCGGAGCTGAAGACACCCCGGCAACTGAGCTGAAGGTACAGCTCGTGGGGCCAATGACTCTCGCAGCGGGCCTGCACCTGCATAACGGCGAACGGGCCCTTCTTGACTACGGTGCCCGCCGCGATGTGGCAGCTTCCCTGGCCGCCGGCGTGGGCGGCTATCTCTCACGGGTTTCCGCGGCCGTTCCCGGGGCCCGGCTGGTGGTCCAGCTCGATGAGCCGGATGTCGCTGCCGTGCTGGCGGGCACCATCCCGACATCCAGCGGTTACCGCACCCTGCGTGCGGTGGCCGGGCAGGAGGCCACTGACTCGTGGGGCATGGTGGTCACCGCCCTTCGGGAAGCGGGGGCCGCGGAGATCATTGTTGCCGTCCCGGAGATTGAGGCACCATTTGACCGCATCCTCGCCGCCGGCGCAGACGGCGTCGCTGTGCCCCTGAAGGCCCTGACATCGCGCCAATGGGAGCAGCTGGCGGGCGCCGTCGAGGACGGCAAACGGGTTTGGGCCGGCGCGCTGGACGTCAGCACGGGCAGCCTGCCCAAAGTGCCCGACGTCGTCGAAGCCGTCTGGCGGCCGTGGCACCAGCTTGGCCTGCCGGCGTCGTCCCTGCGCACGTTGCGGGTCACACCGTCCGCTGGCCTCGCCGGCCAGTCCCCGGCGGCTGCCACCGCGGTGCTCACCCGGCTCACCCAGGTGGCTGACGGGCTGAATCAGCTGGCGCTCGGGTAAGGTACACGCGAGCGCCACCGGGCAGCCGCAGTGTCAGGTCCGGTCCTCCCAGCGGTCCGGGTGGGCGTACCGGGGAAGGAAGCTTTGTGCCGAGCTGCCGCCGGCATAGGGGCGCAGCCGGTAGTCAAAACTGCCCGCATACACCAGGACCAGACCGATCTGCGGCTGGATGACCTTCACCTGGATCCGGTGCTTGCCGTGTTCCCCACCGGCGGGGTCCCACCACTGTTCGGCGTAGGCCCTGGCGTCGAGGGCTGGAGGAAGCGGGATCCGGAGCCGGCCAAGGAACAGACGGGACGCATCAGAAACACCCCTGAGCCTGCCCGATTCGGTGACGCTAAGGTTCAAATCGGTGACCAGCCGCCGGAACCGGCCCACATAGTCCACCAGCCCGGGGACCCCGCTTCTTTCGGCGACGCTGGTGGTGTCCTGGAAGATACGGGTCCGGCCAGGGAACCGGATTTCGCGCCGGGCGGTCAGGCTGGAGCGCCCGAATGGATCTTCGTGGGCGTGGTTTTCAATCCGGAAAGGAATGCGCTCGCCGTACTCCGGAAAGAATGCCTCCTCCCCGGACGTCAGCTTCAGCAGCGGCCTCAGCCAGCGCTGCCTGCATCCGACGACGTCGAACACGCCTTCTCCGATACCGTACTGCCCCGAACCGGGCACGAGGGAAAAGTAGTCCTGGAGTTCAGGCTGCAGCCGGTCAAAGTCCGCACCCAGCGCCTGCCGGTAGATGGGAATATTCATCATGACCTCCTGATGGCTGGATGGGCGCCGGCGCGTTTCCCTGACCTCACAATCTACCGGCAGCCTTCAGCCGTATGTACATGTCCGCCAGTCGCGGCGGCAGCTGGTGCGGTTCGGCGTCCACCACTTCCACTCCGTGCTGGCGGAGCTGGGCGGTGACGGCCTCACGTTCCAGCAGGGTACGTTCGGCGGCAGCAGCCCGGAAAACCCCCGCTGCAGTGTCCCGTTCCCCAAGCATCTGCCCCAACAGGGGATCACGCACAGCGGCCACGACCACAACGTGCTGCCCGGCCAGTCGCGTGGCCACGGGGATAAGCCCTTCCTCCGGCGCGCCGCCTTCAAGGGAAGTCAGGAGAACCACCAGCGAACGGTGGGCCGAGACCGCCCTGACCTGCCCAGGGATCCCTTGCCAGTCCATCTCGATCAGTTCGGCTTCCAGGGGCGCCATCGCCTGCACCAGTTGGCCCAGGAGGTTCCCAGACGCCGCCGATCCCGCCCTTGCCCGGGGGCGCCGGTCGTAGGCAAGGAAGTCAACCCTGTCACCGCCGCGTTCCGCCAGGACTGCCAGCAACAGGGCGGCTTCCATCCCGGTGTCAAGGCGTGGCTCGTCGTCGATCCGTGCCGCCGACGTGCGTGATGTGTCAAGCACAATGACCACCCGCCGGTCCCGCTCCGGCCGCCAGGTCCGGACCACGACGGCGGAACGCCGGGCGGTTGCCCGCCAGTCAATCGAGCGGACGTCGTCGCCGCGGACATAGTCCCGCAGCGAATCGAACTCAGTGCCTGCCCCTCGGATCTGCACGGCCGCCTTACCGTCAAGTTCGCGCAGTTTACGCAATTTGGACGGCAGATGCCGCCGGGAGTGGAACGGGGGCAGGACGCGGAGGGAGCCGGGGCAGGGAACGGTACGCTGGCGGGCCGCAAGCTGCATCGGTCCGTAGGAGCGGAGCGTGACGTGGGGGGCCTGCAGGACCCCGCGCCGTACCGGGCGCAGCTTCACCTGCACGCGGCGGCGCTCTCCGGCGGGGATGTCCAGTGGCTGGACCGGGTCCTGCGCGCCGGCTGAGGGCTGCCAGGCGTCCCGGATGAGACCACGGAGCCGGCGCCCGCCCTGGTTGCGGACCGTCAGACCTGAATGGGCCACACCGTTCAGCGTCACTTGGCCAGGATCATGGCGCTGGACCTCGATGCTGCGCAGGGATGCTGCCAGGCCAAGCTCGAGCCCCAGGAGCGCGGAGAGCACCCCTACGACGCCCAATACCGTCCACCATCCGGGCAGCAGCAGCACCGGCAACAGCCCCAGCAGGGCCAGGACCACAAAGCGCCCGGACAATGCCATCCCGGTCAGCGGGGAACGGCCACGGAGGCCAGGATGCCGGTCAGCACGTCATCCACCCGGACCCCGTCCATTTGTGCTTCCGGGTGCAGTGCCACCCGGTGCCGGAGGCAGGGCAGCGCCAGGGCCTTGACGTCGTCAGGGGTGATGAAACTCCTGCCGGACAGCCACGCCCAGGCCCGTGAGGTGTTCAGGAGCGCTGTTGCGCCCCTGGGAGAAACACCCAGCTGGAACGAGGGTGCCGCCCTGGTGGCGCGGACCAGGTCCACGATGTAGCCGATGATTTCGGGTTCGACGGCGACGTTGGCCACGGCTTGGCGGGCGCGCTCAAGGTCCTGCGCGCCGGCGACGGCCCGGACACCGGCGCCAGCCAGGTCCCGAGGGCTGAACCCGGAAGCGTGCCTGCGGATCACCTCCATCTCCTCAGTACGGTTTGGGAGGGGCATGGTGAGCTTGAGCAGGAACCGGTCCAACTGGGCCTCCGGCAGGGGGTATGTTCCTTCGTACTCCACCGGATTCTGTGTCGCCGCCACGAGGAACGGTGCAGGCAACGGGCGGGATACTCCGTCCACCGACACCTGGCGCTCTTCCATGGCTTCCAGCAGGGATGCCTGCGTCTTGGGGGGTGTGCGGTTAATTTCGTCCGCCAGCAGGATGTTGGTGAAGACCGGGCCCTCGCGGAAGCTGAACTCCGAGGTGTGCGAGTCGTAGACCAGGGACCCCGTCACGTCGCCGGGCATCAGGTCCGGCGTGAACTGCACGCGTTTTGTGTCCAGGCTCAACGACGCTGAGAGCGCACGCACCAGCAGGGTCTTGGCCACTCCCGGCACCCCTTCGAGCAGCACATGTCCCTGGGCGAGGAGGGCGATCAGCATGCCTGTGACGGTTGAGTCCTGTCCGACGACGGCCTTGGCCACTTCGTTCCGGACGTCCAGAAGAGCCTGTCGCGCCGGATCGTGCTGCAGGGGGTCCAGCATCTGCGGGCCGCGGAGCTGTTCGTTCATCGGGTCCTTACCTCGTTCTCTAGTTCGTCCAGTTCCTGGGACCATCGCACCAGCCTGGCGTCATTCCCGGGCCGTTCATTGAGTAACGCCTGGATGCCGCCCTCCGGCCGGTCCACGCTTCGGGCCACAGCCCTGGCGACGTCGTCGGCCGAGGCGTCGGGTCCGAGCCGGAGTTCCTTGGCCAGCCTGACCAACGTACCCGCCCGGAGGTTGTCCCGGGCACGGTCCACAGCGTGCGAATCGTGATACAGGCGCGCCCGGCCCTCTGCGGTTTCCGCTGCTTTGACCACGACGGGCAGGGGTTCAAAGACGAGCGGACCAAAGCGCCGGCCACGCCAGACCATGGCCAGGGCAGCGACCAGCACCAGCCACGGACCCAGGAACGCCACCCAGTCAGGTGCCAGTTCGTTGAGCGATTGGGAGGACCCGGCGCCGCTCACGTCGCCCAGTCCGGGAAGGTACCAGACAAGGTCCGTGGAAGCGCCGAGCATCCGGAGCGCAAGGGCAGAATGGCCGCGCTCATCGAGCCCGGCGTTGCTGATCAGTGTGGTGCTTCCCAGCACTGCCAGCGCACCGTCTTCGGTAATCGCGAGCAGGCCGGCGCCCGAACCGGGCGGTCGGTAGCACACCGTGCCGTCGCTGCCATCCTCGCTGCCATACAGGAAACCGGACTCCCCGGAAACGGTTCCGGCCGTCCGGGCATCGTCGTTCCAGCAGCCGGGCTCCAGGGTGGGGGAGCTTTCCGGCACAACGCCTGCCTGGCTGATCCCGGCGTCCAGCGCGGCCAGGGTGTCCAGGCGCGGCGTCACGAGCACCACGCGCGTAGCCTCCATTGCGAGCCGCTCCAGCTGCCGTCCGTCAAGGAAGCCGTTCCGGTCATACAGCAGCAGCGTTGAATCTGTGCTGGACTGGAGGGCAGCCAGTGCGGCGCCGAACGATTCGGCGCTGTCCACGTTCACGCCGTGCCGGCCCAGGATTTCGCTCACTGCCCGTCCGCCGTCTGGCCCTGCGTTGCGGACGGACAGGGGAACCGAGTCACCTTTCGGGGCCAGCGCCGTGACGACTGTGACAACCAGCGCGACGGCGAATACGGCTGCTGCCACTACCGGGCCGCGGTGGCGCCTGGCCCAGCCCAACGGCCTGGCAGGCACTGGCGGCGGGGCGTCACCGGACACGGCTGGGGTGCCGGCACCGCGGTCCGCGGTCATGGGGCAACCGCAGGGTACGCCGGAGCGTCGCCGGGTTTCAGGGACTGCAGGGAAGCGTCGAGTGCTGTCATGGCATCGTAGTCAGCGCGTCCCGCGGCGCCATGGCCGTAGCGGATCCGGTCGAAGGTCCTGGCGGCCCAGTCGAGCCTCCGGGCCTCGGGGACAAAAACGCGGGCGAGTTCGCGTGCCACTTCATCTGCGGTCCTGCCCGGCCTGGCATCCAGGACGTTCCGGTCTTCGGCGGCCCGGACCAGGGCGCGGAAACAATGCACGACGGCGGCGCCCCAGTCTCCCCGGCCTGCAGCGGCTGTTGCGCTGTCCCGGTAGTCCGAGGCACTGACGGACGTATCGTCGTCGAACACCTCCTGCGGGTTCTTCGTGCGGGCATTCAGGCGCGGGCGTGCCACGATGATGGCCGCGGCAATCAGCACTGCGATGACCACTCCCGTCACCGGCGCCGCTATATTTCCTTCCATCCCGGCTGGGCCGTCCAGCGATGCCAGCCAGTCCAGGAAGTCGCGCCACAGTCGATCCAGCCAGCCAGGTTCGGCGCTTTGGTACTCGGGTTTGGCCAGTTCCTCCACAGCCCAGCGGCGCGCTTCGTCGGCGTCGGGCAGGACGGGAGGCTCAGCGGACATCGGGCCAGGCACGGTACAGGGGTCCTGAAGTGTTGGCGGGGCTGCCTTGTCCCGGACCTCCGTGTACGGGGATGCCGCGCCCCGGTACGCCGTCCGGGTCGGCCCCGGACTCCAACAGGCGCAGGAGTGCGATATCCAGGCCATCCTTGCGCATCCGCAGATCCAGGTAGAGCAGTGCCATCACGGCCGTCTGGAAGGCATAGCCGACGGCACCCACGAGGGCGGTGACGATGGCGGTTACGACTGCCATCGCCACAGCGGCCGCTATGGCCTGGTCCGCCCCGCCATGGGGTGAGACCACGGACGTGTAGAACGCCGGAAGCAGGCTCACCGGGATGGTCACCACCTGGGCGATGATGCCCACCATGATGGCTACTACCAACGTGATTCCCAGGACCCGCCACCAGTTTCCCCGGGTCAGCTGCCAGGACCTGCGGAGCCCGTCCACGGCGCCCAGTTCCTCGATGACAACAGCCGCGGGGGCCACCAGGATCTTGATGTAGATCCAGACGGACAGGGCGACGCCGCCGAATCCGACGGGGAGCAGGATGAGCGCACCAATTCCACCAGCCGCAGCCACCACGAAGACGGCCAGGCCGACAAACAGGGCCATGCCCAGCAGCCAGCCAAGTACCATCAGGCAGGCAAGCCTGATAAGGGCGCCGGCCCGTGACCGGGCCAGCATCCACATCTGCCGGACACCCGTGGTGCGGTTAAGGACGGAACGGGCCACCGGCACCACCATGGCGCCTTGGAGAACTGCTGAGAGGAACACCGTCAGGACGCCCACCAGCAGGACTGTGGCCAGGAAGGCAAAACCCACCGAAACCATGTCCTGGTCGTTGAGGCTCTCGATCCAGCTTTCCAGGGAGGCTGCCGAAGCGACGGAACTGGCGGTGAGCACGGCCGTGAGGACTACTACCAGGGACTGCGCCAGCAGCGCCGCCCCCAACATCGCCTTGGCGTTGCGCCTGATGGTCTGGAAGGACCCGTCGATGATTTCCCCGAACATCAGCGGGCGCAGCGGAATGATTCCTGGCTTGGGCGGGGCGACGTATTGCGGCGGCCGGTAGGGCGGCGGGCCGCCGTGAGGGTTGTAGGGCGGCTGTCCCCACTGGGGCGGATGGCCCTGGCCGGGGGGTGGACCCCACGCGGGCTGGCCGCCCCACTGGGGCGGGCCGGAACCCGGCTGCGGCTGCCATGGCGGCCCGCCGCCCCGTGGTGGCTGCTGCATGTTCGGATCCTGCTGTGACAACCTGTTCCTTCCCCCGGGCGGAACCGGACGCTTCAGCCGGACGCCGTTGCCGCAGTTCAGAGGCGAAGGCGTCCGGAGAGGGCCGGCACGATCCCAGCCTATAGTTCCGGCGTCCGGCGTCATAGCGTTGCGCCATGCCGTGGCGGCGATCAACAGGACAAAGGGTGGGCAATAAGGGAATATATAACTATGAAGGCACGCATCCTGGTAGTTGACGATGACGAAGCGCTGGCCGAAATGATCGGAATTGTTCTGCGCAATGACGGCTTCGAGCCGGTCTTCTGCGCTGACGGTGGCCAGGCGCTGGATGTGTTCCGTTCATCGAAGCCGGACCTCGTGCTGCTCGACCTGATGCTTCCCGGCGTGGATGGCATTGAAGTCTGCCGGCAGATCCGTTCCGAATCGGACGTTCCCATCGTGATGCTCACCGCGAAGTCAGACACGTCCGACGTCGTCCGCGGGCTTGAGTCCGGCGCCGACGATTACGTCCCCAAGCCGTTCAAGCCGGCGGAGCTGGTGGCGCGGGTCAGGGCGCGGCTGAGGCCCGGGGACCAGAAGGCTCCGGAAACCCTGCGGATTGCCGATGTCACCATAGACGTGGCCGGACATACCGTCAGCCGCGGAAATGAACGCATCTCGCTGACGCCGCTGGAATTCGATCTGCTCGTCGCCCTCGCCCGGAAACCCTGGCAGGTGTTTACCCGGGAACTGCTGCTGGAGCAGGTCTGGGGCTACCGCCATGCCGCGGACACAAGGCTGGTCAACGTCCATGTGCAGCGCCTCCGGTCAAAGATCGAACGGGACCCGGAGGCCCCCGAAGTAGTATTGACGGTTCGTGGTGTCGGCTACAAAGCAGGTTCCTGACCCCTCAGGAGCAGATCGCGGGCGCGCTCCGGACGTTCCCGCAGCTGAACACGCTGCACGTCCGGAAGAACATCACGCTGCCCCGGAGCACACAGATTCCTGGGCGGCCGGCCTTGAGCGGGTGCCATTCCGGGCACGCATCTGGAAGCGCCGGGCAGTCATTGTCAGCCTCCGGGTCGCCCGGCTCGTCCGCACGGGGATCAGCCGGTTTTTCCCTGCCCTGCGGTACATCGTGCAGTCTCTTCACCGCCGGTGGCGGCGGTCACTGCAGTTCCGCACGGTGCTGACAACGCTGCTGCTTGCGGTGACGTCGTTTGCCGTGGTGGGGGCATACCTCTCGAACCAGATCGCCAATAACCTGTTCCAGGAGCGCCTCACGCAGGCCGAGTCCGAGACCCGCTACAACGTCAAGCAGGTTCAGGACACGTTTGACGGTGCCCAGGTCACTGACCAGTCCAGCGTCATCACCCTCGTCTACGACACCCTTAACGCGGTCGAGGGCAGGGGCTCGGTGATCCAACGGCGGTATGTCTTTGAGGCCATGCCACAGCAGACGAAACCCCGCAACCGCTGGGTGGAATCCCGAGCCTCGGACCAACTGACTGTCAGTGTTATTCCGCCGGACCTGCGCAAAGCGGTGCAGGAATCCGGCAAGGACCAGTACTGGGCCTCAACTGTCATTCCGGTGGGCACCGAAGACCGGCCGGGCATCGCCGTCGGCAACAAGGTGACGTTCAACGGAACCGTGTACGAGCTTTATCTGATCTACGACCTGAACACCGCGCAGCAGACCCTGGACGAAATCCAAAGCGTGCTCTGGGCCGGCGGCGCCGTGCTGGTACTCATGATCGGTGCCATTGCCTGGTATGTCACACGCAACGTCGTCAGCCCGGTCAGCCATGCCGCCGTCGTCTCCGAAAAACTGGCGGCAGGCCAGTTGCAGGAGCGTATGGTGGTCAAGGGCGAGGACGAGGTGGCCCGCCTCGGGGCGTCCTTTAACCATATGGCGGCCAGCCTGCAGGAGCAGATCACCCAACTGGCCACCTTGTCCCAGATGCAGCAACGGTTCGTCTCGGACGTTTCCCACGAACTGCGGACCCCGCTGACCACCGTCCGGATGGCCGCGGAAGTGTTGTTCGACGCGCGCCATGACTTCGATCCCATCAACAAACGCTCTGCTGAACTCCTGTACAACCAGGTGGAGAGGTTCCAGTCCCTGCTGTCCGACCTTTTGGAGATTTCGCGCTTTGATGCCGGGGTCGCGATGCTGGACGCCGAGCCGGAGGACATCCTGCAGGTTGTAGCCCATGTCATCGAAGGCGCCGCGCCGGTGGCGGCTGAATATGGTTCGGAGATCATCCTCCGGGCACCGTCAGGCGGAATTGTGGTGGAGATGGACTCGCGACGGATCGACAGGATTCTGCGGAACCTGATCCTGAATGCAGTGGAACACGGGGAAGGAAAGCCGGTGACCATCACGGTGGCTGCCAACCAGACCGCCGTGGGAGTGGCCGTCCGGGATCATGGCATCGGGATGACGCCGGCGGAAGCCGCACGGGTGTTCGACAGGTTCTGGCGGGCCGATCCCGCCCGCGCACGGACCACCGGCGGCAGCGGGCTGGGATTGTCCATTGCCATGGAGGACACCAAACTCCACAACGGTTGGCTGCAGGCATGGGGGAATAAGGGCAGTGGCGCCAACTTCCGGCTGACCATCCCCCTCCGGCAGGGCGAAGAAATCGACAAGTCTCCGGTGCAGCTTGAACCGGAGGACATCGTGCTGCCGGGTGTGCCGGAATACAGGAATATCCTGGTGCCCGGTCCTGGCCCCGCCCCCCAGCCTCCGGAGGCTGGAAGTCCACGCCGGGAAGCGTCCCCAGCATCGAAGACCTCAGTGCACGTGCCGCCAAAGGAGCCATCATGACGGGACAGCAGCCACGCTGGCACCACCGGGCTGCCGCCCTGGTACTGCTGCTGGTTCTTTTCGTCGTAGCCGGCTGTGCGCGGATCCCTACGGCCGGACCGGTGGGGAAAAGCACCGATGAAAGCGCGGGCAACCTCAACGCGCCAGTCTTCCTGCCGGCCGCGCCCCAGCCCGGAGCAGCCCCTGAGAGCATCATTGAAGACTTTTACCGCGCCGGTAGCGGCTATGAGGACGACTATGCCGTGGCCCGCGAATACCTGACCCAGGCGTCCTCGGTAGCCTGGAAGCCGGACCAGCGCGCCCTGGTGTACCGCGAGGCTCGCGTGGTGCGTACCGCCGTCGAAAACGTCTACAACTATGAGCTGGACGTCGCCTATACCGTCGACGCCGACGGGATCGCAACGCAGACGCCCGCGGGTACGACCGAGAACATCCCGGCCACGGTGACCCAGGTGGACGGAGAGTGGCGGATCTCAGCCATCCCGGACGGAACAGCCATCCCCGAGGAAACCTTCAAGGTGATCTACGGGGCGTATCCGATCTATTTCTACGATCCGAGTTTCACCTACGCCGTTCCCGACGTCCGCTGGTTCATTAAGAACAAAACCGTCAAGGCGATGACCAGCGCCTTGCTGGCCGGCCCCGCCCCCTACCTCCGCGGCGCTGTGGTCAGTGCCTTCCCGTCCGGCATCAAACTTGCCAGGGAATCCGTCCCCGTGGTGTCCGGTGCTGCGCAGGTGGACCTCACCGCGAAGGAGCTCTCGGAAACTTCCACGGAGGACCGGCTGAGAATGCAGACCCAGCTCTCACTGACATTCCGCAGCCAGCCGGATGTGGTGAACGTCGAGCTGCGTGCGAACCAGGACCTGGTCCGCGTGGAGGACAACGGCTCGGTACTGCCGCCTGTCCAGAACAAAGGCGTCCCCGCCCGTCAAATTGCCGTCAGCGGCAACGAGTTAGTGCGCTACGAGAACAACCGGGTTTCTCCGCTGCCTGACATGCAGCCGGTGTCGGCACTGGGTCCACGCTACCCGGCTGAATCACCGGTATCACAGACAGTGGCTTTCCTGAATGAAAGCCGGACCACGCTCTACAGCATGGTTCCCGGGCAGCCCGCGAGGGCGCTCACGACGCGCAGCACACTGACGCATCCGACCTTCAGCCTCCATGACTGGGTGTGGTCTGCCGGCCCGGGAGCTGCCGGGGGCACGGAAGTCGTGGCTTACCGGCCTCTTGGGGTGGCGGAAGGCGCGGCCGTTCCCAACGTCACCCTGGCGCCGTCGTGGCTTGCTGGCAGGACCGTGAAGGACCTGCGGGTTTCGCGCGAAGGCGTTCGCGTACTCGTGATCTCCGAACAGAACGGACAGACCCGCGTGCAGGTAGCCGGCATCATCCGTGCCGCCGACGGAACTCCCAGGGAGTTGACGCCGCCGATCACCCTCGCAACCGGCACGGAACCGGACCAGGGCGTCTGGGTGAGCGACACCGTCGTGGCGGTCATGAAGGGCTCGGCGGCAGCGAATGTGACGCCTGAGCTGCTGTCGCTGACCTCCGGGCAACCCCAGCAGTTGGCGCCCTGGCCCGGTCTGGTGGCGCTCAGCGCCGGTAACGGCGCCGAGGAGATCTACGGACAATCCGCCGACGGCATTTTCCAGCGGCTGGGCAACGGCTGGTCGCCGCAGCTCAAAGGTCCGGTTGACCCGTCCTTTGCCGGCTAACGGCAGCTTTCCACATAGGAGGTCCTGGCCCTACGCAGGCGGTGCCCGGGGCGGGAGGATGAGGGCGTGTCTGGAACACCCGCCCGAGGCCACGGCCGCCCCGTTGATCCCGCCGCTTGCGATCAGGCCCCCGCTGATCCGGACCTGCGGCCGCAGCCGCTGCAGCCTGCAAAGCACAGGGGAGCGCACCGCCGGCGGATGCCGCGTGCGGCCGACCACGTCACAGCTGCGGTCGCGGAGCTGCTGGCTCTGGCCGTGCCCGTTGACTGCGTCTGCTGCGGCGCCGAAGACCTGATCCTGTGCGTAGCCTGCGAACGGCGGGTCAGGCAGTTGACGCGCCACCCGTTCAGGGCTGAAGCGCAAGCGCCTGCCCTCATGGATGTCGACGGCGGCGTGATACTTCCGGTCGTCGCTGCAGGGGTCTACCGCGACGAGCTGGCACAGGCGGTCCTTGCATTCAAGGGCAACGGCCAGCACCAGCTCAAACGTGTCCTGTCGCGGGCCCTGGCCCATGCCGTCGCCGCGGCAGCGCCCCAGGAGGCGGGTCTTGCCCTGGTTCCCGTCCCGAGCAGCACCCCTGCGTTTGTCCGGAGGGGCTTCAGCCCTGTTCACCTGCTGCTGGGTTCATCCGCCAGAGGGAGCCTGCTGAAAGGTACACCGGTGCTGGACGTCCTGCGGAAGTCGCATCGGCGCAGGGGAGCGGAGGGTCTCTCCGGCGGGCAAAAGGGATTGGGCCGCGGTGCCCGTGCCAGCCGGGTCCGGGGATCGATGCTGGTCCCGCGGCGGAAGTTCGACGGCGTGGCTGGCCGCCGGTGCATCATCGTCGACGACGTCCTGACGACCGGTGCGACAGTCGCCGAAGCGGCCCGTGCACTGCACGCCAGCGGGGCTGTTGTGGCGGGTGCGGTGGTCCTCGCGGCGACACGCCCGCCCGATTCAGCCGGGGGCGGAACGGTAACCGCGGAAGCTGGCGGAAAGGGGCCTGACATAGAAAAAAATAAACCAAGAAAGGATGAATAACGTGTGGCTATGAACTAACGTCGGTTGTGGGTACCAAGAACAGATGTACCTGTCGATAGCGGCTCGGAAAGGGGCTCGACTGTCAAGCAGATCGGCCCCCGGAAGTGCCGCCGTCGTGTCACCGAAGTCATTTGGAGGGCACCATGGAGTTTATGATCAGCGGACGAAATCTGACGGTCTCAGACCGCTTCCGCGAATACGCCGGTGAGAAGATCTCGAAGATCGAATCACTTGGCGACAAGGTCCAGCGGGTGGATGCGAAGGTCTCGAAGGAAACCAACGCCCGCCAGGCCGGCGACCAGCTCACCGTTGAAGTGACTGTCCTGGGACGTGGGCCCGTAATCCGTGCCGAAGCCAGCGCCGCAGACAAATTCGCTGCGTTCGATCTCGCCTACAACAAACTGCTCGAACGTCTTCGCCGCGCAAAAGACCGTAAGAAGGTCCATCACGGCCGCCACACTCCCAAAGCGGTCCGCGAAGCCACCGCGTCCTTGGAACCCGCAAGTGCCCATGAGCCCATTTACGTTGAGGCAAGCCACCGGAACGAACCCGTTGCATCGGCAGCCGAAAAATCGCCCTACGACGTCGAGAACGACATCCCGGCCGGGGACTCGCCCGTCCTGATCAGGCGCAAGGTCTTCCCCGCAGCGTCACTCTCCCTTGATGACGCCGTGGACAACATGGAACTGGTGGGCCACGATTTCTACCTCTTTGTGGACAAAGCCACCAACACGCCATCGGTCGTTTACCGCCGCCGGGGCTGGACCTACGGCGTGATCACCCTGGACCACGAGTGCGAACCGGGGGAAACGGTTATTGAAGAAAAGATCCTCGCCTACCGCTCAGACGACGAGGCTGCCAGGATCTAGGGTGGTGCGCACCATCCATCGAAAGGACTGAGGTGGCGGCGACGCTGAGCCTTGAACAGGCACGGCGGATCGCACTGGCAGCCCAAGGTCTGGACAAAGGACGGCCCTCCGGCCCCGTGACTTCACGGACGGTGGGCCGTACCTTTGCCCGTTTGCAGCTGGTCCAGATCGATTCCGTCAATGTGGTCTCGCGGAGCCACTACCTTCCGTTTTTCTCGCGCCTGGGCAACTACGACCGCAGCATTTTGCAGCGCATGTCCAGCACCCACCCGCGGCGGATGATGGAGTACTGGGCACATGAAGCCAGCTACATCCGACCGGAGCATTTCCAGGACCTGGTGCAGTGGCAAAAGCGCAAGTGGGTCGGGGCCGCCGCCATGGATCCTGCGTTGCGGGAAGCTGTGGCCGGAAAGATCCTCGACGTCCTCGCCCGCGGACGGGCAATGACGGCTGCCGAACTGACAGTGGAAATCGGGCACGTGGAAGACCGCCGGGACGATAACTGGGGGTGGAACTGGAACGCCGTCAAAAGGGTTCTTGAGCATCTGTTCGAAGCGGGCCTCATTTCCTCAGCGTCGCGCACTGAACAGTTCGAGCGCAGGTATGCCCTGACCGCGAGGGTCCTGCCGGACCGGAGGGCCTCGGGTGAGGACCCGCGGGACCCGGTGAAGTCCATGCATCGCCTAATTGATGCGGCCGCCCAGGCTCATGGCATCGGGACCGTGAGATGCTTCGCCGACTATTTCCGCATGCCGGCCAAGCCCGCTGCGGATGCGGTGGAACACCTGGTAAGCACCGGGAGGCTGGAACCCGTTACCGTTGCCGGCTGGAACAAGAAGGTGTACCTCCATGCTGATGCCAGGATGCCGCGCCGGGCCGTGGGGCGGGCCCTGCTGAGTCCCTTTGATTCGCTGGTCTTTGAGCGGCGCAGGCTCGAGGAACTGTTCGGCTTCCACTACCGCATCGAGATCTACACCCCCGAGCACCGGCGGCGCTTCGGCTACTACGTGCTGCCGTTCCTGCTGGGCGAAACCATGGTGGCACGGGTTGACCTTAAGGCGGACCGTGCTGCCGGCAAGCTGCTGGTCAGGTCCGCCTATGGCGAGCCGGGCGCCCCGCCGGGAACCGCCGTCGAACTGGCAGACGAGCTGCAACTGATGGCTGAATGGCTGGGGCTGGGGGACATCGTGGTCAGCCCGACAGGAGACCTCGCGGGAGACCTTGCGGCGGCCGTCCGAGCGGGCGGGACCGCTCTCCGCTCTCAGGGAACACAGGCGTCGTGGCCTGTGTCTCTCCCGTAGACTAAAAACGCCAGAATTCGGCGGCAGAGACTGGGAGCATCTTCACGTGGCATCACTTATCGAAAAACTTCTCCGTACGGGTGACAAAAAAACCCTGAGGCAACTCCGGAACTATGCCGACTCCATCAATGCTCTCGAAGACACGTTCAAGACGTTCAGTGACGCCGAACTCCGGGAAGAAACCGACCGTCTCCGGTCACGCCACCAGGACGGCGAAAAACTGGACGACCTCCTGCCGGAGGCATTCGCCGCAGTACGGGAGGCCTCGTCGAGGACCCTGGGCCTGCGCCACTTCGATGTCCAGATGATGGGTGGCGCGGCGCTTCACCTTGGCAACATCGCCGAAATGAAGACCGGTGAAGGCAAAACCCTGGTGGCCACTGCTCCGGCCTACCTCAATGCCCTGACGGGAAACGGTGTCCACGTCATCACCGTGAACGACTACCTGGCCGAATACCAGTCGGACCTGATGGGCCGGGTCTACCGGTTCCTTGGCCTGACCAGCGGATGCATCCTGTCCAATCAGGACCCGTCCGTCCGCCGGGAGCAGTACGCGGCGGACATCACGTACGGCACCAACAACGAATTTGGCTTTGATTACCTCCGCGACAACATGGCGTGGGACAAGTCAGAACTCGTCCAGCGCGGCCACCACTTCGCGATCGTGGATGAGGTCGACTCCATCCTGATCGATGAGGCGCGCACGCCCCTCATCATTTCCGGGCCCGCCCAGGGCGATACGAACCGCTGGTACAGCGAATTCGCCAAAGTGGTTCTTCGCCTTCAGCCCGAACACGACTACGAAGTCGACGAGAAGAAGCGCACCGTCGGCGTCCTCGAAAGCGGAATCGAAAAAGTCGAAGACTACCTCGGCATCCAGAACCTTTACGAGTCCGCCAACACTCCGCTGATCGGCTTCCTGAACAACGCCATCAAGGCTAAGGAACTGTTCAAGCGCGACAAGGACTACGTCATCCTGGACGGCGAAGTCCTCATTGTTGACGAGCATACTGGCCGCATCCTTGCCGGCCGGCGCTACAACGAAGGCATGCACCAGGCGATCGAGGCCAAGGAAGGCGTCGAGATCAAGGCTGAAAACCAGACTCTCGCTACGGTGACACTCCAGAATTACTTCCGCATGTACGGCAAGCTCTCCGGCATGACCGGCACCGCGGAGACGGAAGCCGCCGAGTTTATGGGCACCTATAAGCTCGGCGTGGTCGCCATTCCCACCAACCGGGACATGCAGCGAATCGACCAGTCTGACCTGGTGTTCAAGAACGAAAAAGTGAAGTTCGATGCCGTGGTGAAGGACATCGCCGAACGGCACGAAAAGGGCCAGCCAGTCCTGGTGGGCACCACGAGCGTTGAGAAAAGCGAATACCTTTCCGGGCTGCTCGCCAAGGAGGGCATCAGGCACGAAGTCCTGAACGCCAAGAACCATGCCCGCGAGGCTGCAATCGTCGCGCAGGCCGGCCGCAAGGGCGCCGTCACCGTTGCCACTAACATGGCCGGCCGTGGCACCGACATCATGCTGGGCGGCAACGCTGAATTCACGGCAGTCGCCGAGCTGGCCAAGCGCGGGCTTGACCCGGAGGAGAACTCCGAGGAGTACGAGGCCGCGTGGCCGGCTGCCTTTGACGCGGCCAAGCAGTCAGTCAAGGATGAACACGAGGAAGTGCTGAGCCTCGGCGGGCTCTATGTCCTTGGCACCGAACGGCACGAGTCCCGCCGCATCGACAACCAGCTCAGGGGCCGCTCCGGCCGTCAGGGCGATCCCGGCGAATCGCGGTTCTACCTTTCCCTGACCGATGACCTGATGCGGCTCTTCAATTCAGGGGCCGCAGAGCGCCTGATGAACAGTTCAGTCCCGGACGACGTTGCGCTGGAATCCAAGCTCGTGTCCCGTGCCATCGCTTCAGCCCAAGGGCAGGTAGAGGGCCGCAACGCCGAACAGCGCAAGAACGTCCTGAAGTACGACGACGTCCTGAACCGGCAGCGCGAAGCCATCTACGGCGACCGCCGTCGGATCCTTGAAGGCGACGACCTGCACGAAAAGGTGCAGTTCTTTGTCGAAGACACCATTACGGCCCTCATCGACGCCGCTACGGCCGAGGGCAACGGCGATGACTGGGACTACAACCAGCTGTGGACCAACCTGAAAACCCTGTACCCGGTGAGCGTTACCGCGGAGGACATCATCGAAGAGGCGGGTGGAAAATCACGGCTCACGGTGGAGTTCCTCAAGGAAGAGCTCCTTTCCGATGCAAGGCTGGTGTACCAGGCACGTGAAGACGCCATCGGCTCCGACAGCATGCGGGAGCTGGAACGGCGCGTTGTGTTGTCCGTTATAGGGCGCAAATGGCAGGAACATCTTTACGAGATGGACTACCTGAAGGAAGGCATTGGCCTGCGCGCCATGGCCCAGCGTGACCCGCTCGTGGAGTACCAGCGCGAAGGGTACACGATGTTCCAAAGCATGATGGAAGCCATCCGCGAGGAAAGCGTGGGTTTCCTGTTCAACCTCGAGGTGGAGGTGACCCCGGCGCAGGACGTTGTGGTTGCCGACGCCGCAGGTGGACACACCGAGCACGTTGAACCGCAGATCCATGCCGCGGGCCTGGAGGCGCCGGAGAAACCCGCGCAGCTGCAGTACACCGCTCCGGGTGAAGACGGCGCGAGCCAGACACGGGTTGAAAGCCGCTCTTCCGGACGCTCGGGCAACCCTGCGAAGGCTGCGGCCCAGGACGGCGCGAAGAGGTCTGCCAAGAAGAAGCGCCGCTGACAGGCAGGCACAGAAAACAACGTAACTGAACATCACGGGAAAGGGCCCGGAACCGCCAGGTTCCGGGCCCTTTCCCGTGATGTCGGCTGGACGGGGGATCAGCCGATCACGAGCTCAGTGACACGCCATACCTCCTTGCTTCGTTCCAGCCGGACGGCCACGGCCCGTGCCCGCACGTCGTCAATCACTACGGCGCTGGCCTCGTAGATGCCTGGGGCGACCTCACACAGGCGGACTGACCTCACCACGGAATTCTTGTGCAGCCTCGCCAACGACGGCGACGATGAGCGGGCAAGCTCGCGGCGGATCAGCGAGGCCCGGTGCTGCAGTGTTGCCAGGCAGCGCGGATCCAGCCTGCGGGCCAGCTGATGGACCGGCCGGATACCTGCCAAGACCTCCATCGAGGCCTGGACGGTGCTCCGAATGATGGCGAGGACCTCTGCCTTTTCATCGACGGCCCTGAGCGGGCGGGTAGCAGGTTCCGCTCGGTCCGGCGCCTGGCGGGCAGTGGCAGACCGCGCAGTGGCAGACCGGTTCGCGACGGCCGCCGCCGGGCGGATAGGTGTTACCGCACTCATGGTTTCCCCTTAGTTGTTAGTGCTGCGCGTTCCGTCAGCTAGGCCGCGGTTGGTGGTTTTAGGATCTGGCCCGGGAGCAGGACGTCCGGGTTTTCGCCAATTTCGGCAATATTGGCCTGGTACCAGCGAGGCCAGTGCAGCGCCACTTCGACATCCGAGGCGGCAGGTCCCAGGGCACGGGCGGCGATGTCCCAAAGGGTGTCACCGGCCAGCACTGTGACGTCTGCCTGCGATGGCAGCGGCCCTTGCCGCACTGGCCAGGCAACAGTGAGGCCAGGATCGCTGATGGGGGAACTTGGCCGCCAGCTTGGTTCCACACTGGACAGCGGAGCCTGATGGTCCAGGGCCGAAGCGGCGGAGTCAATGGATATTTGCGTGGACCTGCTGGTCGTGGGTCCCCAGCCAGCCGGCGCCGCGACCGGTTGCGTGGGCCCCCAAGCGGGTCCGGAGGCCGGTTCATCGGCATGGGCCAGTGGAGCGGAAACTAGTTGAACAGACAGAACAGCCAACGCCAACCGGCGCATGAATCCAGGACAGAACCTGCCCGCCGTCGCAGCCGCCCGGCGCCGGCCGGTCCGTTCCAGGACTGCGGCGAGAAAGGCGAAAAACATGGAAAGTGCCCACCAGCCTGCTACGGTGACGCCCGCCGCAGTTGTGGCAGCACCCAGAAGCTGGTCCAGATCAGGGGCTTGCCGGCCAGGGACAGTTTGGCCCCAGGATTTCGCGAGGCCAAGCCCCGTGATGGCCAGGTAGCCGCCCAATAGCAGGACCGCTGCGGCCATGGCTGCGTCAGCGCCGACTTTCCCCGGGCCTTTTGCCATTGTTATCTCCATGAGTTTGAAGTCATTTGATGTTGTTTAATGCAATTAAAACCATTTTGCACCCAACTCTCGATTTTTGTCCATACGTTGGAGAGAAACCAGATGTGAATTGACCCGACGGCGGTGTCGCCCTACGCTGGCCGAATGCGGTGGGAAGCACTCTTCAATGACATGGAGGCCCAGTTTGCCGAAGGCGACAGGCTCTCGATGGAAGGCGAGATTTCAGAACGTGCTCGGGCGGACGCGGCCGGACTGGGCCTGGCGGATCGCCTGCGCGGATCCCTGGGAACCCACGTGAAGGTGCACTTGGTGTCCGGTGCGGTTTTCGAAGGAAACCTGACTTATGCGGGGGCCGATGCGGTTGTCCTGAACGACAAGCGCCACCAGGTGCTGATTCCCCACGATGCTGTTTCGAGGTACGCCGGGTTGGGGCTGTTTTCCGTCAGCGAGACCTCAGCTGTGCGGAGCAGGATTGGGCTGTCGAATGCCCTTCGTGCCCTGGGCCGGGATCGGTCCGAGGTGGCAGTCACCCTTAGGGGCGGGGATGCGGAGGACCCGGGCGTGACCGGGGTGATCGACAAAGTAGGGCGCGACTACGTCGACCTGGCTGCAGTCCGGCCTGGGCAAGCGAGACGTGCCTTGCACGTGGGCCAGGTGTCCACGATTCCGTTCTCCGCCCTCGCCGCAATCAGGTCACCATTCATGGGAGAGCTGTAGCCCGTACTCTTAGGGCCGGCGGGCCTGGGTCAGACTGATTTGGACTTGGATTCCTGGATCATCCGGCTCGCTTCTGCGTAGCGCTCCTCGATGTACTGCTCCAGCATTTTCTCCTCGACGCGCCATTGGCCGCGGCCGCCAACCTGGATGGCCTTGAGTTCTCCGCTGCGTACCAGCGCATAGGCCGCCGGCGAATTGATCTGTAACTGCTCTGCGACGTCTGCAAGGGTGAGGAATCGGGGCATGGTCCTATTTTGCCACTTCAGAGCCCATCTGATGCGGTTATCCACAATTTGATGCCGTTGGGCAATATGACTTCCGGTTCAGGCTTCCATGGCGTAACAATGAGGTTGTCCGGGTGCTGCCAACCGCCCCGGTGCGGAGCGAGGGGGAGACTGCGCGTGAGTATTGACGGAGCATCGGCAGCGGCGAGACTGAAGCGGCCGTCCTGGAAGGATCCTCGGCTGCTCGTTGGCATACTGCTGGTTCTTGCGTCGGTGGCGGGGGTTATCTCGCTTGTTGGCAGCGCCGACAGGACCACCGAGGTCTATGCAGCCCGGGATTCCATCGGAGTCGGTGAAATGCTGACCGTAGACAACATGGTCCGCGCCAAAGTGCGGCTCGGTGATATAGAGCAGCACTACATTCCTGTTGAGGGCGGCTTGCCTGAAGGGGCGGTGGCCGTTCAAAGGATCGGCAAGGACCAGTTGGTCCCGCGGGAAAGTCTTGGCACGGTGGATGCCCTGAATCGGAAGCCTGTCGCAGTCACCGTCCAGGAAGCACTCCCGACCCAGGCGGTAGCCGGGACTCGGGTGGATGTCTGGGTTGCACTGCCGGATGCGAAGAACGGATTCAGCGAGCCGAAGCTCCTCCTGCCCGGCGCTGAAATTGCGGAGATCACTTCCGGATCCACAGCATTGGGTTCGTCGCGAAGCACCGTGCTGATGGTCCTGGTGTCGGACAGCCAAATGCCAGGGCTACTGGGCGCACAGGCCAACCAGGCCAAGATCTCCGTGGTTTGGAACCCCGGCGGGGCACCTTCATGAACATCCCTGTAGTTACAGTCGGCCAGGCCCAGGAAGATATTGTGGGCGGCCTCGAACGGTTGCACGGCCCTGTCACAGTGGTCCGGAGGTGCAGCGAACTCACGGAGTTGCTGGCAGCCTGCCAGAGCGGACTGGCCCGTGCAGCCGTGGTCGCAGACGGGTGCGAGGGATTGACGGCTTCCCTTGTCGACAGGCTGGGCGCCGTCGGTGTGGCCATCATTGCCCTCACCGATAATCCTGACGAAGCATCCCGGCTCCGTGGGATTGGCGTTTCGTCGGCCTTGTCGGGTGTTGAATCTGCCGCCCTGGCCGCAAGGATATCCGAGGCCGTTGGCCAATTGGTGGGTGCTGGCCGGGACAATCCGGCAGCCGGCCTGGCCGATCCCTCCGCCGCGCTAAGGCCCGTGCCCGCGGTGCCGGAAGACGTCCCGGCGGCTTCCGGCAACGGGAGCATCATCGCTGTCTGGGGCCCCGCAGGATCTCCCGGAAGGACCTTCGTCGCGGCGAATATGGCCGGGGAGTTGGCAGCGGAGGGGAAATCGGTCCTGCTGGTGGATGCCGACAGCTACGGGGCCAGCGTCGCGGCCGTCCTTGGCTTGCTGGACGAATCGGCCGGGCTGGCGCAGGCATGCCGGCTTGCGGATCAGGGCCTGCTCGACACCGACGCACTGCTCCGGATAGCCGCTCCGGTGGCGACCAAACTCGGCACCTTCCGGGTCCTGACCGGCATCACCCGGGCCGACAGATGGACCGAACTGCGTGCAGCGGCCCTGTCCCTGGTTTTGGAGCGCGCCCGGGATATCGCCGACGTGGTGGTCATCGATACCGGCTTCTGCCTTGAGGCAGATGAGGAGCTCAGCTTCGACACCATGGCCCCGAGGCGCAACGCGGCCACCCTGCGGAGCCTCGAGTTGGCGGACACCGTTTATGCCATTGGTTCGGCAGATCCTGTCGGCGTCCCACGGCTGGTCCGTGGCCTGGCGGAACTGGAGCTTGCGGTCCCGCACGCCACCCCGATTGTAGTGATGAACAAGGTCCGTGCCGGCGCTGTGGGCAGAGCACCCGAACGCCAGCTGCGCGACGCGTGGGACAGATACGGCCCGGTCGCAGGCATCAACGCCTTCCTGCCAGCGGATGCTCCGGCTGCGGATTCGGCCCTGCTCGCAGGCTCGTTGCTTTTGGAATGTTCCCCCGAATCGAAGTTGCGGGCCGCGATTGCCCACTTGGTCTGTGCACCCGTCCAGCAAAATCCCCGATCCTCTGTATTTTCTTCCACAGCATGGCGCCGCCTAAAGGGTTAGGCTCACCATAAGAGCTGCAAAGGTGCAGCAATAATCTTGTGATGGAGGCGTTTGTCGATGTCGTCTGGATCCAGCGTGGAGGATCAACCCCTTGCCATTGGTGACCGTGAAGGCTTCCTGGGGGACTACTACCAGCATTTGGCCGAAGAGGATGCCCGCAGTTATTCGGATGATGTGCTGGCCTCCCGGGCCGAGACGCACCGCGAGGTAGCCGCCGTCCGACTGCCCGGCCAGGCCAAGATCTCCGTCGTTACGGAGGCGGACAGCAGTGTCGTTTATGTCGTCACGGATGACATGCCGTTCCTCGTCGACTCGGTCAACGCCGAGCTGGTCCGCCAGAATTGTGCCATCCGCCTTGTAATCCATCCTCTTTTCGTGGTCACCCGCCACCGCCAATCGGGACAGTTGGTCAAAGTAGACCGCGTCCCGTCCCAGTTCGGAATTTCCAGTGGTGACACCGCTGCGATGCCCAGCGTGTCGCACCTCATCGCGACGGGGGACAATGCCTCCCACATGGAGTCCTGGATCGCTGTGGAAATCGATCGCACCACTGATGACGCCCGGGCGGCGCTGCTGGCCGGCCTGGAACGCGTCCTGGGTGATGTGCGGGCTGCCGTTGAGGACTGGCCAAAGATGCGCAACAAGGCCCTGCAAATCGCGGAAAGCCTGGACAAAGTGGCCAACCCTGCCCAGATCGCGGAGCTCCGCCAGGCCCAGGACCTGCTCCGCTGGCTCGATGAAGGAAATTTCACCTTCCTG
This sequence comes from Arthrobacter sp. B6, assembly GCF_001663775.1. Classification (GTDB taxonomy): domain Bacteria; phylum Actinomycetota; class Actinomycetes; order Actinomycetales; family Micrococcaceae; genus Arthrobacter. The sequence continues at coordinate 671,276 of NZ_KV467169.1, read as the reverse complement.
GGCTACCGCGAATACGACCTCATAAACGAAGATGGCGAAGATGTCCTCGAACTAAGGGAAAACAGTGGCCTGGGACTCCTGAGGGCGGCCGCGGATTCCCACCATGTACAGCACCTTACCGACGCCGGCCGGAAGAAAGCGCGTGAAAAGCGAGCACTCGTGATTACCAAGGCCAATTCGCGGTCCACCGTGCACCGGCCCGCGTACCTCGACTACATCGGCGTGAAGAGCTTCGATGCCGCAGGGAATGTCAACGGAGAGCGGCGTTTCATCGGACTGTTCGCAACCAGCGCCTACGCCGGCTCGGTCCGGAACATCCCCATCGTCCGGGAAAAAGTGGATGCAGTCCTAAGGAATGCCGGCTTCCCACCTGATTCACACTCCGGCAAGGACCTGCTGGGAATTCTGGAAACCTATCCGCGCGACGAACTGTTCCAGATTGAGATCCCCGATCTTGCGGCCACGGCCATGGGAATCCAACGGCTGCAAGAGCGCCGGCGTACACGGCTGTTCCTCCGACCGGACATCTACGGCAGGTTTATGTCCGCCGTCGTATATCTTCCGCGTGACAGGTACACCACCAATGTCCGGCTCCGCATTGAGGACGAGTTGCGGGAGACCTTCCACGCGGTCTCCATTGACTACGAGGCCCGGATGACTGAGTCTGCCCTGGCCCGGCTGTTCTTCCGGATCCGCCTCCCCAAAGGCGCCGATGTCAGCCACGTTGACGCCGAAGAACTGGAGAAGCGGCTGGTCCGGGCTGCGCGGTCCTGGAGCGAAGGGATCGCAGAGGTCCTGCGGGGAAGCGACGATGAACATGCCGAGGAACTTGCGGCCATCTGGTCCGAGGCATTCCCCGCGAGTTACCGCGTGGACTATGAAGTCGAGGAGGCCCTGGAGGATATCTCCCGCTTCGAAAAGTACGGTGCAGAAGCAGAGCGGCTAGCCGGGGCGAAGCAGGAGCGTCCCGGGGTTCATGTGTACCTCCCGGAAGGCGCAGGCGCCACGCTCGAGGAAGACGCACGCGTCAAGCTCTACATGCTTGAGCCCAAGAGCCTCAGCCAGATCCTGCCCTACTTCCACAATATGGGGCTTGAGGTGCTGGATGAACGGCCCTTCGAAATCGAGACGGCCGACCGGCGCGACTTCTTCCTCTACGACCTGGGCCTTAAGTACCCGGCGGGTGTGGATCCGGTGGCCACCGGCCAACTGCTCGCGGACTCCTTCGGGGCTGCGGTGTCCGGTGCGATTGAATCCGACAGTTTCGACCGCCTTGTGCTCCGTGAGGGAATGCACTGGCGCCAGATCACCGTTTTGCGGGCTTACGCGCGCTACATGCGGCAGATGGGAAACACCAACTCGTTCGGCTTCATCGCCGACACCCTGCTTGCCAATCCTGAAGTCACCAAGGGGCTGAGTGCGCTCTTCGCAGCCCGGTTCGATCCCTCAGTTGAAGAGGCCCAGCGGAGCCAGACCCAGGATTTCGTCCGGGCTGCCCTGAACGAAGCGATCGAGCAGGTCGCAACCCTTGACGCGGACCGTATCCTCCGCACCTTCGTGAATTTGATCGAAGCCACGCTGCGCACCAACTTCTACCAGTACAAAAAGCACCTGAGCTTCAAGCTGGACCCGACCCGCATCGATGGGCTGCCGTTCCCGCGGCCGATGTTTGAGATCTGGGTGTATTCTCCGCGGGTGGAGGGCGTGCACCTGCGGTTTGGCAAGGTTGCACGCGGCGGACTTCGCTGGTCCGACCGCCGTGAAGACTTCCGGACCGAGATACTGGGCCTCGTGAAGGCCCAGACGGTCAAGAATGCGGTGATCGTCCCCACCGGTGCCAAGGGCGGGTTCTTCGCCAAGCAGCTGCCTGACCCGGCAGCAGACCGCGCGGCGTGGATGGCCGAGGGCATTGAAAGCTACAAGACGTTCATCCGCGGGCTGCTGGACCTTACGGATAACCTGGTCACCAGCCCGGACGGCGAAAACCTTGTGCCGCCGTCGGACGTTGTACGGCACGACGACGACGATTCCTACCTTGTGGTGGCCGCGGACAAGGGAACGGCCACGTTCTCCGATATCGCCAATGGCCTGGCCGCCGAGTACGGTTTCTGGCTAGGAGATGCCTTCGCCTCAGGCGGTTCGGTGGGCTACGACCACAAGGCCATGGGCATCACCGCCCGCGGCGCCTGGGAATCGGTCAAGCGCCACTTCAGCGAACTGGACCTGGACACCCAGACCCAGCCCTTCACCGTCGTTGGCGTCGGCGACATGTCAGGTGACGTGTTCGGCAACGGCATGCTCCTTTCCCGCCACATCCGCCTGCTCGCGGCCTTTGACCATCGCCATATTTTCCTCGACCCCACTCCAGACGAGGAATCGTCCTACGCTGAGCGCCAGCGGCTGTTCGAACTGCCCCGCTCCTCGTGGGATGACTACGACAAAACCCTTATCAGTGAGGGCGGTGGCGTCTTCGCCCGCCAGGCCAAAACGGTTCCCGTTTCGGAGCAAGTGCGTACGGCGCTGGGGCTCCCGGAGTCCACAACCCAGCTGAGCCCCCCGGAACTTCTCCGGGCGATCCTCCTGGCGCCTGCCGATCTGCTGTACAACGGCGGGATCGGAACGTACGTCAAGGCAAGCACCGAGTCGAATGCCTCGGTGGGGGACAAAGCCAATGATGCCATTCGGGTGGACGGCCGTGACCTGCGCGTGAAGGTGGTCGGTGAAGGCGGCAACCTCGGCATGACCCAGCGCGGACGCATCGAGGCAGCATTGCAGGGAGTCATCCTCAACACCGACGCCATCGACAATTCGGCGGGCGTGGACTGCTCCGACCACGAGGTCAACATCAAGATCTTCGTTGACCGGATGGTGGCTGCCGGCAAACTCTCGGCAGAAGAACGCGCTGGGTTCCTCGCCTCAATGACCGACGAGGTGGGACGGCTGGTGCTCCAGGACAACGTTGACCAGAACATCCTGCTCCTGAACGACCGGATGCGTGTGGCCGAGTGGAGCCCCAGCTATGAGCGGCTGATGGATTGGCTGGAAAGATCGGCTGACCTCAAGCGCGATCTTGAAGCCTTGCCTACCACGGAGACCCTGCGGGAAAGGCTGGGCCAAGGACAGGGCCTGACTTCCCCGGAACTGTCGGTGCTGGCCGCGTACGCCAAGATTGAGCTGACCTCAGCCCTGCTGGAAAGCGACCTCGCCGACGATCCTTGGTTCCGCGGCACTTTGCGTGCGTATTTCCCCCAACAGTTGCGCGAACGGTTTGATGCGGAGCTGGATACGCATCCGCTGCGGCGTGAGATCATTGCCACCATAGTGGCGAACGACATGATCAATATGGGCGGCATCACCTTCGCCTTCCGGACCATCGAGGAAACGTCCGCCACCGAAGCAGCTGTGGCCAAGGCGTTCGTCGCGCTACGGGAGATTTACGAGCTTGACGTCATGGTGCATGAGCTGAACAGCCTCCCGGCGTCGTTTCCCACGGAGCACTGGAGCACTGTCCACCTGGACATCCGGCGGCTGTTGGACCGCGCCGTGCGCTGGCTTGTTGGGCAAGGCGGAGCCAGCCGGCCGATCGCCGACGTCGTCGCCGAATTCAAACCGGTCATGGATCCCATGCGTGCCCGCCTCCTCGACTACGTGCGGGGTGACGACCGTGATCGCGTTTCCGCGTGGCTTCAGGAAGCACGGGAATGGGAGTTGCCGGAAGGCCTGGCGCTGCGCTGGGCTGAACTCTTTGAAAGCTTCGTGCTGCTGGACATCGCCAAGATTGCCAAGGTCCGCAAAGACCCGGTTGAGGAGATTGCGGCGGTTTACTACACCGTATTCAACCGGTTCCACGCCGATTCCCTGCTAGAACGGATCAGCAGCCTGCCGCGGCAGGACAGGTGGCAGGCGCTGGCGCGGGCGGCGTTGCGCGACGATCTGTACTCCACGGTCTCGGATATGACGACGGCGGTGCTTGAGTCCACGGGTTCCGGTCTCTCTCCGGAAGATCGACTGAAGGAATGGGAACGGCAGAACGCCGAACAGCTGGGCAGGGCCAAGAGCATGTTCGACGAGGTCAATTCCCTCGAAGCCGACGACATGGCATCACTGTCGGTAGCATTGAGGCTCTTGAGGTCAATCGTCCGACGCTAGGGATACTGGTGTCGCAACTGGAGGTGCAGTGGCAATCTTTACGGACCCCATCAGGGAGCATGCTGATTTTGGGCCGGGGGATGCTGAATGGCTGCACCTCCTGGTGGGGGACTGGCAGATGGTTGCCGACCTCGCGTTTGCGGACCTCGCCCTGTGGTTTCCCCATCCGGAATACGGCTACGTGGCGTTGGCGCACGTGCGGCCCTCCACCACGCACACCGTTTTCCACGGGGACTTCGTAGGCGAGGGCATCCGGTCCGACCTGCAACCGCTGGTGGATAAGGCATGGACCAGCCGTGCCATCGAACGATCCAGTGAAACGAATTGGAGCAGCGACATGGCCCTGCGGGTCGAGGCCGTGCCGATGGTCCGGAACGGGCGGACCCTGGCTGTGGTCACGACCCATATGGATCTGTCCAGCTCCCGTATGCCGTCCAGGCTGGAACTCACGTACCGTCAGTGTGCCTATGACTTGTTGCGCATGGGCACGCTGGGGCTGTGGCCTGACTTTGCTTCACCCACGGGCTCCCGTCGAGGTGCTCCCCGGGTTGGGGACGGCCTTATCAGGCTGGACGCCGAAGGCATTGTGCAGTACGCGAGCCCTAATGGCGTATCCGCGTTCCGCAGGCTGGGCGACGGCGAATCCCTTGAGGGACGTTCGCTGGCCGAAGTAACAGCCAGCTTGCTTAAGGACAGGCGCATGGTCGACGAGACGTTGCCGCTGGTGGTAACCGGCCGGATGCCATGGCGCAGTGAAATTGAGTCCCGGGGCGTGAGCCTGTCACTGCGGGCAATTCCGCTTCGTGATGAGCAGCACCGCTTCGGGGCCCTGGTGCTGTGCCGCGACGTTTCCGAGCTGCGGCGGCGCGAAATGGAGTTGGTGACCAAAGACGCGACCATCCGCGAGATCCACCACCGGGTAAAGAACAACCTGCAGACTGTGGCGGCGCTGCTGCGCATGCAGTCGCGCCGCATGGTCAGCGATGAGGCCAAACAGGGCCTGGAACAGGCGATGCGCCGCGTGGCAACCATCGCCCTTGTGCACGAAACACTCTCACAGGGGCTGGCGCAAAGCGTGGACTTCGACGAACTGATTGGCCGGCAGTTCAGGCTGTCCGCAGAGGTTGCGTCACCGTCCCAGCAGGTCAAGACCGAACGGGCAGGATTGTTCGGTGAACTGCCCAGCGACTTCGCCACCCCGCTGGCGCTGGTTATTAACGAACTGGTGACCAACGCCGTCGAGCACGGCCTTGAGGGACGTGCCGGCACGGTCTGGCTCCTGGCTGACCGGTCTGAAGGGGACGACGGCGAAGAGCTTCTGACCGTTACCGTGGCCGATGACGGGGTGGGTCTGCCGGACACGCCCCACGTGGAGGGATTGGGCCTCCAAATTGTCCGCACTTTGGTAACCAGCGAGCTCGGCGGCACCATCCAGTGGCAGCCTCGGGAGGGCGGCGGAACGGCGGTCCGGATCCGATTGAGCCTTCTGGCCAAGTAATCGCCAGGACCTCGGCGGCACCGGACTCATCCGGGCTTCGTCAAAGCAGAATGGCCGCTACCCCGTTCGGGTTGCGGCCATTCTTGATTCTGTTTGCCTATGTTCTAGCTTACGTTTACGAAGCCCGGCGGGCGCGCGCTGCCCGGCGCTTCAATGCACGCCGCTCATCCTCGCTCATGCCGCCCCAGACTCCGGCATCCTGGCCGGACTCGAGCGCCCACTGGAGGCACGTGTCAACAACGGGGCAGCGGCGGCAAACGCTTTTGGCTTCCTCGATCTGGAGGAGGGCAGGGCCCGTGTTTCCGACCGGGAAAAATAGTTCCGGGTCTTTTTCTAGGCACGCTGCGCGGTTACGCCAATCCATGCTGATCAGTTGCTCCATTTCTGGGAAAGAGCCTTTGTGAAATTATTCACTAGAGGCTACAAAGGAAAGGGGCCCTGCGGGCCCCCTTGGTCATCTGAATTAAGCCTGTCATGTTAACGCCATGTAAACAAGGGGTAATAAGGCTGGAAATCCCCGGAAAGCTGAGCGATACATCACATCGGCGCTGGTGGCCCTCACCACTGTCCGACTATGTCCGGTAGGGTGCCAGTGTGTCAAGACCCCCAGTACCCCCCTCGAACGCTTCCCCTGACCCCGCGCCGGAGGGATCCGGAGAGCCCAGCGGTCAGGAATATCAGCACGGCGGCCAGGAACCTGGACAGACCTCCGGACGGCCGCGTGCCATTGGGGTGATTGCTGCGATCGTCACCGCTGAAGCCACCGCTTTGCTTGCCGCTGCAGCCTGGTATGGATACGAGCTTGCGACGGGTGCGCCTGTCCTGTCGTTCTGGGGAGCAGTGTTCACCATGGCCCTGCTCCTCGCCTTCGCCGCGTGGCTGTATGCAGTGGGCCATTTCCTATTCCGCGGATACCGCTGGACACGGGCGGCGTCCCTGGTGGCGCAGCTGTTCGTCCTGACGATCGGATTCCCCACCCTGACCGGTGGCCTCGTCTGGGCTGGGCTTGCCATGCTCGTCCCGGCAGTGCTTGTGATTGTCCTCCTGTTCGACAAGCGGGTTGTCACCTATGCATCGATGACGGGTGGTTCCCCGCCGGCCGTTTGAAGCCCGGTGTTTCTCCTTTCGATGCGTCCGGCAACCAGGCCAGCTGGATCGGCATGGGCTTGCCGTTCGTTATCAGGATGCTTCGGCCCGGGGGCGGACTTGGTTCAACCTCAAACCTCACGCCAAAAAGGTCGCCGTCCATGATGCTCCGGGGCGAGATCAGCACCCCGCTCCCGGAGCCCCGGGCGCTGAGCGCCAAGGGCACACGCTGGACCAGCAGCGGACTGAATCCGGCGGTGAAAACCACGGTGACTCCGCTGCCGTTAAGGTCTGCAAGATCCTGGTGTGCAGACTGGGGCAGCAGGTCTGCATCGTCAACCAGTGCGATGGAGTGGCGGTCCATGGTGCCGGCAGCAAACCTACGAAGCACAACGGACCAGTACTCGCACGGGTCGACACCCGCGTCCGGCGCCAGCCACTGGGCAGTCCCAGGGTTCAGCTCCGGCAGCATCCGCAGAAAATTGGATTTGCCGCCGCCGTGCCCACCGAGCACGGCGAGAACTCCACCGGCCGGAATCCGGAGTGAAACCGGCATGAGCTCGTCGCCACCCAATCCAATGAATAAGGTGCGTGGGCCGGTCGGCGCCGAATCCTTCCCGTCCAGTACTGCTCGTGCCATGACTTCCACTGCCGGTACTTGCGTAGGCAGCGGATCCACCCGGAAGGGCCGCCTGATGACCGGATGGCCACCATCTTTCCCCGCGGCTGTCCACAGGGATTCTTTGTCGCCGGGCTGGGCGTAGAGCTGGCATACGGCAGGTTTGCCTGCCGAAACCGGTCCGAAGGCCACGGCCCTGCCAGGGATGGGAGCCGTGGCAGGCATTTTCGGCCACGCAAGGCGGCTCTCCTCATTCGATCCACACGGAAAAAAGAGACGGTTAGGCACCGAGGCATAGAACCTGGCAGTCACCAGCTCGCGTTGTCCGGAAATGGCGACAGTGATTCCCGCGCGGCCACCGTCCCGGAGAAGGTCGTGGACCAGGTCTTCGGCCCAGGCCAGCGGCCCCGACCGGAACGATGAGGCCCATGTGCCCCAGCCCGCGATGACCAGCAGCAGGGGACTTCGGTGACCGTCCGCGGAGCGCATCAGACGCTCTGACAGCTCCAGCCTGAGGCGTTCAAGTATCCGGACAGCGCGGCGCAGGTCGTGCGGACCGGCCTTCGCGCCGAGGCGGCCGCTGGATTCGATGCCGTCCAGGGAGCCGTCTGCGTCGAGGATGTAGAAATGCGCTTCAGATGAATGCGACGCCAGCCCGCTGACCATTACCGCGAGCGCCTCAGGCACCCCTGCCTCTGGCGCCCCTACGAGTCCCATGTGCCCGTGTTCGGCGGGAAGCCAGTCCAGCGGTGCTGTCCGTTGCTCGTCGGGAAGGTCCATCATCCCCAGGCGTATGACCCAGTCCAGTGGCTTGCTGTTCAAGGGTAGTTCGGCGGGAAAGGCAGCGGGGGCGGCTGGTGCAGCAGACCGTTTCAGGACACACGGGAGCGGCGCAGCGACCGGTGTCCGTGGCGCATGTCCACCCAAAGAGTCCCACAGGCTGGACATCATGCCAACCAAAGGCCCGGCAGCCATGGCCGGCGTCAGTTCCTCGTGCACAGCGGCCAGGGCGTCTCTATCGGCGGGGCTCCGGAGCGATTCAGAGGCAAGACGCACGCGGACGCCGGCCGGAAGACCTCCGTGTGCGGATTCCGTCAGGGAGGCGGCCTGGAACTCTTGGGGTTTTTCTGTGCCCCGCACTAGAAATGCCCTTCCTGGTGTATCCAGGCTAATGCTCGACGCGGCCTTGGAGCCGATGATGTCCATCGACTCCATATCGGACTGGACGCGGAGCGCAATGCTGCTTGTAACGTTGGCGCGAATATCCGCTGTCAAGGCGCCCTGTGGCCGCTGTGTCGCCATAATCAGGTGAATACCCAGGGAGCGCCCAATAGCTGCGATCCTCAGGAGTTCCGTCAGCGCCGCGGGCGCCTGGTCAACCAGCATCCGGAATTCATCAATGACCACAACAAGGTGGGCAAGCGGCGGATCCCCATCTGTGCGGGAGGAACGATATGAAGCCAAATCGGGTGCCATAACGGATGCAAGCAACTCCTCACGGAACCGGATTTCCGCCCGAAGGGACACCAGCGAGCGCTCGAGCTCATGACTGGTCAGGTCAGTGAGCATCCCCACACAATGTGGAAGGCCCTGCAAGGGACCCAGCCCTGAGCCGCCTTTGAAGTCGACGAACAGGAAATTAAGGCGGTCCGGCGGGTAGCAGAGGGCCAGAGCGGTGGTCATGCTGCGCAGGAGTTCCGATTTTCCAGACCCGGTGGTCCCGGCGACCAGCACATGGGGTCCGTCGTTTTGGAGGTCGAGGACGCGTTCATTCTCTGCCGCCTGGCCGATTGGCACGGGGAGGCCGGGCTGGTGGGGGGACCTCGCCCACCGGGCGGAAGTCTCTGAACTGCCGGGGTTCAGAAGGTCGCTGAGCAGGCATGAGTCCGGCACAGACCTAGCACTGTTGCCCGGTGGCGCAGCGTCCCGGGGCAGGCGACAGAAGTGACTGAATACGTCAACCGGAGCAAGGTCCGCCACGAAGTGAACAGGGTTGCCGGGCGCCTGCATCACGGCCACACGATCGCCCAGTTCGATGTCGGCAGGCGCCATCGCACCGGAGCCGCAGCGGAACCGGATGACCTGCCAGTGGTTTTCGACCGCAAGCGCGATGATTTCGTCGTCGTCCGTCGGGTCCCCGGTGTCGAGGACCAGAAGCACGCCGTGCGGGGTTTGCGGACCGCATTCCCTTGCCACCATGGCCGTTACTGCGGAAGTTGTGGCCGTGAGCGTGACATCGGACAGAAAGCGGGCGCTGAGTGGAAGCTGTCCGGCCGGACCATGCACCACCACGCACGTGTGGACGGCCCTCGGATAGCCAGCAAGTTGCATGATGAGCGACCTCAGTAAGCCTTGGAGGAACTCGGGTGGGCCGCTGACGGTGGTTAAGGAACGGGCGGGGTCGAGGGTCAGCGGAACCACTCCAGCCGACGGGTTTTCCAAGTCCGGAGCGCCCGGTTCGAACCGGATATTTGCCAGTTGGGCCGCCAACCCCAGACGTAACCAGATTGGACGTTTGCCGGGGTGTGGTTCATTCGACGACGGGCCGGACGGCAGGCTGCAGGCGATGACCAGCCCGGAGAGAGGAGGTGCGGCACGTAGGCGGCGATCAAGGTCCTGGCGCAGTGCGCTTGCTACTGCAGCGGCCAGGTCTTTGCGCTGACGCCTGCCGGAGAGAACTGGTACCAGAACGGAGACGGCAGAGACCGCTGTGAAAGCAAGGAACATCCACATGCCCGTGATGACCGCCAGCCCCACTCCGATCACCAGTGGCAGGAGGGCCGTCAGGAGAAGAGCGGCTCGGTTTCCAGGTTCCACCCGGCGGTTAATCACCAGCGGCTCCTGCACATCTGCCCCTGCTTCTTCCAATGATTGGCCTGGCGGATCCATGAAGGTCAGCGACATCACGGAGTTGCCGCACCGGATGACGGAGCCTGTGGCAATCACCGCATTTCGCACAAACACGCCGTCCACCTCCATACCGTTGGCACTGTCAAGATCTTCGATGGTGATGGCGGTGTCGGAAACCAGCAGCCGGGCATGTTGCCTGGAAAGGTCAGGATCGGGGATAACAACATCCGCGTTGCTTCGGCCGATGACGTAGGTTCCGCGCCTGAGGGGAATTACAGTCCCGGCCGCCGCGCCGCTATGAACTGCCAGGGCGAGCGGTGCGGGCAGATCGTCGGGCCGCTGTGGCCTGCGGCCAAAGCTCCTTGTACCGCCGTCGACGATCACCGCCCCGTTAACGAGCGGCGGTTCGCCGATGGTCAGGGAAGCGAGCTGCACACCGTCGACTGACAGGGTGCCGGTGCCGAAACCGGTTTCGAGCTCAGCCTGGAGTTCGGCGCCGCTTGTTCCCACGGACGCGTCCACGGTGAGTTCCAAGGGTAGCTGGACCAGCCCCGCGCCGGGGCTCCGAACCAGCGTGCACTCCAGGGGCATGATGTGTTCCTAACGGTGGGCCGGTCTACACACGTCCACGCTAGTAACAGTGCCGGCGGACTGTCCCGTCTGAGCTGTCCCATGTGGATAACCACCGCGGGTATTGGGGAAACGGCTACTGTCGGACGGACTCAGCCTGGATTAGGATCAGTGACACCTGCCGCTCAGATCGTCCGAGCCGCGCCAGCAGAAGGAGCGATCCCCGTGATTTCAGTGGAAACGACCGCCGACGTTTCAGCCAGCGCAGCCATCGGTGAGGGGTCAAAAATCTGGCATCTGGCCCAGGTCCGCGAAAAGGCCACGCTGGGGGAGAACTGCATCGTCGGCCGCGGCGCCTACATCGGTCCCGGCGTGCAGGTGGGCAACAACTGCAAAGTCCAGAACTACGCCCTGGTCTACGAGCCCGCGGTCCTGGGCGACGGGGTCTTTATCGGGCCAGCGGTCGTGTTGACCAATGATGTCTTCCCCCGGGCAATAAACGCAGACGGCTCGCTCAAGACGGAGGATGACTGGGACAAAGTCGGGGTCACCATTAAGGAAGGTGCCGCGATCGGTGCCCGTACCGTCTGCATAGCACCGCTGACCATCGGCACGTGGGCAACCATCGCGGCTGGTGCGGTTGTAACACGTGACGTCCCGGACTATGCCCTGATGGCCGGTGTGCCGGCCCGGCGCATCGGCTGGGTGGGGAAGGCCGGGCTCCCCCTGGTGGAGGACGACGGGGTATGGGTGTGTCCGCGGACAGGCTCCCGCTACTCGGAGCAGAACGGAGCCCTGAGCGAGGCGGCGGACTGAATGGTTCGGAGCCGGCCGCCCATAGGGATTGGCCAGCCGCTCCAGCGTCTCGGGTAGGCTAGAACAGCAGACTTTGCACAACATCGCGCTGCCCGTATTCGAAACTGGAGATTTTGTGACTGCTGACCTCGTCATTGTAGGGTCGGGCTTTTTTGGCCTGACAATCGCAGAACAGGCCGCGACTGAGCTCGGCTTGAAGGTGGTTGTCATCGACCGCCGACACCACATCGGTGGGAACGCCTACAGCGAAAAAGAAGAGCAGACAGGGATCGAGGTACACCGCTACGGTGCCCACCTTTTCCACACGTCCAATGAGAGGGTGTGGGAGTACGTCAACCGGTTCACGAGTTTCACGAACTACGTCCACAAGGTCTATGGCGTGCACAGGGGCGAGGTTTATTCGCTGCCCATCAACCTGGCGACCATTAACCAGTTCTTCCGTGCGAATCTGACACCGGGCCAGGCACAAACACTGATCCAGGAGCAGGCCGGAGAGCTCGCAGGGACTGACCCCCAGAACCTGAACGACAAGGGCATCCAGCTCATTGGCCGGCCGCTCTATGAGGCCTTCATCAAGCATTACACCGGCAAGCAGTGGCAGACGGATCCGAAGGACCTGCCCGCTGGCATCATCTCCCGGCTCCCGGTGCGGTACAACTACGACAACCGATACTTCAACGACACGTACGAGGGCCTGCCCACGAATGGTTACACCGCCTGGATTGAGAAGATGGCGGAGCATCCGAACATCGAGGTGCGGCTCAACACCGACTTCTTCGATGAAACGCACGAGTACAGCAAAGGCAAGGTCGTCGGCGAAATTCCGGTGATCTACACCGGCCCGGTGGACCGGTACTTCGACTACGCAGAAGGCGACTTGTCCTGGCGAACCATCGACTTCGAGGAAGAAGTGCTGGACGTCGGGGACTTCCAGGGTACGTCCGTGATGAACTACAACGACGCCGACGTGGCGTTTACCAGGATCATCGAACCCCGCCATTTCCACCCGGAGCGTGATTACCGGACAGACAAAACCGTCATCATGCGAGAGTTTTCCCGTGCGGCCGAAAAGGGTGATGAGCCGTACTACCCGATCAACACGGCCGCGGACAGGGAGAGGCTTCTCAAATACCGCGACCTCGCCGCCGCTGAGCAGAACGTGCTTTTCGGCGGGCGGCTGGGCACGTACAAGTACCTTGACATGCACATGGCCATCGGCTCGGCCCTGACAATGTTTGACAACAAGATCCGGCCGCACTTCAACGGCGGCGCAAAGCTTGAAAGTGGAGGAGTGGACGCATGAGCGGGACGACAGCGTCAAAGACATGGTCAACTGTGCAGAGGGTGATCCTTCCATCCGCAGACCAAATGGACACTGTGTCACTTTACGTTGACGCCGGCACGGCCAGCGGTATACGGCTTCGGGAGAATGACGAGCTGGCGCGGACGCCCAAGCTGCCGGAGCAGAAGCTGCAGATGTTCAGCTCTGGCAGCCGTGAGGCGCATTTCGAGGACCTGCTGACGAGGCAGTCCATGCGCGTGCGCTCGGGTGAGCAGATGTCATTTGGCACGTACTTCAACGCGTTTCCGGCAAGTTATTGGAAGCGCTGGACCACGGTCCGGGACGTTCGCTTGGAGGTCAAAACGAGCGGCACCGGAACTGTCACCGTCTATAAGTCGAACGCGCGCGGGTCGGTACAGCGAGTTGATGGCAAACACGTCGACGGCGCTGCCACGTCTGTCTTTGATCTCACGCTGAAGCCGTTTGGCGACGGCGGCTGGTACTGGTTTGACCTGGCGGCAAGTTCGGGCGAGCTTCTGTTGGAGAACGCAGAGTGGCAGGCCGAGAGCAGCCGTGACTCCAAGGGCCAGGTCACCCTTGAGATCACCACAATGAACAAGCCCGATTTCTGCCTGAATAACGCCCGCATCCTGGCAGACAATCCTGGGGTCCTCGAGAACGTCAAAGAGATCCTGATCGTTGACCAGGGGACACAAAAGGTCGAGGCAGAGGACGGCTTTGCCGCCGTCAAGGAATCGCTGGGCGGAAAGCTCAGGGTCATCAACCAGGCGAACCTGGGCGGGTCCGGCGGGTTCGCGCGCGGGATGTACGAGTCGGTGGAGAACGGCAGCGACTACGTGCTGCTCCTAGACGACGACATTGTGGTCGAACCGGAAAGCATCGTACGGCTGCTGACCTTCGCTGACCACTGCAAAAAGCCGACCATCGTGGGCGGCCACATGTTCGACCTTTACAACCGCAGCGTGCTCCACACCTTCGGCGAGGTCGTTGACCCGTTCCGGATCGTGCCGGCCCTGCCGCACGCGGACATGGAAGTACGGCATGACTTCAGCATCGCGAACCTCCGCCAGACCGCGTGGCTGCATCGGCGCGTGGACGTGGACTACAACGGCTGGTGGATGTGCCTGATTCCCACCGAAGTCATCAGGGAGATCGGTCTTTCCCTGCCACTGTTCATTAAATGGGATGACGCCGAATACGGCCTTCGTGCGCGGGAAGCCGGATTCGCCACTGTGTCCCTCCCCGGCGCTGCCGTCTGGCATGTTTCATGGATCGATAAGGACGACCTCGTCGGATGGCAGGCGTACTTCCACGAACGCAACCGATTGATCACCACCTTGATCCACAGCCCATATCCCAAGGGCGGTCGTGTGCTGCGGGAGTCCGTGCAGTCCGACGTCAAGCACTTGGTATCCATGCAGTATTTCACCGAACACGGCCGCATCGAGGCTTTGAAGGACCTTTTCAAGGGGCCAGAGGACCTCCATCGGGTGCTCGGCACCAAGTTGCCTGAAATCAATGCACTGAAGGCTTCCTACCCGGACGCCCAGCTGAAGGACGACGTCGATGACTTCCCCGCACCGAAACTGGGCCGAGGTCCGATGGGGGGCACCGTCGTCGGAATGCCCAACAAGAAGGAACTCATTCCCTGGGGCATCAAGACTGTAGCCCGGCAGCTGATCAAGGCACCGGGTCCAGAGAGCGCCGAGCGCCCCCAGGGGTATCTTGCCCACCGGGACAACCGCTGGTTCCGGGTAGCCCACTACGACAGCGTGGTGGTTTCCAACGCCGAAGGTACGGGCGCATCCTGGTACCAGCGCGACCCCAAGAAGCTGAAGTCTATGCTGACGGAGGCAACCCGCCTGCACGTCCGGCTTTTCCGTGAGTGGGACCGCCTGGCCGAGCAGTACCGCAACGCTGTGGCCGAGGTCAGCTCGATGGAGTCGTGGAAGAAAACCTTTGATGCTTCGGAGGATTCGAAGTAGATGGCAGGCACCACGGAAGAACTGATCCGCCCGGGCCAGGGGCGCGGCCTGCTTGACGTCTATGACCACAGATTCCTTCTCAAGCTGTTGGTGCGGAAAGAGATCAAGGTCCGTTACCGGGGGTCCGTTCTTGGCCTCCTGTGGTCTTACGTCAAGCCATTGATGCAGTTCCTCATTTACTTTGTCGCGTTGGGGATCTTCCTGAACCTCCAGCGGGGGACCCCCAACTACGCCATCTACCTGTTCGCGGGCATAGTGCTGGTGAACTTCTTTACGGAGTCGCTGGGCAACGCCACAAGGTCCATCGTGGACAACCGCGACCTCATCCGAAAAATCTACTTGCCCCGTGAGCTGTTTCCCGTGGCAACAGTGTGGGTATCGGCGGCACATTTCCTGCCCCAACTGGTGGTGCTCATCGGTGCCTGCCTCATAGCGGGGTGGACGCCCACAGCCCTTCAGTTGGCCGCCGCAGTCCTGGCTTTTGTACTGGTTTCAGTCCTGGCAACCGGACTTGGCCTCCTGTTCAGTGCCGCAAACGTCTACTTCCGTGATTCGGAAAACATCGTCGACATGATCCTCATGGTGGTGACCTGGGCTTCGCCGGTGCTCTACGTGTGGACAATGGTGAAGGACGTGATGGGGCCCTGGTACTGGCTGTATCAGCTCAATCCCATGACCGTCGCCGTGGAAATCTTCCACTGGGCATTCTGGTTCCCCACGCTGAACGAGGACCAACTGGAGCTCGCCTCGATGCCACCGGATCTCATGACGGTCTGGCTTCCGGTCGCCTTCCTTATATCCATCGCTGTGCTGTTTGTGGGCCAACTGGCCTTCCGGCGCTCGGCCGTCCACTTTGCACAGGAGCTTTAACGTGACTGCGAGAGGCCACGTGGCCATCAGCTGCAAGAAGCTGCGCAAGCAGTTCGTCCTGCGCCACACCCGGTCCATGAAGGAGGCTGTGGTCTGGCTGGTCAAGGGACGCAAGGGCGATCTGTCCAAGAAGTTCATGGCACTGACAGACGTGTCCCTCGAGGTGCAGCAGGGTGAGACTGTTGCCCTGCTGGGCCTCAACGGCTCCGGAAAATCGACGCTCTTGAAACTGATTTCAGGCGTTCTGCAGCCCGACGGCGGGACGGTCCACACACGCGGGCGCGTTGCGGGCCTGATCGAGGTAGGCGCGGGATTCCACCACGACCTGAGCGGACGCGACAACGTCTACCTCAATGGCGCGATCCTCGGCATGACCGAGAAACAGATCGACGACATGTTCGATTCAATCGTTGAATTCTCGGAGATCGGGGAGTTCATCGATACCGAGGTCAAGTTCTACTCGTCCGGGATGTACCTGCGGCTGGCATTCTCCATTGCCGTGCACACAGACCCTGAGGTTTTCCTCATCGATGAGATCCTCGCGGTGGGGGATGAGCCGTTCCAGCGCAAGTGCATCGCCAAGATCAAGGAACTGTCGGACAAGGGTAAAACCCTCTTTGTGGTCAGCCACGACCTGGATCTGGTGTCCACGGTCTGTGAGCGGGGCATTCTCCTCGAACACGGCGAAGTCATCATGGACGGGGAAGTGCATGAGGTTGTGGCCGAACTTCGGAGCCGCACGGCCGCCTGAGGCCGGGGTCTCCCCACCAGCTGACCGGGGTGTCAACCCCGGTCAGCTGCCACAGGCGGTGATGCGGTAAAGCGTGGCCTCGCCCTGGCTGTCCACCAGCTGCACACCCGGATTCCGGTCCAGGTGCCTGAGCCCGGCCGGAGTGTGGCTTCCGCCATGGACTTCCTTGGAGCCGAAGTCGAGGACGTAGAAGGCGTTTGCACTCCTGACCGCGCTGCAAACGTCAGGGTCAGTGTCTACGGCGCCGAGGTCGTTGTAGATCTCCTGCAGTTCAGGGGACACGTAACTGAGGATGTGCATCTGCGCGGCCTTCCGGTCACCGATCGCGTAGGAAAGTGCTGCTCCGGTGTAGGGATTTCCCAGCAGGACAGCATCGGCCGGCACTGTCTCCGGTAGCCGCTCCATGAGTTCCAGTTCGTCCTTCGACACAAGCGGTGAATCGTCGTTGATGGCGTAGCGCGTCGACGCCAGGGCAACCTCGTGCTGCACGCCACCCTGTTGTCCCAACGCAACGGCAGCCACGGAGAGGACGCCAATGCCGGCGATCCGGAGCAAACGCAGTCTGCCCGCGGGGTCAGGAAGCCGCTGGAAGACTCTCCTGACCGGGCGCGGCGACAGGCCTGTCCGTAGTTTGGCGTCCGCCCAGTTCACGCCGATGGCCACCAGGAGCACGGCAGCCACGGGAAGCAGGGCGGCGACGCGGTAACTGTCGTTGTACCAGACACCAGCGAGGAAGTTTCTGATCGGCGAGATCGGAAACCCTGAAACAACCACGAAGATCGCAGAGAAAATGAGGAAGGCAGTTCCGGCCCAGGCGAAGCTTTGGTTCCTCCTGAAGCAGGACCAGAGACCGAGGAGTGCCAAAGGTGCCACAAGCCACGCAGGGGCGAGTCCCATGGGTGCGAGAAAGAGGGCCTCACCCAGAGCCTGGGGGACCGTGTGATAGGGACCCCAGAATGAGGCCTCCTCGGGTGGCCTCAGGAAGAGCCACAGGGCCAGGAAAACAAGGCAGTATCCAACAACCCCGGCCGCGTAGAGGTTGAACTGCCGCCTGTTGGCGCTCCGGTCATTCCAGAGCCGCGGGGCCGACTTATAAACGCAGAAGCCGACCATCGGAAGCGTCCACACAAGCCAGGCCATAAAGGTCGTCGGATGGGACACAACGAGGCCTGCGAGGCTCAGGAGCAGAGCCAGGACTGCCGGCATGCCCCATCCCTGCGTCGTTGCGGCTCCTGTGATCCGGGCGGCAAGGGCGATGCTTGCCGGGAGGATGCTGATCGCGAGCAGGTTCGGATAAAGCACACCGAAGTCCATCATCAACAGCGGGAAGGCGCCCAACGAGGCGCAGGCGATGCCGGCGGCAATTGTTGCGGCCGACCGGCGTCCCGCGATCCAGGTTGTCATCAGGAGGCAGCTCAGGGGCCAAAAGACCGATGCCAGGACGATGCTGGTGACGTTCACGGCGACGGGCACGTCCGCACCCGTGGTTGAGGCTACAAAAGTCGCTACCGCGTTCCACCCTGCCGGATAAAAACCTCCTCCGGTCATGGCGCCGATGGTCAAGGATGACGCCTGGCCCGTGTCCAGCGCGAACCGGACGGAGTTGAGATGGAATACGGCGTCGTAGGTCTGCGAGATGGATCCCGGAGCCCCGATGACCTGCGCGGTCCTCCACGCCAGCAGCACGGCGGCGATTGTCACCGCCGCGAAGGGTGCCGACCGAGCTGTGGCCGAGGAGCTTGTACGCGTCGGCTCCTGCTCCGGCTGGAGCCGGCCAAGGAAGAATCCTGCGGCGGCAAACAAAGCCGTCGCGACGCCGACAGGCAGGACGCCGAATGGCACTCCTAGGAACGGGGCGCCGGTTGCAGTGATGACCAGGATGCCGACGGACAGCGCGGGTGCGAGGGCTATGGCGTCAAAGGACCTGAAACGCAGTGCAAGGGCGACGACGAGGCCAGGAACCAGCAGCAGGAGTGCAGCGAGGAGGATTTGCGGAAGGACGGGCAACCACATCTGGCTTGCTACGGCTCGAGCAAGCCGAGGAGGTACGCTCCGTAGCCGCTCTTGACCAACGGCTCAGCCCTTTCGCGGAGCTCATTGTCGGTCAGGAAGCCCTGCCGCCACGCTATCTCCTCGGGGGCACCGATCTTCAGCCCTTGCCGGTTTTCCACAGTCCGGATGAAGTTGGAAGCGTCGTTGAGGTCGTTGAAGGTTCCGGTGTCCAGCCACGCTGTGCCGCGGGGGAGGATCTCGACGCGCAGCTTCCCCGACTCCAGGTAGGTGCGGTTCACGTCGGTGATTTCGAGTTCGCCCCTGGGCGAAGGCTTGAGGTTCTTGGAAATTTCCACGACGTCGTTGTCGTAGAAGTAAAGACCAGGCACGGCATAATGGGATTTCGGCTTGGCCGGCTTCTCTTCCAGCGAGATGGCCTTCCCATCGCCGTCGAATTCCACAACGCCATAGGCCTTGGGGTCTTTGACCCAGTAACCGAACACGGCGCCGCCTTCGATGTCGGCGTGCTTGCGAAGCTGTGTTCCCATGCCCTGGCCGTAGAAGATGTTGTCTCCCAGGACAAGGGCAACCGTTTCACCACCGATGTGCTCTTCACCGAGAATAAATGCCTGAGCGAGTCCGTCCGGAGACGGCTGCTGGACATAGGTCAGGCTGATGCCGAACTGGGACCCGTCACCGAGCAGGCGCTGAAACTGCTCTGCGTCGTGGGGAGTGGTGATAACCAGGATGTCCCGGATGCCCGCAAGGATAAGCGTTGACAGCGGGTAGTAAATCATCGGCTTGTCGTACACAGGGACGAGCTGTTTGCTGATGCCGTGCGTGATGGGGTGAAGACGTGAGCCGGTTCCGCCGGCAAGGATTATTCCGCGCATGGACTATATCCTTCCCTACGGTCTTCACTCAGCAAAACCGGCACAGCGGCTGTCGGAGCGTCATGCTTCGGGTTTTTTGCCCGTACGTCCGCGGAGACCATCGTTGAGCCCGGCCAGGACCGCCGTCAGCCTGGCGAGCCGTCCTGGGGCCAGCGCCGTAACGACAGCAAGATGCCGCAAATCTGCCCAGTAGCCGGCCGCAACCCACACGGGATGTCGCCGAGCGTAACGGCGCGAGACCAATATTCTGTTCCTGAAAATGTAGTAATAGCGCCAGGTGGCCGCGATCCGGACCTTCAGGGCACCGCCTGGCAGCGGGATCGGTCGGCCGAAAATCCGGGCCTCGACGAAGGTCCCCAGCGAATGGTCGAACTCAGCGTCGGCAAGAATTGTCGGAAGGCCGGCATCCAGCGCGCGGAGATAGAACTCCGTGTCTACTAGGTCAATGAACAACTCTGCCCGGAAATCGCCGAGGCGATCCAGGGCCGCCATGCTGACCAATAGCCCGGACTGGATCGGCTCCTTGCCCAACACAATGCCGTGTCGGGTCCCGCCGGACATGACGGGGTTGCCGTGGATCCTGGCAGGGCCGACAAGCCCCGGAACTATACCTTTCGCCAGCGCAGCGGCTTCCGCCTCGAGAAGCGACGCCACGTAACCCGCCGGAAGCACAGAATCCTGATCCACCGTAAGCACATGCGTGATTCCACTGATTTTCCGCGCCCGGTGAACCCCTGCGTTCAGGGCTGCGCCGATCCCGGAGTTATCAGTCAAGGTGACGAGGTCGGCACCGGTTGCGGCTACATCCGAAAAGATACTTTCAAAACCGGGCCCGCTGCCGTCGTCGACCACGATGACTGTCCGGGCCTGCGCCAATAGCGCTTTAACGTTGCCTACAAGCTGGGGTGACGGGCGGAACGCCGTCACCACGCAGGCGACGGCGGAACGGCGTCCTGGCGTGCCCGGCTCCAGAGGTCTTTGCGCTTTATTTTCCGATGGCATGGCTCACCAAAGTCTTTAGTGTGTCGACGCGCCGGTGACGGACCGCCAACGGTATGAACAGCAAGGCGTGCGCCCGGGATGTCAGCCGGAGCCGGGCGGCTCGACTTGCTTTGCGCCAGCCTTTCCGGTCACAAAGCCGCGATGCGAGTTCGAAGTAGTCCCGTTCGCCGTCGAAGCGTGATCCATCAAGGAGCTTGGCAGATGATGCACTGCTGGTGTGCCGTCGGTAAGCAAAACTGACCTCAGGTTCGATGAGCAGCACTGCCCCGGCCAGAACCATGTCCATCACCAGGGCCAGATCCTGGATGACAGGGAAACCATCCCGGAAGTCAAAGTCGCGGATCCTCTCGCGCCGGAACGCCAGGGAGGGCCAATAGAGCCAGTCACCATGGAGGAGGCTGACTGCCAGAGGCTCGCCGGCGACCATTCGGGGACCGCAACCTTGGGGCTTAACGACGTGCTGCTTTACGAAGTCGGTCAGTGGTTTCGCTGGTTGGTCAGTCTCGTCTATGACCTGGACGCCGGGTTGGATGATCCAGGCTTCTGGATGCTCGGCGGCAGCCCGCAGGACTACGTCGACGAAGTTGGGCAGGAGTAGATCATCGCACCCCATGATGACAAGGGTTTCCTGTGTTGCCAGCGAAACGCACGTCCGGAAATTCTCCGTGATGCCCTGGTTGACTTCCTTGCGGATATAGGTGATGCGCCGGTCGTCGAATGCTTCGACGTAGCGCCGCACTTCATCGCCCGGGTAGGCATCATCAACAACGGTCAGCAGCCAGTCTCCGCTGTCCTGAGCGAGGACGCTGTCTACCGCCTTTTTCATGTAGTCAACGTCACCCCAGTATGGAATGAAAATGTCCAATGCCATTCGCTGAGCTTCCTTACTGGGAGCTGGGCGAATTTGCGTGATCGCCGTTGTGCGCTGCTGCTGCGGGCCGCTCTTCGATAAGGGCCCGCAGGATTGCGACCTCTTCGGCCAGTGCTCTGGTTTCGTCCTCGACGACAGAAATCTCCCACGACAGGTGCAGGCAGACCCCAAGCAGAAGAAGGATGCTGATGATGAAAAGCAGGTTGGACGGAAGCTGCACACCGGCCAGCTCTGTGACGATCGTCAGGAGCCGGGGAAAAGCGGCCAGCACTAAGGTCCCGACGCCCACAATCAGCCAGAGGGCAGCGTACTTTTCGCGGAGTTTCTTCCGCCGCAGCATCTCGAAGACCACGCCGACTATAGCTAGGGAAAGAATAAACGCAGCCACATTTAGCATGCCGCCGGCTCCTGACTGCTCACACTGCTGGCTTGAATGGTGGATCTCTTTCGTGTCAGCGCAAAAAGGAGGGCGAATACGGAGCGGCCGAGATAGATCGCAGCCTTGAGCGGGTTGTGGCTGGGGGTTCCACCCTGGCGAGGCCGCATCGCGACCGGAATCTGCGTTACTGTGCAGCCGGACCGGACGGCTACAACGAGGGAATCGATGGTGTCACCCAGATACTCTGCCGGGTAATGGTCAAGGTACTGATTGATAGCGCGCTCATTGGCGGCCCTGAAGCCCGACGTCACGTCCGTCAAACGTGTTTTGGCAAGTCCGGAGATCACGCGGGCGAGGAACTGCATGGCCCACTTGCGGGGACCTTTCACTGCATAATCACCGCGGTCGGCGAAGCGTGCACCAATTGAAATGTCGGCATGCTCCAAACCTGCCAGAACCTCTTCGATGTTGCGGGGGTCATGCTGTCCGTCCGCATCAACTTGGATGACCCGGCGGTAGCCACGGCGCTGCGCGTATTTGAACCCGGCGCGCATGGCGCCGCCCACGCCAAGATTAAAGGGCAGATTGAGAACGGTCGCTCCGGCGTTGGCAGCCAGCACGGCGGTGTCGTCTTTGGAGCCGTCGTTAACCACGAGGACGTCATAGGGTCGTTCTACGGCCAGAACCTCGCGGACTGTATTTCCCACAGACTCGGCTTCGTTCCACGCGGGCATGATGATGAGGACCCGGGTGGACTTATCGTTATTCATAGGTCTCCAATATATCAACGGGCCGAAACCCGGTTGACTAGCTCTTGGCTGATGCGGCCTTGCTTCCCCCTGCAGGAGTCCAGGAAACCCTCCCACGCGGCGATGGCCAGGTATTTCCGGTCCGGGCTGAACGAGAATCGCAGAAGCTGCGCCTTGGACTCCTCCACCGAGCGGCGGAGTATCCACGCGGGGCTCGTGCGCCAGTACCTCCGCACCAGCGTGGTGCCGTTCCGCATGATGTAGTACATCCTGAATGGCGAATAATAGTTGAACGACACTTCGAAGCCCCGCAAACGAACCGGCCTTCCCCATACCTTCGCCGGGATGCGTGCGCCCAGGTGGTGCCCTACTTCGCAGCCTTTGCCGACCAACACGTGGTAACCGGCCGCCCTCGCCCGGGCCGTGAACTCCGAGTCTACGCAGTCGATGAAGAATCCGGCATCGAAGTTGCCGATCGCCGCGAGTGTGGAGGACGGAATAACGAATCCGGACTGCATCGGATCAAATGCTTCCGGAAAGCCATTACTAAGCCCCTGGGTTGGCACCAGATGGCCACTGAAGGATTCG
Source organism: Arthrobacter sp. B6 (assembly GCF_001663775.1). Lineage (GTDB taxonomy): Bacteria > Actinomycetota > Actinomycetes > Actinomycetales > Micrococcaceae > Arthrobacter. The sequence goes on along the minus strand of NZ_KV467169.1, from coordinate 648,305 downwards.
GGGCAGACAAAACCCACCTTCAGGCCCGACTTTGATGCCTGGTCGTAAGTGGTAAGCGCGCGTGAAACGTAATCTTTGACGGGCAGGGAATCCTGATCGAAGGTGAGGACGAAGTCCGGTGCCACGGACAGCTCCACTATGCCGCGGTTAAGGGCGGCGGCGATGCCTGAGTTGCCGGGCTGGTGGAACACCGGGATCCCCTGCTCCCGCAGTTTCTCGAAGATTTCCGGAGCGGTGGAGGAGGTACTTGCATCGTCCACGACGACGAGCTCGTCCACCTGCTGGCTGATGGCCGTTGCATTACCGAGGAGGTCATCGTCGGGATTAAATGCAGCTATGACGGCTGCAACGCGCCGGTTTTCTCGTTCAGTCACGGTGAAGATCCTACCCTTCGCCGTTTGCGGGCTGTGCCCGAGCGGGCAGGAGCGCCATTGCGGGCATCAGCAGGCCGGCCATGAGGATGGCCTCGCTGACGGCCATGCCAAGGGCGACTCCCGGGACATTGCCCGCCAGGCCGGCCGACACCATCATCACGATTCCGCACACGGCCGACAGCCCTGTCCAGATCAGGACAGTGCGTTGGCGTCCTGCGGGAATGAGGATGTTGCGGATGAACGGGGTCGATGCAGACAGGAAGAAAAAGGAAACACCATAGAAGAACGACGTAATCGTGTCCGCCCTCAAAGCCTCACCAAAGATCAGGCCGGATACCCATGGACCGAAGATAGTGAGGAATGCTGCCCCAAGTACACCGAGCAGAAGGTGAGCGTATACGGCCGTGAGGTGTCGGCGGCGAGGATCGGCTGCGCCGGGCTCGAGCGTCCAGCCTTGGAAGGTGTTTCCGACGGCGACGATGCTGAAGAGTCCAAGCCTGTAAATGTTGTCAGCGGAGGAGAACCCTGCCGTGGCCGTCGCGGATGGTACCGTGGCGGTCGCGATCGGGACAGGAGATGACGCATAGGCACTGCCGGAAAAGCTGATGGCCGCCACGCCGGTGCTTGGCAGTATCTCGCGGATGACTTTCACGGGGTTTCGGGGAATCCATGAGGCTGCCTCTCCGAACCGCCGGTGGAAGGCTGCCAGGGCCGCGCCGGTGGTGACGATTGAAACGGCTCCATACAGCCAGACGTCACCTGTGACGATGATCAGCGGGGCGCTCACGACCGCCGCCAGGAACCGGGGGACTGTGTCATAGATTGCCAGGATGCGGGGTTTGCCGGCCCCGATCCCGTACCAGGCCGGAGAAAAGCCTGTCAGGGCGGTCGCCCACGCCATCGTTACCGCGTCGAGTCGGAAGCCCTCATGGGCGATGACTGATACAAGGAGCGTCATCAGTGGGAAGACCGCCGCCGCGATGACGAGGCGGGTACGCATGCTCCTGGAGTAGATGGCTGCCCGGTCATGTTCGCCCGCACTCCGCGCAATATCCACAGGGCCCGAAATGTTCCAGCTCCAGAGGATCATGGTCGCTGCAAAAACCCCGACCGCCTGGCCCGCGGTAATGCTTGACCAGCCGGGAGGACCAACCACCCGCGACACCACCGGGAGGAGGAGGAACGGCAACACCAAGGCCAAAAGGGGAAGCAGGGTGAAGCCGGCCAGCCGGAGCACTACTGATTTCATTCGCAGTTCGGTCCTAGGGCTGGAGGGCTTGACTGTTCGATGATACGTGATCGTTTGACCCCGACCCGCGTCACCTAGAGTGGTCATCATGAACGATTCGACGCCGCCGGGAGGGCGGAAGATCCGCGTCAGTGTATGCATGGCCACTTATAAAGGTGAGCCATTTGTCCAGGAGCAACTTGAGTCCATCCTCGCGCAGCTCGGCCCGGACGACGAAGTGGTAGTCGTTGACGATTCCTCCCCGGACGGAACGGCGTCGGTTGTGGAAGGCATCGGCGATGCGCGCGTCAGGTTGGTCAAAGCTACCAGCAACAAGGGCTACGTCCGTACGTTCGAACACGCCGTCGGACTAAGCAGGGGGGAGTTCATTTTCCTGTCCGACCAGGATGACGTCTGGATTCCTGGCCGAGTGGAGCTGATGCTCAAGGCACTCTCGACCCACCTCGTGGTAGCAAGCAACTTCGATATGCACGGGTCGGCGCCGCGTCCGTGGATTCCACGGCTCCGGTCCTCCGACTCCGGACGGCACCTGGCCAACCTGGCTGCCATCCTCGTGGGTTACCGCGCCTACTACGGCTGCGGCATGGCTTTTCGGCGGGAAGCCCTGGGCTACTTCGTTCCGGTACCTGCCTATGTGCGCGAATCGCACGACCTCTGGCTGGCCATTTGCGGCAACGTGGCAGGATCCATCGCACATCTTGATGAGTCGACCATTTACCGGCGGATCCACGCTGAAAACCAAACTCCGGCCGGATTCCGTTCCCTGCCGAAAATCTTCACCGCGCGTGTCATGTTACTTCGCCTTATGGCTGTGGCCGCTGTCCGAAAGCGCAATCTCGCCAAGGCTTGATGCCCGCATTCGGTAGGCTGGGAACATGCAAAAATTCCTGGTTACCGGCGGTGCCGGCTTTATTGGTTCGAATTTTGTCCACTACGTGCTGGAGAATACGGACAACCACGTCACGGTGCTGGACAAGCTGACCTACGCTGGCAACGTCGCATCCCTGGAGGGGCTGCCGGAGGACCGTTTCACGCTTGTCCAGGGTGATATTGCCGACGCTTCCGTGGTGGACGGGCTCGTGGCTGACACCAATGTGGTGGTCCACTACGCGGCCGAGTCGCACAACGACAACTCGCTGCATGACCCCCGGCCGTTCCTGGATACGAACATCATCGGCACGTACACGCTGATTGAGGCGGCCCGGAAGCACAACAAGCGCTTCCACCACATCTCCACCGACGAGGTGTACGGCGATTTGGAGCTCGATGACCCGGAGCGCTTCACGGAGCAGACCCCGTACAACCCGTCCAGCCCGTACTCGTCCACGAAGGCCGGCTCGGACCTGCTGGTCCGTGCCTGGGTGCGTTCCTTCGGGCTGCAGGCGACCATCAGCAACTGCTCGAACAACTACGGCCCGTACCAGCACGTGGAGAAGTTCATCCCGCGCCAGATCACCAACGTGATCGACGGGATCCGCCCCAAGCTGTACGGCAAGGGCGAGAACGTCCGGGACTGGATCCACGCGAACGACCATTCCTCGGCGGTGCTGGCCATCATTGCCAAGGGCAGGATCGGCGAGACTTACCTGATCGGCGCCGACGGGGAGAAGAACAACAAGGACGTCGTGGAGCTCATCCTCAAGCACATGGGCCAGGCCCCGGACGCCTACGACCACGTCGTGGACCGGCCCGGCCACGACCTGCGGTACGCCATCGACTCCACGAAGCTCCGCGACGAACTCGGCTGGCAGCCGCAGTTCTCCAACTTCGACGCCGGCATCGAGGACACCATCGCCTGGTACCGGGACAACGAGGACTGGTGGCGGCCGCAGAAGGCCCAGACCGAGGCCAAATACAAAGAACAGGGCCAGTAAAAACGATGACCATCGAGTTCTCGAAGAAGCTGACCGCGCACGCAACGCCGATCCCCGGCGTCGTCCTGTACGACCTGCCTGTCCACGGTGACAACCGCGGATGGTTCAAGGAAAACTGGCAACGGGAAAAGATGGTGGCTTTGGGGCTGCCTGATTTCCGCCCCGTGCAGAACAACATCTCGTTCAATGAAAAAGCCGGAACGACCCGTGGAATCCACGCAGAACCCTGGGACAAGTTCATCTCCGTAGCCACGGGCAAGATCTTCGGCGCCTGGGTGGACCTCCGCGAAGGCGCGTCCTTTGGCGCCGTCTTCACTGCCGAACTCGATCCAAGCCAGGCCATTTTCATTCCGAGGGGGGTGGGCAACGCCTTCCAGACGCTGGAGGACAATACGGCCTACACGTACCTTGTCAACGACCATTGGTCAGCCGACGCGCAGGGCCAGTACACGTTCCTGAACCTCGCCGACGAAACAGCGGCGGTTGCGTGGCCGATTCCGCTGGAGCAGGCGGAGCTGTCGGATAAGGACAGGGCCCATCCCCGGCTTGGGGACGTGGTGCCGATGCCAGCGAAAAAAATTCTCGTTTTGGGCGCGGACGGCCAGTTGGGCAAGGCACTGCGCGAGCAGTACGACGGCGACACATCGGTTGAGTTCGCCGCCCGCGGGGACTTCGATCTCACCAATGTCGACGCATACTCTCAGAAGAATTGGAAGAACTACTCAACCGTTATCAATGCTGCCGCATACACCGCTGTGGACCAGGCGGAGACGGCGGAGGGGAGGGCAGCGGCCTGGGCCATAAACGTGACCGCGGTGGCGCAACTGGCACGGGTCGCCGTCGAACATGATCTGACCCTGGTCCACATTTCGTCGGACTATGTCTTTGATGGTGAACAGGACATCCACGACGAAAGCGAGCCTTTGTCTCCCCTGGGGGTTTACGGCCAAAGCAAAGCTGCGGGAGACGCCGTCGTCAGCGTTGTACCCAAGCACTACATCGTGCGGACCAGTTGGGTCATCGGTGAGGGCAACAATTTCGTGCGGACCATGGCGTCCCTGGCTGCCCGTGGCATCAAACCGTCTGTCGTGAACGACCAAACAGGGCGGTTGACCTTTACACAGGACATTGCCGCGGGCATCAACCATCTCCTTGACAGCGCGGCCCCTTACGGGACGTACAATCTCAGCAACGATGGCGAACCTCAGACCTGGGCAGACATTGCTGCCGACGTCTACGAACTGACCGGTGCGGAACGGGACGCTGTGACGGGCGTAAGCACTGCCGAGTATTTCAACGGGAAAAGCGCTGCCCCACGGCCGCTCAACAGTCTCCTGGACCTCAGCAGGCTGAAGGCTTCCGGTTTCCATCCGCAACCTGCCGAAAAGAGGCTCCGCGAGTACTTGTCCTAAGGGCTCGGCGAGGCGTTCCTGAACTGCCGCCGGGTGTGGTCCCTCTGATCGGGGACTGCACCCGGCATTTTCGTGCTGTAGCGCGAGTGTCTGGCAGCGCTAGGGCCTGGGAGCCATGTCCCTTACCGCGGCTTGACGCTTCCGGACAGGCACTTTCACCAGCCGGTGCCCCGGATAGAGGTATCCATACAGCCCCTGAGCCGCCACAGCCAGCACGAGGGTGTACAGAACTGTGATGCCCAGCCAGCCCAGTGGAGGCTGCCAGCTCGGATGCGTAAGCATCGTCTGCCACGTGCTGATGTCGATGATTCCGACGACGTAGCGGCGCAGGACGTACAGGAAAGAAAGCACGTGGGCGGCCACACCTGAAATGACCAGCACCCGCGTAATTGCCCGGCCCTTGCTGCCTACAGGAAATGAGTGGGTCCGCAGAGCAAGGCCGGCTGAAACCAACACGATCAGCAGCAGTGGCAGGTTGTACCGCCCCTGCCAGAAGAAGCCCACCGTGGCTACCAGCGACGCCTGGAGAGCGGCGGGGACCATTGCGAGTGACCCGAGCGCAAACACGACACCCCAGAGCACCTTTCGCGGCCGGGACAATGCCGCCAGCAGGAGAATGCCGATGAAGAGCATGCTCCAGAACGCAATGGCGGCCTGCGGGACCGGGGTGTCCAGCCAGCCAACGACGCCTACATACTGTGGGATGAAGTCGAAGGTTCGGTCCAGCATGGTGAGAAAGGCCCGGTACGGCGCCACGCCTGGATCCGGATTGGCTATGCCCTCGGGTGCAGTGCCGCTGGACGGCGGCGCGTTCATGCCAACCAAAGTCCATACCAGGCCGAGCGCCACACCGCCGGCACCGACACCCATCGCCACCAGGACGTAGCGGTTCCGGATCAGCCGTTTGACGTCGCTCCACCTGTAGAACAGGCAGGCGGTTACGACGGCGATGAGAAGCCAGACCAAGGACACGGACCGGGTATTGGCCAGGACGGCTGTGGCAACACCGACGGTGGCAATAGCCGGAAGCATGCGTCCCAGCCGGGCCGAATTGTCCAGGGCGGCCAGGAGGCCGCAAAACGCGGCCAGCGTTGCGGCGATTTCTATTGAGTTCGGATTTATGCCGGACGAAAGAAAGAGAACCATTGGTGTGACTCCAAGGGCCGCTGCGACGGTCGGCCATTTCGGCTTGCGGAGCCGCCTGAGTGACATGAACGCTGCGGCGTAGAACAACGCCGACGCGATGACACTGACAATCCGCATGGCGTAGATGTTGGCGGCACCAGTCATGAACAGGCTCGGCAACCCCACTATCCAGTAGTACAGGGGGTTATAAGTACCAGCCGACGTGACGCCGATCGCGTCAAACGTGTCTTCGGCGGGGATCTCAGGAGCGCAGTCGGCTGTGCGGTCCCGGTAGAACGCAAAGCATTTCTGTGCCTCCAAATTGGCGATCTGCGACGGAACCTGGACATGTACGCCGTTTCCGAAGGACTGCCCGGGCTCGACCCCGACCTGACCCCGTACCACAGCGGCCGCCCGGATCGTGTGCGACGGCTCGTCGGGGTAGGCCATGAGGGGAGTGGCGAGCGCCCAGATAGCACCCAAGGCAGCAAACAGAAGGAAGTACCCGAGGTAATTACCCTGAAAGGCCGGACGCAGCACCTTCGGAAGGCCTTTGCCCAGCCGCGGAGTCCCTACCGCAGGTGAAAAATCCAACATGCTGCTCCGTTTGTTTGATCCGTGGGTGGACGGCTCCGCGTTCCTGAGACTCATCCGCTAGGAAACCGATCCAATGGTGGCAGCGAGTTCCCGTGATGCTTCGAGTGCTGCTTCGTTCGGAGAATGGATTCCGGCATAGATCCGTGCCTTTGTCTGCCCGGGTTCGCTGACGACGAATTCGGCCCACGACCTCACCAACGTGGCGAGTGTGTCGTTCTTATAGTCTGAACAAAAGACCTGATAGTTGACAGTGGCGAGCTGGTAGCCGTTACCGGAGCCCATGGTGACAGTCACCCCGTGCGGATCCGCGACAACCACACTTTGGGCAATTGCCTGACTTATTGGATCTGCGCTGAGCGACGCGTATTCGCCGCTGAATTTTAGCGACATGGTGTTGAAGCGGGTGCCTATGTCGCCCATCTTCATAAAGGCAATGGTCCCGAAGTTATCGTCGACTTCCTGGCCGATGTCGCCTTCCGTTTCCACTTTGGCACCCGGTATATCAAGGGGCCATTCACGGGACGGCGGGCTGGTCCAGGACCCCTCGCCGTCTTTCGAGAGGTAACTGCTCGCGGCGAAAGCCAGCGGGGTAGGTTCCTCCGGAGTCACCGGGATAATTTCGTCGTCCGGTAATTCCGCAGCGGGGTTTAGGGACTGGATCCGTGTGTCGTTCCACTTCCGGATGCTGCCGGAGAATATTCCCGCGAGAGCAGGTGCGTCCAGTTTCAGGCCCCGCGTCGCCCCCAGGTTGTACGCGACTCCGATCGGAGTGATTGAGGTCGGAATCGAGAAGGCGCCCTGTGCGCCGCATGCCTTCTTCGACTCTGCTGCCTGATGTTCCGTTAACGGCGTGTCACTTGTTGCCACATAGGTATTCCCCTTGAGGAGGGCCTGGATGCCAACGTCCTGCCCATCCGGCGAGAAGTTCACTGAAGCACCATTGTATTGAGCAGACCACTCGTTGCCCCAAGTGTTGATCGCTGTGTGCTGGGCCCCGCTGCCGACGATGATCAGTGCACCGCGAACGGTGTCAGGTCGTGACGGGGAGGAGCATCCGGCCAGCAGGATAAGGCAGCAAAGGATTGCTAGTAAGGGGCACCGTCCCGACCGGCGAGAATTCACAGAGCATTTCCTTCATCTGGTTCTTGGGCGCAGACCAATATCGTCGATCCGTCCTCACTAGACTAGCGTTGCTGACGCACCCAGCCGGAATCGTGCCAGGCGGCAGCCGCATGCCGGCGCCGGACGCATTCCCCACAATTTTTAGGAGAACTTTGAAGTTCCAGTTGAGCGGCTTGTTTTCAAAGCTCTCGATCAAGGCCTTGCCCGGGCGGACTGCGGCAGGTGTCCTCGGGGTTCTGGCCGTCGCAGTCCTCGCCTTCATGCGGATGCCGCCTTCTGCCCGCGACGTCGTGTGGGCGGAGGACGGAGGCATTTTTCTTCGGGACGCTATGGCGCGCAAGGGCCTCTTGGATATCTTCGCCCCGTACGACGGTTACCTGCACGTTGTGCCGCGACTGGCAGCCAAGACGGTGGTCCGCTTTTTCGCTGTTGACGATTACGCGCTCGCCATGAATTTTCTCAGCTGCGTTGTGGTCGCCATGGTTGCACTGCTGGTGTTCTACTGCTCGAAGGCCGTGACCTCCAACGTCTACGCCAGGCTGGGATGGGCCTCGATCACGGTACTGGTGGCTCCGGCACCACTTGAGACGCTTGCAAATTTTGCCAACATTCATTCCTATTTTCTTTGGCTCATGCCTTGGCTTCTCCTAAAGCCGGCCACGTCACGGCTGTCGGGAGTGGTGCTCTTTTCAGCGGCGCTGCTTGGAGCCTTGACGGAAATAGTCACCGCACTCTTCATTCCTCTTTTTGCCCTCAGGTTCAGGGACAAGGCCATGTGGCCGGCTCGGAGCGGGCTCGTAATTGGCCTTGTTTTCCAGGCCGTCGCGACCATGTCGAACCCGCGGTCCCACCCGGAGGGTCACCCGCTGAGCTTTCCTTCGATGGTTGTGGGTTGGTTTCTGAACAGCTCCTCTGCAGTTGTGTACGGGAATTCAACGCAGATTATTGCCAACATACAAAACTTTGCGGCCTGGCCGGCGATTCTTGCCGCCGTGCCTTTCGCGCTTGCCGCGGTCCTTGTTGCCTGGAAGGGAACTACGGAGCAACGGCAGCTTGCTGCTGTTTTCCTGCTGTCGTCCATCGCAGTGTGGAGCGCTACCCAGGTCGTGAACTTCCAGGAATACTTCGACTATGCGGCCTTCGACGACGAAAGGTGGGAGAAGTTCTTCCTTTCCCGTTACTCAACGGTGCCGTCCATGTTCGTCCTGGCCCTGCTGCCGTTGGCGGCGCTGTGTGACCGAAGTAAAACCCGGCATCTCGCCGCCGCGGCCTTCTCTGTGTTCCTGGTGCTTCAGTGCATCTACTTCTTTCCCCAGAACACGGCCCGGAACGAAGGCCCTGAATGGCGGACGGGCGTAAGCGCCGCACGCGAGGCGTGCCGCAGCGATCCGGCCCTTGCTGCTGCGGCAGTTGACGTCGCCCCGAATCAGTGGTTGGCCGGAGGGCTGAGGGTCGAGTGTGCCCTTCTGCGGTAGGCGGGTGCGTGTCGCCCCTTAGCGGTGATGGCGGACGGAACTTTGCGGTTATGACACTTTGTAGACGAACATCTCTTGTCCGGACCAAGTGAGCGTGCGCTCGGGCTGCAGGCATTCGGCGTTGAGGGGATGTGTTGAGGCTATTCCCTGCAGGTTGGGTATGCGCTCTTTGAGATCGCAGGGATCCGCGCGGACGATGGCTGAGTCCGATCCGTTATTGCCGAAGAACATCGGCAGTCCTGTCGCCCACTGGAAGTAGATGAAGCCGCCGCCCCGATTCCACTCGTTGACGTGGGTGGCTTCCGGGTCGAGCTTCATCCATTCTTCCCTGTTCGGTCCCGAACGCTGCAAGCCGCTCAACGAAGGAACGCCGTTGGCCAGCATGACGGTGTCAAATGCGGGGAGGTCTGACGCCCATACGCCGTCGGTTGCAGCTGCCGATGTAGCTTCAGCGCGCAAGTAGGAAGCGGTTTCAGACGCCCTGAGGTCGCCCAGGCCGAAGAGGAGGGGGTTGGTGCCGATGACCGGGAGTGCCGCCAGCAGCGAAATCAGGACCAGAGGCCAGATCTTGCCGGGAAAATTCGTCACGCAGAAAATGCTTACGGTGACTGCAACGGCGACAACAGCAATGAACGGTTCATTGATGATTGGAAGGTATGACTGCTGAAGCGCGGAGGCCGCGTAGGCGGTGACGAGACCGCAGGACATTCCTGCGACGGCTGAAAGCCGCCAATTGGGTTTGGCCGGCAGCCGGGACAACAGAAGGCACACGAGGACGGCCCCCAGGATTCCGCAGACCTGTGCAGCCCGTGCAGGCTGGACGTAATTCAGAAGGGGAATGGCCGCGCCCCGGTCACCGAAATTAATGGTGCACCAGGCCAGCCACACAAGCCCGAATGCCGAAACGACCAAGATGACGACATTGTCACGCAGCGGTCCAAACTTCTTGATGGCTACCAGCAGCAAAGCTGCCCAGACGAAAGTGATCGTGAAGGCTGTAGACAGTTCGCTTTCGTTGCTGCCCACCGGAGTCATGTCGCGAAGCGGGCCAAGGGCAGGCGCACCGAACAGCATGGCCAGTGCCTGTGCTGCACCCGTTGACCGGCGGGATCCTGGGTACACAGTTTCCAGCAGTGCCGAAATGCCACTCCGGTTTTCCCACAATGTTCCTGCTGCGAAAATCAGCGCCACTGATCCGGCCCCTCCCAGGGCCAGGATCTTTGGCCGCCATTGCCCCCTGTAGGCCAGAATCCAGGCTGCGCTGGCTGCCAGCATCGGGAGGCCAAGAACGATGGACCAGGGGATGTAGAAGCTCGGAAGGCCTGCAAGCAGAAGCCCCGACGCCACGCACAGCGCAACAGGGACTAGGCGCTGTTGGAGCATGAAGCGGCGGTGGGCGGATAGGAGCAGACTGCATCCGACGATGGTGTATGCGATGAGCTGGATGGGCATCATGGTCCACCAGGATGCTGCAGGTGACAGGGCGATAAGGAACGCCGCCAGCCACCCCCACCGGCGTTCTGCCCCTACCTGGGCGAACCACTTCGGCAGAAACAGGAAAAGGAGGAGGGCCGGGAGCCACCAGTGCGCGGCGAACACCATGGTGTCCGGGAGGAAGGACGCTGTCCGCAGCAGGGTGGAGTCGAAGAACACGAATGTTTCAAAGAATCCCCCCGACGGATAACGGTGTACCAGATTGGCGGCTGCGGACAGGATACTGGTGGTAGGCGCACCGCCGGTGGCCATGATCGACAGCACGATTGGTGAGAAGGCGTTATATTCGTCCGCCCGAATTGATGACGCTTCGCCGAGCTGCAGGCCTAAAGGATTGCCTGGATCCTGGCGCAGGGTGGGCATCCCGATAGAGGAAGTGGTGGCTCCGCAAACCACGACAATCAAATAGGCGACGATAACTGCCAACTTAAGAGAATTATCGTGGAGCCACGCCCACGCAATAGCCTTCCTCCAATATCGGGTGAGATATGAAGAAGGTGCCGATATCGTTGTCAATCTTTAGTCCTAAGTGAATTGTCGCAGGGCGTGCGTGGTGTGGGCGGCCCGCTGGCTGATCCATTTCGTGGACCCCCGAGACAGGAGCCTCTGTATGCTAGCGTATACTGGAGGTTCGGCATGCCATGACGGTGGCTGGCCTGGCGGGACGGTGCGTGTGTGTTTGACTGCCATGCAGCCGCCACAGCAACGTGTTAGAGTCCGCTCTTGTTCTCCTTGAGCCGCAAAATTGAGTGGTCACGCCTTATTGGGCCAGCATTTAGAGGCCGGCACATAAAGCCAAATACCCATTGGAAGCTAAGAGGATAAGTGCTTAGAAGGCATTCGAAGATCGTACTGAACAATGAGATTGCCAGATTCATAATCGTCGGCGGCATTTCTTTTGCCATAGATCTCGGTCTTCTGATGCTCCTCCATGAGGTTTTTGGAGTTGAGCTTTGGCTGGCGACGCCAATCGCGTTCCTTACCAGCCTGGCATTCAACTTTGCCCTCCAGCGCATTTTTACCTTCAGGGCGAAAAACGGCACAAGCGTCAGCTTCCTCAAATATTGCCTGCTGGTGGTTTTCAATACTTTTGCCGTTGACGTAATCGTTAATCTTATTGATTGGCTGGGTGCGGGCTACCAAATCGGGAAAGTTGTTTCCACGATCATGATTACGGCTTGGAACTTCCTGCTATACAAGCATTGGATCTTCCGTGGCACTCCGGCCGAGAAAAGTGACAGCGAAGAAGTAACTGCCTGATTCTGTACACGCCTGCCCTGTTCGTGTCCCGGTGAACGCGTTTCAGATGCGCCAAGTTCCCCAGCCGTAACGACTGAAGCAGTGGCACGATGCAGTCGCCGCCCTGCAGGCTTACTCCGACCACGCGGCACCGGCAGACGACCCTGGACTCGAACACTTCCGCGGGACTCCTCTCGGCTTCCGCAGCCCCGCCACGCATGCCATGCACGACTCCGGCGTTGCCCCCCGAATGCGCTCATCGTGAAGAGCCGGTACGGTTCCCGTCTCCAGTTGACCGTGCCCGCGATGCGCTGACCTAGAGACTTCCCGCGGCTCTGGCGCCGAGGTATCCGTCGGTGCGCATGCCGTCTCCGGCGTAGAACCAGAGGCTTCCGTCGGCCTTTCGGCCTACGAGGTCGGCCTTTCCGTCGCTGTTGTTGTCTCCCGCGCCGACGATCTGGTCATAGATGGTCCAGCCGGTGCCGATCTGGCGTGCGGTTCGGTAGGTTCCGTTGCCCTCTCCGGCGTAGAACCAGAGGCTGCCGTGGGGGTGCCGTGCCAGGAGGTCGGGTTTGCCGTCGGAGTCGAAGTCACCGGTGCTGACGAACTGGTCGTAGATTTGCCAGCCTGTACCTATTTTTTGTCCCGTCTTGTAGCCGCCGGTTCCATCGCCGGCGTAGGACCACAGGCCGCCGTCGGGGTGGCGTGTCACCAGGTCCGGGACGCCGTCGCTGTTGGAGTCTCCGGCGCTGACGATGTGGTCGAAGATCTGCCATCCGCTGCCGACCTGGCGTGCGGATTCGTAGTTGCCTCTTCCGTCGCCGGCATAGAACCACAGGGTGCCGTCGGTGCGCCGGGCGAGGAGGTCCCTGCGTCCGTCGCGGTTGGAGTCGCCCCCCCCGACGATCCTGTCGTAGATGTTCCAGCCGGTGCCGATGACGCGGCCTGTTTGGTAGCCGCCCGCACCGTTTCCGGCGTAGAACCACAAGGAACCGTCCGAATGGCGGGTCACCAGATCCGGCTTCCCCTCACTGTCAGAATCCCCGACCTGCGTTAGGGTGTTGAAAATATTCCACCCGGAACCTACCTGCTGAGCGTGCAGGTATCCGTCGGTGCGCATGCCTTCTCCGGCGTAAACA
>NZ_KV467169.1:475012-635000 GCF_001663775.1 Arthrobacter sp. B6 | reverse complement strand
AGGTATCCGTCGGTGCGCATGCCGTCTCCGGCGTAGAACCAGAGGCTTCCGTCGGCCTTTCGGCCTACGAGGTCGGCCTTTCCGTCGCTGTTGTTGTCTCCCGCGCCGACGATCTGGTCATAGATGGTCCAGCCGGTGCCGATCTGGCGTGCGGTGCGGTAGGTTCCGTTGCCCTCTCCGGCGTAGAACCAGAGGCTGCCGTGGGGGTGCCGTGCCAGGAGGTCGGGTTTGCCGTCGGAGTCGAAGTCACCGGTGCTGACGAACTGGTCGTAGATTTGCCAGCCTGTACCTATTTTTTGTCCCGTCTTGTAGCCGCCGGTTCCATCGCCGGCGTAGGACCACAGGCCGCCGTCGGGGTGGCGTGTCACCAGGTCCGGGACGCCGTCGCTGTTGGAGTCTCCGGCGCTGACGATGTGGTCGAAGATCTGCCATCCGCTGCCGACCTGGCGTGCGGATTCGTAGTTGCCTCTTCCGTCGCCGGCATAGAACCACAGGGTGCCGTCGGTGCGCCGGGCGAGGAGGTCCCTGCGTCCGTCGCGGTTGGAGTCGCCCACCCCGACGATCCTGTCGTAGATGTTCCAGCCGGTGCCGATGACGCGGCCTGTTTGGTAGCCGCCCGCACCGTTTCCGGCGTAGAACCACAAGGAACCGTCCGAGCGGTGGGTCACCAGATCCGGCTTGCCGTCACCGTCCGAGTCCCCTATCCAGGAAACTTTGAACGTCGATGACAGTGCCGGGGGCAGTACGGGCCTACTTGTGGCAAACGCCTTCAGCTGCGAATAGTCTCCATTCCATACATTCGAGTCGCCGGCGAATGGTCCGGTGCTGCTGTATTGCCAAATGCTGTAGGTGCTCCAGCTCCCAGTTGGAACCGAGCCTGCGTTGTTCGTCGGTGAACTGGGGTACGCCGCGACCCAGAGGGGGTAGTCGCCGAAGCCCGAAGGATTGCCCAGGCACTGATTCCACCAGTTGGTGTTGGTATAGATAACGGGAAGCCGGCCGGTCATCGACAGCATCGTGTTGCCGAAATCCCTTACCCAGGAGCCCAATTGTGCAGGAGACATGTTGTAGCACGTATTGCCGAAGTAGAAGCCGTTGATGGTGCGGCCCTCATAGGGGTTGAACTCGAAGTCCAATACCGGCGGCATCGTGTATCCGTCGGCTGACCAGCCCCCACCGTTTTGAACGAAGTACCGTGCCTGATCAGCGCCCGAAGACCAGTTGGGGATGGCGAAGTGATATGCGCCGCGGATCATACCGACGTTTCGCGAACCCTGGTACTGCGAGCTGTAGGACGGGTTGGTGTAGTAGTTGCCCTCGCTGGCCTTTACATATGCGAACCTGGCACCCATGTTCCACTGATGCTGCCAGTCGACGCTCGGCTGGTGGCCGCTCACGTCGAGCCCTTGAATCCCAAACGTCGGCATCCAGTTGCCTTCCGACGTGAGGGCTTCTGAGCTGAGCTTCTTGAAGCTGGTGCTTGAGGATGACGCAGCTACGCGAGCGGACCGTTGGCCCATTTCCGCCCCACCCACACCAACTGCCTCGGCCATGGATTCGTTGATGCTGGTTGGTACGGGACCGGCAGCGGGAGTCGCCGCCGCAGTCGGCGGGGCAGCGGTCGGAGGCGTAGAGGCAACGGGCGACGTTGTTTGCGTCGGAGCCGAACCGGGAACAGGTGTGGACGTCGCGGGGGAGGAACTCGAAGCAGGAGTCGAGTCAGGCGCCGGCCTGGGTTCGTCAGCGAAGGCGACCACTGCCAGCCCCGGACCGGCCACAAGGGCGGCAGCCAGGGCTGCTGCCCCCAAGGCTCGGAGGACTGGGCGACGGTGAGACTGGTTCCGCTTCATTTTGGCTCCGGAGACAAATGGTGCGCTCCCCAGCGAACACCATTAGGGTTGCAGTTCCCCGGGATCTGCACTGGAACCGGGGAACTAAGAATTTCGAGACTTAATGCGCTCACCCTAACACCGGCATGCTGGTGATACCAGTGGTTCTCTTGTTGCCAAAGTGAAAGATGCTTCACCGTTATCCACACCTGCGGCGATATGACTTGGCGGCATGGTGTACGGTCCTTAGGCTGTATCCCAGTTGCACTGCCTCCGCCGGGGGCGGCAGTTGTATGGGGGAACATATGGACGCTGTGCAAATCGTCGAGGACGAAGTCCGCGAGCTGATCCGACGCCGTGGCCTGGACCCCGCCCGCCAGGCAGGAGAGGTCCGGCGGCTGGTTGAAGCCGCCGTCAGCGACTACGACGAGCGGGCGCTCATGGGGCCGCTTCCTCCGATCGGTCCGCTTGAGGCCGCGCGCAGGTTTGTCTTCGACGCCGTCGCCGGTTTCGGTGTTCTTCAGCCATTGCTGGACGATCCAACGATCGAGGAAGTCTGGATCAACGCCCCGAGCGAGATCTACGTTGCCCGGAATGGGGAATCCGAACTCACGTCCCTGAGCCTTACCGAGCAACACGTCCGTGACCTGGTGGAACGGATGCTGAAGAGCTCTGGCCGTCGCCTGGACATGTCCTCGCCCTTTGTCGACGCCGCCTTGCCGGATGGATCAAGGCTTCACGTCGTCATTCCGGATGTCACGCGCCGGCATTGGGCTGTGAATATTCGGAAATTCGTTGTGAAGGCGAGCAGGCTCGAGCATCTGGTGGAGCTCGGCACGTTGACGCCGCAGTCTGCCCGGTTCCTGGGCGCGGCCGTTGCCAGCGGACTGAACATTCTGGTGTCAGGCGCAACCCAGGCCGGGAAGACCACGATGCTGAACTGCCTGGCCGCCAGTATCGGCAGCCGGGAACGGGTGATCACCGTAGAGGAGATCTTTGAACTGCAGTTTCCGTTGCGGGACGTAGTAGGCCTTCAATGCCGCCAACCCAATCTGGAAGGGGAGGGTGAAATCCCGTTGCGCCGGCTGGTAAAGGAAGCGCTCCGGATGCGGCCGGACCGCCTGGTGGTAGGGGAGGTCCGGGAAGCTGAGAGCCTGGACATGCTGATCGCCTTGAATTCCGGACTTCCCGGGATGTGTACGGTCCACGCAAACTCGGCCCATGACGCCGTGACCAAGATCTGCACGCTACCCCTGCTCGCCGGCGAGAACATCTCTTCAGCCTTCGTCGTACCTACGGTCGCCTCCTGCATCGACCTGGTAGTCCACTGCAGCCGCCAGGCCAACGGGCGCCGGCAGGTCACCGAGGTGCTTTCACTGGGGCGGAGAGTCGAGAATGGCATCATCGAGTCGTCGATGGTTTTCGCCGTGGAGGACGGGACACTGCAACCCCGCGCCAACTCCATGCCGGCTGCCGAAAAATTCGCGCGCGCCGGTTACGACGTCGCGGCGCTGCTGGAGCCGCGCTGATGGCACCGCTGATGGGGGTACTTGCGGGCACCGGGTTCTTCCTTATCTGGTGGTCTTGTTGGGAGAATCCCCAACCGGTCGACCGCCCGGTGCGGGAAAATTGGCTGGAAGACCTGCTGGCCTCCGCCGGGATAGAGAAGGTCTCGGCGGCAGGCCTCATTGCCAGTTGCCTGGGGCTTGGTCTCTTTGTGACACTCGTGTTCTTCGCGGTCAGCCGGTCGTGGCCGATGGCGGCATGCTTCGGCATCTTCGGTGCCTGGCTTCCTGTCAGTGTGGTCCGGTGGCGCGCCAGGAAGAGAACCTCGCTGCTTCGCCAGCTGTGGCCGGACGTCGTGGACCATCTCAGGTCCGCCATCCGTGCGGGCTTGTCGCTGCCGGAGGCACTTATCCAGCTGGGGGAAAAAGGGCCGGAGGAACTGCGGCATGTGTTCCGGGACTTCGGCTCGGACTATCGCGCTGGAGGCCAATTTGATGCCTCGCTGAACAAGCTAAAGGATCGGCTGGCCGATCCAGTGGCCGACCGGATAGTGGAAGCACTGAGGCTGACACGCGAAGTCGGAGGCTCGGACTTGGGAAAACTGCTGGGCACGCTCGCGGAGTTTTTGCGCGAAAATGCCCGCACGCGAAGCGAGCTTGAGGCCCGCCAGTCATGGACCATCAACGCAGCCAGGCTTGCCGTCGCCGCCCCCTGGATCGTCATGGTCCTTCTTGCAACGAGGCCGGAAGCGGTCCAGGCCTATAACACTGCGGTGGGCGCCGCTGTCTTGCTGGGCGGTCTGGTTCTGTCCCTCGTCTGCTACTCGGTAATGCTGCGGATCGGCGCCCTTCCCCCGGACGAAAGGGTACTCCGGTGACGGGTATGCATGCCGCAGCCGCTATCTGTGGGATTGTCCTCGGAGCCGGCCTCTGGCTGATCCTCGTCCGCTTACCCATGATGCGCGCCACCACCCTTGCCGAGCGCATCGAACCACAGCTGAAGTCACAGAACCTTGAGTCCAGGCTGTTGCGGGCAGGTGGCGCCCAGAACATCACGCCGTTCGGTCCGCTGGAACGCATTTTGAGGCCGATGATCCGCGACGGCCTCGCGGCCTTGGGCAGGTTGAACCTGGGATCCAAAGGCCTGGCGCGCAGGCTTGCCCAGGCCGGCATCCACAAGTCTCCGCTCGACTTCCGGGCGGAGCAGCTGCTCTGGGCCGCGGCGGCCTTCGCCGTCTCGTTGGCTTTTGTGGTCCTCGGCGCCCTTGCCGGCCGCTTCAGTCCATTGCTGGCCGTCATTGCAGTAATCGGTAGTGCCTTGGGCGGGTTCCTGTTCCGCGATTACTGGCTGAGTGCCCAGATCAGGAAACGGGAAGCCCGGATGATGGCTGAGTTTCCGAGCCTGGCTGAGCTGATGGCGCTTGCGGTCGGTGCCGGAGAAAGTGCCACGGGCGCGCTGGACCGCGTCTGCCGCAGTGCGCGGGGGGAACTGGCCAAAGAATTCTCACGGATCCTGGCCGAAACCAGGGCCGGCAAACCGCTCGTGGAGGCCCTTCAGGGTTTCTCCGCCCGGACAGACCTGGGCCCGCTGGTCCGGTTCGTTGACGGCATCATCGTCGCAGTGGAGCGGGGCACACCGCTGGCGGATGTGCTCCGGGCACAAGCCCAGGATGTCCGGGATACTGCCAAACGCAACCTGATGGAGTCAGCCGGCAGAAAAGAGATAGGGATGATGGTGCCGCTTGTCTTCGGTGTCCTCCCCTTGACGGTGGTCTTCGCTGTTTACCCGGGCATTGCAGCAATCAGCCTTGGCTTATAGCCGAAGGCGCGGCAACCACAACCAGCCGCACGGCAGACATCCAGAACGTGACTATAGATTGGGGACGGAAAATGAAGAACCTGGGAATACGCAGCGCTGTGCAGCTCTTGGGCCTGATCGCAGGCATCTGGTCAATCGCTGGGGGAAGCCAACGGCTCCAGGCCGCGCTGAGTGCCCGGCAGGGCAGCCAGGCTGCGGATCATCCGGAGCGGGGCGATGTTCCCGGCTGGGTCATGATCACCCTGATGTCGGCCGTCCTCGTGGCCGCTTTGCTGGCTTTGGCAGGCCCGGCGCTGGAGTCGATGTTCAACCAGGCCATGGACAAGGTCGGAAGCTGATCATGCCCCGGCGTCGCTGGCTGCGTGGCCTTCGCTACCGCAATCCCCGCGCTGTCAGAGGCCGCGTGACGGGCGCAGAAGCCGGGGAAGGCGGTTCGGCCGTGGTTGACTTCGTCATGGTGGGAAGCCTGGTCACCCTGTTCTTCCTGGCCGTAATCCAACTCCCCCTCGTTCTCCACGTCCGAAATACGCTGATCGACGCCGCCGCATCGGGTGCCCGCTACGGCACGTTGGCTGACCGGAGTGCTGCGGACGCCGAGCACCGCGCCGCGGCGCTGATCGGAATGGCACTCAACGCGGAGTTCGCCCAGGACATCAGCTCATCCGAAGTGACCTTCGAAGGACTCCGAACGTTGGAAGTGACCATCAGGGCGCCCATGCCGGTTATCGGGCTGATCGGGCCGCGGGACACGCTGGAGGTTAAAGGTCATGCCGCAGTCCAGCCGTGACGCCATTCAGGCGGCAATAGTCAGCAGGTACAGGGACGCTCTCTCCCTCCCGGCCGCGACGTCCCCGGCGCGGGATGAAAGCACTCCGGCCGTCCGGGAGCAGGGGAGCGCCGTGGTGGAATTTACGTTCCTCGCCCTGCTTCTGATGGTTCCCCTGGTCTATTTCATCATCACCATGGGCCAGATACAGGGCGGGTCCTTTGCCGTCGTAGGGGCGGCCGACCAGGCCGCGAAAGTATATGTCGCCCAGGTGGATGCGGAGTCTGCACACCGCGCGGCTGAGCAAGCGGCCCTTGTTGCGCTCGCGGATTACGGGCATCCTGCCGGCAACGCGCACATATCAATGAGTTGTGATCCGTCTGACTGCCAGTCGGCGGGCACGGCAGTGACGGTGACCGTCAGTCTGAGAGTGCTCTTGCCGTTCACACCCTTCGCCGACGGGTTCATGCTCAACGCCAGCGAAGTTGAGGCGTCTTCCACCCAGTTGGTTGGCAGGTTCCGGTGAAACCAGGAAAAGCTGAGGAGGATGGGCAGATGATTGTCCTGATCGTCGGCTACGTCCTGCTGGCGCTCCTGGTGGCCACTGTTGTCGTCGGCATTTCTAGCTTTTACCTTGAGCACAAGCGGCTCCTGTCCCTGGCAGACGGGGCGTCGCTGGCCGCAGCCGACAGCTTCACGTTGGGTGATGTGGGTTCCGACGGCGGCAGTCCCGCAGCAGTCCTCGGTTCCGAACGCGTCAGGAACGTTGCCAGCGACTTCATACGCAGGAATCCGGGAGCCCAGCGCTTCGACAGCCTGGAAGTCTCTACGGTGACAGGCAGTCCCGACGGCTCCACCGCCGTCGTTGTCCTCACAGCCGCGGTCCATCCACCCGTGGTGAACTTCCTGGTGCCCGACGGAATCAGGATCGAAGCCTCTTCGACGGCCCGTTCCCGGCTCACGCGGTGACCGCCGGGTGGGGAGTCGGGGCCTCCGGCCGGATAGCGTAGGCTTAAACAACCATGGCCAATATTGACTTTTCCGCAGAAATCCGCGCCCTCCGCGCCACCTACATCTCGATCGAGCAAGTCAGCGATGTTGAGGCACTGAAGGAGGACATCGCTGAACTCAGCGAGCGGGCGGGCGAGCCTAACCTGTGGGACGACCCCGCCGCTGCGCAGAAAATCACGTCGAGGCTGTCCCACCGCCAGTCGGAACTGGAGCGGCTCAATACCTTGGCCGCGCGGATTGACGACCTCGAAGTCCTGGTGGAGCTCGGCCAGGATGAGGACGACGCCGATTCCATGGGGGAAGCCGCCGCGGAACTGGAGTCCATCAGGGAGGCGCTGAAGCAGCTCGAAATTGTCACCCTGCTCTCCGGTGAATACGACGAACGTGAAGCAGTGGTGTCCATCCGTGCTGGTGCCGGCGGTGTTGACGCCGCCGACTTCGCCGAGATGCTGATGCGGATGTACCTGCGCTGGGCGGAACGACACGGTTACCCGACCACCGTCATGGACACCTCCTACGCCGAGGAAGCCGGCCTGAAATCCGCCACTTTTGAGGTCAAAGCGCCGTACGCTTTTGGAACGCTGAGCGTGGAAGCCGGCACGCATCGCCTCGTCCGGATCAGCCCTTTCGACAACCAGGGCCGGCGCCAAACCTCTTTCGCCGCCGTCGAAGTGATTCCGCTAATCGAACAGACGGACTCAATCGACATTCCTGACAACGAGATCCGCGTGGACGTATTCCGGTCGTCGGGCCCTGGCGGGCAGTCGGTCAACACTACGGACTCCGCCGTCCGCCTGACGCACATTCCCACCGGCACCGTGGTGTCGATGCAGAATGAGAAGTCCCAGCTGCAGAACCGCGCCGCGGCCATGCGGGTTCTCCAGTCCCGGCTCCTGCTCCTGAAGAAGGAGCAGGAGGACGCCGAAAAGAAGGCATTTGCCGGCGATGTAAAGGCATCCTGGGGCGACCAGATGCGCTCGTACGTCCTGAACCCCTACCAGATGGTCAAGGACCTGCGGACCGACCACGAAGTCGGCAACACCTCAGCGGTTTTCGACGGCGAGATCGATGACTTCATCGACGCCGGCATCCGCTGGCGGACTGACAACCGCAACGCCGACAAATAGCTGTCTGGAAGTTCCCGCGGGGACTGATCCCGCGACACGCCCCCGGAAGCTCATGTATACGGCATAGGCCCTGCGTATAGTCGAGGAGCCGGCGCTCTACTTCCCCCAAACAGAAGCCCGCGCACCGGCTGCAGATCTGGGCTGCGTAACGATCAGTCGTGCCTGCAGGGTACTTAGGGTCATGATCCGATTCGAAAATGTCACCAAGGTCTACGACCAGCAGGCACGGCCAGCGCTGGACGCTGTCAACCTTGAGATCGACCGTGGCGAGTTCGCCTTCCTCGTAGGCGCTTCCGGATCCGGAAAGTCGACCTTCCTGCGGCTCGTGCTGAAAGAGGACCGTGCATCATCCGGTACCGTCTACGTGGCCGGCCAGAACGTCGCCAAGATCTCCAGTTGGCGTGTGCCCCGGCTTCGCCGCGGCATCGGCGTGGTCTTCCAGGATTTCCGGCTCCTGCCGCAGAAAAACGTCTTCGCCAACGTCGCTTTCGCCATGCAGGTCATCGGCAAGAGCCGAAGCGTCATCCGCGACACAGTGCCCGAGGTGCTCAAGACGGTAGGGCTCGAAGGCAAGGAAAACCGGCTGCCGCACGAACTCTCCGGCGGTGAGCAGCAGCGTGTGGCCATTGCCCGCGCGGTGGTCAACCGGCCCGGCATCCTCCTGGCCGACGAACCGACGGGAAACCTGGATCCCACAACGTCTATGGGCATCATGGGTGTGCTGGACAAGATCAACCAGAATGGCACCACCGTTGTGATGGCCACCCACGATGACGACATCGTCAATGAAATGCGCAAGCGCGTGGTGGAGCTGAAGAACGGCGTGGTCATCCGCGACGAAGCCAAGGCCCTCTACACCTCCATGATTCCGATTGTTGGCCAGTCGCGGCGCCTCAAGGACGCCAGCGGCCGGGAGGAGATACCGCCTCCCAGCCCGGCAGCCTACAGCGATGATGCAGGGGAGGAGCAGCGATGAGGCTCGCTTTTATCCTCAGTGAGATCGGCAGTGGCCTGCGGCGGAATGTGACGATGGTCATTTCTGTCATCCTGGTGACCTTTGTGTCCCTGACCTTTGTTGGTGCCGCCGGGATGCTCCAGCTGCAGATTAACCAGATGAAGGGCTACTGGTACGACAAAGTCCAGGTAGCGATCTTCCTCTGCAGCGACGGCTCTACGGCGTCCGGGTGTGCAACCGGCCCGGTCACGCCGGAGCAGCAGGACAACCTGCAACGCCTCCTCGAATCACCGGCCGTGGCCCAGTACATCAACGACTTCCAGTTCGAGTCCAAGGATGAGGCCTACAAGCACTTCAAGGACCAGTTCTCCAATTCACCGATTGTTGACTCCGTCACGCCGGACCAGCTCCCGGCCTCCTTCAGGATCAACATGAAGGACCCGGAAAAGTACCAGATCATCAGTGAGACGTTTTCATCGCAGCCCGGCGTCGAAACCGTGATTGACCAGCGCCAGCTGCTGGAGCGGCTGTTCTCCGCCATGAACGCCGCTTCCCTCGTGGCTGTCAGCGTCGCCGGCGTCATGATTGTCTGTGCCATCCTCCTGATCGCAACCACGATCCGGCTCTCAGCGTTCAGCCGCCGACGGGAAACCGGCATCATGCGCCTTGTGGGCGCCTCCAAAACCGTCATTCAGCTGCCGTTCATCCTGGAAGGTGTCATTGCCGCTGTGGTCGGTGCGGCGCTCGCCTCCGGCACTCTGTGGGCAGTGGCGCATTTCTTCCTGGGTGAATACCTGTCCAAGCAGTACCCGGACACGGCCTTTATCTCGCCTGGGCAGACGCTCATTCTTGCGCCTGCCTTGCTAATCCTTGGCGGATCTTTGGCAGGAATTTCGTCGCTCTTGACCTTACGCAGATATCTGAGGGTCTAGGCTGTGCAGACCGAACAAGGAAAGCTTATGACTGGCATGAACCGAACTTCCCGCGTGCCCCGCAAAATCGGCAACCACCAGCCGCGCCGCGCGGGCATCATCAGCGGTGTCCTGGCCCTCGTCCTCGCGGCCAGCCTCTGCGCGTCGACGCCGGCGGCATTTGCCGATGAACTGGAAGACAAGCAGGCCGCCCTCGAAGCCGAGGCGGCCCGCGTCCAGCAGTCGCTCGAATTTGTGGATTCGAGGATTGCCAAAGCCGCCGGTGACCTGGTGATTTACCAGGGCCAGCTTCCCGGAGCCCAGCAGGCACTGCTGGAAGCCCAAGGCAGGGTTGCCAGTGCGGTCAAGGAAGTAGAGGCTCTGTCGGCGCGGGTGGACCTGGCGCAGCAGAACAAAGCAAAGATCACCCAGCAGCTGGAAACCGACCAGCAGAAGATCGCGGACACAAAGAAGCTGATCGGCCAGATCGCCACACAGGCATACAAATCCGGCGGTGTCCCCTCCAACCTGACGCTCTTTTTTGGATCCAACGCAGGTGGCAGCCTCACCGACACGATGGACCTCGCCGACCAGGCAATGCGCAGCCAGAACTCGGCCATGGACAAGCTGACGCAGCAGAACGCCACCAACGTCAACTCCCAGGCGCGGCTGGCGGCAGTTGAAGCGGAGATCCAGGACCTGAAAGCCAAGGCAGATGCTGCCCTCGAGCGTGAAAAGGCGGCCCGCGACGAAGCCGCCGCAAAGAAGGCGCAGGTTGACCAGCTGATCGCCGACACCACCCGCCTGGACGCCGAACTCCAGGCCGCGCGCCCAGGTATCCAGAGCCAGCTGGCAGCCGTTGAAGCCAGCCAAAATGCTGTCGCCAACGAGATCGCCGAGCGTGACCGCAGACTTCGCGAGGCATGGGAAGCAGAACAGCGGCGCCTTGCCGAGGCTGCGGCCGCAGCTGCCGCCGCTGCGGCGGCAGCCAGGGGCCAGGCCCCGCCGCCGCAGGCGCCCTACGTTCCTTCCACCGGATCGCCGTCGGCATTTGGCTTGCGGCACCCCTTTGACGGCAGCGTCCCGATCACCTCGGGCTTCGGCTGGCGGGCCACTCCGCCGGGGACCATCGACTTCTACGGCCAGGGCGGTTACCTGCACACGGGCATCGACTTCGGAGCAGCGTGCGGCACCCCCGTTTACGCCGCTGCTGCCGGTGAGGTTTTCTCCTCCGGCTGGAACTCTGCAGACGGCGGCGGGTTCCGGGTCAAGCTTTCCCATGGAGTGGTGCAGGGCAACTCGCTGACCACCATCTATTACCACAACGCCAGCATCGTCGTAGCCAACGGCCAAAGGGTCTCCCAAGGGCAACTGATCGCTTACTCCGGAAGCACCGGCAACTCCACCGGCTGCCATTCTCACTTCGAAACCTGGCTCAACGGCGCAGCGGTTGATCCGATGCGGCTGCTGTAACGCCGCTCCGCGCCTGCCGTACACTGGTATGACTTCGCGCCGGAACGGGCGGAGCCACTGACGATCCAAGAACCGAGGAGTTCCACCGTGCCCAAAGAAAGTGGCCGAAAAGTGGTGGCCACCAACCGTAAGGCCCGGCATGACTACCACGTGCTGGACACCTATGAGGCCGGCATCGCCCTCATGGGAACAGAGGTCAAATCGCTCCGCGAGGGCCACGCGTCCATGGTGGATGGCTTCTGCACCTTCTACAACGACGAGTTGTGGATGGAGGGCATCCATATCCCGGAGTACAACCAGGGAAGCTGGACAAACCATGCCGCCCGCAGGCGGCGGAAGCTGCTCCTCCACCGTGAGGAACTGATCAAGATCTCCCACAAGATCAGGGAATCCGGGTTCACCATTGTCCCGCTCCAGTTGTACTTCGTCGACGGCCGGGCCAAGGTGGAGATCGGCGTCGCCCGGGGTAAGCGGGAGTACGACAAGCGCCAGAGCCTGCGTGAGCAGCAGGACAACCGTGAGGCATTGCGCGAGATCCGGGAACGCAACCGGAGGTAGCGGACCGCGGGGGTGGAATGATTTCCGCCGGCCATGCGTTATGATTGGTAGTCCGGCAGGCGTGGGAGATCGAAAGCCTCTTCTGCCGGGTTTGATAACAAAATACGGGGATGATCGGTTTCGACGATGTTAGTCGCGACAGGTGAAGCGGGCCGAGGATGCAGAATTATCTCGTAAACGCTGTCTGCAAACCAATAAGTGCCGAATCTAAGCGCACTGACTTCGCTCTTGCTGCCTAAGCAGTAAGACAGTCCGTCAGCCCGAGGTTGCTATTGCCCCGGAACCTGGCGTCATTTAGATAGCCACTGCTGTTTGCCTCCGTCATCGGGGCAAACGGGACTCTTAGATGACTGGGCCCGGATCAGCCAGCTGTTTGCAGCATGGCTGGGGCCGAGAAAGTCCGACGCAAACTGCGCCCGGAGAAGCCCTGACAACACGACATCGGACGGGGGTTCAATTCCCCCCATCTCCACATTTTGCAGTGCCGCGAGGCACGCAGAACGGCCCGGACCACTGGTCCGGGCCGTTCTGTTTTAAAACTCTCCAGCAGCTGACGCCTCCATTCGTACTGTTCACCCACGGCGTAGCCTCCGGGGGAGTAGGACGGCTGGCGGAATGGTTGGTACAGATAAGGACCAGCAGCCAGTCCCTGGCCGGCAGGCTGCTACAGCACCAGGAGGTGGGGCATGGACCCGATGCGCAAGCCCGGTTCACCAGCGTCCGACGACGGGCCTCTGGACTCGTACTCGGAGACGGTCATGCGTGTGGCTGAGACGGTCACCCCGCACGTTGCCGCCATTGAAATGACAGGAAACCGCCGGAACGGACGTTTCCGTGTGGGCGCCGGATCGGCTGTGCTGTTTACGGGGGATGGCTACCTGCTGACAAACTCCCATGTGGTGGCGGGCACGCGCCGCGGCCACGCTGTCTTCGCAGACGGCAGCCGCACCGACCTGGAACTGGTGGGCGCTGATGCGCTCTCTGACCTTGCCGTCGTCCGCGGCCGTGCCCCGAAAGTTCCGCCTGCCGAATTTGGTGACGCGGAGTCCCTGCGCGTCGGTCAGCTCGTCGTCGCAGTCGGGAACCCGCTTGGGCTGGCCGGGTCGGTGACAGCCGGCGTGGTCAGCGGCCTGGGCAGGGCCATCCCGGTATGGGCCGGGGGTAACCGGCGTGTGATCGAGGATGTCATTCAGACCGATGCTGCCCTGAACGCCGGGAGCTCCGGCGGCGCGCTGGCGGATACCCACGGCCGGATTGTCGGCATCAATACGGCGGTTGCCGGGGCCGGGCTGGGGCTGGCGGTGCCCATTAACGCAACCACCCGGAGGATCATCGCCGCGCTGCTTGCTGACGGGCGCGTCCGCCGGGCCTACCTTGGCGTTGTCAGCACACCCATCCGCCTGAACGCGAGTGCCGTGGTCCGGACAGGCCAACGGGACGGTCTGCGCGTGGTGGAAGTCCTGGCAGGTTCGCCCGCGGACCGCGCAGGCCTGGTGGCAGGAGACATCATCCTGACGGCAGGAAGCCGTCCCGTCAGCAACGCCGAGAGCCTGCAAAAGCTGCTGTTTGCCGATGCTATCGGCCAGCCCCTGCGGATTGCGGTGCTGAGGGACGGCACAGAAACTGACCTTGTGGCCGTGCCTGAAGAAATGGCGACTAACGGGTGATGCCCGCTACCTGCGCTTCTTCAGGTGCGAAACAGGATCCGGTGCTCCGTCAACCGGGCCCTTGGCCTTCTTTTCGGCGCGCTTCTCCTTGATGGTTTTGACCGGCTTCTTGGACAGATTCTGGTGAGGTGATTTGTCAGGCATGGCGGGCTCCCTTATTAAGCGGGACGGCTTGCGTCCCACCTCGTAAATTACGCCTTATTCGCCCTTAATGTAATGCCCGGTCTCAGTCCGGAACAGCTACGTCCGCTATGCCCACAAAACGTGTCCCGACGCCGTCGAACTCGCTTCGGACAAAGCCCGGACGCGGGGGCGGCAGCTCACCGGGAGCATGGTGGCCGCAGCTGACATAGGTAAAGTCGGGCCACCATTTCTTGGGCCGCGCCGCTTCCTCATAGCCGCAGACAGCGCATTCCAAATGAACCCACACGGGACGCTTCCCCGTGCGGTTTGCCCGCGACTGCACGAGCCACGGCGGGGGGTTGTCCAGGATTTCGCCGAGGTCGGCTTCCGTCAGCCACTTGGGGATGCCGTGGCGTTGCGCCATTTCCAGGGGTACATCAAGGGCAATTGCCGCGTCACGTCTGCTAATCATCACAGTCAACGATACGGGACTGCGTCATGGGCCGCGCCCGCGGGGACGCCCGGGATCCGCTGGGGCACCCGAAACAGCATGACATGCGCGGGCCTAGGTCATGAGGGCGATGCCTGCCGCTGCGGCGGCAAATCCCGTGAGCAAGTTGACGGCCACGTTCAGGGCTGCCGCGGCAAACCGTGATTCGCTCAGCAGCCTGACCGTGGCGGTAGTCCATGAACTGAACGTGGTGAGGCCGCCGGCAAGGCCGGTGGCGACGGCGGTGTGCAGGTCCTCGGGGAGCCCGAGCCGTCCGGTGATCCCGACGGACAGGCCGATGATCAGGCACCCGATGGCGTTGACCAGCAGCGTGGCCCACGGCCAGTGTCGTGGCGCGCCGCGGGAGGCGCCGCGGACGACGCGCGGGCGGGAGATGGCGGCGGCTGACCGGTGTGCGAACCAACTGTCGACGGCGAAGCGCAGAAGCGCTCCGGCCACGCCGAAGACGCCCACCAGGACAGCGGCGTTCACGAGGCGGCTTCGGAACGGTCGGCCAGTATTTTGCCCGTTCTCCAACCGGCGGCCGCGGCGCCCAGTCCCAGCAGCAGAGACAGGCCAAGATAGGCGACCGACATCATATGGACGTTGGCCCGCCATGACTGTTCCACCGAGAACACCACCGCGGAAAACGTGGTGAAGGAACCCAGGAGCCCCGGGCCGAGCCCCGCCCGAAGCCAGAAAGCCGTATGCGGCCGCGCGATCCAGAGTGTGGTCAGGGCGGCGAGGACAAAGCTTCCCACGACGTTGATGCACAGCGTCGTCCAGGGCACCATTCCCGCAGCCTCAGGGAAAGCCAGGCCAAGGCCGTACCGCAGTTCCGACCCAACGAGTCCGCCGGCAGCCACCGCCACCCAGGCGCGCCAGTCCAGTGCCCCGGGCTTCGCCATTCATTCGCTTCCGAGGACGCAGCCGGTGTGCGGAGTGTCGCTGTGTACCCACAGGGCCGAGGTGACCTCATCAGCGAGGTCGTACTCCCGGGTCTTCCCTGCGGAACGGACCCGCACCACGAGGGCCCCGCCGAAGGGCTTGCGGCCCACCACTTCCACCTCGGAGTCGAGGTCGATTTCCTGGGCGGACAAGTATCGGAGCAAGTCAGGGTTCTCATCACTGATTCTTGTGATCCGGCCGGTGTGCCCCTGATCCAGTTCATTCATCAGGTGGGCGTGCGGCATCCGGACCGTGCCGTCGGCGCCGGGGATGGGGTCACCATGCGGATCCCGGAGCGGATTTCCCAGTTTTGCCGCCATCCGTTCAATGAAGGTGTCCGAGACGGCGTGTTCCAGCTGTTCGGCCTCATCATGGACCTCGTCCCAGCTGTAGCCAAGCTGCTGGACCAGGTAGGTTTCGATGAGTCGGTGCCGCCTGACCATGGAGAGTGCAAGCCGCACGCCGTCCCCGGTGAGGGTGATGGCGCTGTACGGCTTGTGGTCCACCAGTCCTTGGTCCTTGAGCTTGCGGACCATCTCCGATACGGATGAGTTGGCCACTCCCAGCCGCTGGGCCAGTTGGGAGGAAGTGATGGGTTTGTCCTGCCACTCCGTGAAGGAGTAGATGACCTTGACGTAGTCCTCGATAGAGGAGGAGGGCGCGCTGGTCTTCACGACATTAAGCCTACCCGGTGAGCGGAGGGCATCATGCCTTTACAGCCCGCCACGTCAGGGTCAGGTAGGGCAGCCCAACGCTGGCACCGGGGGTGTATCTCAGATGCTCATGAAGGTACCAGTCCAGGTTGGTGAGGACCTTGGCCCGGGTGGTTTCACCGGAACGCAGGTAGTAGCTCCGCGACTTGGCAAGCTCCATGATTTCTGCAGTGGTGAGCGTGTCTTCCCAGTGCGTTACGTGGCTTTCCAGCCCCTGGAACTCCGGTCCCAGGGGCGGCCGGAAGTGCGGCCGGTAGACGTCCCCCGCGTGCATGATGCGCGAAAGCCGATGAACCCATGGAACGGAAGTATCCAACTGGTTCCAGATCAGCCCCAGTATTCCACCGGGGCGGAGGACCCGTGCAAGCTCCGTACTTGCGGCCAGGGAATCGCACCAGTGCCACGCCTGGGCCACGCTGACGACGTCGAAGGAGGAGTCACCGAAACCCGTCGCCTCGGCCGTCCCAACAGTTGCTGAAACGCCGGGGTGCAGGCTCCGCAGCTGGTCGAGCATGTCCGCGGAAGGGTCGACCGCGGACACGGCCAACCCCCGGTCGATCAGCAGGGCGGTGAACTTACCGGTGCCGGCACCCACATCCAGGGCATCGCGGGCCCCGGCGGGAATAAGCCAGTCAGCTGAATCGTCAGGGTACCCGGGACGAACGCGTTCATAGTGTTCGCCGCCATCCTGAAAGCTTTGTCCAAGCTCCTGACGGCGCCGGTGGTCAAGTCTGGGGCCACCCCGTGCCACGTTCGGTCTCCTTCGCCAGATGCCCTTGGGTATCCTTCGAATTTACCGCATGGGCCGGGTCACCGGGATCAGTCGTCGACGCAGGGGGCAGCGCCGGCAGTGCCCGGCGTATTGGGTGCCCAATCCGGATAGATCCGGGTGTCGTTGGCGGGAACCCAGCGGCCAGAGTCCACCACATAGTCCCAGCCCAAGCCTGTGCGGCGGAGTTCCTCGATGCCGGCCAGGAGCCGCTGTGCGTCCTCGAGCCGGGAGCCCAGGCCGAAGCTCGCCCGCAGGGAGCCCGACGGAAGGCCCAGCCGCTTCAGCAGCGGATGGGCGCAGAAACGGCCGTCGCGAAGGCCCACGCCGTGTTCGGCTGACAGGTAGGCGGCCACCAGCCCGGCGTCGTAGCCCTCGACGGAGAAGTTCACTACGCCGATGGTGTCGGTGTCCGGATCAGTGTCTTTGAAGATCTGGTGTACGGTGACGCCGTCGATCTTCTGCAGCCCCTCCACAAGGAAAGAACGGATGGCCGACTCGTGGGCGTGCCAGCGCTCCTGGTCCAGCGCGGCGATGACCTGGGTGGCGCGGGCCAGCGTGGCCGCACCCAGGACATTGGGCGAGCCGCCCTCGTGCCGGGCAGGACCGGTGGCCCAGCTGACGCCGTCGAGCCTGGCCTCCCGGACTGCCCCGCCGCCGGCAAGGTGCGGTGTGCCGGCGTCGAGCCAGTCCGCCCGGCCTACCAGGACTCCGGCGCCGAAAGGCGCATACAGCTTGTGGCCGGAGAACGCGAGGTAGTCGACGTCGTCGGCGCCGATGTTGATGCGGCGGTGCGGCGCGAGCTGCGCGGCATCGACGACGATTCGGGCGCCGTGCTCGTGTGCCAGGGCGGCGAGGGCGCGGACGGGCAGGATCTCGCCGGTCACGTTGGAAGCACCCGTGACGGCGAGCAGGCTGACTCCACCCTGTTCCAGTTCGGCTCGGAGGGCCTCAATGGTGCCGGACAGCGTGTCGGCGGCGACCACGCTGCGGTGCGGAACGCCCTGCCACGGCAGGAGGTTCGCGTGGTGCTCGATGTCGAGGTACAGAACGTCCCCGGCGGGGCGGCCGTTCGCGGACGGAAGGCAGCCAGCGAGGAGGTTAAGGGAGTCCGTGGTGTTCCTTGTGAAAATAACGGAGTCGCTGGCCCGTCCGCCCACAAAGTCACGCACGATGTTACGAGCGTTCTCGTAGACGGAGGTGCTGATCTGGGATGCGTAACCTGCGCCGCGGTGGACGCTGGCATAGAACGGCAGGATCTCGTTGAGGTAGGCGGAGACAACCGAGAGGGCCGGGGTTGAGGCGCCGTAGTCCAGGTTGGCGTAGCGCGCGTGGCCGCCCTGGATCAGCGGGGCCTGGATTTCAGCACCGGTGACGGCGGACAGGGGCCGGCCGGCAACGGCAAGCCGCTCGCTGAACAGGGCCGCGCCTGCAGCCTGCGGGCGGACTGCGGTGTTGGGGGAGACGGTGGCTGTTGTCACAGAGACCTCACTTCAGGGGGACTCCCTGTCCCGGGAATCCGCGCTTGCCGGGTCCGTTCCGGACCGGCCTGGTCGTCACCCGGGGCACCCCACCGCGAATGGAGGGTTGCCGGCCAGCAAACCGGGGTTTCGCGCTGGCACTCGTGACCTGTTAAAAGCGTAGAACATGGGCGGGGCGGGCACGAAGCCGGTCCAAATGTTAAGGCTTTTATTACGGCGGGGTTGGAGAAGTGCTGTTTATCCGAAGATACGACGGCGGACGCCCCCTTTTGAAGGCGTCCGTCGTGGATAATTCGGTCCTCGTCCTGTCAGAGCAGGTCGTCCAGGTCGGGGTTGAGCCGTTTGAGGACTTCCGAATGCAGGATGGAGTTGGTGGCCAGCGCGTTGCCGCCGAAGGGGCCGTCCTCTCCTTCGAGGGACGTGAACCGGCCGCCTGCCTCCACCACGATCGGGACAAGCGCCGCCATGTCGTAGAGATTGAGTTCCGGTTCGCAGGCGATGTCCACGGAGCCCTCGGCCACCATGCAGTAGGACCAAAAATCGCCGTAGGCGCGTGTGCGCCAGACGTCCTCCGTCAGGCCGAGGAAGTCATCCAGGTTTCCGCGATCCTTCCACCCGCTGAGGCTGGAGTAGGAGAGGGACGCGTCCGAGAGCTTTGACACATCGGAGACCTTCAGCCGGGTGGCGGCGGCGAGCGACCGGCCCATGTACGCGCCGGCACCTTTGGCGGCCCACCAGCGTTTGCCCAGAGCGGGGGCGCTGACCACGCCGACCACGGGCTCGCCTTCATCAACGAGGGCAATCAGTGTTGCCCAGACCGGTACTCCACGGACAAAATTCTTTGTGCCGTCGATGGGGTCGATAATCCAGCGGCGGGAGCCATGGCCTGAACTGCCGAATTCCTCACCCAGGACGGCGTCGCGGGGGCGGGAACGGGACAGTTGGCCGCGAATGGCTTCCTCTGCAGCCTTGTCCGCGTCGGTGACCGGCGTCAGGTCCGGCTTGGTCTCGATATGAAGGTCCAGGGCCTTGAAGCGGCTCATGGTCTGGTCGTCCACGGAATCCGCCAGCACGTGGGCCAGGCGCAGGTCATCGTTGTAGCTCGAAGCGGGTTGGATCATGGTTCCAAACTACCGTCTAAGCCCCGTGTGGTTGGGGACCCCGGCATTTTGCGAACCGTCCCGAATGGGACAGCCGCTGTTACAACACGCCGGGAACCCGTCAATTCACGTTGCCCAGTTCCTTGGTCTCCTGCCCCTCCATCCGCGGATCAGTGCCCAGGAGGCGCCGCAGGGATCCGAGCCTTGCGGCTCCGGTTGGTCCCGCGTGGCCTTCAGCCACCCAGGAGTCGAGGCCGCAGTTGACTGCGCTGGAAGT
Organism: Arthrobacter sp. B6; assembly: GCF_001663775.1. Taxonomy (GTDB): domain Bacteria; phylum Actinomycetota; class Actinomycetes; order Actinomycetales; family Micrococcaceae; genus Arthrobacter. The sequence continues at coordinate 615,478 of NZ_KV467169.1, read as the reverse complement.
GTGTTTGCAGCCGCGCTCGCAGGCATCCGTGCCCGGTTCCAAGTCCGGGAAGGAACGAAGGATGCGGTCGGGGTCGACATGCGCCAGGCCGAAGGACCGGATGCCGGGGGTGTCGATGATCCAGCTTCCTGCCGGGGCATCGGCCAGTTTCAGGGCGAGGGCCGAGGATGACGTGTGGCGTCCCCGGCCGGTCACCGCGTTGACGCCACCCGTGGCCCGCTCGGCGCCCGTCAGGGCGTTTACCATGGTGGACTTACCCACTCCCGAGTGTCCCAACATGACTGTCACCTTGCCGTCGAGGTACGCCCGGAGTTGGGCGACCGCGTCGCCGTCCAGGCGGGCCGAGAGCCCGTCGTCGGAGCGGGCGTCGATGCCGGAGGCCGCAGAGTCGGCAGTCCGGCTGATGATGACCGGGAAATCAAGGTGCTCATAGTTCGACAGGAGGTCGGCAGGGTCCTTGACGTCCGCCTTGGTGACCAAAAGGATCGGCTCAATGCCGGCGTCGTATGCGGCCACGAGCGCGCGGTCGATGAAGCCGGTGCGTGGCTCGGGGTTGGCGGCAGCAACCACCACAACCAGCTGGTCCGCGTTGGCTACGACGGCCCGCTCCACCGGGTCGGTGTCGTCCGCGCTGCGCCGCAGGAGCGTCCGGCGGTCCTGGATCCGGACCAGCCGGGCCAGTGTGTCCGGTTCTCCGGAGACGTCGCCCACCAGCGAGACGAAGTCGCCGGCGACTACGGGGGAGCGGCGGAGTTCCCGTGCCCTTGCGGCGATGATGATGCGTTCTTCGCCCGAGTCTTCGCCAACAACGGCCGTGTACCGGCCGCGGTCCACGGTGATGATCCGCCCCGTCACTGCGTCGTCGTGGCTGGGACGGTCTTTGGTGCGGGGGCGGGAGCCCTTCTTGCTGGGGCGGATCCGGACGTCGGATTCATCCCAGGAATCAGTGCTGCGTGCCACTATGCGGCACCAGCGGGTTCATGGGTAGCGGGTTCCTGGCCCTGTGCGATCATGTCTGCCCACAGCCCTGGAAAATCCGGGATGGTCTTGGCGGTTGTGGCGATGTCCTCCACTTCGATGCCTTCCACTGCCAGGCCCAGGATTGCGCCCGCCGTTGCCATCCGGTGGTCCGCGTAGCTGCGGACGACGCCGGCGTGCAGCTTAGCCGGGCGGATCACCAGTCCGTCGCTGGTTTCCTCGGCGTCGCCGCCCAGCCGGTTGATCTCGGTGACCAGGGCGGCAAGCCGGTCAGTCTCGTGGCCGCGAAGGTGGGCAATACCGCTGAGCCGGGAGGGCCCGCTGGCGAGGGCGCAGAGTGCAGCAACAGTGGGGGCGAGCTCGCTGGTTTCAGCAAAGTCGCCACCTTTGATCTCCGCCCCGCCGGTGACCGTGAGGACGCCGTCGGCCAGGCTGACCATGGCGCCCATGTCCGCAAGGATGGTGCGCCAGAGGTCACCGACCTGGGTGGTCTCGGTGGGCCAGCCCGGAATCCGGACCGTTCCGCCGGACGCGAGGGCGGCGGCGAGGAAGGGGCCGGCGTTGGACAGGTCCTGCTCGATGCGCTGGTCGAACGCCTGGATGGTTCCCGGCTCCACGACCCAGTGGTTGGGGACGGAATCGTCCACCGAGACCCCCACGTCGCGAAGGACGGCCACTGTCATGTTGATGTGGTCAAGGCTTGGTACCGGCTTTCCCACATGCTCCAGGTGGAGCCCCTCCGTGAACCGTGCACCCACCAGCAGCAACGCGGAGACGAACTGCGACGATGCGCTGGCATCGATGACCAGATGACCGCCCCGGACCTCCCCCGTTCCGGAAACCTCAAACGGGAGGGACGCAGGGGTGCCACCGTCCTCCGCCGTAACCGCCACCCCGAGCGCCTTCAGCGACTCGATGATGGTCCCCATGGGACGCTTCCTGGCGTGCGGATCGCCGTCGAAAACGCTGATGCCGTTCCGGAGCGCAGCCAGCGGGGGAACAAAGCGCATGACCGTTCCGGCAAGGCCGCAATCGATCCGGGCCAGCGACGCCGGCGAGTCCTGCGGGAGCGGGACGACTTCAAGGTCAGGACCGAATGCACCGTCGCCGGGAACTTCAGTGATGGCCGCACCCAGTTGCCGCAGAGCCTCGATCATCAGGGCGGAGTCCCTGGAATGCAGCGGAGCGCGTAGTCGGGATGGGCCGTCAGCCAGCGCCGCCAGGACAAGGAACCGGTTGGTCAGGGATTTCGAACCCGGCACGGTGACGGTGGCATTGATGGGCCGGGTGGCGAACGGTGCGGGCCAGTGCGGGAGTGCTTCGGCCGCGTCAGGCTGCGAAACGGCTGTGGGGGATCCGGTCATGCGTCCTTAGGCCCCTTTTGCCTGGTCCACCGCACGCCGCACGGCTTTGTCGGCCTTGTGGAGTTTCTTGCCGGTGGTCTTGCGGGCGTCCGCCGCCAGGTGTGAAGCGCCCTTCCGGGCGTCGGCGGCAAGGTGTTCCGCCCGCCAGGCCAATCCGGGCTTGCCTACGGTGTCCACCGAAGCGAGCAGGGCCCCGCCGGCCAAGGAGAGGTTCTTCAGGAGCTGGTTACGCCGTGCCACGCGTGCTTCTTTGGTGCTGATGTCGGCGCTGCGCCACTCCACGAACGTATTCAGAGCAGAAATGACGGTGAGGAGCGTTGCCGAGAACCGCGCGAACTTGCCGAGGCCGAACAGCACTCCGGCGCCCACCTGCACTCCGCCGATGACCCGCGCCAGTGTCTTCTCCTCCGTACGGAAAGGCAGTGAGGCGGTGGCTTTGCGCAGGAGCGGCGACAGCTGCTGGGCAGTGTCATCCGCGTTCTTGAGCTTCTCCACCCCAGCGAGTACGAAGCTGGATGCCAGCATGGGCCGGGCGAGAGTACGGACAAAGGACATGGATTTCCTCCTGGGTGGACGAACCGCGTCGAATGCGGCGGAGTCGGTTCTAGTCTTGCACTTTTGGGGAATATTTGCCCGCCGCGAAAGGTTATGGATTGCGGGTCCGGCAGTATCGGACGAATGCGGCGCACAGCGCGCCACCCATGCACAGCGGGCGGGATGCAGGTCCGTGTGCGTGGAACGGTACAGGGAACGGAGTTGGCCTTTGGGGTTGGTGAAGGACGGTATGGACGTGACAGGCCCCGTGGCGATGGAAGCCTTGGGATCCGCCGCCCCGGAGTATGGGTCGCCGCGTGCCCGGGGCGTCGCAGTAGACTTGAGGGCAATGAGCACCCTGGATCCGGCCCTCGAGGCCATGTATGAGGCCTCCGGACGCGAAGCCAAGACCGCCGACGGGCAACTGGACTCAGGCGGCACGCTTGCTTCCGGGCCGGTGCCGACTGAGTCTACGGGCGCAGAAGCCGAAGCCGCAGGCCAGGCAGTGGACGTTGCCACGGAAAGCACGGAGGAGCGCCGGATCCGCTTTGAGCGCGATGCCATGCAATATGTGGACCAGCTCTACTCAGCGGCCATGCGGATGGCGCGGAACCCTGCTGATGCCGAAGACCTTGTGCAGGAGGCCTACACCAAGGCGTTTTCGGCATTTCACCAGTACAAGCCCGGGACCAACCTCAAAGCGTGGCTTTACCGCATCCTGACCAATACGTACATCAACCTGTACCGCAAGCGGCAGCGCGAGCCGCTGCAGTCCAATTCGGACACCATCGAGGACTGGCAACTCGCCAGGGCAGAGTCCCATACGTCCAGCGGGCTAAGGTCGGCCGAAGCAGAGGCGTTGGACCACCTCCCTGACACTGACGTCAAGAGGGCGCTGCAGGCCATTCCCGAAGAGTTCCGGCTCGCCGTGTATTTCGCGGACGTGGAGGGCTTCGCCTACAAGGAGATCTCAGACATCATGAACACGCCCATCGGCACCGTGATGTCCCGGCTACACCGCGGCCGGAAAATGTTGCGGGACATGCTGGCGGAGTATGCCGCCGACCGGGGATTCAAAACCGCCGTCGATCCTCAGGACACGGCCGGAAGCACACAACAGGAGAACAGGAAATGAGCGACTGCCAGGGATTGGGCGACTGCGACGACGCCCGGATGCAACGCATCTACGAATATCTTGATGGGGCATTGACCCGTGAAGACATCACAGACATTAAGGATCACCTTGACGACTGCCCGGAATGCTCCCAGCAGTACGACCTGGAGTGCGTCATCCGCAACATGGTCAAGCGCTCCTGTACTGAAGCTGCTCCGGAGAACCTGAAAAACGCCATCCTGGACCGCATCCACTCGATCCGTCCAGTCGAGGCCTGAGGGCAACCGGCACCAGCCACTCGCCGTAAGAGACGAAGAACCCCGGAAGCCATGTGACTTCCGGGGTTCTTCGCTTGAACCGTCATACCAAGCTTTTGCTTAGGTGTTGGGGCGCTTGCCGTGGTTCGCGCCGCCACGCTTACGGTCACGACGTTTACGTGCACGCTTGCTCATAGCTGGCCTCCTTAATGTTGGTACTCAAAAGAGCTGCCCTCAAGTCTCCCACATGATGGCACAGGCCGCGAACCGGAACCGACCGTGAAGCAGCGCCTCAGCCGGGCAGGGAATTCCGGATGGAAATGCGGGCTTGGTCCAGTACCGTGCGGACCGTTTCAAGCGCTTCAGGGCTCAGCGGCTGCCTGCTGGCCTGCAGCCGCAGCTCGACGCGAAGGTCGTCCCGGAACGCCTGAAGCAGCATCTCGGCTTCCTTGAGCGTGCGTTGTCCCTCTGGGGAGTGCCGCGTTGCCGCTGCAGTGAAATCACCGGTGCGGACCGAGGCCCTCGCTGCCTCGGCCGTTGCGGCCAGGTCTGCCCTCAGCCCACGCATGTTGGCACGGATATCGTCGCGGAGATTGTCCGCCAACCGCCGGACGGAGGCTGAGATGTCATTTTCGACGCCGGCAAGCTCGTCCCTGCGTGTGTTCAGCTCAGCGAGGCCCGCAGCCGTGATGTGGTAATTGGTGCGGCGGCCTTCTGATTCCGTGGCGACAAGCCCCTCCTCTTCGAGCTTCCCCAGCCGCGGGTAAATCGTGCCCGCGCTGGGGGAATAGGTGCCGCCGAACCGTTCATTGAGCGCCTTAATGAGCTCATATCCGTGCTTCGGGCCGGACTCCAGGAGGGCAAGGAGGTAGAGCCGCAGCGCTCCGTGGGCGAAGACAGGAGGCATCAGAGCCCTGTTTCCGGGGTCCCGGCTGGCTGGCTGTGGAAGATCGACGTCTTGCCGGAGACGGAGTTCGTACGGACAATCATGAGCTTGCCGTCCGGGCCTGCGATTGTTTCCACTTTGCCACCCGGCTGGGAGTACTGCTGGTTGTCGATGACCAGGGTGCCGCTGGCCGACTTGGCCACGATGTCCACACCGACGTCGTGCGGAAGGCGGATGGTCAGGTCTCCGGAGACCGAGTTGGCACCAAAGTCCTGCGTGAACCCCAGGAGGTCGAAGCTCATGTCGCCGCTGACTGTGTTTGCCCGGATGTGGCTGAATTTGCCCGATGCGGTGACTTCGCCGGACACGCTCTTGGCGGTCAGGACGCCGTCGTGGTGGCGTGCGATGACTTCGCCGCTGACGGTGTTGACGTGGAGGTCACCAGCAGTTTCATCCGCCATGACCGAGCCCGACACGGTGTTCAGCCTGGTGTGTCCGCTGATCCCGGACACCAGCCCGTCACCGCTGACGGTGCCGGCCTCGACGGCAACTCCATCCGGCAGGGCGATGCTGATGACAGCGGAATTGTTGCTGTTGTGGTTGATCGTTCCCATGAGGTTCTTGAACCACCCCTGCGGCCCGTCGAGCTGGTGCCGGACCTCCAGCCGGCCGTCCACGAGGCTGATGGCTACGGGGTCGCCCTGGACCTCTGAAACCTCAATGCGCGCGACGGCGTCGGCGTGGGAAACGATGTCGAACCGTCCGCTGACCATGCCCAGCTTCAGCGACGTGACTCCGTCCACATCGATGGTCCGGGGGTCGGTGACGGTCCAGCTGGTCTCTGCCATGGATCCTCCAAGATCGCGATATATCGTGATTGATACTTCACGGTATACCCGGCCGGGAGGCCAGGTCAAGATATATCGCGAATTGGCGGAGGTGGACTATGCCGGGGCGTCCATTCCCAGCCACTGGAACCAGCCACGGTGCAGGACCAGCCACGCCATGAGGCCGTAGCCGGACTGACCAGGTGTCCCGCCGTTCGCGGCAAGATCCTGGCGCCACTGTTCGTGGTTCAGCAACGGCGAGAAGGTGTCCACGTAAAGGTGCTTACGCCGGGTGGTGACATCGGCGAAGGCGGTGTTGAGCTCACCCAGCCGGCGGTTCTGGCCGGGATCCAGTGTTGGTGGCGGGCCGACGACAAAAACCTCGATCCGGTTCTGCGACGCTGAATCCAGGATGTTGGCCAGGTTCAGCCGGCTGCGGGCGGTGGAGAGGCCGAACTCAATGTCGCGGCCGGAGAGACCGATGACCAGCCGGTTTTCATGGAGGTCGCTGAAACGCCGGCCGGCTTCCTCCAGCCAGCGTGCGGCCAGCCCTTCGGTTCCTTCCTGCGGGCAGGGGAGGGCATAACTTTCCAGTGCCATGCCGTCCTGCGGAGTGCGGGCCAGAACGCGGCCCAGCCAGCCGAGGGCCCTGGGGTCGCCCAGCCCGGCCAGCAGTTCATCTCCAACAGCTGCGATGCGCAGCTTCCTGTCTTCCACAAGTTCCTCTTTACTTCCGTACTGAATGGCGCCCGCGCCGGCAGCGCGGGGACGGGCCGGGCAGACGCACCCTTTGCTGCCCTTGCACCCCATTAAACAGAACTGCCCGGCCGGAGTCTGGTATTTCGACGTCCGGCCGGGCAGCCACCGTATTTACTTACGTGCAAATGCCTGCTTCAGGAGAGTGTCCTGCTCGGCTGCGTGCCGCTTCATGGAGCCGGCGGCCGTGGACGCCGACGCCGGGCGGGACACGAGACGGACCTTGCGGTCGAGCGCGCCCGGGAGGTGGAGGCCCATAAACGGCCACGGTCCCTGGTTGGCGGGCTCATCCTGCGCCCAGACAACCTCGGCATTGGGGTATTTGGCCAGCTCCGCGGAAATTTCCGCCTCGGGCAGCGGGTAGAGCTGCTCAACACGGACGATTGCCGTCGTCTTGTCCTCGGTCTTCTGTCGCGTTGACAGGAGGTCGTAGTACAGCCGGCCGGACACCAAGAGCACGCGTTCGACGGCGTCCGCCGCCAGCTGCTCGTGGTCCCCGATGACCGGGCGGAAGCTGCCCGTGGTGAAGTCCTCGACCGACGACGCGGCTCCCTTGAGGCGGAGCAGCTGCTTCGGGGTGAAGATGATCAGCGGCTTACGCGGCCGGCTGTAGGCCTGCCGGCGCAGCAAGTGGAAGTGCGATGCGGCCGTCGTGGGGTTGGCAACAATCATGTTTTCTTCCGCGCACATTTGCAGGAAACGTTCGATGCGGGCTGAAGAGTGGTCCGGCCCCTGGCCTTCGTAGCCGTGCGGCAGCATCAGCACGAGGGATGAACGCTGGCCCCACTTCTGCTCAGCCGAGGAAATGAACTCGTCAATGATGGTCTGCGCGCCGTTGACGAAGTCGCCGAACTGCGCTTCCCACAGAACGAGGGCGTCCGGACGCTCCACGGAGTAGCCGTATTCGAAGCCCATGGCCGCGTATTCGGACAGCAGGGAGTCGTAGATCCACAGCTTCGCCTGCTTGTCCGAGAGGTTCCCCAGCGGCAGCCACTCGTTTCCGTTGGAGCGGTCGTGGAACACGGCATGGCGCTGCACAAAGGTTCCACGGCGCGAATCCTGGCCGGCGAGGCGGACGGGAACGCCTTCCATGATGAGTGAGCCGAAGGCTGCGATCTCACCGAAGCCCCAGTCGATGCCGCCTTCGCGGGACATCTGCTCGCGCTTCTCAAGCAGCTGCTTGAGCTTGGAGTGGACGGTGAAACCCTCGGGAATTTCGATGTGCGCCTTGCCGATCCGGGCCAGGGTCTCCGGGGAGATGGCCGTGGACGCCGGGGCGTTGGTGCCGAAATCGGACTGCTGTGCGATGGGACGCTCGATGTCCGAGACCGCGGCGGAGTCCGCCGTGATGATCGGGATCGGGGAGGTTTGGGCGGCGTGAGTCTCCGCGAAGACCCGCTCCAGGCGCTCCTGGTAGTCGCGAAGCAGCTGCTCTGCTTCTTCCTCGGTGATGTCCCCGCGGCCGATCAGCGACTCGGTGTACAGCTTGCGGACGGAGCGCTTGGCTTCGATCAGGTTGTACATCAGCGGCTGGGTCATCGAGGGATCGTCGCCCTCGTTGTGGCCGCGGCGGCGGTAGCACACCATGTCGATCACAACGTCCTTGTGGAAACGCTGGCGGAACTCATAGGCGAGCTGGCCGACGCGGACCACAGCCTCAGGGTCGTCACCGTTCACATGGAACACGGGGGCCTGGATCATCTTGGCAACATCCGTGGAGTACGTGGATGAGCGCGAGGACGACGGAGCCGTGGTGAAGCCAACCTGGTTGTTGACCACAACGTGGATGGTGCCACCGGTACGGTAGCCACGGAGCTGAGACAGGTTCAGGGTCTCAGCGACCACACCCTGGCCCGCGAAGGCGGCGTCGCCATGGACCATGATGGGGAGGACGGGGAAGGCCTCGCCCTGGTCCAGACGGTCCTGCTTGGCGCGGACGATGCCTTCCAGCACGGAGTCCACGGCTTCAAGGTGGGAGGGGTTGGCAGCGAGGTAGACCTTGGTCTCGTTGCCGTTGTCCGAGGTAAAGGTGCCTTCCGTGCCAAGGTGGTACTTCACGTCGCCGGAGCCCTGCACGGAGCGGGGGTCCTGGGTGCCTTCAAACTCCCGGAAAACCTGGGCATAAGTCTTGCCGGCGATGTTCGTCAGCACGTTCAGGCGGCCACGGTGGGCCATGCCGATGGCTACCTCGTCCAGGCCGTCATCAGCGGCGTCGGACATGATGGCATCGAGCAGCGGGATGAGGGACTCGCCGCCTTCCAGGGAGAAGCGCTTCTGGCCCACGAATTTGGTCTGCAGGAACGTCTCAAAGGCCTCGGCGGCATTCAGCTTGGAAACGATGCGCAGCTGTTCTTCACGGGTGGGCTTTGAGTAGGGGTGCTCCAGCTGGTCCTGGAACCACTTGCGCTCCTCCGGTTCCTGGATGTGCATGTATTCGATGCCCGTGGTGCGGCAGTACGCGTCACGGAGCACTGCCAGGATGTCGCGGAACTTGAGCTGGGGCTTGCCGCCGAAACCGCCGGTGGGCCACTCACGGTCCAGGTCCCACAGGGTCAGGCCATAGGTCAGGACGTCAAGGTCCGGGTGCTTGCGCTGGACATACTCAAGGGGGTCCGTGTCAGCCATGAGGTGGCCGCGCACACGGTAGGAGTGGATCAGCTGCTGGATCCGCGCAACCTTGTTGATCTGGTCTGACGGGTCAACCTGCAGGTCGGGGCTCCAGCGCACGGGCTCGTACGGGATGCGCAGGGCCTCGAAGATTTCGTCGTAGAAGTTCTGGGCACCGAGCAGGAGCTGGTGGACCAGCTTCAGGAACTCGCCGCTGCCGGCGCCCTGGATGACACGGTGGTCATACGTGGAGGTAAGCGTCAGTACCTTGCTGATCGCGTTGTGCGCGATGATTTTTTCGCTCGCACCCTGGAACTCGGCGGGGTAGTCCAGTGCGCCGACGCCGATGATGGCGGCCTGGCCCTTGGAAAGACGCGGCACGGAGTGGACCGTGCCGATCCCGCCGGGGTTGGTCAGGGAAACGGTGGTGCCTTGGTGGTCGTCAGCAGTCAGCTTGCCGCTTCGGGCACGCTTGATGAGGTCCTCGTAGGTGTGCCAGAACTCGGAGAAGTTGAGTGTCTCCGCCTTCTTGATGTTCGGAACCATGAGCAGGCGGGTTCCGTCGGGCTTGGGCATGTCGATGGCGATGCCGAAGTTCACGTGGGCCGGCTGGACAGCAACGGGCTTGCCGTCCACCTCGTCGTAGTACACGTTCATGGACGGGAACTGCGACAGGGCCCGGATGACGGCGTAGCCGATCAGGTGCGTGAAGGAGACCTTCCCGCCGCGGGCACGTGCCAGGTTGGAGTTGATGACCACGCGGTTGTCGATCAGGAGCTTGGCCGGGATCGCGCGGACGCTTGTGGCGGTGGGAACCTCAAGGCTCGTCACCATGTTGGTGGCTATGGCCTTGGCCGGGCCGCGAAGGACGGAGATGACGTCTTCCTCGGGCGCTGTGGGTGCCTTGACATTCTTGGGGAGCTGGGCAGGGATCGGTTGGGATCCGGTGCCCGGCTCGGTCTTCTTCGCGCCGTCGCGCGCCACAGTGGCTGGTGCTTTCTTACCGGACGCGGGCGCCGCTGGAGCAGCGGGGGCGGGTGCGGGTGCAGGTGCAGCCCGCTGCGCTTCCGGCGACGGTGCCGGAGTTGCGGGGGCCGGGGTCTGCCCTACAACGGGCATTTCGCGGGTTGCGGGATGGGCGACGGCAAGGGCCGAGTTCCCGTTGGAGGAAGAACCGCTGCCCGAGTCGAAGGATTCGAACAGGGGCCACCACTTGGCATCCACTGCGTTTTTGTCCTTCTGGTACTGCTCGTACAGTTCGTCAACGAGCCACTCATTTCCGCCAAATTCCTCTGGTAGACGGTGGCTAGGCTGCTCTGGCACTTGAAATACGCCTCTTCCATGAGTTTGATTTCTCTCTGGCCGCCACGGTGCCTCAGCACAACATCCGAACCAGTCTCTGCGTCCTCTGAACCCAGACCTTTGCCAGTCTAATGAGCATTCTGTATTAACTGCCAATAAGGGTGACCCAAATCATGAAGTGACGCGGAGATTGGCAAATATGGCGGCGGCGGACCATCCGAGGCCGGCGCCGGGGTCCGGCTGGGGACCCTTCAGAACGCTTCAAAACGCGGGGATTTGCTCCTGTAGACTGAGATTCTTATGGACAGTAAATCTAGGTGCCGGCCTGGGGGCTGTCAGCGGAGCATGAAGAACAGCACCGCGCAGCTGACCCGCCGAGCCGGCAAACCCCGAACACGAGCCCATCATTCTTCGTCGCTCCGCGCCTCCGGAGCCATCAAGGAGCCAGCGTCCGCTTCGGCGGACCATCCTCCTCCGGGCAGTTTTTTCCGGACCCATCCTGCAACAGTTACCTACGCCGCCCCGCCCCAGCGTCACCGGGCGGGATGCTGAATGGAATGGTTGCTCCTCGCGGCAGGACTCCTGCTGATCGCCGGCACCGGGTTCTTCGTCGCCGTCGAATTTTCCCTTATTGCGCTGGACCAGGCGACTGTCCAGCGCGCGATCGACAATGGTGACACCCGGGCCGTTCCGCTGCTCAAGTGCCTGAAGTCCCTTTCCACCCAGCTCTCCAGCTGCCAGCTCGGCATCACACTGACCACCCTCCTGACCGGTTACGTAATGGAACCGTCGGTCGGGAAACTCCTCGAGGGGCCCCTCACCGCCGTCGGGATTCCAGAGGTCGCGGCCGCGTCCGTGTCCCTGGTCATCGCGATGGTGCTCGCCACCCTGTTGTCCATGCTGCTGGGTGAACTGGTGCCCAAGAACATGGCGATCGCCCTGTCCTTTCCGGTAGGCCGCGCCCTTGCGAGGCCGCAGCTGATGTTCACGGCCATCTTCAAGCCGGCCATCATGGTCCTTAACGGGTTCTCCAACAAGGTGCTCAACGTCTTCGGCCTCGAAGCCAAGGAAGAGATTTCGGGCGCCCGGACCCCTGCCGAGCTCGCATCCCTCGTGCGGCGATCAGCTGCCATGGGAACGCTCGACGCCGGCACTGCCAACTTCGTGGCCCGGACGCTGAACTTCTCGGCCCGGACGGCAGCTGACGTGATGACGCCGCGGATCCGGGTCGAAACCATCGACGCCGATCAGCCCGTCTCGGACATCGTGGATGCGGCGCGCCGCACGGGATACTCCCGGTTCCCGGTCATCGGGGAGTCAGCCGATGACATCAGGGGCCTGGTGCACGTCAAGAAGGCGGTGGCCGTTCCTTCGGAGCGCCGCCCCAACCTCGAAGCCGGTGCCATCATGACCGACGTCCTTCGGGTCCCTGAGACCATCCACCTGGATGCCCTCCTGGCGGAACTGCGCGAAGGAAACCTCCAGCTTGCCGTTGTCCTCGATGAGTACGGTGGCACCGCCGGAATCGCCACGCTGGAAGACCTCGTGGAGGAAATCGTGGGTGAGGTGGCAGACGAACATGACAAAGTCAGGCCCGGGCTGCTCCAGAGCGCGTCGGGTGACTGGTACTTCCCCGGGCTGCTGCGTCCGGATGAACTTTCCGAACAGATTCCAGGCCTGACGGTTCCCGACGAGGCGGCCTACGAGACAGTGGGGGGCTATGTCATGAGTGAACTGGGCCGGATCGCTGCAGTCGGAGATACCGTGGCGGTGGGCGGTGGAACGTTGAGCGTGACCAGGATGGACGGGCGCAGGATCGACAGGATCTGCTTCCGGCCGGTGCTGCCTGACGTGGAACCTGCCCAACCAGACAGGACCGAACGATGAGTGACTGGGCTGGAATACTCTGGCTGGTTGTGCTCCTGATGGGCAACGCGTTTTTTGTTGCTGCAGAGTTCGCGGTGATGTCGGCCAGGCGCAGCCAGATCGAACCACTCGCGGACGCCGGGTCCAAGCGCGCGCAGACCACCCTGCGGGCCATGGAGAACGTGTCGCTGATGCTGGCCTGCGCCCAGCTCGGCATCACCGTCTGTTCCCTGCTGATCCTGTTGGTCGCCGAGCCGGCCATCCACCACCTGCTGGCCGCGCCGCTGGAAGCTGTGGGACTGCCAATGGAGATTGCCGACGTGGCGGCATTCGGCGTAGCGCTGATGGTTGTTACCTTCCTCCACGTGACATTCGGGGAGATGGTGCCAAAGAACATCTCGGTATCGGTGGCTGACAAGGCCGCACTTTTGCTGGCACCGCCGCTGATGTTTGTTGCCCGCCTGGTCAAACCGGTGATTGTTGCTCTGAACTGGTCGGCCAACCACATCCTGAAGCTCCTCCGGATCGAACCTAAGGATGAGGTCAACTCATCGTTCACCCTTGAGGAAGTCCAGTCGATCGTTCAGGAATCAACCCGGCACGGGCTTGTGGATGACGAGGCTGGGCTGATCACCGGTGCGCTGGAATTTTCCGAGCACACGGCCTCGGACATCATGGTGCCCCTGGACAACCTGGTCATGCTGAAGGCCGCCACCACCCCGGTGGAATTTGAGAAGGCAGTCAGCAGAACCGGTTTTTCGCGGTTTCCGATGCTGGACGATGACGACCTGCTCTACGGCTATCTGCATGTCAAGGACGTCCTGTCCATCCCCGACGCGGATTATCAGCACCCGATTGCGGAGAGCCGGATCCGCTCGCTGGCCAACCTCGCCCTGGGTGACGAGATCGAAACGGCCATGTCGGTGATGCAGCGCACCGGTTCTCACCTTGCCCGGGTCATCGGTCCGGACGGCCAGACGCAAGGTGTGCTGTTCCTGGAAGACGTGATCGAGCAGCTTGTCGGCGAAATCCGGGACGCCACGCAGGCCACCGGCATCCGGAGGCTCGGCCAGCCGAACGGCGACTGACGCCAAGCGTGGAAAACCCTGTGGGCTCTTATAAATAGGAATCATTCCCATCTAGGGCTAGACTTTGGGGGTTGCTTTGCTCCATCCTGAACTGATTTGAGGTTTCCGTGCGCCGTCCTGCCGCCCTCCGTACATCCCTGGCCGCCCTCGCCGGCCTTGGCTTGCTGCTCTCTGCCTGCTCCGCAGAGGGCGCGCCATCCGGCGTCTCTTCGGCTGCCGAAGGAATCAATGTGGTTGCCTCCACGAACGTCTACGGGGATATTGCAAAGGCCATCGGCGGCGACAAGGTCAACGTCACGGCGATCATCAACAAGACCAGCCAGGACCCGCACTCCTACGAGGCCACGGCCCAGGACAGGCTGGTGGTGTCCAAGGCTGACCTGGTCATTGAGAATGGCGGCGGGTACGACGGGTTCATCCACACGCTGGCAGATGACAGCAACATCCCGCACAGCAGGTTTGTCAGCGCCGTCGAAGTATCAGGGCTGGCGCCGGAGGAGGAACCTGCCGAGTCCGCCGGTGCCGAAGCCAGCGAACCCGCCGATGAGCACGGCCACGCCCACGGGCACGGCGAATTCAACGAGCACGTGTGGTACAGCCTGGACGCGATGCGGAAACTCGCCGATGAGCTGGCCGCCAAGCTCGGCGAGGCTGAGCCGGGGTCAGCGGCCACGTTCGAGGCGAACGCTGCCACGTTCAAGTCCGGCCTGGACGGGCTCACCGGCAAGCTGGCAGCATTGTCGGCGGCCGGGGCTGGAGCTCCCGTTGCGGTCACCGAGCCCGTCCCGCTGTACCTGCTTGAGGCGGCGGGGCTGGAGAACCGGACGCCGGAGGACTACACTGCTGCGATCGAAGAAGGCACAGACGTGCCGCCGGCCGTGCTGAAGGCGGCCACAGACCTTGCCGGCTCCAAGGACCTGACTTTCCTTGCCTACAACCTGCAGACCGAAGGTCCCCAGACCGAGGCTCTGAAAAAGGCGGCAGAGTCAGCCGGTGTTCCGGTGGTCGACTTCAGCGAAACCTTGCCGGAGGGCAAGACGTACCTGCAGTGGATGACGGACAATGTGGAGAACATCAGCAAAGTTTTGGAGAAAAAATAGTTGAAACCTGTTGTGAGCCTCCGCGGGGCGTCCCTGCAGTTCGGCAGGAGGGCGTTGTGGGAGGCTCTCGACCTGGACATCAGGCCCGGTGAGTTCTTCGCCGTGCTTGGTCCCAACGGAAGCGGCAAAACCAGCTTCCTGAAAGTGCTGCTCGGCCTGCAGCAGCTGCACGCCGGCACTGCCAGCCTCGGAGCCCATCCGGTGGAACGGGGGAGCCGGATGATCGGCTACATCCCGCAGCAGAAGTCGTTTTCCCTGGACACCCCGATGCGTGCCAGGGACCTCGTGGGCCTAGGCGTCGATGGCCACCGGTGGGGCATGCGCCTCGGGGTTGGCAGGGCGAACCACCGGATCGATGAGCTCCTGGAACTCGTCGGTGCCACCGACTATGCCAAGGTTCCGGTGGGGCAGCTCTCCGGCGGTGAACAGCAGCGCCTCCGGGTCGCCCAGGCATTGGCGACGAACCCGTTGGTCCTGCTGTGCGACGAACCGCTCCTGTCCCTGGACCTCCACCACCAGCAGGCCGTCAGTGCCCTGATCAACAAGCAGTGCCGTGAACAGAACAGTGCCGTGGTGTTTGTCACCCATGAAATCAATCCGATCATCGATTACGTTGACCGCGTGCTGTACCTGGCCGGAGGCCGTTTCCGGGTAGGGACGCCGGAGGAGGTCATGACCACCGAGGTTCTTTCGGACCTCTACGGCAGCCACGTGGAGGTCATCCACACAAACGGGCGCATCGTCGTCGTCGGTCTCCCGGACGCCACCACGCACCACCACGCGGATGTCCACGCTACTGCCGGCGAGGTGGCGTAATGGACGCGGACAGCATCATCGGCTCAATCTTCAGCTTCGAAAACTACGGCGAACTCCTCGTCCTGGTCCAGAACTCCATCTGGGCAGGGGCTGTCCTGGGACTGCTGGGCGGCCTCGTGGGGACGTTTGTGATGAAGCGCGACCTTGCGTTCGCCGTTCACGGCATCTCGGAACTCTCCTTTGCCGGGGCGGCCTTTGCGCTGCTCATCGGCGCGGACATCGTCTTCGGCTCTCTCGTCGGTTCCGTGGCCGCTGCGCTGCTCCTCGGGCTGATGGGCGTGCGGGCCAGGGACAAGAATTCAATTATTGGCGTGATCATGCCGTTCGGGCTGGGGCTGGGGATCCTGTTCCTGTCCCTTTACGAAGGGCGGGCCGCTAATAAGTTTGGCCTGCTGACGGGCCAGATCGTTTCTGTTGACACTGTCCAGCTGCAGGCCCTTGCGGGAACGGCAGTGGTTGTCATGGTGGCCTTGGTGATCATCTGGCGGCCGCTGAACTTTGCCAGCGTCGACCCCGAACTTGCGGAAGCCCGGGGCGTTCCCGTGCGGACACTTGCCCTGATCTTCATGGTTTTGCTGGGCGTGAGCGTCGCGCTGTCCATCCAGGTGGTTGGTGCCCTCCTGGTCCTTGCCCTGCTGATTACGCCCGCCGCAGCCGCCCTGCGCGTAACGTCCTCACCGGTCGCGGTGGTGCTGCTAAGCGTGGCATTCGCGATGATCGCAACCGTGGGGGGAATTCTGCTGGCCCTGGGCGGCCGCATCCCGATCAGCCCATACGTCACCACACTGTCATTCCTGATTTACGTGGTGTGCCGGATCATTGGAACGGTCCGCGCCAGGCGGGGGCTCAACGGCAGACTGCTGCACGCAGCCTGACTGGGCGTCGCGCGGACTTCGGGCCCCCGCGTTCAACGACGGGCCCGGTCAGAGGAGGCCAGCAGCCTTACGTGCCGTGCAGCCGGGGCACAGGCCAAAGATTTCCACAGTATGGGCCACCTCGGTGTAGCCGTGGTCCTTGGCTGTCCGGGCAGCCCACGTTTCGACTGCCGGAGCTTCGACTTCAACGGCTTTACCGCAACTCCGGCACAGGAGGTGGTGATGGTGGCCGGTCACCGCGCAGCGGCGGTAGACGGCCTCGCCCTCGCCGTTGCGGAGCACATCCACTAGGCCGTCGTCGGCCAGCGACTGCAGGATCCGGTAGGCCGTCGCGAGGGAGACGGACACACCCTGGTTCTGCAGGATACGGTAGAGCTCCTGCGTGCTCACGAAGTCATCCAGTTCGTCCAGGGCAGCGCTGATGGCCAGTCGCTGCTTGGTGACGCGCTGCTCTTTGCCCACACCGGCGCCTGAACCCGGCGCGGGAGTTGATGGACTGGATTCGTCAGCCTTGGTGCCAAACGGCATGGATGGACTCGCTTCCCTGAGGGACAGTGGCAAAGATCAAGATTACCAGCCGGACCTTGGCGGGCAGGAGTTCCGTGGACACCTGCCCGGACCGAGCCCTAGGCTGGCGCCATGAAGCTGACTAAATACACCCACGCCTGCGTCCGGCTCGAAGAAGACGGGCGCGTCCTGGTCCTTGACCCCGGCACGTTCTCCGAAGCGAAGGAAGCGCTGGACGGTGCGCAGGCGGTGCTGGTCACGCACGAGCACGGCGACCACGTCGATGTTCCTGCCCTGGTCAACGCCCTGCGGGGTGACAGTGGTCTGGCTGTGTTCGCGCCGTTGGGGGTGGCGGGCCATTTGCGCGAAGAGGCACCGCAAGCCGCAGACCGGATCAATACGGTCGAACCCGGGACATCCTTTGCCGCGGCAGGGTTCGGCGTCCGTAGCTTCGGTGGCCAGCATGCCCTGATCCATCCCCAGGTTCCGGTGGTGGCGAACATCGGCTACCTCATTAACGAAAACGTCTATCACCCCGGCGACTCCTTCATCGTCCCGGACGGCATTAGCGTAAAGACCCTGCTGGTTCCGATCCATGCACCGTGGAACAAGGCCAGCGAAGTGGTCGACTTTGTTATTGGTGTCCGGGCGCCGCAAGCCTTCCAGATCCACGACGGGCTCCTCAACGAGTTGGGCCTGAAGATGGTGGAGTCGCATGTGACCCGGATCGGGGCTAAGTATGGCACCGAATTCACCCACTTGGCGGTCCGCGAAACGGTCGATGTCTAGGGTGCCCAGACGCCGGTTTCGAAGAACCGGCCGATGACTGCCTCGTGCGGTTCGGGGTCAAGTCCCTGCCCGGCAAGCCACGCAGGATTGTAGTAGTTGCCCGCATAGCGGTCACCGCCGTCGCACATCAGGGACACAATGCTGCCGCGCTGGCCTTTGGCGACCATCTCCGCGACCAACTGCCAGACGCCCCACAGGTTGGTGCCGGTGGACGGCCCGGCGTGCAAGTCGGTGAGTTCCCGAAGGTGCCGCATGGCGGCGATGGATGCGGCATCGGGGACCTGGATCATGCGGTCGATGACGGACGGGACAAAGCTGGGTTCCATCCTCGGCCGTCCGATGCCTTCGATCCGTGACGGCATCCCGGTGGTGAATTCCGCCACGCCGTCCCGCCAGCCGGGGTAGAAAGCGGAGTTCTCCGGGTCAACCACTGCCAGGGCCGTGTCATGGGAGTGGTACCTGAGGTAGCGGCCGATGGTTGCGCTGGTTCCGCCGGTGCCTGCACCCACCACGATCCAGCGGGGGACGGGATGCTCTTCCATGGCCAGCTGCTCGAAGATGGACTCGGCGATGTTGTTGTTGCCCCGCCAGTCCGTGGCCCGCTCCGCGTACGTGAACTGGTCCATGTAGTGACCGTTGCTGGTGGCTGCGATCTCCTCCGCTGCCGCGTAGACCTCGGACGCATGGTCCACCAGGAGGCACGCGCCGCCGAACTGTTCGATCAGGGCGATCTTTTCCGGGCTGGTGGTCCGTGCCATCACAGCAACGAAGGGCAAGCCCAGGAGCTGCGCGAAATAGGCTTCGGAGACGGCGGTGCTGCCGCTGGACGCCTCCACTATGGTGGTGTCTTCCCGGATCCAGCCGTTGACCAGGCCAAAGAGGAAAAGGGAGCGGGCCAGCCGGTGCTTGAGGCTGCCGGAGCGGTGGGTCGATTCGTCCTTGAGATACAGCTGGACTCCCCAGTGCTCCGCGAGCGGCACCGAATACAGGTGCGTGTCCGCGGACCGGTTGTTTTCTGCGGTGATTTTCCTGATGGCCTGGTCAGCCCATGCCCTGTCCGCGCGCGCGTTCTTCACCGGACCAGCGTACCCGCGGTGATCTCCGGGCCGGGGCTAGAGTGGACAGGTCAAAGCCCGATCAATACCTACCACCAGGAGCCTCATGGGACCCCTTATGGATGTGGCGGCGTTGCGCGCCCGAATCCAGGCCGGCCAGCGCACCGTACTGCTGGACGTCCGGTGGAAACTGGGCGATCCGCACGGCCGGGATCACTACCTTGAGGCACACCTGCCTGGAGCCGTCTTTGTGGACTTGGCCACCGAACTGGCTGCTCCCGCCCAGCCGGAACGGGGCAGGCATCCCCTTCCGCCCCTTGAGCAGTTCCAGGGATCGGCACGGCGGTGGGGAATCAACGACGGCGACGTTGTGGTGGCCTACGACGACAGCGGAAACATGGCAGCGGCGCGGCTTTGGTGGATGCTGCGCCACGCCGGCGTCGTGGAGGTGTACCTGCTCGACGGCGGCCTGGCCGCCTGGCGCGCCGCCGGACTGCCCGTGGAAGGCGGCGACGCGCCGACCGTCCCAGGCAATGTCACCCTTCGCGAGGGACTAATGCCCGCCATCGATGCGGAGGCTGCCGGGACCTGGGCCCGCACCGGAATACTCCTCGACGCCCGGGCCGGCGAAAGGTACCGCGGGGAATTCGAACCCGTGGATCCGCGTGCAGGCCACATCCCGGGCGCCGTCAGCGCGCCGACGACGGAGAATGTCGACCAATCAGGGCGGTTCCTCCCCGCCGACGAACTGCGGCGGCGCTTCAGCGCGCTGGGAATCTCCGGGGACGCAGCCGTGGCGGTCTACTGCGGTTCCGGTGTCACGGCCGCCCACGAGGTCGTGGCGTTGGAACTCGCCGGCATCCCGGCGTCGCTCTACCCGGGCTCGTTCTCCGAATGGTCCAACAACCCGGAACGGCCTGTGGTGGCGGGCGGCCAGCCAGGGTGACGGGTGCCGGGTGGAAACCCCCGAGTGGAAATATCCGGCAACGCAGGGGTAGCGTCGCTGTATGAGCCCTGGACGACCCGTACCGCCTGCCTTTGCCCGCCCGGTCCTGCCTGCCGAAAGCCACGGAAACGACAGCCGTGAAAACGACCGCCTGGCGGCTGCCTATGGCGCCACTTCCGGGGAAAGCGGACTGGTGCCGCTGACCGTAGCCAGGCGGGCACCCAAAGCGGACGACGTCGAGATCGCCATTGACTTCTGCGGCCTCTGCCACTCGGACGTTCATGCAACCCGGGGCGAATGGGGCAGCCAGCAGTACCCCCTGGTCCCCGGGCACGAAATCGTCGGCAGGGTCAGCGCTGTCGGGTCGGCTGTGGATGACTTCATGCCGGGAGACCTGGTGGGGGTAGGGTGCATCGTTGATTCCTGCCGGGAATGCGGAAGCTGCCGGGACGGCCAGGAACAGTACTGTGAAAACGGCATGACCGGAACGTACGGGGCAAAGGACGCCCGCAACGGCGGAGCAGTCACCCAGGGCGGCTATTCGACGTCCGTGGTGGTGGACCGCCGGTACGTGGTCCGGGTCCCGCAAAACCTTGATCCGGCGGCCGTGGCGCCGCTGCTCTGCGCCGGGGTCACCACGTTTTCGCCGCTCCGGCACTTCGGTGTCAGGAAAGGCGCCACCGTGGGCGTCGTGGGACTCGGCGGCCTGGGGCACATGGCGGTGAAACTGGCCAAGGCCATGGGCGCGCGGGTAGTGGTCTTCACGACCTCCGATTCAAAGGTCCCCGCCGCGCTTGAGTTGGGTGCGGACGAGGTGGTTCTTTCCCGGGACGCGGAGGCCATGGAAGCTGCCAACCGCAGCATCGACGTCATCATCGACACTGTGGCCGCCCCGCATGACCTCAACCCGTTCTTCCGCACCCTCCGCCGGGACGGGGCACTGTTCCAGCTCGGGTTGCCGTCGGGCACAATGCCCCCCGTGAATCCGGGGGCCCTGATCCGACGGCGGATCGCGTACACAGGTTCACTGATCGGCGGCATTGCCGAGACCCAGGAGATGCTTGATTTCTGCGCTGCGCATTCAGTGGTGGCGGACATCGAGCTGGTGCGGGCTGACCAGCTGAACGAGGCCTACGACCGCATGGTGGCAGGCGATGTCAAATACCGGTTTGTGCTGGACGCCAGCACCCTGCAGGCTTCGGCCAAGGAGGCAGACGCATGAGTACCCTGTTCACCAAAATCCTTAACGGCGAGATCCCGGGACGCTTCGTCTGGCGCGAGCCGGACGTCGCGGCCTTCCTCACCACCGGGCCCCTGGCCGATGGACATACCCTGGTAGTGCCCACTGAGGAAGTGGACCGCTGGACAGACGCATCGCCGGAAACGCTCGCCAAGGTGATGGAAGTGGCGCGCCGCATCGGTGCCGTGCAGCTGGAAATTTTCCCGGCGGAACGGGCGGGTCTGATCGTTGCCGGGTACGAAATCGACCACTTCCACGTCCACGTGTGGCCGTCCCGGAGCATGGCCGACTTCGATTTTGCCTCGGCTGACCACCACCCCGATCCGGCCGTCCTTGACGCCAACGCCGAGAAGCTGCGCGAGGGGCTGCGGGCCGCCGGTTACGCGGAGTTCGTACCCGGCAGCGCCTAGACCCGGGCCTAGGCCGGCGCGAGGGCCTTGTTGAGCACGGCGCGGATACGTTTCTCGGACACGGAGTATGCAGTCCCCAGTTCGACGGCGAAGAGGCTCACCCTGAGCTCCTCAATCATCCAGCGCACCTGTGCCAGCTCCGCACCGGCGCGGCGTCCGGGCAGCAGGGCCGACACGGCGTCGTCGTAGTCGTCTTCCAGGCGCTGGACGGCGGCCATGCCGAGGGCGTCGCGCTGGACATTGCCCGGCAGGCGTTCGAGCCGTTTTTCGATGGCCGCCAGGTAGCGCGGCAGCTGACTCAGCTGGGCGTAGCCGGTGCGCGCCACAAAGCCCGGGAAAACCAGCTGCTCCAGCTGGCTCCTGATGTCGTTCAGGGCGCTGATCAGGGCAAGGCTTGTGGTGCCCTTCAGTTGCTTCTCGATGCGCCGGGTGCTGGCCAGGATGCGCTCCACTACGGCCGTGACGCTGAAGACGGTGTCGATGAGTTCGGCGCGGACCTGTTCGTACAGGGCATCAAAGGACGCCTGGTCCCAGGGGAGCTCGGCGGGGGTCAGTTTGTCGATGGCGGCGAGGGCGCAGTCTGCGATGAGGGCGGACACTGAACCGTGCGGGTTTTGGCTGAAGGTCAGCTTTTCCGTGTTGTTGAGGTGCTCCAGTACGTAGCGGTCCGGTGCCGGAACCCGGAGGGCCAGGAGCCGGATCACACCGCCCCGCATGGCTTCCAGCTGCTCCGATGATGTCTGGAAGACCCGCAGCGCCACGGAGGCCCCTTCGTCCACCAGCGCAGGGTAGCCCGTCACGGTGTGGCCCTTGACGGTGTTGCTCACCTGCCGCTGCACCGTGCCGAAGGTCCAGGCTGTCAGGCCGCTTTGCTCCCGGAAACCCGGGGTCGATCCGTTGGCGCCGCCTGCTTCCGACGCCGCGGCGCGGGCTCCGGAGGCCTTTCCTGCCAGCTTCGGAACAGTAGTGCCGGGAGTCGCCCCGAGCGATTCGGCAATGGCGCGGCGCGTTGCCGGCGCCAGCCGTTCCTGCAGGGCGGCCAGGTCCTTGCCCTCGTCCAGCACCTTTCCCTTGCTGTCCACCACTTTGAAGCTCACCCGCAGATGGGAGGGCACAGCGTCCCAGTTCCAGGAGCCGGGCGGGATGATGTGGCCGCGGATCCGGCGCAGGGCCAGTTCCAGTGACGCTTCCAGTTCGTCGACGGCGGGGTCGAAGTCCGCTTCCAGCGCAGCCACAGCCTGCCGTGCCACGTCCGGGGCGGGAACAAAGTTCTTCCGGATCTGCTTGGGGAGGGACTTGATGAGCGCCGCGACCAGCTCGGCGCGCTGTCCCGGAATCAGCCACCGGAAAGCGGCATCATCGAGCTGGTTCAGGAAGAGCACCGGCACTTCGGCCGTGACGCCGTCGGACGGGTTCGGTGGTGAACCGGGCGCCACCGGGTGGAATTCGTAGCTGAGCGGCAGCTCGAAGCCCTTATGCAGCAGGGTCTTTGGATATGCGGCCTCGTCCAGGTCATCGGCGTCGTCATTGAGCAGCAGCGACTTGTCGTAGTCCAGGAGGTCAGGGTTTTTCTGCCTGGCGTCCTTCCACCACTTGTCGAAATGCCGCTCGGACACAACCTCGGGGCCGATCCGTGCGTCGTAGAACTCGAACAGCGTTTCGTCGTCCACCAGAAGGTCGCGGCGGCGCATCCTGGCTTCGAGCTCTTCGACCTCCAGGAGGAGGGCGCGGTTCCGGTGGAAGAACTTATGGTGTGTTTTCCAGTCGCCTTCCACCAGCGCGTGCCGGATGAACAGCTCGCGGGCCAGCACCGGATCCACCCGGCTGTAGTTGACCCGGCGTTGGGGGATGATCGGAACGCCGTACAGCGTGACCTTCTCATACGCCATCACCGCGCCCATCTTCGTGGACCAATGTGGCTCGCTGTACGTGCGTTTGACGAGGTCGGGCGCCACCTGTTCGGCCCAGACGGGATCGAACTTCGCCGCCACCCTTGCCCACAGGCGGCTGGTCTCCACCAGTTCCGCCGCCATCACAAATGTGGGGGACTTCTTGAACAGCGCAGAGCCGGGGAAGATTGCGAAGCGGCTGCCGCGGGCGCCCATGTACTCGCGCTTGCGTTCGTCAAGGATGCCGATGTGGCTGAGCAACCCTGACAGCAGGCTGATGTGGATGCCCTCGTGGTTGCCCACGGGATCGGCCAGCCTTTTGTTGTCCAGGCTGATTCCGAGTGGCCGGGCCAGCTGCCGGAGCTGGGCGAACAGGTCCTGCCATTCCCTGACCCGCAGGTAGTTGATGAATTCGTTCCGGCACAGGCGCCGGAACTGGGTGGACGAGAGTTCCTGCTGTTTCTCCTGCAGGTAGTTCCACAGGTTCAGGAAGCCCGTGAAGTCCGAGTTCTCGTCGCGGAAGCGGGCGTGCTTCTCCGCGGCGAGCTGTTGTTTGTCGGTCGGACGCTCGCGCGGGTCCTGGATGGTCAGGGCCGCGGCAAGGATCATCACTTCGCGGACACAGCCGCGCTTGCCGGCTTCCACGATCATCCGGCCGAGCCGGGGATCGACGGGGAGCTGGGCGAGCTTATGGCCGACGGCGGTCAGCCCGCCGCCCTTGCCGGGCGACCGGTCCGCATCCTTGGCGCCGGCACCCGGGCGCCGGGCGCCGTCGGCCGCTGTCTTGTCTCCGTTGTCCTGGGTGCGGGCGGCACTCAAGGCGCCAAGCTCGCGGAGGAGGGTGACGCCGTCGTTGATTGCCCGCGAGTCCGGCGGCTCCACAAAGGGGAAGTTCTCCACGTCCTTGGGACCGCGGGCTACGCCCATGGCTGTCATCTGCAGGATGACGGCCGCCAGGTTGGTGCGCAGGATCTCGGGATCCGTGAACTGCGGCCTGGACTCGTAGTCCTCTTCGGAATAGAGCCGAATGGCGATGCCGTCGGAGACTCGGCCACACCGGCCGGAGCGCTGGTTGGCCGAAGCCTGCGAAACCCGTTCGATCGGCAGCCGCTGGACCTTGGTGCGGTGCGAGTAGCGGGAGATGCGGGCGGTGCCTGTATCGATGACGTACTTGATGCCGGGAACCGTCAGGGACGTTTCGGCCACGTTGGTGGCCAGCACAATGCGCCGCTTGCTGCCCGGGTGGAACACCTTGTGCTGTTCCTGCAGGCTCAGGCGGGCGAAGAGCGGCAGGACCTCGGTGCCGGCCAGACGGCGGTTGGACTGGATCCTTGCGTTGAGTGCCTCGGCTGCGTCACGGATTTCGCGCTCGCCGGAAAAGAAGATGAGGATGTCACCCGGAGCCTCGCCGGCGAGTTCGTCCACAGCGTCGCAGACGGCGTCGAGCGGATCGCGGTCCTCTTCGAGTTCGTCGTCGGAGGCGTCAGCGTCTTCGCTGTCGGCGGGCCCGCCTGCAGGCTGCGACAGCGGCCGGTACCGGATTTCCACCGGGAACGTCCGTCCGGACACCTCGATGATGGGGGAGGGCTCGTCATCGCTGCCGAAGTGCTTGGCGAAACGCTCCGGGTCGATGGTGGCCGACGTAATGATGATCTTGAGGTCCGGCCGCTGCGGCAGGATCCGCTTGAGGTACCCGAGGATGAAGTCGATGTTGAGGCTTCGCTCGTGGGCCTCGTCAATGATGATGGCGTTGTATTTGCGCAGCAGCTTGTCGCGCTGGATTTCCGCCAGGAGGATGCCGTCCGTCATGAGCTTGACCTTGGTGGAACGGCTGACTTCGCCGGTGAACCGGACCTGGAACCCCACCTCCTGGCCGATCTCGACGCCGAGCTCCTCCGCGATGCGCTCGGCTACCGTCCGCGCTGCAAGCCGCCGCGGTTGGGTGTGCCCAATGAGGCCGTTGTCGCCCAAGCCCAGTTCCAGGCACATCTTGGGGATCTGGGTGGTCTTACCGGAGCCGGTCTCGCCGGCGATGATGGTCACCTGGTTGGCGGCGATGGCGGCCATCAGGTCCTCGCGGCGCTCGGAAACCGGCAGCTCTGCGGGGTAGGAGATGTGAAAAGTCATGGCTTGAACCAGTCTACTGTGGGCCGCGGGGGCCCTTGTGACGGGCGTTGTACAACGGGGGGCCGCGACGGGCAACCGCGGCGGGCGTTGTGCCGCGCGCCCAGGTGCGGACGACGCCGTCGTACCTCAGCTTGTGATCCGCCGCCCGGACACCACCGGCTGGCTCCCACCGCCGCACACAGAAGGACCCGGCCCTGACGAGCCGGGTCCTTGCAAGTTGAAGGGGACGTGGGCGGGTGCGGCGGTCAGAATATGCGCAGCGTGTAGCTGGTGCTGGGCAGGTCCAGGGCGGACCAGGCCTGGTCGGACGTGACAGGCGGGGTGTGGCCGAGGCCGTCACGCAGGAGCGCAGATGCGGTGGCGGCGAGGACGAGGAGGAGCAGTACAACGATGATGATTCCGAAGATTTCCATGACTCAATGCTGCTCCGGTGCGCATTCAACAAACAGTGGCAGAAATGCCCAAAAAGCTATAATTTCTGCCACAATGGATTCATGCTCAAATCAGTGGCAGTCATCGTGGTTCCCAACTTCTCCATCTTCGAATTCGCTACCGCGTGCGAGGTTTTCGGCATCGACAGGACCGCCCGCGGAGGTGGCGTGCCTGCCTTCGACTTCCGCGTCTGCACACCCGAACCGGGAAACGTCAGGCTCAAATCCGGCCTGTCCATGAACGTTCCCCTGGGGCTCGATGCCACGGCGGACGCTGACCTGGTGGTCATGGCGCCGTACGGGCGGGACGAAGACGTCCCCGAGTCCGTGATGGAGGCGCTGCGCGCCGCTGACGCCCGTGGGGCGTGGGTGATGTCCATTTGCTCAGGAGCTTTTGCGCTGGCCCGCGCCGGCCTGCTCAACGGCCGCCGCTGCACCACGCACTGGCACTATTCGACCGAGCTCGCGAGCCGGTACCCGGACGTACAGGTGGATGAGAACGTGCTCTACGTCCAGGACGGGAACATCATCTCCAGTGCAGGCACGGCGGCGGGGATCGACGCCTGCCTCCACCTGGTGCGGGTGGAACTGGGCGCCAACGTGGCCGCCGCGATTGCGCGGGACATGGTGGTGCCGCCGCATCGCGACGGCGGGCAGGCGCAATTCATCGACCGGCCCATGCCCACCTGCGGCTCCGCGCCGATGGAGGAACTGCTGCGCTGGATGGTTCAGAATCTTGACCGCGAGCACACCGTCGGCGAGCTGGCTTCCCGGGTGCACATGTCGCCGAGGACCTTCGCGCGCCGGTTCCGCTCGGAGACGGGCGCGACGCCGGCGGCGTGGCTCAACTCCCAGCGCGTCCTTCGGGCGCAGGAATTGCTGGAATCCACGGACCTCAACATCGACGAAGTGGCCCGGGAGTCGGGATTTGGCCATCCGGTGCTGCTCCGGCACCACTTCTCCAAGGTGCTGGACACCAGCCCGCAGTCCTACCGCCGGGCCTTCCGGGGGCAATTGGCGACTGCTGGCTGAGTGGGGACCCGCCGCTACGGAGCGGCTGGCCTGTGCTGCCCGGGCTTGTCCTCGGCGGCTGCCCGGGCACTGTCCACCAGCACCCGCCAGGGGCCGGTGACAGCCTGCTCCGGCAACGCCGCCCGCCGCTGGCCTGCCCGGATGGCATAGATGAAACGGTCAGCCTGGTTTCCCGCCGCCTGAGCGGCTGCCGCCCTGACAGTTTTAGGCACTGCGTCCCACGGGCACGCTTCGACAATGGGCTGCCACTGGCTTTTGGCGCTCTCGGTCTGGGCGTGCACTGTCCATACTCTTGTGAGGGCGGCGACGCCGCCGCTGCGCTCCACGCTGATCTTCATGGCGGGTCCCGGGCTTTCCTGCAGCCTGGCCGCTGGGTGGAAGGCGGCGAAGGCATTCAACTAAAGCTTGACCTTCACAGTTTCCCACGCCTGCCGCACGGCGTCATGCTCCGTGGAACCGGTGCCAAAAAGTTCGACGGCGGACGCCGCCGTCGCCCTCGCGAACACACTGAAGGTGGCTGTAGTGGGTAACGAACCGCCGGTGAGGGTCTCGTACCAGATCCGGCCCGGGGACTCCCAGGCATTGCCTCCCAGTGCCTCCGCGAGGAGATAAAACGCACGGTTGGGAATACCCGAGTTGATGTGGACGCCGCCGTTGTCCGCGCTCGTGCGTACGTACGAATCCATGGAGTCCGGCTGTGGGTCCTTCCCGAGGACGTCGTCGTCGTACGCGGTGCCGGGAGCCTTCATGGAACGCAAGGCTGACCCTTCCACCTGCTCAGTGAAGAGGCCTTCGCCGATGAGCCAGCTGGCTTCCTTGAAGGATTCCTGATTTAGGTATTGCTCCACCAAGGCACCGAAAACGTCCGACATCGATTCGTTGATGGCGCCGGCCTGGTTGCGGTAAGCCAGACCCGCCGAGAATTGCGTGACCCCGTGGGCGAGCTCATGGCCGATAACGCTGAGTGACCGGGTGAAGCGCTCGAAAACCTCGCCATCGCCGTCGCCGAAAACCATCTGGCTTCCGTCCCAGAAGGCGTTGTCGTAGAGCTTTCCGAAATGGACTGTGGCATCAAGGGGAAGCCCTTCACCATCAATGGAGTTCCGGCCGAAGACCTCAGCGTACAGGCGGTGTGTGTGTCCGAGTCCGTCGTAGGCTTCGTCCGCCGCTTCGTCGCCCGAGGCCGGTTCGCCCTCCTTGCGGACGAGCTTGCCGGGGAGATTCTCGGCGCCGCCGGCGTCGTAGATGCTTCGGTTAGGTGGGCCCGGCTGGACCTGCCGGAGCCCCGGGGGAGTAGTCCTGGCTGGCTGGGCGCGGGACTCCTGGACGGACCGGACATGGCTCAGGGCCTCCTTCGCGGCCCGGGCCGCCGCAGAAAACTGCGGCGCGTCCTGGCGGGCCAGCCGGCGCAGCAGGTAAGGCGGAATGATGGAACAGAATGTGGCTGAAGTATGCATGGCCTACCCCCTCAAGTTGGTTGGAACAGCCTACGAGGGGCCACCGACAAAGTCCTGCAAACACACCCCGGGCGCGAACGTACACTTGTGGCCCTCGCCTCGCTGGCTTGAGGGTGCGTGGAGAAATAGTGCCGGAGCTGTGAATCGCAGCGAAAAGTGGCGGGCTTTCTTGAGCGGTAACTGTCGCCCGGTTAGCAGGGTTGTTATGGGTTCGCGCAGCTGTGTATGTGACTTCATATCTGAACAAGTCGATGGTAGAACCGATGACGGGTGGCTGTGGATAACTCTGGGCGCTGAAATGTGACCTGGGCTACCCTTAAGGCATTGTTCGGAGCGAGGCGTCTTGAAACTATTGGGGGAATAGCTGCCCATGACATCGCACAATCTCTTCACGTCCCGGCGCGTGCGTCTGGCACCACTCGCGGCTTGTGCGGCTGCCGCTTTGGCCTTAGCTGGCTGCAATATGGGCAGCGATCCCAACAGCGGCGGCACCCCGTCCCCGTCCGTGTCTAAGACGGAGTCGGCGACACCGAGCGCGACGCCAACTCCTTCTCCTACAGCGGTCTACAGGCCTGCAGATGCCAGCGGCCCGGCGCAGAACGTGCCAATTCCGGTGTTGCCAGATGTGGCTAAGACGGAGACGAAGGAAGGGGCGCTGGCCTTTGGCAGCTTCTTTTTCAGTGTTTTGAGCTACGCCTACGAGACTGGCGACCTGACGCTCCTCGAGAACGTGGCGCCAAAGACCTGCGCACCTTGCCAGAAGTCTTCTGAGGCTATCCGGGCGTGGCACTCCGAAGGAAGATGGCTCGCCGGTGGCAAACTGACGACTCCAACGGTGGAGACGACCTTTTCGAAGGACAACGAGGCGAAGTACAAGGTGGCCGTTCAAGTCCACCAGGAGCCGCTCTCGTACTTCCGAGCAGACGGAACATTGGCACGCACGGATCCTCAAGCCGCGGACTCTGGAAATTTGCTCGTAGTTTCGTTCCAGAACAATTCGTGGGTACTTCACGAAGTCGGAAGCATTGTTGGTTGACCCGTGTCCGGGACTCGATACTTTGGATACCCCGTATCTTTCGCTGCAGCGATCTTGCTCACGGTCCTCCTTGGGTCCCCGGCGCGCGGTGCTGAAAGCGAGGACCCTGATTTCGATGGAGCGTGGAAGCCTGATGCTGTGGAGATTGGCGGCTGGACCTGGGACCCTGAAACCCAAGACTATGGGCGGTTGGAACCTGGGAGCCCCAATACAGAACCCAACATCTACAAGTACGAACTCCAATGTCACCTTGGCGGTGGGGACTTCAATTCTGTCTGCCTGCGGGACCAAGTTGACTGCAAGAGCGGGCCAGAAGGCAGGGAAGAAGGAATCCCAGTTATTTGGTTGTCGGCCCCCAAAGGCTTTGCGAATCCCGTCTGGTCCTATCACTCCGGCCCCACGTGCCTTTACGACGCGAAGCCTGAGGACCTGCTGCCCCGCATCGCTGCCGACATCCAAAGGCAGTTTGAGAGTCTGCCGATCAACGCCGGCACCGTCGTGGCCCAGCCAAGCCCGCACACCCTGCGCGGTGCAGAAACAAACTTCTACGCCGAGGCTTCCGAACAGCAGTTCGACGTCACCATGTTCGGGCAGCGGGTGCACGTTGTTGCCACCCCCGTCCAGTACACCTGGAACTACGGCGACGGCACGGCGCTCGGCCCTCAGCCGTCCATGGGCGGACCCCTTCCGCAGGAGCGCTGGGGCGAGAAGACCCGGACCAGCCACGCCTATGCGGAAACCGGCGACTTCCAGGTTGTGCTCACCACGTCATTCCAAGGGACGTATTCCGTGAACAACGGTCCGCCGCTGCCCATCCCAGGTCAGGGACAGTTCAGTGCCGCGCCGCAGACCGTCAGCGTCTGGCGGTCCATCACGCGAAACTACGCCGACAACTGCAACCAGAATCCGCAAGGCCAGGGCTGCCCTGGAGCCCCGTCGGCCCCATAAAGCCGAGGCGGGCCTGAGGTGCTCATTCATGCGAAGGTAGCGGCCCTGAGGTGCTCGTTCGCGCGATTGGGAGGGCCACAAGTGTACGTTCGCGCGATTGGGAGGGGCGCAAGTGTACGTTCGCGCGATTGGGAGGGGCGCAAGTGTAGGTTCGCGCGATTGGGAGGGCCGCAAGTGTACGTTCGCGCGATTGGGAGGGGCCGCAAGTGTACGTTCGCGCAGTTCGGGCCGAGGGAACGCGAAAACCCCTACCGCTTTTCCAAGCGGCAGGGGTTTCGTTGTGCCCTCGATAGGATTCGAACCTACGACCTTCTGCTCCGGAGGCAGACGCTCTATCCCCTGAGCTACGAGGGCAATCCAGGGTTCCTGCTGTTGCCAGCGGGACGTCCTAGAGCTTAGCAGGAAGGTGGCCTGCAAGGAAAAACGACTCGCCTCAGTACCCGGAAAACGAGTCCACATGCACGCGCCGCGCACCTGCCTTCTTGGCCGCGCGGCGCAGCGAAGCCACGCTGCCGGGAGATCCGGAGACGTAGACCGTACGTGCCGCGATATCGGGCACGAGGGCCTGCAGTGATGCCCCGTCCAGTCGGGCACCCCCGCCGGCGCCCGCAGCAGTCCCGGCCCCAGTGATGAACGACGGCGGGACGGAACCGTCCGCGAGGCGGGCAATGATCCGCGCTCCCGACGTACGAAGCTCATCGGCGTAGGCAATCTCTTCAGCGTTTCTTGCCAGCAGCAGCAGAACCACGTCCCGGTCCTGCGCTGCCCCGGAGGCCAGGTGCGCCAGATAGGGCGTGATGCCGATCCCGGCCGCTATCAGCAGCAGCGGCGTGGCCGGATCCCGCGGCAGGACGAAGTCCCCTCCCACGGAAGTGGCGGTCACCTGATCGCCCGGCTTCAGCGCGAGCAGCACCTTCTTGGCTGCGGACAGGGGCTCTGCCGTCCGGACTCCAAACCTGACCGAGGCCGAGCCCGGGGCGCTGGTCAGGCTGAACACCCTGCGCCGCCCCTTGCCGTCGGATTTGGCGTGCGGAAGATCGAGCTCCATGTACTGTCCCGGGACAAAGCGGACGGGCCGGGACGGCTCAAAAGCGAACTCTGTGGTGCTCGGCGTCAGGGGACGGGAACCGGTGAAGCGCAGTTTCAACCCGCCCCGTTGTCCCGCCAGGAACGCCAGCAGGTTACCCAGCAGCAGGGCCAGCTCCGGGGAGTTGGCGACAAAGCCGAGGTTGTACGGCACCGCAAACACCACCCCCACCACCGCGGCCAGTGCGAGCTGCTGCCATCGGCGCGGTGGAAGCGTCAGCGGCTCCGTCAGCATGAAGCCCACAAAAAACAGGAGGGGGCGTTGCGCCAGCGCCTGCCAGAGCGCGCCGCCGAAGGAGAAGCCGGCCTGCAGCAGCTCTGCGCTGATGATCGCGGTGGAAACCACGAGGAAAACCGCGGCCATCAGAAACTTGCGGGTTCGGTAAAGCACCAGCAGGATGCCGGGGACCAGCAGCCACAACATGGCCGGGGTCGCGGCCCACCACGTCGCAATGTTCATCCCCGTCAGCCCGGTGATGAATGCCCCGGCCGCGGCCGGGTTGAAGATATGCCGGCCACGCCACGCGAGCGCGTACTTGGAGGCGGAAGCCAGGACACACGCCAGCGCCACTCCTGCCAAGTCCATGGGTACAAACGTGGGCCAGAACAGGAAGTAAAGGAGCAAGCCGGTGATGAGCGAGGATTCGGAATGCGGTCGCACCCGAAACAGCGCGGCCAGCCCCCGGTTAGACACATAGGTCAGGCCAAGGCACAGCGCCAGGTGGACCACCATCTGTGGGATGCCGAACGTGAGCCACCCGAGGACGTTCAGCAGGAGGCTGTACAGGGCCAATGCTGCCAGGACCAGCAGGATCAGCCGGTACATCGTGTACTTGCCCAGCAGGGTATCCAGCCGGCCGGCAGGGGAAACGGCTGCGCCCGCCTTGGGGGCGTCAACGGGGGTCATGTGAAAAGTGTCCCTTCAAATCCGGCCGAATAGGCCGCGCTGCCATCAGAAAATACCGTCAGCCAGGAAAAATCAAAGGTGCGTTCCAGCACCGCGCCGGGAACGAAGAACAGCGCTGTTGCAAGGGCGTCGGCCACCATGGTGCTTTCCGCCATCGTCCATGTAGCCACCGCAGTGCTGACGGGACGCCCGGTGGTTCCTTCCAGCACATGGTGCAAGCCGTCGCCCCACACCCGACGGTTTGAGGCAGATGCGCACAATGCCCCGCCTGCCAGCGACACCGTGCCGATGGCCCTGGTCGGATCGTACGGATGCTCCATGGCCACCGTCACAGGGTCAGGGCCGCTGTGAAGCAGGTCCCCGCTGGCATCGATCAGGAAGTTGTCCTCCCCGTGTGAACGTAGTTCCGCGGCCAGGAGATCCACGAGCTGCCCTTTCCCCGCGGCTCCGATGTCCAGGACCAGCGGGACGGAAGTTATTAGTTCGCTGCCGTCCCAGGCCAGGGCATCCTCCCAACGGGGCGCTGGAACCGGCGGGCCTGCGGGCCGGAGGGAATAGGACGCGTCGTACCCCAGCTGTTCCAGGCTGCCACCAATCAACGGCGTCATGGCCCCGGCCGTGATGTCGTACAGGGTGCGGTACAGACTGCCGAGGGCAGCCGCCTCTTCCGGCAGTTCGTACCGCCCCGCCGCGCGGGTCATGGCAGTGACGGTTGAATCGGGCCGGAACCGGGACCAGTCGCCGTCGTACCGCTCGACAACGGCCAGCAGCCGCGCGCTGAGGGTGCCGTTAATGGGCCGGGGCGTGGATATTTCCCAGCGGGTGCCGATCCCGTCGAAGGTGAACCCGTCCCAGTCCGGCTGCGGCACGGTTTACTGGGCCTCCGCCTTGATCTTGTCCACTGCCTGGTTGAAGCCGCCGCTGGTGAGCGAGGACCCCGCCACCTTGGAGACGTTCAGTTCGTCGATGCTCTTTCCCACGATTTGATCTGCAATCCCGCCGGCAAACTCGCCCTGGAATTTCCGGGTGTTTGGGTTGGAAGGATGCTGCGTGATGTTGACTGCTGTGACATTGCCCGAAGCGAGGGTCAGTTCCACGCCGACAGTTTCGGTGCCGTTCGGGGAAACGTACGTGCCGTCGGCGCTGTACGTACCGTCCTTGTAGACGGAACCGCTGCTGGCGAGCGAGGACGACGTGCTCGAGGGGGTGGAAGCGGATGCTTCGGGTGAGGTGCCCCCGGTGGTTGCCGGCGTGCCCTGCGTGGCGGACGGCGCACAGCCGGCCACCGTTCCTGCGAGGGAAAGGCCGGCGATGCCGGCGAAAACACTCTTGCGGACTGACGGTCTCATGAAGGGTCTCGTTTCGTGGGCTGGGTGCTTACTGTGTTCTCAACGTCGGATTCAGCGTAATGGTTCAGCCTGTGATTCGTCCGTGCGCCGCTGTGTCTGAAGACCACGGCGGCCGGACATAGCCAGGGCGCCCCTCAACGCTCAAATTCGTCCACGTGGCGGCCGCCGGTAGGCTAGAGGGGTGACTCCCGAAGAACTCTCCCTCGCCATATCCGCCTGCCTGAAAGACGCCGTCGCCGCTGGCGAAATTGCGCTTTCCGCATCAGCTGTCCCTGATGTGGTGCGCGTGGAGCGACCGAAGAACCGGGAACACGGCGACTGGGCCACCAACATCGCCCTTCAGCTCGCCAAGCAGGCCGGGACGAACCCGCGCGAACTCGCCACGATCCTCAGCGCCCGGCTGAAATCCATCAACGGCGTCTCGGCCGTGGACATCGCCGGTCCAGGCTTCCTGAACATCACGGTGGATGCCGCCGCGGCCGGCGCCCTGGCCAAAGCCATCGTGGAAGCCGGGCGGACATACGGCACCAACTCCGCGCTCGCAGGCCACACCGTGAACATGGAATTCGTCTCCGCCAACCCCACCGGACCGCTGCACATCGGACACACCCGCTGGGCCGCCCTCGGGGACGCCATCGCCCGCGTGCTGCGCGCTTCCGGAGCCGAGGTCACCGCCGAGTACTACATCAACGACGCCGGCACACAGATGAACGTGTTCGCCCACTCCGTCTACAACCGGCTCCACGGCCTCCCTGTGCCCGACGGCGGCTACCCCGGCCAGTACATCGCCGACCTCGGCCATGAGGTACTTACCGAGCACCCTGATATCCGCGAGCTCACCGAGGTCGCTGCCCTCCCCGTCATCCGCGCCGCCGCCTACAAAGCCCAGATGAAGGACATCAAGTCCACCCTGGCGGACTTCGGCGTCGAGTTTGACGTGTTCTTCTCCGAGCAGGAACTGCACGACGCCGGCGCGATCCAAAGCGCCGTTGCCCGCCTCCGCGAACAGGGCCACGTGTTCGACGACGGCGGTGCCGTCTGGCTGCGGACCACCGACTTCGGGGACGACAAGGACCGTGTGATGATCCGGGCCAACGGTGAGCCCACCTACTTCGCCGCCGATGCCGCTTACTACCTCTCCAAGAAGGACCGCGGCTTCACCGAAAAGATCTACCTCCTCGGCGCTGACCACCACGGCTACATCAACCGCCTGAAGGCCATCGCGGCCTGCGCAGGAGATGACCCGGACCGGAACATCGAGGTGCTGATCGGCCAGCTGGTCTCCGTCAACGGGGCCAAGCTGTCCAAGCGTGCCGGCAACATCATCGAGCTCAAAGACCTCATCGACTGGCTGGGCAAGGACGCCGTGCGGTATTCCCTGGCCCGCTTCCCGGCGGATTCACCGCTCACCCTGGACCCGGACCTGCTGAAGAAGCACAGCAACGAAAACCCGGTCTTCTACGTCCAGTACGCCCACGCGCGCACCCGCGGCGCGGCCCGCAACGCCGTGGCTGCAGGCGTGGATCGGAGCGCGTTCAACGCTTCCCTGCTGGACCACGCCACGGAAAATGAGCTGCTTTCCTACCTGGGCAGCTACCCCTCCATCGTGGCCAAGGCGGCGGAGCTGCGTGAGCCGCACCGTGTGGCCCGCCACCTGGAAGTGATTGCCGGCGCCTACCACCGCTGGTACGACGCCTGCCGGATCGCTCCCATGGGCGACGAGCCGGTTACCGACGTCAACCGCACCCGGCTGTGGCTCAATGACGCCACCAGCCAGGTGCTGGCCAACGGCCTTGACCTCCTTGGCGTTTCCGCGCCGGAACGGATGTGATTCCCATGCCAGTGCAGACCGGAAATGCAGCGTCCCCGCTTGCTCCCGACTGGCTGACGGTGCCGGCGGACCTGAACGCCCTCCACGAGCCCATGTGGGCAGGCAGCGTGCAGCGGAACGACGACGGCGTCCTCACGGTGGGCGGCCTCGACGTCGCAGCCCTGAAGGAACAGTTCGGAACGCCGCTTTTTGTGATGGACGAAGCCGACTTCCGTGCCAGGGCGCGCGCCTTCAAGGACGCCTTCGACGCAGCCTTCCAGGACATCTGCGGGGGAGTGGACGTCTACTATGCCGGCAAGTCCTTCCTCTGCACCGCCGTTGTCAAGTGGGTAGAGGAAGAGGGCCTGCGCCTGGACACCGCCTCCGGCGGTGAACTGGCAGTAGCCGCGCGCGCCGGCATTCCCGGTGAGCGGGTGGCGCTGCACGGCAACAACAAGTCCGACGCCGAAATCAACCGGGCGCTGGATATGGGACTGGGACGCATCGTGGTGGACAGCCTCGACGAACTGGTCCGCGTTGGCACCATCGCGCACGCCCGCGGTCAGCAGGCCAAGGTCATGCTCCGGCTCACCCCAGGGGTCCACGCACACACGCACGAGTTCATCGCCACGGCCCACGAGGACCAGAAGTTCGGCCTGTCCATGGCCGGGGACTCCACCGACAAGGAAGGCCTCTCCGCGGCCGAGGAGGCGGTGGCGGCAGCCTCCGCGCATCCCGGCATCGAACTGCTGGGCCTGCACTGCCACATCGGGTCGCAGATCTTCGAGCCTGACGGCTTCGCACTGGCTGCCGAAAAGCTGCTGCGGTTCCTCGCAGCCGTGCAACGGAAGTACTCCATTGAACTGCCTGAGCTGGACCTTGGCGGCGGCTACGGTATTGCCTACACACCCGTTGACACCCCCCGCCCCGCAGCCGACATCGCGACGGCGATGGCCGCCGTCGTGCGTTCCACCTGCGCTGAACTGGGCATCACGTCCCCCCGGATCTCCATTGAGCCGGGCCGCGCCATCGTGGGCAGCACCACGTTCACGCTGTACGAGGTGGGCACGCTGAAAACGGTCCGGGTTGACGCGGAAGGGCAGGAGAACGTTACGTATCCGCGCCGCTATGTGTCAGTGGACGGCGGGATGAGCGATAACGCCCGCCCGGTGCTCTATGACGCCGATTATTCGGCGATTCTCGCCTCCCGCACCTCCACGGCGTCCCCGCAGCTGTCCCGCGTAGTGGGCAAACATTGCGAGAGCGGCGACATAGTTGTTAGAGATGTATATCTGCCCGAGGACGTGGCAGCCGGTGATCTGCTTGCTGTACCGGGTACCGGCGCCTACTGCTGGGCCCTGTCAAGCAACTACAACTATCTGGCCCGGCCGGGCGTTGTCGCGGTGCGCGACGGATATGCCCGGCTGATTGTCCGCGGGGAAACCGAAGAAGATCTGCTTAACCGCGACATGGGAGTGCCGAATGACTGAATTGCGAACCCTGAAAGTGGCCCTGCTGGGCTGTGGCAACGTTGGGGCCCAGGTTGCGCGGATTCTCATTGAGGACGCCGACGCCCTTGCCGCCCGTACCGGTGCACACCTGCAGCTCAACGGCATCGCCGTACGCAACGTGAATTCCAAGCGGGACGTTGAACTCCCGCAGGAGCTGTTCACCACCGACGCCGAGACCCTGGTCAAGGACGCCGACCTGGTGATCGAGCTGATGGGCGGCATCGAACCTGCCCGCACGCTGATCCTCTCGGCGCTCCGCAATGGCGCCTGCGTGGTCACCGGCAACAAGGCACTGCTTGCCCAGGACGGCCCCACGCTGTACGAAGAAGCAGACAAGGCAGGCTTGCAGCTCTCTTACGAAGCCGCCGTAGCCGGAGCCATCCCCATCCTGCGACCCATCCGCGACAGCCTCGCCGGCGACCGCATCACCCGGGTCCTTGGCATCGTCAACGGCACCACCAACTTCATCCTGGACCAGATGGACTCCACCGGCGCCCAGTTCGCGGACGCCCTCGCCGAAGCCCAGCGGCTCGGCTACGCGGAGGCTGACCCCACCGCAGACGTCGAAGGCCACGACGCCGCAGCGAAGGCCGCGATCCTCGCCTCCCTATCGTTCCACACCCGGTTTGCGCTGGAAAACGTCCACTGTGAGGGCATCACGTCCGTCAGCGCCGCCGACATCGCGGCCGCCAAGGACGCTGGATTCGTCATCAAGCTGCTCGCCATTGCCGAAAAGCTGACAGATGCCGACGGCGGCGAGGGAGTCTCCGTCCGGGTGCACCCGACGCTGCTTCCCCGCGAGCACCCGCTGGCTGCCGTCCGCGGCGCTTTCAACGCCGTCTTCATCGAAGCGGAAAACGCCGGCGAGCTGATGTTCTACGGCCAGGGTGCCGGCGGCACCCCGACCGCGTCTGCCGTGCTGGGTGACCTCGTCTCGGCAGCCCGCCGCCTGGTCCTCGGTGGTCCCGGCCGCACCGAGACCACTACCGGCCACGTTCCGGCCCTGCCGATCGACTCTGCCGTCACCAGCTACTACATCGGCCTGGACGTCGCCGACCAGCCCGGCGTACTGGCCAGGATCGCCCAGCTCTTCGCGGAGCACGGCGTGTCCATCGAGATCATGCGCCAGACCATCCACACGGACGCTGCGTCCAAGGTGGAGTCCGCCGAACTGCGGATCGTCACCCACCGCGCATCAGAGGCTGCCCTCGCAGCCACCGTCGAGGCCGTGAAGGGCCTGGACGTCATCAATTCAGTTACATCCGTTCTGCGGGTAGAAGGAGTCTAAGTGGCTCACCAATGGCGCGGTGTCATCCGCGAATACGCTGACCGTCTGCCCGTGACGGAATCCACCCGGGTGATCAGCCTGGGCGAGGGCGGCACCCCGCTGGTTCACGCCCAGAAGCTGTCCGAACTGACGGGTTCCACCGTGTACCTGAAGGTTGAGGGGATGAACCCCACCGGTTCGTTCAAGGACCGCGGCATGACCATGGCCATGACGGCCGCCGTCGAGTCCGGGGCCCAGGCCGTGGTGTGTGCCTCCACGGGCAACACCTCCGCCTCTGCCGCGGCGTATGCAACGGCGGCAGGCCTGAAGTGCGCCGTCCTGGTACCCGAAGGCAAGATCTCCATGGGCAAGCTGAGCCAGGCGATCGCGCACGGCGCAACGCTGCTGCAGGTGGACGGCAACTTCGACAACTGCCTGGACATCGCGCGGAAGCTGGGGGAGTCCTACCCGGTTTTCCTGGTCAACTCCGTCAACCCGGCCCGCATCCAGGGCCAGAAGACCGGCGCCTTCGAGGTTGTTGACGCCCTGGGCGACGCCCCGGACATCCATGTCCTGCCCGTCGGCAACGCCGGCAACATCACGGCGTACTGGAAGGGCTATAAGGAATACTCCGCGCCCTTCGAGTCCGCAACGGCAGGCACGCTTCCCGCCGTGTCCACCAAGACGCCGCAGATGTGGGGCTTCCAGGCCGCCGGTGCCGCACCGTTCGTGGCGGGGCATCCCATCACTGAGCCGGACACCATTGCCACCGCCATCCGGATCGGGAACCCCGCATCCTGGGACGGTGCCATCGCTGCCCGTGACGAGTCCGGTGGCTTCATCGACGCCGTGACGGACGAAGAGATCCTGGACGCCCACCGCTGGCTGTCCGCCCGCGAAGGCGTTTTTGTGGAGCCGGGCTCCGCCGCCGGAGTGGCGGGCCTGCTCAAGAAGCACGCCGCCGGTGACGTCCCAACAGGTAAAACGATCGTCATCACCGTCACCGGCCACGGCCTTAAGGATCCCCAGTGGGCACTCCGCACGGAAGACGGCAGTGACGTACAGCCGGTCAAGGTCTCCAACGATGTTGTGACCGTCGCGGCCGAATTGGGACTGGAAGAAAAGTAGCCGTGGAAACCACCTCTCCCACCACTGTTGGCCTGCCTGTCATCGAGGCCGGACAGCGCGTCACCGTCCGGGTCCCGGCCACCAGCGCCAACCTCGGCCCGGGATATGACAGCCTGGGCCTGGCCCTGACGTTGCACGACACCCTGACCGTGGAGAGCCTGGAAACCGATGAACTGCTTTTCGAGCTCAGCGGCGAAGGGGCTGAAACGCTGCCGCGGGATGCCAGTCACCTGGTGGTCCGGGCCATGGAAGCCGCCTTCGAACGGCTGGGTTACCGCCATGGCGGCCTGAAGATCACCGCGAAAAACGTCAACCCGCACGGCCGGGGCCTGGGTTCATCGGCTTCGGCTGTAGTGGCTGCAGTCTCCGCGGCCAATGCCATGGTGCCGGACGCCGGGCAGCGGGGGCGGGACTGGATCCTCCAGCTCACCAGTGAACTGGAAGGCCACCCGGACAACGTCGCACCAGCCATTTTCGGCGGACTGGCGCTGTCCTGGCAGGACAGTGACCAGTACAGCAGCACGTGTGCCACCGTGCTGGAGTCGGTGATCCCGATTGTTGCGGTGCCTGACTTCGAGCTGTCCACGGAAGCCGCCCGTGCGCTGCTGCCGGCGTCGGTTGGCCACCACGCCGCGGCCATGAACTCCGGCCGCGCCGCGCTGCTCATCCATGCGCTGACGCAAAAGCCCGAGTTCCTGCTCGCAGGCACCGAGGACTTCCTGCACCAGAGCTATCGCGCGGAGGCCATGCGGCCCAGCGCGGCGCTGATCAGTGCGCTGCGGAAGGCAGGACACGCGGCCGTCGTCTCGGGCGCCGGTCCCACGGTCCTGGTGCTGGCCGCCGGCGAGGCGGACGCCGCCGTGGTCCTGGACTTCATCGAAGCCTTTACGGCGTCAAACACGCCGGACATCGCCTGGCGCGTGCTGAAGCTCGCAGTGGACGTCGAAGGTGCTAAGGTGGACTTGCACCGGCGGTAATTCCGCCTATCTGATCTGCAGCTGCATTCAGTTGTTATTTGATCTCCTACTGCGCAATATTTTCCGGTGCCACCTGCTTGGTCTGTCGCAGGAATCTGCAGCATGAAGTGTCTGCCCCTGAACCGTCAGTCCAGCGTTCCGCCATTAATCGGAGCGTGAGGTGATCAGTATCCGGCCCTGCTGGCCGAAATCCAACCGGCAAGGCCGAACAATCCGGCTACAGATCTGAACTGCAGCCCAGATCAAATCATCGCGTCCAGCTCCCAGTCTGGACGCCGTCGAGGGGGAAGGATCCTTCGTGACCGAAACCACTGAGCTGTCACCAGCTGTGGAACTATCATCTTCTGCTGCCGAATCACCGGCCGCACCCGCCAAGAGCAGCGGCCTTGCCGGCCTGAAGCTCGCCCAGCTGCAGGCTCTCGCCAGCCAGCTGGGTATTTCCGGCGGATCCCGCATGCGCAAGGGGGACCTTGTATCGGCCATTTCGGCCCATCGCGCAGGCACTCCCGCCACCAAGGCACCGGCCAAGGCTGCCGAAAAGGCGACTGAAAGCCCCGTTGCTGCCGCGCCTGCCGCTGCTGAGACTGCTGAGGCTCCGGCCGCAGAGGGAACCCGTGCCCGTGGGCGTGGACGCAGCCGTCGCGCCGTCAGCGATGGAGTGGTTGCCGCCCCCGCCGCGACAGCAACCGAGGCCCCGGCCGCCAGCCCGGCTGAAGCTCCGGTGGCCCAGCCCGCCGAATCCGGCGAGTCAGCGGAAGGCACCGGCGAACGCCGCCAGCCGCGCACCCGCAACCGCCGCCGCGGTGAAGCAGCGGCCAGTGCCCCGCAGGCTGCCGAGGCCGCTGAAGCTCCGGCAGAACAGCCGGCCGCCGAACAGCGCCAGGCAGAAGCCCCGCGCGCGGAGGCCCAGCGCACCGAAACCCCGCGCACCGAAACCCAGCGCACCGACGCCCAGGGTGCGGAGTCCGGCGACGGCCAGCGATCGGACCGCCGTGAAGGCGGACGTACCCGCGGCGCCCGCGACACGGCCGTTCGGGAGACAACCGACGGCGGCCGCGACAACGCAGGCAGCCGCGAGGCCGGCCAGCGTGAAGGCACCCGCCGTGACGACACCCGCGACAGCGACGAGGCAGACGGCGGAAGCCGCCGGAACCGCCGCAACCGCCGGGACCGGAACGACCGCAATGACCGCTCAGGCGGCCAGGACAGCCGGGACAACTCCCGCAACGACCGTTTCCGCGACCGGAACGACCGCCGTCGGGGACGCGCGCAGGGACCGGACGTCGACGACGTCGAGGTCACCGAGGACGACGTCCTGCTGCCCGTTGCCGGCATCCTGGACGTCCTGGAGAACTACGCGTTCATCCGCACCTCCGGTTACCTCCCGGGCCCGAACGACGTATACGTCTCCCTGGCCCAGGTCAAGAAGTACAACCTGCGCAAGGGCGACGCCGTAGTTGGCGCCATCCGCGCTCCGCGTGACGGCGAAGACCGCAGCCAGCAGTCCGCCCGCCAGAAGTTCAACGCCCTGGTCCGCGTGACGTCAGTCAATGGCAAGACCTCCGAAGAACTCAAGGACCGCGTCGAGTTCGCCAAGCTGGTACCGCTGTACCCCTCCGAGCGCCTGCGCCTGGAGACGGACCCCAAGAAGATCGGGCCCCGCGTCATCGACCTGGTTGCCCCGATCGGCAAGGGCCAGCGCGGCCTGATCGTCTCCCCGCCGAAGGCCGGCAAGACGCTCATCCTGCAGTCCATCGCCAACGCCATCACCACCAACAATCCTGAGGTCCACCTCATGATGGTGCTCGTTGACGAACGCCCCGAAGAAGTCACGGACATGCAGCGCACCGTCAAGGGCGAGGTCATTGCCTCCACCTTCGACCGTCCCGCCGACGACCACACCACCGTGGCCGAACTCTCCATCGAACGCGCCAAGCGCCTCGTGGAAATGGGCATGGACGTGGTGGTCCTCCTTGACTCCATGACCCGCCTGGGCCGCGCCTACAACCTGGCAGCACCGGCCTCCGGCCGCATCCTGTCCGGTGGTGTGGACTCCGCCGCGCTGTACCCGCCGAAGCGGTTCTTCGGTGCAGCCCGCAACATCGAAAATGGCGGCTCGCTGACCATCCTGGCAACCGCCCTCGTGGAGACCGGTTCCAAGATGGACGAGGTCATCTTCGAAGAGTTCAAGGGCACAGGCAACATGGAGCTCCGCCTGTCCCGTCAGCTCGCGGACAAGCGAATCTTCCCGGCCGTGGACGTCAACGCGTCCGGCACACGCCGCGAGGAGAACCTGCTTTCTCCCGAGGAAGTCAAGATCATGTGGAAGCTGCGCCGCGTCCTCTCCGGACTTGAAACGCAGCAGAGCCTTGAGCTGCTGACCAACAAGATCCGGGAGACCCAGAGCAACGTCGAGTTCCTTATGCAGGTCCAGAAGACGACGCTTGGTGCGAAGTCGGATAACGACAAGTAGCTGAGCTCACCGCTCAAAATATGCCGGCCCCGCCCCTACGCCGGGTGGCTTGCGATCTACGATCCCAAGCCACCCGGCTCCGGCAGGCCCGAAGCCACTCCCCGGCCGGCATATTTTGAGCGGTTCGTCGTTAAGCCACCGTTTCGCGTTACTAGACTTGTAAGAGTCGAAAGAGGTTTTGAAATGTTTGAGTCCGTACAGGGCCTGCTTGATGAGCATGATGCTATCCAGGCGCAGCTTGGTGATCCTGCTGTTTATGCTGACCAGCGGCTGGCCCGGAAGCTGGGGCGGCGGTCTGCCCAGC
Source organism: Arthrobacter sp. B6 (assembly GCF_001663775.1). Taxonomy (GTDB): domain Bacteria; phylum Actinomycetota; class Actinomycetes; order Actinomycetales; family Micrococcaceae; genus Arthrobacter. Next base: position 572,429 of record NZ_KV467169.1, on the reverse strand, counting down.
TGAACGGCATTGTGGAGGCCTACCACAAGTGGGAAGGCCTGCAGGATGATCTTGCCGCGGCCAAGGAGATGGCTGCCGAAGATCCGGAGTTCGCCGCTGAGGTGCCTGAACTGGAGGCCGCCATGGAGGCGGCGTCGGCCAAACTCCGCCGGCTGCTGATTCCCCGTGACCCTGACGATGCCCGCAACGTGATCCTTGAAGTCAAGGGCGGTGAAGGCGGCGACGAGGCAGCGCTGTTCGCCGGCGACCTGCTGCGGATGTACACCCGGTACGCGGAATCGCGCGGCTGGAAGACCGAACTCATCTCCGCCACCGAATCTGACCTGGGCGGGTACAAAGACGTCCAGATGGCCGTCAAAGGCAACTCCAACGATCCCGCCGAAGGTGTTTATGCCCGGCTCAAGTTCGAGGGGGGTGTGCACCGCGTTCAGCGTGTGCCCGTTACGGAATCGCAGGGCCGTATCCACACCTCGGCTGCCGGTGTCCTTGTCCTGCCGGAAGTTGACGAGCCGGAAGAGCTCGAGATCAACCAGAACGACCTCAAGATCGATGTCTACCGGTCCTCGGGGCCTGGTGGGCAGTCCGTGAACACCACCGACTCCGCCGTCCGCATCACCCACCTTCCCACGGGGATCGTCGTGGCGATGCAGAACGAAAAGTCGCAGCTGCAGAACCGCGAAGCAGGCATGCGTGTCCTCCGGGCCCGCATCCTGGCGCACCAGCAGGAGCAGATCGACGCCGAGAACTCGGCCCAGCGCAAGTCTCAGATCCGCACCATGGACCGCTCTGAGCGCATCCGCACTTACAACTACCCGGAAAACAGGATCGCGGACCACCGCACCGGCTACAAGGCGTACAACCTGGACCAGGTCATGAACGGCGACCTTGAGCCCGTGATCCAGTCCGCCATCGAGATGGACGAACAGGCACGCCTGGACGCCATCGGCGAATAGCCGCCTGTTGACATGCCTGGTACGGAGCGGACCCTCGCGGCGGCCGTCAGGGAGGCGACGGCCATCCTGAAGCAAGCCGGCGTCCCCAGCCCCCGCGTGGACGCGGAACTGCTCGCCGACCACCTGCTCGGAGTAGGCCTCGGCCGGCTCCGGGCCATGATGCTGGGGGAATCTCCGGCACCGGTGGGCTACGACGACTTGGTGGCCGAACGGGCGCAACGGATCCCGCTGCAGCACATCACCGGAGTTGCGCACTTCCGTTATTTGGAACTCGCCGTCGGGCCTGGCGTGTTTGTCCCGCGGCCCGAAACTGAGTCCGTGGTCCAGTTGGTCATTGACTACGTCAAAGGCATGGAACACCCGCGGATTGTGGATTTGGGCACCGGCTCCGGGGCGATCGCCGGTTCCATTGCCCACGAGGTTCCCGGCGCGGAGGTGCATGCCGTGGAGTACAGTCCCTTCGCGCACGCATGGGCCGCGAAGAACCTGTCGCCCCTCGGAGTGGAACTCGTCCTGGGAGACCTGCGGGACGCGCTGCCCGAACTCAACGGAACCTTCGACGTCGTCATTTCGAATCCGCCCTACATCCCGGCAGAAGCCATCCCCAACGAACCGGAGGTTGCGCTCCACGATCCGCCGGAAGCCTTGTACGGCGGGGGAGCGGACGGCATGGAACTCCCGACGGCGGCGGCAGCCTCCGCTGCCCGGCTGCTGGTTCCCGGCGGCTACTTCGTGATGGAACATGCAGAGGTCCAGGCCGGCTGGATCAAGACGATGTTGTCGCGGTCCGGCGTGTGGAGCGGAATCAGCACACACCTGGACCTCAACGGTAAGGAACGCGCAACCAGTGCCGTGCTGTCCGGGCCGCACCGCGAGTGATGAAAGAATAAAACAGTGACCACAACCTACAACTGCACGTCAGACGATCAGCGCGCCCTGGGGCTGGAACACGCCCAGCGCGCCATCAGCGAAAAGAAGTGCGTGGTGTTTCCCACGGACACGGTCTATGGAATCGCCGCCGATGCCTTTTCGCCGCAGGCTGTCACCATGCTGCTGGTTTCCAAGGGACGTGGCCGCAGCATGCCGCCGCCGGTGCTCATCCCGCGGATCAATGCCCTGGACGGGCTCGCCACCGATGTGTCCGCGGACGCCCGGAAACTCGCGGAAGCATTCTGGCCCGGCGGGCTGACGCTGATCCTGCACGCCCAGCCGTCCCTGGACTGGGACCTGGGTGACACCAAGGGAACCGTCGCCCTGCGGATGCCCGCCGACGAGGTGGCCCAGGAACTGCTCACGCTGACCGGCCCGCTCGCGGTTTCGTCGGCCAACCGGACCGGCCACGCCGCCGCGCAAACCGCGGCCGAGGCGCGGGAGCAGCTTGCCGAGTCGGTGGAGGTCTACCTTGAAGGCGGATTCCGACCCCTGGAGGGCACCGAGGGTGTTCCTTCGACGATTGTTGATGCCACCGGACCCCTGCTCCGCGTGGTCCGGAACGGTGCCGTCTCCCTGCAGCAGCTGCGGGAGCACGTTCCCGGAGTGCTGGGGCTAGGCGAAATCCCGATGGCTGAAGAACCGGCCGACGAACCTCCGGTGACTGAAGCTCCCGTGGACGACGCTGCGGTGCCTGAAACTCCAGGCGATGACCGTTCCGCCGATGAAATTCCGGTGGCTGTAGCTCCGATAAACGAAACTGCAGATGAACCTTCCGCAGGCGCAGCCGGCGCGGAGCCTGCCGGGCCCAAACAGGAGCCAAAAGCGTGATGACCCTGCTCCGACAGCGCATCCCGGTCCTGGGAGTCGACGCCACGCCCCTGAAAGTTGACGAGCTGATGAGTGTGCTCGAAGGGTTCGTGGGCGACGGCCGGACGCGGACCGTCGTCGGCCATAACCTTCACAGCGTGACACTGACGCACTCCGATCCCGGCTTCCGCCGGCTCTATGAGGACAGCGACGTTGTGCTCCTGGACGGTGCGCCGGTGCTTTGGCTGTGGAGCCGCACCGGCCAGGCATCCGGGCCTGTCATGGAGTACCGCCTTGGCTCAACCGACTGGATCCCTGCATTGGGGCAGCTGGCAGGACTGGAACGGATCGCGGTGGTCGGGGCCGGAACCGAGGCGAACGCCAAGGCCGTGGCAAGGCTGGAAGGCATTGTCCCGTCCGCCACGGTCACAGGTTTTCCCGGCGAAGGCTGGAACGACGACGTCGAGGACAACGCCGCCGCCTGGCTCATCGGACAGCGTCCCCAGCTTGTACTGCTGGGACTGGGCATGCCTTTGCAGGAATCAGTGCTGCAGCGCAGGCTGGACACCCTTCCACCGGCCATCTACTGCACCGTGGGCGGAGCGATTGAGCAGATCGCCGGAGTCCAGAAGCTGGCTCCCCGCTGGCTGGGACGGTTGGGGCTTGAGTGGGCCTGGCGCCTGCTTCTGCACCCGAGGAGGGTGGCCTACCGTGTTTTCGGTGAGCCGTGGGTGCTGCTGTGGCTGCTTGCCCGACGCCGCCTCAGACGAACCGCCTAGAACTTCTGGTCCTCCAGGGGAGCGAATCCCTTGGCACGCAGGCCCGTGGTGAAGGACCTGGCCCAGTCCAGGAACCCGGCCAGGTCCCGGCGCTGGACAAAATAGCCGGCATAGCCGCCGACATCGGCCACGAACGACTTGATCCGGAAATAGCGGCGGATCAGGTAGCCGCGGTTGCGGTAGTAGTAATAGCGCTTGAAAGCCGACTCCGGCACGATGACATGCCAGCCGGCGCCATAGACGTGCTTGGTTTCCGAGAAAGCATGCGGATGCGTGATGGCCGTGGTGGTTGCGGTGCCGAACCGGATGCCTGCCTTGCGGAGCCGAATCGTGAAGTCCACTTCATCGCCACGGATGAAGAGGCGCATGTCCGGCAGGCCCACCTTGAAGAAGACATCCGATCGGATCAGAGCACCGTTAAAGAAGTGCCCGTCATCCGGCAGGAAGCCCACTTTCTCTACCTCCGCACGGTCATGCGTGACTTTTCCGTCAAGCCGGAAGAAGAAGGACAGCCGGTCGGGCTGGCCGGGTGCGACAACGAGGGGAACCACGGCTTCGAGGTCACGGGCCTCAGCTTCGCGAAGCAGGATGGCCAGGCATTCCGGGTCCGCCGGTTCGGCGTCATCATCCATCATCCAGATCCATTCGGCCCCGCTGGCAACGGCCTTGAGCGCTGCCAGGGCGAAGCCTCCGGCGCCGCCGAGGTTGGCCTCCGAACGGACGTAGTCCACGTTGGGATGCGTTGCGGCTACGTCACGTGCGGGACTCGTGCCGCTGTCAATGAGGCAAATGCTATCCACTGTTACGGACTGTGCGTTGATGGCGTCCAACAGAATGGACAGTTCGCGGTGACGGTCGAAGGTCACCGCAGCAACAGCAATACGGGGGGTCATGGACTTCCTTTCAGCATGGCTGACAGGGAATTCCCCGCTCGCAGTGCGCCGTGTGGCGCGAAGCCATGAAGCCGTTGGCGCTAGTATCTTTGACTAGAGTCCACTGTAATACAGCCCTGTAAGGCACTGCGTACACGAAAAAAGCACTGCCTGCTGCGCGCCCGGCGACGGAGAAGTTTCATTTATCGAAGAACAGATCCCCGGCCAGTGAGCCCATCGACCACGGAACAGCCAATGATGTGGCTGCCCAGCACTGTCACAGCTCCAGGAGCCGCGGCAGGCACCGACGAAACGGCCGCCATCGCATGATTATGTACCTGCTTATGGGCTTGACGGCTGCCGTCGTGTCCTACTCGGCCACTTGGGGTGCCCGGGTCATCGGAAACCGGCTTGAACTCCACATGCCCATCCGAAGCCGCGACATGCATTCGACGCCGGTATCGCGGCTTGGCGGCGTTGCCATTTTCCTTGGCGTGATGGTGGCCCTGATCGTGGCCAGCCAATCTTTCTTCGTCAAGGACATCTACCGAAACAACTTCTCGCCGTGGGGCGTCCTGGCCGGTGGGGCGCTGATCGTCCTGGTGGGCGTGGCGGATGACCTGCTGGATATCCGCTGGTGGGTCAAGCTCATCGGGCAGAGCGCTGCGGCCCTTGTAGTGGCCATCTGGGGAGTCCGGATGACAATTGTTCCCTGGGTTCCGGAGCCGATCTTCCTGGAGAACGAGATGGTCCGGATAGTGCTGACTGCCGGACTCATCGTCACCACCATGAACGCCTTCAACTTCATCGACGGCCTCGACGGATTGGCGGCCGGTGTGGCGATCATCGGCGGGACCGCGTTTTTCTTCACCGCGTACTGGGTCCACCGGAATGCCGTACTTCTCGACTATTCTGACCTGGCTACCCTCCTGACTGCAGTCCTGGTGGGCAGTTGCATCGGGTTCCTGCCGCATAACTGGTTCCCCTCGAAAATCTTCATGGGCGACTCGGGGGCCATGCTGCTCGGGCTGCTGATGTCATCTGCCGGCATCGTCTCCACAGGCCAGATCACCTCAGGGCTGTACGACCGCGCCAACGGTATCTCCACCGTCATACCCATCCTGCTGCCGTTCGCTGTGCTCTTCCTGCCCTTGCTTGACTTGGGCCTTGCCGTCGTCAGGAGGACAGCCCGCGGCCGTTCGCCGTGGTCCGCGGACCGCGGCCACCTCCATCACAAACTGCTGGACATCGGCTATTCGCACCGGACCGCGGTGATCCTGATGTACCTATGGACTGGCGTCCTCTCCTTCGGCGGCCTGGCCTTTGCCGTCTTCCCCTGGCAAATCGTGCTGTCTGTGGACATTTTTGCGACCCTGGTAATGGGCCTCGTAACGGCGTGGCCCTACCTGACCCGGAGGAGCGAAGAATCGGCGGCGTAACCCTGTTCGGAAATATTTCTATCTCGTGTAGAATTTAGGGGCAGCTGAAGCTGTCCCTCCACCTCTCCTGGCTGCTTGCCGGGTACCGACGATTGGGATCACATGACCTCCAACGCCGACTCCGGATCCGCGTCCGGGAACGGGTCCGTTGGCGTCTCCGGTCCCACCGGGTCGCTGTGGCTTCGCCTCCTCGCACTCAGCTCGTTGGCCGCCTCGGCCGGCCTGGTCCTGTGCTCAGTGGCTGCTGCGCTTCTCGATGGCGTGAACGGCGCCGTGTCGGCTGCCGCTGGCGGACTGCTGGTGATGGTGTTCTTCGGGATCAGCCTCCTGGTAGGCCACTTTGTAGGACGCAGCAACCCCTCAGGCGCCATTGGCGTGTTTGTTGCGACGTACTTCGTCAAGGTCGTGGGATTCGCCGTTGTCCTGTTCGTTATTGGGGCCCCGGAGTGGCTGCACGGCCGTTGGTTCCTGACAGGTGCCGTCGCCGCGGTAGTGCTTTGGCAGGCTGCCGAGATCTATGGCTTCAGCAAGGCCCGGCTGCAGATCTACAACGACCCCGAGACCAAGGAACCGCGCGATGTCTGATCGGAAACGAGAGGGAAGCAGTGGCTCCTCCAAGCCCCGGGTAACCGGTTCCGCCCCTGGCGTGTCCAGTGAAAACAACGACGGCGGATACAACGCCGGGATGGCCGTCTTCAGCTACATAATTGGCGGAATCATCGTCTGGAGTTTGATAGGGTGGGGTCTGGATTATCTGTGGGGAACGCGCTGGATTGTGCTCGCAGGCGCTCTGCTTGGAGCCGTCGGAGGTTTTTACCTTTCCCACATGCATGGCCTCACCAGCAATCGAAAAAAGGCTGGGGATCGCCCTGCTGCCAGCGGGCCGTCCAAGGACGGCAAACACTAATGCCAAATAATTTCACAACGGGAACAGCAGGCCTAACGGCCGCCGGTCCCTGCCCAACGCCCAATGATGGACACTGCAGAGAGGAAACGCGTTGATCGCGCTTGCGCTCCCGGCCCAAAATTCAGGAGACTTCACTCCTCCTGGAATTAACGAAATGCATTTGCCGGCAATCCTGCCGTGGGGTGCCGCAGAGGGATTCTCCAAGCAGATGCTGCTTGTCCTGCTCTCTGTCGCCTTTATCGCCGTCTTCTTCGTGCTTGCCGCACGCAAGCAGCAGCTGGTACCCGGCAAGCTCCAGTTCGCCGGCGAGGCCGCCTACGGCTTCGTCCGCAACGGCATTGCCAAGGACATCATCGGCGGCCGGGACTTTATGAAGTACGTCCCGCTGCTGTTCAGCCTGTTCTTCTTCATCCTGGTGAACAACATCTACGGGGCCATCCCGTTCTTCCAGCTCCCCACGTTCTCACACGTCGGCGGCGCCTATGTCCTGGCTGGCATTGTCTACTTCACCTGGATCGCCATCGGCATCAAGAAGAACGGACTGCGCTACTTCAAGCTCGCAACCGTTCCTTCCGGTGTTCCCTGGTACATCCTCCCGATCGTCATCCCGATCGAGATCATCTCCAACTTCCTGGTCCGGCCTGTCACGCACAGCCTCCGTCTGTTCGCGACCATGCTCGCCGGCCACCTCATTGTGATGATCGCCGGCTATGGCATCGAGTTCCTCATCATGCAGGAGAACATCCTGCTGAAGGGCACCTCCCTCCTGGTCCTTGGCGGCGCGATCGCCATGTACATGCTTGAAGCCCTGATCATGGTCCTGCAGGCCTATGTGTTCACCCTGCTGACCGCGATCTACATCGAAGGCGCACTTCACGCCGACAGCCACTAGGCTCCCAAAAGCTTCCCCTCGCGGGGATGAAGCAACCCAAACAACCTGCCACATGGGTGGCATCTTGAAAGGAAGAAAAATGGAAGGCAATCTCAACCTCGTAGGTTACGGTCTGTCCGCAATCGGAGGTGGTATCGGTGTTGGTCTGGTGTTCGCCGCTTACATCAACGGTGTGGCCCGCCAGCCGGAAGCCCAGCGCGTCCTGCAGCCGATCGCGTTCCTCGGCCTCGCGCTGACTGAAGCCCTTGCCATCCTCGGCCTGGTCTTCGCCTTCGTTCTCTAGTCTGTCTTCAGAACCAAGCGAACATCCAGAACCGAGTAGATAAGGACGGGTGAATTATGAACCAGGTGATCATCTCAGCCGCCACAGAGGGCGAGACTAACCCACTGGTACCCAACGTCTGGGAAATGGGCGTTGTCCTCGTCGGCTTTGCTGTCCTCATGTTCATCGTGGTCAAGTTCGTTGTCCCGATGTTCGAGAAGACATTCGCAGAGCGCGCTGAGGCAATTGAGGGCGGCATCGCCAAGGCCGAGAAGGCCCAGGCAGAAGCTTCTGCAGCCCTCGAAGAATACAAGCAGCAGCTCACGGACGCCCGTGCAGAGGCCAACCGCATCCGCGAGGAAGCCCGTGCCGAAGGCGCTCAGATCCTTGCGGATCTGAAGGAAAAGGCTGCTGCAGAGTCCGCCCGCATCACTGCGCAGGCGCACGTGCAGATCGAATCGGAGCGCCAGGCCGCTGTTGTGTCCCTGCGTTCCGAGGTGGGCACACTGGCCACCACGCTGGCAGGACGCATTGTTGGTGAAGCACTCACCGACGACGAGCGTGCGGCCCGCGTTGTTGACCGCTTCCTGGCAGATCTGGAGAACCAGAACGCAGGTGCAACTCAGTAATGGCAGGTGTATCGAGCGAATCGCTGGCCACGGCACTGACCACGTTGGAAGCCAAGCTTCCGACGGCTTCGCTGGGGTTGGCTAAGGAACTCTTCGGAATCCTGGGAACGGTGGACAGCTCGGCTGGCTTGCGCCGCGCCCTGACTGACCCGTCCCGTAGCGGTGACGAAAAGTCGGCGCTGGTCAAGCAGCTGTTTGGCGGGAAAGTCTCCGCTGATGCTGCGGATATCGCGGGTGGGCTGGCCAGTTTGCGCTGGGCATCGGCACGGGATATCGGCGATGCACTCGAGACTCTTGCCGCAACGGTGGTCATCGCCGTCGCTGAAAACAAGTCGGCTGTTTCTGCCTCCGGAATCTCTGGGCTGGAAGAGCTGGAGAACGATCTGTTCTCCTTCAACCAGGCCGTTGCCTCCAGCCACGAGGTACAACGTGCTCTGTCCGAACCACAGGCAAGCGGTACTGCAAAGACCACCCTCACCGAGAGGCTGGTTCCTGGCGCAAGCGAGGAAGCCAAAGTCCTTATCGGCCAGGCCGTCTCCCAGCCCCGCGGCCTCAAGCCGACCAGGTTGGTGGCCCGGTTCGCCGAGTTGGCGGCCAAACGGCAGCAGCGCTGGATTGCAACTGTCAGCGTCACCAGTCCTTTGACTGAGACGCAGTTCAGCCGCCTCCAGGCAGGGCTCAACTCCCTGTATGGTCGCGAGCTCAAGGTCAACATCAATGTTGATCCCGCACTGATAGGCGGAATCCGTGTCCAGGTGGGCGACGAAGTGCTTGACGCTTCCGTTGTTTCCCGGCTGGGCCAGCTTCACCGCCAACTGGCAAGCTAGCCGGACAAGCACAACTTAACTGATAGAAACCCCGGTCATCGTGAGCAACGATGATCACGAAAACAGGAGAGCAGGGACTGCAGATGGCCGAATTGACCATCAACGCCGACGACGTCCGTAATGCGTTGAACGAGTTCGCGGCGTCCTACGAACCCGGAAACGCAGAGCGCGTAGAGGTTGGCCGCGTAACCACCGCAAGTGACGGCATCGCCCGTGTTGAGGGCCTTCCCTCGGTCATGGCGAACGAGCTGCTTCGCTTCGAGGACGGCACTCTGGGCCTGGCCCAGAACCTTGACGTCCGCGAAATCGGTGTCATCATCCTCGGTGACTTCACGGGCATCGAAGAAGGCCAGGAAGTGCACCGCACCGGTGAGATCCTTTCCGTACCGGTTGGCGACGCGTTCCTTGGACGCGTAGTTGACCCGCTCGGTCAGCCGATCGATGACCTCGGCGAAATCAAGGCTGAGACCACCCGTGCGCTGGAACTCCAGGCGCCCGGCGTTACCCAGCGCAAGTCGGTCCACGAACCGATGCAGACCGGACTCAAGGCCATCGACGCCATGATCCCGATCGGCCGCGGCCAGCGTCAGCTGATCATTGGCGACCGCCAGACCGGCAAAACGGCCATCGCCGTTGACACCATCATCAACCAGAAGGCCAACTGGGCTTCCGGAGACGTCACCAAGCAGGTGCGCTGCGTCTACGTCGGTGTTGGCCAGAAGGCGTCCACCATCGCAGCCGTCCGTCAGACCCTTGAGGACCACGGCGCACTGGAGTACACCACCATCGTGGCGTCTCCCGCTTCCGACCCCGCAGGCTTCAAGTACCTGGCCCCTTACGCCGGTTCGGCCATCGGCCAGCACTGGATGTACGGCGGCAAGCACGTTCTGGTGATCTTCGACGACCTGTCCAAGCAGGCTGAAGCCTACCGCGCCGTTTCGCTGCTGCTGCGCCGCCCGCCGGGACGCGAAGCCTACCCGGGCGACGTGTTCTACTTGCACTCCCGTCTGCTGGAACGTTGTGCAAAGCTCTCCGACGAGCTCGGCGCAGGCTCGATGACCGGCCTGCCCATCGTGGAGACCAAGGCAAACGACGTTTCCGCCTACATCCCGACCAACGTGATCTCGATCACCGATGGCCAGATCTTCCTCCAGTCGGACCTCTTCAACGCCAACCAGCGTCCTGCTGTTGACGTTGGTGTCTCGGTGTCCCGCGTTGGTGGTGCTGCCCAGGTCAAGTCCATGAAGAAGGTCTCGGGTACCTTGAAGCTGGACCTGGCCCAGTACCGCGACATGCAGGCATTCGCCATGTTCGCTTCGGACCTGGATGCGGCTTCACGCCAGCAGCTGACCCGCGGCGCCCGCCTGATGGAACTGCTCAAGCAGGGCCAGTACTCGCCGTTCCCGGTCGAGGACCAGGTTGTGTCCATCTGGGCAGGTACCAACGGCTATCTCGACGACGTGCCGGTTGAAGACATCAGCCGCTTCGAGGCCGAGTTCCTGGAGCACCTCAAGCACAAGTCATCGATCCTCACCACGCTGGCCCAGACCAGCGTCTTGGGCGATGACACCGCAGAAGCACTGAAGACCGCGATCGTGGACTTCAAAAAGGGTTTCTTCGGCGAGGGTGACAACCACCTGGTAGGTGCCGGCCACGAGGAGCATGATGCTATCTCCGAGGGCGACGTCGACCAGGAAAAAATCGTCAAGCAGAAGCGCTAGTTCCGCTGGTCGGATGCGCCGGACCCACGGGTCCGGCGCATCCGGGCTACGGAATCTTAGGAAAGGATAAGTATGGGAGCCCAGATCCGGGTCTACCGCCAGAAGATCAGCTCGACCACGTCGATGCGCAAGATCTTCAAGGCGATGGAACTGATCGCTACCTCGCGCATCGGCAAGGCCCGGGCGCGCGTAGCAGCTTCACTGCCTTACGCGAACGCCATCACGCGCGCCGTTTCTGCTGTCGCCAGCCAAAGCGAAATCGACCACCCGCTGACCACTGAGCCGGAGCAGATCCGCCGTGCCGCAGTCCTGGTAATCACCTCGGACCGTGGCCTGGCAGGTTCCTACTCGGCGAGTGTGCTCAAGCAGGCGGAAGGTCTCAACGAGCTGCTCCACGCTGAAGGCAAGGAAGTCAAGACCTACCTGGTCGGACGCAAGGGACAGGCGTACTACGAGTTCCGGAACCGCGAGTACGCGCGGGTCTGGACCGGCGGCACCGACGCCCCTGAGTTCGCCACTGCCCGCGAAGTCGGAGAAGCGCTGCTGACGGATTTCGCAACGGCCTATGAAGAGGGTGGCGTGGACGAAATCCACGTTGTGTACACCCGCTTCAAGTCCATGGTCACCCAGGAGCCGACGGTAATCCGCCTGCTTCCGCTTGAGGTCGTTGAAGAGCAGGCAGCTTCGGAATCGGACCTCTTGCCGCTCTACGAGTTCGAACCGGAAACGGAGCAGGTTCTTGATGCCTTGCTGCCGCGCTACATCGAATCCCGTATCTTCGCAGCCATGTTGCAGGCAGCAGCTTCCGAGCTTGCTGCGCGCCAGCGGGCGATGAAGTCCGCCGGCGACAACGCGACGGACCTCATCAAGAAGTACACGCGTCTGCGCAACACGGCCCGCCAGGCTGAAATCACGCAGGAGCTTTCCGAAATCGTTGCCGGCGCAGACGCCCTCGCGTCCTAGCCTTCGGCAGTTTCGGTTCCCGCGGAACCTGCACCACAACAGATAAACTTAACCCCACGCCATCTACTGAGTGAAGTGAGAGAGATGACTGCCACTGCTACCGAACACGTAGCCGCAACGTCCGGTGCCACCGGCCGTATTGCTCGTGTTATTGGCCCGGTTGTCGACGTCGAATTCCCGGCTGACGCAATCCCCTCGATTTACAACGCCCTCACCACCGAGATCACACTCAACGGTGAAACCAAGACCATCACGTTCGAGACCTCCCAGCACCTGGGTGACAACCTCGTCCGCGCCATCTCCCTGCAGGCTACCGACGGACTCGTCCGCGGTACGTCCGTGGTTGACAGCGGTGCCCCGATCTCCGTGCCCGTGGGTGACGGCGTCAAAGGCCACATCTTCAACGTCCTGGGTCAGCCCCTTGACGTAGCAGAGTCGGAACTGGAGATCAGCGAACGCTGGCCCATCCACCGTAAGGCTCCGGCCTTCGCCTCCCTCGAAGGCTCCACTGAGATGCTCGAGACCGGCATCAAGGTGATCGACCTTCTCACCCCGTACATCAAGGGTGGAAAGATCGGTCTGTTCGGCGGCGCCGGCGTGGGCAAGACCGTCCTGATCCAGGAAATGATCACCCGTGTTGCACGCAACTTCGGTGGTACCTCGGTATTCGCCGGTGTTGGCGAGCGTACCCGTGAAGGCAACGACCTCTGGGTTGAAATGGAAGAGGCAGGTGTCCTCAAGGACACCGCCCTTGTATTCGGCCAGATGGACGAACCGCCGGGAACGCGTCTGCGGGTGGCACTGTCGGCCCTGACCATGGCGGAGTACTTCCGCGATGTGCAGAACCAGGACGTGTTGCTCTTCATCGACAACATTTTCCGCTTCACGCAGGCAGGTTCCGAGGTTTCGACCCTCCTCGGCCGCATGCCTTCGGCTGTGGGCTACCAGCCCAACCTTGCCGACGAAATGGGCCTCCTCCAGGAGCGCATTACGTCCACTAAGGGCCACTCCATCACCTCGATGCAGGCCATCTACGTTCCCGCAGATGACTACACCGACCCGGCCCCGGCCACGACGTTCGCACACCTCGACGCGACCACGGAACTTTCCCGTGAAATCGCCTCCCGTGGTCTGTACCCGGCCGTTGACCCGCTGACGTCGACCTCCCGAATCCTGGATCCCCAGTACATCGGCAAGGACCACTACAACACGGCTGTCCGCGTGAAGCAGATCCTGCAGAAGAACAAGGAACTCCAGGACATCATCGCCATCCTCGGCGTTGACGAACTCTCCGAAGAGGACAAGATCGTCGTGTCGCGTGCACGCCGCATCCAGCAGTTCCTGTCGCAGAACACCTACACCGCCAAGCAGTTCACCGGTGTCGAGGGCTCCACGGTTTCCATCAAGGACACCGTTGAAGGCTTCACCGCGATTTGCGACGGCGAGCTCGATCACATTGCAGAGCAGGCGTTCTTCAACGTCGGCGGCCTGGATGACGTTGAGCGCCAGTGGGCCAAGATCCAGGAACAGACCAAGTAATATGGCTGAGCTTGAGGTTGAGATTGTCGCAGCGGACCGCTTTATTTGGTCCGGAGCGGCCACGATGGTCAAGGCCCGCACCAGCGATGGTGAGATCGGAATCCTGCCCGGCCACTCGCCCCTGCTGGCGATCCTGGCCGAAGGTGAACTGGCGATTCAGCCGGCTTCGGGTGACCGTATTGCCGTAGTTGTCGATGGCGGATTCTTCTCCGTTGACAACAACCGTGTGGTTATTGTTGCTGACAACGCCCAGCTGGGTGACGCGGCTACTGCTGGGATCCGCTAGCACGACCTTGATGGACGCTCCGAGTCTTCCGTTCATCGCCTTGGCAATCGCCTTTGGATTGCTGATACTTGCACTGTGCCTTTCCGGGGTGCGCCGCTTCAACCTGCGGCGCGCCCTGGGCACAGTGGACGCCTCCATTTGCGTAGCTGGAAACAGCTGGCAGATGGGGGTTTGTCGTTACCAGGACAACGACCTTGAGTGGTTCCGTCTGCTTTCACTCAGTGTCCGGCCCAAGCACAAATTCAAACGGAGTTCCCTGGAACTGCTGGGCCGCCGCAAGCCGACGGAAGCAGAGGCCGTGAAGGTCCAGCCCGACGTCGTTATTGTGGAGCTGCGGTACGAGGGCCAGGACCTGAGACTGGCTATGAAGTTTGACGCCTACACCGGGCTCTCATCGTGGCTGGAAGCCGGGCCCGTCATCGGTGTGGGGACCTGGCGCTAGCCGGCGTGGACTTCCTTTCTGATGTCCGGCTGACTGACGGACCGGTATTTTGGACCGCCTGCGCACTGGGCGCGGCGGCAGCCGTGTATTTGCTCTGGCGCCCGGCAATGGCCGGACCGCGCCCATGGTGGCTGTCAGTTCTCGTTTCCGTCGCCGGCGGCATCGCCGTGGTCGGCATGGTGCACTGGGCCCTTATCGACGTCTTTTCGACTTTTCCGGAGGATCTTCCGGACGACGTATTGCTCTGGTCGGTCCCCGCCGTCGCTGCCCTGATACTGGCACTGATCCGCATGCCGCGGGCCAGCAGGCGACAGCAAAGTGCCGGCATCGTCGCATTTCTGCTGGTGCTCCTGCTCACCGGAGTCCAGATCAATGCCTACTTTGGCCTCAACAGGACGGTCAGCGACCTTATGGGCACGGCGCTGGCCCGGATTCCGGTCCTGGAGACTGGCCTCATGCGCCAGCCCGGCGGCCCGTCCCCGGTGCCGCTGGAAGGCTGGGCACCGCAGGGGGATATGCCCAGTGGGGGCGTCCTTCGGAAGGCGAACATCCCCGGGCCGGCATCTGCGCTGGAAACACGGGAAGCCTATATTTACCTGCCTCCGGCGTACTTCGCCACAAACCGTCCCGCACTGCCCGTCCTGGTGCTCTTCTCCGGACAGCCCGGCGGTCCGTCCGACTGGCTCACCGGTGGAGCGCTGCGGGCACACCTGGACAAGTTCGCTTCCGGCCACGGCGGCATTGCACCGGTTGTGGTGGTGGCGGACCCTAACGGGTCACAGTCTGCCAACACCCTGTGCCTGGACAGCCGGATAGCCCGGGCGGACACCTACCTGGCCGTGGACTTGCCGGCATGGATCAACGCAACCCTTGACGTGGACCCCAGCCACAGGCAATGGGCCGCCGGCGGGTTCTCCTTCGGAGCAACGTGTGCCCTGCAGATGGGCACCCGGCATCCGGACATCTACAGCTCGGTGCTGGCATTTTCCAGTGAAATTGAACCGGCCCTGGCCAAGGAGCGGCAGAAAACAATCGACGCAGCGTACGCCGGGGACACGGCTGCTTTTGAGCGCGAGACCCCGCTGTCCAGGATGAAGCATCAGCGTTTCGATTCCAGCGCAGTGTATTTTGCGGCGGGCGAGCGGGACCCTGAGTTTGTCGACTACATGGACACCCTGGCCGAAGCGGCCAGCAAGGCGGGCTTCACTGTCGAAGCAGGGCAGGTGCAGCATGCCGGCCACTCGTGGGACACTCCGTCCCGGGGGATGGCGGACGGGCTCGGGTTCCTGGCCTCCCGCTGGGGTATCAAGCCGTGACTGCCGGCCCGGATGTCCGGCCCGCGTCACTGGCCTGGGCCACCGTGGTCCGGCCGGCGTGGCAGCGATCCAAGGCACGGCTCAGCTCGATTCCCTTCACCCTGGGCGTCCTGGCCGTCTTCCTTCTGACCGGCGCCATCACGGGAAGCTATCTTGCCGGTCCGCCGGCAACATTGCTGGATATCGCCAGTGTCAGCGGACCGGGATTGAAATCTGGCCTGTGGTGGTCGCTGTTTACGTCGATGTTTTTCGCCACCAACCCGCTGGCCTACCTGACGGCATCACTGATGATCCTCCTGCTTCTGGGACTCGCAGAGCGGAAACTTGGAACACTGCAGGCTGCCCTCTTCTTCGCCGCCGGCCAGTTCGGTGCAGTGACGCTATACCTCCTGGTCACCCAGCTGGCCAGGTACGCGGGCGACGGTTGGTTGGGGCTGATGGCGGACACCGGGCTCATCGGACCCTATGCCGCTGTTCTCGCTGTTGGTCTCGCGGCGAGCGGCCGGCTCTCGGTCCTCTGGCGGCGGAGGCTGCGGACTGGGCTGGTCTCTGTGTCCCTTCTCCTTGTCCTTTATGTTGGCCATCCGGAAACGGTGATCGGACTGCTGGGCGCGCTCCTTGGCCTGATCGCCGGATGGTGGATCCAGGGCGAGGACGGCCACCTTCACCGGCACCGCTCCACCGGCCGCGAAACGCGCAACCTGCTCGCTCTGACGGTGGCAGTTTTTGCCGTGGGTCCCATCCTCACGGGCGTCGCAAGGACCCCCACAGGGCCCCTTGCCCTGCTGCGCGACGTGGTCCTGAATCCGTTGCCCACCCTCGGCCAGTTGGAACTTTACTGCGGCGGCTCCACGGTGGAAGCGTCGTGCCTGGAGGCCGGCCGGCAAGGGTTCGCCGGACCACTGGGCCTGGCCCTGGCGGTTGTCCCCGTCATCCTGCTGCTGATTTGCGCAGACGGAATGCGCCGCGGGCGGCGGCTCGCGCTGCGCATTACGCTGGCCGTCCAGCTGGCAGTCACGGCGGTGGCGGCCGTCTACCTGGCGCTGTTCGCGCTGATTCCGCATTATCCGTCGCGCCCCCATACCGCGGCGATGGGGTCCGGGTTTGCGCACATTCTGCCCCTTGTGACAGTACCCCTGCTGCTGGCCGCCGTGTTGTGGGCCAACAGGCGGCAGTTCAGGGTGGAAACACATCCTGAAGCCCGCCGCACCCTCCTGGCTGTGCTGGGAAGTGCCTTGCTGCTGCTGGCAGGCGGCTACAGTGTTGCCTGGCTCAGCGCCGGCGGAATGACCCGGGACGGCGGCCTCCTGGGGCTGTTCGCCGAACTCTCCCGGCAGTACATGCCTGTCCCCATCCCCAACCTCTACCGGCGGGTGTTCGCTGACCGGGACGGCGCGGAGTCCTTTATCTTCGCCTTTTCGGGTCCCGTTTTTTGGTTCATCGCACTGGCCGGCGTCTGGTTCATTCTCCTGGGCCGTCACCATGGCAGCGACGCCGGTGCTTCTGACCGGACAAGGGTGCGAAGGCTGTTGCATGAGGGCGGCGATTCATTGTCTTGGATGGCTCTTTGGGAACCCAACACCTACTGGTTCAGCCCTGACCTCAAAGGCGCTGTTGCCTACCAGCAGCATGGAAGCGTCGCACTCACCCTGGCGGGACCCTTCGGCGAGCCGGCATCGCGTTCCGGCGTGGCTGAAGGCTTCCTCGCCCACTGCAGCCGTCATGCCCTGATTCCCGCGTTCTATTCCTGCGATTCCAGCCTCTGGCCGCTGTTACAGGACCGCGGCTTCCACCGTGTGGCGGTCGCCCTGGAAACACGGCTGGCCGTGCGGGAACTCGAATTCCGCGGCAAGGAATGGCAGAACGTGCGGACAGCACTGAATCGCGCGGCCAAAATGGGGGTTACGGCCGTTTGGGGAACTTATCACGGCCTGCCGCAGGCACTGCGCGGGCAGCTCAGTGAAGTGTCGGAGGAGTGGGCGGCCGGTAAGTCTGTGCCTGAGATGGGCTTCACCCTCGGTGGGCTGGATGAGCTCATGGATGATGAGGTATTGTGCTGCCTCGCCGTCGACGGGGACGGCACCGTGCATGGGGTGACCAGTTGGCTTCCCGTCTACGAGGGCGGCAAAGTGGTCAGCCGCACCCTTGACGTCATGCGCCGCGGCGCCGGGGGCTTCCCGGGGGTCATGGAGTTCCTGATTGCCTCGGCCGTGCTGGAGCTCCGAAAGTCGGTGGAGGTCATCTCGTTGTCCGGATCGCCGCTGGCACGGCGGCCCGAGGACGGCCACGGGGACGGGCAGCAGGCGGGGCAGCAAGAGCCAGTGGCTGCGGAGAACCTGGTCCGGATCCTGGATGTCGTTGGCCATGCGCTCGAGCCCGTCTACGGTTTCCGTTCGCTGGCAGCCTTCAAATCACGGTTCAAGCCTGAATACCGCACGCTCTACCTTTACTACCAGGATCCGCTGCATCTGCCGGCCATAGGCAGGGCGCTCACCCGGGCCTACCTGCCCGGACTGTCCGTGCGGCAGGGTGCCCGGCTCGTCCGGGAGCTGGTGACCTGACAAGCGCCATTTCAGGAACTGAAACATTTTGTGACAGTTAAGTCGTGGCCGGAAATGCCGGAATCCTTCGGATTTCGGTTCCGCCCAATTACCGTTGCTGCGCATGACAAAAAATGATCCCCGGCAATAACGCCGGGGATCATTAATTCGCAGGGGCCGCACATGCGGCCGGCGGCGGGGGACTAGACCAGCGTAACGCCGGTAGCCTGGGGACCCTTGGCGCCCTGACCAATTTCGAACTGAACGCGCTGGTTCTCGTCGAGGGTCTTGAAGCCACCGGTCTGGATCTCAGAGTAGTGAACGAAGACATCGCCATCGGAGTCATCCGGGGTGATGAAGCCGAAGCCCTTTTCAGCGTTGAACCACTTGACGGTTCCCTGTGCCATTTATTTCTCCTCATTATGGAACTTTTAAGTTCAGCACACTTCGTGCTGGCCTTGGTTACTCCGCGAGAAGAATCCTGGACTGCCCGTTCCTGGGAACCGGCCCTGCAGGAGCTTCGCGCTCGCAACATGTCTTGCGAGCATGAAAAACACCTACACAAAGACTCAGATAAGAATTTCATGACAGGACCGTCAGGTCAACGGTCCAGACAGCCAAACCGATAAATTTTGGGTAAAAGAAGCGTAAACGCCCTTGTCAGGGCCGCTTCGCCACTCCGGCGGTGCGGCGCGGGCCTAAAAAAGCCGGGATTCGCTGTCGTCCATGCCGCGCATGGCGTCATAGTCGAGGGTGACGCAGTCGATGCCACGGTCGTTTGCCAGGACCTTGGCCTGCGGCTTGATCTGCTGGGCCGCAAAGATGCCACGGACGGGGGCCAGCAACGGATCCCGGTTCAGGAGTTCAAGGTAGCGGGTGAGCTGTTCCACGCCGTCGATATCGCCACGGCGCTTCAGCTCGATGGCCACCGTGGCCCCCGTGGCGTCCCGCGCCAGGATGTCCACCGGGCCGATGGCGGTGAAATACTCCCGCCGGATCAGCGAAAATCCGGAACCCAAGGTTTCGATCTGATCTGCGAGCAGGCGCTGGAGATCCGCCTCGACACCGTCCTTGATCAGGCCCGGGTCAACACCAAGGTCGTGCGAGGACTCGTGGAGATACTCGTGGATGTTGATGATGAGCCGGTCATCGGTCTTGGCGGACTGGACAGTCCACTGTTCCGTAACCCCCAGTTCGAGGTCGACGTCCTCCGGGGAAGAGACGCGGAGGGTGGCAGGGGGACTCATCCAGTTCAGCGGCTTGTAGGAGCCGCCGTCTGAATGGACCAGCACCGAGCCATCGGCCTTGACCAGCAGGAGCCTGGTGGCAAGGGGGAGATGGGCTTTGAGCCGGCCAACATAATCAACGGAGCATCGGGCTATGACAAGTCGCACGCCGTACACACTACCGGGGCTGGGGCAGAATGGAGGCATGCCGCGTTCCAACCGCCCCCGCCGTCCTGCCACCGGAAAAGGTGCGGCTGCAAAGTCGGGCCCGGCCGGAAAGACAGCGGGCAAGAAGGGAAACGGCGAGGTCCCGGAACTCGACCTGGAACGGGCCAGGGCCGGCATCGCCCGCCGTGAAAGCGCCCCCGACGGCGAGTGGATGGTCAGGACCATGACAGCCAGGAACGCGGAAAAGTCTTATGTCTGCCCCGGCTGCTTTATGGCCGTCCCGCCGGGCGTGGCGCACCTGGTGGTCTGGAAGGGCGACCACCTTTTCGGCGCGGCCGCAGGCCTTGCCGAGCGCCGCCACTGGCACACCAACTGCTGGGCGTCGCGCAGCTACCGCTACCGCTGAGCCCGCGCATTGCCGTGCTGCGCGCCGGAACCGGGGATGAATCCAGACCGCACAGAGTCGCTAAGCTGGCAGGCATGACCTTTGATCCGGCGTCGTACGAGTTTATCCAGCCTGAAGGCCCCGCACCCATCCGTGCCTCCACCGTCCTCCCTGCCAGGCGCGAGAACGTGGAGCTGCACACGGCGGACGGGCACACCCTGGTTGGCGAGCTGGCGCTCCCTGAATCGGGCCAGGTCAACGCCACGCTGATCACGCTGCACCCGCTTCCCACACACGGCGGGTTTATGGACTCGCACGTGTACCGGAAGGCTTCGTACCGGCTTCCGGCACTGGCGGGCGTGGCCGTGCTGAGGTTCAATACGCGCGGAACCTCTTCTCCCCGCGGGACCAGCGACGGTACGTTTGAAGAGGGCATCGGCGAGAAGTTCGACGTCGAGGCCGCAGTCCGGTTCGCCGTCGAAAGGCAGCTGCCCAACCGGTGGCTGGTGGGGTGGTCCTTCGGCACCGAGCTCGCACTCATGTATGGCGCAGTGGAGCCAGTCGCTTCGCAGGTGGAAGGCGCAGTGCTGCTGTCCCCGCCGCTGCACCGGGCCTCTGATGCCCACCTTGGCGCGTGGGCGGAGAGCGGCAAGCCACTGACCGTGCTGGTCCCCGAACACGACGACTACCTGCGGCCTGAGGCCGCTGCGGATCGCTTCCGGCTTGTTCCGCAGGCACGCGTCGTGGGGGTCGACGGCGCCAAGCACCTGTGGGTGGGCGAGAAATACGCTGCACGGGTGCTCAATGAAATCGTGGATGAGGTGACGGAGGAAGGCTCAGGTCCGGGCGGCCTGGCCCAGGAATGGGATGGCCCGGTGGCCACCGCCGCCGCCTGACCCGGGCTCAGCCACGGCTGCTGGCGCGGACCGGTGCCTGCTGCAGCCTAGTGCTTGTCCTGGCGGGCGATGTAGATCTCCTTGACCAGCAGGAGAATGGCGGCGGCTGTGGGAATGGCTATCAGTGCGCCCAGGATGCCGAGCAGGCTGCCGCCGGCAATCACTGAAATAACGGCCACCGCCCCAGGGACAGCCACCGCCTTCTGCATGATGCGGGGGGAGATGAAGTACGCCTCGAACTGAAGGTAGGCGAAGTAGCATACCGCGTAGATGGCGGCCGTCTGCCAGCCCTCCGTCAGCGATACGAGGAGCACCACTACCGCCGCAATCAGGCCGCCCACCAGGGGGATGAACGCCAGCAGCGCCACCACGAAGGCGAGCAGGACGGCGAATGGAATGCCCAGGATGGACATCACCACAAAGGCGAAAGTGGCATTCAGCAATGCCACGCACGCCTGGCCGATGACGTAGTTTCCAACAGAGCGCGTGATTTCCTCAGAGAGCGCCTCCACGCGCGGCCGGCGGGACCGGGGTGCCAGGCGGTAGCCCCACTTCTTCATCGCGGGCAGGGCCGCGAGGAAGTACAGGCTCAGCACGAGGACGATCAGGGTGCCGAAAAGCCCGTTGGCCACCGTTGACCCGAACCCCACCACCCCGCCGAAGATACCGCTCATGGCCTCCGGATTGTTGACGAATTTATTCAATTCGTCCTCAATCCGGTCCCGGACGCCAAACTGGTCATCGACGCTGCGGAAGAAATCAGAATCAATAAAGTCGCGCACCCAGACCGGTGCCTGTTGGACGATTTCCGTGACCTGCTCCACGATCGTGGGGATCAGCGTGGCGAAGAACCCCACCACCGCCGTCACCAGTACCGATACGGAGATCAGGATGCCCGCGGGGCGCGGAATCTTCCTGCCCTCAAGCCAGCCCACCACCGGATCCAGGCCAAGCGCGATGAAGAGGGCCGCGACAATCCAGAGCAGCAGCTGCGTGGTGTTGGAGCCGATCCAGTAGACCAGCAGGGCCAGGCCCACTCCCACCGTGCCCATAAACCCGAGGTAGAGCGGGTGCTGCGGCGATATCCGCGGCCCCGGCTGGCCAAACTGTGGCGGTGACTGCACCGCTTCGGTGCCGGGGCCCTCATCCTGAGGGGAGTACTCGGGCGGCATTTCAAAACGAAGCCGGGGCTGCGCGCCGGGCAACGGCTGGCGGAGCCTGCGCAGCACGGCCCCGAGGGCAGCTGTCGCCCCTGTCCGCCGGGCGGGAACAGGTTGTTGCGGCCCAGCCTGCTTCCCGGGAACGGCGGGTGGATTGTCCTGTTCCGCGGGGGATTCTTCCGTCTTGTCAGTCACTGCTTCTTGGGGCCTGTTCCGTGCGTGGCGCCGCGGCTGCGGGCCGGTGTGATGATCATCGCAAACACTATCAGCAGCCTTGTCAACAGCAGGGAGTAGTGCTTAAGTCGGGGAGCCAGGGATGGCCGCCGAAAGCCTCCGACTGAGCTATTGGTAACAAAACGGTTACTATTGAACTAAACCCCCGCTGATGATTGGTGTTTCCTTTGCGTTTCAAGACTGCAGTCGCACTTGTGCTGCTCGGCCTCCTGACACTCCTGGCCGGTATCGGCCAGAAGACCATCTGGGCTCCCTCCGAGACCTTCACGGCCTCGGTACCCACAGATTCCGCCGAGGCGCCGCTGACCGTCATTGACCAGAACCTGCGCACGCTTCACGGCGGCACGGTAAAGATCAATATCAAGGGTGACGGCAACTTCATCCTTGCTGCCGGCCGTCCGGACGACATCGACGCGTGGGTTGGCCAGGCTGCCCACAACACCGTTACGGGGGTCGCCGAAGGCAACAAGGCCCTTCAGGTGGAGCACTCCGACGGTGAACCCACGGCCCCCAACCCTGGGGGCTCGGATCTCTGGGTATCCAGCGAAAACGCAAGTGGCGAACTGGACTACTCGTGGACTCCTCCCGCGGACGGTGAATGGTCGCTGCTGCTGGCCTCCGACGGCACCAAGGCCGCTCCGGGCACCGTGTCGATGACGTTCCCGAATGACACCTCGACGCCGTGGGCCATCCCGCTGATGGTTATTGGCGGACTGCTGATCCTTGCCGGCATTGCTCTGGCTGTCCTTTCTGCCCGCACTCGGAACGGCGACGGCACGGGGCAGGGAAGCGTGTTCGCCAAGCGGGCAAACGCTAAGACGGAGGCCCGGTCCTCGGCCCGCCTGGGCATGGTGAGCGCGGGCATGGTCACTGCTGCCGTCACTGCTGCCGTGGTGGCCGGAACTGGCGTGGCTGCAAACGCAACCACAACTCCTGCCCCCTCCACGGAGCCCACGGCTTCCGCCGCCGGCGAAGGCGCTGCTGCCCAGTCCTCGCCCGTCCTTCTTGACGCGCAGTTCCGGCGCATCCTGGAGCAGGTTTCCAGTGCCGCCGACGCCGGCGACGCAGCCAAGGACGCGGGTAAGCTGGCCGACCGCGTGGGCGGAACCGAACTGGAAGTCCGGACGCAGAACTACAAGATCCGCTCCCAGGTGGGCTCCTACGAGGCACGGATGCCTGTCCGCTCCACGAAGCTGCTCACCACCGTTGTCACCAGCGAGCGGGACTGGCCGCGCCAGGTCCTGGCTGTCACCCAGGGCGATGGCAACGTGGTGCCCCAACTGCTGACCCTGGTTCAGTCATCGCCGCGCGAGAACTACAAGCTCGTAAAAACCACTCCGCTGCAGCCGGGCACCACGTTCCCGTCCATCGGAAGGGACGGAACGGAAACGCTGGCGGCCAGTGACAAGACCGGCCTCCTCTACAGCGGTGAGGAGGCCCTCGCAGGCCTGGCTGACCGCCTCACGTCCGCGGACTCCACCTTCAAGGACAAGCTGGTGGAAGGGGAGTCCTCGCCGTACATCGCCGACACCCTTTCCTACCAGGCCGAAGTGGTCAAGTCCGGCGAGAACGGCAACTTCACCTTCACCCACAAGGTGGTGCCGGAAAGCACCGTGGTGTTCCGCACGGCCGACGGCGGCGCGCTGGTCCTGGGCCGCCTGAATTTCGCGTTCGACGGCACTCCCAAGGCGTCCGGAGACAAGCTCACCATCGGTGACGATGCTGCGGCGCTCGCCGGGGGCAAGGAAACCACTACCGGCATGGTGCTGAACTTCGCCGAGTCGATGGCGCTCTATGTCCCGCCCGCGGGCTCAACGGACC
This sequence comes from Arthrobacter sp. B6, assembly GCF_001663775.1. Lineage (GTDB taxonomy): Bacteria > Actinomycetota > Actinomycetes > Actinomycetales > Micrococcaceae > Arthrobacter. Next base: position 548,432 of record NZ_KV467169.1, on the reverse strand, counting down.
CCATCAAGCTCGTCGCCGCCACCCGCGGACTGGTCGGAGCAAGCTTCAAGTAAGCGGCAGCGGGCGTACAAGCCTCCTGTGTATTGCACCCGGCAGCGGCCGGAGTGGCTAGAGTGGAAAGCATGAGTTCGCCAGCTTCCCGCCCAGTCCCTCCAGCCGCTGCCAGCCTGCTTAACCTGCGAGGCGCCGTCGACCTTTCCGCTCTGAAACAGCGACAGGCGCCACCTGCCAGCCCCGGCACCCCTCCTGGCAACGCGCCAGGCAATCCGCCCGTTCCAGGCGATTCCGCCGGAACCTCCGAGGCGGGCCCGGGTCCGTTGCGGGTCAACGTTACCGAAGGCAACTTCCAGGAGCTTGTGGAACTCTCGGCCAAAGTGCCGGTCGTCTTCGCTTTGTGGGCCGCCTACTCACCTGAATCCGCCGGGATGCTGGACACGCTCGAACGGGTGGTCAACAGCTATGGCGGCCGCCTGGTGCTGGGCGCCGCGGACATCGACGCCTTCCCCCAGCTGGCTCAGGCCTTCCAGGTGCAGGCCGTGCCCACCGCGGTTGCAGTGCTCAAGGGCCAGCCGGTTCCGCTCTTCCAGGGAGGTGCGGACGAGGCACAGGTGCAGGCCCTGCTCGATGAACTGTTGAAAGTCGCGGCGGCCAACGGCGTCACCGGAAGCCTGGGCAACGGAACGCCAGCCGAAACCGAACCGGCGCCGCTTCCTCCGCTGCACCAGGCCGCATACGACGCCATCGAGGAGGGCGATTACAACGCCGCGGCCGCCGCTTACCGCCAGGCGCTGCTGGAGATGCCTGCCGACGCCGAAGCCAAGGCTGGCCTGGCGCAGGTGGAGCTGATGGCAAGGCTTCAGTCCCTGTCCGCCCAGGAGACCGAGGCGCTGCGGACCCTGGCAGCCGAGGAGCCGGACAACCTTGACGCCCAGCTCGGCGTTGCGGACCTCGACGTGGCCGGCGGCCATGTGGAAGACGGCCTCAACCGCGTGGTCAGCTTCATCGGCAGGAACTTCGGCCCGGAACGGGAAACGGCCCGTGTCCGCCTCCTGGAACTTTTCGACGTCGTGGGCAGCTCCGACGAGCGCGTGGCGAAGGCCCGGCAGAGCCTGGCACGCGTGCTGTTCTAGTGCCGGCACTCTTCCGGCCGCTGAAGCTGCGCTCACTGGAGCTGACGCACCGCGGCTGGGTGTCACCCATGTGCCAGTACAGCTGCGGACCCGACGGCGCCCCTGGCGTGCCCAACGACTGGCACCTGATGCATCTGGGCTCTTTCGCGGCCGGCGGCGCCGCCCTCATCCTCTCGGAGGCGGCGGCCGTTAGTGCCGAGGGGCGCATCAGCCCGCGGGACGCCGGACTGTATAACGACGAACAGGCTGAGGCGTGGGAACGGATCACGTCTTTTGTGCACCGCCACGGGGCCGCAGAGGCGAAGATCGGCGCCCAGCTCGCGCACGCCGGGCGTAAGGCCTCCACGTATTGGCCGTTTTCGGGCCGGCGCGGCAGCGTCCCGGAGTCCGACGGCGGCTGGGCCACGGTGGGCCCGTCGCCGTCGGCCTTCGACGGCTATGCCGAACCTGCCGAGATGGGCGAGGAACAGATCCAGGGGGTGGTCAGCGACTTCGCCGCTGCCGCCGTGAGGGCCGTCGACGCCGGCTTTGACACCCTCGAGCTGCACGGCGCGCACGGCTACCTCCTGCACCAGTTCCAGAGCCCGCTGACCAACCTGCGGACTGATTCGTGGGGCGGGGACGAAGCCGGACGGAACCGCCTGACGCTCGCCGTGATCGACGCCGTGCGTGACGTCATGCCGGAGTCCATGCCCCTGCTGCTCAGAATCTCCGCCACCGACTGGGCGGAGGGCGGCATCGGCATCGAGGCCTCCATCCGCCTGGCCGCGCAGGCCCACGAACATGGCGTGGACCTCATCGATGTCTCCAGCGGGGGAGCAGTGGCGCACCAGGAGATCCAGCCGGGTCCCGGCTACCAGACCGGCTTCTCAGCACGGATCCGGCGCGAAACAGGTGTCCCCACCGGCACCGTAGGCCTCCTGACCTCGCCTGGCCAGGCCGAGCACGCTGTTGCCACCGGCCAGGCCGATGGCGTTTTCATCGCCCGTGCGGCGCTGCGGGACCCGCACTGGTGGCTGCGTGCAGCCTTCGAACTGGGCCACGACCTTGCCTGGGCACCGCAGTATGAACGTGCCGTGCCACGGCGTTCGTTCTAGGCACCCCTACTCCTTTGCCCCTACTCCTGCGGGAGGACCCGTCAGGCGGGACCGTAGGGCTACTCTGGCATTATGACTGCTCCGCATCCTGATCCCTCGGTGCACGCCGGCCCCGTTCCTGCCCTGTCCATCCGCGGGCTCGCCAAGCGCTTCGGCGGGAAAATCGCCGTCGACGGCATCAGCCTCGACGTCCCGGCCGGCTCATTTTTTGGCATTGTAGGCCCCAACGGCGCCGGGAAGACCACCACCCTGTCGATGGCCACCGGCCTGCTGCGGCCCGACTTCGGTACTGCGGTGGTCCATGGCGTGGATGTCTGGGCCAGGCCGCTGGAGGCCAAGAAGCTGATGGGGATCCTCCCGGACGGGGTGCGCCTCTTTGACCGGCTCACCGGCGAGCAGCTGGTCACCTATGCCGGGCTGCTTCGCGGCATGGAGAAGGACGTCCTGGCTGCCCGGGTAGGGGAGCTGTTGTCGGCCCTGGACCTCAGCCAGGACGCCGGCACGCTGGTGGTGGACTACTCGGCCGGCATGACGAAGAAGATCGCCCTCGCCTCGGCCCTGATCCACGCGCCGCGGCTGCTGGTGCTGGACGAGCCCTTCGAATCCGTGGACCCCGTCTCGGCGTCAAACATCCGCGCCATCCTGGACCGCTACGTCGCCTCCGGCGGGACGGTCATCGTCTCAAGCCATGTCATGGACCTGGTCCAGCGCATGTGCGACCACGTTGCCGTCGTTGCCGCCGGGCGGCTGCTCGCGGCCGGGACGGTGGACGAGGTCCGGGCCGGCGCGTCCCTGGAGGAGAGGTTCGTCCAGCTGGTGGGCGGACGCAACCACACGGAAGGCCTGGAATGGTTGCGCACCTTCTAAGGCTGAAGCTGACCCTGCTCCGCAACGGCCTCCGGCGCAGTCCCTGGCAGCTGGTGGGCATGGCCTTCGGCGGGCTGTACGCGCTGGGGCTGGTGGGCTCACTGGTCGTGGCCCTAATCCTCTTGCGCCGCGCTGACCCGGAACTGGCCCAGACTGTAGTGGTGCTCGGCGGTTCGGCGGCCCTCCTGGGCTGGGGCATCATCCCCGTGGCCGCCGCCGCTGCAGACATGACGCTGGATCCCGCGCGTTTCACCACCTCCGCGATTCCCATGCGGCAGCTCCTGACCGGGCTGGCCCTTGGCGGGCTGATCGGCATTCCCGGCGTCGCCACTGCCCTCGTGGCGCTCGCCACCGTATGGACGTGGGCCCGGGGCCCCCTTCCGGCCGTTGCCGCACTGGTCGGTGCCGGCGTCGGCGTCCTGAGCTGTGTGGTCCTGTCCAAGGTGGTGACCACTGCGACCGCCAGCCTCGCGTCCTCGCGCCGCTTCAAAGATGTCAGCGCCATCGTCTTTATGATCCCGCTGGTCCTCATGGGTCCGATCGTGGCAGGGGTGAGCAGGGGTGTCTCCGCCTCCTCAGGCTTCCTGCCGGAGTTGGCGGCCACACTCTCCTGGACGCCGCTGGGGGCGGCCTGGTCCCTTGGCGGCGAGATTGCCGCCGGAGCCCCCGTGGCGGCGACAGCCAAGTTCCTGGTCGCGGTGGCCACGCTCGGCGGCCTCGCCTGGTGCTGGAAGCTGCTGCTGGAGCGGGCCCTGGTCAATCCGCCGTATTCCGGAAGCGGAAGCCGGAAAGGCGGAAAACTGGGACTCCTCGGCCTGCTGCCGCCCACCCCTGCCGGTGCCGTAACGGCGAGGGCGCTGACCTACTGGCTGCGGGACCCCCGCTACTCAGGTTCGCTCGTAGTGGTTCCGCTGCTGCCCATCCTGCTGGTGTTCCAAGGAAGCCAGAGCGGTGACTACGCCACCCTGGCGCTCGCAGCACCCCTGGCGGCGTTCCTGCTGGCCTGGTCCATCTCGGCGGACGTCTCCTACGACAACACGGCTTTCGCCCTGCACCTGGCCACGGGAGTCAAGGGAACCGATGACCGGCTCGGGCGGGCGCTCGCCTGCCTCGCCTTCGCCCTGCCGGTGGTGCTGGTCTTCGCCGTGGGCCAATGCCTCTTCACGGGCAGCTGGGACGCCCTGCCAGGCCAGCTGGGCCTCAGCCTGGGCATCCTGTTCACGGGGCTGGGACTGTCGTCCGTGGTGTCTGCACGCTACACCGTGGCCGTGCCGTTGCCCGGAGACAGCCCGTTCAAGAAGCCCCCGGGCAACGTGGGCCAGACCTTGGCTGTGCAGTTCGCCGGCATGGGAATCCTGAGCCTGCTGGTCTTGCCCGAAGTGGGGCTGTTCATCGCGCACCTGGTCACGGGAAATGCCCTTTTCGGGTGGATCAACCTGGCAGTGGGCGTGATACTGGGACTCTCGCTTTTTGTGGTCGGAGTCCGGCTGGGCGGCAGATGGCTTGACGCCCGCGGGCCGGAATTGTTGGCCCAGCTGACTGTTAACCGCTGAATCCGCAGTACGCCAGAAAGGTGGCCGGTAGTGGAAGTTGTCATCCTCCAAGGCAGCAAGCAAATAGGACAGCTGGCGGCCGATGCCGTCGAAGCGCTGCTCCGGCGCAAACCCGACGCGGTCCTGGGGCTGGCCACAGGGTCCTCCCCCCTTCCCGTCTATGACGAGCTCGCGGCACGGCACGAGCGTGACGGGCTGGACTTCAGCGCGGCGCATGCGTTCGCGCTGGATGAATACGTGGGCCTCGAGCACGGGCACCCGGAATCCTACCGCGAGGTCATCAGGCGCGAGTTCACCGACCGGGTGAACATCCTGCCGGAGAACGTGCACACTCCTGACGGTGCCGCAGAGGACCTGCCGGCAGCATGCCGTGCCTACGAGGACCAGATGCGGTCCCTGGGCGGAGTGGACCTGCAGCTCCTGGGAGTCGGCACGGACGGGCACATCGGCTTTAACGAGCCCGGCTCGTCGTTCGCGTCGCGGACCCGGATCAAGAGCCTGATCGAGCAGACCCGCCGGGACAACGCAAGGTTTTTCCCCAGCCTGGCGGAGGTGCCGCACCACGTGGTGACGCAGGGGCTGGGTACCATCCTCGAGGCCCGGCACGTTGTCCTCATCGCCACCGGAGCGCAGAAGGCCCCGACGGTCCGCGACTTTGTCGAGGGACCAGTCTCCGCCATCTGCGCAGCCTCCATCCTGCAGTTCCACCCGCATGCCACCATCCTCCTGGATGAGGCCGCAGCGTCCTCACTGAAACTGGCGGATTTCTACCGGCACACCTATGACAACAAACCCGCCTGGCAGGGGCTGTGAGAGCGAAACGGTCCTCCCGGCGTCGGACGCCACCGTTCCGGAAAGGCTAAGATGGATGCCATGACTAGCATGACGGACCCTCTCGAAAACGACCCGATGCGCGAGCTTTCCGGGGCTGGAACGTCCACGGCCACCATTGAGCGCGAGGAACTGCGCCAGGAAGTGGAGCCCGGAGACCGGGAACGCTTCTCGCACTATGTGCGCAAAGAAAAGATCATGGAATCCGCGCTGACGGGTGAGCCCGTCATTGCCCTCTGTGGCAAAGTGTGGACGCCGGGCCGGGATCCGCAGAAGTTCCCGGTATGTCCCATGTGCAAAGAGGTTTATGAGGGCCTCCGCCCGGGCAACGACGGCGGCAAGGGTCCCGGAGGGGACTCGGGCAACAACAAGTAGTGACGGAGACGCTCTTTGGCGGCCCCACCCTGCCTCCGGCCTATCCGGAACGCGCAGCGTGGGGAACCGCCCCGAAACTCCGTGCCTGGCAACAGGAAGCCCTTGACCTTTACTTCACTACCGGACCCCGGGATTTCCTGGCGGTAGCAACGCCCGGCGCAGGCAAAACCACGTTCGCCCTGCGTGTCGCGTCCATGCTCATCGAATCCGGTGCAGTGAACCGCGTCACCATCGTTGCGCCCACTGACCACCTGAAACGACAGTGGGCAGACGCGGCCGCCAAGGTTGGCATCGCCATCGACCCCAATTTCAAGAACTCCGACGGCCAGCACGGCCGCGGGTTCATCGGTGTGGCAGTCACCTACGCCCAGGTCGCCAGCAAACCCATGCTGCACCGGGCCAAGACGGAGGCCGCCCGCACCCTGGTGATCCTCGATGAGATCCACCACGGCGGCGAGGCCCTGTCCTGGGGCGACGGCCTGCGCGAGGCGTTCGATCCCGCGGCGCGGCGGCTGTCGCTGACAGGTACTCCCTTTCGGTCCGACACTTCGCCCATCCCCTTTGTGGAATATGCCCAGGACCGGGACGGCATCCGGCGCTCCAAAGCGGATTACACGTATGGCTACGGCAACGCACTCCGGGACCATGTGGTGCGCCCCGTGATGTTCATGGCGTACTCCGGCCAGATGCGCTGGCGTACCAGTGCCGGGGAGGAGATGGCCGCCTCGCTTGGCGAAGCCGCGGTCACGAAGGACATCACCTCCCACGCCTGGCGGACGGCGCTGAACCCGGCCGGCGAATGGATTCCGGCCGTCCTTGCCGGCGCGGACAAACGCCTCAGCGAGGTGCGCCGTACAGTCCCGGACGCCGGCGGGCTGGTCATCGCCACAGACCACGAGGATGCCAGGGCCTATGCCGGCCAGCTGAAGCGGATCACCGGCGAGTCACCCACCGTTATTCTTTCCGACGACGCGAAAGCCTCCAGCAAGATCGAGGAATTCACCGCGAGCGAGAAGCGGTGGATGGTTGCCGTCCGGATGGTGTCCGAAGGTGTTGACGTTCCCCGCCTGTCCGTGGGTGTGTACGCGACGTCCACCTCCACGCCGCTGTTCTTCGCCCAGGCCGTTGGCCGCTTTGTGCGTGCCCGGAAACGGGGTGAGACGGCGTCGGTCTTCCTGCCGTCCGTGCCACAGCTGATGGCGCTGGCCAACTCGATGGAAGCCGAACGGGACCACGCACTGGACCGCCCCGAGAAAGAGGACGCCGACGGACTGTTCAATCCCGAGGATTCCCTCATGGCCGAGGCCAACCGGGAGGACAAAGCGTCGGACAGCCTGACCAAGGGCAAGTTCGAGGCACTCGATTCGCAGGCCTCCTTCGACCGTGTCCTGTTCGACGGCGGCGAGTTCGGCACCGGGGGAGAGGTGGGTTCAGAAGACGAGCTGGACTTCCTGGGCATCCCGGGGCTTCTTGACGCGGAGCAGGTGGGAACCCTGCTCCGGCAGCGTCAGCACGACCAGCTAAGCCGCAAGAACCGGCGCTCGCCTGCCGCTGAGCAGGCCCCTGCGGCTCCCTCCGTCCCGGACCACCGGATGCTTATGGACCTGCGCAATGAGCTGGCCAAGAACGTGGCGGCCTGGTCTGCGCGGACAGGAACCCCGCATGGTGTGGTGCACACCAAGCTGCGGACGGTGTGCGGGGGCCCGCCGGTGGCCCAGGCCAACGAGGAACAGCTGCAGTCAAGGCTGCGGAAGCTCCAGGACTGGTTCATCGGCAGGAAATAGCCGTGGCGTGAAGCAGCGGTGACGTTGGAAAGGAGTGGCCCCGGTGCACAGCACTGGGGCCACTCTCGCAGCAACAGGCAATCAGGCGACGTCGACGCCGCCGAGCTCCATCTCGGCAACAGCATCCTCAAGGTCTTCGGCGATGCCCGCGGTGAGGGAGCGGATGACAGTCACGGAGTAGCCCGCCTGGACGGCATCCAGTGAGGTTGCCATCACGCAGTAATCCGTAGCGATCCCCACCACCACGACGTCCTCCACATCGTGGCTTTGCAGCCAGTCATCAAGCCCGATGGCGTCGTCGGCCGCAGCGTACGTTTCGGGATCACCCGCCACAGCGCCAGCGGCAAGGGTTCCGGGTTGGCGGTCCCCGGTGGGTACGGCGTCCTCAGGTGCGAGGAGACCCTCGAAGCCCGAGTACGCTGCCGCGAACTGGCCCTTCTGGAAGTAGGCCTGGATGTATTCGGTGTCCAGGTCCGGATGCAGTTCGGCTCCCCTGGTTCCCGCGATGCAATGCGGTGGCCAGCTGTCCTTGAAATCGGGCGCCTCGGAGAAATGATCACCGGGGTCGATGTGCCAGTCCTGGGTGGCAACGATGTGGTCGAATTCAAGGTGGTGGGCGTCCACATAATCGCTGATGGCTGCGGCTACGTCCGCGCCGCCGGCCACAGCCAGCGAACCGCCTTCACAGAAATCGTTCTGGACGTCCACAATGATCAAGGCGCGTGACATCAGTACTCCTCATAGATGGTTGGGATGGCGGCTTCGCCGCGCTGCAGCCGGTTGACCACTGGTGGAAGCTCAGCCATGGTGTCCGCGTGCCGCTGCCGGGCGCGAAGAACGCCTTCGTGCCCGGTCCAGCCGGGAAGGAGTTCGCCGTTCTTCATGAACTGCTGGAGCAGCGGCCGATCGTTGCCGTCGTCCTCGGGACGGCGTCCGATTCCCACGATCTCCTGGGTGGCGATGCCGTGGTCGTTGAGCTTCCGCAGGGCATACTTCCGCCCGCCCATGCTGGTCTTGTTCTTCGCAGCCTTCGCCACCGGGACGAAGTTCCCGGCGTCGTCGGTCCGGCTGACGAGTTTGTAGACCATGCTCGCGGTGGGTGCACCTGAGCCGGTGACCAACGACGTGCCGACGCCGTACGAATCGACAGGGGCGGACTGCAGGGCAGCGATGGCGAATTCGTCCAGGTCCGAGGTGACCACGATCTTTGTGTCCTCGTTGCCGAGCTCGTCCAGCAGCTGCCTGACCCACTGGGCCTGCGCAACGAGGTCCCCTGAATCGAGCCGCACAGCCCCCAGGCGGGGCCCTGCCAGCTCGACGGCGGCACGGACGGCCGCTTCGACGTCGTACGTATCCACCAGCAGCGACGTTCCCGGCCCGAGCGAGGCGACCTGCGCCTCGAAGGCCTCCCGCTCGGTGTCATGCAGGAGGGTGAAGGAGTGCGCGGCGGTGCCCACTGTCTTGATGCCGTAGCGGATTCCGGCCTCGAGGTTGGAGGTGCTGTCGAACCCGGCGATGACGGCGGCGCGGGCGGCGGCGGCGGCCGATTCCTCGTGCGTTCGGCGGGACCCCATTTCGATGCACGGCCGGTTGCCGGCCGCTGTGATCATCCGGGAGGCAGCGGAAGCGATGGCGCTGTCGTGGTTCAGGACCGAGAGGAGGTAGGTCTCCAGCATGCAGGCTTCGGCGAACGTGGATTCGACGACGAGGATGGGCGACATGGGGAAGTAGGCCTCGCCCTCCGGATAGCCCCAGATGTCCCCGGAGAAGCGGTAGTTCGCCAGGTAGTCCAGCGTGTCCTGGTTGACCACACCGGTCCGGCCGAGGAAATCCAGTTCGGCCTCGCCGAAACGGAAGTTGGCGATGCCCTCCAGGAGCCTGCCCGTGCCCGCCACAATCCCGTAGCGGCGGCCGTCCGGCAGCCGCCGCGCGAAGGCCTCGAAGACTGACCGGCGATGTGCGGCACCGGAGTGGAGCGACGCCTGCAGCATGGTCAGTTCGTAGTGGTCTGTGTAAAAGGACGTGCGGGGACGGTCCCAGCCGGCGGAGGTACTCACGAAAATCACTCTAGTCCCCACCGGCTCCCACGTCTCGCTTCGCTTCCCCGGCGGGCTCCGGGGTGGGCCCATCCGGCGCGGGCCCATCCTCCCCATAGAATGGACAGATGACCTTAAGCGTTGCGCTCGGCCCTGATACCCAGGAGGGCACCCGGACCGGGACAGAGGCGTCCACAGACTCCCTGACCGCCCCGGACATCCCCTGGAACCTGGTGATCTGGAACGATCCCGTGAACCTGATGAGCTATGTCAGCTATGTTTTCCAGAGCTACTTCGGGTTCTCCGAGAGCAAGGCAAACAAGCTCATGATGGAGGTCCACAAGAAGGGCCGGTCCATCGTCGCCCACGGCAGCAAGGAACAGGTCGAACGGCATGCCGTGGCCATGCACGGGTTCGGGCTGTGGGCCACCGTGGAGAAGGCAACCGGCGGCCAGGGCGGCTCCGGCAAAACTGGCGGATCAGGGCAGGGCAAGGGCAAGCGTGGCTAAGGCATTTAAGTACGGACTCAAAGGCATCACCGGATTCCTCGAACCCGCGGAACGGGAGCTGCTCCGCAGCCTGATCCACGACGTCATCTCCATGCTCCAGCCGGAGGAACGGACCCACCAGGATCCGCTGGCCGCGATGATCGGGTTGGACATGGACGTCCAGGAACCCACGGACCGCGCGGTCAGGCGGCTCCTTCCCAACGTGATGAAAAACGACGACGGCGCGTCCCTGGAGTTCCGCCAGCTCACCGAGCGCTCGCTGCGGGAGACCAAGATCGGCGCCCTGCGGGCCGCCGCCCTTGACCTGGACAAGGACGAAATTCTCCTCACCCCGGAGGGTGCCAGGCACTGGTCGATGGCGCTGAATGATGTCCGGCTGGTTCTGGCCGAGCGGCTGGACATCCGGGACGAGGAAGACGCCGAGCACGTCCATCTCATGCAGGACTGGTCCCAGGCGGAGGACGTGGAAAGCTACCTCGCCCTCGTGTACAACTTCGCCACGTGGCTGCAGGAGTCCCTGGTCCAGGCGATGCTGCAGTCCCTGGACACGCGGGCCTGAACGACATCCTGTCCGGCGGCTGTCCGCCCCGCGCTGCGCCCGGGCCATAAGCTGCAGTGTGACAAATTAGACATGAGTCGGCCGCCACAATGTGATGGCCGCGACTACCGGGAAGACCTATCCTCGAATAATCATGACAACAGCCTCGAGCACGGATTCGTCAGCAGCTGCGGCGGAGTCCCCAGCCAGCAGCATTCCCGGCGGCCACGTGGGATCCCGGCCAATCGGAGTTTTTGATTCCGGCGTCGGCGGACTGACGGTGGCGCGTTCCATCATCGACCAGCTGCCCAACGAATCGATCCTCTACGTGGGGGACACCGCCCACGGGCCGTACGGGCCGCTGCCCATCGCCGAAGTCCGGGCGAACGCCCTTGGCGTGATGGACGAACTCGTGGATTCCGGCGTCAAGCTGCTCACCATCGCCTGCAATTCGGCGTCGGCCGCTGTCCTGCGCGACGCCCGTGAGCGGTACACCGCCAAATACGGAATTCCCGTGATCGAGGTGATCCAGCCCGCCGTGCGTCGGGCCGTCGCTGCCACCCGGAGCGGACGCGTGGGCGTTATAGGAACGTCGGCCACCGTTGGTTCCCGCGCCTACGAGGACACTTTTGCTGCGGCGCCTGACCTGGAAATCACGTCCGTGGCCTGCCCCGAGTTCGTCAGCTACGTCGAGGCCGGCATCACCACCGGGCCCGCACTCTTGGCCGTCGCCGAAGAATACCTCGCGCCGTTAAAGGCCGCAGGGGTGGACACCCTCGTCCTGGGCTGCACCCACTACCCGCTGCTGACGGGCGTCATTTCCTACGTTATGGGAGAGGACGTGACGCTTGTCTCGAGCGCGGAGGAGACAGCCAAGGATGTCTACCGCGCACTGGCCACGCATGCCCTGCAACGGACCGCCGCGACCCCGCCGGAACACCACTTCATCGCCACAGGCGATGCCGGTCAGTTCGAAGCCCTCGCCCGCCGGTTCCTGGGGCCGGAGGTCCTGTCCGTCCGGCACGTGGACCATGTGTCCGCCCAATACCCCACCGGAAGCCTCGCCCGGATCACTCCCGAGATGATTGCCGCGGCACAGGGCGCCACCGGGACCGCCAGCACCCGGCGGCGGCTGTCGAATTTTGTGGGCAGTGGCTCTGTGGAGACCGGCCGGGCCGGGGGTCCTGACCTGTGAAACTGACCATCGTTGGCTGTACGGGCTCCTTCCCGGGCCCAGGCTCGCCGGCGTCGTGCTATCTCCTGACCGCCAACGACGGCGAACGGACCTGGAAGATCGTGATGGACCTGGGCAGCGGCGCGCTGGGCGCCATCCAGCGGTACACCGACCTCGAGGACATCGACGCGATCTTCCTGACCCACTTGCACCCTGACCACTGCATGGACCTTTGCGGCCTCCATGTGGCCGTCCGCTGGAAGCCGGGCGGCTGGGGACGCGGCAGGATCCCGGTCTGGGGCCCGGCGGCAACGGCCGACCGCATGGCCACCGCATATGGCCTGGAGCTGGACCCCGGCATGCATGAGGAATTCGACTTCACCAACTGGACCGAACGCAAGCCCGTAACCCTGGGGCCGTTCACCGTCACTCCGTTCGCCGTGAACCACCCGGTGGAAGAGGCCTACGCCCTCCGCGTCGAGGTCACCGAGCCGGACAAGGAAGGCAACAACGTCAGCCGGGTGCTGACGTATTCCGGTGACACCGATTCCTGTGCCGGGCTGGAGGAAGCGGCCAAGGACGCTGACCTGTTCCTCTGCGAAGCAGCCTTCGAGGAAGGCCGCGACGACGGCATCAAGGATGTGCACCTGACCGGAAAGCGTGCCGGCGAGGCTGCCGCGGTCGCCGGCGCCCGCCGGCTGCTTCTGACCCACATTCCCGTCTGGACGTCCCCCACCACGGTCATGGCTGAGGCCCGGCCGGTCTTCGGCGGCGACGTGGCGGTTGCCGTGGCCGGAGTGCATTACACGATCTAGCCGCTCCGGGCGGAAGACTGTCCGTGGCCGGGCGGCCGACGACGAGTCGATAAGCTAAAGGCATGACTTCAGAAGCAACCGCAGTGCCCGTAGTGCGCGCCGACGGCCGTACCCCCGACCAGCTCCGCCCCATCAGCATCACGCGCGGGTGGTCCAAGCAGGCTGAGGGTTCAGCCCTGATCGAGTTCGGCAACACACGGGTCCTGTGCACGGCTTCGCTGACAGCCGGGGTGCCGCGCTGGCTGAAGGGGGAGGGCCGGGGCTGGGTCACCGCAGAGTACGCCATGCTGCCGCGCGCCACCAACACCCGTTCCGACCGCGAGTCGGTCAAGGGCAAAATCGGCGGACGGACGCACGAGATCTCCCGGCTTATCGGCCGTTCACTGCGATCCATCATCGACACCAAGGCCCTGGGCGAGAACACGATTGTGCTGGACTGCGATGTCCTGCAGGCTGACGGCGGAACGCGCACAGCAGCCATTACGGGCGCCTATGTTGCCTTGGCAGACGCCATCCGCTTCGCCCGCGACAACAAGCTGATCGCGAAGAATGCCCAGCCCCTCGTGGACACTATCGCGGCCGTCTCAGTGGGCATCATCGACGGCGTCCCCATGCTGGATTTGCCCTACGTCGAGGATGTCCGGGCCGAGACCGACATGAACGTTGTGGTCACCGGTTCCGGGAAGTTTGTGGAAGTCCAGGGCACCGCGGAAGGTGCACCTTTCGACCGGGACGAGCTGAACCAGCTCCTCGATCTTGCACTTCTGGGCACTACCCAGCTGGCGGCGATCCAGCGCGAAACCCTCGCGGACGTTCTGTGAACGTTGCGGCACCCGGGGGCGGGCATCCGGACGGCAGATTGTTGGACGGCGCGGCGCCGCGGCTCGTCCTCGCCACGCACAACCTGGGCAAACTCCGCGAGCTGCGTGAGCTCCTGCGCGGCCAGGTTCCGGGGCTCGACGTCGACACGCAGGTAGTGGACGCCGCCGCGGCGGGTGCGCCTGACGTCGTCGAAACGGGCGTGACGTTCGCTGAGAATTCGCTGCTCAAGGCGCGTGCGGTGGCCGAGGCGACCGGCCTGGTGGCCATTGCCGACGACTCGGGACTGGCTGTCGACGTCCTGGGCGGGGCACCCGGCATCTTTTCCGCACGGTGGTCGGGCCGGCACGGCGACGACGCAGCCAACCTGCGGCTCCTGCTGGACCAGCTGTCCGATGTCCCTGACGGGCACCGCGGTGCGGCCTTCGTCTGCGCTGCGGCACTTGCCGTGCCGGCGCCGGGAGGCACAGCCCACGAAACCGTGGAATACGGGCAGCTTGAGGGCGTCCTGCTGCGCGAGCCGCGGGGTGAGGGCGGATTCGGTTACGACCCCGTGCTGCAGCCGATCGGCGAGGACCGCAGCTGCGCCGAGCTGTCGCCGGAAGAGAAGAATGCGATCAGCCACCGGGGGAAGGCCTTCCGGGCGCTCCTGCCCGCCATCGTCGAGGCACTCGCCCGGCCCCTCCCGTAGAAGAGTTTTTGTCCAGATACGGCGACTTGGAGTGGTTCCAAAGCCCCGTATCTGGACAAAAACTCCAGAGGGAAAGTCAGTTTTCCAGGTTGGTCTTGCGGTCCTTGGCGGGAGCGTGCTCTTCGATGAATTCGTCTACCGCATCCGTGCCGAAGACGGCTGCCTGGCGTTTGGCGGAGATGCCGCGGAGAACTTCGACGCCGATCGGAAGCACGGAAACCAGCACGATCGCGATGAAAATGATGTCCAGGTTGTCCCTCACCCACGGGATCCTGTCGCCCAGAAGGTAGCCGAGGAGCGTGACGCCGCTGCCCCACAGGACTGCGCCGATCACGTTGAAGAGGAAGAATTTCCGCTTGTCCATCTGGGCCACGCCCACAATCACGGGAACGAAGGTCCTGATGATCGGGACGAAGCGCGCGAGGATGAGGGCCTTGCCGCCGTGCTTTTCAAAGAAGGCATGGGCGTTCTCGACGTTCTCACGTTTGAACAGGCGGGAGTTGGGTTTGTTGAAGATGGCAGGACCGGCCTTGGAACCGATCAGGTAGCCGGTCTGGTTGCCGATGATGGCGGAGACAGTGATCAGGAGCGCCAGGAGCCAGACGTTGAACTTGATGGTGTCGGTGGCCACCAGCAGGCCGGCCGTAAACAGCATTGAGTCGCCGGGGAGGAAAAAGCCCACCAGCAGGCCGGTCTCGGCAAAAACAATTCCGCAGACGAGCAGGACCACCCACGGCGCGAGGGCAGGGTCGGCAAGGAAAACCTGGGGGTTCAGCCAGTCGGGCAGGAATGAGGCCAGCTGCGGCTGGACCGGTCCTGCACCCCCCAGCATGGGCACGGCAAGGTCGCTGATCGCAAGAAAGTTCACCTACTCAGGGTACTTGACCCAACACGGCCCTCCGGTTGTATGGTTAGTTACATAAGTAATGAACCAGTGAAGCGGCTGCCGCTTCTCCTGGCAACAGAACCCGGGGTGTACCAGTGATTGACGACAGCAGGCCGATCTTCCTGCAGATCGCCGGACTGATTGAGAACGAGATCGTGGACGGAACCTTGGCGGAGGAGACCCAGATCCCGTCCACCAACGAGTTCGCGGCCTTCCATCGGATCAACCCGGCCACGGCTGCCAAAGGCGTGAATGTCCTGGTCGAAGACGGAATTCTCTATAAGAAACGGGGAATAGGCATGTTTGTTTCCACCGGCGCCCGCGCTGCCTTGGTGGCGAGGCGGACCCAGGAATTCTTTGAGCAGTACGTGCGCCCGCTGGTGGCGGAGGCCCGCAAGCTGGGCATCCCTGCGGACGAGCTCAGCAGGATGATCATCCGCGGCGCCGACGGCGCCCCGGCAGAAGGCGGCAACCGGGAAAGGAGCGCGGCCTCGTGAACGGCGCGGTGGTCGAGGCGAGGAACCTCACAAAACGGTACCGGGATGTCCTGGCCCTCGACGACGTGAGCATCAGGCTCTCGGCGGACCGGATCTATGGGCTCCTGGGCCGCAATGGCGCAGGAAAGACCACGCTGATGTCCGTCCTGACGGCCCAGGCTTTTGCCACGTCCGGAGATGCCCTCGTTTTCGGGGAGGAAGCGTATGAAAATGACCGGGTCCTGTCCCGGGTGTGCTTCATCCGGGAATCGCAGAAGTATCCCGACGACTTCACGGCGTTCCACGCCTTCAAGGCGGCAAGGCTGCTGTTCAGGAACTGGGACCAGGCCTTCGCGGAGCGCCTCATTGGCGACTTCGGACTACCGGTCAAGCGGCGGATCAAGAAACTCTCGCGCGGTCAGCTCTCCGCCGTCGGTGTGATCATCGGTCTGGCCTCGCGGGCAGAACTGACGTTTTTCGACGAGCCCTACCTGGGGCTCGATGCAGTTGCCCGCCAGCTGTTCTACGACCGGCTTTTGGAGGACTTCACTGACAGCCCGCGCACGGTTGTGCTGTCCTCGCACCTCATCGACGAAGTCGCCAACCTGCTTGACCACGTCATTGTGATCGACCAGGGGCGGATCCTGATCGACGCCGAGTCTGATGCCCTGCGCGGCTCGGCGGCGACGGTGGTTGGGCCTGCACCCAAAGTGAACGAGTTCGTGACCGGCATGAAGGTCCTGCACCGTGAGGCACTGGGACCGCTGGCGTCAGTCACGGTGGACGAAACCCTCAGCGCAGCACAACGGACCGGAGCCGCCCGGCTTGGACTGGAAGTGGCCCCGGTGTCCCTTCAACAGCTCGTCATCCGGAAGACCCTTATCAATCATCCCTCCCGGCGGGTGCCGGGCGGCGATGCCGAACTGGATTCAATGGAGGCAACACGATGAGCCGGACACTGGCGGTGGCGCGGATGCAGCTCGTCACCAAATGGACGTACCTGGGGAACCCCCTGGTCATCCTCGCGGCTGCCTTCCTGCTGTCGGTCGCCATTTTCGCGCTGATCCCCGCAGATGAGCCCAAGTACGGCGGTGGCAGCCAGGCCCCGCTCTGGTATTTCATGGTGCTGGGCATCCAAAGCATGACGCTGGCGTTCCCGTTTTCGCAGGGGCTGAGCGTCAGCCGCCGCGCCTTTTACCTGGGGACCCTTGGCCTGTTTTCTGTGCTGGCTGTGGCCATGACCGCCATCTATCTCTTGGGCGGCATCGCTGAACGGGCAACCAATGGCTGGGGTGTGAACGGTTTCTTCTTCGCCATCCCCTGGGTCTCGGACGGTCCCTGGTACGGCACGGCCGTGTTTTACTTCACGGTGATGATGTTGATGTTCATTATCGGTTTCTGGTTTGCCACGATTTACAAGCGGTGGGGGACAACCGGGATGCTTATTTCACTGATCGGCTCGGCGGTGCTCCTGCTCGGCTTCGCTGCGCTGGCCACGCTGAGTCTGTGGTGGGGGAGCATTGGCGCCTGGTTGGTCCAGCAGACGCCGCTCACCATGGGTGCCTGGGCCGCGGTGCTCTGCGTGGCGCTCGCCGTCGGATCCTACTTGACGCTCCGTCGGGCAACGCCGTAGCCAGCCGGCCGCCGTCGGACAGGTGATATCCGCGACAGGGCCGCCGCGGTGACGCAGGAAGCGCCGTGTCCGGCGGTAAAGTGTGGGCCGTGGGTTTGGACTTTACGGCGATCGACTTCGAAACTGCCAACGGCTTCCGCGGATCACCGTGCGCGGTGGGCCTGACGAAGGTCCGGGGCGGCAAAGTCGTCGCTGAGGCGTCCTGGCTCATGCGGCCACCGGCGAACCATGACCACTTCGACTACCACAACGTCCGGATCCACGGCATCCGGGCCGAAGACGTTGCAGGACTGCCCCGGTTCGGTGAGCTGTTCCCGGAAATCGGCGCCTTTATCGGCGACGATATCCTGGCGGCGCACAACGCGGCCTTCGACCTTGGCGTTATCAGGTCCGGCCTGGAGGTGTCAGGCCTTGCAGGGCCCGCCTACGACTACGTGTGCACCGTCATGCTGTCCCGCCGCTGCTATTCGCTGGTTTCCAACTCCCTGCCCTTCGCCGCGGAGGAGGCCGGCGTTCCGTTGGTCAACCACCACGACGCAGGAGAGGACGCCCGGGCCTGCGCCGGCATCCTGATCGACATCGCGGCGCGCAACGGTGCCAACAGCATCGCCGAACTGTATCTGTCGTTGGGCCTTGCCCTGCCGCACCAGCAGGCCTTTGATCCGGCACGGGACGCCCTGTCAAAGCAAAGCCTCGCCGCCCTCGCCATCGCCTGCTCCGCTGCCGGCGGCGTCCCCCCTGCCCGTCCGTTCCGGTCGGGCTGGCCCGAGGAAGGTGCCAACCCGCTGCCCAATGCCGACGCCGAACCGGGCCATCCGTTGTACGGCCAGACTGTTGTTTTCACTGGCGAGCTTTCCATGCCGCGGCCCGAAGCCAAGGTCCGCTCCGCGGAACTGGGTGCGCGCCCGGAAAGCAGGGTGACGGCGCGGACCACCGTTCTGGTGGTGGGAGACGGATTTGTAGCCTCGGACCTCCGTTCGGGGAGGCTGACAGGCAAAGCCCGGCGCGTCCTGGAACTGCATGAACGCGGCCGGCCGATCGAAGTGCTCTCCGAAGGGGAATTTCTGCAGATGGTGGGCGGATACGCCGCGGCCGGCGTTCCTGCGGCGCGCCCCGCCTGATTCATCTGGCGCAACAAACCTTCCGCCCCGCCCGGCCTGCTCCTAGCCTTGCACCATGGCCAAATCCACAAGCGTTGAATCCACCGGCGTCGATACCGGCGCCCAGGCCACCCGGACGGGGATCGACTGGCGTGCTGTTTTTGCCTTTCCCAACCCGGTCAACGACTACGCTGCCCGGATCACGGCCGGGCTGGTGGTCCTGCTGGCGGGCGCCACGCTTTTGACCGGTTCAGGGTGGGGACTCGTGCTCATTGCCGCCGGGTTTTGGCTCCGGGTGCTGTTCGGCCCCCGGTTTTCGCCGCTGGCCCTGCTCTCGGTGAAGGTTCTGGCTCCGCGGCTGGGTCGGGTGAAGCTGGTCCCGGGGCCTCCCAAGCGGTTCGCCCAAGGCATGGGCACAGTAGTGTCCACCACGGCCCTGATCCTTTTCGCGTCGGGCGCCGCCCCCGCAGCCTGGATCGTGCTGGCGGTGCTCATCCTGGCTGCATCACTGGAAGCCTTCGCGGGCTTCTGCCTGGGCTGTGTCATTTTCGGGATCCTGCAGCGCCGCGGCCTCATCCCGGAGGACGTCTGCGAGGCCTGCAACAACATTTCCCTTAAGCGGTTGTGACCTCCACCAGCATGTCCGCCATGCCGCGGATGACGTGCGGTGCCTCCAGCTGCTCCAGCCAGTCCGCCGGAAGGCACGCCTCGCCGTAGTACGCGCCGAGGATGTTGCCGGCGATGGAACCTGTGGAGTCGCTGTCCCCGCTGTGATTGACGGCCAGCCCGACGGCGGCACGGAAGTGATCCTCCGGAGCGCCTGGCGCGGCGGCGTCAGGGGCGGTGGCCAGGACTGCGTAAAGCCCGACGGCGAACGCCTCCTCTGCCACCCAGCCGTCACCCAGCTGCTGCACCAGTTCCTCCGGGTCCAGGCGGCCGGTTTCGGCAAGGCTGACGGCAGCCTCCAGCCGGAGCGGCAGTTCAGGAGCAACGCCGTCGAGGGCACGCACTGCCGCCAGCACCGCGGCAGCTGCTGCCGGCAGGCTGTCGCCTGCCACCAGGCGGTGGATCAGCAGGCTGAAGCCTCCGGCACTTTGGCGGGCTGACGGATGGCCGTGCGTCAGGGCGGCGGCGTCGGCACTGAGTTTGTAGACGGCGTCGGGCGTGATGTGCGGTATCAGTCCGAACGGCGCGGACCGCATCACCGTCCCGCAACCCTTGGAGTCCGGGTTCACCGGGCGAAAGGACGTTCCCATCTCGCCGGTGGCCAGTCCACTGATGCAGGCAGAGCCCGGGGCGCGGCGGTGCCGGAGCACCTCGTGGGAATCAATCCAGCGTGGCTGCGGGACCGGCGCGGAGGACGGTGCCGCCTCACCCTGGCTGGCCAGCCAGCGAAGGTACGCGAGCCAAATACACGCGTTGACGTCGGCCCCTATGCCGGAGTTCGCCCATTCCAGCGCCTCGACGAGTCCGTCCACGGTGTACAGGGTCATCTGGGTGTCGTCCGAAAAGTGGCTGCCGCCGTCGACCGCCGTTAGGTCCGTCAGCCCGTCCGGACCAAACCGGCGGCGGATTTCCGTGATGGAGTCGAACTCCACGGTGTATCCCAGCGAGTCGCCCAGCGCCCCACCCAGCAGGCAGCCATGGATGCGGGACTCCAGCGGGGGCACGGCAGAGGCGCCCTGATCATTGCTCATGACAGCAAATTTACCGTGGCGGCCGCCATCGGCTGTACCGGCAGCTCAGGCCGTCCAGCCAACGTCCAGACTCCGCTGGCAGAATGCAGGGGCAGCCTGGTGCCTAACAGCCGGCGCACTTGCCGGCCACTGCGCCACCCCAACGAAAAGGACCGTCCGAACATGACCACGCCTGTGCCCGTTCACCACGCACACAACGCCGAGCCGTCCGGCAGCGGTGCCGTCCCCGTCCGTTACGGGCTGGCGGCCAGACTGTCCGCCGAGGCATTCGGCAGCCTGTTCGTGGTGGTCGCCGGCCTGGGCGTGCCGCTGTTTACCATCCCGCAGTCCAGCCCGCTGCCGGCCGCGCTTGCCGCAGGGCTCGCGGTCACCGCGGCGATGCTGGCGTTCGGCTACGTCTCAGGCGGACACTTCAACCCTGCCGTCACGGTCGGCCATGCTGTGGCCGGACGGATCCGCCTGGGCGATGCCGCCGCCTATATTGGAGCGCAGCTGGCGGGGGCACTGCTCGGCGCGCTGGCCCTCTTTGCGATCCTGCGCACCCTTCCCAGCATCCAGGACAGCCGGACGGCGTTCGACACGGTCACGGCGGGCTTTGGTGAGCATTCCATCATCCAGGCACCGATGGCCGCGGTCTTGCTGCTGGAAGTGCTGGGCGCCGCCATCCTGGTTGCCGTATTCCTGGGCACCACCGCGCGGAACGGCATGAACAAGGCCGCCACTCCTGTCGCCGTGGGTCTCGCCTTCGCGGTTCTGCTGCAGCTGGGCCAGTCCGTAGGCAACACTCCGTTCAACCCTGCCCGCGCCACAGGCTCTGCCATCTTCAGCTCCACCTGGTCCCTGGAGCAGTTGTGGGTCTTCTGGGTGGCGCCGCTGGCGGGCGCAGCAATCGCCGGGCTGGTTTTCCGCAGCTTCGCCGACCCGGGATCCGCAGGTGCGGCGAGCGCCGCCGTGTCCGCAGACGCCGCAGAGGGCGACACGGAGGAATCCGACGAGCTGGACGAAGCCGACGTCCTTGACGGGTCCCAGGACCTGGATAAAGCCGACCTGGGTAAATCCGACCTGGATGCGTCCGCCGGGACGGCGGCCGACCGCGCGGCGGTGCCGGCGTCGAAAAGCGATGAGGCACAGGAGTTCTTCGACGGAAAACGCGGCTAGGGCCTCCCGGACGGTCCCCTCAATGCACTGCGCAGGGGCCCCTGGCAGCGGGGCTGGCTCAAACTGTCAGTGGCAGCCGATAGCGTAGGAATATGCGGTTACTGCACACATCGGACTGGCATTTGGGCCGGTCGTTCCACGGCGTCGGGATGCTGGATGCCCAGCGGTCCTTCGTCGACCAGCTCGTTAACGCTGTCACGGAGAACGCTGTTGACGTTGTCCTGATCGCCGGCGATGTGTACGATCGCGCCCTCCCGGGCGTGGACGTGGTGGGCCTGCTGGACGACGCTTTGGTCCGGCTGACCGCAGCCGGCGCCAAAGTGGTCCTGACAAGCGGCAACCATGACTCCGCCATCCGCCTGGGCTTTGCCTCCCGGCTTCTGGAGCGGGGCGGCGTGCATCTTCGCACCAGGCTGGCCGAACTGGATCAGCCCCTGCTTCTGCCCCTGGAGGGAACCGACGCAGAGGACGGCGCCCTGCTGGCAATTTACGGCATCCCGTGGCTCGAGCCGCGTCTGGTGGCGGAACAGCTGGGCGTGGAGACGGCCAGCCATTTCGAGGTCACCCGGGCCGCAACGGACCTCATCCGGGCGGACCTCCGGCGCCGCACCTGCCACGGCACTGTCCATTCCGTGGTTTTGGCGCACACGTTCGCAAGTGGTGGCGTCAGCTCGGACAGCGAACGGGACCTCAGCATCGGGGGAGTGGGGGCGGTTCCGCTGGACCTGTTCGACGGCTTCAGCTATACCGCGCTGGGCCACCTTCACGGCCGTCAGTCGCTCTCTTCCAACGTTAGGTACTCCGGGTCCCCGCTGGCCTATTCCTTCTCGGAAGCCAGGCACCAAAAAGGCGGCTGGCTCATCGACGTCGGCCCGGCCGGAATTGCCGGCGTGACCGAACTGGCCTGGGAAGCACCGCGGAAGCTCGCAGTGCTCCGCGGCGGGATCACGGAACTGCTCGAATCCACCGACCACGCCTGGGCAGAGAACGCGTACTGCCAGATCACGTTGACGGATGCACAGCGGCCTGCCCAGGCCATGGAACGGCTGCGGTCGCGTTTTCCTGACACCCTGGTGCTGGGTTTTGATCCCCAGGGCGTGGCCGCGAAGCCTGCATCGAGCTACAGCAGCAGGTTGGCCGAGGCAGAAGACGACCTCTCTGTCTGCTGCGGATTCCTGAACCACGTCCGGGGCCGGGAACCCGACGACGCGGAACGGGCCGCGCTCGCAGCTGCCTTGGACAACGTGCGGCTCCAGGAGGCGTCGCTGTGAGGATCCACCGGCTCAGGATCTCCGCTTTTGGACCGTTCGCCTGCACGGAGGAAATCGACTTCGACAGGCTCAGCGCCCACGGGCTGTTCCTCCTCAACGGACCCACCGGCGCCGGCAAGACCAGTGTCCTGGACGCCATCTGCTTCGCGCTGTATGGCTCCGTGCCCGGCGCTCGGCAGGACGGCAAACGCCTTCGCAGCGACCATGCGGACCCAGCCACGGAACCGGCCGTCAGCTGCGAGTTCTCGGCCCAGGGGCGCCACTTCGAAGTCACCCGTTCGCCCGCCTGGGACAAACCCAGCGCACGCGGAAAAAACGGGTTCACCACCCAGCAGGCCAAAACCCTCCTGCGCGAACGGGTGAACGGGGACTGGCTGGAGAAATCCGGACGCAACGACGAAGCCGGCGCCGAAATCACCGGCTTGCTTGGGATGGACCGGGAACAGTTCACAAGGGTCGTCATGCTCCCGCAGGGCGACTTTGCAGCGTTCCTGCGGTCAAAGGCAGCGGACCGCCTGGAGTTGCTGCAGAAGCTCTTCGGTACACAGCGTTTTGAGGCAGTGGAACAGGAGCTGTCACTCCTGGCCCAGGCGGCACGAAATGACGTTTCCCGGCTCAACGGGCAACTTGAGCTGCTTGCGGCCAGGGCCGAAGCCGAGGTATCCGCCGTTGACATCGACGAAACCGGTGCGCCGCCTGCAGACGACGTCCCTGCCCGGCTTGAGTGGCTCCAAACCGCCCTCGCCATCCGCGCCGCCGACCTGGCCGGGGAGGCGGAGGCGGCCGGTTCGCTGAGCCAAGAGCACAGGCAGCTCTTGGACACCGCGGTTGCCCGGAGCGGGCGCCACCGGCTGCTGGCGGCGGCAACAGCACGCAAAGCGGCGGCCGAAGAGGCAGCACCGGTTCTTGAGGCCCACGCTGCACGGCTTGCCCGCCACCGCCAGGCGGAGGTCCTGACCGGACAGCTGCAGGCAGTGGAGAAATCAGAAGCCCGGCTTCGCAGTGCGGCTGCCGCCCGGGAGTCGGCACTCACGCTCCTGCGGATGGCAGTGGACGAGGACCCGGAGCTGGCGACGCTGGATCCGGACGCACCCGATGCCGCGTCAGAACTGAACCGGCTGCGCTCCCTGCTCGCCGTGGTGGAAGCCCGGCTGGCGGACGAAGACCGGCTCCGGGCCCTCACCGCCAGGCGGGCCATGCTGGCCCGGAAAAAGGAAGAACTCCTGGCCGCTGAGGTTGAACTTGGAGGCAGGTTCGAATCCCTGAGGGCGGAGTACACGGACCTGTCCGCCGGCCTGGAGCCCCTGGCCGAACTCGCAGCAGCGTCCATCCTGCACACCAAGGAAGCAGCCGCGGCTGACGAACTGCTGGACGTCGTCCGCCGCCACCGGTCAGCGGTGGCGGCCCAGCAGCTGGCGTCAGAACTCTACGAAGAATGCCGGGAGGACCAGCTGCAGAAGAAGCGCCGCTGGCTGGATCTTCGCGAAGAGCGCCTGGCCAATGCGGCAGCTGAACTGGCCGCGCAGCTGGCCGATGCCCTGCCCTGTCCCGTCTGCGGCAGCCCCGACCACCCGTCCCCGGCCAAGGCGGCCCAGTCTGCTCTCCTGCTGGGCCAGGCCGAAGAAGAAGCCCGGGACGTATTCGAAGCGGCGGAGGCCCGGCTCTCAGCGCTGGGCACGGAGCTGGCAGGGGCGCGGCAGCTGGTGGCCGTCCTTGCAGGACAGGGCGGGGACACACCCGAGGCTGAGGCGCGGGAGGCAGCCGACCTGGCTCGGCAGGCGGCCGAGCGCTCAGCAGGGGCAGCTGACAGGCTCGCCGGGATGCGGTTGCGGCTGACAGGAATCGAAACCCGCATCGCCGAAGCGGAGTCAGCCAGGGCCGGCGCCGGCTCGGAGCTGGCCCAGGTGCAGTCCGCCCTTGCCGAGGTCCTGGAACAGACAACGGCCCTCAACGAGTCATTGTCAGGCCTCAGGTCCGGCCACCGCGACCTCACGCACCGCCTGCGCGCGCTGCAGGATGCGGCTGGCACCCTTGAAAAGACTGTGCAGGCGCAGACGCAGCTGGACCAGGCAGAGATCCGGGCCGCTGAGGCCATGCACCAGTTGGAACTGGCCCTGCCGGAGGCGGGCTTCGACACGGCTGCGGATGCCAGGGCCGAGCTGCTGGACAGTGCCGAGGCTGCCTCCCTGCAGGCCAAAGTCCGTGCCGGTCAGGATGAACAAGCCAGGGTGGAAGAGCTCTTTGCCTCCGAAGAGGTGATGCTGGCTCTTGAGGAACAGGCCTCGGACATGGTCCCCGACGAAGCACAGCTCGCGCTGCTGCGGTCAGCTGCCGTGCAGGCCGAGGAGGAGGCACGTGCGGCGGGCCTGACAGCGGCACTGGCGGAACGTTGCGTGAAATCCCTCGGTGCCATCGTGGCGGAATACCAGGCCCTTGCCGGCGCGGGAACTGCTCCGCGGGAGCGTGCACGGATGCTGACCGCGCTGGCTGATGCCGCCGGCGGACGCGGCGACAACGCCTACCGCATGAGCCTGAACAGCTACGTCCTGGCGGCGCGCTTGGAACAGGTGGCACTGGCGGCCTCTGAGCGCCTTGTTGCCATGAGTGACGGGCGCTACCTGCTGCAGCACACCGATGCCAAAGCAGCGCGCGGCGCCAAATCCGGCCTGGGGCTGGAAGTGGTGGACCAGTGGACGGGCCACCACCGGGACACGTCAACGCTCTCCGGCGGTGAATCGTTCATGGCATCCCTGTCGTTGGCCCTGGGTTTGGCCGATGTGGTCCAGCACGAGTCCGGCGGAATCCAGATTGAGACCCTGTTCGTGGACGAGGGCTTCGGCAGCCTGGATGAGCAGTCGCTGGAGCAGGTGATGGATGCGCTGGAAGGGCTGCGGGACGGGGGCCGGGTGGTGGGCCTGGTGAGCCATGTGGGCGAAATGAAGCAGCGCATCGGAGTCCAGCTCCAGGTAGTCAAAGGCCGCAACGGCTCTGCGCTGCACATTTCCGACACCGTTTCGCCGCTCAGCTGACAGGGGGGGCGGTGTCCGGAGGGCTCCGCAACGTTATACTCGGACAGTTACCGGGTTGCGCGCATCGGGAGGAGGGACGATGCGCATGACTGAACGAGCCCGGAACCGTGAATCCTTCAACCCTCCCATCGACGCCCTCCCTGCAGCACGGACCCCGGCGTGACCGCCCGGAACCTGAGGCTTCCGCAGCCTCCGCCAAAGGCCGCTTTGCGCGGCTTCCGCAGCTCGCCGGACGCAGCTTTGTTCCCTTGGGACTCTTCGCCCGTTTGCCCTTGGCCATGCTCACCGTAGGGACGCTGACCCTGGTGACCTCGGTCAGCGGCTCGTACGCCGTTGGTGGCACTGCAGCCGGCGCCGTCGGAATCGGTTCGGCCCTTGGTGCGCCGGTACTGGGAGCGCTGGCCGACCGCAGGGGCCAGCGCACGGTCCTGCTGGCAGCAGCCGCATTCAACGCCCTCGCGGTGCTGGCGCTGATCGCGGCCGCCTACGCCATGACCCCTGCCGGGGTCTTTCCGGCAGCGCTGCTAGCAGCTGCCTTTGCCGCAGGGGCAAGCTGCCCGCAGGTCGGTCCGCTGGCACGGGTCCGGTGGATGGCGCTGACGTCCCAAAGCTCGCGAAACGGCAGGTCCGCCACCAGCAAGGAGGCGGACAAGCAGGACCTGGATACTGCCCTGTCCTATGAAAGCACCGCGGACGAACTGACCTTTGTGCTGGGTCCGGCCCTCGTGGGAATCCTGGCCAGCCTGCTGGCACCTTGGCTTCCCCTTGCCCTCGCTGCCGCCCTGACAATCACCCTGGTCCCGGCCTTTGCCGTTCACCGGACCCATCGGGCCGTGCCCGTCCGCCGCGGCCTTTCCGCGGTAAACGCCAACACCGATACTGCTAAGACTGCAGCGCGGAAACACAGCATCCCCCTTGCCGCGGCTCTCCCGGTTCTGGCCATGGTCTGCATGGGCACCTTCTTCGGCTCTACGCAGACAGCCCTGAGCTCGTTCTCAGCCGGCTTTGCCACTTCCGAAATTGCAGGACTCCTCTACGCCGTGATGGGTTTGAGCTCGGCCGCCGCGGCATTGTCCGTGGCCTACTGGCCGCAACGCCTCACAGTCTCCGCACGGTGGCTGCTGGGCGCCGGCCTGATGGCCGCCCTGGCGTTCCTGCTTTTTGTTCCGAGGTCGGCGGCGGGCATGGTGCTGGTACTGCTGATCCTGGGAATCCCGGTTGGCCCGGTGATGGTAACGGTCTTCGCGATCGGCGGTCTCCTGGCCCCCGCCGGACGGCTGGGAACTGTGATGACGGCACTGGCCAGCGGCATTGTGGCAGGTACGGCCGTCGGGTCGGCGGTGGCCGGCCAGCTTGCGCAGGTCCATGGTTACTCGGCGGCGTTCATCGTGCCGGTGGCCGCGGCGGTGTCCCTTGTCCTGCTCGGTGCGGCGTCCGCCGTCGTGCTCCGAAGGAAGCGGACCTAAGCGCCGTGCCGCATCAGCGGCCGTCAGGCCAGTTGGCGTTCAATGCGTGCCGCGCTTTCAGCGAGGGCGGCACCCACGGTGGCAGGGTCATGCGATGACCGGATGTAGACGACGGCGAGTGCGGCCGGCCGGCCGCCCGGAACCCGGACCGGTGCAGCCAGGGATGACACGCCCGCAATAACTTCGTCATGGCTGGCCGAGTAACCAGCGCGGCGGGCGTCACCAGCTTCCGGCCGGTAGGGGATCCCCGGTGCCAGCTGTGCCCACTCCGCTTCGCTCAGGGCCGACTGGATGGCGATGCCGGGTGCTCCGGCGCTGATGGGGTGCCGCGTGCCAGGGTGCTGGGCCACCGTCGCGCCCGAATGCCGTGGCTCCACAGTCACGAGGGTGATGCAGTCGAGGTGGTCCCAGACGGCCACAAAGGCCGTCATATCCAGGGTATTGGCCAAGTGGGTGAGTTCGGGAAGGGCGGCAGCCTGGAGGCTCCGCGAGACGCCCCGCGCGAGAACGGCCAGGCCGGGACCTGGCTGTACGCGTCCGGCGTCGTCCCGCACCAGCAGGGAGTGGTCCTCCAAGGTACGCAGAATGCGGTACGCGACTGACCGGTGAACGCCCATGGCGTCGGCAAGCTCGGCGATCGTCAGCGGGTTCTGGGCGGCGGCCAGGATTTCAAGCGCCCGAATGCCCCGTGAGAGGGTCTGCGACGGCGACGCCTGCGCTGCTCCGGCGGGGGCGGCTGTGGGGTTCATGGTGTCCATCCTAGGCCGCCGTGACCGGGCAGCCGGTTCACTCCGGGCCGGCCGTCATCATCGGCACCGTCCTATATACGAATAATTGGTTCAAATATAGAACTCATGCGGGCGGAGTTCCAACACCGGGCTACTCCCGGGAGCGTCCCGGCGGGGCGAGGGCGTTCCTGGCGGCGGAAGGACGGAGCGCCAAATTGGGACGCTCAGCCGAAAAAAACCTGCGGGATGTGTGCTCGCTCACATAATCGTAGTACCCTACTAACTAACTGACCGTTCTGTCGGTAATCATGAAGGCGTTCCACCCGGCAGCAGCCCTGCCTTAAACAATGGAGTTTCAATGACCACACCTTCACTGGTGGATTCACTTGCCGGCCCCAGCTCCCGGAAGGAAGAACGCAAGGTCCTTGCCGGGACCCTCGTGGGCACCACCATCGAGTGGTACGACTTTTTCATCTTCGCCCAGCTGACGGGGACCCTGCTGTCCCCGCTGTTCCTGGCTCCCTTGAACGAATCGAACCCTGGCCTGGCGCAGATCCTGTCCTTCGCCCTGATCGGCATCAGCTTCCTGTTCCGGCCGCTGGGCGCCGTTGTCGCCGGCCACCTCGGTGACCGCCTGGGCCGCAAGGCAATGCTCGTATTCACCCTGGTCATGATGGGCGCTGCAACTGCGCTGATCGGCATGCTCCCCACCTACGGCCAAATCGGTGTCCTTGCCCCGATCCTGCTCATCACGCTGCGCATTATCCAGGGCTTCTCCGCCGGCGGGGAATGGGGCGGTGCAGCACTGATGGCGGTTGAACACGCACCCCTCAACAAGCGTGGACTCTTCGGCGCCTACCCGCAGATCGGTGTTCCGGTGGGCATGATCCTGGCCACCGGGCTCCTGTTCTTCCTCAACAGCAGCATGTCCAGGGAGGACTTCGCCGCGTGGGGCTGGCGGGTTCCGTTCCTGCTGTCCATCGTCCTGATCGTGGTCGGTTACCTGATCCGCCGGGCCGTTGCCGAAAGCCCGGTTTTCAAGGAAATGGCCGCCCGCAAGGAAGAAAGCAAGGCGCCCCTGGGCGAGCTCATCCGGAAGCACAAGAAGGCCGTCCTCTACTCCACGATGATCTTTATCGGCAACAACGCCGCCGGTTACCTGCTGATTGCCTTCTTCATCTCCTACGCCACCAGGACCCTTCAGATGCCCACCCCGCAGGTCCTGCTGGCAACCACTCTGGCCTCCTTTGGGTGGCTGATTTTCACGCTTGTCGGCGGCTGGCTGTCGGACCGGATCGGCCGGGTCAAGACGTTCCTGATCGGCTACGGCATCGTCTTTGCGTGGATGATTCCGATGTTCGCGCTGATCGACACGAAGGACATCATGCTTTACGGCGTTGCCCTGTTTGTCCTGACCATCGGGCTCGGCCTGTCCTACGGGCCGATGTCCGCCATGTACGCCGAAATGTTCCCGGCCAACGTGCGGTACTCCGGTATTTCCATCGGATACGCCTTCGGTGCGATTCTTGGCGGCGCGTTCGCGGCCACCATCGCGGAGGCACTGCTGCAGAGCACTAAGTGGACCGGCTCGATTGGTATCTACATCATGATCCTGTGCGTGATCTCGGCCGTCGGTGTGCTGCTGGCCAAGGAAACCAAGGGCCGGCCGTTGGGGGTCAGCCACCACTAGGGGTACGGGCCCGCAACAGCGGAACCTTTCGACGGCAGGCACGGACCACACAGTCCGTGCCTGCCACTGCCTGGGGCAGGTGTTTCCCCGACGCCTACTGCTCCAGCAGGCTGATGGCGTCCTCGTCCGTCAGTTGCTCGAAATGGCGGTAAAAGCTTCCCACGGCCCGGAACTTGCCGGGCAGGTGCAAACAGAGGACAGCATCGCAGACCGCGGACACGGCAGCCTCCGCTTCCACTGAGCCAACGGGCGCTGCGGCCACCACGTGGGCTGCGCCGCCGGAACGGACCGCTTCGACGGCCGCCCTCATGGTGGCTCCGGTCGCAAGGCCGTCGTCGACGAGCAGCACCGTTTTCCCAGTTAGGTCATGCTTGATGGCAGGATAGCTGTCAACCCGCCGGACGAGCTCAGCGCGTTCCCGCTGCTCCACTTCATCCAGCCACTCCTGGCGGACGCCATGTTCCAGGACGCGCGACATCAGGGGCCTGTTGAGCAGCCGGACCACGCGCCCGTCCGACCATGCCAGGGCGCCGTAGGCTGTCTCGTCGTGGCCGGGGATGCCCAGCTTCCGGACCAGCAGGGCACCAAGGGGCAGGTACAGGGCCTTGGCCGCGGCCGATGCAACCGGGATCCCGCCGCGGGCCAGCCCCAGGACAATGGTGTCGGGACGTTCCCGAAACTGCGTCAGCACCGCCGCCAGACGCTCACCGGCGTCCGTGCGGTCTTCAAAACGCGTGCTCATTGTTCCCTCTCCGGCTGCTTTCCGCCCCGCTTTAAGCCTACCGTCTGCGGCTGCCCTGCCGGGAGGTGGGACTTGTTCTCCGGGGGCCGCGGAGATGGCGCCTTCGAGAGCGGGGACCGGCCTACAGCG
The DNA here is from genome assembly GCF_001663775.1 of Arthrobacter sp. B6. Lineage (GTDB taxonomy): Bacteria > Actinomycetota > Actinomycetes > Actinomycetales > Micrococcaceae > Arthrobacter. The sequence continues at coordinate 518,208 of NZ_KV467169.1, read as the reverse complement.
CCTCCCATACCCCAATCGGCGCGGCTGAAAGGAGCGTGCATCTGCGGATCCAAGCAGCGCAACACGTGCTGGAGTCATCAAACCCCTGTCAGGGATCAGACCGCCAGGAAGTCGATGGCCCCCTGCTTGAAGGCCCTGCTGGTGATGGCATTGGTGTGGTTGCGGCCGGGAAGCAGCAGCTGCTCGGACATGGAACCGGCCTTCCTGCCCAGCTCGGCCAGCTGCGGCATGGTGGCGGCCCGCTCGTCGTTGTCGCCGGCCACCAGGAGCATGGGCATGTGCGGGACCGCTTCGGCAGGATCGTATGGCTCGTCCTTGATCGCTTCAACGAGCGAGAGCAGCGCGAAGATGTTATTGCTGGGCAGCAGCATGGCCATCTTCAGCAGCCCGGCTGTGGACTCATCCGCGATGGGAGTACCGTCGGCGAGGTATCGCTGGGCTGCCACCAGGTCGAAGGCTGCCAGCGGGTCAGCGACGTTCGGGCCGCCCAGAACCAGTCGGTGCACCATCTCAGGCTGGGTCGCGCCGAATTCCCAGGCGAGCCGGGAACCCAGCGAATAGCCCACTATGTCCAGCCCGCTGGAAGGGTCCCCGTCGTGCAGTGGCCGGACGCCGGCGTCGAACGCGATCTGCAGCAGGTCCGCGCGGATGCGGCTGGGGGAGTAGGAGTCCCGGTCCTCCGGGGCGCCGCTGCGTCCGTGGCCGGGCAGATCAACGGTGATGACGCGCCGGCCCGCCTCCAGCAGTGCCGGCACCCACCCGGTGTCCTCCCAGTTGAGTTTGCTGGAGGACGAGAAACCGTGGAGCAGCAGCACCGGGCGCAGTCCGGCGTCCTCCTTGGGATCGTGCACCTGCACGTACAGCTGTGGGTCGGTGCCCTCAACAGTGTGGGAATGCATCTCGCCGGTGTGCCTGCCGCTCATGGTGTCAGTCCTCATCAAGTACGGCGCTCAGGCGGACCCGGCGCTTCGGTGCCTCGTCCTTCGGGACAGTGCCCACGATTCCGGCGGTGTTTTCCGGCACCTGGAACACGATCAGGGGGCCGCCGCCGTTGATTATGTCGCCTGCCCCACCGAAGGTACGCACCACTTTACCTGCCTGCGGACTGGGCAGTTCAACAGCGGATGCGGTGGTTTAGACCTCCACCAGCGGCTTGTTGCGCTCCGCTCCAATGCGCTTCGGGCAACCAAGTAGCACTAAGTGTCGATATGAGGGCTCATAACGACACTTGGTGCTACCTACTTGGGATGGTTCTCGCGGGAGGTGACCCGGGCGCCGATCCGGCAGGCCGCAGCGAGGCAGGCAACCAGGGCGAAGGTGCTGAGCAGCTGTGTTCGGCTGCTTTCGGCGCTGAAGCCGACAGCGAAGATCAAAGCCAGGAGCACCAGTCCCAGGATGGTCAATCCCGGATAGCCCCTCATCCGCAATGGCAGGGCGATCCCGTCACGGTCTGCCCGGCGGCGCAGGATGAGCTGCGAGACGAGGGCAGTTCCCCACACCACCAGGCAGGTGGAGCCCACCAGCTGGAAAAGGGCAGGGAGGATCCGTTCCGGAAACAGCAGCTCCAGGACGGTCGCGGCAAAGCCGAAGGCCACGGAGATGCCAACAGCCAGCGCGGGCACGCCCGCCCCGCTTAGCCGGGACAGGAAACGGGGCGCTTCGGTGCGTTCGGACAGCGAATAGACCATCCGGGAGGCTCCGTAGAGGTTTGCGTTCAGCGCGGAGAGAAGCGCGACGGCGGCCACCAGGGTGATCGCAGTGCCCGCGCCCGGGATCCGGGCCACGTCGAGCACGCCGGCAAAGGGTGAGGCGAGGCCCTCTGAAGTGGCAGGCAGCACCGCCGCAATGACGAAGACGGAGCCGATGTAGAAGACCAGGATCCGCCACACCACGGTCCTGATGGCCTTGCCCACACTGTGCCCAGGGTCCTCGGTCTCAGCGGCGGCGACGGAAACGATCTCGGTGCCGCCGAAAGCGAAGATCACCACAAACAGTGCGGTTGCTACCCCGCCGAGGCCTGCCGGCGCGAAGTCGCCTGTGATATTGGCAAGTCCCGGCGAGGCAACGTCGGGCAGGAGGCCCAGCAGGAGGGCGGCGCCGACAGCCAGGAAGAGGACGATGGCGGCGACTTTCAGGATGGCGAACCAGAACTCGAACTCGCCAAAGTTTCTTACCCCGGCGAGGTTGATGGCGGTAAACACGACCATGAAGACCAGGGCGAGGGCCCAGACCGGGATCAGGGGCCAGACCGAAAACAGCAGTCCTGCGGCGCCGAGGGCCTCGGCGGCAATGACCACCACCAGTTGCAGCCACCACAGCCACCCTACGGTGGCGCCCGCGGTCTTTCCCAGCGCACGTTCGGCGTACACCGAGAATGCGCCGCTCGTAGGGTTGGCGGCAGCCATTTCCCCCAGTGCCCACATGACGAGGATGATGAGCGTCCCCGCCACCAGGTAGGAAACCAGGACGGCCGGCCCGGCGGCCTGGACTCCGGCGCCGGAGCCCAGGAAGAGGCCGGCGCCAATCGCGCTTCCCAGCCCCATCATGGTGAGCTGCCGGGGTTTCATGCTGTGACCGAGGTGGGTTTCCGGCCGCACCTGCGTGGACTTCATTGTCATGCCTTTGAACCTTCTTGGGGTGTAGGGGTGGTCCTCGTGGGACCACTCGAATTTACCGCCTCGGCCCTCAGTCCCCCCATTCGGCAGCTGTGCAAGCACGGATTCAGCTTGATCCGTCATTCTTGCCGGCAGAAACATTTTGATTAGTGCCGGGCTGGCCGTAGAATTAGTTTTGGTCAAGATGACTTTAACTAATCCGGGAAAGCGGGGTGGGAACGTGTACACCAGTGCAGCCAACGTGGCGGAGCGCCGGACTGCGCCGCCCACGCTCGCCATCTCGACGGTCATTTTCGCCCTGCGCCCCAGTGAAAAGTCCGGCCGCCCCACCCTGTGGATCCCGTTGGTCCGCCGCATCCGTGAACCGTTCAAAGGGCTGTGGGCGCTCCCCGGCGGACCCCTGACCCACTCGGAATCCCTGCAGGACGCGGCGTCACGCAACCTGCAGGAAACCACCGGCCTGGCGCCGAGCTACCTGGAGCAGCTCTACGCTTTTGGCGGCCTGCACCGCTCGCCCAGCCAGCGCGTTGTCTCCATCGTCTACTGGGCCCTGGTTCAACCGACCGAGGCCGCCCTCGCCGATGAATCGGAGAACGTCAGGTGGTTCCGGGCCGACCGGCTCGGCGAGCTGGCCTTCGACCACAACGCGATCGTTGACTACGCCCTTTGGCGCCTGCGGAACAAGCTGGCATACGGCTCCATCGCCTACCACTTCCTGGGCGAATACTTCACCCTGGCGCAGGTCCGGGAGGTCTACGAAGCTGTGCTGGACCGCCAGTTGGACCCTGCCAACTTCCGCCGCCAGATCACCTCCACCCCGGAGATTGAAGAAACCGGCGAGTACCTCCAGGGTGGCAAGCACCGCCCGCCCCGCCTCTACCGCTTCACCGGCCGCCCCGGCCTTGACCCAGATAACAGGAGCACACCATGAGCAGCGTCAACACAGCCATCCAGCTGATCACGCGCGAACAGGCCGAAAGCGCGGCCGGCAACACGGCTGCCGGTAAATCAACGTGCAGCCCGGCGCTCGCCAAGGGCCCTTGGGATTACGACCTCGCCGAAGCCCTCGCCGGTGTGCCCGCCTACGGTCCGGGAGCATCCAGCGCCGATGTTGCCCCCGCCGCCACGCCCCGCCAGGGCCAGCTGCCCGAGGAATACAAACTGGCCAGCGACGCCGAGCTCGACCAACGGATCCGCGCCGCGAAGGCCACGCTGGGGGACCGTGCCGTGATCCTGGGGCACTTCTACCAGCGCGACGAAGTCATCCAGTACGCCGACTTCGTGGGTGACTCCTTCCAGCTGGCCAACGCTGCGCTGACCAAGCCCGACGCCGAGGCCATCATCTTCTGCGGCGTGCACTTCATGGCCGAAACCGCGGACATCCTGTCCCGGCCGGAGCAGGCCGTCATCCTGCCGAACCTGGCCGCAGGCTGCTCCATGGCGGATATGGCGGACACTGACTCCGTTGAAGAGTGCTGGGAACAGCTGGAAGAGGTCTTCGGCACCGAGCCCGACGCCGAGGGCCGGGTTCCGGTCATCCCTGTCACCTACATGAACTCCTCGGCATCCCTGAAGGCGTTCTGTGGGGAGCACGGCGGCATCGTCTGCACATCGTCCAACGCCCGGACGGTCCTGGAATGGGCCTTCGAGCGCGGCCAGCGCGTCCTGTTCTTTCCGGACCAGCACCTCGGACGCAACACCGCCAAGGCCATGGGCGTACCGCTGGAACAGATGCCCATGTGGAATCCGCGCAAGGAACTCGGCGGCAATGACGAACAGGCATTGCTGGATTCCCGCGTCATCCTCTGGCACGGGTTCTGCTCGGTCCACAAGCGCTTCAACGTGGCCCAGATCGAGAAGGCCCGCGCCGACTTCCCCGGCGTCAACGTGATCGTCCACCCCGAGTGCCCCATGGAGGTCGTGGACGCGGCAGACTCCGCCGGGTCCACCGACTTCATCAAAAAGGCCATCGCCGCCGCCACCGAACCCACCACGTTCGCCATCGGTACGGAAATCAACATGGTCAACCGGCTCGCCGCCGAATACCCCCAGCACACCATCTTCTGCCTGGACCCGGTGATTTGCCCCTGCTCCACGATGTACCGGATCCACCCCGGCTACCTCGCCTGGGTGCTGGAAGAGCTCGTGGCAGGCCGGGTGGTCAACCGCATCACGGTCGCGGACGCCGTCCAGGCGAACGCCAGGACAGCGCTCGAGCGCATGCTCGCCGCCAGGCCGTCATGACGGGTATCCCAGCCACGTCCGGACAAGCCTGTGCCGCTGCTGACCGCAGCGCACCCCGGAAGCGGCTGATCGTCGTCGGAAGCGGCATAGCCGGGCTGTATGCCGCGCTCCTGGCTGCTGAGGCGGGCGCCGATGTGGTGGTGCTGACCAAAGGTGCGCTCGCGGACAGCAATACTTTCTACGCCCAGGGCGGGATCTCCGCTGTCCTGGACGAACCTGCGCCGGGTGACACCGTGGCTGCCCACATATCAGACACCCTTACCGCTGGGGCCGGCCACTGCAACGTTGAGGCTGTCCGGGTGCTTTGCACCGAGGCGCGCCACGATATCGCCGGCCTGGTCCGTTTCGGTGTGCGTTTCGACCAGGATCACGACGGCGGTCCCTCCCTTGGCCTGGAAGCCGCCCATTCCGCACCACGCATCCTTCATGCCGGCGGCGATGCCACCGGAGCGGGAGTGGTTCACGCTTTGATCAATGCTGTTCTGTCGCGCCAGGCAGCAGGAAAGATCAGGCTTATCGGGCATGCTTTGGCCACCGGGCTGGTGAAAAGCGGTGACAGGGTATCCGGTGTCAGGTACACCCACGGTGGCCGAAGCCTGAGCGTTTCGGGTGATGCCGTGCTCCTGGCCACGGGCGGCGCAGGCCAGCTGTTCGCCCAGACGACGAATCCGGCCGTGGCCACCGCTGATGGACTGGCCCTTGCTTGGCGGGCCGGCGCCGCCGTGGCCGACCTCGAATTCTTCCAGTTCCATCCCACCTGCCTGGTTTCAGCGCCGCGGGCGGGTTCCGAGGGTGAGCAGCACCCGCTGCTCATCTCGGAGGCTGTCCGCGGAGAGGGCGCCATCCTTGTGGATGCCCGTGGCAGGCGCTTTATGCCCGGATACCATCCGGACGCGGAACTGGCGCCCCGCGACGTGGTGTCCCGCAGCATCGCCCTCCACCTGGCCAAGCTCGGTGACCCCAACGGCCACGTCTACCTCGACGCAACCGTCATCGAGCAGGCAAAAGGCAGCGGCTTCCTTGCACGGAGGTTCCCGACGCTCAGCGCCCGGACCCGCGCGGCCGGCATCGACTGGACCCGAGAGCTTGTCCCCGTGGCCCCTGCAGCCCACTACTGGATGGGCGGCGTCACCACCGACCTCCACGCCCGCACCAGCGTTCCCGGCCTCTACGCCGCCGGAGAAGTGGCATGCACCGGCGTCCAGGGTGCGAACAGGCTCGCCAGCAACTCACTCCTGGAGGGTCTTGTCTTTGGCCGGCGGGCTGTTGAGTCGTTCCTCGCAGCTGACGCGGGTTGGGTGTCGCCTGACGGCACTCCTCCGCGTGCTGTCTCGGCCGCTGGCGGCCTCCCCTTGACGCACGCTTCCGGAGCACCCTCAGGCGACGACGGAAAGTCCCCTCTGGGTGCCGGTCGGGGAAACTCGGCGGCTGCCGCGCCCGAATGGGCCACAGCTGCGTCAGTGCCAATTCCGTTCTCGCGTGGCGCGCTGCGGCGGTTGATGACTGCCAAGGCCGGGGTGCTTCGGAATGGGGTGCTGCTGGCGGAGGCGGGGGACGCGCTTGAGGCGTGGGCCGGCGTCGTCCGTCCTGAGATGGTTCCCGTCGACGGCGATCCGCGGGGGCAAGAGGACGCCAACCTGCTCCTGGCCGCGCAGTTGCTGGTCAATGCGGCCCGGGAACGCATCGACTCCCTGGGCGCCCATTACCGGAGCGACGGCCCCGCCGAAACCGCCGGCATCCAGGAAGAACTTGAAGAGACCTGTCGAACCCGCCCGAAAGCGAGCCTTGTCCATGACTGAATCCTCCGTGTTTGACCTGGCCCTCCCCACGGCAGCCGTGCGGGAGATCCTGGAGCGGGCATTCGCCGAAGACGCTCCCGCCGGCGATATCACCTCGCAGCTGCTGATCCCGGCTGAGGCCAGGGCGACGGCGGTCCTGAACGCCCGCGTCCCCGGCGTCTTCAGTGGCGCCACGGTGTTTCGGGACGCCATGGTGCTCATCGACCCGGACACCGACGTGGAGCTGCTGGTCGCCGACGGGGAGGCGTTCGACGCCGGCACGCACCTCGCACGGGTCAGCGGCCGGGCACGTTCGGTTCTGCTCGCGGAACGCGTCGCCCTTAACCTGGTGCAGCGCATGTCCGCCATTGCAACCAAAACGGCAGAATTCGTCAAGCTCACGGAGGGCACCGCTGCCCGGATCACCGATACGCGGAAGACCACCCCCGGGCTGCGGGTCCTGGAACGCTTTGCTGTCCGTTGCGGAGGAGGTGCGAACCACCGGTACAGCCTGTCGGACGCTGTGCTGGCCAAGGACAACCACCTGGCAGTGATGACCGGCGGTGACCCGGCCAAACTCACCGGCCTCCTGGCGGCCGCCAAAGCACAGCTGGGCCATACCACGCATTTTGAAGTGGAAGTGGACAGCATCGAGCAGATCGAACCCGTCCTGGCAGCCGGGGTGGACACCATCATGCTGGACAACTTCAGCGTGGAGGAACTGCGCGCCGGCGTGGCACTGGTGGGCGGCCGCGCCCGCGTTGAGGCAAGCGGCAACGTCAACTTGCAGACCGCGGCAGGAATTGCCGCCACGGGTGTGGACGTCATTTCCATCGGCGGGCTGACCCACAGCGTGGCAGCGCTGGACCTGGGACTGGATGTTGAGCTAAGCGTCGGATGAGTGCGCCGTGATATTCCTTGATGCCGCTGCCACCACGCCCGTCCGCCGGGAGGTGCTGGACGCGATGTGGCCGTACCTGACCGGCGAATTCGGCAACCCGTCAAGCCATCATTCCTTGGGGGAAGCGGCCGCCGCGGCGCTCGCGGACGCGCGTGCCGCCGTCGCCCGCGTCCTGGGCTGCAGGGCGGGGGAGGTGACCTTCACCTCGGGCGGCACTGAAGCCGACAACCTTGCCGTGAAGGGCATTGCCCTGGCACGCCAGGCTGCAGACCCGAGGCTCAACCGCGTGGTGATGAGCGCCGTCGAGCACCCCGCAGTGGAGGAATCGGCACGCTACCTCGAGCGGTTCCACGGGTTCGCCGTGGATGTGGTTCCGGTTGACGGTACAGGGCTGGTCATGCCGGAGGCGCTCGCCGCCGTGCTCGGCCCGGAAACCGCCCTGGTCAGCGTGATGTACGCGAATAATGAGGTGGGCACGGTCCAGCCCGTTGCGGGGCTGGCGGCCCTGGCACGGGCACAGGGCATCCCGTTCCACACGGACGCTGTCCAGGCGGCCGGCTGGCTGCCTCTGGACGTCAAGGCTCTGGGGGTGGACGCACTCAGCATTTCAGGCCATAAACTTGGCGCCCCGAAGGGCTGCGGCGTGCTTTACGTCCGCGGCCGGACCCGGATCGAGCCGCTGGTCCACGGCGGCGGACAGGAACGCGGACGCCGTTCGGGCACCGAGAATGTTGCCGGAGCCGTAGGGGTTGCCACTGCCCTCACCCTGGCCCAACGGGACCAGCCCGGCGTGGGCGCGCGCATGACCGGGCTGCGGGACCGCTTCGTGGCGGCGGTGCTCGGGGGCGTTCCCGGGGCGGTCCTGACCGGTCATCCGACCGAGCGGCTGCCTTCCGTTGCGTCCTTCTGTTTCCCGGGCACCAGCGGGGAGTCTGTGCTTCTGGAACTGGAACGCCAGGGTGTGGTCTGCTCCAGCGGATCGGCATGCGCAGCGGGTTCCGACGCGCCATCATCGGTCCTGACCGCACTGGGCATCGAGGCCGAAGTGGCGCAGACGGCCGTGCGGTTCAGTTTTGATTCATCCGTCAGTCCCGCGGACCTGGAGGCTGCTGCCCAGGCTGTGCTGGCCGCCGTCGCCAGCGTCCGCACCCTCGGCCGGGCATAACTGCCCCAAGTAGGTAGCAGCAGATGTCGTTTTGACCGCTCAGAACGACATCTGCTGCTACCCACTTGGCGAGGGTGGCACGCAGTTACGGGAGGGGTCAGATGTGGCGGCGTCAAGCCTGACACATCAGGCGGCGGATCCCTCCCAGGACGCTGCCTTCACAGGGTTGGTAAGTTCTCCGATGCCCTCCACCCGGCAGGTGACTGTATCGCCGGGGCCGATGCGCGCACACTCCGCCGGGAATCCGGTGAGGACCAGGTCTCCCGGGTGCAGGGTCATGAACGACGTCAGGTAGACCAGTATTTCGTCCACCTTCCAACCCAGGTCAGCGCTGCTGGCGGCCTCCAGTGCCTTGCCGTTGTGGACGACGCTGATGGCAACGTCGGCGTCATCCAGCGTGGTAACGATCCAGGGTCCCGCAGGGGTGAAGGTGTCCTGGCTCTTCGCGCTGATCCAGAGCTCGTCGGACTTCTGCAAGTCCCGGGAAGTGACATCGTTTCCGATGGTGAATCCCAGCACGGCGCCGCGCGCATTGTCCGGAGTCAGGCCACGCGCCTTGCGGCCTATGACAATGGCGAGTTCCGCTTCGGGGTCAACGTGGCCGGCATCTGTGGCCAGCTCGATGGCGTCGCCCGGTCCGATCACGCTGGTGGCGGCCTTGTGGAATGCCTGCGGAGGGAGGTCGCGGCCGGCCCTCCCCGTGTTGTGGGCCATCCCCAGCACATTGGCGGGAACACTGGGGGCAAGGAACTCGAAGATCTCCTGGTGCACCCGGTCACCGGCCTCCCAGCCGGCGCGCGGAGTGCTGGCCGCGTTTGCCGGGGAGCCGGGGAAGGGAGTGTCCACCACAGTCCACGTTGTCCCGGCGTCACTGGCGAAGTCGACGGCCGTGTTGGCTACAAAGAACTGTTCGCCTGGAGTTGCGGGGGAGGCCGGACGTACACGGGCCAGGCGGTGCGGCGTGGTCATGGGCATTTCCTTTGCAATCCTGCCGGGCGGCAGGGACGTGCTGCTGGACGGTACGGTCAGTACAGTTCGCCGGCAGGGATTTCGACGGCGAGGCGGTTCGAGGGGCCGGGCAGGGGGCATTCCCATGCCTCGTTGTAGGCGCAGGACGGGTTGTACGCAAAGTTGAAGTCAAGGACGAATTCAGCGCCGGGTCCGGTGCCGTGGACCCCGTGGAAGGCGCCCTTGATGGTGTCGATGAGGTAGCGTCCCGCACCGTAGCTGCCGCCGGGCTGACCGGCTGTTGCGTCCCGGAACGGAACGAAGATACCGCCGCCGTACCCCACGAGCTTCCAGACGCCGAGCTGCCCCATCTCCGGAAGGTCGAAGGTCCCCAGGCGGACGAAATTGACCACGCCGTCGGTTGATGTTTCCACCGACATTTCCCGTCCGGCGCCTTCCTTGGTCAGCGGCACATGGAAGCGGTAGATGGGATCGTAGTCAGCCGTCCTGAGTCCGGAGAAGCGCGCTTTGTCCTGGGCGGTCAGCGCGGACGCGGGATGCGTGGCGAACATCCGGTCACGTTCGTGCCGCCAATAGGAATGGGCCTCCGCGGGGCTCTCCACCGAAATTTTTCGGACAGTCTCATACAACGCGAACGTCCGCAGGCGCCAATCTGCAATGTCGATGGCGGAGATGTCCGCCAGGCTGTCTTCCGCCACGCCATGCTCCTCTTCCGCCATAGCCACCAGCCTAGCCCCTCGGAGCGTGCTTACACCGCGACGGCGGCCCCCGGCGCTACGCTGGCTGCATGACACGAAAGACGACAGTGTTTGGGCTACGGACCATGGCGGTGCTGGTGTGCGGTGGGCTGGCCGCCGGGTGCAGCGCACCGGGACAGGCTGAGCCGTCCTGGACCACACAGCCGGAGGCGTCCCCATCAACTGCTGCCCCGACGGCGATGGGTACGCCCTCGACTGCGCCGACGGCTTCCGAAACCCCCGGTTCCCGGGCGCCGGAGGCGGCGGCCACAGCCGCGGCCTGGAAGACCTTCACGGATGCAGGCAAGACGGTGAGCTTCGACCTGCCGGAGGAGTGGATCGCACAGTCCGTGCCGCCTGAGGAGGGGACCTTGGCCGGTGCGCTGAAGGTCGAGGTGAAGAAACCGGACGGTACCGTCATTGCCGTGCTGCGGACGGGACTGCCGCCGTCGGCTTCGGAGTGTGCGGAAGCGGCCCGCCGGCCCTACACCGTGATCAGCAGCGTCCCCGTGGACCTCCCCTCGCTGACAGGGGAAGGAACCATCGCCCCGCACGTTGTGTTCAGGGTAATCCAGGGCTACCGCTACTTCGGCTCTTTCGGCATTACGAACGTCGTGGGCGGCACCGACAGCCAGGCGTGCGAACTGCGCAACGTGGTCCGCGGGCCGGCCGGCAAGGGCGACTACTCCTTCGGGGACATGCCGGTCCTCAAGGCGTTCGCGCCGGACGAAAAGGTCGCTCCGGCCAAAGCGTTTGACACGCTGGACCAGGCGGCGAAGTACGTGGACGAAGGCACCGAATTCGCCAACGTCCAACGGATGCTAATGTCTCTGGAGATCAAAAACTAGTCCTGCTGCCGGACCACCCTGCCGGGCCGGAGCGGAGACTGCCAAGCCGCTTCCTCACACCCCGGAGATCCATGGACCGCTCTGTTTCCGCACGCCTGGTTTTCAGGACTGCAGCCGACACCAAGGTCGCGCTGGCAATTTCAGTTGCCAGGAATTCCGGCTATGCCTCGTTCGAGGAATCCCTGTCCGTCTCAGTTGACGGCGCGCCGGTTCCGCTGACCGAGCTTTCCGACCACCACGGCGGCAGGATCCACTACATGGAGTTCCCGGACCCTTCCGAGGTGACAGTTGAGTATTCGGCCTCGGTGGGCGGGCAGGCCGCCCCCGAGGAAGCACCGCTGGCGGACCTCATCCGGTATGTCCGCCCCAGCCGGTACGCCGAGTCGGACCGGCTCCTGCCCACCGCCTACGCCGAATTCGGTGGACTCCACGGCGAGGAACTGCTGTACGCCGTGCGGAACTGGGTCTACGGCGAACTGAGGTACATCAGCGGATCGTCGCGGGGAACCGACGGAGCGGTGGAGACGCTCCTGCACCGGCGCGGCGTCTGCAGGGACTTCGCCCACCTCGCCATCGCGCTGTTGCGGTCCAAGGACATTCCCGCCCGGCTGACGGCTGTCTACGCGCCGGGATTGAGCCCGATGGACTTCCACGCTGTCCCGGAGGCCCACATTAACGGGGCATGGCATGTCATCGACCCCACGGGGCTTGCCCCGCGGGAGTCGATGCTTCGGATCACGGCCGGCCGCGACTCTGCCGATACGGCTTTCCTCTCCACCGTCGGCGGAAGCCTCACCCTCAACCAGATGCGGGTCACCGCCGTCGTGAACGGCAACCTGCCCGTTGAGGACCCCGCAAAGCTCGTGGTGCTGCGCTAGCGGACCGTCAGGGCAGGTGGCTGGCCGCCCCAAGCCTGGAGTTTTTGTCCAGATACGGTGACTTGAGGGGGCTTAAACCCTCCGTAACTGGACAAAAACTCTGAGGTCAGTGGCGTGCGCCCACAGCATGCCGCAGCTTCTCGGTGAGCCGCCTCAGTTCCTTCTGCTCGGCCGCCGTCAGGGCCGGACCCAGGAGCCCGGAGATATCCCGGACATGCTCCCGGCCGATGTCCTTCTGCAGCTCGGCGCCGGCTTCGGTCAGTTTCAGCAGCACGCCCCGGCCGTCGTCAGGGGCCGGCATCCGCGCCACCAGCCCCCGCTTTTCCAGCCGCTCCACGAGCCTGCTGAGGCTGGACTGGCTGAGCAGGACATTGTCGTTAAGCTCGTTGAGCCGCAGCCAGCCGGACGGGCAGCGGGAAAGCGTGAACAGGACGTCGTACTCGTTCAGCGCCACCTTCCGGAAGGCTGGCCCCGCCTGCAGCTTCCGCATCACCGCCACCTGGGCCCGAAACAGGGATTCCCACGTTTCCGCGGCAAGCCGGACCGGTGATTCTCCGTCGGTTGCCATCATGCCTCCGACGGGCTTGTTTCGGCGCTTTGCGCAGCCAACAGCGTGGCAACCCGGCCGGCATGCGTGGGCGGATCCGGGACGTGCGCGGGCTTCAGGGCCGCGTACTCCTTGCGCAGAACCGGCAGGACGTCCTCGCCGAACAGGTCCAGCTGTTCGAGCACCGTCTTCAGCGGCAGTCCAGCATGGTCGATCAGGAACAGCTGACGCTGGTAGTCGCCGAAGTACTCGCGGAACGTCAGGGTCTTCTCGATGACTTCCTGCGGGCTGCCCACCGTGAGCGGGGTCTGAGAGGTAAAGTCCTCCAACGACGGGCCGTGGCCGTAAACGGGCGCGTTGTCGAAGTACGGCCGGAACTCCTTGACGGCATCCTGGGAGTTCTTCCGCAGGAAGAACTGGCCGCCGAGCCCCACGATCGCCTGGTCCGCCTTGCCGTGGCCGTAGTGCTCGTAGCGTTCGCGGTAGAGCCCGATCAGCTGCTGGTAGTGCTCCTTGGGCCAGAAGATGTTGTTGGCGAAGAATCCGTCACCGTAGTATGCGGCCACCTCGGCGATCTGTGGCGTGCGGATGGAGCCGTGCCACACGAAGGGGGCGACGCCGTCGAGCGGGCGCGGTGTGGACGTGAAGTTCTGCAGCGGGGTCCTGAACTTGCCGGACCAGTTCACCGTGTCCTCGTCCCACAGCTTGCGCAGCAGGCTGTAGTTCTCGATGGCCAGTTCCACGCCGTCCTGGATGTTCTTTCCGAACCAGGGGTACACAGGTGCGGTGTTGCCACGGCCCAGTACCAGGTCCACGCGGCCATCGGACAGGTGCTGGAGCATCGCGAAGTCCTCGGCGATCTTGACCGGATCATTCGTGGTGATCAGCGTCGTGGCGGTGGACAGCGTGATCCGCTCAGTCTGCGCAGCGATGTACGCCAGTGTGGTGGTGGGGGAGGACGAGAAGAAAGGGCGGTTGTGGTGCTCGCCGATGGCGTAGACATCCATGCCGATTTCCTCGACCTTTTTGGCGATCGCCACGGAGGCCTTGATGCGCTCGTTCTCCGTGGGGGTCTGTCCCGTGGTGGGGTCAGTGGTGATGTCGCTGACGCTGAATACGCCGATTTGCATGATGTGCCTTCCGTTCTGGATGTCCGTGGCTTGACACCACTATACCCGATTTAGATGCATATGCATCTATCGACGGGTATAACGCCGCCCGGGCAGGAATATTCCCTGTTGTTTGAGGCGGTTCTAGGCGGGCTCTCCCGGTGCGGCGCGCCGGCCGCTGACCTTGGGAACCATTCCGGTGGTCCAGTCCTGGAATTCGTCGTCGAGATCGCTCGCCGGGCCCAGCTCCGGACGCTCATGCAGTGCCCGGAGCAGCGACTTCTTTTCGCGCCGCCCTTCCACCAGCCGATAGAGGACCGGGACCAGGACCAGCGTCAGGGCGGTTGAGGAGACCAGGCCGCCGATCACCACGACGGCGAGCGGCTGGGAAATGAATCCGCCGCCACCCGTCAGGCCCAGGGCCATCGGCGTCAGCGCGAACACGGTGGCGAGCGCCGTCATAAGGATGGGCCGCAGGCGCTGTCGGGCGCCGTGGGTGATGGCGTTGGCCACCGACATTCCCGGGCTGCCGTCGCTGGGCTTCCGGTACTGATTAATCAGGTCGATCAGCACAATGGCGTTGGTCACCACGATTCCCACCAGCATCAGCATGCCGATCAGCGACGGCAGGCCCAGCGGCACACCGGTCACCAGCAGCAGCCCCACGGCCCCGGTGGCCGCGAACGGGACGGATACCAGGAGGATCAGCGGCTGGATAAGGGACTTGAAGGTGGCCACCATGATCACGTACACGATGGCGATGGCGGCCAGCAGTGCCAGCCCCAGCTGCCGGAAGGACTCTGCCTGCTGGGTGGTGGCGCCGCCCAAGGTGGCCGTGACTCCGGCCGGAAGCTGGACGTCGTCCAGGCGGGCCTGGACTTCGGCGCTCACCGCGCCAAGGTTGGAGCCCGACGGCGTGAGGGACACTTTCGCCGTGCGTTGCCCGTTGCTGGCGGTGATGGAGATCGGAACCTCCACCTGCTCGACGGTGGCGATGCTGCCCAGGGTTGCCCGTCCCCCCGGAAGCGGGATGTTGCGGACGGCTTCGACGCTGGTGAAGCGGGTTCCCTCGCCGATCTGCACGGGGAAATCATCCGTTTCGATCCGGACCGTCCCGCCCGGGACGGGACTGATCGTGGAGGCGAGCACGCCGGCCACCTGTTGCTCATTCAGTCCGGACGCCACAGCCTTGGCACGGTCAACCTTGACCTGGACAACATTTTGGCTGGCCGCCAGGTTGGTGGCTACCTCGCTGGTGCCCGGAACGCCGCTCATCGCGTCCACCATCGCATCGCTTGCGGTCCGCAGATCAGCGGACGTGGCGGCCCGCAGGGTGATGTCCACGGTGGACGAGGTGCCGAAGCCACCCTGCTGGGTGCCTACGGAGATCTTGCCTGCGTCAGGGACGCCGGCCAGCTGGGTGCGGACGGTCTCCTGGAGCTCTGCCTGGTCCGCTTTCTCGTCGGTGACCACGGTGAAGGTCGAATTGGAGGCACCGGAGGACGTCAGGGCCGCGAAGCCGGCCTGGGCATTGCCGGAGGTGACCTGCACGGTCCTGATGCCGTCGATTCCGCGCAGCACCTCTTCAACCCGTACGGCGGCGGCGCTGGTCTCCGTCAGGCTGGTGCCGCCGGGCAGGACCTGGCGTACGGTGAGGCTGTTCTGTCCCGACCGGCCCAGCAGGTCCGTGGCCAGCAGCGGGGTCATGGCGCCGGTGGCCACGAGCACCAGCCCGGCGGCGATCAGGGTCAGGACGGGATGCTTCTGCGTCTTGGCAAGGATGGGCAGGTAGCCTCGCTGCAGGCGGCTCTTCTGTTCGGCTTCCTGTGCCCTGGCCCGCACGGCGGCGGCGGCCTCGCGGGCGGCGGCGGATCCGGGGGCTGTGACCGACGGCGACTTAAGGAACCAATAGGCCAGCACAGGAACAATGGTCAGTGATACAAGCAGGGACGCCAGCAGTGCCATGGTGACGGTGAGCGCGAACGGGCGGAAGAGCTCGCCGGCGAGTTCTCCCACGAATGCGATGGGCAGGAAGACGGCCACGGTGGTAAGGGTTGAGGCGGTGATGGCCCCGGCAACTTCCCGGATGGCCGTGAGGATGGCGGTGACCTTGTCCTCACCGTAGGCGAGGTGCCTTTTGATGTTCTCGATCACCACAATGGAGTCGTCCACCACGCGACCGATGGCGATGGTCAGGGCACCCAGCGTCAGGATGTTCAGTGAGTAGCCCGTGGCGGACAGTCCGATGAAGGTGATGAGGAGTGAAAGGGGGATGGACACAGCTGTCACCAGCGTGGAGCGGGCGGACATCAGGAACACCAGGATCACCGCGACCGCGAAGCCAAGGCCCAGCAGTCCCTCGGTGGTCAGGTCCTTGATAGATTTCTCAATGAAGGGTGCCTGGTCGAAGACCGGCGTGAATGTAGCGTTGGAGCCCAACTCCGCCTCAAGGTCGCCGATGATGCCGGCCACGGCATGGGAAATGGCGACAGTATCGCCCTCGGGCTTCTTGGTGACGGAAACCGCCAACGTTTCCTTGCCGTCCGTGCGGGTAACGGACGTGCGTTCATCATCCTTCAGCGTCACGTCCGCCACGGAGCCGATGGTGGCAGGCTCCTTCGTCCCGGCGAGCGGCAGGGCCTCGACTGCGTCGAGGGAGTCCACCGGGCTGCCGATCTGGAGGGAGAGGGTCTTGCCGTCCTCCTCAACGGTTCCGGCCGGAATCAGGGCCCCGTTGTTCGACAGAGCGTCGCGGATCGCTGTGACGGTAGCCCCGCTGGCGGCCATGGCCTCCGGACGCGGCAGGATCTGGATGTGCTGGGAGGCGCCACCGGTCACATCGGCGCTGCGGACGCCGTCGATCTTCTGCAGCCGGGGGACGCTGAGCCGCTGCAGGTCTGCATTAAGCTCGCTTAGGGATTTGTCCGAGGAAACCGCCAGGAACACGATGGGGAAATCGCTGATGCTGCCGGCGATCGCCTGCGGCTGGACGTCTTCCGGCAGCTGGCGTTTAGAGTTGGAGATGGCCCGGTCTATCTGGTTCCGCGCTCGGTCCAGGTTGGAGCCGTACGTGAAGGTCATCGAGATCTGGGAGACACCCGTACGGGATGTAGACGACGTCGATTCCAGCCCTTCGACGCCGTTCAGCGCCTTCTCCAGCGGCTCGCTGACCTGCTTGTCCACCACCTCCGGCGACGCGCCGGGCATCGCCGACAGCACCGTGATCTGCGGGAACTCGATGGAGGGGATCAGTTCCTGCTTCAGCGAGGACATGGTGATCACGCCAAACACCGACGCGAAAACAGTGATGAGGGCAATCAGTGCCCGGTTTCCCAGGGAAAGTTGTGCCAGCCGGAACATCGCGTGGTCTCCTGACGGGGGTTGGCGGACTGGTGCGGACGTTGAACTGCTGCCCGCCGACCCCGGCAGGGTCAGCGGTCCGCTGAAACGCTCTCCAGCTGGAGCGCCCTGGCAGTTGCCTTCTCAAGTTCCGCAGCAAGTTCCGGGTTGCTGTCCAGCTTTGTGCCGTAGCCGGGCATCATGTCCTTGAGCTTCCCCTGCCAGCCCTTGAAGTTCTTGGGGAAGGCCTTCTGCAGCAGTTCGATCATGATGGGCACCGCGGTGGAGGCGCCGGGGGAGGCGCCCAGGAGCGCGCCGATGGAGCCGTCGCGTCCGGCGATGACTTCCGTGCCGAACTGCAGCACGCCGCCCTTCTTCGGGTCCTTCTTGATGATCTGTACACGCTGGCCGGCGGTGATCAGTTCCCAGTCGCCGTCCTTGGCTTCTGGGTAGTACTCGCGGAGCGCCTCCACCTTGTCGGCGTGGCCCTTGGCCACTTCCTTCACCAGGTAGGCGGTCAGGTCCATGTTGTCCTTGGCCACGGCAAGCATCGGAATGATGTTGCTGGGCCGGATGGACAGCGGCAGGTCCAGGTATGAGCCGTTTTTCAGGAAGTTCGTGGAGAAACCGGCGTACGGGCCGAACAGCAGGGAGCGCTTGCCGTTGACATAGCGGGTGTCCAGGTGCGGCACGGACATGGGCGGCGCGCCCACGGAGGCCTGGCCGTAGACCTTGGCGCTGTGCTGGGCTGCCAGGGTCTCGTCGGTGCAGCGGAAAAACTGCCCGGAGACCGGAAAGCCGCCGAAGCCCTTGCTTTCCGGGATTCCCGAGGCCTGCAGCAGGTGCAGGGCGCCGCCGCCCGCTCCGACAAACACAAACTTGGCGTGGATCCTGCTGTGTTCCCCGGAGGCCGGGTATTTGAGCGAAAGGTTCCAGCCGCCGTCGGACGCTTTGGAGATGCCCGTTACGTCGTGGCCGTAGTTGACTTCGACGCCGTTGTTCCCGAGATAGGTGGTCAGCTCGCGGGTCAATGCCCCGAAGTCGACGTCGGTGCCTTCCGCCGCCCTCGTGGCGGCAATGCGCTGCTTCGGGTCGCGGCCCTTGACGATCAGCGGGGCCCACTTGGCGATCTGGCCGTGGTCCTCGGAATACTCCATGCTGCGGAACAGGGGGTGCGGCTTCAGTGCCTCGTACCGGGTCCGCAGGAACTTCGTGTTGTCCTCGCCAATGACGAAACTCATGTGGGGGACGGTGTTGATGAAACCCTTGGGCGAACCGATCAGGGACTGCTCCACGAGGTGGGACCAGAACTGCCGGGACAGCTGGAACTGTTCATTGATGAGCAGCGCCTTGGTAGGGTCCACCGAACCGTCTTTGGCTGCGGGGGAGTAGTTGAGCTCACAGAGTGCGGCGTGCCCGGTACCGGCGTTGTTCCACGGACCGGAGCTTTCCAGTCCCGGCTCCTCCAGCCGCTCGAAGAGGGAGATGGTCCAGTTGGGTTCGAGCTGCTTGATGAACGCCCCCAGCGTGGCGCTCATGATGCCGCCGCCAATCAGGACGACGTCGGCATGTTTGGTCTTGGAAATAAAAGTCACAGTGAGTCTCCGATAGCAGCGGCTCTGGCTGTCACAGAATATCCCCGCGTGACCCTCATACTGAAATTGAACGGGCCCGTCAAGGCCTTAGCTGGACCTTGGTGAAAACTTCGTTTAAGACCGGCGAGGCCGGGTAGCTTGCCACCCGGTCCGAGAGCGCCAATGCGGAGATGGGGAACGCAATGGGGACGGCCGGAACGGAGGCCGCGATCTGGGCATTGATCGTGTGATATTGCTCATCACGTTCCTGTCCCTGCGGCATGCTGCGTGCCCGGTTGATCTTCGAGAAGACCTGGGGGTCCTGGTACCCGAACTCACCGTTCTTCTCGCCGAACAGGGGACCCACAAAGTTGTCGGCGTCAGAGTAGGCGCCGTTCCAGCCGAGAAGGTGGAGGGCGTGGTCCCCGGGGGACTGGACCTTCTGCAGGTAGCCGTCGGACCAGTCCACCGGGACTGGCTTGATGTTCAGCCCGACGGCGGTCAGTTGCCTGCTGATTTCGGCATAGACCTTTTCGGGCGTGGGGAGGTAGGGCCGGGTGGCGTTCAACGGGTAGTAGAACCTCAGCTCCTCCCCGCCGTAGCCGGACTCTTCGAGGTAGGTCTTGGCCTTGGCCGGGTCATGGCCCAACGACGGGGCCTCGTTGTTGAAGCCGCTGATCTTCGGCGGAACGAACTGGGAGGCCTGGGCGGTGTTGTCTATGAAGAACTTCCGGATCAGGGTGTCTTTGTCGATCGCCATTTCGATCGCCTGCCGCACCTTCAGGTCCCGGAGTGCAGGGATTTCCTGGTTGATGCCGACGTACATTACGGAGAAAGGGTCCCGCTGCACAATCTGCATGCCGCGTTTAACAAGTTGGTCAAAGTTGCCCACTGTAACGGCGTCGTAGCCGTCGATCTTGCCGTCGAGGAGCGCCTGCAGCCGGGCCTGGGGATGGTCGTAGGTCAGGAAGTTGATGGTGGCGATCTGCCCGCGGTCACCCCAGTAGTCCTTGTTGCTGACCAACGTGACGCTGGTTTCGTCCCACGTGCCGAGGCTGAAGGGCCCGGTCCCCACCGGGTTGGTGGCAAAGGCGGACAGGGCCTGACCGCCCCGTTCCCTGTCCAGGACATCGGCAGTCCCGGCAGCCAGTGCTGACGGTGACGCCATGGCGAAGGCGGGCAGGGTCAGCGCCTGGAGGAAGGCGGTGAAGCGCTGCGTGAGGTCGATCCGGACTGTGTCAGCCGAAAGGGCAGTGCAGCTCTTGAAGATGGAAAGCGATGCCTCATCGGCGTGGGCCTTGAACACGGCCTTAAACGAACTTCCCGGGGCCCGTTGCCGGAGCGGCTCCGGGAACGCGAACCAGCGGTTGAAGTTGGCGCAGACAGCATCGGCGTTGAACGGGGTCCCGTCCTGGAAGCTGACTCCGCCGCGGAGTTTAAACGTATAGGAGCGGCCTTCGTCGGATTCGGTCCATTCGGTGGCCAGCAACGGCGTGGGTTTGCCCGTTGTCTGGTCCACTCCGACCAGGCCTTCGAGGATCTGCCGCGTGATCCGGTACGACTCCACATCGTTGGACAGGGCGGGGTCGAGTCCGAGCGGCTGGGATGCTGTGCCAAACCTGAAGGTGGCCGTGGGCTCAGCGCCTGTTGACGGCGTTGAAGTGGTGGGGGACGAAGGAGAAGGTGCTGGAACTGCGGTGCAGGAGGTCACTCCCAGTGCCAGGAGCACGGCGCCTGTCTTGATCACCGTTCGTCGCGATGTACTGCTGGGCACTCGTTGATCACCTCTGGGCTGCTGGCCGGCTCCGCGGACAGCGGGGCCCAGCCCAGTCTAGTTGACGGACCAGGATGGTCCAGGGGACGCAGCTGGGCCCGGCCTGTACAGGCCGGACCCAGGTTGGCGGAACCGCAGGGGGAGTCGGGCCGGGCGGCTCCTGGAGCGCCCGGTGCTGATGCCCGGAATTACTTGGGCATCAGCACGGAGTCGATCAGGTAGACCGTGGCATTGGCTGTCTGGACGCCGCCGCAGATCACGCTGGCGCCATCGACCATAAGGGCGTCCTTGCTGCCGGTGACCGTCACGGAGCCGCCCTGGACCGTGGCGTGGGTGCCGGCGATCTTGTCAGGGGTGATCTGGCCGGGAACCACGTGGTAGGTCAGGATCTTGCTCAGCAGGGCGTCGTCCGTCTTGAGGGTCTCGATGGTGGCGGCGTCGACTTTGGCGAAGGCGTCGTCGACCGGCGCGAAGACGGTAAATTCGCTGCCGTTCAACGTGTCCACCAGGTCAACCTTGGGGTTGAGCTTGCCGGAGACGGCTGCCGTCAGGGTGGTCAGGATGGGGTTGTTCGAGGCCGCAACAGCTACGGGATCGAGTGCCATGCCGGCAACCGAGCCGGCGCCGGTGGGAACCTTCTCGGCGTAGCCCGCGCAGCCGGCGCCGACCAGGTTGGCGGCCGGGTCCATGGGGGCAGCGGAGGTTGTGGATGGTGACGGCGCCATGCTGGAGGAAGAGGGCGCGGAAGCCGGTGCCGACGATGAGGTCGCTGTGGTGGCGGAGCCGCCGCAGGCGGTGAGGGTGAGCAGGGCTGCAGCTGCAACGCCTGCGACGCTGAAGGTTGTGCGCTTGATTGACTGCATTTCGATTCTCCTTGTTAGTGCCGAGCATTGACTGGTGCGGGCAGTTTGCATGCCGCTTGCGGCCCTTCCCGACGTGGTGGGCACCTGCCGTTGGCTGGTGTCTCACTGTGTATTCGGGTGTCGTCTCGACGTGGATGGGTGGATCTCAAGGAGTTTTTTGGCAGTGGTGCAGATCCGCGGAAGTTCACGGAATCCAGGGTCACGGAAACTTAAAATACGGAATCCCGGACCGAAGGGCCCGGGATTCCGTGTTTGGTACGTCCGGCTGTGCGCAAGGGGGGACTTGAACCCCCACGCCCGAAGGCACAGGAACCTAAATCCTGCGTGTCTGCCAATTTCACCACTCGCGCTTGGCTGCCGCAGCAGAAACCTGCGACGGCGGATGCCAGGTTCCATTGTAGCGCCGGTCGGCTGCGGGTCCTGTCAGCCGCAGGAACCTTCAGGAATCAAGCTTGAGGTCACGGCGGAGCTTGGCAACGTGGCCGGTCGCGCGGACGTTGTATTGCGCCACTGCCACTTTTCCTTCGGGGTCCACCACAACGGTTGAGCGAATGAGCCCCTGATAGGTCTTTCCATAGTTCTTCTTTTCCCCCCACGCACCGTACGCCTCTGCCACGGTGTGGTCCTCATCAGAGAGAAGCGGGAAACCCAGGGCTTCTGCGGCGGCGAATTTTGCCAACTTCTCCACCGGGTCGGGGGAGATGCCCAGGACTTCATAACCGGCTGCCTGCAGGGAAGCAAGGCTGTCACGGAAATCGCACGCCTGCTTGGTGCAGCCAGGGGTGGACGCGGCGGGATAGAAGTACACAATGGTGTTTCGCCCCCGCGTGGACGACAGGCTGACGTCCATTCCGTTCGAGTCCTTCAGAGTGAAGCCAGGTGCTTCTGTACCGGTCATGAGTCTGTCAGCCACAGTTAATCTCCTAGTTGCAGGCGGGACACACCAGCTTAGTAAGCGTGCTGGACCGGGGCGAATCGGCACTTGGCTATACTGCTTGTATGCCTGATATGGATCACTGGCCCACTGGGCGCCTACTGTCCACTGCGGCCCGTCTCGTAGAACACTCGTGGAATGAAAAACTCGGCGCCATTGGATTGACGCACGCCGGTGTTATTGCCATCGAAGTCCTCGCTGCCCAGGGCCCGATGACGCAGGCGCAGCTGGCGCAGTATGTCCGCGTCCAGGCGCAGACCATGGGCAAGACGCTCAGCAGGCTGGAAACCCACGGACATATCGCCCGCGTCCGCAGCACCTCGGACCGCCGGAGCCACGTTGTCTCCCTGACGGACCGTGGACGCGAGGCTGTGACCGCGGCAGTGGAAATGGAACGTTCGGTGCTTGCAGCCGCGTCCATTGATCCTGACGTCCTGCGACAGGAACTCCAGGCTGTGGTGCGGGAACTGGCCAGCCAGTTCTCTTCCCCTGAAGTAAAGGCCCTCGCGGACGGTTCCCCGGTAGGGTAACCGGATCGCTGGCCCCGCAGGCGCAATCACTGGTTCCACAGTGGTTGCGCGTCTTTCTTTAAGCAAGTAGCGGCGTCTTCTTCTGCAGCCTTTCAAGGAAGCGCTGGCGTATGTGACCGGCACCACGGCTGTTCCTGCCCTTGGAGCGCGGTGGCTGCCGCTAGCGTGGGCGGAATCGCCTACTCCTGAAGGAACATGTTGAACAGCCGCTCTGCATCCATCCGTACCTTGGTCCTCCTGCTCGTTGCGGGCTCCCTTGCGGGCTGCGACGTTGCAGCCCGTGCCGAAACCAAGATCGCCGAAGCTGTCCGGACCGCCCCGTCGGAGGCAGGCGACCCCGACGGGCAGTTGTTGACCCCGGCAAACGCTGACTTGGCCCTGGCCCAGCTGGAAAACATCCCGGTGAAGGGCCGTGCCCCGAAGACCGGCTACAGCCGCGACGAGTTCGGTCCCGCCTGGGCGGATGTGGACCGCAACGGTTGCGATACCCGCAACGACATCCTTGCCAGGGACCTTGAAGGCGAGACCTTCAAGCCCGGAACGCAGAACTGTGTCGTCGTGACTGGCACGCTTGCCGACAGCTACACCGGCACGACCATCAGGTTCGTGCGCGGCAACACCACCAGCGCGGCGGTCCAGATCGATCACATCGTCCCCCTGTCCGATGCCTGGCAGAAGGGCGCCCAGCAGCTCAGCGCCGACCAGCGCCGGCAGCTGGCCAATGACCCGCTGAACCTTATGGCCGCGAACGGCCCCACGAACAGTGCCAAGGGCGACAAGGATGCAGCCACGTGGCTCCCGCCCAACAAGGCATTCCGCTGCGAATACGTTGCCCGGCAGGTGGCCGTGAAGGCAAAGTACCAGCTCTGGGTTACCGAGGCCGAGCATGATTCGATCGCCGGAATCCTGGACACCTGCACCTAACAGGCATGTGCTGGTCAACAGGCCGGGACATCCTCCGGAAGAATTAAGGCAAAGCAAAACCCCGTCTTCATCGCTTGTGGCGATGAGGACGGGGTTTCCTTGGTGCACCCCCCGGGACTTGAACCCGGAACCCATTGATTAAGAGTCAATTGCTCTGCCAATTGAGCTAGAGGTGCATCTCTTGTTTTGATCTCCCGGGCTTTTTTATTTCCCCGTTGATCTCCGCAACGACATGAAACTCTACACGAACTTTCGGCCCATGTGAAATCGTGCTGGTGCCCGGAAGGTTGCATCAAACTGAAGGGGCCAAAACCAGCACAAAGTCGGGGTTTTCATTGTTCGTGAGCAGCCACAAACGTCCGTCGGGAGCCTGGACGACATCGCGGATCCGGCCATATTCCCGTGTGAAATAGGCCACAGGATTACCGGCTTCTTCGCCATCCAGCGGAACCGTCCACAACCTCTGGCCGCGGAGTGCGCCCAGGTACGCCGTGGAACCAACAATTTCCAGTCCGCTGGGCGAGGATTCAGCGGTGGACGGCCACACCACCTTCGCGTCGCTGAATTCTTCCCGATGCGGTGCGCCAGTGACCTGCGGCCAGCCATAATTGCCGCCCGGGAGGATCAGATTGAGCTCGTCATTGACGTCAGGACCGAATTCGCTGGCCCAAAACCGCCCCTCACTGTCCCACGCCAGTCCCTGGACGTTGCGGTGGCCAATGCTGTAGACGGCATTGCCGAAAGGGTTGCCGGGCGCCGGGCGGCCTTCCGGCGTCAGCCTCAGGATCTTGCCGCCCAACGCATTCGGATCCTGTGGCTGCTCGCGGCGCTGAGAGTCGCCGGTCCCCACATAGAGCAGGCCGTCGGGTCCAAAGCGGATCCGGCCGCCATTATGCGTGGACGCCTTCGGGATGCCGGCGAAGATGACCTCCGGGGGGCCGATGGTGAGGCGGCCGTCAGCGTCTTCTGTCAGGGCGGCCCGGGCGATCCGGTTGTCCTGCTCGGCAGTGAAGTAGAAGTAGAGGAGATTGTCCGAGTCGAAGTCAGGGGAGAGTGCGAGTCCGAGCAACCCGCCCTCGCCGCCGGGAACAACCCCGGGCACGTCGCCGATGGTGGATGGCCGGCCGCCACTGACTGCCTTGAGGAGCCCGGAATCACGCTCCGAGATGACTGCCGTTCCGTCCGGCAGGAACACTGCGGCCCACGGGATCCGGAGCCCGAGGTCCAGCTGCTCCACTACGGCCGGCGTTCCGGTGCGGTGGGTTCCTACGCTTGTGCTGCTGCCGGTCGGCGGCCCATCGGGGCCGCCTGTGCAACCCGCAAGGAACAGCGCTAGGCACGCCGTCCAGGCTGCGGCGGAGTGCCGCAGCCTGGACCTACTGAAGGCGGGTCCGCCGTGGGGCGCGGAAGCCGGCAGCTTCGGCGTGCGCGGCTGATTCAAACCACACTCCTGCGCGGGTCTGCTCATACTCAGGATGCCCCTCTTCGTAATAGACCATGGAGCCGGCATCGCCCTTAACCGTGTAGTCGGCCGGACCGCTGCCGTCCGGGGCCGGCGATGCCGACCCTTCGCCATACGGGCGGTCTGCCGCCAGGTGGCCTGCAGGTTCGGGGACGGTTTCGGCGTCGGGCAGGCTGGACGTGACCGGGCTGGAGCCGGCCGGCTCAGCACCGGCTGGCTCGTCAATGCCAGCCTCGGCCGCCGCTGACTCGGCCCCCGGAAGGGTCGGGGCGTGCGGTGCCGTGTACTCGGGATGATGGACCGGGGCGGCCTGGCTGGCTGCTTTGGTCTCCGCCGCATCGGCGTCCACGGTGGCTTCAGGGTCGGCAGTGCCTGCCTCACCGGTTGGAGCCACGGTTGCGGCCGTGGCATGCGGAGCGGGCGATCCGCCTGCTTCAGACCACTGGGTCTCCCACTCAAGGTGGTCGTTGGTGCCCTGGGCTGGGCCCGTACGCTGGGGCGTTTCCGTACCCCGGAGTCCGCCCGTACGCTCAGGTGCTTCCCCGCCGTGAACCGAAGTGGCGTCGTCAGCAAACCGGTGAGCCGGTACCGCTGTCACGTCCTCAGCGTTCCCGCCAGCCGGCGGCGACGGAGCGCCCAAAGTCTCCGCGGGAGCCGTGGCCGCTTCGGCTTCCGTCCGTTCCGGCGCAGAGGAATCCCGTTCAGCGGCCCGGCCCGCACCCGATGGTTCGGACAGTTCGGAAGTTTCGTCCGCCGTCGTTGGGGGAACTGGTTCGGATGGCCGTCCGAAACCTGCGGCCGTGGCCATTCCGGCGGTACCTGCCCCTTCCGCGGAAGCGGCGGCGCTCCCGCCTGCCAGGGCGCCATCCGCCCGGATTCCCTGAGCCGGAGCGGCCGGCCCTGACCCTGCCCTGCCGTCGTCGCCGGTGGCCTTTGTGGAACTGCTGCGGTTCAGCAGCCACCAGACAATACCGACTATCAGCACGATCAGTACGATCCAGAAGACAAAATCCATATCAGGGCCCTTCAGTCCGGATGGCGGGGTTGCCGTTCCCTGACCGTACGTCGGGGCAATCGGGACTGTCTAGGTCCTGGTCAGGGCAGTGAAGGGTCAGGCCGGACAGTGAAGGCGGCCCGAACAACGCCCCGGCCGTCCAGTAGCCTCTCTACATGGACTTCAAACGGCTGCGGATTCTGCGCGAACTCGCGGACCGGGGCACCGTGGGCGCCACGGCCGAAGCCATGCACGTCACGCCGTCGGCGGTGTCCCAGCAACTCAAGACGCTGCAGGACGAGCTTGGAGTTGTCCTCATCGAGAAGGCCGGCAGGGGAGTCCGCCTGACCGAAGCAGGCCTGGCCATGGCCGCCGCCGCTGCGGATGTGTCAACGGCCATGGCCAGGGCAGAGGCGACCATCGACACGTACCGCCAAGGCTGGCAGGCCAATGTTCGGGCTGCCTTCTTCCCCAGTGCTGCGGAGATGTTCCTGCCGGGACTCCTGCACCGGGTCAAGGCCGTTGACGGCCTGCACTTTGAGGCCCATTTCGAGGACCCTGGAGTGGACGGTTTCGCTGGCCTCGCCGCCGACTATGACGTGGTCCTGGCGCACAGCGTTGATGGCCCGGACGTCTTTTCCTCCGACGGGCTGATCGTCGTCCCCCTGCTCAATGAGCCGTTGGATGTTGCCATGCCGTCCGGACACGCCTTGGCGTCGAAACCCCGGCTGACCGCTCGGGACGTGGTGGGCTACCCCTGGATGGGGGTCCCCGAAGGATTCCCATTCGATGCCGTGTTGCGACAGATCGAGAAACAGGCCGGGTCCACCGCTGTCCGGGCGCAGCTGTTTCCGGACCTGAGGGTGCTAGAGGCGCTGGTCAGCGCTGGACACGGCCTCGCCCTCCTGCCCAGGTACACCGCGGCAGCCAACCAGGACCGGGGCTTTGTCCTCCGGCCGCTGGTGGGGGTCACAGCCCGCCGCAGCATCGTGGCCCTCGCCCGCCCCGACATCGCCGCCCGCACCACCATCCGGACAGTGCTGGACATGCTCAAAGAGGAAGCCGCGTCAGTTGCGTCTGGCCTTGTGCCAGGTGATTTCTGACACGTTCATCCCGTCGCCCCAGGTCAGCGTCTCAATAAATGAGACGCTAGTCCACTATTTGAGCGAAATATTGCCGGAATCGGGCTTCACGGCCTCGTCCGTGTCGTTGACCTCCTGATCTGAGTCATAGACTTTGACGCATGAGTGAGGACACCCAGATCGCAACCGACAACAAGCCTGACATCAAGCCCCGCAGCCGGGTCGTTACTGACGGAATCCACGCCGCCCCCGCGCGCGGCATGTTCCGGGCGGTCGGCATGGGGGACGACGACTTCGCCAAGCCGCAGATCGGCGTCGCGAGTTCCTGGAATGAAATCACTCCCTGCAACCTTTCCCTGAACCGGCTGGCCCAGGGCGCCAAGGAAGGCGTCCACGCGGGCGGCGGGTTCCCCATGCAGTTCGGCACCATCTCCGTCTCCGACGGCATCTCCATGGGCCACGAGGGCATGCACTTCTCGCTGGTCTCCCGCGAAGTCATCGCTGACTCCGTGGAAACGGTCATGCAGGCGGAGCGGATCGACGGCTCGGTCCTGCTCGCCGGCTGCGACAAGTCCCTCCCCGGAATGCTGATGGCAGCGGCGCGCCTGGACCTGTCCAGCGTGTTCCTTTATGCAGGCTCCATCATGCCCGGCTGGGTCAAGCTCGAGGACGGCTCCGAAAAGGAAGTCACCCTCATTGACGCCTTCGAAGCCGTGGGCGCCTGCGCCGCCGGCAAGATGAGCATGGAAGACCTCACCCGGATCGAGAAAGCCATTTGTCCCGGCGAAGGCGCCTGCGGCGGCATGTACACGGCCAACACCATGGCCTGCATCGGCGAAGCGCTCGGCATGTCCCTCCCGGGCTCCGCCGCCCCGCCCTCGGCAGACCGCCGTCGTGACGACTTTGCCCGCAAGTCCGGCGAGGCCGTGGTGAACCTGCTGCGCCAGGGCATCACCGCCCGGGACATCATGACCAAGAAGGCGTTCGAGAACGCCATTGCCGTGACGATGGCTTTTGGTGGCTCCACCAACGCTGTGCTGCACCTGCTGGCCATCGCCCGTGAAGCTGAAGTTGAGCTCACCCTGGACGATTTCAACCGCATCGGCGACAAGATTCCGCACCTGGGTGACCTGAAGCCCTTCGGCCGCTACGTCATGACCGACGTGGACAAGATCGGCGGAGTGCCTGTCATCATGAAGGCGCTGCTCGATGCCGGACTGCTGCACGGCGACTGCCTCACCGTCACCGGCAAGACCCTTGCCGAGAACCTCGCGTCCATCAACCCGCCGGACCTCGACGGCAAAATCCTGCGCGCCCTGGACAACCCGATCCACAAGACCGGCGGCATCACCATCCTGCACGGCTCCATGGCACCCGAGGGCGCCGTGGTCAAGAGCGCAGGCTTCGACGCCGACGTCTTCGAGGGCACCGCGCGCGTCTTTGAACGCGAACAGGGTGCACTCGACGCGCTGGACAACGGCCAGATCCACGCCGGCGACGTCGTGGTCATCCGCTACGAAGGCCCCAAGGGCGGCCCGGGCATGCGTGAGATGCTGGCCATTACCGGCGCCATCAAGGGTGCCGGACTGGGCAAGGATGTCCTGCTCCTCACGGACGGGCGTTTCTCCGGCGGCACCACCGGCCTGTGCATCGGGCACGTCGCTCCGGAAGCTGTCGACGGCGGCCCCATCGCGTTCGTCAGGGACGGTGACCGGATCCGGGTTGATATCGCAGCCCGCAGCTTCGACCTGCTGGTGGACGGCGCTGAGCTGGAAGCCCGCAAGGAAGGCTGGGAGCCGCTCCCCGCCAAGTTCACCAAGGGCGTCCTGGCCAAGTACGCCAAGCTGGTGCACAGCGCCAGCACCGGCGCATACTGCGGGTAGTACCCCGCAGCCGGCTGCCTGAATCCAACTGGGTAGCAGCTGATGTCGTTATGAGAGCTCAAAACGACATCTACTGCTACCCAGTTGGGAGGCTGCCAATTAGTGGACAATGACGTCCACATGGTGAGATGCACATCGTCGTCGTTGACATGCATCTCACGCAGAGGGAAAACTGAACGCATGATCTCATTCGTTACTGTCGGCATCGCTGCAGACGCAGTCGTCGTCCTTACCAAGCGCGTGGCTCAATAGCCTTCCACTGGTAACGAACCGTCACGCGCAACCCCTCGAAGAGCCACCAGGCTGAGGGGTTTTTTTATTTCCCGCAGTTTCCAAAAATACAGATGATCCACAAGGAAGAGTCCGATGAGCAAAGGATCGCCGATCAGCCCCTCGCTGATGGCTACAAAGTCCGCTGGAGCCCCCAAAGCTCCGGAACGCGCCGACCGAACGGCTGACCACGCCGGTGTCGTCGCTGATCTTGCTGCTGTCTCTCCTGTCCTTGGGCCGAACAACGTTGTACCCCCAACGGTGATGACCGGCTCGCAAGCTATTGTCCGCTCGCTCGAAGAACTCGGCGTCGACGATATTTTTGGTTTGCCCGGTGGAGCGATCCTGCCTACCTATGACCCCTTGATGGCCTCCAGCATGAATCACGTACTGGTCCGTCACGAACAGGGAGCCGGCCACGCCGCGCAAGGCTACGCCATGGTCACTGGCCGGGTGGGCGTATGTATCGCCACCTCCGGCCCCGGTGCCACCAACCTCGTTACCGCCATCATGGATGCCCACATGGACTCCGTGCCGCTCGTGGCCATCACCGGCCAGGTGTCCAGCGGTGTGATCGGCACCGATGCATTCCAGGAAGCCGACATTGTTGGCATCACCATGCCCATCACCAAGCATTCGTTCCTGGTGACTGACGCCAACGACATCCCGCACGTGATGGCGGAGGCATTCCACCTGGCCGCCACCGGACGCCCCGGCCCCGTCCTCGTGGACGTTGCCAAGGACGCCCAGCAGGGTCAGATGACCTTCTCCTGGCCGCCGAAGATCGACCTGCCCGGCTACCGCCCCGTGACGCGCGGACACAACAAGCAGGTCCGCGAAGCCGCGAAGCTCATTGCGGCCGCCAGTAAACCCGTGTTGTACGTGGGAGGCGGTGTGGTGAAGGCGCACGCCTCGGCCGAACTCCGCGAGCTGGCCGAACTGACGGGCGCACCCGTCGTCACCACGCTCATGGCGCGCGGCGTATTCCCGGATTCCCACCCGCAGCACGTGGGCATGCCGGGCATGCACGGCACGGTGTCGGCCGTGACTGCCCTGCAGCAGTCGGACCTGCTGATCACCCTGGGAGCGCGGTTCGATGACCGCGTCACGGGCGTGCTCAAGACCTTCGCCCCGTACGCCAAGGTGATCCACGCCGACATCGATCCCGCCGAGATCTCCAAGAACCGTACGGCCGACGTACCCATTGTGGGATCGGTCAAGGAGATTATTCCGGAGCTCACAGAAGCGGTCCGCTCCCAGTTTGACGCTGCCGGTACGCCGGACCTCACCACCTGGTGGGCGTTCCTGAACAACCTCAAGGACACCTACCCCCTGGGCTGGACCGAGCCGGAAGACGGGCTTTCCGCCCCACAGCGCGTCATTGAACGCATCGGCGCGCTGACGGGCCCCGAAGGCATCTACGTTGCCGGCGTGGGCCAGCACCAGATGTGGGCGGCTCAGTTCATCAAGTACGAGCGTCCGCACGCCTGGCTCAACTCCGGCGGCGCCGGCACCATGGGCTACGCGGTTCCCGCGGCCATGGGCGCCAAGGTGGGTGAGCCGGACCGCGTGGTCTGGGCCATCGACGGCGACGGCTGCTTCCAGATGACCAACCAGGAACTGGCCACCTGCGCCATCAACAAGATCCCCATCAAGGTTGCCGTCATCAACAACTCCTCGCTGGGCATGGTGCGTCAGTGGCAGACCCTCTTCTACGAGGGCCGCTACTCCAACACCGACTTGAACACCGGCCACGAGACCGTCCGGATCCCGGACTTCGTCAAGCTGGGGGAGGCGTACGGCTGCGCGTCCTTCCGCTGCGAACGCGATGAGGATATCGACGCCACGATCCAAAAAGCGCTCGAGATCAACGACCGCCCCGTGGTCATCGATTTTGTGGTGAGCCCCGACTCCATGGTGTGGCCAATGGTGCCCGCAGGCGTCAGCAACGACCAGATCCAGGTTGCCCGCAATATGACCCCGGAATGGGAAGAGGAGGACTGATCATGAGCCGCCACACACTGTCCGTTCTGGTCGAAGACAAGCCCGGTGTACTGACACGCGTCGCGAGCCTGTTCGCACGCCGTGCCTTTAACATCAACTCCCTGGCCGTCGGCCCGACCGAAGTTCCGGGCATGTCCCGGATGACCGTCGTCGTCGATGCCGACGGTGACCTCATCGAGCAGGTCACCAAGCAGCTCAACAAACTGGTTAACGTCATCAAGATCGTTGAGCTGACCTCCGAATCTTCCGTACAGCGAGACCACATCCTGGTTAAGGTACGTGCGGATGCCGCGACTCGTTTGCAGGTGACCCAGGCTGCAGACCTGTTCCGCGCTTCAGTGGTTGACGTCTCCACAGACTCAGTGGTCATTGAAGCAACCGGCCACCCCGAAAAACTCACCGCACTGCTGTCAGTGCTCGAGCCCTTCGGCATCCGCGAAATTGTTCAGTCCGGCACCCTGGCCGTTGGACGGGGATCCCGCTCCATGAGTGACAGGGCTTTGCGCAGCGCTTAGGACACCGGGGCGTGGCCCCACGTGCAGCGCAATGCCCGTGCAGTACCGCAACACCCAGACTAATTACCCGAGAATCCACTCAAGAGGAGTTACAAAAGTGACTGAAATGTTCTATGACGATGACGCCGACCTGTCGATCATCCAGGGTCGCAAGGTTGCGATTGTCGGCTATGGCTCCCAGGGCCACGCCCACGCGCTGAACCTGCGCGACTCCGGCGTTGAAGTGACGATCGCACTCAAGGAAGGCTCTTCCTCGATCGCCAAGGCTGAGGACGCCGGCTTCACGGTCAGGAACGTGGCGGACGCCGCTGAATGGGCCGACGTCATCATGATCCTGGCACCGGACCAGCACCAGCGCTCGATCTTCAACGACTCCATCAAGGACAAGCTGACCCCGGGCAAGGCACTGGCCTTCGCGCACGGCTTCAACATCCGCTTCGGCTACATCAAGGCCCCGGAGGGCGTTGACGTAATCCTGATCGCCCCGAAGGCTCCCGGCCACACCGTGCGCCGCGAATTCGAAGCCGGCCGTGGCATCCCGGACATCATCGCCGTCGAGCAGGACGCTTCGGGCGCTGCCTGGGACCTGGCGAAGTCCTACGCCAAGGCCATCGGTGGAACCCGTGCCGGCGTCATCAAGACCACCTTCACGGAAGAAACCGAAACCGACCTCTTCGGTGAGCAGTCTGTCCTGTGCGGCGGCGTCTCCCAGCTGGTGCAGTACGGTTTCGAAACCCTGACGGAGGCCGGCTACCAGCCGCAGATCGCCTACTTCGAGGTCCTGCACGAGCTCAAGCTCATCGTTGACCTCATGTGGGAAGGCGGCATCGCCAAGCAGCGCTGGAGCGTTTCCGACACCGCCGAGTACGGCGACTATGTTTCGGGCCCGCGGGTCATCACCCCCGAGGTCAAGGAAAACATGAAGGCTGTCCTCGCCGACATCCAGTCCGGTGCCTTCGCCCAGCGCTTCATCGAGGACCAGGACAACGGCGGTGTCGAGTTCAAGGAGCTGCGCGCCAAGGCCGAGCAGCACCCGATCGAGGAAGTCGGCCGTGAGCTGCGCTCCCTCTTTTCCTGGCAGCAGCAGGACGCTGACTACGTAGAGGGCTCCGCAGCCCGCTAGGCTGCGCCCCACGCGCCATTCAGGGCGCACAGTGAGGCCGGGTTCACACTTAACAATGTGAGCCCGGCCTTTCCGTCAGCCTAGACTTGATTTATCCCCAGGACTGCAACGCAGAGGATCAGCCGTGTCAAAACCCGTAGTACTGCTCGCCGAAGAACTTTCGCCCGCCACGATCGAGGCCCTGGGCCCTGATTTCGAGATCCGCCAGACGGATGGCGCAGACCGGTCCCAGCTGCTCTCTGCCATCGCAGACGTGGACGCCATCCTGGTCCGCTCCGCCACGCAGGTGGACGCCGAAGCCATCGCCGCCGCGAAGAACCTCAAGGTGATCGCCCGTGCAGGCGTAGGCCTGGACAACGTGGACATCAAGGCCGCAACCCAGGCAGGCGTGATGGTGGTCAACGCGCCCACCTCCAACATCGTCTCCGCGGCGGAACTGACGGTGGGTCACATCCTGAGCCTGGCACGCCACATCCCGCAGGCCAGCTCCGCCCTGAAGGGCGGTGAGTGGAAGCGCTCGAAGTACACGGGCATCGAACTGTTCGAAAAGAAGGTCGGCATCATCGGCCTTGGCCGCATCGGCGCCCTGGTCGCTGCCCGCCTGCAGGGCTTTGACACCGAAATCCTCGCCTACGACCCGTACATCACCTCGGCCCGCGCCGCGCAACTCGGCGTAAGGCTGGTCAGCCTCGACGAACTGCTGAGCCAGTCCGACTTCGTGACCATCCACATGCCCAAGACACCTGAAACAGTCGGCATGCTCGGCGCTGACGCCTTCACCAAGATGAAGTCCACCGCCTACGTCGTGAACGTCGCCCGCGGCGGTCTCGTGGACGAGGAGGCCCTCTACGCAGCGCTCCAGGACCGCCAGATCGCCGGCGCGGCCGTGGATGTCTTCGTCAAGGAACCCAGCACCGACCTGCCCTTCTTCGCCCTGGACAACGTGGTGGTCACCCCGCACCTTGGCGCCTCAACCGACGAAGCGCAGGAGAAGGCCGGCGTCTCGGTTGCCAAGTCCGTGCGCCTGGCGCTTGCCGGTGAACTCGTTCCGGACGCCGTCAACGTCGCCGGCGGCATCATCGCACCCGACGTCCGCCCGGGCATTCCGCTAATCGAGAAGCTGGGCCGGATCTTCACGGCGCTGACCCACGCTTCGCTGACCCAGATCGACGTAGAGGTTGCCGGCGAGATTGCGGCCCTGGACGTGAAGGTACTCGAGCTCGCAGCCTTGAAGGGCATCTTCGCCGATGTCGTGACCGAGCAGGTCTCCTACGTCAACGCCCCCGTCATCGCGGAACAGCGCGGCATCAACACCCGCCTGATCACCACGCCGGAAGCGGAAGACTACCGTAACGTCCTGACTATCAGGGGCGCGCTGAGCGACGGCTCCCAGATCTCCGTGGCGGGTACCCTCACCGGTCCCAAGCAGGTGGAAAAGCTCGTTGGCCTCAACGGCTACGATGTTGAGATTCCCATCAGCGAGCACCTCGTTGTGGTTGCCTACTCGGACCGTCCCGGTGTGATCGGCACCATCGGCCACATCCTGGGCATGAACAACATCAACATCGCCGGCATGCAGGTTGCCCGCCAGGCAGAAGGCGGCCAGGTGCTGGCCCTGCTGACGATCGACAGCTCCGTGCCGCAGCAGGTCCTGGATGCCATCAAGGCAGGCATTGGCGCCGAAATGGTCCGAGAAGTGGACCTTGAGGACTAACATCCCCAGCGTCGTGAACTACGCGTGACCGCGCCCGAGCGCCGGCCACGTATGATTGGCCGGTCTGCTTACAATGGCTAGGTCCTGTTTCAGGACCGGGCCGGCAGGCCGGCCAGTACTTTTTGCACACCAGGCAGGAAACCAACCTCACATCCGCCAACCGCGGATGATGGTGTGCGCACGCAATCCAGGTTTCAGGGAGCCCAATGAACGCCGTCCAGAGGTTCATCAGAAGCAAAGTGCTGCTGCTGACCGCGGCCATCTTGATCGCAGCCATGTGCTTGTCGGTCCTCGTCCAAGGCCAGTCGCAGGCAGCACTCAACCGGACGGTGGATGAAAATTCACGCGGACTCTACGATGTCCTGGTCCAGTCCAAGGCAGGGTCCGGCGCGCTGATGCAGCCGGAAATAGCCAACGGCGGCGGCGGCATAAGTTTCGAGCAGCTGGAGTCCATCCGGGACCTTTCCGGTACCTCGGTTGCGGCGCCCATCAGCTTGGTCTCGCGCGTCACGCAGAACCTGGAAGCGCCGCGCCTGGACGCCATGGACTACCTGGGCTACAACGCCGGCCTGGCTGGCACCGCCACGGCCGACCAGGCAGCCGGGGCAACCGCCCCGAACCAATGGCCGGCGGCCGAATCGGTCCTGAGCGACACGGCCAAGAAGTACCGCCTCACGGCCAGTGCAGTAAGCTCCGACGGCGTCTCCGAGCGGACCCTCTTCAAATCCACAGCAGAAGGCACCCTGGGCAAGGCCAAGCTTGTGGAGGAACGGGCAGCCGGTGGAAGCAGCATCCGCATCGCCGCTCCCGAGGGCGAAACCGGGATCAAGTTCCCGGACCCTGCCGGCGGCTCCGAACACAACCTCTTTAACCTTTCCGTATCGCTGCCCCTGTCGCCCGAGGTAACGGAATCCGTCGTCGCCGTCGACCCTGTGGCGGAACGCGCGCTGCTGGGTTCGGCCGGCGACTTCCTGGCCCCGCTGGAAAAGGCGCCGCCCGCCGATGCCCGGAACGCCGGCGCCATCGGCCGTCACTTTGAGAGCCTCTTCACCAACGGCATCAGCATGGACGAGCTGGCGGAAGGCCCCGACTTCCTGGGGGTCAAGCTCAAGTACTGGGCACCGCTGATGACCCAGTACCAGCAGGCAAAGCGCAACGGCCAGCTCACCGCGGACTCGCAGGCCATCCCGCTGATCGTGCGTTCGGGCACGTCCCTTGACCTGAAGTACAACGTCAAAATCGAAGAGATCGACGGCTCGGGCAAAGTAGTCAACGAGGTTGGCACGGCGTCCCGTTCCCTGGACAAGGACTACCTGCCCTTCGTTTCCAAGGATCCGTTCGCACTTTCCTGGCCTGGGTCTACGGACCACTCGTCGCTTCTTGGCAGCCAGGGCAACTTCAACCAGGGCCTCTACACGCCGGCCACATGGAGCACGGACTTTGCCGCCGCGCCGAAATACACCGACGGCGGAACCGCCGCCAACGGTGCCGTCGAAAAGACGGCCGTTCCCGGGGAATGGGTGACCGTCAACCGGCTGCCCGAGAAGACACCTTCCGGTGGTCCGGTGGACCAGACCCAGCGCGAACCCGTGGATGAGCGCTCGTACCGCGAAAACCTGGACACGGGGGAGAAGCTGGCCGCTCCACTCGCCATGGTCTACGGGACCTTTGACCCGTCCGCCGTGGCAGAGGCCGCCGGTGACGTCAACCGCCTCCCGCTGGGAGGTTACGATCCCACGCCGTTCACGCTGAGCAAGGACGCCGAAGGCAAGGATGTCACCGCCACCGAGCTGAAGCCGTCCTTGAGTGCCACCGGACTGGCCAGCCAGTCGGCCGGTGCCATCACTGACTACTACGGCCTGGCTGCCGCCCGCGGCTATAAGGACAACGCCCCTGTCATCGACGCCGTCCGGGTCCGGGCCAAGGCGCCCGGCAGCTGGAAGCAGGCACAGCCCGACGTCGAACAGTTGGCCAGCGAAATCCGTGAGATGGGCCTGGAGGCCACGGTCGTGGCGGGTTCAGCCCGCGAGGACGCCAGCATCTTTGTTCCCGGATACTCCAAGGACGGCGCCGGGAAGGAATCAGCGCTGGGAACCGTCCAGCAGTCCTGGGTCCGGCAGAACGCCGCAGACGCCGTGACCGGCTCCCTCACCGGAACCAACGTCACACTCCTGTTCCTCACCCTCTGCGGAGCAGCGCTGCTGACCGGTGCCTCGACCGTCAGCTACATCCGCAAGCGCAGGACCGAAGCCGGGACGCTGCGCGCCATGGGCTGGACCCAGCGGCGGATCCGCAGCTGGGTGCTGGAGGAATTCGGGGTAGGCGCTGCGCTGCTCGCCGTGGCGGGAATCGTCCTGAGCGTTGCGAGCTGGAGCCTGACCACCGTCATCGTGTCAGCATCAGTCCTGGCCCTGTACGCGGCGGCGGCCTTCTTCGCGGCGCAGCAGCTGCGCCACCGCGACGAGGTGGACCAGGAACCGCAGCATGACGAGCGCCTGATTCCGGTGGATTCCCCGCTGACGTTCGCCAACCGCCAGCTCAGCACAAACAAGTTCAACACGTTGTCGCTGGCCGTGGCCGTGGGTGTCTTCGGGGCGGCAGTTGGCGGGCTGATCGCACTGCTCATCGACATCCCGCGGGCCGCCGGAGCCAGCGCACTCAGCGGGCTCGCTGCTGCAAGCGTCGCTCTACCCAGCATCCTTCTGGCGCTCTCGGGCGTGATCGTGGGACTCGTGCTCACCCTGGTGACCGGACGGTTTGAGCTGAATGCGAAACGCCAGTACCTTGGCATCCTTGAGGCCATGGGCTGGAACCCGGACATGCTCCGCCAGGTTCGGCTGTTCGAAAACGCGCTGGTGGGGACGGTGGCCCTGCCGCTTGGCGTCCTGGGCGCGCTGGGCATCGGGCTCCTCCTTGCCCCGTATGCCGCCCTGTGGGCCGGAGTCGCCGGCCTCGTGGCTGTACTTTGCTGGATACCGATTGCAACGAAAGTGGTCCAATGACAAACGAGACGAATGTTCACCGGAGCCGGAGGTCCGGCTCGGTTGAGGCGCCCCTGCAGACCCGCGCCAACACCATCGTCAAGGCCGAGGACCACGGGACCCCGCTGGAACTGAGCGACATCACCATCCGCTACGGCGGGGGCAAGAGCGGGGCCGAGGCCGTCAGCGTCGTCGAGGGCTTTGACCTGACGCTGCACGCCGGGGAGATGCATTGCGTGGCCGGCCGAAGCGGCTCCGGTAAAACAAGCATCCTGACGGTGGGCGCAGGCCTGACACTGCCGACGTCGGGCCGTGTCTTCTGGGAAGGCGATTCCCTTGAAAGCATGGGCGACGACGAAATCGCCGACCGCCGTCGAGCCCTCATTGGCTACGTGGACCAGGGCGGCGCGCTGATCGACGGCATGAGCGCGCTGGAAAACGTATTGCTTCCCGCCGTGCCCGACGGCGAGGTGGAGCAGCGCCGCGACATGGCCAAGGACCTGTTGGACCTCGTCGGGCTGGGCCGCCGGATGCGTCACCGCCCCGCGCAGCTCTCCGGCGGTGAGCGCCAGCGGGTGGCCATTGCCCGTGCGCTGATCCTGGGTACCCGTGTCCTGGTGGTGGACGAACCGACCGCCAGCCTCGACAGGGCGTCCGCCAACCGCATCATCAGCATCCTCAAAGACACCACGAATGACGGAATCGCAGTGCTGGTCGCTTCACACGACCACGAGCTGGTCCGCCTGAGCGATACGCTGACTGAACTCATCTAGCCCGTCCCTCCGCACCAAAGGTACCGTCCGAACGTGACTGCTCCAGAGAAATCCCCGTTCTACATCACCACGGCCATCACCTACCCCAACGGGGTGCCGCACATCGGTCACGCCTACGAGTACATCGCAACCGATGCAATGGCGCGCTTTAAGCGGCTGGACGGCTATGACGTGATGTTCCTGACCGGCACGGACGAGCACGGCATGAAGATTGCCCAGACGGCCGAAAAGGAAGGCATCACGCCCAAGGAGCTGGTGGACCGCAACGCCGAGGTCTACAAGGCCGCGCACTCGGCCCTGGGCATCACGTACGACCGGTTCATCCGCACCACGGATGAGGACCACTACGCCGCTTCACAGGCGATCTGGAAGAAGATGGAAGCCAACGGCGACATCTACCTGTCCAAATATGAGGGCTGGTACTCGGTCCGCGACGAGGCTTTCTACGTCGAGGACGACACCGTGGTCAAGGACGACGGCGTGCGCTACTCGAAAGAGACGGACACCGAGGTGACCTGGACTGCGGAGGAGAGCTACTTCTTCCGGCTGTCGGCCTACCGGGACCGGCTCCTGGCGCTGTACGAGGCGCAGCCCGAATTCGGCGCGCCGCAGTCCCGGTTCAACGAAGTCATCAGCTTCGTCAGGCGCGGCCTTGAAGACCTGTCCATCAGCCGCACCACCTTTGACTGGGGCGTCCCCGTCCCCGGTAACGACAAGCACGTGATGTACGTCTGGGTGGACGCGCTCACGAACTACCTCACCGGCGTGGGCTACCCGGACGTCGACTCGGAATCGTTCAGGAAGTTCTGGCCGGCCGACGTCCACATCATCGGCAAGGACATCTCGCGCTTCCACGCCATCTACTGGCCGGCCTTCCTGATGAGCGCCGGGCTCGAGCTGCCCAAGCGTGTCATGATCCACGGCTTCCTGCACAACAACGGCGTGAAGATGTCCAAGTCCCTCGGCAACGTAGTGGCGCCGGCGGACTTCGTGGCGCAGTACGGTCTGGACCAGGTACGGTTCTTCTTCCTCCGGGAGGTCCCGTTCGGCGCGGACGGCAGTTACAACCACGAGGCCATCGTGGGCCGCATGAACTCGGACCTGGCCAACAACTTCGGAAACCTGGCGCAGCGGTCACTGTCCATGGTTGCCAAGAACTGCGAGGGCCGCGTGCCGGTGCCCGGCGCCTTCACCGCCGCGGACACCGCGATCCTGGTACAGGCCAACGGGCTGCTTGAGACGGCCAGGGCTGCCTTCGAAAAACAGGAGTTCAGCCGCGCCCTCGAGGCCATCTGGGGCGTGCTGGGCGACACCAACGCCTACTTCGCGGACCAGGCGCCCTGGGTCCTGCGGAAGACCGACGTCGAACGCATGAACACGGTGCTGTACGTGACCCTGGAAGTGCTGCGGATTGTGGCCATCCTCGCTCAGCCGGTGATGCCCACCGCCACGGCGGCCCTTCTGGAGACTCTGGGCCAGCCCGACGGCGCGTCCCGGCAGTTCGCCGCACTCACCACGCCGATCGTCGCAGGTACGTCGCTGCCGGCTCCGGCCCCCGTCTTCCCCAAGTATGAGGAACCGGCCGAAGGCTAGCCGCCGGTTCCGGGTGCGAGAAGGATCTGCACGGCCTCCATCCGTTTGCCCATACCCGACGTTCCCGCGGTTCCGCCGTTGGCGACCCATGACTGCCAGCCCACATCTTGTACGTGGGCGCGGTAGTGGATGCTGTAATGGTTCGCCATCTCACCGGTCAGCCTGACTTCAAACGCTTCCAAACGTAGCCATTGCCCGGTCGAGCCGATGGGATTGGCCGAGGATGTCCACGGCTGCCAGCCGATCGCCTGCACATGCCCCCGCCACTCGATGTCCCCGGTATAAGCCATGCTTGATACGTTGAGGCGCAAGGCCTCGAGCCGAAGGGCCAGGCCCGTGGTCCCGGCGACGGTCCCATCCGAGACGTTCGCCATCCAGCCGAGGTTCTGAACGTGGGCGCCGTACACGGCAGTGAATGCTGGTGCGACCTTCGGAACCAACTCGATCGTAACGGCCTCCATCCGGAGACCTTGCCCGACGGTGCCGGCCGTGGCTCCGTCGATCCTGTACGGCTGCCAGCCGACGTTCTGCACGTGGGCGCGGTACCTGATGCTGTACTGCGAGGCCAGATTCCCCGTCAACCGCAGCTCTAAGGCCTCCAGGCGCAGACTGCGCCCGGTCGTTCCGATCGGGGACGCGGACGTCGTCCATGGCTGCCACCCGATGTTCTGCACGTGCCCCCTCCACAGAATGTCGCCCGACAGGCGGTCTCCTGCCACCGACAGGCGCAACGCCTCCATCGGCAGTGACCGGCCGGTCGTTCCTGCGGTGGCGCCGTCCGAGACACTCGGCTGCCAGCCGATCGTCGCGACGTGGGCCTGGTAGACCCCGATGCACGTCATGTCGTAGTCGTAGGTGCCGTCGGTCCATTGCGAGATGTGGACGGTGCCACCTGAGAAGCTGCGATTCACACAGAGGTCGGATGCTTCACTGGCGAAGTCGAGACGCCCTGCCGGTGACCAGACGGGCACGTCGGGAAGCTGCCACGATCCGGTGATGGCCTCCCAGCCGCTCAAATAGGAGTAGATCCCGTGCGGGTACCCGGCGTCCGCCAGTGCTGCAAGTAGCCCGGAGATGACGTACCGGTTCTCCTGCCGCTGGTCTGCTGTCGAGCTGGGCCAGGGCTGTTGCGGGCGGGGCTCGACGTCGACCCAGATTCTCTCCGGTCGCCATCCCACCTCATCGAGAGACGCGAGAGCCGCGCGACCCTCGGCGTACCCGACGTTGCGCAGCCGGTCCGGCCTGGTGCTTGCGGGCCAGGGGCCGTCGTCGCCGTAGGTGTCGTATTGCGCAGCGGAGGGGAACGTAGCCATGGCGTAGGCCTGGGCCCGGACGCCTCGGTCGAGCACCCACTGGAACTGCCAGGCCAGGCAGGGGTTCTCGGTGAACGCGAGTCCATTCGTCAGCCCTACGACCACGAACTCCGTGTTTTCCGGTGGCATCGGAAGACCGCCCGGACACTGTGGCCACGAAACGTCATGTCCGTAGTCGACTGCTCGGGCGGGTGCAGCGAACAGCACGCCGAGTGCGAGCACAAGTAAAACCGCCAGGAGCCGGGGGATGGATGCCCGGGAGCGGCGGCCAGGTCGAAGAGCACCAAGGCCGGCCATGATGGCCCCCCTATTCGAAAGGATGACCAAATTGTCCCACTCGGCCACCTTCGCGGCTAGTACTACGGTCGCGTTTATGGTAAAGGAGCGGGCCGAAGGTCTGGAGGAAATCGGCGATCTCCTTGGGCCGCGGCTTGTCCGGTCCGAACCACGGAGGAATGCTGTGCGGCGCGGGCTGCTCGACCGCGCCCTGGCTGCCGTGATCCCTCTCGCCCGGCTTTGGCATGACAAAACCCGCGGACACCCCATATACGCGACTGCAGTACTGGGTATTTCCGGGTGCACTACTTGTTTGTACCCGGACTGAGTACGGTTCAGCTGAGGCCAGTACCGACCGCCCCGGAATATGGGTATTGAGTACTGGAGACACGCCCGTAGCCGCTGCATAGCCTTATCGGGTTAGCAAACTGATGATTCGCATCTGGGAGAACCGTCGCTCCGATGCTGTCTGTTTGCCCATTTCGCCCTTGCGTCGGGGCGCCGTTTTTCCACACGTCTGATCAGTTTGGACCAGACAATGGATGGAGACGGAAATGAAACGGATCCTTGCCGCCTTGGGTATCACCGGACTCGCATTACTCGGTGCCACGGCTCCGGCTGCAGCAAATGACAACGCAAAAGCCGACCACAAGATCACCATTTGCCACGCCACCGGCTCGGCAACCAACCCCTACGTGGCGGTGACAGTTGACGTTCATGCGCTCAGCGCCCACATGGGCCATCAGCACGAAGAAGACATCATTCCGGCCAACGACGGGAAGGTCATACCGCAGGGCAGGAACCTGGACAAGGTGGACTGGTGGAACGCGGGATGTCAGAAACCGGGAGGAGTGGTCACCCCACCGACCGGCCACGGTGACCACAAAATCACCATCTGCCATGCCACCGGCTCAGCCACTAACCCGTTTGTGGTAATCACCATCGCCTTGAACGGGCTCCACGGACACGCCAGTGCCAACCACCAGCACAGCGAGGACATCATCCCGCCGAACAGTGGCACCATCGTGCCGAACGGCCAGAACTGGACGGCTGACGGGCAGGCGACGTTCAACAACGGCTGTGTGCCCAAGAAGGCGCCGGTTGTTCCACCTGTGGTGCCGCCGGTAGTTCCACCAGTGGTGCCGCCAGTGGTCCCGGGAGCAGTGCCGGGAGTAGTGCCTGGTGCTGTCAATCCCGGCGGAGCGGTTGTCGGAAAGCCTGCGGGCGCGGGTGCCGTGGTTGCCACCAACCCCGGCTTCAATGTCCAGACTGCAGTAGCAGGATCGTCTGACATTGGACTCGCCCCCTGGGCCGGAGGCCTGGCAATGATGCTGCTCGCAGCAGCGGGAGTAGCCGCCCGCAAGACGCTGCCGGCAAGCGGCCTGGTATCCCGGCGCCGGAAGGATTGATGACGGGAACTGGCGCCCGCAAGGGCGTTGCGTGAACGCCGGCAGGCGCCGTGGCCGCAAGGACACGGCGCCTGC
>NZ_KV467169.1:224712-475002 GCF_001663775.1 Arthrobacter sp. B6 | reverse complement strand
CCTGGCAATGATGCTGCTCGCAGCAGCGGGAGTAGCCGCCCGCAAGACGCTGCCGGCAAGCCAGGTAAGTTCCGACACCAGTGAGGGGCACCATGGAGAGCGACCAGTCCCGGCAATCAACGGCAACCGCTTCACAGGATCAGGTGGAACCTGTGCGGCCAGCCGGGCACGGGAGGAGGATTTTCAGTGCCAGGAGCATAGTGTTCGTGGCGCTCTGCGGCATTCTTGGCTATCTGGCTTTCGCCCTTCTTCCAGTGATTGCCGGGCCGGGCAGCCCACCGGGGGCTGTGACCGGCGTGGCGGTGCAGCACACGTCCGCGGCTCCCGCACCGTCCACGCCAACCCCGACGCCGTCGGAGACCGCCAGCGTTCCGGTCCCGGCAGGTCCCTCCGCCGCGCCGCCCCAGAGACTCGTCTACCCCGCGGCGGAAATCGACGTTGTGGTCCATCCGCTGGAGCCAAGTGGTGCAGACCAGGCCACCCAGACCATCGTTCCCCCACCCACCATGGACGGCTACTGGCTCACGCCCTACGGGGTGCCGGGAGAAGGCTCGGTCAACACCACGTACGTGGCCGGCCACAGTTGGCAGGACCAGGAAGCACCGTTCAACCGGCTGAGTACCAAGGCGGCGGCGGGTGACCTGCTCACTGTTTACACTGGCACCGGAGAATTGGCCTACCGCGTGGACTCGGTCACCACCTACGTCAAGTCCGGATTGAAGGACAGCCCCATTTGGGAGGTGGTACCCAACAGGCTGGTCCTCATTTCCTGCTACACGGACGATCTCTGGGGGACCAACGTGGTGGTGGTGGCTTCGCCGGTCCTGTCGTCTCAATAATTGAGACTGATTGTCCGGCATACGGATCCCTTAATATTCTTGGAGTATGAGCGCATCCACCATTAATCTCGCTGTCATTCCCGGCGACGGCATCGGCCCCGAGGTCATTGCCGAGGCACTGAAGGTCCTCGAAAAGGCCGTTGCCGCCGAGGGCGTCGACCTCGAGCAGCACCACTACAAGCTCGGCGCCGAGCACTGGCTGGCTACCGGTGAGACCCTTCCGGACGAGGTCCTTGAGGACCTTCGGAAACGCGACGCGATCCTCTTCGGCGCTGTAGGTGCTGCCCCCGGCGATACCCGGATTCCGTCCGGCATCATCGAGCGGGAGATGCTGCTCAAGCTCCGCTTCAGCCTTGACCACTACGTCAACCTGCGGCCGTCCCGGCTCTTTGGCACCGTGGGCAGCCCTCTGGCCAACCCCGGAACCATCGATTTTATTGTGGTCCGGGAGGGAACCGAGGGCCCTTACGTCGGCAACGGCGGCACGCTGCGGGGCGGCACGCCGCACGAAGTAGCCACCGAGGTCTCACTGAACACAGCGCATGGCGTAGAACGTGTTGTCCGTGATGCTTTCCGCCGTGCCAGTGCCCGGGAACGCAAGCACGTCACGCTCGTACACAAGCACAACGTCCTCGTCTTCGCCGGCCACCTGTGGAAGCGGACGGTCGAGGCTGTGGCCAAGGAATTCCCTGAGGTGACCCACGATTACCTGCACGTCGATGCCGCCACGATCTTCATGGTTACCGACCCGTCACGCTTTGACGTGATCGTCACGGACAACCTTTTCGGCGACATCCTGACTGACCTTGCCGCAGCCATTACCGGCGGCATCGGGCTGGCTGCATCGGGCAACATCAATATGGACCGCACCGCTCCGTCCATGTTCGAGCCCGTCCACGGATCCGCCCCGGAC
The DNA here is from genome assembly GCF_001663775.1 of Arthrobacter sp. B6. Classification (GTDB taxonomy): domain Bacteria; phylum Actinomycetota; class Actinomycetes; order Actinomycetales; family Micrococcaceae; genus Arthrobacter. Next base: position 473,250 of record NZ_KV467169.1, on the reverse strand, counting down.
ATCGCAGGGCAGCAGAAGGCGGATCCCACCGCCGCCATCCTGTCAGCGGCCCTCCTGCTGGACCACCTCGGCTACACCGAGGCGGCCAGGAAGATCGAAGCGGCGGTCATTACCGACGTCGAAAACCGCGACGGCGGCTCCCGCACCACCAGTGCCGTTGGGGATGCCATCGCTGCATCGCTGTAGGCCGTGCCCTTGCGGCTCGGTTAACCGGCGTAAGCTAGTTTCGAATCACCAAATGCTGCCCTGGGGTTCAAGGATGAACCACGTCCACAGGCAGCCGATCGTGGAGGAACCATGACTCAGACTGCCCATGGCGTCGAATTCAACCAGCAGCCCTCGGCCACCCCGAAGTCAGCTGAAGAGCGTGCAGCCATCCTGGCAAACCCAGGTTTCGGCAACCACTTCACCGACCACACCGCCGTCGTCGACTACAGCGTCGACGAGCATGGTGTGGGCGGCTGGCACGACGCCCGGATCGAGGCTTACGGACCTATCTCGCTGGATCCGTCCGCTGCGGTCCTGCACTACGGGCAGGAGATCTTCGAAGGACTCAAGGCTTACCGCCACGCGGACGGTTCCATCTGGACCTTCCGCCCGGAGGCCAACGCCGCCCGCCTCAACAAGTCGGCCCGCCGGCTGGCCCTGCCGGAGCTTCCGGCGGAGTACTTCCTCGGCGCCATCCGCGAGCTGGTCCTGGCGGACAAGGAATGGGTTCCCGCCGGCGACGGCGAGGCCCTTTACTTGCGCCCGTTCATGATCGCCACCGAGGCTTTCCTCGGTGTCAGGGCGGCGCGGGAGGTGTCGTTCCGCGTCATTGCCTCTCCGGCCGGCAATTATTTCGGCGGCGAGCTGAAGCCCGTCTCCATCTGGATTTCCCGCGAGTACGCCCGCGCTGGCCGCGGCGGCACCGGTGCGGCAAAGTGCGGCGGCAACTATGCGGCCTCGCTCATTGCGCAGCAGGAGGCCGAGGCCAACGGCTGCAAGCAGGTGCTGTTCCTGGACCAGTTCAATGACGACGCCATTGAAGAGCTGGGCGGCATGAACGTCTTCTTTGTCATGAAGGACGGCTCCCTGGCCACTCCCGCGCTTACCGGCACCATCCTGGAAGGCATTACCAGGATGTCCGTCATCCAGGTTGCCAAAGACATGGGACGGGAAGTTGCCGAACGTAAGATCACCCTGGACGAGTGGCGCGACGGCGTTGCCTCCGGTGAGATCACGGAGGTGTTTGCGTGCGGCACCGCAGCCGTCATCACCCCCATCGGCGTGCTCAAGGACGCCACGGAGTTCATCGGCTCCGACGACGCCAAGGCGGGGGAGACCACCATGGCCATCCGGGAGCAGTTGCTGGGCATCCAGACCGGCGCGGTCCCGGACACCCACGGCTGGCTGACCCGTCTGGCCTAGCCGGGCATACAGCACAGTAAAGAAAAGTACGACGGCGGTTGGCCGGCGAGTGCTCCAGGTTGGGCATGGTGCCGGGCAGTCGCCGTCGTTCTTTGTGGCCACGTCGGATTTGGCCGTGCTGCTGTCGGTGCAAAGATGGGATGGTGACTTCAGCTTCCGGCCCCGTCCTGCTGCGCAGTTCTGCCCTGACGCAGTTCATTCTGGCTCCCAACCCGGGGCCAATGAGCCTGGAGGGCACCAATTCCTACGTCCTGCGGGCCGCCGGCAGCCCGGAGGCCGTCGTGGTGGACCCTGGCCCCGCCGACGAAGCCCATCTCCAGGCGCTTGCGGCGGCCGGCCGCCTCGAACTTATCCTTGTCACGCACCGGCACGCTGACCACACCGCCGGTTCAGCCAGGCTGCATGAGCTGACGGGCGCCCCGGTGCGGGCCGCCGACCCCGCCCACTGCCATGGCGGCGGGGCTCCGCTGGTCAACGGTGGGACCATCCGGGCAGCGGGCCTGGACATCCGGGTCCTGGTCACCCCCGGGCACACCTCCGATTCCGTGTGCTTCCACCTCCCCGCCGACGGCCCGCAGGGTTCTGTCCTGACCGGTGACACGGTCCTGGGACGCGGCACCACCATGCTGGATTACCCTGACGGGACGCTCGGCGATTATCTGGCTTCCCTGGACAGGCTTGAGGCTCTGGGGGCCGCCACGGTCCTGCCGGCCCACGGTCCGGTGCTGCCTTCCCTGGAGGCGATCGTCCGTGCCTACCGCAGCCACCGCCAGGAGCGGCTGGACCAGATCCGGTCGGCGCTGGACCGGCTGGGCCGCGATGCCGCCGTCGGCGACGTCGCCGACGCAGTGTATTCCGACGTCGGACCCTCAGTGCGGCGCGCGGCGGAAATGTCTGTTGCGGCGCAACTCGACTACCTCCGTGGATGCGCCGCCGACGGCTGAGGCTGCCGGCCACCCGGGCAGGAGACTGTAGGCTGGGAACCATGCGTATCGCCAGGTTTGTAGTCGATTCTGATCCCCTTTACGGCATTGTGGAGGGCCAGCCAGGCAGTGAGGAAATCACTGTCATCCACGGTGACCCGTTCTTCAACGGCGTGGAGCGCACGGCAGTCCACCACAAGCTCGAAGACGTCCGCCTGCTCGCGCCCATCATTCCCCGCAGCAAAGTGATCGGCGTCGGCCGAAACTTCGTGGAGCATGCCCATGAGCTCGGCAACGAGGTACCCGCCCAGCCGCTGCTGTTCCTGAAGCCCAACACCTCGGTAGTGGGCCCGAACGACCCCGTTGTACTACCCGAGTTCTCCGAAGAGGTCTCCTTCGAAGCCGAGCTGTGCGTGGTCATCGGCCGCATCTGCAAGGACGTCCCGGAAGAACGGGTCGACGACGTCATCTTCGGCTACACCTGCGGCAACGACCTCACCGCCCGCGACGTCCAAAAGACGGACCTGCAGTGGGCGCGCGCCAAGGGCTTCGACACCTCAGCGCCCCTGGGACCGTGGATTGAGACCGAGCTGGACACCGAGGACCTACAGATCCAGGGCCGGCTCAACGGCGAGCTGCGGCAGGACGGCAGCACCAGCCAGATGATCCGTGGCGTCCGGGAACTGGTGTCCATCGTGTCGCAGGCATTCACCCTGCTGCCCGGCGATGTCATCATGACCGGAACACCGGCCGGTGTTGGCCTGGTGCAGGCCGGGGACCGGTATGAGGTGGAGATCGAAGGGATCGGACGCCTGTCCAACCCCGTCGTGCGCCGCTGACCATTCGCGCGGCCAATCTTCCGTCCAGACAGCCGTAGTGCACGCCCGCCGACGGGTGCCGGGGCGGGAGGCGGCAGGACATTCGGCAGGCGGTAAAGTTGGAGCCACTATGACTACTGCTTCCGCGTCGAACTCTGCCTCCATCCCGTCTGTTACCGCCGACACCCCCGTGCGGGTCCGGTTTTGCCCGTCACCCACGGGAACGCCGCACGTTGGCCTGATCCGGACGGCCCTCTTCAATTGGGCCCACGCCAAGCACACCAAGGGCACGTTTGTGTTCCGCATCGAGGACACGGATGCAGCACGCGATTCGGAAGAGAGCTACCAGCAGCTGCTGGAGGCCCTGAAGTGGCTGGGGATCACCTGGGAAGAGGGCGTGGAGGTCGGCGGCCCGCACGAGCCGTACCGGCAGTCGCAGCGGCTGGACCTCTACAAGGACGTCGTAGCCAAGCTCCTGGATGCCGGCTACGCCTACGAGTGCTACTCGTCCCCGGAGGAAGTCGAGGCGCGCCACCGTGCCGCCGGCCGTGACCCCAAGCTGGGCTACGACAACTTCGACCGTGAACTCAGCGCAGAGCAGCTCGCGGCGTTCAAGGCCGAGGGCCGCGAGCCTGTACTGCGCGTCCGGATGCCTGACGAGGACGTCGTTTTCACCGACCTGGTCCGGGGCGACATAACGTTCAAAGCCGGAAGCATACCGGACTACGTCATTGTCCGCGCCGACGGTTCACCGCTGTACACGCTGGTAAACCCGGTGGACGACGCCCTGATGGGGATCACGCACGTGCTGCGCGGCGAGGATCTCCTTTCCTCAACCCCCCGCCAGGTGGTGCTGATCCGCTACCTCATGGAAATCGGCGTCGCCAGCTACCTGCCGCTCTTTGGCCACCTCCCATACGTGATGGGGGAGGGCAATAAGAAACTGTCCAAGCGTGACCCGCAGTCCAACCTGTTCCTCCTGCGCGACCGCGGATTCATTCCCGAAGGCCTGCTGAACTACCTCTCCCTGCTGGGCTGGAGCCTTTCTGCCGACGAGGACATCTTCACCGTGGACCAGCTGATCGAATACTTCGACGTCCAGGATGTCCTCGCCAACCCGGCGCGGTTCGACATCAAAAAGGCGGAGGCCATCAACGGGACCCACATCCGCATGCTCAACCCGGAAGACTTCCGGAACCGGCTGGTCCCGTACCTGCAGGCTGCCGGCTTTGTGGGGGACCAGCCCACGGCACGCCAGCAGGAAATCCTCACTGAAGCCGCACCCCTGATCCAGGAACGCATCACGCTGCTGGGTGAGGCGCCGGAGATGCTCGGCTTCCTTTTCAAAGCCGACGATGCCATCGACATCGCCGACGACGCCCGAAAGGGCCTGCCGGAGAACCTCACCGACGTCCTGGACGCTGCCATTGCGGCACTGGAGCCCGTCGAGGACTGGAACCCGGAGAACATCCAGACGGCCTTGAAGCAGGCCCTCGTGGAGGACCTGGGAATCAAGCCGCGGCTGGCTTTCGGTCCCGTACGCACCGCGATCTCCGGACGCCGGATCTCGCCGCCCCTGTTCGAGTCGATGGTCATCCTCGGCAAGGACTCTTCCCTTGCCCGGCTCCGCACCTTCCGCGGCTGATGGCGACGTCTCCCGGCCAGCTGGCTGACGGCTCCTTGAGGACGCCGTTCGGCACCATCAGGGGAGTCCTGTTCGACATAGACGACACCCTGGTGGACCTCGAGTACGCCATGACCACAGCCCTGCGCGAGGTCAGCGAGCACCTCCTGCCCGGCCTGGATCAGGCCGGGTGGGACCGGTTCGGCAGGATCTTCACCCACGAAACCACCCACTACTACGACCGCTACCTGGCCGGTGAGCTGACGTTCAACGACCAGAGGCTGCTCCGCGGGCGCGCGGCCCTGGGGCACTTCGGCGTGGACCTCGCTGACGGCGAGGAGGCGCACCAGTGGCTGTCCGCCTACGGGCGCCTCCAGCCCTCCTATGTCAGGGCCTTCGAGGACGTTGTCCCAATCCTCGACGCCCTTGATGCTGCCGGTATTCCCTATGGCGCCGTGAGCAACAACGTCCACGACTACCAGCGGGCCAAGCTGGACGGTGCCGGCCTGGACCGGATCAAACGCCTGGTGGGCACCGACACTGTTGGCGTGGCCAAGCCGGAGCCGGCGATTTACCTGGAGGGCGTCCGCCTCCTTGGCACACTCCCCGCGGACACCCTGTACGTCGGAGACAACCGGATGCTGGACGCGGAGGGTTCGACGGCGGCTGGACTGTTGGGAGTGTGGCTCAACAGGGTGGGGGAGCCCCGGCAGGGCTATGCAGGCCACGAAGTCACTTCCCTCAATGGGTTAATTGCCTGACCCCGGCAGGCATGTCCCCGCCGTCGGCCAGGTGTGACCCACATAACCGCTGACCGATTTGTGCGCTGGAAAAGTCTCGGGTAAAGTAATTACTCGTGCTGAGGCGCCGGGAGCGCTGGTTTAGACCTGCGGATCCGGCCCGAAAGTTCCATTGGGATATGGTGTAATTGGCAACACTACGGTTTCTGGTACCGTCATTCTAGGTTCGAGTCCTGGTATCCCAGCTCTGATAAATCCACGGATTCCTGCGGAAAATCAGGGGTTTCAAGCCGGTTCAGCCGATTTGAAACAGTGGCTGGGTGTATGAAATACTCACTTAGCCTGAACGGCAGAGATGCGGTTCAAGGAAGTACGCGGCCCCATCGTATAGCGGCCTAGTACGCTGCCCTCTCACGGCGGTAACGCGGGTTCGAATCCCGCTGGGGTCACCAAGGAATGGTCCCGGGCTGATGCCCGGGACCATTTTTGTTGTGCTGATGATCCAGGGCCTGCATTGCCGGAGCCCGCCGGAACGGTACCGGGCCTCGAATGAACTGGCATGATGTTGCTGTGACCTCCCGGAACGAGCAAAACGACCCGCTTCATTCGCAGCCGGCGGCGCCTGGATTGGCAGCAGTGGCGTTGTTGGAAGAAGTGCGCGCTGACCTGGCGGCCGCAGCACTGCCGCTTGCCCTGCCGGACGCTGAGCAGGCACGCCGCGAGCTCGGCCAGGCCGTAGCCCAACTGGATGACTACATTCTTCCTCGGTACCGCAGCCTCGATGCCCCGCTCCTGGCAGTCGTCGGAGGTTCCACCGGTGCCGGCAAGTCGACGCTGGTCAACGGTCTCGTGGGCCACCCAGTGACCCGATCCGGGGCCATCCGCCCCACCACCCGCCAGCCCATCCTGCTGCATCACCCCTCGGAGGCGGCATGGTTTGAAGGCCAGCGTGTGCTGCCCAGCTTGAGCCGGATCCGCGGATACGTAACCAACAGCCAGGTGCCCGCCAGCCGCGCAGGCGCCATCCCGGACCCGGGAGCCATGTCTTCCCTTGTTCTAGTGGCTGATTCGGCGGTGCCGGCGGGAATCGCAGTCCTGGACGCCCCCGATGTCGATTCCATCTCCGACGACAACCGGAAGCTCGCAGCCCAACTTCTTGCCGCTGCCGATCTTTGGATCTTTGTCACAACGGCCAACCGCTACGCCGACGCCGTGCCGTGGAAGCTGCTCCTGAATGCGGCCTCCCGGGACATCATGGTGGCCGTGGTTCTGGACCGGGTGCCGCCGGAGGCGGAAGCAGAAGTCAGCGAGGACCTGCGCAACCTCCTGGACAGGGAGGGACTGGCCGCCGCGCAACTGTTCATCATTCCCGAGGCCATGCTGGACCCGCTGGGCATGCTCCCTGCCTCCACGGTCCTCCCGCTGCGTTCGTGGTTGGGGGAGCTGGCCGCGGACGCCGCAGGCCGTTCCGACATCGCCCGACGCACACTCAACGGGACCATCAGGGCGCTGGCCGGCCGTGTTGCTGCACTGGCCCAGGCCCTACGTGATCAACAGCGCGCCGCGGACAACCTTGAGGCCGCTGCTGTCACCTCCTACCGCGATGCCGCCGGCCGCATTCTCGATTCCACGAAGGACGGCGCGCTCCTGCGGGGGGAAGTGCTTGCCCGCTGGCAGGACTTCGTAGGCACCGGGGAGTTCTTCCGGACCCTGGAGCAGAACGTCGGCCGGTTCCGTGACCGGATGGGCGCCTTCTTCCGTGGCGAACCGGCCCCGGCCGTGAGGGTGGAAGTGGCCATAGAAACAGGTTTGCAGGCCGTCATAGTTGATGAGGCTGCCAACGCCGCTGAGGATACGGACCAGCGCTGGCGTACCGATCCCGCGGGCCGCCAGCTCCTGGGGTCCGAGGACCTGTCCGGAACAACCCCCGGCTTCGAGGAACGGGCGGCGGCTGAGATCCGGGCTTGGCAGGAAGCACTGATGGACCTGATCCGCACTGAGGGCCAGGGGAAGCGGACGCAGGCACGGTGGTTGTCCTTTGGAATCAACGGGCTCGGTGCCGCCCTGATGATTGTGGTGTTTTCCATGACGGCGGGACTGACCGGGCTGGAGGTCGGTGTGGCGGGCGGAACCGCCGTCGTAGGCCAGAGGCTGCTCGAGGCCGTCTTCGGTGAGGATGCCGTCCGTCGCATGGCTGAAAAGGCGAGGGAGGACCTTCACGCCCGCTGTCAGCGGCTGTTGCAGGACGAACGGCAGAAGTTCCTTTCCCGGCTGCCGGCGCGTGATGAAGCCTCCCCCGGGACGCTTGCCGCGCATGCCGGCTCGCTGGCCCGGCTGGCGGACAGCGCATGAGCCGCCACAGTGACTCCCGGAATTCGTCCAGGCTTGACCGCCGGCTGCAGGCGCTCAGCGACGCCCGTGAACTCGGTGAAGGGGTCCTGCCCGATAACTCCCTCCAGGAAGTGTTCAACGTGCTTGAGCGTGCCAGCTCACGGCGGTCACTTTCGGGCGACCACACGGTGGTGGGATTCTTCGGTGCCACAGGCAGCGGCAAGTCCTCCCTTTTCAACGCGGTCAGCGGTGCTGAGATCGCGACGGCGGCAGCCCGCCGCCCCACGACATCGGAACCTTTGGCGGGGGTCTGGGGAGCCGAGGGCAGCGAACCCCTGCTGGACTGGCTGGAGGTCCGCAACCGGCATCATGCCGCAGCTGTAGACGGCTTTGCCAATGAGGAAACCGGCTTGATCCTCCTGGACCTGCCGGACTTCGATTCCACCAAGGCGTCCAACCGCGAAGTGGTTCAGCGGATGGTCGGCCTGGTGGATGTCCTGGTGTGGGTCCTTGATCCCCAGAAGTATGCTGACGCTGCTGTGCACAACGACTTCCTGACACGCCTGGCCTCCCACGAGGCCGTCACGCTGGTGGTCCTGAACCAGGTGGACCGTCTGCCGCAGGATGATGTGCAGCCCGTGCTCGAATCTCTGAGGTCCATCCTTGCCCGGGACGGGCTTGCCCGGGTCCAGGTGCTTGCGGCCTCCGCATTGACCGGGGCAGGAGTGGACGCGGTCCGCGCGGCAATCCGAAGCGTCGCGGTGAAGCGTAAGGCCCAGTCGCAGCGCCTCGCTGCCGACCTCACCAAGGCCTCCGCGGAATTGAGCGGCGTCTCCGGCGCGGGCGAAGCCGCGGGGGTGCGGCCGGCAGCAAAGACCCGGCTGACTGATGAGCTGGCGGTTGCAGCCAACGTGCCGGTGGTGGTCCGGGCAGTTCGCCAGTCCTACCGCCTTGAGTCCGTGAAGCGAACAGGCTGGCCGGTGACGCGCTGGCTTTCCAGGTTCCGGCCGGATCCGCTGCGCCGGCTCAACCTCCGGAGTGCGGCGCCATCTGAGCTGAACCGGACATCGTTGCCGCCCGCCGGTGCGCCCGAGCGTGCCAGGGCGGATGCGGCGGTACGGGAATTCGCGGACGCCGCCAGTGTGGGCGCGCCCGGGCCGTGGCGGGCCGCCATCCGGGGCGCCGCGCGGGAGGGCAGGGAACGCCTGCCTGACGCCCTGGACCAGGCCATTGCGGGAACGGATCTGGCCGCCAACCGAAATTCGTGGTGGTGGGCCGTGTTCAACGTGGTGCAGTGGCTGGCGCTGCTTACGGTGGTGGCAGGCCTCGGCTGGCTCGGCGGGCTCGCGGCCCTGGGCTATTTCCAGATGCCGGTGCCGGAGGTCCCCCGGGTCGAAGGATGGCCAGTGCCCACACTGATGATCGCTTTGGGAGTGGGCTTGGGAATCTTCCTGGCGATCACCGGCCGGTTCATCGCTGCGGCTGCAGCTAACGCCCGTGCGGCTAAGGCCCGAAAAAGGCTCAACGCTGCAGTGGCCGCGGTGGTCCAGGAACTCGTGGTGGAACCTGTCGAAGTGGAAATAAGCAGGCTCGCTGCCTTCAATGCCGCGCTGAGGACAGCCGGGGCAGGCTGAACCCAAAGGACCTGGCTGAACCCGCGGGCAGGGCTAAACCCCATGGGACATGCCCGCTGCCTCCAGGCGCCGGCAGCCTAGCTGTTGGCTGCCGGATGTTCAGCAGCGGCGTCCCGCACCTTGATGAGGGTGCGCAGGTTCCGTGTAGTGGTGGTTGCCTTGAATTTTGGCTTGGACGCAATCTTGCTGAAGGGACTGTCCAGCGTGCCTCCGGCGGGAGCCAGCCACGCCAAGGCCTCTGGCCCAAGCCGTTTTTGCTGCGCTCCGTCGAGTGCCGCCCCGGCGGCGTCCAGTTCATCAAGACTGGCGGGGTCTGAGGCCAGCGTGATGTAGGTGTGCGTCGTCTTGTCGTCTTCCGGGTACGGGCATGCGTCCACCAGTTCGGACACACGCTGTGCGCTCAGGACAACCACCCACGCGTCATAGCCAAAAGATTTCCGGAGGCAGTCCTCGAAGTCCTCTTTCACGGCGGCGGGTTCCAGTTCGCTGGCCAGCACCACGTTGCCGCTGGCAAGCAGGGTCTTAACCCCCTCAAAGCCCTTGGACTCAAGGGCCGCCCTGAGATCTGCCATTTTGATGTTGATCCCGCCCACATTGATGCCGCGGAGGAAGACTGCGTAGCTGTTCATGCCGACAGCCTAGTTGTGGCGGGCTCTGGGCGTAGCCGTTAGTCGTTGTTCTTGCGGAGCGCTTCCGTGAGGATCCGGCCTGCATTACACACCACTTCGGCGTGCAGCCGGCCCGGCTGGCGGGTCAGGCGCTCGATGGGGCCTGAGATGGAAACAGCTGCAATCACGCGGCCGGACGGCCCCCGGACGGGTGCAGAGACGGACGCGACGCCCGGCTCGCGTTCGCCGAGGCTCTGGCCCCAGCCCCGCCGTCGTACGCCGGCCAGGACCGTGGGGGTGAAGCGGGCGGACTGGAGGCCCTCCAGGAGACGGTCGTGGTCTTCCCAGGCGAGCAGGACCTGGGCCGCGGAGCCGGCCTTCATGGAGAGCTGGGTACCCACCGGGATGGTGTCCCGAAGGCCGATGGGGCGCTCCGCGGACGCAACGCAGACGCGCCAGTCACCCTGGCGGCGGAAAATCTGGGCACTCTCGCCCGTGGCGTCGCGGAGCTGCATCAGGACCGGACCGGCGGAGGCGATCAGGCGGTCCTCGCCTGCGGCGGAGGCCAGCTCAACGAGCCTGCTGCCGAGCACGAAGCGGCCCTGGATGTCGCGGCTGACCAGCCGGTGGTGGACCAGGGCCAGGGCTAGCCTGTGGACAGTGGGCCGGGCGAGGCCTGTGGCAGCCACAAGCTGCGCCAAGGTGGTGGGCCCGGCCTCCAGTGCGTCAAGCACATGGGCCGCTTTATCAATGACACCGACTCCACTAGAATTGTCCATGTAATGATATTGCCGTCTCAATATCTGAGATGCAAATGTTTCGGCTGGCGATTTGCACAGCCACCCTGATTCAGTGGACCTTAACAGCCAAACAGCAGTGAAGGGAGATGGCCGTGGCAAAGACACTGGCCGAGAAAGTCTGGGATGCACACGTGGTGCGCAAAGGCGACGGCGAAGGAGCCAACGCCCAGCCCGACCTTCTCTTCATCGACCTGCACCTCGTTCACGAGGTGACCTCTCCGCAGGCCTTCGAAGGCCTCCGGCTGGCCGGACGCAGGCTGCGCCGGCCGGACCTCACCATCGCCACCGAGGACCACAACACTCCCACGCTGGACATAGACAAGCCCATCGCCGACCTGACCAGCCGTACCCAGATCCAGACGCTCCGGAACAACTGTGCTGAATTCGGTGTCCGGCTGCACTCCCTCGGTGATGCCGAGCAGGGCATCGTCCACGTTGTGGGCCCGCAGTTGGGCCTGACCCAGCCCGGCATGACCGTGGTCTGCGGCGACTCACACACCTCCACGCACGGTGCGTTCGGCGCCCTCGCGATGGGCATCGGCACCTCCGAGGTGGAGCATGTCATGGCCACCCAGACCCTGTCCCTGAAGCCGTTCAAGACCATGGCCATCAACGTCGAGGGCACCCTGCGTCCGGGTGTTACTGCCAAGGACATCATCCTCGCCGTGATTGCCAAGATCGGCACCGGCGGCGGCCAGGGCTACGTCCTGGAATACCGCGGTTCGGCCATCCGTGCCCTCTCCATGGACGCCCGGATGACCATCTGCAACATGTCCATCGAGGCCGGCGCGCGCGCCGGGCTGGTGGCTCCTGACCAGACCACATACGACTACATGTACGGGCGCCCGCACGCCCCTCAGGGTGCAGAGTGGGACGCCGCCGTCGAGTACTGGAACACCCTGCGGACGGACGAGGACGCAACCTTCGACGTCGAAGTGGACCTGGACGCCAACACCCTGGAGCCGTTTGTGACCTGGGGGACCAACCCGGGCCAGGGCGTGTCGCTCTCCGCTTCCGTGCCGTCCCCGGATGACTTCGGTGATGAGAACGCCAAAGCTGCCGCGGAGCGCGCCCTGCAGTACATGGGACTGGCTGCCGGTACGCCGATGAAGGAAATCCGTGTGGACACTGTCTTCCTCGGCTCCTGCACCAATTCGCGGATGGAGGACCTCCGCGCCGCAGCAGACATTATCCGCGGCCGCCAGAAGGACCCCAACATCCGCATGCTGGTGGTGCCGGGCTCGGCACGGGTCAGGCTGGAAGCCGAAGCCGAGGGCCTGGACAAGGTCTTCAAGGATTTCGGCGCCGAGTGGCGCTTTGCCGGCTGCTCGATGTGCCTGGGAATGAATCCGGACCAGCTGGAAGTGGGAGAGCGTTGCGCCTCAACCTCCAACCGCAACTTCGAGGGCCGGCAGGGCAAGGGTGGCCGCACACACCTCGTCTCGCCGGTTGTGGCAGCAGCCACAGCCATCCGCGGCACCCTGAGTTCGCCGTCGGACCTTGATCCGGCCCCCGAATCCGCCGCCATCCGCACCGACGCAGCCTAGGAGACCGCCATGGAAAAATTCACCACCCACACGGGCATCGGTGTCCCGCTGCGTCAAAGCAACGTGGACACGGACCAGATCATCCCGGCCGTCTACCTCAAGCGGATCACCCGCACCGGCTTTGAGGACGCACTCTTCGCCGCCTGGCGCAAGGACCCCGCCTTCATCCTGAACCAGGCACCGTTCAATGCCGGTTCCGTGCTGGTGGCAGGCCCGGACTTCGGCACGGGTTCGTCCCGCGAACATGCCGTCTGGGCGTTGAAGGACTACGGCTTCAAGACCGTCCTGTCGTCACGGTTCGCTGACATCTTCCGGGGCAACTCCGGCAAGCAGGGCCTGCTGGCCGCCGAGCTCGCCCAGGACGACATCGAGCTGATCTGGAAAGAGCTCGAAAACGCTCCGGGCACGGAGGTCACCGTTGACCTGCTGTCCAAGACCGTGGTCTGCGGCAACATCGTGGCGCCGTTCGAGATCGACGACTACACCCGCTGGAGGCTGCTCGAAGGCCTCGATGACATCGGCCTGACGCTCCAGCACGAAGAGGACATCACCGCCTACGAAGCCACACGTCCCCCTTTCATGCCGAAAACGCTCCCGGCCCGCCTGTCCTGAAAGGCCCGTCCGTCCTGACCAGAAGGCCGGGCCAGCCGAAGCTGGGGCCACAGAGGACACCACGCGGGCCCTCCACGCCCTTCCGGCGGCGCCCGCGTATTTCGGATCGGTAACGCGACCTCCTATGCTTAGCTGGAGCCTTTGCAAGGACTTGGGGGCGAGTAATCGTAAGGAAACCGGTATATGAGTAGTGTTCTGACAATCCGCGGCGGAGTCCCGCTTACAGGCCGCGTCAGCGTCCGTGGGGCCAAGAATCTTGTTCCCAAGGCCATGGTGGCGGCGTTGCTGGGCAACGAACCCTCGGTGTTGCGGAACGTTCCGGAGATCAAGGATGTGGAGGTCGTCACCTCCCTCCTGCAGCTGCACGGGGTGACCGTGGCCAAGGATCCCGTCAACGGTGACCTGACGCTCGATCCCAAGGCGGCCAAGACCGCCCCCAGCACCGCCATCGACGCCCACGCCGGCGATTCGCGGATCCCTATCCTGCTGTGCGGACCGCTGATCCATGCGATCGGTGAGGCCTTCATTCCTGACCTGGGCGGCTGCAAAATCGGCGACCGGCCCATCGACTACCACCTCAACGTCCTGCGCCAATTTGGTGCAGTAGTCGAGAAGCGCCCCGGCGGCATTCACATTTCCGCACCCAAAGGGCTGCACGGCGCCAAGATCTCCCTGCCGTACCCGTCCGTTGGAGCCACCGAGCAGGTGCTGCTGAGCGCCACCCGCGCCGAAGGCATCACTGAGCTCTCAGGTGCAGCGACGGAACCGGAGATCATCGATCTCATCGCCGTGCTGCAGAAGATGGGCGCCATCATCAGCGTCCAAACGGACCGCACTATCCGCATCGAAGGCGTCCGCGACCTCGGCGGCTACAACCACCGCGCCCTCTCCGACCGCAACGAATCGGCGTCGTGGGCATCAGCCGCACTTGTGACCCGCGGCGACATCTTCGTCGAAGGTGCTTCGCAGCGGGACATGATGACCTTCCTCAACACCTACCGGAAGGTGGGCGGCGGCATGGACATCGGCGAGGACGGCATCCGCTTCTACCACCGGGGCGGCAAGCTCAGCCCGCTGGTTTTGGAAACGGATGTGCACCCCGGCTTTATGACGGACTGGCAGCAGCCGCTCGTCGTGGCCCTGACCCAGGCTGAGGGCGTCTCCATCGTGCACGAGACCGTTTATGAGAACCGCTTCGGATTCACAGACGCGCTGATCAGGATGGGCGCCAGCATCCAGGTGCACCGCGAATGCCTGGGCAGTGTGCCGTGCCGGTTCGGCCAGCGTAACTTCCTCCACTCGGCCGTCATCTCCGGCCCCACCCAGCTCAAGGGGACTGACATCGACGTGCCGGATCTTCGCGGCGGGTTCAGCCACCTGATCGCGGCACTTGCCGCCACCGGAACGTCCCGGGTGACGGGGATCGATATCATCAACCGCGGCTACGAGCGCTTCACCGAAAAGCTGGCCGGACTTGGTGCCGATTTCGACATCACCACGGCGAAGTAGCGGTACCAACGTGAAGGAATCGGCCAAGAGCAGGGCCACATTCGTTTTCATCGCCCTGGTGGTCCGCCCGTTGATGACCGTGATGATGGGCAAAAAATGGGAAGGGACTGAAAAGCTCCCCGCCGGCGGCTTCATCGCCGCGCCCAACCACTGCACCGAAATTGATCCCCTCGTTGTGGGCCATATGCTCTACAACAACAACCGGGCACCGCACTTTCTCGCCAAGGCAGCCCTGTTCAACGTGCCAGGCCTCGGCTGGCTGCTGCGTGCCACCAAGCAGGTGCCGGTGGAACGCTCGACGGGCGGAGGCAACCGTTCGCTGCAGGTAGCCCAGGAGATCGTCGCCGAAGGCGGTGCGATCATCATCTACCCCGAAGGCACCCTGACCCGGGACCCGGACCTGTGGCCCATGAAAGGCCACACCGGTGCGGCCAGGCTTGCGCTGGAGGGCGGCATTCCCGTAGTGCCGATCGCGCACTGGGGCGCCCACGAAGTCTTCCCGCGCTACGCCAAACGTTTCCATATCTTCCCCCGCAAGACCTCCAGGGTTGTGGTGGGCGATCCGGTGGACCTCAGCGCCTACACTGGCCGTCCGCTGGACAAGGCAACATTGACGGCTGCCACGGAGGCGATCATGGACGCCGTGACAGCGCTGCTCGCAGGAATCCGCAACGAAGAGCCGCCCGCGGAACGGTGGGATCCCGCCAAAAACAAGCAAGCGAAGCACGGCCGCTTTGTGGAGCGCGGCGGGCGGGCTGCAGGTCCCGGCCCTGCCGCCGAAACCGCGGGTGCAGCGGACAGGCAGGCCGACGACGAGGCGGGCGCTACGTGACCGGTGACGGACTCCGCCCCGGTTCCGCCCGCTCCGTTGCGGTTTTGGGGGCCGGCTCCTGGGGAACCACCTTCGCCAAGATCCTCGCCGACGCCGCCACCGCTGCGGGCGACGAGCGGCGGATCAGGATATGGGGCAGGCGCAGCGAAGTGGTGGAGCAGATCAACGGCATCCACCGGAACATCCAATACCTCAGGGACATTGCCCTGCCGGAGAGCATCACCGCCTCGACAGACGTGGGCGAGGTGCTGGCAGGGGCCGACCTGGTAGTACTGGCTGTGCCTGCGCAGTCGCTGCGGCTCCAGCTCCGCGAATGGAAGCCGCTAATCGACCATCAGGCCACGGTGGTCTCGCTGATGAAGGGGCTGGAGCTTGATACCGACGCCCGGATGAGCGAGGTCATCAGCCAGGAACTCGGCATCCCCGCCCACCGCATCGCCGTGGTGTCGGGTCCGAACCTGGCACTGGAGATTGCCCGCGAAGAGCCGACGGCGTCAGTGGTCGCCTGCGCCGATTCCGCTGCTGCCGGATGGATCGCACGGAGCTGCACTGCGCCCTACTTCCGTCCGTACACCACAGCCGACGTCGTGGGCGTGGAGATCGGCGGCATCGTCAAGAACGTCATCGCGTTGGCTGTCGGAATCTGCGAGGGCAAGCAGATGGGCGACAACACCAAGGCTTCCGTGATCACCCGGGGCCTGGCTGAAACCTCGCGGCTGGCCCTCGCCCTCGGCGGTGAGGCCCAGACCATGGCCGGCCTCGCGGGGCTTGGCGACCTGGTGGCCACCTGCTCCTCGCCGCTGTCGCGGAACCACACCGCAGGCAGGCTACTGGGGGAGGGCCTGACCCTGGATGAGGTGGCCCAAAAAATGACCCAGACCGCGGAAGGGATCAAGTCCGGCCAGGCCGTGCACGAACTGGCCGGCAAGCTCGGCGTAGAGATGCCGATCACCGCTGCCGTTGTTGCCGTCCTGGCCGGCAAACTGTCCGTTGACCAACTGGGGCCGCTGCTGCTGGCCCGGGAACTGAAACCTGAAGGCGATTACTGACGATGTCCGAAGACAACCTGACCGCCTCGGCTTCTTCCACCGGCGCCAAACCGCGGGTGGCCGTGCTGTTTGGCGGCCGGTCCAGCGAACATGCGGTGAGCTGCGTGACCGCCGCAGGAGTACTTGGCGCAATCAACAAGGACAAATACGAGGTCATCCCCATTGGCATCGCCAAGTCGGGGCAGTGGGTTCTTGCGTCCGCGGACACCGCCCAGTGGTCACTGTCCGCGACGTCGCTGCCGGAAGTTCCGCCGTCGTCCGAAACGGTGACGCTCGCCGAGATCGGCGGTGAACACCAGCTGATCGTCGCCGCACCCAACGAAGTGCCGCAGGAACTTGGGACCGTCGACGTCGTATTTCCGCTGCTGCACGGTCCGTTCGGGGAAGACGGCACCATCCAGGGGCTCCTGGAACTTTCCGACACCCGCTATGTGGGGGCCGGCGTCCTCGCTTCCGCCGTTGGCATGGATAAGCATTTCATGAAGGTGGTCTTTGAGGGGGCGGGCCTCCATGTGGGGCCCTACATTGCGGTCACCGACCGGCAATGGCTCAAGGACGCTGAATCCGTCCGCAAGCAGGTGGACCGCCTCGGGTTCCCCGTCTTCGTGAAGCCCGCCAGGGCAGGATCCTCCATGGGAATTTCCAAGGTGGACTCCCTGGACGGACTTGATGCCGCCGTCGAGGAAGCCCGCCGCCACGACCTTAAGCTGGTTATCGAAGCAGGCATAGTGGGCCGCGAAATCGAATGCGCCGTATTGGAAGGTCGTGGAACGGCTGCGCCGCGGACCTCCATGCCGGGTGAGATCTCGGTAGCAGGGGGAGGGCACGAGTTCTACGACTTCAACGCGAAGTATGTCGAGGATGACGCCGCCGCGCTGAGCTGCCCGGCCGACATCCCCGAGGAAGCTATCGCCCGCGTGCGTGAGCTGGCTGCTGTGGCGTTTGACGCCGTGGGGGCCGAGGGATTGAGCCGCGTTGACTTTTTCTACACCCCTGAGGGCGAACTGATCATCAACGAGATCAACACCATGCCCGGCTTCACGCCGAAGAGCATGTACCCCCAGATGTGGGCGGCTTCGGGACTTGACTATGCAGAGCTCATTGACGAGCTCATCTACCTGGCACTGCACCGGAAGACAGGGCTGAGGTAGTCCCCACCGGCACCCTCACCTCGCTCCGCTTCGGCCAGGGAACCCTGCCGGCGTGGGCCCCCCACAGGCACCCTCACCTCGCTCCGCTGCGGCCAGGGAACCCTGCCGGCGTGGGCCCACCACAGGCCCCCTCACCTCGCTCCGCTTCGGCCAGGGAACCCTGCCGGCGTGGGCCCCCACAGGCACCCTCACCTCGCTCCGCTTCGGCCAGGGAACCCTGCCGGCGTGGGCCCCCCACAGGCACCCTCACCTCGCTCCGCTTCGGCCAGGGAACCCTGCCGGCGTGGGCCCCCCACAGGCACCCTCACCTCGCTCCGCTTCGGCCAGGGAACCCTGCCGGCGTGGGCCCACCACAGGCACCCTAACCGTTGGCCGGCAGGTTCTGCAGCTCTTCCTGGCCCACACAGTCCCGGGCAGCGGGGATCTTTGCGGCGGCAGCCGACAGGTCAGCGAGGACTGTTGCGGAGCTGACAGTCTCCTGATCCTTCGTCAGGAGGATCTCGGTCGCCGGTTCCCGGCCAAACGTAGTCAGCGTCCAGGCGGTGTCCCCCTCCTTGATGACCCAGTCGACGCCGTTGACGCTGACACACCGGTCAGTTGTAGGCCCCGGAACATTGACTCCGCAGCGCAGGATCACCTGGGAGGGGTCGCCCCACGCAGCGGTCGCCTGGCTGTTGGTTTTCCGCAGGCCGGCATCCCCAATGGCATCGGGGAGGGCCACCATCATGGGCGCACAGGCGGGGTTGGCCGCATCCTGTGCCGCAGTGACGTCGACCACAGGCGAACACGCGGTCAACGCGAGGGAAGCACTCAAGATGGCGAATGCGCCAAGGACCTTGGCCCATCGCGCGGGCATGGGTAGCGCGTACGGGGGAGCGGGGAGCATGTCCCCATCATCTCGGTTTAGCGGCAGGGGCGCCAGTTGACGCCGCTGCCCCCTGCTCCGGCTCTGGGTACCGGCTGGACCGAGACCTGGGAAGGCTGCTGCCTGGTGTGCCCAAGTGACTCGGTCGATTTTCCGGGCGATAAGCTTGTGTCCAAATGACAAATGCTATTGCCGCCGGCGTTCCCCGCAGATTGGCGCCCCGTGAAGGGCAAACACCGAAACCATGGCCCACCAGCGGTCTCAGGATACTGTTGTGGGCTGTTTTGGGGGCTTCCCTCGGAATGCTGACCTGGGCGCGCCTTCCCACCATGGCTCAGCAGACGGTCTGGGCGGAGGACGGTGGAATTTTCCTCCGTGACGTGCTGAGGCATGGGCACCTGCAGAGCATCTTCTTGCCGTACGACGGATACCTTCACATCATTCCCAGGACGCTGGTGAGCCTTGCCCATGCGGTCGTACCCGTCCAGGGTTACGCTGTGGCCATCTCATTCCTGAGCTGCCTCGCGGTGGCGGTCATTGGGCTGGCATCCTTCCACCTTTCACGTTCGGTTGTAGAGCCCTTGCCAGCGAGGCTCATGATTGCGGCAATCCCGGTCCTTCTTCCAGTCGGGCCGAAAGAGGTCCTGGGCAACGCCGCGAACCTTCACTGGTACCTCCTCTGGCTCATGCCATGGCTGCTGCTCCATCGTCCGAAATCGCGTGCAGCAGGAACGGTTCAGTTCCTTGCGGTCCTGGCCGTGGCCGCCAGCGAGATCATTACGGGCATGTTCCTGCCCCTGGCGCTATGGGCTGTGGTCCGACGGCGAAATTTTTCCGCCCCCGCCGGCTTGGTGCTGGGCCTGGGCCTGCAGATTGTGACTACGCTGGTCTCGCCGCGAATCAGCGATGATGTCAACTACCACCCAGTCGACGCCATGTCTGTGCTTTTGGGCTTTGGCCTGTTGCCCATCGGCTCAACTTGGCAGGCTGACAGCAGGGTCCTGGCCTCGACAATCATCGCTCATGGTGCTTGGGCGCTCTTTATCCCCTGCCTCCTGGTGCTTGTACTCCTTGTTTACACCCTGATCGTCGGCAGCCGATGGCTGAAGGTGGCTGCTGTTGGCGCAGTCGGAGCCTCGATTGTCTGTTGGGCGACGTCGGTGCTGGTGAGCAGCAGGATCATGTTCAGCTACTCGCAGTACACCGAAGCTGATTGGGCCAACGGGTTTGGCTACATGCGTTACGCCGCCGCCCCGGCGATGTTTCTCCTCCTTCTGCTGCCGCTGGCCGTTGGGGCCGCCCTTGAAAAGAACCATCTCAACCGGAGGGCCTCCTTTGCGGTCGCCGGGATGTTCGTCGCGTTCCTCCTCGTCAGTTTCTTCCCGGCGTCCACCGCGCGCCAGGCGGGTCCCTCCTGGGCTGCCGGCGTTGCCGATGCCCGCGCAGCCTGCGAAGCTGATGCGCCCCCGGCAAGCGCGAGCGTGCCAGTGGCGCCTGCCGGGTGGAAGTTCGCCCAAGTCGAGATCGCCTGCCGGGAACTGACGTCGCCTTGATTCCCAGGCAGCCCCATTCCCTGCCCCGGGTGTCCGTGCCTCGCTGTAGCGTAGTGGGGTGCGTGAAAAACTATTGACCGTTCCTGAGCCTCCCCTCGCCGTCGCCACCCTGTCAGAAGCTGAGTTGCTGGCACGGATCTTTCCCCGCCTGGCGTCGGACAGCCGCCATGCCGCAGCCACGTTGCTGGGCCCGGGGGACGACGCCGCGATCGTTGCGGCACCGGATGGCAGGACGGTCATCAGCATCGACACCCAGGTGCAGGACCAGGACTTCCGGCTTCAATGGCCCAACGGGTACCGCACCACCGGCTTCGACGTGGGCTGGAAGGCCGCTGCCCAGAATCTCAGCGACATCAATGCCATGGGGGCAACAGCCACGTCCATGGTGGTCAGCCTCACCCTTCCGGCCGTGACACCGGTCAGCTGGGTGGAGGACCTTGCAGATGGCCTGGCAGCCGGGATCCTGAACCTGGGCGCCGAAGACTGTTCCGTTGCCGGAGGCGACCTCGGCCGTGGCCGGGAAATTTCCGTCAGCGTCGCCGTGCTCGGCACCCTCAGCGGTGGAAAGGCCGTGCTGAGGGCGGGTGCCAGCCCTGGGGACGTGCTGGCACTTGCCGGAACGGTGGGACGGGCGGCCGCCGGACTCGCGCTTTTGGAATCGGACACAGGCATTGACTCGCTGACCGCGGAACAGCGGAACCTTGTAACCCTTCAGTGCAGGCCCTTGCCTCCACTCGCCGCCGGTCCGCTGGCCCGGTCCGGCGGGGCAACGGCGATGCTGGACATTTCCGACGGGCTGCTCCGGGACGGCACCCGCCTCGCACGTGCCAGCAAGGTCATCCTTGACCTTGATCCGCAGGCGCTTAAGGACTTGGAGGAAGGGCTGGAACCGGCGTCGGACCTCCTCGGCACAGACCCCATGGACTGGGTACTGTCGGGTGGAGAGGACCACGGCCTGCTGGCCACATTCCCTCCCACTGTTCAGCTGCCTCCCGGATTCACTGCGATAGGCTCAGTACAGGCCCTGGGAGATAACGACAACCCGGGCATCAAAATAGCGGGCCACACCGCGGACACCGGGGGATGGGATCACTTTGCACACTAAGGTTGCCGCCAACGCGCAAGCGATGAAGCGATGGTTGGGCAAAGCCGAAACTGCCCTGGGCAACCACAGCGACCGCCTTAACGCCATCAATATCTTCCCTGTGGCAGACGGCGACACCGGCACTAACCTGTACCTCACCGTCCGGGCCGCAGCCCAGGCGGTCCACGGCGATGCCAACACCAATGTGGACTCCCGCCAGCCGGATGCTGCCCAGACGGACGTCGGGGCAGTCCTGGCGGCCGCCGGACAGGCCGCCCTGGAACAGGCCAGGGGCAATTCGGGCACACTTTTTTCCGTCTTCCTGTGCGCTGCCGCAGAGCCGCTCGCCGGTCACACCAGGCTGACGTCCACCCTGCTCGCCGCCGCCCTCAACAGGGCGCAGATCCGGGCTTGGTCAGCGTTGAGCGACCCCGTCCCCGGGACTATGCTCTCCGTCATGGAAGCTGCCGCCCGTGCCGCCGCCGCGGTGGACGCCGGGCAAAACGGCGACGACAGCAACCACGCCCTTGGCCTGTCGCTGGACGCCGCGGTTGAAGGTGCCTTGGCGGCGGTCATCCGCACGGAGGGCCAGTTGGATGCCCTACAGGCCGCGCACGTCGTAGACGCAGGTGGTGTGGGCATGCTCCTCATTCTGGACTGCCTCCGGTCCGCCGTCCTGGGGGAGGAACTCCAAAGCGAGCTCCTCGACGGGCTGCACGGCTACGACGTCCAGGACCCGCACATCCACACGAGCATGCCTGACGACGACGGTGTTGAGGTAATGTGCACCATCAGCCTGTCCCCCCTTAACGCCGCCACCCTGCGGCAGCGCCTGGATGAGATCGGGGAATCCGTCATCATGAGCCAAGTGGGCAGTGCGGCGGAGGCAGACGGCAATTACCGCTGGCGCGTCCACGTCCACGTACCGGACGCCGAACCTGCCGTCCGGCTCATCCGTTCCCTGGGTGAACCCACACAGATCACGGTCAGTGAGCTCGCCCTGCCCCGCGAGAGCAAAGCCGACCCGGTGAACTCCAGTGGGCATGAGCTCTGAACTCGACCTGGGCCTGGAACGATTGGTCGGCAAGCGTTCCGCCGGCGTCATTCAAAAACACCTTGGCCTGACCACCGTCGGCGCACTGCTGAATTACTTTCCACGCCGATACCTGGACCGGGGTGAACTGACGCCCATCAGCGAGGTCCCCCTGGATGAGGATGTCACCCTTATTGCCAGGGTCGTGTCCAACAGCACCCGTTCCATGAAGGCACGCCGCGGCACCATCACCGACGTCGTCATCTCGGACGACGACGGGACGCCGGGGCTCCGGATGGTGGGTGGCAGCGACTATCGCGGCAAAGTCCCGGGTACGCTCAAAGTCAGTTTCTTCAACGGTTACCGCGCCAAGGCGGAGCTCCTGCAGGGACGGCGGGCCCTGTTCTCCGGGAAGGTCACACGCTATGGTGGGCTGCTGGGACTCACCAACCCGGACTTCCTCCTGCTGGACGAGGATCCTTTCACACAGGGAAAGGATCCGGAGGCACTCGCCCAGATGCCCATCCCGGTGTACCCGGCTACAGGCAAACTCACCAGCTGGGCCATCCAGAAGGTTGTCGCCGCGCTGCTCGAAACAGCCGACCTCGACGCGTTGCCGGACCCGATTCCGCCAGCTGTTGCGGCACGTGAAAAGTTCCTGCCGGTCGCTGATGCGTACCGGCTGATCCACTCACCGGAGTCGACGGCGGACTGGCAGCGGGCACGGGACCGGTTCCGCTACCAGGAGGCGTTGGTCCTGCAATCAGCGCTGGCCAGGCGGCGTGCGCAGCTGGCGGCCGAGGAGGCCACCGCGCGGCGACCCATACCGGACGGCCTGTTGGCCGCCTTCGACCGGCAACTCCCGTTCACGCTGACTGCCGGCCAGGCGGCCATCGGCAAGACGCTGTCCACCGAGCTCGCCCAGGACGGCCCCATGAACCGGCTGCTGCAGGGCGAAGTGGGTTCGGGAAAAACGGTCGTGGCGCTCCGGGCCATGCTGCAGGTAGTGGACGCCGGGGGCCAGGCCGCCCTCCTGGCACCCACTGAAGTCCTGGCCGCCCAGCACTTCGAATCCATCAGGCGGACCCTGGGTCCCCTGTCCCGGGACGGGCTGCTTGGAGGACTAGGCGACGACGCCGTCCAGGTAACCCTCCTCACCGGGTCCATGCCCACAGCGGCCCGCAAGCAGGCATTGCTGGACGCCGCCTCCGGAACAGCCGGAATCGTGATCGGCACCCACGCCCTGCTCAGCGGCAATGTGTCCTTCTACGACCTTGGCCTGATCGTGGTGGACGAGCAGCACAGGTTCGGCGTCGAGCAGCGCGATGCCCTGCGGTCGAAGGCAAACAAGCCCCCGCATCTGCTGGTCATGACAGCCACGCCCATTCCCCGGACGGTAGCAATGACTGTCTTCGGAGACCTTGAAACGTCCGTGCTTGATGAGCTGCCCGCGGGCAGGGCCCCCATCTCCACGCACGTCGTGGGCCTGGCCGAGAATCCTGGCTGGGCCGGCCGCATCTGGTCCCGTTCCCGGGAGGAGATCGACGCCGGACACCAGGTCTACGTCGTTTGCCCAAAGATCGGAACGGACGACGACGGCGACTTCAGTCCCGGGGAAACGGAACCCACCGCGGCGGACCTGGAAGAGGATGGCCCGGCCCGAGAACTCGCATCGGTAACAGCCGTCGTCGAGAATCTCCGGCAGGAGCCGGCACTGGCCGGCGTGCCGTTGGCTCCCCTTCACGGCCGCCAGGACCCCTCTGTAAAGTCATCAGCCATGGCTGAATTCACGGCCAACCGGACAAGGCTCCTAGTCTCCACAACGGTGATCGAGGTGGGCGTCGATGTCCACAATGCGACGCTCATGGTCATCCTCGACGCCGACCGTTTCGGTATTTCCCAACTCCACCAGCTTCGTGGGCGCGTTGGCCGCGGCGGCTTTCCCGGTACCTGTCTGCTCGTGACCACCCTGGAGCCGGGCCATCCGAGCCGGCGCAGGCTGGACGCCGTGGCCTCCACCACCGATGGGTTTGAGCTGTCGCAGGAGGACCTGAAGCTGCGGCGCGAAGGGGACATCCTGGGCGCCTCGCAGTCCGGCGGCCGGTCCACGCTGAAACTCCTCAGGGTGCTGGAGCATGAGGATGTCATAGCCAGAGCACGTGACGACGCCCAAAAAATTGTGGGTTCGGACCCATCGCTGCTGCACCATCCCCAACTGGCCGAAGCCATCGACGAATACCTTAACCCCGAGAAGGAGGCGTTCCTTGAACGCGGATAACGCGGCGCAAGCCGGCAAAAGGGCGCGGCGCGGGGGGTGCCGGAAATGAGCCGGATCATTGCCGGGGCCGCCGGGGGCACACCCCTGCTCAGTGTGCCCGGATCACTGACGCGGCCCACCACGGACCGGGTGAAGGAAGCCCTGTTTTCGCGGTTGGACGCCTTCGACGTCATCTCCGGCGCACGGGTCCTTGACCTCTACGCCGGCTCCGGGTCGCTCGGTGTGGAGAGCGGCAGCAGGGGTGCGGGATCCGTTGACCTCGTCGAATCCGACGCCAAGGCCAGCGGCGTGTGCCAGCGCAATGCAGACCTGGTCAACGGCGTCGTGGGCCGCAAAGTGGTCACCGTGCACCGCTCCAAGGTGGAGTCCTTCCTCGAACGTGCCACCCTCGACGACAACTGGGACCTGGTCTTCCTGGACCCGCCGTATCCGCTCGATGAATTAGCCCTGTCGGCGGCGCTGGCCAAGCTCAACCCCCACCTGGCGCCGGGCGCCGTGGTGGTGGTCGAACGGTCGTCGCGATCGTCGGAACCGGCATGGCCGGAGGGCATGGAGCGTTTTGCCGAGAAGAAGTACGGGGAGACGCGGCTTTGGTTTGCAGAGCCGTCCGTTCCGGACGCGATACAGACCGATGAGGCTCCCGACGAGCACGCGGACGCCGGCGGTAACTGAAACTCCGGCGCTGAGAGTCACCCTGCCAGGCTGTCCAGGTCAACGCCTGCCAGCACCCTGGCAGGGTGCGGTCCCCGGGCCGTCAGCTCCACTGACCATCCAGGGGGCCACGGGAACTGTGTTCCGGCGAGGATGATGTTGCCTGGATAACGCCCGGCGAACATCCCGGCTTCCGCGAAGGCGGCGACGTCCTCCATTGCCCGGCGCAGCGCAGCGGCCTGGCTGCGCACCAGGGTGAGTCCTGGTTCATCCCCGACGTTCACTATCAGAAGCCCGTTCGCTGTGAGGCGGCCGCGGGCCTCCTGGTAGAACTCCGTGCAGGCGATGTGGGCAGGAGCTTCGGGTCCAGAGAAAATGTCCAGGATCACGACGTCGAACTGCAGTTCCGGATCCAGCGCGGCGAGGGAGTCACGGGCGTCGCCGATCACCGGTCGCAGGTCCGTCCCGTCGGGCAAGGGCAGCTGTTGAAGCACAAAGTCCAGCAGCTCCCGCTCCAGCTCAACGGCGTACTGGACGGAGCCTGGCCGTGTGGCCTGGACGTAGCGGGCCAGGGTCAGGGCACCGGCCCCAAGATGGAGCGCCCTGATCGGCTGCCCTTCCGGAGCTGCGAGGTCCACCAGGTGACCGATGCGGCGCAAGTACTCGTAGAAGATTTCCTCTGGATGCGCCACATTGACGTGGGACTGTTCGGCACCGCCGATGCTCAGGATATAGGCGCCATCGATATGGTGGTCGGCCTCGATGGAGGCATGTTGACCCGTGGTACGCAAGAACCTGGTTGCCGTGTGCCGGCCGTCCGGCGGCATCAGAGCTTTCCGCGGAGTCCGGCCAGCCGCCCGGCGGCCTCTTCGAGGACTTCCACTTTCTTGCAGAACGCGAACCGGAGCAGGCTGCGCGTCCGTTCGGCTCCGTGGGGGTGGCAGAAGACCGGAACAGGGATTGCGGCCACTCCTACGAGTGCGGGAAGCCGACGGGCAAGCTCCACTGAGTCATTGATGCCCAGTGGCGCGGTGTCCACGTTCACGAAGTAGGTGCCCTGCGGAGTGAAGACGTCGAACCCTGCCGCGCGGAGCCCTTCACTGAGGATGTCGCGCTTATGGCGTAGCGTGGCCGAGATTCCCGCGTAGAAATCATCCGGGAGGGCGAGAGCCGTGGCGATGGCTGCCTGGAACGGCGTGCCCGAACTGTACGTCAGAAACTGCTTCACAGTACGGATGGCGGCCACCAGGTGCTCTGGACCGGTCAACCAGCCAATTTTCCAGCCAGTGAAAGAAAAAGTCTTGCCGGCCGAGGAAATGGTGACGGTTCGCTCCGCTGCCCCGGGCAGGGTGGCCACCGGAATGTGGCGCGCGCCAAACGTAAGGTGCTCATACACCTCGTCAGTGATGATCAGGCAGTTGTGCCTCGTCGCAAGGTCGACGACGCGCTGGAGCACCTCCCGCGGGAAGACAGCACCCGTGGGATTGTGCGGATTGTTGAGCAGCACAACCCTCGTGCGGCTGCTAAAGGCGGATTCGAGGGCAGCCATATCGGGAAGGAAATCAGGGGCGAGCAGTTGAGCGGTGACATGGGTGGCTCCGGTCAGCCCGATCATGGCGCCGTAGGAGTCATAAAAGGGCTCGAACGTAAGGACCTCATCGCCGGGACCGGTCAGGGCGAGCAGCGAAGCGGCGATGCCTTCCGTGGCTCCCGTCGTGATGATGATTTCGGTCTGCGGGTCCGGGACCAGGCCATAGAACCGTTCCTGATGCGCCGCCACCGCCTCACGAAGTTCCGGGATGCCCTTGCCCGGAGCATACTGGTTGGCTCCGGCGGCGATGGCTGCCTGTGCTGCCGCCCCGATCTCCGCCGGGCCGTCCTCATCCGGGAACCCCTGGCCCAGGTTGATAGCGCCGGTCTGCAGTGCCAGCGTCGTCATCTCTTCAAAAATCGTGACCCCCAGTCCGCCGTCCTGTCCGAGCAAGTTGGCCCCGAGGGCCGCGCGCTGCCACGGGGCAGGCGCAGTGGGCGTGAAAAGGTCCCGTGGTGGATGCATTCAGTCATGGTATCCCGGCGTCCGGATGCGGTAGGTTCGGACCATGAGACGCGCTGTCTGCCCAGGATCCTTCGACCCCATCCACAACGGCCATCTCGAGGTTATCGCGCGGGCGGCCGGCCTCTTTGATGAGGTCATCGTGGCGGTGTCCACCAACTACGCGAAGAAATACCGGTTTAGCCTGGGGGACCGGATCGACATGGCACGGGAAACCCTCGCGTCCCTTAAAGGGATTGTTGTTGAACCTGTCGGGGAAGGGCTGCTGGCTGAATATTGCCGCCAGCGGGGAGTGTCCGCGATAGTCAAGGGGCTCCGGTCCTCGTCGGATTTTGACTATGAACTGCCTATGGCCACCATGAACCGCCAACTCAGCGGTGTGGAAACAGTCTTCCTGCCCGCCGAAGCCCATTACCTGCATTTGTCCTCCACCCTGATCAAGGAAGTGGCGGGCCTGGGCGGCAATGTCTCGGACTATGTGCCCCGGTCAGTCCAAAAAAGGATGCTGGCTGGCGAGTCTTCGCCCGATCAGCCGCCAAGAGGGTAGGCTAGTCCGGTACTCGGCGGCCTTCGGTGGCCTGGTTTGAGTCCATACGGGTCTTCAGGCTAAGATGGTACGTCGGTCATATGTTCAACAGGAGTTCTCATTAAGCGAGATGCTAGTTCGCCCTTGGCGTTCGACGTCAAGGACCTCGGGCGCAGCCCGGGAAGCATGCGGACACTGACGGAACATGTACCCGCACCAGGTGATCTTGGTGTGGCGCTCATTGGCGTTCAGGAAGGCTCGGATATCGAGCTGGATCTGAGGCTTGAGGCCGTACACGAAGGAATTCTGGTATCAGGAACCGCAGTCGCTGCAGTAACGGGCGAATGCGGCCGATGCCTGGATCCCCTTGCGTATGACCTTGAGGTCAATGTGCAAGAACTTTTCTTCTATGAAGGCGTCCTGCTTTCGGATGAAGAAGACGATGAAGAGCAACGTCGAGTCGAGCACGATCTGATCGATCTTGAACCGGTGTTGCGGGACGCAGTTGTAACCATGCTGCCGTTCCAGCCGGTGTGCCGGGAAGACTGCCAGGGCCTTTGTTCCGAATGCGGAGCTCGCCTGGAAGACGAGCCGGGGCACCACCACGAGGTCTTGGATCCTCGCTGGGCTGCCCTAGCTGATATGGCTAAGCCTGACCGGCAAAATTGATTTGTACGTGTTTGTCTAGAGAGAAATGAGTTAGCCGTGGCTGTTCCCAAGCGGAAAATGTCTCGCTCGAATACCCGCGCCCGCCGCTCCCAGTGGAAGGCAACTGCCCCCCACCTGGTGAAGACCGTAGAGAACGGCCAGGTCACCTACAGCCTGCCTCACCAGGCAAAGGTCGTTACCGACTCGGCTGGCACTGCGCTGTTCCTTGAGTACAAGGGCCGCAAGGTCGCAGACGTCTAATTGGCCACTCAGGCTGAGATGATGTCTTCAACTGAAGAGCTTCTGAAGCGTCTCGGTGTCTCCATTGACGCCGGGACGCTTCGTCTTGCTCTGACACACCGTTCCTACGCCTACGAAAACGGCGGAATCCCCACCAACGAGCGGCTGGAATTCCTGGGTGACTCCATCCTGGGCTTTTCCGTGACGGATGCCCTGTACCGGGACAACCCGTCGCTGCCCGAAGGGGACCTTGCGAAACGACGCTCCGCCGTCGTCAGCACGCGCGCCCTCGCCGGCATCGGCCGAAGCCTCGGCATTGGCGACTACATTTACCTGGGCCAGGGCGAAAAGCTTACCGAAGGCAAAAACAAGGCCTCCATCCTGGCGGACACCATGGAAGCACTTATTGGTGCCACCTACGTGTCCAACGACATCGAGACCGCCCGCCAGCTGGTCATGCGCCTGATCGGTCCGCTCCTGAAGGACGCAGCTGCCCTTGGCGCGGGAACAGACTGGAAGACCAGCATCCAGGAATTGGCAGCCAGCAGGCAGCTCGGCAGCATCCACTACCTGGTGGAAGGATCCGGCCCGGACCACGCCCGCACATTTACGGCTGTCCTGGAGATCGGCGGCAACGCCTACGGCAATGGCTCCGGCCACTCCAAGAAGGAAGCCGAGCAGGAAGCCGCCGCGGATGCATGGCGTGTGCTCTCCGGAGCTCCCCGTCCGGCGGCTGCGGATGATTCCGCGGACTCCGCTGCCTCCGTCTAGGCTGCCCTGTGCCGGAACTCCCGGAAGTGGAAGTAGTCCGTCGCGGACTGGTCAGGTGGGTCCGCGGCCGCACCATCACCTCAGTTGACGTCCTGGACCCCCGGTCCATCCGCCGCCATGCGCTTGGCACGCAGGATTTCGTCGGCAACCTGGAAGGTGCCACCGTGGCGGACGTCGTCCGACGTGGCAAGTTCCTCTGGATGCCGCTGCTTGACACAACGCATGGTGCCGCGGCCCCGCCGCCCGTCGCCCTCATGGCCCACTTGGGCATGAGCGGCCAGCTGCTGATGCAGGACACCAACGCTCCGGACGAAAAACACCTCAAAGTCAGGCTTCGGCTGAGTCCGGGCGACGGCATGCCGGAACAGCTCCGTTTTGTGGACCAGCGGATCTTCGGCGGCCTGTTTGTCACCGACATGGTACCCACGGACGACGGCGGCCCGGGCGGCCTCGCTGAATCCCCCCTTCCGCTGATCGCTGAAGAGGCATCGCACATTGCCCGCGACCCCCTTGACCCGGCGTTCTCCTTCGAAAATTTCTTCAGCCGGCTCCGCAAGCGCAAGACAGGGCTTAAGCGGGCCCTTTTGGACCAGGGCCTGGTTTCCGGGATCGGCAACATCTACGCGGACGAGGCCCTGTGGCGGGCGAAACTGCATTACGCCAAACCCACCGACAAGCTGCGGCGAGCCGACGCGGCAGGGCTAGTGGACTGCGCCCGTGAGGTCATGCTGGACGCCCTGGCCGCCGGCGGGACCAGCTTCGATTCGCTGTACGTCAACGTCAACGGCGCTTCCGGCTACTTCGACCGCTCCCTGAACGCCTACGGGAGGGAAGGGCAGCCCTGCGGGCGGTGTGCCGCCGTCGGAATTAATTCCCCGATCCGACGGGAGCAGTTTATGAACCGCTCGTCCTACACCTGCCCGGTGTGCCAGCCTCGGCCGCGGAACGGGCGCTGGTAGCAGGCAAGGAAAGTCTGCGGATTCTGCGGTTCCGCAATGTGGATTCCGTTGGCAGACTGGGGCCATAAGAAGCGGC
Organism: Arthrobacter sp. B6; assembly: GCF_001663775.1. Lineage (GTDB taxonomy): Bacteria > Actinomycetota > Actinomycetes > Actinomycetales > Micrococcaceae > Arthrobacter. Next base: position 442,925 of record NZ_KV467169.1, on the reverse strand, counting down.
GGGGTGCCTTTGGCGGCCGCCGCGGCCCCATACCGTCAGCAGGAACGAGGCAGCCCTTGTACCTTTCGATGTCGGACCGCACCGGCGGCCAGAAGGACTCTCAAGCCGAGATGCCCGCCGCCGCTGCAACGGCCTTCCGGCTGTCCCCGGTGATCATCTGGCTCGGCATCGTCAGCATGATGACGGATATCTCCTCGGAATCCGTGGCAGCCATCCTGCCGCTCTACGTCACCGGATTCCTGGGACTGTCCACCATCGCATTCGGGATCATCGACGGCATCAACCAGGGCGCCAGCGCCATCGTGCGGATTGCCGCCGGCTGGGTCTCGGACCGCACGGGGCAGCCCAAACGCGTCGCTGTTGCCGGCTATGGACTTTCGATGGTTGCCCGGGTCGGATTCCTCTTCGCGGGCGGGTTCTGGGCCATCGCCGGAATCGTGACCGGCGACAGGATCGGAAAAGGCATCCGCACAGCCCCGCGCGATGCAATGATCTCGGAAGCGGCGCAGCCAGAACACCTTGCCAGATCCTTCGGTGTCCACCGCATGCTGGACAGTATCGGTGCAGCCACCGGGCCACTGCTTGCGTTCCTGGTGCTGGTGATGATCCCCAACGGCTTCAGCACCGTATTCATCGTTTCGCTGGCGTTCTCGGTCATCGGCGTGGCTGTGCTGGTGCTGATTGTCCCTGGCCGCCGGCGGGGAACCGTCAACCCGGACGCGGCGGCCCGCCGCCCGCGCTTCCGGTGGTCCCAACTGCGGTGGGCCACCGTAAAGGAGCAGGGGCTGTCCCGGCTCCTGCTCACAGCCGGTCTCCTGGGCCTTCTGACGATCGGCGACGGGTTCATTTACCTGATCCTCCACGACCGGGGTTCGTTCGCAGTCCAGTGGTTCCCGCTCCTCTATGTGGGAACCAATGTTGTTTTCCTGCTGTTCGCCATTCCCATCGGAAAGCTGGCGGACCGGTGGGGACGGATCCCCGTATTCCTCGCCGGCCACCTTGCGCTGCTGGCCTGTTACGTCCTCGCAGCAATGCCCTTCGGCGGCCTCGGTGCCACGCTCGGTTGCCTGCTCCTGCTAGGGATCTTCTACGCGGCGACCGACGGTGTTCTCGCTGCCATCGTCAGCAGGTTGACTCGAGCGGAGCACCTGGCGACGGCGCTTGGCACCGCGCAGACCGTTGTGGCCCTGTCCCGGATGGCGGCAGCCACGGGCTTCGGGGTTTTGTGGTTCATGCTCGGGCCGGTCACTGCCATGGTTTGCGTCGCCGGATTGCTGGCCGCAGCCCTGATCGTGGGCGCAGCCCTGCTGGGCGGGGCCCGCCGCTGGACGGCGGCACCGTGAGCCGGAGGAAGGCGCCACAGCCGGTGCAGCGGACACGGCAGCCCGCAGGGAGCGGATCCGTAGCCATGCTCCCGGAATCCAACCCGGTTTCGCTGCCGACGGCCCTGGCCACAGAGTTGCCGGACTCCGGCATGCGACGGCGGTGGCTTATCCTGCTCGCAATAGTCGTGCTTGTGGCGGCGGGGTCGGCCGTGTACGCAGTGTCGGCCTTCCAGTCGGCAAGAAGCAGCCAGGAAGCGGATTCGCCCGTTGACACGGTCGCGGCGGACGCCCTGCCCGCCGCCCCGTTTGTGATGTTCCGGAATACGGCACCCGGTCAGGGTTTCGGGCAGGCTGCAACCGTACTGCTGGCTGATCCAACAGGTCAGCGGGCACTCAGCGGCCACGCCTGTGACCGCGTGTATGCGGTCGTCAACCGCGTGAGCTGCCTGCGCACAAAAAACGAGATCCCCATCAATTTTGAGGCCACTGTCTACAACGCCTCCCTGGACACCGACGAATCGTGGGCCCTGGGAGGAATTCCCAGCCGCACGCGGATCAGCGCCGACGGGTCACTGCTGGCAAGCACGGTGTTTGTGTCGGGGCACTCGTATGCCACTGCAGGGTTCTCCACAGAGACGATCATCCGCGGCCGGGACGGCACCGACCACGGGAACCTCGAGGAATTCGCCCTCATTTCCGGAGGGGGGCGGATCAAAGCTACGGACCGCAACATCTGGGGCGTGACCTTCGTCCCGGGGCAGCCCGACGCGTTCTACGCCACGGCCTCGTCACAAGGAAACATCTGGTTGGTACGGGGGAGCCTGAAGGACAGGACACTGACGGTGACCGCCTCGGGGATCGAGTGTCCTTCAATCTCGCCGGACGGCACCCGGATCGCCTACAAGAAGAGTGTCACCGGGACACTGGCGGGCCACCGCAACATAGCGGTTCTAAACATCGCCTCCGGCACGGAAACGGTGCTTACTGAACAGCGTGATATAGATGACCAGTTGGAGTGGCTCGACGCCAGTACAGTTGTCTACGGTGTTCCGCGCGATGAGTCCGGCCAGGACAGCGACATCTGGTCACTCGCCATCGATCCGGCGGCGCAGCCCTCGCTCTTCATCGAACACGCCTGGTCTCCGGCGGTGGTGCGGCAGTAGCCATCACAGCAGGGGAACTCCTGCAAATCCGTGGAAACCCGCAGTGACGCAGTAGATTTGGGGCAGCAGAGCAGCCGCTTCAGCCACTCAGGAGACCAGGAACACCTTGCACCTCAAAAGCCTTACCGTCCGGGGGTTCAAGTCGTTCGCGTCAGCCACGACCTTCGACTTTGAACCCGGAGTCACGGCAGTGGTGGGACCGAACGGTTCCGGCAAGTCCAATGTTGTGGACGCCCTCTCCTGGGTGATGGGGGAACAGGGTGCGAAGACGCTTCGCGGCGGCAAAATGGAGGACGTCATTTTCGCCGGGACCTCCGGGCGTGCGCCCCTGGGGCGGGCCCATGTTTCCCTGACGATTGACAACGCTGACGGGGCGCTGCCGATCGAGTACAGCGAGGTCACCATTTCGCGGACGCTCTTCCGCACCGGGGGATCCGAGTACGCCATCAATGGGGCCAGTTGCCGCCTGCTTGACATCCAGGAGCTGCTCTCCGATTCCGGTCTGGGCCGGGAAATGCATGTCATTGTGGGCCAGGGGCAGCTGGACAAGGTCCTGCATGCCACCCCGGAGGAACGCCGCGGCTTCATCGAGGAGGCCGCCGGAATCCTGAAACACCGCCGCCGCAAGGAAAAAACCGTCCGCAAGCTGGAGGCGATGCAAGCAAACCTCCAGCGCCTGAGCGACCTGACCGGTGAGATCCGGCGGCAGCTCACCCCGCTCGGCAAGCAGGCCGACGTGGCTCGCCGTGCGCAGAGGGTGCAGTTTGATGTCCGGGACGCCCGTGCGCGGCTGCTGGCCGATGACCTGGTCCGCCAGCAGGCGGCCCTCGACAAGGACGTGGCGGATGAGGAAGCACTGAAGGCCCGCCGTGCCGCCGTGGAGCAAGGGCTGGAGTCCGGGCGCCGGAAGCAGGCGGCCATGGAACAGCTCGCTGCGGAGGCCACACCGCTGCTCAATGCGGCGCGGGATAGCTGGTACCGGCTGTCTGCAGCCCGGGAACGCCTCCGCTCCCTGGGGTCGCTGGCCCAGGAACGCGGCCGGCTGCTCGGCGCGGTGGACGCTGAACCGTACTCCGGGAGGGATCCCGAACAGCTCGAACGGCAGGCTGCCCGCGTCCGGGATGAGCTGACGGAACTCGAGCGCCACATGCTGGACAGGCGCAGCGCACTGGAGTCAGCGACGGCAGCCAAAGCCGGGGCGGAGAGCGCCGCAGCTGCCGAAGAGAAGCGCCTCACCGCCGTCCTCCGTGCCGCCGCGGACCGGCGGGAAGGCCTCGCTCGGCTGGCCGGCCAGGTTGGTGCCGCAAGGTCGCGCGTGGAATCCGCGCAAGCGGAGCTCGGCAGGCTCCGGGAGTCCCTCGCCGCAGGGCAGGAACGCCGCAGCAAGGCCCAGGCCGAGTTCACCGCCCTGGAGACCCAGGTGGCGGGGGTCGAGGAAGGCGAAGAAAGCCTTGACGCCGACTACGAGGACGCCATCGCCGACCTCGACGCTGTCCGCGAACAGATTTCCGCCCTCACGGCCGCAGAGGCGGAGTCCGTCCGCGAACGTGACGCCCTGGTTGCCCGGCGGGATGCCCTCCAGCTCGGACTCAACCGCAAGGACGGCACGGCGCATGCGCTCAACTCCGGGCTGGACGGCCTTGTGGGAACCCTGGCCTCGAACCTCACCATCAGCCCCGGCTACGAGACCGCGATAGCGGCCGCACTCGGCGACGCGTCCGAGGCCATTGTGGTCCGCGACCCCGCAGTGGCCGCCGCCGTGATGCAGTTCCTTAAGGATGACGACGGCGGGCGCGCCTCCCTGCTGCTGGCGTCAGCATCTGCGCTATCGGACGCAGCCGCCCCGGCGGGTGCGCTGCCGGCGGGAGCGCGGTGGGCCACCGACCTGACCTCCGCCGCGGACGTCAGCAGCCCGGCCGTAACCGCGCTCCTGTCGGGCATTGCTGTTGTGGAGGACCTGAAGAGCGCCGGTCAGCTGGTTGCCGAAAGGCCGGACCTGACAGCCGTGACCAAAGGCGGCGACGTCTTCACTGTGCTGACAGTTACAGGCGGCTCCGCGAAGGCGCCGTCACTGCTTGAGGTGCAGGCCGCCGTCGACGACGCCGAGGCCCGGCTCGCCGCTGTCATAGCTGATCTGGAACGGAACCGGTTCGCCATGGCCGGCGCCGAGGCCCGGCGCGCGGAGGCCCAGGTGAGGGCCGAGGCCGCCTTGGACCGCCTGCATGAATCGGACGCCCGGCTGGCCGCAGTCGCCGAGCGGCTTGGGCATCTGAACTCCATCCTGCGCAGCGCCGTGGGCGAGAGCGACAGGCTTGCTGCTTCCCTTGCCAAGGCCGAGGCCAATGTGGCCGCCGAGGAAGAAGCGCTCGCCGCCATCACTGAACGTCTGGCGTCGGCGCAGCAGGCACCGGTCGAAGAGGAACCCTCCACAGAACAGCGCGACGCCCTGGCCCTGGCAGCGTCGCAGGCCCGCTCAGCGGAAATGGAAGCCAGGCTGTCGCTCCGCAGCACGGAAGAGCAGTTGGCGGCCACCCGTAACCGGGCGGTATCGCTGGAGCGGGCAGCGGCGGCTGAACGCAGGGCACGCGAAGAAGCCGCTGAACGGGCCCGACGCCGCCGGATCCAGGCCAAACGCGCGGCGGCTGTGCAGGCAGGCGTGGAGCTGGCCCTGCGTTTCATCGACGTGTCGGTGGAGCTGGCCCGGCACGAACGCGACCTCGCCGAGGAGAACCGCGAGCAGCGGGACCGCGCCCTGCTGGAGATCAGGGCCGCCAACGATGCACTGGCACGCGAACTGGCGGAACTGACGGATTCGGTCCACCGCGACGAACTGGCGCGAGCCCAGCAACGGGCACGGATCGAGGCCCTCGAAACACGGTCCATCGAGGAACTCGGCATCACCCCGGACCTGCTGGTGGCCGACTTCGGCCCGGACGTTCCCATACCCGTTTTGGATGATGAAACCCACGACAAATGGGCGGCCCTCAGGACACCGGTAGATGACAACGGCGCCCCAATTCCCGAAGGCAGGCGCTATGTCCGGGAGGAGCAGGAGAAACGGCTCCGGAAGGCCGAAAGGGACCTGTCCGCCTTGGGAAAGGTCAACCCGCTGGCGTTGGAGGAGTTCGCGGCGCTGGAAGAACGGCACCAGTTCCTCAGCACCCAGCTTGAGGACCTCAAATCCAGCCGCAAGGACCTGCTGGACATCATCAAGGAAGTGGACGACCGCGTTCAGCGGGTCTTCGCCGAGGCTTTTGAAGACACCCAGGCCCAGTTCATCCGCGTCTTCGCCCGCCTTTTTCCAGGCGGTGAGGGCCGCCTGGTCCTGACAGACCCCTCCGACATGCTCACCACAGGCATCGAAGTGGAGGCGCGCCCGGCCGGAAAAAAGATCAAGCGGCTGTCGCTGCTTTCAGGCGGGGAGCGGTCACTCACCGCCGTCGCGCTGCTCGTGGCAATCTTCAAGGCCCGACCCTCGCCCTTCTACGTGATGGACGAGGTGGAGGCGGCCCTTGACGACACCAACCTGGGCAGGCTCATCACCATCTTCGAGGAACTCCGGGAGTCCAGCCAGCTGATCGTGATCACGCACCAAAAGCGGACCATGGAGGTGGCTGATGCCCTGTACGGCGTCACCATGCGGGGCGACGGCGTCTCCACCGTCATCAGCCAGCGCCTGGGCGCCGAGGTGTAGCCCGGACCAGCCGCCGGCCGCACGTGTGCGTGACACCAGTGCGAAACGCGTGTGAGAAGCTAGGGGAGTGAATGACATCCTCCCAATTATTCTGTCCATTGTTGCTGCCCTGGCGGTTGTTGGCGGGCTGATCCCGGTCCTGTTGAAGACGCGGAAGAACATCACCCAGTACCCGGGCACCCGGGACGCCAACGATCCCGAGACACCGAAAAGTGCAGGCGGAACGCTCCTTGAGGACGCCCCCGTGGCTCCGGCGGAACGGACCGCACCTGCCGGCGCAGACCTTGACGGGCTGGAAACCACCGACGTCCCAGACGACGTGGCCGGCCTTGAAACCATCCAGGTCGAGACCCCGCTTCCCGTTGCCGGCCGGCTGACCCGCCTGCGTGAACGCCTGGTCCGCTCGAACAACGTCCTGGGCAAGGGCCTGCTGGCCCTCCTCTCCAGCGACAAGATTGACGAAAATGTCTGGGACGAAGTCGAGGAAACCCTCCTTCTGGCAGACCTGGGAACCGAACCCACAATGCAGCTTGTGGATGCCTTGCGGGAACGCGTCAAGATCCTTGGCACCCGCACCCCGGAACAGGTCAAGGCGCTGCTGCGCGAGGAACTCATTAAGCTGGTGGACCCCGCCATGGACCGCAGCCTGAACACCACCCGGCACGCTGACAGGCCCGCCGTGGTGATGGTGGTTGGCGTTAACGGTGTGGGCAAGACCACCACGGTGGGCAAGCTTGCGCGCGTGCTCGTCGCAGAGGACAAAGACGTGCTGCTGGGCGCAGCAGACACCTTCCGTGCAGCGGCCGCGGAGCAGTTGGCCACCTGGGGCCAGCGCGTCGGAGTTCCCACGGTGAAGTCCGACGTCGACGGCGCGGATCCTGCGTCCGTCGCCTATGAGGCGGTTAAGGCAGGCATTGACCAGGAAGTCGACGTCGTGATGATCGACACCGCCGGGCGGCTGCAGAACAAAGTCGGCCTGATGGACGAGCTTGGCAAGGTCAAGCGTGTTATCGAAAAGCTTGCCGAGGTTGATGAGGTGCTGCTCGTACTGGATGCCACCACCGGGCAGAACGGGCTCAACCAGGCCCGGGTCTTCGCCGAGGTGGTCAACATCACCGGCATCGTCCTGACCAAACTGGACGGCACCGCCAAGGGTGGGATCGTCGTCGCAATCCAGAAATCGCTCGGTGTACCCGTTAAGCTCATCGGCCTCGGCGAGGGCGCTGACGACCTCGCCCCCTTCGAAGCCGAGGGATTCGTCGACGCGCTGCTGAACTGACCCCGTTTAAATCCAGGGGTGAGATCCCGCCGCTCAGCCCAGGCTGGAGCGCCCGGGATCTCACCCCTCAGTGCGTTTAAGCGGCTCACGCGTGACGGACCAGCTGGCCGCCGCCAAGACCAGGACAGCTCCCGTGACGCCGAACGCCCAGCCGTAGCCCAGCCTGTCGGCGAGCACACCTGCCAGGATAGGGCCCGCAATGGCGCCGATATCCGCCGTCATCTGGTAGACGGCCAGGACCTTGCCGCCTGAGCGGCCGCTTCCGATCACATCGGCGACCGCGGCCTGCTGCGCCGGCCCCAGCAACCCGGAACCGATGCCGGCCAGTGTGGATGCGATGAGGAACCAGCCCAGTTCGGATGTGAAGCCAATGGCTGCAGTGGCGGCGCCTGTAATGAGGAGGCCTGTCACCATCATGGGCTTGCGGCCCAAGGAATCGGCCAGGCGGCCGGAGAAGGTCAGGGCCGCTGCATTGCCCGCGGCGAAGACCGCCAGGGCAAGTCCCGCCGCCTCCGGGCCCGCCCCGAGTGCTGCCACGGCAAAGAGGGGAACCGTCGCCATCCTGACCCCGAACGTTGCCCACCCGTTCGCAAAGCTGGACACCAGCGAGGACCGGTAGGCCCCGACGCCCAGGGCATCAGCCAGGCGCATGTCAGGATTGCTGCCCTGCCCGTGGCTGCCCTCCCTGCGCTCGTGGCTTAGCTGTGTCTGGACGACGGCGGCCGCGATAACCAGGGCCGCGGCATACGCCAGGAAGGGCACCCGCAGGCCAAAGCCTGCCAGCAGGCCGCCGACAATCGGGCCGCAAACATTCCCCACCAGGAACGCCGAGGCGTAGGCGCCGGACACGCGGCCGCGGCTCTCCGGCGGTGCCAGGCGGATCACCAGTGCCATGGACGCCACCGTAAACATAACCGAGCCGATGCCGCCCAGGCCGCGGAACAGGAGCAACTGCCAGTAGCCCTGCGCGAAGGCGCACGCCGCGGTGGACACGGCCACGATGAGGAGCCCCGAAACGTAGACCGGGCGTTCACCCCACCGGGAGATCAGGGCGCCTCCGGCCGGGGCGAAGACCAGGCGCATCAAGGCAAAGATGGCCACGATCACCGCAGCCTCGGTGTTGCCGACGCCGAAGGTCGTGGCGAACTGAGGCAATACAGGCGCAACAAGCCCGAATCCGAGGGCAATCAGGAACGCCGCGGCCAGCATCACCTTGATGTCGCGCGGAAGTTTTTCCTGCCGCGGCCACCGCAGGCCGGGAATCCGCGAAGCGGCGCCACTCACAGGGGGTCTTGACGTCATGGTGCCGGTGTCCTAGCGCTTTCGGTGACGGGTTGCTTGCGAGAGGGATGAAACATAACCGTAACAAGCCGGATATGCACCATTTACTTCCTAGAGGTTGTTGTAACAAACGCGCAATCTAAATCCTCCGTGGGCGAAACACAGCCGGATCAAACTCTTTACAGGACGCAAAAGGCGTTGGCAGGCGGAGAGATCCGCAGTATCGATCTGAGAGAGGACGTGCACCATGGAACTTACCGCAGGTCACGTATGGCTCATGGTGGCGGCAGCACTCGTGCTGTTTATGACACCGGGTCTGGCATTTTTTTACGGCGGCATGACGCGCGCCAAGGCCGCACTGAACATGATGATGATGAGCTTCATCTCCATCGGCATCGTGAGCGTTGTGTGGGTACTCTGGGGTTACTCCATGACCGGCGGGGAAGGCTTCCTGCAGATTGTCGGAAACCCCTTCGCGAACTTCGGTCTTGAGGGCGTCAACACTCCGGACGCGCCGGAAGGCCTTATCCTCGTCGGCTACGGGGCAACCTTCGCCATCATCACCGTTGCCCTGATCAGCGGAGCCATCGCGGACCGCGCTAAGTTCGGCGCCTGGTCAGTCTTCGTCCCCGTGTGGGTCACCCTTGTTTACTGCCCGCTTGCCTACATGGTCTGGGGTGGCGGCCTCTTTGGTGAGGAAGGTGCGATCGGCCAGGCGCTCGGCCCGGCCATCGACTTTGCCGGCGGCACCGTGGTTCACATCAACGCCGGTGTGGCCGCGTTGATCCTCGTCCTGATCATCGGCAACCGCAGGGGATTCGGCAAAGACCCGAACCACCGCCCGCACAACATTCCGTTCGTGATGCTCGGGGCTGCCATTCTGTGGTTCGGCTGGTTCGGATTCAACGGCGGTCTGGCCGCTACCGCTGAGCAGGGCGGCCTGATCTGGGTCAACACCCTCGCAGCACCTGCCGCAGCCATGATCGGCTGGCTCATCACCGAACGCATCCGCGACGGCCACCCCACATCCCTTGGTGCCGCCTCCGGCGTCGTTGCCGGCCTGGTTGCCATCACACCGGCCTGCGCCAACGTCAGCCCCGTCGGTGCACTCGGCCTCGGCATCGTAGCCGGCGTCGCATCCGCCCTCGCCGTCGGACTCAAGTTCCGCTGGGGCTTCGATGACTCCCTGGATGTTGTCGGTGTCCACCTCGTTTCGGGCATCATCGGCACCGTGGCGCTGGGCTTCATCGCCCTCCCCGCCGACGGCGTGGGCGGCGGCCTCTTCTACGGCGGCGGCATGACCCAGATGTGGGCACAGCTGGCAGCGGCCGGCATCGCCATCGCCTACTCCGCAATCCTCACCGCGATCATCGCGTTCGCCATCCACAAGACCATGGGCTTCCGGGTCTCGGATGAGCAGGAAGTTGTTGGTGTTGACCTCAGCCTGCACGCCGAGACCGCCTACGAGTTCGGTGTGGGGGGCCACGGAGGCAGCTTCCAGCCCCTTCACGACCTGATCACCGGCAAGGGTACTCCGGAGGAGGGCGCAGGCGCCGATTCCAAGAAGGCAGAATCAGCAACGGGCAAGGAAAGCGTGGGGGCATGAAACTGATCACAGCAATCGTCAGGCCGGAGAAGCTCGAATCAATCCGGGAAGGCCTGGAAGCCTATGGTGTCCAGGGACTGACGGTCAGCGCGGCAAGCGGCTACGGCCGGCAACGCGGCTACACGGAGGTGTACCGGGGAGCTGAGTACAACGTGGACCTCCTGCCGAAGATCAGGGTTGAGGTGCTGGCCACCGACGAACAGGCCGACGACATCCTCGACGTCATCATTGCAAGTTCCAACACAGGGCGTGCAGGTGACGGCAAGGTCTGGACCGTGGACGTTTTCGAAGCAGTCAGGGTTCGAACCGGGGAACGCGGCATCGCCGCCATCTAGCCACCCGGCAGACAACCAAAAGCGAAGAGCGGGCAGGAACCTGGAAAGGTTACCTGCCCGCTCTTGTTTGTCCTCCTACCTCGCCGGCTCCGACCCGGACCAGCCGGCAGGACCCGACGACCCGGCGTCGTACTCTTCCAGCGGCGCCGTACCCTGCGACCATGCGTTGAGGACCGGTTCCACAATCCGCCAGCAGTCCTCGGCAGTGTCCCCGCGGACGGACAGGAGCGGGTCGCCGTTCAGCACCCCCTCCAGTACTTCTCCGTAGGGAAGCAGTTCGGAGGCGTTCAGTCCGGCGTGGAGCGTGGCACGGTCGAGCCTGAAGATGTCACCGGGGCCGTTCACGTCAACGTCCAGGTCCAGGGTGTCCGGTCCAAAGCCGATCCGCAGGCGGTTGGGCGCGTCCAGTCCCATGAATCCGGCCGGCAGGTGGGGAACCGGCCGGAACGTCACCACGGCTTCCTTGCGTTTCACGCCAAGGGCCTTGCCTGAGCGAAGGATGAAAGGGACGCCCCGCCAGCGCCAGTTGTCGATCTTCACCGTGACTTCTGCGAGAGTCTCCGTTCCCCGGGCAGGATCAACGCCTTCTTCCTTCGCATAGTCCGGAACCTGCCTGCCGGCGAGCGCTCCGGCGGAATACCGCGCCCGACGGGTGGACTGGGCGTACGGTGCCTTGATGCTGCTGGCGCGCAGCACAGTGGAGACGGCGTCGCGCAGGTCGCGTTCGCCGATGGTGGCCGGCGGTTCGAGGGCCATCAGGGCCATGATCTGCAGGAGGTGGCTTTGGACCATGTCCCGGAGCGCGCCGGCAGTGTCGTAGTAGCGCGCCCGCCCTTCGAGTGCGAGGTCCTCGTCAAAGATGATCTCTACCTTCTCCACATGCTGGCGGTTCCAGACCGGTTCCAGGAAGTTGTTGGCGAAGCGCAGGCCCAGGATGTTGAAAACCGTAGCCTTGCCCAGGAAATGGTCCACCCGGTGGATGTGGTCTTCGGGTACCAGCGCCGTGAGCGTCCGGTTGAGGGAGCGGGCTGATTCCTCGCCCGAGCCGAACGGCTTTTCCATGACCAGGCGCGTCCCGGCCGGTACCTGGCCAGGCTTTAGGGTTTCACAGGCCCGCTGGCTGACCTGCGGGGGAAGGGCGAAGTAGACGGCGGCCGGCGCATCCAGGGCAGCCAGTAACGAGGCAAGCGTCCCGTCGGCTGTGACGTCCAGCTGATGGTAGGCTGTCCCGGCCTCCATGGCCGCCAAAGCCTTGCGTCCGGCCTCGTCGGCGGACTCGGAGGCTGCGGCGAAGGCGTCGTGGACCCGCGCCTGCCATTGATCCGGAGTCCAGGCATCAGAGCCGGCCCCCACGAGTTTGAGGCCTTCCGCGCGGCCTTTCGCCACGAGCCGGGCGAGTCCGGGCAGCAGCAGTCGGCCGGTGAGATCGCCGGAAGCACCAAGAATGAGCAGGGTTTTCACAGTCGTTTGGCTCGTCACCTAAGCCAGCATGCCATCTTGAAGGTCCGTCTTGGTACCCTAGATAGTCGAGTCCCGTCGTCGAAGCAGTTGGAAACAACAGCCGAGGCGCTGGTGTGCCGAAGGGCCGCCATCCGTACATCCACTGAAAGAAGTGCACGGCGCGTGTTCAATTCACTCTCTGACCGGTTGACAGCAACCTTCAAGAATCTTCGCGGCAAGGGCCGCCTCACCGAGGCCGATGTCGATGCCACTGTCCGGGAGATCCGCCGCGCCCTGCTGGACGCCGACGTTGCCGTGCCGGTGGTCCGCGAATTCACCGCCCGCGTCCGCGAGCGGGCCCTCGGTGAAGAGGTCTCCGGTGCACTGAATCCAAGCCAGCAGATCGTCAAGATCGTCAACGAGGAACTGGTTGAGATCCTCGGCGGCGAGACCCGCCGGATTCGCCTGGCCAAGACCGGCCCCACCATCATCATGCTCGCCGGCCTTCAGGGCGCCGGTAAGACCACCCTCGCCGGCAAGCTTTCCAAATGGCTCAAAGCACAGGGCCACAGCCCCATCCTGGTGGCCTGCGACCTTCAGCGGCCCAACGCCGTCACCCAGCTACAGGTCGTGGGTAAGCGCGCCGGGGTTCCGGTATTCGCACCCCACCCCGGCGCCACCCATGAACTGGAGCACCCCGCGGGCGATCCCGTAGCCGTGGCCCGCGCCGGTGTTGAGGAAGCCCGCCAAAAGCTCCACGACGTCGTGATCGTGGACACCGCCGGCCGCCTCGGCGTCGACGCCGACATGATGGAACAGGCACGGCAGATCCGCAGGGCGATCGTGCCCAACGAAGTGCTGTTCGTCATCGACTCCATGATCGGGCAGGACGCCGTGAACACGGCGCTGGCCTTTGATGAAGGCGTCAACTTCACCGGCATCGTGCTGTCAAAGCTCGACGGCGATGCCCGCGGCGGTGCCGCCCTGTCCGTTGCGTCGGTGACCGGCAAGCCTGTGATGTTTGCGTCCACGGGCGAAGGCGTGGACGACTTTGAGCTGTTCCACCCGGACCGGATGGCATCGCGCATCCTGGACATGGGCGATGTGCTGACCCTCATCGAGCAGGCGGAAAAGAACTGGGACAAGGATGAAGCCGCCCGGATGGCGAAGAAATTCGCCGACCAGGAAGACTTCACGCTCGACGACTTCCTGGCGCAGATGCAGCAGATCCGCAACATGGGCTCCATGAAGAAGATGCTCATGATGATGCCGGGCGCGCAGAACATCCGCCAGCAGCTGGAGCAGTTCGACGAGCGGGAGATCGACCGTGTCGAGGCGATCGTCCGGTCCATGACGCCGCATGAGCGGGTTGCGCCCAAGATCATTAATGGCTCCCGGCGGGCACGCATCGCCCGCGGCTCGGGTGTCCACGTCTCCGAAGTCAACGGGCTGCTGGAGCGGTTCGCCCAGGCGCAGAAGATGATGAAGAAGATGGCCCAGGGCGGTATGCCCGGAATGCCAGGCATGCCCGGTGCCGGCGGCGGGGCCCGCAAAAACGCCAAGAACGCCCCCAAGAAGAAGGCCAAGTCCGGAAACCCGGCCAAGGCTGCGCAGGAGCTTAGGGACGCCGAGGCACGGCGCGCCGGAGCGGCCAAGGCACTGCCCACGGGGGCGGCCTTCGGCCAGCAGTCCGGTGAGTTCGATCCTTCGCAGCTCAACCTGCCCAAGGGCTTCGACAAGTTCCTCGGCAAGTAATCACATCGCCCAACTGGCTCGCACTCAATGCTCTCCAACGCGCGTGTCAGTGCGTTAAGTGCGGGTCAGTTGGGTCAGTCCAGCTTGATGTCGGGGCCGTGGAATAGGGTTGGGTCATGTTCAAGCAACGGGTAGTGTTCGTGCACGGCGCCGGAAGCTTCGGCGCGGCGGCCTGGCCCCGGCAGCACGGCATGGCACTGAGCTACGACGCCCTGTTCCTTCGGCGGCACGGATTCGATCCCGTTGCTGAACCGGTGGAATCGTCCTTCGCCGAGGACACCGCCATCGTCCTGAGGTCCCTTGCCGACGACGGCCGGGGCGCCGCGGGTGGCCACGTTGTGGCGCATTCGCAGGGGGCGATCTCGGCAATGATGGCCGCCGTCGAACGCCCCGACCTGGTGTATTCGCTGACACTCGTGGAGCCGGCCTGCCTGTCGCTGACCGCGGAACTGCCGGCGACGGCGGCGCACCGGGAACTGATGCTGCCGCTCTTTGATGTCCGCCACCAACTCGGTGACGAGGATTTCCAGCGGGAGTTCGTCCGCCGCGTCTACGCGGCGGACCTCCAGGAGCCGGCCACACAGGAGGAAAAACGGGCCGCGCGGCGGCTCCGGCTTCAGGCTCCCCCCTGGGAGGCGCCGCTGCAGATCGTTCCCGGTGTCCCCACCCTGGTCCTGACAGGCGGTTGGGAACCCCTCTACGAAGAGATCGCCGGCTACCTCAGGGAAACAGGCGCCCTGCACCGCCACGCCGCGGGAGGCCACCGCCCCCAGGATTCCCCCGAAGGCGACCGCTACATCCGCTCATTCATAGCCGACATCAGCCGGCGGCAGCTCAGGGCGTCCTGACCCACGTACTTTGTTGAGGTGCGTCCGTCCGGCCAGCCCCCAAATGCCGGCCGGACGGAGCCTCAGCCCGCTAGCGGCGGGCGGCTTCGGGTACCTCAAGGTCAGGCAGGTAGACCTTTCCTCCTGCCGCAAGGAACTCCTCGCTCTTTTCGCGCATCCCGGCCGCCATCTCCGCCAGTGCAGCCTGTGATTCGGCCGAGCCATACTCGTCCCGGATGTCCTGGCTGATCCTCATGGAGCAGAACTTGGGGCCGCACATTGAACAGAAGTGGGCCGTTTTGGCCGGCTCGGCGGGCAACGTCTCATCATGGAAGGCTTCAGCCGTTACCGGATCCAGGGACAGTGCGAACTGGTCGCGCCAGCGGAACTCGAACCGCGCCTTGGACAGGGCGTCATCCCGCTCATGGGCTCCCGGGTGGCCCTTGGCCAGGTCGGCGGCGTGGGCGGCGATTTTATAGGTGATCACACCGGTCTTGACGTCGTCCTTGTTGGGCAGGCCCAGGTGCTCCTTGGGCGTTACATAGCAGAGCATGGCGGTGCCGTAGCGGGCGATTTCCGTGGCCCCAATGGCGGAGGTGATGTGGTCGTAGCCCGGGGCTATATCCGTGACCAGCGGTCCGAGCGTGTAGAAAGGGGCTCCCTTGCACAGTTCCTGCTGGCGTTCTACGTTCTCGCGGACCAGGTGGAACGGCACGTGGCCGGGACCCTCCACCATCACCTGTACGTCGAACTCCCAGGCCCGCTGGGTCAGTTCAGCCAGCGTGTCGAGCTCGGCGAACTGGGCGGCGTCGTTTGCGTCCGCCGTCGCTCCCGGGCGCAGTCCGTCGCCGAGCGAGAAGGCGACGTCGTACTTGGCGAAAATCTCGCACAGTTCGTCGAAGTGCGTGTAGAGGAAGTTCTCCTGGTGGTGCGCCAGGCACCAGCCGGCCATGATGGAGCCGCCGCGGGAGACGATGCCGGTGACACGGTTGGCCGTCAGCGGCACATAGCGCAGCAGGACTCCGGCGTGGATGGTCATGTAGTCCACGCCTTGCTCACACTGCTCAATCACGGTGTCGCGGAAGATTTCCCACGTCAGCTTGTTGGCCTCGCCGTTGACCTTCTCCAGCGCCTGGTAGATGGGCACAGTGCCGATGGGCACGGGCGAGTTGCGGATGATCCACTCACGGGTGGTGTGGATGTCATCCCCCGTGGACAGGTCCATGACGGTGTCCGCGCCCCACTGGGTGGCCCACTGGAGTTTGTCGACTTCCTCGGCAATGGAGCTGGTCACGGCCGAGTTGCCGATGTTGGCGTTGATCTTCACCAGGAACGCCTTGCCGATGATCATCGGCTCGGATTCCGGGTGGTTGATGTTGTTGGGGATGATCGCACGTCC
Organism: Arthrobacter sp. B6; assembly: GCF_001663775.1. Classification (GTDB taxonomy): domain Bacteria; phylum Actinomycetota; class Actinomycetes; order Actinomycetales; family Micrococcaceae; genus Arthrobacter. The sequence continues at coordinate 426,821 of NZ_KV467169.1, read as the reverse complement.
GGCCGCTACCTCGCTGCGTACCAGCTCCACGGCGCAGTTTTCGCGAAGGGCCACAAACTGCATCTCCGGAGTGATGACACCCTGCTTCGCGTAGTGCATCTGGGTGACGGTCCGGCCTTCGACGGCGCGCCGTGGCACCGGCTGTGCACCCTTCCACTCCGCGGAGGCGGCGCCACGGCGCACGGCCGACTTGCCGTCGTCGAGCAGGTTCCGTTCCCGGCCGCTGTAGGGCTCCGTATCACCGCGGGCAGCGATCCACTCCGAGCGGAACGGGTCCAGGCCCACTACCGGGTTGCTTCCCGGGCCGGCGGTGCGGTAGGTCCGGAAAGGACCGTTCGCCTCACCGTTGGGTGACGGCTCGAGCGCGATCTCGGTCACGGGAACCCGGATTCCTGTGGCTTCATCGGTGATGAACGCCAACGAGTGGGACTTCAGTGACACAGTCTCAGAGGCACCAGCCCCATTTTGGGCAGGTGTCAGCTGTGTTTCTTGTGTACTCAATGAATACTCACTTCCTTCGCCGGCATTACCCGGACAGGTTCAACGGTCGCAGGCTGCGTCAGCCCGATCTCAGCCCCTGCAAGGGCCCCCGTGTGGTCTAGACGAAGCTACCACAGGTCAGTGCGGGCCCGTCCCGGCCGTGACGTCGCAGGCGTCAGGCGGATTAGGCTGGTGCCATGGCCGGAATCATCGAATTCACCGGAACTGTGCTCACCGGGCCGGATGAGGAACGGCAGGGCCTGTGGTCGGTCGGCGGCCGCCTCACGTTCCGCCGTCCCGCCGCCGCGCCGGATGTTGTGCTTGACGGCTGGGTGCTGCCCGGGTTCGTCGATGCCCACTGCCATATCGGCCTGGGACCGGCCGGCGCCGTGCCGGATGACGTGGTTGAAGAACAGGCCCGTACGGATCGCGACGCCGGCACCCTCCTGGTCCGCGACGCCGGCGCGGTAAGTGATACCCGGTGGCTGCAGCAGCGCGATGACATGCCCAGGCTCATCCGCGCCGGGCGCCATATCGCCCGCTCCCGGCGCTATCTGCGGGACTTCGCCGTTGAGGTGGAGCCTGGGGGACTGGTTGAGGCGGTGCGGAAGCAGGCCCGGGCCGGCGACGGCTGGGTCAAACTCGTGGGGGACTGGATCGACCGGGACGCCGGTGATTTGGCGCCGTCGTTTCCCGACGCCGTCGTCCTGGACGCCGTGCGCGCTGCGCATGACGAGGGTGCACGCGTGACCGCCCACTGCTTTGGTGAAGACACGCTGGACCAGATGCTCGATGCCGGCATCGACTGCATCGAGCACGCCACCGGGCTGCTGCCGCGGCACCTTCCGCGGCTGGCCGGGCAGGGTGTTCCCATTGTGCCGACGCTCATCAACATCGACACGTTCCCCGGCATCGCCCGCCAGGCTGAAACGAAATTCCCGCGTTATGCCGCCCACATGCGCGCGCTGTGGGAGCGCAGGGCCGAACGGGTGCTGGAAGCTTTTGAGGCCGGCGTAAGGATCTTCGCGGGGACGGATGCGGGAAGCGTCATCCGGCATGGACGGATCGCGCATGAAATCCTCTCGCTGCACCAGGCAGGCCTTCCAGCGGCGGCGGCGCTCGACGCAGCCTGCTGGGGAGCGCGGGAGTGGCTGGGGGCGGAGGGGCTGTCCGAAGGCGCCAGCGCTGACGTGGTGGTGTGCCGGGCGGACCCTCGGAGCGTGCCCTCCACCATTGTGTCGCTCAAGGACGTTGTGCTGCGGGGAGAAGTGATCGGCTGACGGCTGAAGATCACATCCGGCACCGCTGGGAATAAATTGAAGCTTCAAGTAATTTAGAGGAGTAGAGGCCGACGAAATCCGACGGCCACCGGACCGGGAGTTTTCCAATGACTGCAGAATCCATCAGCCAGGACCTTCTACCTGCCGAGCTCACGATGGGCACGGTGATGCTGAAGGTGGGCGACATGAAGCTCATGACCGACTACTACCAGCGCGCGCTCGGGCTCGACGTCGTGGCCGAACAGGACGGCGGCCTGTACCTGGGCCGGCTTGGAAGGCCGCTGGTCCATTTGGCTGCCGCTCCCGGGTTGAACCTCCCGGGCAGGGGGGAAGCCGGTCTGTTCCATACTGCCCTGCTCTTTGAAGACCAGGCATCGTTGGCGGCCACCGTAGCCACCGCGGCGCAATATGAGCCACGCGCCTTCACCGGCAGTGCGGACCACTTGGTCAGTGAAGCCTTCTACTTCAATGATCCCGAAGGCAACGGCATTGAGCTGTACTGGGACCGGCCGCGCAAAAACTGGTCCTGGAACGGGACGGAAGTTGTCATGGACAGCCTGGCGCTGCCTCCCCAGCGCTACCTGGATCAGCATCTCACCCAGGAGTCCGTCGAGGGTCAGCGCGGGACGGCGGCGGGAGTGGGGCACGTCCACCTCCAGGTCGGCGATGTCCACACCGCCCAGGATTTCTACGTCGGCATCCTGGGGTTTGAGAAGACCGCCGGCTGGCACGGCCAGGCGCTTTTTGTGTCGGCCGGGCGCTACCACCACCACATGGCCATGAATGTCTGGAACAGCCGGGGCGCCGGCCCCCGGCAGGATACGCTCGGCCTGGGCGAGGTGCTTATTGAAGTGCCCTCCGGTGACGACGTCGGAGCGCTTGCCGACCGGCTGAAAGTCGCCGGAGTCTCCAGTCACCACACCGGAGCGGAGCTGCGCTTCGAGGATCCCTGGCGCAACCGCATCCGGGTCGCCGCCCGCTAAGCCGGGTGCGGCGGCCCCAAGTGCGCCAGGCCGTGTACTAGGCTGATTCCGAACGGCCGGGGCAGCTGTTCCGCTGCCTGCCAGGGCCGCACCGTCGACGGAATGAGGGCGATTCCCATGGGCTTCACCGAAATCTTTGTTTCAACCCACGAGGCCGCGCTTAAGCGTGCCGGTATCCTGGACGATGGCGGTTCCCCCGCAACTGCCGGTCTTCGGATTCCCGGCATCAGCGACTTCGAAATCGAACAGCTCGGGGACCTCGCCGGCGCAGCTGTGCATGCCGGCGGTGCGGACTACGAGCTGGCCATGGTGGACGTGGCCAGCGATTCGCTGCTCGGTGTTCCACCCGCGATGGTCCGTGCGCTCGCGGAGCTGCTCAGCTATGAGACCGAGGGCGACGGCGATGTGCTGGACGACGTCGCTGAAAAATGGGCTGCCCAGGACGATATGCCCTTCGGCGCGGCCGAGGCCAGGAAATACGTGCAGCAGCTGGCGGAGCTGGCGAGCGGAATTGACGATTCCGACCGCACGGGGCTGTACGTCTGGTCGTCCTGAGCTACGTGGCTGCGCCGCCGCGGGCCGGAGGGACCGTCCCAAGTCGAAATCCGGACGCTGATCTGGCACAATAAACAGGTACTCGATCTGCGTGGCCCCTCTCTCCGCGTCTGGATCCTGTCCTTCGAACCCTCAAGTATGGCCCGCCCCACGGGTGCAGAACGCCGGGTTCACCCCCTTTTCTGAAACAGGAGTGACCACAAAAGTGGCCGTAAAGATTCGCCTTAAGCGCTTTGGCAAGATGCGCGCACCGTACTACCGCATCGTCGTTGCAGACTCACGCACCAAGCGTGATGGCCGTGCAATCGAAGAGATCGGTAAGTACCACCCCACCGAAGAGCCCTCATACATCGAGGTTGACTCCGACCGTGCCCAGTACTGGCTGTCCGTCGGCGCCCAGCCGTCCGAGCAGGTTGCCGCGATCCTCAAGATCACCGGTGACTGGCAGAAGTTCAAGGGCCTCCCGGGCCAGGAAGGCACCCTGAAGACCAAGGCTCCGAAGGCTGCCTTCGTTGCCCCGGAAAAGGGTTCCGTGATCATCCCGGAAGCGATCACCAAGAAGTCCAAGCAGTCTGACGCGCCGGCCGAAGCCGAAGCAGAGACCACCGAGGCTGAGTAGATTGCTGGCTGAAGCGCTCGAACACCTGGTCCGCGGAATCGTTGATTCCCCGGAGGACGTCAAGGTCACCTCGAAGAACAACCGCCGCGGGGACACCCTCGAAGTGCGCGTTCATCAGGACGACCTCGGACGGGTGATCGGCCGCCAGGGCCGCACGGCACGCGCACTGCGCACCGTTGTGGCGGCACTGGCTGACGGCGAGCCGGTCAGGGTCGACGTCGTCGATACCGACCGCCGCCGCTAAAGCGCTCGGCAACACCAGTTTTGCTTCCGGCCCTTCCACCAACGGTGGAGGGGCCGGAGTGCTTTCACCACATCGCCCAACCCCCAGCACAACCACGAACAGAGGAACAGATGCAGCTTCAGGTGGCACGAATCGGCAAACCGCATGGAATCCGCGGGGAAGTGACGGTGCAGGTCCTGACAGACGCCCCGGCGGACCGGTTTGTTCCGGGCACCGAGTTTGTGGTGGAGCCGGCCTCGGCCGGGCCCCTGACTGTTGAAAGTGCGCGCTGGAACAAGGACATCCTCCTGCTTGCCTTCGAAGGAATCGAAACCCGCAACCAGGCTGAGACGCTCCGCGGCGCGAAGCTCTTCATCGAAACTGAGGAACTGGACGAGGACGACGACGAAGGCTGGTACGAGCACGAGCTGGTTGGACTGGAGGCCCGGGTGGGCTCGCAGGTGGTGGGCAAGATCGCAGCCCTGCACACCATGCCCGTCCAGGACCTGCTGGTGGTCGAAGCCCCGGACGGCAAGGAAATCCTGATCCCGTTCGTGGAGCAGATCGTTCCCGAGGTCAACGTCGCCCAAGGGTTTGTCCTGCTGACTCCGCCCGATGGCCTTTTTGACATCAACGCCGACGACGCCGGTGCGGCCGGGCCGGGGGACAACGCCTAGATGCGAATCGACGTCGTCAGCATCTTCCCGGAATACCTGGCGCCCCTGGAGCTGTCCCTCATCGGCAAGGCCCGCCAGGACGGTCTGCTGCACCTGAACGTACACGACCTCCGTGACTTCACCACGGACAAGCACCGCTCCGTGGACGACACACCCTACGGCGGGGGCGCCGGCATGGTGATGAAGGCTGAGCCCTGGGCGCAGGCCCTGGCCTCGGTGGCCGCAGCCGGCGAAGGCAAAGCGGCCAGGCCCGTGCTGATCGTCCCGTCGCCCGCGGGGGAGCGCTTTAGCCAGGCGCTGGCCTACGAGCTGGCCGAGGAGGAGCAGCTCGTTTTCGCCTGCGGACGCTACGAGGGCATTGATGAGCGCGTCCTGGAATGGGCGGAGGAGCACTTTAGCGTGCGGCCCGTGAGCCTGGGTGACTACGTCCTGAACGGCGGCGAAGTGGCCGTGCTTGCCATGGTGGAGGCCATCGGACGGCTGTTGCCCGGTGTTGTTGGCAATCCCGACTCCCTCGTGGAGGAGTCACACTCGGATGGGCTGCTTGAATACCCGGTCTACACGAAGCCCTCCGTCTGGCGCGGCCGGGAGGTGCCGCCGGTGCTGCTAAGCGGCAACCACGGGAAGATCGCGCAGTGGCGCCGCCATGAGCAGTTCCGGCGGACGGCTGAACGCCGTCCGGATCTGCTCGAAACGTTCGACGCGGGGAAGCTGCCCCGTGCGGACCGGACCGCTCTCGCCGAACTGGGGTACGACGTCGTCGACGGCCAGCTGCGGACCCGCACCGACGCGCCTGACTGACTGGGTGCACTCTGCCGGCGCCGATTGGCTGTAAGCGTCCTGATGTGGCAAAATTAGTCCTTGTGTCTGCTGGGTCCGCACCTGCCACAGGGGGAGCGCAACCAACAGCGGGACACCCCGGTGCCGCCAATCAGTGACGGAACCGGACCACAATACTTTCGACGGCAATTTCCGGATCGCGCAAGCGCCTCCGGGCTTGGCCGCCGTGACCCAAAGTGAATGACCTGTGGCGTTCACCCAGGAGTGGAATTATGCATATTCTCGATTCCGTAGATGCAGCCTCGCTGCGCAGCGACGTTCCTGCCTTCCGCGCGGGTGACACCCTCAAGGTGCACGTGAACATCATCGAAGGCAAGAACTCCCGTATCCAGGTATTCCAGGGCTTCGTCCTTGGCCGCCAGGGCGACGGCATCCGCGAAACCTTCACGGTCCGCAAGGTCTCCTTCGGCGTCGGCGTTGAGCGTACCTTCCCGGTGCACTCCCCGATCATCGACAAGATCGAGCTCGTCAGCAAGGGCGACGTCCGTCGCGCCAAGCTGTACTACATGCGCGCCCTGCGCGGTAAGGCCGCGAAGATCAAGGAAAAGCGCGACTTCACCACCGCCAAGTAAGTCCCCCGGACCTACGAGGCAGGGCCACAGCCGGACCAGGCCAGCGCCGGAGCCATTCGCAACAGCGCCCCAGGATACGGATTCATGGACCAGACAAAACGCCAGCCCAGGAGAATGGGCTGGCGTTTTGTGTTCCTGGCACTTTTACTCGCTGTCGGCATCAGCGGACTCGTCCGGTCGCTGTGGCTGGATGTCTACTACATTCCCTCAGAATCCATGGAACCGCTCCTGCAGGACGGGGACCGCATCCTGGTCTCCAGGACGGACTTCAACGCTGACCCCGTCCGCCGGGGCGACATTGTGGTTTTTGACGGACGGGGCACTTTCGCCCCGCTGAACAGCGGAAAGGGTCCGCTGGCCGACACCGCAGCGGCGGCCGCCCAATGGCTTGGGGTGGCCGGGAGCGACACAACCTACGTCAAGAGAGTCATCGGCCTTCCCGGAGACACTGTGGTCTGTTGTGACGCTGACGGGAAGGTCACTGTCAACGGGGCGCCGCTGGACGAGCCGTACGTCTTCCCGGGGGATGCAGCCAGCACGCAGCCATTTACCGCAGTCGTGCCGGACGGCCGGCTGTGGCTGCTCGGGGACCACCGGTCCCTGTCCGCCGATTCCCGGAGCCTGCTCGGCGCACCGGGCGGTGGAATGGTGCCGCTGGACAGGGTGATCGGCAGGCCGGTCCAGATTGTCTGGCCGCTTGATAGATTTGCTTCAGTATCACGGCCGCAGCAGGCAGGAACAACAACAGAGGACGGACAGTAGATGCCCGAGAACCACGCCCGGATCCCTGATCCTGGCCATGACGGCGGACCGCATGCCCCCGCCGCGCGCGCTGCTGCCGAAACGGACGCCGCTGCCGCCGCTCCGGAGTCCCCGATCACCGCCGGGGAAGGGGCACCGGCCAGCCCGGCCGCCGGGAAGCACTCTGCCGCTCCCCGGGCGGAGCCTTCCGCTCCGAGTCCCCTTCTCGCGTGGTTGAAGGAAGTCGCCACGGTGGTGGTGATCGCAGTGGTGCTGTCATTCCTGATCAAAACGTTCCTGTTCCGCGCGTTCTACATTCCATCGGAATCCATGGTCAACACGCTCGACGTCAACGACCGCATCTTCGTCAACCTGCTGGTACCCGAACCATTCGCGCTGGAACGAGGCGATGTGGTGGTCTTCCGGGACACCCAGGGCTGGCTGGCCGCCGCGCCTGAGAAGACCGAAGGTCCGTTCACCTGGGTCCAGGACGGCCTGACGTTCGTGGGCCTGCTGCCGGACAACTCGCAGCAGCATCTCGTCAAGCGTGTCATTGGCCTCCCCGGGGACCACGTGATCTGCTGCGACGCCGGCGGTAAACTGACCATCAACGGATCCCCGATCGATGAGGGCTACGTCAACGGCGCCGAAGTCCCGCAGATCCGGACCTTTGATGTCGTTGTACCAGAGGGAAAGGTCTGGGTTATGGGTGACAACCGCAACCACTCGGCTGATTCCCGCTCCCACATGGAAGCCAACGGCGGCTTCATCAACCTGGCCGATATCGAGGGCAAGGCAGCTGTCATCGCGTGGCCGCTGAACCGGATCACCGTCCTCGACAACTACCCGGACGCCTTCAAGAACGTGCCCGCCGGAGGCTGACGATGTCCGCAGCATCACCGCTCGCTCCACCCAAGACTGCCGCGCGCCCCGCTACTGGCCCCCGTTCCAAAGCCCCCACCCTGCGCCACGAACGCACTTTCAAAGCCTTCGGGGCCAGGTATCTCGCCGGCGTCGACGAAGTGGGGCGCGGTGCCCTGGCCGGCCCGGTGAGCGTTGGGATCGCCGTCGTGGACCTTCTGGCCCAAAAACCGCTTGCCGGCGTGCGGGACAGCAAACTGCTTAGCCCGGCAGAACGGGAACGCCTGGAACCGCTGGTACGCAAATGGAGCGTGGCTTCGGCTGTGGGGCACGCCTCCGCCGCGGAGATCGACGCGCTGGGCATCATTGCCGCGCTGCGCTTGGCCGGCACCCGCGCCTGGCTGGAAGTCCTGGCCACGGGGATCACCCCCGACGTCGTCCTCCTGGACGGCAGCCACAACTGGCTCTCGCCGGCGGGGCAGCCGTCCCTGTTCGATGAGGCGCCCAGTGGCCCCGGCTGCGACGCTCCCGTCCACACCCGGGTGAAGGCGGACATGCAGTGCCTGAGCGTTGCGGCCGCCAGCGTGATTGCCAAGGTCGAACGCGACCAGCAGATGCGCCAGCTGCACGCAGAGTTCCCTGATTTTGGTTGGGATATTAACAAGGGATACGCCACGTCCCTGCACCGAGACGTGCTCCGTACCGCCGGCCCCACGCCGTACCACCGGGTGAGCTGGCGGCTGCTGGGCGGAGAACTCTGAGTCCAGCCGTTCGCCGTGACGCCAGCGCTGTGCTGAATGGTGCAAGATGGAAGCATGAGTGCCGAGGATCTTGAAAACTATGAAACCGACATGGAGCTTCAGCTCTACCGTGAATACCGGGATGTCGTCGGGCTGTTCAGCTACGTTGTCGAGACCGAACGGCGTTTCTACCTTGCCAACCACGTGGATCTCCAGGCGCGCAGCGCCGACGGCGAGGTCTACTTTGACCTGACACTGCAGGACGCGTGGGTGTGGGACGTCTACCGCTCCGCCCGGTTCGTCAAGAGCGTCCGTGTCCTGACGTTCAAGGACGTCAACGTCGAGGAGCTTCCGCGCAACGAGGAACTGGCGTTGCCCAAGGACGTTGACCTCGGCAACTGACCCCCTGCCTGGGGCCTGCCTGGGCACACCACTTGTCCCCAACATCCCCGGCAACCGGCCGGGTTACCCACATAGGCGAATAGCTCCCTGTCCTCCGCGGTCCTGCTCCAGCAGGCTGAATCGCGGAGGTACACATGAAATCCAAAGACCTGTTGGGCCGGCGCGGCGAGGACTTCGCCGCCGATTATCTTGAATCACTGGGCATGCTGGTGGTGGAGCGCAACTGGCGCTGCACCGAGGGTGAAATCGATATTGTTGCCCTCGACGGCGACGCCTTGGTCATTGCCGAGGTGAAGACCCGCCGTTCCCTTGACTACGGACATCCCTTTGAAGCCGTGGGCGCCGCGAAGCTGGCGCGGCTCCACAGGCTGGGTTCAGCCTGGTGCCGGGACCGCGAACTTCGGATGCCGCTGCGGCGCGTCGATGTCATCGCCGTGGTGGACGACGGCATAGGCGGACCCGTGGTGGAGCACCTCAAAGGGGTGGGGTAAATGGCTTTGGGCCGGACCTACTCCGTAGCCCTCGTGGGGTTGAACGGGTACATCGTCGAGGTCGAGGCAGACATAGGACAGACCCTGCCGGCCTTTGTCCTCCTGGGCCTGCCGGATGCTGCCCTCAACGAAGCGAAGGAGCGCATACGTTCTGCCGCCAAGAACTCCGGAATTCCGCTAAGCAGGCGAAAAATCACTGCCAACCTGATCCCGGCGTCGCTCCCCAAACGCGGTTCAGGCTTTGACCTCGCCGTCACCATGGCTGTCCTGCGTGCCGCGAACGACATCAAACCGACCGAGCGTACAGTCTTCATCGCTGAATTGGGGCTGGACGGGCGGCTGAGGCCGGTGCGGGGCATCCTCCCGGCCGTGATGGCTGCCGTGCGGGCCGGTTACCCGGACATCGTCGTGGCACAGGCAAACCTGGCTGAGGCCGCGCTGGTGCCGGACGCCAACGTCAGGGGATACCGGACGCTTGCCAGGCTCGCCCTCGACTTTGGCGCCGATCCGCAGGAACTGGCGCTGGACTTCGAACCAGACGATGAGGCTGACGCGAATGGCACAGAACCAGGTCACGCCGCCGTACCCGACATGGCCGATGTCTCAGGGCAGGGGGACGCGCGGAGGGCGCTGGAAGTGGCAGCCGCCGGCGCCCACCACTTGTTGCTCACCGGACCGCCGGGTGCGGGCAAAACCATGCTGGCGGAGCGCCTGCCCGGCCTCCTCCCGGACCTCGCGGACAACGAGGCCATGGAAGTCACCGCAATACATTCCCTCTGCGGCATGCCCTCCTCAGCAGTCCAGCTCCTCCGCAGGCCGCCCTTTGAAAACCCTCATCATTCCGCCACCGCGGCTGCCATCATCGGAGGCGGGTCGGGACTGCCCCGGCCCGGCGCCGCGTCGCGGGCCCACCGCGGCATCTTGTTCCTTGACGAAGCCCCTGAATACGAACGACGCGTCCTGGACGCCCTGAGGCAGCCACTGGAGAGCGGCGAACTCGTCATCCACCGCTCTGCCGGCACCGCCGCGTACCCGGCAAGGTTCCAATTGGTTCTTGCCGCCAACCCGTGCCCCTGCGGCAAAGCGTCCGGAAAGGGGCTGGACTGCACCTGCACGCCCATGATGCGACGCCGTTACCTCGCCAGGATGTCCGGACCCCTCCTGGACCGCGTGGACATCCAACTGCAGGTGGAGCGTGTTTCGCTGGCGGACTTCGGCCAGGCCGGCGTGGAAGAGGACACCGCTGCGGTGGCGCAGCGTGTGCGTGCCGCCCGCGGCCGGCAAACTGAGCGGCTGCACCCTCTGGGCCTGGAAACCAATTCGCAGGTCCCCGGGCGTATCCTGCGTGGCGAACTCCGGCTCCCGGCGTCTTCAACGCGCATCCTGGACCACGCCCTGGAGCGCGGCGTCCTGACGGCAAGGGGCTATGACAGAGTACTGCGCCTCGCTTGGACACTGGCCGACCTTGCACACCGTGGCAGGCCGGATCCCGATGACATTGGACAGGCCCTTGGCCTCCGGCAGGCCGCTTCGGCCGCGGCATAAGGAACGACGCATGCACAACGAACGGATGGCCCGCGCCTCTTTGTCGCGCCTGATGGAACCGCAGGACGCGGCGGGACTCGCCCTGGTCAAAGCGGCAGGAGCCTCGGACGCACTCCGGATCGCTACGGGGCAGCTGGCCGCTGGACCAGCCCTGGAACAGGAGATCACGGCGCTGTTGGCAGAGAATGGTGCCGGAACCAGCTGGGCCGGGATCGGGGCAGCACTGAAGCGCTGGGCCCCCAGGATCCCGGATCTCGCACCCGAGCGGGACTTGTCCACGATGGCCCGCCTTGGGGGTCGGCTGATTGTCCCGTCTGATGACCTGTGGCCCGCGCAACTTTCGGATCTCGGACTGCAGGAACCCATCTGCCTCTGGTGGCGCGGCCTGGAACAGGAACTCCCGGATGCTGCGCGGTGCGTGGCGCTGGTGGGATCCCGCGACAGCACCAGCTATGGTGCATCCGTTACCGGAGACCTGGCCTACTCGTTGTCACAGCGCGGGTTCACCGTGGTGTCCGGCGGGGCGTACGGCATCGATGCCCACGCCCATCGTGCTGCCTTGGCCGGCGGATCCGGCGCAGTGCCCACCATCGCCGTGATGGCCGGCGGTGTCGACAGGTTTTATCCGTCGGGGAACGAGGACCTCCTCCGGGCGGTCAGCAACCAGGGGGCGGTACTGGCTGAGGTTCCGCCCGGGTCGGCGCCAACGCGTTACAGGTTCCTGCAGCGTAACCGCCTCATCGCGGCCCTGTCCGCCGTGACGGTGGTAGTGGAAGCACGCTGGCGGTCAGGCGCCCTGAACACTGCCCATCACGCAGAAACCCTGGGCCGCGCCGTTGGTGCAGTCCCTGGATCCGTCCACAGCGCGAATTCGGCGGGCTGCCATCGTCTTCTCCGGGACGGCGGCGCCATTTGCGTGACAGATGCCGGCGAGATAGCAGAGCTCGCGTCACCCAGCGGCGAAGCTCTTCCCGAGGCCCGGACGGTTCACGCAGCAGACCATGATGGCCTGACGCTCGAGGATCTGATTCTTCTCGACGCACTCCCGCTCCGGTCCACAAGTTCGGTAGACAAACTTTGTGCCGTTGCAGGGCTCAGCCAGGAATCGGTCCGCGCGGGCCTGGGCAGACTGGGCCTCCTGGGCCTTGCTGTTTCTGAACGGGGCGGATGGAAGCGGGCCAAAGCGTCAGCCTAAACGCTGTGTCCGCAGCGCATCTGTGTACGAATGCTGGGAGAGTAGGAATGTGGAGAATCAGGAACTGCCCCCGGCCCTTGAAAGCGCCGTCACTGCCTTTGGGAACTATCTGGCGGGGGAGCGGGCCAGGTCGGGGCACACTCTGAGGGCCTACCTCTCAGACATTAGGAGCCTCCTGTCGTACGCCGCTTCCGAAGGAGTCACGGAACTGCCGGGCCTTGAACTAGGTACGCTGCGGCGGTGGCTCGGGGCTCAAAGCGAGGCGGGGTCCTCCCGGTCCACCCTCGCCCGGAGATCGGCAACGACGCGGTCCTTTACGGCCTGGGCCGTCCGGGAGGAACTGATCACCGCGGATCCCTCGCTGCGGCTGAAGGCCCCAAAGAAGGAAAAGTCACTGCCCGGTGTCTTGCAGTCGCAGCAACTGACGCGGCTGCTGGCCAGCCTTGAAGAAGCGGCCGCGGAGGGGGCGCCGCTGGCTGTGCGCAACCGGGCGATGGTGGAGCTCCTCTACGCCACAGGCCTGCGTGTGGGTGAGCTGGCCGGAATGGACGTCGATGACTTCAACCCGGACCGCCGGACGCTCCGCGTCATCGGCAAGGGCAACAAGGAAAGAACAGTTCCCTACGGCGTTCCCGCTGCCGTCGCCTTGTATGACTGGCTCCGCAAGGGACGGCCACGACTGGCCACGGAAAAAAGCGGAGCTGCGCTCTTCCTGGGAATCCGCGGCAACCGGGTGGACCAGCGGCAGGTGCGGGAAGTCGTGAAGGGGCTTTTCGACGCACTGGGCGACACGTCGGCAACGGGGCCCCACGCACTGCGGCATTCGGCTGCAACGCACCTGTTGGACGGAGGCGCGGACCTGCGGGCCGTCCAGGAAATCCTGGGGCACAGCAGCCTTGCGACCACGCAGATCTACACCCACGTCTCTGTGGAACGCCTCCGCAAGAGCTACCAGCAGGCCCATCCGAGGGCTTAAATCGCGGCCGTCAGGCCCGCGGCACCCTGACTTCCCCAAACGTGACGCCCGACGAGGAAGTTCGGGAATTGCAGTGGCGTAATTAGGCGGCGTACGGCACAATAAGAGTCAAGTCCGGAAACTTTCAAGTCTCGCTTGAAGCTCGTTGCTTCGCGCGTCACAGCAAGTCCGGACACAGTTACATATTCGGGCAGGGATAAACGCAGCCGACAGGAACACGGCACAGCGCATTTCATTCAGGCAGAGGTCGTTGGGGAAGACGTACCTACAGCTATGGAGGATGGAATGTCTGTTGCAATGACCCGCGGTGTGTTGTTCGTGCACTCGGCCCCTACCGCTCTGTGCCCGCACGTGGAGTGGGCCATTGGATCCGTCGTGGACAAGCGGACGGATCTTGAGTGGACCCCTCAACCTGCCGCGCCCGGAATGTTCCGGGCCGAGCTCTCCTGGACCGGGACTCCCGGAACAGGGGCGAAGCTGGCATCCTCGCTTCGCGGCTGGGCACATCTCCGCTACGAGGTCACTGAAGAGCCCAGCCAGGGTGTCGACGGCGGCCGTTGGTCGCACACCCCCGAACTGGGGATCTTCCACGCCACCACCGACGTGCACGGCAACATCATGGTCTCCGAGGATCGGATCCGGTACGCCTACGAATCCGGCGCAGGAGATCCCTCCGCGGTTTATCACGAGTTGTCCCTCGCCCTCGGAGAAGCGTGGGACGAAGAGCTCGAGCCCTTCCGTCACGCTGCCGAGGGGGCCCCGGTGCGCTGGCTCCACCAGGTCGGCTGAACGTCGCCACAGCGGGGCTGACCGTCGCGGACCACCAGCCGTCCCCATAGCAAAGCAGGGGCCCAGCCAACCGGCTGGGCCCCTGCTTTGCACCACAGTGATGCTAGACGCTGCGTACTGCGATCACGGCGTTGTGGCCACCGAAGCCGAAAGAGTTGCTCAGCGCCACGATGTTCCCTGCAGGAAGGTCACGCGCGGACGTGACGACGTCGAGCGGGATGTCCGGATCCTGGTTTTCGAGGTTGATGGTGACCGGGGCCTTGCGCTCGTAGACGGCGAGCACGGTGAGGACGGCCTCAACGGCGCCGGACGCACCCAGCAGGTGGCCCATCTGCGACTTGGTGGCCGAGACAGCCACGTTGTCGATGTGGTTACCCAGCGCCGCACGAAGCGCCGTGTACTCGGGCTTGTCGCCGACGGGCGTCGACGTCGCGTGTGCGTTGACGTGAACCACGTCCTCGGCCTGGATGCGGCCGTCGAACATTGCAGCCTTCAGTGCACGGGTTGCACCCAGGCCTTCGGGGTCGGGTGCAGTGATGTGGTAGGCGTCGGCGGTCACGGACGTGCCGGCTAGTTCGCCGTAAATGCGTGCTCCACGTGCCAAAGCGTGCTCTTCGGCTTCAAGGACCAGCGCGCCGGCGCCTTCACCCATGACAAAGCCGTCGCGGCCGAGGTCATAAGGACGGGAGGCGCCCTGGGGGTCGTCGTTCCGGCGGGAAAGCGCCTGCATGGAGGCGAACGCGGCGAGGGGCATGGGGTGGATGGCAGCTTCGGCGCCTCCGCACATAACCACGTCGGCCTTGCCGGAGCGGATCAGGTCCAGTCCGAGGTGAAGGGCTTCGGTGCCGGAAGCGCAGGCGGAAACCGGAGTGTGGGCGCCTGCGCGGGCGCCGAGGTCAAGGCTGACGGCTGCCGCGACACCGTTGGGCATCAGCATAGGAACCGTCATCGGCAGGACACGCCGCGGTCCTTTTTCCTTAAGGGTGTCCCATGCGTCCAGCAGGGTCCAGACGCCGCCGATGCCCGTTGCGAAGGCAACCGCAAGGCGGTCCTGGTCGACCTCGGTGATACCCGAGTCGGCCCATGCTTCCCGCGAGGCGACGACGCCGAATTGGGTTGAGGGGTCCATGCGCTTAGCTTCAACACGGCTCAGGACGTCGAGGGCGGGAGTGCTGCAGCGCGCGGCGAAGTGCACGGGGAGTTCATACTTGGCAACCCAGTCGTCCTCCAGGGTGCGGGCACCAGAGACCCCCTTAAGCGCGTTCTTCCACATAGTGGGTACGTCGCCGCCGATGGGCGTGGTGGCACCCAGACCGGTAATGACTACTTTGCGTGTCATGGGATCACTCTCTGTCGGTGGGCAGCCCGGCTCCGGTATTCTCCGGCGGGATCCCGCGTGTGGGGTGTAGGGCAGGTGGCTGCGGATTGAATGCGGCTGGACTGCCAGTCCGGAGTTCCCGGGCCGGCAGTCCAGCCAAGCCGTAAGCCGCTGGCGCTCTGGCTAGGCCTGCGCGCCGGCGATGAAGCTGACGGCGTCGCCAACGGTCTTGAGGTTCTTGACTTCTTCGTCCGGGATGCGCACGCCGAACTTCTCTTCAGCGTTGACCACGATGGTCATCATGGAGATGGAGTCGATGTCCAGGTCCTCGGTGAAAGACTTGTCCAACTCCACGGCCTCGGGCGCGAGGCCGGTCTCTTCGTTGACGATTTCAGCCAAGCCGGACAGGATCTCTTCGTTGCTAGCCATTGATGGCTCCTTTTCTTGTTATTGCCGGCAGTGGCTGCCGGAAACGGATCAGACAGCGGATGCTGTCTGTGTGGGGCGTTACTAAGGAAGGACGACCACCTGGGCGCCGAAGACGAGCCCGGCTCCGAACCCGATCTGCAGCGCAAGACCGCCGCTGAGCCCTGGATTTTCCTGGAGCAGCCGGTGCGTGGCCAGGGGGATGGAAGCGGCCGAGGTGTTGCCGGCGTCGGCGATGTCACGGGCCACGGTGACTGATTCGGGAAGCTTGAGCTTCTTCACCATTTCGTCGATGATCCGCATGTTCGCCTGGTGCGGTATGAACGCCACAAGGTCCTCGGCCTGCACGCCGGCGGCCTCGAGGGCCTGCTGGGCCACCTTTGCCATTTCCCACACGGCCCAGCGGAACACGGTCTGCCCATCCTGGCGCAGCGTCGGCCACAAGTCCTGGGCTTCTTCCAGCAGGGCGAAATCACCGGACTCGTCCGACTGGCGCGCCGCCTGGCTCAGGGCCCGGACGTCGAGCATGGACCGTGTCATGCCAATGGCATCCCACTTGCTGCCGTCTGAGCCCCATACGGATGGGCCAATGCCGGGTGTGTCGGAGGGGCCGATCACTACGGCGCCGGCACCGTCGCCGAGCAGGAACGAGATGGTCCGCTCATGGTTGTCGATAACGTCTGAGAGCTTTTCCGCACCGACAACCAGGACGTACTTGGCCGCGCCCGACCGGACCAGGGCATCACCCTGGGCAATGCCGTAGCAGTAACCGGCGCAGGCAGCGGAGATGTCAAAGGCAGGGGCCGGCGTTGCGCCCAGCCGGTCAGCCAGGCTGGCAGCCGCCGAGGGCGTGGCGTAGGGGTGGGTCACGGTGGAGACGATGACGGCGCCGAGCTGTGAGGGCTCGATGCCAGCCTGCTTGAGAGCCTCCTGCGCCGCCCCTTCAGCCATATCGATGACGCTGACGTCAGCCGGCGCGCGGTGGCGGGTCACAATGCCGGTGCGTTGCCGGATCCATTCGTCCGAGGAATCAATCCACTGGCAGACGTCGTCGTTGGTAACAATGATGTCTGGACGGTATGCGCCGATTCCCAGGATGCGGGTGTTCTCCTGCACTGGGGCCTGTTTCAGCGTGGGAACGCTCATGCGTTGCCCTCCAGTTCTGCGAAGAGTGCCAGTGCGGCGGAGAGGTCCTCCGGCGTCTTGACGGCAACCGTCCTGACTCCCGGCATGCCGCGCTTGGCGAGGCCTGCAAGTGTGCCAGCCGGAGCCAGTTCGATGACTCCGGTGACGCCCTGCTGCACCATCGTATCCATGCAAAGGTCCCAGCGGACAGGACGGGAAACCTGGGCGATCAGGCTGTCGACGCCAGCAGTTCCGCCCAATACGTCCTTGCCGTCAAAGTTGGAGAGCAGCGGCACCTGCGGATCCTGGGGACTCAGAGTGGGCTTGAGCGCCTCCAGGGCACTGACTGCCGGCGCCATGTGGGAGGTGTGGAACGCCCCTGCGACCTTGAGAGGAATAACGCGCGCCTTGGCGGGCGGGTTCTCGGCCAGCGCCTTGAGCTGGTCAAAGGTTCCCGCTGCCACCGTCTGGCCTGCACCGTTGACGTTGGCCGGAGTGGCGCCGGCTGCTTCGATCGCCGCCAGGACCTCCGCGGGGTCGCCGCCCACCACAGCGCTCATGCCTGTGGGGGTCACTGCGGCTGCCGCGGCCATGCTGTTGGCCCGCTCCCGGACAAAAGTCATGGCTTCCTGCTCGGTGAGGACTCCGGCCAGGGCAGAGGCCGTGATTTCGCCTACCGAATGGCCGGCGAGAATCACCGGGAGGGTACTGAGTTCGACGTCGAAGAGGGACTTCGCCGCCACCAGGCCGGCCGCCACAATAAGCGGCTGCGCAACGGCGGTGTCCTTGATGGTCTCCTCGTCAGAGGTGGTCCCGTGGGCCGTCAGGTCGATGCCTGCGATTTCACTCAGGGAGGCCAGCTGGCCTGCTACCGAAGGCAGTTCCAGCCAGGGGGCCAGAAAACCCGGGGTCTGTGAGCCCTGTCCAGGGCAGACTATTGCAAGCACGTATCCAGCTTTCCAAATTACTGTGTGATCCAGCGGTGTTTCTCTGCACCAAGCTCACGGGGTCAGGTTGTAGGAAGTCTACAACGCCTTAGGGCTGATTCCGCGCCGCATGACGTTCCACCGGTGCTTTCGGAGGAGCCGCGAGGCGACCTACCACCAGCGCAGCCTGGAGCACAAACGCCTCCCGCGGGAGGAGCGGATCCCAGCCCGTGACGTCGCAGACCCGCTTCAGCCGGTACCTGACGGTGTTCGCATGAACAAACAGTTCCCGGGCTGTCGCCTCCAGCGAGTGGCCCAGCTCCAGGTAGGTGCCAAGTGTCTCAACCAGCCCATTGGACGCGGCCACGAGGGGTCGGTAGATGTTCTTGACGAGTGAGCGGCGCGCCGCGTCGTCACCGGAGATGACACGCTCGGGGAGCAGGTCGTCGGCGGCTACGGGCCGCGGGGCCGACGGCCATGCCCTGGCTGCGGTCAGGCCGGCAAAGGCCGATTGCGCGGACCCGCTGGCTTCCAGCAAAGAACTCGCCTCGGGGCCGTAGACCACCGGCCCTGGGGCAAACATTTCGCTGAGTTTCAAATACGCCGTTTCACGGTCCTGCACGCCGCCGAGGATAAGGATCAGCCGGTCACCCTGGATCCCTACCAGGGCATCTTCGGCATAGCGCCCTGCCAGGCGCCGCAACTCGCTGACATAGCTGGCGCTGGGTTCTGATGGCGAATTGCCGACCATCACCGTGAATCGCTCCTGCGCTTTCCAGCCCAGGGCGGCAATTCGTGAACGCAGCGCGTCCGTGTTCTCGCCGCGCAGGATGGCGTCAACGATCAGCGCTTCCAGCCTCGTATCCCAGGAGCCACGGGACTCAGCGGCCCTCGCGTAGACATCAGCGGCAGCGAAGGCCACCTCGCGCGAATACCGCAGCACGGCCTCACGGAGCGATGGTTGGTCAGCCTCGGGTGCGATGACTGGAACCTGGTCTTCCACCACTTCAACCACGATCCGGATCAGCTGCAGCGCCTTCTGGAGGCTGATGGAGCGTGTGAGTTCCGTCGGGGCAGTGCCAAAAACATCGGACAGGATCCATGACGGCGAGCTGGGCCGCTCGTACCAGGTGACGAAGGCAGCGATGCCGTTTTGCGCCACCATGCCCAAGGCGGACCGTTCATCAGAGCTGAGCCGGCTGTACCAGGGCAGTGATTTTTCAAGCTGCCGAAGGGTTGTGGTGGACAATTGGCCCACGCTTGCCCGGAGCTTTTTCAGGGTTTCGGATTTCTCCGGAGTCATGCTGCGCGAGGAC
The DNA here is from genome assembly GCF_001663775.1 of Arthrobacter sp. B6. Taxonomy (GTDB): domain Bacteria; phylum Actinomycetota; class Actinomycetes; order Actinomycetales; family Micrococcaceae; genus Arthrobacter. The sequence goes on along the minus strand of NZ_KV467169.1, from coordinate 407,741 downwards.
GGCTTGCGCTTCACGGGCGGGGAAGTTGGCTCTGGCATCCTTTGAGCATACGGTGCGCGCCCCGCAAGCTCCATTTGTGCAAAGGCTACAACGGCGGTGGTTCTGCGTCACAGTCCCGTCCATAGCTCCCTCTGGCGCAGGAACGACGACGGCGGCCCTCACCTTTCGGTGGGGACCGCCGTCGTCGTTCTCCCGCTGAAAGTTTTTGTCCAGATAGGGTGCCTTCGTTGCCCCCTGCGGGGCATTATCTGGACAAAAACTCAGGAGGGTGGATCAGGAGTCGCCGCCCGCGTTGCCGGTGGAACCGGCATTAACGTTGTGCAGGCGGTACTTCTCAATGGCCTTCATCGGCGACTGGGCGTCCACTTCGCCGCGGCGCGCAAGCATCTCCAGCGAACGGACCACGATGGAGTGGATGTCGTTCTTGAAGAACCGGCGTGCTGCTGCGCGGGTGTCGGAGAAGCCGAAGCCGTCCGCGCCGAGCGAGGCGAACTCGTTCGGCAGGAACTGCCGGATCTGGTCCGGGACGGCCTTCATGTAGTCCGAGACGGCCACGATCGGTCCCGTGGCACCGGCGAGCTGCTGGGTGACAAACGGAACGCGGGCGGGCTGGCCCGGGTTCAGGAACGCCTCTTCCTCGGCGGCCATGCCGTCGCGGCGGAGCTCGTTCCAGGACGTGACGGACCAGACATCCGCGGAGACGCCCCAGTCCTCGGCCAGGAGCCGCTGGGCTTCCAGCGCCCACGGCACCGAAACTCCGGAGGCAAGGAGCTGGGTCCGGGGACCGTCGATCTTTGCCGGAGCAAGCAGGTAAATGCCCTTCAGCACGCCCTCGACGTCAAGCTCCTCGGGTTCGGCGGGCTGGGTGATCGGTTCGTTGTACACCGTCAGGTAGTACATCAGGTTCCGGTCGGCTGAGTCCGGCCCGTACATCCGTTCGATTCCGTCGCGGATGATGTGGCCCATTTCGTAGCCGTAGGCGGGGTCGTAGGTGACCACTGCCGGGTTGGTGGCGGCGAGGATGGGGGAGTGGCCGTCGGCGTGCTGGAGTCCTTCGCCGGTGAGGGTGGTCCGTCCTGCGGTGGCGCCGATGATGAAGCCGCGGGTCATTTGGTCCGCTGCTGCCCAGAAGGCGTCGCCGGTGCGCTGGAAGCCGAACATGGAGTAGAACACGTAGACCGGGATCAGGGGCACGCCGTGGGTGGCGTAGGCGGTGCCGGCGGCGGTGAAGGCTGCGACGGCGCCGGCTTCGTTGATGCCGGGGTGGATCAGCTGGCCCTGCGCGGATTCCTTGTAGGCCAGGACCAGGTCCCGGTCCACGGACAGGTAGTTCTGGCCCTTGGGGTTGTAGATCTTCGCAGTGGGGAAGAACGCGTCCATGCCGAACGTTCGCGCCTCATCCGGAATGATCGGGGCGATGTGCTTGCCGAAGTTCTTGTCCCGCATCAGGTCCTTGAGCAGGCGCACAAACGCCATGGTGGTGGCCGCCTGCTGCTTTCCGGAGCCGCGCTTGGCCACCTCGTAGGTCTTGGCGTCCGGCAGCGCGATGTCAGCGTGCTTTGCGCGGCGCTCCGGAACAGACCCGCCGAGGGCGGCGCGCCGTTCCATCATGTACTTGATTTCCGGCGCTTCAATGCCCGGGTGGAAGTACGGCGGCTGGTACGGGTCCTTCTCCAGCTGCTCGTCTGTGACCGGAATGCGCAGATGATCCCTGAACTTCTTGAGGTCGTCGAGGGTGAGTTTTTTCATCTGGTGGGTGGCGTTGCGGCCTTCGAAGTGGGGTCCGAGTCCGTAGCCCTTGACGGTTTTGGCGAGGATGACGGTGGGTTTGCCCTTGAATTCGGTGGCTGCCTTGTACGCGGCGTAGACCTTGCGGTAGTCGTGGCCGCCGCGTTTGAGGTTCCAGATCTGGTCATCGGTGAGGTCCGCGACGAGGTCTTTGGTGGCCGGGTCCTTGCCGAAGAAGTGTTCGCGGACGAACCCGCCGGATTCGGCCTTGTAGGTCTGGTAGTCCCCGTCGGGGGTTTCGTTCATGATCTTCACCAGCGACCCGTCGGTGTCCTTGGTGAGCAGCTCATCCCATTCCCGGCCCCAGACGACCTTGATCACGTTCCAGCCCGCGCCGCGGAAGAACGCTTCGAGTTCCTGCATGATCTTTCCGTTGCCGCGCACCGGCCCGTCCAGGCGCTGGAGGTTGCAGTTGATCACGAAGTTCAGGTTGTCCAGGTTCTCGTTCGCGGCGAGCTGGAGCAGGCCGCGGGACTCGGGCTCGTCCATTTCGCCGTCGCCCAGGAACGCCCAGACCTGCTGGTCCGAGGTGTCTTTCAGGCCCCGGTTGTGCAGATACCGGTTGGACTGGGCCTGGTAGATCGCGTTCATCGGCCCGATGCCCATGGACACGGTGGGGAATTCCCAGAACCCGGGCATCAGCCTTGGGTGCGGGTAAGAGGACAGGGCATGGCCGGCGCGGGACTTTTCCTGCCGGAACCCGTCCAGGTCCTCCTCGGTCAGCCGGCCTTCCATGAACGCACGGGCGTACATGCCCGGGGACGCGTGGCCCTGGAAGAAGACCTGGTCACCGCCGCCGGGGTGGTCCTTGCCGCGGAAGAAGTGGTTGAAGCCCACCTCGTACAAGGTCGCGGCGCCGGCGTAGGTGGAGATGTGCCCGCCCACGCCGATGTTGGGCCGCTGGGACCGGTGCACCATCACCGCGGCGTTCCAGCGCATGTACGCCCGGTACCGGCGCTCGAACTCCTCGTTACCCGGGAACTCGGCTTCCTGGTCCACCGGAATCGTGTTCACGTAATCAGTGGTGGTCACCATCGGCACCCCGACGCTCTGCGCACCGGCACGCTGCAACAGGCTCCGCATGATGTATTGGGCACGCTCCGTGCCCTGTTCCCTGATCAGCGAATCCAGGGACTCAACCCACTCGGCGGTCTCTTCCGGATCACGATCAGGCAGCTGGTTAGTCAACCCGCTGAGGATATGGGAGGTATCTTCTCCTGCAGCCACGTCCAACCTCTCTTTGCGCGCATTCATCGGCGCTCCCAGGCCGGGCAGGGTGGCTGTCCGGCGTGATGCGACGTGTGCGACGTATCGGTTACAACAGCCCGGTCATGTGCGCCGGGCAGGGTCCTATCACGCCTATGTCTGCATAGAGTTCCAGGGCGGTCGCCCCGCAGGCATAGTTGTCACCGATCACTCTAGCTGTGACTTCAGCGCGATGCGTAGCCGCGCCTTCGGCACCGGTCTTGTATTTCGCGGTCATACTGGTTGTGTGACGAAAAGCCGCTGCGACGCGGGTTGCCGTGCCGGATGTGACGCAGAATATGGCGGATCGCGGCACCGGCAGCTTGAAGCGCAGGCACAAAGGGTGTTGGCTTGGAGTAATGGAAATCACTATGCGCACTGCATGTATTAGGCATTGGAGGAACACGTGAGCGAGGCCGACGCCGCCACTTCGGTAAATGTGGCGGAAAAATTGGGTTTCAAAAACGGGGATCTGATTCAGGAGTTCGGTTACGACGACGACGTCGATTTCGACTTGCGTGACGATATAGAGGACCTGACCGGGTCCGAACTTCTGGATGAGGACGACCACGACGTCGTTGACGCTGTCATCTTCTGGTGGCGGGACGGTGACGGGGACCTGGTCGATACGCTTATGGATTCGCTGACTACCCTGAGCGAGAACGGTGTTGTCTGGGTACTGACTCCGAAGTCCGGGCGGCCGGGTTACGTCTCTCCCGCCGACGTTCAGGAAGCCGCCCCCACTGCGGGGCTGCACCTGACCACATCCGCCGGTGTATCCAAGGACTGGAGCGCAACCCGGTTGGTGAGCAGGAAGAATAAGTGACGTCGGGGCTTTCCCTTGGCGGACTGACAGTCGAGGCGGGCGTCGAAACGCAGGTTCCCGCCGTCGGCGAGTCCGCCCCGGACTTTGAGCTCGCGAACCAGTATGGCGAGCCGGTCCGGCTGTCGTCCTTCCGCGGACAGAACGTTGTCCTGGTCTTCTATCCTTTCGCATTCTCCGGCATTTGCACGGGGGAACTGTGCGAGATCCGCGACAATCTGGTTGCCTTCGACGACGCCAACGCCACTGTCCTGGCCATCTCCGTAGACAGCAAGTTCAGCCTGCGGGCCTATGCCGAGCAGGAAGGCTACAGCTTCGACTTGCTGGCCGACTTCTGGCCTCACGGGTCCGTGGCCGGACAATATGGGGTCTTTGATGCGGGAAGCGGAATGGCGCGGCGCGGGACCTTCATCATCGATGCGGCAGGCATTGTCCGCTACGTGGTGGTGAATCCCCGCGGCCAGGCACGCGACCTTGCCGCCTACCGTGATGCCCTGGCGGGTCTGGGCAAGGCCTGACGCCTGATGGAGCGGCGCAGGCACGGTGTGGGGCTCACAGGCTTTGCCAGCATGCCGGTTGCCGGCCCCGCCGCTCTGGCTGCAGCTGAGCTCGACGTCCTTGACCGGATCCGTGACCTTCTCGCCGGCAAGCCCATTGCCCTCCTTACCGGAGCCGGGCTGAGCACTGATTCGGGGATTCCCGACTACCGCGGCCCGGATTCAGCGCCGAGGTCACCCATGACCTACCAGGAGTTTGTGGGGGACCCGGCCAACCGCCAACGGTACTGGGCCCGGAACCATATTGGCTGGTCCCACCTTCGGCAGGCCCATCCCAACGAGGGGCACCGCGCGGCTGCGGAGCTGGAGCGCCGTGGCCTGCTCACCGGCCTCATCACCCAGAATGTGGACCGCCTGCACCAGGAAGCGGGCAGCTTCAACGTAGTGGACCTTCATGGCCGTTTCGACCAGGTTGTCTGTCTGGAGTGCCGCCGCACATATTCGCGGCGCCTGCTTGCCGGAATGCTGGAGGAGCTCAACCCAGGTTTCCTCGAAGCCGCCAGCGCCACCGGCCTGGTGGAGATGGCTCCGGACGCGGACTCGACGGTTGAGGACCAGGCGCTGATTGGCGGCTTTGTTGTCGCTGTCTGCCCGGCCTGCGGCGGGACACTGAAGCCGGATTTTGTGTACTTCGGCGAGAACGTGCCCAAAGAACGGGTTGAACGGTCCTACTCCATGGTGGACGAGGCCGGTGCCCTGTTGGTTGCGGGGTCTTCCCTCACTGTGATGAGCGGGTTGAGATTCGTCCGTCATGCCGCCAAGGAGGGGAAGCCCGTGGTCATTATCAATCGTGGGGATACCCGAGGCGATGACCGGGCCACCATTAAGCTGGATGCCGGCGTCAGTGAAGCCCTGGCCTGGCTCTCGGTCGAGCTGCCGGGCCTGTGACAGGCCCTGCCGATTGGCTTTTGCTCCTGCAGTTCAGGTAGAGTCTATGTTCGTTGGTTGAAGTGTGGAGACGCGTCAATCGGCACTTTGGGTCTTTAGCTCAGCTGGTAGAGCGCCACGTTTACACCGTGGATGTCATCGGTTCGATCCCGGTAGGACCCACCAATTGAAACCCCGTTCGTCCAGGTGTTATGCCGGGAGGAACGGGGTTTTTCGTTTGTGGCAGCCCTCTGTTGACGTGCCGGCGGCTGGCCCTAATGTCGGTGCTGTTGCCTAGTCTTTCCCCATGGAGCATGTGGTGCTGAAAACCGGGTTGAATGGGCAGGCTTCGGCAGTGGTTGTCCGCGGCCGTGAGTGGACGGTGGGAGCTGAGCCGGTTCGGTGGTTTGAGCGCGTGAACTGGTGGGAAGCCCGACGCCGGATGCCCAGGGGTCTCAGCCGGATGGACGTGGAGGTCCTGCAGATACAGGTACGGCTGGGCAACAATACGGCCTCCGCGCTGACAACCATGTTGCTGGAACGGGACGGCCTCGGTGGAGGGTGGCGTCTCAGGGAATCCGTGGCGGACGTGGCATGACCGCCGGGCCCGGCGCGAACGTGACAGCGCCCACCCCCCGGGAGCCAGGGAACGCCTGAAACCGGGCATTGGAAAACCCTCCACCGCGACTATTGGGGGATGCCGCGGTGGAGGGTCTGAGATGAATATACCGTGAACTTCAGGAAACAAAAACTCCACATGCGTGGCACTCGAAATGTTGCATTCGATTTCGACCCAGCCCAAGAGTAGATCCCCTACGCAGCCATTATGATGGTTACTGTTCAGTGGAATGAACGTGCGACTGCAGAGCGGCAGTGCCGCCCGACTATAAGGATAATCATGGCCGATCCCCGTACCTCCCGCTCCTCTGACGGCCTGGGGAGCGCCTCACCGGCGCCGGCGGTCACCAGGGCGGCCGCCGTGATGGAGGCCCTTGCCGCTTCCCCCTCGGGGAGGCTGACATTGAGCGATCTTGCCCGTGAGCTGGGCATCCCTAAGTCATCAACATCCAACCTGCTCCTGGCCCTCGAAGAAGCGCGGCTCATCAGCCGCCAGGGAACGGACTTCACCTTGGGCCGCAAGCTCGTGGAACTTGGCGCTGCCTACCTCAGTCGGCTGGATGAAGTGCAGGAGTTCTACCGATACTGCGAACAGGCGCCCACGCTTTCCGGGGAAACGGTCCGCATTGCCATGCTTGACGGATCAAACGTCATCTACCTGGCCCGTTATGAGGGCCATCCTGCTGTCCGGCTCACGTCCAACATCGGCGACAAGATGCCGGTTTCGCTATGCGCGGTAGGCAAAGTGCTGATCGCACGTCTTCACGACCATGACATCGAAGCCATGTTCCCGGATGATCTCAGGCTTCCGGTGATGACTCCGAAGTCGCTGAGTACGGGAGCCCAGCTCAAGGCGCAAATAAAGACAATCCGTGAAAAGGGTTACGCCTTCGAAGATGAGGAATCCACCACGGGAGTGGTCTGCCTGGCCGTGGCAGTGCCTACACGCGGTGCCCACGGCCCCAGCCTTGGCCTCTCCGTCACGGCCCTGAAAGCAACGTACTCGGACGAGCAAGGATCGCGAATGGTTAAGGAGCTGCAGGAGCTGGCGCATTCCCTGGGCAATCCCATGGGCTGATGCAGGCCTCCGGAAAGGCCATGACCGAAGTTAACCGTCCGCATGATCTATTGCACCGCGTTCAACTTGCTGTACTGTGTTCAACATAGTGATCCGCACAGCAGGTGTCGTCGCTAACCCACCAGGCCAACGGGGGCTTGGTGTGTGCTTAAGGGAGTTCATGTGACAACTCGTACTACATCGCCGCAGACTGACGTGGACGGCGCCGCCGTCGATCCGGAGCAGCTGCGAAGGGCAACTCTTGCCAGCTCTGTAGGCTCTGCACTTGAGTACTACGATTTCTACATTTATGGGCTGGCGTCAGCCCTTATTTTTGGACCTCTCTTCTTTTCGCCGCTGGGCGAAAGCGGTGCGGTCATCGCTTCCTTTGCCACCTACGGCGTGGGTTTTGCCGCCCGGCCGTTTGGCGGTGTGGTGTTCGGCTACATCGGAGACCGCTTCGGCCGGAAGATGGTGCTCATCCTTACCATCGGCCTGATGGGTATGGCCAGTTTCGCCATCGGCCTCCTGCCCACCTTCGAGCAGGCAGGAATGATCGGCGCCGTCATGCTGGTGGCCTTGCGCATCCTCCAGGGCCTGGGTGCCGGTGCCGAACAGGCAGGCGCCACAACGCTGATCTCCGAGGTTGCCCCGCGCCGCCGTCGTGGTTTCTTTGCAGCGCTGCCCTTTGTCGGCATCCAACTGGGCACCTTGCTCGGAGCCGGGACCTTCGCGCTGATGGCAATGGCGGATAAGGAGGTCCTGCAGGGCTGGCTGTGGCGGGTGCCCTTCCTGGCCAGCGTCATCCTTATCGTCATCGCCGTCTTCATCAGGCTCCGCCTCAAGGAGACTCCGGTCTTCCAGGAGCTCGAAAAGCACAAGGCCGTGGTCAAGAACCCCGTCGGCCAGATCTGGAAGCACTCCAAAAAGAACGTGCTTATCGGCATTGGCCTGCGAATGGGTGAAAATGGAAATTCCTCGATCTACTCGGCGCTGCTGGTGTCGTTTATCAGCCTGCCGGCCGGCATTTTTCCGGGCGACAAGTTTATTGGCCCGACAGGCCTCCTGATTGCCGCCGGAGCCGCAGCCATCATGGTGGTCACCTTCGGCGCCCTGTCCGACCGGTTCGGCCGGGTTCCCGTCTACCGCTACGGCGCCCTCTTCCAGGCCGTCATCGCACTGCCGGCGTTCTATCTCGTGACGTTGGGCAATGTCACGCTGGTCTGGACAGTCATGGTGGTGGGCATCGCCCTGGGCGTGCAGTCCATGCTCGGCCCGCAGTGCGCGCTGTTGCCGGAACTTTTCGGTTCCCAGCACCGGTTCACTGGCGTGGCCCTGAGCCGCGAGCTCTCTGCCGTCCTCGCCGGCGGCTTCGCCCCGATGATCGGCGTCGCACTGCTCGCAGCCACCAACCACTCGTGGCTCGTTCCTGCGCTGTACTCGCTGATCCTGGCGTCGATTTCCTTCGCCACCACGTTCTTCACGCCTGAGACCAACGGCCGCGACCTGGTTGTCGTGGAGGATGCACGCTAGGCGGCCACGCAGCCAGAGCAGGCGGCCTCCCGGAGACGGGAGACCGCCTGCTTGCGTGCCCAGGTTTCTGGCAGCTGGCGCACTGACGAGTTCAGGGCGATGTGTCGGCCCCAACAGAGAAGCGGACAACTCCCGGAACGTCACCGCGCCTCTGTCTTTCCGAACTCGCCAGCAACGCCGGATGGTCCTACCCCGTAGGGGCACTGTGGCATGCGTCCAAGCGCGGGATTCATGATCACGCGGTGTAGGTGACCATGAGAGTTTGCGGGCACACAAAGAGCCCCGGCCGGGGTCCTGTCTCCAGGAAGTCCTGCCGGGGCTCGTTGTTAGAGGCTGGCGGTAAGGGAAAACGGGTTTTAGTAGAAGTGGACCGTATCAACGAGGTGGGGAAGGTCGCCGCCGTCGAGGAAGGTGCGGAGGTTGCTGCAGAAACGGTCGGCGATCAGGCGGTTTTCCGCCGCGCTGAGCGCCGAGGTGTGCGGCGACACCATGACCCTGGGGTGGTTCCACAGCGGGCTCTCCGGGGGGAGGGGTTCCACGGCGAAGACGTCCAGGCAGGCGTAGGACACCTGGCCGTTGTCCAGTGCTTCCAGCAGGGCTTCCTCGTCCACCACGGTGCCGCGCCCCACGTTGACGAACACCGTTCCCGGCTTCATTGCCGAAAAAACCTCCCGGTTAAACAGCCGTTCCGTGAACGCAGTCCCGGGCAGGGTGTTCACCACGGCGTCCGCGGAGGCCAGCAGTCCGGCCAGTCCGTCGTTGTCCGCCACCCGTTCGATTCCTTCGATCGGCTCCACGGTACGTTTCGTGCCGCTGACCTTCATGCCCAGGGCACGGGCGATCCGGGCGGTTTCGAGGCCGATCTCTCCCAGCCCCGTAATCACAAGGGTGGATCCGCTGACCAGCCGGGTGGGGGTCCGCAGCTCGGGCCACACCTTGGCTGCCTGGTCCTGCGCAAGTTCGGCGCTGCGCTTGAAACCGTTGAGGATTCCCAGCGCCGCGAATTCAGCCAGAGGCAGGGCGTGGACGCCGGCCGATGTGGTCACCTTGAACTTCTGCAGGGTTTGCTGGTCCAGGCCGGAGGCTTTGACGGCCCCGCCTGCTCCGGCAGCCATGGCGTGGACCCACTGGAGCCGGGGATTTTCACGCGCAATGCGGGCAAGGCCCGCAGGGCTTTCATTGGGTAGGCCGAAGAGAACCTGCGCCCGGTTGAGCGTGGACCAATAGCGCGCTTCCTGCTCAGGCGTCCGGCGGAAATCGGGATCGCCCGAGTGGTCTGCCGGGAAACGCTCCGGCGGCAGCAGGTTGGGTTCGTAGAGGACGGTGACAGAAGGGTCTACGGCGCGGATGCTGTCCACGAGCTCAGCTTCGAGCGGGACGGCGATGGCGACGATTGTTTCAGGCATCATAGTGTTCATCATACTGAATAGCGGCTAGGATATTGAACAGAATTCTTTTCATTAACCACAACGATGTGAGGCGGCGCCAAGCGTGGAAGACAAAATTGCAGGCTTTGTAGGCCTGGGACTCATGGGCAAGCCCATGGCCGCGGGTCTCCTGCGAAGCGGCTGGGATGTCGTGCTTTGGAACCGCTCGTCCGGTGCCCTTGCGGACCTGGAAAAGCTCGGCGGCCGACGGACGGAGGACGTCGCCGATATGCGCGACCTGCCGGTGATCGTCTTTATGCTGCCGGACCTGCCATTTATCAAAGAGGTTGCGGCCGGGCTCCTGGAAAGCTGGCATACTCTGCCCCCGCAGGATGGAACCGTCGTGGTGGTCATGAGCAGCGTTTCGCCCTCGGGCGTCCAGGAGTTTGGCCGTGAGGTGGAGCGGGCAAGCCACGGGCGCGCCTCCGTGATGGACGCTCCGGTCAGTGGCGGAACGGTGGGAGCGGAGGACGGCACCCTGGCGATCATGGCCGGCGGCACCGACGCTGACTTCCGCAGGCTTGAGCCACTCTTCTGGGCCATGGGAACCACCGTGCGTCACATGGGAGCACTGGGAGCCGGGTCGCTCGCCAAGGCCTGCAACCAGCTCATCGTCGGAACCACGACGGCGGCACTCGCCGAAGCAGCGGAACTCGCCGAACGCTCCGGGATGGATGCCGGAGCACTCTTCGAGGTCCTTGCCGGCGGCCTCGCGGGTAGCCGCATCCTGGAGGTTGTGGGACCGCGGCTTGTCCGTAAGGACTATTCGCCCACCGGACCGGCGAAGTTCATGCACAAGGACCTTTCCTTTGTCCTCGACTCAGCCGGAAGGGCTGGTGTGGCGGTGCCAATGGCGACTGCTGCCGCGGAGCTCTATGCGGAACTCAAACGCCAGGGCCTTGGCGACCGCGATATTGCAGTGGTCCGCCAAACAATTTCACAAGTCAGCGATGCACAATGGGGCAGCGTAATGGAAGGGACAGTCTGAGCGTGAGTTCACTTTTTGATTTGACCGGGCGGGTTGCGCTGGTGACGGGTTCGAGCCGGGGGATTGGCAATGCGCTGGCGCGGGCTTTGGCCGACGCGGGTGCGACGGTGGTGTTGAACGGTGTCAACCCGGGGCGGCTTAAGGCGGCTGAGGCGGTGATGGCTGCGGAGTTCGCGCCGGGCCGGGTGCACAGCATCGCGTTTGATGTTACGTCCGACGCCGAGGCGGCGCGGGGTGTGTCGTGGGTGGAGGCGCATGTTGGTCCGTTGGAGATTCTGGTGAACAACGCCGGGATCCAGCACAGGGTGCCCATGCTGGACCTTGACGTCGCCGACTGGGACCGGGTGATCACGACGGACCTGACGAGCGCGTTTTTGGTGGGCCGCGAGGCGGCGCGGCATATGATTCCGCGGGGGCACGGCAAGATCGTCAACATCTGTTCGGTGCAGACGGATCTGGCCCGCCCGACGATCGCGCCGTATGTCGCGGCGAAGGGCGGGCTGCGGAACCTGACGCGGGCCATGACGGCGGAGTGGGCGGGATCGGGACTGCAGATTAATGGGATCGCGCCGGGGTACATCCATACGGAGATGACGCAGAACCTGGTGGATGATGAGCAGTTCAATTCCTGGATCCTGGGCCGGACCCCGGCGAACCGTTGGGGCACGGTGCAGGACCTGGCCGGCCCGGCGGTGTGGCTGGCTTCCAGCGGCTCGGACTTCGTGAACGGCCAGACGATCTTTATCGACGGCGGAATGACGGTGGTGGTCTGATGACGGAGAATACTGTCCTGCCCGGGTCGGAAGTCCCAGAGTCAGCCGTCCCCGGGGCGGTCCTGCCGGTTTCGGGCCTGGCGGTGGTGGCGCACGCTGCCGGTGACCTGCGCATCGAGGACTTCCCTTTGACTCCACCAGCCCCGGACCAGGCTGTGGTTGAGGTAGCCTATGGCGGCATTTGCGGCTCGGACCTGCACTACTGGCTCCATGGTGCGGCGGGGGAGTCCGTCCTGAAGGCGCCGCTGGTGCTCGGACACGAAATCGTGGGCGTCGTGGTCCGTGCCGCGGCGGACGGCACAGGTCCCGCCGCGGAAACGCCGGTGGCTGTGCATCCGGCGACGCCCGGCCCTGGCGCCGGGGACGTCCGGTACCCGGCGGACCGGCCCAACCTCTCGCCGGGCTGCACCTATCTGGGCAGCGCTGCCCGCTTCCCGCATACCGACGGGGCGTTCGCCCGGTACGTGAACCTGCCCACCCGGATGCTGCGGGTCCTGCCCGCGGGCCTGGATCTGCGGACCGCGGCACTGATCGAGCCTGCCTCGGTGGCCTGGCACGCGGTGGCCCGGGCCGGGGACGTTCAGGGCAAGACGGCACTGGTGATCGGGTCCGGGCCCATCGGCGCGCTGGTGGTCGCGGTCCTGAAACGGGCCGGCGCGGCCCGGATCACCGCCGTGGACATGCACACCAAACCGCTGGAGATCGCCCAAGCGGTCGGGGCGGACGAGGTGATCACCGCCGGTGATGCGGGCGCGATCGCGGCGGTGCAGGCCGACGTCGTGATTGAATCCTCCGGCAACCATCACGGGCTGGCCTCCGCGATCCAGGGCGCGGCCCGCGGCGGGACGGTGGTCATGGTCGGGCTCCTGCCATCGGGGCCCCAGCCGGTCCTGATCTCGCTGGCCATCACCCGCGAACTCGACCTCAAAGGCTCCTTCCGCTTCAACGACGAGATCGACGACGTCATCACGGCGCTGGCCGACGGCTCGCTCCAGATCGACCCCGTCATCACCCACGACTTTCCGCTGGCCCAGGCCCTCGAAGCCTTCGACGTCGCGCGGAACTCGGCAGAATCAGGAAAAGTACTCCTCAGCTTCGGCCCCAACTAGAAAAGTCCAGCGCGAACGTACACTTGAGGCCCTGCCCGCAGGGCCTCAAGTGTACGTTCGCGCTCAGTCCCGGCGGACGGGGATGAAAACCCTCGGCTGGTCCGTCCAGGTTTTGGACATCCGCGACATGGTGCGGCGCATGATCCTCTCCGACGCCGCCCTGGCTGCGGGGGCGTCCCCGGCGGCCACCGCTTCGGCGAGATCAACATGCCACTGCAGTGCCGCCTCATGGGGGTGGTCCGGCATCAGACCGTGTACGGTCCGGCCCGTCAGCGTTTCGGCCACCTGGCCCATGAGGTTTGCAAACATTTCGTTTCCGGACCCGGAGAGGAGAACAGAATGGAAGGCGATGTCCAGTTCCAGGAACCGCGGGACGTCCCCGGCGTGGCCGGCGTCGCGCAGGTCATGGGCAATGTCCACCAGTTCCCGGCGAAGGCGGGCCGGCGCATTGAGGGCGGCCAGCTCTGCAGCCGCCGGCTCGACGGCGGAACGCAGCTCGGCAAGTGACCGCAGCTGTGCGCCCCTGCCGTTGCTGGACAGCCGCCAGCGGATCACCTGGGAGTCGAAAGGATTCCAGCTGCTGGACGGAAGGACGCGGATACCCACGCGCTTGGTGGTTTCAACAAGTCCCAGGGACTGCAGCACGCGCACTGCCTCGCGGATCACCGAACGGGAGACCTTGAGCTCGTCCTCCAGCTGCTCTGCCAGCATGATGTGGCCAGCGGGAAGATCGCCGGCCACAATACGGGTGCCAAGATTCTCAATGGCACGGTGGTGCAGGCTGGTCGACATGAAGATAAGCCTAATGCGATTCTTGGCCCTGGTGCTGCCAGCAAGGATTGCCACGGCCCCCCCTGGGGAACGGCGTCCGACACCGGCAGAAGCACGCGGCATTCCACAAAGTGGGCGCCACTTTCCCGAAGCCGTCGGAATATATATGCTTTATTCGGATCCCTTGGTTCGTAACTGCTCGCTCCGCAGCCCATGCGGGGCCACCTTGCACATCCATTGCACAGAAATGAATTGGAGTTTTTGATGTCAGCACACATCGGTGTCACCGGCCTTGCGGTGATGGGAGCCAACCTGGCGCGTAACCTGGCCCGGAATGGCTTTACCGTTGCCCTGCACAACCGGTCGGTAGAAAAGACTGACGCACTGCTGGAAAAGCACGGCACGGACGGCGACTTCGTCCGGACCGAGACCCTGCAGGAACTGGTTGACTCGCTGGAGAAGCCGCGCCGCGTACTGATCATGGTCAAGGCCGGCAAACCGGTCGACTCGGTCATCGAGCAGCTGGAGCCCCTGCTGGAAGCCGGCGACATCATCATCGACGCCGGCAACTCGCACTACGAGGACACCCGCCGCCGCGAAGCCGCGCTGGCCAAGAAGGACCTGCACTTCGTGGGCGTCGGCGTGTCCGGCGGTGAAGAAGGCGCCCTGAACGGTCCGTCGATTATGCCGGGCGGCTCGAAAGAGTCCTATGACGCCCTCGGCCCGCTGCTGGAGAAGATTTCCGCCAAGGTCGACGGCGAGCCCTGCTGCGCCTGGATTGGCACCGACGGCGCCGGCCACTTCGTCAAGATGGTCCACAACGGCATCGAATACGCCGACATGCAGGTTATCGGTGAAGCATTCGACCTCCTCCGCTCGGGTGCAGGCATCGAGCCGGCCGAGCAGGCCAAGATCTTCACCGAGTGGAACAAGGGGGACCTGTCGTCCTTCCTGATTGAAATCTCCGCCGAGGTCCTGGGCCACGTTGACGCCAAGACGGGCAAACCGTTCGTTGATGTCGTGGTTGATGCTGCAGGTCAGAAGGGTACCGGACGCTGGACGGTCATTTCCGCCCTTGAACTCGGTTCCCCGGTCTCCGGAATCGCCGAGTCCGTGTTCGCCCGCGCCCTCTCCTCCCAGGCTGAACAGCGCAGGCTCGGCCAGGAACTGCTGGCCGGCGAGGAAGCCTCCGTGGAAATCCCCGACACCTTTGTCGAGGACGTCCGCCAGGCGCTGTACGCCTCCAAGCTGGTCTCCTATGCCCAGGGCCTGGACATGCTGACGTCCGCCGCCAAGGAATATGGCTGGGATCTCAAGCTGGACGAGATTGCCTCCCTGTGGCGTGCAGGCTGCATCATCCGCGCTGAGCTGCTCAAAGACATCACCAAGGCTTACGCCGCAGAAGAGAAGCCGGCCAACCTGCTGTTCGCACCGGCCTTCACCAAGGCCATCGCCGAGGTCCTGCCCGCGTGGCGCCGGGTGGTCGCCACAGCCGTCCAGCTGGGCATTCCCGTGCCGGTCTTCTCGTCCTCGCTCGCGTACTACGACGGCCTGCGCCGCAAGCGCGTCGCCGCCGCCCTGATCCAGGGCCAGCGCGACCTCTTCGGAGCCCACACCTACGGCCGTGTTGACGCCGAGGGCACCTTCCACACCCTGTGGGGCGAAGACAAGTCCGAGATTGAAGCTGTAGACACGCACTAGCCATCGGCTAACGCCTTACAGCACAGTACTGGGACAGCACAGTCCTGAGACAACGCCGGCCGGCAGTTCCCCGCTACTCTGGGAGCTGCCGGCCGGTGCTGTTCCGACGGCAACTGCGGTATCCGCCCAGCGAGGGAGTCCAGCATGGCCAAGCCAGTAGCATTCGTCACCGGAGCCTCGACCGGGATCGGCTTCGAAGCGGCCAGGAAACTCAGCAGTAACGGCTTCACGGTCTATGCGGGGGCTCGCCGCGTTGACCGGATGGAACCGCTGAAGGCCCTCGGGGTCCAGGTCCTGTCGCTGGACGTGACGGACGAGGCATCCATGCGCGCCGCCGTCGGACGTGTATTGGCGGAGCATGGGCGGATAGATGTGCTGGTGAACAACGCCGGGTACGGCTCCTTCGGCGCATTGGAA
This sequence comes from Arthrobacter sp. B6, assembly GCF_001663775.1. Taxonomy (GTDB): domain Bacteria; phylum Actinomycetota; class Actinomycetes; order Actinomycetales; family Micrococcaceae; genus Arthrobacter. Next base: position 392,067 of record NZ_KV467169.1, on the reverse strand, counting down.
GAAGTTGACCTGGCCGAAGGGCGCCGGCAGTTCGAGGTCAATGTCTTCGGCCTGGCGAGGATGACGCAACTTGTGCTGCCTGCGATGCGGAAGGCCGGCCGGGGGCGGATCATCAATGTCTCGTCCATCGGCGGGAAGTTCTATGAGCCGCTCGGCGCCTGGTACCACGGCACGAAGTTCGCCGTGGAGGGGATGAGCGATGCGTTGCGGCTTGAGCTGAAGCCGCACGGCATCAGCGTCTCCATCATTGAACCGGCCAGCACCATTTCCGAATGGGGAGGAATTGCGGCCGAAGGCCTGTTGGCAACCAGCGGGAAAGGACCCTACGCCCGGCAGGCGCGGGAAATGGCGGCCACGCTGGCCTCGACGGACAGGGCGGAGACGTCTACGCTGCCGGAGGTCATCGCCGACGCGGTGCTGCACGCGGCCAGTTCCGCACGGCCCCGGACCCGCTACCCGGTGGGGCGCGGCGCCCGGGCCATTCTGGCACTGAGGAGGATCCTGCCGGACCGGCTGTTCGACCCGGTGGTCATGCTCGTGCTCAAGCGGGTGGCCGCCCGGTGAGCCTCAGATGCGGTATTCGATGTCGTACTCGGCCGGATCGACAGCGGGAGTGGTTTCACGCTGGGCATCCCTGTGGCGCCACTTGGCCGGCACCCCGGTAACGATCGATTCCGGCGGGGCGTCCTTCACCACAACGGCGTTGGCACCGACGGCGCTGTCCCGACCAATGGTGATGGGCCCCAGGATCTTGGCTCCTGCCCCGATGGTGACCCTGTCCCCGATGGTGGGGTGCCGCTTGACCTTGGCCAGCGAGCGGCCGCCAAGCGTCACACCGTGATACATCATCACGTCCTCGCCGATTTCGGCGGTCTCGCCGATAACGACGCCCATGCCGTGGTCAATGAAGAACCGGCGGCCGATGGTGGCGCCTGGGTGGATTTCGATCCCGGTCAGGAAACGGCCCAACTGGGACACGAGCCGCGCCGGGAAGCGCAGGGCCGGGTTCTCCCACATCTGGTGCGTCAGCCGGTGGATCCAGATGGCGTGGAGCCCTGAATAGGCGAAAAAGTTCTCAAAAGAACCTCGAGCCGCCGGGTCGTGGGACCGGGCGGCGTCGAGGTCTTCCTTCAGTCTTGCGAAAAAGGCCACAAAGTTCTTTCTACAGGAAACGGCCGGAGAACGGACTAATCAGCCGCGGATGTCGTCATAGAGCACGGTGGAGATGTAACGCTCGCCGAAGTCGCAGACGACGGCGACGATCAGCTTGCCGGCGTTCTCGGGGCGCTTGGCCAGTTCCAGTGCGCCCCAGACGATGGCGCCGGAGGAGATGCCGCCGAGGATGCCTTCCTTGATGCCGAGCTCACGGGCGACGCGCACGGAGTCCTCCAGGGTGGCGTCCAGGACCTCGTCGTATACGTTGGTGTCCAGGATTTCCGGCACGAAGTTGGCGCCGATGCCCTGGATCTTGTGCGGTCCGGGAGCGCCGCCGTTCAGGATGGCGGAGTCCTTCGGCTCGATGGCGACGATCTGTACCTCGGGCTTGCGTTCCTTCAGGACCTGGCCGACGCCGGTGATGGTGCCGCCGGTGCCGATGCCGGAGACGAAGATGTCCACCTTGCCGTCGGTGTCGGACCAGATTTCCTCAGCCGTGGTGCTGCGGTGGATCTCAGGGTTGGCCTCGTTGGCGAACTGCTGGGCCCAGATGGAGTTCTCCGTGTTGGCAACGATTTCCTGTGCCTTCTCCACGGCGCCGCGCATGCCTTCGGAGCCGGGGGTCAGGACAATTTCGGCACCGAACGCACGGAGCATGACGCGGCGTTCCGTTGACATGGTTTCCGGCATGGTCAGGATGACCTTGTAACCGCGGGCGGCACCAACCATGGCCAGTGCGATCCCGGTGTTTCCGGACGTACCCTCAACGATGGTCCCGCCGGGCTTGAGGGCGCCGGACTTCTCCGCCGCGTCAACAATGGCCACTCCGATGCGGTCCTTGACGCTGTTGGCCGGGTTGTAGAACTCAAGCTTGACGGCAACAGTGGCACCCAGGCCTTCGCTCAGCCGGTTCAGTCGGACCAGCGGAGTGCCGCCAACCAGCTGCGTTACGTCGTCATAGATCCGTGCCATGTAGATACGCCTATCTCTCAAGTGTGAATGCTGAGGTCAGCCTAACGAGGGCGGCGCAACCGTTGCTAAGCATTAAGCCATGCAGAGTAATATTTCCTGGCCTTGGCCAGCTTGGGGTTGATGATCACCTGGCAGTACCCCTGCTCGGGGTGCTTGGCGTAGTAATCCTGGTGGAAGTCCTCCGCCACGTGGAACCGGGGCAGGCGGCTGACCTCGGTGACGATCGGGTGCGACCACAGCGCCTGGTTGCGTTCGATGGCTTCCTCGAACAGGATCTTCTCCTCGGTGGTTTCGTAGAACATGGACGAGCGGTACTGCGTGCCGACGTCGTATCCCTGCCGGTTGAGCGTTGTCGGATCGTGCAGCGCGAAGAACATGTCCAGGATGATCTCAGCGGGGATCACGTCCTCGTCAAAGGTCACTGCCACCACCTCGGCATGCCCCGTACCCCCGTCGCAGACAGAGTAGTAGTCGGGATTCGGATCGTGGCCGCCGGTGTAGCCGGAAACCACTGAACTGACGCCCTTGGTTTTTTGGTAGACGGCGTCAAGGCACCAGAAGCAGCCGCCGCCAAGTACAAAAGTTTTCATGACCTCTTCAATGGTTGGGCGCCCCGAATGATTCCCCGACAACCCTGCGGGACGGTGACACATGCAGGACAGGGCGCCGAATGGGGTAAAACTGAGACTATGGAACCTGTAGACAGCGGCGTTGCAGATGCGGAACCGCACGACGACGGCACCTCCCGGGAGGAAGCCCCTGCGGCAGACGAGACGGTCCCGCCCACGCTGGGGCAGGTGTTGCTGGCAGTAGAGGAATTGTGGCCCGAATCCCTGGCCGAGAGCTGGGATGAGGTGGGCCTGGTGGCAGGCCGGCCGTCCGCTCCCATCACACGAATCATGTTTGCCGTCGATCCCACGCTGGAAGTCATCGAAGAAGCTGTGGAGTGGGGAGCGGAGCTGCTCATCACCCACCATCCGCTGCTCCTCAAGGGTGTGACCTCGGTGGCGGCCACTACGGCTAAAGGCAAGGCAATCCACCGGCTGATCGAATCCGGAACCGCACTGCTGACCGTCCATACCAACGGTGATTCCGCCGTCGGCGGTGTCTCAGACGTTTTGGCAGACGCACTGGGGCTGGAAGAGGTTGCACCCCTGACGCTCGCCAGCAACGGCCTGCCCGAAGAGGGCATCGGGCGGGTGGGTCAGCTGGCTGACGTGATGAGCCTCGGGGACTTCGCCGCACGGGTTTTCGGCATCCTGCCCTCCGTGGCCGGGGGAGTGCGCGTCTCCGGCGACAAAGACGGCCTGGTTCGCCGGATCGCGGTCTGCGGCGGCGCGGGCGATTCGCTGTTCAATGAGGTGCTGGCCAGCAATGCGGATGTCTTCGTCACGGCGGACCTCCGGCACCACCCGGCGTCAGAGGCCAGGGAAGCCGCCGTGGACGGCCGGCCCTACCTCATCGACGTCTCCCACTTCGCGAGCGAATGGCTGTGGTTGCCTGCCGCCGCGTCCGCGCTCGGCAATGTGCTCTCCGACCAGGGCCATGACGTGGAGATCCAAGTGAGCACCACCAACAGCGATCCATGGGACTTCATACTGACTCCGGGCTAAGCCTGGTTTGCGAGGCAGGGGAGCAGGCCAGGCGCTAGAGTCTATAGAGCGCCGGTTCGGTGCCCGGCTTCGGCCGGTGGGATCAAGCGGAGGTAACAGTGGCTAAGGCAGCACCGGCGGAACAGTTGAAGTTGCTCGAATTGCAGGGACTCGACGCCAAGCTGAAGTCGCTCGCCAACCGGCGCCGTGCATTGGACACTGATCCCCGGATCACCGACCTCCAGTCCGCCCTATCGGTCGCCAACGGCGAGCTCGGTGCCGCCAAGGTGGCCGTCCATGACGCAGAGGCCGAGCTGAAGCGGGCAGAGGCCGACGTCGAACAGGTCGCCTCCCGCATTGAGCGCGACGAAGCCAGGCTCAACAGCGGAACGGGGCTGTCCAAGGACCTCGTGGCCCTGCAGAAGGACATCGCGTCGCTGAACAAGCGCCGCTCGGACCTCGAGGATGTGGAGCTGGAAGTCTTGGAGCGGCTGGACCTGCTCCGTGCCAAGCAGGCGGCCCAGCAGCTGATTGTGGACAACATCCAAGGCTCCTTCGGCGGAATCCGCGCCGAACTCGACGAGGCACTGGCCAAAGTGGACGCCGAAGCCCGCGAGGTTCGTAGCAAACGCGCTGAATTCGCCGCCAGCCTCGACAGCGGGCTGCTGGCTGTTTACGAGAAAACGCTGGCCAAGCGTGGGGTGGGCGCCGCACGGCTGTTCCACGGAACGTCCGAAGCCTCAGGAATGAAGCTGAGCCCCGGCGACCTTGCCGAGATCAAGGCAGCAGCCGAGGACGACATTGTGTTCTGCCCGGACTCGGGTGCCATCCTGGTGCGCTCCGCCGAGTGGAACGCACCCTCCCCAACTGGGTAGCAGCAGATGCTCTTTTGAGGGCTCATAAGGACATCTGCTGCGACCTAGTTGGGCAGGATGATGTTCAGGGCGTGCGGCTTACGGGCTGTACCGTCAACCAACTCCGCTTCCCACTTCTCGCCGGCCGCCTTCAGCAATTGCAACGGCGTCTGCGGGGCGTTGCCTCGGCGGACCAGCAGGTGCCGCGCCAGTTCCCCGCGGGTGTGCTTCGCGAAGTGGCTCACCACCTTGCGCACGCCGCCCACCTCAGTGAAAACGTTGACGGCCACGGTCTGCTGCGGCGGCGGGGCCCACGCCGCCGAGTAGGTGCTGGAGCGGCAGTCCACCAGCAGATGCCCGGAAGAGGCCTCTGTGAGGGCCTCCGCCAGCTGCGGCTTCCAGAAAGAGGCGAGGCGGCCGACGTCGGGCAGTGCCGTTCCCATCGACAGCCGGTAGGCGGGCACCCGGTCGGCGAAACGGATGGCTCCCCACAGCGCGGAAACCACCAGCACTGAATCGTCGGCCTTTCGGCGTTGCGCCGGCGTCAGGGAGTTGTAACCGAGGGCGTCGTACAGCACTCCGGAATAGATCTGGTGGGCAGGAGCCGCCGGTTCCGCGTGCAGCCGGGTGTTGCGATCGACGTCGTCCTTCAGCGATGACCCGACGCCCAGGAGTGCCAGGGCATCATCGTGGGCGCTCACGGTTCCCAGCGCCTCAAGCACTTTGGCCCGGTACGTGTTGAGTGCCGGGAAGCTGAGGGAGGGCCAGTCGACGGCGGATCCACGAACTGCGGGGGTCTTGCCTTCGGAGGGGGGAAGCAGAATCAGCACCGTACGATCCTACCGGCGACTTCCGGCGCCTACTTCCGACGGTAGAATGGACGCCGGATGGGTTGACCAGGCGGCCGCGCGTCACGCAAGTGGCTCGAGGAACGTCCGGGCTCCGCAGGGCAGGGTGGTGGGTAACGCCCACTCGGGGTAACCCGCAGGCCAGTGCCACAGAGAACAGACCGCCTGTATCGCGCCGGTTTGAAAGCGGCACGAAACAGGTAAGGGTGAAACGGTGGTGTAAGAGACCACCAGCTTCCCGGGTGACCGGGAAGGCTAGGTAAACCCCACCCGGAGCAAGGCCAGACAGGACACGTTTGAGGGCTGCCCGCCCGAGTGTCCGGGTAGGCCGCTGGAGGGCGTCGGCAACGGCGTCCGTAGATGGATGGCCGCTACTCCCGCGCTGGTAACGGCACGGGAGCACAGAACCCGGCGTATCGGTCAACCCATCCACATATCTTCAACCGGCCGGGCATGTGAGTGACTTCACGCCCGCCGGGTCCGTTCAGGGCCCCCCACCGGCTTAGAATGGAGAGCGAACGTAGAAGTTCTGCCGCCGGGTCTGCGTTCGCAGCCGGTGGCTTTTCTTTGCGCTTCTCCAAAATGTCCGGGGAGGACCGAATCCCCGCCGACGCTTGCGCCCCGGAATACCTCCGGCGGCCGCCCTCCGCGTACGAGGACGTATGTGGTTGACCCAAGGAAGGTAGTTCTGTGAGCCAGACGTCAGATTCTTGTCTTGATACGTGGATGGGCCGGGAGGCCCTGGCCGAGGCCATGATTCCGGTGATCGGCCGGCTGTACCGCGAAAACAACGTGGTGACCAGCATCCACGGCCGCAGCCTGATCAACAAGTCCACCATGAACATCCTGAAGGCGCACCGTTTCGCCCGCCGCATGAGCAAGGATGAGCTGCTGCTGGAGGAAACGGCCCCGCTGCTGAATGCGCTCGCCGGCCTGGAGCTGGGCGCGGCAGCGATCGATATTGCCCGCCTGAACCAGAAGTTCAAGGCAGAGGGCGACGGCGTCACCCTGGAAGAGTTCCTCCGCGCCGAACTTGCCGAGGTAGTAGGCAAGCGCGGCGCCGACGACCGCACCAGCACCGACGTTGTGCTCTACGGCTTCGGCCGGATCGGCCGCCTCCTGGCCCGCCTGCTCATCGAAAAGGCGGGCGGCGGCCACGGCCTCCGCCTGCGCGCCATCGTGGTGCGCCGCGGCTCCGACAAGGACCTCTCCAAGCGTGCCAGCCTCCTGCGCCGCGACTCCGTCCACGGCTCCTTCGAAGGCACGATCCGCGTGGACGAGGACGCCAACACCATCACCGCCAACGGTGTCCAGGTCCAGGTCATCTACTCGGACAACCCCGCCACGATCGACTACACCACCTACGGCATCCGTGATGCGCTCGTGGTGGACAACACCGGCCGCTGGCGCGACGCAGAGGGCCTGTCCCAGCACCTGCAGAGCAAGGGTGTTTCCCGTGTTCTCCTGACCGCGCCCGGCAAGGGCGAGCTGAAGAACATTGTGCACGGCATCAACCACGGCACCATCCAGGACTCGGACACCATCGTTTCCGCCGCTTCCTGCACAACGAACGCCATCACCCCGGTCCTGAAGGCCATCAATGACAAGTTCGGCGTGGTCCACGGCCACGTGGAGACCGTCCACTCCTTCACCAACGACCAGAACCTTATTGACAACTTCCACAAGGGTGACCGCCGCGGCCGCTCCGCCGCCCTGAACATGGTCATCACCGAGACCGGTGCCGCCAAGGCCGTGGCAAAGGCACTGCCCGAGCTGCTCGGTAAGCTCACCGGCAGCTCCATCCGCGTGCCCACCCCTGACGTCTCCCTGGCGATCCTCAACCTCAGCCTGGAGAACGGGACCACCAAGGACGAGGTCAACAACTACCTGCGGGAGATGTCGCTGCACTCGGACCTGCGCAAGCAGATCGACTACATCGATTCACCCGAGGTTGTTTCCACCGACTTCGTCGGTTCCCGCCGTGCCGGCATCGTTGACGGCCTTGCGACGATCTCGAACGAGAAGAACCTGGTCCTTTACGTCTGGTACGACAACGAGTTCGGCTACAGCTGCCAGGTGGTCCGGGTCATGGAGGAAATGGCCGGCGTCAACCCGCCGTCGTTCCCTGCCAAGGAACCCGCCGCGGCGCTGGCGGCCATCGCCGTCTGATTCGGCCCTCCCGTGCAATTTCCCGGCTGGTTCTCTGGAATCAGCCGGGAAACGGGACCACACTGGTGGCATGAATAACGAAACTCTTCACGACACCACCCTTGAACACGCCCTGGACGTTGCAAAGGCCAATCACAAACAGGCCATCCGGCTCCTGGAAGACGCCCAGGCCGCCTACAAGGCGGGAGACATCAGCGAGGAGCGAGTGCGCCAGCTCGAAGAGCTCCTGCACATAGCTGCGGAAGATCTCAAGAGGGTGACCCGGGAGCAATAACAACCATCCCGGACCGCCACCTCTCCCCAACACTGTGGATATCGGTCCCGGTATCAGGGCGGTGGCCTAGGCTCTTCTGGTGCACTACGTTTCCGGAAGGGCAGGACGCCCATGACCGTCAGCTGGTCCGCCTACCGAAGGGCACGCCGACGCTCCAGGCAGGCGTGGGCGCTGATCACGGTCCTGGCCATCTCCGCCGCGGCGGCAGTGCTGTGGTTCTTTACGGCCGGCCAGTTTGCCGCAACCGAACCGGCGATCACAGGGCCTACGGAGGCACCGGTCTACGACGCCGGCTGGATGAAGCCCGTGGCGCAGGTCCACGCGGTCCCGCAAGGAGGCGCGCGGGCCGCCCTGGACGGGCTGCCGGTCAAAGGGCGGGCACCGAGCGGCACCTACGAGCGCGAAGCTTTTGGACAGGCGTGGCTGGACGTGGACCGGAACGGATGTGACACCCGCAACGACATCCTCCGCCGTGACCTTACCGGCGTGACATTCACTGAAGGCTCAAAATGCCGGGTGGCCGCCGGCAGCTTCCACGAGCCCTACACGGGACAGTGGGTGGACTTCCGGCGCGGCCAGGAAAGCAGCAAGGCTGTCCAGATCGATCATGTGGTGGCCCTGGGCGACGCCTGGCAGAAGGGTGCGCAGCAACTGACTCCCCGGCAGCGCCAGAGCCTGGCCAACGATCCCGTAAACCTTATTGCCGCGGACGGACCGGCGAACCAGCAGAAAAGTGCCGGTGACGCCGCAACCTGGCTGCCGAGGAACAAAGCCTTCCGCTGCCACTACGTTGCCCGGCAGATCTCGGTGAAGGCGGCGTATGGGCTCTGGGTCACAGAGCCGGAGAAGGATGCGATGAAGCGGGTCCTGGACAGCTGCCCGGGCCAGTTGACTGTGTCTGCGGGCTGACGCCCGCCAGCCTGCCTAGTGGCCGAAAGGATCCGGGTCGACGCCGGGCATCCAGGTCAGGCCCGGGACGCCCCAGCCGCTTTTCTTGGCCTGCTTCATCGCCTTGCGCGCATAACGGTCCATCAGCCGGTTGACGTAGAGCTTTCCGTCCAGATGATCGTATTCGTGCTGGATCACCCGGGCGAACCATCCCGTAGCCTCGAATTCGACCGGTTGCCCGTGGCCGTCGAAGCCCCGCACACGGGCCCATTCGGCGCGCTTCAACGGGTACTGGCCGCCCGGGAAGGACAGGCAGCCCTCCTCTTCCTCATCAGGATCGGGAAGGGCGCCGGAAATTTTGGACAGGGTCAGGACAGGGTTGACCAGGACTCCGCTGGGGGGAGCGCCGTCTTCGTTGGCAAACTTGTAGACGAAGATCCGCTTGCCTACCCCTACCTGCGGAGCCGCGAGCCCGACGCCGTTCGCGGCGTCGTTGGTTTCGAACATGTCGGCAATCAGGGTCCGGAGTTCGTCGTCGAACACCTCAACCTCGGAAGCCCGGCGGTGCAGCACCGGCTCCCCCCAGATGGTGATTGGCATAACTGTCATGTCAGGCGGTCCTTCGGGTTGCGGCGTCACGCCGGCAATTGTGGCAAAAAAAGGAGGCCGCACCGGATATCCGGTACGGCCTCCATTTTTGGACGGCTGCTAGAACCATTCCGTGAGGGTGAGCTACGGGGGTTGAACCCGCGACCTCCTGGACCACAACCAGGCGCTCTGCCAACTGAGCTAAGCCCACCATGTGCCGTTCAGGTCTTCCGGCTAACCGGCTGTCTGGAAAGGCAACTCAAATAGCTTACCTGCTGTTCGGGGGTGCTTTTGCCACTTTTCTGGTTTTGGGCGAAAAATCGAAGAAAAGGTGGTGCAGATTACTTCCCCTGGACCGTTGCATCCGCGTCCGAAGCGGCGGCGTCGGCACCGGCCGCAATGCGCTTGGAGATGCTCTGTGCCGTTGCGCTGTCCGGGCCCGGGGCCGGGACGAACACTGCTTCGCGGTAGTAGCGGAGTTCGTCGATGGAGTCTTTGATGTCTCCGAGGGCGCGGTGGCCGCCCTTCTTTGCAGGGGACTGGAAATAGGCCCGGGCGAACCACCGGCGTGACAGCTCCTTGATGGTGCTCACATCGATCACGCGGTAATGCAGGTGCTCCACCACTGCCGGCATGTCCCGGGACAGGAAGACACGGTCGGTGCCCACGGAGTTGCCGCCCAGCGGCGCCTTGCGGGGGTCCGGGACCCACTTTTCGATGTATTCCATGACAGCGGCCTCTGCCTCGGCCATGGTCTTGCCGTGCGGCAGTTCCTTCAGGAGCCCGGACCTTGTATGCATGTCGCGGACGAAGTCATTCATCTGGGCCAGCGCGGCGTCGTCGGGCTTGATCACCACATCCACTCCGTCGCCCAGGATGTTCAGTTCCGAGTCCGTCACCAAGGCAGCGACCTCGATCAGGGCGTCGTGCTTGATGTCCAGGCCGGTCATTTCGCAGTCGATCCAGACGATGCGTTCATTAGATATAGGCACTTGACAAGCCTACCGTTTAGCCATGTCCGAGCCGTCCGATGCTAGGATTTCGGAAACGCGGCGGTGAGTTTTACGTCGTTGTACCATGCCCCGGGCGGTCCTGTGGGGGCCCGCCGGGTTGAAGCGCGCAAAGCAACAGATTGGACAATCCTGAGATGACGGCGCCTGTGCCTGCAGCGGGGGAAAAGGCCGCCACGATCTTCAAACGGCCAGAGCCCGAGGTTGATAATGCACGGTCTCCACTGATCGCGGGCTTCATCGGTTCGGTTTTTATGATGATCGGCTCGCTGGGTGTCGGCTGGCTTGCTCCCGTTTCGGAACTGCGGCGGATGCCGCTCTTCATCTGGATGCGCACCGAGGCCATCGGCGTTGCACTGTCCATCATCCTCCTGGCCGTGGGCGGCATGCTCCTGGTCCGCGCATGGCTCCGGCTGGGCCAACGTGTCCGGGTGTGGGGCCCCGGGGCGCGTAAGGCGACCCTGCAGGCAGTGGTGGCGTGGGGCCTGCCCATGATGTTCACCGTTCCGCTGTTCAGCCGGGACGTGTACGCGTACATCGGCCAGGGCCGGCTGATGGTGGAGGGCTTCAACCCCTACGAAAACGGCATCTCGGCGCTGTCCAATTACTTCCAGCTCGGTGCCGACAAAATGTGGACCGAGGCGCCGGTTCCGTACGGCCAGCTGTTCCTTTGGATTGAGCAGTTCGTGGTCTGGTCCACCAATGTGCACCCGGAAGCCAGCGTCATGCTGTTCCGGCTGGCCGCACTGGTGGGCATCGTGCTGTGCATCATCTACGTCCCTAAGTTGGCGGACCTCCATGGAGTCAACCCGCACCGGGCCCTGTGGCTCACCGCAGCCAACCCGCTCTTCCTGACTAACTTCATTGCAAGCGTGCACAACGACGCCCTCATGATCGGGCTGGCCCTGGCTGGCCTGTACTACTGCGCCACGCGGCGGGTGGTGCTGGGCATTGTCCTGGTCACGCTGTCCATATCGGTCAAACCGATCACCATCGTCTTCCTGCCTTTCATCGGCCTGCTCTGGGCCGGTAAGGACGCGGGCTGGCCACGGAAGTTCCTGTATTGGGGACTCACTGCCGGCCTGAGCGTGGGACTCCTGTTCGCCATGAGCAGGGTCAACGGCTTCGGTTTCGGCTGGATCAACGGACTCTCAGCTCCCGGCAGCATCTGGATCTGGTACGCCCCGATCGGCCTGATGGGCCTGGTCGTGGCCTCCATCGCCAACGCGTTCAGCCTCGACGGCTGGGGCCTCGCCAAGTGGGTGTACGACGCCGGGAAGCTGCTGGCTGTAGGCATCGTCGCCTGGCAGATCTTCAAGAGAGACCACGACCGGCTCATGCGGCGGCTGACGCTGGCATTTGCCGCCATCGTCCTGCTGGCTCCCATGATCCAGTCCTGGTACGTGGTCTGGCTGATCCCGTTGTTCGCCGTCACCGGCATCCGGGACGACTGGCAGGTCAAAGCCCTCTACTTCATCGTTTCCTTCTTTATGGTCTACGCCATTTCGGACCAGCTGGAGGTCTTCCCGTACCTGCAGACGGAGGACCTGGGCCTTGCGCTGGCCCTGGCACGGAACGCTGCCGCCATCATCGCGCTGATGTTCGCCCTGTACCTGATCTTCCTGGACCCCCGCACCAAGCACCTGTTCAGTAAATCGGACCAGCCGGTCACCTCACGCCCCGTCATCTAGGGGAAGGTTCCGGACCGCTTCCCGGCGGGACAGGGGGCTCAGGCGTTCACCCTGCTCCTCGACGAAAATCCGGACCCACTCCGGATCCGTTTTGCCAAATTCGCGCAAGGCCCAGCCAATTGCCTTCCGGATAAAGAATTCCGGATCCGCCAGATTGGCATCAATGACTTCGCGAAGCAGCCTGCGGTCAGTATGGGCCTTGGCCTTGAGCTGGGCAGTGATGGCCGCCCGCCTGATCCAGAAGTCCCCGTCCCGGCTCCACTCGCCCACAACCCCGGTCATGACCGGCCGGTGCGCCTGGAGGAGGGCGCAGATCCGGTCCGCCACGCCATCGACAAGATCCCACCAGGCGCCGGTCCTGATGATTTCCTCGTACACCGGAAGCATCGCCAGGTCCGCGGCCGCCATCTTCAGGCCGGTGAGGTCTATGGCCGCGTAGCGTTCCTCCCGGACCTTGGCGTCGCGCCAGAGCTCCAGCACCGTTGCCCGCAACTGCTCCAGGGATGCGAAAGGGTGGGCAGCGGCCGCAGCCATCGTCACCCTCCGGACCTCAGGCACCCGGACCCCCAGCGACGGGATGGACGATTTCATGTAAGCCTGCGCCCCGGCCCCGCGTTCGGCGTCGGCCCGTTCCTCCAAAGCCGCCCGGATCGTGTCAAGCACCTCACGGTTAACCATGCTGCAACACTAGCCAGCCAAGGCCGTGCCGTAACAGGAGGCGTGATCACCCGCTCGATACAGTAGTCTGGTTAGCGCTAACAACCAGCTGGAACGCAGAGGATCCATCATGTCGGGCACGGAACACAGCATCGCATTCGGGCCGTACTCGGCCATCATTACGGCTCGCGGCGGCGCACTGCGTGAACTCCAGTATCTGGGGCGCGACCTGGTGGTGACGTTCGGGCCGGAGGGTGACATCCCAGACTACCGCGGCGTCATCTGCGCCCCCTGGCCCAACCGCCTTGCGGACGGTACCTACAGCTATGCCGGCAGGTCCTTCCGGGCGGACCTCAACGAGCCAGAGCGCGGTACGGCACTCCACGGCCTGCTGACCGGCGTGGACTGGGAACTGCGTGACCACTCCGCTGATGCCGTCACGCTCGCCGGCAGCGTCGAAGCCAGCGAGGCCTATCCGTCCGGCCTCGAAGTCTCCGTCACCTACCGGCTCTCGGCCGACGGCCTTGCCGCCACGGTGCGGACGCGGAACAGCGGAACCGAAACGGCTCCGTACGGCCTGTGTCCCCACCCCTACCTCGTGGCCGGGTCCTCGCCGCTGGACGAATGGACCCTGGAGCTTCCCGCCCAGGAATTCCTCGCCGTATCCGCCGACAGGCTGCTGCCGGGGGGCATGCACGAGGTGGGCGGCCACGAGTTTGATTTCCGCGTGCCCCGCCGCCTGGGCAGTATCAGGATCGACCACGCCTTCACCGGAATCATCCGCGGAGAAGATGGCCTCGCGGCTGTCCGTGTCCTTGATCCGGCGGGAACCGGCGTTGAGCTGGAGTGGGACGGGAACTGGCCCTGGGTGCAGGTCCATACTGCCGACAAACCAACTGGCAGGGACAGGCTGGGCCTGGCCGTGGAGCCCATGACCTGCCCGCCGGATGCGTTCAATTCCGGTACGGACCTGGTGCACCTCGCGCCCGGGGAGTCGCACCAGGCCGGCTGGACCATCAGGGCGCTCAGCTAGCCGGGCCTCCGCGAAGGTCCAGTCGCACCACGGCCCGCCCCGGAACGGTGGAGCTGACCAGCTGGAATCCTGCACGCAGGAAGAGGTTCAGCGTGCCGTGATAGAGGTCGGCAGCTCCCGCCTTGGGCCTCAGCCCGCGGTCAACCGGGTAGCCTTCCACGACGCCCGCACCATGGGCCCGGGCGTGGTCGACGGCGGCGTGCAGCAGGGCGTCCGTCACGCCGCTTCTGCGGTGGCCCGGCGCGACCACAAAGCAGGTCACGGACCATATCCCACCCGGCTGCCCGGGACCCGTAGCCGCTGCCTCGGCCGGTGCTTCCGCACTCCGCAGTACGCGGGAACGGAGCACGCGCGGGTAACATGTCCGCGGCTCAACAGCGCACCAGCCCACCGGCAGCCCGTCGCGGAAGGCGAGTACGCCCGGCGCGGGGGAGGCGCCGTCGAACTTTTCCCGCAGCTGCGCTTTGCGCGCGGCCGGTTCCAGTGCGGAGTACTCAGGACCGGTGAACGCGAAGAAACGGCACCAGCAGCGGGACGGCTCGCCGGGCAGCCCGAACAGTCTCTCGACGTCGGACCATTCCGCGGGTGCCCTGGCAAGGTCCCGGGCGGGCTGGTGCTTCATGCCTACAGGGTAGTCCGACCAGGGTGGTCCGCCGCGAAACGATTAACGCGGCAAACGCATTCCCGCTACGCTGGACTGCGACCCTCCCGGCCCGTCAGTTCTCGGGGCCGCAGCTACGGAAAGAGTGCCGATGAACTTTGGACAGCAGACGGAACTGGCGGACTGGAACCGCTCAGCAATTACCCCTGGTCTCTGTTCCGTGACGCTGCGGCACAGCAGTATTGCAGACGTTGCCGGGACTGCGGCGGACGCCGGCCTCGCGGGAGTCGAGTGGGGCACGGATGTGCACATCCGCGATGACGCCTCGGCGGATGAAGCCCGCGAGGCCAGCCTGGCAGCGGACCTCGCGGTCCTGTCCCTGGGCTCCTACTACCGTGCCGGCAGCTTCACCGATTTCGACGCCGTGATGGAACGGGCCGTGCGCCTGGATGCGCCGAGGATCAGGGTCTGGGCCGGTGACAACGGCTCCGCCGCATCCGACGGCGAACTGTGGGCGGACGTTGTCCGCGACACCCAGCGGATCGCGGCGGTAGCCGCCGGGCAGCGGCTGGAAATTGCGTTCGAGTACCACGGCGGGACCCTCACGGACACGCCGGAGTCCACGCTCCGGTTACTCCAGGACGTGGGCCGGGACAATGTGGGGACCTACTGGCAGCCTGCCGTCGGACTCTCCGACCAAGCCGCCTTGGCGGGCCTGCGGCAAGTGCTTCCGTTTGTTTCCGGCATACATTGCTTTTCCTGGTGGCCGGAGCAGGAGCGGCTGGCCCTCAGCGGACGCAAGCAACTCTGGCGGTCAGTGGCCGACGTCCTGCGTGAGGCAGGCCGGCCAATTGACATGATGCTCGAGTTCGTCGCGGATGACCTTCCTGAGAACGTCAGCCATGATGCCGATTTCCTCAATCACATCGCGTTGGGCGAAGACTGAGTCCATCCCATCCGTGCCAGCCACGCCGCGCACAGCGATGTCCACTGAGCCGGTCCCGGATCCTCGGGAGCGAGTCCAAGGCCGTGGCGGCCGTGCGGGAACACATGCAGTTCGGCCGGCACGCCGGCCCTGACCAGCGACCCGGTGTAGGAAAGGCTGTGATGGACCGGCACCGCCGCGTCGTCGGCTGTGTGCCAGACAAAAGCCGGGGGAGTGGCCGCTGTGACATGGAGGTCTGCGGAAACCTCCCGGAGCAGGTCTTCCGACGGCGAGGCCCCGAGCAGGTTGTCCACGCACCCCTGATGGACTTCTTCCGTGTAGGAGACCACGGGGTAGCAAAGCACGGTGAGGTCCGGGACGGCGGCCTCGAGATCGAGCGCTGAATCTCCGGTTGCCACCGCCGTTGAGAGCGTGGCTGCAAGGTGGCCGCCGGCGGAGAAGCCAAGGACCCCTACCCTGCTGCTGTCCACGGCAAGACCGTTGCCTTCGCTGCGGATCTGCAGCAGCGCCGTTTTGGCATCCTCAAGCGGGGCCGGGTGGCGGTGCGGTGCCACCCGGTACCGGAGTACAAAGGCGTGGATTCCCAGCGAGGCGAGCCACTCGGCAACCGGCTCCGCCTCATGGTCAGCCTGATGGCCGTAGCCTCCGCCCGGAAGGACCAGGACAGCTGGGCGCGGCCCGTCGGCGCGGGCGGCTACAGCGGTGAGGGAGACCGCGGCCACCTTAGGAGGCCATCTCGGTGCTGCGGCGCAGCGTCACCCGCCCAGTCACCGGCGGAGACGGTGCGGCAGCGGCGTCGGCTTCGGCTGCAGCGGACCCGGCGGCGCTGCGTGTGGCGATCCTGCCTATGTCCTCGAGGGGAAGGTGGACGGTGGACAGTGCCGGTCGGAAATCGCGCAGCGTCTCGATGTCATCAAAGCCGGCGATGGTGGCGTCCCTGGGGATACGCAGCCCTTCACTCCGGAGGGCGGCCGCAGCACCGATGGCCATGACGTCGTTGACGGCGAAGATGCACAGCCCCCGGGCTTTGCCATGGACCCCGTTTCCCTGGCCCGTTTTCCCCCCCGGGCCGGCAGCCTTGATGCGTGCCGCGAGGG
Source organism: Arthrobacter sp. B6 (assembly GCF_001663775.1). Taxonomy (GTDB): domain Bacteria; phylum Actinomycetota; class Actinomycetes; order Actinomycetales; family Micrococcaceae; genus Arthrobacter. Next base: position 375,692 of record NZ_KV467169.1, on the reverse strand, counting down.
TGAGGCCGGCTTCGTATCCGCCGGCGCGGTTAAAGGAACTGCGCAGGACTTCGGCCGGGGGCCTTCCTGCTTCGGCAAGGCCCTGCTGGAAGCCGCGGACCCGGTCATCGGAGGTGAAGAGTCCGTCCGGCCCGCCGATAATCACGAAGTCGTCGTCCGGCCGGGAGGCGGCAAGTTCGGAGGCAAGGCTGGCGGCAAGTTCCTCGTTGGGTACTTCCACCACGTGGTAGCCCTCCGTCACCGCGGCTCCCACTACCGGGTGGCCCACAACAGCCACCTGGCCGCCGTTGCGGCAATACCTGTCCAGTTCGGCGGCCAGATCGGCGTTGCCTTTACTGTCCTCGGTGCGGGCCGAACGCGAACCGGCGATCACGATCGAATCGGCCCTGCGTGCGGCGAAGGCGGCCACGGCTTCTTTTTCGTCCCCGGGTGCACCGGCAGTGGTGGCAAGCAGGACCATGCGGCCCTGCTCCCGGGCGGCCTCCTGGACGCCGCGGGCGATTGCGGCGAAGTAGGGATCAGCGATGTCGTGGACGATGAGTCCGATCAGGCCCGAGCTTGACTTGGCCAGCCCCTGGGCCTGGGCGTTGGGAATGTATCCCAGGGAGTCCGCAGCCTGCCGCACGCGGTCGGCGATGTCCTGTCCGGGCTTCCGGGCAGAACCGTTAAGTACGCGCGAGGCCGTGGCGGGTGACACGCCGGCCAGCCGGGCCACCTCGGTGAGGGTACTTGCAGCCACGGGATCTCCTTTTATGCGGAACTTCGTGCGGAACTCGGTCGCCAACGGCGTTGACCACATTATGGCAGTTTTAGGCTCTTGCCGGAAAGCGCTTGCCAATTCGCGGCCGGTGGGTGCAGAATGGATGCAGTGGGAATGCGCTTTCCCGAATCAGCTTGAGTAACACTGCTCACTCACCGTGGAGGACACATGGGCTTCGAAACAAAGACGATCCGCATTGCCATGAACGGCATCACCGGCCGGATGGGTTACCGCCAGCACCTGCTGCGTTCCATCCTTCCGATCCGTGACGCCGGAGGCTTCACGCTGGAGGACGGCACCAGGGTCCAGATCGAACCCATCCTGGTGGGCCGCAACGAAGCCAAGATCCGTGAGCTCGCAGAACTGCACAAGGTGGCGGAGTGGACCACGGACCTCGATTCCGTGATCAACGACCCCACCGTGGACGTCATCTTCGATGCGTCCATGACCAGCCTCCGCGCCGCGACGCTGAAGAAGGCAATGCTGGCCGGCAAGCACATCTTCACTGAGAAGCCCACGGCGGAAACACTCGAAGAGGCCATCGAACTGGCACGCATCGGCAAGGAAGCCGGCGTTACCGCGGGCGTTGTGCACGACAAGCTGTACCTTCCCGGCCTGGTGAAGCTGCGCCGCCTTGTTGACGAAGGCTTCTTCGGCCGCATCCTGTCCATCCGCGGCGAGTTCGGTTACTGGGTCTTCGAAGGCGACGTCCAGGCAGCGCAGCGCCCGTCCTGGAACTACCGCAAGGAAGACGGCGGCGGAATGACCACGGACATGTTCTGCCACTGGAACTACGTCCTCGAAGGCATCATCGGCAAGGTCCGGAGCGTCAACGCCAAGACCGCCACCCACATCCCCGCGCGCTGGGACGAAGCAGGCAAGGAATACAAGGCCACCGCCGACGACGCCTCCTACGGCATCTTTGAGCTCGAAACCCCGGGCGGGGACGAAGTCATCGGCCAGATCAATTCCAGCTGGGCAGTCCGCGTCTACCGCGACGAACTGGTCGAGTTCCAGATCGACGGCACGCACGGCTCCGCCGTTGCCGGCCTGAACAAGTGTGTTGCACAGCAGCGCGCCCATACCCCCAAGCCTGTCTGGAACCCGGACCTGCCCGTGACGGAATCCTTCCGCGACCAGTGGCAGGAAGTGCCGGCCAATGCTGAGCTGGACAACGGCTTCAAGCTTCAGTGGGAAGAATTCCTCCGCGACGTCGTAGCGGGCCGCGAACACCGCTTTGGCCTGCTCTCCGCGGCCCGCGGCGTCCAGCTCGCCGAGCTGGGCCTGCAGTCCAACGACGAACGCCGCACCATCGACATCCCGGAGATCACGCTCTGATGACTTCGCTGATCCTTCCCTCCAATGACGGCGGCACCCGGGAGTACCGCCTCCAGGGCGGTGCGTCGTGGGCCAAGCCCACAGCCCCCCTCACGGCCCGCCGCGCCTACGCCGCAGCGCACGTTATTCCCGAGGTACTGGCCGACAACACCCCGGGTGCCCCGGCACGGCTCGACTGGGACGCCACCATGGCGTACCGGCATGAACTCTGGTCCTATGGTCTCGGTGTTGCCGATGCCATGGATACCGCCCAGCGCGGCATGGGCCTTGACTGGGCCGCAACCCAGCAGCTCATCAAACGCACCGGCGTCGAGGCTGCTTCGGTGGTCTCCTCGGGCAATGCCGCGACCGCCGGCAAAACCGTGCGCGACCTCGTCTCCTGCGGCGCGGGCACCGACCAGCTGGATATCGCCACGCTGCCCACAGGCGAGGCCGGACTGGCAGCAGTCCTGGACGCCTACCGTGAGCAGATCGCCGTCGTCAGTGAGGCCGGGCCCAAGGTCATCCTGATGGCCTCCCGGGCACTGGCCCGGGTGGCCACCGGTCCGGAAGACTACCTGAAGGTGTATTCGACTCTTCTTCAGGAAGTGGACCAGCCCGTCATCCTGCACTGGCTCGGGACAATGTTCGATCCGGCGCTGGCCGGCTACTGGGGCAACGACGACGTCGCTGCCGCCACCGAGACATTCCTGTCCCTGATCCGTGACAACGCGGCCAAGGTGGACGGCGTCAAGGTGTCCCTGCTGGATGCCGGCCATGAAGTGGCACTCCGTGCCGTGCTTCCTGAGGGCGTCCGCCTGTACACGGGCGACGACTTCAATTATCCGGAACTGATCGACGGCGACGGCAGCCACCACTCGGATGCCTTGCTGGGCATCTTCGCAGCCATCTACCCCGCGGCTTCCGTTGCGCTGCAGCACTACGACGCCGGGGACGCCGCCAAGGCGCGGGCCATCCTCGATTCAACGCGGGAACTGGGCAAGCACATCTTCAGCGCTCCCACGTTCTACTACAAGACCGGGATTGCCTTTATGTCCTGGCTCAACGGCAAGCAGCCTGGCTTCCAGATGGTGGGCGGCCTGCACTCCGGCCGCTCCGTGGTGCACCTGGCAAAAACCTTCGAACTGGCCGACCAGGCCGGACTGCTGAAGGACCCGGCCCTGGCCGCCTTCCGGATGTCGGACTACCTGCGGATCAACGGAGTGGGAGTATGAGCGATTTCTCGCGCCTTGCGATCAACAGCGCCACCACCAAGAAGTGGACCCTCGCGCAGGTCGTCGACGGCTGCGTCAATGCCGGCATTCCGTCGATCGGCCCATGGCGTGACCGCGTTGCCGAAGCTGGGCTGGACAAGGCCGCCAAGCTGATTAAGGACGCCGGCCTCCGGGTCTCCTCGCTTTGCCGCGGCGGTTTCCTGACAGCAGCCGACGCTGAAGGCCAGGCCGCCGCACTCGCTGACAACCGCGCGGCGATCCTCGAAGCCGCGGCGCTGGACACGCGGGAACTCTTCCTGGTGGTCGGCGGTCTGGCGCCGGGGGAGAAGGACGTGGTGGCTGCCCGCCAGCGCGTCGCCGACCGTCTCGCCGACCTTGTCCCGTTCGCCTCCGAGAACGGGATCCGGCTGGTGCTCGAACCCCTGCACCCGATGTACGCCGCGGACCGTGCCCTGATCTCCACCCTGGGGCAAGCCCTGGACCTCGCGGCCCCGTTCGACACGAAGGATGTTGGCGTCGCCGTCGACACCTTCCACGTCTGGTGGGACCCGGAGCTCAAGACACAGATTGAACGCGCCGGCCGGGAAGACCGAATCGCGTCCTATCAGGTGTGCGACTTCAACATGCCCATCGCCGCGGATCCGCTACTGTCGCGGGGATACATGGGCGACGGCGTCATTGACTTCGCCACCATCGGCACCTGGGTCCGGGACGCCGGATACACCGGCGACATCGAAGTCGAAATCTTCAATCAGGAGATCTGGGATACGGATGGCCATATCGTCCTTTCCACGGTCAAGGAGCGCTACGCGGAGCTGGTACTTCCGTACGCCTGACCTGATGCAGACCGCGGGCGCCTGCTACGTCACGGCAGGCGCCTGCGCCCCACCAAAAAAGGACCTGCACCGCCTTCGCGGTGCAGGTCCTTTTGAATTTGCCGCCGGGCACTCGGGCCGTGTTCTGTTGCCGGACTTAGGCGAGGTAGGCGGCGGCGTGCCTGCGGTACCTGTAGAGGACACCGCCGTCGGAAGATTCCGCCGGCAATTCCACGCCGCTGAGGGTCCAGTCCGGGAAAGTGCCGGCCAGTAGGGCGGCTGCCTGGCGGGCGGCGCCGTCGGCCACGTACTCGCCGGGTGTGGGGACAAAGGCAGGAAGGCCAAGCAGCTGGCTGGCCGCCAACTGCACGGCAGGCGACTGCGCTCCTCCGCCGACCAGGATGACCCGCCGGGCGTCTACGCCCTGCGACTGCAGGGCCGCGAGGCCGTCAGCAAGCGAGCACACCACGCCTTCGACGGCGGCGCGCGCCAGGTTCGCCGGGGTGTAGTTCGCCCGGGTGATGCCGTGCAGGGATCCTGCCGCCTCCGGAAGGTTGGGTGTCCGCTCGCCGTCAAAGTAAGGAACCAGTGTCAGGCCTCCGGCTCCTGCGGGAGCCGCCAATGCCAGCTCATTGAATTCCTCCAGGTTGACATCGAGCAGGGCGGCGGTGGCGTCGAAGACCCGTGTTGCATTGAGCGTGCAGGCGAGCGGCAGGTAGTGGCCCGTGGCGTCCGCGAATCCTGCGACGAGCCCCGATGCATCGGCCGTCGGGGTGTCCGATACCGCAAAGACAGTTCCCGAGGTACCCAGCGAAATGACTACGTCCCCCACGTCCGCGCCGACGCCAAGCGCCGCGGCGGCATTGTCCCCGGCACCCGGTCCGATGAGCGCCCCTTCCGGGGTTTTCCCGGCGATGTCCAGCGGACCGACGACGGCGGGAAGGCGGGGGACGTGGCCAAGGGACCTTTGGAGGGCGTCGGGAAGGTACTCGCCGGAGGAGGCGGAGTAGTAGCCTGTGCCCGAGGCGTCTGAGCGGTCGGTACGGAGTGCGGCCAGGCCCGCCTCGCCGCTGCCGGGACCGAAGCCAGCCAGGCGCCAGGAGAGCCAGTCGTGGGGCAGGCAAAGGGCGGCAACGCGTTCTGCGTTTGCCGGTTCATTGTCTGCGAGCCAGCGCAGTTTGGTGATGGTCAGGGACGCAACCGGAACAGTTCCCGTGGCGCGGGACCAGTAGCGGGCACCTGCGGCCGAGTCGCCGTCGCCGGCCTCCCGGATCAGTTCCAGGGCGGCGGGAGCACTCCTGGTGTCGTTCCACAGCAGTGCCGGCCGGATGACATCACCGGTCGCGTCGAGGCACACCATGCCGTGCTGCTGGCCGCCGACGGAGATGGCGCTGACGTCGGCGAGTCCGCCTGCCTGGCTGATTGCGGCCTGCAGCGCGTTCCACCAGTGGTCGGGGTGGACTTCGCTTCCTTCGGGATGGCTGGCGCGGCCCTGGCGCACCAACTCGCCCGTGTCCGGGTCACGGATCACTACCTTGCAGGACTGGGTGGAGCTGTCGATTCCGGCTACGAGGGCCATGGGGTTCCTTTTGATGCGCCGGTGCCGCCGGATCTTGTCCTGATCCGGCGGCGCCGTGGTGCTGTTGGTTGGGTGCCTGCGGCCTAGCGGGCGTTGAGCAGGTGCTCGATGGCCAGCTGGTTGAGCCGCACGAAGGCGAAGGAGCGCTCGGCGGCGGCATCGGCGTCGAACTCCGCGAAGGCGGACGCGTCAGCGAGCAGGTCCGCTGTGGACTCACCGGCGGCAAGGGTCGGTTCGCCGAGCTCGAACACGCCGGAGGTCTTCAGGGCCTCCTGCACGTCAGGGTCGGCCCGGAAGGCGAGGGCGCGTTCCTTGAGCAGGAGGTACATGGCCATGTTGGACTTCGCGGATTCCCACACGCCGTCGTAGCCGTCGGTACGGGAGGGCTTGTAATCGAAGTGCCGAGGGCCGTCGTACTTGGGACCACCGTTGGGGAACCCGTTTTCGAGCAGGTCGACGGTGAAGAAGGCGCTGGTAAGGTCGCCGTGGCCGAAGACCAGGTCCTGGTCGTATTTGATGCCGCGCTGGCCGTTGAGGTCGATGTGGAACAGCTTCCCTGCCCAGAGGGCCTGGGCGATGCCGTGGGTGAAGTTCAGACCGGCCATCTGCTCGTGGCCGGTCTCGGGGTTGAGGCCCACGATGTCGCCATGTTCGAGCTGGGCGATGAAGGCCAGTCCGTGTCCGACGGTGGGCAGGAAGATGTCGCCGCGGGGCTCGTTGGGCTTGGGCTCCAGGGCGATGCGCAGGCCGTAGCCCTTGTCCTTGATGTAAGCGGCGGCGGTGTCGACGCCTTCCTTCATGCGGTCCAGCGCGGCGGACAGGTCCTTGGAGCCGTCATATTCGCTGCCTTCGCGGCCGCCCCACATGACGAAGGTCTCGGCGCCCAGCTCGGCGGCGAGGTCGATGTTCTGCAGGACCTTGCTCAGGGCGAAGCGGCGGACGGAGCGGTCATTGGAGGTGAAGCCGCCGTCCTTGAAGACCGGATGGCTGAAGAGGTTGGTGGTCACCATGGGGGTTTTGAGGCCCGTCTCGGCCAGGGCGGCCTTAAAGTTCTTGAGGATCAGCTCGCGCTCAGAGACCGACGCGTCGAACGGGACCAGGTCGTTGTCGTGGAAGGTTATGCCGTATGCGCCCAGTTCGCTGAGCTTGTGGACTGCCTCCACAGGGTCCAAGGGTTTCCGGGTGGCAACTCCGAAGGGGTCCGCTCCTGTCCAGCCCACGGTCCAGAGGCCGAAGGTGAACTTGTCGCCGGGGGTGGGCGTAAGAGTCATGATGCGTCCTTGCACTTGGAGGGGAACCATCGTTCCCGCTAGTTAGTTTATTGCTTGAACTATATAAGCGGCCATGAGCTATGGTCAATAGGATGAGGACTGCCCGATGGGCATGAACTTCAAAAGGAGGGCCGGATGGCCAAATCAGCGCCGGCTGCCGGCACCTCCGAGGCGGGGGCCCCGGGAAGCATGGGAGACGTCCGCCGCGGAAACCTGGCCCTGGTACTGGGGCGGATCGCGCAGTCCGGGTCAGGCACGCACCTGACCCGCGCCCAGGTCGCTGCCTTCACAGGTCTCACGAAAGCATCTGTATCGAGCCTGGTGCTGGACCTCCTCGATGCCGGGATTGTCCGTGAAATCGGGCTGAATCCGCAGGGGGAACGAGGACGGCCAGGCGTGGGGCTGGAGCTCAATCCGGCCAGGGGCGTGATGGGGATGGAGATCAACGTCGACTACATCTCCGCGGGCGTGATGGACTTGGCAGGCAACCTGTTGCTCCAGGAATTGCGGGAGCAGGACAACCGCACCGCCACGCCCGGTTCCGTAGCCGCAGCGCTGGCGGACCTCGCCGCCGGGCTCCGGGGCGCGGCGGAGGCCCGGGGGGTCCGCGTTCTCGGCGGCGGGCTCGCCGTTCCCGGGCTCGTTGACGACCAAACCGGCACAGTCATCACGGCTCCCAACCTCGGCTGGGACTCAGAGACCCTGGACCTGGGTGCCCTGTTGCCGCACGTGCCACTGGGCACCAGGCTTTTCAACGAGGCCAACGCCGCTGCCCTTGCCGAGCTGCGATACCGTCCTGCCGGGGACGCGGACTTCCTGTTTGTGTCCGGCGAGGTGGGCGTGGGCGGCGGTCTGGTGATCGGCTCTGAACTGTTTACCGGCCCCCACGGGCATGCCGGCGAACTCGGGCATGTGGTCGTCCAGCCCGAGGGAACAGTCTGTTCCTGCGGCGGCACGGGCTGCCTTGAAACCGTGGCCGGCCAGGACGCGATTTTTGCCGCCGCGGGAATTCCCGCACAGACCCCACCCGCGGGGCCGGCGGCTTCGCGCCTTGCCTCCGGTCCAGCACTGCCAGGCCCCTCCAGATCCGAGAGCCTGGCCCAGTTGCTGGCGGCGCTCGCGGCCGGCGACGGGGACGCGCTTGCCGCAGTCGCGCGTGCCGGCCATTACCTCGGTGTGGCGGTCGCTTCCACCGTCCGGCTGCTGAATATCTCGTCAGTGGTGCTGGGCGGCCACTTCGCCATATTGGGGGAATGGGTCAGGCCGTCGCTGTCGGAAAGCCTGGAAAGATACGCACCTGGCAAGATCCTGCCCGAGCACATCAGCGTGTCGGCAGTGGGGCAGGCAGGCGCGCTGCTGGGTGCGGCCGGCAGCGTTGTCCGTTCCCTTGTGGAAGCCCCGCATCGGCTCTCCGGCCAGGCGCCGTGAGCCCTCCCGCAACCAGCGGGCGGAACGTCACCACAAGCACTGAGGCTTCGGCCTGCGTCATCCGCAGGCCGAAGCCTCAGTGCATTTGCTGGTGCCCCAGGAGGGAATCGAACCCCCGACCGGCGGATTAGAAGGCCGCTGCTCTATCCCCTGAGCTACTGGGGCACGTGGTCTCCGATACCTATATTCGGATGCCTCAAAAAAGTTTACATGCCCCCGGGTCCCGGCGCCGTCACGGCGCCACCTGTCCTCCACAGTGCTGTCCCTGGCTGCGTTGTGCACATACGCAAATCCGCCCCTCGCGGCAGCAAGGCGTCCGCGCGAAGCTGGTTTTGCCCGCTAGGGCATCACCTTCGAGACAGGACACGATCATGACCGACATCATTACCATCCGGGGCTTTGTGGCCACGGACGTCACCACGTCCACCACCACCACCGGCATTGGGACGGCATCGTTCCGGCTGGGGTCCCCGTCCCGTCATTTCGACAAAGCCTCGGGCACGTGGATCGAGGACAACATGAACTGGTTCACGGTCCAGGGGTATCGCCAACTGGCCGGGAACATGGGCTGCAGCATCAAGAAGGGCCAGCGGGTCATCGTGGTCGGCAGGCTGAAGCTGGCAAGCTGGGAGCGGGACGGACGCATCTATCACAAGGCCGAAATCACCGCCGATGCCGTGGGCCACGACCTTAAGTGGGGCTCCGCCAATTACATCCGGACGCCGAAGAATGAATTGCCGGACTCTGAGACTTCCGCCCGGTCCGGCAGCGACGGCTATGACCCGGCAGGCGTGGACTCCGGTCCGGACGACTACCCGGAGGAAGACGGCACGCCGGAGGACATCGTTTTCGAGGATGCCACCGGCAGCTACGTTTCAGTGGACACTGAAACCGGCGAGCTCGCAGGAGCGGCGACCTGAAGGCACTGCCTGCGTGCTGCGGAGCGCCAAGCTGCGGCCCGCCGCGCGGCAACAAACACCGCCGCGCGGCGTGGCAGAATGGGCGGCATGACGAGCAGCACGGAACGCCGGCGGAAACATTCAAAATTTCCCGGACCTTGGTCCCCGTCATCAGTCGGCACATCCTCCCGCATGCTTCTCTTCACAGTCGCCGGCTGCCTGGCGTGCGTCGCAGCATTGTCCGCGTGCAACGGAGGGAACCAGTCCGGGACCGCCACGTCCGCGGCCGACACAAGCGCCACGTCGTCGGCCCGGACCGCAGCGCCTTCCACTGCGCCGGCCCCTTCTGCCCCTGCATCCGTTCCCGCCGCGGACGCCACCCCGGCGACGGCCGCGCTGAAGCAGACCCTCTCCGACGCGCTGAACCGGCTGGCTGCCGGCACCCCCAGGCCCGCCACGGCCCAGGTGAGAGAAGCGGTGACCGGGGCCGGGATCCCGGGCGCGGTCCTGGAGATCTCCGAAAGCCGGACGCCTACCGGTCTGGAAGCGGATGCCATCGAAGCGGCCGTCCTGGACGGTGCCGAGTGTGTCATCGGGCAAATCCGGGACGGCAGTGTAACTGTCACGGTGCTGCCTGTGCTGGCGAGCGGCAAGTGTTTTGTGGGAGCTCCCGCCTGACGGACGAATGTGAGATATCCCTGCCAACCCACTAGATTTGGAAGCATGGCGGAATTTATCTACACAATGACCAAGGCCCGTAAGGCCGTTGGCGAAAAACTTATTCTCGACGACGTAAGCATGTCCTTCTTCCCGGGCGCCAAGATTGGTGTCGTTGGCCCGAACGGTGCCGGTAAGTCCACCATTCTCAAGATCATGGCTGGACTGGACACCCCCTCGAACGGCGAAGCGCGGTTCAGTCCCGGGTACACGGTGGGCATCCTGCTCCAGGAACCGCCACTGAACGAGGAAAAGACCGTCCTGGGCAACGTCCAGGAAGGTGTTGGCGAAATCTACGGCAAGATCCAGCGCTTCAACGAGATCTCCGAGGAAATGGCCAGCCCCGACGCTGATTACGACACACTCCTCGAAGAGATGGGCCACCTGCAGGAAGCCATCGACGCTGCCGACGCCTGGGACCTGGACTCCCAGCTGGAACAGGCCATGGACGCCCTTCGCTGCCCGCCCGCAGACGCGGACGTCACGCTCCTCTCCGGTGGTGAACGCCGCCGCGTGGCCCTCTGCAAGCTTCTCCTGCAGAAGCCTGACCTGCTGCTGCTCGACGAACCCACCAACCACCTGGACGCCGAGAGCGTGCTGTGGCTTGAACAGCACCTTTCCAACTACGCCGGGGCAGTGCTGGCAGTCACCCACGACCGGTACTTCCTGGACCACGTGGCTGAGTGGATCGCCGAGGTTGACCGCGGCCACCTTTACCCGTACGAGGGCAACTACTCCACCTATCTGGAGAAGAAGCGCGCCCGGCTTGAAGTCCAGGGCAAGAAGGACGCCAAGCAGGCCAAACGCCTCACGGAAGAACTTGAGTGGGTCCGCTCCAACGCCAAGGGACGCCAGACCAAGTCCAAGGCCCGCCTTGCCCGCTATGAGGAAATGGCCGCCGAGGCGGACCGTACCCGCAAGCTGGACTTCGAAGAGATCCAGATCCCGCCGGGACCGCGTCTCGGCGGCCTGGTGCTGGAAGCCAAAAACCTGCAAAAGGGCTTCGAGGACCGCACGCTCATCGACGGTCTCTCCTTCACGCTTCCGCGCAACGGCATCGTCGGTGTCATCGGCCCCAACGGCGTCGGCAAGACCACCCTGTTCAAGACGATCGTAGGGCTGGAGCCGCTTGACGGCGGCGACCTCAAGATCGGCGACTCCGTCAAAATTTCCTACGCGGACCAGAGCCGCGGCGGCATCGACCCCAACAAAACCCTGTGGGAGGTTGTGTCCGACGGCCTGGACTACATCCAGGTGGGCCACGTGGAGATGCCGTCCCGCGCCTACGTTGCCGCGTTCGGTTTCAAGGGTCCGGACCAGCAGAAGAAGGCCGGCGTGCTCTCGGGCGGTGAGCGCAACCGCCTGAACCTGGCCCTGACGCTCAAACAGGGCGGCAACCTGCTGCTCCTGGACGAACCCACCAACGACCTCGATGTCGAAACCCTCAGCAGCCTGGAAAACGCACTGCTGGAATTCCCCGGCTGCGCTGTGGTGGTTTCCCACGACCGCTGGTTCCTGGACCGGGTGGCCACCCACATCCTCGCCTACGAAGGCGACGAGGAGAACCCCTCCAAGTGGTACTGGTTCGAGGGCAACTTCGAATCCTACGAGGAGAACAAGGTGGAGCGGCTGGGTCCCGACGCTGCCAAGCCGCACCGCGTCACCCACCGCCGCCTCACGCGCGACTGATTCCATGCCGTGAGTGGAACAGGCCGGCACCCTACGGGGTGCCGGCCTGTTTTCGCGCCTGAGTGCCAGTCGCAGGCAGGTACGTAAGCGGGGCTAGTCCCTCCCGGCCTTCCGGATCTGGTGCCCGAGGACTTTGGACTGGAAGGCCCCTACCACTTTGTTCTTCAGGTCGGTGGGAACGCGGACCATTCCCTCCTGGGCGACGGATGCAACGTGTTGTCCGGCCCGGTTGAAAATCTTTCCGGTGGCCAGTCCGCGGGCACCCTGGGCGCTGGGGGATTCCTGGACGTAGAGCAGCCACTCGTCCACGCGGGCCGGGCGGTGCCACCACATGGCGTGGTCCAGGCTGGCCACGTTCATGCCCGGGGTGATCCAGCTCAGCCCATGCCGGCGGAGGATGGATTCCAGGATGGTGTAGTCGCTGGCATAGGCCAACGCCGCACGGTGCATGTTGGTGTTGTCCGGCATGGGGCCAAACGTCTTCATCCACACGGCGTTCCGGGCTTCCCGTTTTCCCTTGGCCGAGACATACAAGGCCGGATCCACGTGGCGGATGTCGAACGGCCGCTCGTATGACCAGTGCCGGGCCACGGGGTGGTCAAACTTGCCCAGGAGGTCGGCCGTGCTGGGCAGTGATTCAGGATCCGGGATTCCCTTCGGCATGGCTGACTCGTGCTCGATGCCTTCATCGTCGCCCTGGAAGGACGCGATCATGGAGAGGATGGGCACACCCTCCTGGTAGGCGTGGACCCGGCGTGCGGAGAAGGAGCGGCCATCCCGCAGGCGCTGGACGCCAAAGGTGATGGTTTTGTTGGCATCGCCTGGCCGCAGGAAGTATCCATGCATGGAATGCACGTGGCGCTCAGGATCCACCGTCCTGTTGGCAGCGATGAGGGACTGGGCAAGAACCTGGCCACCGAAGACCCGCTGATGCGGTTGCTGCTGCGAGGGCCCCAGGAAGATGTCCTCGTCGGTGCGCGCCCCCTCCAGTTCGCCAAGGTCCAGGAGTTTGATGAGCGATGAGGTGGGGTCACCGCTGGGCGGGGCCAGCAATCCGGCGTCAGCTTCAGTCATGGTTCGACTCTAGACGCCACCCCGGCAGCGCTCAAACATGGTGCAGCCGGTAGTGTTCTTAGTGTGTCTGATCTACTCACCCAGTCCTTCCACTTCGCCGATCCGCGTGATCTAGCCGATCTGCGCACCTTCGTTACACGCGCCAAAACAATAGACGACGGCGCCATCCGGCTTCAGGCTGCGGGCTCAGTCCTGGCCGCCTACGTGTGCGTGCTGAGGCCGCGGCTGCTGGGCGAATCAACCCCCACCATCCTGGGATTGCGCACCATGGGACTTGCGGAACGGTCCGGCACCGATGTCACGGTCCCGCTGTCAGCGGTCCTGGACCGTCTTGCCCGGGCAGGGGAGGGCGACGTCGAGCTGCCGGTTCCGCCGTCCACCGTCACCGAATCGTGGACCGGGGTCAGCGCCCCCAGGACAGGTTGGGAGCTGATAGGGCCCGTTCCGGATGCCGACCTGCGGCAGGCCGCCGAAGCGGGAATCGCGGAAGTGGCCGGCATTGTGCCGGACAAACCGGGGGCCCTTATCGTCAATAATGCCCGGGCTGCAGTCTGGGGCCGGCCGCTGGATACCCTGGGGCTTCCGGCCGGAGCCGCGTTTGCCGCGCTGGCGCTGGGGTTCCTTGGCGACGGCGACCAGAAGCTTTTCCGTGCAGGCCGGTGGTTCCGGCTCACGGGCGCCCGCGGGCACGTCCTTGCACGGACCGGGAGCGGGCTGGGCTAAACCGGGCCTGGAAACAGTCCGGCCTGGTCAGGCCGGACCGGCAATCAGCTCCCTGACGGGCTGTTCACCATGGACAGGGCTGCGCGCTCCATGTAGTCCCACAGCGTGCCTTCGTACAACGGGGGCAGCCGTAACGTATCCACGGCCGTGCGCATATGGAACAGCCAGCGGTCCTTCGCCTCCGGCGTGACGCGAAATGGCATGTGCCGCATCCGCAGCCGAGGATGGCCGCGTTCCTCGCCATAGGTGGTGGGTCCGCCCCAGTACTGCTCCAGGAACATCAGGAAACGGCGCTTGGCCGGGCCAAGGTCCTCTTCCGGGTACATCGGGCGCAACAGCGGGTCGGTGGCCACGCCGTCGTAGAAGACGTCGATGAGGCGGACGAACGTGTCATGGCCGCCCACGGCGTCATAGAAGTTGTCCGTGTAGCCGGGCTGGCTGAATGGATCGTTCTGCATTAGCTGGCGCGGCTGCTGCGGCTCGGTGGGTATGCTCATGTCCCTATTCTCCGGCTTTCTGGTCAGTCTTCTTAGTCTCGGTGTTGGTGGCAGGCTCGTGCAATGCAGCTTCGGTTTCGGTGGCCGGATCAGGCACAGGCACGTAGTTCCCCTGGGAACGGTTGCCGACGCGGAGGATCTCGCCGTTGCGCAGGTACCAGATGGCGCCGTCCTCGGACCGGACCCGGGTGATCCGAAGGCCCATGGATTCCACAACGCCCACTACCTCGCTGGTTTCGATGACATCGCCGATTCCGTACTGGTCCTCAATGGTGATGAAGATGCCTGCCAGGAAATCACGGATCAGCTGCTGGGCGCCGAAGCCAATGGCCACACCCAGGATTCCGACGCTGGTCAGCAGCGGAGCGATGTTCACGTCCAGGTTCTGCAGCACATACATAATGGTGATGACCGCCACCAGGACTCCCACAATGCTGTTGAGCAATGAGCCGATGGTCTCCGCGCGCTGCACGCGCCGCTCGTGGTCCAGCGCCCGCAGTGCCGGGGCAACCCACTTGAAATGGGGCTTCTTGAAGAAGTTGCTGCCTGAGGCCACACGCCGGCTGATGCGGGATATCACAAAGGTCGCCACAAGCCAGACGGCAACGCCGATGCCCAGGCTGATCACAATGCCGGGGACACTGATTCCATCGGATTCAGAGGTGAGGGGGGTGATTGACAACGTGCTGAACATAAACGGTAAAACTCCTGGGGGTCTCCGGCGGGGGCCGGGATGATGTTCGCCCTGGGCGCGGGTTTCGCCCGGCGCGGAAGGCTCTGTTCTCTTTCAACCCTAGCGCCGTAGCGTGAACCCATGCGCATCCTTGTACTCGGCGGAACCGCCTTCCTGTCCGAAGAAATCGTCCGGCAAGCAGTGGCCGCGGGGCATGACGTCACGTGCCTGGCGCGAGGATCGGTGGCTCAACCGCCGGAGGGAGCCCGGTGGTTGCGGGCCGACCGTTCACTGGGCGCGAACGCATATGACGGGGCCACCGGCGTATGGGACGAAGTCATCGACGTAGCCCGCGATGCGATGCAGGCCACGGATGCGCTGGCGGCCCTGGCCGGCAGCGCCCGGCACTGGACATTTGTCTCGAGCTGTTCGGTCTACGCCGACCATTCGACGCCGGGGGAGGCGGAGGATGCCGCCCTCCTGGAGCCCTTGCCTGCCGGGACTGAATCCACCCCCGAGAACTACGGGGAATCGAAGTCGGCCATCGAGCAGGCAACCCTGGCTGCGGCGGGGGACAAGGCACATCTCTGCCGGGCGGGCCTCATCAGCGGTCCTGGCGACGTAACGGACCGCTACGGCTACTGGCCGGCGCGGTTCGCCCGGGACGGGGGACCGGTCGTGGTCCCGGACATTGCCCGCCACCCCACCCAGGTCATCGACGTCCGCGACCTTGCCGCGTGGATCCTTGCTGCGGCATCGCACGGTGTCACGGGAGCACTGAATGCCGTGGGGGACCAGGTGCCCTTCGGCCACTACCTTGAGGCATCCCGCACCGCCGCCGGGTACCAGGGCGATGTCCTCACCGCGCCGGAGGACTGGCTCGTGGAGCACGGGATAGATTACTGGGCCGGGCCGGACTCCTTCCCGTTGTGGCTGCCGCCGGGCCACGATGGCTTCTCCGCGCGCAGCAACATCGCCGCGAGGGCCGCCGGGCTCACGACCCGGCCCTGGCAGGAGACCGTGGCGGACACGCTGGAGGACGAGCGCCGCCGCGGCCTGAACCGCCGGCGCAAAGCCGGGCTTGCGCCCGCAACGGAAGCCCGGCTCATAGACGAGCTTCGTCGAATCCCTTGAGGCCCGCTTACCCCAAGTAGGTAGCAGCAGATGTCGTATTGAGGGCCCAGAACGACATCTGCTGCTACCCAGTTGGGCGGTCAGGGCGTCAGCGTCACAGGTTCGTGCCGCACCGGGAAATTGACGCTCCGGGCGATAAAACAGACCTGGTTGGCTTCGTGGTGCAGTTGCCCGGCGAGAGCAACGTGGGCCGGGTCCGACAGGGTCACCCGCGGGTGCAGCGTCACCGACTCAAACTGCCCGCTGCCGTCGCGGTTCAGCCGCATCGTCCCCGTGGCCTCGTCGAGGTAGCCGGTAACCACCACCCCGTGCCGCACAGCAACGTGCAGGAAGGAGAGCATGTGGCACTGCGCCAGGGCGGCCAGGAGCAGCTGCTCGGGGTTGTAGCGGGACCTGTCCCCATGGAATGTCGGGTCGGCGGATCCCGGGAGCGCCGGCAATCCCGGGATCAGGACGTCGTGGTCCCGCGAATAGCCCCGGTACGACGACGTTCCCTCGCCCAGGTTGCCGGTCCACTGCACCGTCAGCGAATACCGGTGCTCACCCAGGGTCATGGGCCGGCCTGGGGATCGCCGGGAAGGACATCGGCAGCGCGGGCCCGCAGTGCCCGGGCGACGCCGTCGCGGTTTTCCAGCATCATGCGGCGCAGCGCGGCGCTTTCTGCCGGCAGGGCGGCCAGGAAGCCGTCCGTGCGGTCAACGGTGGCCTGGGTGGTCAGCAGTGCAGGGTAAAGCCCGACGACGATCTGCTGGGCCAGTGCGTGGGTCCGGGTTGCAACGATCCCGGGAACGGCCTCGAAGTACTTTTCTGCGTACGGTTCCAACAGCGACCGGTCCAGGACCCGCGTGAAGCCCGCGACCGCAGAGCCCTGCAGCGCGTTGGACAGTTCACCCTTGACCACGATCGACTCCCACGCGGCTGCTTTGGCGTCGGGCGTGGGGATCGCGGCCTTCGCCAGGGCGGCGGCGTTCTGGCCGCTGGCGGTGTTGTCCCGCTCCAGTTCGGCGTTGATGTCCTCGGTGCCCAGGCGGCCGCCCGCCACCAGTGATGCCACGAGCTCCCACCTCAGGTCCTGGTCCACCACCAGCCCCTCCAGCGTGGCCGAGCCCGAGAGGAGGTCTGCGACGGTATCCAGCTGCCCGGTGCTGCGGGCCAGCAGGGCATACGATTTCACAAATTGCAGCTGTGCGTCAGAGCCGCCGGGCACCGAGTTGGCCAGCTCCCAGAGCGTGTCCACGGCAGCCACAGTGGTGGCCTCGCGGTGCTGCTCGGCGACATAGAAGTTCAGCGTGGTGGCCAGTTGCCGCAGCTGGACCAGGATCACCGAGGAATCCGATTCCGCGGCGACGTTGGCCAGGATCAGCTCCACATAGCGGCGTGCCGGGGTCTCGCCGTCGCGCGCGGCATCCCAGGCGGAATTCCATACCAGGGTGCGCGGCAGGCTCTCGCTGAAGTCCCTCAGGTGTGCCGTTGCCGTCGCCAGGGACTTTTCGTCCAGCCGGACCTTGGCGTAGGCGAGGTCGTCGTCGTTGACCAGGATCAGGTCCGGTTGCGCCAGCCCGATCAAGGCAGGCACCTCGGTGCGCCCGCCGTCGACGTCGAGCTCCTCACGGTGTACGCGCTCCAGCTTGCCGCCGCCGTTAAGGTTGTAGAACCCGACGGCGAGGCGGTGCGGACGGATGGTGGGCCAGTCATCCACCGCGGATTGGACGATGGCGAAGGACGTGAGGTTCCCGTCGCCGTCCACGTCCAGCTCGGGCTTGAGCGTGTTGACGCCGGCCGTTTCCAGCCAGAGCTGCCCCCAACGGTCAAGATCGCGGCCGCTGGCTTTTTCCAGTTCCACCATGAGGTCGTTGAGCTCGGTGTTCTGCCATGCGTGCTTGCTGAAGTACTCCCGGACACCGGCCATGAACTGCTCCGGTCCGACCCACGCCACCAGCTGGCGCAGCACGGAGGCGCCCTTGGCGTAGGTGATGCCGTCGAAGTTGACCTCCACATCCTGAAGGTCGTTGATCTCGGCAAAGATCGGGTGTGTGGTGGGGAGCTGGTCCTGGCGGTAGGCCCAGGACTTTTCCACCGAGGCGAAGGTGGTCCACGCACTGCTGAAGGATGTGTTCTCCACAGCCGCAAGGTGGGACATGTACTCAGCGAATGATTCGTTCAGCCAGAGATCGTTCCACCAGCGCATGGTCACGAGGTCGCCGAACCACATGTGCGCGAGTTCGTGCAGCACCGTAATGGCCCGGCGCTCGATCTGCGCGCCGGTGACTTTGCTGCGGAAAACGTAGCCTTCGAGGATGGTGACTGCTCCGGCGTTTTCCATGGCGCCCGCGTTGAACTCGGGCACAAACAGTTGGTCGTACTTCTCGAACGGGTACGGGCAGCCGAACTGGGCCTCGAAGAACTCGAAGCCCTGCCGGGTCAGGTCAAAGATGTTGTCCGCGTCCAGGTACTGCATCAGGGACTTCCGGGCAAAAACACCCAGTGGGATGACGCGCCCGTCCGAGCTGGCCACTTCGCTTCGGACCGACTGGTAGGGCCCCGCGATCAGGGCGGTCACGTAGGAGGAGAGCCTGGGCGTCGCCGCGAACTGCCAGATGGAGCGGGCACCGCCGTTTTCCCCGGGGGTGGTTTCCTGCGGGGCGGGAGTGGGGGAGTTGGAGATGACGTCCCAGTGCGACGGCGCCGTGACGGTGAACTTAAAAGTGCCCTTGAGGTCCGGCTGCTCGAAGACGGCGAACATCCGGCGGGAATCGGGCACTTCGAACTGCGTGTACAGGTAAACCTCGTTGTCCACCGGATCCACGAAGCGGTGCAGGCCTTCGCCGGTGTTCATGTACGGCGCGTCGGCCACCACCGTGAGCTCGTTGGCGGCGGCCAGGTCCGGCAGCTGGATCCGGATGCCGTCGGATACGGCCCCAGGGTCCAGTTCACGCCCGTTGAGCGTGATGCTGTGGACCGTGTGGGTTATCGCGTCGATGAACGTGGAGGAACCCGGGACGGCCATGAACTTCACCGTGGTGGTGCTCCCGAAGACCTTCTCACCCTTAGTCAGGTCCAGCCTGACATCGTAGGAGTCAACGGTGATCAGTTCGGCACGTTCGCGGGCTTCGGTGCGCGTCAGGTTCATACCCGGCAAGGGGGCCTCCAGAAGGGTTGCTGTTGCCGGCGGGGAGTGGGCTGCACCGGCACTGGTCATTCTTCCATGACGCCGGCGGTTGGCAAGTTGCTTCCGATCACATCGGGACAGGCCCGGAGTAGCGTTAAGGCATGGGCAGGTTCAGGGATGCGGTTGATGCCAAAGCACTTCGGTTCGCGGTGGGCTTTCCCGTGGTGCTGGCCGCCGCCTTCGTGTTCTGTGCCTTTCTGCTCCGCCCCAGCCTTCCGGATCCGGTGGCAGTGAGCTGGACGGACGACGGCGGTGCCTCCTTTGCCCCGTTTGGCGCGTACGCGAGCGGCGGGGCGCTGATCATCGTGGCGGCCGGCTGGCTGGTCCTCTCGCAGGCTGTCCCGGTGTCCCGTCCTGTCATCATGCGCAGGATCATGATGGGGGCAGGGCTGTCCCTGTGCCTTTTCATCACGAGTGTCCTGGCCGCCGGGCTGGTAGGCCAGTCCGGGCTCGCCGACGCACGTGAGTCCCGCGTGGACCTGACAGTCCTTGCGTTGGGCAGCGGGGCGGCATTGTCACTGGGCGTCATCATGGGCTTCGTTTTCAAGGCTGACCGGCAATGGTCCCCGGATGACGACCGGGCCTTCGAGCTGGCCCTTGCCAGGGAACTGGACCCGGACCTGGCGCGGGACTCGATCCGGCTCTGGGTCCATGCCCGCAGCTCGGTGTTTGTGATGATCGCCGTTGCCGTGCTGTTTCCCGCGTCCCTGATCGTTATCGCCCTGCCGTGGCTGGGCGCGTTCCTGGCTGCCCTGGCCGTGGTGGCCGCTGCGTTCCTCTTCGCCAGGGTAAAAGCCGACCGCAGCGGCCTGCGGGTCCTCGTGGCGGGGGTGCTGCCGGTGATGTCCGTGCCCGCAGCTGCGATCTCGGAGGCAAGCGCCTCGGAAGTGAAGGCGGCTGACTACGGCGGGTGGGGCTACCGGAACCACAGCGGCACGGCCGCCATGCTGGTCAGCAGCGGCCCCGCCGTCGTCGTGCGCAAAACAGACGGCCGCAGCCTCGCCGTGAGCGGCGGCAGCCCGGCGTCGGCTGCCCGCCTGGCCGAAGTCCTGACCCGGGTAGCGGCGCGGGCGCACGGCGGCGCCTCGGGCGCAGCGGGTGCAGAGTCCTAGTATTCTTGTCCTGTTGATCTGACCCTGGCCCGAACAGGCACTGTTGGACAGGCGCTGCCGGCCCCCACCGCTAAAACCGAACGGATACCGTCGTGACTTCTTCCCCTGCCTTCCCGCGGGTACACATCGCCACCGACCACGCAGGCATGGAACTCAGCGCCCACCTGGTGGGGCACCTCTCAGCCAAGGGCTACGACGTGGTGGACCACGGGCCGAAGGAGTACGACGCGCAGGATGACTACCCATCCTTCTGCATCAACGCCGCGCTCGCCGTGGTGGCTGACCAGCAGGCAGGCGTCCACGCCCTCGGAATCGTGCTGGGCGGCTCGGGCAACGGTGAGCAGATTGCAGCCAACAAGGTCAAGGGAGTCCGTGCCGCCCTCGCCTGGAACCACTCCACCGCCACCCTGGCACGCCAGCACAACGACGCCAACGTCGTGGCGGTCGGCGGACGCCAGCACACCGTCGAGGAGGCGACCGCGCTGATCGAGGCATTCCTGGCCGAACCGTTCAGCAATGACGAACGGCACGTGCGCCGGATCGGCAAGATCGCCGCCTACGAAACCACCGGCGAGGTCATCGAGTAGTGCCGGAAGGCCACTCAGTACGCCGGCTGGCGCGCCAGTTCGACGACGTTTTCGCGGGCGAGACGCTGGCCGTGAGCAGTCCGCAGGGACGGTTTGCGGCCGGCGCTGCCCTGTTGGACGGCCATACGCTGCTCGAGCCCCAGGCCCACGGCAAACATCTCTTCCTGCAGTTTGACCACGCCCTGGTCCTCCACGTGCACCTGGGACTCTACGGAGCCTGGGATTTCGGCGGTGACGCTGCGTTCCGCGGTGCGTCCAGCATCGGCGCGCCCCGCAAAGTGGGGGAGCGGGAAACGTTCGACGACGGCGGCGGGCCTGGCTATGCCGGCCCGCCCGCCCCGGGCGGCGCCGTCCGGGTCAGGCTTGTGGGCCGGCACGGCTGGGCAGACCTGCGCGGTGCCACCACCTGTGCTGTCATCACCGGGGCTGAGATGTCTGCCGTGCTCGCCAGGCTGGGACCGGATCCGCTGCGGAACCTGCCGCCGGACCGGGAACGCTTTGTGACGGGCGTGACGTCACGTAAGACACCCATTGCCGCGCTGCTGATGGACCAGAAAGTGATTGCCGGCGTCGGAAACGTCTACCGCGCCGAAGTCCTTTTCCGGCAGCGGGTCGACCCCTTGCTGCCGGGCAGTTCGCTGTTACGCGACGCCGCCGGGCTGTTGTGGGATGACACTGCAGCCGTGATGCGTGACGGTGTCCGCGACGGCAGGATCATCACTACGCCGGCCTCGTATTGGACAGAAGGCGCCGCCTTGCCTGCCGGCGATGAAGCGCACTACGTCTACAAGCGCCAGGGGCTGCCGTGCCGGATCTGCGCTGTTCCGGTCGCCCTGGCTGAGCTGGGAGGCCGGAAACTGTACTGGTGCCCCGGCTGCCAGCAGGACGGGCGCTAGCAAAGGCAGCGCAAGGGCAGAACACAAAAGCAGGGCCCCGCCGGTGAATATCTGAGCGGGGCCCTGCTTTGTGTTTACTTGGAGGGGACGACGGGAATCGAACCCGCGTAATCAGTTTGGAAGACTGAGGCTTTACCATTAAGCTACGTCCCCGGGAGTACAGCAGTTCTAGCATTATCAATGTTAGCTGCCGGACTTTCGGGCTGGCTGATCAAGCCGGATACAACTAAACCTAATTCATGCCCCACGTGTCAAATGTGCATTCACGGCCGGTATGACCGTAGACTTGCCTGTGCACTTACGGGGTGTAGCTCAGCTTGGCTAGAGCACCTGCTTTGGGAGCAGGAAGTCGCAGGTTCAAATCCTGTCACCCCGACTCTGCGGCCCGGGCCGGACGGCCCGGGCAGAACGCCCGCGTTTGCAGAAACCCATCCCACAAACCCAGGAGTACTTAGACCGTGAAGAGCGCTGTCGAGAACCTCACCCCCACGCGGGTCAAGCTCAATGTTGAGGTCCCCTTTGAGGAATTGAAGCCCAGCATCGATGAGGCATACAAGACTGTTGCTTCGCAGATCCAGGTCCCTGGCTTCCGTAAGGGCAAGGTCCCGTCCAAGCTGATCGATCAGCGCGTCGGCCGCGGCTACGTCCTGGAGACGGCCATCAATGAAGGCCTCAACGGCTGGTACCAGACTGCGGTGCAGGAATCAGGCATCCGCCCGCTGAGCCGCCCCGAGGTCGAGATCACCGAAGTTCCGGACCCCACCTCCACCGACGGCGAACTGAAGTTCCACGCCGAGGTTGATGTCCGCCCCGAGATCGAGCTGCCTGACTACGCCGGCATCAAGGTTGAGGTTGCTGCTGCAGAATCCTCCGACGAGGACGTCGACAAGGCCCTCGATGAACTCCGTGGCCGCTTCGGCACGCTGAAGTCCGTGGACCGCCCGGCCGCTGATGGCGACTTCCTGACAATAGACATCACCGCCACTGTTGACGGCGCCGAGGTGGATTCCGCCGCCGGCCTGTCCTACCAGGTTGGTGCCGGAACCATGCTCGAAGGCCTGGATGAGGCAGTCACCGGCCTGAGCGCCGATGAAGACGCCATCTTCGACACCACGCTTGTGGGCGGCGACCACGCCGGCGAAGCAGCCCAGGTCAAGGTGGTCCTCAAGGCTGTCAAGGAGCGCGAGCTCCCCGAAGCCGACGACGACTTTGCCCAGCTGGCCTCCGAATTCGACACCCTGGCCGAACTCCGCGAGGACCTCGCCAAGCAGGCTGCCGATTCGAAGGTTGTTGAGCAGGGCGTAGAGGCCCGCGACAAGGTCCTGGACAAGCTTGTTGAGCTCGTCGAGGTTCCGGTTCCCGACTCCGTGGTTGAAGAGCAGCTTGAAGCGCACTTCAAGGAGGGCAGCGGCCACGGTGAAGGCGAGCACGACACCGAAGAGCACCGCGCCGAGGTCAAGGCCAACACGGCCCGCGCCTTCCAGAACGAGATCATCCTTGACGCCATCGCCGAAAAGGAAGAAGTCAACGTCAGCCAGAACGAGCTGATCGACTACATCGTCACCACCGCCAGCCAGTACGGCATGGACCCGAACCAGTTCGCCCAGATCATCGATCAGAGCGGCCAGGTCCCCATGATGGTTTCCGAGGTGCGCCGCCGTAAGGCACTGGCCGTGGTACTGGGCCAGGCAACCGTCACCGACACCGCCGGCAACAGTGTCGACCTGAGCGACTTCGTCCGTCCCGGCGGCGAAGAGGAAGCTCCCGCCGTCGAGGAAGAAGCAACGGAAGCTGTTGCTGACGAAGCCACGAGCGGCACCGCAGCGAACGACGACCCCGCTGCAGTGAAGTTCTAGTACGGCATTAATTTCCGCCGCCCGCCCCTGGACCTGACCGGTCCGGGGGCTGGGTGCTTTAACAGGCGGTTTTCCGGCTCGTGCGCCGTCAGCGAACAGCGCGATTCGGGCGAACAAATCGGCCAGCAAAACGGTTAGTGTCCAAGTAGTGAAGTTCAGTGATGTCACCGTCACCAGCGAGAGGTAAGTACACATGTCACAGCACGCAGAGGCCCCACGGATGGCGACAGTCGATCCTGCAGCCCAGGACAACTACATCTACAACCGCCTCCTGAAAGAGCGGATCATCTGGCTGGGCTCCGAGGTGCGCGATGACAACGCCAACGCGATCTGCTCACAGCTGCTGCTCCTGTCCGCTGAAAACCCGGACAAGGACATCTACCTTTACATCAACTCTCCAGGCGGCTCCGTCACCGCCGGCATGGCCATCTACGACACCATGCAGTTCATCCCCAACGACGTCGTCACCGTGGCCACCGGCCTCGCAGCTTCGATGGGACAGTTCCTGCTGTCCTCGGGTACCAAGGGCAAGCGCTACGCCACCCCGAACGCCCGCGTCCTGATGCACCAGCCTTCAGGCGGCATCGGCGGTACGGCCTCGGACATCAAAATCCAGGCCGAGCTGATCCTGCACATGAAGAAGGTCATGGCCGAACTGACTGCGGAGCAGACCGGCCAGAGCGTGGACACCATCCTCAAGGACAACGACCGCGACAAATGGTTCACGGCCACGGAAGCCCTCGAGTACGGCTTCTTTGACAAGATCGCGGCCCACGCCGGATCGGTGTCCGGCGGCGGCGGAACCGCCAACGGCACGTCCGGCGAGTCGGCTTCCGAGAAGTAAACCGGCACTAAGAACACCCAGATCAGGAGCAATAAAATGACCTACAACTTCGGATCGTCTGCCGGTAATCTTCCGACCAGCCGCTACGTCCTGCCCCAGTTCGAGGAACGCACGCCCTACGGTTTCAAGCGCCAGGACCCGTACACCAAGCTGTTCGAGGACCGCATCATCTTCCTCGGCGTTCAGGTGGATGACGCCTCAGCGGATGACGTCATGGCACAGCTGCTGGTCCTGGAGTCCACGGACCCGGACCGCGACATCACGCTGTACATCAACTCACCGGGCGGTTCCTTCACCGCCATGACCGCGATCTACGACACCATGCAGTACATCCGGCCCGAAATCCAGACCGTCTGCCTCGGACAGGCTGCCAGCGCAGCCGCCGTCCTGCTGGCTGCCGGCACACCGGGCAAGCGTCTGGCACTGCCCAACGCCCGTGTCCTGATCCACCAGCCGGCACTGTCCGGCGGGCAGGGCGGCCAGGCTTCGGACCTTGAGATCCAGGCCGCTGAAGTTATGCGGATGCGTTCCTGGCTTGAGGACACGCTGGCCCACCACTCCGGCCGGACGTCGGAGCAGGTAAACAACGACATCGAGCGCGACAAGATCCTGACGGCGGAAGAGGCCATGAACTACGGCCTTATCGACCAGGTCCTGGATTCGCGCAAGATCAAGCCACAGGCAATCACCAGGTAGTAAGACTCTCCGACAGGCCGGTGCGGTCCAGTTCATTTGGGCCGCACCGGCCTTCGCTTTCCACCTTTGAGGCCCAATGTGACCTAGAGTGGATGTTGTCACGGCCGGCCCTCCCAGGCCGGTTTAGATTCCAGCAACGGTGCACAGCTGCCTGGCAGCAAGATACTAAGGGGTTCACATATGGCTCGGATTGGCGAGAGCACGGATCTGCTGAAGTGTTCTTTCTGCGGAAAGAGCCAGAAGCAGGTACGGAAGCTTATTGCCGGGCCCGGTGTCTATATCTGCGACGAATGCATCGAGCTCTGCAATGAGATCATCGAGGAAGAGCTCGCGGAAGTCGCCGATCTGGGAAGTTTCGAACTGCCCAAGCCCCGGGAAATCTTCGACTTCCTGCAGGAATACGTCATCGGCCAGGAACCCGCCAAACGCTCCCTCGCCGTCGCCGTCTACAACCACTACAAACGTATCCAGGCAGGCCACGCCCCCAAGAGCGGCAGCCTTGCAGACGGCGGCCACCACGACGACGTCGAAATCGCCAAGTCCAACATCCTCCTGATCGGGCCTACCGGCTGTGGCAAAACCTACCTCGCGCAGACCCTTGCACGGCGACTTAATGTCCCCTTCGCCGTCGCCGATGCCACCGCCCTGACCGAGGCCGGCTACGTAGGTGAGGATGTGGAGAACATCCTCCTCAAGCTCATCCAGGCCGCGGACTACGACGTCAAGAAGGCCGAACAGGGCATTATCTACATTGACGAGATCGACAAGATTTCCCGGAAGAGCGAGAACCCTTCCATCACCCGGGACGTGTCGGGCGAGGGCGTCCAGCAGGCGCTCCTGAAGATCCTCGAAGGAACTGTCGCCTCTGTCCCGCCGCAGGGCGGGCGCAAGCATCCGCACCAGGAATTCATCCAGATCGACACCACCAACGTGCTCTTCATCGTGGCGGGCGCTTTCGCCGGCCTGGAAGAGATCATCGGTTCCCGGTCCGGCCGCAAGGGCATCGGGTTCGGCGCTCCGCTCAACGAGGCGAGCAACAAGATCGACTCTTATGGCGAAGTTATGCCCGAGGACCTCCTGAAATTCGGTCTCATCCCTGAATTCATTGGCCGGCTCCCGGTCATCACCACGGTATCCAACCTTGACCGTGATGCCCTGATCCAGATCCTCTCCACCCCGAAGAACGCTCTGGTGAGGCAATACCAGAAGATGTTCCAGATAGACGGCGTGGAGCTGGTCTTCGATGACGACGCACTGAACGCCATTGCCGAGCAGGCCCTCGAACGGGGCACCGGCGCACGCGGCCTGCGCGCCATCATGGAGGAAGTGCTGCTCCCGGTCATGTTCGACCTTCCCAGCCGCGAGGACGTCGCGAGCGTCGTGATCACGGCCGACGTCGTGCTCAGCAAGGCAGAGCCCACCATGATTCCGCACGTGACCAAGCGCCGTAAATCCGCCTGACAGCACCCGCAGGCCATCCCCATCACGTTGAAGAAGGCAGAGGACTCACGCATGACTGAAACCGCCCGCAACCAGGCCGACTTCTGGTTCGACCCGACGTGCCCGTTCGCGTGGATCACGTCACGCTGGATCGGCGAGGTGGAGGCTGTGCGGGACATCAGGACGGTCTGGCACGTCATGAGCCTCGCGGTCCTCAACGAGGGCCGCGACCTGGACCCCGCCTACCGGGAGTCGATGGACAACGCCTGGGGCCCGGTACGCGTCATCATCGCGGCGAAGGAACAGCACGGCGACCACGTCGTCAAGCCGCTTTACGACGCCATGGGAACCCAAATCCACGACGCCGGGCAGAAGGACTTCGCCACCGTCATCAGGAAGGCCCTGGCCGAGTGCGGGCTCCCGGCCGGACTGGCAGACGCCGCCACCTCCGACGCGTTTGACCCCCAGCTGCGCGCCAGCCATGAGGAAGGCATCTCACTGGTGGGCCAGGATGTCGGCACCCCTGTGGTCGCCTTCAACGGAACAGCCTTCTTCGGCCCCGTGCTGACCCGTATCCCCCGGGCCGAGCAGGCCGGGCAGCTGTGGGACGCGACCGTGACGCTGGCCTCTTACCCGCACTTCTTCGAGATTAAGCGGAGCCGTACCGAACGTCCCCGTTTCGATTGATGTACGCGCCCTGAGGGCAAGGAAAGAGCCCCGGGAGAACTACTCTGATGTAGTTCTTCCGGGGCTCTTGCGCATCCCCGCCAGCGGGACCAGAATGGTTTTTACCCACTTCGAAAGAAGTGGGACGCAGGAACCAAAGATTCAGTGATATGTATCTAACGCAGCCTTTGGCAAAGTCAGATACAAGCTACCAGTGACGAGGTAGGAAGACCTGAAAATCAGCGGATCCTGCCAGACCATCAAAGACGTCACCAGATGGCCGAAAAGTCGAAGCCCCACCAACGGCAAAACGCTGATGGGGCTTCCCCTTTGCCCAAAAACAGGGCTCCTGCCCAGGACGGGCCCCGAAACCTCTGCCTGAACGGGCGCGAACCCCGTCAGACCTGCGCGGGCTCCTCCGGGGCCGCCAAGACGACGTCGCTCACAGTCAGTTCGCCTTCCCCCGCCACAAGCGTGAGCTCGCGCGCGTTCGACGCCGCCTTCAGGTCGGCGAGCCCGGCCTTCAGTTGGGTGGTCAATGACTCAGAGGCGGTGATGGTCGCCGACAGGACTTCGGTGCGCTGCTTGACCTTTGCCTCGGACTTGGCCTTGCGGACGCCGCTGAGGGCAGTGCCCACGGTGGCGAGCAGGGTGGTGTCGCCGTCGATCTCTACGGCAGTGGGCCACTCGGCACGGTGCACCGAACCGTTGCGCCACCAGCTCCACACCTCTTCGGTGGCGAAGGGCAGGAACGGGGCAAACAGCCGGAGCAGAGTGTCCAGGCTCGTCGCGAGGGCGGCAAGGACCGAGGCCTGCTCCTGGTCGCCGGCCGCACCGTAGGCGCGGTCCTTGATCAGTTCGACGTAGTCGTCGGTGAACTGCCAGAAGAAGCTCTCCGTGATCTGCAGGGCACGGGCGTAGTCGTAGTCGTTGAACGCCTTGGTTGCCTGGCGCACCACGTCGGCAAGCTGGGCGAGCAGGGCCCGGTCCAAGGGGTTGGTCAGGGCTCCCGACGCGGGTGCTTTTTCCGCGTTGGGCAGACCAACCCCGGGGTTGGTCAGAACGGAGAGATCCGAGGAAACAACAGAATCCTCGGTCGCACCCAGGTTCAGGACGAACTTGGACGCGTTCAGCAGCTTGATCGCCAGGCGCCGGCCAATCTTCATCTGGGCAATTTCGTATGCCGTGTCAGCACCCAGCTTGGCCGAGGTTGCCCAGTAGCGCACAGCGTCGGAGCCGAATTCATTGAGCACGTCGGTGGGCACCACCACGTTGCCCTTGGACTTGGACATCTTCTTGCGGTCCGGGTCAAGGATCCAGCCCGAGATGGCCGCGTGCTTCCATGGGGCGGTGTCCTGGAGGGCATCGGCCCGGACAACGGACGAAAACAGCCAGGTCCGGATGATGTCGTGGCCCTGGGGGCGCAGATCGAACGGGTAGACCTTGGCGAACAGTTCCTCGTCGCGGCTCCAGCCGCCCACGATCTGGGGGGTCAGCGACGAGGTGGCCCAGGTGTCGAGAATATCCGCGTCGCCTGTAAAGCCGCCCGGAACATCCCGTTGCGCTTCGTCGAAGCCTGGTGCCGCATCCGCCGCAGGGTCCACCGGCAGCTGGTCGTCCGACGGCACGATGGGGGCGTCGTAATTGGGGTTGCCGTCGGCGTCCAGCGGGTACCAGACGGGGATGGGCACACCGAAGAAGCGCTGGCGGGAGACGAGCCAGTCGCCGTTCAGGCCCGAAATCCAGTTCTCGTAGCGGGAACGCATGAATGCAGGGTGGAAGTCGATCTCATGTCCACGCGCGATGAGCCGTTCGCGGCGGTCCTCTTCGCGGCCGCCGTTGCGGATGTACCACTGGCGGGACGTGACCACTTCGAGGGGCTTGTCGCCCTTTTCGTAGAAGTTCACGGGGTGCATGATCTTCTTCGGCTCACCGTCGATGAGGTCCCCGGCAGCCAGGAACTCCACCACGGCTTCCTTGGCACTGAAGACCGTCTTGCCGGCGATGGCTTCAAAGGCGGCGCGTCCGGCGTCGGTGGTAATCCAGTCCGGGGTGTCACCGATGATCCGTCCGTCCCGGCCCACGATGGCGCGGGTGGGAAGCTGGAGTTCGCGCCACCAGGTGACGTCGGTGAGGTCACCGAAGGTGCAGACCATGGCGATGCCGGATCCCTTGTCCGCTTTGGCCAGCGGGTGGGCCTTGACCTCAACCTCAACGCCAAAGACTGGCGACGTGACCTTCTTGCCGAACAGCGGCTGGTACCGTTCGTCGTCGGGGTTTGCCACCAGGGCAGCGCAGGCCGCCAGCAGTTCAGGCCGGGTGGTTTCGATGTAGATCTTTTCGCCGTCCTCCGTGAAGAACGGATAGCGATAGTAGGCTCCTGCCACCTCGCGGTCTTCGAGTTCGGCCTGCGCCACGGCAGTCCGGAACGTCACATCCCACAGGGTGGGGGCTTCTGCCATGTAGGCGTCACCGGCGGCCAGGTTGGCCAGGAACGCACGCTGGGACACTTCGCGGGAGGCGTCATCGATGGTCCGGTACGTCAGCTGCCAGTCCACGGAGAGGCCAAGCTGCTGGAACAGGCTTTCAAAGACCTTCTCGTCCTCCACGGCCAGCTCTTCACACAGCTCGATGAAGTTCCGGCGCGAGACGACATCGAAGTCGCGCTGGTTCTTGGCAGGCTGTGCGGGGGGACGGTAGGCGGCGTCGTACGGGATGGCCGGGTCGCAGCGCACGCCGTAGTAGTTCTGCACACGGCGCTCGGTGGGCAGTCCGTTGTCGTCCCAGCCCATCGGGTAGAAGACGTTCTTGCCGGTCATCCGCTGGTACCGGGCCAGCACGTCGGTCTGG
Organism: Arthrobacter sp. B6; assembly: GCF_001663775.1. Lineage (GTDB taxonomy): Bacteria > Actinomycetota > Actinomycetes > Actinomycetales > Micrococcaceae > Arthrobacter. The sequence goes on along the minus strand of NZ_KV467169.1, from coordinate 345,765 downwards.
GTGAAGGAGAACATGTGCCCCACATGCAGCGAGCCTGATGCGGTAGGTGGGGGAGTGTCGATCGAGTAGACCTGCTCCCGGGTGGTGTCCGGGTTGAACTTGTAGGTCCCTTCGGCAAGCCAGCGCTGCGTAAGCGCAGCTTCGAGCCCCTCAAGGGCGGGCTTGTCCGGAACGTTGATAGGGGCGGTGGAGGGCGTGTCTGTACCCTGAGTGTCTTCAGCCATCTGCCAATTGTTTCATGGTCCGGACTTCATCCGGCGACATCGCCTGAGGCTTGGCTCCGGCCGGTCCCGTTAGGGTGGTGCCATGACTGAGGATTCACGCACCGCGGGAACGCAAAATAAGGCAGCAGTAGTTACCGGGGCCAGCACGGGAATCGGCGAGGCCACCGTCCGCGCACTGACAGCGCACGGCTGGACCGTTTTCGCCGTGGCGCGCCGCGCTGAACGGCTGGCAGCGCTGGAAGCCGAGACCGGCGCCGTCGGGATTCCTGCTGACATTGCCGAGGACGACGACGTTGCCCGGCTCCTTGCCCGCGTCACGGAAGCGGGAGGGGCCGGGACGCTCATCAACATCGCCGGCGGGGCGCGGGGCGCCGACCCCCTGGGCGCCGCCAACACCGAAGATTGGGAGTGGATGTATAGGGTCAACGTCCTGGGCACCATGAAGCTCACACGTGCCTTCCTGCCCATGCTCCGCGCCAACGGCGAAGGCACCGTCCTGAACCTGACATCCACGGCAGGACTGGCAGCCTATGAAGGCGGCGCCGGCTACAACGCCGCCAAGTTCGCACAGCACGCCATCACCGGGGCGCTCCGGCTGGAGGAGGCGGAACACAATGTGCGCGTCATCGAGGTGGCGCCCGGCCTGGTCCAGACCGAAGAGTTCGCCCTGAACCGCCTTGGTGACCGGGAGGCAGCCAGCAAGGTCTACCAGGGCGTGGAGAAGCCCCTGACGGCAGCCGACGTTGCCGACGTGGTCAGGTATGCCGTCAGCGCACCGCACCACGTCAACCTGGACCAGATCGTCATCCGACCCGTGGCCCAGGCCTCCAATTACAAGCTCATCCGCAAGGGCTGAGCCTCGGACCGGTCCGGGCTAGTGGGGGCCGCCGCGCTATGAGCTGAACCGGTCAGCCGGCCGGGAGCGCGAGTGTGGCCAGCACGGCCGCGTGGTCGGTTCCCGGAACACCGTGGACCTGGTAGCCGGAACTGCCCACCTCCGGGCTGGTGACCAGGTGGTCGATGGTGATCCCGGGCAGCCGCGGCCCTTCCATGGGCCAGGTGGGCAGCAACCGGGAACCTGAGGCCGCCGCCACATCCACCAGTCCCGGACCGGAGTCCAGGAGCTGCCGGAACTCGGAATGGTCGTACGTGGCGTTGAAGTCACCGATCAGCAGCCTGTGGCCCGGGCGCCCGGCCAGCCTGCCCACGGCGGCAAGGTCGCTACGCCACTGGTCAACCCTGAGATCCACCGGAGGCAGCGCGTGGACATTCGTTACTTCCAGGACAGCGACTGACCCTTCTGCCTCCGCGGTGAGCCGGACCGTCGGCATCCGGAACGGGGTGTCAGGGATGAGGCCAACCTCTTCGAGGGCGTGGCTGGAGTACACGGCGCTGCCCGCGCCGTCATCGGAGGGGTCGCTGATCCGGTGCGGCAGGAGGAGGTCCAGGCCGGCTGCCGTCAGCCGGTCCTGAAGGGCCTGTGAATGTTCCTGGACGGTCAGGAGCCCGATCCCGTTGTCCCTGACCAACTGCACGATCCGCTCGGCGTCCGCCTGGCCAAACTCCGCATTGATGGTCATCGCCCTGAGCTCCACCGTGGCCGCGGCGTCCGGTGCTGCGGCTGGCCGGGCGGCATCAAACGGAAAGAGCCAGAAGGCCTGGCACAGCAGCAACGCCGCTGTGAACACCTGCAGCCACCGGCTCCGGCCCACCAGCGCCAGGATAAGAGCCACCGTGGCGGGCACGGCCAACCACGGGGTAAAGGACAGCAGCTGGACGGCCAGGACCGGCCATTCTTCGGGAAGCGCCCGGATAACCGACATGGCCAGCACCGGTAATGCGGCCAGGAACGCCAGCCAGCGGCAGGCCGCCGCCAGGAATTTCTTCGCCGGGCCCGAAGCCGGGGGTGGTGTTTTGGCCGGGGCTGCCTCGGCCAGCGCCGTGTGCGGTGGCACGGCGGTGGAGCCGTGGGCGGAAGCAGTCATGGCTCCGAGTCTAGGCAATGACGCACCCTCCGGCCTGTACCTAATCCCGGAAGGCCAGTACCGCGACGACGGCAGCATGGTCCGAGCCCGGAACCTTAAAAGTCGCAAAATCCAGGATGCCGATGCCAGGGGTGACAAGGACATGGTCCAAGGCAACGAATGGCGGGACCTGTGAATGGGCCGGCCACGTGGGCGCCAGGCCTTTGGCGGCAACCTGCGCGGCATCAGTGAGCCCTGTCGCCAAAAGGTCCCGAAACTCGCGGTGGTCCTGGCTGGCGTTGAAATCGCCCAGCAGGATGGCCGGCGGGGAGCCGGGCAGTGCCAGCTGAAGTTCACCCAGCTGACGCAGCTCCTGCCGCCAGTGCGGCGTATGGCCGGGCCGGGGAGAATCAACGTGCACGGCAGTTAAGTGAACGCCTCCCCGGACGCCGGGAACGGCCGCCACCGCCCTGCTCTGGTAGAAGATGGTGTCCGGCACGCGCTCTTCGGTGTCCAGGGGGAAGGCGGAAAAGATTGCGCTGCCGGTGCCGGCCCAGTCCACGTCCAGAGCCCGGTACGGAAGCTCCGATGCCAGCCCGGCCACCTCCAGCGCTTCGAGGCCCGGGGGCGCCAGTTCCGGCAGGGCAAGGATCTCGATGTTCCGGACGCGCACCTCGGCCAGCAAAGCCTCCACGTCGACGCCGGTGGGGCCCACGTTGAGGGCCATGACCGACACTGTACGGACGGGTGCAGGCTGGCCGGCCGGCGAGGCCTGCGATGGCCTGCCTGTTCCGCCCGTGGGCAGGACACGGGGGAGGACCATGGCCAGTTGCAGCAGCATCATGGCGGTCACTGTTGCCGCCAGGACCGTTCGGTTCAGCCGGGGATCCAGGCAAAGTGCCAGGACGGCGGCCGCGAGCGCCGCCGCCGTGAGCACCAGGCTGGCAGGAAACCCGGACAGCAGCTGGATCCACGGAGTCCCGATATCCCAGGGGATAAGCCGCAGCATTGCCAGGGCGGCCCCCGGCACGCACAGGATTGCCGCGGCGACCCCAAGCCAGGTCCCGCTTCGGCGCCGCATGCCGTGCCCACGTGAGTCGCCTTCATGCATACCCCCATTATTGGCGGCAGGGCAGGGACTTCCCACGGAACCCGGCCCTGGAAAGCGTGCGCGCCGGGGAATGGCGGCGGACAGCCCGGCGATAGTAGACTTGAAGACGGCTACGACCCGGCTATCACCGGTGAGCTTCCGGAAGAACGCACGGACCGCCAGGCACCTGGCGGCCAGTGTCAGTAGAACCGGACGGGTAAGCCCGTCACAGCAGTAATGAGCGGCCGGCGCAACAGCACAATCCCCCGTGGAGCGTAATGGGATGCCGGTAAGTGAGGTGGTACCGCGGTAAGCGTGCAGTCCCCGGACTGCGCAGGAGCCGTCCTCGCATCCTGAACGGAACCCGGCAGCAACGGCTGGACGGTTCACCAGCTCAACCCAGGATGTCGAGAATGACGTATTACCCCAAAGCCTCAGCCACCCCTTCGGCCGCACCGGGCTCCGGTGTCTCCGCTTCCGTGAAGTTCCCGGAAATCGAAGAACGCATCCTCAAATACTGGGACCAGGACGGAACCTTCCAGGCCAGCATCGACCAGCGCAGCGCTGACGCTCCCGGCGGCGAACCCGGCAGCAACGAATTCGTCTTTTACGACGGGCCGCCCTTTGCCAACGGGCTGCCGCACTACGGCCACCTGCTGACCGGTTACGCCAAGGACCTGGTGGGCCGCTACCAGACCCAGCGCGGCCGCCGCGTGGAACGCCGCTTCGGCTGGGACACCCACGGGCTGCCGGCCGAACTGGAAGCCATGAAGCAGCTGGGCATGACGGACAAAACCCAGATCGAGGCCATGGGCATCGACAGGTTCAACGACGCCTGCCGCGCCTCGGTCATGAAGTACGCGGACGAATGGCAGAGCTACGTCACCCGCCAGGCCCGTTGGGTGGACTTCGACAACGATTACAAGACCCTCAACGTCGAGTACATGGAATCGGTCCTGTGGGCGTTCAAGCAGCTGCACGAAAAGGGCCTGACCTACAACGGGTACCGTGTGTTGCCGTACTGCTGGAAGGACGAAACGCCGCTGTCCAACCATGAGCTGCGCATGGACGACGACGTCTACAAGAACCGCCAGGACCAGACCGTGACGGTGACGTTCCCCATCACCGCCGGGGAGTCCGCCCTCTCCGTGCAGCTGGCCGGTGTGCAGGCGCTCGCCTGGACCACCACCCCGTGGACCCTGCCCACCAACCTGGCGCTCGCCGTCGGGCCTTCCATTACCTATGCCGTGCTGCCCGTTGGGCCCAACGGGATCAAGGCCGCCTCACCGGATGCGCCCGTCGCGGGAAGCTTCCTGCTGGCGGCGGACCTGCTGGCCACGTACGCCAAGGACCTGGGCTACGAGGATGTTGAGGCCGCCGAAGCCGCCGTCACGTCCACCCACACGGGGGCCGAACTTGAGGGCCTGCAGTACCAGCCGCTCTGGAGCGACTTCAGCGACACCGAAAAGTTCGGCACCCAGAACGCCTGGCGCATCCTGGTGGCGGACTATGTCACCACTACCGACGGCACCGGCATCGTCCACCAGGCGCCCGCGTACGGTGAAGACGACCAGAAAGTCTGTGAAGAGGCCGGCATCCCCGTGGTCCTTTCCGTGGACGAGGGCGCCAAGTTCCTTCCCCTGTTCAAGCACGGCGACCTGCACGACATCGCAGGCCTCCAGGTCTTCGAGGCGAACAAGCCCATCACGCAGGTACTCCGTGCCCAGGGCAGGCTGGTCCGCCAGGCCAGCTACGAGCACAGCTACCCGCACTGCTGGCGCTGCCGCAACCCGCTGATCTACCGCGCCGTGTCGTCCTGGTACGTGGAGGTCACCAAGTTCAAGGACCGGATGTCCGAACTGAACCAGGAAATCAACTGGATCCCGGGCAACGTGAAGGACGGCCAGTTCGGCAAATGGCTGGAAAATGCCCGCGACTGGTCCATCAGCCGCAACCGGTACTGGGGCAGCCCCATCCCCGTGTGGCAGTCCAGCGACCCCGAATACCCGCGAACGGACGTCTACGGTTCGCTGGCCGAGATCGAGGCCGATTTTGGCCGGCTGCCGCTGAACAAGGACGGCCAGGTCGACCTGCACCGCCCGTTCATCGACGAACTCACCCGCCCGAACCCGGACGACCCCCGGACCCCCGAAGAGGGCCAGTCCGTCATGCGCCGCGTTGAGGATGTCCTGGATGTCTGGTTCGACTCCGGCTCCATGCCGTACGGCCAGGTGCACTACCCGTTCCAGAACGAGGCCTGGTTCGATACCCACAACCCGGCTGACTTCATAGTCGAGTACATCGGGCAGACCCGCGGCTGGTTCTACATGCTGCACATCCTGTCCACGGCACTGTTTGACCGCCCGGCCTTCCGCAACGTCATCAGCCACGGCATCGTGCTGGGCTCGGACGGGCAGAAGATGTCCAAGAGCCTGCGCAACTACCCGGACGTCTCCGAGGTGCTGGACCGCGACGGCTCCGACGCCATGCGCTGGTTCCTGATGTCCAGCCCCATCCTTCGCGGCGGCAACCTGGTGGTCACCGAACAGGGAATACGCGACGGCGTCCGCCAGGTCATCCTGCCCCTGTGGAACGTATACAGCTTCTTCACCCTGTACACGAATGCCGCAAACGGCGGTGCCGGCTACGACGCCTCGCTGCGCTACGACGGGTACACCGACACGCTGGACCAGTACCTGCTGGCCAACACCGGCGAACTGGTCCGCAACATGACCGTCCAGCTGGACAGCTACGACATCTCCGGAGCCTGCGACGAACTCCGCAGCTACCTGGACATGCTCACCAACTGGTACGTCCGCCGCAGCCGGCAGCGCTTCTTCGACGAGAACGTGGACGCCTTCGACGCTCTCCACACCGCTCTGGAGACAGTCTCCCGCGTGGCCGCGTCCTTGCTGCCGCTGGTCTCGGAGGAAATCTGGCGCGGCCTCACCGGCGGCCGCTCCGTGCACCTCGCCGACTGGCCGGACGCGGACCTGTTCCCATCCAACGCCGCCCTCGTCGAAGCAATGGACCGCGTGCAGCAGATCTGCTCCACCGGTTCCTCCCTGCGCAAGGCGGCCAACCTGCGGGTCCGCCTGCCGCTGCAGGAACTGACCGTAGTGGCACCCGGTGCGGATGCGCTGGAAGGCTTCGCCGCCGTCGTCGCCGACGAACTGAACATCCGTTCCGTCCGCCTGCTCGACGCCGACAGCGCCTCGCCGGAGGAATTTGGCATCGAGCAGAAGCTCGTGGTCAACGCCCGCGCTGCGGGACCGCGGTTGGGGAAGAACGTCCAGCAGGCCATCAAGGGCTCCAAATCCGGCGACTGGTCAGTTTCCGACGCCGGAGTGGTCACCGCGGGCGGCCTGGAGCTGGAACCTCAGGAATACACCCTGGAGACCGTGGTGGCGGAAGCAGCGGCGGGCGCCGGTGCACGCGCGGCTGCCGTGTTTCCCGGCGGCGGTTTCGTGGTGCTCAACACCGAGGTCACTCCTGAACTCGAAGCCGAAGGCGCCGCACGCGACATGGTCCGCGCGGTCCAGCAGGCCCGCAAGGACGCCGGGCTGAACGTGAGCGACCGGATCCGCACCATCATCCGGGCTCCGAAGGATGTGTTCGATGCCATCAGGGCCAACGAGGAGCTCCTCACCACCGAAACCCTGACCGTCGAACTCGATCTGGGGTCCTCCGGCGACGACACTGAGCTGCATGTAACTGTTGAAAAAGTAGAGGCCTAGGACATGACCGACGAATTTTCCGTGGAGAGCGTCTACGCCGAGCTCCTGGGCCGGGCGCCCGAAAACAAGATGGAACCGCGGCTCGCGCCGCTGTTCCGTGCCATGGATGTGCTGGGGGAGCCAAACAAGGCGTTCCCGATCATCCACGTGACCGGCACCAACGGCAAGACCTCCACCGCGCGGATGATCGAAGCCGGGCTGCGTGCACATGGACTGAGCACCGGCCGCTACACCAGCCCGCACCTGTCCAAGGTCACCGAACGGATCAGCATTGACGGTGCCCCGGTGCCCGACGAGACCTTTGTCCGCATCTGGGATGAGATCCGCCCTTACCTCCAGATCGTCGACGACGAACTCACCGCGGCTGGGGAGCCCCGGCTAACGTACTTCGAGTGCCTCACCATCCTCGGCTTCGCGGTCTTCGCAGACCAGCCCGTCAACGTTGCAGTGATCGAGGTGGGACTCGGCGGCATCACCGACGCCACTAACGTGGGCGACGGAGACGTCTCCGTCATCACGCCCATCTCGCTGGACCACACTGACCTGCTGGGGGACACCACTGAGGACATCGCCTACGAGAAGGCCGGCATCATTAAGCCGGGCGGCTTCCTGGTCAGTGCGGCGCAGCCCCTTGATGCTGCCCAGGTCCTGCTGGAGAAGGCCAAGGACGTCGGCGTTCCGTTCCGCTTCGAAGGCGTGGAGTTCGGGGTCGAATCCCGCACCGTTGCCGTTGGCGGCCAGATCGTCAGCATCCAAGGGCTGGCCGGCCGGTATCCGGAACTGATGGTGCCGCTGCACGGCGCCCACCAGGCACAGAACGCCGCCGTCGCCGTCGCAGCGCTGGAGGCGTTCTTCGGCGGCGAAAAGGAACTGGACGCCGAGGTGCTCCAGGAGGCCTTCGCGGCCGTCACCTCACCGGGACGGCTTGAGGTGGTAAGGACCGCCCCCACCATCATTGTCGACGCGGCGCACAACCCCGACGGCATCCGGGTCTCCGCCGAAGCCATCGAGGAGGCGTTCAGCTTCAGCAAGCTCGTGCCGGTGGTGGGTGTGCTGAAGGAGAAGGACGCCGAGGAGATCCTGCGCCAGCTCAAGGACTCCCTGGGCGGTTTGGCTGAAGAGTACTGCTTCACGCAGTCCAACTCCCCGCGCGCCGTGGCGGCCGGCGAGCTCGCCGAGCTGGCCGTGGAGCTGGGCTTCGGCGAGGAGAACATCCACATCGCGGAGAAGCTGGACGATGCGCTGGAATGGGCAGTGGAGCGCGCAGAGTCCAACGATGACCTTGCCGGCGGCGTGCTGGTGACCGGTTCCATCACGCTGGTGGCCGAAGCACGGATCCTGCTCGGAAAGACGGAGGTTTAGGCCATGGCAAAGCTGACCAGGGCCCAGCGGGAATGGCGCCCGGGAATGCCCAAGAAGCGCCGGTCCACCAAAGTGATGTTCGCCTCAACCGTCCTGCTGCTGGAGGCGTTCGTGGCGTTCTTCGCCACGCTGGCGGTCTTCGGCCTCAGGCGCGGCGAGTTTCCGCCGGCGTTGATCCTCGGCGTCGGAATTGGCCTGAGTGTCATCATGATCCTCGCCTGCGCCGTCCTGTCCAGGCCATGGGGCGTAGGGCTCGGATGGATCCTGCAGATTGTCCTCATTCTCACCGGCCTCGTGGAACCACTGATGTTCCTGGTGGGCGGGCTGTTCGGCCTTGCCTGGTGGTACGGGATCCGGACCGGCATCAGGATCGACTCCGAGGCCGCGCAGCGCGAACGCGAGCAGGCCGAGTGGAACGCCGCGCACCCGGAAGCCTCGTAGAATTGACCCGAAACCCCACCAACGCATTGGAGCAACCGTGAGCATTGAGCGCACCCTCGTTTTGATCAAGCCCGACGGCGTGGCCCGCAACCTCAGTGGCGCCATCCTGAGCCGCATCGAGGCCAAGGGTTACACCCTCGCCGAGCTGAAGAAGGTTGAGGCCAGCCGGGAGCTCCTGGAGCAGCACTATGAAGAACACGTGGGCAAGCCGTTCTACGAGCCCCTCGTTGAATTCATGCTCAGCGGCCCGGTGGTGGCGGCGATCTTCGAAGGCCACCGCGTGATCGAAGGCTTCCGCGCCCTCGCAGGCACCACGGATCCCACCACGGCGGCACCGGGCACCATCCGCGGCGACTTTGGCCGTGACTGGGGCGTGAAGGTCCAGCAGAACCTGGTGCACGGTTCGGATTCCGTAGACTCGGCGGAACGCGAAATCAAGATCTGGTTCCAGGACTAACATCCCGCCCAATTCAGGCGCGAACGTACACTTGAGGCCCTGCTTTCTTCGGAAAGCAGGGCCTCAAGTGTACGTTCGCGCTTCCCGCGGGCGCGTTATGGGGCTGGGTCAGAAGCCTGACGTCCCGGCGAACACCTGGATGAAGGCGAAAAAGATGGTGGCAATGACGGCCACGTACAGCAGCGCCGTAATGATCCAGCCTGAGTCGCCCAGTACCCGCGTGGCCCCGGCGGGAAGGGGAAGGACGCCGTGGGAGACGTTCCTGACCGTCACCCAGACGAAGAGCGGGATCATGGCAGCCCACACGATCATGCAGAAAGGGCACAGGACGTGGATCTCGTACAGGGCCTGGGACCACAGCCACACTACAAAGGCGAAGCCCAGGGTCACTCCGGCCTGAAGCCCCGCCCAGTACCACCGCGCGAACGCAGCACCGGAGAGCAGCGCCATCCCCGTTGTGATGATCACCGCGAACGCCACGATGCCGATGAACATGTTGGGGAAGCCAAAGACCGAACTTTGCCACGTCTGCATCACCTGCCCGCAGGAAATCCACGGGTTAACGTCGCAGACGGTGGTGTGGCTGGGGTCCTTGAGTACTTCGAGCTTCTCCAGGACCAGGGTCCCCGAGGCGAGCCAGCCGATGATGCCGGTGACCACCATCAGCCACCCCATTGGCCGGTTCCGCGTCATCGGGGGGACGGTCCCGCGAGGCTCCGGGGCCGTGGCTGTGCCCGCCGAGGCCGGGCTGCCGGTTTCGGCGCCGCTGACGGATGAGATGCTGGGCATGGTTTCAGGCGTCCTTTTCATCGGGTGCTCTTTGCCCGATTGTAACGCCGGAGCCTGAATCCGGCGCCCAGTTTGTCCTCCGGCCCTCGCAGCGGGGCGCGCCGCCGCCTGAATCGGACACGGCAGGCCCGTAGTGATCCCCTGCTCTTGCTTCCGCCGCCTTTTAGTCGGCATGTGAGAGAATGAATTTGGCTGGAGGCCGACCCACATTCGGACTCCGGTCCGGTGGCTTTGTTCCCAAGACCGCCAATGATGAGCTGGCAGGCTTCGGATTCTCTGATCCGTCTTCCCGCCATTCCATTGGTCGGCACCTGGTTGTGGCATGTAGAACAACGGGTTTCAGAACGCAGTTGCCGGCTCCCACGGGCTGCCGCACCCCACTGCCGGTGCGAACCTGGGAGTATCCACTTGACTTCTGTCAACGCCTGCGGGTTTTGACAATATGTGCCCCAATGGGTGCCGGATGTGGCGGCGCGTCAGGGGCAGGAGTGTTGCCACATATGGAAAATGAACAAGTACAGGCCGTTAACAACGAGGAAGCGGCAGCCGAGGCTCCGGACGTGCCCAAGAAGGCCACCAGGACCCGACGGAAGGCCGCACCGAAGGCGGAAGCCGCAGCAGCAGCCACACCGGAAGTGACGGCAGCGGCTGCCGGTCCCGCGGCTGGAAGCGAAGAAACTGCGCCCAAGGCGGCAGCGCCGGTCCGGCGCACCCGCTCGCGCAAAAAGGTTGACGCCGGAGCCGAACCGCTCCCTGCCTTCGCCGCGGATGCAGCTGACCAGGACACACCAGCCGAGGTGGATTCCGGCCAGGCGGATGCCGCTGTGTCCGCGATCGCCGCCCCGGAAGCGGAACCGGAGGCCAAGCCGGTCCGCCGACGCCGCGTAGCAACGCGGAAGACGTCGGCTCCCGACGCCGCCGCCGGGTCCGAAGACGTCGCTGGGTCCGAAGCTGCGGGGGAGCCCGCGGTTGCGCCGGAGTCCGCCGCAGCAGCTCTTGAAACCTCAGCAGACACAGAGAACTCCGCTCCGGAAGCCGCTGCTGTGGAAACTCAAGCACGTGACGTTCCCGGGTCCTCAGTTCCGGAAGCGGGCGCCACGGGTGGATCCGCAGATGCAGCGCAGAAGGCACCGGCCGGGACTGCACCCGCCAGCCCGTTCGGTTCCCTTTTCCTGGAGCCAGGATCGGCATCGTCCGTGCTGTTCCAGGCACCGGACCTGAGCACGGTGGTCCGCCCCGCCCCTGCCCCCGTTGCGGCCGCAGAGGAAGCGGAAGAGGACGACGCCGACCTCGGCGAAGAGGACGACGCCAGCGGCCGCCGCAGGCGTCGCAGCCGTGGCCGCCGCGGGCGCAGCCGCACCGGCGACCGCGATCTTGACGGAGACACCGAAAGCGCCGACAACGAGACCGACGAACCTGATGAGGAATCAGCCGGCCCGGCCGAGGAGGGTGTAACTTCCCGACGCCGCCGCCGGCGCCGCCGCGGCGACCAGGACCTGGAACTGACCGGCGGCGGGGACGACGACCCGCCCAACACGGTAACCCGCGTCCGCGCTCCGCGCGCCGTGACCGAGGCACCGGTCAACAACCGCGTGACCAGCGTCAAGGGCTCCACCAGGCTCGAAGCGAAGAAGCAGCGCCGCCGCGAATCCCGCGATACAGGCCGCCGCCGCACCGTCATCACTGAGGCGGAGTTCCTGGCCCGCAGGGAATCCGTGGACCGCCAGATGATCGTCAGGCAGCGCGACGACAGAATCCAGATCGCCGTCCTGGAAGACGGCGTCCTGGCCGAACACTTTGTGTCCAAGACGCAGCAGGACTCCCTGATCGGCAACGTCTACCTCGGCAAGGTGCAGAATGTCCTGCCCTCCATGGAAGCGGCGTTTGTTGACATCGGACGCGGCCGCAACGCAGTCCTTTACGCCGGCGAGGTGAACTGGGAAGCTGTCAACCTCGAAGGCAAGCAGCGCCGGATCGAGAACGCCCTGAAGTCCGGCGATACTGTCCTGGTCCAGGTCACCAAGGACCCCGTGGGCCACAAGGGCGCACGCCTGACCAGCCAGATCTCCCTGCCCGGCCGCTACCTGGTCTACGTCCCCGGCGGCTCCATGACGGGGATCTCCCGCAAGCTGCCCGACGTCGAACGCAACCGCCTTAAGCGCATCCTCAAGGACCGTCTCCCGGAGCATGCCGGCGTCATTGTCCGGACCGCTGCCGAAGGCGCCTCGGAAGAGGAACTCACGCACGACATCAACCGGCTGCGGGCCCAGTGGGAGGGCATTGAAAGCCAGTCCACGTCCACGAAGATCCTTGCCCCGGAACTGCTCTACGGCGAACCCGACCTCACGATCAAGGTGGTCCGCGACGTCTTCAACGAGGACTTCTCCAAGCTGATCGTCTCCGGTGAGGAGGCCTGGGACACCATCGAGGCCTACGTGACGTATGTTGCCCCGGACCTGGTGGGGCGCCTGGAAAAGTGGACCAAGGACCAGGACATCTTTGCTGCCTGGCGGATCGACGAGCAGATCCACAAGGCTCTGGAACGCAAGGTCTTCCTGCCCTCCGGCGGCTCGCTGGTCATCGACCGCACCGAGGCCATGACCGTTGTGGACGTCAACACCGGGAAGTTCACGGGCAGCGGCGGCAACCTCGAGGAAACCGTCACCAAGAACAACCTTGAAGCGGCGGAGGAAGTTGTCCGGCAGCTCCGGCTCCGCGACATCGGCGGCATCATCGTCATCGACTTCATCGACATGGTCCTTGAATCCAACCGGGACCTGGTCCTGCGCCGCATGGTGGAATGCCTGGGCCGGGACCGCACCAAGCACCAGGTGGCCGAAGTCACCTCGCTGGGGCTCGTGCAGATGACGCGCAAGCGCATGGGCACCGGGCTGCTGGAAGTCTTCGGTGAGCAGTGCGAGACCTGCGCCGGACGCGGCGTGGTCACCCACGACGATCCTGTGGAGCACCGCCGGGCCAACACCGTCGCCGCCGAGCACCACGTGCAGCGTGCGGACAGCCACCGCGCGGAAACACCGCGGCCTGACCAGCGTCCGGACAGCCACCGGGCTGACAACCAGCCCGGTGCCCGCGGTGACCGCAAGCGGCGCCGTGGGCGCGGAGGCGCGCCGCTGGAGGCCGCACCGTCCGCACCGGTCCAGATCCACACGGTCCACCCGGACCCCAGCGACGCCGAGCGGCACGCCAAGGCCGAGGCTACCCGGTTGGCCCTCGCCAACATCGCCGCGGCAGCGCACGCAGCGCACCTGCACGACGACGAGATAGCCCACGCCGCCGGCGCCGGGGCGTCGGCTGCCCCTGTAGCGCCCGCAACGGGGACGACGGCGGAGCAGGCACACGCTGCCCAGGCACCAACAGGCCAGGCACCAAGCCGTCCGACCGCCGCAGGCCAGGCACCAGGTACAGCCGCGCCGCACGACGCCGATGCTTCCGGACGTCCTGCTGCCGTACTCACGTTCGGCGGGGAGCAGGTGGTGCTGCCGTTCGTGGAGCACGCGGCAGACCAGCCGCAGCAGCCTGCCCTGACGCTCGACCGGCTCGCGGAAGCCTTCGCACACCTCGGCGAGCCCGCCGTTGCGGCGCCGGAGCCCTCCCAGGCCGTGCCACAGTCCGGCGCAGCAGTGCAGTCAGCTCCTGCCGTAGAGGAGAAGGACTACTCGGACCACACGGCTGAGCAGTCACGTACGCGCAGGCCCCGCCGCAACCGCAGCGCCAGCCGCGCCCAGGGTGCGGCCAACGCCACTTCGGTTGAACACCACGAGGCAGCGCACGCGGCGGCGGGGGGCCACACCCACGCGGCCAAGGCGCCCGAGCCGGCAAAAGCTGCCACGGGGGACAAGACGCCGGCCGAGGCACCCATCATCCTCGGCGTTGGGGTTCCGGCCTCCGAGCTCTGATCCTTGGCAAGGACATCCGCCAGGGTGCCCGGTCGCGGCCCTTCACGGGGGCGCCTCCGGGCATCCGGTGTTTAAGGGGCTTCATCTGACACGGAGCCCTGCGCAGAAACGCTAGGCTGGGTTACCGACACGGGGTGCCGCGCAGAGGGCCGGCTGAGATCCAGACCCGTTGAACCTGTCCGGCTAGCACCGGCGAAGGGATGTCTTCCTTGTCTTCAACTTCCGTCCTGCCTGCGGCACCCGCCTTGCGCCCTGCCGTGCCGTCCGCCGTCCTCCGCGATGTACCCCGGGTACTGTCCATCGCAGGCTCCGACCCGTCCGGCGGCGCCGGCATCCAGGCGGACCTGAAAAGCATCGCAGCCCACGGCGGCTACGGCATGGCCGCCATTACCGCTTTGACAGTCCAGAACACGCGGGGTGTCCGTGCAGTGCACGTGCCGCCGCCTGCCTTCCTGGCCCAGCAGCTGGAAGCCGTCAGCGACGACATCACGATCGACGCCGTTAAGATCGGCATGCTGGGCGACGCAGAGGTGGTGGCAGCAGTCCGCAGCTGGCTCGAAAAGGTGCGTCCCGGCGTCGTGGTCCTTGACCCGGTGATGGTGGCCACCAGCGGCGACAGGCTCCTGCAGGCATCGGCTGAAACTGCCCTGCGGGAACTGCTTCCGCTGGCTGACCTGATCACGCCCAACCTTGCGGAACTGGCGATGCTTCTGGGCGAGGCCCAGGCGGACACCTGGGCTGAAGCCCTGGAACAGGGCCGGCGGCTCGCCGCGGACACCGGGGCCACCATCCTGGTGAAGGGCGGACATCTCGACGGCGCCGCCTGCCCGGATGCCCTCGTCAACACCGGGGGACTGCTTGCCCGGGAAATTATTGAAATTCCGGGGGACAGGATCCCGACCCGGAACAGCCACGGCACAGGTTGCTCGCTCTCCTCGGCCATGGCCACGGCCCAGGCCCGGCTGGGGGACTGGGAAGCGTCTTTGCGACTCGTCAAGCCCTGGCTGGCAGGTGCCCTGGAGTCCTCAGGCGACCTGGACATCGGTACGGGGAACGGTCCCATCCACCACTTCCACCACCTGGCGACCCCGGGCGCGCTCCCAAGCCCGGCCAGTCCGGAAGTGCCGCCGCAGCAGGGACTGGCCGCAGGGGACTTCGCGGAGGTCCTCCGTGCCGAGACCGGCGCCCACCTCGAAGCCATCCATGGCCTGGAGTTCATCCGGGACCTCGCAGCGGGCAACCTGCCCGAAAAGCAGTTCGGCTACTACCTCGCGCAGGACGCCATCTACCTCAACGGGTACTCAAGGGTGCTGGCGCGGGCCAGCGCCCTGGCCCCCACCGAGGCGGCGCAGCTGTTCTGGGCCCGTTCATCCCAGCAGTGCCTGGAGGTTGAATCGGAGCTGCACCGGAGCTGGCTCAGCACGCGCACCGTTGAGCCAGTCCTTGGACCGGTGACCAAGTCCTACGTGGACCACCTGCTGGCTGCCTCAGTCTCGGGCAGTTACGCAGTGCTCGTCGCGGCTGTGCTGCCGTGCTTCTGGCTCTACGCCGAAGTCGGACAGGCCCTGCATGCGGAATTCCTCGCCGCCGGCGCCCCTGCGGATCACCCGTACGCTGAATGGCTGCGGACCTACGCCGACGAGGACTTCGCCCAGGCCACCCGGGAGGCCATTGCCCTGGCCGACGAAGCAGGGCGCCGGGCCTCGGAGGACGAACGGGCCGGCATGGTGGTTGCCTTCAGCCAGTCGTGCCGGTTTGAAGTGGACTTCTTCGACGCGCCGCGCCTCCACTCCTGACGGTCCAGGCCCGGTCCAGCCGGTACGATAGTCGGGCACGGTTCCGGATTGTCAGTGCTGCACCCGCTTGTGGTGCGTATCACCGACAGCCTGCCTGAACCAGCCTCATTTGCGGCCGAAGGCAAAATTAGCGTAATCTAGATCTTCGGTGCTTACGCCAACACTTGGGTTACGACCCCACGGCGTTGAGGCACAGCGACAGCCCAGCCAAATACAGGCCCAGGTTCCGCACGCAAATCTAGTAATAAACGTCGAGAGAAGTGAGTTCCCAAGTGGTGTACGCGATTGTCCGCGCAGGCGGCCGCCAAGAGAAGGTTTCCGTTGGAGACTTCGTTACCCTGAACCGCGTCCCCGGTGGAGCCGGCAGCACCATTCAGCTGCCCGCACTGCTCCTGGTAGACGGTGACAAGGTCACCTCCGCCGCTGCGGACCTGGCCAAGGTAACTGTTACGGCTGAGATCCTCAATGACCTCCGTGGTCCGAAGATCGTCATCCAGAAGTTCAAGAACAAGACCGGTTACAAGAAGCGCCAGGGTCACCGTCAGGAACTGACCAAGGTCAAGATCACTGGTATCAAGTAACCTTTCGTTACTGTTCAGGTTTTCAGCAGATTCCCCAGAATTTAGAGGCAGGCATTTCAAATGGCACATAAAAAAGGCGCGAGCTCCACTCGCAACGGTCGTGACTCCAACGCCCAGTACCTCGGCGTCAAGCGCTTCGGCGGCCAGGTAGTTTCGGCAGGCGAAATCATCGTCCGCCAGCGCGGCACCCACTTCCACCCGGGCGCAGGCGTAGGCCGTGGCGGCGACGACACCCTGTTCGCACTGACCCCCGGCGCCGTTGAATTCGGCACCCGCCGCGGTCGCCGCGTGGTCAACATCGTTGCTGCTGCAGCTGCAGAGTAACTAATAGTTCTGAAGCGGTGGAGCGGGCCATATGGTCCGCTCCACTGTTCTTTTAACCGCATTACAATCGTCTTGGCGCCTTGCGGCGTCCAGGAAACAGCACTGAGGAGATCCACGTGGCGAGCTTTGTAGACCGGGTAGTACTGCACGTATCCGGCGGTACCGGCGGCCACGGCTGTGTCTCCGTCCACCGTGAGAAGTTCAAGCCCCTGGGCGGTCCCGACGGCGGCAACGGCGGCGACGGCGGCGACGTCATCCTCCGCGTTGACCACCAGACCACCACCCTGCTGGACTACCACCACGCCCCGCACCGGCACGCCACCAACGGCGGACCCGGCATGGGGGACTGGCGCGGCGGCAAAAACGGTGAAACCCTCATCCTCCCCGTCCCGGACGGTACCGTGGTCAAGTCCAAAGACGGTACGGTCCTGGCGGACCTCGTCGGCGAGGGCACCGAATACGTCGCGGCCGCAGGCGGACAGGGTGGCCTGGGCAACGCGGCGCTGTCCTCGCAGAAGCGCCGTGCACCCGGCTTCGCGCTGCTTGGCATCGAGGGTGAGTCCAGCGACGTTGTGCTGGAACTGAAGTCCATAGCCGACATCGCCCTGGTCGGCTTCCCGTCCGCCGGCAAGTCGAGCCTGATCGCTGCCATGTCGGCCGCGCGGCCCAAAATTGCCGATTACCCCTTCACCACCCTGATCCCTAATCTCGGAGTCGTCCAGGCCGGCGATGTCCGCTTCACCATTGCCGACGTCCCCGGCCTGATTGAAGGGGCCAGCGAGGGCAAGGGCCTGGGCCACCACTTCCTCCGTCACGTGGAGCGCTGCGCCGCGCTGGTGCATGTCCTGGACTGCGGAACCCTGGAATCGGACCGCGACCCCCTGTCCGACCTCGCCGTCATCGAGGCGGAACTCGAGAAGTACGCCGTCGACATGAGCTACGCCGGCCAGGACGGTGAAGTGGTTCCGCTGAACCACCGGCCCCGCCTGGTAGCACTGAACAAGGTGGACCTCCCCGACGGCAAGGACATGGCTGAATTTGTCCGGCCGGAACTTGAGTCCCGCGGCTACCGGGTCTTCGAAATCTCCGCCACCAGCCACGAAGGCCTCCGCCAGTTGGGCTTCGCCATGGCGGAAATCGTCAAGGCTGCCCGCGACACCCTTGCTGCTGCCCCTCCGAAGGTCCAGCCGGTTGTGCTCAAGCCCCGGGCCGTCAACGAGTCCGGCTTCAAGATCCGCCGTGAAGAAAAGAACCTCGAGCCGCTGTTCCGCGTCCTTGGCGACAAGCCGGTGCGCTGGGTCAAGCAGACCGACTTCACCAACGAGGAAGCCATCGGCTACCTCGCGGACCGCCTGGCCAAGCTCGGCGTCGAAACCGAACTGTTCAAACAGGGCGCCAAGCCCGGGGACACCGTGGTGATCGGCGAGGAAGACGGCGTTGTCTTCGACTGGGAGCCCACTATGATGGCCGGCGCTGAGCTGCTCGCTTCGCCCCGCGGTACGGATGTCCGCTTCGCAGACATCGGCGACCGCCCCACCCGCGGCCAGAAGCGCGACGAGCAGCAGGACCGCAAGGACGCCAAGGCGGCCGCCCGTGCGGAGCTCGAAGCCGAGCGCAAGGCCGGGATCTGGACCGAATCCGTCAGCAGCCGCCGTGTTGCGAAGCCGCTCAAGGAGAGTGGACTGGGCGCAGACGATGACCAGTAGCGCGGCAACCGTGGTGCCCGCCCGGGACATCGCGGACAGGAGCGTGCTTTCGGGCGCCCGCCGGATCGTTGTCAAAGTCGGCTCGTCGTCGCTGACCAGCATCAAGGGCGGCATCTCCGAGGAGTCGCTGACCGCCCTTGCCGACGCACTGGCCGCCAAACGGAATTCCGGCACCGAGATTATCCTGGTGTCCTCCGGCGCCATCGCCGCCGGCCTCGCCCCGCTGGGGCTCGCCAAGCGGCCGCGTGACCTGGCCACGCAGCAGGCAGCGGCGAGCGTCGGCCAGGGCCTGCTCATGGCGCGCTATACCCAGGCCTTCGGCGCTCACGGGGTCACGGTCAGCCAGGTCCTGCTTACCGCCGATGACCTGATGCGCCGCAGCCAGCACACCAACGCCTACCGCGCCCTGGACAGGCTCCTCAACCTCGGCGTGGTGCCGGTGGTCAACGAAAACGATACTGTCGCCACCCACGAAATCCGCTTCGGCGACAATGACCGCCTCGCCGCGCTCGTAGCGCACCTGGTCCGGGCCGACGCGCTCGTGCTGCTCTCTGACGTCGACTCGCTCTATGACGGCCCGCCGTCGCACGGTGCAAAACGGATTCCCCTGGTGGAAGGTCCGCGCGACCTGGACGGCGTGACCATCGGCAAGGCAGGCAAAGCCGGTGTTGGCACCGGCGGCATGGCCACCAAGGTGGAAGCGGCGACCATCGCCGCCGGATCCGGCATCCACGCACTGGTCACGTCCACGGCCAATGCCGCCGCCGCCCTCGCCGGGGAAGATGTGGGCACGTGGTTCAGGGTGAACGGTGCCCGCAAGCCCGTCCGTCTCCTGTGGCTGGCCCACCTTGCATCGGTCCATGGCCGGCTCATCCTCGACGACGGCGCCGTGAAGGCGGTCCGGCACCGCCGCACGTCGCTGCTCCCCGCCGGGATTTCCGGCGTCGACGGCGATTTCGAAGCGGGCGACGCCGTCGAAATGGTCAGTTCCGACGGCACCGTCATTGCCCGGGGGCTGGTTAATTACTCAGCCGCCGAACTGCCGCAGATGCTTGGCCGTTCCACCAAGGAACTGGGCAAGGCCCTGGGCCGCGGCTATGACCGTGAAGTTGTTCATGTTGATGACCTGGTGCTGGTCTGAGCCTAACCTCGCCTAAACTTGGATCATGACTGAGGCACTGATTCACAACACCGCTGCGACATCCGGGGCCAACCCTGCTGCCCCCGCTGCTCCGGAGGACGGCAACCTGCCGCATTCAGCTGCCGTGCCGCTGTCCGTAGAGGACGTCGAAGCGGCCGTCCATGCCATCGCGGACCGCTCACGCCAGGCCGCACGGCGGATGGCGCGGGCCAACCGTGCGTGGAAGGACCGTGGCCTGCGGGCTATTGGCGCCGCGCTCCTGGAGCGCAAAAACCTTATCCTCGCCGCCAACGCGACGGACGTTGCCACCGGGAAGGCCAACGGGACCTCGGCAGCCATGCTGGACCGCCTCACCCTGACCGAAACGCGCATCGCCGGCCTTGTGGCTGCACTGGAGAACCTCGCCAACCTGCCCGATCCGGTCGGAAACGTGGTCCGCGGGCAGACCCTTCCCAACGGGCTGCGCCTGCGCCAGGTCAATGTCCCCATGGGCGTGGTGGCAGCCATCTACGAGGCCCGGCCCAACGTCACGGTGGACATCGCCGGCCTTGCCCTCAAGAGCGGCAACGCCGTGATCCTCCGCGGCGGAACTGCGGCGGCAGCCACCAACGAGGCCCTCGTCCACGTGCTCCGCGAGGCCCTGGACTCCGTCGGGCTTCCCTCGGACGCGGTGCAGACAGTGGACCAGTACGGCCGCGAAGGCGCCAACGCCCTGATGCGTGCCCGCGGCAAGGTAGATGTCCTGATTCCCCGCGGCGGCCGGGAACTCATCCAGACCGTGGTCACCAACTCGGCCGTGCCTGTCATCGAGACCGGCGAAGGCAACGTCCATATCTTCATCGACGAATCCGCAAGCGAAGACATGGCAGTGGAGATCCTGCTGAACGCCAAGACCCAGCGTCCCAGTGTCTGCAACACCGTGGAGACACTCCTGGTCCATACAGGATCCACCGTCCTGCCCGCCGTTGCCGCCGCCCTGCGCGAGGCCGGCGTCACCCTGCACACGGACGAGCGCAGCCGTGCAGCCCTGCCTTCCTCCATCGCGTCTGAACCGGCAACGGACGAGGACTGGGGAACGGAGTACATGGACCTGGACCTCGCGGTTGCCATGGTGGACAGCCTCGATGACGCCGTCAAGCACATCCGCACCTGGTCCACCGGCCACACCGAAGCCATCCTCACGAACAATCTCGCAAATGCCGAGCGCTTCATTGCCGAGGTTGATTCCGCAGCGGTCATCGTCAACGCCTCCACCCGCTTCACTGACGGCGGAGAACTGGGCCTCGGCGCCGAAGTGGGTATCTCCACGCAGAAGCTGCACGCCCGGGGCCCGATGGGGCTGACCGAACTCACTACCACCAAGTGGATCGTGCAAGGCGAGGGCCAAGTCCGCGGGTAGCAACGCGGTAACATAGACCTAAAGTCCGGAACGGCGGGGATATCCGCTGCCACATCCTTTGAACCCTAGGGGAGAACATGCTGCTCCAGCAGATAGCCACGACCATCGCCGAAGGCGAAGAACACGAACTCGCCCCGCTGTGGGCTGAGCCGTGGGTCTTCGGGGTGGCCATTTTCGCCATCCTGCTGGTGATGATGTTCGTCACGCTGTCCTACTCCAACCTCGGCAACCGCCACACGGCCACGGAAGAGCACGCAGATCCGCACCGCCAGCACCCGAACAAGCACGACCACGGCCAGGGCCACTAACATTTCACGCGTTCTGCACCATCAGGGTGCCGAAGGACGGCTGCGGCTGGGCGTGATGGGCGGGACGTTTGATCCCATCCATCACGGCCACTTGGTTGCAGCCAGCGAAGTAGCCGCAAAGTTCGGCCTGGACGAAGTGGTGTTTGTCCCCACCGGCCAGCCGTGGCAGAAAACGCACAAACAGGTCAGCCTGCCCGAGCACCGCTACCTGATGACGGTGATCGCCACAGCATCCAACCCGCGTTTTACCGTCAGCCGGGTGGATGTGGACCGTCCCGGTCCAACGTATACCATTGATACCTTGCGTGATCTTCGGACCCAGCGTCCGGACGCCGACCTGTTCTTCATTACCGGCGCCGACGCGCTGGCGCAGATCCTGTCATGGAAAGACATCGACGAACTCTGGTCGCTGGCGCATTTTGTCGGTGTGACCAGGCCGGGTCACGTGCTGGACGGCATGGGGCGGAAGGACGTCAGCCTGCTGGAGGTCCCGGCCATGGCCATCTCCTCCACGGACTGCCGGGCCAGGGTGGCCGAGCACAACCCCGTCTGGTACCTCGTGCCGGATGGCGTGGTGCAATACATCGCCAAATATGGTCTGTATGCCGAAGGTGCCTCCGGCAAGGGTGTACGAACTACCGAAACAGACGAACCAGCCAGTACTGAATGAGTTCTCAATGAGTCAGGAACAGCCCCCCGTCCGCAGCCGCCGCGAACTTCGGCGTGCCAGAGATGAGAAGCAGGTCAACGGATCCGCGGGTCCGGGCCCGGTTTCGCCTGCCTCTAAACAATCTCCGGCAAACCCCGCCGCTGAGCAGGCCCACGCCCAGCGCTCGTCGCAGATCCGGGCCAGGGACAGGGCTGCCCTGCGAACCATCAAGGAACTCGAAGAGAAAGAGGGCCAGCTGGCGGCCGGGGGACCACCCACCCGCCGGCAGTTGCGGCTCCAGCAGCTCAAGGAACAGGCCGTTACCTCCGCGAACCCGGTGGTTGCCGCCCCGGCGCCTGCCGACGGAAACGGACGGCCTCCAGCGCGGACGCCGCAGGCCGCCCATGAGCCGGATCCCGCTGCGCCGAAGCCTGCCGCGCCCCGGACGGCCTCCGCAGCACCTGCCGGCCCACGCATCCCGGACGGCATGAGCGTTGAACAGGCATTGGCCGCAAGATCGCTGATCGCCGAACAGGCCAAGAACCAACTGGCCAAGATGGAACACATCGCCTCGCTGGACCCGGAGGCTGTGGATCCGGAAATCCTCGCCGAGCAGATTGCGCTGGCCGAGCGTGCGGCGGTGCTCAACCGCCGTGCCATGGCCAAGCAGAAACTGGCCGAACAGGCCGCGCCGCAGGCTTCGCCAGCTACGCCTCGTCCCGCGCCTTCGACCGCCAGCAACCTCGCCATGGTCACTCCGTTGGAGTTCGTGCAGGTTCCGGGCGTTGACCGGCCCGTCATGAAACCGCCGGCGACCTCCCACGTGCCGGTGGCCACCAACCCGGGGCCCAGAGTCACGCCATCACCAGGCAAGGGCCGCCGCCCGGCTGACGCTCCGGGTACAGCCGGCGCCGGAGATGAGCACGTGGCAAGCGGCCGTTCACGCGTCATTGCACGCGCAGAGGCCGCTGCGAAGGCCGCCTCACGGCCAAAACCTGTGGTGTTCAGCCCGGTTGAAGCCGCGGAGCCGTCGGAGGATCTTTTTGACGACCTGCCCCGTATCCCGGCAAGTTCCGCCTACGGGCTGGAGCCGCTTGACGCTGCAACAGCAGGGCTCGGCCGTGCCAAGAGGATGCGCGTCATCCAGTTCTGCGTCCTGGCCTTCGGGATCGTCGCCCTGGTTTCCGGGGTCATGCTTATTATCAGCGGCATTACACGCTGACCTGGCTGCGGCCATCAACCATAGTTTTTGAAAACAACAAGGAGTCACGTGACTGCATCGAATACATCCATCGCCACAGCCCGCCACGCAGCCAAGGCTGCCGCGGACAAGATCGCCCAGGACATCGTGGCACTCGATGTCAGTGAGCGCCTGGCGCTGGCCGACGTCTTCCTCATCGCCTCAGCACCGAGCGAACGCCAGGTCAACGCCATCGTTGACGGCATTGAAGAGGAACTGTCCAAGCAGGACCTCCGCCCCGTCCGCCGTGAAGGCCGTTCCGGCGGCCGCTGGGTCCTGCTGGACTACTCCGACATCGTCATCCACGTCCAGCACGAGGAAGACCGCGTCTTCTACGCTTTGGAGCGGCTGTGGAAGGACTGCCCGGTGGTTGACCTGCAACTGGGCGACGACGCGTCCGCCAAAACTCCCGCTGCATCAGAGGCGGAGTAGGAACGCAGCGCAGAACGGCCCGTGCAGGTACCGGACGGCCGAATATGCCCGATTTGGAATTTTCGGAAATGCTGTTCTAAGATATTTGAGTTGCTTCGGGGAAACGCGGGGACAACAGAGAGATCTGGGGCTGTGGCGCAGCTGGTAGCGCACCTGCATGGCATGCAGGGGGTCAGGGGTTCGAGTCCCCTCAGCTCCACCGGACGATCCGCCGGAATCAATAGATTCCGGCGGATTTTTTGTTGCCCCAGAAGGAATGCGTCCCTCCAGCCGGCCGCGAAACTGCTTCAGCCGTGTTGCGCCGAAACGCCGCGTCCGATTGGCGTCCACGGCGATTCTGCATTAAGCTGATCAGGTTGCTTCCGCGAGCGAAAGTTCAAAGAAACAGAAGTTTGGGGCTGTGGCGCAGCTGGTAGCGCACCTGCATGGCATGCAGGGGGTCAGGGGTTCGAGTCCCCTCAGCTCCACCAAACACAAGAAAGCCACCCCTCCGGGTGGCTTTCTTGGTTCCCGCCGGAGGCGGCATTTCGCACGGGGCCGTTCATCAGGTCCAATCGGACCGGCGCAGCGGTGGCTCCGCGCCGCCCGGGCGCTGCACCAGGACCTGGTTCACTCCGGTAATTCCGGCCTCGAAGCCGAGGGCACTGGAGGCCATGTACAGCCGCCACACCCGCGCCCGCCCCAGGCTCGTCAGACTGACGGCCTCATCCCAGTTGGCTTCCAGCCGCCGCACCCACGCACGCAGGGTCAGCGCGTAGTGCCGGCGCAGGGCTTCGACGTCGAGGATTTCCAGGCCGCCGGCCTCCAGGGCACTGACCATCTCGCCCAGGCTGATCATTTCGCCGTCGGGGAAAACGTAGCGGGGGATGAAGGAGTCCGGGTCCGGGCTGGTAGGCCCGGCATTCCATGAGATCGCGTGGTTCAGCAGCCGGCCGCCGGGCCGAAGCAGGCTGTACAGCCGGGAAACGTAACCGGGCGTCTGGTCACGGCCCACGTGCTCGGACATACCGATCGAACTGATCGCATCGAAGGGACCGTCGTCCACGTCGCGGTAATCCTGGACCCTGATATCGATTCTCTCCGTCAGGCCGGCGTCGGCGGCCCGCTTGCGCGCCAGGACCGCCTGTTCAGTGGACAGCGTCACCCCGACGACGCTGACGCCATAACGGTCAGCGGCGTGGAGGGCGAAACTGCCCCAGCCGCAGCCGACGTCCAGCACCCTCATGCCCGGTTTCAGCCCGAGCTTGCGGCAGACCAGGTCCAGCTTGGCTTCCTGGGCGGCGTCGAGCCCGGCCACCAGGCTGTCGGGTCCACCGTTCCCGGGACCGTCGCCTGCGGGATCCGATCCAAGGCTGCTGTCCCAGACTGCACAGGAGTACACCAGCGATGGCCCGAGCACCAGTGAGTAGAAGTCGTTGCCGACGTCGTAGTGGTGCGAGATCGCGGCGGCGTCCCGGCGCTTGGAGTGCGTGCGCCCAGCCCGGTGGACGCGCGCCTCCTCCGGCGGAGGCGCGGGATTAAGCCCCAGGGCCCCCAACCTGACGGCGGTCTTCAGTAAAGTCCAGACTTCAGCGAGGCTGGGAGGCTTGAACGGGCCGGGCTCGGCGAACTTTCCCGCGGAGCTGAGGGCCGTGAAAGCCGCGAAGATGTCACCTGGCGAATCGATGTCACCGGCAACGTAAGCCCGGCTCAAGCCAAGCTGGCCCGGTGACCACAGGATCCGCCGGAGGGCACGACGGTTACGGAACTCCAGCACGGGCGCGTCCGGCGGCCCCGCCTCGGATCCGTCCCAGGCCCGCAGCCGGAGCGGGATCTCCCCGGTCCCCAGCACGATGCAAAGCGCCCTGGCCAGCCGTGATGCAGCAGTAGTGTTCTTCATGTTGGGTGCCTCTCTTCCGCCATGCGCCAACAGTACGGCCGACCCGGGCGCCTGTCAGCGATTGCGGGCGATTTTCTGGCCGAAATTCGAACCGCGCCATGAACGGTGCAGCCCGATTATCATTGGGAGGTGACTGACGACCTTCCCCCCTGCCCGGCATGCTCCAGCCCGTACGCCGATGAAATGGGCGCGCTCTTGGTCAGCCCGGACGGGGCGGGTCCCATCCAGCCCACATCCTCTGTCGTGGAGAAGGCCTAGCGGAGCCGGACAGGCCATGGAAAAGCAGCTGGTGGATGTTGCGGTGGTTGGTGCAGGGCAGGCCGGGCTCTCCGCCGCCTACCACCTGCAGCGCCGCGGTCTTGCCCCTGCAGGTACCCGCCAGGACGCTACGTATGCCGTTTTCGACGCCGAGGAAGGGCCGGGGGGTGCCTGGCGGCACCGCTGGAAAAGCCTCCGGATGGCCACAGTCAACGGCATCAGTGACCTGCCAGGCATCGCGAAGCCGGACGTGGATCCGGCGGAACCCAGCTCCGATTTCCTGGCCCGCTACTTCGGCGGCTACGAGCGGGACCTCGGGCTGGCCATCAGGCGGCCAGTCAAGGTCACCGCCGTCACCCGGGAAGACACCGACCCCGTCGGCCGGCTTGGCATCACCACGTCCGACGGCGACTGGTCCGCAAAGGCGGTCATCAACGCCACCGGCACCTGGACCAGGCCGTTCTGGCCCATCTACCCGGGACAGTTCACCTTCCGGGGCAGGCAACTGCACGTCGCCGATTATGTCTCCGCGGAGGAGTTCCGCGGCCGGCACGTCATCGTGGTCGGAGGAGGAATCTCCGCCGTCGGCCTCCTGGACGAAATCTCCCGGGTGACCACTACCAGCTGGTTCACCCGCAGGGAACCCGAATGGAGGGATGCCGACTTCGACGCCCAGGCCGGCCATAACGCCGTGGCCCTCGTGGAGGAACGCGTCCGCCAGGGGCTGCCGCCGCAAAGCGTCGTTGCCGTCACCGGCCTGGTCTGGACGCCAGCGCTGCGGGCCGCGGCCAGACGGGGAGTGCTGGACCGCCGTCCCATGTTCACGTCCATCGAGCCCGACGGCGTCAGGCTGCCGGACGGCAGCCTGCTCGCCGCCGACGTCATCCTGTGGGCCACCGGTTTCCGGGCCGAACTCGAACACCTCGCCCCGCTGCATCTCCGCGGGCCCGGCGGAGGCATCGCCATGGACGGCACGCAGGTGGCCGCGGAGCCGCGCGTCCACCTCGTGGGCTACGGGCCGTCGTCGTCCACCATCGGGGCGAACCGGGCCGGACGCGCTGCCGTGGCGGCCATCCTGAAACTGCCCGGACTTCAATACGGAACCTCCACGGCACCATCCAATGAAAAGGCGGCACCAGCCAGTGGCACACAACAGTCTTGAGGACGTCTTCGGGACGCTGCGGCGGCGCCCGGACGTGGAGGCTCCGAATCTCCAGGCCTGGGATGCCACGGACAGGCTCCTGCTGGAGACGGCGGCGGACCGCACAGGTCCGAACAGCAGCGTGGCCGTTATCGGGGACCGCTACGGCGCCCTCACGCTGGGCGCCCTGGCCACACTGGGAGTGCGCACGGTGCGCGTACACCAGGACCTCATCACAGGCGAGCGTGCACTCCGGAACAACGCCGCCGCCCTGGGCCTGGACTCCGCTCTCCCGGACGCCGGTGTACGGCATCGGTTCGAGCAGCTGCCGCTGGGGAAGGAACTGCTTTCCGGCGCCGACCTCGTCCTGCTGCAACTGCCCAAGACCCTGGCCGAACTCGACGACGTCGCCGGGGCTGTGGCACGCCACGCTGCTCCCGGGGCCGTGCTTTTGGCCGGTGGCCGCGTCAAGCACATGTCGCTGGGAATGAACGCCGTGCTCGAACGGTATTTCGGGACGGTCCAGCCGCAGCTTGCCCGGCACAAATCCCGCGTCATCGTGGCCGCGGACGCCAGGGGAGCGTCAGGACCGGATCCGGTTCCCGTGGTGGAGCACCTCGCTGAGCTGGACCTGGACGTCGCCGCACACGGGGCTGTCTTTGCCGGGGCCAGGCTGGACATCGGCACCCGGTTCCTGCTGACGTTCCTGCCCGCGATGCCCGCCGCCCGGCGCGCAGTGGACCTGGGCTGCGGCACCGGGATCCTGGCCGCCATGTACGCCAGGCAGCACCCCGAAGCCGAGGTCACCGCCACCGACCAGTCAGCGGCCGCCGTCGCATCCGCACAAGGTACGGCTGCAGCCAACGGCCTCGCCGGCCGGGTGAGTGTCCTCCAGGACGACGCCATGAGCACCCTCCCCGACGCCAGCGTGGACCTTATCCTGCTGAACCCGCCCTTCCACCTTGGCGCGGCCGTCCACGCCGGCGCCGGAATCAAGATGTTTGAGGCCGCCGGGAGGGTCCTCGCCCCGGGAGGCCAGCTGTGGACCGTCTTCAACCGGCACCTGAACTACCTGCCGGCACTGGACCGCCTGGTGGGCCCCACCGCCGTGATAGGCCACAACCCCAAGTTCACGGTAGCGGTCAGCACGAAGCGGGCATCACGGTAGGCCGTGGCCGCGGCGCGCCCTTGCCTCCACATATGGGCGGATGGCAGGCGGTAACGTACCATTCAGACATCATTTAGTGGCCGAAGACGTTTAGGGGAATCCGTGTCCGAAATCCGGCAGCCATCGCCAAGGCGCGGCACCAACCTGCCGCGGATGGGGGACTTCAACCTCACGGTCATCCTCGACGCCATCCGCAGGTCCTCCGGTGGCCTCAGCCGGGTGGAACTCGCCCAGATCGTGGGGCTCTCCCCGCAGACGATCTCCAACATCTCGCGCCGCCTGCTGGACCAGCACCTGATCGTGGAAGCCGGCAAGGAAGGCAGCGGCCCGGGCAAGCCGCGCACCATCCTCCGCCTGAACCCCTCAGGCATGTACGCGATCGGCGTCCACCTGGACCCCGCCGTGACAACATTCGTGGTGCTGGACCTTGTGGGCGCTGTGGTGCAGCACTCCCGGATCAAGACGCCCGGCGGGAACGATCCCGGTGCTGTGATCTCAACCATTGCCGCGGAGATCGGGCAACTGGTCACCGACTCCGGAGTGGACACTGCCAAGATCGCCGGCCTCGGCCTGGCAGCACCGGGCCCCATCGACCTGGACAACGGCACGGTGGTTGATCCGCCGCTGCTGCCCGGCTGGGACAGGGTTGAACTGCGCAACGCCCTGACCGAAGCCACCGGCTACTCCGTCCTGGTGGACAAGGACGTCACCAGCGCCGCCGTCGCCGAGACGTGGGCGGGCGGCCCCAGCGGCACCGGCAGCTTCATTTTTATGTACATGGGAACCGGCATCGGCTGCGGCATTGTGCTCAACGACGAGGTGGTCCGCGGAACGTCCGGCAACGCCGGCGAGATCGGGCACATCGTGGTGGACCCCGGCGGCCCCCTGTGCGACTGTGGCCTGCATGGCTGCGTGAAATCTTCGGCCATCCCGCAGGTGCTGGTGGCTGAAGCCGAAGCCGCCGGCATCCTGGACGGCGGTTCCCGCACCGACAACAGCGGGGCCGTTGTCCAGCAGAGCTTCTCACGGCTCTGTGACCTCGCTGATGAGGGGAACGCGCAGGCGCTCGCCATCATCGACAAGTCGGCAGTGCTCGTGTCCCGCGCCGTATCCGTGGTCACCAACACCCTTGATGTGGAGCGCGTTGTATTCGGCGGGCCGTACTGGAGCCGGCTGTCAGAGCGGTACCTGGAAAGGATCCCGCCGCTCCTGGAAGCCAACAGCGCGGCCCGGCTCATCCACACGATCGAGGTGGTTGGAACCGGGGTAGGGGAGGACGTGGGCGCCATCGGTGCCGCATGCCTGGTCCTGGAACATATGCTGGCCCCCCGCGCGCAGCGTCTGCTCCTGGAGAGCTGAATCCGCGGTGCCTTGCCCACGGCAGGGTGCCCGTCTAGCATTTGGATATCGCCGCGGCTGGGGCCCGCAGACAAGGGGACTGCAGCCATTTACTGAATGGAGCACCATGCGTCGCCGGGCCTTGAACATAACCTCCCTGATCGCCGCCGCAGCCCTGTTGCTGTGTGCCTGTTCGCCGGCGGCCCCGGCCGACCAGGCAAAGACCCTGAAGGTGGTCTACCAGAAGACAGATTCCTTCTCGGCGCTGGACAACCTCTTCCAGTCAGCCAAGTCTGAGTTCGAAGCCGCCCATGAAGGCGTCACGGTGGAGCTGCAGCCCATCCAGGCCAACGACGACGACTACGGCACGAAGCTGGCACTGGCCCTCCGGTCGCCGTCAACGGCCCCCGATGTCTTCTACGAG
The DNA here is from genome assembly GCF_001663775.1 of Arthrobacter sp. B6. Classification (GTDB taxonomy): domain Bacteria; phylum Actinomycetota; class Actinomycetes; order Actinomycetales; family Micrococcaceae; genus Arthrobacter. Next base: position 316,000 of record NZ_KV467169.1, on the reverse strand, counting down.
GACACGTTCAAGGTCCGTTCCGACGTTGACGCCGGCTTCCTGCTGAAACTGGATGACCATTTGGCGCAGTGGAAGGACTGGGAGAAATTCGACGACGCCGCCAAGGCTGCCGGTCTGGGGGACGACGGCGGCACGTACGCCGTCCCGCTGGGCACCGACACGCGCGCCATCTGGTACAACAAAAAAGTCCTGGCCGCTGCAGGCGTCGGCCTCCCGTGGGAGCCCCGCACCTGGCAGGACATCCTGGACACGGCCCGGAAAATCAAGGCCAACGACCCCACCGTGGTGCCTTTCAACATGTACGCGGGCAAGGGCACCGGTGAAGGCACCGTGATGCAGAGTTTCTATGAGCTTCTGTACGGAACCGGTGACGCCCTCTATGACGCCGACGCCAGGAAATGGGTGGTGGGCTCGGACGGGTTCACGGAGTCGCTGGCGTTCCTCAAGACCCTCTATGACGAACAGCTCGCGGTTTCCCCGGCCGAAGCCCTCGACGCGAACGTGTGGAAAAAGGTGTTCGGGGAGTGGCTCCCGCAGGGGAAAATGGGCGCCACGGTGGAAGGTTCCTACGCGCCGTCGTTCTGGCAGGAAGGCGGCAGCTACGAATGGCCGGAATACGGCACGGACATGGGAGTGGCCGCCTTCCCCACCAAGGACGGCCAGGCACCCGGCGCGGTCAGCATGTCGGGGGGATGGACGCTGGCCGTCGGGGCCGGCACGAAGGACCCGGACCTGGCCTTTGAGTTCCTGGGCACGGCGCTCAACCAGAAGAACTCACTGGCCTTCAACATCGCCAGCTCCCAGATCGCGGTCCGCGAGGACGTTGCAGCCGACGCCGGCTACCAGGCGGCAAACCCGTTCGTGAAAGACGTCTCCGACCTGGTCTCCGTCACGCATTACCGGCCGGCAACTGCCGACTACCCGCGGATTTCCGCAGCCGTGCAGGAAGCCACGGAAGCAGTAATCACCGGCTCGAAGTCCCCGGAACAGGCGGCTGCGGACTACGACGCCGCAGTGGCAGGCATCGTGGGCGGCGACAAGACCGTCCGGAAGTAGGCTGTGCCGGTTCTTCCCCTCATGCGTCCGTTGCCCACGTGGCGGATGCCGGCCGGGCTGCGGCGCAGGGCACGCCTGCTGCCGGTGGTTCCCGCCGTCCTGCTGCTGCTGGTGTTCCTGGCCGGTCCGGTGCTGTGGGCGTTCCAGGCGTCCTTCACCAATGCGGCGCTGACCGGACGGAACGCCCGCAGCCCGGGCTGGGTTGGCCTGGACAACTACCAGCGGCTGCTTACCGACCCCGTCCTGCCGCTTTCGCTGGGCCTGACCGTCCTCTTTGTCGGTGGCTCCGCCATCCTGGGGCAGAACCTGCTCGGGCTCACCATCGCGGTGCTGATGAGGCAGGCGCGGAAGCCGGTTGCCGCCGTCGTCGGGACTGCCGTGGTGGCCGCCTGGGTGCTTCCTGAGATTGTCGCCGCGTTTGCCGCGTATGCGTACTTCAGCCGGGACGGGACGCTGAACCAGCTGCTGGGCGGGCTGGGCTTCGGCCAGCCGGACTGGCTGTACTCCTTTCCGATGGCTGCGATCATGCTGGCCAACGTCTGGCGCGGTACTGCGTTCTCCATGCTGGTGTACCGCGCCGCCCTCAACGACGTCCCCGCGGACGTGACTGAGGCCGCCCTCATGGACGGCGCCACCGGCTGGCAGCGCCTGGCCTTCATCACGCTCCCCATGATCCGCGGCAGCATCGCCACCAACCTGATGCTCATTACGCTGCAGACGCTGGCAGTCTTCACGCTCATCTGGGTCATGACCGCGGGCGGGCCAGCGAATTCCAGCACTACGCTTCCCGTGCTGGCCTATGTGGAGGCGTTCAAATTCGGGGACATCGGTTACGGCACGGCGGTGGCGTCTTTGCTGATCCTTATCGGGGCTGTCTTCGGGGCGGCGTACGTCCGCCTCCTCCGCGAGGGCAAACCATGACGACGGCGGCACCGGCCTCCCGGCGCGAGCTGTACGTCGGGCCCTCCCGCGGCCAGCGGCGCGCCCGGCTTCCGGCGGACGCCGCCCTGCTGCTGATCGGGGCATGCTTCCTGCTGCCACTGTTGTGGCTGGTATTCGCCTCCCTCGACCCGGAAGCGGGCCACGAGACGCGGGTTCCCGGCGAGGTGTCCCTGGACAACTTTGCCGCGGTCATGACACCCGGCCTGCTGTTCCAGCCCCTGTGGAACAGCATGGTCCTCTCCGCCGGTACAGCGGCGGTCAACCTTGTGGCGGCGGTGCTGGCGGCCTATCCGCTCTCCCGCTACCGGTCCAGGTTCAACAGGCCGTTCCTCTACGCGGTCCTGTTCGGCACCTGCCTGCCCGTCACCGCCATCATGGTGCCCGTGTACGGGCTCTTCGTCCAGCTCGAGCTGCTGGACTCCATGCCCGCCACCATCTTCTTTATGGCCACCACCACGCTCCCCATGGCCATCTGGATGACGAAGAACTTTATGGATGCGGTGCCGGTCTCACTCGAGGAGGCCGCGTGGGTTGACGGCGCTTCCGGGCTTGCCGCCCTGCGCACAATCGTCCTTCCCCTCATGCGCCAGGGGCTGGGCGTGGTCTTTATCTTCGTCTTCATCCAGGCGTGGGGAAACTTCTTCGTCCCGTTCGTGCTGCTTCTGTCCGAGGCGAGACAGCCCGCCGCCGTTTCCATTTTCAGCTTCTTCGGACAGCACGGCGCGGTGGCCTACGGCCAGCTGGCCGCGTTCTCGATCCTTTATTCAGTTCCGGTCCTCGCGCTTTACGTCATCGTGGCGCGCGGAGCCGGCAGCTCCTTCGCCCTGACCGGTGCCATGAAGGGGTGAACCTGCATGGCCATCAGTCGATGTCCTCGACCACCACTCCAAAGGGGATGCTGTCGTCAAGGTGGGCCTGGTGGCCTGTGGGACCCACATTGTAGGTGACCCGGACACCGTGCAGCTGGTCTGCAGCGGACTGCTGCAGGACAGGCTTGACGGCAAGGATGAAGCTCTCGCTCTTGTCGGCGAGGAACTGCTTGTAACTGGCTGGAAGCTCGCTCATTGCAACAGGATAGACCTGCAGTGCCACGGATGGGGAGGGGTCCCCATTGCACGGGTCGCTGCGGCTGGCTTGGATAGTATGGCGGGCGGAGTGCAGTCAGCAGGCGATGGCCTGCCACACCGGCCATCAGGGGGAAATCCAGTGCTACAGACCAGTACATCCGCGAGAATCGAACCTGCGGAACTGGCCCGCGCGCAACAGGTGGTTGCCAACATCTCCCGCAGCTTCGACGCGAAGGTGGTGGGCCAGGCGCGGCTGCGGGAATCGCTGCTGATAGGGCTCATGACCGGCGGGCACATCCTGCTGGAAAGCGTCCCGGGCCTGGCCAAGACCACCGCCGCGCAGACGGTGGCCGAGTCCGTCAGCGCAGAATTCCGCCGGATCCAATGCACCCCGGACCTGCTGCCCAGCGACATCGTCGGCACGCAGATCTACGACGCCGCCAAGGGAACCTTCATCACCCAGCTGGGCCCGGTCCACGCCAACATCGTCCTCCTCGATGAGATCAACCGCTCCAGCGCCAAGACCCAGAGCGCCATGCTGGAGGCCATGCAGGAGCGGCAGACGTCCATCGGGGGACAGGAGTACAAGCTCCCGTCGCCGTTCCTGGTGCTCGCGACGCAGAACCCGATCGAGCAGGAAGGCACCTACCAGCTGCCCGAAGCCCAAATGGACCGCTTTATGATCAAGGACGTCCTGGACTACCCGTCCCCGGCGGAGGAGGCGGAGATCATCCGGCGGATCGACGCCGGGGTATTTACCCCGGAACAGATTCCGGCGGCGGCCGCCTCCCTCGATGCCGTGATGGGCGTCCAGGAGCTCGTGAAGCGCATCTACATTGATCCGGCCATCATCAACTACATCGTGGGCCTGGTGTTCGTCACCCGGAACGCCGGGCAGTACATCGACCGCAAGCTGGCAGGCTTCATCGAATTCGGCGCCAGCCCCCGCGCCAGCATCGCCTTCAGCCAGGCGGCCCGGGCCGTGGCGTTGATCAACGGCCGGGACCACGTGATCCCCGAGGACGTCAAATCGCTCGCGCACCGCGTGCTCAGGCACCGCCTCATCCTGGGCTTCGAGGCGGTGGCCGAGCAGGTGCCGGTGGAGACGGTCATCGACGCCATCGTGGCGTCCGTCCAGACACCCTGAGCCCCCCAATGACCAGCCTGCTCCAACGCGTGAGGTCGAAGATGTCCATCTTCGCCCACCGGAAAGCCCGCGGCATGCTCGACGGCGAGTACGGTTCCGTGTTCCGTGGCCGCAGCCTCGACTTTGACGACCTCCGGGCCTACATCCCGGGGGACGAGGTCCGGGACATCGACTGGAAAGCCTCAGCGCGCCACGGCTCACCGCTCATCAAGCGGTACGTTGCAGTCCGCCGGCAGACCCTCATGCTGATTGCCGATACCGGCCGGAACATGGCAGCCGAGTCCCGTGACGGCGAACCGAAGAAGGACATCGCGGTCATGGCCCTCGGCGTCATGGGCTATCTTGCCCACCGGCACGGGGACGTGGTGGGACTGGTCTGCGGCGACGCCCACGGATCCCGCACCCTTCCGGCCAAGGCCGGTGTTGCCCACCTGGAACGGCTGCTGCAGGAGGTTGATTCCGGGACAAGCCTGGGCAGCGGGCCCAGCCGGCTCCAGGAGCAGCTGCACCACGTGGCCCGCACCGTCAAGGGAAGGAAGCTGTTGTTTGTCGTCACGGACGAACTGGCGGAGGACCCCGGCCTGGAGCAGCTGCTCCGCCGGCTGCGGGCGCAGCATGAGATTCTTTGGCTCACCATCCGGGACGCTGAGCTTGCCGGCGGTGGCGCCGCGGATTCGTTCAGCGTGGCGGACGCCTCGCCGCTGCTGGACCGGATCGCGAGGTCGCCCGCAGTGGCTGCGGCGTATGCAACGGCCACGGCCGAACGGGAGTCCGGCCGGCATGCCATGCTGCGGAGCGTGGGGATCTCCGAGGGCCATGTGGCCAACAGCCACGACGTCATGACGGAACTGTTCGCCCTCCTGGAACGGCACAGGCGTGCAGGATAACGCCGGGTTCTATGGGCCGCTCCAGTACAGCCCGCTGTGGCTGTGGGCAGGGATCGCGCTGCTGACCCTCATCGTGGGCTGGTATGCCGCTGTTTTCCTCAGCACCCGCAACCGCCCGGCGCCGCCGGCAGCGCCGCGGTTCACGCCGCCGTCGGACATCCACAGCCTCAAGGAGGCGTACCTCGCGCGGATCGACGCCGTCGAAGCAGACGCCGCCGCCGGACGGCTGACGTCCCGCGCTTCCCACCAGGAACTGAGCCTCCTGGTCCGGAAATTCACCCGCGACGTCACCGGCGTGGACGCCCCCAGGATGACCTTGGCGGAACTGGGCAGCCACCCGCTGCCGGCCGCGGCCCACGCAGTGGGCAGGCTCTACCCCGGGGAGTTCGGCGCGGAACCGCTGCCGCCGCTGGCCCGGTCCGCCGAGACGGCACGCCAGGCGGTGCGCTCGTGGAACTGATGTACTGGTGGATCCTTCCCGTCGCCGCGGCGGCGGCAGCAGGTGCCGGCTGGCTCGTGTTCCGGAAGGGAAACCGGGAAAACGCACGACGGCGGCCGGTGGCCAACGCGGACCGGCTCACTGCCCTGCCCGAGTACCAGGCCGCCCTCCGGCGGTACCGCCGCTGGCTGGGCGTCGCGGCGCTCGCGGCGTCGGCCCTGGCGGCCTCCGCGGCCATCGCCGTCGCCCGGCCCGTGGAGCTGACCACCATCCGGCCCGTACAGCACAACCGGGACATCGTCCTGTGCCTGGACGCGTCCGGGTCCATGAGCAGCGCCGATGCCAGAGTGGTGGAGGTTTTCACCGAACTGGCCGCCGATTTCGACGGTGAACGGATCGGGCTCACGATCTTCGATAGCAGCGCCGTCCAGGTGTTTCCCCTGACCGACGACTACAGCTATGTGCAGGAGCAGCTGACAATGGCCAAGGATGCCTTCAACGGTGAAGCCGGGACCTCAGGCTTCCTGGACGGTACCTGGAACGGCCGCGGCTCGTCCCTGATCGGCGACGGGCTGGCCAGCTGCGTGGAGAGCTTCCCGGCCGCGGACGGAACGGCACATGACGGCCCGCCCCGGGACGAATCACCGCGCTCGCGGTCGGTGGTGCTGGCGACGGACAATTTCCTCTCCGGCGATCCGATCTTCACCCTGGACCAGGCGGGCGACCTGGCACAGGAACGTGATGTCCGGGTCTACGCCCTGAATCCGGGCGACTTTGATTACGGCACCGCCGCCGGACAGCCGGGTGCCTTGCTCCGGGCGGCAGCCGAAGCCACGGGCGGAGCCTATTACCCGCTGGACAGCCCGGATGCCGTGGCAGGCATTGTCCGGGACGTGCAGGCAACAGAGGCCGCGGCCATCCAGGGCGCGCCCCGCGCCGTGGTCTCGGACCGTCCGGACCTTCCCCTGACGGTGGCACTGCTGTCCGGCTTTGTCCTGGCCGGCGCGTCCTGGCGGCTCAGGCCATGACGCTGCATCCGGTGCTGCCAGGGTGGATCATGCTGCCGCTGATTGCCGCCGTCGTACTGTTCCTCGGTGGGCAGATCACCAGGGCCCGCCGACGGGACGCCGCCCGGGATCCGGGGGCTGTCCGCGATTGGCTGTTCCGCGGCATCCTCGTGCTGCTCGTCCTCGGTGCGGCGCTTCGGCCGGGTATCCCGGGCGGAAGCACAGACGCTGCGACGGCGGATGTCAACGTTTTCTTTGTCGTGGACACCACCAGCAGCATCGCAGCCGAAGACTACGGGGACTCCCTGCCGCGGCTTCAGGGTGTGCGCCAGGACGTCAGGGCCATCGCGGCGGAGCTGGCCGGTGCACGCTTCTCGCTGATCACCTTTGACACCAATGCTGCCGTCCGGATGCCTCTGACCACAGACACCTCGGCACTGGACACCCTTGTCACGGTGCTGGAGCCGCAGGTCGCCGCCTACTCCAAGGGAAGCAGCGTCACCGTGGCGGCGAAGCTCCTGGGCGAGCGGCTCCGGGCAGCCCGCGAGAACAACCCCGAACGGCCGCGCGTCGTTTTCTATTTCGGTGACGGGGAACAGACCAGTGGAAAGGCGCCGGCACCGATGCGCGTGGACACGGGACTGGTCAGCGGGGGAGCCGTGCTCGGCTACGGCACGGCCGGGGGCGGACGCATGAAGGAAAACACCGGGCCGGGCCCGGACCACGGCGCCGGCTATATCCCGGACCGGCGCGGCGGCACCGGCCAGGACGCCCTCTCCGTCATGGACGAAGGCCAGCTCCGGCAGATCGCCGGCGACCTGGGCGTTCCCTACGTGCACCGCTCGGCAGGTGACGCAACGGCGCCCATGCTGCAGGAAGCCAACCCGGGCACCCTCCGGCGCGGGGAAGGGGACGGCAACTTCGAGGGACGGATGGAACTGTATTGGATCCTGGCGGCGGGGGCGTTCGTGCTTGCCCTGAGGGAAACGGTGCTGGTGCTCCGGCAACTGCGGGAGCTCCGGCCGCCGGTCCAGAGCGCTCCGGTGGACCAGGCCAGAACGTCAACCCGGCCCAGGCCGGCAAAACCTTCGCCTCCCGGCCGTGACCGCCGGCCAGCACAAGGGGCGCTGAAATGAACCAGGATGTTTCATGGCCGCAAGCCACATTGCGCCGGCGCCGGCGGCTCCTCCTGCTCTGGTCCGGGCTGCCCGTGCTCCTTGTCCTCTGCCTGTCAGCCAAGCTGCTCAGCCTCGGCATCCTCGCGGGGCAGGCCGCCACAGGGTTTGAATCCCGTGATGCCAACGCAGTGGGCTCCGCTGCGGCGGGACTGCGGGCAGTCAACGTCATCGAACGCCACATAGCAGCCTTCGCAGAAGGCGACGCCCAGGTCCTGGCGGGGGATTTCGAGGCTGCGCGGCAGCGCTTCGAGGAAGCCCTGGCCCTGACCGGGGAAGATGATGAGTGCATCATCCGGGTCAACCTGGTACTCAGCATCGAACGGCTCGGTGATGCCCGGCTGGCTGCGAAGGATCCGCTGGCAGCCGGGCACCTTTTTGCCGAAGGGCTGGCGGTGGTGGACGGGGCACCCGAAGGGTGCCTGGAAGACTCGAACCAGTCGGCACAGGACGCGGGGGAGAAGCTGGAACAGGCAGAAGCCCGGCTGCGGCAGAAATCCGACGACGCGAAGGCGGGGGCGGAACCGCAGCCCGGGGACGCGAAAGGGGAGTCCCCTGCCGATGCCGATCCGGAGCGGCAGACCCAGCTGGAGCAGCTCAAGGAAAGCGCCCGGAATTCCCAGCTGGAACGCAACAACGGCCAGGAACGCGACGAATACCTGCGGGACGGCGATTACGGCTCCGGACCCGACAAGCCCTGGTAGCCGTTCCGCCAGCGAACAAAATTCTGTGGGGCCATGAAATACGGCGTAAAGCTGCGTCTTAATTCGGTGGCCAACTTGAACGCTTCCCGCCGGGCTCCTAGAGTTCTATACAAGTTACCGCGGTAACGTGTCAGCGATCCTCCGTCACGGAGGGTGTGGGTGCCCCCATGTGGGCCTGACATTTGCTCACGGACAACTTCATTCCAGGCGTAACAGTCGCGGCTGCGTCCTCGTGGAGTTCTCCCGTGTTCCCCAAACTCAATTCATTGCCGGCTACCGTCGCATCTGCTGACCGGTGGCTAACAACGACCCAAAGCCAAGGACGCAAATGTCACCCCCAAGCCTTATTGAAGCGCACCCAAATCTATCCGACACCGCCACCCCTGTGGCACTCTCGTACGAACTCTTCCCGCCACGCTCTCCGGCTGCTGCCGAGTCGCTCTGGAAAACCATCCGGGAACTCGAAACCACGGACCCGGACTACGTCTCCGTCACCTATGGTGCCGGTGGCTCCAACCGGGACACCGCCGTCGAGCTCATCAACCGGCTGCTACTGGAAACCACGCTGCGGCCCCTGGCCCACCTGACCTGCGTGGGCAACACGCCGAATGAACTCGCGGAGATCATCGGCGAGCTCCTGGACACCGGCGTGCGCGGCATCCTGGCGCTGCGCGGCGACCGTCCACAGGACGGCTCACCGCCGGTTGTCGGCTCACTGCGCTACGCGCAGGACCTGATTGAACTCGTCCGGCGCGTGGAGCAGCGCCGTTCCGCATTGCTGTGCGCCGGAAAAATCGCCGTTGGGGTGGCTGCCTACCCCACCCGACACCCGGAATCCCCCAGCGAGGACCATGACGTGGAGGTGCTGCTTGCCAAGCAGCGCTCCGGCGCCGACTTCGCCATCACCCAGGTCTTTTTCCGCGCCGAGCAGTATGCGGACCTCCTCACCCGGGCCCGCCGTGCCGGGGTCACCATCCCCATCATCCCGGGCGTTATGCCCTTCACCAGCCTCCGCAGGGTCAAACGGCTGGGCGAACTTAGCGGCGTAGAGCCGGCACCTGAGCTCGTTGCCCGCCTCGCTTCCGCGGACAGCGACACCGAACGGCTCCGGATCGGCGTCCGCGCCACGGTGGATCTGGCCAAGGCTGCCCTCGACGCCGGCGCCCAGGGCATCCACCTGTACACCTTCAATGAACATGAGAGCGCGCTGGAAGTGCTGGACAAGCTGGTGCTCCCACGGCATTCCCGCTCCGCCAGCCGGCGCACCGCAATCCTGCAGCGCCAGCTCGCCAGCTGAGCCGCGCGGCCTCAAGACTCTTCACAACGTTCCACCAAACTTCCAAGGACTTCCCATGACTGAACTGAACACCCCCTTTCCCGCTGCCTCCATTCTTGGCTACCCGCGCATCGGCCGCCGCCGTGAACTGAAAAAGGCCATTGAAGCCTACTGGGCCGGCAAGATCGACGCCGCCGCCCTGGACGCCGCCGCCAAGGAGATCCAGCTGGGCACGGCCAAGCGCCTCCAGGGCCTGGGCCTGACCGAAGCCGCCGCCGTTCCGGGCACCTTTTCCTACTACGACCAGGTGCTGGACGCCGCCGCCCACCTCGGTGCCGTGCCGGCCCGTTTCGGCAACCTGCTTAACGCCGAAGGCCAGCTGGACATCGATGGCTACTTCACCCTTGCCCGCGGAAACAAGGAACAGCAGCCGCTGGAAATGACCAAGTGGTTCGACACCAACTACCACTACCTCGTTCCGGAAATCGGTCCGGAGACCAACTTCGCGCTGACCTCCAACCGCATCGTGGAAGAGTTCGAGTACGCCCTGGCCAACGGCGTCGAGACCCGCCCGTACATCGTGGGTCCGGTCACCTTCCTGCTGCTGAGCAAGGCCTCCGACGACGCCCCCGCCGGCTTCAGCCCGCTGTCCCGCCTTGAGGATGTCCTCCCGGTCTACACCGCGCTGCTGGAGAAGCTGGCCGCCGCAGGTGCCGGCTGGGTCCAGCTGGACGAGCCCGCTCTGGTGGTTGACCAGGACGCCTCCGCCGCGGAGATCCAGGCCGCCGTGGCCCGCAGCTACGAGATCCTGTCAGCTGCAGCCAACCGCCCGCAGCTGTTTGTCTCCACCCCCTACGGCGCGCTGAACGAGCAGTTCGGCACCCTCGCCGGCTCCGGCATCGACGCCCTGCACATCGACGTCTTCAAGGGCGCCGTCCCCGCTGCAGCCGAGCTGGCCACCCTGGGCAACAAGACCCTGGTTGCCGGTGTTGTGGACGGCCACAACATCTGGCGCAACGACCTGCAGGCCTCGGCAGACAAGATCGCCGAGCTGAAGAAGTCCGTGGACAGGCTGGCCATCAGCACCTCCACCTCCACCCAGCACGTCCCGCACGACGTCGAAGAAGAGGCACAGCTGTCCGAGCAGCTCCGCAGCTGGCTGGCTTTCGCGGACCAGAAGGTCGTTGAAGTTGCCACCCTGGCCGGCGTCCTGACTGATGCCGCCGCCGTGCAGCCGGCCATCGACGAGGCCACCCGCATCATCGCCTCCCGCGCCGCCGCCGAAGGCGTCCAGCGCGCCGACGTCCGGGCCCGCACTGCAGCACTGACCCCGGCCGACTTCAACCGCTCCGAGTACTCGGTCCGCGAAGCCGCCCAGGAAGAGGCACTGCACCTGCCGCCGCTGCCCACTACCACCATCGGCTCGTTCCCGCAGACGTCGGAAATCCGGTCGGCCCGTGCCCGCAACAACAAGGGCGGCCTCACCAACGAGCAGTACGAGCAGCTCATGAAGGACGAGATCAAGCGCGTCGTGGAGCTCCAGGAGGAGCTCGGCTACGACGTCCTGGTGCACGGCGAGCCCGAGCGCAACGACATGGTGCAGTACTTCGCCGAGAACCTCGAAGGCTTCGACGTCACCGTCCACGGCTGGGTCCAGTCCTACGGTTCACGGTGCACCCGGCCCTCCATCCTGTGGGGCGACGTCACCCGCAGCGCCCCCATCACGGTTAAGTGGGCCGAGTACGCCCAGTCCCTGACCAGCAAGCCGATGAAGGGAATGTTGACGGGTCCGGTCACCATCCTGGCCTGGTCCTTCGTCCGTGACGACCAGCCCCTGGGCGAGACCGCCAACCAGGTTGGCCTGGCCCTGCGCGACGAGATTGCCGACCTGGAAGCCGCCGGCATCAAGATCATCCAGGTGGACGAGCCCGCCCTCCGCGAGCTCCTGCCGCTGCGCAAGGCCGACCAGGCAGCATACCTGGACTGGTCCGTGAACTCCTTCCGCCTGGCCACCGCCGGTGTCGCCGACGCCACCCAGATCCACACCCACCTGTGCTACTCGGAGTTCGGCGCGATCATCGACGCCATCGATGGCCTGGACGCGGACGTCACCTCCATCGAGGCTGCGCGTTCACGCATGGAGGTTGTCCACGACCTCGAGTCCCACGGCTTCGGCCGCGGCGTGGGCCCGGGCGTCTACGACATCCACTCGCCGCGCGTCCCGGGCGAGCAGGAAGTCACCGAACTCCTCAGCACCGCCGTCAAGCACGTCCCGTCCCGCCAGCTCTGGGTCAACCCGGACTGCGGCCTGAAGACCCGCGGCTACGCAGAGACCGAAGAGTCCCTGCGCAACCTGGTCAAGGCCACCAGGACGGTCCGCGCCGGCCTGCTGGAAGCAGCCAAGTAACTCAGCACGACAAATAAGTGGCGGCCCCTCACCTGGGTGAGGGGCCGCCGTCGCGCTTTAATCATCCACTGCTCCGTAGGTGCCCTTTTCAGGCTTCATAAGGGCAGTTACGGAGCAATCGATGCAGGATTCCCAGGCCGAGCTTGCAAAGCAGGGGACGGTAGGGGTCAATCGATTCAGGATTCCCAGAGGATCTCGTCGTCAACCACGCCATCCTCGTCGGCGGACACCACCAGGACTTCGTCGGTGAAGTGCGAGCCCAGCGTGAAATCAAGGACGAAGTAGCGTTCCGGCTGGCCGGGATAGATGCCGACGTGGCCGAGTTTCAGGGCCTTCAGGAACACGGCGTTGGTTAGTTGGCTGCGGTCCTCGACGCCGAAGACCTTCTTGAGGTGTTCGTCCTTGAGGGCGTTGCAGTGGAAGCGCAGGTACTCCTGCGGGCTGGTGCCTTCCTGCTCCAGTTCCTCTGCGATCATGTCCCGGACCTCATCAACGAGTTCGGGAAGGTAGCGGAGCCGGTAGTCCACCTTGTGCATGGCCGCTTCGTCAAAATGGTCATGCGCATTAATGTTCAGGTCCAGTTCCAGCGTGGTTCCACGCAGCTCATGTTTGGCGGCGATGTTGTGATCCTCACCGTGGTTGAGCTCGATTTCTCCAAAGTGCTGGCTCGCTACCCTGTTCATATCTTCAACATAGACCCGAAAAGCGGTCCGTTCCAGCATTCGGCCCTAATTGCCTGTTGTCCCCAGGCCTGCGAATGTTTCGGCCAGCAGGTCCACGAACAGCTGCACCCGGGCTGTCTTCTTCTCGTTGATCAGGAGCGCAAAAACGTTCCGGGCGAGCCTGATCTCCGGAACGTCCAGGACCACAACCCCGGCCGGCCGGTGCCTCAGTGCCAGTTCCGGCACCAGTGCGGCGCCCAGTCCGGCTGCCGCCATCTCCACGCTGGCATGGAAATCGTCGCTGTACGCGACCACGCGGGGATGCAGGTTGCAGCTCGCGAAGAGCCGTTCAATGACGACGGCGTCCGGAGTCCCGGGATGGTGCATGATCCACGGCATTTCGGACAGGTGGTCCGCGGCAACCTTCGCGTCCGAGCGGAACCCCCAGCCGGCGGGCAGCACCACGCGGAAGTTATCGTCCCCGATCCACTGCCGGTTGATCGTGTGCGGCCATGCCAGCCCGGACTGGCCCACCTGGAAGACCAATGCCACATCAAGTTCCCCGCCGGTCCGCAGCCCCTGGATGGTCTGGGACGGTTCCGCCACTGAGACCCTGAGGTCGATCCCCAGGTTCTTCCACGCCGGATTCTGCAGGATCCGGGGGAGGACGTAAGTGGCCAGGCTGGGAAAGATCCCCAGCCGCAATTCCTGGCTGGCACTGTCCTGCGTCCTGGAAGCGGCTGCCATCAGTGCCTCGATGTCCGTGAGCACCTTGGCCGCGTGCCGGGTCATCACCACGGCTGCTTCGGTGGGGACCACACTGCGGGCCGAGCGCTGGAAGAGGACCACTCCCGTGTCCCGTTCCAGGGCGGACATCTGCTGCGAAACGGCCGACGCAGTGTAGCCCAGCCGGGCCGCGGCGGCGGTAAAGGAGCCGAGCCGCGTTACTTCGAGCAGTGTCTTCAGATGTACGGGATTGACCACCCGCCCACACTACTCTGCCGGCCTGCAAGCGAAAAAGAAGCCGGCATCCGCACCCATCCTGAGCCCTCACGGTTCCGAACTGCCGGTGACTATCCGACGGCAAGTGTTCAGCAGAGGAGCAAAAATTGTCACCGACCCCAGCCTGGAGTGGCGGAGCGAGCAGACGCGTCGCAGTTATCGGCAGCGGAGTGGCCGGACTGACGGCGGCCTACGTCCTTAACCGGCAGGACACTGTCACCGTCTTTGAAGCGGATACGCGCCTGGGCGGCCATGCCCACACCCACAATGTGCCCCAGCAGGACGGCCCTGCTTTGGGAATTGACACCGGCTTCATCGTCCACAACGAACGGACCTATCCCACACTGCTCAAGCTGTTCGCCGAGCTGGGCGTGGAAACCCAGGGTTCCGAAATGAGCATGTCCATCCGCTGCGACGGCTGCGGCCTGGAGTACGCCGGTGCGCGCGGCGGGGCCCGCGGCATTATCGCCCGCCCGTCGAGCCTGCTGCGTGGACGCTACCTCCGGATGCTCGTTGAAGTCATGCGCTTCTACCGCCGGGCGCGCGCGCTCCTCGAGACGGCGCCGACGTCGTGCGCTGGCCACGGAACCCCGGTGCCGGAGCTGACCCTTGGCGAATTCCTGGTGCAGGAGCGGTTCAGCCCGTATTTCATCTCGCACTTCATGACGCCGGTGGTCAGTGCCGTCTGGTCCTGCGATCCTGCCACTGCACTGTCCTACCCGGCACGGTACCTGTTTACCTTCCTGGCGCACCACGGCATGCTCGGCGTCAAAGGTTCGCCCCAGTGGCGCACCGTCACAGGCGGTTCGGAGCGGTACGTGGAGAAGCTCGCCGCAACGCTGCCGGACATCCGGCTGGGCACGCCGGTAACTGCCGTCCGCCGGCACACCGACGGCGTGGAAATCACCACCGGGAAAGGCGTGGAAAACTTCGACGCCGTGGTTATTGCCGCCCACCCGGCGCAGGCCCTCGGGATCCTTGTTGACGCCAGCCCGGAGGAGAAGGACGCCCTGGGCGGCATGCCCTATTCCGTCAACCACACCGTCTTCCACCGCGATCCGGCGGTCCTTCCCGCCGCCGACAACGCCAGGGCCTCATGGAACTACCGGCTCCCCGGCTGCGATGCCCGTCCGGACAAAGTGCTGGTCAGCTACGACCTCACGCGGCTCCAGCGGCTCAAGCCCTCGGACGGCCGTCCCTATCTGGTCAGCCTGGGGGAGTCCGAACTCATTGCCGACGACCAGGTGCTCGAACGGATGGTGTACGAACACCCGCAGTACACGCCCGACTCACTCCGAGCGCAGCAGCGCATCGCCGGGCTCAGCGACCACCGCGTGGCTTTCGCCGGTGCCTACCTGGGTTGGGGTTTCCACGAGGACGGTGCGTTGTCCGGTGTCCGCGCCGCTGCGACCCTGGGCCGGAGCTGGACTGCTCCCGGGACGGCAGGGGAGCCTGAACTGCTGGTGGCAGCGGAGCCTGCATGACTTCCACCGCAGCCATCTACCGCACCTCGATATCGCATGTGCGGCACACACCCCTGAAGAACGCGTTCACGTACCGCAGCTACAGCTGGTTCGTTGACGTTGACCGGATCCCGCGCCTGCCGTGGCTGTTGCGGCCGCTGGCGGACTTCCGGGCCGGGGACCACCTGGGCGATCCTTCGGCAACCATCCGCGCCAATGTTGAGCGGTTCCTGCGGACCCGCGGGTTTGAGCCCGACGGCGGGACCATCCGGATGCTGACCAGCGCCCGGGTGTTCGGCCACGTCTTCAACCCGCTCACGCTTTTCTGGTGCTACCGGCAGTCCGGGGACCTGCAGTGCGTCGTCGCAGAAGTCCACAACACCTATGGTGAACGGCACTGCTACCTGCTGGAGACCGACTCCTCCGGCCGGGCCAGCGTGCCCAAGGCCTTCTACGTTTCACCGTTCAACGACGTTGACGGGCAGTACCGGATGAAGCTGCCAGCACCGGGCGAACGGCTCGCCGTATCGATTGTCCTGGAACGCGAAGGGCACCGGCCGTTTATCGCCACCATGGACGGAGAACGGCACGCCGCCACGGTCCAAAACATCCTCGCAGTGGCACTGGCCCTCCCGGCCGCGCCGATGCTGGTATCCGCCCTGATCAGAATCCAGGGCATCAAACTCTGGGCCAAACGCCTGCCCGTCGTCAAGAAACCACACCACCCCTCACAGGAGGCAGTCCAATGACCATGACCGACGAGAACGGAGCTGCAGCCGCGGAGCTTTCCACCGCCAAGCCAGCGTTGCGCCACCAGGTGACGGGATGGAACGCTGCCGGGGTACCGGCAGCGCCGCCCATCATCGATCCGGACATATGGCCCGGTGTTGCCCACGCGCCGTCGGGCAGCAAGGCACTGGTGGCGGGCAAGGCCGCGGGCCTGCTGTTCAAAGCGGCTGTCCGCCGGCTGCCCCTGCTCGTGTCCTACCCGGACGGTTCGGTCCTGGGGACCGGCGGTGCGGACGCTCCCGTCATGAGCATGGTCAGGCCGGGCGCGTTCGAGGCCCGGATCGGGGACAACGGCCTGATCGGTCTGGGTGAGTCGTTTATGGCGGGGGACTGGGAGGCGTCCGATCTCGCGGGCGTGCTGGAGGTCTTCGCGGCGTCCGTGGACACGCTGATCCCCGCCCCGCTGCAGAAACTGCGGACCCTCTACCTGCCCCGGACGCCCCGGCAGGAACGCAACGAGGAGCAGAACACGCGCAGCAACATTTCACGTCACTACGACCTCTCCAACGGGCTCTTCTCCAAGTTTTTGGACACCACCATGAGCTACTCGTCGGCGCTGTTCCCGGCCGATGCCGGAGCCCTGGCATCCGTCCCGTGGGAATCCCTGGCGGAAGCACAGCAGGCAAAGATCGACAGGCTGCTGGACAAGGCCGGTGTGAAGGCAGGGACACGCCTGCTGGAAATCGGCACAGGCTGGGGCGAGCTGGCACTGCGGGCAGCGGCACGCGGCGCCACCGTGTACAGCGTCACCCTTTCCAGCGAGCAGCAGTCCCTGGCCCAGGAGCGGATCGCCGCAGCCGGTTACGCGGATCAGGTCACCGTGGCGCTGCAGGACTACCGGGCTGTGGAAGGCGAGTTCGACGCCGTCGTCTCCGTTGAGATGATCGAGGCGGTGGGCTACGAATACTGGCCCATCTACTTCCAGACGATCGACCGTGTCCTGGCACCCGGCGGCAAGGTGGCCATCCAGGCGATCACCATGCCGCACGGGCGCATGCTTGCCACCCGCAACGCCTACACCTGGGTCCACAAGTACATTTTCCCCGGCGGATTCCTGCCCTCGGTGCGCGCCATCGAGGGAGTGACGCAGCAGCATACGACGCTCCGGGTCCGGGAGCGGATGGGCATGGGCGACCACTACGCGGCCACACTGCGTCTTTGGGAAGAGCGCTTCATGGCCCGTTCGCAGGAAGTCGGCCGGCTTGGCTTTGACGCGGTCTTCCAGCGGATGTGGCTGTTCTACCTCTGCTACTCGCGGGCAGGTTTCCAGTCGGGCTATCTGGACGTCCAGCAGATCGTGCTCGACCGCCGGGAGGTGCAACTCTAGCTGCCGTGATTGTGCGGGCCTGCTGTATTCTCTCGTGCGATTGGTCACTTCAAGGGGTCCCGAAGGTCGCTTCGGGGCCCCTTTCTTGGTGCCATACACAACATCCAGTGCCCCCGGAACCGGGCGCGACACGCCGTCCATGAGGCGACACGCTGAGGGATAAATGTGGCTAAGTACTCCACAGGGTGTGGATTTCGTCCCCGAAATCCGCGGATTCCCGGACATTTTGCAGTGCCTCTCCTGTGGATTAAAACTGCATTAAATGACATACTTGTAATACATCATCTTGGGGTTCCAGAGAGCCGTCTGCACTACATGTAGTATCTACATACAGCTTGAGCCGGATACCGGATGAGCAAGTTTTCAACAAAGGGGACAGGGACCATGACCGTTACGGTTTACACAAAGCCGGCCTGTGTTCAGTGCAACGCAACGTACCGCGCACTGGATAAGAAAGGCATCACCTACCAGAGCGTGGACATCTCCCAGGACGCCGAGGCCCTTGAGCGCCTGAAGGCACTGGGCTACATGCAGGCTCCTGTTGTGGTCACTGACCAGGACCACTGGTCAGGCTTCCGCCCGGACAAGATCGAGGAACTGGCGCTCTCCGCCGTTTCCTCCGTGGCCTAGGGCCCATTTTTCCTGCCGTCAGGCAACCTTCGATGCAGCTGAGGTGACTCCCGTGGCACTGGCAACAGCCGGGGCTTCCTTCACAGCGAATGGTGAAACCGACAATCCCGTCGACGCGGCTCAGCGCGCCGGACGGGATAGTGCCGGCGAGGACGAGACGGTTCCCCCGGAGCCCGTCACCACGCAAAGCCAGCTCATCTATTTTTCCTCCACCTCCGAGAACACCAGCCGCTTCGTTGCAAAACTCGGCCGCGAACTGGCCCGGATCCCGCTGTACCCAAAGGACGCACCCCTTCTCGCCACCAGGCCGTTTGTGCTGGTTGTGCCGACGTACGGCGGCACCGGGGGAGAGGGATCGGTGCCCAAACAGGTCATCCGCTTTCTGAACAACCCGCAGAACAGGAAACTGATCCGCGGCGTCATCGGTGCAGGCAACACAAACTTCGGGGACAACTACTGCATGGCGGCGGACATCATCGCCGCAAAATGCAAGGTCCCCAGGCTTTACCGCTTCGAACTTATGGGCACGCCAGACGACGTTGCCCGCGTCAACAATGGATTGGACACGTTTTGGACACGACTGTCGCAGACACAGAAGTAACCAGGGCCGAAGGCCAGGGCACCCGCGCAGGCGCCGCCGTCGAAAAGCCCGAGATGCCCGCCGCCTACAAGGGGCTGGGCTATCACGAGCTCAACGCGATGCTGAACCTGTACGGCCCCAACGGCGAGATCCAGTTCGAGGCTGACCGCGAAGCCGCGCACCAGTACTTCCTGCAGCACGTGAACAACAACACCGTGTTCTTCCACGACCTGGAAGAGAAGCTCGACTACCTGGTGAAGAACCAGTACTACGAGCGCGAGACCCTCGACCAGTACACGATGAACTTCATCCGCGAGCTCTTCAACCGCGCGTACAAAAAGAAGTTCCGCTTTGAGACCTTCCTTGGCGCGTTCAAGTTCTACACGTCCTACACGCTGAAGACGTTTGACGGCAAGCGGTTCCTGGAGCGCTACGAGGACCGCGTGTGCATGGTGGCGCTGCACCTTGCCCGCGGCGACGAGCAGCTGGCCCTGCAGATGGTGGACGAGATCATCGAAGGCCGCTTCCAGCCGGCCACCCCCACCTTCCTGAACGCCGGCAAGAAGCAGCGCGGCGAGCTGGTCTCCTGCTTCCTGCTCCGCATCGAAGACAACATGGAGTCGATCGGCCGGTCCATCAACTCGGCGCTGCAGCTGTCCAAGCGCGGCGGCGGCGTGGCGTTTGCGCTGACCAACATCCGCGAGGTGGGCGCCCCGATCAAGCAGATCGAGAACCAGTCCTCCGGCGTCATCCCCGTGATGAAGCTCCTCGAGGACAGCTTCTCCTACGCCAACCAGCTCGGAGCCCGCCAGGGCGCCGGCGCCGTGTACCTGCACGCGCACCACCCGGACATCTACCGGTTCCTGGACACCAAGCGCGAGAATGCGGACGAGAAGATCCGCATCAAGACCCTCTCGCTGGGTGTCGTCATCCCGGACATCACGTTCGAGCTGGCCAAGCGGGACGAGGACATGTACCTGTTCTCGCCGTACGACGTCGAACGCGTCTACGGCATGCCGTTCTCCGACGTCTCGGTCACCGAGAAGTACTACGAGATGGTGGACGATTCCCGGATCAAGAAGACCAAGATCAAGGCCCGCGAGTTCTTCCAGACCCTCGCCGAGATCCAGTTCGAATCCGGCTACCCGTACATCATGTTCGAGGACACCGTGAACCGGGCCAACCCGATCGACGGCAAGATCATCATGTCCAACCTGTGCTCCGAGATCCTCCAGGTCTCGCAGCCCACCACGTACAACGATGACCTGTCCTACGCGGACACGGGCAAGGACATTTCCTGCAACCTGGGCTCGCTGAACATCGCCAAGACCATGGACAGCCCGGACTTCGGCCTGACCATCGAGACGGCCATCCGCTCGCTCTCGGCAGTGTCCGACATGTCCAACATCACCTCGGTGCCGTCCATCGCCCGCGGCAACGACCAGAGCCACGCCATTGGCCTCGGCCAGATGAACCTGCACGGCTACCTGGCCCGCGAGCGGGTCCACTACGGTTCCGAAGAGGGCTTGGACTTCACCAACATCTACTTCTACTCGGTGGTGTTCCACGCACTCCGCGCCTCGAACAAGCTGGCTATCCAGACCGGGCAGACCTTCGGCGGTTTCGAGAAGTCCAAGTACGCTTCGGGCGAGTTCTTCGACAAGTACACCGAACAGGAATGGGTGCCGCAGACCGAGAAGGTTGCGGAGCTGTTCAAGAACATCCACATTCCCACGCAGGATGACTGGCGCGAGCTGAAGGCTTCGGTCATGGAGCACGGCATCTACAACCAGAACCTGCAGGCTGTACCGCCGACGGGCTCGATCTCCTACATCAACAACTCCACCTCCTCGATCCACCCGGTGGCGTCCAAGATCGAGATCCGCAAGGAAGGCAAGCTGGGCCGCGTGTACTACCCGGCGCCGTACCTCACCAACGACAACCTGGAGTACTACCAGGACGCGTACGAGATCGGCTACGAGAAGGTCATCGACACCTACGCCGCCGCCACGCAGCACGTGGACCAGGGCCTGTCCCTGACGCTGTTCTTCAAGGACACCGCCACTACCCGCGACATCAACAAGGCCCAGATCTACGCCTGGAAAAAGGGCATCAAGACCATCTACTACATCCGTCTCCGCCAGCTCGCGCTGGAGGGAACTGAGGTAGAGGGCTGCGTCTCGTGCATGCTTTGACCTTCAACTAAATCGTGCCAGTACGACGGCGGGTGCCCGCCCGCCGTCGTACGCTTTACTTCAAAGAAACAACCCAACTTTTTAGGGGATGACATGACCGAGAAGGTCAAGCTGCTGACGCATGTCGAAGCAATCAACTGGAACCGCATCCAGGACGATAAGGACGTTGACGTCTGGAACCGCCTGGTCAACAACTTCTGGCTGCCCGAGAAGGTGCCGCTGTCCAACGACGTCCAGTCCTGGAATACCCTGACCCCGGCCGAGCAGCAGCTCACCATGCGCGTGTTCACCGGCCTGACCCTGCTGGACACCATCCAGGGCACGGTCGGCGCTGTCTCCCTGATTCCGGATGCGCTCACCCCGCATGAAGAGGCTGTGTACACGAACATCGCCTTTATGGAGTCGGTGCACGCGAAGAGCTACTCCTCCATCTTCTCCACGCTGGCCTCCACCAAGGAGATCGACGAGGCATTCCGCTGGTCCACCGAGAACGAGAACCTTCAGAAGAAGGCCCAGATCGTCATGGACTACTACCAGGGCGATGACCCCCTGAAGCGCAAGGTGGCCTCCACGCTGCTGGAGAGCTTCCTGTTCTACTCGGGCTTCTACCTGCCCATGTACTGGTCCTCGCGGGCGAAGCTGACGAACACGGCTGACCTGATCCGCCTGATCATCCGCGATGAGGCCGTGCACGGTTACTACATCGGCTACAAGTTCCAGAAGGGCCTCGAAGGCCTGTCCGAGGAACGCAAGCAGGAGATCAAGGACTACACGTTCGAGCTGCTGTTCGAGCTGTACGAGAACGAAGTCCAGTACACGCACGACCTCTACGACGGCGTGGGCCTGGCCGAGGACGTCAAGAAGTTCCTGCACTACAACGCCAACAAGGCGCTGATGAACCTGGGCTACGAGGCGATGTTCCCAGCCTCCGTCACCGACGTGAACCCGGCTATCCTCTCGGCGCTGTCCCCGAACGCTGACGAGAACCACGACTTCTTCTCCGGGTCGGGTTCCTCCTACGTGATCGGCAAGGCCGTCAACACCGAGGACGAGGACTGGGACTTCTAGCACACAACAAGGTCCCCTCAGCGTTGTAATGCCCCGTTGTGATGTGAGATGACAACTTAGTTGGCATAACTGACAAGATAGTCGGCGCCCTGACAAACAGACTGGCGCGGGGCCAACTATCTTGGCCGGCCATGCCCGTTGCTGAGACCAGGCCCTACCTGAGTAAGTGGGACTCAAACTCGGCAACGTGAAGTTGGGTTGCGATGCAGGCCAGTTGGAAGACATGAGACGCTGGTTCGGAGAAAACAGCGCGGGTAGCTGGAAGTCTCCCAACTCGTGAGTAGTCATCACTCCCTTGATATGGCGTGCAACCCGATTCGTCTGCGAACTCTGGCTCATCGTGGGCAACAGCTTGTCTGGCTGGTGGCGTGGGCATTTCTTCGGGGCTATTTCTTCTGGCACGTCCTTGGGACCCCTATCGACCGGGGAGTGCCCGGTGAAGGCACGTCACAAAATCGCTTCGTCAATACTTATCGAGCAAGGCCCCCAGCGTCCAAGGTTCTTGCGTGGGCCAGGTCGAGCCGCCGGGTAAGGCGGGCACGGTGCAGCGCACAAGAATCCGCTTTGAGAAGGAAACTACTGACAGGAGATTTCCTTGGGAAACACGGCCGACGTCCTCGATGACGTCAGGACCCAGATTGATGCCGACCCGGACGCGCTGGGTGAAGCACGAAACCGTCTTCGGCTTGTCCGTGATGCCTCCGCTGGGCTATATGGCAGTCTGCGTACCTATGCCAGTGGGTCGCTGGCAGCCCACACTATGATCAACCCTGTCTCTGACGGGGACGGTGGCGTCGTTCTCGACCGGCGTTTCTATCCGGCGCTTGGACCCGAAGGCAGGGATGAACCGCCCTTTGAGATTGTTGCAGAACTGTGTGACTTGATCGGCCCCCTTGTTCGAGAGCAGTATCCGAATGCACGCATCTATACTTCCAAACGGGGTCCAAAAGTCACGTTCGGGGCGCCGGTAAACAACCAGAATCCCACCGTCGACTTGGTTGTTGCCCTGACCCGGAAAGAAGGCAGCGGGCTGTGGATTCCAAACCTGAAAAAGAACACATGGGAGCCCTCTGACCCTGAGGGCCATGTTGCACTGCTCAACTCCGTTGGCTCTTCGCCGCGGTCCATCCGCCGGAAGGTCATCCGTCTGGCAAAGGCCTGGAATATGCAGTTTGTGTTCCCTGGAGTTTCTTCATTCCAGCTGAGTGTGTGGGCCCATGAATTCGTCGAACAAGGGATGGGAGTGCCCGTCGGCCTCCACGCCCTGTTCAGTGGTGCAGCGAGCAGGCTCGAATTGCACCAGGCAACTCCGGACCCGCTCGGTGTATCTGTAAACCTCAAACTTCTCCGGCCCGCGGACGATGTGAGGCGACGCCTTCGGAAAGCCGCTGATGCGCTTGCCGAGGCGCTTGAAAACGACACGGATGAAAGTGACGTTTATGCAGCGTTGAACCGGGTCTTTTGGAACTACGTCGATGCAGAAAAGTCGCGGGGACTGGCGGCAGCGGCCCAGTCTCTCTCGCGTCGCCAACCGGTAGCTGCAGCTGCCCTTGGCCTTTCCGGCATCACGGCCACCATCCCGCCCACCCGCTCCTACGGCGGATAAGCACGATAACCGCCAAGCAGCCCTGGCGCGAGCCGCCGTGGTTCGCGGCCCCGGCGAAAAGGATCAGTTTCCTCCGTGCGATCAACCGAATCGACCCGACAGCGTGCAGCATCAGGCCGCGATATGCCTACCGCGGCGGGTTCGGCCTTCAGCTGTCTATCCGGCCGCCAGATCTGCCCTTGAGACGTGTGGAAATTTATTTCTCTCCGGGATCACCCGGAGTACCACGCGTGTTCGTCGATGGCCCGGAAGAATCCCCTCACCGTTATCCCGATCAAAGCCTATGTATGTGGTACCCCTACGATCCACCTGAGGCGCGATGGTGGCCAACTGACGGTGCGGGAATCCTCCTTGGCCACGTCGCGGCCCACCTCATCAAAGAAGAGTGGTATCGCCGAACCGGGGAATGGCCCGGTGATGAAATCGCCCATACCCCTCGCTGAAACCGGAACGAATAGAAAGAACGACACCCGCTGGCCATGATTAGCATCAACCCCTCCCTCCTTCTCACCAGTGCAGTCATCGCAGCCCTCCTGACGGCAACGATCAACATCGTCCTCGCTCGTCGTAGGAGCCGGGAAGAAGAACGAGCGCGTGTGCGCACGGTCTTCGCCGAAGCCTTCGCTGCGTACGCACAGTACAAGGAGTATCCCTACGTCATACGTCGGCGGAACGCCGACAAGCCGGCCGAGGAACGGGTCCGGATTTCCGAACAGATCCGCACAACCCAGGAGAAGCTTAGCTACTACCTTGCTTGGACGGCAGCAGAATCATCTGACGTGGGCAATAAGTACGCTGAGTTGGTAGCCCAGATGCGCGCAGTGGCGGGTACAGCTATGAAGGACGCTTGGCGCGTCCCCCCGATCACCGAGGATTCGAACATGGTTATCCCAACCTCCGACGTCAACCTCTCGGGTCTCAAGCAAGCCGAAGAAGCATACAGCGCCTCTGTGGCGCAACACCTTGCCAAAATAAGCCCCTGGTGGGCACGCTAAGCGAACCGAACTCTGCGCTGCTTCCGCGGCGCCGTCGTGTCCTTGAGGAGCATCGCGTCACTCGCAGCCTCGGACGGAGCGAGGCGCGGCGAGGAGGCTACAGGGTCTTTCGTTCCGGCGGCAGAGCGGATTTTAGGGCCTTCCGGACCGTCGTTCTCTCCACGTCGTGCTTGCGCGCGGGTCCCGGATCAGCTTTCCTTCGACTCTGGCGTCCCTGCGAAACTAGCGATAAACTTCACTCTTGACACCATCCCGGCCTCCTGGAATTGACCCCGATATTGATGGCATCAACGCTCACAGGTGGCTACCATTCAAGCCGTCCTCGTGGGCTCCGGTCAGACTGACATTCGTGTCGATGCCGTTATGAATGCAATGCCCGCAACATGCGTGCGGCGAACGCCCCGGAGAGCGGCTGCGAGGTAATGTCTCGTTCTGTGGCGGCGGGGAGCCGGCCACTCAGTATCCTCGACGCAGCGGAACCTGTGACGGCCTGTCCCCTGAACCCGGCAAGTACGGGAGAGGTTACATGACCGCAGGTGTTGATACGTCCTTTGACTACCGGTCGGCTACTCCGCCGGGAAAGGAGGCCCGACAAGCACAGCCCGACCTTGCGCAGGCACCACCAGCTGCTGTGGAGTAAGGATCTCCCCTACGGCGGGGGCGGCTTCGATCTGGTACAAGAGCCCGGCCGGTACCTCGTGCACCGGTCCGAGCTGGGTGTCTTCCTTCTGGCCAGCGACGCCATCACCACCAGACTGACCGACAAGGCGTCCAAAGCCATAGCGAAGATTACGGACCATGAACTGCCACAATACGGCGGCTACACCGCCGGGAGCGCCCTCATGTTTCTTGGCAACCGCATCGGCAGAAGAATGGAGGTGAATAATGCAGGGGGATGCAATCCGGGCATCCCCGACCGCTTCGACGTGACCCTGGAAGGCATCCGCCGCCACTATTCAGGCGAGCCTTCGAACAAATTCGGAGAAGTCCTGGACAGGTATTCAGACTTCTTCGCCCTGGTCAAGGACTTGGACGGCTACGTTGAATTCTTCCTACTGCCGGACCTCATCAATGAGGATGGCACCATCCGGTTCTTCCACCCGTTCGACAATTTGACATCCGCAGTTTCAAAGCCCCCGCCGACTACCTCAGTATTTACAACGCAGCAGGGATTTCATCCGTTTACGCAACAAGACGATCGACGCACAACCTGAGCTTCTGATCAGCAGGCTCGAAAGCTACGGTGAATACCCGCTGAAGACTGGGCGAGTTCGTGAAGCAAAGCGCCTTGGTACAAGCGACCTCCTTCTATGACGTGCCCACTTTGATTTTGAACTGCTGCAGTTGGCTGCCATCGGGACAGTGGGCAAGGCTGGGAAGCGGCGTTACTCAGACTGCGCCGGTCGACGTCGACCTCACCGGTGAACTTCCCGTGTGGCCCCGCGCGATGTTAACTAGCTGGGTTCTCTATTCGGACCTGAAGCACATGGGAAGGATCTCCTCGATTTTGTTGGTGAGGTTTCCGTGTGGGGCCTTGTCGATCCCGTAGAAGGAGATGGCGTACGAAAGCGAGTTGTAGAAGGTGGTAACGGCTAGGGCCAGAAGCTTCTCGAGGAAGGGAATGTCTACCTCCAAATTGGTTCCAAATCCGTCACTGAGTTTCACTGGCCTTCGCATTTGGCGAGCCTGGTAGAGAGAAGCGTGCGTTCCTCCGCTTAGGAATGCATAGACCCCTTTAGCTTGGCGCGCGTCCAGCGATCCGTTACCGTTCTGGTAGACGTGGTTGAACATCCAGTCCACACCGCCCTCAGGCCCAGGAAGAATTTGGCCGGCGAGCGTGCGCCCAGGCTTTTCATTAGTCAGGTCAGTTGCTGTCGTGCCGGGGAACGCAGCCATGGCTCTGTTCCTCACTTCTTTCCACCGCGCCTTCGCCTGAAGTATGGCGTCCGCATCGCCCCCCATTCGCTCGGCGGCCAGCTTGGCGGACTCGCAGCTGAGGAACTCCTCTAGGTAGGCGCGCGCCAGGATGTCCGTGTTTGCACCCGTGCCGCCTCCAAGAACCCACATTGCGTGCGCACAGTATTCGAGGATTGAGCGGACAACCGGAAGCGGGGAAAACATGGCCTCTCCGGAGCGATAAAGCGCACCTAACCCGCCAAGGTGGTTGGCAGCGACCTCAAGGTAAGTGACGACAACTTCTGTAACCAGTTGGAATCCGGGCAAGATGCCCTTGGCCGGGGATGCGGGATCCTGCCGCTCGATGTCGATCTTCGCAGCAGCCGCAGCGGAGCCCGTCCCTGGCTGCCACTTCGAACTGATGCTTGTTAGGAGGAAGGCGCCACGGCAGGCTTCGGCAAGATCCGCCAAGGCGTCGAGTCGGTTCTGGGTGGTCGGGAGGTCAGTTGTCACGACATTAACCTTACTGGTTGCCTGAGGCAGCGCGCGTCCGCCACGGGACGTACAATTCTTTCCTGAGTACAAGCAATTAAAGGTTGCCACGAAGATGTGTACCGTTCAGCTATTAGCAGCGTGATACTACACATTGCCTATAATTTCGCCAACTAGGTGAGTCAGCCGACTTGAGCAGTACACCAAAACCGGGGAATCATGGTCCGCTCTTGGCGCTTTTCGCCGAGTGCCCTTAGGTCTCACAGTTTCTCTTTATTAGTGAACTCAGTTTTGGCCGTAGAAGGCACCACACTCAACAGAGCGCGGGCCCTTCCGGGATATCAAGGTCGTGCTTGGAGTCCGTCAGGCCTATAACTAAGTAGCGAAGGTGGCTACTTCTAGCGGCTTAGGCCTGTTCCTTCGAAAGATCGCCCGTATCATCCAACAGCGTACTCAGCTTGGGTGACCAGATTTTGATGGTGTTTTCGAAGGCTTCGTCAATTATCCTATTGTGAGTCGCCATCTTGTCCGGATCGGCAACTTGCCGTATTGAATGGACGGCACTCAGCGTATTAAATTCTCCGTCACTTACTATGGTTTTGAGCGTACGTACCATCTCGTCGGCACCGAGGTGGCAGAGAATTTCAAGCTCCCTCAGCGAAACGACCAACGTCGGGCATCCAGTCTCGGGCAGACCTTCGATGAAGGTTGATTCGTTTGCCATGTGTACCGGCTCTGCCGTCACAATCAATCCGATTGAATCAAGTCCTTCATACGAGGCGAATTCTTCCTGGCCGTCGTTTATCAATCGCAGAGACTTGCCGATCTGACCGCGAGCCTTACCCACTCTTGATTCAAGATAGTCCAGCGCTCCTAGACCTCCGGCCTTGACGTCCAAGGTCTGTTTTGCTGCCTTGCATTCAATTAGGAGTAGCGTACCGTCATGAACGACGAGCCAATCAACAGACTTTTTATTATCCCTACCATAAGTGATTTCCGGCTGGATGTCAGTGAATTCTGCGTATTCCAACTGTCGGCCGGTGTAGGCTTCAACACGGTACCCCAACTCTTCAGGAAAGAGCTTCCACTTTTGTGTGGCTCTATAGAAGATATTCTCGACCAGCATGCAACGCAGAATTAGCAAATATTGAGGGGCTACGAGCAAGTCATCTCCAAAATCGATCAGTGGAGTACTGTTCAGTTGGTTGTAAGCGAAACGTCGGAGATGGTCAGCTACGTCAGGCGCAAATCGAGTCTTTTCTCGGAACTCTTGTGGGTTGGTAACTAATTGTTGCAGAACAACGTCGACAAGATGTGGTGACAAATCTGGATTGAGTTTATGCCATGCATCGCGTTCAGGAGATGTAGGGTCGAAATGGCCGCCTCCTCCTTTTGTAGCCGTAGCAAGGGCGAAAATAATGATGAGCCACTGCTCAAGGTCCACACCGAGTACTTCAGTCCAGTCACGGTCAGGGATCTCGGGAGCTAGGATTGCCGTATCTCTCAGCAGAAGAAGTGTCCGGGCAACATCGTGCAAGGGCGTATCTTGGTAGTGACCCTGCTCGTACAAGAAGGCTGTCATCATTAACCAGACTTCTTTGCCCTCCGGTACTTCACCTTCAGCTCGGTTGAATAGCCGAAACAGCTTGTTCAATGTTCGATTATTCACCGGTGCAGAACGGTACTCGTTCCCATATAGGAGGCTGTCCCTGCCGATCGCTGCTGCCGCCCACGGCGAAAACAATTGCCATGTCTGGTCGAATTCGTACTCCTTTAGCTGGCTAGCGATCTGCGCGACCATGGGTAATAGTTCTGATGGCGCATGCCGTCGAACAGCCTGTTGATATTCGCCCCAGCGGACTCGTCGGTTATTTTCGAGTGTGCTGTTCACTTGCGGCCTTTCCTAGTCGTTTGGCGTGCTGTCTCGTTGCGGTCTCTTGGAACGCCTATTGCTGGGCACCAGCGAACCGCGGAGCCATAGACTCCATCTGCTCCATGACCAGCTTTATAGCCTCGGGCTGCTTGTCCGGCGGGTAACCGAACCGGACCAGGAGCCGTTTGATGGAGGAACGCAGCTTCGCACGTACATCGTCGCGGACGGTCCAGTCAGTCCGAACGTCCCGCCTCATCACCGACACCAGTTCGCGTGCAATGTCCGCTAGAACACCTTCGCCCTGGACCTCCACCGCCGACTCGTTCTGAGCCACCGCGTCGTAGAACGCCAACTCATCCGAGTTCAGCGGGGGAGTGAACTGCTGACCGCGTTTACCTTCGGCAGCCACTTCATGGGCCAGTTCCACAAGCTCCGCAATGACCTCCGCTGACGTCAGCTGCTGGTTCGTGTACTTCTTCATCAGCTCGGTGATCCGCTCCGAGAACACCCGCTGCCGGATCACGTTGTTCCGGGTGGATGATGCAGACTCATCGGCGATCAACTTCCGCAACGCCTCGATGGCCAGCTGCGGGTTCCGGGCCTTCTGCGTCTTGGCAATGAACTCCGGCGTCAGGTCATCCAGGGACGGCTTCGGCATGCCTGCCGCATCATAGATGTCCAGCACCTCGCCGGAAGACGTGGCCTGAGCAATCAGGTTCCCCAGCAGCCGCTGAATGTCCTCCGGCACGGGCTCGCCGCTCGCCTGCCGGTCGGCGGCGTCGTACTTCGCCATCCAGACGCGAATCTCCTCGTACACCTGAATCTCCGGCCGCAGCTCAGTCAACGTTTCGGACCCGGAGCACAGGGCCCAGGCACGCGACAGCTGGCTGGAGAACTTCCGGTACTTCGCGGCAAGCGTCTCCTCGCCGTCCGCTGGCTGGTTGCCCGGCGTGGCAGGATTCCGCAGATAACTGACCGCCCCGGTCACGGCGTTGAGGAACGACTTCGGCCCGCCCTTCATCAGTACGGCCTTCCAGTCGTACCCGGCCAGCAGGGTACGCAGCGACTCCACCAAGGACACCGTCAGGCCAACAGCCTCCTCGATGTTCTTGCCCACCGGCTTGTTCGCCTGGTCCGACTGCGTGTACTCACCCAGCGCCTTCGCCAGGTTCTCCGCCAGCGGCGCGTACGCCACCAGCAGCCCGTCCTCCTTGCCGCGGAACGTGCGGTTCACCCGGGCAAGCGTCTGCATCAGCAGCGCGCCCTTGAGCGGCCGGTCCAGGTACAGGGTGTGCAGCGGGGGAGAGTCGTAGCCGGTGAGCATCATGTCCTTGACGATCACCAGCTCCAGCTCGTCGTCGACGTTCTTGAGCCGCTCCTTGACCTGGGCATTCAGCGAATCCCGGCGCACGTGATCGGATACCGGCGGCACATCTGTCGCATCGCCGGAATACACCACCTTGATCCTGCCCTTTGACAGGTCGCACGAATGCCAGTCCGGGCGCAGCTCCACGATCGCGGAGTACAGCTTCGCGCAGATTTCCCGCGTCCCGCCCACGATCATCGCCTTGCCCGGCGCCTCGATGAACTTGCCCATCCGCTCCCGCCGGTTCTCCCAGTGCGCCACCAGGTCCTCGGCGAGTGCGGCAATGCGCTGCGGCGCACCATAGACAGCGTTGACGACGGCGACACTCGCCTCGATGCGCGCACGTTCCGTGTCGTCGAGCCCCATCGTCAGTTCATCGGCGGACTTGTCCAGGTCCTCCTCCGTGACGCCTTCGGAAAGTCCCACCTTGATCAGCCGCGGTTCGAAATAGACGGGCACAGTCGCGCCGTCTTCGACTGCACGCGAGAGGTCGTAGATGTCGATGTAGTCGCCGAAGACCTCCTGGGTGTTGCGGTCATCGAAGGAGATCGGCGTTCCGGTGAACGCGATGAGGGTGGCATGGGGGAGCGCGTCGCGCAGATGCCGGGCGTAGCCGTCCAGATCGTCGTAGTGCGAGCGGTGGGCCTCGTCCACCACCACGATGATGTTGCGGCGATCGGACAGCAGAGGGTGGTCGGCGCCTGCGTCCTTCTCAGATTTGCTGCGGCCGAACTTCTGCAGTGTGGTGAAGTAGATGCCGCCGGTGGTCCGGTTGCTCAGCTCGTCGCGTAGTTCGGAGCGTTTCCTGATCTGCTTGGGTGACTCCGCCAGAAGCAGGCTGCGGTCGAAGCCTTCGAATAGCTGCCCGTCTAGCTCGTTCCGGTCCGTGATGACCACGACAGTCGGGTTCTTCAGCTTGTGCGCACGCGCCACCATGTTGGCATAAAGTTCCATTTCCATGGATTTGCCCGACCCTTGGGTGTGCCACACGACCCCGGCCTTGCCGTTGCTTTCCACCGCCTGGATAGTGCTGGCGACAGCCTTGGTGACCGCGTAGTACTGGTGCGGCTTGGCAATGCGCTTGGCCAAACCAACTGAGCCCTGGTCGAAAGCGGTGAAGTTGCGAGTGAGCTGCAGGAATCGTTCCTGGTTGTAGAGCCCGTCGAGCGCTGTGTCGAGTGCGGTGACGGCGTCGCCGTCGACCATGTGGCCCTGGGGGACGGGGACGCCGTCATCGTCTACATTCCACGGTGAGAAATGGTTGAAGGGGGTGAACGGCGTTCCGTACTTGGCTTGGATCCCGTCGGTGGCGAGCGTGAAGACGCAGAAGCGGAACGCCATGGGGAATTCGCGGAGGTAGGTCTGGAGCTGGGCGTGGGCGCCGCGGAGGTCGGCGTGGGCGCTGCCGGCCTTCTTGAGTTCGATGATGCTGACGGGCATGCCGTTGCAGTAGAGCACGACGTCGAAGCGCCGTTTGTAGTCGCCCTGCACCAGTGTGACCTGGTTGACGGCGAGCCAGTCATTTTGGTCCGGTGCCCGGCTGATCAGCCGGATGGTCGGGTTGGCCTCGTCGCCGTCGGAGTCGATATAAGTCAGCCGGTAGCCGTCGACGAGGCAGTTGTGGATCCGGTGGTTCTCAGCCATGGCATCGTTCGACTTGGGCGATGCGATTTCCGCGAGTGCCTGCTGCAGATACTGCGCCGGGACTGCCGGGTTGAGCCGCCGGAGGGCGGCAAGGAGGCGGGGCCGGATCAGGAGCTCGGACCAAGAGTCCCGCTCCCCGGTGCCGGGCGCGATTGCCTGCCCCTCCAGCGGCTTCCAGTCCAGTTCGCCCAGCCGCTCCTTCGCGGCGCCCTCCCAGTCGGCTTCCGAAAAGGTTACTGATGGTGCTGTCACGGTGATTCCCCACAATCTATTTGTTGTTCAGCTTATTCAGGTTTCGGGCGGCCATCCCGAGGTGCCCACTACAAACGCGATGAGCGTTTACACTCCGGCGTTCTCTAAGACCTTCTCCGCATCCTTGACCCGGAGCTTGCCGGACATCAGCTGAGGCAGGAGCGTGTCGCGGGCCTCGGCGAGCGAACTGTTTTCCCGGACGACCCCAGCGACCACTTCAAGCAGGGGACCCATTTCGCATTCCGTAGCTGCTAATGCTTCAGCGTCAAAGTCTGGAAAGGGTAAATGGTCAAAGGTTTTCATCGTTATCGTGTCGAAGACGGAGCCATGGGCAATTTCTTTAGCCCTCAGCACTGCCCTAGTGATGGCGAAGTAGAGGACACCAGGCGGTATGGCGCCAGGCACGAACCCATAACACGACTGATTGAAAGACGCAGGGGCGGCCAGCCTGGCTACTGCTCCGACAGTCCCTCGTGCGGTAAGAATTACGCTTCCCGCAGGCAAAGGCTTCGCCTTCGTGCCTGCTACGGCACCCTCTGTGATCTTCTCGTCAGTGGAAAGCACCACGCCAAATTGCGCGCCGGTAATATCCTTCGCTGACGCCCAGAGTCGGTCCCCGCCCCAGAAGTCTGCTCTCGACCGCGCTGGAGTGCCACCCAGGACTGGCGTAAGCACGTCGCTCATTGGTCGTGCATCGAAATCAGCAGCCGAATGGTCATATTTCAATCCAGCAAGCTCGCTGGCCGTAGCGGCGAGTTTGGTGTTGGCGGCGATCTTGTCATCGAGGGCGCCCAGCACCTCTGCGATTGCCTGCTGCTCGCCAAGACTGGGGAGAGCTACGGGCCACGCGCCCATTGTGGAGAGGCTAATGCGGTTAACGGTTGCCCCATGGATGGTGTGTTGTTCAATCGTTCGCTGAAACCCTGGGCTCAGATAGTAGTAGAGAAGAAACTTGGGGTTTACCACTGAACGGTTTGGACGAATCAGCGCCATGCGCCTACCGAGGCATGCCCGAACGCCCGCAGGCATGAGAGCTGCCTCACCCAGTCGCGTCTCATAGGAGAATAGAAGATCCCCTTCTGTGGGCTCAACGCGCTTAGTCCATTTCTCAAAGTCTGCTTCTGATACGTGATCGGACTGGTCCAGCTCCAATCGTCCGCCGCTCAGGCTGGCGATGTTCAGGAAGTAGGGCCCCGATTCAATCCGTGTGGGCGTCGCGTGGGGACCGTCAAAGAGGGTGCCCATGTCACGAACGGTCAGCTCAGACATCGACCCTCCCCAATTGCTCGCGCACAACAGCCGCCAGTCGCTCAGATTCCTCGAACTGCTCGAACAGCTCCTTCGACAGCCGTGCGATCTTCTCCTCGATCGGCTCGCCGTCGTCCTCCACATCAGGGGCCCCGACGTACCGTCCAGGCGTCAGCGCGTAGTCCGCTGCCTTGACCTCGGCAAGCGAAGCCGAATAGCAGAAGCCGGCCTCGTCGTCGTAGGTCAGCCCGGCCTCAACAGCTGACGCCGTGCCGCGCCAGGCGTGGTAGGTGTTGGCGATCTTGGCGATGTCCTCGTCGGACAGGGCGCGCTCGGCCCGGTCCACCATGTAGCCCAGGCTACGGGCGTCGATGAATAGCACTTGCCCGGTCCGGTCCACCGAGCCGCGCGGGCCGGCGGTCTTGTCCTTCGCGAAGAACCAGGTGCACACCGGGATGCCGGTGCTGCGGAACAGCTGGGTGGGGAGGGCCACCATGCAGGAGACGAGGTCGGCCTCCACCAGCTGGGCGCGGATCTCACCTTCGCCGCCGGAGTTGGAGGACATGGAACCGTTGGCCATGACTACGCCCGCACTGCCGCCGGGCGCCAGCTTGGAGATGATGTGCTGGATCCAGGCGTAGTTGGCGTTGCCGGCCGGCGGGACGCCGTACTTCCAGCGCGGGTCGGACTCGGAGCGGGCCCAGTCCTTGATGTTGAAGGGCGGGTTGGCCATGATGAAGTCCGCGCCGTTGTTCCCGGTCAGCTCCGGGTGCTGATCCCGGGCGAACGTGTCGCCCCAGCGCGATGCCAGGTTGGCGTTCAGGCCGTGGATGGCCAGGTTCATCTTCGCCATCCGCCAGGTGCGCTCGTTCAGCTCCTGGCCATAAACGGAAATGTCCGAACCCTCAAGGTGGTGCGCGGCAAGGAACTTCTCTGCCTGCACGAACATGCCGCCCGAACCGCAGCACGGGTCGTAAACACGCCCGCGGTGGGGCTCCAGAACCTCCACCAGGACTCGGACCACGCCGGCCGGCGTGTAGAACTCGCCGCCGCGCTTGCCCTCGGCCTTGGCGAACTTCTCCAGGAAGTACTCGTACACCTCACCGAGCAGGTCGCGCGCCTTGCTGGCTCCTTGGCCGGTGAATCTGGCCGAGTTGAAGAGGTCCAGCAGCTCGCCCAGGCGGCGCTGGTCCACGTTGTCCCGGTTGTAGATTTTGGGAAGCGTTGCGGCCAGGGACTTGTTGTCGGCCATGACGAGGTCCATCGCCTCATCAATCAGCAGCCCGATGGACTTCGGCGCCGCGCCGTCCACCGCGTCCAGGCCCTTGGCGTTCTCAGCCAGGTAAGTCCAGCGTGCCCGGGGTGAAACCCAGAACACGCCGCGGCCTGTGTACTCGTCCACGTCGTCGATCAGCTGCGCGATCTGCTCCTCGTTGAGCCCGTCCGCCTCCAGCTCGGCCTGGATCTGTTCGCGCCGTTCCTCGAACGCGTCCGACACATACTTCAGGAACACCAGCCCCAAAATCACGTCCTTGTACTGCGAGGCATCCATCGAACCGCGGAGCTTGTCCGCCGCCTTCCAGAGCGTGTCCTTGAGTTCCTTCATGGTGGACGGGGCGAGCTCCACCTTCACTTTCGGGGGCATTATGCTGTTCCTTCTACTGGTGCGGCGTTGGAAATGGGGTCTGTCAGGGTGAGGCTTCCGCCCGCTACGCCGTCCGTAATCAGAGTAGCGAGTTCTTCCAGCCGTTCGAGGCGTTGGCGGGCTTGGGCCTGCTCGTGTTGCAGGCTTTCCAGCGCTTTGGTGAGTGGCCCGCGCTCGACTTCCGAGGTGCGGCGGAGCCGCCAGTTCTGCCAGGACTTGTCCGCAGCCTTGAGCCGGTTGATGTCCGCGACGACGACGGCGGGCAGCAGGCCGCCCGGGTCACCGCGATCAATCCTCAGGATCCGGGCAGGAAAGACGACGACGGCGCCGCCCTCCGCGTCTATCATCGCGACAGGCCTCGGGCTGGTACAGAAGACGACATCGCCTGGTTCGGTGAGCCGGCCGGCCGGGTATTTGGCGGCGAAGTCCAAAAGGGTGATGAAGCGCGGTTGTGTGTTATGCGGATCGATCAGTTCGTCGCGGCCCAGGATCCTGCTTCCGCCTTGGCTGTTTTGGTCAGCCTCTTTAAGCCTGATGCCGTTGAGGTACTTGAGGTTTCCGGCCTTGATGAGCTCCTGGACTGTAGCCGCGCGGAGTGAGGCGCCGGCAGCGGCAGGCTGGACAGCCGGCAGTGTTACCCGGCCGGAGCTGCCGGTGGACAGGCCCCGGACGAGTTCCTCGATCCGAAGCGTTGTCTCGGCGCCCGCTGCCGTCGTCGTACTTTTGGTCGGTGGGGGGTTCACCAGTGCCCCGGTTTCTGCGAGCAGGAGGCGGCTCGGCACGAGACGGGCGAAGCGGAACGAATGCGCGCGGATGGTGGCGCGGTCGCCCATGGAGGCGACAACGTCGCTGATGAGGTCCTGGCTAACGTCCAGGGTCAGGGAAGTAGTGCTCAGGTCCGCCGCCATGGTCCACCGTTCCGCGATGGGCACTTCCGCGAAGGACGGCCCAAGTACCCAGAGGGCTTGCGGTTCACGCGGCTTGGCGCGAAGGAGGCCTGGCTGCAGCCGCACGATTGCTCGTACGCGGCCGGAACGCAGAAGATCAGAGCGGAGGTTGCCGGATTCTCCGGCAAGTGCGTCACACAGCACCCTGGCCGGCGCAATGACCACCGCCCGCTGACTGTCGTCCATTTGCAGGGTGATGTTTTCGATGCTGTTCAGGATGCCGATGGTATCCATGGAGGGATTGCCCGGTGCAGGATATTGGGCGACGTGCACAGCCGGGCCGTTGACCGCGAAGGCGCCCTTGGCATCGATCTTCACAGGGCCACTGTCTGCACCATGCACGGCCAGGCGCCGGCGGGCCAACCGTGAGGCGCCGCCGTGGTGGTCTGCCGCCAGAAAGGTCATGGACTGCGATT
Organism: Arthrobacter sp. B6; assembly: GCF_001663775.1. Lineage (GTDB taxonomy): Bacteria > Actinomycetota > Actinomycetes > Actinomycetales > Micrococcaceae > Arthrobacter. The sequence goes on along the minus strand of NZ_KV467169.1, from coordinate 279,797 downwards.
CGCCGTAGTGCTGGACGATGCTGAGCATCACATCGCTTCCGCCAGGCGTCGAGTCGACGAACAGGACCTTGCTGTTCAAGGTGGAGGCCAGTTCCGTGGCGGTGGCGCCGACCAGCTTGAGCGCGGTGTCCGCCAGTGCAGTATCAGACTGCTCGCGCAGGCCCTCCTTGAACCGGTGGGCCAGGAGCTTTTCGAAGGCTGCCGGAGCGCTGAACGCACTGTCCACCAGCCTGTCCGCGAAGTTGGCGAGACCCGGAAGTGCGGAACCGAGGGCCTCCAGCTCGGAGTAGAGGAACACGTCGTCGGGGTCGGCTTCGTCGGCGGCGTCTAATAGGTCCGCTGCGGTGCTTCGGCTTAGGGGCTCTCCAGTGATGACCTTTAGGGCGAGGAGTGCGGTCAGGCCATCGAACGTCTGCCGGCTGTCCCGCGGTGCTGTCGTCGACGTGGCCAGTCTTGCGAAAACTGCGACGTCGTTCCCGGCCTCGGGGTTGTTGCCCCGGCCAGTGGCCTGGAGCCAAGCGGTAACGTCATCGGCGCTGAACTGTTCAACTCCGTTGAGGACCGATACGGCCGAGGGAAAGGGCGCCGCACCCCCGTTGCTGCGTTTGCGCCACATGGAGACGACTGGCCGCTGGACCTGGGCAAGGGAGGCAATATCGGAAAGCGTCATTCGCAGTGCGCTATCAGCCCGGTACATGCCTGCCCCCTTCAGTCGTGATCGTCACCTCAGCCTAATGGACCGTAGCGGCATGGCCCCGTTCGTTCTGATAACCCGGGTTATCAGCGAAGTTTGCATAAATGTCTGCTGTCTGCTCATAAGTTCGTTCTGCAGCCAAGAAGGAATCTTCCGGAGCTGCTGCGGCGGCGGGAACCGCTCATTGGGGGATCAGTATCCCGCCGCCGTTTGGCGGTTATCCACGAACAGAGGAAGAGCACATGTTGAACGATCACGCCGACCCGGCATCAGGGCCTGAACCCGAGGCCGCTACCGAAGCTCCGGACGAGCAGCCAGCAAAATCCGGACGGAAGAAGCCCATCTTTATGGCGAGTGCCGCCGTCGTACTCATTGCCGGCGGCATTGCCTTCGGAACGGTGCTGCCGGATCCCAAGACGAGCGAGGCTTACGCGTCCCTGGCTGACGAGAAGTCAACGGTCGAAATAGAGCGCGATGCTGCGCTGTCCAGCTACGCCTCACTGAAAGGAAAGTACGACACCCTCGAGAACGGCATGGCTTCGCGGGAGTCCAAAGTCACGGCCAAGGAGTCCGAAGTCAGCAAGGCTGACGCTGCCGTCAAGACTGCGGAGGCTGCGGTGAAAGCCCGCGAAGAGGCCGTGACTGGGGCGGAAAAGGCGAAGGCTGCCAACACAGTCGGGGACGGCACCTGGACGGTGGGTACAGACATCGAGCCTGGCACTTATCGGGCGGCTGCAGCAGTGGGATCCACCTGCTACTGGGGAATCTACCGAAGCGGCAGCAACGGCGGCGACATCATCGAAAATGACATCCCAGGCGGCGGCCGTCCCGTCGTCACACTTTCAGCGGGACAGGACTTCAACTCAACCCGCTGCGGCAAATGGGAAAAGCAGTAGCAAACCCCACATCATCTATCGCATCATGGAAAGGCAACACCGTGTCTCACCAGAACTTTGCCCCTGTCCCCACTGCGCCAGAAGCGCCCGGGAAGCGTCCCATCTACAAGAAGAAGCGGCTTCTTATTCCGGCCGGCGTGCTGCTTCTTGGCATCATGATGGGCTCGTGCTCTGGCGGCAACAAACCGGCGGCTGATTCCAGTCCGGCCGCCTCGACGGCTGCTTCCGCGTCCCCTAGCGAGGAACCCGCCCAGCCGGCGGCAGCACCGGCGTCGGCTGCTCCGGCACCTGCCGCCGCGGCGGCACCTTCCGTGGGAGCTCCGTTCCCTGTGAAGATGCGCAATGGCGACGTCGCCCGGATCACCATCGTTTCCGCGGTGCGCACCGATGTCGTGACCACGACTGCCTTTGCGACGCCGCCGAAGAACGGAACATATCTACTCCTGGACGTGCTGTGGGAGACCGAGGCCGGCAAGACCAGCTCGAACCCGTTCTACTTCTCGGCCAAGGATGCCGGCGGGCGGAAAGCTGACCTCAGCATGTTTGCCGACAACCAGTTGGGCTCCGGCGACGTCCTGCCTGGTGACAAGTCGCGCGGCTTCGTGGCGTTCGACATTGCCCCCGGGGAAGCGACGGTGATGATTTCCGATCCGCTGATGCAGGAAGCGGCCCGGATTCAGATTCCAGGGTAGGCGTTCGTTGGGGGAAGGAGACCTTCGCTTTAGCCGACAATCTCCTTCCTCCGTGCGGCGCGATTTACTCGCCGAACTCCCACATCTAAGAGCACCTTTCAATAATGCCCAGCTACGACCCACGGCGCCCTCACGCATGCGTCCCAGCTTTTAGAGCATCATAGATCCAGCAATCACAGTCGAAACGGAGAATCCCATTGAGCATATACACCGACCCGCTCGTCGATCCCGCAATGTCGATGAGTGCGTACGAGGGGCAAATGTGGGACAAGCTCAACGAGCACTGGCAGAGGCGTAACAACCGCCGTGCCCTGCCGAACTGGGCAAGCAGTGCGCTCGAGCGCACCAGCGATGTAACGGGCAAGGCCATGAGCAGAGTTACGGCAGCTGTGCCAGAGGGGGTCAAGGAGCCGATTCGACGGGCCGGCGACGCTGTCGCCACCGCAGCCGTGCGACCAGCGCTCGAAGGCGCGGCAGCACTTCTTGAGCTGGTCAACGACTGGGCTATGGAACTCAACGACCCTGAGAGCGTTGAGAAGCTCGCCCGCAAGCGAGGTCTCGACCTGAACAGTTTCACCGAACTGCGGCAGCACGACCTCAAGGTTTGCGACCGGCTGCTGAAATTCAACACCCTCACCTGGCGGACCGCTGGCGCACTCGAAGGTGGGACGATGGGTGTGCTGGCTCTGACTCCCGTGGCCGGTATCCCTGTTGCGATGACAGCGGACATTCTCGTCATCCAAGTCCTGAGCACATCGATTGCAGCGCGGATCGCGTACTCGTACGGCTACGACGCAAAAGACCCCGATGAGCAGATCTTCATCCAACGCCTGGTACGCCGGTCATTCATGGCGCAAGCAGCCAAGGTTGAGCCGCTGCGTGAGGTCGCCCGTGCAGCCGAAGCGATCAATGGACGTGTTCGGTGGTCAGACAAACTCCGCGCCGACCACCGTCTGCTGGCCGCCCTCGAGAAGTTGATGCAGCACCTTGGTCCGGCCGGCGCCAAGGTTCCGGTTCAGAACGTCGCAAAGGTAGTGCCGTTCGTGGGCATCCTCATTGGTGCCGGTATGAACTCCGCCGTCCTCGGAAATGTGGCCGCTGACGCGCAGCGGTACTGCCAAACCCGGTTCCTGTGCGAGAAGTATGGGTTGCCGCTGCCGGCCGCGCTCGCAAGTGATTCAGACAACGAGCCGTTCGTGGAGGCCCCTTAGGCAAAAGCAGCTGTGCCGGCCTCAGTACCTTGGCTCCCGATGGCGCGAGTTCAATTTAGTAAGCTGTGATCCCGATTTGCATGTGTAACGGAAGCGGTCTCACAATACGAGACAGGATCAAATTAGTAAGCCGGGTCAGCGAGTGTAATCAGCACCTTGTACTGGTTGCCAACAGAGCCGATCGCTCTAAAAAGCCACCCAGAACAGCGCTTATTGATTTGGTGACGCAGCAAAGAAGTTAATAGAAGCAATGAAGGCCTCCGGATCGTCCCCGGGGGCCTTTTGCAATACCTGACCTAAGTCTTATCGCCTGTCTATCATCCAACTGCCTGCTCTTAAACGAATATTCTTTCCAGAATTCCCGCCCTTGGCATCCGCCGAGGGCGCTTCGCTTTAAGTCACCCAGAGGAGAAACCATGACCGAGCATGATATCGCCCCGTACCTCAACTGGACCAAGAACATGTTGCGTAACGAGGAGCGGCCTGTTGTATCCCGGATGCTGGGCATCCGTGAATGGACTGTGCTTCAGCGCAACGGCTGCTCGCGTCGACAGGTTTTTGCAGTTGGGGCATGAGGGGTCCAAGACTCTGCCCCCATCCCTTGTACTCGACATCATCGAACTCGAGCAAGCGGCGCTCACTGATGCCCTTAACGCTGAAGGGTTGCTCAAGAACTTCGTCTTCTATTGGAGTGCCGTGGCAGATGTCTATGGCAGTACCGGCACTAGCTCTCAAACCGAGGCGAAGCGTCTCGATCTCCTCGTGGAATGGTCCTTGTTGCTGACTGCCCTGCCAGGGTCAAGCTACCCAGGAGTGAAACTGCTTGCGCCTCGGTACCGACACGAGCGCGCGCGTCTGGCTCTGGCAAAACTGCGGAAAGAGAAGACTAACTTCGCGCACGTGGCATTGGGCCTCCAACTTGTGCAGGAGCATGAAGCAACGCTCGGCATGCGCTGGGATATGCAGTCGGCATCATTCACGAGGATTGACGAGACTGCTGGCAGAGGACTAAAAAGCGCTCGACAGCCTCGGGATGAATGCAGCGGCAAGCTGGTCAACCGCGACCCGGAATTTTCGGTCGCGGCTTCGATTGTTCGCGCTGCGGAGGAGCCCACCCTGAGGTTCGAACTTTACGGCAATTGGTGGGATCACTGGAGGAACACGATGCGTTAGCTCTGATCCCAACCGAGCTAGCGTCCCTCGCTAGCTCGGTCCACTACGTACACCTGGCGGAGTGGAATACGGGTTTTCCACTGCGGTGAGATCTTGTCGTAATTCTGCAGGGTCAGTTCTACAACATCTGCTCCCGTTAGGAGACGGAGGTTTTGCCTTTCGCGCTCGTAGCCCAGTGCATCTTTGCTGAAACTTCCAAGGCAGACGAAGAGGGCAAGTTCACCGTGTGCGAGGGTTCCACTAAGGCGCTGAACGTCCGGGCGGGACTGCTGGGCGGCGGTGTGTTTGCACTGGACCTTGATTACGGGAGGTTCAAGACCGAGGGGGTCCCTGTGAGCGATGACATCGACACCACCGTCAGAGGCGTAGGGCGTTACCCTCGCTTCGTATCCCATCGCCCTAAGCAAATCAGCAGTGAAGTGCTCGAATTCTTCGTGCGAGAGGTCCTGCAGCAGCGTTTTCAAGATGAAGTCATGCGTGAACTGGTCCAACCGAGCGGCACTGGGCTCGGTCTCAATCCAATCATCAGTGGCCTGCCGCTCGATTGAATCAAGTGGCATTCCCGGCGTCACCGCATCCGGACCCGCATTCAGGAAGTTCATGAACACCTGAACGTTCTTTTTGACGCGGAAAAGCGTCATCGCGGACCCGATCTCGTAGAGCGCTTCCTGGGGAAACAGACCTCGCGAAACTCCCGTTTTTAACCATCTGACCTTGCGACGATGTGGATGGACGGGCGCTTCGGGCACGTACTCATATTCCCCTGTAATGACACCGAAATTGAGGGTGCTGTCAGCCCGGTACGGCGCTATGACGATGTCGCCTTCCTTCATCTCGAAACCAAAGCGGTACAAAATTCCTGCCCAGACGGGGATTGCGCCGGCCTTAGCGTCGGGGTATGCGCCCGCCAAAGCTTGCTTCAGAGAATCGCGGTCACCACCGATGGAGTGGAGGCTTGGAATGGCTGACCACCCAATGCTGATGAACCCTTCCTCCACCAGTTCGTTCGATAGTGCGTCATTGTGAATGCCCCAGACTGCAACCAACACGTCCCCAATCTCTCCTTTGCCACTTCGGCCTCCTTAGCCTACCGGCGGATGCTGGAGGAAACCGGGGCGGCGGCCCCGGATCCTTTTGAGGAAACGCTATTTCTGCGAGCAAGGCGAATCTAAAGATGGTTGGGCGGCACAGAGAAGCAAGTAGCGTAAAGGGCATGCGAATAGTCTCTTGGAACTGTGCCATGGGTTATGCCAAAAAGCGCTGGCTGGTGGAGGCGCTTCAGCCCGATGTCGCGGTCTTACCGGAGGTTTCGCGGAAAGATATTGCTCAAACGGATGCTCCGTTCAAGGCTTGGGTCGGTTCCAATCCTCACAAAGGCCTTGGCGTCATAGGTTTTACTGACCGCTCCTACCTACTCCACGCAGCGGGACGACTCCTGCCCTGGCATATTCCGTTCGTCGTAGACGGCGTGAACATCGTTGCACTATGGGCCCACGTCCGCGACAAAGACCTGAAATATGTTCGGGTCACTCACGAGATCGTCGATCGCCAAGCTGACTTCCTGACGTCGGCACCTTCTCTGCTGATCGGCGACTTCAACAGCAACACCATCTGGGACAGGGAACACCCGGGACGAAACCATTCCCTGTTGGTCGACAAACTTCACGGACTCGGACTCCGAAGCGTTCACCATCAAACGGAGGGCATCGCTCACGGCTTCGAAAGTACCCAAACCTACTTTCATACTAAGAAGCTGCACTTCGGACACCACATTGATTACGCCTTCCTCCGCGGCGCCTCAGCCTCCCTCGAAATCGGCCGGCACGAGGAGCGGCTGCAGTACAGCGACCACATGCCCCTGATTTTGGACCTTGAACCTTTTCAAAGTACTGCCGTTCCTGCAGCTCCCGGGAGTCATAAACCGTAATCGTTCAAGCCTTCAACGCGGCACAGTCCAGCGAAGCCGGTAGGCGTAATTCCCTCAGAACAGCGGCCAGGGCACGGCCGACATCTGACCGCTCGGAGCCGGGAACCGACCCGCCGAGCGCAACCGGGCGCAGCGCACGGCGACCGACGCAACCTCCTCGGCGCTGAGCAGGTCCGCCAGGTTTCGGCCCAGCTCACCGTCCAGTCCTTCGGTGACACGGTCGATGCCCTCAAGTTCCTCGATGGTCAGAGCGTCTCCCAGCCACCCCCACAGCACCGTGCGCAGCTTGTGGTCACGGTGAAAGGTAAGCCCGTGGTCCACGCCGTGCCGGTGTCCGTCCGTCATGGCAAGGATGTGGTCACCTTTGCGGTCGGCGTTGTTCACAACGACGTCGAACACCGCCATGCGCCTGAGCGCCGGAGAGTCCTCATGGATGAGGGCGACCATCCGTCCGTTCTCATCCTGTCCTTCGAGGACGTGTTTCCAACCCATCTCCGGTACGTCGTCCGACGAAATGAGGTCCACCGCGTTCTGGTCGGGGTCTGTCTCCTGCCACAGCTGCACCATCCCTTCGCCGAACGGGCCACCGCGCAGCCAGGTGCGTGGCACCACGTTCCAGCCGAGGACCTCCGAGAGCAGGTAGGCGGCAACCTCCCGGTGGGCAAGGAAACCGTCGGGAAAGTCCCACAGCGGTTTCTCCCCGGCTATCGGCTTGTAGACGACCGTCGTGTCGCCGATGCTGCCCAGGAAGGTGGCGTTCGACGCCGTCGTAATGCGCCCGGTGAGCGTCAGCTCGGCCGTCAAAAGGTCGGGCGCGTGCATTAGACCTCGGGCAGGGTGCAGACGTGCCCGTCGGCGTCTACGGGGTGACCGCAGAGCGGGCACGCGGGGCGGCCGGCGCCCACAACCTCACGCGTGCGCTTAGCGAATGCCCGGGCGGTGCCGACCGGCATCCGCACCAGCAGCATTTCGGGCACGTCAGCGTCGTCTCCATCAAGCAATTCGTCGTCGCTATCAGCGTCGACATCCGTGAGCGGGTAGGCCTCTATTACGACCTGCGCCGTCGTCGGGTCCCAACCTAAACTCATGGCGCCGGTCCGGAACTGCTCCTGAACGGCCTCAAGCTGGTCATTGTCAACCAATTCAATGGGAGTACTCGTGGGAACGCTGTGAGGGTTTCCCTCAAGGTTAAGGAGCCGGTCGAGAATCTCGTCGATTTTATCTGCGAGCAGAGCCGACTGCTGCTTCTCCATCGCGATACTTACGATCTGAGTCCCTGCCCGCACCTGCAGGTAGAACGTCCGTGCCCCCGGAAGGCCAATGGTGCCAACGACGACCCGATCAGGCCAGTCAAACTCATGAACACGTGTAGGCATAAGAGCATTTTAGGCACAGGCGCTTCAAGGCGCCTGCTGCCCTGCACCGCCGCCCACCGGCGCGTCGACGGAGTGGGTGCTGTTCGCCAGCCAGGACAGATCCCCGGCCTCGGTGTTGGTCGCGTAAACGCTTGGCCGCGTGGCGCTGTAGCGGATGATCGATACGGAGGCCGGGCTGACGTTAAGGCGCTGGAACAGGTCGAGGTGCATGCCCAGCGCGTCGGCAACGATTGATTTGATGACGTCACCGTGACTCACCGCCACCCACACGGCTCCTGGCCCGTACTCGGCTTCGAAGGCTGCATCGTGGCGTCGAATGGCTGCTACCGCCCGGGCCTGCATCGCGGCCATGGATTCACCGCCGGGAAAGACAACGGCGGAGGGCTGCGATTGCACAGTCGCCCACAGATCTTCGGTTGCGAGATCACTGAGCGTTCGGCCCTGCCACTGGCCGTAATCGCACTCGGTAAGGTCGGGTTCCAACGGCGCGTACGGAGTGCCGGCCTGGCTATCGAGGATGAGCTGGGCGGTCTGCTGACAACGCTCGAGGGGGCTCGATACAACCCCAACTAAAGGGACTGCCGCGAGCCGCTCTCCGGTCAAAGCCGCCTGCCCGCGCCCGATCTGGTCCAGGCTGACACCGGCGGCCCGGCCGGCCAGAACTCCGGTGGCATTGGCTGTGGTGCGGCCGTGCCGCACGAGAATAACTGTCGCCATGCACCCAGCCTAACCACCCGCTCGACGGCGGTGCGCGATTGGTTCTGCACCGCGGTTACCGGTGTATGCGCTCTCGCCAGTCTGCCGGTACCTTGTCTGCCGGTGCTGGTGCCGGCTGCTCCGGTGGTCTGGACTGGGGATCCGGAAGCCGCGGGCCGCGGAAGAACTTCTTCGTGGTGTGCTCGTAGAACCAGTCCTCCCCAGGTTCAAAGGACTGCACGACGGCGTGACCGACGGTACGCGCGTGGGCACTGGCATGCTGTGAGGGCGACGAATCGCAGCATCCGATGTGGCCGCATTGGGCGCAGCGGCGAAGATGTAGCCACCACCCTGGGCCCTCGCCGTTGAGGCACTCCAGACACCCTGTTCCGCTGGGCGTGGCGGCGAGGCTGATTCCCGGAATAGGGCGATCCTCCATGGGGTCCTCCATTTCCATCGCTCCGGTTCTGCACAGGCAGCAAGACCCCTGTCGGGAGCTATTCTGGCAGAAGCTCCGCGCCCTTGGAATGACAGAATCGAGGCGACAACCGGGGCCCGGTACAACTCCGACCGAAGGACCTTCCCGGAAGCAACGAGCACCCCTTGTAACCAATGTCCCAGCGCGAGTATCGTGAGCGCCACCGAACCATTGAACCGAAAAGACGGCGGCCATGGATCACTCGGTTCCGATCATGCTGATTGCTACCACAGACCCGGACTCTCGGCGCATTCTTGGAGATGAGTTACGTCGACGCTACGGTGCCGACTACGAGGTGGTGGCCTGCGCCGACCACGCCCATGGGCGGGCGGTGCTTGAGGGGCTCCGGCGCTGGAATCGCCAGGTCGCCCTCATACTGGGGTGCTACGGACCGGCTGACCGCGGTGGACTAGATTTCCTGCGGCGTGCCTATGGCTATCACCCGGCCGCCAAGCGTGGAGTTGTGGTGACATGGGGGGACTTCGCCAGCGCCCCCACTGTATTCCGGGCGATCGGGCGGGGATACGCCGAACTGGTGATCATACGTCCCGAACGGTTGCGCGACGAAGAATTCCATGGGGCGATCACCGATGCCCTCGACGACTGGCACCTGGCCCAAGGGGTCGGGTTTGAGGCGGTCCGGCTGATCGGGGAGGTAGGCGACGAAAGGACTCATGCGTTGCGCGACTCCTTGAGTCGGAACCACATCCCCGTGGGTTTCTACCTTGCCGGGTCCGAGATGGCGGAACGGACGCTGGAGAGCCTGCACCTGCGCGACCCCGTGCTTCCGGTCATGGTGCTGGAGTTCACTGCTCCACCAGTTGTCCTTGAGAACCCCAGTGACTTGGAGATCGCCGAAGCGATGGGGGTGACGCGACCGCCGCCGCCGGACAAGATCTTCGATGTGGTGGTCGTGGGCGCCGGTCCCTCAGGTCTCGCCACCGCCGTGTATGCCTCCTCCGAGGGCCTCTCCACCATGGTGGTGGAGGGAGAGGCTGTGGGAGGCCAGGCCGGCACCAGTTCGTTGATCCGCAACTACCCCGGCTTCTCCCGCGGTGTGAGCGGCGCCCATCTGGCCTATCGCTCATTTCACCAGGCCTGGACTTTGGGCACGGACTTCCTGTTCCTGCGGAAGGTGGAGAGGCTCGGCACGGACGGCGGATTGTATGCGGCGTCGATTTCCGATGGCAGCGTCGTGCGGTGCCGCGCAGTCGTGGTGGCCACCGGCGTGGACTACCGTCGCCTCGGCATACCTCAGCTGGAGGATCTGGTCGGCAGAGGCGTCTTCTACGGAGCCACCGTCTCCGAGGCGCCGGCGATGGCCGGAAAGCATGTCTGTGTCGTGGGTGGCGGCAACTCGGCCGGACAGGCGGCTTTGCACCTTGCGAAGTACGCGAAGAACGTGACGCTGCTGGTGCGCGGCCCCACTCTGTCGGTCAGTATGTCGGACTACCTCATCTCGCAGCTTGAGGCCACCCGCAACGTTGCGATCCGCTATGGCACCGTGATTGTAGGGGCCCGCGATCGGGACGGGTTCCTTGCCGCCGTCAAAGTCGCCGCATCCGACTCAACCCCGGGCGAGGAGATCGAAGCCAGCGGCTTGTTCGTGCTGATCGGTTCTGTGCCTCGGACCTCTTGGCTGCCCGACACCGTAGAGCGTGACCCAGCCGGTTTTCTGCGTACAGGCGTCAGCCGGGATGCCGGTGACGCCGGGCCCGTCAGGCCGGACAGGTCGCCATTGGCGCTGGAAACCAGCATGCCCGGCATTTTCGCGATCGGCGACGTACGGGCTGGTTCGATTAAAAGAGTGGCCACTGCAGTCGGGGACGGCGCCACCGTGGTCTCCATGCTTCACACCTACTTGGCCGAGAACCCCCTGCCTGCCTCGCCGGCTGCCCCTGGCGAGGCAGCCGCACCCGAGGAGCTGCCCGGTGATGTCCGCTCCAGCTGAGGTCACACCGTTGATTGCGCCGATGCGGTGGCTGCTCTACGTTGCGGCCTTCCTGGTGTTTCTTGCCGGGCTCGTGCTGTTCGTGTTTCCGCTCCGGACTGACGAGTTCTTCGCGTGGACAGTCAACCCGCCCATGACCGCGGTCTTCCTCGGGGCGGCATACTGGTCGGCCGCCGGCCTGGAGGTGACGGGCGCCCGCTCAGCGAGTTGGGATTCAGCGCGGCTGGCAGTCTGGCCCGTGTTCGTCTTCACGACATTGACCTTCGGAGTCACCCTGCTTCATCTCGATCGATTCCACCTGTCGTCAGACACCCCTACTGCCCAAATAGCCACCTGGGCGTGGCTGGCAATTTATGCCGCTGTGCCCGTGGCGATGCTCATCATCAGCTGGATGCAGACGCGGTCCCGGGCTCCTGCCCCAAAGTCCGTAAGGGCGGGACGGCCAGTGCTACCCCCTGCACTCCGGCTGCTCATGGTGGGAATCGCCGGGGTATTGCTGTTATATGGGGTGGCGCTCCTGGCAGTGCCGGTTCAGGCCTCGACGTGGTGGCCGTGGACACTGTCCGAGCTCACAGCGAGGGCGATCGGAGCGTGGCTGGTCGGCCTTGGGTGGTCGGCTGCGCAGGGCCAGTTCGGCGACGACCTCCGCACCGTCCGCCCCGTGGCCCTAACCTCCGTTGCCTTCGTCATTCTGCAGGCGCTTGCCCTGCTGCGGTATGGCGACGCCCTGACATGGCCAAGCGCACCGGCGATCGGCTTCATAACCGTACTGCTTGCCATTGGAGTGGCCGGCGGATGGGCACTCGCACTATCCCGTTCTCCGGTTGCCGGGCGGCGTTGAGCAGATGGGGTGGCGGCAGCACCGCCGTCGTGCTTTTTATCTAGTTCGCGTAGGTGGCGAAGTTTTGAGTGGCAACCAACTGCGCACCGTACGGGGAACCCGCGGAGAGCCGCGCTGAGCCGAAGCCAAAGTCGGTCAGGCCGGCGTTGAGCATGTTGGCGTTGTGGCCCGGGGAGGCCTTCCAGGCGGCGAAGAGCGCATCTGCGTCCGCGTTCACGGCGATGTTCTCTGCGGAGCGGGTCCAGCCGGACGGGATTTGGGAGGCCGCGTCCGGATTGTGCCGGAAGCCGGCGCTGCCCAGGGCGTTGATGTCCGCCATCATGGTGTTCGACCAGCTCTGCGCCACGTTTTCGAGTCCAGCGTTGTAGCGCAGCGCGGCGAGGCCGTTGGCCAACCGGTATTGATTGATGAGGTCGAACGAGCGCAGGGCTACGGCGTTGGACGGCATATCGCCGGCAGTTGTAGCCGCGGGAGCGGACGTAGCCGGAACGGCGGCCGGTGCCGGTGCTGCCACAGCCGGAACCTGTGCCGGAGCAGGAGCCACGGGAGCAGGAATCTGAGCCGGAGCCGGTGCTGCCGGAGCAGGAACCTCGGCCGGGGCCGGTGCCGGAGCAGGAGCCGGCGCTTCGGGAACGGCCGCGGGAGACGACGTCGTCGGAGCCGCAGCAGGAGCGGACGGTGACGGACCCGGTGCCGGCGTCAAGGCCGTGGGAACTGTGGAGGGCTTCGCCGGAGCCGGTGATTCGGCCTTGGCGGTGGTCCAGTTCCACCAGCCGAAAGGCCAGGAAGCGGTGCTGGCGGGAGCGGAACCGGCGGTCAGCAGCCCGCCGGCCAGAACGAGAGTGATCACGGGGGCAGCGATATGTCGTTTGTCTTTTCGCATCCGAAGAACAGTACCTGCTGCCCATGACTCACTGCACATTGCGTGACGCTGCCACCACCGAGTATTGGGAGCACCGCCACGCTCGGCAGACGACTTCATTTGGCCCTGTTCCGCAAGCATGGCGCAGCTTTAGGTGAGTATTCAGGAAGGATTCGGGAGAAGTGCCGTCTCTCGCCACGGATCGAACATCTCGGGATCTAAGCTCGCCTCCATGGGACAGCTGAGGAACCAATCATGACCGCCGACCCCGCACACATGCTCTTGGGCGGGCGGATACCCGCGCAGGCCGTGATCGAAGAGCTGTTGGCGCGCCAAAGCCTCGTGCGGCCCCGCACCTGGATCCAGCGAATTCTAGGCGTCAGTCCGCTTGGACCCGATAGCCAGGCTTGGTACAAGGGAGCTCTGGGCGAGATCGCCGTCGGACGGATCCTTGCGGGTCTGGGCCCGGAGTGGCTGGTACTGCATGCCATTCCCGTAGGGAAGGGGGCTTCTGACATTGACCACCTGCTGGTCGGCCCGGCCGGGGTATTTACCGTCAACACCAAGAACCACTCCGGGCAGTCCGTCTGGGTGGCGGGTCGGACCCTCATGGTGGCTGGCAAGAAGACGCGGCACCTCTACAACGCGGCCTATGAAGCAACACGGGCGTCAAAGCTGCTCAGCGCAGCAGTGGGAGCCGCCGTCGACGTCACCGGAATGGTGGTACTCGTTGATCCCAAAAGCCTGACGATCAGGTCGCGGTCCGAAGGGGTTGTGGTGGTCAGGGAGGTGCAGCTCCTTGGCTGGCTCAAGCGTTGCAGGCGCGAGCTTGGACCGGCCGAGGTGGGCCAAATCGCCGCAGCGGCTGTGCTGCCGCGGACCTGGCATCGGAAGCCGGTCACGCCGGGCAACGCGGAGGCGCTCCAGCACCATTTCAACACCCTGCGGCTGCTCGTGGATCAGGCACGACGGCGGCGGGCGGCCTGGGTGCTGGGCGTGCCGGCAGCGGGACTCCTGATGCTGGCAAACGGGGGTCAGACGCTGGCAGCGATCCTGCAGTCCCTCAGCGGAAGGTAGATTGCTGCCCCCCGACCCACGGACGGTCCCGCATGCAAAAAGCTCCTGCGGGACCGTTCTTCGGCGAATACAGTGTCCGGCTTCGATGTAGAGCCCACCCGGTGGAGCGCTACTCGGGCCCAATCATCTAGGCGGACTTGGCATATGTGGCGGCACTTATGATTTCGTACCCCACGAAAGCCTCGTCGTTTTCAACCCACGCATCGTGGCCCGGCGGAATGGCGTAGGCGTCTCCGGCGTGGACTGTTGCGCGGGTCCCGTCTTCCAACTGAACCGTAAGTGTGCCGGCGGTGCAGAAGCCCAGATGGTTGTTCTGGCAGCTGTCGGTGTGGACCACAGTCTTGACCGTCTCGGACCAGCGCCAACCGGGCTCGAAGGTGAACCTGGCCAGGGTGGTGCCGCCAATGTTGACGACGTCGACTTCTGTCTTTGGCGGACGGCGCTTTTCGTCCGGTTCGTTGAAGGACTTTGATTCCAGGGTTGTGACAGTTACTGCAGGCATTTCAGTTCTCCTCGACAGGGAGCGGTTTATGACTGTTCCTCCGGAAGCGCGGTGCTCCGGGAATGCAGGTCCGGTGGGCCCGGAACGACGTGCCGTAAAGGGCGGAACCGTACTCGCGACTGGGGTTCTTACGTTGCTCTCAGCCCGAGGCGCTGTCAATAGGTACTAGTGCGCGCACAATGGAAGGGACAGGCAGGGCCTGGCCGGCCCTGGATTTCCGGAGTCGAGGACGGTCACTGTGAGAACCATTCAGGCCAAGGCGGCAGTACTGCTGATGGCGGCGCTCCTGGTGGGCGGGTGTGGCTCGGGCGGTGGAAGCCCCGGCCCGGGAACAGCGACGACGACGGGAGCGGTCACCGAAGGAGCACCGGCTATCACCATCAAAGACTTCGAGTACGGAGCGCCGCTGACCGTCGCGCCGGGCGCCGTCGTCATGGTCACGAACCTGGACTCAGCCGGCCACACCGTAACGGCGGACCACGGCGAGGCATTTGACGTGGATGTCCGGGGAGGCGGCGGGACGGCGACGTTCACGGCGCCGTCGGCGCCGGGCACCTACCCCTACCACTGCACCTATCACCCCAATATGCGCGGGACTCTCAGCGTCAAATGAACATGGCCCTGAGGGTAGCCGCCAGCGAATAGTGGGCGGTCAGGGCAGCGGTGCGGGTGGGAGGTTCTTGGCCGCCGGCCCTTGGATGACCGTGCCGTCAGTGCTGAACCGGGAGCCATGGCAGGGGCAGTCCCACGTGGCGTCGGCCGCGTTGAAACCGACGGTGCAGCCCAGGTGGGTACAGGTGGCAGATACGGCGTGGCCTTGCCCGTCCGCGTCTTTATAGACGGCAGTGCTTTCGCCTTTGACTGTAATGACTGTCCCCTCTCCCGGCGAAAGCTCCGAGTAGCTGGGCCGGCCGCGAAGTTTGCCGGCCAGGACAGCTGCCACGGTCTTGACGTTCTCCTTCATGAAACGTCCGGCGCTGGCTGACGGGGTAATCCGGTTGCTGTTGAACACCGATGCCCAAGGGTTCGTCCGGCCGCTGAGGGTGTCGGTGAGAATGAGCGCGGCCGCGGTTCCGTTGGACAGGCCCCATTTGCGCAGGCCGGTGATCACGTGCACGTGTTTGGAAACGGGGGACATGGGTCCGACGTAGGGTAATCCGTCGAGCGGCATGCCGTCCTGTGTTGACCACCTGTAGGCCACGTTGTCCACGCGGAGGCGGTCCTGGGCGAAGGCCGCGAGCCTTCCGTACCTCGCGGCTGAGCCCCCGGACTCGGAAACGCGATGGCCCTCTCCGCCGGTAAGCACGTAGCTTGTGCCGTTGACGCTGGCGGTCAGGATAGACCGCATCGGTTCGTCAACGCTGATAAACGTTGCGTCCAGCGGTGGGCTGTCCGCGCGTCCGGCAACAATGTAGGAGCGGTGCGGATGGCACCGCAGGGAGAACAGGCCCTGGCTGCCGGACGGTACATTCGTGGCGACGATGACGTCGTGGGCGCGGACGGTGCCGTTTTCAGTATCGACGACGGCGGGGGAGCCATCGTGGATTCGCTGTGCCTGTGTCTGCTCGAAGACGAAGCTGCTCCCGCCATCGACTGCGCGTGCGAGGCCGTGGAGATATTTCACTGCATGGATTTGTGCCTGCCCGTCGAAGCGGACCGCACCCTTGACCGGAAAGGGCAGTGGCACATCGGCGGTGAAGGCGGCGGGCAGTCCGAGCCGGGCGGCAAGGTTGGCTTCGGCGCGCACGAGGTGGAGTGCGTCGTCCGTTTCGGCGAAGGTGTAGTTGGCGACGCTGCGGAAGTCACAGTCGATGGCCTCCTCGGCCACCAGCTGAGCAACGTGTTCGACTGCGGACTGGTTGGCCTGCCCGTAGATGAAGGCGGTCTCGGCGCCGTGGCTGCGTAGAAGTTCGCTGTAGGCAAGGCGGTGGAGCGAGGTGACCTTGCCGGTGGTGTGGCCGGTAACGCCCGTTCCGACGCGGGCTGCCTCGATGACCGCGACGGTCCGGCCGGTGCGTTTGAGCGCCAACGCCGCGGTCAGCCCGGCGATGCCCGCCCCAATGACCGCGACGTCGACCTCCAAGTCGCTGGGCAGGACCGGGTAGTTGGTGGTTCCCGCGGTAGCGACCCAGAGAGAGGCGGGTTCACCTTCCGGCCGTCCACTGTTTGATGCGTCATTCACTGCGTCACCTCAGGATCACCCGGTACTGCTCTGCTTTGTGAAGGCGGCGTCGGCAGCCGCCGACGCCCACATCGTACCCCTGAAAATCGCGCGTAGGCAGGGGAAAGAGGGCCTTGGGGCCTCCACGTCCGCGCCTCAGAACGCGTACCGGATGCGGCAGTAGGGCGCGATTTCTTCAATAATCGCGGTCAGTTGCCGCACATAGCCGGCCTTGCTTCCTGAACGGTAGCGGACGTTGGTGAAGCCGTTGGACGAGACCTTCGATTCCTGGAGATCCGGACGCCACAGCACGTTCTCGGCCTGCGGATGCCACCCCAGGTTGACCTCGTGGAGCTGTTCGTTGTGGGTCAGGAAGATGACTTCCGCCGCCAGCTGGGCCTTTGCGGCGGCTGTCAGCGTGGCATCAAGCTGGCGCAGCAGCTCCTTCCAATCGCTGAGCCAGGTGTCAGTAATGATGACGGGGGAGAAGTTCACGTGGACCTCGTACCCGGCGTCGACGAAGTCGTTGATTGCCGCCATACGTTCAGCCACCGGCGAGGTCCGGACGTCAATCGACTTCGCCAGGTCCGCCGGCATGAGGGAAAAGCGGATCCTGGTGCGGCCGCCGTGGTCCCAGCCGAGCATTGCAGGGTTCACGTATTTGGTGGCAAAGGACAGCTTGGCGGTGGGCAGGTCGCGGAAGAGCGCGACGAGATCCTCCACGTTGTCGCTGATCAGTGCATCCACTGAGCAGTCGCTGTTTTCACCGATGTCGTAGACCCAGAGTTCCGGGTCGCACTGGTTGGGCTCCAGCTTCATGCCCTGGCGTGTGGCGTGCCGCTCAAGCGCCCGGGCAATCTGGTCGATGTTGGCAAAAACGGTTACCGGGTTGCTGTACCCCTTGTGCCGGGGAACATAGCAGTAGGCGCATGCCATGGCGCAGCCGTTCGCGGTTGAGGGCGCAATGAAGTCCGCGGACCGGCCGTTCGGCTTGACGCTCAGCGCCTTCTTAACGCCGAGGACCAGCGACTCCGTCTTGATGCGGGACCAGCGCGGCACGTTAGTCTCATCACCGTGCACTTCCGGAATGTTCCAGTGATTGTCGACAAGCACGACGTCGGCGTCCGGCCAGCGTTCGATGATCTCTTTGCCCCGGGGAAGCTCCAGTGCGGCACGCTGCGCATAGATGCGCCGGATCTGCAGCAGCCGGTTGAATTCCATGATTCCATTCTCCCAAGCCGCTTAAGGATGCTCAGGGCTTTTTGAAGCCCTGGTTCTGTACACGCTCCGCGGCCGGTTCAAGTTCCTGGAACAGCGTTACCTGAAGGCCCGCCGGCGCCGAAAGCCGGGAGTTCAAGGACCGCCACGGAGTTTCCCGCGGCGTGGCGATCAATTCAGCTCCCGCTTCCACAAGCTCCGTCGTCACAGCCGCTGTATCCTCCACTTCAAAGGCCACCCGGAGCCGTGCACTGGGCTGGCCGTCCGCTTCCACCCGGTCGATGAGCTTGACCTGCGCAGGGTTGGACAGCTCAAGGGTGGCACGCCCGGCATCAAGTATGGTGACGCGCGCGTCCCCCTCTCCTTCATAGGCTTCTTGCTCGGGGAGGCCCAGCACATCGCGATAGAAGATCAGGGCCGCCTCGTAGTCATCGGCCTCCACAACAAGGCGGAGCTGGCGAACGGGGGCCTTCGGCTTATCCGTAGTCATGCTTGTACCGTAAGCCCTGGTATCACTCCGGTCGATGACATTTGGCGCGCAGAACGCCAAAGCCGGATCCGCCGCCATGATTCACCGTCGGGTGGGCACGCCCGCTTTCCAGCCCGTCGGGCGTGGTACGGCCCCGAAGCTGTCGCGGCATCTTTTCCGGAAGCGGCCGTGACATGCTTGTGGAGTGACCTCGATCTCGACCCAACCACCCCGGACCGCGCTCACGTGGAAGCTGGTGCCCGCGGTGCTGCTCTCCGCGTCCGGAGTGCTGCTGTTTGGCGTCGAGAATGACCTCCTCGGCTACGGCATGCTCGCCATGAGCCTGGTCACGGCGGCACTGATCGACCGCGGGTTCCTGAGGCACCTCGCGCTGATTGCGGCGGGGATGGCCATCATCAGCCTGGTTCCTCTGCACGCTGATTTGAGCATCTCGCACATGACCCTCATGGGAAGTGCCCTTGCCTTGGCCGTGCTTGTGCCGTGGCTGGTGTCGCGGTACGTTTACCGCGAAAAGATCATCAAATTCCCCGTGAACACGGGCCGTAAATGGCCGTTGAGCGCGAAGCTGTACCTCCTTGCCGTTGTGGCTCTTGGCTACCTCATCCTTCCGGTTTACCTGATCAGGACGGGGGTCTACCGCAACTGGCCGGACGCGTCCGACCCCACCATATTCTGGCGGCTTTTCCTCGGCGTGAACGCTGTAGGTATTTGGGATGAGCTGTTCTTCATCTGCACCACGTTCACCCTGCTGCGCCGCCACTTCCCGGACTGGCTCGCCAACATCCTGCAAGCAGTGGTCTTCTCGTCTTTCCTTTGGGAGATCGGCTACATGGCCTGGGGTCCGCTTCTGACGTTCCCGTTCGCGCTCCTGCAGGGCTACACCTTCAAACTGACAAAGTCGTTCACGTACGTCGTGTCAGTGCACCTGCTCTTCGACTTCGTGCTGTTCCTCGTGTTGGTGCACGCGCACAACCGTGACTGGCTGCCGATCTTCCTGTACTGAGCGGTGAGGCCCGCTCCACGTCGGGGTGGCCTGAGATTTAGGCCAC
Organism: Arthrobacter sp. B6; assembly: GCF_001663775.1. Lineage (GTDB taxonomy): Bacteria > Actinomycetota > Actinomycetes > Actinomycetales > Micrococcaceae > Arthrobacter. Next base: position 260,503 of record NZ_KV467169.1, on the reverse strand, counting down.
CAGCCGCAGCGGCCGTTCGCCCAGCTGCACCGTGATTTCCTGGCCCCACGATGCAGTGAGACGGTCGTCTTCCATGCCGTCGCCGAACACGACGAGCTGGTCGGAGGCAACGGTGATGCCGAGTGATTCGCCGGCCTTCAATACACCTTCGGTCAAGGAAACTCCGGTGATGGGCGAGGGCCAGGCTTCGCGGACAAACCATGCGAGCCGCGAGTCCGTTGGCCCCGGCAGGACGCGTCCTCCACGTTCGAGGGCAATCGATGCGCACCAGCCTGTGGCGCCCGTGCCGGTGGAGACAATCAGCCCGGAGGAGGAGTGGCGCTCGGCGCGCCCGTCCGGGGCTGTCAGCTGGTACCGTGCGGATTGGTGTGAGGCGTGCCCGATGAAAACTTCGTTGAGTCCCGAGAGTTCCTGGCCGTCGTCGAGCCGTGCGGTCACGGTGGTGAGCTCATGGCAGCGCAGCCGCTCCGCGGGCCCGGCTTGGGCCGCGTCCTGCAGCAGCTTTGCCGCGGCGTGGGGTGAGTGCCGGACCAGGACGCCTGCGTTCGTTCCCGGCTCCGGGTCGATGCCGATGACGGGCTGGCCGTTGAGGTATTTCGCCGCGTTGGCCACGAGCCCGTCCTGGCCCACCACGGCGATGACGTCCTCCGGTGTGAGCAGGAAACGGCTGAGGTCCGCGCGTTCCACTTCGGCGTACCGCCACTCGGCGGGAACCGCGGCCCGGAGGGACGCGAGCGCTGCGATGAGCCTGTCATGCCGACCTTGTACGTCCTGGATACTGCGTCCCCTGGTGCGGAGGAAGAATTCGGCCTGGCCGCGGGTGGCGTGGCGGTCAAGCAGTTCCTGGAGCTCGGTTCGCCGGTGGACGATGACCAGGCGGGGGGTTGCCATGATGTGTCCCTACTTCGTGATGGCTGCGTTGGCCGGGGCTGCCGCCGACTGCTCCCGGAACAGGCCGGCAAGTGCCCCGCTGAGGAGGTCCGGGGTGATGGTGAGATTGCCGATGTTGGGCAGCGATCCTGCTGCCTCGCGCAGCGCCAGAGCCAGCAGCGTGGCCTGCTCCATGCCCCGGTAGACCTCCATCGTGGCGGCCTCGCGCGCCGCCGCCGCCTCCCCGACCAGCCTGATCTGGTTCGCTTCGGCGGAAGTGGTGATTCCTTGGCGCTCAGCCGAGGCCTGCGCCTCGATAAGGCCTGCGGCGGCTTTTTCCTCGGCCTGGCGCCGTGCGTTGGCGCCCTCCTGGGCGACCAGGTGTTCGCGCCGGGTAGCCAGTTCGATCTGGCTCGCCATTTCGTTCTCGGAGATAGTCCGTTCGCGCTCGACGGCGACGGCCCGGCGTTCATACACGGCCCGGTCTGCTTCGGACTGGAGCTGTTCGCGGACCGGCGTCTGCAGGGCCCGCTCGACGTCCGACTCCGGCCGGACCGCCAGGACCTGCACTCCGAGAATCTCGATACCGGTGGACAGGAGCCGTGCGTCGGTGCGGAGCGCTTCGGTGAGGACAACGCGGAGTCGGCTGACGCCACGCTCGAGGGCTTCCGCGAGCGTCGTGGTGGCGATCTGGTCGATCGCGTGACTCTGGCACAGCTGGCCGATGATCGTGGCCACCTGCTCGCGTCCGGTGGCCGGCGCCGAACCGGCAGGCTGGAGCCCGAAGTCGAGCCTGTTGGACACCGACACAGGATCCACAAAACGATAGGTCACGTTGGCTTGGACGCTCACGTCCTGGTGATCCCGCGTGATGGCGTGGAACAGAGTGGGCAGTTCCTGGTCATCCACGGGGACCTCGCTGAGCACGGAGTTCGCCGGCCGGAACCAGAATGCCTGGCCCACTCCCTGGTGCCTGACCTCGCCTTTTTGCAAGTGAACGACATAGCCGGTGGGGCTGCCAAGGAAGTGGCTGATCCAGGGGTAGCGCTTGATGCTGGCCATTGGGCTCTCCTTCTTCTATTTTCGTCAATCTGACGATAACGCCACTATAGAACCGCCGTCGAATTATTGTCAAGGTGACGATAAATACTTACGATGGCATCATGACCGAAACCCCTCCAGCGCCGGCGTGCTTCCCGGTGACTGTCGACGTCGTTGCCCTGACAGTGCGCGACGGCCAGCTGAACGTCCTGCTAATAACCCGTCTCATCGATCCCTTCCGCGGCAGGCTCGCCCTGCCGGGCGGATTCGTCCTGGCCGGCGAGGAGTTGCTGGAGGCGGCGGGCCGGGAACTTGCGGAGGAGACCGGCGTCGGGCATCTCCCCGGCCATTTGGAGCAACTGGGCAGTTACGGGCCCAAAGGACGCGACCCCCGCGGGGATGTACTCACGGTGGCCCATCTGCTGCTGGCGCCTGATTTTCCGGTTCTGTCGGCGGGGAGCGACGCCGAACATGCGGCCTGGTACCCCGTCGGGCAGGTCCTCGGGGGCGAATTGCAGCTCGCGTTTGATCATGGGCGGATCCTCGGCGACGCCCTGGAGCGGGCGAAGTCAAAGCTCGAATACTCGCCACTGGGGGCCGCGTTTTGCGGTGAGGAGTTCACTGTGGCCCAGCTCCGGGCCGTGTATGAGGCCGTCTGGGGGACGCGTCTTGACCCCAGGAACTTTCACCGCAAGGCCACGGGCACACCCGATTTCCTGGAAGACACCGGGCGGATGACAACAGGAGACGCCGGCCGTCCCGCCGCGCTGTTCCGGCTGGCCCCGGCAGCCCGGACGGCGGCGGGGCAGCCGGCGCGGGCCGTACTCAACCCCCCGCTCATGCGGCCGCGGGACTGACGCCTCCCGTGGAAACCTGAGCGCGCAGGCAGCAGGTGGGAGCCATCGACACGCGACGCTGTCGGCGAACCACATGGAACAGCCCCTCACACGAAGGCGTGCGGGGGCTGTTCGGTGGGAGTGCAGGTTTGCCCGACGGCTTCCTCAACGAGGCCTGTGCCCGCCGGGTCAGTACCAGTTGTTCGCGGCGCGGAATTCCAGGGCTTTTGCCGGGGAACCATGGCGTTTTTTGATATAGCTCAATCCTCTGTCCACCTGGCTGGGACGCCACTTTGTTGAAGTGTCCCATAGTGCGTCCAGGGCATTCATCTGTTCCGCGCCCCAGCCATAGGAAGCCAGACGGGAGCTGGCATACGAGCGAGTTTCGACTGCTTCTTCTGACGTGCCATCCCGTTCATCGGGAGCTGCGGCGCCGGTAGTGGGCGAGGGGGTGGGCGATGCGGTCGTTGGCGTGGGTGCGGGTGCACTCGCCGGAGCCGGTGCGTCAGTTCGTGCCACTGCCGCCGGGGCCGGTGTCGCCGTGGGTGCCGTTGCTGCGGGAGCTTGCGCAGTCGTGGGTCCGGTTGCCCCCGGTGCGGGCGCAGGCGGGGCCGTACCGGGCGCCGTTGGCGGGGCGGGTGTCGCCGATGACATAACCGGTGGCTCAAGCTTCACGGAGGGCGCCGGGGAGGGCGGAACCGCAACGGGGGAAGCAGCCAGGATTCCGGCCAGGGTGGAAGCGTCCACTGGCATGGGGAGGTTGGTGACGGCTGGCAAAGCAGAGGCAATGGCATCGGCAGCTGCGGGCCTATCATCGGTGCCCGGGGCCTGTGCCGGGCCAGCGACCGGTGTGCCCGGGGGAGTGGAGGCGCTCGGTCGTGACGTCGCCCGTCCATTATTGTAGGCGGGGTGCGTTCCCGATGTGGCCCGGGTCGGATCTGTTGCGCCGGCGGCATCCTGGACGGATGACTCCTCGCCGAAAAAGCGCAGTTCATTGGCTTGGCTGGCGGTGCCGACGGCAAGCAGTACGGCAAGGGCGCCGGCAACCACGGCCATCCGATGACCCATGACACGAACCGAAGCGGCTCTCCTCAGGACGGCCTGGGCTTCGGAACTGAAGGCAACGGGTGTCTGAGGGCTAAGTATCGCCGGCCCGCCGCTGGGGGCTGCAGCAGACGTGGCGTCTGCTGGTTTCTCAACTGCCCCGCGTCGCGGCCCGGCCCGTCGGGTTGCCGCCGTCGCGTCCCTGGCCGCGCTTTCCGGAGCAGGACTCCGGCGGGCTATAGCAGGAAGTGCTTCGATTGCAGGAGACGCTGCTTCCGCGGTACGTGCTGATTCGGGGGCAGGCGGTACCTCGAAGGCCGGGCGTCTGTTCCTGCGTCGTCGCAGCACGGCGGATGCCGGTTCTGTGGGGGCCGGCCCCGGATTTGGCACTTCCGCGTCGGAGCTCGTCGGGGAGAGTGGAGTGTTGGTGACTGGCGCAGCTTCTGCGCGGTGTCGCCCGGCCCGAAAAGGGCGCGACTGATCCAGCGAACGGGACATGATGGTTGCCTCTCAACGCCTGCGGAGTTAGCTGTCGGGTTCGGAAGAGGTCCACCGGCCGGCACGTTTAACGTGACGGCTTCACCCCAAGGGCCGCTGGGCAGCGGCCCGAAGACTGTGGGTCCCCCGTCTCTGCCTTAATGTGTCGGGAGCCCGGGATGTGGCAGAGCTCGGCGTCAGCCCGGACGCGGCCCGATCCAGGATGAGCCACCCCAAAACCGTACATGAACCATTTCCTAAAGTCACGTTTAGGTAACAGGAAGCGGCGTGCGGTGAGTCACCTTGCTTCTGCCCGCAATTTCCGCGAAGCGCCACATGACCGCCAGCAGTCCCCCATTACACGTAAGGTTTGATCTAAGACAGCCGGTGCGAAGGGGGACACCACCGAGTTGTTTAAGCGGTGCCGCGTCCCCCATCGACACCGGGCTCCACGGATCGGCGACGATCATGGCGCACTGACACATCAACAGGGGGAACAATGACAGTAATGCTGATCGGCGGGGGCGTACTCGCCCTCCTGCTTATCGCCGGATTCATCTTCTACACCTCGAGCATCCGTTTCGCTAAGCCAAACGAGGCCATGCTCATCACTGGCAAGAGCGATCCGAACACAACGGATGAAACGTCCGATGACCAGTCTCGTGTCATCATCAACAATCGGGCGTTCGTCAACCCGATCACGGAACGGGTCAGCCACATCTCGCTGTCCTCGCGTCAGGTCGAAGTCACTATCGAGGCGATCTCCAACAACGGCATCCAGCTCAAGCTGGCCGGCGTTGCCCAGGTAAAGGTAGGCGGCGACAAGATCTCTGTCCGCAAGGCGGCCCAGCGGTTCCTTGACCAGCAGGACGCCATTGACCACTACACCCAGGAAACCCTCTCGGGTTCACTGCGTTCGATCGTGGGCACCCTGAGCGTTGACGCGATCATCAAGGACCGCGCGCAGTTCGCCGCATCCGTCAAGGAAGAAGCCGAGCATTCCATGACCAACCAGGGCCTGGTCATCGATACCTTCCAGATCAAGTCTGTGGACGACGCAGGCGGCTACCTGAAGAACCTTGGCCGTCCCGAGGCTGCCCTGGTGGCACGGAACGCCAGCATTGCTGAAGCGAACTCCCAGCGGGAAGCTGCGGAAGCGAAGGCGCTCGCGGATCAGAAGACGGCTGAGGCGGAGCAGAAGCTGGCTCTCCGCCGCGCTGAACTCAAGCAGGAAACGGATGCCCGCCAGGCAGAGGCTGATGCAGCGGGTCCGCTTGCCCATGCCGACCAGCAGCAGGCGATTATCCTCAAGAACCAGCAGGTTGTGGCTCGTCAGGCGGAGCTGCGTGAAAAGGAACTCGACATCGAGGTCCGCAAGCCCGCCGATGCTGCCAAATACAAAGTTGAGACCGAAGCGGCGGCTGACCTTTCCCGCCGTACCCGCATCTCGGAAGCCACGAAGGTTGAGGCCGCCGCGGAACTCGAAACCCGAAAGCTCAAGGCCGCCGGCAACGAGGTCGAAGCAAAGGCTCTGGCAGCAGCCAACACTGCCAAAGGCAACGCCGAGACCGAGATCAACAAGATCCGGGGTCTTGCTGAGGCTGAAGTGACGAAATCCAAGGGTATCGCCGAAGCTGATGTCATTGGTCTTCGTGGAACGGCTGAAGCCGAGGCCATCGAAGCGCAGGCCAAGGCGTACAGCGAGTTCAACGAGGCAGCAATTCTGAACAAGCTGCTGGAGGTTCTGCCTTCCATCGCCAGGGAAATCGCGGCGCCAATGAGTGCCATCAGCAACATGACCGTCATCTCCAACGACGGCGCGGGCCAGGTGAGCAAAAATGTTTCCTCGGGAGTGCAGCAGACCGCGCAGATGCTCAAGGACACCACGGGGTTTGACGTGATTGAAATGCTCAAAGGCTTTGGCACGTCAGCCCCCGCCGCAGAGACCCGGGCCGCCGGAAACGGCACCGTCAAAGAACAAGCCGGACCGCAGTGATCGGTACCGGCCTGAGGGACGGGTCCGCCCGCTAGTTCAGGTCGGAATCAACAAGGCGCCGCGGAGACCGTTACAGGTCCGCGGCGTCTTTGCGTGCTAGAAATTTCTGAGCCGGCCAAGCTGGCTGCGGGTCAGGTCAACATCGCCCTCCGGCAAGGCGTCCCCGTGCCGGTGCACGATCTTCCAGTCGCCGTCCTCGCGCCGGAAGATTGTGGTCACCCTCAGGGTGTAGGGCATCGGATCGGCGCCGCCAACCGACGCGGTGGTGTGCTCGATGCCGACGACGTATGCCAAGTCCCCGCTGACGCCGGAGGCCGCAACTTCGTACTCGAAGGATGTGCAGTTCGAAAAGCGGCCCGCAAGAACGTCGAAGAACGGGATCACCTCGTCCGCCCCGACCGTTGTCCTGGCCGCGCCGAACAGCGTTACGGGGTCGGTGCGCGACCACAGAGCCTTTCGGGGTTCGGCGTCGCCGTTGTGCATGGCGGTGTCGGCTTCGGTCAGGACAGGCATAACGGCTGCCAGGAAGGCTTCTGCGTCGTCCACGATATTCCCTTCGGTTGTAGACCCGCTTTTATTCTGGGTACGTGGCGGTCATGAGGCAACAGGTCCGGTGACTGCGCCTACCCAGGCCATCCTGGCATCCGCGGAGCGTTTCTTCTTCCTCGCGTGCGAAGAGAAGAGTACGCTGATTTGACGACCGTTAGGCAGATTGCGGCCCCCAGGGCAGACCGGGAAGTTCCCCGGCACTCCGGAGGAAAGTTGCATGCAGCGCGTCACCCCACCAACCCCGTTGTTGCTTTACGCGACAGTCCCAGGAGCCATGCTGGAGCGGGCTGCCCGCGTGCGCCGCATAAAACGGCCGACGAAGGTCAGTTGGACCATCGCATCGGTTGACGTGTCCGCCCGGACGTTTAATCCCTGAAAAGTGAATAGGAGTTTCGATGGATGCCGGGGCGGTTCTCGGGTTGATCGGAGGCTACATTGCCACAGCGGTTGGGGTGTTCCTCCTGTACTCGCCGGTTCTTGTTCTTGTTCTTTGCCTGTTGTTATCGGCCGGGGTGATTCAACTGCTGGCGTGGCCTTTCGTCGCCCTCTTCCGCAAACTGCGCCGGAAACCTGAGCCCCCGTCAGACGGATCCTGGCTCCTGCACTGATCCGCAATTCCTACGCCTACCGCGTAAACTAAGCTAAAATAATAAGCAGGCTGATTATTATCGGTTGGCAGATCACGACTGAAGGAGTTTGGCATGAACTTGGGAAGCATGATCAGGAACGCCGCTGGACGATTCGCAGGCAGGAACCGGCCCGGTGGCACCGTACGCGGATCCGGAATGAATGCCACGGGGCGTACGCCAAACGCAACGGGCGCCGTGGGTGGCAGGCCCGGCGGCATGGCAGGCAAAATCATGGGAATGCTCAAGCGGCGCTGAGTTCTCACAAACATCTGAGAAGCAGGTCCTGGATTTTTCCGGGACCTGCTTTTCGGTACCGAAGCCATGCGTGAACTAGTTGTGCTCGGCACAGCCTCACAGGTCCCAACCCGGACGCGGAACCACAACGGCTACCTGCTGCTGTGGGACGGGGAAGGCCTGCTGTTCGACCCGGGCGAGGGAACGCAGCGCCAGATGATCCACGCCGGGGTTTCGGCCACCCAGATCACGCGCATCTGCCTCACGCACGTACACGGTGACCACTGCTTCGGCCTGCCCGGCGTGCTTTCGAGAATGGCTTTGGACGGGGTGGCCCATCCGGTCCATCTGCACTATCCGGCATCGGGCGAGGAGCTGGTCCGTGCCCTGGTAGCCGTCAGTTCTCCGGGAATTGACCTGCGGCTGTACCCTCACGGTGGCGCAGGAACGGTGGCACGCGGCCTGGAGGTACGGCCGCTGAAGCACCGCATCGAAACCTACGGCTACAGGCTCACAGAACCGGATGGCCGCACCTTCCTTCCGGACCTGCTCGCCGCGGCAGGGATCTGGGGTTCCGACGTCGGCCGCCTGCAGCGTGAGGGCAGGCTGGGTAGCGTCCGTCGGGAGGACGTGAGCGTTCCCCGGCCCGGCCAGGGCTTCGCCTTCGTGATGGACACGGCCCCTTGCGCGGGCGGCGAGGAACTGGCGGACGGCGTCGACCTGCTCGTGGCGGAGTCAACATTCAGCAACGACGACGCCGGGCTCGCCAAGGAGTACCGGCACCTCACCGCCGGGCAGGCAGGGGAGTTGGCGGCCAGCGCCGCCGTCGGCACCCTTGTGCTCACCCACTTCTCATCGAGGTACAGCGATGACGTTACGCCTCTTGCCCGGCAGGCCAAAGAGCGTGCCGGCGCGGCCACCATTATTGCGGCCAATGATCTGGACCGGATCGCCTTCCCCAAACGACGGCTACAGCCCTGAATGGGAACCGGATACGCCCGGCGGCCCTTGCCCGACGCCGGCCTTCGGAGGAGGATGTTGGCCATCCTCAGGAGGCCCCAATGGTTCAGCTTGGCAAGTTTGAGAAGTACCTGATCGAGGAATTCTTCGACGATTACCGCGCCGGGGACATGACCCACCGCACCTTCACGCGCCGGGTCGCGTTCATCACCGGAAGCATGGCGGCGACCTCGGCCGCGATGCTGCTGGTGGGCTGCACCCCCGAAGAGGTCCCCGGCCGCACCGACCCCATGCCTACGCCCGCCCCGACGTCCGGGGCGGCAGGGAATACCACATCGGCCTCCGGTGCCGTTCCGGGCGCCAGGAGCCCGCTCTCCGTTCCCGAGGGAGCAGGCGGGCTGACGACGTCGACGGTCACCTTCCCCTCCAGCGGCACCGGGATCAGCGGCTACCTTGCCCGGCCGGACGGGGCGGCGAGCGGACCTGCCGTGCTGGTTTGCCATGAGAACCGTGGGCTCACCCCCCATATCCAGGACGTGGCCCGGCGCTTCGCCCTGGCCGGCTACAGCGCCCTGGCACCGGACCTGCTCAGCAGGGAAGGCGGGACGGCAAGCATGGATGCGGACGCCGTTCCGGGTGCGCTGACCAGGGCAGGCGCCCAGCGGCACGTGGCTGATTTCGCCGCGGCCTTTGACTACCTGGCCTCCCAGGATTTTGTTGATCCTGCCCGGATCGCCATGAACGGCTACTGCTTCGGGGGCGGGATCACCTGGCAGGCGTCGACGGAACTGGCCGGACTGGCAGCAACCGCCGCGTTCTACGGCCCGGCGCCGGACCTCAACAAGGTCCCGGCCATCAAGGCCGCCGTCTTTGGCGTCTACGCCGAGCGGGACCAGCGGATCACAGGCGCCATGCCGTCACTGAAGGACGCCCTGGCGGCCAACAACATCACGCATCAGCTGACGGTGTATCCCGGCGTTGACCACGCCTTCCACAACGACACCGGTCAACGGTACAACGAGGCCCAGGCCACGGCTGCCTGGAACGACACACTGGCGTGGTTCCAACAGCACGTCTGAGCGGGACAGCCCCTGTGCGCGCCGGACCCTGGCGGAGCTAAACGGCGCCTGGTGGCCAGGCGGTGCCGCTTAGGCCTCATCACCCGACGGGATGCCCGTGGTCACACGTGGTTTCACCGTCGCGTACTTCATGCCCCTGGATACAGGTCACGGCAGGCGGTTGCGGGAGGTCGTGGGCCAGGAAAAACAGGCTGCTCCGCCCGCGCTCAAAGCCCGAGTCCTCCCGTCGCAGCCAGGACCGGTGAGTTCGCCTGGCTGAGTCAGCCGGCTTTTCGACTTCATGCTGGTGATGCCCGAACGGATTCTTGACCACGGGGACCGCGACCTTTCCACTACCCCTGACTGCCCAAAGCAGCGATGAACCGGTACCGAAAATTTTACGCCGTCAACCCCTTGCCTGCGCGGGTAGTCTTGAAAGATGAGCACCACAACCCCAGCAACGCTCAGCTTGGACGGGCTCTTCGCCCGGGAGTTCGAGGAGCTTGCTGTTCCATGGCAGGCCGAAGAGGCACCGGCCCCCGAACTGCTCGTCCTGAATGAGGCCCTGGCCCGTGAGCTGGGCCTGGACCCGGCCTCCCTTCAGACGACCGAGGGGACGCTGATGCTGATCGGGAACCGGATCCCGGAAGGTGCCACGCCGGTTGCCCAGGCATACGCGGGACATCAGTTCGGCGGGTATTCACCGCTGCTGGGCGACGGGCGCGCCCTCCTGCTGGGCGAGGTCACCGACGTCCACGGGCGCCTGCGCGACGTTCACCTCAAGGGCTCCGGCCGTACGCCGTTCGCCCGCGCCGGTGACGGGCTCGCCGTCGTCGGTCCGATGCTGCGTGAATACATTGTCAGTGAAGCCATGCACGCCATGGGCATCCCCACCACGCGTTCGCTCGGCGTCGTGGCCACAGGACGGCCGGTCCGCCGTGACACCATGCTTCCCGGGGCTGTACTTACCCGGGTCGCGAGCAGCCACCTGCGCGTGGGCAGTTTCCAGTTCGCCCGGGTCAACGGTGACACGGACCTCCTTCGCCGCCTGGCGGATCATGCGATCAGCCGGCATCATCCGGACGCCGGGAAGGCGGACCAGCCCTATATCGCATTGCTCGAGGCGGTGGTAGCCGCCCAGGCGTCGCTGGTGGCGCAATGGATGCTCGTGGGATTTGTCCACGGGGTGATGAACACGGACAACATGACCATCTCGGGCGAGACCATCGACTACGGACCCTGCGCGTTCATGGATGCCTTTAATCCCGGCGCCGTCTACAGCTCGATCGACGCGGGCGGACGCTACGCCTACGCCAACCAGCCGCTCATCGCTGAGTGGAACCTCACCCGGCTGGCAGAGGCGCTTCTGCCGCTGTTCCATGAGGACCAGGAGCAGGCTGTTGCGCTCGCCGTGGAGTCCTTGGGCGCGTTCCGGAAGCTTTACAGCGAGGCCTGGTCCGCCGGGATGAAATCCAAGCTTGGGCTGGGCGCGGACGCGAAGGACGACGCAGTGGCGCCACTGGTGAACGACGTCCTGGCACTGCTTGAGGAAGGAAAGGTTGATTACACTTCGTTCTTCCGGAGCCTCGGCTCAGCAGCCCGCGGTACACCTGAAACAGCCCGGAGCATGTTTGCTGACCCCGGCGTATTCGATGCCTGGGCCGAAAAGTGGCTCGCCCTGGCACCCGACGCGGACATGATGGACCGGGTAAACCCCGTCTACATCCCGAGGAACCACCTGGTGGAAGAGGCCCTTGGCGCCGCTACCGCAGGCGACCTGGATCCCTTCCGCCGGCTGGTGGACGTCCTGGCGCACCCGTACACCGAGCACCCCGGCCTTGAACGCTACGCAGATCCCGCGCCGGTTGACTTCGGCAGCTACCGCACCTTCTGCGGAACCTGAGCGCACATAAAGGATGGACGACGGCGGCGGGCGGCTTGGTGCCGCCCGCCGCCGCCGAACAGGCTGGGATCACGCTACGCGGACGAAGGACGCTCCCGCGAGCCAGCTGAGGGAGTGGACTTCGGTCTTGTAACCGTCCACGCCACCGCTGACAACCTGGCCGTTGCCAGCGAAAACGCCGACGTGGCCGGCGGTGATGACCAGGTCACCGGGCGCCGGGGTGCCCACCACGGTGCCGTACTGGTAGAACTGTCCGGGGGCCAAATCCCCCACACTCTTGCCAACTGAGCGCAGTGCCTTTTCCACCATGGCGGTGCAGTCCTGCTGGACTCCAACCTGCGAGTAGGCGGAAGCGAGGATCGCGGAGCCAACCGAGCCGGACGGCGCCTGGGCCACCGGCGCGGAAGCCGGAGCCAGGGTGATACCGGTGTTGGCCGGGGCGGCCGGGGCCGGTGCTGCGGCGGCCTTCGCCACCGGAGCCGGTGCGGCGTATCCGGCGCCCGGGATCTGGATCTGGTCACCGGGGTAGATGATGGTGCTCAGGGACAGTCCGTTGGCTGCCAGGACATCGTTCAGTGCGACGCCGTAGGAAGCGGAAATCGCGCCCAGGGTATCGCCTGAGACAACGGTGTGGACGTTCGCGGCTGCGGCCGGAGCTGCGGCTGCTGCCGGTGCTGCTACCGGGGCAGTGGTCTGGCCCTGGACATTAACGGTCCCGGAATTGTCGGGTCCGTGGACGCCGGCCTGTGCGGGGGTGCCTACGCTGAACAGCAGGCCGGAGGCGGCAACAGCCACGAGGGCCGGCCGGCCGAACGTCAGTGCGCGTGCCTTGGCCGTTGATGACAGGCCTGCAACTGCAGTTGAGCGGATTGGAGTCGCACGGTGGCGTGCGGAATTGGACTTCTTGGACACGGGTAATCGCCTCTCCCATGCCTGCGGGGTGAGCTGTCGGGTTCGGGTCGGAGACACCCGGCCGGAAGCGCCGCCGCACGGGACGGAGCGCTACTGACTTAACCCCAAGGCTTCGAAGTGAAGCCGTGGAAACGTGGTTCCCCCGTCCCTGCCAGTGGAAAGTGACTGGATCCCGGTCAGCGGCAGGGCTCGGCATACTGACGGGAATGTCCCGGGCTTGAGCCGGGGCACTGCACGACAATAACTACTGCCGGATAGGAATGTCACATTCCGATAACGGCATGTAGGGGTGAAATCCACCCAATCTTCACCGCGGATTTCCTTGCCCGGAGACGACATAGCAGGTCAGGAGGCGAAAGGGTATATGCCCCAAAAGCTCAGCCAGTGTGTCCGGTTTCACATTACGAAGATGACTTCCGCGGCGGTTTGACGCTCGGATGGCGGAGGGACATGGTATGCCGAGGCCTGTGAGCCGGCGTTGTGTGCGGCGCGCCGGCAGCGGCCCTGCTGGATAACTTTGTTGCACCAGGAACGCCAGACACGGCGTTCTGCCCGGTAAGCTCACCAACTATGTCCCCGTTTGCTCAAAGAGTGAGAATTCCCGCCCTGACGGCTGTGTTTGCGGTTGTGCTGGCTGCTTCGTTCTCACTGCCGCCAGCCAGCGCCGAGGATGGCGCGCCGCCGGACGGCTACCCCTCCTGGCAGGACGTGCAGAACGCCAAGCAAAGCGAGGCGGGCAAGGCGGCAGAGGTCACCCGCATCAATGACTTGCTCGGCGGGCTCCAGGGCCAGGCCGAGGCGCTGGGAAATGCCGCCGTCACCGCCGCCGCCGAGTACGCCCTGGCCGAAGCAGCGGTTCAGGCAGCCAGCTCAAGAGTGGATATCCTCACCGCCCAGACAGCACGTGCCGCTGCCGAACTGGGGCAGTACAAAAGGGAAATTGGAGCCCTGGCCGCCCAGTCGTACAAGACCGGCGGCACCAACATGGGAATCTTGGTAGCCCTCGACGCCATCCAGACCAACAGCATCCAGGGCCTCAACATAGTCCAGATCGTCAGCGACAAGACGGCAGACCTGGTCAACAAATCCACGGCCGCCCAACGTGTCTCCAGCGCCCTGGGCGAACAGGAGCAGGCAGCGAGGGCCGAACGCGAGCGGCTGTCAGGGGAAGCAAAGAGCAAGCTCGACGCAGCCCAGGCCGCCCAGCAGGCCATGTCACGGCAGGTTTCGGAGCAGCAGGAGCGCAGCGAGGAACTGACCGCACAGCTGGCATCGCTTAAAGGCACCAGCGCCGCCGTCGAGGGGGAGTTCCGGCAAGGGCAGGCAGCCTTGGCCGCCTACGAAGCGGCGCAGGCCGCCAAGCGCGCTGCTGCCCAGGAGCAGGCCCGGCAGCAGGCTGAGGCGGCGGCCAAGGCCGCCGCGCAGAAACCCGCCAACCCGGTTCCGGCCGCCCCGGCCGCCCCGGCCGCCCCGGCGGTACCGGCCCCGGCTCCTGTCCCGGTTCCGACGCCGGCTCCGCCGCCCGTCGTCGTCGTCGCCCCTTCTGTTCCGGGCGGCGCAGTCAACGATCCGGCCGGAGCCAAGAATTATGCCTCCGGCCGGCTGTCAGCCTATGGCTGGGGCCAGGACCAGTTCCAGTGCCTTGCCCAGCTGTGGACCAAGGAATCCAACTGGCTGACTACAGCAACCAACCCCTATTCCGGCGCGTACGGCATCGCCCAGGCGCTGCCCGCCGGTAAGTACGCGAGTGCAGGCAGCGACTGGCTTACCAACTACAGGACCCAGGTCGAGTGGGGCCTCGGTTACATCCGGGACCGCTACGGGTCACCGTGCGGAGCCTGGAACCACTCCGTCCGGTACAACTGGTACTGAGCCTTCCGCGCTGACGGGTCGGCACGGCAGGACCCCCTGCGGGAACGACTCGCCCTGAGCGCCGTGTCAGGTCAGTTCCTCCATGCGGCGGGCCAGGATGTCGTTCATCGCGAGCAGGCCGACGAGCTGGTTGCCTTCCACCACGACGAGCCGGCTGAGGTGGTAGCGGCTCATCAGGGCCGCCGCCTGGCGCACGGACAGGTGCTCGTTGACAGTGATCGCTGGAATGGTGGCGGCGTCGTAGACGTTGAGCAGATCCACATCGCCCTCCTGCGCGACAACGGTGTCCAGAAGTTCCCTGTAACTCAGGAGCCCATACGCGTCGTGGGCGTGCTGCCGGTCCACCACCAGGCTCTTTACCTGGCGCTCCTTCATCATGGACAGCGCCTCGCGGAGCGTGCTGTATGGGGAGATCGTGACGACCTGGGGGACCATGACATCTTTGACAGTGAGCATCTTCTTCCTCCTCCTAGAGTGCTGGACCGGCTCAGGCGTCCTCACGGCGCAAGTGTTCCTCGAATCTGACTACCTGCCGCATATCGATCCCCGTCAGGTGCTCGATGGGGATGGCGAAGGCCAGTCCGCGGGACTCAGTTCCGCTGACCAGGACCTGGTGCAGTTCCTTTAGGATTGGGGCGCTGAGGTGTGCGCCTACGACCATCAGCAGCACTGACTGTGTTCCTTCGAACGTCAGGCCAAAGAACGTTTTCTTGGCCTCGCCACCGATTCCCTTCCCGGGCAAAATTGTCACCCCCGTGGCGCCCGCCCGCTGCGCATGTTCGATGACCTTGTCTTCAAGGTCATCAGGGGCGATGACCACAATGGCGGTGAACTTCATGCCGGTTCCCTCCTCAGCCGGGGAAATTTCTCCATCACCATGGCATACACCATGACGGATATGACAGGGAAGATCGAGGCGAAAGCGATGAGGCCAAACCCGTCGATCAGCACGTCCCTTCCCTCTACCGCTGCTGCCAGGCCGATGCCAAGGGCTGTCACCAGCGGCACGGTGACCTCCGACGTCGTCACGCCCCCGAGGTCGAAAGCCAGCGCGATGATGTACTTCGGTGCGAAAAAAACCAGCACCATCGCTACCGCGTACGCGGCCATGATGAAGTAGTGGAACGGCCCACCCACCAAGATGCGGTACACACCAAAGGCGATGCCCACCGCGACACCGGTGGCCACAATCACCCGGACAGCGAACCCGCTGATCCGTCCCGGTGACGCGTCCTGGGCCTGCTCACCGATGGCTACCAGCGCGGGTTCGGCCATAGTGGTGGCGAAACCGATCAGCAGCCCGAACAGCACGATCAGGGCAGGTACCCCGTGCCCGATCAGCTGCTCAGCCATGAGCGTCCCGATGGGAAAGAGCCCAAGTTTCAGTCCCACAACGAAGGCATACAGCCCCACCAGGACCATGGCGAACCCGACGACGACCCGCAGTGGATGTGCCAGCTTCCGCCGCAGTGCCACGTACTGGAAGAAGAGGACCACGCCCACGATCGGCAGTACCTCCCGGATCATTGAAGCCAGGCCGAGGAACATGCCGACCACCCACTCACCCGGGTCCTCCCCTGAACCGGGGGCCGGCACCGCGTCCCCCGCACCGCCAAAGGCATACACCCAGGTCCCATAAAGCTGGACTCCGATCATGGGCACCATCACGCACAGCGCAACCATGCCAAAGCCGTCCGCCAGGAGGCTGCGTCCCCTGATCGAGTTCGCCAAACCAAGGCCGATCGCCGCGATGAGCGGAACGCTGACTATGTTGGTGGTGACGCCGCCCGAATCGTAGGCGAGGCCAATGATCTCCGGCGGGGCCAGGTAACTGAGTGCCAGCACTATCAGATAACCGGCGATCAGGAGTTTGTACACGGCCCAGCCGCGCAGGACACGCAGGATGCCCAGGACCAGGACCAGGCCCACCGAGACGGCGATGACGAAGCGCAGCACCAGTCCGTTGATCCGGCCATCGCTGACCAGTTGCGCCTGCTCAGCGACGGCAATGACCGCGGGCTCAGCGACGGAGGCAGCAAATCCAATGGCAAAGCCGAAGGGCAGCAGCAGCCCCAGGGCGCCGCGCCTGACGAACTGATTCGCCAGGTTCTTCCCGACCGGGAAGATACTCAGGTCCAGCCCGTGCAGGAACAGGGCGATGCCCACAGCCACAATCAGGAGCCCCGCCGCCAGGATCAGAGGATCATCGGGCATGGAACGGAACACCAGCAGCTGGAAAACCACAACAACCACCACGATGGGCAGGAGGTTCTTGAGCGCCTTAAGGAATTCGCGGGCGAATCGGCTGAGGTGCTCCATCGGGTCCTCTCCCGGTGACGATCCTGTGAGTACCTGGGCCTACAGTCTGCCCGCACAGGCAAAAACTGTCCATCAGCGACAGGCTCCGGCTGTGGCTTTCGGCGATAAATGGCGGCCTTTTCACGGTGCTGTTTATCGCACCCACCTCAGACGCAGCCCTCCCCAAACTCGGTGGCTCCGCCGTACCTTGGACGTGGCACCAGCAAACCCTGCCCGCAGACCACGCGGCCCACCCGAAGGTCGGTACGAACCACGCAAACGCGCCCACAGATACGCCCCCATGGTCGCCTGCTCCGGCGCTCTCGCAGTCACCGCCTCGCCGTCGTCTTCACCACCCCGCATAAACCCGAAGCGGCCATCGCCGCCGAAGAAGACCTCACCACCAACCTCCCCGCCGCCGTCATATTCACAGCCGCTATCGTCGCCGACTCTTGGAGCATGCAACCTTTGCGGCTGACCCGCGGCGAGTACAAGAAATGGCCTTCGCGGTCAGCCTTTGCAGGAGTAGTCGTAATCGAGTCCGGCCGACACATACTGCGTTACTGTCACCGGGCTGCCGGGCGTCAGGCCAGGCAGAGAACAATTCGACTTCGCTCCCCGCAGGGTTTTGGCACCTGCAAGCCAGCTGGGCAACCCCGCGAGGGAGCTGCTGGACGGCACCGTCCCGGCAATAATTCCCCACTGATAGCTTGTCGAGTAAATCCCGACACCGGCGGCCTTACCTTCGGCGTTTTTACCTCCGGCAGTGATGCTCTCGAAGTAGTCGACCATCCCTTCAAGGGTCGCCCGGTTCAGGGCCGTGGCGTTCTCAGTGTCGATCTGCCAGCTATTTTCCGTTTCCACGTCCAGCCACCAGAAATAGGTGCCGGGGTCCGTGACGCCTCGGATGGTTGCGTCGTCATAAGCCTTTGCGTAGCCGTACATGTATGAGCAGGGGAGGTCGACTGGGCCTTCGGGTTCGCCAGCGGGCGCCCGGCATACCCCGTAAGGGTTCGGGACTTCCACATCGGGGTAGATGTTGGACGACGGCCACCAAGTCCCCTCATGTCCCGGATTGGCAGTGTTCACGTATAAAGCAACCTTGGGCTGCACAGTTCCCCCAGTAGAGCGAGCCGCCCAAGCGAGTTGCTCCGCGAGGCAAGGGTTGGTGTTGTTGGCCAGTCCGCCGGTCACTCCCACGATCGCGAATGCCTGCCCGGTGGTAAGGGTCTTACCGCACTGGGGCCAGGAAACGTCGTTGCCCACAAGGTCCGCATTTTTGGATGGCGGAGCAGCCGCCACCGGAGTCATGCCTGTCACCACGAGCCCAAGGAGTGCCACGACCGTGCAAGCCGCCTTCATCCCGTAACGGGCCCGTGTGCTGAAATCTCTCATGATTGTTTCCTTTAAATGAGGTGGGTCCCGCAAGGACGGCACCTCTGGTGTCAATGCACGCCTTACGCCGTGGCGTTTGTCTGGTGTCGAGGTGGTAAGACTTTACGCCCGGACGGCAAGGCGCGAAAGGGCCCATGCCCCCTATTTCAGTCACTAATAAAAGGGAGACAGGACTACGCACTGATGCGTGCAGGCGGCGCGGCGCCCTGGGCGAGTCGGACCAAGGCAGATGAGCGACCCAGAAATCAAGGCGAAGCATTGTCCTGGAACCGCTCTCTCATTGACGTAGGGTCACGGAGTGAGGGTCTGGCCTAATCACTCCGTCTCGTATCCTTTGGGATATGAGACGTCTCACGCGGCGTTCTAACTCCCTGTGCGATAAAGTGCTGATCCTCGTGAAATCAAGCTGCTTTCTCTTTGCGCGGCGATTCTCGTAACCATGTCTCGAAACCTCGTGGTTGAACCTTCATGCCAACCATTAGTTATGAGACACATCGGAGGCGCCCCGTGACGAAACTTATTGGCTACGCGGGGTCTCCGGAGCACGCGCGCCGCGACCACAGTCCGATCGGGCTCTCGATGCGCTAATAGAGGGCGACACCCTTGTCATCACAACCTTGCACCGACTTGGGCGATCCACCCAGAACATGCCCGCCTTCGCCGATGAGCTCCGCAGCAAGGGCGCCGGCCTGCGCGTCCCGAACCTGGCGGAGGCGATGTCGACACAGCCACGCCATGGGGTCAATGTTGTTCACGGTCATGGCTGCCCTCGTGCAGATGAAACACGAGATCAAGCGCGAACGCGTCACGGGTTCCATCAGCAAGAGAAGAGAAGCCGGGAAGGACCTTGGCAGCGGTCCACGCCGGGTTACCGATAGTCAGATTCGAAGCGCTGTTCGCCTGGTCAAAGGCGGCGATCCCGCCGCGCAGGTTGCACGGGACTTTGGAATGTCCTGAGCCACGTTCTGCAGGCGATCACAAGCGCTTGCGGACCAGCAGGGCGACATTTAGCGATAACAGAACGCCGCCATTTTAACGGCGACATTCACAGGCTCCGGCGGCGCTAGGCTTTTCCCATGGCTGACTTTGAACGGTTCCGGGTCCTGCTGGAGGAAGAGCGGGCACGAAAACTTGCCCTGCTTCCGGCGCTGCAGGCGGACATCTCGTCAGCGAATGCTGCGCGCAGGGACGCCAACGTCGACGACGAGCACGACCCCGAGGGCGCCACCATTGCTTTTGAGCTGTCCCAGGCCTCTGCCCTGCTGAACCAGAGCAGTTCCGGGCTGGCCGAGGTTGAGGCGGCCCTTCAGCGGATGACCGACGGCACTTATGGAGTGTGCGAAGTGTGCGGCCGGCCGATTGCCGAGGGCCGCCTGGAGGCCCGGCCCTGGACGCCGTACTGCATAGAGCACGCCTCCGCCGGGCGGCGCGGGCGATAGCGGTGAACCAGACCGTTTTGGAGGCTGCGGGCTTCATCGACACCACCCTGCAGAATGAAGGCGCCTGGTACCGCGCGGACGATGTGGAGTCCCGGGTGGGTGGCGCCCTGGGTTCCTACGGGGCATCGGTTGGAGCCGTCCGGGGAACCGTCCGCGACGCCGGCCGGAAGTTCAAGGACCTTGGCCATGATGACGTTACGGCCCTGGCATCACTGCTCTGGGGCCAGCCAGGCCCCGGCCGGAAGCCGGTCTACGAGCGCCGCCTCGCCGCCGTGGTGCTGCTGCAGTCCCGGGTGTCCATGCTGCGGCATACTGACCTGACCAGGCTCGAGGGCTTTATCAGGTCCGCGCACACCGGTGAGCTCGTGGACCTCCTGATCAGCGACGTCGTGGTTCCGCTGCTGAAGGTGCTGGTCGGAAATGACCGGCAGCGCGCCGACGTCGTCATCAACCGCTGGCGCGGGGACCCTGACGACTGGGTCCGCCGCGCCGCGTCCCTGACCGAAGAAAAAACGGCAATGCCTGAAGAAGGAGACGGACATGAACGATCCCCACAACCTTGAGCGTTTTGTTGAGGCCCAGGACAGTGGCGGCACATACAGCCGGGCGCTGGCCGAACTGCGCCTCGGCAGGAAGACCGGCCACTGGATGTGGTTCATCTTCCCGCAGATAGCAGGGCTCGGCAGCAGCCCCACTTCGGTGAAGTATGCAATCAACTCCCTGGCGGAAGCGCAGGCGTACCTGAAACATGACGTCCTGGGCCCGCGGCTCCTTGAATCCGCAGCCGCCATTGACACCCACGCCGACCAGACCGCCGTCGACATCCTCGGCGGCATCGACGCCAGGAAGCTCCAGTCCTCCATGACCCTGTTCCTGCGTGCTGCGCCGGGGGAGACCATCTTCAAAGCCGTGCTGGCCGACTTCTTCGACGGCGAGCCCGACCCCGCCACCGACTCTCTGCTGGCAGAGGACAGGGACTGAGCTGAAATCCTCTCCTGCCTGTCAGCTGGATCAGTCCTTTCGCACTTCCACCAGCTCCACCTGCCGCAGGACGCCCCCGTCAACAACAGCCTCCATGTAAGTGCAGGCAGGCTGGCGCCGGCGGTCCGTCGGTGATCCGGGATTGAGCAGACGCAATCCTCGTTGAGTAGTCGTGTCCCACGGTATGTGGCTGTGTCCGAAAACCAGCACGTCGACGTGGGGGTACAGCGCCTCCGCGCGTTCGCCACGGCCTTTCGCCGGGCCGGTTTCATGCACCATGGCGAACTGCAGGCCTTCAAGCGTGATGTTCGCGGTCTCCGGAAGCCGACGGCGGAGCTCCGGCCCGTCGTTGTTGCCGTAGACTCCCACCAGATGCCGGCTTCGCCGCACAAATTCGTCCAGCAGTTCAACCGTCACCCAGTCACCGGCATGAAACACCACATCGGCCCTTTCGACGGCGGCCCACACCTGTGCAGGCAGTTCCCTGGCGCGGTTCGGAACGTGGGTATCGGAGACGAGAAGAAGGCGCTGCGGCATACCTGAATCCTGCCACGCAGGCCCTCCTGTGCGGTGGGTTTCGCGGATATGGCGCAGGCCTCGCCAGCAGGCCAAATACGAGCCAAACAACTTTGCGGTTCACACCCTGTTACCGCCCACGGTTGAGTCGTACTCTGGGGCTGGGAGGTGATTGCCATGGAGGCAGCACAGGGTGACAGGATCATCGTCAGGGGAAGGACCGTCGGGTCAAGCGACCGGCACGGGGTGATCCTGGAAGTGAAAGGACAGGAAGGCCACCCGCCTTACCTGGTCCGCTTTGATGACGGACACGAGACTGTCATGTATCCCGGCGGGGATTTCGCCGTCGACAAACCGCACGGAGCCTAACGCGGTCTTAAATTGCGCGCTCCGGGCGGGGCAGGTGTCAGACTGGAGCCATGGATCATTCCCTGGCCGCAATGCCGTCCGACCCGAGCCGCCCCAGCCAGTCCGTTCCAAACCCGTATCTTCAGCATCCTCCTGCCAGGACGGGCCCGCGGGATCCCGGCGATGCGTGGGTAGAGGGGGCCCAAGGGCGCTTTTGGGGCAGGTTTGGCGCAGCAGGGGTGCTCGCCTACGATCCGGACAGGGGAGTGCTCCTGCAGCACCGCGCGGAGTGGAGCCATAACGGCGGTACCTGGGGGCTCCCCGGCGGGGCCCTGCACCAAGGGGAGGACCCGGTAACAGGTGCGCTGCGGGAAGCCCGTGAAGAGGCCGCGGTGCCAGGGGAAAGCGTCAGCGTGCTGTTCACCTCGGTCCTGGATTTCGGCTACTGGTCCTACACCACCGTTGTACTTCTGGTCACGGACCCCTTTGAGCCCGTCATCAGCGACCCTGAAAGCATAGAACTGCTGTGGGTTCCGCTGGCGGACGTCGCCGGCAAGGAGCTGCACCCCGGGTTTGGGGCAGCTTGGCCGGAGCTGCGGATCCGCATGCTTTCGCTGGCCGAAGCGCGCCGGTAGGGCAGGCCGCTAAGCGGCCCTCAGGTGTCCTGGCCGTATTCCGCGGTGACCAGGATGGGCAGGTGGTCGGATTTGCCGCGGGCCAGGGTCTCCACACTTTCGATGTCCAGGCCCAGCGACGTGGCGAAGTCGAAGTGGCCCTTGAAGACCTTGTACCGGGTGTAGGTGCGCCGGTTGCTGAGGGACAGGGCGTAGCCCGAGTCCTTCATGTGCGCATGGAGGTTCTTCGTGAAGAAGGGGTAATTGAAGTCACCCACCATCAGCGTCATCAGCCCGCTCCCCATGCTCAGGAGCTCGGCGTGGGCGGCATGGATCTGGTGGCGCCGCAGGGAGTTGGAAGCGGTGAGCGGTGCGGCGTGGAAGGAACCGATGACAAGTTCGTGCTGTGTCTCGTTGTCCACCACACGCGTTCCGATGAGCCGTTCGTGGGCAGGCGCCAGCACTCGGTCGTGCATGGACTTCTTCAACGCGAATGATTGGGTCTTTATCGCCGTAAAGCGGCTGGCCCGGTAATAGATGGCCAGGCCCAGCCGGTTGCCCTTGGTGGAGTCTGCCAGGTGCAGGGGGCCGAGGGTTTCGGGCAGGTCGGAAGAATCCACCTCCTGCAGGCACAGCGCATCGATCTCAAAATTCCGGGCAAGGGCAAGGAGTTCTCCGCTAGCCTTGTGCTTCCGGAGGTTGTAGCTAATGACGCGCATCGGTGGAACGCCTCTTTTCGAGGGTTGCTGACAGGACCAGTTCCTGAGTCTACCCAGATCGCTCCCTGGGGCGGCCAACATTTCGCCGCGTCCGGGCAAAGCGTCGCGGGCAAACCGATAGAGTTAGTGGCGATTCACCCAGAACCACGGGAAGGCCAACGTTGACCAGAGATCTGCCCGAACTTGCCGACGGCAACTTCTACTACCAGGCGCTGGGCGGCGGACGATTCCGCTCCACCATCCATGCCCAGGGGGCCTGGAACGAGCATGAGCAGCACATGGCTCCCGCCTCCGGACTGATGGTGGACAGCCTGGAGCGGCACGAGCCCCGCGGAGACATGCGGATGGCCCGGCTCAGCTACGAGATCCTGGGGCTGATTCCCGGCGGCGAATTCCACATCGTGACCACCACGCTTCGGCCGGGCAGGACCATCGAGCTGCTTCAGGCCGAACTCATCGCCAACAGCCGGGTGGCCATCCGCGCCACCGCCTGGCGCCTGCTCACCAGCGATACCAGCGCCGTGGCCGCTGTGGAGGACTCCGCCATACCTGCACCGGACGAGTGCAAACCGTACGACGGCGCCAGCGTCTGGCCCGGCGGGTACATCCGGTCCCTGGAAATGCGCGTCGCCGAGGGGCACCGGCCGGGCGCCGGCACCGTCTGGCTGAGAACCGGGCATCCGTTGACGGACGCTGCCGACAGCGGAGACCTGGCCCGCCTGATGGGGATGGTGGACACAGCCAACGGGATCGCGGCCCGGGTCCCACCGGGGAAGGACAGCTACGCTTTCCCCAACCTGGACCTCCAGATCCACATGTACAGGCGGCCGGAAGGTGAATGGCTGGGCCTGGACAATGCGGTGTCGTTCGGGGCGGATGGAATTGGCCTCACCTCCACGGTGCTGCACGACATGTCCGGACCCTTCGGCCGGGCCGAACAGATCCTGACGCTCCGGAAGACCTGACGCGAACCATTTCCGGCACGATGCGGGTCAGCTGGAGCGGAACACGAGCCAGCCGGCCAGCGTCGACAGCCCGGTCAGCACAGCTCCCCAGAGCATATCCACCACAATGAGCTGCAATGGCCAGGTCTTCAGGGTCGCGGCGTTGGTCAGGTCATAGGTGGCGTAGGCGAAGGCGCCCAGCGCGGCGCCGTAGCCGACGGCGGTCAGCCAACTGCCGCCGTCGAGCGCGGGCCGCAGAGCAAAGAAGACAATGCCCGCGATGTACATGACATAGAAGGCCACGGCGTAACCTAGGTGTGGTTTGTCCGCCAGCAACTCGCCGATGTGGCTCCGGTAGAACGGGTTCATCAGCTTCAGCCACACGGCGTCAACAACGGCGAACGCGGCGGCGACAACGAGGAACTGCAATATGACCATAAGGGAGCTTAGCAACATGCAGGACGCCGGAACCGGAGCGCAGCAGCTCACCGTGGTTCGCCAGGAACATTCCCTGGGTGCTGCAGCGGACCTGGATCTTGCACTGGAACTGCTGGGCAAGGCGAAGGCCGGCCGGATCGGCCCCACCATCCGCCTGTACCGCCCCGTTCCCACAGTGGCCTTCGGCCAGCGGGACACCCGGCTGCCGGGTTTCGAGGCTGCCGCCCAGGCATGCCGCGACCGGGGTTTCGAACCCCTCGTGCGGAAGGCGGGCGGGCGTGCCGCCGCCTACCATCAGGGCACGCTCGTGGTGGACCACATCGAGCCCCATGCCGACGCCATCGCCGGATCCAAGACCCGGTTCGGTTTTTTCGGTGAACTGCTCGCGGAGGCCCTGCGGGCCGCGGGAGTGCAGGCAGCCGTAGGTGAAATTCCGGGGGAGTATTGCCCGGGGGAGTTCAGCGTGCACGGCGCTGACCCGGCCAACCCGACGCGCCGGATCAAGCTCGTGGGCACGGCCCAGCGGGTGGTGGCAGGCGGCTGGCTCTTCAGTTCCGTGATCGTGGTGGAGGACTCCGCGCCGATCCGTGCCGTGCTGACCGACAGCTATGCGGCGCTAGGCCTCGACTGGGACCCGGCGACCGCCGGCGCTGCCAGCGACCTGGTGCCCGGACTCGACGTCCAAACCGTGGAGGACGCCCTGCTGTCCACCTACGCGGGCTACGCCCCGCTCCGGATTGCCGATTTCAGCAGCCATGCCGGGTTTGACAGCGGCAAGGCGTAGCCCGCAGGACAGTTATGCGGCCAGGCGGCTCTTGACCTCGGCGGCTGAGGGGTTGGTGGCGGCGGTGCCGTCCGGGAAAAGCACAGTCGGGACGGTCCGGTTGCCGCCGTTGATCTGCTCTACAAGTTCGGCCGTGCCATCAACTTCCTCGATGTTGATCTCCGTGTAACCGATGCCCTGCGCGTCGAGTTGCTTCTTCAGCCGGTTGCAGTAGCCGCACCAGGTGGTGGAAAACATGGTGATGGTGCCGTTCTCGGGGGTAAAGTCCACGGAGCTCTCCTAAATCAGTGAGGGGGTTCGTTCCCGTCAACGGTAACCTGCGGGCTGCTATTCCCCTGAGGCATGTGGCCCCGGATGACAGGCCAAAACAGTGATGGCATGCTGGTGCCATGTGTGGACGCTATGTGATGGCACGTGCCGTGGGAGACCTGCTGGCTGAATTCGATGCGCAGCTGGAGGAGGACGTGGAGCTGCCGCCGTCGTGGAATGTGGCGCCCACCGACGAGGTGCCCATTGTCCTGGAGCGGCTGATTGACGACGCCGCCGTCCGGCAGTTGCACGTGGCCCGCTGGGGCCTGGTGCCTTCCTGGGCCAAGGATCCCGGCATCGGGTCCCGGATGATCAATGCCCGGAGCGAATCGGTACTGGAGAAGCCTGCCTTCCGCAAGGCCATCCAGTCACGACGTTGCGCCGTCCCGGCGGATGGCTACTACGAGTGGAAGCAGGGCACGGGCAAGGCAAAGCAGCCCTACTACGTCCACCCCGGCAATGGCACCGGGCTGGTGTTCGCCGGCCTGTACGAATGGTGGAAGGATCCGTCCAAGGCGGACGGCGAGCCCGGCCGGTGGCTGCTCTCCATGTCCATCCTGACGGCGGACACACCGCCGCCGGGATCGGAGTCAACTGTCTTTGGCAAGCTGACCGCCCTGCACGACCGGGTGCCGCTGCCCATGGACCGGGCCACGATGGAGTCCTGGATCGACCCGCAGATCGATGACGCTGCCTTCCTGGTTGACATGGTCCGGGCCCATGTGAAGGACGTGGCCGGGGACTGGCACGTGGATTCCGTCGGCCGGGAGGTGGGAAACGTGCGCAACAATTCGCCGGAACTCATCCGGCCGGTTGAGGCGCTGTTCTGAGGCGGTTCCGTTCGCTGACCCGCTGGGTTGCGGGGGAGCCTGACCCTAAACGGTGACCCTGCCGGCGTCGTCCACTGTCCAGGTGGGGTTGTAGGTGACCTCCCAGCGGAATCCGTCCGGGTCTGCGAAATAGCCGCTGTATCCACCCCACGGCTGGGTGACGGGCTCTGCCACGATCGTTGCCCCGGCGGCGGCGGCTTCGGCCATGACCCGGTCCACGTCCTCTGGGCTGGCCAGGTTGTGGCTGAGTGTGATGCAGGGGACCGGCCCCGGCGCGTCCACCCCGGCCTCGGCCTGCATCTGGCCGGCGTTCCACAGCGAGAGGATCAGCCCGTGGTTGACCTGAATGAACACCACGTCGTCAGGGAATTCCTTGTGGACGGGCCAGCCGAGGCCTTCGGCGTAGAAACGGCGTGAGTTGGCTACGCTGCGGACACCTAGTGAGATGAAGTCGACTCTGGGCTGCATGCTTCGATACTGTCAGAAGATGGCGACAATTCAAGGAAACGACAGGGACGCGCTGGCCGACAAGGAACAGCTCGCCGCCGTGCGGATTGCAGTCGACGAGGTGGATGAGCAGATCGTCACCCTCATTGCCCGGCGTGAACGGCTGATCCGGATCGCCGGAACCCTCAAGGGGGACGACGCCGAAGTCCGGGCCCCCGGGCGGGTGGAACGGATCATTGAGCACGTCCGGTCCGCCGCGGAGAAGAAGGACATTGATCCGGACATCGTGGAATCCACGTACCGGGCCATGATTTCGGGCTTCATCGAACTCGAGATGAAGGTCCACAAGGAAAACAGCTGAGGCTGTTCCACATAATTCCCAGCTGTTCCAGCTAATTCCAAGGCGCCCTGCATCCGGACGTGTTTCCGGCAGGGCGCCCGCTTTATGCCTTGTTACAGGGCTTCCTCGACAGCGATGCCTGCCTGGAATTCCCGGCCGTCAGCCTCGCTGAAGGCCGACATGATGTGCCCCTTGCCCAGCCCGTGGATGGCGTCAAGGGGGAAGACGCCAGTGATAGTACTGCCGGAGTGAGTGACTCCGCTGAGATCGAAGTTCTCCTCGGTTCCCTGTTCATGGCTGAACGAGTAGAAGGCGATCGCCTCACCGTTCATGAATTCAATGCCCAGCCGTCTTTGAGAGGAGTAGTCAGGGCTGGCGGCCACAAGACCCACCACGTACGCGCCCGAACCGGGGATATTGCCGTCAATATCAAAAGTGGCCAGGAGTGTGGAGTCCTGGGCTTTGATGCTTACGTGCTTGAGGAGTGCGTCATTGGTGCTCATGGCACAATCCTGCTCCCTGCCGTCCCGTCCGTCCACCCCTGTCTAGGTTTTGTCCCGGCCCCGGCGTAGACTGGAATTATTCGAACAAGTATTCGAATGGCTGTATTCGAAACCCCGGGACGGGACCATCCTGGGCAGCGGTTCATTTCAGTTCAGGGAGGCGCGCATGGGCATGTTCAGCGAATCTGTGGACGTAGTCTGCAGCGCTGCCGGCCTGCCTGTGTCCCTCCAATGGGCAGGGCGGCACTACACCGTGTGCGCGGACCCGGTGCGGTGGTTTGAACGCCGGCAGTGGTGGGCCGAGGAAAGCCGCGCACCGCTGGGAACCGGGCCAGGGCTGGTGGACCATGAGATCTGGCGGGTCCAGGTGCGTGCGGATCCGCTGCACTTTGATTCAGGACACCCTGACCGTCCGGGGAAGGGCGAGGTTGGGGAAGAAACCCTCACCCTGGACCTCAGCCGGCACCTCGGAAGTGGCCGCTGGCGGCTGCTCCGGATCCACGACGCACTCCAACCCAGAACAGCATGACCTTCACGCATCTCCACGTTTCCACTGCCTTCAGCGCCCATTACGGGGTGTCCTGGCCGGACGAACTCGCCCAGGTTGCCGCCGCTGACGGCGCCACCGCTCTCGCCTGCACAGACCGGGACGGCCTGTACGGCACAGTCAAACACCTCAAAGCCTGCATGGTCGCCGGGATTGACCCCATCGTGGGGGTTGACCTCGCGGTGTTCGACGACGACGGCGATCACCGCACCCAAATCGCCGGACGCGTGGTGGTGCTCGCCCGCGGCCACAACAGCGGTGCGGGCTACCGTGCCCTCTGCAGGCTTGTGTCCGATGCCCATGCCCGGACATCCGGCAAAGCCGGGGGAGTGGTGCCGGTGGCAGTTACCCGCGCGGAACTCGCCTCCCGGACGCTTGACCCGAAAACACTGAAGCCGGTCCTGACGGTCCTGATCGGTCCGGATTCCGACGTCGGACGTGCCATGGGAGGCCGGCGTTACCTCCGACCCCGTACCCTCTTCAAACGCTGGCTGGAAGCAATGCCCCAGGGGGCCATGGTTGCCGAAGTGGTCTCCCAGCTCAGTGCACCTGGCTCACCGCTGAGCACCGCCCATGCAGTGCGGATGCTCAAACTCGCTGAGGAACACCAGGTCCCCGCCGTGCTCACCAACGCAGTCCGGTACTGCGCCGAGGATGGTGCCGCAACAGCGGACGTCCTGGATTCGGCCCGCACGTTGAAGTCACTGCCTGAACTTGCCGCCGAACCCATGCTCCAGCCCAACGGCCAGGGCTGGCTGAAACCGTCCGGCCAGATGCTCCAACTGGGCAAGGAGATCATCGGCGCCGCTGGTTATGGCGCGGCGGACCTCAAACAGCTTATGGCGCAGACCGAGGCGCTCGCCGACCTCTGCAGGATTGACCCCGTGACTGACATGGGCTGGAAGCAGCCAGTGGTGCCCGAGGCCTCGGTCATCGGCATCAGCCAGGATCCGCACCTTGAGCTGGTCCAGCGCTGCGAGGCCGGTATCGGCAGGAGGTTCCCCGGCGTTTCCGGTGCCGCCGAAAAGGACATGCGCTCGCGGCTGGATCACGAACTGGGGATCATCAGGAGCCTCGGCTTCTCCTCCTACTTCCTGACCGTGGCCGAAGTGTCCCGGATGATCATTGACATGGGAGTCCGCGCTGCTGCCCGGGGATCCGGAGCGTCCAGCCTGGTCAACTACCTCATTGATGTCAGCCAGGTGAACCCGCTGCAGCATGACTTGATCTTCGAACGGTTCCTGTCCCAGGACCGGGCTACCCTTCCGGACATCGACATTGATGTTGAAAGTGCAGAGAGGCACAACGTCTACCGGAGGATCTTTGACCGCTTCGGTTCCGAGCGCGTCACGCTGATGAGCATGCAGAACGGGTACCGGGCACGCGGCGCTGTCCGTGACGCCGGCATGGCCTTGGGCATGGACGACGCCGACGTAGGGGAGATTGCCAAGCAGTTGTGGCGTTTTTCGGCCGGTAAGTTCCGTGAAGCGCTGGTGGAGAAGCCTGAACTGCGTGAGTTTGCCGGCAGGGTGGAGCAAAGGGACTTTGCCGAAAACCAGCAGCTTGATCTCCTGGTGGACCTCACGGAACGGCTGGACCGGCTTCCCCGCCATATTTCCATGCACCCCTGCGGCGTGATCCTGGGAGATGCCACGCTGCTGGACCGCACTCCTGTGCAGCCCAGCGGGCTGGGATTGCCCATGAGCCAGTTCGACAAACACGACATGGACCCCATGGGGATGCTCAAGCTGGATGTCCTGGGGGTAAGGATGCAGAGCGCCATGGCTTTCGCTGTCCGTGAGGTGATCCGGATCCATCCTTCCAAAGCCGAGGTTGTGGCGGCCGGAGCACACCCAATGGGTCCGGAGGGAACCGGCCCGGACTTCATCGCGGACAACGGCCACATCAACCTCAACGCCGTTCCGCTGGACGACGAACCCACCTATGACCTGATCCGCAGCACCCACACCCTGGGCTGCTTCCAGATCGAATCTCCGGGCCAGCGTGAGCTTATTGGCAAGATGGCGCCGCGTGAATTCAACGACCTCATCATCGACATTTCGCTGTTCCGGCCGGGACCCATGAAATCCGACATGGTGCGGCCCTTCCTTGAGCACCGCCATGGTTTTGCCCCGGAGGTCTATCCCCACCCTGACCTCAAACCGGTGCTGCAGGAAACCCACGGTGTCACGGTTTTCCACGAACAGATCCTGAAGACTTTCAATGTCATGACGGATTGCGGACTTGCCCGCGCGGACGAATTCCGGCGTGCACTGGGCAACGAGGCCCTCGAACCGAAGGTGGAGGAGTTCTTCCGGAAAGAGGCCAGGGCCAAAGGTTATTCACCGGACGTTGTGGACCAGGTGTGGGGCACACTGAAGGCCTTTGGAAGCTTCGGCTTCTGCAAGGCGCACGGTGCCGCCTTTGCCGTACCCACCTACCAGTCAGCCTGGCTGAAGGCGCACCACCCGGAGGCTTTCCTCGCCGGGTTGTGGGAGCACGATCCTGGCATGTATCCCAAGCGGCTCCTGGTGGCTGAAGCCCGCAGGCTGGGAATCCCCATCCTGCCCTTGGATATCAACCGGAGCCAGGCGGAATACCGCGTGGAACGGGTCACTGAAGGGCCGGACCGGGGCAAGCTGGGCATCAGGTTGAGCCTGAAGGGCATTTACGGGCTTTCAGGTGCGGAGCTCAAACGCATCGTGGCGGGGCAGCCGTATGACTCGCTGGCTGATCTCCGGGCTCGGTCCCGGCTCAGCAAACCCAGCATCAAGAGGCTGGCCCAACTGGGAGCCTTTGATTCCCTGCACCGGGAGTCGGGCGGGGTAGCCAACCGGGCAGACCTCGTCCAGCATCTGCAGAGGATGCAGTCTTCGGGTACCGCACGGAAGGGCATTGAGGTGATTGAGGGTCAGTTGGCCCTGCCACTGGGGGACGTGGAACTTCGAAACGTCAAACCCGGACTTCCCGCACCAACTCTCGTGGACAACGTCCGTGCTGAGCTGGACCTGATGGCCATTGATGCCAGCGGGCACCTGATGGACAGTCACCGTCCCATGCTGGACAGGCTCGGCGTCACCACGGCAGACAAGCTCCTGGGCCTGCGCAACGGCACGGAAGTGTTGGTGGCAGGCGTGCGTATCGCCACCCAGACCCCGCCAATGCGAGGCGGGCGGCGCGTGGTTTTCATCAGCATCGACGACGGCACAGGCTGTATCGACTCGGTCTTCTTCCACGAAGCGCAGGAGCAGGCAGGGCTGCTGCTGTTTGGTACAAGGCTGTTGCTCATCCGCGGCACTACCAGGCGGACAGGCCCCCGTGGAATCAGCCTGAGCGCCACCATGGCCTGGGACCTGAGCAGGGTTGAGACCCTCCCGTTCCCGGCTTCCAGGCCCGAGACAACCGACGTACCGCATCCCCTGGACGGAATCAGCCGCAGCCTGGCCATCACCGGAATGGGCGGCTGAGCCGCTCCGCACCAGCCGCACCAGGCCCCCGGAGCCCGCGGGTCCCGTTGGTCGGCCTCTTGGGAAACCGATAGCATTGACGGTGGCTGGCTGTGGTCCCCGTACGCCACAAGCTATGAAGCCTAAACTTTGAATAGGAGACACCCGTGTCAGATGCCCAGCAGATCACCCTCATCGTCGATGGCGAAGAGACCAAGGTGACTACCGGGACAACCGGTGCGGAACTCTTCTTTGAGCGCCGCGACGTCGTTGTGGCCCGCGTCAACGGCGAGCTGAAGGACCTGGACCAGGAACTGCCCGAAGGTGCGGACATCCAGGCCGTCACCATAGGTTCACCCGATGGACTGAACGTGCTCCGCCACTCCACCGCCCATGTGATGGCCCAGGCCGTTCAGCAGTTGCGCCCTGACGCCAAGCTGGGCATCGGACCGTACATCACTGACGGTTTCTACTTCGACTTTGATGTCGCCGAGCCGTTCACGCCCGAGGACCTGAAGACCCTCGAAAAGATGATGCTCAAGATCGTCAACCAGAACCAGAAGTTCGTCCGCCGCGTGGTCAGCGAGGACGAGGCCCGTGAAGCCATGAAGAACGAGCCCTACAAGCTGGAACTGCTGGGCAAGAAGAACGAAGCTGCCGAAGCCGGGGAAGGCGTCAACGTCGAGGTCGGTGCCGGGGACATCACGATCTACGACAACGTGGAGCGCAAGGAGGGAAACACCGTCTGGTGCGACCTCTGCCGCGGCCCGCACCTGCCCAACACCAAACTCATTTCCAACGCGTTCGCCCTGACCCGTTCCTCCTCCGCCTACTGGCTGGGCAACCAGAAAAACCAGCAGCTGCAGCGCATCTACGGCACCGCCTGGCCCACCAAGGAAGAGCTGAAGGCGTACCAGGAACGCCTGGCCGAAGCGGAACGGCGCGATCACCGCAAGCTCGGCGTGGAGCTGGACCTGTTTTCTTTCCCGGACGAACTTGGCTCCGGCCTGCCTGTCTTCCACCCCAAGGGCGGCATCATCCGCAAGGAGATGGAGGACTACTCGCGGCAGCGCCACGTCGACGCTGGCTACGAATTCGTCTACACACCCCACATCACCAAGGGCCACCTGTACGAGGTCTCGGGCCACCTTGACTGGTACAAGGACGGCATGTTCCCGCCCATGCGGGTGGATGAGGAACTCAACGCTGACGGAACCGTCCGCAAGCCGGCACAGGACTACTACCTGAAGCCGATGAACTGCCCCATGCACAACCTGATCTTCCGCTCCCGGGGCCGTTCCTACCGTGAACTGCCGCTGCGGCTCTTCGAATTCGGGTCCGTCTACCGGTACGAAAAGTCCGGTGTGGTCCACGGACTCACGCGTGTCCGCGGCATGACCCAGGACGATGCCCACATTTACTGCACCCGCGAGCAGATGAAGGACGAGCTCACCAAGACACTGAACTTCGTGCTGGGCCTGCTCCAGGACTACGGCCTGAACGACTTCTACCTGGAACTGTCCACGAAGGACCCGGAGAAGTACGTTGGCGACGACGCAGCCTGGGAAGAGGCCACCCGTACGCTTGCGGAGGTGGCCGAGGATTCGGGCCTCGAACTGGTCGCCGATCCGGGCGGAGCCGCCTTCTACGGCCCGAAGATTTCCGTGCAGGCCAAGGACGCGCTGGGCCGCACCTGGCAGATGTCCACTATTCAGCTGGACTTCAACCTCCCGGAGCGATTCGAACTGGAGTTTCAGGCCGCCGACGGCACCCGTCAGCGGCCCGTCATGATCCACCGCGCACTTTTTGGCTCCATCGAGCGGTTCATGGGCGTGCTGACCGAGCATTACGCCGGTGCGTTCCCCGCCTGGCTCGCACCTGTGCAGGTGGTGGGCATCCCGGTGGCGGAGACTTTCAATGAGTACATGTTCGACGTCGTCGACCAGCTCAAGGCCGCGGGCATCCGCGCCGAAGTGGATACGTCGTCGGACAGGTTCCCCAAGAAGATCCGCACCGCCAGCAAGGACAAGATCCCCTTTGTCCTCATCGCCGGCGGCGACGACGCCGAGGCCGGCGCGGTGTCCTTCCGCTTCCGTGACGGAAGCCAGGACAACGGCGTACCCGTGGCCGAGGCCGTTAAGCGGATCACAGAAGCCGTCCATAACCGGACCAGCTAGCGGAAACGGATAAGTGACGGTGCAGGAGAACACAGGCGCAGGGTATCCAGGCGATTCCGGCGTGACCGACGACTTTGACCTCGCCGGTGTCCCGGATGCCTTCCAGCGCCTGTGGACTCCGCACCGAATGGCTTACATCAAGGGTGGCCAGCACCAGTTCAAGAATGAGAACGACTGCCCGTTCTGCGTGGGTCCCGCCCGGACCGACGAGGAAGCCCTCATCGTCTACCGCGGGAAGACCTGCTACGTGGTGCTGAACCTGTTCCCTTACAACCCCGGCCATCTCCTGGTCTGCCCCTACCGGCACGTGCCCGACTACACAGACCTCACGCTGGAGGAAACCGCGGAGTTCTCCGAGCTGACCCAGACCGCCATGAAGGTGCTGCGCAAGGTATCGAACCCCGGCGGCTTCAACCTGGGCATGAACCAAGGAGTGGTGGGCGGCGCGGGGATCGCGGCGCACCTGCATCAGCACATTGTTCCGCGGTGGGGCGGCGACGGTAATTTCTTCCCGATCATCGCCCAGACCAAAGCCGTCACCCAGACCCTTGACGAGGTCCGGCGGCAAGTAGCCGAGGCCTGGCCCGGGGAGACGGATGCTGAATAGGCACGCGCGCGGCTTCTTCACCGCGCTGTTTACACCGCTTGCCCGCTGGCTCCTGAAAATCGGAATCTCCCCCGACGCCGTCACGGTGGTGGGAACGCTGGGGGTTGTGTCTGGTGCCCTGGTCTTTTACCCGCTCGGCCAGCTGTGGTGGGGGACGCTGTTCATTACAGCCTTCGTCTTCTCCGATGTGCTGGACGGCATCATGGCCAGGATGCGGGACACCGGCGGCCGCTGGGGAAACTTCCTGGACTCGACCCTGGACAGGATCGCAGACGGCGCACTCTTCGCGGGCCTCGCCATCTGGTTCTTCACCGGCGGCGCTGACCTGGTGATCGCTGTTGGGGCGATGGTCTGCCTTGTCCTGGGCATGGTGGTCTCCTACGCGAGGGCCAAAGCGGAATCCCTCGGGTTCAGCGCGAACGTGGGGATTGCCGAACGGGCCGAACGCCTGGTCTCCGTTTTGGTGGTCACCGGATTCACGGGCCTCGGCCTGCCCCACATTGTCCTGCAGGTGACGCTGGCAGTCCTTGCCGTGGCCAGCCTGGTCACAGTGATCCAGCGCGTGGTTTCGGTCCGCCGCCAGTCCTTGGCCGGGGCCGCAACATCTGATGAAGGCTGATTAAGCCCGCTGTCCGCGGTGGGACTAGTATTAGGACTGCCCGGTCAATGGATCCGGCAACCCGGTGCGTGTACTTTTCGGCTTTATGCCGCCCTCGCGCCCGGCGAAGGTCATCTATCTACCCATAGGGGTTTTTGTGTCTACACCTGATGTAAGCAGCGAAGCCGGTTCGTCCGCGAACAGCGTCACGGGCAGCAACCGTGTCAAGCGCGGCATGGCTGAGATGCTCAAGGGCGGCGTCATCATGGACGTCGTCAACGTCGAACAGGCCCGCATCGCCGAAGACGCCGGTGCCGTTGCAGTGATGGCGCTGGAACGCGTTCCGGCTGATATCCGTGCCCAGGGCGGCGTGTCCCGGATGTCCGATCCGGACATGATCGACAAGATCATCGATGCCGTGTCCGTGCCGGTCATGGCCAAGGCCCGGATCGGCCACTTCGTCGAGGCGCAGGTCCTGCAGTCCCTGGGCGTGGACTACATCGACGAGTCCGAGGTCCTGACGCCGGCGGACTACACCAACCACATCGACAAGTGGAACTTCACTGTTCCGTTTGTGTGCGGTGCCACCAACCTGGGTGAGGCGCTGCGCCGCATCAACGAGGGCGCGGCGATGATCCGGTCCAAGGGCGAGGCCGGCACCGGGGATGTCTCCAACGCCACCACGCACATGCGCCAGATCCGTGCCGAGATCCTCAAGCTCGCGGCCCTGCCCGAGGACGAGCTGTACGTCGCGGCCAAGGAACTGCAGGCCCCGTACGAGCTGGTCAAGGAAATCGCGACCACCGGCAAGCTCCCCGTGGTGCTGTTCACCGCCGGCGGCATCGCCACCCCGGCCGACGCTGCGATGATGATGCAGCTCGGCGCCGACGGCGTGTTCGTCGGTTCCGGGATCTTCAAGTCCGGCAACCCGGCCCAGCGTGCCGCCGCCGTCGTGAAGGCCACCACCTTCTTCGATGACCCCGACGTCATCGCCAAGGCCTCTCGCGGCCTGGGCGAAGCCATGGTGGGCATCAACGTGGACGAGATCCCGCAGCCCCACCGCCTCGCAGAGCGCGGCTGGTAACAGCTTCACAAGCAGTGCCGACGGCGGGGGGGGCCCCCCCCGGGGG
>NZ_KV467169.1:130342-224702 GCF_001663775.1 Arthrobacter sp. B6 | reverse complement strand
GGGGCGCCCCCCCGCCGTCGTCGTTTCCCCACCCTCGCGAGTTTTTGTCCAGCTACGGCGGGTTAGAGGCCCCGGAAGTCGCCCGATGTGGACAAAAACTCCAGGAGGGGGAGAGGAAAGGCCGGGGGTCAGTCCAGGCCTCGGCGTTTCAGGAGGGGTTCCAGTTGGGCGTCGCGTCCCCGCAGGGCGCGGAAGGATTCCAGCGGGTCTCGGCTGTTCCCGCGTGAGAGCAGCTCCTGGCGGAAGCGTTCACCGTTGGCGCGGGTCATGCCTCCGTTCTCGGTGAACCAGTCCACCGTTTCGGCGTCCAGGACCTCGCTCCAGATGTACGAGTAGTAGCCCGCCGCATAGCCTGCCCCGGCGAAGATGTGCTGGAAATAGCCGGTGCGGTAGCGGGGCGGAATCAGGGCGTGGGCCACTCCGGCCGCGGCGAGGGATTTTGCCTCGAAGGCCAGGGCGTCTTCCGGAATCCCGGTTTCGTCCAGCACATGCCAGGCCAGGTCCAGCAGCGCGGCGCCCAAATACTCAGTAGTGGCGAAGCCCTCGCCCCACAGCCGTGATTCGTTGAGCCTGTCCACGACGTCCTGGGCGAGCAGCTCACCGGTGGCGTGGTGCCGCGCGTAGTTTGCCAGCACCTCCGGCCACAGGATCCACATCTCGTTGACCTGCGACGGGTATTCCACAAAGTCTCGGGGGACGGCTGTACCGGAGAAACGCGGGTACGTCACGCTGGAGAACAACCCGTGAAGCGCGTGCCCGAACTCGTGGAACGTGGTGCGCAGCTCATCCAGCGTCAGGAGGGTGGGCTCCCCGGCGGGCGGTTTTGAAATGTTCAGGTTGTTGATGACCACTGCCTTGGTGCCCAACAAGGCGTTTTGTTCCACGAGCGAGTTCATCCACGCTCCGCCGCGCTTGGAGTCCCGGGCGTAATAGTCGCCCAGGAACAGTCCCAGACCGCTGCCCTCCTCATCCCGGACCTCCCAAACCCGGACGTCCGGGTGGTAGCCTTCCAAGTCCGGCCGTTCGTGGAAGGTGATGCCAAACAGCGACGTGGCCGCATGGAAGACCCCGTCCTTGAGCACCCTGTCCAACTCGAAGTAGGGACGGAGCGCCTGCTCATCAACGGCATACTTTTCACGTCTGACCTTGGCTGAGTAGAACGCCCAGTCCCACGCCTCCAACGGGTGCCCGGCAATGTCGGCAAGCGCCGCGGCTTCGGCGTCCGCGTTGCGGACGGCGGCAGGGGCCAACCGGTTCAACATGGCCTGGACAGCTTCGAAATCCGGCGCAGTCTGCCGGTCCACCACCAGTTCGGCGTAGTTGGCAAAACCCAGGAGTCTTGCCTGTTCGGCCCGCAGCCTGGCCATCGAGAGTACGAGCTCCAGGACGTCAAGGCTGCCGCCGGCACTGCCCCTCCCGATAGAGGCTTCAAACAGCCGACGGCGGGTGTCCCGGTTTTCGAGGACAGCCATGGCGGGCTGGTTGCTGGGCTGGATCAGTGTCAGCAGGAATTTGCCGTCGTACCCCGCCGCGCGGGCGGCTTCCGCCGCGCCGGCGATGTCATCGGCAGGCATGCCTGCCAGTTCCTCCTCGTGATCCAGCAGGAGCGCCGCAGATTTCATGGCTTCCTTGACCCGCTGGCCAAAGTCTGTGCCCAGCCGGGAAAGCTCCGCGTTCACGGCCTTTAGCCGTTCCTGGTCCGGACCGTCCAGTTGGATCCCCGACTGCCGGAACTCCTTCAGGTATTCCTCAACGAGCCGCACGGCCTCCGGGTCCAGGCCCGTGGTGTCAATGGCGGCGAAACGGTCGAAGAGGGCACGGTTCAGGTAAACCTCGTCCTGATGTGCCGTGAGCAGCGGCGTCAGGTCAGTTTCCAGGTTGCGGATCTCATCCGAGGCGTCGGCTGAGACAAGGGTGAAGAAGGACGCAGCTGCCCGTTCCAGCAGCCGGCCTGCCCGCTCCATGGCGACGGCAGTGTTCACAAAGGTCGCGGGGTCCGGATTGTCCACGATGGCCTGGATTTCGGCGAGGTGCCCGGCCAGCCCTGCGTGCACCGCCTCCGCGTAGTGCTGTTCGGAAAGCCCGGCGAACGGCGGCAGCTGGTAGGGCAAAGGACTGGGACTGAAGAGCGGATTCGTCATGAAATAAAGCTTTCATATGAGGACGTGCATCTCAATGATCCAAATGCGGGCTTCTGCCTGGTTCCAAACCTAGAATTGCGCTTATGGGGAACAAAATTGGAGCTACTGCCGCGCGTGCCGGTGCGGCCTTGTCCGCGGTCATCATTGCCACGGCCATGGCCGGCTGCGGGCTTGTGGCCGAACAGACCGGGCCGACCGCAAGCGGCGGGACAAGTGCAGGTCCCGGGACGGGCCAGCCCGCAGCCACGCCGACGCCGGCACCAACTCCCACACCTACGCCCACCCCGGGCGCGGGGCCTGCATGCCCCACCCTTCGTTGCACGTCCGTCCTGGTGACGGGCGACATGCTGGTCCACACGCAGCTGTGGCAGCAGGCCCAGGAGGATGCCGCCGCGGCGGGGAAATCCGGGCTGGACTTTACGCCGCTCCTTGAAGGCCAGCGCCGGTACATCCAGGCCAGCGACCTCGCCATTTGCCACCAGGAAACTCCGGTAGCCGGGCCCGATGGGCCCTTCTCGGCCTACCCTTCGTTCAATGTCCCGCCGCAGATCATCACCGCCTCCAAGGCAGTGGGATACCAGGCATGCACCACGGCCAGCAACCACACCATCGACCGGAGCACGGACGGCCTGCTGCGGACGCTTGACGCCCTGGACGCTGCCGGCCTGAAACACACCGGTTCCTACCGCACCGAGGCGGAGTCGCAGGGCATCCTGATCATGCAGACACCGGCCGCCAGGATTGCCATCATCCAGGGGACGTACGGCCTCAACGGGCTATCCCCTGAATACCCGTGGCAAGTTGACATGCTGGACGCACCCACCATGATCGCCAAGGCCGTCAGGGCACGGGAACTCGGCGCAGATATTGTGCTCGGGGCCATGCACGCGGGGGACGAGTACGCCAGCGTTGCCAACGCCCAGCAGCAGGAGGTGGCGCACGCCTTGGTGGACAGCGGCCAGTTCACCATGATCTATGGCCACCACACCCACTCCGTGCTGCCCATCGAGAATTACAAGGGTACCTGGATCGTCTACGGGCTGGGCAACGGCGTCACCGAACTGTCGCCCTGGTATGTCGTGAACAATGAGGGCCTGCTGGTGCGGGCCCAGTTCAGCCAGGATGCGTCCGGCAAATGGGCCGCCTCCGACCTGGCATGGGCCCCTTCCGTCATCGTCCGCGATCCATACCGCTGGTGCTCCGTGGCATCGGATGCACCGCAGGGCGTCTGCGCCACACCCGAGGCGGACGCGGCCACCAGGCTAAGGACCGCCACCGTGGTGGAGTCCATGGGGGCCGCAACGGCAGGAGCGCACGAACTCCTGATCACCAAGGAGCCCTGACCCCTCGCCGGCCGGGCTCAGCGCTTACTACTCAGCGCCTATCGCTCAGCGCGTGTCGCTCAGCGCGGACGCCGCGCGGCGTGTTCCCGGGCCAGCACGGCGTAGCGGTCGTCCGGGCTGCCGGCGACAAATGCCCCGAACTTGCGTTCCGCAGCGGTCCGGATGAGGAAGTCGGCGATGGCAGGGTTCTTGGGCAGCAGCGATCCGTGCAGGTAGCTCGCCACGATGTTCTTGTAGCGGGCACCCTCGTGGCCGTCGCGGCTGTTGTTGCCGGTTCCCTTGGCTACCGTTCCCAACGGGCGGACACCGCTGCCCAGTGTGGTCTGCCCGCTATGGTTCTCGTACCCGAGGACGTCACCGAACTCGGCAGTTGCAACCTTGACGTTTCCGATCAGGCGTTCGTTGGTGCCGTGGGTTTCCACGTCCAGCACGCCAATGCCTGGAATGACCGGGCCCGAGCGCGTCTTGAAGAACTTTCCAAACAGCTGGTACAGCCCGCAGATGAGCAGCATCGGAGCACCGTCCTCCGCCAGTTCGGTGAGGACACCGGCCCGCTGCTGAAGGTCATCCTGGATAATCAGCTGACCGCTGTCCTGCCCGCCGCCACCCAGAATCACGTCCACGTCTGTCGGGAAATCGTCGCCGACGTTGTACTCAAGCAGCTCAGGGGAGTACCCGTGCCAGCTGATCCGCTGCTTGAGGACCAAGGCATTGCCCCAGTCGCCGTAGATGTTCATGTCCCGCGGATAGAGCTGGACGACGCGGATGGTGCCCTTGCTTCCCTGCGTGTCCTGCTGGCCCTGTTTGTCCTGTGGGTTCTGCGTGTCCGGGCTCATGAGACGACCTCGACTGTAGTGATTTTGGAGAGCTCCCGGCGGATGGCCAGCATGGCTGTGTACGTGCAGAAGATCCTCTTCGGCTTGTCCTTGGCCTCGCGGATGAACGCCGAGAGGGCGGGCGTGATGTCCGGCTGGACCGAGCCGACGCGGACGTCGTCATACTGCAGCCGCAGCGCCATGTCGTAGGCCCGGGATCCTGTCAGCTGATCCACGCCGCTGTGGCGCAGCGAATCGAATTCCACATCCCAGAGCCACGACATGTCACGGCCGTCGGCGTAGTTGTCGTTTATGGCGATCATGGTGGCGTAGCCGCCGGCGGGGAAGGACTTCAGTCCCAGCCGGAAACCGCTGGGGTTCTTAACCAGCACCAGGTCCAGGGGCTGGCCGTCCACGGTCAGGCTTTCACCGCGGCCGAACGCCGGAGCCACCTGGGACAGCGCGGTGAGCAGCGTGCTGTGGTCGGCCGTCGCCGCGCCGCCACCGCAGATACTGCGGGCGAGCACCAGCGCCGCTGCTGCGTTAAAGATGTTGTAGACGCCGCGGAGCTTCATCGTCGTGGTGACCGTGACGCCGTCGTACTCAAAATCGGCAGTGTCGGGCCCCACTTTCCGCAGGACGACGTCGGCCGGCGGCTTTTGGGGGAGGGCGGCAGGGGCGGGACTGCCGGGCGCTGCCCGCATGTCATCGTCGTTGGGGAAAGTGCTGAGCAGGGACTCGTCGAGGCCGAAGTACTGAACGTCCTGGCCGCTCAGTGTGTCCGCGATCCGGGCCACCCGGGGGTCCTCGCGGTTGAGGACCACCGTCCCAGTGGTCTTGGCGGCGATTTGCTGCAGGAGCTGTGCCGTTTTGTCGATCTCGCCGAAGCGGTCCAGCTGGTCCCGCAGGACGTTGAGCAGGAGGCTGTACCGGGGCGCCACCTGGTTCACGAAGTGCACGGCGTGCGCTTCGTCCAACTCCAGGACTGCGACGTCTGCCGTGAGCCTGCCACGCCAGTCCACCTCGCCCAGCAGGGAGGCGGCCACCCCACGGGTGAAGTTGCTGCCGGTGCGGTTGGTGAAGACCTTCAGGCCCTGGCTTTCCAGGAGTTCCACCACCATCTTGGTAGTGGTGGTTTTGCCGTTGGTTCCGCTCACCACGGCCACACCATGGGGGAGCGTGGCCAGTGTCCGCTGCATAAAGCCCGGATCGATTTTCTCGACCACCAGCCCGGGCAGGGCGGACCCACCACCCCTGAGCCGGGACACCCGGCGGACGAGCTTGCCGAGCGGAACACTGATGTAAAGCATGCTCTGTAATATATCCCAGTAACGGCATAGAACCGTGCCCGGGAAGGGCTTCCGGCGCCAGCGCTGGCCGTCCGCACCTTATGCTGAATGGATGACAACTCCCCTTTCGGACGCTTCAGCACGCGCGGGCTCGGGCCTGCGGATCGGCGTCCTGGCACTCCAGGGCGATTTCCGCGAGCACCTGAAGGCCGTGGAGGCCGCCGGTGCCGCCGGTGTCGGAATCCGCCGCCCCAAGGAACTGGACGGCCTGGACGGACTCATCATTCCCGGCGGCGAATCCACTGCCATCGATAAGCTGGCCCGGGCCTTTGAGATGGCAGAGCCGTTGAAGGACCGCATCCGCGAGGGCCTCCCGGTCTACGGCTCCTGTGCCGGCATGATCCTGCTGGCCGACGACATCGCGGACCCGGCCACCGACCTGGCCGGCAATCCGCAGCAGACCTTTGGTGGACTGGACATCACGGTGCGGCGCAACGCCTTCGGCCGCCAGCGCGAATCGTTCGAAACGGACCTGGACTTCAAGGGCCTGGAATTCAGCGCCACGGAATCCGGTGTGGCCCCGGTGCACGCCGTGTTTATCCGCGGCCCCTGGGTGGAACGCGCCGGTGCAGGCGTCGAGGTCCTGGCCCAGGTGGAGCCTGCAGACCCTGAACACGCGTCCCACGCGGCAAGCCTGCCGGGGACGGCTAGAATTGTTGCAGTGCGTTCAGGCCAACTGCTGGCCACCTCCTTCCACCCGGAAGTGACTGGGGAGAAACGCGTACACGAACTTTTTATCCGCATGATCAGAGGAGAAGCGTAAAGCATGTCAGGCCACTCCAAATGGGCAACGACCAAGCACAAGAAGGCCATCCTCGACAGCCGCCGTGCAAAATCGTTCGCCAAGCTGATCAAGAACATCGAAGTTGCTGCCCGCATGGGCGGTCCGGACCTCGCTGGCAATCCGAGCCTCGAACTTGCTGTCACCAAGGCCAAGAAGACCTCCGTTCCCGCGGACAACATCGACCGCGCCATCAAGCGCGGAGCTGGCCTGACCGGTGAAGTGGTCGACTACACCGAGATCATGTACGAGTGCCGCGGCCCGCAGGGCTCGGCCCTGCTTATTGAGTGCCTCACAGACAACAAGAACCGTGCGGCCTCCGAAGTCCGCCTTGCCATCTCCCGCAACGGCGGCACCATCGCCGATCCCGGCTCCGTCAGCTACCTCTTCAGCCGCAAGGGCGTGGTGTCCCTGCCCAAGAAGGACCTCACCGAGGACGACGTGCTGATGGCAGTCCTCGACGCCGGCGCCGAGGAGGTCAAGGACAACGGCGATACATTCGAGATCCACTCGGATCCCAAGGACCTCCAGGCCGTCCGCGATGCCCTGAAGGACGCCGGAATCGAATACGACACCGACGAGGCTGAGTTCGTTCCGTCCATGGAGGTACCCCTCGATCTGGAGGCTGCCAAGAAGTTCATGAAGCTCGTTGACGCCCTGGAAGACCTCGACGACGTCCAGAACGTCTACAGTAACGCCGACCTCAGCGACGAAGTCCAGGCCGCCCTGGAATCCGAGTGACCTTCCGCCTTGCGTCCTAGGGCGGTTGTCTCAGGGTGACGCTTCGCGTGTTGGGCGTTGATCCAGGCCTCACCCGCTGCGGCATCGGCGTAGTGGACGTCGAGCGGAACCGGCGGGCAACGATGGTTGGCGTCGGAGTAGTGGGCACGTCCCCGGACGAAACCCTGGACCAGCGGCTTTTGGTTATCGCCCTCGCAATCGACGATTGGCTGGACCGCTACGAACCGCACGTCCTCGCCGTCGAACGCGTTTTTTCCCAGCTGAATGTCAGCACGGTGATGGGCGTGGCGCAGGCATCTGGCGTGGTGATCGCTGCCGCCGCCAGGCGGGGCATCCCGGTGGCGCTGCACACGCCGTCGGAGGTTAAGGCTGCCGTCACCGGCAGCGGCAACTCGAACAAGGAAGCCGTGACCAAGCTGGTCACGAAGATCCTCCGGCTTGACGCGCCACCGCGCCCCGCCGACGCTGCCGATGCGCTGGCACTGGCCATCACCCACGCGTGGCGGGCAGGCAGTGGGGCCGCGGTAGCCACCACCGGGCCCGGCAGCCTGTCACTTACGCCGGCGCAGCGCGCCTGGGCTGAAGCGGAAGCGAAGGCGCGCCGCGCACGGTGATTGTCCCGGCACCTTGCTAGGGTATTCGTAGATATGTTCGGATAGCCGGTCCTGCACCAGGAGCCCGGCAGTACACCAGGAGCCCGGCCTTGATCAGTTTCCTCCGCGGAACCGTAGCCCACGTTGGCCTTTCCACGGCCGTGATCGACCTCAACGGTGCGGGAATGAGCGTTAATGCCACGCCCCAGACCCTCAGCCGCCTCCGGACGGGGGAGGAGGGCAAACTGTTCACCTCGCTGATCGTCCGCGAGGACTCGCTGACCCTGTTCGGATTCAATTCCGACGACGAACGCGAAGTCTTCGACGTCCTGCTCAGCGTCAGCGGGGTAGGCCCCCGCCTGGCGCTGGCCGTCCTGGCCGTGCACGAACCTGAAGCCATCCGGGTCGCCGCCCACACCGGAGACAGCAAAACATTCACCAAAGTGCCCGGCATCGGCCCCAAAGTTGCCGGCCGGATCGTGCTGGAGCTTGCGGGCAAGCTGGTGCCGCACGGAACGGCAGGCGCCGCCAGCGTGTCCACTCCGGCCGAGGCCGCCTGGAAACCGCAAGTGGTGGCTGCGATGACCAGCCTCGGCTGGTCGGAAAAGGACGCCACGTCGAGCATTGACAAGGCCTTGGCAGACGACCCCGAGGTCTCCTTCCGGGGCAATGTGGCCGAAATCCTGCGGACGACGCTCCGCTGGCTGGGCCAGGACGGCGCGCGGGCCGGCAACCGCTTAGGCAGCCGTGGCTGACGCGTCGGTAGTTGCCGCTGTGGAGGAGCCCGAAGACCGGGCCATTGAAGCTGCCCTCCGGCCCAAAAACCTGGATGACTTCGTCGGCCAGCACCGCGTCCGGAAGCAACTCTCCCTGGTGCTGCAGGCCTCCCGGATGCGCGGCCGCAGTGCGGACCATGTGCTGTTTTCGGGGCCTCCCGGCCTGGGCAAAACCACGCTGGCCATGATTGTGGCAGCCGAAATGAATGCCCCCCTGCGCATCAGCAGCGGTCCGGCCATCCAGCACGCCGGTGACCTGGCAGCCATCCTGTCCTCCCTCTCCGAAGGGGAAGTCCTCTTCCTGGACGAGATCCACCGGATGTCTCGGCCGGCCGAGGAAATGCTGTACATGGCCATGGAGGACTTCCGCGTGGACATTGTGGTGGGCAAGGGCG
The DNA here is from genome assembly GCF_001663775.1 of Arthrobacter sp. B6. GTDB lineage: Bacteria > Actinomycetota > Actinomycetes > Actinomycetales > Micrococcaceae > Arthrobacter. Next base: position 215,768 of record NZ_KV467169.1, on the reverse strand, counting down.
CCGGTGCCACAGCGATTCCGCTGGATCTGCCTCCTTTCACACTGGTGGGTGCGACCACGCGGGCCGGGCTGCTGCCCGGTCCGCTGCGCGACAGGTTTGGGTTCACCGGGCACCTCGAGTTCTATTCGGTGCCGGAACTGGAACTGGTCCTGAGGCGCTCCGCCGGATTATTGGACTTGAAGGTCAACTCTGCCGGCTTCAGCGAAATCGCCGGACGGTCGCGGGGCACACCACGAATTGCCAACCGCCTCCTCCGCCGGGTGCGCGACTGGGCCCTGGTCCACGGGATCGAGCAGATCGATGCCCGCGCCGCGTCCGCTGCGCTGGACATGTACGAAGTGGACAAGAGGGGCCTGGACAGGCTCGACCGCGCCGTTCTTGAAGCGCTCATCACTAAGTTCGGCGGCGGGCCCGTGGGGCTGTCCACCCTGGCCATTGCGGTGGGGGAGGAGACCGAGACCGTGGAAACCGTGGCGGAGCCGTTCCTCGTCCGTGAAGGACTCCTCGGCCGGACGCCGAGGGGCCGCATCGCCATGGCCCCGGCCTGGACGCACCTCGGCTATGCCATCCCATCCGGTGTGTTCAGCCAGGAACCGCTGGACCTCTTCGAAACAGACAGCGAAGGCGACGAAACAGCCGTCGACTGGGCGCCCAAGGGTCAATAGCGACGTCCTTTCAGCTTTTCCCTTTAGACTGGTTATGACGCTCGGCACGTTCGGGTTCTTTGTTCCCGCAGGCGGCTCCAGCAGCCGCCGGTGGATGGCAGGCGGTTCGCCGCCCGGCCACCCGGTTCAAAGCGGACGGCGCCTTACACCAATACGCCAGTACAGATCGGAAACATCCCTGTGGATCCCATGAACATCGTCTTGTTCGCCATGCTCGGAATTTTTATCTTTATGATGTTCCGCCGCAACAAGAAGACCAAAGAGCAGCAAGCAACGCTGCAGTCCCAGTTCGCGCCCGGGGTTGAGGTCATGACGAGCTTCGGCCTTTTTGGCCGGATTGTTTCCATGGACGATGAAGAAAACAAAGTGGTGCTGGAGCTCTCTCCCGGCAACCTTGCGACCGTTCACCGCCAGGCAGTCACCAAGATCGTGGAGCCGGCGGCTGCTGTGGAAGAAGAGGAAGAGCCTACGGTTGTCCCCGACGACGCGTCCTCGCTGACGATCCACGATGCCGGAACTCCCGGCACTCCCGCCGCGGCACCCGAGACCCCGGATGAGACACTGAAGCGCCTCAACGACGAGGGCAAGAAGGACAGCTAGGCCCTGCAGGCGCACTGCGTCAGGCCTTACAAGACCTCTACGGCTGCGGAGCACCGCCGGCGGGAGCCGCAGGCCCGCACCGGCGGTTCCTGAAGTAAATAAAAGAAAGATCGACAATGGCACGAACTGGCCCGAAGAACTCAGCACTCAGGGTGCTGGTCTGGCTCGGCGTAATCCTCGCCGTGCTGACCGCCGTCCTGGCCGGCGGCACCATGTCCGGGCAGGCGAGCTGGGCACCCAAGCTGGCGCTGGACCTCGAAGGCGGCACCCAGATGATCCTGGCGCCCAAGGTTGAGGGCGGTTCGGACATCAACGAGGAGCAGCTCAACCAGGCGGTGGCGATCATCCGCCAGCGTGTTGACGGCTCGGGCGTTGCCGAAGCGGAAATCAGCACCCAGTCGGGCCGCAACGTAGTGGTCAGCCTTCCCGGCACGCCATCCACGGAAACCAGGGCACTCATTCAGGCCTCCGCCGACATGAACTTCCGCCCGGTCCTCCTGAACGGTCCCGGCGCCGCCGTGCCCACGGAGTCTCTGACGCCCGAGGACCAGCTGCCCAAGCCGACCGCCGAGCCCGCCAACAGCAGCGACATCAACTGGATCACAGCAGAGGTCTACCGTAAGTTCGAGACCCTCGACTGCGACAACCCTGCACAGGACCAGCAGGAGCGCTCTGACCCTGCGAAGCCACTGGTGACCTGCGAGCCTGCCACTGCCACCACCCCGGCCATCAAGTACATCCTCGGGCCGGTGGAGGTCAAGGGCAGCAACATTGTCACCTCCTCCTTCCAGCTCCAGCAGGGTGCCCAGGGCGCCGTGACCAATGAATGGGCCGTCAACATCCAGTTCGACGGCGAAGGCACGGCCAAGTTCAAAGAGGTCACCGAACGCCTGAACCAGTTCTACGTGGCAGCCGGCGGCGAAACAGGCAACGACCCCAAGGCACAGTTCGCCATCGTGCTGGACGATCAGGTCATCTCGGCGCCGCGTTCCCTTGCAGTCATCACCGACGGCCGCCCGCAGATCACCGGCGGCTTCACCGAACAAAGTGCCAAGGCGCTTTCCGACCAGCTCCGCTTCGGCGCACTGCCCATCAGTTTCGAGATCCAGAGTGAGCAGCAGATCTCCGCAACCCTGGGTGGCGAACAGCTTCGCATGGGGCTCCTCGCAGGCCTCATTGGACTGCTGCTGGTGGTGGTGTATTCCCTCTTCCAGTACCGCGCCCTGGGCTTTGTGACAATTGCCTCCCTGGTGGTGGCGGGTGCCCTGACCTACCTCGCCATCGCCATCCTCGGCTGGACCGAAAACTACCGGCTCTCGCTGGCCGGCGTCGCCGGCCTCATCGTGGCGATCGGCCAGACGGCGGACTCCTTCATCGTCTACTTCGAACGCATCCGTGACGAGCTGCGCGAAGGCCGTGGGCTGGTGTCCGCCGTCGAAAACGGCTGGAAGCGGGCCAAGCGCACGGTGCTGGCTTCGAAGGCCGTCAACCTCCTCGCGGCCCTCGTCCTGTATTTCGTCGCGGTGGGCAACGTCCGCGGCTTCGCGTTTACCCTTGGCCTGACGGCAATCGCCGACCTCATCGTCGTCTTTATGTTCACGCACCCCACGCTGCGGCTGCTGGCACGAACGAAGTTCTTTGGTGAAGGCCACCGGTTCTCCGGGCTGGACCCCGAGCGCCTCGGCGCTGTGCCGCTGTACCGTGGTGCCGGACGCTTGCGTACCCCTGAGTCGAAGCCCGCTGTGGTCCGGGCGAAGAACGCCGGCGCCGCTGCAGAGGCGGAGCGCAGGATGACCATCGCGGAACGCCGACTCGCGGAGAAGCAGGAGCAGCTCGCTGGCTCCTCCAAGAGCGCAGCCAAGGAGAACAAGTAAATGTCCAGCTTTGCCACTTTCGGTAACGAGCTCTATACCGGCAAGCGCTCCTACAACTTTGTCGGCGCCAAGAAGATCTGGTTCCTTATCGCGGCCGTGGCCGTTGCCCTGTCGATCCTGATTCCAGTAGCCAAGGGTGGATTCAACCTCGGCATCGAGTTCCGCGGCGGCTCCGAGTTCACCGTTTCAAACGTCCAGACCACCGAGGCAGCTGTCGGCGAAAAGGCCGTGCAGGATGTGGTCCCGGGCAGCATTCCGCGTGTGGCCAATGTCGCGGGCAACACCATGCGCATCCAGACGGACAAGCTCACGGATGAAGAGACCCTCAGGATCAAGGAGGGACTGACTGCCGCTTACGGCGTCACCGATAACGAGGTCACCTCCACGTTCATCGGTCCCACCTGGGGTGCCGACGTCACGAAGCAGGCCCTGATCGGCCTGGTGGCCTTTGTGGTCCTGGCTTCCCTCCTCATGGCGCTCTACTTCCGGACCTGGAAGATGTCACTCTCAGCGATCGCCGGCATGGTGGTCACGATGTTCATCACCGCCGGCGTATATGCCCTGAGCGACTTTGAGGTGACGCCGTCGGCCATCATCGGGTTCCTGACCGTGCTCAGCTACTCGTTGTACGATACCGTGGTGGTTTTCGACAAGATCCGTGAAAACACTGCCGACCTCGATGCCTCCACCCGCCGGACGTTTGGTGAGGAAGTTAACCTCGCCGTGAACCAGACCCTGGTGCGTTCCATCAACACCATGATGGTGGCCATCCTCCCGGTGGGCGCCATCCTGTTCATCGGCGCCGGCCTGCTGGGGGCGGGGACGCTGCGCGACCTGTCACTGGCACTGTTCGTGGGCATCCTCATCGGTACAGCTGCCACCATCTTTATCGCGGCTCCGATGTATGCCTGGCTGCGCCAGAATGAACCCGAACTTGTTAAGCAGGCCAAGCGCGTGGAGCACCGGCGAAGCGAGGCGGCGGCCAAGGCCGGCGTCCCAGCGGAATCCGCCCAGGCCTGACCCTCCGTTTTACCCGGGCCGGCTGGCGTCAGGAGACTGATCCCAGCCGGCCCGTTCGCATTTGGTCCCCGGTTACATATGTGTGCTGTCCGGGGAATAGACTGGGGTAATTAAACGGGTCGTGAGGGGTGCTTCATTGGAAGAACGTTCGGCGTCGGCGCCAACGGCAGACGGAGACAACGGTCCGGGCCGCGGACCGCAAACCGGCCTGGTTCCTGCCGCGCGTCCAGGGCAGGCCGTCCCCGTGGACAGTTCGGGTGCCCGGCCGACGTTCCCGGGACGGCGCGAACGCACGCGTTCGCGCCTGGCACGGCTCACCGGCCGCGGCGCGGCCAGCTATTCACCCATCCTCGAACCGCTGCTGCGCACAGTCCGGGCCAATAATCCCAAAGAGGACTTCGACCTCATCCAGCGGGCCTTCGACGTGGCGGAACGCAGCCACCGGGGGCAGAAACGCAAGAGCGGTGACCCCTATATCACCCACCCTGTCGCGGTAGCCACCATCCTTGCCGAGCTCGGGCTGAGCGGGACTACCCTGGCAGCCGCGCTCCTCCACGACACCGTGGAGGACACCCCCTACACTCTGGGGGACCTGAAGAGGGACTTCGGACCCGAAGTTGCCATGCTGGTGGACGGCGTCACCAAGCTGGACAAGGTCAGCTTCGGCGAAGCGGCCCAGTCCGAGACCGTCCGCAAAATGGTTGTGGCCATGGCCAAGGACATCCGCGTCCTCATGATCAAACTGGCGGACCGCCTCCACAATGCCCGCACCTGGCGCTTCGTCTCCGCCGAATCCTCTGCGCGGAAAGCCCGCGAAACCTTGGAGATCTTCGCCCCCCTGGCCCACCGCCTGGGCATGAACACCATCAAGTGGGAGCTGGAGGACCTGTCCTTCGCGGCGCTCTACCCGAAGGTGTACGAGGAGATCGTCCGGATGGTGGGGGACCGCACTCCGGAGCGTGAGAAGAGCCTTGGTGTCATCCGTGACCAGATCACCGAGGACCTCCGGGCCGCCCGGATAAAAGCCACCATCACCGGCCGGCCGAAGCACTACTACTCGATCTACCAGAAGATGGTGGTCCGGGACAAAGACTTCGACGACATCAACGACCTGATGGGCGTCCGAGTACTGGTGGATTCCGTGCGTGACTGTTACGCGGCACTGGGCACCATGCATTCGCGCTGGAACCCGCTCCCTGGGCGTTTCAAGGATTACATTGCGATGCCCAAGTTCAACATGTACCAGTCCCTGCACACCACGGTGATCGGACCCGGCGGCAAGCCCGTGGAAATCCAGATCCGGACCCACGAGATGCACCGCCGCGCTGAATACGGTGTGGCGGCCCACTGGAAGTACAAGGATCAGCCCAACCGCACGGCCACCGGCCCGGGCAGCCCCCGCGACGGCGACATGGGCTGGCTGCGGTCACTGGTGGACTGGCAACAGGAAACCTCCGATCCGGGGGAGTTCCTGGATTCCCTCCGGTTCGAAATCAACGCCCGTGAAGTGTTCGTTTTCACGCCCAAGGGCGAAGTGATGGCCTTGCCCGCCGGATCCACCCCCGTGGACTTTGCCTACGCCGTCCATACCGAGGTGGGACACCGGACCATCGGCGCCCGCGTCAACGGCAAGCTTGTCCCGTTGAACAGTGAACTGAACCACGGCGACTGGGTGGAGATTTTCACGTCGAAGGCGGAAGGCGCCGGCCCCAGCCAGGACTGGCAGCACTTCGTCAAAAGCGCGCGCGCACGCAACAAAATCCGGCAATGGTTCAGCAAGGAGCGCCGCGAAGAGGCGATCGACCGCGGCAAGGAACTCCTGACCCGGGCCATGCGCAAGCAGAACCTGCCCCTGCAGCGGCTGATGACCCACGAGGCGCTGGCCGCCGTGGCAGAGGACTTCAAGTACGTGGACATCTCCGGCCTCTATGCAGGCGTCGGAGACGGTCACACGTCTGCGCAGTCGGTGATGGAAAAGCTCGTTGAGAGCCTCGGCGGGAGCGAAAGCACTGACGAAGACATCACCGAAGTCAGCATCCCGACCCAGGTGGCCAAGACCCGCTTCTCCGATTCCGGTGTAGTGGTGCGGGGCGTTGGCGACGTTTGGGTGAAGTTGGCCCGCTGCTGCACCCCGGTGCCTCCGGACCCGATCCTTGGGTTCGTTACCCGCGGCTCGGGCGTGTCGGTGCACCGCACGGACTGCACCAATATCTCGGACCTGAAGGACCAGCCGGACAGGATCGTGGACGTCGACTGGGCACCCACGCAGTCGAGCGTGTTCCTGGTGGAGATCCAGGTGGAAGCCCTGGACCGCAAATCCCTGCTGTCCGATGTGACCCGGGTCCTGTCCGAGAACCATGTGAACATTTTGGCCGCCAGTGTGCATACCTCCACGGACCGGGTGGCCATCTCTCGGTTCGCTTTCGAGATGGGCGACCCCAAATACCTAAGCCACGTCCTGAGCGCCGTCCGTCGGATCGACGGCGTGTTCGACGTCTACCGGACCACCGGCAACAAACGACGGAGCTAACCGGGCAAGCTTCTCCAGGGCAGACCTCTTGTGCGGCACCCGCGGGGTGGACTCAATGGCCAGAACAAGCAGGCGCAGCCGGACATCATTCTCCGGTCTTGACAGCAGCGCCTCCAACGCTGGCAATGCCCGCTGGGCCTCCACATGCAGGGCGATGTCCAGCGCCGTGCGCAGCGGACTGGAGACCATCAGCCCGCCCAGGCTGACGACGTCGCACGGCCCCAGCCGCACTTCATGGAGGGTGCACCCGCGCGTGTTCCGCAAGCTGGAGATCCGGCGCTTGGCGTCCACGAGCAGGGCCAGCCTGTCAGGTTCGTTGGCGCAGCCGTAAATCCAGGCGGCGGTCATCCTTCCGGCGACGACCCGCTGCCTGATGGTTGCCGGCACGGCATTGGCTGCTGCGCGTGCCCTCATCTGCGGCGACGCAGCAGCATCCGGCAAGGCATAGCCATGCTGGTGGAACTGGCTGAGCACACCGTCACCAGCCATCGACTGAAGTTCGGGCCAGGTAAACGGCTTTCCCGGTGAGTACAGTTCGGGGTACCGGGGGAGTGGCGCAGATGCCGGGGCCGCCGCCGCAGCGGCCGTGGAAGAGGACGGAGTAGCCATCCAGCCATACTGCCGCGTTCGTCGCAAACGCGTACAGGCCCGGCCCCGGTTATGTGGATAACCGGAGCCGGACCTGTTTTACGTGTTCATTGGTGGCGTCCCGAGGGCACGCCTAGGAGAGTTCGCTGGCCGAGCGCTGGATTTGGTCCAGCCAAGCCTGACGCGCCTCGAGGGCTTCCCTGGCGGCCTTGATCTTGCGCTGGTCGCCGGCTTTCTCAGCCTTGGCAAGGTCCTCCTGCAGGCCGGCAATGGCGGCTTCCAGCTGGGACAGCGCGCTGTTGGTGCGGGCCTTGGTCTCAGGGTTGGAGCGCTGCCAGTTTTCCTCTTCCGCGTGACGGACGGCGTCCTCCACCTTGCGGAGGCCTGCCTCGATGCGGCCCATTTCGGCGCGCGGAACCTTGCCGGCTTCTTCCCATCGGTCGCGCACAGATTGCAGCGCTTTTTTGGCGGCGGCCAGGTCCTTGACGGGGAGGATCGCGTTGGCCTCAACGAGGAGCGCTTCCTTCACGGCGAGGTTGGCCGCGTACTCCTGGTCGATCTCTTCGTTGGCGGCCTGCCGGTTCGTGAAAAAAACATCCTGGGCAGCGCGGAAGCGGGCCCACAGGGCGTCGTCATCCTTGCGGCTGGCGCGCGGCGAGGCTTTCCAGTCGTCCATCAGCCGCCGGTACTCACCGGCTGCGAAACCCCAGTCGGTTGAGCTGGACAGGGCCTCAGCCTCCGCGATCAGTTTTTCCTTGGCTGCCTTAGCAGCGGAGTTGTTACTGTCCAGCTGGGAGAAATAGGCTCGCCGGTGGCGGTCGAAGACGGTACGGGCGGCGCGGAAGCGCTTCCACAGTGCGTCTTCGTTGCTGCGGCCCAGGCGTACGCCGCTCTTCTGGGCTGTCTTCCAGCTTTCGAACAGCTCGTTCATCCGGGCGCTGGAGGTCTTCCACTGGATCTGTGTAGGGTCCTGTCCCGAGATGCTTTCGGCTTCGGCAACGATCGCCTCGCGGGCTGCCAGCTCAGCGCTGCGGACGGCGTCATGCTCGGCCTTCTCGGTCTTTTCGAGCTCTTTGACCTGTTCAGAGAGCTTGTCCAGGCGGGTTTCGGCGGCGCGGATATCGCCCACCATGTTCCGCTCGGCGAGCTGCTCGCGCAGGTGGGTGACTGTCTTCTGCATGTCCGTGCTCGGGGCTTTGGAACTGACCCGCTGCTCCAGCAGGACGATCTGGGCCAGGATGTCGTCGAACTTGCGGGCGAAGTACGACAGGGCTTCGTCGTCGCTGACCCCGGGGTACTGCCCAACGGCATGCTCCTCGCCGTCGATGGTCAGGAAAACATGGCCGTCGCCCTCAACACGGCCCCAGCGCGAAGCTTCGGCCAGCGACGTGGCCGGTACCGCAGGCACGGGTGTCGCGGCAGGAGCGGCCGCCGCCGGTTTGGGCCGGGCCGCGAAAGCGGCAGGTGACGGCGCTGGGCGCGGTGCAGCGGCAGGCCTGGGTGAAGCCTCAGCAGCGGCAGGGGTTTCGGCGCCGGCTTCCGGCGCAGCCTCAGCAGCGGGAGCGGCAGGGGTTTCGGCATCAGCTTCCGGCGCAGCCTCGGGAGCGGGGGTTTCAGTCTCGGCCGGAGTAATGCTGGTTTCCGCCTCCGGAGCCGACGGCACTTCCTCCGCCGCGCCGGCATCGCCGGACGGGGCCCCGTCCGCCGGCGCATCTTCCGCGGATGCTGTCCCGGTGCTGGTTTCCTGGACCTGGGATTCCTCGGCTGTGGCTTCGTCAGCTACCGCCGGTTCGGCCGCGGGGGCCGTTTCTCCGGTCAGGTCTGCTGCTGTTTCGTCGGATTTCTGACTGTCTGTCACCGCTAAAAGTCTTTCGCTTGGAGGGAAATACTCACGTACTGCACCGCGGCCGGTAAGGCCTGGCTTCCTACTTCAGAGAAACCGAGTCTATCGTGACTGGTTCCACAGGTGCGCCGTCTGTTGCGCTGGAGCCGGGGGTGATTCCCGCGGCGGCAATGGCGTTCACTGCTTCCATTCCGGAGGTCACCCTGCCCACCACCGTATAGCCCCCGGCGGAGTCGGGGGGAATCACCGTGTCTTTGTAGACCACAAAGAACTGCTTCCCGTTTCCGTACGCGTTGTCGCCGGAGCGGGCCACGGCAATCGTGCCCGCAGGATAGATGTTGTCCGCCGGTGTGTTTTCGAGGGGCCCCCAGGTGTAGTCCGGGTCGGCGGAGGCGGAAGAACCGCCGCACTGCAGCACACCGAAGGATTCAGCCGTGGTCAGGCGGTGGCACTTGCTGCCGTTGTAGAAGCCCTCGTCCGTCAATCCCTTGAAGACGGCGGCAGCCTGGGGCGCTTTGGTTCCGTCAATTTCCAGGCCGAGCACGTTCCCGTTAAGCGACATTTCCCCGGTGAACACCTTGCCGGCAGCTGTGTCCGCAGCCGGAATGTTGGGACTGTTGGTGGCCGGCGCTGACGGCGTAGCGGACGCTGACGGGCTGCTGAGCCCGGCCTCGGCCGCAGCATATTCTTCCTCGGTGGGATTTCCGGCAAAGGCAGTCAATTGGAGTACGACGGCGAGTATAACGGCGGCTGCACCGGCGCCGCCGGCAATAATATTGTCCCGCTTACGCCTTTTCTCCTGCTCCCGCCGCAGCTCGCGCTTGGCTTCCATCTGCTGGATGCGCCGTTTGGCCTCGCGGGCACTGCGTGAACTGGCCGCCAATGGTCCTCCTGATAGTCGCCGCTGCAGGCGTGCTTGGTGTTCCCGTGCGCCTGCAATCCTCTGACAGCATTTACCACCCATACCCGCACATTAGAGATGCAGGCGGATGACGCATAAACTGACTGCCGCACATAGTTTATGCATGAGTTGCCGGACAGCCGCCGTTCCCGCCCCGTTTCGGGCGGTATGCCGAACAAAGTCCCAGGCACCCTTCATCAAGAGGAGAAATTCCACCATGGCACGCACAGCCTCCCTGTCCGGATTCCCCGAGTGGCTTCCCGAGGAGCGGCTGGTGGAGCTGCATGTGCTGGACACCCTCCGTAAGGTCTTTGAGCTGCACGGGTTCGCGTCCATCGAGACCCGGGCCGTGGAAACTGTGGGTCAGCTGCTGCGCAAGGGCGACATCGACAAAGAGGTGTACGGGCTCAGCCGCCTTCAGGATGATGAGGGTGAGGAATCCAAGGCCGGCAAGCACGATCCTCACGCACTCGCCCTGCACTTTGACCTGACCGTGCCCTTCGCCCGCTACGTGGTGGAGAACGCCGGCTACCTCGCCTTTCCGTTCCGGCGCTACCAGATCCAGAAGGTTTGGCGCGGTGAGCGTCCGCAGGAAGGCCGCGCCCGTGAATTCACGCAGGCGGACATTGACGTCGTTGGCGACGGCGAACTGCCCTTCCGCTATGACGTGGAGATCGCCCTCGTGATCGCCGAGGCGCTCAGTGCACTGCCCATCCCGGATTTCCGCCTGCGCATTAACAACCGCAAATTGGCCGAAGGCTTCTACCGAGGCATTGGCCTCGATGACACGGCCGGCGTCCTCCGCAGCATCGACAAGCTGGAGAAGGTCGGCCCTGCCAAGGTTGCCGACCTGCTGAAGACTGAACTCGGAGCCTCGGATGACCAGGCCCAGGCCGCACTGCAGCTCGCCGCCATCCGCACCGAAGACACATCGTTCGCCGCACGTGTCCGGGCCCTGGGCGTGAGCAACGAACTCCTGGAGGAAGGCCTGAACGAGCTGGAACAGGTCATCGAAGCCGCCGTGCAGCGTGCCCCGGGCAAGGTGATTGCGGACCTCAGCATCGCCCGCGGCCTTGACTACTACACCGGCACCGTAGTGGAGACCATCCTGGTGGGCCACGAACAGCTCGGCTCCATCTGTTCCGGCGGCCGTTATGACGCGCTGGCCAGCAAAGGCAACCGGAAGTTCCCCGGCGTCGGACTTTCCATCGGCGTGACCCGGCTGGTGTCGCGCATCCTCAGCCAGGACCTGGCGAAGGCTTCCCGTTCGGTGCCCACGGCGGTGCTTGTTGCGCTCACCGACGACGACAGCTGGGGCGATGCCCAGGACGTGGCCGCACAGCTCCGTGGCCGTGGCATCGCCACCGAGGTGGCGGCGAAGGCCGAGAAGTTCGGCAAGCAGATCAAGTTCGCGGACCGCCGCGGGATTCCCTTTGTGTGGTTCACCGACGAACACGGAAAGCACCAGGTCAAGGACATCCGGTCCGGCGTGCAGGTCGACGCGGATCCCGCCAGCTGGTCACCGTCCGACGAGGACCTGTCCGTCCAGGTCACCACCGCACTCGAGGCGTCAGCAGCCCGGGGCTAGCGGCGCAGCCGGAGCACCAGGAACCGCCCTGCTGCTCCGGCCGCCAGCACACCAGCCATGCCCAGCACCGAGGCGGCCGGCAGGGTGAACGCCAGCAGCAGGCAGCCGAGGAACCCCGTGACGTTCAGCCACCTGGGACCGTGTACAGGGTGTTCGTCCAGCGTGTAGGCGGCAGCGTTGGTGACGGCGTAATAGATCAGGACGCCAAAGCTGGAGAACCCCACCACCGTCATGACGTCAGTGGTGAGCAGCAAAACAATAACGACGGCGGCCACCGCCAGTTCGGCCACGAACGGCACCGTATGCTTGCCGCCAACCCGCGCCAGCGGACCGGGCAGGTCCCGTTCCCTGGCCATCGCCAACGTGGTCCGGCCCACGCCGGTGATCAGCGCCAAAAGTGCGCCGAGGCATGCGGCGGCCGCCCCGGCCTGGACGATCGGGGCGCCCGCGCCCAGGGAAGAATTCCGGACCGCGTCCAGCAGCGGCGTGGCCGTTGCGGCAAGGCCGGCCGGAGACAGATGGTTTAGCAGCAGCAGCGCCAGGACAAAGTAGATGCCGAAGGCGGCAGCGAGGGCGGCAAGGATGGCCCGGGGAATGGTCTTTGCCGGATCCTTGACCTCCTCACCCAAAGTGGCAATGCGCGCGTACCCGGCAAACGCAAAAAACATCAGGCCTGCCGCGGGCAGCACGCCGCCGAGGCCGGCGGAAACACTGCCGGCGGCAGCACCGCCGTCGGGAGCGGTCCCGCCGGCCGGAACGCCCGCAGGGTGCGGGCCAATGATGCTGGCAACGGCGACAAACACCAAGGTGGCCAGCACTACGGCCAGCAGGATCCTGGTCAGGAGGGCCGTGCGGGTGATGCCCAGCAGGTTGACGCCAGTGAGCGCCACCACCGCGGCAACCGCCACCGGTACGGCGTATTGCGGCGCCAGGTAATTTCCGAAGGTGAGTGCCATGGCCGCACACGACGCGCTCTTCCCGGTGACAAATCCCCAGCCCGCCACAAAGCCCGGCCACTCGCCCAGCCGCTTCCTGCCATAGACGTAGGTGCCGCCACTGGCCGGGTACCTGGCCGCGAGTTCCGCCGACGCTACTGCGTTGCAATACGCCACGGCACCGGCAACCAGAACGGACAGGACCAGGAAGTTTCCGGCGAAACCGGCCGCCGGGGCGAAGGCCACAAAGACGCCGGCACCGAGCATGGACCCGAGCCCGATGGACGTGGCGTCAAACACGCCAAGCCTCCGCTGAAGTTGCTGGTGCCCAGACATGGGGGAGGTGAAGCCTTTCCAACGGGTAAACTCGAACGGGATTGTTCCCGGAACGATCCTATTCATCTTCACTCTGTTTTCCTGCTGTCTCCTTCAGAAAGGCGTGCTGTGCTGCGCACACATGACCTCGGATCCCTTCGCTCCGAGCACATTGGACAAACCGTAACCCTGGCTGGCTGGGTGGGCCGCCGTCGTGACCACGGTGGTGTCGCATTCGTGGACCTGCGCGATGCCTCCGGTGTGGCCCAGGTTGTGGTCCGTGAGGAAGAGGTCTTCCACGGTCTGCGCAACGAGTACGTACTCCAGATCACGGGCACCGTGTCCAAGCGCCCCGAGGGCAATGAAAACCCCGCGCTGGCCACTGGCGAGATCGAGGTCATGGCAGACAAGGTGGTTATCCTCAACACCTCCGAGCCCTTGCCGTTCCAGATTGACGAACACGTCGAGGTGGGCGAGGAAGCGCGACTGAAGCACCGCTACCTTGACCTGCGCCGCCCGGGCCCCGCCCGCAACCTCCGGCTGCGGTCCGAAGCCAACCGGGTGGCCCGCGAATTGCTCCACCAGGACGGTTTCGTCGAAATCGAGACACCCACGCTGACGCGTTCGACGCCGGAAGGCGCCCGGGACTTCGTGGTCCCCGCCCGCCTCGCGCCGGGCTCCTGGTACGCGCTCCCACAGTCCCCGCAGCTTTTCAAGCAGCTCCTGCAGGTGGGCGGCTTCGAGAAGTACTACCAGATAGCGCGCTGCTACCGCGACGAGGACTTCCGCGCGGACCGCCAGCCGGAATTCACCCAGCTGGACATTGAGGCCAGCTTCGTGGACCAGGACGACATCATCGCCCTGGGTGAAAACATCGTCAAGGCACTGTGGAAGCTGATCGACGTCGAAATCCCCACGCCGATCCAGCGCATCACCTATGCGGACGCGATGGCGCGGTACGGCTCGGACAAACCTGACCTCCGTTTCGGCGTGGAGCTGACCGAGCTTACCGACTTCTTCAAGGACACCAACTTCGGCGTCTTCAAGGCCCCGTACGTCGGTGCCGTGGTGATGCCCGGCGGTGCCTCCCAGCCGCGCCGTACCCTGGACGGCTGGCAGGAGTTCGCCAAGCAGCGCGGCCACAAGGGCCTGGCGTACGTCCTCTTCAAGGAAGACGGCGAACTGGCCGGCCCGGTAGCCAAGAACCTGACCGACGCCGAGCGCGCAGGCCTGGCCGACGCCGTGGGCGCCAAGCCCGGCGACTGCATTTTCTTCGCCGCCGGTGAGAAGTCCGCGGCCCGCGCCCTCCTGGGCGCTGCCCGGGTGGAGATCGGCCACCGGACCGGCCTGATCGATCCCACCGCCTGGGCCTTCTGCTGGGTGGTGGATGCGCCGATGTTCGAACCGGCAGCCGCCGCGGTGGCGTCCGGCGACGTGGCTGTCGGAGCCGGAAAGTGGACGGCTGTCCACCACGCCTTCACCTCGCCCAAGCCCGAGTTCCTGGACACGTTTGACCAGGACCCGGAATCCGCCCTTTCGTACGCGTACGACATCGTCTGCAACGGCAACGAGATCGGCGGCGGATCCATCCGTATCCACGAGCGCGATGTCCAGGAACGGGTCTTCGAACTGATGGGCCTGGACAAGGCGGACGCCCAGACCAAGTTCGGGTTCCTCCTGGAAGGCTTCAAGTTCGGCGCCCCTCCGCACGGCGGCATCGCCTTCGGCTGGGACCGTGTTGTGGCACTGCTGGCAGGTGTTGAGTCCATCCGCGACGTCATCGCCTTCCCGAAGACCGGCAACGGCTTCGACCCGCTGACCCAGGCCCCGGCGCCGATCACGCCGCAGCAGCGCAAGGAGGCCGGTGTCGACTTCAAGCCCCAAACGAAGCCGGAAGAGGCCAGGAAGGCCGCGCCGGACGCCAAGTAGGCGCGCGCTTAAATACAGGAGGCTCCCCGGACAACCGGGGAGCCTCCTGCCGTTGACGAAGGAGTACCGTGGCCAACACTGCCCTGCCGGACATTGAACGTGCGATGGACGCCGCCTGGCCGGCTCCCGACCGGGACGAGACAGGCGAATGGGTTCTTCGTGCCGCCGGTGGCGTGACCCAGAGGGCCAACTCGATCTGGCCGCGCCCGGAGACCCACGGCCGCCCGCACGAAAAGCCCGCCCTGCTCCGCCAGGCCCGGGCCTGGTACCGCAGCCGCCGGCTGCCGGTCATCTTTCAAGTGTTCGATAATGCCCGCAACGAGGCGTTGAATGCCTTCCTCGATGCGGAAGGTTTTACCCGGCAGTCTGAAACCGTGATCCTGGTGCGGGATGCCGGCGGTGATGAGCCCGTGCCCGATGCCGGCGTGGAAATCTCGGCAGGGCCTTCCGCGGAATGGCTGCGGCTCTGGTGGAGTGTTGACGGCCGCGGTGGCGAGGATTCGCTCGCCACCGCCCGCGGGATCCTTGAGGGCTGTCCGTCGCTGTACGCACTGGTGAGGGACGACGACGGCGTGCCCGCCGCCGTGGGACGCCTTGCCGTTCCGCCGCGCCGGCAAGGCGCGCATGGCGACTGGGGCGGCCTCTACTGCATGGCCACCCGTCTGGATGCGAGGCGCCTCGGCTACGGCACCCGGGTTCTTGCTGCCCTGCTCCAATCCGGTGCCGCGCAGCGGCTGGACGGCTACTGGCTGATGGTCACCGCCGCGAACAGCGGGGCGCGGGAACTGTACGCCAAGGCCGGGTTCAGGGAAGCGGGCCGCTACCTCTATCGGCAGGAACGCCCCAAACGGCACCTGACCGGCTGCTGACTGCCCGCCCCTCTAGGAGTTTTTGTCCACTTACGGCGACTTTCCCGCCCTCCAGGTCGCCGTAAGTGGACAAAAACTCAAAGGGAAGGGACTTACGACGGCGGGTCGGTCACCACAATCCGCACCGCACTGGCGTCCGCGGCTGCCTTCTTCAGGACCGCGGAACGGGGATCGGGCACGTCCAGGTAAGCCAGCCGGGGCAGCTTGGCGTAGTCCTTCAGGACCGGCTCGTCCAGCACCAGGTCAACGAGGGCGCGGTCCCCGCCCGGGACGACGTATTCAAAGGACTGGCCGTTGAAGACCTGCCGGGCCTGCCCGGCGACAGCCTGGACCAGCTCATCCGCCTGGTTGGAGCGGCGGCGTGCAAACCTCTGCTGCGACTGGCCTCCTGCCGCCGTCCGGGACTGCACGTACCTGGTGCCCGCCTTGGACGCGACGATCACCCCCTCGCTGGCCACGGCGATGCCGTAACCTCCCCGCCGGACCAGGAGAAGGCCGAGCCGGCGCGGCTGAGAGGCGATGGAAGCCAGCCGCTCCAGCGGGTCCTCGCCCCGCCCCGGCCGTCCGTCAGGGGGCCAGGGCGGCTGCAGGAGTGCCGTGGCGCCGTCCGCGGCCAGAAGCCGCACGCCGTCGTCGTCATCGCTGAGCCGGAAGCCGCCGTGGGCTGCGCTGAACCGCTCCACCCAGCCAGCGAGGCGGACGCCGGACACAAAGGCGGTCCTGACGGATCCGGGACGGCCCCCGCCGTCCGTGGCGTGTGCGCTCATGGGGACCCCTTGGGCTGGCGGAACGGTGCGGTGAACTATGAGTAGCCTATCTATGTGGATGATCTTTTCGCCCAAGGGCCAGGCAACGACGACGACGGCGACAGCGGTGCGCCAGTCGCCGCCGGAACCGGTGCAGGCGGCAGCGCCCAGCCCCGCAGCCCCCTGGCGGTCAGGATGCGGCCCAGAACGCTGGACGATGTGGTGGGCCAGCAGCATCTGCTCGGGCAGGGCTCGCCGCTGCGCCAACTCGCCGCCGGCGCTGATGCCGGCGGGCCCGCCGGGCCGGCGTCCGTCATCCTTTGGGGACCTCCCGGTACCGGGAAAACCACGCTCGCCCATGTGATCGCCAAGGGGCGTGGGCGGAAATTCGTGGAACTGTCCGCCATCACTGCCGGGGTCAGGGATGTCCGGCGCGTAATGGACGAGGCACTGACCGCCCGGGACCTCTATAAGACCACCACCGTGCTGTTCCTGGACGAGATCCACCGGTTTAACAAAGCCCAGCAGGATGCACTGCTGCCCGGGGTGGAAAACCGCTGGGTGGTCCTGGTTGCGGCCACCACCGAGAATCCCTCCTTTTCCGTAGTCTCACCGCTGCTGTCCAGGTCATTGCTGCTGACCCTGAAGCCGCTTACCGATGATGACATCGAAGGACTGGTCCAGCGTGCCGTCACGGACGTCCGGGGGCTGAACGGGAAAGTGGAACTCAGCACCGAGGCGCTGGCCCACCTGGTCAGGCTCTCAGGCGGTGATGCCCGGCGTGCCCTGACCGCACTCGAGGCCGCAGCAGGGGTGGCGTTCGGTGATGCTGACGACACCGGCGAAGGTCCGGTGACCGTTGAGCTGAAGCACACCGAGCGCGCCCTCGACGTGGCAGCGGTGCGGTACGACCGTGCCGGTGACCAGCACTACGACGTCGCCAGTGCCTTCATCAAGTCCGTCCGTGGTTCCGACGTGGACGCGGCCCTGCACTACCTCGCGCGGATGCTTGAGGCAGGGGAGGACCCCCGGTTTGTTGCCCGGCGCATCGTGATTTCCGCGGCCGAAGACGTTGGCATGGCGGATCCTACTGCCTTGCAGACAGCCGTGGCCGCGGCCCAGGCAGTACAGCTGATCGGCATGCCGGAAGGCCGGATCGTCCTGGCCGAAGCCGTGGTCCACCTCGCCACGGCACCGAAGTCCAACGCGGCCTACATGGGCCTGAACAAGGCGGTGGCCGACGTCCGTGCCGGGCTGGGAAACGGGATCCCGGCGCACCTGCGCGATGCCCACTATCCGGGATCAAAGCAGCTGGGCCACGGACTGGGCTACAAGTACGCCCACGACGCCCCGCACTCGGTCGCGACCCAGCAGTACCCGCCGGACGACCTCGTGGGCCGGGACTATTACATACCCACGGCCAACGGCGCCGAACGGGACATTGCGGTCCGGCTTGAACGGCTCCGGAAGATTATCCGCGGCGGCTAGCTGCCGCGTTTGAGGGGGACGACGGAGAAGGTAAGGGGCGGACAGTGAATGCTGGTAAGATTGATCGTTGTCTGGCAAGGCGCGGACGCACAATCCACTGTATTTCAGCATTTCATGCTGTTGGTGCGGTTATGCCCTGCGCCCAGTAGCAAAAGGCAGCGGTTGGCCGATGCTCTCCATCGTGGAGGCCAGTAACACTGACACACCGCAGATATTGGAAGGACACAAGTGGCTAACAACACTCGTGCTCGCCGTACCGCACGCCTTTCGCGTGCACTCGGCATCGCTCTGACCCCCAAGGCCGCCAAGTACATGGAGCGCCGCCCGTACGGCCCCGGTGAGCATGGCCGTGCCCGCAAGAAGCAGGACTCCGACTACGCCGTACGCCTGCGCGAAAAGCAGCGCCTGCGCGCCCAGTACGGCATCCGCGAAGCCCAGATGACCCGCGCCTTCGAAGAAGCGCGCCGCACCAAGGGCCTGACCGGTGAAAACCTGATCGAACTGCTCGAAATGCGCCTCGACGCCCTCGTGCTTCGTGCCGGCTTCGCCCGCACCATCGCCCAGGCCCGCCAGCTGGTTGTGCACCGCCACATCATGGTTGACGGCGTCCGCGTTGACCGCCCGTCCTTCCGCGTCGGCGAGGGCCAGCTGGTCCACGTCCACAGCCGCAGCGAAACCATGGTTCCGCTTCAGGTTGCAGCGGCCGGCGCGCACCGCGACGTCCTGCCCCAGGTTCCGGCTTACCTGGACGTCAAGCTTGACGCCCTGCAGGCCCGCCTGGTCCGCCGCCCGAAGCGCTCCGAGGTCCCCGTGACCTGCGAAGAGCAGCTCGTCGTCGAATTCTACGCACGCTAAATCCCAGCAGCGTATCCAAAGAAGCCCGTGGCAAGCGCCGCGGGCTTCTTTGTATGTAAGGTACTTGGGGGGCATCTGCGTTTCGCACGGATTGTGCGGGCGCAGATGGAACAAATCACACAGTTTCGAGGAGATGAACGTCTATGTCTGGTGGCGATATTGCCGGCCTGATCGCTGCCGGGGTGTTCGCGCTCCTGGTGCTGTTGCTTGCGGTGCCGATCCTGAAGCTGGGACGGGTTTTTGACGAGGTGCGCACGTCCATCCGCGCCATCAGCGACGGCGCCACGCCCCTGATGGATGAGGTGACAGCCACGGTGTCCACCACCAACCAGCAGCTGAAGAAAGTTGATGGCATTGCCTCCAACGTTTCGGATGCTTCCGCCAACCTCTCCGCCCTGTCATCACTGATGGCGGCAACTGTCGGTTCGCCGCTGATCAAGGTGGCCGCCTTCAGCTACGGCGTGCGCTCCGCCTTCGCCAACCGCAAGAAGCCCGCCGCCGGCCGTCGCAGCCGCTGAGCCACCCGGAGAACTGAAATGAAACGACTTGTCTGGATGGGAATTGGCGTGGCCATTGGAGTCATCGCCTTCCGCAAGGTCAACGAAGCCCAGGCCAACCTGGGACCGGTTGGCCTGAACCGCGCGGTGGGCCGGCTGGCCGACGGCGTCTACGACTTCGCGGACGCCGTGCGGTCCGGAATGCGTGAGCGTGAGACTGACCTCCGTACCGCGCTCGGCGTCGAGTCCCACGAGCTTGTCCGGCGCTGACGCTCCGGAACCAGCGGAGAATTGAAACAGCAGCCCCGTCTGACGGGCTGCCCACTGAATAAAACTGTCACGCAGCAGAACGCGTGAACCAAGAAGGGTAAGTAAACAGCTCATGAAGTCGCAGGAGATCACCAAGCGCTGGATCGACTTTTTCGTCAGCAAAGGCCACACCGCGGTGCCTTCCGCTTCCTTGGTCTCCAGCGACCCCTCCCTGCTGTTCACAGTGGCCGGAATGGTCCCGTTCATCCCGTACCTGACGGCCCGCGAAGAAGCGCCCTACTCCCGTGCCACCAGCGTGCAGAAGTGCATCCGCACCGGTGACATCGAAGAGGTGGGCAAGACCGCCCGCCACGGCACCTTCTTCCAGATGTGCGGCAACTTCTCCTTCGGCGACTACTTCAAGGAAGACGCCATCAAGTTCGCCTGGGAACTGCTCACCACCAGCGTGGCCGACGGCGGCTACGGCCTGCCGCCGGAACTCCTGTGGGTGACGGTCTACGAGGAGGACGACGAAGCCAAGGAGCTGTGGCTCAGGAACACCGGCGTCCCGGCTGACCGCATCCAGCGCATGGGCAAAGCTGACAACTACTGGCACACCGGCCAGCCCGGCCCCGCCGGCCCCTGCTCCGAGATCTACTACGACCGCGGCCCGGACTACGGCGTCGACGGCGGACCGATCGCCGATGAGAACCGGTACGTCGAAATCTGGAACCTCGTGTTTATGCAGTACCAGATCGACAACGTCCGCTCGAAGGACGACTTCGACATCATGGGCGAACTGCCCAAGAAGAACATCGACACCGGCCTGGGCATGGAACGCCTTGCCATGATCCTGCAGGGCGTCGAGAACATGTACGAGACCGACCAGGTCCGTCCCGTCATCGACAAGGCGGCAGAGCTCTCCGGCCGGGAATACACCTCGGCCGAAACACCCGACGATCCGCACCACACCGACGACGTCCGGATGCGCGTTGTGGGCGACCACATCCGCTCAGCCCTGATGCTGATCGCGGACGGCGTGACGCCCTCCAACGAAGGCCGCGGCTACGTGCTGCGCCGCCTCATCCGCCGTGCCGTCCGCTCCATGCGCCTGCTCGGCGTCGAAAAGGCCTGCCTGCCGGACCTCCTTCCGGCCTCCCGCGACGCCATGAAGGGCGTCTACCCTGTAGTGGAGACTGACTTCGCCCGCATCAGCAGGATCGCGTATGCCGAGGAAAAGGCCTTCCTGCGCACCATCGCGTCCGGCACAGCGAGGCTCGAAGACGCCGTGACCGTCTCCAAGGCTGCCGGCAAGCCGCTGTCCGGCGCCGACGCCTTCGCGCTCCACGACACGTACGGCTTCCCCATCGACCTCACCCTCGAAATGGCCGAAGAGGCCGGACTCCGGGTGGACGAGCCGGAGTTCCGCAGGCTGATGCTGGAACAGCGGCAGCGTGCCCAGGCCGATGCCAAGGGCAAGAAGGGCGGCCACGCCGACCTCAGCGCCTTCCAGGAACTCCTGGCCCAGGGTGAGACCGTCTTCACCGGCTACAACGACCTGGACGGTGAGTCACGCGTCCGCGGCATCCTCAGCGGCGGCCGGTCAGTGGCCCAGGCCTCCACGGGCGACGAAATCGAGCTTGTCCTTGCCGAGACGCCGTTCTACGCCGAGGCAGGCGGCCAGGCAGCTGACACGGGCCTCATCACCGGCGATGGATTCGTCGTCGAGGTCCTCGATGTCCAGCGCCCGCTGAAGGGGCTCAGCGTCCACAAGGCGATCGTCCGCGAAGGCGAGATCCCGTCTGACGCGCTGGTGCGCGCCGCCGTCGACCGGGAACGGCGCCACGCCGCAGAACAGGCGCACACCGGCACCCACATTGTCCACGCCGCACTGCACCAGATCCTGGGTCCGGAGGCCACCCAGCGCGGCTCCTACAACAAGGCGGGCTACCTGCGCTTTGACTTCGCCTGGGGTGAGGGCCTCAGCACTGCCACACGTTCCGAAATCGAGGAAGTCTCAAACCTGGCCATCCGCAACAACTTCAGGGTGGACACGAAGGTCATGGGCCTCGCGGAGGCCAAGGCGCTGGGCGCCATGGCGCTCTTCGGCGAAAATTACGGCAGTGAAGTCCGCGTTGTGGAGATCGACGGCGAGTGGTCCCGTGAACTGTGCGGCGGCACGCATGTTTCCAACACGTCCCTGATCGGCAGCCTGTCGCTGCTGGGGGAGCAGTCCGTTGGTTCAGGAAACCGCCGCGTTGAGGCTTTTGTGGGCATGGATGCCTTCCGCCACCTCGCCGCAGAGCGCGCGCTGGTAACGGAACTTACCGAGATGCTGAAGGTGCCTTCCGGCCAGCTGGCTGACCGGATTGCCGTGACCCTCGCGAAGCTCAAGTCTGCCGAAAAGGAACTGGAACGGCTCCGCAAGGAACAGCTGGCGGCCGCCGCAGGCCAGCTCGCAGGCACGGCCAGGGATGCCGCCGGAGTCAGCGTCATCGCCCACGATGCCGGGCAGGTCAGCGGTGCGGACGACCTCCGCGGCCTTGCCCTGGACCTTCGGAACCGGCTCGGTTCTGCCGCGTCCACCGTTGCTGTTGCAGGCGTCAGCAACGACCGGCCCGTGATCCTGGTGGCCACCAACGAGGCTGCCCGGGCGGCAGGCGTCAAGGCGGGGGCACTGGTCCGTCTTGCTGCCGGGATCCTGGGCGGAGGCGGCGGCGGCAAGGACGATGTGGCGCAGGGCGGCGGAACGGATGCCAACAAGGTCGCACCGGCGCTGGCCGCCGTTGTGGACGCGATTTCCCGGCGATAAGCATTCCATGACCAGTCCTGCAGCAGCCGGAGCCTACCCCCAGGGCATCAAACTGGGGGTGGACGTCGGAACCGTCCGGGTGGGCGTTGCCCTCTGTGACCGCGACGGCATCCTCGCGACGCCGTACAAGACGTTGGACCGCAACCCCAAGAAGAATTCGGATGTCCGCGTCATTGCGGCGCTCGTCCAGGAACTCGGGGCGGTCCAGGTCATCGTGGGGCTTCCACGCACCATGAAGGGGGAGGAACACGCTTCCGCCCGGATGGCGACGGACTACGCGGAGCTGCTGGCCGGCGAACTGGAAGGCCGTGACCTGGACGTCCCGGTGTGCCTCGTCGACGAACGCCTCAGCAGCGTCTCGGCCCACCGCAACCTGCACGAAGCTGGCATGAGCAGCCGCAACCACCGTAAAGTGGTGGATCAGGTTGCGGCGGCAGGAATACTCCAGCACGCCATCGACATGCAAAAAGCCAGGGGAACGGACGTTGGAAGGCGCGTGACCGCGCCGGCCCGTCCGGGGCTATCCGGGGACAGTGAAGCGGGAATGCCCGCGCCCGCTTCCCCGGGGGACAAAACTCGATCTTCAGATAACGGAAGGCTACAGTGAGCCCGGCCAACATTGATGACACGTCCGGCACCACCAGCGGCGGCGGGGCCAGGCAGCTGACCCGCAAGGAACTCCGCGCACTGGAGAAGTCCCTGCACACCGAAAGCAACGATGTTGTTCCCGAGCAGGCCTACGAAACCGGGTTCGACCACCTGGACGAGGGCAATGGGCACAAGGCCGCCGCTACCGCTCCTCCCGAGCCCGCAGCCCCTCCGGTGGTCCCCGCCGTGCCGGATGCCCCGCCAGCCATCCAGCAGGTTGGCTCCGCACCGCCGGCGGTTGGGCAGCACGAGGAGATCCCGGCCGGCGACGGAGTCCGGGACGGACAGGACCACGTCTATGATGACGTCCATCACGCGGAAGAGCAGCACTACAGCGACCACCACGACGATGCTCACCACGATGTTGCCCATCATGACGCGCACCACGATGGTGCCCATGACGACGCGCACCACGGTGCCGCCCATGATGGCGGGCACTACGACGAAGGCCACTACGACACTGCGCATTATGGCAACGCCCACCATGACGGGGACTACCATCCGGATGACCACCACGACGCCGGCGTACTCGGTGGCGCCTCTGCGGTCACCGTAGTGCCGCGGCCCTCCAAGAAAGTGCGCCGCCGGCGCCGACTCCTCGCGCTCTTCGTGACACTGGCTGTGTTCGTCACCGCCGTCGCCGTTGGGGCCCAGTTCCTCAAGCCGCTGCTCGGGAACGACAAACCCAGCGATTTCCCTGGCCCCGGCACCGGCGAAGTCCAGGTGTCGGTTGAGCCCGGCGAAGGTACCCGGTCAATGGCGTCCAAGCTGGAGAACGAAAAAGTGGTCGCCAACGCTGATACGTTCCTGCAGGCGTTCGCCGCGTCAGGCGGCGTCCTGTCGCCCGGCGACTACACGTTCAAAATGGAAATGAAGAACGCGGATGCCGTGAATGTCCTCCTGGGCAAGGACAAGAGCAAGGTCATCTACTTTGCCTTGAGTGCCGGCCTGAGGATCGGGGAATCGCTGCAGGCCATCTCCGAAGGATCCGGAGTGCCCTTGGACCAGCTGACGGCACTGAGCAACACTCCGGCGGATTTTGGCCTGCCGGCCAACGCCAAGAACCTTGAGGGCTTCCTGGCTCCGGGGGAATACCGCTTCGAGCTGGGCACTCCGGCGAAGGAAATCCTGAAGTCCCTGGTAAAGGTCACCGTGGATGAACTCGTGTCGCAGGGGATTACCGATCCTGCCAAGCAATACGAAGCCGTGATCGTCGCCAGCATTGTCCAGGCTGAAGGCGGCCAGGCAGAGTACGGGGACGTGGCCGGGGCCATTTACAACAGGCTCAAGCCCAATGACCAGACCAACGGATACCTGCAGGTGGACTCGGCGGTGACCTACGGTTTGGGCACCAAGAGTTACAACTTCACGGACGAACAACGCCAGGACAAATCCAACCCGTACAACACCTATGCCAATCCCGGCCTGCCACCGGGACCCATAGGTTCGCCCGGAAAGACAGCCATTGATGCTGCCGCCAAGCCCAAGACCAACGACTACCTGTACTGGGTGACCATCAACCTGGACACCAAGGAGACCAAGTTCTCCAAGACCTTGGCTGAGCACAACACCTACGTGGACCAGTACAACACCTGGTGCGAAGCCAACGTAGGCCGCTGCGCATGAGCCTGCGGGCCGCCGTCCTCGGTCACCCGATCAGCCACTCCAAGTCACCAGCCCTGCACGCGGCGGCGTACGCACAGCTGGGCATCGACATCAGCTACACCGCTGTGGACGTCACGGAGCCTGCCTTGCCGGCGTTCATGAAACAGGTCAGCCAGCAGGAGGGATGGCGCGGACTCTCCGTGACCATGCCGCTGAAGGCGGCGATGTTGCATGAAGTGGACGAAGTCCGCGGTGTCGCGAGCGTCCTAGGTGTGGTTAACACGGTGGTTTTCGAGGACGCCGGCGCTGGTGTGAAGCGTGTTGCCTACAACACGGACGTGGCCGGAATCGTGGATGCCGTCCGCAACGCCGGTGTTGCGCCCACGCCCTCTGCGGTGATCCTCGGCGGCGGGGGCACCGCTGCGGCAGCCGTGGCGGCCCTCAAACTCCTCGGCGCCGTTTCGGTGCAGCTGTTCGTCCGTGACACGTCAAGGGTGCAGGAGGCGCGTGCCGCCGCGGCCGGAGTCGGCGTGGACCTGGCCGTACGGCAGTTGGCGGAAGCTGCCGGCCCGACGGCGGCTGCCGACGTCGTAATCTCCACTTTGCCGCCCCGCGCAGCAGACGGGCTGGCCCGCGAACTGGCCGCCAGCGGCGCCCGGACGCCCGGCGTCCTGCTGGACGTGGCGTACGATCCCTGGCCCAGCAAGATCGCCTCGGCGTGGCAGGCCGGCGGCGGTTCGGTGGTCCCGGGACTTGAGATGCTGCTCTACCAGGCGGTGGAACAGGTGCGGCTTTTTTCCCGGCTCCGGGAGGAAGTTAACGCAGCTGTCATAGATGTGATGTGTGACGCAGTCGGACTTCCCCGACGGGCGTTCTGAGCGCCATACATGGCAGGATGGAAATTATGTTGCGTTGGTTGACAGCCGGTGAATCCCATGGTCCGGCTCTGATGGGAATTATTGAAGGCGTCCCCGCCGGTGTGGAACTCACCAGCGGGCAGATCGCCGATTCATTGGCTCGCCGCCGCCTTGGCTACGGCCGTGGCGCACGCATGAAGTTTGAACAGGACGTAGTAACCATCCTCGGCGGGGTCCGGCACGGACTGACCCAGGGCGGACCGGTGGCCATCCAGGTGGGGAACACCGAATGGCCCAAATGGGAGCAAATCATGTCTGCGGATCCCGTGGACCCGGAGGTCCTCGCCGACCAGGCACGCAACGCCCCGCTCACCCGGCCCCGTCCCGGCCATGCGGACTTCACCGGCATGCAGAAGTACGGCTTTGATGAGGCACGGCCCGTACTCGAACGCGCCAGCGCACGGGAAACAGCAACCCGCGTAGCCATGGGCACCGTTGCGGCCCAGTTCCTCAAGCACCTCGGCATCGAGCTCGTCAGCCACACTGTCTCCATCGCCACCGTGACAGTGCCCGAGGGCCGGCCGCTCCCGGTACCCGCCAACGTCATCGCCCTGGACGCCGACCCGCTTCGCTGCTTCGACCGCGAGACGTCCGATGCCATGGTCGCCGAAGTGGACGCTGCCCACAAGGAAGGCGAAACCCTTGGCGGCGTGGTGGAAGTGCTCGCCTACGGCCTCCCGCCGGGACTGGGCAGCTACGTCCACTGGGACCGCAGGCTTGATTCCAGGCTCGCCGCCGCCCTCATGGGAATCCAGGCCATCAAGGGCGTGGAAGTCGGCGACGGTTTCCTCACGGCAGCACGCCGGGGCTCCTCAGCGCACGACGAAATCGTCAAGGACGCAGACGGCAGGATCATTCGGACCAGCAACCGTGCCGGCGGCATTGAGGGCGGCATGAGCATCGGTGACGTACTGCGCGTGCGTGCGGCCATGAAACCGATAGCCACGGTGCCCCGTGCCCTGAAGACCATCGACGTCAGCACCGGCGAGGCTGCCAAGGCGCACCACCAGCGGTCGGACGTCTGTGCCGTGCCCGCCGCCGGTGTTGTGGCCGAAGCAATGGTTGCGCTGGTCCTTGCCGAGGCCATCACGGAAAAGTTCGGCGGCGACTCCGTGGCTGAAACGAAGCGCAATATCAAGGGTTACCTGGACAACATTCCGGCGTCCCTGGACTCGATCGGCCAGTAGTGCCCGATCGCAGCAGAACAGGTGCGCCGGACGCCCGGCCCATTGTCCTGATTGGTCCGATGGCTGTGGGCAAGTCAGCCATCGGCTACCAACTGGCTCAACAGCTGGGTGCGCAGTTTGTGGACACTGACGTGGTGATCGTGGGCAGCCACGGTTCCATTGCTGACATTTTTGCCGGGCGGGGCGAGCGGGCCTTCCGGGAGATTGAGGCCCGTACCGTGGCCAGCGTGGTGGAACAGGCCGCGGGCACGGCCACGGCCACGGTGATATCGCTGGGCGGCGGGGCGGTCCTGGACTCCGGGACCCAGCAGCTGCTGGGAAGTTGCACGGTGGTGTACCTGGAGTGCGACGCCGCCACGGTGGCCAGCCGCATCGCCCGCAATACCGGCCGTCCGCTGCTTGCAGGCGATGCCATGGGTCAATGGATCTCAACGTTCGCCGCCAGGAAGCCGGTTTACGAACGGCTGGCCGACGTGGTCCTGGACGTCCGCGAGGGCTCCGTTGCAGAGATCGGACACCGGCTCGAAGTTGCGCTGCGGGAATTCGCAGCTGCCAAACAGGAAGTTGAAAAGTGAGCGACGAATCAACAGTCATCAAGGTCACCGGGGAGTCGGCGGCGCAGAACTACGACGTCGTCGTCGGCCGCGGCCTGCTCAGCAGCCTCCCGGGACTCCTGGGTGAGCGCGTACGGCGTGTGCTTGTCATCCACCCCCGGGCGCTGCGGCTCACGGGAGACACGGTGCGGGACGAACTCGCCGCTGCCGGCTTCACCTCACTGACCGCAGAGATCCCTGATGCCGAGGAAGGCAAGCACATCCAGGTGGCGGCGTTCTGCTGGCAGGTGCTGGGACAAAACGACTTCACGCGTTCCGATGCAATAGTTGCCGTCGGCGGAGGCGCCGTGACCGACCTCGCCGGCTTTGTGGCGGCGACCTGGCTCAGGGGTGTCAAAGTCATACACATGCCCACCAGCCTGCTGGGAATGGTGGACGCCTCCGTAGGCGGAAAAACCGGGATCAACACAGCGGAGGGCAAGAACCTGGTGGGATCCTTCCACCCGCCCGCCGGCGTGCTGGTGGATCTGGACACCCTGAACACCCTGCCCCGCAACGAGCTGATCTCCGGCATGGCCGAAGTGGTCAAGTGCGGCTTCATTGCAGATCCGGCCATCCTGGACCTGGTGGAAAAAGACCCCGAAGCGGTGGTGGATCCGCAGTCCGCGGTGCTGCGGGAACTCATTGAGCGGGCCATTGCGGTCAAGGCCAAGGTTGTTTCCGAAGACTTGAAGGAGTCCGGGCTCCGGGAAATCCTCAACTACGGGCATACCCTGGGCCACGCCATCGAACTGGTGGAGCGCTACTCCTGGCGCCACGGTGCGGCAGTGTCGGTGGGAATGATGTTCGCCGCTGAGCTGGCCCGCAGTGTGGGACGCCTCAGCGACGCCGACGCCGACCGCCACCGCAGCATCCTGGAGACCCTCGGCCTGCCCGTCACCTACCGCAGGGACCGCTGGCAGGGCCTCCTGGACGGCATGCGCCGGGACAAGAAGTCACGCGGTGACCTCCTGCGTTTCGTCGTCCTGGACGGCGTGGCCAAGCCGGGCATCCTCGACGTGCCGGACACTTCACTGCTGTTCGCCGCCTACCAGGAAATTGCTTCCTGATGCAGGGCGACGTGCAAGGCACCAGCGACTGGCCGGAGGCCGGCTTCCCCGGAATCCGCATCAACCCGGAGACACTGTTGCCGCAGATTGTTAACGAGGATGCCTGCCGGAATGCGCTGGCAGCCTCCAGTGACCCTGCAGACCACATTTTTGTGCTGCTGGTGGAAGGCCACGCCGCCGAAGCGGCCGAACTGCTGGCCGAGGCCCGGTTTAAGGACCCCGAATCGTTCAGGCTGAGGGCCTTCGAAGCCGAAGTGCTGCGAGTCTCCAACCGCCTGGACCGTGCGGTGGAGCTGTTCAGGCAATTGCTGGCCGAAGTCCAGGGGACCCCCCGCGAAGCGCTCGTCCTGCAATTCCTCGGCAAAACGCAGTACACCGCAGGCCAGACCTCCGCCGCCGTTGAATCGTTCGCCCGCGCACTGGACCTGCGCGTTGCCGAATCGGCCGACGCCTCCTTGATCTACTCCTCCACTGTGTCACTGCAGCGGGCCCGCGACGTGCTGGAACTGGCCTGCTGACAGCAGACCATCACGGCCTGGGCACCCGTGACGGAAGCCCCGCCGGATTTACCCGGTAGAATGGTTCTTGGATTTTTGACAAACACGCGCTGGCGGGCCGATTGGCATGCCTGCCCGGCATAGAAACGTCTGACCGTCCAGGCAGATAGAAACCAGAGGAAATCAGTGGCAACCACTAACGACATCAAGAACGGAACGGTCCTTAAGCTCGAGGGCCAGCTCTGGAACATCATCGAGTTCCAGCACGTCAAGCCTGGCAAGGGCGGTGCGTTCGTGCGGACCAAGATGCGCAACGTGATGTCCGGCAAGGTTGTGGACAAGACCTTCAACGCCGGCCTCAAGATCGAGACCGCCACGGTTGACCGCCGCGATTACCAGTACCTGTACCAGGACGGTGCGGACTTCGTGTTCATGGACACCTCTGACTACGACCAGATCACCGTCTCCGGTGCAACCGTTGGCGACGCCACCAACTTCATGCTGGAAAACCAGATGGTCAACATCGCCATCCACGAGGGCACCCCGCTCTACATCGAACTTCCCCCCAGCGTTGTGCTGGAAATCACCTACACGGAGCCCGGCCTGCAGGGCGACCGCTCCTCCGCCGGCACCAAGCCCGCCACGCTCGAAACCGGCTATGAGATCCAGGTTCCGCTGTTCGTCGAGAACAACACCAAGGTCAAGGTCGACACCCGCGACGGCAGCTACCTCGGCCGGGTCAGCGAGTAGTGAGCGCACGCGGTAAGGCCCGTAACAGGGCATTGGACGTTCTTTTCGAAGCTGAGCAGCGCTCGGTTTCTGCCTTTGACGTCCTGCGGGCGCGGCGGGAAAAGACGGACCAGATCGTCAACCCTTACACCTTGGAAATCGTTGAAGGCGTGGTCTCGCAGCAGACGGCGATCGACGAATTCCTGGAGACCTACTCGCAGGGCTGGACCCTGGAGCGTATGCCGTCGGTGGACCGCATCATCCTGCGCATCGGCACCTGGGAACTGCTGTACAACGACGACGTACCCGACGGCGTAGCGGTCAGTGAGGCAGTCGCGCTGGCCAAGACGCTGTCAACTGACGAGTCGCCGTCGTTCATCAACGGTCTCCTCGGACGCCTGCAGCAGCTGAAGCCTTCACTGCTGGCCTGAGGCCTTCTCCGCAGCCGGGCGACGCCTCGCTGCGAAGCAGCCAAAGCCCCGACCAGGTCACCTGGCCGGGGCTTTGTGCTTTCCTGCGCCTCAGTGTTTCGCGAGCCATTGGGCCCAGGTCGTTGCTCCCCGCCGGCCGTCATCGCAAGTTTGGGGACCGCTTGCCCGGACGGCAAAGCGGGGCAGCGGAAACTCCACGATTCTTCGATGGAGGCCGCGGGCGGCCTGATATTGCCGGGCGATGTCCCCCTGGGACAGGACGTCCGGTCCTCCGAAACATGGAGCGTCCCCTGCCGGGCCCGCCAAGAGGCGTTCCGTCACGTAGGGTGCGAACTCGGCAGAATCGCCTGGCTGCATGAGCAGGTTCGATGGGGCAAACCAGATGCGCTGCTCCGTCATGTGGTCATGGAACCGGGCCAACAACCAATAAAAAGGCGTGGCCGGAAGGATCGTCCACGGAACCGCGGAGCTCCGGACGATGTTCTCGGCCTGTGCTTTCCGCCGGAGGTAGGGAAACCTGGACTGCTGGACCCCCACTATTGAGATGTACAGGAAGTGTTGCACGCCAGCGCGTTGTGCTTCCTCCAGGAGCCGTCGTGTTCCGTCCACATCCACGTCGGGAGGGCTTGTCACAAAGTCCACAGGCAGGACCTGGCCTCGCAGGGCGGCCGGTGAAAGCGTTGCGGCGTGAACTATCGCGCGAACCCCCGATGCTGCTTCCCGGATTCCCCGGCCCGTGGCGAGATCGCCCTCGAATGTTTTCACATCCGTTCCTGCACGCGGTGTCCGCGACAAAACACGCACGCGTTCTCCCCGCTCAAGGAGCAGGCGGACGACGTCCGTGCCGAGATGGCCAGATCCTCCGGTGACCAGCACGTCATCCATGATCCGGCACCTCAGCCGGCGACGGCGGCCCGCAGCGCCAGGATCCGCTGCAGCTGAGCGCGTTCTTCAGCCTGGTGCAGCGCCACATCCCTGCCGCTCAGGATGCGCTGCCGCGTGAAGGCGAGCTGCGTGGCCGCCTTCACGAAGGCCTTCATCTGCGGACGGCGGTTGTAGCCGGCTGCCCAGCTCAGGGCGGTTCGCCTGCCGCCGGGCGTGGCCAGCAGGTCCACTTCGGCGGGGGTGAACCAGCCCGCCACTGCATACTCAAGAAGCCGCTGCCGGGTCAGCCGGTTTTCCGCGACGCGCAGCAGGATGACCACGCCAATGAACAGCACAAAGATGGGCACCTGGATGAGGATGTAGTCCGCGAGGAAGCCCTCGCCCATGCTGTTCCACCGGTTGTGGAGGAACATGGCGGGAAGCAGCCCCACCGCAAACGCCGCAACCGATGCGCCTGTATGCCAACGCCGCGCCGCGAACCCCATGATAAGCCCGGTGGTTCCAGTGAAGATTGCATGGGCGAACGGGGACATGACACCACGGAGCAGGAAAATCTGGGCCAGGTCGGTGGCGGGGCTTGCAGATTCGGCAATGGCCCGGCCGAAGTAGAGGATGTTCTCCGTGAAGGCGAAGCCGCCGGCGATCGTGAAGGCGAAGACCACCCCGTCCACCGGTCCGTCGAAGTGGCGGCGTGCCAACAGCAGAAGAAGCAGCAGCCCCAGCGCCTTGGCGAATTCCTCCACTACCGGTGCCTGGACGGTAGCCATGTAGGTCTGGAAGTCGCCCTCGTCTGAAAACTGGTAGGTGAGCGCGAAGAACGGCTGGACCAGCAGCGTGACGGCGATTGATACCGCTGCACCCCAGGTGAAGGCGAAAAACAACAGCCGTTTCGGTTCCGGCTCCCAGCGGTCGATCGCGTGGACCGCCAGGAGCACCGCGGACAACGGGAGCAGCGAGGCTATGAATCCCACCATGAATCCGGCGGTTCCCGTGTTGGCCAGCAGGAAGGGAACCACCAGGAACAGACTGAGGAATGCCAGCGCGCCGCCGCCGATCATCAGAGCCAGCAGGCCTGCCCTCGTGGGCGGGGCAGGCGGCCGCTGGGCGCCTCGGCCGTGCTGCTGCGCGACGGAACGGACGGGGCCGGCTGAATTGCCGGGCACCGGCCGGTAGTACTCCGGCTCCACGTGTCCCATCCAGCTCGGGTTCACCTGGCTGGGCAGGGGTCCTTGCGGTCCGGACCGTCCCGGCTGGCCGGGACGGGGATGGTGGGGGTGCATCGACATAGGGAAAGCCTATGGTGCCGGCATCCGGGCTCAAAGGCGTAACGCCTGGCCGACGGCGGGATCAGCGCCTGCAGGGGCATATCACCTGAGGGGAGAACAGGATGTGACCAGCAACGCGCCCGTCCGGCAGCGGCCCGTGTGGTAATTTTGGAACGCAAATAATCCTTCTTTTAATTCCGTCCTGTGAGGCGGGGAAAGGGGAGACGAGCGTTGACTTCTGTCACAAGCGCACCGGTTCCAGCCAGGGTTGTCCTCAACCAGGCAGACATAGACCGTGCCCTCACTCGTATCGCCCATGAGATCCTCGAGGCCAATAAAGGCTCCAAGGACCTGGTGCTGCTGGGTATCCCGCGGCGCGGCTATCCGCTGGCACTCCGGCTGGCCCGCAAGATCGCTGCCGCCGATCCAACCGTGGACGCCGACGCCATCGTCGGACAACTTGACGTCACCATGTTCCGCGACGACCTCTCCCACCATCCCACCAGGCCTCCCTACCCCACCCAGCTTCCGCGCACGGGGATCGACAACAAGGTCGTGGTGCTCATCGATGACGTGCTGTACTCCGGCCGCACCATCCGGGCCGCGCTGGACGCCATCATCGACCTCGGCCGTCCGCGGATCGTCAGGCTCGCCGTGCTGATTGACCGCGGCCACCGCGAGCTTCCCATCAGGGCCGACCACGTGGGAAAGAACCTCCCTACGTCCTCCGCCGAGAAGGTCCGGGTCCGCCTTGAGGAAACCGACACCGCCCCCGGCGGATCCACGGTCAACGAAGTGGTCATCGAGGGCGGCGCGTGAAACACCTCCTCTCCACTGAAGACCTCAGCCTGTCCAACGCCATCCGCATCCTCGACACCGCCGAAGAAATGGCCGCCGTGGGCGACCGCGAGGTCAAGAAGCTCCCGGCCCTGCGCGGACGCACCGTGGTGAACCTCTTCTTCGAGGACTCCACCCGGACACGGATCTCCTTCGAAGCGGCTGCCAAGCGGCTGTCAGCCGACGTCATCAACTTCGCCGCGAAGGGGTCCTCCGTCTCCAAGGGCGAGTCCCTGAAGGACACGGCCCAGACGCTGGCCGCCATGGGAGCGGACGCCGTCGTGATCCGCCACTGGGCCTCCGGTGCACCCCACCGCCTGGCCGCCACGGACTGGATCGATGCCGCCGTCATCAACGCCGGCGACGGAACCCACGAACACCCCACCCAGGCCCTGCTCGACGCCTTCACCATGCGCCGGCACTGGGCAAAGCTGGCTGGCAGCGGATCCGTTGGGGCGGACCTCAAAGGCATGCGCGTCGCCATTGCCGGAGACGTCCTGCACTCCCGCGTGGCCAGGTCCAACGTCTGGCTGCTCCGCACCCTCGGCGCCGAAGTCACCCTCGTTGCGCCGCCCACCCTGCTGCCCATCGGCGTCGAGCAGTGGCCGTGCAAGGTCAGCTACAACATGGACCAAACCCTGGAACAGGGAGTGGACGCAGTCATGATGCTGCGCGTGCAGGGTGAGCGGATGAACGCCTCATTCTTCCCCTCCACCCGCGAATACTCCCGCCGCTGGGGCTTCGATGACAACCGGCTCCGTGCCCTGGACAGCCTGGGACTGAAGGACACCATCATCATGCACCCCGGCCCCATGAACCGGGGCCTGGAAATATCCGCAGCCGCCGCGGACTCGCCCCGCTCCACCGTGCTGTCGCAGGTGCGCAATGGCGTCTCGGTCCGGATGGCCGCGCTGTATCTGCTGCTTTCCGGGGATACCCGCGAACCAGCCGCCGTCCCGGACACCACACGTGCGTACGCCCATTCCAACGCCGCACATTCCACCAAGGAGAGCAACTGATGGCAGACAACAACGGAACCTACCTGATCCGCGGTGCAGCGGTCCTGGGCGCCGGCGCCGAGGACCTGCTCATCCGCGACGGTGTCATTGGCGCCCGGGGAACGGACCTTCACGCCGACGGCGCCACCGTCATCGAGGCAGCCGGACTGGTGGCCCTTCCCGGCATGGTGGACGTGCACACCCACCTGCGCGAACCCGGCCGCGAAGACGCCGAAACCGTTGAAACCGGCACCCGCGCCGCCGCCCTGGGCGGCTACACCGCCGTGCACGCCATGGCCAACAGCACACCCGTAGCGGACACCGCCGGTGTTGTGGAGCAGGTCTACAGCCTGGGCCGCGCGGCCGGCTGGGTGGACGTCCGCCCTGTCGGAGCAGTCACCGTCGGCCTGGCGGGGGAGCAGCTGGCAGAACTCGGCGCCATGGCGGACTCCCGCGCCCGCGTCCGGATGTTTTCCGACGACGGCATCTGCGTCCACGATCCGGTGCTGATGCGCCGGGCACTGGAATACGTCAAGGCGTTCGACGGCGTGGTGGCCCAGCACGCGCAGGAACCCCGCCTCACCGCCGGGGCGCAGATGAATGAGGGCGAAGTGTCCGCCGTCCTGGGGCTCACCGGCTGGCCGGCTGTCGCCGAGGAGAGCATCATCGCCCGCGACGTCCTGCTGGCACAGCACGTGAACTCGCGCCTGCACGTCTGCCACGTCTCCACCGCGGGCTCCGTTGAGATCATCCGGTGGGCGAAAGAACGCGGCATCAACGTCACCGCCGAGGTCACCCCACACCACCTCCTGCTCACCGATGACCTGGTCCGCAGCTACAACCCGGTCTACAAGGTCAACCCGCCGCTGCGGACCGACGCGGACGTCCAGGCATTGCGGGCCGGCCTCGCGGACGGCACCATCGACGTCGTCGGCACTGACCACGCGCCCCACCCCAGCGAGCACAAGGAATGCGAGTGGGCGCAGGCCGCGATGGGCATGACCGGGCTGGAAACCGCACTGTCAGTGGTCCAGCACACGATGATCGAAACCGGACTCATGACCTGGGCAGACTTCGCCCGGGTGACCTCCACAGCCGCGGCACGGATCGGGCGGCTGTCCGACCAGGGCCGCCCCCTCGAAGCCGGCGAGCCCGCCAACCTCATCCTGGTGGACCCCGCTGCCCGCTGGACCGTTGATCCCGCCAGGATGGCAACCATGGGCCGCAATTCGCCATTTGCGGGACTGGAACTGCCGGGCAAGGTGGTGGCCACCTTCTACAAGGGCCACCCCACCGTCCTGGACGGCGAGCTCAACACCCCGTACCGCGAACCGGCAGCCAGTTCGGCGGTCGTTTCCTGATGGACACCAAGCTCCTCACCGGCCTCATCACCGTGGCGATCATCGCCGTCGTCCTGCTGATGATCTGGACAGGCTGGCGGAACCGCCTCAAGCGGCAGGCCGACGTCGAACAGCTGCCTGAGGTGCCCGAAGCACCCGGGACGGCGCTCGACACGGCCGAGGGACAGTACGTCGCATCAACCACCGCGGGGGACTGGCTGGACCGGATCGCCGTGCACGGGCTCGGCATCCGTACCAACGCGACCCTCGCCGTCTACCCCCACGGTGTCCTCTTTGACAGATCCGGCGCACCGGCGGTCTACATTCCGGCAGCGGACCTCACCGCCGTGCGGCAGGACAGCGGCATGGCCGGCAAGTTCGTGGAAAAGGACGGCCTGCTGGTGCTCAGCTGGAAGCTCGGCTCCCACGAGCTGGACACCGGGTTCCGTACCCGGCGCGCCGCAGACAAGCCCGCCCTCTTCGAATCCCTTCAGCAATTGATCTCCGCTGCCCCCCAGACTGATCCCCAGAGTGGAAAGTAAAACAGTGACAGAAACACAAGTAACAGCAGAAAAAGTGGACGCCACTCCAGCAGTTTCCACCCCTACCTCGCCGGCAGCGCTCGTTCTTGAAGACGGCCGCATCTTCCGCGGCACCAGTTACGGCGCCACCGGCACCGCCCTGGGTGAAGCAGTCTTCGCCACCGGCATGACCGGTTACCAGGAAACCATCACTGACCCCTCCTACGCCCGGCAGCTCGTGGTGCAGACCGCGCCGCACATTGGCAACACCGGCGTCAACAGCGAAGACGCAGAGTCGCGCCGCATCTGGGTGGCCGGCTACATCGTCCGCGATGCCGCCCGGCGCCCCTCCAACTGGCGCTCCGAACGCAGCCTGGACGAGGAACTCGTAGAACAGGGCATCGTGGGCATCCAAGGCGTGGACACCCGCGCCATCACACGCCACCTGCGCGAGCACAAGACGATGCGCGCCGGCATCTTCTCCGGCGACGCCGCCCTGGCCACCGAGAAGGAACTCCTGGCCGCGGTGCTGGCCAGCGCCCCCATGGAAGGCGCCCGGCTGGCTGAGGAAGTCAGCGTCGACGAGGCCTACGTCGTGGAACCCAAGGACCACGGCTGGGACGGCGACACCCGGTTCAGCATTGCCGCCATCGACCTTGGCATCAAGGCCATGACCCCTGTCCGCTTCGCCGAACGCGGCGTCCGCGTCCACGTCCTGCCCGCCACCGCCACCCTCGAGGACGTCAAGGCCGTCAACCCGGACGGCTTCTTTATGTCCAACGGCCCCGGCGACCCCGCCACCGCCGATGCCCAGGTCAAGCTCCTGCGCTCCGTCCTGGACGAGAAGCTGCCCTACTTCGGCATCTGCTTCGGCAACCAGATCCTGGGCCGCGCCCTGGGCTTCGGGACCTATAAGCTGCGCTACGGCCACCGCGGCATCAACCAGCCCGTCATGGACCGCCGCACCGGCAAAGTGGAAATCACCTCCCAGAACCATGGGTTCGCCGTGGATGCACCGCTCGACGGCGCCACCCAGGCGCCCGAGGAACGCTACGGCCGCGTCGAGGTCAGCCACGTCAGCCTGAACGACGACGTCGTGGAGGGACTTGCGTGCCTGGACATTCCCGCGTTCTCGGTCCAGTACCACCCGGAAGCGGCCGCCGGCCCGCACGACGCCGCCTACCTGTTCGACCGTTTCATCGAACTCATGGAAGGCACCCGCGACGGCAGGACCGCCAACCTGTCGAAGGACCCCGTTGACGCAAAGCACCCCGCAGAGGGAACAAACACCGACGGGCCGAACACAGGCGCAGAAGACAAAAACGAAAACAAGACTGAGGACAAGAAGTAATGCCTAAGAGAACTGACCTTAAGAGCGTCCTGGTCATCGGTTCCGGCCCGATCGTCATCGGCCAGGCCGCCGAATTCGACTACTCCGGCACCCAGGCGCTTCGTGTCCTCAAGGAGGAGGGCCTCCGCGTCATCCTGGTGAACTCGAACCCCGCCACCATCATGACTGACCCCGAGTTCGCCGATGCCACCTACGTCGAGCCCATCACCCCGGAGGTGGTGGAGAAGATCATCGCCAAGGAACGCCCGGACGCCGTCCTGCCCACCCTGGGCGGCCAGACCGCGCTGAACACAGCCATCGCGCTGGACAAGAACGGTGTGCTGGAGAAGTACAACGTGGAGCTCATCGGGGCGAACATCGCCGCCATCGAGCTGGGTGAGGACCGGGAAAAGTTCAAGGGAGTCGTGGAGCGCTGCGGGGCCGAATCCGCCCGCAGCCACATCATCCACACCATGGACGAGGCCCTCAAGGCCGCCGAAGACCTGGGCTACCCAATGGTGGTCCGCCCGTCCTTCACCATGGGCGGCCTGGGTTCAGGCCTGGCCTACACCGAGGATGACCTCCGCCGCATCGTGGGCCAGGGCCTGCAGTACAGCCCCACGTCCGAGGTGCTGCTCGAAGAGAGCATCCTGGGCTGGAAGGAATACGAACTCGAGATGATGCGGGACAAGAACGACAACGTGGTTGTTGTCTGTTCCATCGAGAACTTCGATCCCGTGGGCGTCCACACCGGCGACTCCATCACGGTGGCGCCGGCACTGACCCTCACCGACCGTGAATACCAGCGGCTGCGGGACATCTCCATCGCCGTGATCCGCGAAGTCGGCGTCGACACCGGCGGCTGCAACATCCAGTTCGCCATCGAACCGGACACCGGACGCGTGGTGGTCATCGAGATGAACCCGCGTGTGTCCCGTTCCTCCGCGCTGGCCTCGAAGGCCACCGGGTTCGCCATCGCCAAGATCGCCACCAAGCTCTCCCTGGGCTACACCCTGGACGAGATCCCGAACGACATCACGCAGAAGACGCCCGCGTCCTTCGAACCCACCCTGGACTATGTTGTGGTCAAGGTTCCGCGGTTCGCGTTCGAGAAATTCCCGGCCGCGGACAACACGCTC
This sequence comes from Arthrobacter sp. B6, assembly GCF_001663775.1. Classification (GTDB taxonomy): domain Bacteria; phylum Actinomycetota; class Actinomycetes; order Actinomycetales; family Micrococcaceae; genus Arthrobacter. Next base: position 177,472 of record NZ_KV467169.1, on the reverse strand, counting down.
ACCACCACCATGAAGTCCGTGGGCGAGGCCATGGCCATGGGCCGCAACTTCACGGAGGCGCTGCAGAAGGCGCTCCGCTCCCTGGAGCAGAAGGGTTCGCAGCTGGACTTCAGCTCCGTCCCCGAATGGGAAGTCCCGGAGCTCATCGAAAAGGCCAAGCGCCCCACCACTGAGCGCCTGCACCAGGTCCAGCGCGCGCTGCTCGGCGGCGCCACCGTGGAGGAGCTCTACGCGGCCACCAAGATCGATCCGTGGTTCCTGGACCAGCTCCAGTTGCTGAACGAGATCTCCCGCGAGATCCGCCAGGCCGGTGCCCTGACCGTGGAGATGCTCAAGCGTGCCAAGCGGCACGGCTTCTCCGACGAGCAGATCGGCGCCCTGACGCACAACTCAGAGGCCGTGGTCCGCGGCGTCCGCCAGGCGCTCGGGATCCGTCCGGTCTACAAGACGGTGGACACCTGCGCCGCCGAGTTCGCCGCCTACACGCCGTACCACTACTCGGCCTACGACGAGGAGGACGAGGTTGCCCTGCACTCCAAGCCCTCCATCCTGATCCTCGGTTCCGGCCCGAACCGCATCGGCCAGGGCATCGAGTTCGACTACTCGTGCGTCCACGCCTCCATGGCGCTGCGCAAAGCCGGCTACGAGACCGTGATGGTCAACTGCAACCCGGAAACCGTCTCCACCGACTACGACGTCTCCACCCGTCTGTACTTCGAGCCGCTGACGCTCGAGGACGTACTGGAAGTCATCGCGGCCGAAGAACGCACCGGCGGCGTCATGGGCGTGTTCGTCCAGCTTGGCGGCCAGACCCCGCTGAAGCTGGCCCAGCAGCTTGCCGACGCCGGCGTCCCCATCCTGGGCACCTCCCCGGAAGCGATTGACCTTGCCGAGCACCGCGGCGCGTTCTCCCGCGTCCTGGACAAGGCCGGCCTGGTCTCCCCGAAGAACGGCACCGCCGTGTCATTCGAGGACGCCAAGAAGATCGCTGACGAGATCGGCTACCCCGTCCTGGTCCGCCCGTCCTACGTGCTGGGCGGCCGCGGCATGGAAATTGTCTATGACGAGGCCAACCTCTCCCGCTACATTGCCAACGCCACCGAGATCACCCCGGACCACCCGGTGCTGATCGACCGCTTCCTGGAGGACGCCGTCGAAATCGACGTCGACGCACTCTTCGACGGCACCGACATGTACCTGGGCGGCATCATGGAGCACATCGAGGAAGCCGGCATCCACTCCGGTGACTCCGCGTGCGTCCTGCCGCCCATCACCCTGGGCACCAACGTCCTGGATCGGGTCCGCACCGCAACGCGCGCGATCGCCGAAGGCGTGGGTGTGCGCGGCCTGATCAACATCCAGTTCGCCCTCGCCTCCGATGTCCTCTACGTCCTGGAAGCAAACCCCCGCGCATCCCGCACGGTGCCTTTTGTCTCCAAGGCCACCGGGGTCCAGATGGCCAAAGCCGCCGCCCTGATCGGCACCGGCGTCACCATCGGGCAGCTCCGCAGCGCCTACAAGATGCTGCCGGAAACGGGCGACGGCTCCACGCTGCCGCTGGATGCCCCCGTGTCCGTCAAGGAAGCGGTGCTGCCGTTCAGCCGGTTCCGCACACCCGAAGGCAAGGTGGTGGACTCCCTGCTTGGCCCGGAGATGCGTTCCACCGGTGAAGTGATGGGCATCGACAAGCACTTCGACACCGCGTTCGCCAAGAGCCAGGCAGCCGCCAACAACGCGCTGCCCACCGAGGGCAAGATCTTTGTCTCCGTGGCCAACCGGGACAAGCGGTCGGTCATCATGGGCGTCAAGCGGCTCTCCGACCTCGGCTTCGAAATCGTCTCCACGGGCGGCACGGCTGATGTCCTGCGCCGCAACGGCATCCAGGCCACCCCGGTACGCAAGGTCGCCGAAGGCAGCAGCGCCGAAGGCGAAGGCACCATTGCTGACCTCGTCATCGCCGGCGACATCGACATGGTGTTCAACACCCCGTCAGGCGGCGAAGCCCGCAGCGACGGCTACGAACTCCGCGCAGCCGCCACGTCCATCGGCATTCCCTGCATCACCACGGTGGCTGAATTCAACGCCGCCGTGCAGGCGATCGAAGCCATGCGCACGTACGAGTGGTCCGTCACCAGCCTGCAGGAGCACGCCGCAGCGCTGGCCGCTTCACAGGACGCCGCCTCGCAGAATGCGGCAGCCCGGAATGCCTGACGCCGGATCCGATGTGACCGGTGCCCCCGGCCGGGAGTCCTTCGGCTCCCGGCTGGGGGCGGCAATGGCCGCCCGCGGCCCGCTGTGTGTGGGCATTGACCCGCACCCTGCGCTCCTGAAGAGCTGGGGCCTGGACGACGACGCCGCCGGGCTCCGGCGCTTTTCGCTGACGGTACTGGAAGCTGTGGGTTCGCTCGCTGCCGCGGTGAAGCCGCAGGTGGCGCTCTACGAACGCCACGGCTCGGCCGGGATGGCGGTCCTCGAGGAAGTCCTGGCCGCCGCCCGGGATGAAGCAGTCCTCACCATTGCTGATGCCAAGCGCGGCGACATCGGCTCCACCATGGCTGCCTATGCGGACGCCTGGCTGCGGGACGGGTCACTGCTGGCCGCCGACTCCGTGACACTCAGCCCCTACCTCGGGTTCGAGTCCCTCCGCCCGGCGCTGGACCTCGCGGCCGAATACGGCCGCGGTGTGTTTGTCCTCGCCCTGACGTCCAACCCGGAGGGGGCATCCGTCCAGCACATCGGCGGAGGCGACTCCGTGGCTCGGCGGATCACGGAGGCGGCAGCAGCGGAAAACCGCCGCTACGGGGGCTCCCTGGGATCCGTTGGACTGGTGGTGGGCGCCACCGTGGGCTCCGCACTGACGGACCTTCGCTTGGATCTGCAGGCCGTCCGCGGTCCCATCCTCGCGCCGGGACTGGGGGCGCAGGGTGCCACTGCTGCCGACCTCCGCCGGACGTTCGGCCCGGCGTACCCGCAGGTGCTGGGAACATCCAGCCGCGACATCCTTGCCGCGGGCCCCGGCCTCCAGGGGCTCCGGGATGCCGCGCTGCGGACGCTCGACGGCTTCGGGAAGGCTAGGCCGCCGGGGGCGTCGGTCCATTGATTCGCGGGGCACCAAGGGGTAGGTTTCAGGACAAGTCCAATGGCGGCCGCCTTGGATGCATCCGACGAATCCGGGGGTGTCCTCCATGAGCCTGCGACCGTTATCCGCGTCGGAACGCGCGGACGCGCTGCAGAAGGCAGCCGCTGCCAGGGCAGCCAGGGCAGCGGCGAAAGAGCGGCTCAAGACCGGCGAGATTTCGGCTGCCGACATCATCAGCTCGGCGGCCGGTGACGACGCCCTGGCCAGGATGCGCGTGGCAGAGCTGTTGGAAGCGCTGCCCGGCATCGGCAAGGTACGGGCTGCGGCCATCATGGAGCAGTTGGGAATCGCCGCTTCACGGCGGGTCCGGGGGCTGGGCGTTCACCAGCGCCAGGCGCTGGTAGATTTTATAGACGAGAAGTAGGGCGTGCCACGGTCCGCCCATCCGAACCGAAGCCGCAAAGGAATACGTGAGCAAGAAACCGGGACTGACAGTCCTCGCAGGTCCGACGGCTGTTGGCAAAGGCACCGTGTCCACCTACATCCGGGATAACTACCCCGAAGTCTGGCTTTCCGTTTCGGCCACTACCCGGGCTCCGCGGCCGGGTGAGCAGGACGGCATCCACTACTTCTTCAAGTCAAAGGAAGAGTTCGAGTCACTCGTGGCCGCCGGGGAGTTCCTGGAGTGGGCCGTAGTCCACGGCCAGAACACCTACGGCACCCTGAAGAGCACCGTCAAGGAAGCCATCGCCGACGGCAGGTCCGTCCTGCTGGAGATTGACCTGCAGGGCGCCCGGCAGGTCAAGGCGGCGGTCCCGGACGCCCAATTCGTCTTCCTCGCGCCGCCGAGCTGGGACGAAATGGTGCGCCGGCTGGTAGGCCGGGGCACCGAAACGGCGGAGGAACAGCAGCAGAGGCTGGAAACCGCTAAACTAGAACTTGCCGCTGAACCGGAGTTTGACCACACCGTCATCAATGATGACGTTCGCCGGGCAGCGGACGAGCTTGTTTCACTCATGGGGCTGACACCGCACCCGCACTAGCAGCAGGTAGCAGTCGGCCCGTTAGAATTTGGAGAATTCGTGTCCACGAACCTTGAAGGCATCATCAACCCGCCGATCGACTCGCTGCTTGAGGCAGCCGACTCCAAGTACGGCCTGGTGATCTTCGGTGCCAAGCGTGCACGTCAGATCAACGCTTACTACGCCCAGCTGCACGAGGGCCTGTTCGAGTACGTCGGCCCGCTGGTCGACACCAAGCTGAACGAGAAGTCGCTGTCCATCGCCCTGCGCGAGATCAACGAAGGCAAGCTCGTTTCGACGCCAATCGAAGCCACAGAGTAAGTTACACAGACTGCCTGTTGACGGAGGTCACGTGCGCATAGTCCTCGGAGTCGGGGGAGGGATTGCCGCCTACAAGGTGGCATCGCTCCTCCGGCTTTTTACTGAAGCCGGCCATGACGTCACGGTGATTCCCACCGAAGCGGCCACCCGCTTTGTGGGAGTTGCAACGTGGGAGGCCCTGTCCGGGCATCCCGTCAGCAACAGCGTCTTCGACGACGTCCACCAGGTCAACCATGTCCGGCTGGGCCATGAAGCCGACCTGATCGTGGTGGCACCGGCCACCGCGGACCTGCTGGCCCGTGCCGCGACAGGGCAGGCCAACGACCTCCTGACCAACACCCTCCTGATGGCCAGGGGCCCGGTGCTCTTTGCCCCGGCCATGCACACGGAGATGTGGCAACACGCCGCAACCCGCGCCAACGTGGAAACCCTCAGGGGGCGGGGCGCCGCCGTGCTGGAGCCCGCCACCGGACGGCTCACCGGTTCCGACTCAGGCCCCGGACGCCTGCCCGAGCCGGAAGCCATCTTCGACGCCGCCATAGCCCTGACCCAGGGCAGGTCCGACTATCAGCTCCCGCTCGCGGGGAAGACTGTCACCATCAGCGCAGGCGGCACCCGGGAACCCCTGGACCCGGTGCGGTTTTTGGGCAACCGTTCATCCGGCAAGCAGGGCGTCGCCCTCGCCGTCGCCGCCCGGAACGCCGGGGCCTCCGTCCGGCTGCTGGCCGCACATATGGAAGTTCCCCCGCCCGCCGGAGTCGAGGTCGTGGCGGTTGAGACTGCCCTGCAGCTTCGGGAAGCCGCGCTGGCGGCGGCAGCCGATTCCGACGTCGTGATTATGGCCGCGGCTGTGGCCGACTTCCGTCCAGCCGAGATTTCCGGCACAAAAATCAAGAAGCGCGACGACGCCGCCGACCCCGTCATCTCGCTGGTCCGCAATCCCGACATCCTGCAGGAACTGGTGGAAGTACGGGACGCGGCCGAAGACCAGGTCCGCCGCAGCCAGCTCATCGTGGGTTTCGCCGCCGAGACCGGTGACGGCGAGGCTGATGTCCTGGCGTACGCCGAAGCGAAGCTCAGGCGAAAGGGCTGCGATCTCCTGGTGGTTAACCATGTGGGCACGGACAAAGTGTTTGGACAGGACACCAACGCCGTGGTCATCCTGTCGCGTTCCGGCTCCGAACCCCAAGAAGCTTCCGGATCGAAAACCGAAGTCTCGGCCGCCGTCATCAACCGGATCGGCTATGAGCTGAACCACGTTTCGCCCCGCGCCTGACGGAACACGGCACGTTTCCTTAGCACGGGGACACACGCTGCCGGGCGTCCGATTCCCAACCAGTAAGGTAGTTGAGTGACTTTACCGCTGCACATTCCCCACACCCACGTGGCCACGCCCTCCGCGCTCCGCCTCTTCACCTCCGAGTCGGTGACTGAAGGCCACCCGGACAAGATCTGCGACCAGATCAGCGACGCGATCCTGGACGCCCTGCTGGCTGCGGACCCGGAGTCCCGCGTCGCCGTCGAAACCATGGCCACCACGGGCCTGGTCCACGTTGCCGGGGAAGTCACCACCGACGCGTATGTGGAGATCCCGCAGATCGTCCGGGAGACCATCCTGGGCATCGGTTACGATTCCTCGGCCAACGGCTTTGACGGCGCCCGCTGCGGTGTGTCCGTCTCGATCGGGCAGCAGTCCAACGACATCGCCGGCGGGGTGTTCAACTCCCTGGAAGCACGTGAGGGCCGCCAGGAGGATGACTACGACCTCCAGGGCGCCGGTGACCAGGGCCTGATGTTCGGGTACGCGAGCGACGAAACAGCGTCCTACATGCCGACGCCGATCTGGCTCGCGCACCGCCTTTCCGAACGCCTCACCGAGGTGCGCAAGTCCGGCGAGCTCTCCTACCTCCGGCCTGACGGCAAGACCCAGGTCACTGTCGGCTACGACAAGGACGCGCCGGTTTCCGTGGAAACCGTGGTCATTTCCAGCCAGCACGCCGAAGGAACCAGCCTGGACCGTCTCCGGGCCGACCTCGCCTCCTTTGTGATCAACCCGGTGCTGGCCGCCGCCAACCTGGACATCTCGCGGGCAGCCAACATCCTGAACCCCGCCGGCGAGTTTGTCATCGGCGGACCCGTAGGCGATGCCGGCCTGACCGGACGCAAGATCATTGTTGACACCTACGGCGGCATGGCCCGCCACGGCGGCGGCGCCTTCTCGGGCAAGGATCCGTCCAAGGTGGACCGCTCGGCTGCCTACGCCATGCGCTGGGTCGCCAAGAACGTGGTGGCTGCCGGCCTGGCCAAGCGCGCCGAAATACAAATTGCGTACGCCATCGGCCAGGCGCGCCCCGTGGGCACCTATGTCGAAACCTTCGGCACCGAAACCGTGGACCCGGCACGGATCAGCGCCGCCATCGCCGAGATCTTCGACCTCCGCCCGCGGGCCATCATCGACGCCCTGGACCTCAAGCGACCCATCTACGCCAAGACCGCGGCCCACGGCCACTTCGGTCGTGACGATCCCGACTTCACGTGGGAGCGTTTGGACCGGGTGGACGACCTGAAGGCTTTCTTCAACGCGTAGCGTTCATCACCCACCCAGTCCGTCTGCCTGGGGCCCGGCCGAAAATGTCAGGACCAGGTGGTTGGCTGGTTGTGTCCAGTCAGGAACTCCCGGTGTGAATGCCCGGGAATAACCGTCCTGACCCGCCGCCGGATGCTGAAGGGGTAGCCGCCATGGCATCAGACAAGGCTGTCCAGGCAGAGCCTGACGTCCCTGCTGCCGTGCAGATGTCCCTGCTCCAGGGATTCCCGCCACGCACGCCGCAGGCCGGGCCTCCGCTGGCAGCACGCCTCCCGGTCGCCAGGGTGCTGGTGGAATCGCCGCTTCCCCACCTGGACCGCCCGTTTGACTACAGCGTCCCTGCCGATCTCGATGATGCTGCCCAGGCCGGCGTGCGGGTCAAGGTCAAGTTCAATGGCCAGGAACTGGGCGGCTTCATCATGGAACGCGCGGCGGAATCCGACGCCGGCCATATCCTGGTCCCGCTGCACAAGGTCATTTCCCCGGTGCCGGTCCTCACGCCGGCTGTCCGGGATCTGGCCTCCGCCGTTGCCGCCCGTTATGCGGGGACCGTCAGCGATGTGCTGCGCGCCGCGGTTCCGCCGCGCGTCGCCAGGCTTGAAAAGGAGTTCCTGGCCCGGCCCTCCGGGGCTGGGGCAACAGTCCCGGAGGCTGCCCGGCCGGCGTCCGAAACCGCCGAACCCACCGGCGCTGACACAGCTGCCCGCCCCACACGCGGCACGGCTGCTGCCTCCGCCGGCACGGCCGCTGGCACGGCTGGGTCCGCAGGGTCCGCCGGGTGGGATGCCTACCGCAACGGCGAAGCCTTTCTCCGGCACCTGAAGGACGGCGGTTCCCCGCACGCGGTGTTCAGCCCGCTCCAGGGCTTCGGGCGGGCGGCATGGCCCCGACTGGTCGCGGAAGCAGTCGCCGCCGTCCGTGCGTCCGGCCGTGGTGCCGTCGTAGTGGTTCCCGACCACCGGGACCTGGACCGGCTCGAACAGGCGCTGGCAGTGCTCTTGCCTGTCGGCGACATCGCGCGCCTGACCGCCGATGACGGCCCCACGCCGCGGTACCGGAACTTCCTGCGTGTGCTGGACGGTTCCGCGCGGGTGGCCATAGGCACCAGGTCGGCAGCGTTCGCGCCTGTCCGCGATCTTGGCCTCGTGGCCTGCTGGGACGATGGCAATGACCTTCATATCGAGCAGCGTGCCCCCTACGCGCATACCCGCGATGTCCTGCTGCTGCGCGCCGGCCAGGAGGGCACTGCCTGCCTGATGGCGGCCCACACCCGCAGCACCGAAGTGCAGCGGCTGGTGGAAACCGGCTGGGCCACGCCCGTGGACGCCGAACGCACTGCCATACGCTCCACCGTGCCCAGGGTGCTGAACACGGCTGACAGCTTTGAACAGGAACGAGACCCGCTGGCCCGGATCGCGCGGCTGCCCGGTGCGGCCTGGCGCGCCGCCAAGGACGGCCTGGAACGCGGCCCTGTCCTGGTCCAGGTGGCACGTGCCGGCTACGCACCGTCGCTGGCCTGCGAAACCTGCCGCGAAGCAGCGCGCTGCGGATCGTGCCAGGGGCCCTTGGCCGTCGCCGGTGCCAGCGGGAGCGCCGCCATGCCCCAGTGCCGCTGGTGCTCCACCCCTGCCCCGGACTGGCACTGCAGCCACTGCGGCGGACGCCGGCTTCGAAAAGGCGCCACCGGCGTAATGCGGACGGCCGAGGAATTGGGCAGGGCGTTCCCCGGCAAGGCGGTGGTCACCTCCTCCGGGGACCACGTCAAGACGGAGGTTGGCAACGCGAAAGCCCTGGTGGTCGCCACGGTGGGAGCCGAGCCGGTGGCGGACGGCGGGTACGCCGCGGCACTGCTCCTCGACGGCGACTCCTTGCTCCGCCGCGAAAACCTCCGTGCGGGGGAGGACACGGTCCGGCGCTGGTTCAATGCGGCAGCCCTGGTGCGACCGGCCTCCGAAGGTGGCCTCGTGGTGATCACTGCAGCGGATACGGCGGCGGTGGGAGCTTTGCTGCGCTGGGATCCCGCCGGCTATGCCCAGCGCGAACTGGCGCTGCGGGTGGAACTCCAGTTGCCCCCGGCGGTACGGATCGCATCCGTCACCGGCCCGCGCACCGCCGTCGTGCATTTCACCGCGGGTGTCGAAAAGCAGCTGGAAGCAGCCGGAGTGGCGCTCCGGACGGCAGGACCGGCGCCGGTCCTGCTGGTGGGCGCAGCCGGCCCGCAGCGCGTTGGCGAGGACGTCCGCACACTGCTGTTCTTCCCCTACGGGCAGGCGGCGACGGTGACCCGGGTCCTTCGTGCCGCCCGTGCCGCCGCAGCGGCCAAAAGGAGCGAGGAACCAGTCCAGCTCCGCCTTGACGGCGTGGACGTCCTTTAGGTTGGAAAGGTCGGCCGTTTCAGGCGTGATCGCATCACCTTGATGTCATGCGCCACGTCAACCAGCTGCCTGGCGGATTCATCCCAGCTGAACTCCGCGGCCCGCGCGACGGACTGGCGCGACACCTCCTGCCAGTGGTCATCGTTGCCGAGTTCCTTCACGGCGGCAGCAAAGCCTGAGGCTGAGCCAGGGTCTACGTAGGACGCGGCGTCGCCGCCCACTTCGCGGAAGATGGGGATGTCGCTGGCAATGACCGGCGTCCCCAGCGCCATGGCCTCCACGAGGGGCAGCCCATAGCCCTCGGCCCGGGAGAGGCTCACCAGTGCAGTGGCGCGCTTGAGCAAGGTGGCGTACTCGTCGTCGGTTACGCCGTTGTGGAACACCACTTTGGCACCCGGGGGAACCATAATTTCCAGCTCGGCCCTGCGCTGCGGGGTGATCCTGCTCAGCAGATGCAGGGTGAAGTCCGGCAGTTCGGCCATGCCGGCCACCATGGTTTCCACGTTCTTGTAAGGCATGAAGGAGCCCATGTAGACGAGCGAGCGCTCGGCCCCGGCGGCCTCGTCGCGCGGTTCCTGGTCAGGTTGGGGCGCGTTGCTGATGATCCGGACGGGGCGGCTGGTGAGCCGGTGTTTGGCCATCAGCGCCTCGGTGGTGCTGCTGATGGTGGCCACGATGTCTGCCCTGTTGAGCAGGAGCCGCTGTGGCCAGAACGCCTTGTGGTACAGACGCCAAAGAACCCGTATCGGGGCGGGCAGGAACGCGGGAGGTGCGGGGTGCTCGTAGTAGATGAGGTCATGCAGGGTCAGGACCAGCCCGTAGCTCCGGCCCCAGGTGCCCATGGTCTGCATGGGACATACCACCACGTCCGCGCCGAGCGGGTTGATCCTGCGCGCCACGAAGAGTTCCGTGGGGGAGAGCGGGCTGTTGATCAGCGTGTAGGGAACGTCGGGGAGCAGGGCGAGCTGCCGGGGGTCGCTGATAAGCATGGACACGTCGGCGATCTTTGATGTTGCCGCTATCAGGCTGGCGCCGTAGCGGCTGATTCCGTCGTGGTGGTCGGTCCGGGTGAAGCGGGCATCGACGATTATTTTCACGCGGGATGGTCCTTAAGGAAGCTGACGATGTGGCCGGCGGCAGGCGCGGGCGTTTCGTAGTGGATCAGGTGCCCGACGCCGGGGATCACCTTAAGCGTCCCGTCCGGCAGAAGCGCGGCGAGCCGGTGCTGGTCGGGCAGCATCGCGATTTCGTCCTTTTCGCCCGCGATGAGCAGGACCGGCAGGTTCAGCTGAGGTGCCACCTCGGCTACGTGCCCGCTGACGGAGGCGGTGAAGGATTCCAGGAGGCTGTCGCGGTCGGCGAAGGCGCTGAAGTAGGCATGGTGCTGGCCGTGGATGAACCGGCGCAGCTCCTTGTCAGGCGTTTTTGCCATGGCCTCACTCATCACGCGGACGATCAGCGGGCTGCGAAGCAGCGCAAGCCCCAGCCTGCGCGGGAGCCGGGCTGCGAGCCGGTAGTAGAGCACGGCGAGTTTGGTCATGATCCCCTTTGGCCCTTCCAGCGCCGGTGCGGCGATCGGGTTGATTAAGATGAGCGGGGAGACTGCACCGGGGTGGGCTGCCACAAAGTGCGCGGCAACGATGGACCCGAACGAATGGCCCAGCAGTACGGTGTCCGGGCCGAGCTCCAGGGCGGCCATGAAGTCGGTGATGAAGGTGCCGTAATGCTCTATGGAATGCGGTCCCGAGGCGAAGGCATCGGAGCTGCCAAAGCCAGGGAGGTCGGGCATGATGATCCGCATTCCAGGCAGCTGGTCCGCAACCCTGAGCAGGCCGTGGTGATCGCCGCGGAAGCCGTGGATCACCAAAATGGTCCGCGTGTCCGGCGTCACCTGGACCGGCTCGTAGGTCCAGTAAGCCACCGTGGCTCCATTGAGCTCAATGTCGGAGGCCCGGGTCCGGGCTGCGAGTTCCCGGCTGAAGTAGGACTGCGTGGCGGGAGGCGGGGAGTCAGCTGTTTTCATGGCCCTCGGTCCTAGTTGACGTTGTCGGGATGGGACCCGGTGCGGTGTCCCCGGTCAAGTTCGGCAAGCGCACCCATGTCCCGGTCCGAAAGTGCAAAGTGGAAGACATCCAGGTTCTCGCGGATGCGGGCCTCCGAACTCGCCTTGGGGATGGCGATGTTGCCCAGCTGGATGTGCCATCGCAAGATGACCTGCGCCGCGGTCACGCCATGTTCAGCGGCACACGCCAGGACGACCGGATCCGCCAGGACCTGTCCGCGCCCCAAGGGGCTCCAGGCTTCCGTCCGGATCCCCAACTCCTCGTGCTTTTTGCGAAGTTCAGCCTGCTGGAGCCACGGATGCAGTTCGATCTGGTTGACGGCCGGTACCACTTCCGCCGTCTGCAGGAGCCGGTCCAGGTGGGAGGGCTGGAAGTTGCAGACACCGATGGCGCGCACTTTGCCTTCGCGGTACAGGGTTTCCAGGGCGCGGTAGGTGTCCGTGAACAGCCCGCGCCGGGCGCAGGGCCAGTGGATCAGGTACATGTCCACGTAGTCCAGGCCAAGGTTCACCATTGAGTTATCGAACGCCCGCAGGGTGGAGTCGTAGCCCTGGTCATCGTTCCAGACCTTTGTGGTGACGAAGACGTCTTCGCGGGCCAACGCGGGCGCCGCCTCCCCCGAACCGCCGGTTCCCGTCCCGATTCCGCCGTCGTAGCCGAAGAGCGAACTCATCCCGCGGGCTACCCCGGTTTCGTTCCCGTACATGGCCGCTGTGTCGACATGGCGGTATCCGCAGCCGAGGGCCGTGGCCACGAGGCCGGCCGCCTCCAGCACCGGAACCTTGTACAGCCCGAATCCCAACTGGTCGATCAGCACGCCGTTGTTCAGGCTGAGCCGGGGTGAGGTTTTCATAGCAACGACTCTACCCATTCTGTACACGGACTCCGTCAGGCTGCTCCGTCGAAACTCACCAGGCGGCGCGCGGTTGCCTCATCGAGGATCAGGTCCGTCGCCAGCCCCGCCGTCAGTGCCCCCCGAAGCCCGTTGATCTTGGACGCCCCGGACACCACACAGATGCGGCGCCTGACCTGCTTGAGTTCCGCGAGCGCCGGTCCAGTTGACCGCTCGTTCAGGACAATGCCGTCGGAGGACCCGTCGCCGCGGAAAAAGACGGTGGCGACGTCGCCCACAACATCCGAGCCCGCAAGGCTTTTGAGGTCGCTTTCGTCCAGGTAGCCGCCAGCGTAAACATGGCTGGGATAGTCTGCGTCCACTGAACCCACGCCAAAGATGGCGATGCTCATCCTCGACTGGAGCTTGAGGATCCTTTGCACGCTGCGTTCATTCCACATGGCGGTCTTGGTCGCAGCGTGGTCAAAAAACGCGGGCACCGGGAACTGCTCAACGCGCGCCCCGTAGGCACTGCCGAAGCGGCGCATGATGTCACTGGCGTACGTGATGCCCGTGGTGTGCATGTTTCCGGCCCCGTTGAGCTGGACGATGACGCTGTCGTGGGTGATCTTGCGGGTCAGGTGCCTGCTGACTGCGCTCAGCGTTGACCCCCAGGCCACCCCGATGATGGCGTTGGAATCCACCAGGGGCCCGATGGTCCGTGCGGCCTGCATAGCCACCCGCTCCAGGGTCTCAGCCTCATTCAGTGTTTCCAGGACCGGGACAACGTGCACGTCCAGGTTGTACTCGTCCCGGATGATTCCTTCCAATTCCGGGCCCGTATCCATCGGATTGCGGATCTGGATCTGTACCAGCCCCGAGTCCCGGGCCGAAGACAGGAGACGGGAAACCGTGGAACGGGAGGTGCGGAGCTCCCGTGCGATGGCGTCCATGGTGAGGTCCTGCAGATAGTACATCTGTGCAGCACGCAGGGCGTCGGAGTGGCGTGAGGGTGACATTCGAAATCCGTTCTGCACGTTTGTGCATGGAGGTTGACTCTATTTTCCATCAATTCAAAGAATAGTTGGAGACCTGCGAGGCGCCGGCTGGCGGCCGCACAGAACCAACCCCCAGGGAGTCGTTTTGGGAACCACGCATTTATTCGGCCGTAGCGGAGTTTTGCCTTCACCTGGCAGGGGAACCCGTTCTTCAGTCCAGGCCCTGCGGCAGCGTCCGCGGGCCAAAGTGTTGATCATCGGCGGCGGTATCAACGGCGCAGGCACGTTCCGCGACCTTGCCCTTCAGGGGGTTGACGTTGCCCTGGTGGAACGCGGCGACTACTGCCAGGGCGCCAGCGGGGCCTCCTCGCACATGATCCACGGCGGCATCCGCTACCTGGAAAACGGAGAATTCCGCCTGGTCCGGGAATCCGTAGCGGAACGCAACCGCCTGCTGCGCATCGCACCGCACTACGTAAAACCCCTCCAGACCACGATCCCGATCTTCAGCACGTTCTCCGGCGTGCTGTCCGCACCCCTGCGCTTCCTCACGCACAAGCAGCAGGGCCAGCCCAAGGAACGCGGCGCGTTCCTCATCAAGCTGGGGCTCAGTCTCTACGACTCGTTCTCCCGCGACGGCGGCGCTGTTCCCCGCCACCAGTTCCGGGGCCGCAAGCGTGCACTGGCCGAACTGCCTCACCTCCACCCAGGCATCAAATACGCGGCCACGTACTTCGACGCCTCGGTTCACAACCCGGAGCGGCTCACCCTCGACGTGCTCCAGGACGGCGAAAAGGCCGGGCTGGCCGGTGCAGGCCCCGCAGACTCGACAGCCCGGGCCAGCAACCATCTCTCGCTCCAGTCGATGACAGCCGGGGCGGCTCCGGGCAAGGGCAGCCCTGCTGCAGGCGGCACCGTCCAGCTTCGCGATGAACTTACCGGCGAGATGTTTGACTTCACCGCTGACGTCATCGTGAACACCACCGGGGCATGGGTGGACCTGACCAACGAAGCAATGGGCGCTGCCTCCCGCTTCATGGGCGGCACCAAGGGCTCCCACATCGTCCTGGACCACCCTGGGCTCCTCGAAGCGTGCAATGGCCGCGAAATCTTCTTCGAACACACTGACGGCCGGATCGTCCTGATCTACCCGATGGGGGACAGGGTCCTGGTGGGAACCACCGACGTGTACGCCGACATGGGCGAGGACGCGGTGTGCACCGACGAGGAAATCGAGTACTTCCTTGAGCTCATAGGCCATGTCTTCCCCGGCATCCCGGTTGACCGCGGGCAGATCGTGTACACATTCTCCGGCGTCCGTCCGCTGCCCCGGCACGACGCAACCCAGCCCGGATTTGTCTCGCGGGACTACCGGATCGAACGGCGCGAAGGCGCGGCAGGCGCCGTCGTCCTCTCCCTGGTTGGCGGCAAGTGGACGACGTTCCGTGCGCTGGCCGAGCACATGACCAATGACGTGCTTGCCGAACTGGGCATGGAACGGAAAGTTTCGACGGCGAAGCTCGCCATCGGGGGCGGAGCAGGCTTCCCGGAAGACGAGGCGGGGGTCCAGAAATGGATCAAGGCCCACATGTCCGCCGGCCGTGACGCCGCCAGGACCGCGGTCCTGCTGACGCGTTACGGCACCCGCGCAGAGGACGTCATCCGCTACCTCGACGCGGGCCCGGACCGGCTCCTGCACTCCACCCACGAGCTCAGCGTCCGCGAACTGGAGTTCATGGCCGCCAATGAGCAGGTTGGGCACCTTGCGGATGTCCTCATCCGCCGCACGTCCCTGGCCTTCCGCGGCCTGGTGACGGGCGAACTGCTTCATGAGGCGGCGGACGTGCTGGCCGGCCCGCTGGGCTGGGATGCGGCAGCCAGGGCAGCAGAGATCCATGCAGCCCAGGACGTGCTGGAACGTTTCCACCGCGTGCAGGTACACAGCCTGGTCGCCTAGGCAGGTCCCGGCCGAAAGCCGGGGCACCAAAGTGCCCCCGGCTCCGCGGTCCTTCAACCTGCGAGGGACCGGCAACAGAAAGTGGAGTCAAAGATGTCTCTTGGAATTGTTTTTCTTTCCGAAGTCTTCGGAACGGCGATGCTCACCCTGCTGGGTTGCGGCGTCGTGGCCAACGTTGCCCTGCGGGGCACCAAAGGCAACAGCGGCGGGTTCCTGATGGTGACCTGGGGGTGGGGCATCGCCGTCTTCGCGGGTGTGTTCGTTGCCGCTAAGTCCGGCGCGCACCTCAATCCAGCCGTCACTCTCGGGATCCTGGTTGAAGGCAAACGGCAGTATGCGCCGGACGTCCCGGTTGATTTTGCTTCCACCCTGACCTACTTCGGCGGGGAGCTGCTCGGGGCATTCCTCGGCGCGGTGATCTGCTGGGCCGCCTACAAGCAGCACTTCGACGCCGAGCCCGAGGCCGCCAGCAGGCTGGGCGTTTTCTCCACCGGTCCCGCCATCCGCTCCACGCCGTGGAACCTGGTCACCGAAATCATCGGAACTTTTGTCCTGGTTTTTGTGATCCTCTCCTTCGGCGGAACACCCTCGGGCCTGGGACCACTGGCAGTGGCCCTGCTGGTGGTGGGCATCGGTGTTTCACTGGGTGGGCCCACCGGCTACGCCATCAACCCCGCGCGTGATCTCGGTCCACGTATTGCCCACGCGCTGCTGCCCATCCGGGGAAAGGGAACCAGCGACTGGGCCTACTCGTGGATTCCGGTAGTAGGACCCCTGGTGGGCGGTGCGCTGGGCGGTATCGTCGCCAGGGTCGCTCCGATCATCATCTTTGCCGCTTCCTGACCATTCAGCCATGACCTCAGCCATCAACCTGCATACAGACAAGGACGTCATTATGGACCAGTACGTAATCGCCATCGACCAGGGCACCACCAGTTCCCGGGCCATCATCTTTGACCACAGCGGAACCATCGTGTCCTCGGGCCAGATGGAGCACGAACAGATTTTCCCGCAGGCCGGCTGGGTGGAGCACAACCCTGCCGAGATCTGGAACAACACCCGGGAGGTCATCGCCTCCGCCCTCTCCAAGGCAAACCTGACGCGGCACGACATTGCCGCCGTCGGAATCACCAACCAGCGCGAAACCGCCGTTGTGTGGGACAAAACAACGGGTGAAGCCGTGTACAACGCGATCGTCTGGCAGGACACCCGCACCCAGGACATCGTGGCTGAGCTCTCCCGGGACGGCGGACCGGAACGGTTCAAGCAGAAGGTGGGCCTGCCGCTGGCCACCTATTTCTCCGGCACCAAGATCAAGTGGATCCTGGACAATGTCGACGGCGCGCGTGCCAAGGCCGAAGCCGGCGACCTGGTTTTCGGCAATACCGATGCCTGGGTTCTCTGGAACCTGACCGGCGGCGTTGACGGCGGCGTGCACGTCACGGACGTCACCAACGCCTCGCGCACGCTGTTCATGGACCTCGAGACGCTGACCTGGGACGAGGAGATCCTGGGGATCTTCGGGGTCCCGCTGAGCATGATGCCGGAGATCAGGTCCTCCTCCGAGGTCTACGGTGCCGTCCATACCTCGCAGCTCCTGCGCGAGGTCCCGGTGGCCGGGATCCTGGGGGACCAGCAGGCAGCCACGTTCGGCCAGGCCGCGTTCCAGACCGGTGAAGCCAAAAACACCTACGGCACCGGCTGCTTCCTCATCTTCAACACCGGCGAGGAAATCGTCCACTCCAAGAACGGCCTCCTGACCACCGTGGGCTACAAGCTGGGGAATGCCGCCCCGCACTATGCCCTGGAAGGCTCCATTGCCGTCACCGGTTCCCTGATCCAGTGGCTGCGCGACAACCTGGGCATGATCAGCAGCGCTCCCGAGGTAGAAACCCTGGCCGCCTCGGTCAAGGACAACGGCGGTGTCTACATTGTTCCGGCATTCTCGGGACTCTTCGCACCGTATTGGCGCCCGGATGCGCGCGGCGCCATCGTTGGGCTGACCCGTTTCGTCAACAGGAACCACATCGCCCGTGCAGCGCTGGAGGCCACCGCCTTCCAGACGCGCGAAGTACTGGACGCCGTCAACGCGGACTCCGGCGTTCCGCTCACCGAGCTGAAGGTCGACGGCGGCATGGTCGCCAATGATTCGCTGATGCAGTTCCAGGCGGACATCCTGGGCGTCCCGGTGATCCGGCCAGAGGTTGTCGAAACCACTGCCCTGGGTGCCGCCTACGCCGCTGGCCTTGCCGTCGGGTTCTGGAAGGACCTCGGCGAGCTGTCGGCCAACTGGTCCGAGGACAAGCGCTGGGAACCCCAGCTGGACCAGACCGAGGCGGACCGCCAGCTTCGCCTGTGGCGGAAGGCCGTGACCAAGTCCATGGACTGGGTGGACGAGGACGTGAAGTAGACACGTCCTCCCCTTTTTGTGCCGGCTCACCGGCGCCCCCGTTGCTATCCCGACCGGACACGGCTTCGGGCTGGGCGTAACCTTTGCACCGATGCCGGAAACTATAGGGGTGAGCCGGCATCAGCCGGCCAGCAGGCTTTTCAGGGGGAATAACACGTATGGGGTCCAGCCGCTTCCGAATGAGCACAGCAGTTATCCTTTACCTTCTGACCGCAAGTGTGGCTCTGTCCGCCTGCGGGTCCCAGCCGGGACCCGGCGCCGCGACGGGGAGCGCGCCGCCGGCGTCAACACTCCAGGCCAGTGCGGATCCGTCACCTGCCGTGTCTGCGACTGCCGCGGTATCCACGCCGGCTGTTCCTGACGCAACAGGCCCCGCCGAGGAGCCTGTTGCGCCGGCCCGGAAAGTCTTCACCTTCCCGGACGGGCACATCTCCTTCTCCTACCCGGAGGACTGGTCAGTCAGGATCCAGCGCGGTCCCGGGCGCGATGGCCCGCCTTGGCAACCCGCCGAAGCGATCGTCTCGGACAGTACAGGCGACGACCTCCTCCGCGTCTCGAGCGGGGCCGACGGCATCGGGTGCACCGTCGGGCCGGCCCACCGCACCGTGCTGGACAGGTCCGCTGTCCCCGCAATGCGTGATGCGGAGGGCACCGTGCCGGAGTTCGGGTTCGTTGTGGAGAGCGTCGGGGGGCAGGACTGGTACAGCATGACGGTCAGGCAACCGCGGTACCTGGAAGAAGGCGAAACGTCGTCGGGCTGTGACATTCTGACCATGGGAAACGGTGCCTCCATCACCAGTGTCATCTTCAACACCCCGCCCCAGCCGGCCTTCGCAGGCAGGGAAGCAGCGCTGGCATGGATGGCTACAGAGCAGTACGCCCAGCTGAAGGCCCTGATGCTCAGCCTGGCCTACGCGTGAGAACCCCGTTGATCGGAAAGGCCGCCCACTTCGACAGTCCCGGCGTTGCCGTCGACAGTAACCAGCTGCCCTGTCCGGAGGACGGTGGTGGCGTTGCCGGTGCCTACCACGGCGGGGATACCGTACTCTCGGGCCACCAGGGAAGCGTGTGCGGCCAGGTTGCCGCCGTCCGTCACGACGGCGGCAGCGACGGCAAACAGCGGGGTCCATGCCGGCGCCGTGGCTTTGGCCACCAGGATCTCGCCCGGCAGGAACCGGGAGAATCCCTCGGGGCCGTCCACCACGCGCACGCGGCCCTCAGCCCGTCCCGGACTGGCCGGATGCCCCACCAGGGCACCTGCCGGCACGTCCCTGGTGCTGCGGGCGCTGTTGGCGATTTGGTCGAACATGTTCCCCAGCACCGGCGGCAGCTTTCCCAGTTGCAGCGGGGCTGAGAGCTTCCGCTGCCGTGCCCATTCCTTGCGGCGCCGGGCTACGTCTTCCTGCTGCGGCGGCGCGTCCAGGCGCAGGGCGTCGAAGGTCAGGAAGTAGACGTCCGCGGGGTCGGCGATGATTCCGCCGTCCCGGAGGCGGGTGCCAATTTCGGTGGCACACCGGCGCAGCAGTGGCCAGCCCAGCGTGAAGTCCCTCGCCTGCTCCTCGCGGAGCAGGGCGTAGTGCTGGGCCACGCTGAGGAGGTTGTCAAACCTGTGCAGCTGGCGCGTTCGCGTCAGCACCGCACGGCACGCCGCCTCAGCCGCCCGGCGCCGTTGAGTGGCAGGCACCACGGGCGGGGGCTGAGGCAAGCTGGCCCGCTCCGTGACGGCCGTGCCGGGTTGCTCACCTGCCGTCCTGTGGTACCAGTCGATGCTGTAGACAGCGTGCGGAACGCGTGCAGGGAGGGCAGGAGCCAGGCCGCCCAGAAGTGTTTGGTATCCGGTCACCTCCAGTTCCCCCGGCGCGGCCCGGCCGGCGGGCGCACCGGCAATATGCCGGCGCCAGAACCGTGCCAGTACCATCTCCATTTTCCAGGCAGCACCGCCGGTGGCCGCGAAGAACCACAGGTACTCGCCGGCCTTCCGCGCCACCCGCTCCACGATATCCAGCAGTTCGGGCAGGGTAGCCGTTCCGGCGACACCCAGCGAGGACTCCACCAGGGTCCGGTATGAGGGCAGGCATTCAGTGCGCCATTCGTGCTCGAGCTCACGCAGCACCCGCCGGTCTGCGCCTACGGGGTCGAACATGGGCCGCACCACGGAGTTGAAGAAGTACGGCAGTGACCGCGGTTTGCCGCCGAACAGCAGGTGCGGGAGTGCCCGGGGACTCGGCGGGGAAACGTAGTACCAGCCGTTGACCTGCCCGTGCCCCATGGCCACGGAGATGCCGGCCGATGCGAAGACAGCCTCGTTGTAGGCGGCATCTATCCGCGGTATCACCCAATCCATGAACAGCGGCGTGACCGGTTCGGGCAGCCATTCGCCCAGGCGGAAGTTTCGAAGCCAGGTGCCCTTTCCCGGCGGTTCCCAGCTCACCGGCTCGGGCAGGGCGGTCATCGGCCGGGACTGGAGAATCCGCACCATACCGGCATGGTCAACTGCCCATTCGATGTCCTGGGGGCAGCCGAAGTGCACGGCGACCTGCTCCGCAATGGCGGCCACCGCCGCCGCGCTTTCCTTGGAAAGGACTCCGGCCGCGCCGCGGGTCAGGGCGGGCCGTCCCGCCCGCACAACCCACTCCTCGCCCGTCTCCACCCCGGACACGAGGCCTTCGGCGAGGCCCGGAACCGCGGAAATGATGGTTTCGCTGCGGTCCCCGGTCAGCGGGTTGGCCGTCAAGGCGACCCCGGCGGCGGCAGGGTCCACCATCTGCTGAACCAGGACCGCCATGCCGGCCCCGGCACCTGCAGTGGCGCCGTCGTGCGTCCCTGGTCCTTCGCCGGCGTCCGTCCGCAGGGAGGCCTGGTAGGCCCGGATGCGGTCGGCTTTGGCGGATTGACGGCATCGTTCCACCGCCCCGGGCAGGTCAGCCGCCGACACGTTCAGGTAACTCTCGTACATGCCCGCGAAGGATGCGCCGGGCAGGTCTTCCGCAGCGGCCGAGGACCTCACCGCATACGGGCCAGGGCCGGCAGCGGCGGCTGCCGCCTGAAGGCCTTCGATCACGCGTTGCGCTGTGACGGCGCCAAGAGCAGCCGCAGTGACCACAAATCCTGCCGGAACCGGAAAACCTGCAGCCACCAGGGCGGAAAGCGCCGCAGCCTTGCTGCCGACGGCCTCCCTGGACAGCGCGGCAGGGTGGCCGAGAGGGGGAAACGCGATGTTTTCACTCACCAGGGTCACCGGTCCGGTCCGTTGTTGCACAGCGGACTTCAGTCTATTCACGGCCGGCCACGACGGGTAGGCGACAGGCACAGCGGCGTCGCTCCGTGGTGCGCTAAAGTAGTTCTATGCGTGCGATCCTTCTGCTTAGCTAGCCGCCCGGTATCCGGATTCAACCGGTTTGCCGCGCGGCTGCCCCTCCATGGAGAGGGGCTTTTGTGTGTCCGGGCAGGTTTTCCGGGCCGGCAGCAGAAGGGATCAGAGAAGTTATGGCCGCACAGATGCCGTAACAGAACAGAAGAGGGCAGCAGTGAGCGTTCAGCCGGAGACAGACACCGGAACAGCAGCAGTGGCAGCGGAAGGGCCCGAGGAGGGCACCTACAGCTTCGCGGCAATGGAGGCCAGGTGGCCGCAGGTATGGGAAGACCTCAAGGTCTTCACCCCCGTCGATGACGGCTCCCGCGAGCGCCGCTACGTCCTTGACATGTTCCCGTACCCGTCGGGCGATCTCCACATGGGCCACGCTGAAGCGTTTGCCATGGGTGACGTCGTGGCGCGGTACCTGCGCCAGCAGGGCTTCGATGTCCTGCACCCGATCGGTTGGGACTCCTTCGGCCTGCCGGCGGAGAACGCCGCCATCAAGCGCAACGCCCACCCCAGCGAGTGGACCTACGCCAACATCGACACGCAGGCCGCGTCCTTCAAACGGTACGCGATCTCAGCCGACTGGTCGCGGCGGCTGCACACCTCGGACCCGGAGTACTACCGCTGGACCCAGTGGCTGTTCAAGCGCTTCTACGAGCGTGGCCTGGCCTACCGCAAGGACTCCCCGGTTAACTGGTGCCCCAAGGACCAGACGGTGCTCGCCAACGAGCAGGTGGTCAACGGTGCGTGCGAACGCTGCGGCACCGCCGTCACCAAGAAGTCGCTGAACCAGTGGTACTTCAAGATCACCGAATACGCGGACCGGCTGCTCGATGACATGGATGAACTGCGGGGGCACTGGCCCGAGCGCGTCCTGGCCATGCAGAAGAACTGGATCGGCCGTTCCGAAGGTGCCCACGTCAACTTTGTGATCGAGGCCGACGGCGGCAAACCCGCCAAGGACGTCACGGTCTTCACCACCCGTCCCGACACCCTCTACGGCGCCACGTTCTTCGTCGTGGCCGCTGACGCTCCGCTCGCCGTCGAACTGGCCACCGACGAGCACGCCGAGGCCCTGGGCGCCTACCGCGAGCAGGTCAAGGCCCTCACGGAAATTGAACGCCAGTCCACCGAGCGTGAAAAGACAGGGGTCTTCACCGGCCGGTACGCCATCAACCCCCTGAACGGCGAGAAGCTGCCGGTCTGGGCCGCAGACTACGTACTGGCCGACTACGGCACCGGCGCCATCATGGCCGTCCCGGCGCACGACCAGCGGGACCTCGACTTCGCCAGGACGTTCGACCTGCCAGTCCGCGCCGTGCTGGACACCGGCGAGGAGGACCCTGCGGTTTCCGGCAAGGCAACGGCGGGGGAGGGCACCTTGATCAACTCGGGCGTCCTTGACGGCATGCCCAAGGCTGAAGCCATCCCGGCCGCCATAGGCATTTTGGAAAAGCAGGGCACGGGCGAGAAGTTCGTCAACTTCCGCCTGCGTGACTGGCTGCTGAGCCGCCAGCGCTTCTGGGGGACACCCATCCCGATCATCCACTGCCCCGTCTGCGGCGAGGTTGCCGTTCCGGACGAGCAGCTGCCCGTCACCCTCCCGGCAGACCTCCGCGGCGAAGACCTGTCGCCGAAGGGTACCTCGCCGCTGGCTGCCGCGGAGGCCTGGGTCAATGTGGAGTGCCCCAACTGCCACGGACCGGCCAAGCGCGACACCGACACCATGGACACGTTCGTGGATTCGTCCTGGTACTTCCTGCGGTTTGTCTCTCCCCAGTACACCGACGGTCCCTTCGATCCGGCGAAGATCAACGACTGGATGCCCGTGGGCCAGTACGTCGGCGGGGTGGAGCACGCCATCCTGCACCTGCTGTACGCCCGCTTCTTCACCAAGGTCATCCACGATCTCGGCATGATCGAGGCCGACGAACCATTCAGCGCCCTGCTGAACCAGGGGCAGGTCCTCAACGGCGGCAAAGCCATGAGCAAGTCCCTGGGCAACGGCGTTGACCTCGGTGAGCAGCTGGACAAGTACGGCGTGGACGCTGTCCGCCTGACGATGATCTTCGCCTCCCCGCCGGAGGACGACGTTGACTGGGCCGACGTTTCTCCGTCAGGTTCCGCAAAGTTCCTGGCCCGTGCCTGGCGGCTGGCACAGGACGTCACCAGCAGTCCCGGCGTCGACCCGGTGTCCGGGGACCGCGCGCTCCGGTCCGTCACCCACCGCACCATTGCCGACTCCGCAGCCCTGCTGGACGCGAACAAGTTCAACGTGGTGGTGGCCAAGCTGATGGAGCTGGTCAACGCGACCCGCAAGACCATAGATACAGGGGCGGGCGGCTCGGACCCGGCGGTGCGCGAAGCTGCCGAAGCCGTTGCCGTCATCCTCAGCCTTTTCGCCCCGTACACAGCAGAGGACATGTGGAACGTCCTGGGCCACCCTGCCTCCGTGGCGAACGCCGGCTGGCCGGCCCACGACGAAGCGCTTCTGGTGCAGGAAACCGTGACCGCCGTCGTCCAGGTCCAGGGCAAGGTCCGTGACCGCCTCGAGGTGTCTCCGGAGATCGGTGAGGACGGGCTCCGTGAACTGGCCCTGGCGTCGGAGAACGTCCAGCGCGCCCTGGACGGGCGGGATATCCGCACAGTCATCGTGCGTGCCCCTAAACTGGTGAACATCGTCCCGGCGTAGCCGGTGCACCGGCCGCCGGATCCCTCCGGCGGCCGGCATATCTCCAGGAGGCGCTCTTGCCCGACCGTGATGCCGCTGCCTGGCTGTGGCTCCGGGACCGCCTGGCGGCCTTCCGTCCCGCGCCGCGGCCGGGTGTCACCGGCGCTGGCCAGCCCGACGTCGTCCGTACCGCCGTTGTAACGGATTCCGCAGCCGCGCTGCCGGCCGAGTGGGTGGCAGCCTTCGCCGGCGACGGGCGCCTGACCGTGATTCCCATGCCCGTGATGGTGGGTGAGGAAATCTACGGTGAAGGCGAAGACGACATCACCGAAACCATTGCGCTGGCACTGGCCAGTGGAAAATCGGTCAAGACCTCCCGTCCGTCACCGGGGCAGTTCGAACAGGCCTTCCGGGCCGCCGAAAGCCGGGGTTACGAGGCCGTTGTCTCCATCCACATTTCCGGCGGATTGTCCGGAACCGCTGATGCGGCCCGGCTGGCCGCCGGCCGGGTGGACATCCCCGTCGAAATCGTCGATTCCGGCACTGTCGGAATGGCGCTGGGCATGGGAGTGCAGGCCGCCGTGGTCGCAGCAGCGGCGGGCGGGGATGCCGCCGTCGTGGCGGTTGCCGCCCGGGAACAGCTCGGCCAGACCAAAGTGTACTTTTACGTCCCCAGCCTGGAGCAGCTCCGCCGCGGCGGAAGAATCGGGACGGCCGCTTCCCTGGTGGGAACCATGCTGGCCATCAAGCCTATTCTCGCTGTTGACGGCGGCAAGATCGTTCCGCTGGAAAAGGTCCGGTCGGCCGCCAAGGCGGTGGCGCGGCTGGAGGAGATTGCTGCCGAAGACGCAGCTTCCCGCCCCTCCGGGAACGTCAGCCTCGCAGTCCACCACTTCGGAAACCCCGCAGAAGCCGAGGCGCTTGCCGACCGCCTGGCCGCCGCGCTGCCGGACTGCCCCCGCGCCCAGATCAGTTCACTGCCCGCGGTCCTCGCCGCCCATGCGGGACTGGGCGTCCTGGCGGTGATCGTGGGGGACGGGGGCGCCCCAGGACCGGCCGCCGACCTTCCGGGCCTTTCCACATAGCCGCACCCGGTACTGCCGCCACACTCGGGCGTGCCATCACGGGATGCCCAAACCAGGGCTATGAGCCGGCGCTCCGCTCCGTCCGGCAGCTTATGAGCCGGCGCGAGCGCCGTGCACACGTGGGCATCATTCCCCGGACAGGTACCTACGCGGGGACGTTGACGCTGGGGTTGGGCATCAGCAGCCGCGCTAACCCGGGGGAAGAATGGGCATCTTGGGGTTTCTTCTTATTCTGAACGCTCTCCTGTTCATTGCCGCGCTGGTCAGCATTGCCCGGAACAGGACCACACCGCTGGCCGCGCTGTAGTTTGGGCTCTCATTGTTCTCGCGGTGCCCGTTCTTGGCTCGGTGATTTGGTTCCTCATTGGGCGTCGTGGATCTCTGGCCCTCGTGTCCGCCGCCCAGCGCGATCACGACCCCTCCTGACCCAGCTCCGACACAGGTGCTACCGGTGACCTCGCTGGCATCATGTTAAGAAAAGTACGCATTTGCAACCTCAAGCGGTGAATTCCCTGATCGCCGCCGCCGCTGCGTGAGCCGGGGGGTGGGATTGCCCGGGGCGTAGCTCGTCTGTGCCGCCCATGCCGGACTGGGCTTCCTGGTGGTGATAGTGGGGGACAGTGCGCCCCAGGCCCGGCTGCCGACCGTCCGGGCCTTTCCACATAGCCGCACCGGGTACTGTTCCGGGCAGGCCGCGGTCCCTAGCGTGGGGGTATGTCACGCCGTGATGCTGGAACCGCAGCCAGCACTGGGGCGCGCCATGCCGGCAGCCGTTTGCAGGCCACCCTCGGATCCGCCTCCGGCGGGCTGCTGCCTGGCGGTGAGGAGACGTTTGTCTACGGGGGCGGTCCCGGCCACGGTAAGGAGCCTGATCCCGCACGAGGCGCCGGAGGGGGAGCCTCTTCCGAAAGCCTTTCCCGAAATGCGGCTCGCGCTCCGTCCATCTCGGGGCGGACGGGGCCGGTCCTGAGGTGGCGGCTGGGGCTCAAGGTTGCACTGCTCGTGGGCATCGCTGCAGTCCTGTGCGGTGCGTGGTTCTGGTGGCAGGTTTCCACCGGCCGGCCCGAGGTGCTGCCACTCAGCGACGCCACGCCATCGGGAAGCACCGCACCGTCCGGCCCGGCCACGGAGAGTGCAGAAACTGCGGCCGCTGGTGCTGAGCAAACGGAGCCTGGGCGAGCAGGACCCACCGTGCTGCATATGGCCGGCGCTGTCGCCCGGCCAGGCATCGTGGAGCTGGCGCCAGGAAGCCGCGTTCACGATGCCATCGCCGCTGCCGGCGGCAGCACCCCCGTGGCGGACCTTGACAGCCTCAACCTGGCAGCCGTCGTCGTGGACGGGCAGAAGATCTACGTGCCCCGGCAAGGTGAGCCCCTGCCGGCTGATTCGGTCGGGGCCTCCCCGGGCGGGACCGCCGGCTCCCCCGAGGCCGGGGCCGCGTCGGCCTCCCCGGCGGGCAAGACCAACCTCAACTCCGCGGGGCTAGAGGAGCTTGGGACTTTGCCCCGGGTTGGGCCCGTGCTGGCCCAACGGATCGTGGACTGGCGGAAGGAACACGGGCCGTTCACATCGGTCGAGGAGTTGGACGCGGTGGACGGCGTGGGACCGAAAATGCTTGAAACCCTGCTCCCCTTGGTGAGCGTGGATTGATGTGCCTGGCCGGAGCAGGCACACGTGCGTAGCCCCAGCCGGTGGAGCCGGTTTGTGGAATCGGCAGTGCAGGGGCCGGATGCTGTCGAGTCCCCTGGGGACCCCGTTCAGACGCGGGAGGCATCTGCCCGGGCCGGCGCAGAGGTGCCCGGCCTGCGGGAAACCGTCCGCCACGTGGTCACGGAGAAGGTACGTGGGCGGCCCAAGGCATCCGGCTCCGGAGACAGGCCGCGGCGGCGCATGGACGTGCGGCTGGCTCCTGCCGCACTCCTGGTCTGGTGCGCCGCCATCGCCGGGGTCTGGCTGACACCTGCAGCCCTCCTGGGCGTCTGTTGCGGCCTGCTCATTCTTGCCACGGCACTACTCGGCATGGCCGTGCGAAGCGCAGTTCCCCGCAGTGTCCTCACTACCGCCGCCGTTGCCGTGCTGCTGGCCGTTTCCACAGCCGCGCATTCGGCGGTGTCATCTTCGCAGCGGAACGATGGTCCCCTCGCCGATGCGGTGCGGGACGGCAGATCGGTGGTGGCCATCATGGAGATCACCGGGGCGCCCCGTGCGGTAGCGCCGGCGGGGCAGGCCGGGACCGGACGGTGGGCCGTACCCGCCACGGCCCTTGAAATCACCGCCGGGGGCGAGGTGCTTCGGAGCCGTGCCGACATCGTGGTCATGGGCGGGGGCGACTGGGGCGCCCTGGCGTCCGGTCAGCGTATCCGCAGCACGGGGAAGCTGAAGCCCGCGGATCCGGGGCAGACCGAGGCAGGGATCCTGGCCGCTTCATCGGCGCCGGTACTGCAGTCCGCAGGTTCTCCCGGCCTGCAGGAGGCTGCAGGGCAGTTGCGGGGGCGCTATGTCTCCGCCGCAGCGTTCCTGGCGCACGATTCCGCAGGACTCCTGCCCGGCATGGTCACCGGAGACACCAGTGCCCTGGACGAAGGGCTGAATGCAGCCATGCGGGCCGTTGGCATGACACACCTGACGGCTGTCAGCGGAGCCAACTGCAGCCTGGTGCTGGGCGCCCTGCTGTTGCTGGCCCGCAGCCTGCGCCTGCCGCGAGTGCCAGCGGCTGCTTTGGCATTGGCCGGTCTGGCGCTCTTTGTCCTGCTGGTGGGCCCGGACGCCAGTGTCCTGCGGGCGGCCCTGATGGGCTCAATCGCCCTCGCATCACTGGCCGGCGGGCGGACGGGCCGGGGACTGAGCTTCCTATGCCTTGCAGTCATCGGGCTTTTGCTGTTCGAGCCGGGCCTGGGCACCAGTTTCGGCTTCCTGCTGTCCGTCCTGGCAACCCTGGGCATCATCGTGCTCGGCCAGCGGATGGTGGACCTTACTCCTGCGGTGGTGCCGCGCTGGGTCGCGGCGGCATTCGCCGTGCCGTTGTCAGCACAGCTGCTGTGTGGTCCGGTGATTGTGCTCCTGCAACCACAATTCTCAACCTACTCGCTGATGGCGAACGTGGTGGCCGCCCCGCTTGTTGCCCCGGTGACCCTTCTCGGCACGGCCGCAGTTCCCCTCACGGTCCTGGCGCCGTGGGCAGCAACGGTCCTGATCGCGGTGGCGGGCACTTTCTGCGGCGGTGTGGCCGGGACGGCGAGGTTTATGGCTGGCCTGCCCGGCGCATCACTTCCGTGGCCGGAAGGAGCCTTCGGGCTGGTGACAATGCTGGCTTTGTCGGTGCTCACGCTTGCAATAGTGCTCCTGGCACTTCGTCCACGGGCCGCAGCGGACCTGCTCCTGGGGCTGCACCGCCGCATCGAACGGCTACTTGAACACGTGGAGTCCCTCCCGTGGCCACCATGGCGGCGCCGCAGGCACACCGTTCCGTGGCACGGCTTGGAGCCACCGTCCCGCCGTGGCAGGCTTAGACACTGCACTAACACTTCCGGAAGGAACCCAGAATGGCCGCTGCGCCGAATGCACGAAACAGGACGACGGCGTCCGGCACGGCCACCTGGCAGGACGTAGAACCGGCTGGAATAGTGCTGATTGGCGGTCCGGAGGAGTATCTGGGGATCCGGGCGATGGACCGCGTCAGGGCACAGGTTCGGGCAACATCGCCGGACGTCGAAGTCACCCGCCTGAACGCCGGAAGCTACGAGGCAGGCTCGCTCACCTTGCACGTCAGCCCTTCCCTGTTCGGGGAGAACAAGCTGATCGAGGTCGAAGGCGTTGAAGGCATGAACGACGCTTTCCTGGCTGACGCCCTCGCCTACGTCGCCCGCCCGGAGCCTGATGCGGTTCTGGTCCTGCGCCATGGCGGGGGAGTCCGGGGCAAGAAGCTCCTTGACGCCGTCAAGGCCGGCGGCTGGCCCGTGGTGGACTGCCAGCCGCTGAAAAAGGATGCTGACAAGAGCGCCTTCGTCGCCGCGGAGTTCAGGGCGGCCGGCCGGAAGATCAGCGGCGATGCCGTACAGTCCCTGGTCAACGCCGTGGGCGCCAATCTCGCCGAACTCGCGGCGGCCTGCAGCCAGCTGATCGCGGACGCGAGCGGGGCCGTGACCCCTGAGCTGGTGGACCGCTATTACGGCGGCCGGATCGAGGCCACGGCGTTCAAGGTTGCAGACGCCGCCATGGCGGGCAACGGCCCGGCGGCGCTATCCGCACTGCGCCACGCCCTGGCCACCGGAGCTGATCCTGTTCCGCTCGTGGCTGCGCTGGCCGCCAAGCTGAGGACTGTCGCCAAGGTGGCGGGCGCCCAGGGGTCTTCGGCCCAGATAGCCCGGGACCTCGGGATGCAGCCGTGGCTCGTGGAACAGGCCCAACGCGACGTCCGGCGCTGGACGCCCGAGGGCCTGGTGCGCTCCATCCAGGTCACAGCCGAAGCGGATGCGCAGGTCAAAGGACTCTCGCGGGATCCTGTCTACGCGGTGGAGCACGCTGTCACGGTCATCGCCATGTCCGCGCGCGGGCGCTGAGGGTTCTCGGCCCAAAAGGCTGCATAAGCCGCAGGCGGCAAAAGCGGTCACGCTTTAAAGCGGTGTGGCCGGCACCCAAGGGTGCCGGCCACAACCATCAGTTCAGGGAACTGGAAGCCTTACAGTGCGTTGACCTTCTTGGAGATCGCCGACTTGCGGTTCGCTGCGTTGTTCTTGTGCAGAACACCCTTGCTGACAGCCTTGTCCAGCTTGCGGCTGGCGGCAACCAGGGCAACAGCAGCTGCATCCTTGTCGGTGGACTCAACAGCGGTGTTGACGGCGCGGATGGCCGTCTTCAGCTCAGACTTGACTGCGTTGTTGCGCAGGCGTGCCTTCTCGTTGGTGAGGATGCGCTTCTTCTGGGACTTGATATTAGCCACGTGTGAACTCTCTTTTTAATGCGGAAATGGTCTAGAGGGCTTTCAGATTGGCCATTGACTGAGCGGCGTGGGGATACCTATGGCGGCCAACCATCAGTGGCCGTCGACCTGCACGGACACACAGCTACAAAGAATAGCAGATGGGCCCGAAGGCTGGCCATTCAGGGGGCCTGGACCCAGCCGTGTCGCCGGCGAAGTGCCGCGGCCACCAATTCGAAGCGACGACGGTCAAGTACAGCACCTTCGCGGCGTATCCGGTCCGGGTTAATCTGCAGGACCCGGTCCAGCTTCGCTTCGCTGGGCCGTGACTGCCGGTCCCAGGCGCCGGTGCCGATGTCCACGTAGTCCTCGCTTCCGTGGGCGTCCTGGTCGTGGTCCCGGCTGGTGAGCATCAGCCCCAGGAGGTGGCTGCCATGGTGGCCGATCAGCAGCACGGGACGGTCCTTGCCCCTGCCGTGATCCTCTTCATAGGGCACCCAGGCCCATACGACTTCGCCCGGGTCCGGGGCGCCGTCAGGATGCGGGGCGTACCGGACGGTAACGGTGCCGTGGAAGTCGCCTGGATACGCGGCTGCGGTCCCCGTCCCGGCGGAAGGTGATCGTGGCGCCGATGGCTTTGCTGCCCTTCCCGGGGTTTTGACCGGATTCCTTACCTTGGTGCCGGAAGCGGCGCTTGGGTCGCGCCCTATCCTGTCCAGCAGCCGGACGGACTTCAGGAACGCGTGGACCAGCGAGGGGAAGTTCAGTGCCATGGGGCAACCCTATCGCTGCATGTGAAACGCGGGCCCGGCAATAACGCCGGAGAGTTGTCCGCCGGATGCGGTGTGGCAGGCGCTGACGTGGGACACTGGAGGTTGAAAATGTGCGGCCTGTCCGCGCGCCGCCCACGGTGCGCACTGGCGATGGCCGTGTGAATGCCAACAGTAAGGACCCCTGCGTGTCTCCCATGGCCCGCACCGCCCCGGTGCCCGCCGCGACAGATCCGGCCATCATTCGGAATTTCTGTATCATCGCGCACATTGACCACGGTAAGTCCACCCTGGCCGACCGGATGCTGCAGTACACCGGAGTGGTCCAGTCCCGCGACATGAAGGCCCAGTACCTGGACCGGATGGACATCGAGCGCGAGCGCGGCATCACCATCAAGTCCCAGGCGGTCCGGATGCCATGGGAACTTGACGGCACCAGCTACGCGCTGAACATGATCGACACCCCCGGCCACGTGGACTTCACCTACGAAGTCTCCCGCTCGCTCGCCGCCTGCGAAGGTGCAGTACTGCTTGTTGACGCGGCCCAGGGCATTGAGGCGCAGACCCTCGCCAACCTTTACCTGGCAATGGAAAACAACCTCACCATCATCCCGGTCCTGAACAAGATCGACCTTCCGGCTGCCCAGCCGGAGAAGTACGCCGCTGAACTGGCCAGCCTGATCGGCGGAGACCCCGACGACGTACTCCGCGTCTCCGGCAAGACGGGCATGGGGGTCGAGGCGCTGCTGGACAAAATCGTCCGGGACCTTCCGGCCCCGGAAGGCGACGCGAACGCCCCGGCCCGCGCGATGATCTTCGACTCCGTCTATGACACCTACCGTGGCGTGGTCACCTACGTCCGCGTGGTTGACGGCATGCTGCACCCCCGCGAACGCATCCAGATGATGTCCACCCGGGCCACCCACGAACTCCTGGAGATCGGAGTGAGTTCCCCGGAGCCCACTCCCTCCAAGGGCCTGGGCGTTGGCGAAGTGGGCTACCTCATCACCGGTGTGAAGGACGTCCGGCTATCCAAGGTTGGCGACACAGTCACCAACCTTGCCAAGCCCGCCGCCGACTCCCTCCCCGGCTACGCCGACGCCAAACCCATGGTCTTTTCCGGCCTGTACCCGCTGGATGGCACCGACTATCCCGTGCTCCGCGATGCGCTGGAGAAGCTGATGCTCAACGATGCCGCGCTGGTATACGAGCCAGAAACGTCTGCCGCACTGGGATTCGGCTTCCGCGTGGGGTTCCTGGGGCTGCTCCACCTGGAGATTACCCGTGAGCGGCTCGAACGCGAATACAACCTTGACCTGATCTCCACTGCCCCCAACGTGGAGTACGAGGTGACGCTGGAGGACAAGAAGGTAGTCCATGTGACCAACCCCAGCGAATACCCCTCCGGGAAGATCGCCGAGGTCCGTGAGCCCATGGTTTCCGCCACTATCCTGGCGCCGAACGAATTTGTGGGCGCCATCATGGAGCTGTGCCAAAGCCGCCGCGGTGTGATGGGCGGCATGGACTACCTCTCCGAGGACAGGGTCGAAATCCGCTACCGCCTGCCGCTGGCCGAGATCGTCTTCGACTTCTTCGACATCCTCAAGTCCAAGACCCGCGGCTACGGCTCGCTGGACTGGAAGGCAGACGGCGAGCAGGTGGCCGACCTCGTCAAGGTGGACATCATGCTCCAAGGTGAGCAGGTGGACGCGTTCTCGGCCATCACCCACCGCGACAAGGCGTACGCCTACGGCGTGATGATGACCACCAAGCTGCGGGAGCTTATTCCCCGCCAGCAGTTCGAAGTGCCCATCCAGGCTGCCATCGGATCCAGGATCATCGCCCGGGAAAGCATCCGGGCCATCCGCAAAGACGTTCTCGCCAAATGCTACGGCGGTGACATCTCCCGGAAGCGGAAACTGCTGGAGAAGCAGAAGGAAGGCAAGAAGCGCATGAAGATGGTGGGCCGCGTGGAGGTACCACAGGAAGCATTCATCGCTGCGCTGACCACCGACGAGTCCAAGGACAAGGCCAGGAAGTAGTGATCACCGTGGCCGGAACCACCGGAGGCCGCACCCGTGCCTAGCGTCCTTCCCCTCGGCGATCCCGCGCCGTCGGACGGTCTGCTGCCCCAGCAGGCAGCGGATGGTTCGGCGGACCGCGCCTTCGGGCTGTACGTGCACATTCCGTTCTGCGCCGTCCGGTGCGGATACTGCGACTTCAACACGTACACAGCCACAGAGCTGGGCGGCGGAGCGTCACAGGACGCGTACGCCACCACTGCCATCTCCGAGGTGGACTTCGCGGCAACAGTCCTGCGGGACTCGGGGATTCCGGACCGGCCGCTGGGCACTGTGTTCTTCGGCGGCGGCACACCCACACTGCTTCCGGCCGAGGATCTGGGCCGGATCCTCAAGGCTGCCATCAATAAATGGGGTATTGAGGCGGGCGCCGAGGTCACCACGGAGGCCAACCCTGATTCCGTCACGCCGGAGTCCCTTGCCGTCCTCAAGGACGCCGGTTTTACGAGGGTCTCCTTTGGCATGCAGTCCGCAGTGCCCCATGTGCTGAAGGTCCTGGACCGGACGCACACTCCCAGCCGCGTACCGCAGGTGGTGCAATGGGCGCGGGAAGCCGGACTGGCTGTGAGCCTGGACCTGATCTACGGGACCCCGGGAGAGTCGCTGGAGGACTGGCGGTACTCCCTTGAAACGGCGCTGTCCTACCAGCCCGACCACATCAGCGCCTACGCCCTGATCGTGGAGGACGGAACCAAACTCGCCGCCCAGATCCGCCGCGGTGAAGTCCCGGGAATCGACGACGACGACCACGCCGACAAGTACGAACTCGCCGACCAGCTGATCGGTGAAGCAGGGCTGAGCTGGTATGAAGTCAGCAACTGGTCACGGACGCCGGAGCAGGCGTGCCGCCATAACCTGGCGTATTGGCGCGGCGACGACTGGTGGGGCATCGGTCCCGGAGCCCACTCGCACGTAGGCGGCGTGCGCTGGTGGAACGTTAAACACCCCACGGCTTATGCCGGGCGGCTGGCCCAGGGACTGTCACCGGCGGCCGGTCGGGAAACGCTCGACGACGGCACCCGGGACATGGAACGGATCATGCTCGAGGCGCGCCTCGCGTCAGGAGTAGGCGTCAGTTCGCTGGGGGAGTCGGGACGGAAAGCGGTGGCCGGACTCATCGCCGACGGCCTGGTGGACCCCGCGTCCGCGTTCCGGGGACGCCTTGTCCTGACGCTGAAGGGCCGCTTGCTGGCAGACGCGGTGGTCCGCAGGATCCTGCCTGACTGACGCGGGGTACCATCCAACACCCGCAGGCAGGCCCGCGTCGGCGCCCTCGGGACGCCGCCTAGGAGACTGCTGAATTAGTCAAGGTTGGGGCGCGTCGGCTGGACTCACGTGTCTGGTGGTTAAGACTGGTCTTATGCAGGGACGCGAGGACGCGCAACGCGGGTATTTGGATGTGGAGGCGCTGGCCGGAGAGTTGTTGGCTCCGGGCAGTGTCTTCGCTTTTCTGGCCAAGCATCGGGGGCGGTTGTTTCCGGATTCGATGATGGAGGACCTGTTTCCGTCGCGGCGGGGCCGGCCTTCGGTTCCGGCTCCGGTGATCGGCTCGGTGCTGGTGTTGCAGTCGTTGCAGGGCCTCTCTGACCGGGAAACAGCCGAGGCTTTAACCTTTGATCTGCGTTGGAAAGCCGCGTGCGGGTACGGGCTGACCGATACCGCGTTCCACCCGAGCACCCTGACGTACTGGCGCAGGCGTCTGGCCGGTTCCGGGAACCCGCACCGGATCATGGAAGCTATCGCCGAGGTCGTCGCGGAGACCGGGGTCCTGAAGGGCAAACGCCGGCGGGCTGTGGATTCAACAGTGTTGGATGACGCGGTCGCGAGGCAGGACACCATCACGCAGCTGATCGCGGGGATCCGCCGCTTCGGCCGTGACCTCCCCGGCGGCCGGGAACTGCTGGCCAGCCAGGCCACAGGCTATGACTACACGCGCACCGGCAAACCGGACATCGCCTGGGATGACCAGGATGCCAAGGAAGGGCTGGTTTCGGCGCTGGTCACCGACGCGCTGGCGCTGCTGGCCGCGGTCGATCCCGAGACCTTGGACGGCAGGGCGGCCGATGCGTACGCGCTGCTCGCACTGGTCGCCGGGCAGGACGTGGAACCGGCCGAGGATTCGGACGGGACCGACGGGCGGTGGCGTATCGCCCGCAAGGTCGCCCCGGACCGGATGATCTCCACCGTGGATCCGGAGACCCGGCACGCGCATAAAACCCAGTCCCGGCAGCAGGATGGATTCAAGGCCCATCTTGTCATCGAGCCCGATACCGGACTGATCACCGCCGTGGAGCTGACCAAGGCCTCCGGGCCGGAGAACAGTGACGGGACCGTTGGTGCCCGGCTGATCTCCATGGATCCCACGATCGCCGGCACCAGCGTGGACGTCCTGGCCGACTCGGCCTACGGTTCCGGGGAAATGCTCGCCGCTCTCGCCCGCACCGGCCATACCCCGGTGATCAAACCGTGGCCGCTTCGCCCTGCCGTCGAGGGCGGGTTCACCCTCGATGACTTCACCGTCGATGAAGCAGCCGGCACCGCAACCTGCCCGAACGGTATCACCAGGAACATCACCGCCAAACGGCGGGTCACGTTCGGCGCCGCCTGCACCGGCTGCCCCCTCCGGCACCGGTGTACCGCCTCACCGCGGGGACGCAAGCTCGATCTCCACGAACACGACGCGCTGCAGCGCGAGCACCGTCAACGCGCCGCGGACCCGGCCTTCCGGGACGCTTACCGCAGGCACCGCCCGATGGTCGAGCGGTCCATCGCCTGGCTCACCCGCGGCAACCGACGCGTTCCCCACCGCGGCATCAAACGGAACAACGCCTGGCTGCACCTACGAATCGCGGGACTAAACCTGCGACGCCTGCTGGCCCTCGGACTCACCACGAACAAGGGATCATGGGCGCTGGGATGAACCGCCCGCCGGACCGGATCCATCGGTAAAAATCGCTGGATGACACCCCAGATCTGCGGCAGAATGTACGCAAGCGGGCGGAACGACCCCGTTGTCGCACCCAAGGGTGCTGACCAGAACACGCCGCTAGACGGCCATTGGCGGCGTTCCGCCCGCCCCAACATCCCGCTAATTCAGCAGTCTCCTAGCGGATCCAGGGCAAGTTGTCCGCTATTTAATCCAGCGCAGGTTGTACTGGTAGCGGTGCGGCTGGCCACGGTTCACGTGGATGCCGGCAGCAACGGAGAAGCACGTCAGAGCTATCCAGATAAGCGTGGCAATGACGGCAAAGATATTGCCAACGACAGGAACGAACACCAGAAGGTTGGCCACAACGGCCGCGATGGTGGGTGGCAGGCTGAAGTTCAGCGCTTCCTTTGATTCCTGGGCGGTGAACGGCCCGCGGTCACGGAAGATAAGGTAGATCAGCAATGACGGGACGCACCCGAGGATGCCGCCAAAATGCGCCAGGGTTGCCCACTGCCGGTCTTCGCTGGCCGTAAGCGGCAGCGCATTTGCCGGAACGCCATGGTACTCGGAGCGGCTCTGACCGCCCTGGTTGTCCCTGTGTTCGCGTGCGTTTTCTGCCACGGTGTCTTCCTTCGAAAATGCAATCGTGCGGTGGTGTGGAACATTCAAAGTTACAGGGTGCCGGTTTTGATCGCACCGGCGCCTGCAGTACCAAGAATACTGCTAGGGGACGGTCAGGAAGTCGATAACCTCTTCCACCCTGCCCAGCAGTGAAGCTTCAAGGTCAGAATAGCTGCGGACCGCCCCCAACAGTTTCTGCCAACCCAGCCCGATGTCTTCCTTGGTGGAATGCGGCCAGCCGAACGCGGCCAGGATGCCGGTTTTCCAGTCCTGCCCACGGGGGACCACGGGCCAACGTTCAATCCCCAGCACGGCCGGGCGGATGGCCTGCCACACGTCAACGTACGGATGGCCAACAATCAGCACATTGCCGGCAGCGCCCGGGGACGCCATCACGGCGTCCGCTATCCGGGACTCCTTGGAATCCGGCACGAGGTGGTCAACGAGCACCCCGAGCCGGCGGCCCGGCCCCGGGGCGAAGCCGGCCACGGCTCCGGCAAGGTCATCAATTCCGTGCAAGGGCTCGACGACGATGCCCTCCACCCGGAGGTCGTCTCCCCAGACCTTCTCCACCAGTTCGGCGTCGTGCTTTCCTTCGACCCAGATCCTGCTTGCCTTTGCCACCTGGGCGCGCTGGCCGGCCACGCGGACGGAACCCGAAGCCGTCCGTCCGGCCGGAACGGTGGGCTGCCGGGGCGCCGGTGGCATCAGGCGGATGGGCTGCCCCTCGAGCAGGAAACCAAAACCAAGCCGAAAGGACCGCGATTTGCCGCGCCGGTCCTCGAGGGCCACCACATGCATGCCGCCGGATTTCTCGACCCGCGTCACGGCGCCCACCCAGCCTGACTGGACCTCTTCCAGGACCATGCCGCGCTCCACCGGGACTTCGGGGAGCTGATTCCTGACGGGGGCGGCGATCTGCTGGGGGCCCCAGTTCTGGTACTGCATGGATATGTTCCCCTTGCCTAGGTCCTGGCCGGGAATTTCGCCCGGAGCGGTACCAATGCTAACAACGGGGTGAGTCATATTAGACTGTTAGCACTTAGGCATGTCGAGTGCTAAGCCGCGCCAAGACCGCGGCCGGTGCACACCGCGGGGAAACCCGGCGGCCTGTGACCATGGATGGAGGTGGAGTGTGAGCGAGCCGCGCAAACTTGAAGTACTGCGTGCCATCGTGGAGGACTACGTGCACTCCCGCGAGCCCGTGGGCTCCAAGGCCCTGGTTGAGCGCCACCATCTGGGCGTCTCCAGCGCCACCATCCGCAACGACATGGCGGCCCTGGAGGATGACGGCCTGATCACGGCGCCGCACACCAGTGCCGGACGCATCCCCACGGACAAGGGCTACCGGCTGTTTGTGGACCAGATCTCGGCCGTGAAACCCCTGTCACAGGCGGAGCGCCGGGCCATCCAGACGCTTTTGGAGGGATCGGACGATCTCGACGACGTCCTGGAACGTACGGTACGGCTGCTGTCACAGCTGACCAACCAGGTGGCAGTGGTCCAGTACCCTCACTTAAGCCGCGCCACGATCCGGCACATCGAATTCGTGCTGCTGGCGCCCCGCCAAGTCCTTGTTGTCCTGATCGCCAACACTGGCAAGGTGGAGCAGAAAGTGGTCGACGTCGGCCAGGAGCTTGCGGACGACGCCCTCGCCGGCATCCGGGCCAGGTTCCTCGGCTCGCTCGCCGGCACGTCGCTGAGCCAGCTGACCCAGTCGCTTCCGGCCGTGGTCTCGGGGATCGGGCCGGCACAGCGGCAGGCGGCGCAGGCCCTTGCCCACGGCCTGGAGATTCTCGCCCACAGCAGCCGCGAAGACCGCATGGTCATGGCCGGTACCGCCAACCTCGCCAGGTCCAACGTCGATTTCCCCCTCAGCATCGGCCCGGTGCTGGAAGCGCTTGAGGAACAGGTGGTCATGTTGCGCCTGTTGAGCGAGATGGCGCAGGATCCGCGCGGCGTGACAGTCAGCATTGGCCGCGAAAATCCGTATGACGGGCTCGCCGAGGCGTCGGTGGTCGCCACGGCGTACGGCCCGGACAGCACGGCCAAGATCGGGGTGCTCGGCCCCACACGGATGGATTACCCCACCACCATGGCGGCAGTCAGGGCAGTGGCCCGCTACCTGTCGAGGATTCTGGGCCCCTGACAGCATCTGGCCGGGGCCCAGGCAAGAAGAGCAGTGCAAGCAGTCCGACTGCAGCAGTACAAACAGGAAGAGATACGAACTTTGAGCAGCCACTACGACGTCCTTGGAGTCTCACCGGAAGCCACCGGGGAAGAGATCAAGAAGGCCTACCGCAAGCTGGCCCGCACGCTTCACCCGGACGTCAACCCCGGTGAGGATGCTTCGGACCGCTTCAAGGCCGTTACCCACGCCTATGAGGTGCTCTCCGACCCGCAGAAGCGCAGGGTCTATGACACCACCGGTAACGAAAACGGCACCGACAACGGCTTCGGCGGCGGCGGTTACGCCGGGCAGGGCTTTGCCTTCCAGGACATCTTTGACACGTTCTTCGGCGCCGGAGGCTCGTCCGGGCCGGCGTCACGCGTCCGGCGCGGACAGGATGCCCTCATTAGTGTCCGCATCGAACTCCGGGACGCCGTGTTCGGGGTCAACAAGAAGCTCGAAGTGGACACCGCCGTCGTCTGCCCCACGTGCAACGGCTCCTGCTGCCGGGAAGGAAGCCACCCGGAACGGTGCGACATCTGCGGCGGCAGCGGACAGGTCCAGCGGGCGGTACGCTCCATCCTGGGCCAGGTCATGACGGCCGCACCCTGCGGAAGCTGCGAAGGGTTCGGCACCGTGATCAAGGACCCGTGCAACGAGTGCAGCGGCCAGGGACGGATCCGCAGCAGGCGCTCAATGACCATCAAGGTGCCTGCCGGTGTGGCCACCGGAACCCGCATCCAGCTTTCAGGCCAGGGCGAAGCAGGTCCGGCGGGCGGCCCCGCCGGAGACCTGTACGTTGAGATCCGCGTGAACAACGACGCCACGTACGTGCGTGACGGCGACGACCTCCATGCCACCCTCAATATCCCGATGACCGCTGCCGCGCTGGGAACCGAACTGTCCCTGGACACCTTCGACGGGCTGCAGGAAATCGACGTCAAATCGGGAACCCAGTCAGGCGAGATCATCACCTTGCGGGGCCTGGGCGTGACCCACCTCCGCGGATATGGCCGCGGCGACCTTAAGGTCCACCTCCAGGTGGAGACCCCTGCCAAGCTGGATCCGGCGCAGGAAGACCTGCTGCGACAGCTGGCGAAGCTGCGCGGCGAGCAGTTCACCGAGGGCAAACTCGCGGCGAGCGGCGGCGTTTTCGCCAAGCTGCGGGACCGGCTCGGTAACCTGTAGGGGTGAGCAATCCGGTCTTCTTCAGCGCTGCCGGGACGCTGGACCACTTGGTCCCGGGCGGCCACTTTGGCCTGCAGGGGCCCGAGGCGCGGCATGCGGTGACGGTCAGGCGGCTGGCGCCCGGCGAATCAGTGGACATCTCGGACGGCGCCGGCAAGCGCCTGACCGGAACGGTAGTGGCGGCATCGCCCTCCGAACTCACAGTGGAGTGCTCCGCGCTGACGGTCGAGGAAAAACCAGACATCAGGCTGGTCCTGGTCCAGGCACTGGCCAAGGGCGACCGCGATGAACTCGCGGTGGAAACCGCCACCGAGCTGGGAATCGACGCCGTCATCCCCTGGCAGTCCGAACGGTCCATCGTGAGGTGGAAGGGCGAACGGGCAGCGAAGTCACATGCCAAGTGGCAGTCGGTGGCCACGGCGGCTGCCAAGCAGGCAAGGCGTGCCTGGATCCCCGAGGTGCGTGCCGCCGTCGAAACCCCCGGACTGGCCGCCGCGGTCGGGGCGGCCGACCTCGCCATCGTCCTGCATGAAGACGCTGTCCGGCCGCTGCGGTCCGTTTTGGAGTCCTGGCAGGCTACGGCGAACGGCAGCGGGCCCCGGGAAATCCTGCTCATTGTGGGACCCGAGGGCGGGATCAGCCCTCGCGAAGTCACCCGTCTGTGCAGTGCCGGTGCAGTGACGGCGCTGCTGGGGCACCACGTGCTCAGATCGTCCACCGCCGGCCCCGCCGCGGTGGTCCTTGCCAGCGATGTATTGGGCCGCTGGTCCGCTCCTGCGGGCTGACAGTAAAGCTAGCGCACGCTGAAGCTGCGCGTATCAACGTTCAGCTCCTGGTCGTTCCCTGACGTGTCCGCCTGGGACACGCGAAGCTCGTAGTCGCCCGGACCCAGGGTGAGGGCCAGGGTGAACACTCCGGATTGGGCGGCCTCCGCCGCGGCCGTGGTTTCGCCGGTGAGGTAGGGCGTTTTGTCGCCGTTCTCTTCCTCGCGCAGGATCCGCCAACGGAGCTTGCCGCCGGCGAGTGTGTTGCGGCCGGTGATCTTCACACTGCCATCAGCCACTTCCACGTCTTCCTGCGGATCGATGATCCAAACCGGTGCCACCATGCCGGGGCTGCGGGACATCAGCGTGCCCAGGCGTACATGGTTGAACGCCAGGTAATCAGTGTGCCCGTCCACGAGAATCATCACCTGAATCTGCTGGCCGGCATCGATGAGGCCGGAGCTCGCGCCGGCCGCCGTGGCCGTGTAGACGAGCTGCTGGATGGCACGGCCGGCCATGTCGGCGTCGAGGTTGCTGTTGAAGGCGTCCTCCGATACATCAACCGTGATGA
Organism: Arthrobacter sp. B6; assembly: GCF_001663775.1. Taxonomy (GTDB): domain Bacteria; phylum Actinomycetota; class Actinomycetes; order Actinomycetales; family Micrococcaceae; genus Arthrobacter. Next base: position 136,699 of record NZ_KV467169.1, on the reverse strand, counting down.
CGTTCTTACCCGAAATGGACGTAGCCAGTTTCTTGGGGTTTTGCCACGGAGTAAAGAAGTCCGGGTCAAGCGGCTTGTCCGACATCATGGCCCGCAGTGCCCGGGTTACCGGGTTCTCCTGTTCAGGCACATCCCTGAACTCCCGGTACAGGAAAACGTTGCTGTTACTGCGGCCGATCCAATAAACGGGAGCCTTGTTGGTTGACTGTGTGGTTTCCAGCGGGGCGCTGGTGGAGGGTACCCCCGGCATTGTGCTTGCCGGGGACCGGGTTGAACTCTCCGCAAGGGTGGGCTCCGGTCCTGTATCCGCAATGCAGCCCGTGAGGACCATGACGGCAGGGAGGACACCGAGCACAACGGCGGAGCGGAAACGCCCCAGGGCAGGCCCCAAGGCAGGGGGTGTTACTGGTCCCGGCACTCTGATGGCACTGTCCTTCCTTGTTGTGTCTGCGTCGCCGGTCCCCGGACGGCCTTGATTTCCAGCATTACATAAGGAAACTCACGCCGACCGCCCAATCCCGTTGCCGCGAGGAACTGCAACGCGAACGATATGAGGCCGATATGAAGTTGATACCTTATGACGGCAACATTGGGCGCCCCAACGGGCGGTTGCGGCACCGGCAGGTGGCTGCCCGCAGCCGTTGTGCGCCCGGCCGCCAGCCGCGTCTGGCCCCGCGCTGGCGTAAGATGGTATGAATCCGGAGACCTCCGGCGGGCGTGACAATACGCCCCGGCGGTCTACGATAAGCCGTACTTGAACTGGAGGGGACCATAGGCCTGCGGGCCAGCACCATGACTGAATCAGCGAACGGAAAGCGCCGGTTGAATACTGAGCGCACCGCAGGAGAATTTCCACACACCCTTCCCGGCATCCGGACGGAGGTGGTTGTTTTTGATAACTCCGACCAGATGGTCCAGTCGCTCGGCAGCCACGATGAGGCGCTTCGCTTCATCGAAGAACAATTCCCTGCCGTGAATTTCCATGTGCGCGGCAACGAACTGTCCATCAGCGGACCGGCGGCCGACGTTCCCAGGATTATGCGGCTGCTGCAGGAAATCCGGGGCCTGGTAGCGCGCGGCACGGTGATCAGCCCGGCAGTACTGCAACAGCTCGTTGCGCTGTTGCGGAGCCAGTCCCTGCAGAACCCGGTTGATGTCCTGACCCATGACATCCTTTCGAGCCGCGGCAGGACCATCCGGCCCAAAACGCTGAACCAGAAGAACTACGTGGACGCCATCGACGAAAATACGGTGATTTTCGGCATCGGTCCCGCAGGCACGGGCAAGACGTACCTGGCCATGGCCAAAGCCGTGCAGGCGCTTCAGCAGAAGGAAGTCAGCCGCATCATCCTGACCCGGCCGGCTGTTGAGGCGGGCGAACGGCTTGGCTTCCTGCCCGGTACGCTCAGCGACAAGATCGACCCCTACCTCCGTCCGCTCTACGACGCCCTCCACGACATGATGGACCCCGAATCCATTCCCCGGCTCATGGCCGCCGGCACCATTGAAGTGGCACCCCTTGCCTACATGCGCGGCCGGACCCTCAACGACGCCTTCATCATCCTCGACGAAGCCCAGAACACGACGCCCGAACAGATGAAGATGTTCCTCACCAGGCTGGGCTTTGGCTCCAAAATGGTGGTCACCGGAGACGTAACCCAGGTGGACCTTCCGTTCGGTACCCGTTCGGGACTGCGGATCGTGGAGGAAATCCTGCGCGGCATCGAGGACATCAACTTCTCCGTCCTGGATGCCACCGACGTCGTGCGCCACCGCCTCGTTGGTGACATCGTGCAGGCCTACAGTGTCTGGGACGACGTCCAGCGGAACCGGGTCAAGCATTCGGTAGGCCGTGAAAAGCAGGGGGAGCGCGCATGAGCATCGAGGTTAACAACGAGTCCGGTATCCAGGTGGACGAGGCTGAACTGGTTGCTCTGTCCCGGTACATTTTTGGACAGCTTTTCATTCACCCGCAGGCAGAACTGTCGATTCTCCTTGTGGATGAACCCGCCATGGAGAAGCTGCACATTGAACTGATGGACGAGCCCGGTTCCACAGATGTGCTTTCTGTTCCCATGGATGAGCTGACCCCCGGCACCCCCGACCGGCCCACTCCGCAGGGCATGCTGGGTGACATCGCTGTCTGCCCGCAGGTGGCCAAGGTCCAGGCCAAAAACGCAGGGCACTCCCTCCAGGACGAGATGCTCCTCCTCACCACCCACGGGATCCTTCACCTCCTGGGCTATGACCACGCGGAACCAGAAGAAAAGGCTGAAATGTTCGGGCTGCAGCGCGAACTCCTCTCCGGCTTCACCGGCAAAGAAGCTCCCGCCGAGACAACCCAGTGACCCCCCTGCTCCTTGTCGGCATGGCCTTGGCATTCCTCAGCATTGCGGCCGTCCTGACCGCGGCCGAGGCCGCATTCAATTTCCTTCCCCGTCATGACGCTGAAGAGGCTCTGCTGAGGAGCCGCGGGAACGCCATGAAGCGCATCATGGCCCATCCGGTGGCCCACATCCGGGCATTGAGGTTCTGGCGCATCTGGTTCGAAATGGCCTCGGCGGTGGCCGTCGCCGTCCTCTTGCACAGCCTGCTGGACAACATCTGGCTCGCCGGCCTGGCAGCCACCGGGATCATGGCCCTTCTCGGATTCGTCATTGTCGGGGTCTCGCCGCGGCAAATCGGCCGGCTCCATTCCGCAGCCGTGGTGAGCTTCACTGCGCCTTTCATCAGGTTCCTCACCTGGGTCCTCGGACCCATTCCGGCGTGGCTGGTGGCCCTGGGCAGTGCCGCGGCTCCCGGTGCGCCCGGCGGGGACGAGGCGTTCTTCAGCGAACAGGAATTCCGCGAACTTGTGGACCGGGCCAGTGAATCGGACATGATCGAAGACACCGAAGCCGAGATGATCCAGTCCGTCTTCGACTTCGGCGATACCCTGGTGCGAGCCGTGATGGTGCCCAGGACCGACATTCTCAGCATTGATGCCGGATCCAGCCTCAGGCGGGCCATGTCCCTCTTCCTGCGCTCCGGTTACTCACGCATTCCGGTCATCCAGGACAACACGGACCAGATCCTGGGGATCGTGTACCTCAAGGACGTTGCGGCGACGCTGCACGAACTGGCCCCGGGCGAAGAGCCGCCGCCCGTCGAATCCCTGGCCCGTGAGGTGCGCTATGTTCCGGAGTCCAAGCCGGTCAGCGACCTGTTGCGCGAACTTCAGAAGGAATCAACGCACGTAGCCATCGTGATCGACGAATACGGCGGCACGGCAGGCCTGGTGACGCTGGAGGATCTTATCGAGGAGATCGTCGGGGAGATCGTGGACGAATACGATACCGAAAGCGCCGAAGCCGTGATGCTGGATGATGGCTCCTACCGGGTCAGTTCCCGCATGAGCATAGATGACCTTGGCGAACTTTTTGACATTGAACTCGACGACGACGAAGTGGACACCGTGGGCGGGCTGCTGGCGAAAGCCCTTGGCCGGGTGCCGATCGTGGGAAGCAGCGTGGAGGTGGGCGGCATCTCGCTGCGCGCTGAACGGCTCGAAGGCCGCCGCAACCGCGTCAGCCACATCGTTGCGGCCGCAGCACCAAGAGTAGACACTGACCTTGAAGACCTCCTCGACGAGGCGGAAACAACCCAGCAGGGAGTTCCACGTGAGCAAGAAAAGTAAAGCCCCTTCCATCGAAGATTTTGGCGGCTTCCGTGCCGGCTTTTCCGTCCTGGTGGGGCGGCCGAATGCCGGCAAGTCAACCCTGACCAACGCGCTGGTGGGCAAGAAGGTGGCCATCACGTCGGCCAAGCCCCAGACCACCCGGCACACCATCCGCGGGATTGTCCACCGCGACGATGCCCAACTCATCCTGGTGGATACGCCCGGCCTGCACCGGCCGCGCACGCTGCTGGGCAAACGGCTCAACGACCTGGTGGCGGACACACTGGCGGAAGTGGATGCCATCGGGTTCTGCCTGCCGGCAAACGAAAAGATCGGCCCCGGCGACAAATACATTGCCGCCCAGCTGGCGGCGGTGGGCAACAAACCGGTCATCGCCATCGTTACCAAGGCGGACCTTGTGGACCGCCAGGCGCTGACGGAACAGCTTCTGGCAGTCGCCGCCCTCGGCCGCGAAGTACTCGGGGAGGAAGGCTGGAAGGACATCGTTCCGGTCTCAGCAGCTGACGGTTTCCAGGTAAGCACCGTAGCGGATGTGCTCATCAGCCACATGCCGCCGTCGCCCCCGCTGTACCCGGGAGGCGAACTCACCGATGAGCCTGAGGCCGTGATGGTGGCCGAGCTCATCCGGGAGGCCGCCCTGGAGGGCGTCCGCGATGAGCTGCCCCACTCCCTGGCAGTGGTCGTTGACGAAATCGTGCCCCGTGAAGGCAGGGCAGAGGACAACCAGCTCCTCGACGTGCGCGTGAACCTCTACGTGGAGCGCCCGTCACAGAAGGCCATCATCATCGGCAAGGGCGGCAGCAGGCTGCGGGAAGTGGGGACAAATGCCCGCAAGGGAATCGAGGCCCTGCTCGGCACCCGTATCTACCTTGACCTCCATGTGAAGGTCGCCAAGGACTGGCAGCGGGATCCCAAGCAACTGGTCAAGCTGGGTTTCTGAGAACGTCCCGGCGGGCGCCCCGGCCCGGGGCACCCGGCCTATTCCCAGCCTGGACTACTAAAATGGGCCGGATTCAGATTTTAGAGGAAGGTACACCCTGTGGTGCGAGGCCGCGATGAGCGCGAGTATGGGGCTGAACTGTCAGCCGGAGCAGGACCTGTTTCCCGTCACGCGGAAGATGCCGCCGTAGTCGCCGCCCGCCACCTTGGACCACAGCGCCGGATGCCGGTGTGGCTGAAGGTGGCCACAGCTCTCGTCACCGTAGTGGTGGTGGCAGGCCTTGCCTTCGCCGGCTACTGGTACTTCCGCCTTCAGTCGAACATCTCCAAAGCACCACTCACCGCAGGGGATGGTGCCGCTAATCAGGTCAGTGACTCCAACGACCGTATGCAGATCCTGATCCTCGGCTCGGACACGAGGGACGGCAAGAACTCCGAATACGGCACCGCCGAGGACTCCAGCGGCTACGGGCAGTCGGACGTGATGATGCTGATGGACATTTCCGCTGACAACCGGCGCGTCAATGTCATCAGCTTTCCCCGTGACCTGCTCGTGGACATTCCCCAGTGCAAGGATCAGAAGACCAACCAGGTCTATCCCGCACGTAGCGGAGTCATGATCAACGAGGCGATGGCGGAGGCCGGCATCGGGTGTGCGGTTGACACAGTCAACAAACTCACAGGGCTCGAAGTGGACCACTTCATGATGGCCGACTTCAACGCCGTCAAGGAACTTTCGAACACTGTGGGCGGGGTCGAAGTGTGCATCAGCGACGCCGTTTATGATCCTGATTCACGGCTCCGCCTCCCACAGGGGACGTCCTCCGTGGAGGGTGAAATGGCACTTGCCTTCCTGCGGACCCGGCATGCCTTCGCTGACGGCGGCGACCTGGGCCGGATCAAGGCCCAACAGGGTTTCCTCTCCTCCCTGACCCGCAAGATCAAGGACGAAGGCACCCTGTCCGATCCCGGCAAGATGTTGCGGATTGCTGATGTTGTCACGCAGAACCTCACCGTCGATGAGGGGCTGGCCTCAGTGCCGTCCCTGCTCACCATTGGGAACCGGCTGAAGGACATCGACATCAGCAAGGTCGCTTTCGTCGCCGTTCCCACCACCCCCGCATTGCTGGATCCGAACCGGCTGCAGATCGCCGAACCTGCGGGTGCGCAGTTATTCTCAGCCCTCCGCAAGGACGTTGATCTTACCGACCCCAACGCACCCACCACGCCGTCGCCATCACCGACTGAGACGGCCGCTCCGCCCACCGCCGCACCGACGGAAACTGCCCCGCCTGTGCCGCCCTACGATAAGGCGCTCCAGCCGGTGACGGTGGCAAACGGAACCGGCGTTCCTGGAAGGGCGCAGGAGATCGTCCAGGCGCTGGTGTCGGGTGGCTTCACCCAGACCGGACAGCTGGAAGCCCAGGCAGTGGCCCAGTCAGTGGTGTACTACGGACCGGACTTCGCGGATGTGGCTGCCGATGTGGCTGCGGTGCTCGGGATTCCCGCCGAACAGGTACTGCCAGCCCCTGCCCTGGCAGGAGTGCAGGTTTACCTCGGAACCGACTTCACCAGCGGCGCCACCTACGGCGCCGTGGCACTGCCCGAGGACATCGTGAACCAGACGGCCGGCGACTCCCTCTGCCAGCAGGCGAATCCGGAACTCGTCGTCGCTGGCTGACCGGCAACGCTTAAGCAAAAAGGCGGGCCGGCACACACGTGCCCGCGCCCCGCCCCCC
>NZ_KV467169.1:0-130332 GCF_001663775.1 Arthrobacter sp. B6 | reverse complement strand
CCCCCGCCCCCGCCCCCCCCCGCCTTCCCGGGTGTTACCAGATGCTGACACGGTCCTCGGGCGGCATCCACATGCCGTCCTGTTCCGTCACCCCAAACGCTTCGTGGAAAGCATCCAGGTTTTTCGCGATGGCATTAGTCCGGAACTCGTTGGGGGAGTGGGGATCCGTGGCCAGCCTCCGGATGGCCTCCTCCGCCCTGATTACCTGCCTCCAGCCGGCCGCCCATGAGGCGAAGAAGCGCTGCTGACCGGTCAGCCCGTCCAGGACCTCGGGCTCCTTGCCGTCAAGGCTGATGAGGTAGGCCTTGTAGGCGATGGTCAGGCCGCCGAGATCGCCGATGTTTTCCCCGAGCGTCAGCCTGCCATTGACGTTGTGGTCCGGGGCCGCGTACGGGGAGAGCGCATCGTACTGGACCACGAGCTTGGCGGTCAGTTCCTCAAACGCCTTCCGGTCCTCCTCGGTCCACCAGTTCCGCAGAGCGCCGCCGCCGTCGAACTGGGATCCCTGATCGTCAAAACCATGGCCGATCTCGTGGCCGATCACAGCGCCGATGCCGCCGTAGTTGACCGCGTCGTCCGCGTCCGCCGTGAAGAACGGCGGCTGCAGGATGGCGGCCGGAAAGACGATCTCGTTCAGCATCGGGTGGTAGTAGGCGTTGACCGTCTGCGGGGTCATCAGCCATTTGTCCAGGTCCACCGGTTTCCCCACCTCGTCGAGGTGGCGGTCGACGTCGGCATTGTGTGCCCGCTCAACGTTCCCCAACAGGTCCTTGGGATCGATCTCCACCGCAGAGTAGTCGATCCACTTGTCCGGGTAGCCGATCTTCGCGCGGAACGCCGCGAGTTTCCGCAGGGCTTCGGCCTTGGTGTCCTCGCCCATCCACTCAAGGCCCGTGATGCTTTGGCGGTAGGCCTCGATGAGATTGGCCACCAGGGTCTGCATGCGTGCCTTGTGTGTTTCGGGGAAGTGCCGGGAGACGTAGATCTGCCCCACGGCTTCGCCGAGGGCTGACTCGACGACGCCGACCCCCCGCTTCCAGCGGTCCTTGTTCCGCGGCGTGCCGCTAATGGTGGTTCCGTAGAACGCGAAATTAGCGTCCACGAACGCCTGGGATAGGTACGGCGCGGCGGAGCCGATGACCCGCAGCGCGAGCCATTCCTGCCACACTGCGAGGGGCTCCGACTCGATCAGGCCGCTGGCCCCGGTGAAGAAGTCCGGTGTGCTGACGACAATTTCCTGCCGTTTGTCGGCATCGATACCGGCGGCGTCGAACCAGGTTCCGAGCAGGGGGAACAGCTCGGATGCTTCCTCGGCGGTCTTCAGATTGTAGGTCTTCTGCGGGTCCCGCAAGGTGACGTTATCCCAGTGGTGGGAGGCAAGCCGGGTTTCCAGTGCCACCACGCGGGCTGCCGCGTCCTCAGGATTCTCGATCCCGGCGAGGGTGAACATCGTGCGCACATGATCACCGTAGGCGGTGACCATTGGCGCGAATTTTTCCTCGCGGTAGTACGACTCGTCCGGCAGCCCGAGGCCGCCCTGGCCCGTGTACAGCAGGATGCGGTCCGGGTTCCCGGCATCGGGGGCGGGGTAGATGTAGAAGAGTCCCGACACGTCTGCGCGGAAGAGCCGGCCAGCCAGTGCCACGAGCTCGGCCACCGTGGAAGTGGCGAACACTTCGGCGAGCCGCCCTCGGATGGGATCCATGCCCCTGGCCTCTACGGTGGCCTCGTCCATGAAGCTGTTGTAGAGGTCGCCCACTTTCCGCTCGATGCCGCTGGCTGTCTCGCCCTTGGCGGCGGCCTCCTCGATGATGTCCCGGACGGCGATTTCCGCTCCGTCCCGCAGTGCCGTGAATGTACCCTCCAACGGGCGGTCATCCGGGATTTCGGTGGTCTTGAGCCAGGAGCCATTCACGTGCTGGTAAAGGTCATCCTGCGGCCGGACGCTGTGGTCAATGTTGGACAGATCGATCCCCGAGATGGGCACGTAAGCTCCTTCGTGTGACGTTCCGCATCCGGTGCCGGCACCGGATGCGGGGTCTGCATGGTGAGACGATAAGGACGGTGGTGCTCTCTCATCTTACGCACGCGTGCTACTCTCAAAAGGTGCGTGCAGAGCTCCTTCTTCTTAGCTGCCGCGGCGAGGCCTCAGACGCGATCTAGCGCAAGGCCCATCCTCGTCGCGGAGTTTGTGTTGCCCGGCCACCCTTTCAGAGAAGAACCATAGAAAAGGCCCCGATAGTAATGCGAAACGCACAGAAGCCCTCCGGAATGCCCGCCCACCGGTACCGCCCGTTCCACGAACAGATCACGGTTGAGCTGCCGGACCGCACCTGGCCGGACAAGATCATCACCAAAGCGCCGCGCTGGTGCGCAGTAGACCTGCGTGACGGTAACCAGGCCTTGATTGACCCGATGAGCCCCGCCCGCAAAATGAAGATGTTCGACCTGCTGGTACGCATGGGCTACAAGGAGATCGAGGTAGGCTTCCCCTCAGCGTCCCAGACGGACTTTGACTTCGTCCGCCAGCTGATCGAGGGCAACCACATCCCCGACGACGTCACCATCCAGGTCCTGACCCAGGCCCGTGAACACCTGATCGAGCGGACCTACGAGTCCCTGGTGGGTGCCAAACAGGCCATCGTCCACCTCTACAACTCCACCTCCGTGCTGCAGCGCCGCGTTGTGTTCAACCAGGACGAAGATGGAATCCTGGACATCGCCCTCCAGGGTGCCCGGCTGTGCAAGAAGTACGAGGAAACCCTCGTCGATACGCAGGTCACGTACGAATACTCGCCGGAATCGTTCACCGGCACGGAGCTGGAGTACGCGGTCCGCGTGTGCAACGCCGTCGCAGATGTCTTTAAAGCCTCCGCGGACAGCCAGGTCATCATCAACCTGCCTGCCACCGTGGAAATGGCCACCCCCAATGTCTACGCCGATTCCATCGAGTGGATGAGCCGCCATCTGCACCCCCGCGAAGGCATCATCCTGTCCTTGCACCCGCATAATGACCGCGGGACCGGCGTCGCAGCGGCCGAGCTGGGCTACATGGCCGGCGCTGACAGGATCGAGGGCTGCCTCTTCGGCAACGGCGAGCGGACCGGAAACGTTGACCTGGTGACGCTGGGTCTGAACCTGTTCGTCCAGGGTATTGACCCCATGATCGACTTCTCCGATATCGACGACATCCGCCGCACGGTTGAGTACTGCAACCAGCTGCCCGTGGCCGAGCGTTCCCCGTATGGCGGGGACCTGGTGTTCACCGCATTCTCCGGCTCGCACCAGGATGCCATCAAGAAGGGTTTCGAGGCGCTGGAGCGTGACGCTGCCGCTGCCGGCAAGGACGTGGCCGACTTCACCTGGCAGGTCCCCTACCTGCCCGTGGATCCCAAGGACCTGGGCCGCAGTTACGAAGCCGTCATCAGGGTCAACTCCCAGTCGGGCAAGGGCGGCGTGGCCTACCTGCTCAAGAACGAGCACAGCCTGGACCTGCCGCGCCGCGCCCAGATCGAGTTCTCCGGGGTCATCCAGAAGCGCACCGACACGGTGGGCGGCGAGGTCAGCGGGTCCCAGCTCTGGCAGGTTTTCCAGGACGAGTACCTGCCTGCGGGCGACTCCGACGGACAGTGGGGCCGCTATTCCCTGGGAACAGTCCGGACGGAAACGGACGAGAACGGCGGCATGACGCTGCACGCAACCCTGGGCATCGACGGCAGCCAGGTCAGCCGGACAGGAACGGGTAACGGACCCATCGCCGCACTGCTGGACATCCTGGGCCAGGACGGCGTGGACGTCAGGGTGCTTGACTACAGCGAACATGCACTGTCCGAAGGCGGCAACGCGATGGCAGCTGCCTACGTCGAATGCGCAGTGGGGGAACGGGTGCTGTGGGGCGTTGGCATCGATGCCAACACCAGCATGTCCTCGCTCAAGGCAGTCATCTCCGCCGTCAACCGCGCCATCAGGGATGCCCGCGCCTGACCGGGAATGCGTTGCGCGCCGAAACCCCCGGCGCGCAACGCCTGCCCGTCCCAATGGGCGGTTTTCCGCCAGACAATGGGAAGATTAAGCGTGGTCCAACAATCCTTCGCTGCCCGGTCCTACCGGGATGACGCAGTAGTGCTTCGCACGCATAAACTGGGCGAGGCGGACCGGATCATCACTCTGCTGACGAAGCACCATGGACAAATCCGGGCCGTGGCCAAGGGTGTGCGGCGGACCAGCAGCCGTTTCGGGGCGAGGCTCGAGCCGTTTATGGTGGCTGACCTCCAGCTCGTGTCGGGGCGAACACTGGACATCGTCACGCAGGCCATCGCCAAGGGCGCGTATGGCGGCAGCATCGCTGCTGACTATGGCCGTTACACCGTGGCAGCAGCCATGACCGAAACTGCGGAAAAACTCACGGACGTTGACGGCGAAGCCGGGACGGCCCAGTACAACCTCCTGGTCGGGGCGCTGGCATCGCTGAGCCGGGACGAGCATTCCGCCGGCCTCATCCTGGATTCATATCTGCTGCGGGCACTGGCCACCGGCGGCTGGGCCCCGAGTTTTACGGATTGCGCCCGGTGCGGCAACCCAGGACCGCATACCGCATTCTCTGCGCCCGTGGGCGGCATGGTCTGCGGCGACTGCCGCCCCCCGGGTTCCCCCGCTCCGGCAGCGGAAACAGTTGTCCTGCTGGGTGCCCTGCTGACAGGGGACTGGCCGACGGCGGATGGATCGTTGCCCGTCCATCGACGGGAAGCTGCCGGGCTGGTAGCCGCTTACCTGCAATGGCACCTGGAACGTGTCGTGAAATCACTCAAACATGTGGAGCGTAGCTGACAGTGGCTTTGGGAAAAAAGAACAGCCCGTCCCGAAAGAGGAGTACGCCGGTGGTGGCGCCGTACCCGCACCCCTCCGGTGCCGTTGCTCCGTCCATCCCCGCCGAATTCATTCCCCGGCACGTGGCCATCGTGATGGACGGCAACGGCCGCTGGGCCAACCAGCGGGGACTGCCCAGGATTGAAGGGCATAAGGCCGGGGAGCCAGCTCTGCTTGATGTCATGGCCGGTGCCATTGAGCTCGGCATCGAGTACGTCAGTGTCTATGCCTTCTCCACCGAGAACTGGCGCCGTTCACCCGAGGAGGTCCGTTTCCTGATGGGTTTTAACAAGGATGTGCTGCGACGCCAGCGGAACCAGTTGGACGCCTGGGGCGTACGGGTCCGCTGGTCAGGACGTCGGCCCAGGCTTTGGGGTTCGGTCATCCGGGAACTGGAAGAAGCCGAGGAATACACCGCCGGCAACAGCACCTGCACGTTGAACATGTGTGTTAATTACGGCGGTCGCGCTGAGATCACCGACGCAGTCTCCTCGATCGCCGCCGAAGTGGCCGCGGGCCGCCTCAAGCCGGGCGCCATCACCGAGAAGACGATCCAAAAGTATCTCGATGAACCGGACCTTCCGGACGTGGACCTGTTCCTGCGGAGTTCGGGGGAGCAGCGGTTGTCCAACTTCCTGCTGTGGCAGTCGGCGTACGCCGAGTTTGTTTTCATGGACACGCTGTGGCCCGATGTGGACCGCCGGACCCTGTGGGACGCCGTCGAAATCTACGCGCGGCGTGACCGGCGCTACGGCGGGGCGGTGGACGCGGCCTCTCCGCGTTCGTCCCCCTCAGGACCCGGCCCGGCGTAGCCGCGCAACCAGCGGGCCAACCGCGCGTACGCGTCGGCGCGGACCCGGGCCGGCGACAGGAACACGTCGTGCAGGGCGCCGTCGATCCGTTCCACCGTCACGGTGCGCCCCAATGTCAACGCCCGCAGGGCAATGATGTTGACGTCGAGCACGGCATCTGTCCGCCGCATTTCCTCCGTCCAGAAGGGCCCGGTTGCGCTGCCCCCCGAAAGGAGGACCAGGATGGGGATCTCGATCCCCAGGCCGCGTGCCACCTTCGCGTGCCCGGCAAGGACGGCACTCAACCAGCCCGCGCGCAACGGGAACGCCATGGGCGGCCGGTAGCGGTCATCCAGGGCCCATTCACCTTCAGCCGAACTGCTGATGGTGCGCCAGTAGAAGCCCCGTTCGGGCAGGCGCAATATCGCCTCCGGGCGGAACCGTGCCATCGGTCCGACCATGGTGGAGGCGGCCCGGCGCACCAGCGAATTGCCGTGCATTTCCAGCCACGGGCTGTTCAGGATCAGCTGCGAGGCCGTTCCCGGGTGGGCACCCACCCACAGCGCGGCGACCAGCCCGCCCGTGGAATGTCCCATCAGCGTGAGCTCCGGCTGCGGCCCGTCGCTGCCGATGATGCCGATTGCCTTGCTGATCTCGGCGTCATAGTCCGCCAGGTTGCCAACATAGCCTCCGGGTGAATCCGGACGAAGGCTCCGGCCATGGTTGTGCATGTCCAGGGCATGGAATTCGTAGCCGTGGTCTGTCCAGAACCGTGCGAGGTCCACGTTGAAAAAGTAGTCGCTCCAGCCGTGCAGAAAGAGCACTGCGCGACGGCGGCCTGAAGCCCTGGCGGCTGGGCCGGCAGCCGGGCGGTGTCTCACGAGGGTCGCGGTCCGCGACACACCGTCATCGCCGACCGCGTCGAAGCTGCACGCTTCGAAGCCGTCACCAAGGATGTCGGGTTCCCAGTCCATGAAGTCATGCTAGTCCGCGTCCCTACTCATGAGTAGCGGCACTCCCGCACCTGAATGTGATGGGCAGCGGCGGATGTTGCGGGTTCTGGTTTGGACTGTGCCGTCCCAGACGGAAAACTAGAGGCATGCGCGTATATCCCACATTCTTTAAGCTCGCCTTCTCATGGATGGACGCCGAACGCGCCCACAAGATCGGATTCAGGGGCATCAGGTTTGCGCATTCCTCCGGTGCCGGCAGGATCCTGCAGAAGTTCACCGCCCCGTCGCCTGCACTGCAGACCACCGCCTTCGGGGTGACCTTCCCCTCACCGTTTGGCCTCGCGGCGGGCTTTGACAAGGAAGGCCACGGAATAGAGGCGCTCACGGAGCTGGGGTTTGGACACGTGGAAGTCGGGACCATTACGGGCCAGGCTCAGCCGGGCAATCCGAAGCCACGGCTTTTCCGGCTGGTCGAAGACCGGGCTGTCATTAATAGAATGGGCTTCAATAACGACGGTGCCGCCACCGTTGAACCGCGGCTGAAGGCGGCGCGCGCCGCGTTGCAGCGCAGGCACCCCGGAGTCCGTCCCGTCATCGGCGTGAATATCGGCAAGAGCAAAGTCGTGGAACTGGAGGACGCGATAGCGGATTACCTGGTCAGTGCCCGCAGCCTCGCCCCGGCTGCCGACTACCTGGTAGTCAACGTCAGTTCGCCCAACACCCCGGGGCTGCGGTTGCTGCAGGACGTGGAGAGCCTGCGGCCGCTGCTGACGGCGGTAGGGGAGGAAGCTGACAGGTCTGCTGGCCGGCACGTTCCCCTGCTGGTCAAAATTGCCCCGGATCTCAGCGACGAAGATATCGACGACGTCGCACGCCTCGCCCTTGACCTGGGGCTGGACGGCATTATCGCCACGAACACCACGATCGGACGGTCGGGGCTGCGCTCCACTCCCGAATGCGTGGAAAGGTGCGGTGCCGGCGGGCTGTCCGGTGCACCTCTGAAGCAGCGTTCGCTTGAAGTTCTCCGCAGGCTGAGGGACGCCACCGGAGGTGCACTCACCCTCGTGGCCGTCGGCGGTGTTGAGAACGCCCAGGACGTCCAGGACCGCCTGGATGCCGGGGCCACCCTCGTCCAGGGCTACACCGCCTTCCTTTACGAAGGGCCTTTCTGGGCGGCACGGATTAATCGCCAGCTGGCAAAGAACCGCCGCGCCTGACGGTCAACAGGTACAAAAAACCCCGGCGGTATAACCGCCGGGGTTTTGCTGCGTCTTAGGGGGCAGCGATGCGCGTGCACCGGCCGCAATTTTCAGGAGGGGTATTCGCCGCGCTTGACGAGCGGCTTGGGCAGCCTCAGTTTGCGGAACTGCAGCGACCGCATGGAGCCGTACCAGACAACGCCCCGCTCCACCTCGCCGAACTTCCCGGTCAGGCGCTTCCGGAGCTGGCGGGACAGGATAAAGACGTCCACAAAGACCGCCAGGAACATCACCCAAAAACCGCCCAGGACATAAATCATTTGTTCACTGGTCGACGGCACCAGCAGCGAAATGATGACAAAGACCAGCGCACCGAACATCAGGTACTCGCCCAGGCTGAAGCGGGCGTCCACGTAATCGCGGGCAAAACGCTTCTGCGGGCCCTTGTCACGCAGCGGCAGGAATTTCTCGTCACCGGTGTCGAGCGCCTGGCGCATTTTCAGGCGCTGGTCCTGGATTGCCTGGCGTTCAGCCGCCTTTGAGGCCTTGCGGTCCTCCGGCACCAGAGGGCGCTTGCGGGCCGCTTCCTGCGCTTTGCGCTTGGGCGTGGGCACACCCTTCCCCGCCGCGGCATCCTGCCGGGCAGCTGCTTCTGCGGCCTGCTGGTCTATGGTTTCCTGCGCCGAGGGCGCTTCTTTTTTACGTCCGAACACCCCAACAGAATACCCTGCGGCGGCCCGCCACCGGCTCCGTAGCGAAGGGGCCATGCAGCCGGTCCCGTGACCGGTTGTGGTGGGCCTGCTCCCTGGTCCGGCGCAGGTAATGTTTTGCCATGACTTCTCCTACAGCGGCAACGCCGCACAACTCCGGCCATTCCGCGGGCGCCATCCATGCCGATGAACTCCGGCGCTCCGTCGACCGCGCCTTTGACGCCACGGTGGCCCAGCTTAAGGAACTGGTGTCGATTCCCGGCATCGCCTGGCCGAGTTTCGATCCCGAACCCCTGGACCGCAGTGCCCAGGCCGTGGCCGAACTGCTGAAGAGGTCAGGCGTGGACGATGTCCGGATCCTGCGGTGTGACAAGGAGGACGGTACTGCGGGCGGACCCGCCGTTGTCGCCCGTAGGGAGGCCTCGGATGGCAAACCGACCATCCTCCTGTATGCCCATCATGACGTACAGCCACCCGGGGACCCGGCGCTGTGGGAGACGGAACCCTTTGCCGCCGTCGAGAAGGACGGAAGGCTGTACGGCCGCGGCGCCGCCGACGACAAGGCAGGAATCATGGCGCATGTGGCGGCCTTTACGGCCGTCTCCGAAGTTCTTGCCGGCGATCTGGGCCTGGGTGTGACCTTCTTCTTTGAGGGCGAGGAGGAAGCCGGATCGCCAACGTTCCGGTCCTTCCTTGAAGCCCACCGGGAACTGCTGCGTGCCGACGTGATCGTGGTGGCTGACTCGAGCAACTGGAAAGTCGGCATTCCTGCCCTGACCACCAGCCTGCGCGGACTGGTGGACGGCACCGTCGAAGTTCAGGTTCTGGAGCACGCTGTTCACTCGGGGATGTTCGGTGGCCCGGTACTGGACGCCCCTACGCTGCTCGCGCGCCTGATTGCCACGCTGCATGACTCCGATGGAAACGTTGCGGTCCAGGGCCTGGTGTCCCGTGACGAGGCGGCGGTGGATCTCACGGAAGCCGAATACAGGGCGGACGCCTCGGTGCTTGAGGGTGTCCGGCTGGCCGGTTCGGGCACCATTGCCTCACGGCTGTGGACCAAACCGGCGCTGTCCATCATCGGTTTTGATGCTCCTGCTGTCGATATGGCGTCCAACACGCTGTTGCCACGGGCCCGGGCAAAGTTCAGTCTGCGGCTGGCGCCGGGGCAGGTGCCCGCCGAAGCGATGGAAGCGGTACGACGGCACGTCGAGGCGAACGCGCCGTTTGGCGCGAAAGTGGTGTTCACTCCGGGGGAGAGCGGGAGTTCGTTCCAGACTGATACGTCGTCCAAGGCTGCCGCCCTGGCACTCTGGGCGCTGGGGGAAGCCTGGGGTGTACCGGCTGTGGAAACGGGAATCGGCGGGTCCATTCCGTTCATCGCAGACCTGACCGAGCTGTACCCCGACGTGCAGATCCTGGTCACCGGCGTCGAGGATCCGGATTCCCGGGCGCACAGCGCCAACGAATCCCTCCACCTGGGGGATTTCAGGAACGCCATCGTGGCAGAAGCACTGCTCCTGGCCCGCCTTAATGCCGGCGGATTGGACTGAACCTTCGACGGCGGCGGCGAGCAGCATGACATTTGCCGCGCCTGAGCCCCACCCGGGGAACAACCACGAAGCCCCCATGGTTACGTCAGGAGTTAGAGCTACACGTCTGACCGACGTAGCATGTAGCTATAGCCCATACCGTTTCCGTAGGGGCAGGCACCGCTGATGCGGGGCCGCCGAGGACCGTCCTAAGAAGGTAGGCCAATGAGCACCGCAACGAATGAGAACAGCACCGAAACCACCAGCGCTGCCAGTGATGAACTGGCCGCCCACGAGGTCAAGCTGACCGACGTCGCCGCAGGCAAAGTACGCAGCCTCCTTGAACAGGAAGGCCGGACCGATCTCCGCCTCCGCGTCGCTGTGCAGCCCGGCGGCTGCTCTGGCCTCATCTACCAGCTCTACTTTGACGAGCGACTGCTCGATGGAGACGCAGTCCGCGACTACGACGGCGTCGAAGTTGTCGTCGACAAGATGAGTGTGCCTTACCTCAGCGGCGCCAGCATTGACTTCGAGGACACCATTTCAAAGCAGGGCTTCACGATCGACAACCCCAACGCCGGCGGCTCCTGCGCCTGTGGGGATTCGTTCCACTGACCCGGACTTTTCGCCCGATGCCGGCACTTCGTGCGGCCGTGCCCGAAACGGCACGGCCGCACTGTGCCGACATGTGGGCGAAACGCCCGGCGGAGCGGTAAGCTCTACACCGAGTAGTAAAACTTTTAGTGTGCCCGGGCAGCCGACGCTGCCGGGCAACAGCAACAAGTAGGAAGGGCCGTCTGTGAGTTCGCAGAACCGAACCGGCAGCCGACGCAAAACGATCACATCGATCTCAGGCTTGGCACTTGCCGGCGCGTTGGTTTTGACTGGATGTTCACCAGAGGTAGAGAAGGGGTGGCTGCCCACCGAGCGTGGCACCACCAATCACACTGACCGGATCATGGACCTCTGGGTCAACTCATGGATCGCCGCACTTGTTGTGGGCATCATTACTTGGGGATTGATCGTCTGGTGCCTGGTTGCCTACCGCCGCCGCAAGGGGACCAAGGGCTTCCCGAAGCAGGTCAGCTTCAACCTCCCGCTCGAGGTCTTCTACCTGACCATCCCGCTGTTCATGGTTTTGGTGTTTTTCTACTTCACCGACCGCGACCAGCAGGCCATCGACAACCGTTCGCAGCCCGCCGACGTCGTAGTGGACGTCCGCGGCAAGCAGTGGGCCTGGGACTTCAACTACAAGGCCGGCGACGTCATTGAACAAGACGTTTACGAGGCCGGTGTCCAGGCGCACCTCACGGGCGACACCATCGACAAAGAGAAGCTCCCCACGCTGTACCTGCCCGTTGGCAAGTCCGTGGACCTGGAACTGAACTCCCGCGATGTCATCCACTCGTTCTGGGTACCCGCCTTCCTGCAGAAGCGCGACATGATCCCGGGCAAGACCAACTACATCAGGTTCACCCCCACTAAGGAGGGCACCTACGACGGTAAGTGCGCCGAACTCTGTGGCGAGTACCACTCCGAAATGCTGTTCCGCGTGAAGGTGGTGTCCGAGGCCGAATTTGAAGCCCACATGGACGAACTGCGCGACGCGGGCAACACGGGTCTCCTCGGCGAAGAGTACGACCGCAACCCGAACCTGAACGAAATTAAGTAAGGGGAGCGACGTGGCTACATACACTCAATCCGCACCCACCGGGGTCCTTGAGGCCCCCGTGGTTCCCAAGTCCAAGGGACGCATTGTCGTCAACTGGATCACCTCCACTGATCACAAGACCATCGGGTACATGTACCTGATCGCGTCCTTTGTGTTCTTCTGCCTCGGCGGCGTGATGGCCCTGCTCATCCGTGCTGAACTTTTCGAGCCCGGCATGCAGATCCTGCAGACCAAGGAGCAGTACAACCAGCTGTTCACCATGCACGGCACCGTGATGCTGCTGATGTTCGCCACCCCGCTGTTCGCCGGTTTCACCAACGTGATCATGCCGCTTCAGATCGGCGCCCCGGACGTGGCGTTCCCGCGGCTGAACGCCCTGGCGTTCTGGTTCTTCCTCTTCGGTTCCACCATCGCTGTCTCGGGATTCATCACCCCGCAGGGCGCTGCGTCGTTTGGCTGGTTTGCCTATGCGCCGCTGTCCAACACGACGTTCAGCCCCGGAGTCGGTGGCGACCTGTGGGTGTTCGGCCTGGCGCTGTCCGGCTTTGGCACCATCCTTGGCGCGGTCAACTTCATCACCACCATCATCTGCATGCGCGCCCCGGGCATGACCATGTGGCGGATGCCGATCTTCACCTGGAATGCACTTGTCACGTCCATTCTGGTGTTGATGGCGTTCCCGCCGCTTGCTGCCGCCCTGTTCGCCCTGGGTGCCGACCGCCGCTTCGGGGCGCACATCTTTGATCCCGAAAACGGCGGCGCCGTCCTCTGGCAGCACCTGTTCTGGTTCTTCGGACACCCTGAGGTGTACATCATTGCCCTGCCGTTCTTCGGCATCGTCTCGGAGATCTTCCCGGTGTTCAGCCGCAAGCCGATCTTCGGCTACAAGGGTTTGGTCTACGCGACCATCGCCATCGCCGCCCTGTCCGTGACCGTGTGGGCGCACCACATGTATGTGACCGGATCGGTGCTGCTGCCGTTCTTCGCTTTTATGACCATGCTGATCGCGGTGCCCACCGGCGTGAAGTTCTTCAACTGGATCGGCACCATGTGGCGGGGCTCGATTACGTTCGAGACTCCCATGCTGTGGAGCATCGGCTTCCTTGTCACGTTCCTCTTCGGCGGCCTGACCGGCATCATCCTGGCGTCGCCGCCGCTGGACTTCCATGTCTCTGACTCGTACTTCGTGGTGGCGCACTTCCACTACGTGGTGTTCGGCACCGTGGTCTTCGCGATGTTCGCAGGCTTCTACTTCTGGTGGCCAAAGTTCACCGGCAAGATGCTCAACGAGCGGCTCGGCAAGATCCACTTCTGGCTGCTCTTCCTCGGCTTCCACGGAACGTTCCTGATCCAGCACTGGCTGGGCGTAGAGGGCATGCCCCGCCGCTACGCGGACTACCTTGTGGAGGACAACTTCACCTGGATGAACCAGTTCTCCACCATCGCGTCCTTCGTGCTGGGAGCATCACTGATCCCGTTCTTCTGGAACGTCTACATCACGTGGCGGAGCTCAGAGCGCGTCGCGGTTGATGACCCGTGGGGCTTCGGCGCCTCGCTCGAATGGGCCACGTCGTGCCCGCCGCCGCGCCACAACTTCACGTCGCTGCCGCGGATCCGTTCGGAGCGCCCAGCCCTGGACCTGCACCACCCCGAGCTGGCGCAGATCCACACCGTTGAGTCACCGTCTGCGGCTGCAGCGGTGCTCGGTAACGCCGACCAGAAGGACACAGCCAAGTGAAGATCGAATCATGGATTTTTGGAGCCGGAGTCTTCTTCTTCGTGCCGGTCTCCCTGGTTTACGGGTTCCTGACCAACTGGGGTGAATGGGTCGGCATCCTCGGGATCCTCCTCGTTGGCGGACTTGCTGGAATGATCGGCGGCTACCTGGGCTTCACCGGCAAGCGTGTCGGCATGCGCCCTGAGGACCGGAACGACGCCGAGATCCACGAGGGTGCCGGTGAGCAGGGACACTTCAGCCCCTGGAGCTGGTGGCCCCTGGTTCTGGGTCTTGCCTGCGCTGGCGGCTTCCTGGGCCTGGCCGTTGGCTTCTGGATCACTTTCATCGCCGGCGGTCTTGCTCTCGTAGCGCTCGTTGGCTGGGTTTACGAGTACAGCCGCGGGGACCACGCCCACTAGGGCACTGGATGAAACGAACAGCATAACGACGTCGGGCCCCACCGGAAGGTGGGGCCCGACGTCGTTATGCGTGAAGCGGGTTGAGGCTTAGGAGCGCCTGCGGACGGCTGTCCGCTGGGCTGACTTGGTACGTCGCTGGGCCGGCGGGCTACAGGCTCTACGGCCCTAGTGTGCTCCCTGGGACTCCAAAAGCTCAGCCAGGGTCTGGAGGGCCGCCTCCGCTGCCTGCAGGCTCTGAGGTGCGTCCACCGCCGACTCGCTGATGCTCAGTTCAACTTCGCAGCCGTGGTGGAAATCCGCGGTCATCACTTCAAGCAAGGACCTGGCATCGACGCTGTCGATTCCTGCTTTGCGGATGGTGACAGGCAAGCCCGTATCCGTTACTGCCCGGACGAACACCGCTGCGGGTCGGGCATGCAAACCGATTGACGCCGAAACCACTGCCTTGTGAATGGGCAATCCAACTCCTTTTCCCGGACGGCCCCCTCCGTCTGACGACAAATATCCAATCCAATATAGCTGTCGGAACGCGGGTGCACCCAACCGGAAGGACGGACTGCCACGACCGGTCTAGACCTGCCGGCGTTTGTCTTAAGATTGAAGGGTGAAGACACCAGCAGGGACCAGCCATCATGGCGTCTAGCGCGGCGGGTGTTGCCGGTGAAATTGACCGCAGCAGCGGGACCGCGATCTACGTCCAACTCCGCGAGATTCTCAGGCAGTACATAGCGGACTCCTGTCCGCCGGGTTCTGCGTTGCCGTCGGAAAGGGATCTTGCCGAGCGCTTCGGGCTTGCCCGGATGACGGTACGCCAGGCCATCGATGCGCTGGTAGGTGAAGAGGTCATCGAACGGGTGGTGGGGCTCGGCACTTTCGTGCGGAAGCCCAAGCTTGACCTGCAGGTCAAACTAACGTCATATAGCGAGGAGATGCAGCGTCGCGGGATGGTTCCTGCAGCGAAGGTGCTCAGCTTCGAACAGATCGGTGCCAGTGCTTTCCTGGCCCGCGAACTCCAGGTCGACGAGGGTATGCCGCTGGTCCGCTTCCGCCGGCTCTTGCTGGCGGACGGTGAGCCCATGAGTGTGGATGAAAACTTCATTCCGGCACACAGGGTTCCTGGACTGTTGGATGGGGAACCGCCGACGTCGCTGTACAACGTCCTTAGCGAACAGTTTGGCCTGGTGATGGAATGGGGGGAGGACATGATCGAAGCCACCGCCGCCTCGCCGTCCACTGCACGGCTCCTCAATGTGGATGTCGGCGCACCGCTCCTCAAGATCCAGCGCCATGCTTTTGTGGCACGTTCCATGGTCGACTACTCGGTGTCGTACTACAGGGCTGACCGGTACAAACTCTGGGTGCCACTGCAGCGTCCCGGGGCCAGGCCTGCTCGGCACCATGGGTCTGGCTACCGCAACAACTCTTAGCCCGCCTGCTTTCCGGGACCGACTCTTGAAGCCGCCCGGAACGTGAAAGGCCCGGTCCAATTGGACCGGGCCTTTCACGTAGGGCACTGAACGGGTTTGCCTTAGTGGCTGAGGCTCTTGCTTTCCTCGGCTGCTTCCACCGCAGGGTGGGCATGGTGGCCGTGAGCGGCCTCCAGCTCTGCGGGGGTTGCCGGGGCTACCCGGTCCTCGAAGAACCACTTGGACAGGAAAGCACGCTGCTTTTCCTTGCGGGTCACGATGCCGTGGTCGTTGGGGACCGCGGGCAGCGGGGCCGGCGATTCGAAACCAACCAGCTTGTAGCGCTTGTACTCATCGAGCGGAGCGTGGACCTCGATGAATTCACCATGGGGGAGGCGCACGATGCGTCCGGTTTCACGGCCGTGAAGTGCGATTTCGCGGTCCTTGCGCTGGAGGGCAAGTGCTACACGCTTAGCCACGATGAAGGCGATGATCGGGCCGATGAAGAACAGCGCACGGAGCCAGTAAGTCACATCGTTCAGTGACACGTAGAAGTGTGTGGCGATCAGGTCGGAACCTGCTGCCGCCCACATCACGCAGTACCAGACGAAGCCTGCCACACCGATGGCTGTGCGCGTAGGGGCGTTGCGCGGACGGTCCAGCACATGGTGTTCGCGGTTGTCCTTGGTGATCCAGCTTTCGATCCACGGGTACATGAACATCACCGTGAACAGGATGCCCGCGGGCACCAAGGCCGGCAGCAGGACGTTCAGGGACAGCGTGTAGCCGAAGATGACGTACTCAAAATGGAAGTCGCCGATGACACCCGGCATCAGGCGCAGGGCACCGTCAACAAACCCGATGTACCAGTCAGGCTGGGTACCGGCCGACACAGGCGAGGGGTCGTACGGGCCGTAGTTCCAGATCGGGTTGATCGTGAAGAAGGCAGCCATGAGGGCTATGACGCCGAAGACGATGAAGAAGAAGCCGCCGGCCTTTGCTGCGTAGACAGGACCCAGGGGGTAGCCGACGACGTTGCCGTCGTTGCGGCCGGGGCCGGGGTACTGGGTGTGCTTGTGCACAACCACCATGAAGAGGTGCAGCACGATCATCAGCAGGATCAGTGCGGGAACCAGAAGGATGTGGAGCATGTAGAGGCGGCCTATGACGGCGTAGCCCGGGAACTCTCCACCAAAGAAGAAGAAGGAAGCGTAGGTGCCGATGACGGGAATTGACTTCATCACGCCGTCGATGATGCGCAGGCCGTTGCCGGAGAGCAGGTCATCGGGGAGGGAGTATCCGGTGAAGCCTGCAGCCATCGCGAGGATGAGCAGAACGCCGCCGACAACCCAGTTCATTTCACGCGGTTTGCGGAACGCTCCGGTGAAGAAGACCCTCAGCATGTGCACAGCAATCGACGCCACGAACAGCAGTGCTGACCAGTGGTGCACCTGGCGCATGAAAAGGCCGCCGCGGACATCAAACGAGATGTCCAGTGACGAGCTGTAGGCGACGGACATTTCCACGCCCTTCAGGGGAACATACGAACCGTCGTAGTTTGTATGCGCCATCGAGGGATCGAAGAAGAAGGTCAGGAATGTGCCGGAAAGCAGCAGGATAACGAAGGAGTAAAGTGCCACCTCGCCGAACATAAACGACCAGTGGTCCGGGAAGACCTTGCGTCCGAACTCCCGCAGGATTCCAGAGCCTCCAACACGTGCATCCACAAAATCGGTGACGCGTCCGGCTTTAGTCGTGGCGACGAAGGCGGGGGCTTTAGCTGTTGATGATGCGCTCATGCTCATCACGCTCCCAGTAACTCGGTCCAACAGGTTCTTTGAAGTCGCTGGTAGCGACCAGGTAGCCCTCGTCATCAACTGCGATCGGCAGCTGGGGGAGTGGCCGGCTGGCCGGGCCAAAGATCACTTTGCACTCTTGGGTGAGGTCAAAGGTGGACTGGTGGCACGGGCACAGCAGATGGTGCGTCTGCTGCTCGTAAAGAGCGACAGGGCAGCCAACGTGGGTGCAGATCTTGGAATAGGCAACAATTCCGTTGTAACCCCAGTCTTCGCGGCCCTCGGAAGGGTTCAGCGATGCGGGATCGAGGCGCATGAGGAGCACAACGGCCTTGGCCTTTTCGTTGAGCTTTCCCTCATGGAGATCATTGAGGCCCTCGGGAATAACGTGGAAGGCGGAGCCCAGGGTGACATCGGATGCCCTGATGGGTGTTCCGTCGGGGTCCCGGGTAAGGCGCTTGAGTTGACCGTCCACAGGTGCCCACATGGTGTGTGCCAGTTTCCTGTCCGGGCGCGGGCCGAGGTCACCGAAAATGGCCAGGGCAGGAAGGGGGGCCAGTGCCACAGCCCCAAGGAGGGTGTTGCGGATCAGCGGGCGGCGCTTGATGCCCGTCTCGTCAACGATGTCGTCGACAATGCGGACCGCGGCCTGCCGGTCGTCTTCCGTGCGGATCGCGTGGCGTTCCTCGGAGACTTCGTGGTCCGGCATCAAGGCTTTGGCCCAGTGAACGATGCCTGTACCGATGCCCAGCATGGCAAAGGCGGTACCTACGCCCAGCAGTGCATTTTGAAGCCGGATGGTGGCGATGCCGGCGCCTTCACCCAGGTCGATGGCAAAATATGCCACCAGGAAGATCAGTGTGCCAACGACGGAGGTGCCAAAAAGTAGGGCGACCTGCCGTTCTGCACGCTTGGCGGCCTTCGGGTCCGTGTCAGCCAGGCGCAAACGGTGCGGAGGAAGCCCAGGGTCCTGGAACTTCTCCACCTCATTCTGACCAGCCGTAGCTACGGTGCCCGAGTGGTTCGGACTGCCGTCACTATGGTTGCCCATAATTCGCCTCATCCTTCTCTCGTCCCGGCATTTGCCGAGTTAGTTTTTCAATTTCAAACTGCTGACGGATCAGCAGGAGTTCTGTGGTTTTTTGCGACGCGCCTACGACGTGCGGGACGTCAGCCAGATCGTGAACGCGATGATGACGCCAAGTCCTGCAACCCAGACAAACAGGCCCTCAGATACCGGACCGAGGGCCCCGAGGTCCGCCCCGCCCGGGGAGCCATTGGATTCAATCTGCTTGAGGAAGGTGATGATGTCGCGCTTGCCTTCAGGGGAGACGTTGGCGTCACTGAAGACCGGCATGTTCTGCGGGCCGGTGACCATGGCCTCGTAGATGTGCTTTTCTGATACGTCTGCCAGAGCAGGTGCAAACTTGCCACGCGTGAGGGCACCACCGGCTGCGGCGGCGTTGTGGCACATTGCGCAGTTCACACGGAAGAGTTCGCCGCCGACTGCGGCGTCACCCTGGCCATCAAGCAGGCCCTCTTCAGGAATCGCCGGGCCGGCTCCCAGGGAAGCTACGTACGCTGAAAGCTGGTGGGTCTGCTGATCGTTGAACTGGGCCGGCTTCTTGTAGGCCTGCGGTCCGTTCATCTGCATCGGCATACGTCCGGTTCCGACCTGGAAGTCAACCGCTGCAGCGCCCACACCGACGAGCGAAGGTCCGTCCTGAGTGCCGCTAGCGCCCATGCCGTGGCACGTCGCACAGTTAGCTTCGAAGAGCTTCTCGCCCTCGGCGGTGTCATTGGCGCTGTAGCTCGTGGTGGAAGCCTTCGCCTCATTGACGGTGGTGGCAACGGCGTAGAGCCCACCCGTGACGAGTAGCCCCATCAGGAGCAGCGCTATTGCTGCTAGTGGGTGACGCCGCTTTTGCGAGAGTGCCTTCACGTGGTGGTTCCTTTATTCGATCGTGCGCCGGCTCCGTGAGCCGCTTCTTGAAATTCTGCCTCTTGTAGAAAAAGAATCAAAGCTTGACTACTTGAGTACGTAGATGACCAGGAAGAGGCCAATCCACACGACATCCACAAAGTGCCAGTAGTAAGACGTGACAATCGCGGACGTCGCTTCGAAGTGGCCGAACTTCTTCGCCGCGAACGCGCGGCCCATGATGAAGAGGAAAGCAATGAGGCCACCGATGACGTGGAGGCCGTGGAAGCCCGTGGTGATGTAGAAGGCTGAGCCGTAGGCGTTGGACGACAGCGAAACGTGCTCAGAAACCAGCATGGCGTACTCGGTGGCCTGGCCGGCAACGAAGAACGCGCCCATGAGGAAGGTCAGCGTGAACCATTCGTTCATGCCCCACCGGGCGAACTGGAAGGGACCGCCGGTCTTGCGGGGCTGCAGCCGTTCGGCGGCGAAGACACCCATCTGGCATGTAAAGGAACTTGCCACAAGGACGATCGTATTAGCGAGCGCAAACGGGAAGTTGAGCTTGGCCGTCTCTTCCGCCCACATCTGTCCGCTCGTGGAGCGAAGTGTGAAGTACATGGCGAAGAGACCGGCGAAGAACATCAACTCACTGGACAGCCACACTACGGTTCCAACAGAAACCATATTGGGGCGGTTCAGCGTGGGGTGCGCCGGGGTACTGGGGGCATGGGTCGCAGATGTCACATAGACATTATGTCTATAAAAGTCCGTACATCCCAACGCAAACCGCCTTTTGGGAGGACTTTTTCTACAAAGACGCGAAATCACTGGGAAAAGTTCCCGGAGGGGTTCACATTGGTCAGGGCGAGGCGTCGCTCGATAGCATCAGGGAGTGACTTCACTCGCATCCGCACCGGCGGCAGGCAATACCTGGCCGCGGCTCATCTCGGCTCTCATTAGTGGCACGGACCTCACCGCAGACAGTACTGCGTGGGCCATGGACACCATTATGTCGGGGGAAGCGACACCCGCCCAGATTGCCGGGTTCCTGGTTGCGCTCAGCGCCAAGGGTGAGACGGTGGAAGAGCTGTCCGGCCTTGTCGAGGCCATGCTGGGCCGCGCGAATCCCGTCGACATTTCCGGTGAAAAGCTGGACATCGTGGGCACCGGAGGCGACCAGCTGAACACAGTGAACATCTCCACGATGGCCGCGCTGGTGGCGGCCGGGGCAGGCGCCAAAGTAGTCAAACACGGCAACCGCGCGGCATCGTCGTCTTCGGGCTCCGCCGATGTTCTGGAGGCACTGGGCGTCAGGCTGGATCTGCCCATCAGCCGGGTTGCCCGGAACGCCGAGGAGGCGGGAATCACCTTCTGTTTCGCCCAGGTGTTCCACCCTTCCTTCCGCCACACGGCAGTGCCGCGGAGGGAGCTGGCCATTCCCACGGCCTTCAACTTCCTGGGTCCGCTCACCAACCCGGCCGGAGTGCAGTCCTCGGCCGTCGGTGTGGCAAACGCCAGGATGGCACCGCTGGTGGCAGGCGTCCTGGCACGGCGCGGCAGCCGCGGCCTCGTTTTCCGGGGCAATGACGGTCTCGATGAACTGACCACCACCGGGCCGTCCACCGTGTGGGAAATCAGGGACGGCGCGGTCACTGAACTGAAGTTTTCGCCCGGAGATCTGGGTATCCGGCGCGCGACGGTGGAGGAGCTTCGCGGAGGAGACGCGCAGGTGAACGCCGCCGTCGTGCGTGATGTCCTGGCGGGCCATCCCGGAGCGGCGCGTGATGCAGTCCTGCTGAACGCCGCAGCAGGACTGGTGGCGTTTGACCTCTCGGCGGACGGTGACTTCCTGGAGCGTATGGGTTCAGCACTTGAGCGTGCAGAGGCCTCGGTGGACTCGGGCGCAGCGGCCGCAGTTCTTGACCGCTGGGTATCGCTTAGCCAGGGGTAAAGGAACCCTCGCAAGCAGGAGCAGGGCCTGGCTTCCAGCCGGGTCCTGCGTATTTAACGTCCGTTGCTACTGCTCGAAGCCCAGGGCGAAGGCGGCGTCGAGATCATGCTGGGAGTACGCGCGGAAGGCGATGTGCGTGGTGGTATGAACTACTGCAGGAACCTTGGAGAGCCGGTCGGCGATGACATCGGCCAGGTCTTCATGCCTGGCAACCCTGGCTACCGCAATCAGGTCCCATTCTCCGGTTACCGAGTACACCTCGCTGATGCCCTGGATCGCGGAGATCTCCTCGGCGGTTTCAGGAATGCGGGCGGCGTCGGTTTTGATCAGAACGAATGCGGTGATCACTTTCAATCCTTCCGGATCTGTTGCGCCGTAGCAGTGCCCGGCAAGACTGTTTAGTGCTGCCAGCCTATTACACGGACCCGTTGCAGGGCTGCGTTTCCCGCACGCGTCAGGACGTTCGGCTCCGGCGCTTCAATACCAGCAGTGCCCGGTAGCCAAACAGGAACAGTCCCAGGCTCAGCAATGCAACTATCACAAAGGCGACCACCACTGTCTGTCCTGTGAGTGCCCGGAGGATCATGCCTCCGGCAACGGCGCACAGCCACACCACTGCCCCCGCCGAAAGTGACAATGGACGCCGCCGTACCTTGCCCGACAGCCACGCGAGGGCCGCGCCTGCCAGGAAGGGCCAGGCAGTGAGAAACACGCCTGTGACGATGTCACCCCGTTGGTGTGCGTCCCTTCCAATCGCCGCAAAAACCAGGATGAGGACCGCATCGGCCAAGGCTGCGGCAATGACGGACTGGCGACCGCGGGACGTGGAATGCTGCTGGGTCTCGGAAGTCATGGCTTCGAGCCTAGCGTTGCGGCGCCGCCGATGGGGAACCCAGCAAGGACTTTGGAAGTATCAGCGTGATGGCCGGCAGGCTTCTCCGGCCGTTGTGCCGGATATGCCCCCGGACTAGGCTCAAGCCGGGAGGGAGCACCATGCAGAAAATTTCGACTTGCCTGTGGTTCGAGAGCCAGGCTGAAGATGCTGCCGAGTTCTACGTCTCAGTCTTCGATGATTCACGAGTCCTGAACGTCGCGCGCTATGGCGCGGGCGGTCCGGCGCCGGAGGGACAGGCAATCACCGTTGAGTTCGAGATCGAAGGACGCAGGTTCCTGGCGCTAAACGGGGGATCGCCGTCCAACTTCACCGAAGCGATATCTTTTGTTGTTGACTGCCGGGACCAGGAAGAAGTTGACCGTTACTGGGCGGCGTTGACCGACGGCGGCGCCGAGAGCCAGTGCGGCTGGTTGGTGGACCGTTATGGCATCTCCTGGCAGATCGTGCCTTCCGTCCTGGGATCCCTGATCGGCGGGCCTGACCCGGAGGGAGCCCAGCGTGCCATGCAGGCCATGCTCGGAATGCGCAAGCTTGAAATCGCTGTTCTGCAAAGTGCATATGAGGGGTGACGGCGTGCCTGCGGCATGCCCATGTTCAAGCCATTACGGAACTGCATCCTGCTCGGAGCAGCAGCCGGCATAGCTGTGGGCCACCCGAAACCTAAGGAAGTGTTAGGAACCTCGGGAAAGCCTCTCCTGTGCCGCCAGTCACAGGTACTTTGGCTGGAGTCCTCTGTTTGGAGGAGCCACTACATGTCGAGGAGGAGCCATGGGCAACGACGCCATGGACAGCACGATTCCAGGTAAAGAACCTGTGGTGAAGGCGAATCAGCAGCTTCTGTCCGGAGTCAGCCACGCTGACCGTATAGACGACGACGGCGGCCGGCCCGCCAAATGGCGCATCATCGGGCCCGGTTTGGTCGTGGCAGCCACCGGCGTGGGGGCGGCTGACATGGTGGCCACGCTGGTGGCCGGCTCACGGTACGGTTACGGCCTGTTCTGGGCGGTCATCGTTGGTGTGGTCCTGAAGATCATCCTCGTTGAAGGCGCCGGCCGTTACACACTGGCAACTGGAAAGACGATCTTTGAGGGATGGCGGTCCCTCGGCAAATGGACCACCTGGTACTTCGGTCCGTACATCATGATCTGGGGCTTCGTCTACGGAGCCACGGCCATGTCCTCCGCAGCCTTGCCCCTGGCGGCAGTCTTCCCCATCCTGCCGTTGTGGGCGTGGGCCATCCTGATGGGCCTGGCCGGTTTCGTGATGGTGTGGTGGGGTAAATACGCCACATTTGAAAAGATTACCGCCGCGTTGGTGGGCATGATGTTCGTGACTGTCGTGGGCCTGGCCATTATTGCCGCCCCGAATATCCCGGAGATGCTCACCGGTCTGATTCCGATGATCCCATCAACCGACGGAGCCATCTTCTATACGCTCGCGCTGGCCGGGGGAGTGGGCGGAACGATAACGCTCGCCGCTTACGGGTACTGGCTGCGCGAGAAGGGGTGGTACACGCCGAAGTGGATGAAGGTCATGCGGATAGACAACTCCATGGCCTACGTGATGACCGGCATCTTCGTGGTTGCCATGCTCATTGTGGGCGCAGAGGTTGTCCGCTCCGCAGGGGTTTCCCTCAGTGCCAGCGACGAAGGCCTGCTGGATCTCTACGGCGTCCTGAAAGCCGAGTATGGCGACGTCGTCGGGACCGGGTTCCTGGTGGGCTTCTGGGCCGCATCCTTCTCCTCCATCATCGGCGTCTGGAATGGTGTCTCCCTGATGTTCGCCGACTTCTGGGGCAACATGCGGGGCAAGGAATCGGGCCACCCCGACACCCGCGTGGGCGGAAAGTACTTCAGGTTCTACATTTTGTGGCTGACCTTCCCGCCCATGATCCTCTTCGCACTGGGTCAGCCCATCGGTCTCATCCTGGCGTATGGCGCGCTGGGTTCGCTGTTCATGCCCTTCCTGGCGCTGACCCTCCTGGGCCTGCTCAACGGCAAGCGGATCCCCAAGGCCTGGGCAAATAAGCTGCACACCAACATCGCGCTGGGAGCCTGCGCGCTGCTGTTCGTCATTCTGGGTGTCCGGCAGTTCTGGACTTCCCTTTCGCCGCTCTTCGGCGGCTAGGGACTTGCACTCACAAGGGGACGCTTCCTCCGGCGAGGGCACTTCGAACCGACGTCCAGGATTTCAGGACTTCCAGCACCCCGGGGTCGCGCTCAGCGAGGACCGCCTGCTGGTAGGAGTCCTCGAGAAGCGTATCCACGGACACCCTGCGTCCGGTGGCTGCACTCAGGACGGCAGCTTCGACCATGGCCAGGCTCATGATGTTCTCGTGGACTATTCCCATCGGCGTGCATCCCGTGCGGAGAGCTGCCACGAAGTCCCGCAACGATCCGGCGATGTCCTGGCCCGGATCATCGCTGGAGCCCGAATCCGAAGCAAGCGAGGAAGCGGGGGCGTGATCGCCGTCCCACAGGACTGTGCCGTGCTCGCCGCTGATGCGCCACGACGCATTCCACGAGGTTTCCTGGCCCGGACTGCACCAACTGCCGCTGAACACGAAGCGTTGGCCTCCCGTCATTTCGAAGATGGCCGTGGAGCCTGCATCCCCGCGGTACCAGCTCCAGGAAGGGTTGTACTCCTCACAGAACACGGAGACGGGATCGGCGTCGACCAGGAACCGGGCCATGTCGAATTGGTGGATCGCCATGTCCAGCAGCAGCGGATGGTCCATGGCGTCCCGGAAGCCGCCAAAGCGCGGTGCCTTGAAGAACTCCGTGGAAACGATGCCCACACGGCCCAGGGAAGAGGACAGTCGCTTCGCTTCGAATAAGTGCCGGTTATAGCGGCGGGACTGGCTGACCATGAACAGCTGGCCGTGGAGTTCCGCGGCGGCCGCCAGCGAAAGCCCTTGGGCCACCGTGGACGCCACAGGTTTTTCGCCCAGGACGGGCAGTCCAGCGGCGAGTGCCTCGGTGGTGACGGGATGGTGTGCAGCAGGGACGGTGACGTTGATGACCGCCTTGGCGCCGACGTCGGATGCCAACCCTGCTGTACCGGCGCCTATCGGGAGGTCGGGACGCCCCAGCGCGGCTGCAGCCGCTCGGGCGGCGTCAAGATCCAGGTCGACGATGCCGGCGAGCTCTACCGAGGCAGACTCTTCCACGGTCCTAAGCCATGCGCGGCCCATGCCGCCGGCGCCGACGACGACGACGCGAAGCGGAGTGCCGTCGTCGGGGATGGTGGCGAAGGGGGTGCTCACGCGTTGGCCCCCTGGTAGCTCTTGCCGTTGAAGAAGTCGCCCGTCTCGTACCGCAGCAGTTCGGGGACGGCCCGTTCCGGGCGGTCAGTGACCGCCCATTCCACGGCGTTTGCGATGACCCTGCGGATGTCCTTGTGGTGGTAGACGGGGTAGTCCTGGTCGCCGGGGCTGAAAAAGAAGATTTTGCCGTGTCCGCGGCGGAATGTGCAGCCGGAACGGAAGACTTCGCCCCCGCTGAACGAGCTGATGAAAACGAGTTCTTCGGGCGTGGGGATGTCGAAGAATTCGCCGTACATCTCCTGCTGGGGAATTTCGATGGGGTGCGGCACGCCCTTGGCGATGGGGTGGGTGGGGTCCACGGTCCACACAAGTTCCCGGTCCTGCTCGGACCGCCAGCGCAGGGTGCATGACGTTCCCATGAGTTTGGTGAAGATCTTGGACCAGTGCCCGGAGTGCAGCACAATCAGGCCCATGCCTGCCAGGACATGCCGGTGGACGCGCTCTACGATCTCGTCGTCGACGTCCGCATGGGACATGTGCCCCCACCAGGTCAGGACATCAGTGGTGGCGAGCACTTCCTCGCTAAGGCCGTGTTCCGGTTCGTCAAGCGTTGCAGTCCGGATCTCGACGGCGGCCCCCAGGTTCTCCTCGATGCCCGCCTTGACGGCTCCATGCATACCTTCGGGGTAGAGCCGGGCAACCAGTTCGTCGCGCTTTTCGTGCCGGTTCTCGCTCCAGACGGTGACGCGGATGGGGTTGTTGCTTTCGGTCATGGTTCTCTCCGTTTGGGTGTGAAAGCGGTCTATTTGACCGCGCCGCCGGTGGTACCGGCGGCAATGTATTTCTGGGCTGCGACGAGCAGGACGATGGCCGGGATGGAGGCGAGTACCGCCGTCGCCATCACGGAACTCCAGTCGTTCACGTAGGCGCCGATGTACTGGAAGATGCCCAGTGTGACCGGCCGGACGGCCTCGGTGGTGGTCAGGGTCAGGGCGAACAGGAAGTCGCTCCAGGCGAACAGGAACGTGAACAGGCCTGCGGTGATGAGGGAGTTCCGGCTCAGTGGCAGCACGATCGACCAGAACGCCCGGATGTGTCCGGCGCCGTCCACGCGTGCAGCTTCGATGACGGAGGCCGGCATGCCGTTCATGAACGCCCGGATGATAAGGATGGCGAACGGGATGCCGTGCGACGAGTCCGCAAGGATGAGGCCCGGAATGGAGTTGAGCAGGCCGAGATCGTTGTACGCGGTGTAGAGGGCGTTGGCCACTACGATGCCCGGGATCATCTGGCTGATAAGGATGGCAAACAGGACAACGCCTGCGCCACGGACCTTGAAGTAGGCCAGGGCGTAGGCCGCGGGAGCCGCGATGGCCAGGCTCAATGCCACGCTGCCGAGCGAAATGACCAGGCTGGTTCCCAGGTTGCCGCCCTGCTCACTGATGGCAGTGGCGTAGCCGGTGAAATCGGGATTGAGCGGCAGCCATGATGTCTCGAGGGTGGTGCCGTTCGGCTGCAGGGACGCGTTGACCATCCAGTAGACCGGGAACAGCATTACGGCCAGGAAGAAGATTGCCAGTGCCGTGGAACCCCAGTTCCTGCGGTCGTGTGCTGCTGCCGTCGTGCTGCGGGCGGGTGCCTTCAGTTGGGTTGACATTGCTTCCTCACTCATCCACTGCGCGTCGGCTTGCCCGCAGGTACAGGACCGCGAACACCAGGGAAATGATCACCAGCACGTTTCCCAGGGCCGCGCCTTCGCCGAACTGGAACTCGTGGAAGGAAAGGTTGTAGGACTGGGTGGCGATGGTCTGTGTTGAGTTCGCCGGGCCACCGTTGGTAAGGCCCAGGATGATGTCCAGCACTTTGACCGTGTAGACGACGCCGAGCACCAGCACGACGCTGACCACGGGCCGCAACATGGGCCAGGTGATGTGTCGGAAAGCTTTCCACCCGGTGGCCCCGTCCAGGGAGCCGGCCTCATAGAGCTCGTCCGGTATCTCCTGCAGGCCGCCGTAGAGGATGGTCAGGTTGAACGGGATGCCGATCCAGATATTTACCCCTATGACAGCGATCAGCGCCAGCGAGGTGCTGGTCAGCCATGGAATACCGGTATCGATGATGCCCAAGTCGCCCAGGAACCGATTCAACGCACCGCTGTCCTTGTCCAGGATCCAGCGCCACACGGCACTGGAAACGATCAGCGGCAGGAGCCAGGGGAGCAGGAGCAGCGAACGGAGGATTCCGTTAAGCGGGAAGTTGCGCTGGAAGAAGATCGCCAACGCCAGTCCAATGAGGAACTGGCCCAGGATGGACCCCAGGGTAAACATCGCCGTATTCAGCAGCGAGGTTGAAAACAACGATGACGACAATACAGTCACGTAGTTCGCAAACCCCACCCACGGGGCTTCCCCGGTGAAGAACGTGGCGGTGGTGTAGTCCTGGAAGCTCATGACAAGGTTCTTCACCACGGGGTAGCCGAAAAAGAGTGCCATGTAGACCACGGCTGGGACCAGGAAGAGCCACTGAAAGATGCGCTCGCGCCGCCGGCGTGTGTGCCGCTTTGGGCCCTGCGATTCAGCCCCCGAACCGTTGGCGCGGCCGTGCTTGCGGGAGCCCTTTCCCCGGGCCGGCCCCGCCGCCGTATGCGATAAGTCGGTTTTCAATGACATAACAGGCTGCCTACTGGCCCTGGGCTTGCTTGAGGGCATCGGCCGGGGAGGCGTTGCCTGTGAGCGCGGTCTGGATGGCGGTGTAGATCTTTGTGGCCTGGCCCGGCCATTCTTCGCCGAGTTGGCCGGTGCGTGCACGGGCGGCTTTGATCAGCTCGGTGAAAGTGGCGAGCTTGGGGTTCTCCGCCGCAAAGGTTTCCGCAAGCGTGGTCTTGGAAGGAATGGTGTTGCGGACCTTGGCCATCGCCAGCTGGTTTTCGTCATTGTTCAGGCAGGAAACCACTTCGGCTGCCTTGGCCTGGCGGGCCTTGTTGCCAGTCTGCGGCACGGTCCAGACCTCCCCACCGAGCGGAGCCACTGACGTCTGCCCGGCCTGACGCACAGGGATCTTTACGACGCCGTACTGAAGGGCCGGCTGCTTATCCAGAGACGGAATCTGCCACGGGCCGTTGACCATCATGGCTGCCTTCCCGGCAAGGAACTGGTCCTTTACGTCAGCCTGCGTCCAGTTGAGGGCCGAGGATGAGACCGAACCACTCTTGACCAGATCGGTCCACAGCTGCAGGGCTTCTTCGGTCTCTTTGGTGTCAATTTTCTTTTCGTCGCCTCCGTTTGACCACATGACGGGGAGGAACTGCCAGGTCCCTTCGTAGGTGGGGTTGGCATTGAACGCCAGTCCGTACTGGTCCCCGGACGTCAGCGTGGCGGCCGCGGCCTTCAGCTCATCCCACGTGGTGGGCGGCATGATACCGGCCTTAGCCAGGATGTCCTTGTTGTAGAACAGGGCAATCGTGTTGACGGTGGGCGCGAGGCCGTAGACCTTGTCCTTGTATGTGCCTGCACTGAGGACGCCCTCGGCGAAGTTGTCGGTGCTAATTTCGAAGTCAGCCAGGGGAGCCAGCGCGCCGGTGGCGGCGATCTGCTGCAGGTCCGGGTTGTCCAGCATGAGTACGTCGGGCAGCGTCTTTGAGGAGGACTGCTGGAGCACCTTGGAGATCAGCGATTTGCCCGGAACGGTCTCGCGCTTGATGGTGACCCCGGCCTTGGTGCCGCACGCCGTGAGCGCGTCGCCGATAAAGGACTTGTCCGGTTCGTTGTTGTAATAGTCCACCACCGAGATTTCCTTGACGGAGTCGGTTGAAGAGGCCGACGTGCCGGCGGAGCCGCAGCCTGAGATGAACAGCGGAATGCCGACCAAGGAGGCGACGGCCAAAGAGAGCGGACGTGTGGTCCTGGGTGTTGACTTCATTGTCTTCCTTTGTGTTGTGACCGTCCGTCGATGCGTATCGTCGACGCGTATCGACGAGCGATTCTGATTTTTAGCAGGTTGGGGCGATGCGGGGTTCAGGCGCCGGGGGATGGGCGGAGCGTGCTGGAACGGTGTGTGATAGCCGTGGGTACCAACTCCAGGGATTCGGTTGGTCCCCGGGAATCGGATTGGAGGAGGTCGCAGACAATCTTCACGGCGCGTCGTGAAACTTCGGCCGGGCGGAGATCGATGGTGGAAAGCGGAATGGGCTGGAGTTCAGCAAGTGTGGGGGAGGCGCTGCCGATCACCGAAACATCTTTGCCCGGTGTTAGCCCACGGCTGGACAGCGCCCTCCGGAGAACGTCCTGAGCGGTGCCATCCGGTGCGATGAACGCGGGCACTCCGGTGGTTTCGGCCAAGGCCTTGTCCACGGAATCGGCAATGACGTCGCGGTCCGTGCCGCCTGGCAGGTGAACCACCTTTACGCCCAAGCTCTCCGCGGCCTTGTTGGTGCCGGCCATGAAGCGCTCCACGTAGTTTACGTGCCGGTCCACTACCTCGCGCTGCCAGTCGAGGACGGAGATTACGGTGTGGCCCGCCGCCGCGAGGTCCTGAACGCACTGTTCGCCGGCCATTTCAAAGTCGGCATCGATGCAGACCAGCCCGGAAGGATCGCGGGGGATGCCGATCAGAACCACTGGAACATGGAGGTTCCGGACTACGGGGAGCCGTTCGTCGTCGCCTTCCACCTGCATGAGAATCAGCCCGTCACATATTTGCTGGCCCACCACGCGTTGCAGGCCGGGTGCGCCCTCGTCCTCGGTGACCAGCAGGATGTCGTGGTCGTAAAGGCGTGCGGTGCTGGCTATCACGGATACGAATTCCATGATCGACGCCATGTGCAGTTCAGGAATGAACGGGATGACCAACCCGATCACGCGGGTTTTGCGGCTGGCCAGCGCGCGCGCTCCGGCGTTGGGCTGGTAGGTTAGCTGCTGGATAGCGTCCTCCACCTTCTTCCGGGTCTTTTCGGAGATGGGCCGCTTGCCGCTCAGTACATAGGAGACGGTGCTTTGGGCGACGCCGGCGGCCTGGGCAACGTCCTTGCTGGTGGGCACGGCCTGGCCTCCTTATGCTCTCTGCTGAACGGTTTCGGCGAATCGTCGATGCGCTTCGTCGATACGCTTCGACGTTGAGTATGGCATAAGTCACTTAGGGCGCGCAAGACCTCCGGCCTTCCGTGTCTACGGTGAGCCTCCGACGTCGGCGCGATGGAACTGCGCACGATGAGGAACTTGGTCGAGGGACGTCAGCCTACCCAGAGGGGCGCGAACCTTCCCGGCGCGCGTTTGATGGGGGAGAGGGGTCTGTCCGGTCTCAATATTATTGACAACGCTGACACAGGTTGTGCCAAATTCACTGACCGAGACGGCCGCATCTATCTCATTCAAAGTTGGCGGTTCCGTAGAACGCGTGGGTAGGCCATTTCGTCCGACGCGACTGATCGCTCGCCACGGACGGTTGGCAGCAACGTCTTAGTGTCCTTTGTTTGGCTGTTGATCAGATATGCAGCAGTACGATTCGTTCATGACGCGCCACCCTGTTGGGATGCTGTGACCGAGGAACCGGGTGAGACCAGGGTCCGCCCAGCCGTTCATCATGCCGGGCGCGCGGTCGTTTTCACGGTCGTCCTTGTGGTTGCTGGTGGGGTTGCACTGGGACTCCTGCCGCCCTCCTTCGTCGGGACTCTGATCACAGGTTTCATGGTGGGCCGGCTTGCCACTGCTGATCGAAAGGCTCCCTCTGACGTCTCAGGGGGCTTTGCGTGGTGGAAGCGGAGAGCCCGACGCACCTTTTACACAGCTTGGTGCGTGCTTGTCCTCTTGACAGGCTTGCTGGTCAATCACACGTCCGTTGTCGGATTGGGCTGGCAGACGCTTCTGATTCTGGGAATTATGACCGGGCCCATATGGGTTGTTCTACGGAAGCCTCCGCAGAGGCCGTGGGATCCCGGCCGGCTAACCAAATGATCAGAATGCACGCCTTCACGTGACCGGCGGTGCCGCAGTTTATGACGTGCCTTGTTTGCAGGATGGGTGGTTCCCGCTTCCGCGGGCGATCGGAGCTGAAAATCCGTCGGGTTCCGGGCCGGCCATTCGCGCAGTGTCTCCGCAGTTAATGGGAGTTTTCTGCTTCCAGTGACGCGATACCGGGTGGCACTGGGCGGAGGAGGAGTGATCGTCATCAGATGCAATTATCATTGTTCTACTTGACATAATGTAGATTATCGGCGTTATCGGCACGGCCTAGGGAAGTGGTAGCTGAGTTGTCCGGCCGCCTGTCGCCGCGCGTCCCCTAAATTAAGTCGCAAACGGTCGCGCAGATTCAGGGTGTACAGATTCAATGCTGAGTATTCCTGGTGTGAGTGCGCGGAAAACCTGCCGAGTTGCCGACCCAAGAAGTAACTAAGACGAACAGCCGGCAGCAGCCTTCAAAGCGAAAGTGAACCAAGTTGACATAATCCGGTCGCTTTTTTCTCTGATTAGCCGCCGACGTAGGCTGCGAGGTGCTTGCCTGTAAGCGTGGAACGGGCGGCCACAAGCTCGGCGGGCGTGCCCTCGAAAACGATCCTGCCGCCGTCGTGCCCCGCGCCCGGACCGAGGTCGATGATCCAGTCAGCATGCGCCATCACCGCCTGGTGATGCTCGATGACGATCACCGACTTGCCTGAGTCGACCAGCCTGTCCAGCAGGCCCAGCAGATTCTCGACATCGGCGAGATGAAGGCCGGTGGTCGGTTCATCGAGGACATAAACGTCGCCCTTCTCGGCCATCTGGGTGGCCAGCTTAACGCGCTGCCGCTCACCGCCGGACAGCGTGGTGAGCGGCTGGCCGAGCGTCAGGTACCCGAGCCCGACGTCCACGAGCCGGTCGAGGATCTTGTGCGCGGCCGGGGTGCGGGCCTCTCCGTCGCTGAAGAAGGCCTCAGCCTCCGTCATGGACATCGCCAGCACCTCGGAAATGTTCCGCCCGCCCAGTGTGTATTCCAGCACCGAGGCCTGGAACCGACGGCCCTCGCAGTCCTCGCACGTGGACTCCACGGTGGCCATCACTCCGAGTTCGGTGAAGATGACGCCCGCGCCGTTGCACGTGGGACAGGCACCCTCGGAGTTCGAACTGAACAGGGCCGGCTTGACGTTGTTGGCCTTCGCGAACGCCTTGCGGATCGGCTCAAGCAGGCCCGTGTACGTCGCCGGGTTGCTGCGGCGCGAGCCCTTGATGGCGCCCTGGTCGATCACCACAACGCCGTCCTGGTCTGCAACCGAGCCGTGGATCAGTGAGCTTTTCCCGGACCCGGCCACGCCGGTCACAACGCACAGGACACCGAGCGGGACGTCGACGTCCACGCCCTGGAGGTTGTGGGTCGAGGCACCCCTGACCTCGAGTTTGCCCGCCGCCGGACGCACCGAGTCCTTCAGGGCCGCACGGTCGTCGAGGTGGTGCCCGGTGATGGTGTCGCTCCCCCGCAGCCCCTCCAGGCTTCCCTCGTAGCAAACGCTGCCGCCCTTGGTGCCTGCGCCGGGGCCGAGGTCGACGACGTGGTCAGCGATGGCGATGGTCTCGGGTTTGTGCTCAACGACGAGCACGGTGTTGCCCTTGTCCCGCAGCTGCAGCAGGAGCTGGTTCATCCGCTCGATGTCGTGGGGGTGCAGGCCGATGGTGGGCTCGTCAAACACGTAGGTGACGTCGGTGAGGGAGGATCCGAGGTGGCGGATCATCTTGGTGCGCTGGGCCTCTCCCCCGGACAGCGTGCCGGCCGGCCGGTCCAGTGAAAGGTAGCCCAGTCCGATCTCGGCGAACGAATCGAGCAGGTGCCGCAGGCCCTTGAGGAGCGGCGCGACCGACGGTTCGTCGAGGTCGCGGACCCAATCGGCCAGATCACTGATCTGCATCTCGCACAGGTCGGCGATGTTCTTGCCGTGGATCCTCGACGACCTGGCCTCGGGGCTGAGCCGGGTGCCCCCGCACTCGGGGCAGGCCTGGAACGTGATGGCGCTCTCCACGAACCGCCGCACGTGCGGCTGCATCGCCTCGACATCCTTGGACAGCATGGACTTCTGGATCTTGGGGATGATGCCCTCGAACGTGAGGTTGATGCCCTCAACCTTGATCTTGGTGGGCTCGGAGTACAGCATCGTCTCAAGCTGCTTCTTCGTGAACGTGGCAATCGGCTTGTCCATCGGGAGGCCCATGCCTTCGAACAACCGGCCGTACCAGCCGTCCATGCTGTAGCCGGGGACCGTCAGCGCACCCTCGCCGAGCGTCTTGCTGTCGTCGTACAAAGCCGTCAGGTCAAAGTCGGAAACCGAGCCCATGCCCTCGCAGCGCGCACACATGCCGCCCAGGTAGACAACGTTCTGTACGACGGCCTTCTCTACCCGGCCGCCGGCCTTCTCCGTGCTCATCACACCGCTGGCCTTCCGCGTGGGGACGTTGAAGGAAAAAGCGGTGGGCGGGCCGACGTACGGCTGGCCCAGGCGGCTGAAAAGGATCCGGAGCATGGCGTTGGCGTCCGTGGCAGTGCCCACCGTTGAGCGTGGATTGGCGCCCATCCGCTCCTGGTCAACGATGATCGCCGTGGTCAGCCCTTCGAGGTGGTCCACGTCGGGCCGCGCCAGGTTTGGCATAAACCCCTGAACAAAGGCGCTGTAGGTTTCGTTGATCATCCGCTGCGACTCTGCGGCGATGGTGGCGAACACCAGCGAGCTCTTGCCTGAGCCGGACACTCCCGTGAACACCGTCAGGCGGCGCTTGGGGATCTCGATGCTGATGTCCTTGAGGTTGTTCTCCCTGGCACCCTGCACCCGGATCATGTCGTGCGTGTCGGCAGCGTGCAGCGCAGCGGACTGCTGGTCAGAACTCGTGGCGATGCTCATTGATCTCTCCCTGTGTCCGGCGGTTTCACCATGCGGTTTCACCCGGCGGCGCCCCCTGGCGGCCTGCGGCAACGTACCCTGGCTCTATCTAACCAGCTTCCGGCACGCTGTC
The DNA here is from genome assembly GCF_001663775.1 of Arthrobacter sp. B6. Lineage (GTDB taxonomy): Bacteria > Actinomycetota > Actinomycetes > Actinomycetales > Micrococcaceae > Arthrobacter. Next base: position 96,270 of record NZ_KV467169.1, on the reverse strand, counting down.
GAGGGGGGGTATTCCCCCTCTTCAGGCGCGGTTCCGGCGTCCGGGGCCATTGTCTTATCAGCGGAGCTCACCAAGAATAAGCCAATGACGGTATATGTGCGATCCCTGGAAACAGCTGTTCCGCCAACGATGCTGGTGCAATCAGAGGCCCGTGACGTTTTCGCCGCCCAGCCCGGCCTGACGCGGCTGGGTTCAAGGCTGGTCAGCACGTGCTTCGACTCGGCGGCGATCGACACCCGCTACACCGCCGTCGAGGAAATGACGAGGGACTTCCGGGCTGACGATCCGCAGTTCTTCGACCCCGAGACCAGCCTGCTGCTGAACCCCAGCACCAAAGTCCGCAATGAGATATTCGGCCGGGAAGCCACCAAGCTGTTCATCGAGGCCGCACAGGCCGCCCTCGGCGCCTGCCCCGGCCTGGAAGCACAGGACATAACCCACCTCATTACGGTCTCCTGCACAGGGTTCTATAACCCGGGCCCCGACTACAAGATCGTCCGGGCGCTGGGACTGGATCCAGCGGTGCAGCGCTACCACCTCGGGTTCATGGGCTGTTACGCGGCCTTTCCTGCCCTCCGTGCCGCGAAATCCTTCTGCGAGGCTGATCCCGGGGCAATGGTCCTGGTGGTCTGTGCTGAGCTCTGTTCCCTGCATGTCCGGACCTCGAACGACCCGGACACCATAATGGGATCGGCCCTCTTCGCTGACGGAGCGGCTGCCGCCGTCGTCACCGCCCGCGAGGTTCCGGAGGCACCCGCGCTGATGCAGTTGGACCATTTCGAAACCGTACTGACGCCCGTCGGTGAGGAGTCCATGGCCTGGAATATCGGCGACCACGGGTTCGAAATGATCCTCGGAAACTACGTGCCCCACATCATTGATGACCACATCATCGGCGCGCTGGAGCCGCTGCTCGCCCGGGATACGTCAGTGCAGGGCCTCCCCTACCGTGGGATCCAGCACTGGGGCATCCATCCTGGCGGCCGAAGCATCCTGGACAAGGTCCAGTCGAGGCTGGACCTGACCGATGAGCAACTCCGTCCTGCGCGTGAAACGCTGCGGAACTATGGCAACATGAGCAGCGCAACGGTCCTTTTTGTCCTCAAACACATCCTCGACCAGCCGCTCGAAGGCGGTGGCGAACGCATCTGCTCGATGGCCTTCGGCCCGGGACTTACCGTGGAAACCGGGCTGTTCACCAAGCTTCGGCAGGGCACGGGACGAATCCCCTCGCCAGCCCCAGCCGTGCGGGAAGCGGCTGCCCAACCGTCGCCGGCCTGAGGCTCAAAGTGTGGCTGATGCGCAGACGCGCCTTTGACGCTGTTGAAAAAATGGACTTGCCTGACTGTGATCCGGACCGGCTGGACAGGACCTACCGGCAATTCGCGCTGGTCAACGGCGCACTTTCGGGCTGGCGCCGCCTGTACAGACGGGAAATCCGCCCGCTGCTTTCTGCCGGGTCAACCGTCAGCGTGCTGGACGTTGGTTCCGGCGGCGGCGACCTTGCCGTGACGCTCTCCCGGTGGGCTGCCAGGGACCGGTTCCGATTGCGGGTCACCGGTATCGACCCGGACAGCCGGGCCCACAGATTCGCGTCAGGCCGCCCGCCCGTTCCCGGCGTCGAATTCCGGTGTGCGCACACCGCGGAGCTCGTCCGGGAGGGACTCACCTTCGACGTGGTCATTTCCAACCATGTCCTCCACCACCTTCAGCCGGACGAGCTGCGACGCCTCCTTGGAGATTCGCAGGCGCTTGGGCGCAGGAAAGTGCTGCATAATGACCTGCGCCGCAGCCCGGCAGCGTTTGCGCTTTTCTTCGTGGCCGCCCTGCCCTTCAGGGGATCGTATATCCGGGAAGACGGCCTGACGTCGATCCGCCGCAGCTATACGCGGCAGGAACTTCAGGCTTTGGCTCCCCCGGGCTGGCACGCTGAACGGAGCTCCGCTTTCCACCAGTTGCTGGCCTGCCGCAAGGAATGGCCATGATCGACGTGGCAATTGTGGGTGGCGGCCCTGTGGGACTCTATCTGGCTGCGTTGCTGCTGCAGGAAGGCCTGCGTGTCCGTGTGCTGGAACAACGGCTGCAGCGCAACAGCCATTCGCGGGCGATCGGCATCCATCCACCGGCCCTCGCTGCGCTTGACCGCGCGGGGCTGGCCCCGGCGCTGTCCGCCGACGGGGTGGAAATCCGCCGTGGCCAGGCCTACAGCGGCGGCAAACTCGTGGGCACCATGTCATTTGAGTCGGTCTCCCGGCAGTTCCCTTTTGTCCTGTCCCTTCCCCAGTGCCGCACGGAAGCGCACCTTGAGCGCCGGGTGCAGGAACTGGACGCCACGGCGCTGGCCAGGGGCGCCCGCGTCACCGGAATAACGGACGACGGCGGCAGCCTGGCTCTCGCGCTGACTTCCCGTGAGGGTTCCGCACACCTTACGTCCGCCCTCGCCGTGGCTGCGGACGGCGCCCATTCCACGCTGCGCCAATCGCTCGGGGTACCTGTGAGCGTGAAAACCTATCCGGACCATTACGTGATGGGCGATTTCGCCGACACTGGGATCTTTGGCGCGGACGCCGTGCTGTTCCTGGAGGAAGGCGGAATCGTGGAGTCCTTCCCGCTTCCCGGTGGCCTGCGGCGCTGGGTTGTCCGCGTCGCCCGGCCCGACCCTTGCCCCGGTGCCAAGGACCTGGCGCTGCTCGTGCAGACACGGACGGGACTGGTACTCGACGTCGCCAGCAATACGATGCTGAGCGGTTTCAGCGTCCGGTCAGCGGTCCCACGCCGGCTGGTGACCGGCAGGACGGCCCTGATCGGTGACGCCGCCCATGAAATCAGCCCCATCGGCGGCCAGGGGATGAACCTCGGATGGCTCGACGCCGAAGCGTTGGCGCCAATAATGTGTGAGGCCATGGCAGGCAGGCCAGTCGGGCGGCGCCTCCGGGATTATGACGTCCTTCGACGGCGGGCGGCCGGCGTTGCGCGCCGGCAGTCCGAGGTCAACATGCTGCTGGGGCGCCCCCTTCCGGAGCCGTGGCTCCGTCTGCGAAATCGCGCCATAACGGCTCTCGCCTCGGTGCAGCCGGTCAACAGGCTGGTGGCCCGCCGCTTCACCATGCAGTGAGACCTTGCAATGCACCAGGCAGGGGCCCAGCCGTTGAGGCAGGCGTTCAGGACCCCGGAAAGTAGCAGTCGTAGCTGTCCTGGCTCACAATCCGGCCGTCCCGGACCTCAAAAACAGACGACGTCCGTGCCCTGATCGTCTCGCCCGCATCCCAGTACCGCAGATCCATCAGCGACGTCGCCGACCAGTCAGCCTCCAGGACAACGCGCCCGTGTTCACAGGTGGTCCGCCGGATCTCGAACTTCTGGTTGGCTACTACGCCGGCGCTGCGGTCAGCTCCTTCCAGTACCTGCTCGCGGGTCCGCGTTGAGCCTTCGGGCGCCAGCAGGTGCGGCGCCTCAACCAGGACAAACCCGTCCGCCAGGAACGGCTGGATGTCGGCGCCAACGCCTCCCGACTCCAGGGTCCGGACAAAATCGAGAACGAGTTCAAGCGGCGGTTTTTCCGACGACATCTCTTCAGCCATGGGATCGACACTAACCGATGGCTGACCCGGCGGCCGCCTTTGCGCCGCTAGGCTGTTCCCCATGAATCAAGCATCGCCGCCGACTCCCTTCAGTCCGGCCCGCATCCGGGAAACGGTGCAGGAAATCCTTTCGGCAGGATCGTTGCCGCCCATCGTGCAGGCCGGGCATCCGGTGCTCCGGCAACAGGCCGCCGCTTTTGACGGGCAATTGACGGCCACTGAACTGGACCAGCTCATTGACCTGATGCGGCGGGTCATGCATGAAGCCCCTGGGGTGGGGCTTGCCGCCCCGCAGTTGGGTATTCCCCTCCAGGTCGCGGTGCTGGAGGACAAGTTCGACGTCGACCCCGAAGCTGCGGCCGTGCGGAACCGAACACCGCTGGAGTTTCTCGCCGTCCTGAATCCGCAGTACCGCGCCGTGGGCACGCACGCCGCTGCATTTTTTGAAGGCTGTCTCTCGCTGAACGGCCTGCAGGCCGTGGTGGTCCGCCCTGAACGCGTTCGGCTGAAGTTCGATGAGCCTCAGGGCCTGCCGGCTGAAAGGGAATTTACCGGCTGGCAGGCAAGAATTGTCCAGCACGAGACCGATCACCTTCAGGGAACGATGTACGTTGACCGGGCAGAGCTGAGGTCCCTGAGCGGCAATGCCGAATATGCCGCTTACTGGGCAGAGCCCGGCATTGGCAAGGCCCGCGCCGCATTGGGTTTCCTGCCGGGCTTCCCGGACCTGCCCAAGCACTGATCCTTGCGCGGCCGGGAACTCAGGATACGGGCCCGGCCGGATTCGCCGCCGTCGGCAGAAAGCGGGACCACCAGCGAAGGATGTGCTCGAACCGAAGGCGGCGGTGATGCGGCGTTCCTGACCTTGAGAGTTCATGGTCTTCTCCCGGGAACAGGAGCAGCTCGGCCGGAACCCCGTTTCGCTTCAGGGCAGTGAAATAGCGCTGGCCTTGCTCCACCGGGCATCGCAGGTCATCTTCGCTATGGATGACCAGCGTAGGAGTCCGGACCTTTTCAGCGTGTTGCATCGGGCTCTGCGCGTCCACGGCATGGCGCGACCGGCCCATGTACTCGGCGGCGAAGTACCATCCGATGTCCGCCGACCCTTCAAAGCTGACCGGATCGAGGAACCCGCGCTCCACGATGGCAGCCGAGAATCGGTGGTCGCGGGCAATGGTCAACGCCGTGAGGTATCCGCCGTATGACCCGCCCATAATGCCAAGCCTGGCGGCATCCAAGGCCGGAAACTTGTCCAGCGCCCCCTCGAGGAACGCCAGTACATCCTGCATGTCAAAAGTGCCCATGGCTCCCTTGATGGCATGTCCGTGGTCCCGGCCGTAGCCTGCGGACCCCCGCGGATTGCACATCACCACCGCATACCCGGCGCCGGCATAGACCTGGGCTTCGTCATGGAGTGCCACTGTGTACTGGGCGAAGGGCCCGCCGTGAACGGACAGCAGCACCGGATGTGGTCCCTTACCGGCAGGACTGACCAGCCAGCCGTGGACCGGATATCCGTCCGTCGAAACGAAGGTCAGTTCCTGGGGGACAACGACGTCCGCCTGTACGCGAAGCGCTGCGGCAAAATCGGTCAGGAGCCGCAGTTGGCCGTCTTCGAGGACGGCCACATCGCCGGCCGTGGAAGGGTCGCTGAACGTGACAAGCATCGATCCCCCGGCCCAGGCGGCCCCCGTAACCACCCTGTCTCCGTGGACCAGCAGCGCGTGGTCACCGGTGGCGTGCAGTTCCAGGAGTTCCACAGTGCCCTGGGCATTGTTAAGTACAACAGCCCCGGCCGGGCCGCGCAGTTCGAGGCGGTCCCCGGGGCAGGCAACATCCATGATTTCCGGGTCGGTCAGCGCTGCTGCTTCGCCGCCGTCTGTGGGCATGCAGTACAGAACCGCGTTGCGGGCCACGAAATCCGTGCCTGACTCACCAAGCACCCTGGCGATAAAGAACAGCCACCTGCCGTCCTTGGACTGCCTGACGTCCTGGACGGTCTGCCGCGGCGCTCCTTCCGGCTCCACCCGCAACGGCTCCCCTCCTCCGGCTGGGACACGGTAGATGGCCATCTCCAAAGTATCGTCGCTCCCCGGCGGGGCGCAGACGAAGTAGACGAAGGCGCCGTCGGCGCTGAACACTGCGCTCTCATGATCGGTGGTGGCGGACGTCAGTTGCCGGGCCGGGGGAACGTCGCCCGCCGGCGGGTGGTTACGCTGGGCGCGTCCGCGGGGAACCACCCGCGGTTCCTCCCCGAACTCCGGGACGTCCAGCACAAAGAGCCGGGCAGGTTTATCTTTGGTGTACCCCACACCGTTGAGGCGGTACTGGTAGTCGGTGATCAGCCGCGGATCCTCTGCGGCCGGTCCTACATCCTCCCAGGTACCGTAGCGGCCCGGGGCCGGCTCGCGTGAGCTGAAGACAATCCGATGGGAATCCGGAGACCAGGAGAATCCGTCGACGCCCAGGGGCCGTTCCGTCAGCGCCCGGGGTTCACCGCCGCCGGCTTCCACGACAAACAGTTGCGGTTTCGCGGACGGTCCTGTCACGCGAAGAAAGGCCAGTGCAAGGCCGTCCGGAGAGAAGGCAGGTCCGGAATCCTTGAAGCCGCGCGTGAACCGGCGCGGCAGCTGCCCTGGGTCCAAGGGAACGTTCCATAGCTGGCCTACATAGGCGTCCGCATCGAAATCGGGTCTGATGACTGAAACCACGGCCCGGCTTCCGTCGGGATGGACAGCTGGCGCGGACACGGAGTTCAACAGCGGGAGGTGTTCTGGCTTCACCCACGTGAGCCTAACGTGCACCCCTCCCCGGGAGGAACATGGCAACTGGTGCGGGAGGTGCCTTCCGGCCAGCCGCCCTAAGATGGTGGACATGCCTTCCTCCCCTGCCCTGGCGCTGCGCTGCCCCGTTTGCCGCTCGCCACTCGGTACGGCCGACGCCGGAAGGGCAGTTCCGCCAAAGGTCCTGGTGTGCGCGTCCGGACACAGTTTCGATGCCGCCAAGCAGGGATACTTCAATCTCCTTGTCGGGAAAGGCACCTCATTCGAGGCGGACACCGCCGAAATGGTCGCCGCCCGGGTCAGATTCCTGGAAAGCGGTCACTACCGCCCCCTGGCTGACGCCGTTGCTGCCGCCGTCGTTCCTCTCTTTCCTGCGGAAGCAGCCACCCTGCTGGATTCGGGCACAGGCACGGGCCACTACCTGCGTGTACTGCTTGATACCGCCGGGGCAGCGCCCGCCCGCGTCACGGCCATCGGCCTGGACATCTCAAAGTTCGCCATGCGGCGGGCGGCCCGCCTCAATCCCGAAGTCACCAATTTGGTCTGCGATGTGTGGCAGCCGCTGCCTGTAGGCGACGATTCCGTCGACGTAGTGACGGTGATCTTCGCGCCTCGAAACCCGTCGGAATTTGCACGTGTCCTCCGGCCTGGCGGGCGGCTGGTGGTCGTGACGCCCAGGGCAGGCCACCTGGCCGCAATTGCTGAGCAGACAGGCATGCTGGGGATCGAAGCAGGCAAGGACGACAGGCTCATTGATGCGATGTCTGCGCAGTTCCGGGTCGAAACCGTTCGCGACCTCGACGTTCCGTTAACGCTGGCACCCCGGGAAGTTGCCGACCTCGCCTACATGGGTCCGGCGGGCCATCATCTGGACCGCGACGAACTCGCCGCACGGCTGGCCGGCCTCACGTCCAGCTCAGCCGTGGAGGCGCGCTTCCGCATTACCGTATTTTGTTTGGCCGGCCGGCCGCGGTAACGACTTGGCCACTATCCCGGCGAAAGTCCCGGCAGCCTGCCGCCCCGCTGCCCTTCGGACTACGATTGGAGGACAGTACAGAGCCTGCCGTCGTTGCCCGCAGCGCGACTAGGGCTGTCGAAGGGGGACGGAATGTTTGAATGGCTTGGCGAGAACTGGTGGGCACTGTGGCTCACCGCCTTCCTCGCATTTGCCGTGGTCGAAATGATCACACTGGACCTGTTCTTCATCATGCTCGGCGGGGGTACACTCGCTGCGCTCGTCGCTGACTTTGCCGGCGCCGACCTCTGGCTGCAGATCGTTGTCTTCTGTGTCGTGTCGCTGCTGATGATTGCCTTCGTGCGGCCAGTTGCACTCACCCACCTGAAAAAGGGGCCCAATGAGCAGCGGACCAACGTTGACCGCCTCATCGGAGTGCAGGCGCTGGTGATGGAACCCGTCAGTTCTACCGGGGGCCTGGTAAAGATCGGCGGCGACGTCTGGACCGCCCGTTCTGCCGCCGGAGTCCTGCCGGCCGGCCAGAAGGTGGTGGTTTCCGCCATCGACGGCGCTACCGCGGTGGTCGCGGCACAACCGGAAACGGCCAGCCCGGCCTAGATACAGCTTCAATAACAACTGGGGATAAGAGGAAATGTATGGATAACGCCGGAGGAGCCGCTGTAGCGATTGTGCTGCTGGTCCTGATCGTGTTCGTGATTATTGTTCTGGTCCGGGCGGTGCGCATCATCCCGCAGGCACGGGCCGGCGTTGTGGAACGGCTCGGCAAGTACCAGCGGACGCTAAACCCTGGTCTGACCATCCTGATCCCCTTCGTGGACCGCCTCCTGCCGCTCCTTGACCTGAGGGAACAGGTGGTGTCGTTCCCGCCGCAGCCGGTCATCACCGAGGACAACCTGGTGGTATCCATCGATACCGTGGTCTATTTCCAGGTCACCGATCCGCGCGCTGCCACGTACGAGATCGCCAACTACATCCAGGCCGTGGAGCAATTGACCACCACCACCCTGCGTAACGTTGTTGGCGGGCTGAACCTGGAAGAGGCACTTACTTCCCGTGACCAGATCAACGGCCAACTGCGCGGAGTGCTCGATGAGGCAACGGGCCGATGGGGCATCCGCGTCTCGCGCGTTGAGCTGAAAGCCATTGATCCGCCGCACTCCATCCAGGACTCGATGGAAAAGCAGATGCGCGCCGAACGTGACCGCCGCGCTGCCATCCTCACTGCGGAAGGCACCAAGCAGTCCGCGATCCTCACCGCCGAAGGCCAGCGGCAGGCATCCATCCTGGCTGCAGAGGGTGATGCCAAGGCGGCCATCCTTCGTGCCGACGGTGAAGCTCAGGCCATCCAGAAGGTGTTCGACGCCATCCATAAGGGCAACCCCGACCAGAAGCTTCTGGCCTATCAATACCTCCAGACACTGCCCAAGCTGGCCGAGGGCAGCTCCAACAAACTGTGGATCATCCCCAGTGAAGTCGGCGAGGCATTGAAGGGAATCGGCAACGCCCTCGGCGGCACCAATCCTGACCCGGAGGCAAGCGGCGGATTGTTCGACGAGGTGGCGGCCAAGCAGTCTGGGTCCTGACCCGGAAACGCCCAACCAGGAGGGGATTCGCACCTTGGTGCGGATCCCCTCTGTTTTGTTTACCGGGCCCGGCGCCCGTATAATTGGATATTTGTCCGGTCCGGTGAGAACCGACGGAACAAGAAAGCTTCGCAATGCGTTGAATCTATTGATGCAGCACAGTGCACACAGTAGTCCGGCGGCGCTAAAACCGCCCCGGCTAGCGTGGGGCCTTGCTCCGCGAACCGACCAGAGGGAGAAAACATGAGCGATCGCAGCCTGCGGGGTATGCGCCTTGGCGCGCAGAGCATGGAGACCGAGTCCGGTGTTGAGCCGGCTCCGCGTCAGCGTGTCGAATACAGGTGCGAGGATGGCGAGCAGGTTTTTGTCACCTTCTCTTCCGAGGCGGAAATTCCCCCGGTTTGGGTTTCCAAAACCGGCAAGGAAGCGCTCCTGGTTGACGGCGAGCGTCCCGACACCAGCAACGAAAAGGCCGTCCGCACCCACTGGGACATGTTGCTTGAACGGCGGACCCTCCCCGAGCTGGAGCAGATTCTTGAAGACCGCCTGACCATCCTGCGCGAACGCCGTGGCGAACGGCGCACTGCGTAGCTCCGCAGACCAGGAAGAGCCGCCTCGCGCTGGCTCGCAAAAAGGGGCCCGTCCCACACCGTGAGGTGTGGGACGGGCCCCTTTTAGGCTCGGCCAGGACCGGCGGCGACGCCCGGCCGGAGGCTACGCCGGGTGAGAATCCTTCTTGCCGGTCAGCTTGTTCCACCGGGCCTGCAGGCCCCACTTGGTGACGTTGATCATCGCTTCCACAACGATGTTTCCGCTCATCTTCGACGCACCCAGCTCCCGTTCGACGAAGGTGATGGGCCGCTCCTCGATCCTCAGCCCCATCTTCGCGACGCGCCACGCGAGGTCCACCTGGAAGCCGTAACCCACCGAGTCGATCTGGTCGAGGTTCAGCTTTTCCAGGGTGGTCCTGCGGAAGGCACGGTAGCCGCCCGTGACATCCTTGATCTTCAGGCCCAGCATGACCCGGGCATAGGTGCTGCCAATCCGTGAAATGGCCTGCCGGTACAACGGCCAGTTGACCACGCTGCCGCCAGCCACCCACCGTGAACCCATCGCCAAGTCAGCGCCCTGGTCGATGGCGTCCAGCAGCAGCGGAAGCTGTTCAGGCTTGTGGGAGCCGTCGGCGTCCATTTCCACCAGGACGTCGTAACCGGCGTCGAGGCCCCATCTGAAGCCCGCGATGTAAGCGGCGCCAAGGCCTTCCTTGCCCTTGCGGTGCAGGACGTGGACCTGGGAGTCCGCGGCAGCGATGCTGTCGGCCAACTGCCCCGTCCCGTCAGGGCTGTTGTCGTCCACCACCAGCACATCGGATGCCGGCACCGCGTCCCGCAGGCGCTGGAGAGTCTTGGGCAGCGATTCCAGCTCGTTGTAAGTAGGGATGATGGTGAGGACGCGCACAGAGAGCCTTTCCTGGATGAAAGTTGTCAGGGCACCTGGTGCACAGTGGAGGCACTGGCAGGCGCAACTTCCCATTATAGGGTGATGCCCGGCGGGCCGGGTTTAGGAGCGGAGGGCCGGATGGCAATACAGCTCCGACCCGTCACGGACGGTCTGGAGGCACACAGGGTCGGTTCCCGTGTCGAGGGCGGGAAGGAGGGGGGTACGGGCGCGTGGATCGGTGCTCCAGGACTGAACCCTGCCGTCCGCGACCTGGACCATAAGTTCTTCAACGTCCCACACCGCAAAACTTGCCGGTGCACCGGGGACGAGCTGCCCGGCCATGGGGTTGTGGTGCTTGGCAGCCCGCCAGCCTGCGCGCGTGTGGCCAAGGAAGGCGGCGCGTGCCGAGATCCGCTGGTCGTGGCTGTGGTGTTCCAGGCATGCCCGGACACTGGCCCAGGGGCGCAGGGGCGTCACGGGGCTGTCACTTCCGAAAGTGATCGGCACGCCGGCGGAGTATAAGGATGCAAAGGCGTTCATGCTCGTGCTGCGGCTGCCGAGGCGCTGCTCGTAGAGGCTGCCCGCCGCGCCCCACGCCGCATCGAACCCCGGCTGAGCGCTTACGGTGACCGAGTAATGCGCCAGCCGTTCCACGGCCTTGGAATCTGCGATCTCGACGTGCTCAAACCGGTGGCCCGCAGAACGGATCCGTTGTTCACCCACTTCGGCGGCGGCAAGATCAAGGGCGGCCAGGGCCGTGTCCAGTCCGGCGTCACCGATGACATGGAAACCACCCTGGATTCCAAGCAGGGAGCACGCGGCAAGGTGGGCAGCGGCCTGGTCCACCGAAAGGTAGAGGCTGCCCCGCTCCCCCGCCGCGTCGCTGTAGTCTGACCGGAGCGCTGCAGTCCTGGAACCGATCGAACCATCGATATTCAAGTCACCCGCCAGGCCCCTGACAGGTACGCCCAGTTCCGCCAGGATTGTCTGCGCTTGTTTTTGGGTCAGCGCGAGCTCTCCCCAATAGGGCAGGACCTCCGGGAAAGCTTCGGTGCCGGGCTCACCGGTGTTCCACGACGCAGCAAGCCGCAGGTCATCAATCCCACCGATGTGGGGTGCCCCCATTTCCGCTGCTGCGACGTAGCCATTGGCTGCCGCCTCAGCCAGTGCGCGCCGCTGGTAGCCGCGCAAGGCCTCCTCCGGCAGGTCCCGGGTGGCCCGCCTGGCGGCGCTGTGCGCTGTCCGCTTCAGGTGGCCTTCCGGCGAAAATCCGTCAAGCTGGGTGAGGCCGGCAGCGGCCGTGAGGGAACGCGATACCAGGGCCGAGTGAACGTCCGCCCTGGACAGGTACACGTGCCTGCCTCCCGCTGCCCGATCGAGTTCGTCGGCGGTGGGCAGCGACGGATCCTCCCAGGCGGATTCGTCCCAGCCATGTCCTATCACCGGCCCGTTGCCGGGCGCGGACCGGACAGCGTCCAGAAGCTGCCTGGCCGACTTCAGCTGGCCCAGCTGGAGGGAGTCGAGTGCGATCCCCGTTTCGGTCAAATGGACGTGGGAATCGACGAATCCCGGCGCAATCAGGCCGCCCCGAAGATCAATGATCTCCATGGTCCCGTCGGCGATGGACGACGCGGCCTGTTCCGAACCCACCCAGGCCACCGTGTCGCCGTCCACGAGCATTGCGGTGGCAAAGGGATCGGCGGCCGTATACACGGATCCGTTCCGGTAGAGCACCACCCTGCGCTGGTTCGGGGATGGCACTGCGAACGTGGCTTCGGTCATGGCTGTTAGGGCTCCTAGGAATGGTGCGGCCGCGGGTATGCGGCGCGGCGGCAGCGGGAAGGTCAGATGACGGAAGAGTAAGCCACCACGCCACGGCGTACCAGGGAGATGGCTTCAGTGCAGAGCCGTGCGAGGCGGGGTTCCAGCCCGGGGATCTTGGCGAGCTGGTCGAGCAGGTCGATGACCTGTTTGACCCAACGCACAAAGTCGCCCGCTGCCAGGTCAGTGCCGTTGAGAACGTCCTGCAGGTGCCGGCCCCTTGCCCACTTGTACATCGGCCAGACGAGTCCAAGTTCCGGCTCTCCGGTGAGGGGAAGTTTGTTTTGCTCCTCCACGTCTTCCAGGGCCGACCATTCGCGGACCACTATGTCCACGGACGTCTCAAGCGAGATGCTGGGCATCCGCGGCCGTAGCCCCCTGTCCTCGCGCTTGGCCTGGTAGACCAGGACGCTGGCGAGGGCAGCAACCTCAACGGCGTCGAGGTCATCGAAAGCGCCAAGCCGAAGTGACTGCGAAATCAGCAGGTCCTTTTCACCGTAAATGCGCCGCAGCCGCTGGCCGTCCGGGCTGATGGACTGCCGTCCGTCGGCCCCGGCCTCCAGGTAGCCGTATGCGGAGAGTACATCGCAGACGCGGTCGAACGTCTTGGCAATAGTGTTGGTCCTGCCCTGGATCTGCCGGACCAAGGAATCCGTTTCCCGGCGCAACTTCCACCAGCGTTCCGACCATCGGGCGTGGTCTTCACGTTCGCTGCAGCCGTGGCACGGGTGGGCACGAAGCGCCCGCCGCAGGTCAGCAATGCGTTTTTCCTGGTTTGGCAGTGCCGAGGCGAGGCCGAAGTCATTGTTCCGGCTGCTGGTGGCCGCAGGCGGCCGGTTCTCCCGGAGGGCGTTTCGTGCTGACGATGCAAGATCACGCCGGGACTTGGGCACCTTGGCATTAAAGGACTTCGGGATCCGTATCCGTGTCATGGGCGCTATGGGCCCTTCCAGATCCTCTGTCCCGATCCTGCGGAGCTGGTTGTCCAGCGTCAGGACGGCGGGACGCGGTTCCCGGCTGCTGTGATCGGTGCTCAGCACGATGGCCGGACCCGGCGCCCGGCCTCCGGGCACGTCCACGACATCCCCGGGCAGCAACCGCGCCAGGGAGTCGTCACTCAGTGATTTTCGTGCCCGTGACTTGCTCCGGGAGGTCATGTTTTCCGCGTCCGAAAGCTCCCGGCGCAGTCTTGCGTATTCGGTGAAGTCACCGAGGTGGCAGGTCATCGACTTGGCGTAACCGGCCAGGGATTCCTCCCTGCTGCGCACTTGCCTGGCGAGGCCCACCACGGAGCGGTCCGCCTGGAACTGCGCGAAGGAGGATTCCAGGATTTCGCGTGCCCGGGCCCGGCCGAACTGTGCCAGCAGGTTGATGCTCATGTTGTACGTCGGACGGAAACTGGAGTTGAGCGGATAGGTACGGCGCGACGCGAGGCCGGCCACCGCCGTGGGATCTGTTCCCGGCTGCCAAAGCACCACGGCATGGCCTTCGACGTCGATCCCCCGCCGGCCTGCACGGCCCGTCAACTGGGTGTACTCCCCCGCCGTGATGTCCACATGGGCTTCGCCGTTGAATTTGTCCAGTTTCTCCAAGACTACGGAGCGGGCCGGCATGTTCACCCCCAGGGCGAGGGTTTCGGTGGCGAAGACAGCTTTGACCAGACCCTCGACAAAGAGCTTCTCCACCACCTCCTTGAACGTAGGGAGCATTCCCGCGTGGTGGGCGGCGAAGCCCCTGAGCAGGCCGTCGCGCCAGGTCCAGAAGCCGAGGACGTCCAGGTCCTCGGAGGGGATGTCCTGCCCGGCCTCGTCGACGCGCTGGGCAATGATGCGTTGTTCCTTCTCCGTAGTCAGCCACAGTCCCGAGGACACGCACTGCGCAACCGCTGCATCGCAGCCGGCACGGGAAAAGATGAAGGTGATGGACGGCAGCAGGTCCTGCCGGTCCAGGCTGGCGATTACTTGGGGGCGGCTGGCTTTCCGGACCCCCACGGGCTGGGCGCCCTGGCCGGGGCGGTCGTCCCCCCGCTGCCTGTGCTGACGACGCTGGCTGCGGCCACCATGGCCAAAGCGCCCGCGGAAGCTCTGTTGGCTCTCGCTCCTGGCCATGGCCAACAGGTCCGGGTTTACCTCGAATCCACGGCCGGGCGACTCCTCCGGTACCGCGACAGGGGCCGGGACTCCGGTTTCCGCATCGGCAGGCGGGGCGATCTCATCGAAGGTGGTCTCGCCGGCGAAGAGGTCCACAATTTCCTTGCCCACCATGACGTGCTGCCACAGCGGGACGGGCCTGTGTTCCGAGACGATCACGTCGGTGTCGCCCCGGACGGTGTCCAGCCAGGCGCCGAATTCTTCGGCATTGGACACCGTGGCGCTCAGCGAAGCAACCTGGACTTCACTGGGCAGGTGGATGATGACCTCTTCCCACACGGCGCCACGGAAGCGGTCCGCGAGGTAGTGCACTTCATCCATGACCACAAAGCCAAGGTCATCCAGCGAAGCGGAATCGGCGTACAGCATGTTGCGGAGGACTTCGGTGGTCATCACCACCACGGGCGCCTCACCGTTGATGCTGGTGTCTCCCGTCAGCAGGCCGACGTTTTCCGGTCCATACTTCGCTGCGAGTTCGGCGAACTTCTGGTTGCTGAGCGCTTTAATCGGAGTGGTGTAAAAGGCCTTGAGGTTCCGCTCGAGGGCGAGGTAAATCGCGAACTCCCCCACAATGGTCTTGCCGGCGCCGGTGGGTGCTGCGACCAGCACGCCCCTGCCTTCCTGGAGGGACCTGCACGCCTGGCGCTGGAAGTCGTCCAGCTCAAAATCGAGCGTTCGGACAAAGCTCCCCAGATAGCTGGCGGCCTCGGCTGTCCGTTCTTTGCTGGCCTGGTAGCTTTCGGACGGCGACAGCTGCTCTGGAACGGTAGGCCGGGAGAAGACCGGCCCCGAAGGGGGCGGCCCGGAAATAGAGGACATGACTCCAGCCTAATGGGCGCAGGGCTACAGGTTCTTCAGTTCGTTTCCGGGCGTCGCGACGTCGGCATTGGCCTCAGTCTCCGCTTCACGCTTGGCCATCCGCCGCGCGCGGCGCTTGTCATTGAGTAGGCAGATGCCAATTGCTGCGAAAAAGAGCACCAGCAAAGGTCCTGCCAGCATAAACATCGAAATTGCATCGGCACCCGGGGCAGCGATGGCCGCCAGGACGAAGACCAGGAATACGGTAATGCGCCAGGACTTGAGGATTGTTTGGCCACTGATGATGCCCGCCATGTTGATCCCCACGAGGACCACCGGGACCAGGAAGGCAAACCCCAGGACAAGGACCATCCGCGTGACGAACTCAATGTACGTCCGGGCGTCGATGACGCTCGAGGAACCGTCAGGAGTGAACTGGGTCAGTGCACGGACGACCTGGGGAACCACAAGCCATCCGGCCCAGATGCCCGCAAGGAAAAGGGGCACCGCAGCAGCCATGTAGCCAAGTGTGTAGTGACGTTCCTTGGAGGTCAGGCCCGGAGTTATAAACGCCCACAGCTGGTAAATCCATATCGGACTGGAAATGACCAGCCCGATCAGGAGTGACATCTGGAGTTTGAAGTCGAATGGAGAGGCTATGGTTCCAAAGTTGATGGCAGAGAGCCCACCGGTTTGCTGCGAAATGCGGTTTACCGGATCTGCCAGGGCCTTGAGCAGCGGATCGTAAAGTATCCAGCCCCCGACGCCACCAATGACGACGCCGATGCCGGATTTGATCAGCCGGTTCTTAAGTTCCTTGAGGTGGTCCCAGAGGGCCATTCGGCCCTCTGGGTTGGCTTTGCGGCCCCTCGTCAGTGCCACCGCGGGTCAGGCGCGGTTCGACGGCGGTACGTCAGTGCCGTCCGTCGGCTCACCGGGCTTTGCCTGCGGGTGGTTAACGATCTTGCCTTCCACCGGTCCGGTCGGGTCGGCAGGAGTTTCGGTCTTGCCGTCGTTCTTCATCTCCTTGACCTCGGACTTAATGATCCTCATGGACTGGCCAAGGCTGCGCGCCATGGCAGGAAGCTTGGGTGCAGCAAAAAGCAGCAATGCAACAACAATAATAATGACGATCGGCCAGGGGCCATCAAAGAGTCTTCCCACGGGAATTCCTTTCCTTTAGAAACATCCTACGTCTAAGTGAAGTCCAGATCGCCAAGCGACTGCCGCTGGCCACGGTCAGTCCTGCGCTGGACCCGCCTCTTGCGGCGGTCCTCCCTGCGGGCTGATTTGGATGTGTGGTAATCATGTCGCATCTGCACAGGAGAGGCAAAAACCGCTGAACCTTGCGGCGTCGCCGACTTGGCCCGCGGCATCGGCGGAACGGCGGGGCTGAAATGCCCCAGCTTCTCACCGGCCGCTCCCAGGTCCTTGAGCGTCGCCATGAACTGGCGAAACAGCCGGATACCCAACAGGACATAAAACAGCAGGGACACCGCAACAAGCGCTATCCAGATCAGGATCCAAGACCACCAAGGCATGCTGAGAAGTCTAGCCTCCGTAACGGGCCAACGATGCCTCGACCCAGGCGCGCGACTGGTCGGCAAGCTCTCGGGGTTCCAGGATGCGCGCTGCGCCGCCGTGCTGTGCCACGAACATCGGCAGCCAGGCCGTGTTGCCAAAACGGATCTCCGCCAGCAGGCCGCCGTCGGGCAAGGCTGAAGTCCGCTCGGCGTAGTAGTCGTCCGCCAGGCCGGCGCCCTGCCGGGTGAGCTGGACTGTCACAGTCGTGTCGTCGTCGTTCGGTGTGAACAGCTTGGCCGGGAAGCCTTCATTGGGCTGAGGGGTCGCCGACGCGCGGTTTCCGTTTGGGTTCAGTTCCTGCACACGGTCAAGACGGAAGTTCCGCAGGCCCTGGGCCATGTGGCAGTAAGCCTCGAAGTACCACGTATTGTCGAGCGAATAGAGCCGGAGGGGGTCCACGTCGCGCTCGGAAACACGGTCCCGCAGCGGCGACAGGTAGACCAGGTGAAGCTGGGATCGGGAAGCGACGGCCTGGCGGACAAGGTCCAGGGTGGCAGAATCTGCGGGACCGACTGCCGGTCCGGCCAGCGATCCCGCGCGCAGCCCTTCCTCGCCGGCCGCGGCCATCAGTTTCAGGGTGACGGATTCCAGCGCGCCGCCTTCAGCGAGTTCCGGCAGCCCGTTCAGCGTTTCCAGGCCGGTGAGCAGGGCGCAGGCCTCCTCCACGGTGAACCTGACCGGCCTTTTCAGGTCCAGGTCCTGCGTTATGTACACGTGGCCGTCCTCCCACTGGATATCCAGGAGGTCGTCCGGATATCCCTCAGGCAGCCCCGAACAGATAAGGATCTGCAGGTCCTCCTCGAGTTCCTTGCGCGTGACGCCGAAGCGTTCAGCCACCTCCTGGATATGGAGTCCCTGGTTGTGGACCAGGAATGGAACCAGTTGAAGCATGCGCTTGAGCTGTTCCTCGGATGTCCGTTTGCGGACGCTGCCCGCCCGTGGCTGGCTGGGGAAAACAATGGCCGGAACGGGGGCCGCACAGAAATCCGCGGCGGCCCGCAGCCTGCGCCGTACGGCCGTGACAAGTTCGCCGGGTGCCACCGCAACGGCATCCGGACCGTAGGAGGCGAGTTCCTCCGCAAGCACCTCGACGTCCCTGTACTCGACGCTCAGGCGGTCATAGCCGGCGTCGGGCTGGTCCCCCTGCCCGCCGCTGCCGGGCAGGGCCCGCTGGCGCAGCCCAAGCAGCCGGCCGTCACGGACATCCACCTCAGCGCTCCGGAGCGGAAGTTCCGGCAGGCGGTCCAACTCTGCGCGGATATTGAAGTCCTTGGGCGGCGAATAGCTCTCCTTGTCCAGGACAGTGACAGCGCTGGTGAAGCGGGACAGCCGGAAGTGCCGGGGAGCCTGGCGGATCCGGTCGTATCCGGCGAGGTACCACTGGCCGAACCGGCTGCCCAGGCCCCATGGTTCAACGCTGCGCTGTTCTTCCTTCCCGGTACTGCCGGCGAGGTAGGAAAAGGAAACAGGGTGCTGGGCATGCATGGCAGCGACGAGGTCGTCGAAGGCCTGGCCGGCAGGCTTGATCCGGGGCTGGACCCCGACAGGAAGTTCGACGTCGGTGAGGCGGCTCGAAGCCTGCAGCTTGCGGAGGGCGTTCGCCGCGGCGGTGCCAAGGGCTGCACGCTCCCAGAGCTGTGAGGCCAACAGAATGACGGTCCACTCCCCGGGGCTGAGTTCGACGTCGGGAAGCCTGTTGGACTCCTTGCCGATGCGGTAGCGAGTTGTCGCGGGGTCGTCCTCGCTCCAGCCAAGGTCGGTGACGGTCTCGACGTCAAAGCCGAAGTTGCGCAGGTCAGTCTTGTCCCGCTCGAACATCCGGCCGAATGATACGTCGTTGCCGGCAACGTCGCGGTAGACCGTTTCCCGCAACTCGCTGCGGTGCAGGCCGTACCTGGTGTTCAGGAGGGCTATCAGGAGATTAAGCAGGCGTTCTGTACGGGATGCGGACACCCTCGCTACGTTACTAAACTCGGCCGGGGAAAGCAGAAGGCGCGGTAACGATCGGGTCAGGTCATCCCGATCGTTACCGCGCCTTCGAGCCTTAGGAGGTCCGGGTCAGCGGACGCCCACGAGGTCAACAACAAAGATCAGGGCCTCGTTGGGCTTGATCGCTCCACCTGCGCCGCGGGATCCGTAAGCCAGCTCAGAGGGGATCTCCAGCCGGCGGCGGCCGCCGACCTTCATGCCGAGAAGGCCCTGGTCCCAGCCCTGGATGACCTGGCCGACGCCGACACGGAAGTCCAGCGGCGCGCCACGGCCCCATGAGGCGTCGAATTCTTCCCCGGTGGACCAGGCGACACCTACGTAGTGAGTGGACACGGTATCGCCGGCTTTCGCTTCGGCACCGTCGCCCTCGATCAGGTCGGTGATGACCAGTTCCTTGGGGACATCGCCTTCCGGGAAGTCAATTTCCGGCTTCTGGCGGTCGAATTCGCGCTGACCAAATGACATGCTTGCTCCTTTGATTGTTGGGTGGGGAGGTGTTGCTTGGAGTCTTGCCGGGCCCGGTCCGGGCCCGCGATGCGGCTATTTGGCGCCGAGGATGTCCACAACAAAGACAAGGTCGCCCTTGGCTTCGCCCTGGCCTGCATCACCATACGCGAGGTCCTTGGGGATGACCAGGAGGACCCGTGAGCCCACCGTCTTGCCTGCAAGTCCTTGGGTCCAGCCCGGAATGACGCCGGTCAGCGCAAAGCTGGCCGTCTCACCACGGTCATAGCTGGAGTCGAACTTGGTGCCGCCAACCAGGTTGACGCCCACATAGTTGACCGTCAGCGTGTCGGTTTCCTTAACTTCCGCGCCGTTACCCTTGATCAGGTCCTGGGAGACGAGGGCTGTGGGAGCTTCGACGCCTTCAACGGAGATTTCCGGAACGCCCTTGTCGTTGTCCTTGACGGTGGGCAGACCGGCCGGCGGGGTTACTGCTTCGCCCTCGGGCTTTTCGAGCACCGGAGCCACATCGGTGGCGGAGAGGACCTTGATCAGCAGAAGCTGGGTGGGCTGCGCTTCGGCACCTCCAGCGGCTGCTGCCTGGCCCGGAATAGCAAGGGCCAACGTCGAACCGATCTTGGAACCGACGAAGGCGTTGTAAATGACGGCGCTTCCGGTCTTGAGTTCCTCGTTCAGTTCCAGGGGCTCGGGTTCGCCCGCAAAGGTATCTTCGAGCGTGGCGCCGTCTGCGCCGTTCAGGGCGAGGATGGAGATGTTGGCCACCTGGTTCGCCTTGACGGGATCGCCGGTGCCCTCTGCGACGACCTTGACGGTCGGTTCGGTGACGTCCAGCGGTTTGGTGAACTCCACACCGGGAGCTTTTTTGTCCCCGTTGTCCGTCAGTTTCAGGGAGTCGAACTTGGCAGTATCACCTGCGGACTGGCTGGTGGGCTCCGGTGCTGCGGGCGTCCCGCCTCCACAGGCGGTAAGCAGCAGCAGACCGGGGATAAGGATTGCTAGTAGTCGGCGCACGTAAGAACTTTCGTCGGGGCAGGATGGACGCTGCCCCGGTAATGTCGCTCGGCGCAGCTCAGGACCGAAGAACGGCCCTATCCAGAATAGCCCCTGAAGCTGGGTGTCAGCCCATAGAGTCCAGGAGCGCATCCACACGGTCGTCCACGCTCCGGAACGGATCCTTGCACAGTATGGTCTGATGGGCGCGGTCATTGAGCTTCAGGTGGACCCAGTCAACCGTGTAGTCCCGGCCGAGCTCCTGGGCGCGGCGGACGAAGTCGCCCCGCAGTTTGGCGCGGGTGGTCTGCGGCGGGACATCCACCGCGTCCTTGACTACGGTGTCGTCCACCACGCGGCGTACGGCTCCCCTGGACTGAAGGAGGTAGTACAGCCCCCGCGTCCGGGAGATGTCGTGGTAGGTGAGGTCCAGCTGCGCTATCCGCGGTGCGTCCAGGCCCAGCCCGTGCCGGTCCCTGTAGTTGTCCATCAGCTTCTTCTTGATGGCCCAGTCGATCTCGGTGTCAATTGAACTGGTGTCGCCGCTCTCAATGGCCCGCAAGGTCCTTTCCCACAAGTCCAGGATCAGGGGCACGTGCGGGTTGTGCGCCCCGTGCTCCTGCACGAATGCCGTGACCTTCGTCAGGTACTCCTGCTGGATTTCCAGGGCCGTGAGTTGGCGGCCGTTGGCCAGCCGGACCAGGGCCCGGCCACTGAGGTCATGGGAAATCTCCCGGATGCTGCGGATGGGGTTCTCCATCCGCATGTCGCGCATGATCACGCCCGCCTCGATCATGCGGAGGATCAGGTCCACCGTTCCGACTTTGAGAAGGGCTGTGGTCTCGGACATGTTCGAATCGCCCACGATGACATGGAGCCTGCGGAAGAATTCGGCATCGGCATGTGGCTCGTCGCGGGTGTTGATGATGGGACGGGACCTGGTGGTGGCCGATGACACACCCTCCCAGATATGGTCCGCGCGCTGAGAAAACGCGTAGGTGGCACCGTGCGGCGTTTTGAGGATTTTCCCGGCGCCGGCAATCAGTTGGCGCGTCACTAGGAACGGGATGAGGATTTCTGCGAGCCGGGAGAATTCCCCGCGCCGTGGAATCAGGTAGTTTTCGTGGCTGCCGTAGGAGTTGCCGGCGGAATCCGTGTTGTTCTTGAACAGGTAGACGGTACCGTTGAAGCCTTCTGCCGCCAGCCGGGACTGGGCTTCGTCGACGAGGTCGTCGAGGATCAGTTCGCCGGCCCGGTCATGGGCGATCAGCTGGGCGAGGTCGTCGCATTCCGCGGTGGCGTATTCGGGGTGCGATCCGACGTCGAGGTAGAGGCGTGAGCCGTTGGTCAGGAAGACGTTGGACGAACGTCCCCAGCTGACCACCTTGCGGAAGAGGTAGCGGGCCACTTCTTCCGGGGCCAGCGGCCGCGAATCGGGGCTCGAATACGAGATGCCGAATTCGGTCTCGATACCGAAGATCCTCTTGTCCATTTCAGTCCTCCTCAGCCAGCAGCGCCGTGATATCGGCGTCGTTCAATCGCCG
Organism: Arthrobacter sp. B6; assembly: GCF_001663775.1. GTDB lineage: Bacteria > Actinomycetota > Actinomycetes > Actinomycetales > Micrococcaceae > Arthrobacter. Next base: position 74,566 of record NZ_KV467169.1, on the reverse strand, counting down.
GAATGCCCGCCGGGATCCGCGCGAACTTTCCGAAAGCCGGTCCAGGACAGCCACTTCCACCGCTGTGGCCGGCAGCGCACCGGCTTCGGTGTCAGTGACAAGACCTCCCATGGCCAGGCGGACCGCCCCGGGAAAGCGCATCGAACTTCGCCAGCCGTCGGCGATGGCCGATGACACCCGGTCGGCCTGGCCGCCCATCACGATGAACCCGTGTTCATCGGCGATGGACCCGTCGAAGGTCAGCCGGTAGAGGTGGTCCTCCTCCTGGGTCCGGGCCACTTCGGCGACGGCCAGCTCCACCTCGAAGGGTTTCTGTTCAGCTGTGAACACTGCGCCCAGGCTTTGGGCGTAGACACTGGCAAGGCCGCGGGCGGTAACGTCCTCCCGGTCATAGGAGTAGCCACGCACATCGGCATACCTCACCCCCGCCTGGCGGAGGCTCTCGAATTCGTTGTACTTGCCGACGGCGGCGAAAGCGATCTTGTCGTAGATCTCGCCGATCTTGTGCAGGGATGGCGAGGGGTTTTCAGCCACCAGCGCGATGCCGTCCTGGCAACTGACCACTACTACGGATCTGCCGCGGGCGATGCCTTTCCGTGCGAAGTCCGCACGGTCCTTCATCAGCTGCTCGGGGGAAACATAAAACTGCTGGGTCATTTTCAGGCCTCCCGCCGGGCAATGGTCCGGGCTTCGATGATGCTGCCTGCCACGGCAGCAAGCTCGGACTCAGGTATACGCCGGGCTCCGCTGCGGCTGACCGTGTAAACCACGGGCCACAGCTGGCGGACGGGGTCGGGACCGCCAGTGGCGGAGTCGTCGTCGGCGGCGTCATAGAGGGACTCCACGGCGACGGCAACGGCTTCGGGTTCGGTCAGGTTGGGCCGCCACAGCTTCTTCAGTGCGCCGCGCGCAAACACGGAACCGGAACCGACCGTGTGATGTTCGCGTTCCTCGTACCGTCCGCCGGTCACATCGTAGGAAAACAGCCTGCCAACCCCGGCGGCCGTATCGAATCCGGCAAAGAGCGGCACGACGGCCAGCCCCTGCAGGGCCATGGGCAGGTTCCCGCGGATCATGGCACCCAGCCGGTTGGCCTTGCCTTCCAGGCTCAGCAGCGTGCCCTCAATTTTTTCGTAGTGCTCAAGTTCAACCTGGAACAACCTGGTGAGGTCGATCGCTATTCCGGCCGTGCCCGCAATTCCAAGCACAGAGTAGTGGTCGGCGGGAAAGACCTTTTCGATGTGGCGGCTGGCAATGACGTTGCCCATGGTCGCCCGCCGGTCCCCGGCCATCAGGACGCCGCCGTCGTAGCTCAGGGCCACGATGGTGGTGGCGTGCGGCACCTGCAGCGGCGTGGCAGCTGCCCCGGCCGGCAGGTCCCGGTTGTAGGGAAGCAGTTCCGGCCGGTCCCGCTGCAGATGCTCGGTGAACGACGACGTCGCGTTGGCGGCTACCTGGTGGGCGGTCGATTCCTGCACTGATTGCACTCCTTCAACGTAGTAAGTCAACGTCTTGCCAGATCTGCGGCCGTCCGCGGCTCCCGCCGCCGTCCTGGACCGGTTACTGACCGCCCTTTTGGACAAACGCCCGGACGAATTCCTCGGCGTTGGATTCCAGCACGCCGTCGATTTCGTCCAGGAGGTCATCTACGCCTTGGGTCGCTGCCGAGGCCTGACCTTCGGGCGGCGCGGGAGGGGCCTCCGGCACGTCCTCTTCGACCTGGCTGTCGCGCGACTGTGGCTGCTGCTGCTCCTGGCCTGCCATTGTTATCTCCTCTGTGAAAACTCGGGTCCGGGTGGAACATCCGATACGCCCATATTGCCACGCTCTGCGGCTGCCGGGGCGGTTTACGCCCCCGGCGGACTGGTGTTATGTCCCAGCAGTTCAGCCAGGAAAGGACCTGCCTCACGGTGCCGGGCAAACAGGCCACCTGTCAGCGCTTTGGTCCCCCGCAAGGGCTCGCGGGTGGGCACGCGCTGAAGCCGACCATAGCCGGGCACATCGAAGATCACGGAGTCCCAGCTGGCCCCCACTACGTCCTTGCCGAAGCTGCTGACACAGCGCCCACGGAAATAGGCCCTCGTGTCCGACGGCGGTTCCGTTACCGCGGCGGCGATGGCACTGTCCTCGACAATCCGCTGCATCCGGTTCCTCGCGAGGAGCCGGTAGTAGAGGCCTTTCTCGGGCCGGATGTCCGCCCACTGCAGGTCCACGAGGCCCAGCCGGGCGTCATCCCAGGCCAGCCCGTCCCGGTCCCGGTATCCCTCGAGGAGGGAGAGCTTGGCGAGCCATTCAACCGAGGAGGCCGCCGCCGGCCTGTCGCTGTCCAGCTGGCTCAGGGTGGTGGCCCAGCGCTCCAGGACCTCATGCGTATGGCCGTCGCCGTCAACGGCGTCCGCAACCCCGGTGTCCTGTGCGAGCTTGGCTGCCGCTTCGTGGTAGATCCACTGCAGGTCCAGCGCTGTCACCCGGCGCCCGTCCAGCAACCGGATTTTGGTGGTCAGGGACGTGTCATGGCTGATGGCCTGCAGGGCTGCGACCGGCTCATGCACTTCCAGCTTTGGCGCCAGGCCTGCCTCGATCAGGCTGAGGACCATGGCCGTGCTGCCAAACTTGAGGAAGTTGGATGCCTGGCTCAGGTTGGCGTCCCCGATGATGACGTGCAGCCGGCGGTACTTGTCCGCCGTGGCGTGCGGTTCATCGCGGGTGTTGATGATCGGCCGCCGGATGGTGGTTTCCAGGCCAACCTCGGCCTCGAAAAAGTCCGCCCGCTGGCTGATCTGGTACCCGGGAGTGGAACTGTCCTGGCCGAGGCCTACCCTGCCCGCCCCGCAGAGAATCTGCCGGGTGACGAAGAAAGGTGTCAGTCCCCGCACGATGTCACTGAACGGCACGGACCGCGGCATAAGGTAGTTTTCGTGCGACCCGTAGGACACGGACTTGTTGTCGGTGTTGTTTTTGTAGAGGTTGACCGCAGGAAGTTCGGGGTCCATGGCGAGCCGCCGGACCGTGGCCAGTGCAACCAGGTCGCCGGCAGCGTCCCATGTCACGGCGTCGCGTGGATTGGTCACCTCGGGGCTTGAATACTCCGGGTGGGCGTGGTCAACGTACAGGCGGGCGCCGTTGCCGAGCACCATGTTCATCAGCAGGGTGCCGGACTCGTCCTGGCCGTCCAGTTCCAGTTCCTCCCGGCCGTAGGCGAGGGCCACGGCTTCGGCGTCGAGGACAGGCGGCTGGTCCGTGAGTTGGCTTGGGTGTGCCGAGGCCCGGTCCAGGGTCCAGCCGCGGGCGTCGTGCAGCGGCTCCTCGTCCGTGTAGTCCCAGCGCGTTTCGGCGCCGCCGGCTGCACGCTGCCGCGTCACCTGGGCGTATGCCTGCACCACCCGGGCCGACATCATGGTGGCGTTGGCTGAAGGGGCAGCCGGAGCGTGGATCCCGTATTCCGTCTCCGCGCCCATGACGCGCATGGCCCCGCCGACCGGCAGTGATCCTCCGACGACGGGTTCCGGGGCAGCCGTCACAGGTACTGCCCTGTGCTGGGCATCGTTTCGATGGACTTTCCGGGTTCCTGTCCGGCCTTGCCCTGGACGATGGTCCGGATGTAGGTGATCCGCTCGCCCTTCTTGCCGGAGATGCGGGCCCAGTCATCCGGATTGGTGGTGTTCGGCATGTCCTCATGCTCCCGGAATTCGTCCACCACGGCCCGGAGCAGGTGCTCGATCCGGAGGCCCTTCTGGTGAAGGGTCAGCAGGTCCTTGATGGCATACTTCTTGGCCCGGTCAACAACGTTTTGGACGACGGCCCCGGAGTTGAAGTCCTTGAAGTAGAGCATCTCGGTGTCGCCGTTGGCGTAGGTGACCTCCAGGTATTCGTTGGATTTCTCCGTGGAGTACATGGCTTCCACGGTGCGCTGCACCATGGCGTCCACGGTGGCTTGGACGTCGCCGTCGTATTCGGCGAGGTCGGACTCGTGGAACGGCAGGTCCGTGGTGATGTACTTGTTGAAGATGTCCGCGGCGGCTTCGGCATCCGGCCGATGGATCTTGACCTTGACGTCCAGGCGTCCCGGACGGAGGATCGCGGGGTCGATCATGTCTTCCCGGTTGGACGCACCAATGACGATGACGTTGTCCAGCCGTTCCACGCCGTCGATCTCGCTGAGCAGCTGGGGCACAATCGTTGTTTCGACGTCGGAGGAGATACCGGTGCCGCGTGTGCGGAAGAGGGAGTCCATTTCGTCGAAGAAAACCACAACCGGACTGCCGTCAGAGGCCTTTTCGCGGGCGCGGGAGAAGATCAGCCGGATGTGGCGTTCGGTTTCGCCGACGTACTTGTCCAGAAGTTCCGGGCCCTTAATGTTCAGGAAGTAGCTCTTCAGGTCCACATTGCCGGACCGCTCGGCCGCGCGGGCGGCCAGCGAGTTGGCCACGGCTTTCGCGATCAGGGTCTTGCCGCAGCCCGGAGGGCCGTACAGCAGGATGCCCTTCGGCGCCTTGAGTCCGTGCTCGCGGTACAGGTCCGGGTGCAGGAACGGCAGTTCAACGGCGTCACGGATCTGTTCAATCTGCGGGCCCAGTCCACCGATGTCCTCGTACGTGATGTCGGGAACCTCCTCCAGGACGAGGTTCTCAACCTCGGACCGGGGAACTTTCTCCAGTGCATAGCCCGTCCGCGAATCAATGGACAGTGCGTCGCCGACCCGCAGCTTTTCGCCCAGCAGGGCGCCGGAAAGCCGGATGACCCGCTCTTCGTCGGCGCGCCCTACGACGAGGGCACGGTCCGTCCCCAGCATTTCCTTCAGCGTGGCCAGCTCGCCGGCGCGTTCATAGCCGAGGCCGGCAACAACCAGCAATGCCTCGTTGAGCAGGACTTCCTGGCCAACGGCCAGTTGGCTGATGTTCACGAGGGGGCTGACCCCCACCCGCATCTTCCGCCCGGCGTTGAAAATATCTACGGACTCCTCCGTGGCGGCCTGCCCGCTGCTGCCGGCGGACGGCTGGCGCTTCGGGTTCAGTTGGAGAATGGTGCCGAAGCTGTACGGTGGCTGCCCCTCCTGGTCCAGGGCGTTCTTGAGCCGCAGGATCTCCGCTTTTGCGGCTTCCAGCATGGTGACAAGCTTGGCATTGTTCTGCGTTGCAGCCGCCAGCTGGCGGTCAATGTGCCTGAGCTTGTCCCGGAGGATGTTGACCTGCCTGTCAGCAACAGACAAATCATTAACGGCAGACTGCTCTGCCGGTGTACGTCCGGAGTCCTGGTTCGGAGTCTCCATGATGTATCAGCCCCTTCCTGCGCTTCTCTTAAGACCTTAGCCCCAAGTTGGCAGGTAGAGCTGAAGACTCCCAAAATCTGGACTAGTTCGTGATCTCCGGATCATCCTTGACGTTGGTGCCGGCGATGGCGTCGCGGGCAGCACGGCGGAGTTTCTTATCAGAGACCAGCCGCTCCCCTACCGCCCCGGGAGTCCAGGCATTCACGTCCGCTTCGTCGAAGTCGGTCTTCGACGGGCGCCGCTTGACGGAAATCCCGGTCACACCGTCGGCCAGGCGCCTGGTAACCAGCAGGAACCCGGTGTGGGCCACCATCCGGTGGTCGGGACGTACCGCCAGGCCTTCAAGATGCCAGCCGCGGACCATGGACTCCCAGGCATCGGGCTCGGTGAACCGGCCGTCGGCACGGATGGCCTCGGCAGTGCGCGAGAGCTGGGTCACGGTAGCCACATAGTTGATCCAGACGCCGCCGGGAGCAAGCACGGTGGCTACGGCGTCGAGGCATTCCCAGGGGGCCAGCATGTCCAACACGACGCGGTCGACGGATCCGGGGGCCTCGCTGGTGACAACTTCCTCCTGGAAGTCACCCAGCGAAACCTTCCACGCCGGGTGCGGCCCGCCGAAGATGGTCTCCACGTTGCCGCGGGCAATATCGGCGAATTCTTCGCGCCGTTCAAAGGAGTGCAGGTAGCCGTTGTCGCCCACGGCCCGCAGCAGGGAGATGGACAGCGCTCCGGAGCCAACCCCGGCCTCAACCACCCTGGCACCGGGGAAGATGTCCGCCATGGTGACAATCTGGCCGGCGTCCTTGGGGTACACAACGGCGGCGCCGCGGGGCATCGAGAGGACAAAGTCGGAGAGCAGCGGGCGCAACGTCTGGTACTGCTGTCCAACGTTGTTGACCACCACGGAGCCGTCAACTTTGCCGATGATCTCATCGTGGTTGAGGAATCCGCGGTGGGTGTGGAAGGCACCACCCACTTCAAGGGTGATCGTGTTCATACGGCCACGCTCATCGGTGAGCTGGACTCGTTCGCCTTCACGGAAGGGACCCCGGCGCCGCGCAGCCCCCACCGGCTGGGCTCCGTTGGCGGACACTCCGCCCTGGGGTGTTGCTGCGGCTTCGGTGGCGGCAGATTCGCTGCTCATGAAAATTCCTCGCTCCTGTAAAACTGTGGGGCTGCGCATTTGGTGGGGCTGTCCTGTCAGGCCTTGCCCCCGACGGAAACCATGTGGCAGCTAAATGAGACCGGCAGGTAACTCTACCGGTTCTGGCGCTGCGGATACCTATTGGGGCGCACACTCTTGCCGGTGATGGCTGCCACCACCACATCCTGCGCCAACAGGCCGGTCACTATGCCGCGATGGTCAACCACCGCGTATTCCTGGCCTTCCAGCTGGCCGAGGTATTGGATGAGTTCCTGTCCTTTTGACCACTCCGGCACGTAGGCGCCTGCGCCGAGGCGGTAGGACACCGCCGTCACTGGCGTGGAACCTGCGGCGGGCGGCGGCACCGCGGCGACGGCGGAGGCGTCCACCACGCCCTGCGGGCGCCCGTCAGGCCCGCACACCACCACGGCCGGAATTCCGGACGGCGCCAGCCGCAGGATGTCCGCCACCGTGGCCGTGAGCGGAACTCCGACGGCGGGCCGCGACAGCGCGGCGGCGTTAACGAGGTGCAGCCGTCCGCGCATCGTTCCTTGCTGGATAGATGCCGATGCCCCCACCCAGAGGAATCCACCGACCAGGATCGTGATCATGAGCAGACTGAGTTCGGGCGGCTCTCCGGCCAGCAAGGGAAGGGCGATGAACCAGAAGCCCAGTGCGGCGACAATGAGGCGTCCGGCCCAGCCGGCCGCGACCGTGCCTTTGGCCTGGCTGCCCGTGGCTTTCCAGACGACGGATTCGACGATCCTCCCGCCGTCGAGGGGCAGGCCCGGAAGCACGTTGAAAATGCCGATCAGCAGGTTGGCCCACATAAAGATATTGGTGAGGAGTTCCGCAACAGTGGGAAGGCTGGCGCCGGAAAGCACCAGCCACGCCCCCCCGGCCAGCGCAAAGTTGGCAGCAGGCCCTGCGAGGGCCACCAGTACGGAACGTCCAGGCGTGGCGGTGAAGTTTTCGAACTGCGTGTGTCCGCCCCACAGGTTCAGGACGATCTTTTGTGTCGGCCAGCCATAGATCTTGGCGGTGAGAGCATGGGCGAGTTCGTGGACCAGCACGGAAATCAGGAGCAGGATGGCATACGCAAAGGCCACCGTGTACGCAGCGACGCCGAGGGCAGGGTTGTTCTCACGCAGTACCGGCCCATAGACAATCACGGTGAAGGCGGCGATGACGAACCACGAGTAGGCCAGGATGACGGGGATGCCGGCGATTCTCCCGAGAGGGATTCCTTCGCGCCGGGCCGAAGCAGATTTCTCACCCATCTGCAGGACCCCCCAGCGCCGCTTCCAGCCGACGGTCCGCACCGGCGACGCCGTTCCGGTCCGCGGCAATGGCGACGAGTTCGGAAACCGTCCGGCCGGCCAGCGTGTCCCAGGTTGTGTGGCGGGGATCATCAGGGAGGGGAACGATGTGGGGAATCGCCACCGTCGACACGCCCGAGGCAACCGCGGCGGCGACGCCGGGTGCGGAGTCTTCCAAGGCGACGCAGTGATCGATGGTCAGGGCGGGATCAGAACCCTGGAGCAGCTTCACCGCGGTCAGATAGGCCTCCGGGTGCGGCTTGCCCTGGGCGACGGTGTCCCCCGTTACTACGAACTCGAAGTACGGCCTGGGGAGGCTCGCCACAATTTCACGGGCCAGGGGGCCCTCGGACATCGTGACGAGGGCACACCGGACACCTGCCTGGTGGAGCTCGTCCAGGAGTTCGCGCGCGCCCGGCCGCCAAGGCACACGGCGCCGCACGCCACAGATGACTTCCGCAGTGAGGGTGTCGATGATTTCCCTGATTTCCAGGTCCACGCCAGCATTTTGAAGGATGCCGGCGGAGTAGGTCAGTGATTGCCCGACGAGCTGCATGGCCTGTTCATGTGACCAGGTGCCGCCATGGGCTTCAACCAGCCCATGTTCGGCCGCGATCCAGTACGGCTCGGTGTCCACAATAGTGCCGTCCATGTCCCAGAGGACTGCTTTGAGGGGGGAAATTGTGGCTGGGGATCGCATGTGTTCAGTCTACGGTGCCCGGCTGGACGCAGGCTGTGGGCTACGCCCTCGGCGAATACCAGGCAACGCGCTCCCAGGAGTTCGCGCCACCGATGATTTTTTCGGCGCTTCATTCAATGCGGGACGCGGGTTCTTGGACGTAGGGTGATGGGATGAATAGCTTCGACGGAGACACCACCGAACCGGGTGCCGAGGCCGGGCCGGAGCGGTTCCTGCAGCCAGTGGCTGAGGGTGAACGCATCACCGTAATGCTCGCCGCCTTCGAGGGCTGGAATGACGCGGGGGAAGCGGCCAGCGATTCGCTGCGCTTCCTGAACAAGCTCTGGGGCGGCAAGAAGGTTGCGTCCATCGACGCCGACGAATACTACGACTTCCAATTCACGCGGCCCACTGTGCGGCGCAACGCGGCCGGCGAACGCAAGATCAAATGGCCGTCCACGAGGATCTACAAGGCCAGTGCCCCCGATTCCAACGTGGACGTAATTTTTGTCCAGGGCACCGAGCCGTCCTATAAGTGGCGGGCCTACACCGCAGAACTGCTGGTGCACGCGGAGGCGTTGAACGTGGACTACGTTGTGCTCGTTGGTGCCCTGCTCGCGGACGTGCCCCACAGCCGGCCCATCCCGGTCAGCACATCCTCCGACGACGCGCCCCTGCGGGAACGGTTGAATCTCGAAGCCTCCCAGTACGAGGGGCCGGTAGGCATTGTGGGAGTCTTGTCCGAAGTTTCGCTGCTGGCCGGGATACCCACGGTCTCGCTGTGGGCTGCCGTGCCGCACTACGTGGCCCAGGCGCCGTCGCCCAAGGCGCAGTTGGCGCTCCTGCACCGTATCGAGGAACTGCTCCAGGTTCCGCTGGACACCCATGAACTGGCCGAAGAAGCAGACGCCTGGGAACGCGGCGTGGACGAGCTCGCCACCGAGGACCCTGAGATCGCCGCCTACGTCCGCCAGCTTGAAGAGGCGAAGGACACCGCTGACCTGCCCGAGGCCAGTGGAGAGTCCATAGCCCGCGAGTTTGAGCGCTACCTGAAGCGCCGGGGCAAAGACAAACCCTGACAGGACAATCCATCAAGCCGCCCGCCCGCCGCGGCGGGCAGGCGGTTTCTCTGGGGACTGCCTGCTAAAGCACGACGCCGAGCAGGGCTTCCACGGCGTCACGGACCAGCGCCCCGTCCTGCCGGCTGCCCGCTACCGCGGCTGATGCCGCTCCGGCAGCCCAGCGGTCAACCGCGTCCAGCGCCGCCGGCGCGTCCAGGTCCGAAGCCAGGGCAGCCCGCATTTCCGCGATCAGGCCGGCGGCAGACCCTGCCGGTGCTGCCGAAAGTGCACTGCGCCACGCAGCGAGCCGGCCCTTCGCGTCCGCGAACCCGTCTTCGGTCCATGACCAGTCCGACCGGTAATGGTGGGCCAGGATCGCAAGCCTGATGGCAGCGGGCTCCTCGCCTGATGCCCGGAGCCTTGAGACGAGCACCAGGTTGCCCTTGGACTTGCTCATTTTTTCGCCGTCCAGTCCCACCATGCCGGCGTGCGCATAATGGTGGGCCAACGGCACGCCTGCCAAGGAGTATGCGTGGCCGGCGCCCATCTCATGGTGCGGGAAGATGAGGTCCGAGCCTCCGCCCTGCACCGTAAACGGGGCAGGAAGGTATTCCTGGGCGATGACAGTACATTCGATGTGCCAGCCGGGCCGGCCGTCTCCGAGCTCCCCTCCCGGCCAGCTGGGCTCGCCCTCCCTGGCGACGCGCCACAGGAGGGGGTCCAGCGCCTGCCGCTTGCCGGCACGTCCGGGATCGCCGCCCCGCTCAGCGAACAGTTCCAGCATCTCGGCTTCCGCAAGGCCGGAGATGACGCCCAATGACCAGGCGTCGGTGGCTGCGGACTGCTTTCCTGCTGCCTCGACGTCGTAATACACGTCCCCGTCCGGCTCTCCCGGTGCGCCGGGTACGCGGTACGCGAGGCCGTTGCGGAGGAGTCGCTCAATGGCGGGAACGATCAGCGGGACGGATTCCACGGCGCCGACGTAATGGTCCGGCGCGAGGACGTTCAGGGCCACCATGTCCGTCCGGAAGAGCTCGATCTGGCTCGCAGCGAGGTCCCGCCAATCGACGCCGGTCGCCGTAGCGCGCTCCAGCAGGGGGTCGTCGACGTCGGTGACGTTCTGGACGTAGGCCACGCGCTGGCCGGCGTCACGCCAGGCCCTGTTCAGCAGGTCAAACGCAACATAGCTGGCCGCATGGCCCATGTGGGTGGCGTCGTACGGCGTGATCCCGCAGACGTACAGTGACTGGTCGCCGAGGCCCCGCAGCTCAACTTCCCTGCCTGCGGCGGTATCAAAAAGCCGGATGGCGGGCATGCTGCCGGGCAGGTCAGGAACAGGGCGGGATATCCAGGATTTCACAGGCCAAGCCTAGTGCTAGGCGCTGATCACATTGAAACCGAGCAACAGATACAAGGCCAGGCCAAGGAGGATCCGGTACCAGACAAAGAGCCGGTAACTGCGGGTGGAGACGAACTTCAGGAACCAGCCAATAATGATGTAGCCCACAACGAAAGCGATCGCGGTGGCCATTGCTGTCTCCGGCAGGCCGTACGGACCAGTGATGCCTTCCTTCGATACCGTCTTGTAGAGCTGGAACAGGCCGCTGCCGAAGACCGCGGGGATGGCAAGAAGGAAGGAATAGCGGGCCGCGGCCTCACGGGTGTACCCCATCAGCAGGCCCGCAGTGATGGTGCCGCCGGAACGGGAAACCCCGGGGATCAGCGCCATTGCCTGGGCAAAGCCGTAATAGATGCCGTGTTTGTAGGTCAATCGGGTCAGGTCGCGTTCCTGTTTGCCCACCGCGTCCGCCACTGCGAGTATCAGGCCGAACACGATCAAGGTAGTGGCCACAATCCACATGCTGCGGAGTACTGACTCGATCTGGTCCTGGAACAGGAGGCCCAGGACGATGATGGGCAGGCTGCCGAGGATCACGAGCCAGCCCATGCGCGCATCAGGGTCCTGCCGGGAGACTTTTCCCCTGAGGGAGCCCAGCCATGCTTTGACGATGCGGACGATGTCGCCCCAGAAATAGACAAGTACTGCTGTCTCGGTACCCAGCTGTGTGATGGCGGTGAAGGCGGCGCCGGGGTCGGAGGCGTTGGGCAGGAATTGCCCTACGATCCGCAGATGCGCGCTTGATGAAATCGGTAGAAATTCGGTCAGTCCCTGCACTAGGCCCAGCAGGGCCGCCTCAAACCAGTTCACGCTAAGACCCTACGTCATGGACCCTGCTGATTCCCCGTAAGCTTGCTGCTATGCAGCAGCGTTACGTCGGCAACAGTGGATTGCGTGTTTCCACCCTCTCCCTCGGCACCATGTCGTGGGCCGGCGAAACGGACGAGCAGGACGCCACTGAATTGCTGCGGACGTTTGTGGATGCTGGTGGCAGGCACCTCGATACTGCGGCGTCCTACGCCGACGGCAGGTCGGAGGCCCTGATCGGCTCACTGCTGGGCGACGTCGTCGCCCGCACCGAAGTCTCAATCTCCACCAAAGCCGGAATCTCGACGCCGGACGGCCGGCGGACCGTGGACACGTCGCGTACGGCGATGCTGTCCGGGCTTGATGCGAGCCTCGCACGTCTGGGCACTGATTACGTCGACGTCTGGTTTGCCCAGGCCTGGGACGCGAACGTCCCGTTGGACGAAACCTTGTCCGCGCTCGAGTTCGCCCTACGGACCGGCCGAGCGCGCTACGCCGGCGTCTCAAATTTCAATGGCTGGCAGAGCGCCAAAGCGGCCGCCATCGCGGGTTTCCCGCTGGTTGCCGCCCAGGCAGAGTATTCCCTGCTGCAGCGGAAACCCGAAGGTGAGCTCATTCCTGCGGTGGAAGATGCCGGGCTCGGTCTCCTGGCGTGGGCCCCGCTGGGGCGGGGCGCACTGACCGGCAAATACAGGGGCAGCATCCCCGGCGATTCGCGGGCCGCGAACCCCGGGCTTGCCGCCTATATAGAGCCATATCTCGGCCAGCAGGCCTCCCGCGTGGTGGAGGCGGTCTCGATGGCCGCCAAGGGTCTGGGGCGTACGCCACTGGACGTGTCACTTAGCTGGCTGCTCTCACAACATGGAGTTGCTTCGGCGATTGTGGGACCCCGGACTCCCGTTCAGCTCAAGGAAATCCTCAATGCCCAGCTGACTCCGTTACCGCCGGAGATCTCGCGGGCCCTGGAGGACGTTTCAGAGCAGGCCTAGTCCTCGAGGATTTCCAGATCCTCTTCGTCATCGACATCGCTGGCTTCGTCTTCGTCCTCTTCGTCGTCAAAGACCTGAAGGGGCGTCACTTCGGTGTAGGCCTCATAGAGCGCGTCCTCATAGACCTCGAACGCATCCGCGACGGCAAAAAAAGCCGCCTCTACGGCGGGGTCCCCATCACCGCGGCGGTTGGACGCTGCTATAAGGTGTTCTTCCAAGGCGGAAGTCAAGGACTGAAGCGCGACACGCGGATCGATGCTCATGACTTCACGTTAGCCGGAAAAGGACGAAAATGGAGAGCAATGAAGGAACAATTTCTCACCAGCTCGGTCCAGCGGGAACGGGACTATCTAAGGCAGTACGAGTACCTCGTACTGACGCTCAGCCCCGACGATTCCCTGCCTGAAGCCCGGCGCAGGCTTGTGGAACACTCCGAGTACGGCAAGTGGGAACTGGAACGGAGCAAGCTGTACGTGGGCGGAGGCCGGCGCTTCTGGCTCCGCCGCCGGGTGATGCAGGTCCAGCGGACCGTCTAGCAGTGAACAGGTCCGGCGGAGTTATGCGTCGAGCGGGCCGAGCCAGGCGTTGGCCACGGTGTTGTGCGCCGATTCGTCATCGGACGGGTGGAACATGCCGGCCAGCACGTCGCGGTAGAGCCGTTCCAGTTCCGAGCCACGGAAATAGCTAGAACCGCCGCTTACCCTGATAGCCACGTCCACCACCCGCCGCGCGGTTTCTGTTGCGTTGACTTTCAAGCCAACAAGCTTCGGGAACCACCGCTGGCCATGGTCAACCAGGGCATCCACGTCACGGGCCACCAGCGTCAGCTGCGGATAGAGGTTGTCCATGGCCATAGCGGCGCCAGCCACCTTCCAGCGGATATCAGGGTCCTGGGTGTAGCTCCGGCCGCCGTTCTTGAAGGACGTCCGCCGTTTCACGGCCTCCACTCCCAAATGCAGCGCGCGTTCTCCGATGCCTGTGTAGACGGCCGCCAGCAGTGTTTCGAAGCACGCAAAGATGGCGAAAATCAGAGGATCGGCATTCGGACCGACGGGCAGTTTCCGGAAGATCCGGTCCGCCGGGACTGCGGCGCCGTCCAGCACTGTGGTGTTGGACTGGCTGGCGCGCATCCCCAGTGTGTCCCAGTCGTCCAGAATCCGGTAGCCGGCCGTGTCCCGGCGGATGAACCCGTGGACGAGTTCCCCTTCACCGTCCCGGGCGTGGGTGTCCTTGCCGAAGATCCCCAGCCTTGTCCAGGCCGGCGAGAGGCTTGTGAAGATCTTTGTGCCGGTAAAGCTGTAGCCACCGCCTGGCAGTGGCGCGGCCATGGTGCGGGAATCAAAAAGCACGGAGTCATTGCCCGCCTCGGAGTTGCCGAAGGCGAAGACCTCGCCCGCAGCAGCCTCCTGCAGGACAAAATCCATGGAGTGATCGCCCCTGGCAGAAAGCACCTGCGCGACGCCGGTCCAGACCAGGTGCATGTTCACGGCCAGGGCGGTGGCCGGCGCCGCCGTTGCCAGCCGCCGCTGGCACTGTGCGGCCGCTTCGAGCCCAAGCCCCAGGCCGCCGTCGGACGACGGAACACAGAGCTTGAGGTAACCGACCGCAGTGAGTTCCTGGAGGTCCTCGTGGAAAAAGGCATTGTCGCGGTCGTAGGCGCCCGCACGTCCCCGGATCCGTTCCAGCAAAGCGTCGGGCAACACGTCCTCGGGCGTCATGTCCGCAGCCAGGCTCAGTAGTTTGTGAGCAGCGTGTCGAGGACCCGGGCGCCGAATTTCAGCGAGTCCGCCGGGACGCGTTCGTCCACACCGTGGAACATGCCGGTGAAGTCCAGATCGTCCGGAAGCTGCAGCGGTGCGAAGCCGTAGCCAGTGATGCCCAGACGGCTCAGGGACTTGTTGTCCGTACCCCCGGAGAGGGTGTACGGCAGCACCTTTGCTCCAGGGTCTTCGGCATGCAAAGCGTCAATCATGGAGTCAACCAGGTTGCCCGCGAACGGGACCTCGAGTGAGACGTCGTTATGCACGTAGCTGACGTCCACACCGTTTCCTGCGAGCTCACGCACAATTTCCAGGACGTGGTCCTGCTGGCCAGGCAGCGTGCGGCAGTCCACGAGGGCTTCTGCCGACTCCGGAATGACGTTGTGCTTGTAGCCGCCCTTCAAGAGCGTGGGGTTGGTCGTGTTCTGCAGTGTCGCCCCGACGAACCGCGCCACCGTTCCGAGCTGGCTCAGCAGGACGTCGGGGTTATCAGGATCGAATTCAACTCCCGTGAGTTCCGTGACCCCGTCCAGGAACTGGCGCGTGGTGGGAGTCAGCTCAATAGGCCACTGGTATTCCCCGATCCGGGTCACCGCCGCTGCCAGTCGTGTGATGGCGTTGTCGGTGTTGATCTGGGAGCCGTGCCCGGCCCGCCCGTGCGCAACGAGGCGTAGCCAGGAGATCCCCTTTTCAGCCGTCTGCAGGAGGTAGGTGCGCTGACCGCCAATGGTTGCCGAGAAACCGCCAACCTCCGAGATGGCTTCCGTCGCGCCCTCGAATAGTTCGGGGCGCTTGTCCACGGCGTACCGCGCACCGTACTCGCCGCCGGCCTCCTCGTCGGCGAAGAAGGCGAAAATGATGTCCCGATTCGGTTTGCGCCCCGTCCTGGCGAAGCCACGCAGCACAGACAGGATCATGGCATCCATGTCCTTCATGTCCACTGCACCGCGCCCCCAGATGAGACCGTCTTTGAGCTCCGCTCCGAACGGGTCCACGGACCACTGCTCCCTGAGCGCTGGAACAACGTCGAGGTGGCCGTGCACTACTAGGGCACTCGCGCCCGGGTCTTCGCCGGCCATCCTGGTTACGACGCTGGCCCGGCCGGGGGCTGACTCAAAGATTTCGGCCGGGAGGCCGACCTCCTCGATCAGGCCGGCCGTGTACTCGGCCGCGGCGCGCTCCCCGGGCCCGGAGCCGTCGCCGTAGTTTGAGGTGTCTATGCGGATGAGCTCCTGGCAGATCCGGACGACTTCATCTTCGGGACGGATATCGGGCATTGAGCACTCCTTATGAAGGTGGGCGGCTGCTGGAGACAGTGCGGAATCGCGTGCCTTCAGCCTACCCATTTGGCCCGATTCCATGTTTCAGGAAAGTTCATGTTAGAGTTTTTCTCGCTGCTTCGGAGAAACGCGAAACGCTGAAAGGCGGAAACGTTGTCCGAAATACCACCTGCGCGGGTGGCGGAATGGCAGACGCGCTAGCTTGAGGTGCTAGTCCTCGAAAGGGGGTGGGGGTTCAAGTCCCCCTCCGCGCACAGAAGGGAAAGCCCCTGGAATCCAAGGATTCCAGGGGCTTTTTTCTATGGCTGCAACCGACGATCCGGCTGCGGCCGCCGTCGGTCTTGTGCTGGCTGCACGTTCCGTGCTTTAGTAGCCCGCAGCAGTGCCGTTGGTCACATTCGGACCGAAAAGCGCCCGCCCCACGCGTAGTGGGGCGTTAGCCCGTTGGGGAATACCAGCGCCATGCTGTACGTTGCATACGCGACAGACTGAACCAAAGAAAAGAGAAACACCTAAGTGGCAACCGATTACGACGAACTCCGCTCCGACGTCAAGGAATCGCAGGACAACTCGCTCGAGGCGCTCCAGTCCGCGAACGCACCCGACGCCCGCAGTGTTGTGCTGGAACTCGACGAGGCAGATGGACTGGACGGCGCAGGCGTTCCGGGCGGCGAATTCGTTGCCGAGGAACTGATCGTCCAGGTCATCCCCCAGGCCGAAGACGAGTTCACGTGCTACTCCTGCTTCCTGGTCCGGCACCGCTCGCAGATCGCGCGGCAGAAGGATGGACACAGCTACTGCACGGACTGCGAAGGCTGATACCGCACAAAGAACAAACCCACCGGCGCCCGCTTCGGCAGGCGCACCTGGATACGATGAGGCGCGCCCACGCAAACCGTGGACGTGCCTTTCGTCTTTAACCGAGCCGGCTGCGGACCATCTGGCTGACGGCCTTCCCGTCAAATCGGCCGGCGACCTTAGCCGTCACGGGCTTCATCACGTCGCCCATCTGGCGCATACCCGGCGCCTGGCCCTGGGCGCTGAGTTCGGCGATGACGCCATCCACGATCGCTTCGACCTCTGCTTCCGTCAGCGGTTTAGGCAAGTAGGCCTCAATGACCTCGGCCTCGGCGATTTCGGCGGCAGCGCGGTCCGGTTCTCCTGCCTCGGAGTAGATCCGGGCGGTGTCACGGCGCTTCGCCGCTTCTTTCTGCAGCAGGGACGTCACCTGGGCGTCGTCCAGCACGACGGGCGTCTTGCCGGACTTTTCGCGGGTTTCGATCTCCCCCCGTACATTGCGTACCGTCGTTAGCGCTGTTTTGTTGCGCCCTTTCATGTGCACAACCACATCAGCGTGCAGTCGTTCCTTCAAAGTGGACACGGTATTCCTCGATTCGTAGCGCGCCCCAGGCAGGGGCGCGGGCAGGTCCAACTGCCCTCTAGTACCGTAGAGGGCTATGACGCACTATGACTACCTCCCGCCGGGCAGCGCGTGAACTCCCTGCCCGGCCAATTCTGGCAGCGTCTCATTGAAGCTTTCAGCCGGACAGCCCTCCCCAATGTCACCGTCGGTGAACTGGCAGTGGTCCTGCTTGCGGCGACGGCGCTGTCCATTCCCCGGGGCACGTGGCGCTACTTCGGGCTGTTGGCCACGGCAACTCATGAACTGGGCCACGCTTTCGCCGCCCTCATGAGCGGACAACGGCTGGGCGGGATAAGGCTCAGCCTGGACCACTCGGGGACAACCACAAGCTACAGCCGGGGCCGGCTGGCTTCCGTGTGGTCCGGATTCTGGGGGTACCCGGTCCCGGCGCTGGCAGGGGCTGCGCTTGTTTGGTCCGGGTTCAATGGGTGGGGACCGGCCGCACTGACGGCCGGCTCGCTGATCCTGGTCCTGTCGCTTCTTTTCGTACGCAACCTGGCGGGTTTCCTGATCACGTTGGCCGCCGCCGCCTCCGGCGCCGTGCTGGTTTTTTTCGTTCCGCACGCCTTCACTGGCCATGTGGCGATAGCCCTTGGCCTTGCACTGTTGGTGGCTGCAGTCCGCGACGTGATCAAGCTCATTCACGTGCACGTTCGCCGCCGGGACAGACTGGCCAGTTCAGACGCCTACTTGCTCTACCGCTCCACGTCCGTGCCTTCCTTCATTTGGATCGCGTTGTTCGTTGCCATCGTGGGGGCGTCGTGGGTCGTGGCCTGGCAGCCCGTCTCGGCCATTCTGGTGGCCAGAGCATAGGCTGGCGGGATGAACCAGGAATCGGGAGCAGCACGTTCCGGCAGTGCCACGGGCGGCGGGGATCACAGCACGTCGGGCGCCTATGTCACGGGAGGCGCCGAGTTCACCCGGGACACCAACTACATTGAGGATCGGATCACGCGCGACGGGAGGCCCGGTACCGGCGGTGAACCGGGATGGGCCGTTGAGGCCGGACGGTACCGCCTGATAGCGGCAAGGGCCTGCCCGTGGGCCAACCGGGCAGTCATAGTTCGGAGGCTCCTGGGCCTCGAAGATGCGATTTCCCTCGGCCAGCCCGGCCCCACCCATGATGCCCGCTCCTGGACCTTCGACCTGGATCCCGGCGGAGTGGACCCGGTCCTCGGTATCGAACGTATCCAAGCTGCCTACTTCCGGCGGTTCCCCAATTATCCGAGGGGAATCACCGTCCCTGTGATCGTGGATATTTGCAGCGGGGAAGTCGTGACGAACAATTTTCCGCAGATCACCCTCGACTTCTCCACCGAGTGGACGGAATTCCACCGTCCCGGTGCGCCGCAGCTATATCCGGAAGATCTGCGCGCGGAGATCGACGCAGTCAACAAACGCGTCTTCACCGAGGTGAATAACGGCGTCTACCGTTGTGGATTTGCCGGCTCGCAGGAGGCCTACGACGACGCCTTCGCCAGGCTATGGACAGCGATGGATTGGCTGGAGGAGCGGCTGTCTGGCCAGCGATACCTCGTGGGAGACACCATTACTGAAGCGGATGTCCGGCTGTTCACTACCCTGGCCCGGTTCGACGCGGTTTACCACGGCCACTTCAAGTGCAACCGCCAGAAGCTCACGGAAATGCCTGCGCTGTGGGGCTACGCACGCGACCTGTTCCAGACGCCTGGCTTCGGCGACACTATCGACTTTGTCCAGATAAAACAGCACTACTACATCGTGCATTCGGACATTAATCCCACGGGCGTCGTGCCGCAGGGCCCGGACCTGTCGGGCTGGCTGACTGCCCATAACCGGGAGGCGCTTGGCGGGCGGCCGTTCGGAGACGGGACTGCTCCAGGTCCCGTATCCCCCGCCGAACAAGTGGCGCCAGGTCACGGACCCATCGGCCGCGTGGAAAGCGCTTTCTAACAGGCTAAGCTGGGGCCATGCAAATTTCCCGTGGCTTTGCAGCGCCCGGTTTCGAAGCTGTTCTGGACCTTTTTGAGTCCCTCTTGGCTGATGATGAGCGCTACAGCGCCCAAGTGGCTGCCTACCATCACGGCGTGAGGGTGGTTGACCTGCACGGGGGTCCCCATCTCGCAGCTGACTCCATCACGGGGGCCTACTCCTGTTCCAAGGGCGTGGCCGCCATGGTGGTCGCCCTGCTGGTGCAGGACGGGCTGCTGGACCTCGACCGGCCCGTTGCCCACTACTGGCCGGAATTCGGGCAGTACGGCAAGGACCAGCTGCTCGTCCGCGAAGCCCTGTCCCACCAGGCGGGGGTGATGGGAGTGGAAGGCGGCTTTGCGCTGGACGAGTTCACTACGCCGCAGGCGGCCGCGCGGCTCGCGGCAACCCGCCCCGCGTGGCGTCCCGGCAGCTGTTTTGGATACCACGCAATCACCATCGGCATCCTCATGGAGGAACTTTGCCGACGCGTGGCAGGCGAGGCACTGCAGTCCCTTTACGACACCCGCATACGGCTGCCATTCGGCGTCGATTTCTTTTTGGGGTGCCGGTCGAGCTGGATGGCCGCTACCGGGATGTCCTTTACGACACCGACCCGCAGCAGCCCTGGCTGGATCCACTCAGCCTGGAAGGGCTCAATGGCAACGCGGCAGTGAGCACAATCATGGAACTCCCCAACCAGCGGACGGTAAGGGCGGCCGGGATGAGCGGCGCCGGCGGTGTCGGCTCGGCAGCGGGGCTTGCACGCCTTTACGCGGCAGCAACCACCGGCGTCGGAGGCGGCCCGCCGCTGCTCTCGCCGGATACGGTGGCAGCCATGTCCCAGGAGCAGGTCTGGGGCCTGGACCGTTCCTCGGGGTTGGACAACGCCTTTGCCGTGGTGTTCATGAAGCCGCACCCGTCACGGAATTTTGGCAGCCACCGGGCTTTTGGGCATGAAGGCGCCAACGCAGCCCTGGGCTTTGCGGACCCCTCCTACAGCCTTGGCTTTGGTTACATTCCGCGGCGGGCAGAGGAAGGCCGCACACCAGGCAAAGCGCACCGCCTTGCGCTTGAGGTCAGGCGCGCCGCCGCCGCCTTGTCCTAGCAGGACGCTGCCCCTAAGGTTGGGCGGATGGGTGACACTCAACAGCAGCGGGATGCCCGGCTGGCATACGGGACCCGGCTCTTGCGCCAGACGGTCAGAGGCGTATCGGCAGCGTTCACGCTGCAGCGCCTTCAGCTGGCTGCAAAGGCTGCGCTGGCCGCCGGGCTGGCCTTTTTTATAGCCCCGTTCATGCCGGGCGCGGCCGCGGAGTATCCGTATTATGCGCCGCTGGGCGCCCTGGTTTCGATGTACCACAATGTGGCCGGTTCCGTACGCCAGGGCCTCCAGACCCTGGTAGGCCTGGCCATGGGAATCGGGCTTGCCTTTCTACTGGTCAATGTCACAGACCCGTCACCTTTGACCGTTGCCATCTTTATGGGCATTGGGGTGCTGCTCGCGGGCCTCCCCCGGCTGGGGTCGGGACGGGACTGGATACCGACGGCGGCCCTGCTGGTTTTGCTGGTAGGTGGAAGCAATCCCGACGATTTTTCCTTCGGCTACCTCATCCAGATGGGTGTGGGCGTGGCTGTGGGCATCGCCGTGAACTTCCTGGTGTTTCCGCCGCTGCACTTTAACGCTGCCGCCGCCAGCCTGGACGAGCTCCGGCTGGCTCTTGGAACGCAGTTAACCGACATGGGGGCCGCGCTCAAAGAAAAGTGGCCGCCGGAGCACGAGGACTGGTCCCGCCGCTCGGACGAGCTGGCGACGGCCGCACGCTCCGTCCGCCACCTGGTCCAGGAAGCGGATGCAAGCCGGCGCGCGAACCCGCGCCGGCGGCTTCACCCCAGGGACGTGGACCTGGACTACCGCAACCTGCGTGAACTTGAGCGGGTGACGTTCCACATCCAGGACATGACTGAAGTGCTTTCCGATGTCATCTGGCAGGAAGGGGTGCCCTACACAGTCCCGTTCAGGGACAGCGTGCCGCTGGCGGATGCGGTGACCGCAACCGGGGAGCTGTTGCGCTCGTTCCGCAGTGAAGACGCTGAAGCGCAGCACGAACGGTTCGTTGCGGCGGAAGCGGCCGTCGAAGCGTGCATGGCCGCCACAGCCGGACCTGACCCGGACGCACGGACTCCAGACGGGGGTACGCTGACCGCTTCCAAATCAATCCTGCTGAGCCTGCACCGGATCCTCCGCGCGGTGAGGCCGGCGCCCTAGAGCGCAGCCACGGTACCGGCAAAATGCCTGCGGCCGGAGCGTGGATTCCATGCGACGAAATCGGACTCCCGCCAAGGCCCGCCCGGAAGCTGCACGGTGCTGATGTCCAGGGCAACCCGTCCCGGGAGGAACACCGGCGCTTCGAAGTCAACGTGCCAGCTGAACGAATCGCCCTTCACCGCTCCGACGTCCGCCAGCGCCCTCGACGCCAGATACATGCCATGGGCTATGGACCGGCGCATGCCCAGGGCCTTGGCAGACAGCACGCTGAGGTGGATCGGGTTGAAATCGCCGGACACTGCTGCGTAGGCCCTGCCGGTGTCCACGCCCAACTGCCACAGGGCCGTTGGATATGGCGCCTTGAAGTCGGTGCGCCCGCCCGTAGGCGACGGCTTGTCGATGCCCGGCAGGAATACGCCTTTGGCCAGGTACGTCGAGACGCCCCGCCAGCGGATAATGGCCGTACCGGCAGCCCGCACGTCGGCCACCACGTCCACTTGCGTCCCCGAACGGTGGCCCCGCAGGTTCTCCACGTGCGCGGTGATGTCCAGCTGTTCTGTGAACAGGACGGCCGAGCTTTGTTCAATGTGGTTGCTGAGATGAACCATGCCCAGCAGAGGCAACGGGAAATCGTCCCTGCTCATCACGCTCATGGCCAGCGGGAAGGCGAGGGCATGGATAAAGCCGGCCGGCAGGACATCGCTGGCCGTCTCGCCAATGAGGTGCTGGTAGGCGGTGAGGTTGCCGACGTCGGCAGCCACTCCCCTGACCTCGTGCCTGGCATCCGGAAGGTCCGGCGCGTCGTTCGATCCCAGCATGCGGCGGCGGGCTGCCTGCGCGGCTGCATTGATGTAGAGCTTGGAGAGGGAGGGCATCTCACCCAGGATGACCGGCTGGATCGTGGTCATGCCCCTACCACGTTCTGCCCGCAAACGCGCAGCACGACGCCGTTGATTCCTCCGGCGGCGTCACTTGCCAGGAAGGCGATGGCCTCCGCAACGTCGGTGGGCTGGCCGCCCTGCCGCAGGGAGTTGAGCCGGCGGCCCGCCTCCCTCAGCGCTACCGGAATCCGGGCGGTCATGTCGGTTTCGATGAATCCGGGTGCCACAGCGTTGATGGTGCCACCGTTTTCTGCCAGCAGCGGCGCGGAGGCGCGCACCATGCCCATCACTCCACCTTTGGAGGCGGCGTAGTTTGTTTGTCCCCGGTTGCCCGCGATGCCGCTCGTGGACGCCACCGACACAATGCGCGGTGAGGTGCGGAAGTGTTCAGAAGCGAGGAGCGCTTCGTTGATGCGGAGCTGGGCGGCGATGTTGACGTTGATGACGGACGACCAGCGCGCATGGTCCATGTTGGCCAGCAGTTTGTCCCTCGTGATTCCGGCGTTGTGGACGACTATGTCCAGGTGTCCGTGCCGCTGCACGGCGTGGTCAATGATCCGTTGGCCCGCGTCCTCGCGGCTGATGTCCAGCTGGAGCGCGGTGCCGTGTACTTCGTTGGCAACCGCGGCGAGGTGGTCCCCTGCCGCTGGGATGTCCACCAGTACCAGGGTGGCCCCGTCCCTGTGAAGGGTTCTGGCGATCGCCGCACCGATGCCGCGGGCCGCACCGGTAACGACGGCAACCTTGCCCGCCAGTGGTTGCCCGATGTCTGCCGGCAGGGTGCCGTCCGGGGAGGTGACAGTCAGGAACTGCCCGTCCACGTACGCCGACCGTCCGGAGAGGAAGAACCGCACGGCCGCCAGGGCGCTGGGGCTTGTGGCCGTAACCCCGTCCGCGAGAAGGATGCCGTTGCCCGTTGCGCCTGAGCGGAGCTCCTGGGCGAGTGACCGCAGGAACCCGTCCACGCCCTGCCTGGCCGCCGCCTGTGACGGATCCGCGCTGTTGGCGGCCGGCCGGGACAGGGTAATGACGCGGGCGCTTGGGGAGAGATCCCTCAGCGAGGACGCGGCTGCCAGGACCGGACCCTCCAGATCCTCGGGCCGATCCAATTCATCAAGTACCAGGACAATGGCGCCAAGCTTTTCGCGCGGGACGGCGTGCCGCCGGACATCCAGATCCCAGGAAAGCAGGCTGGCGGCAAGTGCGTCGGCGCCGGCGGTGCTGCCCTGGACAAGGATGGGCCCGGTAATCAGCGCCTGACCCGGCTGGTACCGGCGCAGGATGGCCGGCTGCGGAAGGCCCAGCTTCTTTGTGACTTTCTTCCCCAATCCCCGGTTCGCGAACTGGGTGTAGTTGTCTGTCATCCGGTCCCCCTACAGTGCTTCCAGAATTGCAACGACGCCCTGGCCGCCTGCCGCACAGATGGAGATGAGCCCCCGTGCGGGCCGTCCCTCAACAGCGCCCTTGGCATGCAGCATCTTGGCCAGCGAAGCAACAATACGCCCGCCGGTAGCGGCAAAGGGATGGCCGGCAGCCAGGGACGAGCCGTTGACATTCAGTTTGGCGCGGTCAATGGAGCCGAACGCCCCGTCCAGTCCCAGCCTGGTGCGGCCAAACTCTTCGTCCTCCCAGGCAGCCAGGGTACTGAGCACAGTGCCGGCGAAGGCTTCGTGGATCTCGTAGAAGTCAAAGTCGGCCAGGCTGAGCCCGTTGCGGGCAAGAAGCCGCGGAACCGCGAACGCGGGAGCCATCAGGAGCCCGTCCTTGCCGTGGACAAAGTCGACGGCGGCCGCCTCTCCATCCACAACCGCTGCCAGCTTTGGGAGGTCATGAGCATCAGCCCACTCCTCGGCCGCGAGGAGGACAGTGGAGGCGCCGTCTGTCAGCGGGGTGGAGTTACCGGCGGTCATGGTGGCTTCTGCCCCAAGGTTCCTGCCAAAAACGGGTTTCAGGGTGGCCAGTTTTTCCAGCGTGGTGTCGGCCCGCAGATTGGAATCCCGCGTCAGCCCGCGGTAGGGCGTCAGCAGGTCGTCGAAGAACCCGGCGTCATACGCGGCGGCCAGATTGCGGTGGCTGGCGAACGCCAGTTGGTCCTGCGCGTCCCGGGTAATGCCCCACTGGGCAGTGGTCAGAGCCTGGTGTTCACCCATGGAAAGTCCTGTACGGGGCTCGCCCGTGTTGGGGGCATCGGGGGCGAGGTCCCTGGGCCTCAGCCGGCTGATCACCTGAAGCCGCTGTGGGAGGGTCTTGGCCCGGTTGAGGTCCAGCAACACCTGGCGCAGTCCTTCGCTCACGGCGATGGGGGCATCGGACGCAGAGTCCACACCGCCGGCAATTGCCGAATCGATCTGGCGGAGCTTGATCTTGTTGGCAAGGCCAAGGACGGTTTCCAGCCCCGTGGCGCACGCCTGCTGAACGTCATAGGCCGGCGTTTCAGCGGACAGCGCAGAGCCCAGGACTGCTTCCCGCGTCAGGTTGAAATCCCGGGAATGCTTGAGGACCGCGCCGGCCGCGACCTCACCGATCCGCTCATCCTGAAGGCCGAACCTGGCAATAAGGCCGTCCAGGGCGGCCGTCAACATGTCCTGGTTCGATGACTTGGTGTAGGCGCCTCCGGACCGTGCAAAGGGGATCCGGTTTCCGCCCACAACCACGGCCCTGCGGGGCGTCGGAACGGTTGCGTGGGCAACCTGGGGGCTGGATTCCTGGGGTCCTGAAGCGGACTGTCCTTCGACGGACATACGTGTCTCCTCTGTTTTGGTTCGTTACCGATACCCAGCGTACCTGATACGCTGGGTATCGTGAACAACTCCCAGACAAAGGCATCCGGCCCCGCGGCCAGTTCCAGCGCAGACGGACGCTCTGCCCGCTGGCAAAGCCACCGCGAGGAACGCCGTCGGGAGCTGATCAAATCAGCGCGGCTGGCAGTGCATGCCTTGGGCAGCGATGCTTCGATGGAAGAGATAGCCACTGCAGCCGGCACCTCAAAGTCCGTTTTCTACCGGTACTTCGGAGATAAAGCCGGACTTCAGCAGGCAGTGGGCGAAGTGGTTCTCAGCCAGATGCAACGCCGCATCCGTGAAGCCGCCCAAAGCGCGCAGACGCCCCGCGAGGGCCTGCTGGCCATGGTGTCGGCCTATTTGCAGATGGCCGAAACGAGTCCCAATGTGTACACCTTCGTGACCCGTCCGTCTGCCGGGGAGCCGGATGGACACCAGGGCTCAGCGGCCATTTCCGGGGCACTCGGTCATTTTTTCGACTCCATCGCGGAGATGATAGCCACGCCAATGCGGGCACATCTTGGCGACGGCAAGGAAGCGGTGATTGGCTACTGGCCAACCGCCGCGATCGGCCTGGTCCGCAACGCCGGGGAGCGGTGGCTCAGCACTCCGGGCTCGCCCGCGAAGCCAGACCAGGAAGCCATGGCACGCCAGATCACGGCCTGGCTGTGCGTGGGAATAGCTTCTGAGCTTGAGCCCGACAAGTCGCCATGAATACTGCCGACCATCCGACAATTCCCCACCAACCCCACCTGTCAGAACCAACGAAGGACATTGACATGACTGAAGTAGTGGACCGTCCCAAGGGGCCACGGACCGACGGCCAGGCCAACGCGGGCGCAACCGCCTCCAACGCCCGGCCCGGAAACGCCCAGCCCGCCATCGACGTCGCCGCCCTGGGCGAACAGCTCCTGGGCAGGTGGGCGGGCATCCGCCGGCAGGCGCGCCAACTCGCCGAGAACCCGGAGCTGCACAAGAAAGAGGGCCTGACGCATACCGAACACCGCAGCCGCACGTTCGGCCAGCTGAAGTACCTCGTGGACAACGAAGCCGTCCACCGGGCCTTTCCCGCCGCCCTGGGCGGCGCGGACGACCACGGCGGCAACATCGCCGGCTTTGAGGAACTGGTCACGGCGGACCCTTCGCTGCAGATTAAAGCGGGCGTCCAATGGGGGCTGTTCGGATCAGCCGTGATGCACCTGGGAACAGAAGAACACCATGCGAAGTGGCTCCCGGGCATCATGAACCTGGACATTCCGGGCTGCTTTGCCATGACGGAGACGGGCCACGGCTCGGATGTGGCCAGCATCGCCACCACCGCCACGTACGACGCCGACAGCCAGGAATTCGTGGTGCACACACCATTCCGTGCGGCGTGGAAGGACTACATCGGCAACGCCGCCATCGACGGGCTCGGCGCTGTGGTCTTCGCACAGCTGGTCACCAAGGGCGTCAACCATGGCGTCCATGCCTTTTATGTTGACCTGCGGGATCCCGGTACCAAAGAGTTTCTGCCGGGAATCGGCGGCGAGGATGATGGCGTGAAAGGCGGCCTGAACGGCATAGACAACGGGCGCCTCCACTTCACGAATGTGCGCATTCCGCGCACGAACCTGCTGAACCGCTACGGCAACGTGGACGCTGACGGCACCTACACATCAATGATTGCCAGCCCGGGACGCCGGTTTTTTACCATGCTTGGCACCCTGGTCCAGGGCCGGGTTTCACTGGACGGGGCGGCCGTCGCCGCCTCGAAGATCGCGCTTAAGGCAGCCATCCAGTACGCCACTGAGCGCCGCCAGTTCAATTCCTCGTCCCATACCGATGAAGAGGTCCTGCTGGACTATCAGCGGCACCAGCGCCGTCTGTTCACACGGCTGGCAACAACTTACGCGGCCGGGTTTGCCCACGAGCAGCTCCTGCAGAAGTTTGACGACGTGTTCTCAGGCGCCCACGACACGGATGAGGACCGGCAGGACCTGGAGACACTGGCTGCAGCCCTCAAGCCGCTCAGCACCTGGCACGCCCTGGACACACTGCAGGAATGCCGTGAAGCCTGCGGCGGAGCCGGCTTCCTGATCGAAAACCGCTTCGCGTCACTCCGTGCCGACCTGGACGTATACGCCACCTTCGAAGGCGACAACACGGTGCTGCTCCAGTTGGTGGCCAAGCGTCTGCTCGCCGACTACGCCAAGGAGTTCCGGAACGTGGACTTCGGTGTGCTGGCACGGTACGTGGTGGGCCAGGCAACAGGGGTGGCCATCCACCGGACAGGCTTGCGGCAGGTTGCCCAGTTCGTGGCGGACACCGGCTCCGTCCAGAAGGCTGCGATTGCCCTGCGCGACGAGGAAGGCCAGCGCGCCCTCCTCACCGACAGGGTCCAGACCATGGTTGCGGACGTGGGATCCGCGCTGAAGGGTGCGGGGAGGCTGCCCCAGGACAAGGGGGCCGCCCTGTTCAACCAGCACCAGAACGAACTGATCGAGGCAGCCCAGGCGCACGCCGAACTGCTGCAGTGGGAAGCCTTCACCGAAGCGC
Source organism: Arthrobacter sp. B6 (assembly GCF_001663775.1). GTDB lineage: Bacteria > Actinomycetota > Actinomycetes > Actinomycetales > Micrococcaceae > Arthrobacter. The sequence goes on along the minus strand of NZ_KV467169.1, from coordinate 47,015 downwards.
TGCGTGACGTCGCCGATCCCGGCACCAAGACCGTGCTGACGTGGCTGCGCGACCTGTTCGGCCTTTCCCTGATTGAGAAAAACCTGGCCTGGTACCTCATGAACGGCAGGCTCTCCATGCAGCGCGGCCGCACTGTGGGTGACTACATCAACCGGCTGCTGATCAAGATCCGCCCGCACGCCGTGGACCTGGTGGACGCCTTCGGCTACAGCCCCGACCATATCCGGGCAGCGATCGCCACGGGGGCCGAAAAGGCACGGCAGGACGAGGCGCGGGAGTACCTGCGGGCACAGCGCGCCAGCGGCCAGTCCCCCATTGACGAGAAAGTCCTCTTGGCCCGCACCGCGGCCGCAGCGGGGGCGACTGCCAGGGCAGCGGCAACCGCACGCTCAGCGCGGAGCTGAGCCGGGTTCCAAGCTCAGTGTGGAAACGACGACGGCGCTGCTCCCCTCACGTGGGGAGCGGCGCCGTCGTTGTTCTGTTTGCCCGCCTCAGTTGAGTACTGAGCGGTACACCTCGAGCGTTGTTTCGGTGATGGATTCCCACGAGAAGTGCTCCTCGGCGCGCCGGCGGCCCGCCTGTCCCATGGCACGTGCGCGCTCCGGGTCGGAGACAACTTCGGTCAGGGCTGCTGCGAACTCGGTGACGAACTTCTCCGGATCCAAGGGTGTTCCGGTGCCGTCGGTGACCTGTTCAAGCTCCACCAGCAGGCCAGTTTCGCCGTGCTGGACAACTTCCGGGATGCCGCCAGTGGCACTGGCCACCACGGCAGCGCCGCATGCCATCGCCTCCAGGTTCACAATGCCGAGCGGTTCGTAGATCGACGGGCAGGCGAACGCCGTGGCATGGCTGAGGACCTGGATGAGTTCGTTTCGGGGCAGCATCCGTTCAATCAGCACCACACCTGTCCGCTGGCGCTGGAGTTCCTCAATGAGGCGTGCCGTTTCGGCTGCGAGTTCCGGTGTGTCCGCGGCACCCAGGCAGAGGACCAGCTGTACGTCCGCCGGCAATTTGGCGGCGGCGCGCAGCAGGTACGGAACGCCCTTCTGGCGCGTATTGCGGCCCACAAAGACCACGCTGGGTTTCGTGGGATCGATCCCCAGTGCTCGAATGGCTTCCTCACCTTCGTCACGGTGCCACAGCTCGACGTCGATGCCGTTATGGACGACGCGGACCTTGGCAGGGTCCACGTCCGGGTAGCTGCGCAGGATGTCCTGGCGCATGCCCTCAGATACGGCGATGATGGCGGCCGCAGCCTCGTAGGCGGTTTTTTCCACCCATGAGGACAAGGCGTAGCCGCCGCCGAGTTGCTCGGCCTTCCATGGCCGCAGCGGCTCAAGGCTGTGGGCGCTGAGAACGTGCGGGATGCCGTGCAGCAGGGATGCGAGGTGTCCGGCCATATTGGCATACCACGTGTGCGAATGGACAAGGTCGGCGCCCTCGACGTCCGGCACGATCCGAAGATCCACCCCCAGCGTCTGGACCGCCGCATTGGCCGAGCCAAGGTCCTCGGGCACGGAATACGAGGTCACCCCGGCGCCATGGTAGTCGGCGTCGCGGGAAGCCCCAAAGGCACGAACCTGCAGGTCAACGTGCTTACTAAGCACCCTGCTCAGTTCGGCCACGTGGACTCCGGCGCCTCCGTAGATCTCCGGCGGGAACTCTTTAGTCACAATGTCTATTCGCACGATACCCAAGGTAGTCCTTCCGGCTTATCTGTTCTAGTGTGAAGGAGTCCGGGCACGCCGGACTGTTTGGGGAGTTACGAAGGCGTACAGGAGTCACCACATGCCGTTGAACAAAAAAGTCCTGGCCATTGTCCTCGCAGGTGGCGAGGGAAACAGGTTGATGCCACTGACGGCGGACCGTGCTAAACCGGGCGTGCCCTTTGCCGGCAGTTACCGCCTCATCGACTTTGCGCTGTCCAACCTGGTGAATTCGCGTTACCTGCAGATCGTTGTCCTGACGCAGTACAAGTCGCACAGCCTTGACCGCCACATTTCCGAAACGTGGCGCATGTCCACCCAGCTGGGAAACTATGTGGCGTCAGTTCCCGCCCAGCAGCGTGTGGGCAAGAGCTGGTTCCTGGGCAGCGCCAACGCCATCTACCAGTCCCTGAACCTGATCCGCGACGCCAACCCGGACATCGTGGTGGTAGTCGGCGCAGACCACGTCTACCGCATGGACTTTGCCCAGATGGTGGAGCAGCACGTCCTTAGCGGAGCCAAGGCGACCGTGGCGGCCGTTCGCCAGCCGCTGAGCATGGCCAACCAGTTCGGCGTGATCGAAGTGGACCAGAACGACCCCCAGAAAATTGCCGCGTTCGTTGAGAAGCCGGCAAGCACGCCGGGCCTGGCCGCAGACCCCAGCCAGTTCCTCGCCTCAATGGGCAACTACGTATTCGACGCCGATGCCCTGGTGGCCGCCCTCCATGAGGACGCTGAGCGCCTGGACACCAAGCACGACATGGGCGGCGACATCATCCCCTATTTCGTCAAGAAAGGCGAAGCGGGCGTCTACGACTTCACCCTCAACGACATCCCCGGTTCCACCGAACGTGACCGCACCTACTGGCGCGACGTCGGCACCATCGACTCGTTCTACGACGCGCACATGGACCTCATTTCCCCGTTGCCCGTCTTCAATCTGTACAACTCCGAGTGGCCCATGTACACCCGCCAGAGCATTTCGCCGCCGGCCAAGTTCGTCCGCGGCGAGAAGGACACGGTGGGTACCGCCCTGGACTCGATCGTCTCCAACGGTGTGGTGATCTCCGGCGGCGTCGTGGAAGGTTCCGTCCTGTCCAATGACGTCTTCGTCGGGACTGGCAGCAGGGTCATCGATTCGGTTCTGATGGACAAGGTGAACATCGGCGCAGGCGCTGTGGTGAAACGGGCCATCATTGACAAGAACGTCAAGGTACCCGCAGGGGCAGCCATCGGGCTTGATGCGGACCTGGACCGTGCCCGTGGCTTCAAAGTCACCGAATCGGGGATCACGGTCCTGTCCAAGGGCCAGGAGGTGCCGGAGCCGGGCGACGAGGAACGTGCCCTCGCGGCCAGGAACCTGCACCTGGTTCCCAACGCCGTCAAGGCCGCCACCGCCAACTACCCTGAGCTGCGTGAATCGGTGGAGCAGGTGGCAGAGGTGCACGCCGGCGTGGCCAACGCCTCTGGTGGAGGCCGCAGCTCTTAGCACCACCTAAACCGTCCGGGCAGGCCGGATCTCCACAGGCTGTAAAATCGGTACAATGAGCTCCCCCGATCTGACGCCTGAGGAAATCCAGGCCTGCCTCAAGGTTTTAAACACCATCCACGCCTATGACGAGGAGCACCCGGACTACGTCTCGGTCCGGCGCGCCACCGGGAAGATGTTTAAAGCCGTCAAGCGGCACCGGCGCGTTACCAAGCGGGACCTCATCTCCGAAGCCGACCGTGCGGTGATCGCCCAGACGGCCACGGCAGCTCCGGACCGTATCGACGACGAAACCCGGGGCAACAAACTGGCGACGTCGGCCACTGGAGACATAGCCGGGCACCTCATCCGTTCGCGCCCCTGCTATATCTGCAAGCAGCACTACACCCAGGTGGATGCCTTCTACCACCAGCTCTGCCCCGAGTGTGCCGCCTTCAACCACGGCAAGCGGGATGCACGTACCGACCTCACTGGCCGCCGCGCGCTGCTCACCGGCGGGCGGGCGAAGATCGGCATGTACATAGCCTTGCGCCTTCTGCGTGACGGTGCTCACACCACCATCACCACGAGGTTCCCCAAGGATGCCGCACGCCGGTTCGCGGCGATGGAGGACAGCGGAGACTGGCTGCACCGGCTTCAGATTGTTGGCATCGACCTCCGGGACCCGTCACAGGTGATGGCGCTGACGGATTCGCTGAACGCTGCCGGCCCGCTCGACATCATCATCAACAACGCGGCGCAGACAGTCCGCCGCTCGGGCAATGCCTACAAACCCCTGGTGGATGCCGAGGATGAGCCGCTTCCCGCCGCCTTGGAGGCTGCCAACGGAGGCCCGGTGCTGCTGACATTCGGCCACGCCCACGACAAGCACCCGCTCGCCCTTGCCAGCAGCGTCACAGACCATCCCGTCCTGGCCGGGGATGCGATCACGTCGCTGGCACTTTCCACCGGTTCTGCCTCACTGGAGCGCATCGCGTCCGGGACAGCGATCGACGCCGGCGGGCTGGTCCCGGACCTGGCCACCATCAACAGCTGGACCCAAGTGGTGGACGAGGTGGATCCCCTGGAAATGCTTGAGGTCCAGCTCTGCAACGTCACGGCCCCGTTCCTGCTTGTCAGCCGGCTGCGCGGTGCGATGAAGCGGTCCACGGCTGACCGGAAGTACATCGTCAACGTCTCGGCCATGGAAGGCCAGTTCTCCCGCGCCTACAAGGGCCCGGGGCACCCGCACACCAACATGGCCAAGGCGGCGCTGAACATGATGACCCGGACCAGCGCCCAGGAAATGCTGGACACTGACGGGATCCTGATGACTGCCGTGGACACCGGCTGGATCACCGATGAGCGCCCGCACTTCACGAAGGTCCGGCTCATGGAGGAAGGCTTCCACGCGCCGCTGGCCCTCGTGGATGGCGCCGCACGCGTCTACGACCCCATTGTCATGGGCGAGAAAGGCGAGGACCAATACGGCGTCTTCCTGAAGGACTACAAGCCAAGCCCCTGGTAACAGGTCCCTCGCCGCCGCTGTCCGGGCCGACGACTCCGGCGTATGCTCACGGCATGAGCAACGATGTAACTCCCGAAGTGGAAAACCTGGACAACCACGAGTGCTGGGCGCTGTTGCGGACAGTGTCCGTGGGCCGGCTGGCAGTCCTCGCAGAGGGCCGGCCGGATATCTTCCCCATCAACTACACGGTGGACGGCGGCACCGTGGTGTTCAGGACCGGTCAAGGAACCAAGCTGGCCGCGGCGACCGGCGACTACGTGGCGGTGGAAGCAGACGGTGTGGATGCCAGCACCGGACTTGCCTGGAGTGTTGTGGTCAAGGGCTCCGCCGCCGCGGTCACAGGCACGGAACAGATCCTGGATACGGCTGCCCTGTACCTGTTTCCGTGGCAGGCAGGCAAAAAAGACGTGTTTGTCAGGGTGACCCCGGATTCGATCACGGGCCGGCGGTTCAAAGTCACGGCCCCCATGACCTGGTGGACCCAGCTGAGCGGGGCAGTCAAGGCGGCCCCGGAATAACCGGAACAGGCCATGAACGAAACAACAGGCCGGGCCTGCCGGCGCGGCCTGTTGTTTCTGGTCATGCGAGCCGCGTGATCTCCACACTGACGCTCAGCGCCGATCCGCCGCCGCCGGACAGGATGCCCTTGAGCGGAGGCACGTCGCGGTAGTCCCGGCCCCGGGCCACGGTGACGTGGTAGTCACCGGCCGGCTTATGGTTCGTGGGGTCCCAACTCCGCCACTGGCCGTCCCACCATTCCAGCCACGCGTGGGACTGGCCGGCCACCGTCTCACCGATGTCCGCCGTCGAACGCGGGTGGAGGTAACCGGACACATAGCGGGCAGGGATTCCGCAGCTGCGGAGGGCGCCGATGGCCAGGTGCGCCAGGTCCTGGCAGACGCCCTGCCGCTGTCCCCAGGCTTCTTCCGCGTTTGTGGTCACCGCGGTGGAACCGGACATGTAGGTCATTTCGCCGCGCATCCAGTCAAAGATGGCCAGGGCTGCCTCGTGCGGATTCTTTCCGTCAACCACACCGGGGATGATCCCAAGGACTTCCTCACCCGGACCGCTCAGCTGGGACTGCGGCAGCCAGTCACTGTAGGTGTTCAGTGTTTCGTCGGACGCCAGGACATCCCAACCGGCGATATCCGTCTCCAAGGGGATCTTTTCTGCCCGGTGGACCTCCACCGTGATGTTGGAGATTACTTCGAGGTGGTCGTGGGGCATCTGCATGTCGAAGGCCGTCACCCGCGTGCCCCAGTAGTCGCGGTAACTGCTCACGGCAGCCTGCGAGGGCGAAACCTTGAGAACCGACTCCAGGACCACCTGCTGGGGGTCGGTCAGCGGCGTCATGCGGGCCTCGTTGTAGGACAGCGTGACGCGCTTGTTGTACTTGTAGGCAGTCGTATGGATGATGCTCAGCCGGGTCATGAAACTTCTCCCACCCAGGCCAGTTCGTCCGCCTGATTGAAGTACTTACGGGAAATGGCGTCGGACGCCTGCGAGACGGCTTTCTGCACGCGCTCCATGTGCTCAGGGAGTTCGGACATAAGATCGTCCGTGCGGTGAAACTCCAGGAACGTGCGCGCCTGGCCGACGATCCTGCGGGCGTCGTTAATGAACCCCACGCGCTGGGCGGAGGGATCAAGCTTGGCGAGGCACTCGTCGGCGTCGCGCAGGGCGTACACGATAGAGCGCGGGAACAGGCGGTCCAGCAGCAGGAACTCGGCGGCGTGCTGGTCTCCGAAAGCAGCCCTGCGGGTACGCAGGAATGATTCATACGCGCCCGCACATCGCAGCATGTTCACCCAGGACATGCCAGCGGAAAGGACATCCCGGGTGGAAAGCATGCGGGCGGTCATGTCCGCGCGTTCGAGGGAACGGCCCAGCACCAGGAACAGCCAGCTTTCGTCGTGGCTCACGGTGGTGTCGGCGAGGCCGCTGACCATTGCCGTCCGTTCCAGAGTCCAGTTGCAGAAGCGGTACGTGCCCACCACGTCCTTGCGGTGCTGGCTCAGCCCGTAATAGGTGGTGTTGAGGCTCTCCCAGAGCCCGGAGGATACGGTCTCCCTGGCACGCCGGGCGTTCTCCCGGGCAGCGCCGAGGGATCCTGCAATCGACGTGGCGCTTGTTTTGTCATACGCCAAGGCATGAAGCAGCTCGGGCAGGCCGAAGTCTTCGCTCTGCGGCCGGGCGCCCATGACAGCCAGGAGTTCCTGCGCGACGCTGCGGCGCTCCTCCATGGGCAGGTGGTTCAGCCGCTCCAGGTGCACGTCCAGGATGCGGGCCGTGCCGTCTGCACGCTCCACATACCTGCCGATCCAAAAAAGGGACTCAGCAATACGGCTAAGCATTCGTGGCTACCTCCTGCGCGTCCGGAATCCGATGGGAAATTACTGCCGGGGCAAAGTCCCGGCTCACTGCTGCTGCTCCGACTGGCGGTCGCGCCAATTGCTTTCAACCGGCCAGACGGAGACCCGTTCGCGGATGGATATCGACGGCCGGGGAATCGTCTCCACCGGAACCTGGGGCGAGTCGGCCAGCACCCAGGTGTCTTTGGAACCACCGCCCTGGCTGGAATTCACAATGAGTGAACCCTCCTTGAGCGCCACCCGGGTGAGTCCGCCGGGGAGGACCCAGACGTCGTCGCCGTCGTTGACCGCGAACGGGCGCAGGTCCACGTGGCGCGGGCCAAACTTGTCGCCGCTCAGCGTGGGCACGGTGGAAAGCTGCAGCACCGGCTGCGCAATCCATCCCCGGGGGTCGGCAATGACGCGCTTGCGGAGCGCGTCGAGTTCGTCGTTGGAGGCATCGGGCCCGATGACCAGGCCCTTGCCGCCGGAGCCGTCAACGGGCTTGACCACCAGTTCGGCCAGGTTGTCCAGGACGTACTCCCTGGCATCCTTTTCCTCCAGCCGGAAGGTGTCCACGTTCGCGATGATTGGTTCCTCGCTCAGGTAGTACCGGATGAGGTCCGGGACGTAGCTGTACACCAGTTTGTCGTCCGCAACACCGTTGCCCACCGCGTTGGCGATGGTGACGCCGCCGGCCCGCGCTGCGTTGACAAGGCCGGGGCAGCCGAGCATGGAATCGGCGCGGAACTGCAAGGGGTCCAGGAATTCGTCGTCGATGCGCTTGTAGATCACGTCCACGCGCTGTTCGCCGGCAGTAGTGCGCATGTAGACGCGGTTGCCGCGGCAGATAAGGTCGCGGCCCTCCACCAGTTCAACACCCATCAGGCCGGCCAGCAGGGTGTGCTCGAAGTAGGCGCTGTTGAAGACACCGGGGGTCAGGACCACCACGGTGGGGTCGTCGACGCCGGATGGTGCGGTCTTGCGCAGGGCCGAGAGCAGCCGGCGCGGGTATTCCTCCACCGGACGGATAAGCTGCTGGCCGAAGGCCTCAGGCAAGCCCTTTGCCATGGCCCGGCGGTTCTCCAGGACGTAGCTCACGCCGGAGGGTACCCGGACGTTGTCCTCGAGGACGCGGAAGGTTCCGGCCGCATCGCGGACGACGTCAATACCGGAAATGTGCACGCGGACGCCGCCGGCGGGCTGGAATCCCTGCACCTGGCGGTGGAAGTGGGCGCTGGTGGTGACGAGCTGGCGCGGGATGACACCATCGGCCACCACGGACATTTTGTCGTAGACGTCATTGAGGAAGGCTTCCAGGGCCTTGACCCGCTGTGCCACGCCCCTTTCCATCACGGTCCATTCATCCGCAGGGATGACCCGCGGAACGATATCCAGCGGGAACGGCCGCTCCTCCCCCGCGAAGTCAAAGGTCACACCGCGGTCCAGAAACGTCCGCGCCATCGAATCAGCCCGCGCGCTGACGTCGGCGAGGGACAGCTTCTGCAGGGCATCCGCCACCTGGCCGTAAGACTCGCGGGCGTCCTGGCTTGGGGTGAACATCTCGTCGTAGGCGCCGGATCTCCCGGCGGCCTCGGAGTAATCCTGGAATAGGTCTGACATGTCCTTTAGCCAACCATCTTTTTGTTTCGAAATCATTACTGCCATCCATTGTGGCGTGTTGGACCGGCGCCGCCGGTTCGTGGAATCCGTGTCCTTTCCGGCAAAGTAGGTGAGTGCCAGTGTTCAGAAGCCGCAGACGTCCCGCGCGGGGAGCTCCCGGGAGGGCCCGGAGCTTACCGAACCCAGGGCGGCGCCTGGGCTGGGACCGTTACGTGCCGGGCCTGCTGACGGCGGCGCTGGCGCTGGGGACCGCATTCCTCATCCACGGACTGGTCCCCGTGCTGCCCGCCATGACCCTCGCGGTTGTCCTTGGGCTGCTTGCGGCGAACCTCCCGGGCACTGCCGTCTGGGTTGCCGGACGTGCCAGGCCGGGACTCGATTTCGCCGGCAAGCACTTCATGCGCGGCGGGATCGTGCTTCTGGGGCTCAAAGTCAGCATCATGGACGTCCTGGGCCTCGGTTGGCTGGCACTGCTGCTGGTGGCCGGTGTGGTGCTGGCCAGTTTCGCCGGCACTTACGTTATCTCGCGGCTTTTCCGGCTGCCTGGGGAAACGTCGCTACTGATTGCCACTGGTTTCTCCATCTGCGGGGCGTCCGCCATCGGCGCCATGGCAGCGGTCCGCAAAATCCGGCACGTGGACACGGTATTGCCCGTGGCGCTCGTGACACTGTGCGGAACCCTGGCCATCGGTGTCCTGCCGCTGTTGGTCCATCCGCTGCAGCTCACTCCCCTGGCCTTCGGTGCCTGGACGGGGGCCTCCGTGCACGACGTTGGCCAGGTGGTGGCCACCGCGCAGACCGCCGGGACAGCGGCGCTGGGGATCGCCGTCGTAGTTAAACTCACCCGCGTGCTGCTCCTGGCACCGGTTGTGGCTGCGGCCGGGGTCCATCAGCGCCTGCGTGCGCCGAGGGCCACCGGTAAAGAAACATCTCCCGGCCCGTCGGAATCTTTGGCAGTGGCCGAGCTGGAACGCCTGCCTCCTGTGATCCCGCTCTTTGTGCTCGGCTTCGTGGCCATGGTCGGACTGCGCTCCAGCGGATGGCTCCCTCCGGGCGTCCTCGACGCCGGGGCCGGACTGCAGGACATCCTGCTGGGTGCCGCGCTGTTCGGGCTGGGGTCCGCTGTCCGGATCCGTACGCTCCTGCACACCGGGACCCGGGCCCTCCTGGCTGCCTTGGCGGCGTGGCTGCTGATCGCGCTGCTCGGCCTCGCGGCCGCGCTGCTGATGACTGCGTAGGCCCGCGCCGGCCCGCCGCCGGGTAGGGAACCGGCGGTGAACGGCGGGCTGGGTCCCGTGATTAGATAGCGGAGTGTCACATGAGAATCTGCAGCGCACGGAAGCCGCGCAACGGTCAGCCCTGATCACGACCCACAGCTACGATGTGTCCCTGGACGTGCGGCAGGCAGCGGATCCCGACGTTACGGGATATACAAGCCGCAGCATCATCAGTTTCTCCGCCGCTGAGCCGGGCCAGTCCGCATTTTTGGATTTTATTGCCGGCGACATCCACAGCGTTTTCCTCAATGGAAAAGGGCTGCGGGTTGCCGATATTGTTGACGGCTCGCGGATTCGGCTGGACAACCTGCAGGCAGAAAACCAGGTAACGGTGACCGGAACCGCCCTGTACAGCCGTTCCGGCGAGGGCATGCACCGCTTTGTGGATCCGGCCGACGGCCAGTGCTACCTCTACACGCAGTACGAGCCCGCCGATGCCCGTCGGGTGTTCGCCAACTTTGAGCAGCCGGACCTCAAAGCCGAATTCACGTTCCACGTCATGGCGCCCTCGGGCTGGGAAGTGGCCTCCAACGGGGTCGAGGCCGCCCGCACGCAGTTGACCAGCGATCCGGCCACGAGCCGCTGGGACTTCGCCACCACCCGGCCCATGTCCACGTACATCACCACCGTGCTCGCCGGGCCGTACTTCAAAACCCAGGACCAGTGGAGCACCACCCTCGACGACGGCACGCCGCTGGAGGTGCCGCTTGCACTCTACTGCCGGGCCTCCATGGCGGAATCCTTCGATGCCGCTGAACTGTTCCGCCTGACCAAGAGCGGGCTGGACTTCTTCAGCCGGCTCTTCGACTTTCCCTACCCGTGGGGGAAATACGACCAGGCGTTCGTTCCCGAGTACAACCTTGGCGCGATGGAGAACCCGGGCATGGTCACCTTCACCGAAAGCTACGTGTTCACGTCCCGCGCCACCGATTCCCAATACCAGGCGCGCGCGAACACTCTGATGCACGAGATGGCCCACATGTGGTTCGGCGACCTCGTCACCATGCAGTGGTGGGACGACCTGTGGCTCAAGGAGTCGTTTGCCGACTACATGGGAACCCTCGGCGTCGACCGGGCGACTGACTGGGATACCGCCTGGGTGAACTTCGCGAACAAACGCAAGGCCTGGGCCTATGTCCAGGACCAGCTGCCCACGACGCACCCGATCGTTGCGGACATCCCCGACCTCGAAGCCGCAAAGCAGAACTTTGACGGCATCACCTACGCCAAGGGTGCGTCCGTTCTCAAGCAGCTGGTGGCGTACGTGGGGTTCGACGCGTTCATCGCCGGCTCGCGGCAGTATTTCCGCGACCACGCTTATGGAAACACCACGCTGGCGGATCTCCTGAAGGCCCTGAGCGCTTCTTCCGGCCGCGACCTGGCCGGCTGGGCAGCCTCCTGGCTGCAGACGTCCGGGATGTCCACGCTGTCGGTGGAAGTCGTCCCGGATGCGGCCGGGGACGACGGCGGACTCGGCACGGTGACAATCGTCCAGGATGCCGTGGACCCAGTCAGCGGACGTGTTGAGCTTCGCCCACACCGGCTGCGTGTGGGCTCCTACAACTTCGACGCCGACGGTGCCCTGGTCCGGACGGACAGTGTCGAAACAGATGTCACGGGGACCCGGACGGAGCTCCCGGAACTCGTCGGCCAACAGCGGCCGGCACTGCTCCTGGTGAATGACGACGACCTTACGTACGCCAAAGTACGGCTGGACGCAGCGTCCGAAGCCACCGCCCGTGCTTCCCTGGACAGGATTACCGACCCCATGGCGCGTGCCCTCTGCTGGACCGCCCTGTGGAACTCCGCCCGCGACGGCGAGAGCCCGGCCGCCCGGTACGTGGACGCGGTGAAGGCGTTTGGGCCCTCCGAAACCGGGATCGGCGTGTTGCTGAACATCCTCGACAACGCAAGCACCGCCGTCGAACGGTATACCGCCGCAGCCGGGCGGGACGCCGTGCGCAGGGATTTCCTGGCAGCCGCGGACAGCCAACTGGGGCTGGCCGCCCCTGGATCAGACCACCAGCTCGCGTGGGCACGGACGGTGGCTGCCGTCAGCCGCCATGAGGCCGCGCTCCTCCCCCGGCTCAGGGGCCTGCTGGACGGCACGGTTGACGTGGACGGCCTCGCTGTTGACGCGGACCTGCGCTGGAGCCTGTGGCATGCGCTGGCAGCACACGGCCAGGCCACCGAGGGAGAACTGGATGCTGAGCTGGGACGGGATACCACCGCTTCGGGCCGGACCGGCCACGCGACCGCCCTGGCCGCCCGTCCGGATCCTGATGTCAAAGCGGCTGCCTGGAAGGCAGCCGTTGAGGGGACGGAGTTGTCGAACCAGCTCCTCAGCGCCACTATCGCGGGCTTCACCACAGCGCCCTCCGCGCTGCTGGAACCCTACATCGGGCCGTACTACGACTGCCTTCGCAGCGTCTGGGACAACCGGAGCATTGAAATCGCCAGCAGGATCGTCCGCGGCCTCTACCCCATGGCGCAGGACCTTCCGGCGGGGACACTGCCGGAGCAGCACGCCGTGGTGCTCCGCACGGATACCTGGCTGGAGGCGAATGACGACGCCCCACGGGCCCTGCGCAGGATCATCGTGGAACAGCGCAGCCACCTGGTCCGGGCGCTCACCGCACAGGCTCTTGCCTCAACACCGTCGAGTGCTCCGTAACTGCCCTTTTGACCGGCGATAACGGCAGTTACGGAGCAACGGATCTAGGGAACGCGGTGCAGCCACTCCTCGGTGCCGAACTTTGTAGCCACCCGGTCGCGCGCGGCGTCCAGCTCGGCGGCGGTCAGTTCCGACGGGGTGGCTGCATAGCGTTCACTGAACACGTCCATCATCGCGGCGATGATCTCCGTGCGGGCCAGCCCGGTCTGCCGGCGGAGCGGATCCACCCGTTTCTTGGCGCTGCGGGTTCCTTTATCCGAGAGCTTTTCCTTGCCGATGCGCAGCACTTCCACCATCTTGTCCGCGTCGATGTCATAGCTCATGGTGACGTGGTGCAGCATGCCGCCGTTGGCCAGTCTCTTCTGCGCGGCGCCACCGATCTTGCCCTGGTCCGTGGCGATGTCGTTCAGGGGCACGTAAAACGCCGTGACCCCGATTTTCTCGAGTGCGGACATCACCCAGGCGTCCAGGAACGCGTACGAGTCGGCGAAGCTGATCCCGTCCACGAGGGTCTGCGGCAGGTACAACGAATACGTGATGCAGTTGCCTGCCTCCATGAACATCGCACCGCCGCCACTGATGCGGCGGACCACGGTGATGCCGTGCCGGGCGACGCCGTCGGGATCCAGTTCGTTGCGGACGGACTGGAAGCTGCCGATCACCACGGACGGTTCCTCCCAGTCCCAGAACCGCAGCGTGGGGTTGCGGCGGCCGGCGCCGACCTCTTCGGTCAGCACCTCGTCCAGGGCGACGTTGACGTGGGTGGGCAGCACCGTGGGGGAAAGGATGTTCCAGTGATGGTCGGACCAGGACGTTGCCCTGGCCAGGGCGCGGCGCACGGTGATGGCCACTGCGTCGGCCGAAAAGCCGAACAGGACTGCGCCGGGAGGCAGCGAGGCAGTGACGGCGGCGGACAGCTCAGCCGCCGTCGTGGTTTCCGGGAGCCCGGTGAGGGCGCGGTTGATGTCCAGGAGAGCCTCATCGGGTTCCAGGAAGAAATCGCCGCTGACTGATACGCGGGTGAGGAGTCCGTCCTCGACGTCGAGATCCACCACCACGAACTTGCCACCGGGAACTTTGTACTCGCCGTGGTGGCGGCCGGGGGGATCGTCAGCGGGTATCGGCGTGTCAGTCATGCCTTCCATCCTGCCCCACATCCCAGCCGGAGACGCGGAACCAGCAAACGCAAAAAGCCCGCACCGTTGCCGGTGCGGGCTTTTCCAAAGAACCTTGGGGGTGAATTACTTCTTGCCGCCGAAGCCCTTGAAGCGAGCGTTGAAGCGCTCGACGCGGCCTGCAGAGTCCATGATGCGCTGCTTGCCCGTGTAGAACGGGTGGGACTCGGAGGAGATTTCGACGTCGATGACCGGGTAGGTGTTTCCGTCTTCCCACTCAATGGTCTTCTTGGAAGACACGGTGGACTTGGTCAGGAACTTGACGCCGGAAGCCAAGTCGTTGAAAACAACAGCTTCGTACTTCGGGTGGATATCAGACTTCATAATGGGACCTTTGTTCGCACAACTGGATTTTGCCAGCTGCCAGGTATGAGTGGGATGGCCGCGGTCTGCAACAGCAACAGCAGTACAGCTTTGCGGCCAGCTACCAATAATAGCGGATCACCGGCGTCCGAAGCTAACGGCCGCCGTCCGCGACATAAAGCTGCGTGACGGGGTCTACGCCCGTGGCCTGAGCTCCCAGAAAGCCACGGCCGACGCCGCAGCCACGTTAAGCGAGTCCACGCCCTCCCGCATGGGGATTTTAACGGCCAGGTCGACGGCGGCGAGTGTCTCGGCGCTCATGCCCGCACCCTCAGTGCCGAGCACCAGGGCAAGCCGGTCCGGATTCCGGGCGGCAAGGTCGTCCACGTCGACCGCGTCCCGGGTCAGTTCCAGGGCCGCCACGGTGAAGCCATGTTCTTTGAGAAGGGAAAGATCCTGCGGCCAGGACTCCAGCCGCGCCCACGGGACTTGGAAGACGGTACCCATGCTGACGCGGACACTTCGGCGGTAGAGCGGGTCCCCGCACCTCGGCGACACCAGGACGGCGTCGATGTCCAGCGCAGCCGCCGACCTGAAAATCGCCCCCACGTTGGTGTGGTCGACGATGTCTTCCAGGACAGCCACCCGGCGGGCCCCATCCAGCAGTTCGCCAAGCGGAACGGGCGCCGGCCGTTCCATCGCTGCCATGGCCCCGCGGTGCAGGTGGAAGCCGGTGATCTCCTCCAGCAGCGAAGCGTGGCCGATGAAGGCCGGGACATCCGGATAGGCGTCCAGGACATCGCGGAGGTCCGCCAGCCATTTCTCGGCGAGGAAGAAGGAGCGGGGCCGGTGGCCAGCGGCCAGGGCTCGCCGCAGTACACGCGAGGACTCGGCGATGTACATGCCTTCCGCAGGCTCGCGGAGCTTCCGCAAATGGACATCTGTCAGTTGGGTGTAGTCCGACACCCGGGGATCCCGGGCCGATTCGAGGTAGTGGATGGGCACCGGCTGATTATTTCAGCAGATTGGCGACCATGACGCCAAAAGCCATCAAACCGAGGGCAAAGATCACACCCCGGAGGACCGTGGGCGAGAGTCTCCGTCCTACTTTGGAGCCGAGGAGTCCGCCGATGGTTGAGCTGACCGCGATCAGAAGCACCACCAGCCAGTTGATGCGGTCAAAGGCGAAAGTGAAGTAGGAGACTGCCGCGACAAGGTTGACGCCGAGCACCAGGATGTTCTTCATGGCATTGGCGTTCTGGATGGTGCCGGTCAGGAACACGCCCAGGATGCCCACCAGCAGGATGCCCTGTGCGGCGACGAAGTAGCCACCGTAAACACCGGCGAGATAGACCAGCACCACGAGGAGGATACCGTGCTGTTTGTCCCGGACGGCGTGTTCAGGGTTTTCCTCGCGGTTGCGGACCCACGCCTGGAGACGGGGCTGGAAAACCACCATCAGCAGCGCGAGTACCAGGAGGACGGGAGCCACGTAGTGGAAGACCTCCTCCGGGAGGTGGAGGAGGAGCCAGGCGCCGGTGATGCCGCCAAGGAGCGACGCCGGCAGGAGCTTGAGGAGCTGCCGTCCCCTCCCCTTGAGCTCGCGGCGGTAGCCCCACGCACCGGCGGCAGTACCTGCCACCAGGCCCATGGCGTTGCTCATGGATGCCACTACGGGGGTGACCCCCAAAGCGATCAGGACAGGGAACGTAACCAGCGTTCCGGATCCCACAACGGCATTAATGGTGCCTGCCCACAGGCCGGCAAAGAACACAAAGGTACTGCTGAGAAGATCCACGGTGGACGGCGGCGCGGCCTAGCGGCGGGCGGTTGCGGTGTAGCGGCCGGAATTCTCCGTCACGTCCAGGGCCAGTCCAAAGGTAGTGGTGAGGTGCTCGTCCGTGAGGACCTCGGAGATCGGGCCTGCAGCTATCACGCCGCCGTCACGCAGCAACATTGCATGAGTGAAGCCCGGCGGGACTTCCTCCAGGTGGTGCGTGACCAGGACCATGGCCGGTGCGGCCTCGTCCTGCGCAAGTTCACTGAGCTTGTGGACGAGTTCCTCGCGCCCTCCCAGGTCCAGGCCGGCGGCGGGCTCATCCAGCAGCAGCAGTTCCGGATCCGTCATCAGGGCGCGGGCGATCTGGACGCGCTTGCGCTCACCTTCGGACAGCGTTGCGAATGTCCTGTTGAGCAGCGGCCCCATCCCCCAGGCGTTCAGCAAACGAAAGGCACGGCGCTCGTCATCGCGCTCGTATCCCTCGCGCCAACGGCCGGTCACGCCATACGCGGCCGTGACTACGACATTGAGGACGATCTCGTTCTCCGGGATCTGGGTGGCGAGCGATGCTGAGGAAAGACCGATACGGGGACGGAGCTCAAAAACGTCAACGCGGCCCAAGGTCTCGTCGAGAATCCCGGCCTTGCCGCTGCTCGGATGCAGGCGGGCTGCGGCTATCTGGAGAAGCGTCGTCTTTCCTGCGCCGTTCGGACCAAGGATGACCCAGCGTTCCCCTTCGTTGACCTGCCAGTCGACCTTGTCCAGCAGGGTTTTCTTGCCTCGGACAACGCTGACGGAAGCCAGTTCCAGAACATCACTCATAGGAGTAGACACTAGGACAAAACGGGGACCGACTGATAACTGATACGGCGTCTGCGATGCGGGTCACAACCGGCCCGTGCAAAGGCGCAATGAATTCGGGCCGCTTCCCCCGCGCTGGCTAAGATTGCAGCCATGACTCCGAACGTGACTGCGGTCAGCTATGGCCCGAAACTGACTGCCTCCGAGCTTGAACAGCTGCGCTCCATCCTGACCGCCAGCGGCGCCACTTTCCAGTCCGAATCCCGGGGCGGGGACAGCAGGTTCGAGGTCCACACCGCCGAGCTGGCCGTCGCTGGCGGGACGGATTCGGGCATCGCCACCCTCCGCCATGCGGTGGCGGAGGGTGCGCAGGACGGCCTGGACACAGCGATCGTTCCTGCCGCGCTCCGCGCCGCGCCGCGGAAGTTCCTGATCATGGATGTTGATTCGACGCTGATTCAGCAGGAAGTCATCGAACTCCTGGCCGCCTATGCGGGCAAGCGCGAGGAGGTTGCCGCGGTCACGGAAGCGGCCATGCGCGGTGAACTGGACTTCGCGCAGAGCCTGCACGCGCGGGTGGCCGTGCTCGCCGGGCTGCCGGCCGCCGTCGTCGATTCCGTCCGTGCGGAAGTGAGGCTGAGCGAGGGTGCCGCCGAACTCGTGGCCGCGTTCAAGGCTGCCGGACACGTGGTGGCGGTGGTCTCGGGCGGCTTCAACCAGATCCTGCGTCCGATCGCCGAGGACCTTGGCCTGGATTACTGGATCGCCAACGAGCTTGAAATCGTCGACGGCGTCCTGACCGGCAAGGTGCTCGGTGCCGTCATCGACCGGGCCGCGAAGGAAAAATACCTGCGGGAGTGGGCAGCGGCCGAGGGCGTCGCGATGGAACACACCATCGCCGTGGGTGACGGGGCCAACGACCTCGACATGCTCGGAGCTGCGGGGATCGGGGTGGCGTTCAACGCCAAGCCCGCCGTCCGTGCAGTGGCCGACTCCGCCGTCAACATGCCCTACCTGGATGCCGTGAGGCACATCGCCGGAGTTTGAGCCCCATGGCATCGTCTCGCTGTCGGGTGAATCAGCGGGTCCCCCTCGGGCCCTTCCCGCTCAGCCGGTTGGTGGCGTGAACTGGCTCGCGGTGAAGACAGCTCCGCCGGGATCCCGGATCAGGGCGGTGCGCGTCCACTCGGTATCGTCCTGCCCCAGGACGGCGGCGCCGAGGCGCACTGCGTCCTCGACGGCACGGTCACGGTCTGCGACCGTAAACGTCACATGCCACTGGGGAAGCTCACCGGGCATCGTGGAGGCAATCCAGGCGACAGCGTCCTCGAAGCCGCGGGGGGCGAGGTCGCCCGCCTGACGGGCCCTGATGTTGGGGTCCACGGTGGCTTCGAGGTGATCCCCGTATCCGGGGCGGCGGATCATAATTCCATAGTCGAGGTGGTCGAACTGCCAGTCGAATGCCTTTGTGTAGAAGGCGATGGCTGCCTCGGTGTCTGCAGTGTGGAGGTCGCTGAAGTTCCATCCGCCGGGCCTGTTGACCGCCTGGGCGCCGAGTCGCTCCCGGGCCTGCCAGATCCGGAATTCGACGCCTTCAGGGTCCGCCAGCACAGCCTGCACGCCTGCTGGGCCCGTGTCGGCAGGAGCCGATTTCACTGTTGCGCCGGCAGAGAGCAGGTGGCGCACGGCAGCCTCCGCTTCGTCGACGGAGACGTAGGTGTTCCATGCGGCGACACCGGTTCCGGGGCCCGTGATCGCGGCAGCCTCCTGGCCGTTCAGCGTGGCAATGACGTACCTGTGCGTGCCACCGGCCGAAGGAGTTTCCTCGAACTCCCACCCCAGGACTCCGCCGTAGAAGCGCATGGCTGCCTCCACGTCCGGCTGCTGGGTGTCCACCCAACAGGGAACACCTGCCGGATAGCTGCGGCGCGTCATCTCTGGTTGCTGTGCCATGCACAAAACCCTAGGCGGCATGGCCCCCACGGACAACGCCGTCGATTCACAGCCTGGACTTCACGACAGACAAAAAGCTCCGGGCAGGAGTACTGCCCGGAGCTCGTCACGATGATGGCTTGCCGCGTGGAGAACCGGCTCCGGGATGGATGCCGGAACGCTAGTTGGTGCCCTTGCCGAAGTAATCGGCGCCGCCGGCGTACTCTGTGTGGCCGGATTCGACGTCGGCGGTTGCCATGCTGGCCACGACTTCGGCGAATTCCTCCACGGAGTAGAGCTTGCCGGCTTCGGCGCGGCGGGCCTCGATTGCGCCCGGGTTTGACCGGTCAAGCAGGGTTGCCGTGACAGTGCCTTCGATCATGTCGCCCGAGACAACCACCAGGGAGATGCCCTTCTCGGCAAGGTTCGGGAGCAGCGCCCGGAGGGCGTCCTCGCCGGCGCGCTTGCTGCGGGCTACGGGCTCGTACTCCGGCATGGTGGGAACGGTGTTGATGAAGTGGGCCTGGTGGCTGGTCACGAAGACCACGCGCGAGCCCTCCTTCATCAGTGGCACAGCAGCGTTGAGCATGTTGACCTGCGCGTCCCGGTTCAGCTTCAGCGCGTAGTCATCCTCCATGCCGGATTCCATGCCGCCGGAAGCGTTCAGGACCAGGACGTCCAGGGAGCCGAAGTTTTCCATGGCTGCACTGGCCAGGGCCTGAACGCCTTCCAGCGTGGTCAGGTCCGCGCCAACGGCCGTTGCACGGCCGCCAGCGGCTTCGATACCGGCGACCACTTTGTTGGCGCGGGGCGCCTTCTGGCGGTAATTGACCACGACGGCGGCGCCCTCGCCAGCCAGGATCTTTGCCACTTCGGCGCCGATTCCGCGTGAGGATCCGGTCACGATGGCGGTTTTGTTGTCCAGCAGTCCCATACGAGCTCCCTTTGTTCGAAACGTCTAAATCGCTAGAGGTCTGCAGTCAATCATGCCAGCGCTGTTCCCGAATTCGCTTGTCCGACCCCCACAAAGAAGCCCGTCGCAGCTAGTGTCAGGGTCCTGGCCGGAGCCTTACCGTTCCCCGTTAGTGGCCCATGCCGAGGCCGCCGTCAACGGGGATGACTGCGCCGGAAATGTAAGCCGCCTCGTCGCTTGAGATCCAGCGGACAACGTTCGCCACTTCCGACGCCTCTGCAAAGCGGCCGGCCGGAATGCTGGAGAGGTAGTCCTTCTGCGTGGCCTCGGGCAGTTCTGCCGTCATGTCCGTGTTGATGAATCCCGGAGCCACAACGTTGGCCGTGATGCCGCGGGATCCCAGTTCCCGCGTCAGCGAACGGGCAACACCCACCAGACCGGCCTTGGAGGCGGAGTAATTGATCTGGCCCGGTGCGCCGTACAGGCCGGAAACGGAGGAGATGAGCACCACGCGGCCCTTGCGCATCCGGATCATTCCCTTCGACGCGCGCTTGATGACTCGGAAGGCGCCCGTGAGGTTGGTGTCGATGACGGACGTAAAGTCATCCTCACTCATGCGCAGCAGGAGGGTGTCCTTGGTGATGCCCGCGTTTGCCACGAGGACCTCCACCGGGCCGTGCGCGGCTTCCACTTCGGTGAACGCCCCGTCCACTGAGGCCTCGTCCGTCACGTCGGCCTTGACGCCCAGTATCCCGGCCGGCAGCTCCGACGGGCTCCGGTAGGTCACGGCCACCTTGTCTCCGTTGGCCAGAAAGGCCTCGGCGATGGCCAGGCCGATGCCGCGGTTTCCACCGGTGATCAGGACGCTTCGGGCCGCAGTAGCTGCTTCAGACATTAATTGCTCCGGGATTCTGCGGCAGGTTGCACCGCGGTAGGAAGAGGGTGTGATTTTGCTGCCTCCGATCTTAGCCCGCGTTTGGGAGCCACTGCCGATGGTGAGAGAATTGAGGCAAGCCTTTGGAGCGTGATCAATCAGCCGTGACCCTTGAAAACCATGCCGGACAGCCCGCGCCCGGAGACCCGGATCGGTTCTCCGGCGATTCGGGGGTCCACAGCATCACGGACGCTGCGTCGGCCCACTCCGAGGACATGCACCAGCGGATGGTCAAGTACGCGCTTGCTATGGGAATCCGTATGGTCTGCCTTATTCTCATTTTTGTGGTGGACGGCTGGTTCAAGCTCGTGATGGTTGCAGGGGCAGTTTTCCTCCCGTGGATAGCAGTGGTCATCGCCAACGGAAGCGACAAAGCGGAGATCCACAGCGACTCGCTGCTCGACTCCGCCCCGCTTGCCGAACTGGAAGGGCCCAGCTGGCCGCCGGCCCACGAGGAGGGACCGGACGACGACGTCCTGCAGGGCGAACTCATTGTTGAGGACGACGAACCAAACAACGGCGAGGAACGGCGCGCTTCATGAATATTTTCGACCTGGCCGCGGGGACTCCCGGTCCCGCGCCGGCCGCAGTTGCCATGTGCTCCCGGAAAGCCTGCCGTTCCGGGGCCTCGTGGCAGCTGCTCTGGAACAATCCCAAGATCCATACTCCGGAGCGACGCAAGATCTGGCTCGCCTGCGGCGAACACCGCGACTGGCTGGAGGACTACCTCCAGACCCGCGGGCTCTGGAAGGAAACCGTGCCGCTGGGAACGGATGCCGGGGATGGCTCCCCGGGGCAGGGGCAGGACGGCTGAATGTACCGCTTCCTCTTTTCCAGCAAGTGGCTTGGCTACCTCCTCCTCGCCGCGGTCTTTGCAACTGCCTGCGTCTTCCTGGGCCGCTGGCAGATGGACCGCCGGGCTGAATCGCTCGCCGAGATCAACCGCGTGTTGTCCAACTACTCGGCACCGCCGGTCCCGTTCGCCGAGGTCAAGGACGAGTTCAACCAGATGGAGCCTGAGAAGGAATGGACGCAGGTTGAACTCAAGGGACGCTACGACGCGGCAGGCCAGCGGATTGTCCGCAACAGGCCATTGAACGGCCAGCCTGGCTACGAAGTCGTGGTGCCGTTCAGGCTGGATACCGGCGAGACTGTGGTAATCGACCGCGGCTGGCTGCCCATCGGCAACAACAATCCTGGCCGCCCGGACTCAGTCCCCGCCCCGCCGGCAGGTGACGTGACCGCCGTCGTCCGTATGAAGCCGGCTGAACCGACGCTTCAGCGCGGTGCCCCGGACGGCCAGTTGGCGTCCATTGACCTCCGCGTATACGCCGAGGAACTCGGGTACCCTGTGCTGACGGGAGCCTACGGCCAGCTCGCGTCGGAGAATCCCCCGGCTGCGGAGATGCCTTTCCCGTTCCCCATGCCATCCACGGAGGAAGGCACCCACCTGTCCTACTCCCTGCAGTGGTTTGCCTTCGGCGTGCTGATGTTCGTGGGCTTCGGCTACGCTGCCCGGCAACAGGCCCGGAACGCAGCGATCGACGCAGAAGATGAGGCTGACGGTGAGGAAGGCTCGCGGAACTCCGGCAGCGCGGTGCACTCGGCTGCCGCGGCAGCCCGCCGTCGTCCGCCGCTGCCGCGCAAGCGAAAGCGCCCGACCGCCGAAGAAGAAGACGCCCTCCTGGACGCCCAGGGCTACTAAAGCTGCACAGTAGCGACGCTGTCGCTCCCGTGCCGCGCGTGCGTACTTGCGTTCGCTCCGCAACGCGAGTGATTTCCCGCGTGCTGGCTCGTCCTCCCCACCGTCTCCCTAGCTCGCAAGCTCGGCCAGGGAACCCGGACGGCGTGGCCCCTCGCCTCTGACGCACGCTACATAAATCACCCACGCTGCTGCGCTGGTGCCTAGGGCACCGGAGGTGAAAGCACGACGGCGGGACTGGCGAACTGAGCCAGCTCGGCTTCTGTCCGCGGCGGGTTGGGAAAAGGAAAGATCCGCCGAGCCACCCCCCCACTTCGTCCTGCACCCCACCGGCCAGGAAAGAAGACGGCGTCCGCTCGTTAGATACAGAAACGGTCCGAAGGTTGCTGGACAGGGTCCGGACGTGCGGCGAACTGACTGTCTGCTGGCAACTGAACCGGGCTGATCGGTGACCTGCCCACGAGCGAAGCGACGTGGTTGATTTGTGTAGCGTGCGTCTAAGCGAGGCACGAGCGAGCACGCGGCAAATCGAGCACGGTGCTGAGCGGAAGGCGACTACGGGTGCCCTAGGTGGGACCGAGCCTAAGCCAGCGTAATCAGGTCCAGGTAGTCTTCGTTCCAGTGGTCCTCAATACCATCAGGCAGCAGGACAACGCGCTCAGGATTCAGCGCCTCGACTGCCCCTTCGTCGTGGCTCACCAGGACAACGGCGCCGGAGTAATTCCGCAATGCCCCGAGGATTTCGGCGCGGCTGGCAGGATCCAGGTTGTTGGTGGGCTCGTCAAGGAGGAGCACGTTGGCACTGGAAGCCACGATGGTGGCCAGGGCCAGGCGGGTCTTCTCACCGCCGGAGAGCACACCGGCAGGCTTGTCGACGTCGTCGCCCGAGAACAGGAACGAGCCGAGGATGCCGCGGACTTCCGCGTCCTTCATGTCGGGAGCGGAGGAGCGCATGTTCTCGAGGACGGTGCGGTCGACGTCGAGCGTTTCGTGTTCCTGGGCGTAGTAGCCCACCTTCAGGCCGTGTCCGGCAATGACGTCGCCGGTATCGGGCTTGTCCACTCCGGCGAGCATTCGCAGCAGGGTGGTCTTGCCGGCGCCGTTCAGCCCCAGGATGACCACCTTGGAGCCGCGGTCGATTGCCAGGTCGACGTCCGTGAAGATCTCCAGCGAACCGTAGGACTTGCTGAGGCCCTCGGCGGTAAGCGGCGTCCTGCCGCAGGGCGAAGGGTCAGGGAAACGGAGGGCAGCCACGCGGTCGTTTTCGCGCACGGCTTCCAGTCCGCTGAGCAGGCGCTCGGCGCGCTTGGCCATGTTCTGCGCCGCCACGGCCTTGGTGGCCTTCGCCCGCATCTTGTTGGCCTGGTCGAACAGGACCTGGGCCTTCTTTTCAGCGTTGGCGCGTTCGCGCTTGCGGGCGCGTTCGTCTGTTTCGCGCTGCGTGAGGTAGCGCTTCCAGTCCATGTTGTAGAAATCGATCTGGGCGCGGTTGGCGTCCAGCAGGAACACCTTGTTGACAGTGGCTTCGAGCAGTTCCGTGTCGTGGCTGATCACGATCAGGCCGCCCTGGTGGTTCTTGAGGAAGTCACGCAGCCAGGCGATGGAATCGGCGTCGAGGTGGTTGGTGGGCTCATCGAGAAGCATGGTTTCGGCGTCCGAGTACAGGATGCGCGCTAGTTCCACACGGCGCCGCTGGCCACCGGAGAGTGTCCTGAGGGGCTGGTTCAGCAGGCGGTCCGGCAGGGCAAGGTTGGAGCAGATCGCAGCCGCCTCGGCCTCTGCCGCATAGCCGCCAGCCGCCAGGAATTCGGATTCCAGCCGGTCATAGCGGTTCATGGCCTTTCGCTGGATATTGGCGTCTTCGCTGGCCATCTCTTCATGGGCCACCCGGAGCTTGCCGACGGCGATGTCCAGGCCGCGGACGGACAGGATACGGTCGCGGGCAAGCTGCTCCATGTCCGGCGTGCGGGGGTCCTGGGGCAGGTAGCCGATCTCGCCGGTGCGGGTCACCTTGCCCGCGGCCGGCAGGCCCTCGCCGGCGAGGACACGCGTCAGGGTGGTCTTGCCTGCACCGTTCCGGCCCACCAGGCCGATCTTGTCGCCCCTGTCGATGCGGAAGCTCACCTGGTCCATAAGGAGCCGGGCGCCGGCGCGCAGTTCAAGATCCTGGACGGTAATCACAGCAGGTAAGGCCTTTCACAACAGGGAACGCCACAGCCCAACAACGGATGAAGTCTGGAAGGAACCGGGCAGAGAGGCCGGAGAACGGCCTATACAAGTCTACCGGCCACAGCCTCAGACCATAACCGCGTTGGTTGCCCGCCCGTTCCGGGTTCCGGACGGCAGTCCTTGCCGGGGTCAGGGGGATCCCTTTGTGGCCTGCCGTCACAAGTGCGCGGTCCGTTTAGTGGATCCCCTACAAAATAGTTCCCGACGGCGGACGGTAACGTCAGGAACACCCCCATGCTTCGTTTGTATAACCCCGACAGGACTTCCATGAGCCAGACAGACACTGCCGTCAACGGCGCCGCGTCCCCCGCCCGCAGCCGCTGGAACGCCACCGACCTTGGCCTGATCGCCGTTTTCGCCGCGCTCGTCGCAGGCTCCGCGCTGGTTCCCGGCATCGCGGCGAACGTTTTCGGCATCCCCATCACTTTCCAGACCCTCGCGGTGATGCTCACCGGCCTGATGCTCGGCCCCGCACGCGGTTTCGCCGCCGTGGGCCTGTACACCCTGCTGGGCCTGGCCGGCCTGCCGATCTTCAGCCAGGGACGCAGCGGCCTCGGCATCCTGGCCGGACCGTCAGCCGGCTACATCATCGCCTTCCCCGTTGCCGCGGCACTCGTCGGCTGGCTCGCCACGGTGGTCATCCGGCGCACCACGCGCGCCCGGGCTCTGTGGTTCTTCCTGGCTGCCACGGTGACCAGCATCCTGGTGGTGCACTCGCTGGGGATCGCAGGCATCGTGATCAACACCAAGACCGGACTGGGCCAGGCGTTCATGGCCGACCTGGTCTTCTACCCCGGAGATGTGATCAAGAATGTCCTCGCCGCCGCGGTTGCTGTGGCCCTGCACCGCGCATTTCCCGACGTCCTGGTCCGCCGCGTGAACCGGATCAAACGCTAGCCAGCCATGCCAACTATTTCCTTTCGGCAGGCTTCCGTGGCTGTTGCCGTTGACAGCCATCCGGAGCCCAAAACTCTGCTCCACGGTGTCACGCTGGAGTTGACCGAACGGCGCATCGGCGTGATCGGTGCCAACGGGTCCGGCAAGTCGACGCTGCTGCGCCTGGTCAACGGCCTGGTCCAGCCCAGCTCCGGCACGGTTGCCGTGGATGGCGACGATACCGTCCACGCCGTCCGGGCAGTCAGGCGGAACGTCGGCTTCGTCTTCACTGATCCCCTGTCCCAGCTGGTCATGCCGACCGGGCGGGAAGATGTTGAACTTTCGCTCCGCCGCTCCATTCGGAATGGAACGGAGCGGCGGCGCCTGGCGGAGGCAGCCCTGGAGCGGTTCGGGCTGCTGGGCCTTGCGGACCAGAGCATCTATGAGCTCTCGGGCGGCGAACGCCAGCTGATGGCGCTGGCCGCTGTCCTTGCCGTGAACCCCTCGGTGCTGGTGCTCGATGAACCATCCACGCTGCTGGACCTGCGTAACCGCGAACTCCTGCGCCGCACGCTGGGTGCGCTGGAACAGCAAATCCTGATGTCCACCCACGACCTTGAGTTGGCCCTGGACATGGACCGCGTCCTGGTGGTTGAGGCGGGCCGCGTGGTGTTCGACGGCCCGCCCGCCCAGGCCGTGGACCGCTACCGCACGCTGTGTGCCGAAGGCCTGGCCGCGCCGTGAGGGGGCACGGATTCCTGCTGGCGAACTACGTCCCGGGGAATTCTGTCATCCACCGCTGCCCGCTGGCATTGAAGTTCCTGCTGGTTTTTGGCTGCGGTCTCGCGTCATTCCTCATAGTGGACTGGCTTGTGTCCGCCGGTGTCCTTGCCGTGATGTCCGGGCTGTACCTGCTTACCGGGGCAGGCCCGCGCCGGCTACTCGGTGCCATCCGTCCCTTGCTGCTCGTCCTGCCCGTGATCGGGCTGTTCCAGTGGTGGCAGCTCGGCGGACCCACCGCGGCCCGGATCGTCCTGAACATCCTGGTGTGCGTGGTGGCGGCATCCTTGCTGACGGCGACCACGCCCATGCAGCGGCTGCTGGACGGCGTGGTGTCACTGGCCTCACCGTTCCGGCGTTTCGGCGCCGACCCTGAACGCTTCGCGCTGACCATCGCCGTGATGCTGCGGAGCATCCCCTACATTGCCGGCGCGTTCGCCGACGTCCGTGACTCCGCACGGGCGCGGGGGCTGGACCGGAACCCGCGCGCGCTGGTGCTGCCCGTCTTTATCACCACCGTGGCCTTTGCGCGCCAGACCGGGGAGGCCCTGGCTGCCCGCGGACTCGGCGACGCTGATGACTGACTGCGCGCACGCTACCGGCTGATTCCGCCAGTTATCTTTTCGTACCGCAGCAGCGCAGCGGTGCCCATCCCGCCGGCGATGCTGATCAGCGCCAGCGCCAGCTGGCCCTCTTCGCCCGAGGCACGGGCCTGGGCCAGCAGCCGTGCCACCAGCACGGCCCCGGACGCCCCGTAGGCATGGCCCAACGCCAGGGCACCGCCGTCGGCATTGGCCCGGCCGGGTTCAATGCCCAGATGATCCAGGCACGCCAGGGCCTGGGCGGCGAAGGCCTCGTTGAATTCCACGATCCCCACCCTGGCCGATGTGAGGCCCAGGGTGGCCAGCAGCCTTCCGCCGGCCATGGCTGCGCCGATCCCCAGCAGTTCGGGGTCCACACCGGCAGTGTCCGTCGCCACGACCAGGAGGCCGTCCTCGGCCTCCAGTTCTCGGGCGCGCTGCAGGGAAGTGATCACGACGGCGGAGGCGGCATCGGCGTCGAAGCATGAGTTTCCTGCGGTGACCGTCCCCCCTTCGACAAAGGCCGGCGGGAAACGTTTCAGGACTGCGGCATTGAGTCCGGGACGCGGGCCATCATCCTTGCTGACCGTCCCCGCAGGTGTCTCCAATGGCGTGATCTCGCCATCGAAACGGCCAGCCCTGACAGCTGCCACGGCGCGCTGATGGCTGGCCAAGGCAAAGGCATCCTGCCGGTCCCGCCCGACGGCGAAACGGGCGGCTACATTCTCTGCTGCCACCCCCATGTCCGGGTCGCCGAAGCTCAGCGGCACAAACTGGGCGCGGGAGAAAAAGTCCGGTCCGCCGTCGCCGTTCCTGTGGGCCCGCAACGGTGCAGTGCTGATGCTCTCCACTCCCCCGGCGAGATAGACAAGGTTCCCGCCGGCGGCCACGAGCCTGGCTGCGAGGACGATGGCGTCCAGGCCGGAACCGCATTGGCGGTCCACCGTCAGGCCGGGCACGCCAACCGGAAGGCCGGCCTCCAGCAGGGCAAGCCGGGCCACGTTGCCGCCTCCGCCGACCGCGTTCCCGATGACCACATCAGCCACATCTTCCGGGGACACCCCGGATGCTTCGAGAAGCTGTTTCAGGACCGGGGCCAGCAATTGGTGCGCCCGCAGGTCCTTCAGCGCCCCGTTGGAGCGGCAGACAGGCGTCCGCCGGGCGGCGATGATCACTGGCTGCCGATCGGCGGGCAGCAGTCCCGTTGTCACGGCCCCGGGGCCCGCGGTCTCACTGCCCAAGGTGGCGGATCCTTTGGTCGCGCGTACTGATCCAGTCAAGGAGCATGTTCCGGCTTATCTTGCCGCGGTCGGTCGTGGGCAGTTCTGTCAGGGCGAAATACTGGAGGGGCCGCTTGTCGCGCGCCAGGATATTTTCGAGGCCTGCCTTGAGCTGCGTGGCAGAGATGCCGCCGTGGGCCGGGAGCACACCGGCGACGACGCGCTGGCCCCGGAGGTCGTCGGGCATCCCGGCCGCCACGGCCGCCGCAACGCCGGGAACGGATGCCAGCGCCAGTTCCACTTCATGCGGGTAGACGTTCTTGCCGGACGTGAGGATCATGTCAGCCCGCCGGCCCAGGATGTGGAGCTCCTCCCCGGCCAGGTAGCCCTGGTCCCCCACCGTGAACCAGCCGTCGAAGCACCGCAGGGCCTGGCCGTCATCGCCCCAGAGGTAGCCGTTGCTCACCAGTCCGCTGCGCACGCAGATATTTCCCGGCTCGCCGTCCGGCAGCCGGGATCCGTCATCGTCCAGGATCCGGACCTCCACCCCCGGAAACGCGTGCCCGATTCCGGTCCCGCCGGCGTCGAGCTCCCCGGCGGGAAGGCCGGCGCCCGAGACGAAACTCAGTTCGGAGGCGCCGTAGTACTCGAAAATCGTGGCGTTGGGGGCCCAGCGGCGTGCTGCTTCAAGGGTGCGCGCATCGAGTTTTGAACCGGCGCAGATGATGGTCCGCACCCCTGCCGCGTCCACGCAGCCGGTGAGGCCGCGCTCACTGAGAAGCCGCAGCATGGTGGGCACCAGGACCAGGCGCGTCACGCCGTCGTGCGTGATGGCTGTGTGGACGTCACCGACGTCGAAACTCTCCAGCGTCTGGAACTCCGAGCCTGAGTAGAGGCACTCTGCCAAGGCATACAGGTTCAGGCTTGCTGCCAGCGGCCCGGGGGCAAGCGTCACGTCATCCTGCCGGAGGCCAAAGAATTCAATGGATGCGTCGAAGGATTTCCGCCAGGACTGCCTGGACCGGGTAAAGGCTTTGGGCACTGAGGTGGTGCCGGAGGTCAAACCGATCAGGAACGTGGTTTCGGGCGGCCCGTCGGCCAGGTCGTCGTCCGGGGCAACGTCGCCGGGTTGGACGGAAGCGTCCAGCCGGTGGCGGATTTCCTCTTGCAGCTGCCCGGGCCACGCCGGGTCCAGGACAGCGCATTGCCGCTCCCCGGCGACCGCCGCGGCAAGGCGGACAGCAAAGTCAACGGAATTTGCTTCCGCCAGGACAGTGACGGCCTTGGAGCCAGGCACTTCTGCAGTGGCGGCATCGCGGAGTTCAGCCCAGGTCAGGCGCCGGCCGGCCACAACGACGGCGGCGTCCTGGGGCCGTTCGTCGGCCCACTGCTGGATTCTGTCGAGAAAAGGCATCGGTCCAACTTTACCGGGACACCGCTTCCCGCCAACGGGCGGGGGTCTATTGTGACTCTATGAGCTTCAATGACAACGTCCAGCTGGACCCCTCCCAGGTACAGGATCGGCGCGTCAGGGGACGCGGGGGACTTATTGGCGGCGGGATCGGCGGAGGGCTCATCCTGCTTATTGCCGCCCTGCTGGGCGTCAACCCCCAACTGCTTGAAGGCATCACCGGCGCCGGGCAGGAGCCGCAAGGCCAGGGCACCGCGCCGGCCTGCGAGACGGGAGCCGACGCCGATGCACGCCTGGACTGCCGCATCACCGGCACGGTGAACAGCCTCAACGCGTTCTGGCCGGCATACCTGACGGACTACGGCGTGCAGTATCCGCAGCCGGAGACGGTCATCTTCGACGACGCCGTCAGCACCGGCTGCGGCACGGCCTCCAGTGCAGTGGGCCCGTTCTACTGCCCGGCCGACACCACCGCCTACTTCGATCCCGGCTTCTTCCAGGATCTTGTGGACCGCTTCGGTTCCTCCGGCGGTCCCCTGGCGCAGGAGTACGTGGTGGCACACGAATTCGGCCACCACATCCAGAACGTGCTGGGTTACCTTGACCGTGCCCAGCAGGATCCGCAGGGGCCCGAGTCAGGCGCTGTCCGCGTGGAACTCCAGGCTGACTGTTACGCCGGCCTTTGGGTAAGGCACGCTTCCACGCAGCCGGGCCCCGACGGCCAGCCCTTCCTGGAACCGATCACGCAGCAGGACCTGAACGACGCCCTGTCGGCGGCAGCGGCGGTGGGCGATGACCGGATCCAGGAAGCCGCCACGGGTGAGGTTTCGCCCGAAGCCTGGACGCACGGTTCCAGCGAGCAGCGGCAAAAGTGGTTCTACACCGGCTACGAGACCGGGGACATCAACCAGTGCGACACCTTCTCCACCCCCGCCCTCTAACCCAATCGAATGATCCCCACCGGCCCCCTGGCCTCACAAGTTCGGCCAGGGAACCCTGCCGGTGTGGGCCCTGGGCCGTTTTGACGGCTCAAAGGGGCGCTGACGGATCAATCGATGGGAGTACGACGACGGCGGGTCCCCTTCTCATGGAAGGTGACCCGCCGTCGTCGTACTCGTCTGAAGTTTAGATGTTGAAGCCGAGGGCCCGCATCTGGTCCTTGCCGTCGTCCGTGATCCGCTCCGGACCCCATGGCGGCATCCAAACCCAGTTCAGGCGCCAGTCATCAACAACGCCGTCCAGTGCCTTGCCCACCTGCTCCTCGATGACATCGGTGAGCGGGCAGGCGGCCGTGGTGAGGGTCATGTCGATCAGCAGCGCACCGTCGTCGTCGGAGTACTTCAGGCCGTACAGCAGCCCGAGGTCAACGATGTTTACGCCAAGCTCCGGGTCGATGACGTCCTTGAGTGCCTCTTCGACATCCTCAAGGCCCGTGCGGGCCATATTGGTTTCGGTCATGGCTGGTCCTTACTAGGCCTGTGCAGCGGCGATGGTGGCTGCACCGGCGCCGGTGGCGTAACGGTCGTAGCCTTCTTCTTCGAGGCGGTCGGCCAGCTCCGGGCCGCCCTCTTCAACAACCTGGCCGTCAACGAACACGTGGACGAAGTCAGGCTTGATGTAGCGCAGGATGCGGGTGTAGTGCGTGATGAGCAGCGTTCCCATGTTGCCTTCGGCGTGGGCCCGGTTGACGCCTTCGGAGACAACCTTCAGGGCGTCGACGTCCAGGCCCGAGTCGGTCTCGTCCAGGATGGCGAACTTCGGCTTGAAGAGTTCCAGCTGAAGGATCTCCACGCGCTTCTTCTCGCCGCCGGAGAAGCCTTCGTTGACGTTGCGCTGGGCGAAGTCGGCGTCGATGCGCAGCTTCTGCATGGCGTCCTTGACTTCCTTGGTCCAGGTGCGCAGCTTGGGTGCTTCGCCGTCGATGGCGGTCTTGGCGGTCCGCAGGAAGTTGGTCATGGAGACACCCGGGACCTCCACGGGGTACTGCATGGCCAGGAATACTCCGGCGCGGGCACGCTCGTCCACGCTCATGGCGAGGACATCTTCGCCGTCCAGCGTGATGGAGCCGCCGGTGACGTTGTAGCGCGGGTGCCCGGCGATGGTGGATGCCAGGGTGGACTTGCCGGAACCGTTGGGGCCCATGATGGCGTGGGTCTGGCCGGTCTTGATGGTCAGGCTGACGCCCTTCAGGATCTCCTTGGTGCCCTGCTCCGTGTCAATGCTGACGTGCAGGTCCTTGATCTCAAGAGTAGACATAGGTCTTGTTCTCCTTTGCACCGCGCCCTCCGGCGGCGGTGCGGTCTTTGTCTGGAAGTTTTGGTTCTGTTGCTGTGTGTCCGTGGTTGTTCCGGCAGTGTTCCCGGCGGACGCTGATGCTGCTAGCTGAAGTTCGGGGCTTCCGCTCCGTTGAGGACATTGGCGAAGTCCACGTAGACCTCATCGCCAAGGATCTCGACGGCGAACACCGGGACGGGATCGTAGGCGGGCAGCTGGAGCGGTTCACCGCTGCGCAGGTCGAACTGGGAGCCGTGGCCCCAGCATTCGATCATGCACCCTTCCACTTCGCCCTCCGACAGCGAGATGTCCGCATGCGAGCAGGTGTCCCCGATGGCATGGATTTCGCCCATGGAGTCCTTGACGATGGCTACCGGGTAGTCGTCGATCAGGATCCGCAGCGCCTGCTTGAGCTGGATTTCATCCACCTTGCAGACAAGCTCGCCCTTTGGCTGGTCAGTCATCTGTGTATTACCGCGCAGTCTTCAGTTTTCCGTCAGCGCGAGTTCGCGCTCAACGGCGTCAGTGAGGCGCTCTTCGAGAGCCGGTACCTTGATCTGCTGGATGATTTCGTGCAGGAAGCCACGGACCACGAGGCGGCGGGCGACATCCTCGGGGATGCCGCGCGCCATCAGGTAGAACAGGTGTTCGTCGTCCAGCCGGCCGGTGGCGCTGGCGTGGCCGGCTCCCTCGATCAGCCCGGTTTCGATTTCAAGGTTCGGCACGGAGTCGGCCCGTGCGCCATCGGTCAGGAGCAGGTTGCGGTTGGCCTCGTAGGTGTCGGTGCCTTCTGCTTCCTTGCGGATCAGGACGTCACCCACCCAGACGGCGTGGGCATTGCGGCCCTGCAGCGCGCCCTTGTACAGCACGTTTGACTTGCAGTTGGCAACGGCGTGGTCCACAAAGAGGCGCTGCTCCAGGTGCTGGCCGGCGTCGGCGAAGTACAGGCCGAACATCTCCGCTTCGCCACCCGGGCCGGTGAAACGGGCCGAGGGCGTGACGCGCACCAGGTCTCCGCCGAGGCTGACCATGACGTGCTTGAACTTAGCGTCGCGGCCGATTTTCGCCTGCTGGGAGGAGGCGTGCACGGCGTCGTCGTTCCATTCCTGGAGCGTGATGACCGTCAGCGTGGCGCCGTCTTCGACGACGATTTCGACGTTCTCGGAAACCACTGCGGAACCTTGGTGGTCCAGGACCACAACTGCCTTGGAGAATTTCTCGGCCACGATCACGATGTGCTGTGCCGCGGCGGCAGTGTCCTGGCCGGTGATGACGACGTTAACTTCCGTGTCAGCTTCGAACTCAGCCGGGACGGTGATGACAGTGGCTTCGCTGAAGTTCTCCCAGGCATTGGCGGACACGCGGTCCTCCGGGATGCCGGCGGACCCAATCCGCTTGTCGCCGCGGGCGACGGTTTCGACGGTGACGCGGTCCGGGCCGCTGACAGTGACGGTTGGTGCCGTACCTGAGAGGACCTCGCTGTGCAGGCCGCGCAGGCGCTTGAGCGGGGTGAACCGCCAGTCTTCCTCCAGGCCGGTAAGGGGTTTGAAGTCCGCCAGCGTGTAGGACGTCAGGCGTCCGGCGCGCGAGCTGTCCGGAATGCCGACTCCGCCGCCGTGCGAGTGGCTTTTGACGGCTTCCCCGGCCAGCGGGGCCTTGGATGCCGCGGCGTTGATCGGAGACAGGCTTTCGCCCTCTTCGGTGAAACCGTCGATAAACGGCTGGGCTGAGGGCGCGCCGATGCGTGCCTTTTCAGTAGTGATTTCAGTCATCGTTATCCGACGGACCCTTCCATCTGCAGTTCAATCAGGCGGTTCAGCTCAAGTGCGTACTCCATCGGGAGTTCGCGGGCGATGGGCTCGATGAAGCCACGGACGATCATCGCCATGGCCTCGTCTTCGCGCATGCCTCGGGACATCAGGTAGAAGAGCTGCTCTTCGCTGACCCGGGAAACAGTTGCTTCGTGGCCCATCACCACGTCATCCTCGCGGATGTCG
Source organism: Arthrobacter sp. B6 (assembly GCF_001663775.1). Lineage (GTDB taxonomy): Bacteria > Actinomycetota > Actinomycetes > Actinomycetales > Micrococcaceae > Arthrobacter. The sequence goes on along the minus strand of NZ_KV467169.1, from coordinate 13,480 downwards.
ATGTATGGGTAGGTGTCTGAACGGCTGATGGTGTCCACCAGCAGCGCGTCACAGCGGACGGTGTTGGCTGAGTGCTTGGCGCCTTCACGGACCTGGACCAGGCCACGGTAGGCAGCACGGCCGCCGCCGCGGGCGACTGACTTGGAGATGATGGAGCTCTTGGTGTTCGGCGCGATGTGCACCATCTTCGAGCCGGTGTCCTGGTGCTGGCCGGCGCCGGCGAAGGCGATGGACAGGGTCTCGCCCTTGGCGTGCTCGCCCACCAGGTAGACAGCCGGGTACTTCATGGTGACCTTGGAGCCGATGTTGCCGTCAACCCATTCCATGGTGGCGCCTTCTTCGCAGATGGCACGCTTGGTCACCAGGTTGTACACGTTGGTGGACCAGTTCTGGATGGTGGTGTAACGGACGCGGGCGCCCTTCTTGACGATGATTTCCACCACGGCGGAGTGCAGGGAGTCCGAGGTGTAGATCGGCGCCGTGCAGCCTTCGATGTAGTGGACGTAGGAGTCCTCGTCGGCGATGATCAGGGTCCGCTCGAACTGGCCCATGTTTTCCGTGTTGATGCGGAAGTATGCCTGCAGGGGGATGTCCACGTGGACGCCCTTGGGGACGTACACGAAGGATCCGCCGGACCAGACGGCCGTGTTCAGCGAGGCGAACTTGTTGTCGCCCACGGGAATGACAGTGCCGAAGTACTCCTGGAAGATCTCCGGGTGCTCGCGCAGGGCGGTGTCGGTGTCCAGGAAGATAACGCCCTGGGCTTCGAGGTCCTCGCGGATCTGGTGGTAGACCACCTCGGACTCGTACTGCGCCGCCACACCGGAAACGAGGCGGCTGCGCTCGGCTTCCGGAATACCCAGCTTCTCGTAGGTGTTCCGGATGTCCTCGGGCAGGTCTTCCCAAGTGGCAGCCTGCTTCTCGGTGGAGCGGACGAAGTACTTGATGTTGTCGAAGTCGATGCCGGAGAGGTCCGCACCCCAGGTGGGCATGGGCTTGCGGTCGAAGTACTTCAGGCCCTTCAGGCGAAGGTCCAGCATCCACTGCGGTTCGCTCTTTTTGTCCGAAATATCGCGGACGACTTCGTCACTGATACCGCGACGGGCATTGGCGCCGACGTCATTCTTGTCGGACCAGCCGTACTCGTACGTGCCGATGCCGTGGAGCTCGGGATTCTTTTCAAGAATCTCCGAGATCACAGTGTCTTCGGCTACCGCTTTCTCTGATAGTTGGTCCGTCATCACGGCCTTTCTTGCTGATGGTTGGTTACTTCATCCAGGCTGGCGGGGGCTGTCTGCGGGACGTTCGGTCCCGTAGCAGCCAGCCGGCCTGTGGGTATGTGGGTGGTGCAAACGTGGCCGCCGCGCGCGAGCGTCGAAAGGCGGCGTACATCCACGCCTACCAGCCGGGAGAACACCTCGGTCTCCACGTCGCAAAAGACGGGGAACTCGGCGGCGAGCTGCTGGATGGGACAGTGGCCCTGGCACAGCTGGACGCTGGACAGCGCAGCAGGCAACGGGGCCTTGGCCTCGATGGAAGCGGCCGAAGCCACAAAACCGTCGCGGCTGAGCGCCTCGGCCAGTACCCGGGCCCGCGCAGTGATGTCCGACCCGGCCCGCTCGATCTCCGGGGCGTAGCGGCGTTCCATCTCGGAAAAGCGCTCGACGGCGAATTGGCGTACTGCTTCTTCGCCCGCCACCGCCTTAAGCTGCTTGAGCGCCAAAGTGGCGATGTCCAGGTAATCATTGCCCAGCGACGACTGTCCCTGGGAACTGAGGACATAGCGGCGGGCAGGCCGGCCTGCGCCGGCACCGGCCTTCGCCACCCGCTTGACCTCGATGACGCCGCTGCGGGACAGGTGGTCCAGGTGGCGGCGTACGGCGGCGGGGGTGAAGCCCAGCAGGTCGCCGAGTTCGGCCGCGCTGACCGGACCGTGCTCCAGGACTGCCCCAAGGACCCGGTCGCGGGTACGCTCGTCTGTATCAGCCACCGGAACGGCGGCGATATGGCCGCGTTCAGCGGAGGCGCTTGGCGCCCCGTGCCCGGCAAAAGGCACAGCAGTAGCATTACTCATGGAATACACAACACAATCATGTCGTAATTTACTCCCTCCTTCCAGTAAGGTGAGGCTGGCCTGCGCTTGGACCGGGAATCATCGATCCAAGTACTACATCCCGTAGAATGCTGGGGTGCGTTCCCCCGAATCCCCGGTTCTGTCCATCAGCGGGTTAATTAAGGATGTTGGTCCGCTGGCCACCCTGGACGGAAAAATGCTCCGGGTGGTGAGCGGTGTTTCCCTTGTCGCCGAACGTGGCCAGGTCACTGCACTTCTGGGCGCCAACGGGGCCGGTAAAACCACCACCATAGAGTGCGCCCAGGGCCTGCAGGCCAGGAGCGGCGGAACTATCTCCCTGCTGGGCCAGGACCCTGCGTCGGCAGGCGCTGACCTTCGCGCCCGCGTTGGTGTGATGCTTCAGGACGGCGGCCTCCCGCCGTCGGCCCGTCCCATCCCGCTCCTGCGGCACATCGCCGGGATGTACGCCCGCCCCCGGTCGGTGGACGAGCTGGTGGAGCGGTTGGGAATCGATACGTTCAGCAGGACTTCTGTCCGCCGGCTCTCCGGTGGACAAAAGCAGAGGCTGGCCCTGGCCGCGGCGCTGATCGGCAATCCGGAGGCCCTTTTCCTCGACGAGCCCAGCGCCGGCCTCGATCCGCAGTCGCGGCAACTCGTCTTTGAACTGATCGCCGAGCTGCGGGACGCCGGGATGGGCATCATCCTGACCACACACCTCATGGACGACGCGCAGCGGCTGGCCGACTACGTGTACATCATCGACGCCGGACGGAACGTTGCCGAAGGGACCGTGGCGCAGCTGCTCCAGCGTGACCCCGCCGTGGAGTCGGGCACCGAGCACATCCGGACCCTGTTCTTTGAGGCTCCTGCGGGGCTGGACCTCACTGGCGTGCTTCCGGAGCCCATTGCCGTCAGCGAGACCCGCGCCGGCAGCTATGTTGCGACCGGACCCCTCACGCCCGAGGACCTTGCGTCGCTCGCCTCCTGGTGGGCAGCCCACGGAGTCATGCCGGGCTCATTGAGCATGGAGGCGCGCAGCCTCGAAGACGTCTTCCTGGATGTCTCGGGAAAGGACATCCGATGACAGTTCCCCCGGTCAACGCTGCACGCCAGGCGCCTGCGCCCCTTCTGCGGCGGATCCTGCTGCAGGGCAAGTACGAATCGCTCACCATGCTCCGGAACGGCGAACAACTCATCCTTGCCGTGGTCCTGCCGCTGCTGGCCCTGGTGGGCCTGACGGTGACCCCCTTCCTGGACGGACTGGGCGGGAGCCGCGTCAACGTCGCCGTTCCAGGGATCCTGGCGCTCTGTGCCATGTCCACCGCATTCACGGGCCAGGGCATCGCCACCGGCTTCGACCGCCGGTACGGTGTGCTGCGTTTCCTCTCCACTACCCCGTTGGGCCGCGCCGGACTTGTTGCGGGCAAGGCTCTTGCCGTGCTGGCGGTGCTCGCCCTGCAGGTTGCCGTGGTCTCGGCCGTGGCACTGCCCCTCGGCTGGAACCCGCCGGCGGCCGGGTGGCTGCCCGGCCTTGCGCTGCTGGTCCTGGGCGCTGCGGCGTTTACCGCCCTTGGGCTGCTGGTGGCGGGAACCGTGCGTCCGGAGGCCACGCTGGCCATCACCAACCTGCTGTGGATCCTGCTCGGCGCACTGGGCGGCATCGTTATTCCCCCTGAACGGCTGCCCGGCGCCGCTCAGGTAATAGTTCACTACCTGCCTTCGGGCGCACTCGGGGAGGCCCTCCGCGAGGCCTTCCTGTCTGGCACCATCGACGCTGGTGCCGCCCTCATCCTGCTGGTCTGGACAGTTCTTGCCGGAGCAGCAGCCATCCGTTGGTTCAAGTGGAATTGAGATATTCGTGAGCACGGCTTCACGCCTTCCCCAGTTCGCCGGACGCCTGGCGGCCCGGCTTCCCCGCTCTGTTGATGCGCGCGTCCGGCGCTTGGCTGTGGCGTCCCTCATCGGACAGACCCTGCTGGTTGTCACCGGTGGCGCTGTCCGGCTGACGTCGTCGGGCCTGGGTTGTCCGACCTGGCCGCGCTGCACCGACACGTCCCTGGTCAACACCCCGGAAATGGGAATCCACGGGTTTATCGAATTCGGTAACCGGCTCCTGACATTCGCCCTCGCCGCCGTCGCCATCCTGATGCTGGTGTACCTGTGGAACCTGCGCAAGGAACGCCGCGACCTCTTCCTGCTGGCGCTGGGCTTGCTGGCCAGCATCCCCGCGCAGGCCGTCATCGGCGGCATCACTGTTCTCACGAACCTCAACCCCTGGGTGGTGGGACTGCACTTCCTCGTGTCCATGGCATTGGTGGTCATTGCCACGCTGCTGGTGAACCGGGCCTACGGGCGGACGGGCCGCTTTGCTGCCCTGACCCTGCCTGCCTTGCCGGGGGTGCTGCGGCCGGTGACCGCCGCCGTCGCGCTCTTCTCTGCCCTGGCTGTGATGCTCGGGGTGGTGGTCACGGGGGCGGGCCCGCACGCCGGGGATGCCAACGCGCCGCGCAACGGCCTCGACTGGGACCTGTTCTCCCACATCCATGCCGTACCCGCGTACCTGATCACCGCCGGAACTCTGTTTGCGCTGGCCATGGTGTTCGTGCGCCGGATTCCGGGCCCCTTCCGGACCGCCGTACTCCTGCTTCTGGTGGTGACCCTGCTGCAGGCCATCATTGGTTTTACCCAGTACTACAACGGCATCCCTGCGCTGCTGGTGGGGGCACACATGCTGGGCGCCGCCCTGCTGATGAGCGCCGCAACCAACGCCGCCGACGTCGCCCGTTCCAGCCCGGTTCAGTAGTCTGCCGGCGCTGGATCCACCACGGCGCCACAACACCACGGCGCACCCCGGATTCCCATGAACCGACCGTGCTCCGCCTCTTGGGACGCTCTCTCACTTGATGTCGCCTTTTTCGAAACGCTCTCTCACGTGCGGGAATGTCCAGGCTGGACGTACGACGGCGTCACGCCAGGCAGCCTTTTGGCCCACCGTACGTGCCGTTCCCCCGTCAAACCGGGACGCCGCCGTCGTTCACTTCTCAAAAGCGTGCACTGCGTGACGCACGCCGGCTTACGACCCCTCTCGTCCTGCACCAACCGAAAACCTCCCCCACCGGAGGTGAGGGAGGCTTTGGAATTTTCCTGCAGGAAGTGAGAGAGGATCGCGGGAAAACGTGCAGGAAGTGGGAGGAGGTCAGCTGCCCATGACTGCCGGGCCGACGAACGGGTCCACCGCCAGGGCAATAAAGAGCAGCGTGAGGTAGCTGATGGAGCCGTGGAACACCTTCATGGCGCGCTTGTCCGAGATGTCCTCGCGTTGTGCGCGGTTGTACAGGGAGTGCGATTCGTACAGGAACCAGGCTCCGGCCAGGACCGCCGTCGCCGTGTAGACCCAGCCCGCACCGCCGGCCGGAACCATCAGGAGAGAGCACGCCACCATGGCCCACGCGTAGAGTACCACCTGGACCGAGACCACCTTGGCCCCGGCGATAGCGCCGAGCATGGGGACGTTGGCATTGCGGTAGTCCTCGCCGTAGCGCATGGAAAGCGGCCAGTAGTGCGGCGGCGTCCAAAGGAAAATCACCATAAACAGAATGACAGCCGGCCACTCGACGGAGTTGGTCACTGCCGCCCAGGCGATGAGCACCGGGAAGCAGCCGGCGGCACCGCCCCACACAATGTTCTGGGCCGTGCGGCGCTTGAGGATGATGGTGTAGATGACCACGTAGAAGAAGATGGCGCCCAGGCCGAGCCAGGCGGCCAGCGGGTTGGCGCCGAACCACAGGATGGCAATGGCGGCAGCGCCCAAAATCCACGAGAAGATGAGGGCTTCGCGGGGTGTTACCTCGCCCGTGACGAGCGGCCGGTTTTCGGTCCGGTGCATCAGTTTGTCGATGTCGCGGTCTATGTAGCAGTTAAAGGCTCCGGCGCTGCCCGCAGCGAACGCTCCGCCGACGAGCGTGGCGAGGATCAGTCCGATGGACGGGAAGCCGCGCTCCGCATAGATCATTGTGGGCAGAGTGCTGACGAGCAGCAGCTCGATGACGCGGGGCTTCGTGAGCGCAAGATATGCCTTGGCTTTGCGGGCCAGTCCGGCTCCCCCTTTGGCGCGGGAAGCGTTTAGCGGCGTATCGGTTGTGCTCACGGTGGCGGTCACCCGTTCTGTTTGGCAAGTCTGACTGGTGGTGCGGCTGTCGGTAGCGGCCATTGCACGGGCAGCCCGCCAATAGTCATCAGAAGGAGGTCCCGGCAACACCCTTTGGTCCGCCGTGAACCCCTTGAGGAGCACGGCCGCCCGGCGTCAGCCTCCAAATATCATACCGTGCGCATTTGTAACAGAAGCCCGGCCGATAGGCCCTGGTGATCGCTCGCGGGCCGATTCGAGCAGATTAACTCAACCTCACGGAATGACGATTCACATAAGCGGAAATTGCGTCCAAAACGTGAGATTTCGGCCTCCCAAAGGATGGAATGGAGCTAAGCTGTCACCAGATCAGCACGCAGAGAAGAAGCGGTGGAAACCGCATTCCCATTTTCGACATGTGGCTGAGTGATAGATCAACGTTTCGATGGTGAACGGCTGGTACACACCAAAGCGGGCACCCCAGCGTGCCACCCTGCGGATCCCGTGTACTGCCTGCCGTCAGCACAGAGAGGGGCCCGGTTTTCGTGCCACATTTGGAAGAGCAAGAACTGTCATGGACCAGCTTGGACCAGCGCGCGGTGGACACCGTCCGCGTACTGGCCGCAGATGCCGTAGAGAAGGTTGGCAACGGTCACCCGGGCACGGCCATGAGTTTGGCGCCTGCCGCATACCTTCTCTTTCAGAAGCTAATGCGCCACGACCCGCGCAATCCTGACTGGATCGGCCGCGACCGCTTCATCCTGTCCCCCGGTCACACCTCCCTCACGCTGTACATCCAGCTGTTCCTCTCCGGCTACGGCCTGGAACTGAAAGACCTTGAGGCGCTGCGCACCTGGGGCTCCCTGACCCCTGGCCACCCCGAGTACAAGCACACTGCCGGCGTGGAAATCACCACCGGTCCGCTGGGCCAGGGCCTGGCGTCCTCGGTCGGCTTCGCCTACTCCCAGCGCCGCCAACGCGGCCTGTTCGACGCCGATGCTCCCGCGGGCGAGAGCCCGTTCGACCACACCATCTGGGTCATTGCGTCCGACGGCGACCTCCAGGAAGGCGTCACGGCCGAAGCTTCCTCGCTGGCCGGCCACCAGGAACTGGGCAACCTCGTTGTTATCTACGACGAGAACCACATTTCCATCGAAGACGACACCGACATTTCCTTCACCGAGGATGTCCTCAAGCGCTACGAAGCCTATGGCTGGCACATCCAGCGCGTGGACTGGACCAAGACCGGCGAGTACGTCGAAGACGTCCAGGAGCTTTACTCAGCACTGCTCGCGGCCAAGGCCGAGACGTCCAAACCTTCCATCATTTCGCTGCGCACCATCATCGGCTACCCGGCACCCAAGAAGCAGAACACTGGCAAGATCCACGGCTCCGCGCTCGGCGCCGAAGAGGTCGCAGCGCTGAAGGAAGTCCTGGGTTTCGACCCTGCAAAGTCCTTCGACGTCGACCAGGAAGTCCTGGCCCACGCCCGGTCCGTGGTGGACCGCGGTGCCGCTGCCCGCAAGGAATGGGAAGAGTCCTTCAACGCCTGGCAGGCAGCCAACCCGGAAGCCTCAGCACTCCTGCAGCGTGTCGAAGCCCGCGAACTGCCCGAGGGCCTGGACGCGGCGCTGCCCGTCTTCCCCGCCGGCAAGGACGTCTCCACCCGCGCCGCATCCGGCAAGGTCCTCAACGCACTTGGCCCGGTCATGCCGGAACTCTGGGGCGGCTCAGCCGACCTCGCCGAGTCCAACAACACCACCATCGAAGGGTCCCCGTCGTTCGTGCCTGCCTCCAAGCAGACCGACGCCTGGTCCGGCAACCCCTACGGCCGGGTGCTGCACTTCGGTATCCGTGAGCACGCTGCCGCCTCGATCGTGAACGGCATCAGCCTGCACGGCAACACCCGTGCATTCTCGGGCACGTTCCTGATCTTCTCCGACTACCAGCGGCCGGCCATCCGGCTCGGCGCCCTTATGGGTGTCCCGTCGCTGTACGTGTGGACGCACGACTCCATCGGCCTGGGTGAAGACGGCCCCACCCACCAGCCGGTGGAGCAGCTGGCCTCCCTGCGCGCCATCGTGGGCCTGGACGTTGTCCGCCCCGGTGACGCCAACGAGGTCGCTGCGGCATGGAAAACCATGCTGGAGAACCACGAAAACCCGGCCGGCATTGTGCTGACCCGCCAGAACATCCCCACCTGGGACCGCGGCGAAGGCGCTGCCGACGGCGACACGTTCGGTTCCGTTGCCGGCGTCGCGAAGGGCGGCTACATCCTGGCCGAAGCGTCCAAGGACGGCGCCACCGTACCGGCCGACGTCATCCTCATCGGCACTGGATCCGAGGTCCAGCTGGCTGTCCAGGCCCGCGAAGCCCTCCAGGCCGAAGGCATCGCCGCCCGTGTTGTCTCCATGCCGTGCGTGGAGTGGTTCAACAAGCAGGACGCCGCCTACCGCGAGTCCGTGCTCCCCGCCGCCGTCAAGGCCCGGGTTTCCGTTGAAGCCGGGCTGGCCCTGGGCTGGAGGGAATTCGTCGGTGACGCCGGCCGTTCCGTCAGCCTCGAGCACTACGGCGCCTCCGCTGACTACAAGCGGCTTTTCCAGGAGTTCGGCATCACCGCGGAGGCCGTTGCCGCCGCTGCCAAGGACTCCCTCGCAGGCCTCCAGGCCTAACCAACGATTTCCAGGAGATAAACACCATGACTACCCCCACTCAGCAGCTCTCCGACGCCGGAGTTTCCATCTGGCTGGATGACCTTTCCCGCAGCCGCCTCGAAACCGGCACGCTGCGCAAGCTCATCGAAGAGAAGAACGTTGTTGGTGTCACCACCAACCCGTCCATCTTCCACGCCGCCATCACCGCCGGCACGGACTACGACGCCACCATCGCGGCCCAGGCCGCCGCCGGTGCCAGCATCGAGGACACCATCTTCGAAATCACCACCACCGACGTCGCCGACGCCTGCGACCTCTTCGCACCGGTCGCAGCCGCAACCAAGGGTGTTGACGGCCGTGTATCCATCGAAGTGGACCCCCGCCTCGCCTGGGACACCGCCGGCACCATCGCCGAAGCCAAGCACCTTTACAAGAAGGTCAACAAGGACAACGTCCTCATCAAGATCCCGGCAACCCTCGAAGGCCTGGAAGCCATCACCGCCACCCTCGCCGAAGGTATCAGCGTCAACGTGACCCTGATCTTCTCACTGGAGCGCTACCGCGCCGTCATCAACGCCTTCCAGTCCGGCCTGGAGCAGGCCAAGGAAAACGGCCACGACCTCTCCAAGATCCACTCGGTCGCCTCGTTCTTCGTCTCCCGCGTGGACTCCGAAATCGACAAACGCCTTGACGCCATCGGCACCGACGAAGCCAAGGCACTCAAGGGCAAGGCCGGCGTCGCCAACGCCCGCCTGGCCTACCAGGTCTACGAAGAGCTCTTCTCCACCGAACGCTGGGCACTGCTCGCCGAAGCAGGCGCCCTCCCGCAGCGTCCGCTGTGGGCCTCCACCGGCGTGAAGGACCCGGCGTACCCGGATACCCTGTACGTCACCGAGCTCGTCGCCCCCGGCGTGGTCAACACCATGCCGGAGAAGACCCTCGACGCCACGTTCGACCACGGCGTCGTCACCGGCGACACCGTTTCCGGCACGTACTCCGAGGCAAGCGCCACGCTCGACGCACTGGACGCGCTCGGCATCTCCTACAACGACGTCGTCGCGATCCTCGAATCCGAAGGCCTCGACAAGTTCGTGGCCAGCTGGAAGGAACTGCTGGCCGACGTCGAAGGCGCCCTCGCCTCTGCACGGAAGGCTTCCTAACCAACGATGAGCACACTTAGCTACGACGCCACCGGCGCAGCACAGCAGGCACTCGAGCAGCACCTCCCCACCCTCGTCGAGGAACGCGTTGCCACCCGGATATTCGCCAAGGACCACACGCTGTGGGGTCCCGACGCCGAAGCCGAGTCGGCTGTCCGCCTCGGCTGGGTTGAGGCGGCCACCGTCTCCCAGTCCCTGGTTGCGGACATTTTGGAACTCCGCGATGCCCTGAAGGCAGAGGGTGTCACCCGGATCGCCCTGTGCGGCATGGGCGGGTCCTCGCTCGCTCCCGAAGTGATCGCCGGCACCGCTGGCGTCGAGCTGACTGTGCTGGACAGCACGGACCCGGACCAGGTCCGTGCCGCCCTTGCCGACCGGCTGGCCGAAACCGCCATCGTGGTTTCGTCCAAGTCCGGTTCCACCCTGGAAACTGACTCCCAGCGCAGGATCTTTGAGCACGCCTTCAACGAGGCCGGGCTCGATGCCAAGAGCAGGATCATCATCGTCACCGATCCCGGTTCCCCGCTGGACAAGGCTTCCCGCGAGGCCGGCTACCGTGCCGTCTTCAACGCCGACCCCAACGTGGGAGGCCGCTACTCGGCCCTCACCGCCTTCGGCCTTGTCCCGTCCGGCCTGGCCGGCGTGGATATCCAGGCCTTCCTGGACGAGGCAGAGGAAGCCGCCGAGATCCTGAATGACGATGCCGCCGAGAACATCGGCCTGGCGCTCGGCACGGCCCTCGGCGGAACCAACCCGCTGCGGAACAAGATCATCATCGCAGAAGACGGCTCCGGCATCGTGGGCTTCGCGGACTGGGCCGAACAGCTTATTGCCGAGTCCACCGGCAAGCTCGGTACCGGCGTGCTGCCGGTTGTGGCCGGGCCCACGTCGCCGGAGGTCACCTCCGGCGCAGCCGATGTCCTGGTAGTGCGGCTGGTAGCCGCGGATGCCGACGTCGAACTGGGTGAAAACGAAGTGGCCATCGCCGGTGGCCTGGCCACGCAGATGATGGTGTGGGAGTTCGCCACCGCTGTGGCCGGACGACTGCTGGGCATCAACCCGTTCGACCAGCCGGACGTGGAGGCCGCCAAGGTTGCCGCCCGGGGCCTGCTCGATGCACAGCCCGAACCCACGCCTGCAGCCTTCGTTGACGGCGCCATCGAGGTTCGCGGCGGAGAGTGGCTCACCGGCGCTACCACGGCTGAGGAAGCCGTCCGTGCGCTGCTGGGGACACTTGAGGCCGACAGCTACCTGAGCGTTCAGGCTTACTTCGACCGGCTCGCCTTTGCGCAGCTCGAGCGCGTCCGCGACGAACTTGCAGCGGTGAGCGGCCGTCCGGTCACGTTCGGCTGGGGTCCGCGCTTCCTGCACTCCACAGGTCAGTTCCACAAGGGCGGCCCCGCCATCGGAGTCTTCCTTCAGGTAACTGCGGCTCCTGCCGAAGACCTGCCCATCCCGGACCGTCCATTCACCTTCGGGGAATTGATTGCCGCGCAGGCCGCAGGCGACGCCCAGGTCCTGAGTGAGCACGGCCGTCCAGTGCTCCGTCTGCACCTGGCGGACCGGGCCACCGGCGTCGCGCAGCTGCAGGACATCATCGCCGCGCTGTCCGCCCGGTCAGCATCCGTTACCGAAAGCTAAGGCACAGAAGCAACCATGCCAGAAACTGAATACGGCACGAAGTCCGCGTCCCGTTCCGGAAGGTTTGGGCGTAATCCGTTGCGGGATCCTCGTGACCGTCGTTTGAGTCGGATTGCGGGTCCGTCGTCGTTGGTGCTCTTTGGGGTGACGGGGGATCTTGCGCGTAAGAAGTTGATGCCTGCGGTGTATGACTTGGCTAATCGTGGGTTGTTGCCGCCGAGTTTTGCGTTGGTGGGGTTTGGGCGGCGGGCCTGGTCGGATGAGGATTTCGCTGCTGAGGTGAAGGCTTCGGTGCAGGCTTATGCTCGGACGCCGTTTGATGAGGCGGTGTGGAACCAGCTTGCTGAGGGTGTGCGGTTTGTTCAGGGCGCGTTTGATGATGACGGGGCGTTTGAGCGGCTGGGTGAGACGATCAAGGAACTTGATGATGTTCGTGGGACGCGGGGTAATCACGCGTTTTATTTGTCGATCCCGCCGAAGGCGTTTGAGCAGGTTTGCCGGCAGTTGTCCAAGCATGGGTTGGCGCAGGCTGATGGGGAGAAGTGGCGTCGGGTGGTGATTGAGAAGCCGTTCGGGCATGATCTGGCCTCGGCGCGGGCGTTGAATGACATTGTGGAGTCGGTGTTCCCGCCGGACGCGGTGTTCCGGATTGATCATTATTTGGGGAAGGAGACGGTGCAGAACATTTTGGCGTTGCGTTTCGCGAACCAGTTGTTCGAGCCGTTGTGGAACGCGAATTATGTGGATCATGTCCAGATCACGATGGCTGAGGATATTGGGACCGGTGGCCGGGCGGGGTATTACGACGGTGTGGGTGCGGCGCGGGATGTGATCCAGAACCATTTGTTGCAGTTGCTGGCGTTGACAGCGATGGAGGAGCCGATTTCGTTTAATGCCGATGATTTGCGGGCGGAGAAGGAAAAGGTCCTCGCGGCGGTGAAGTTGCCGGAGGATCTGTCCACGCATTCGGCGCGGGGGCAGTTCGCCGGTGGCTGGCAGGGCGGGGAACAGGTCCTGGGTTACCTGGAGGAGGAGGGGATCCCGGCTGATTCCAGGACCGAGACGTTCGCCGCGATCCGGGTGGATATCCATACCCGGCGCTGGGCCGGGGTGCCGTTTTACCTGCGGGCCGGTAAGCGGTTGGGCCGGCGGGTGACCGAGATCGCGGTGGTGTTCAAACGCGCGCCGAACCTGTTGTTCCGTGATCACGGGGAGGATGATTTCGGGCAGAACGCGGTGGTGATCAGGGTTCAGCCCGATGAGGGCGCCACGATCCGGTTCGGGTCCAAGGTCCCGGGCACGCAGATGGAAGTCCGGGATGTGACGATGGACTTCGGTTACGGGCATTCCTTTACCGAATCGTCCCCGGAGGCGTATGAGCGGCTGATCCTGGACGTGCTCCTGGGTGAGCCGCCGTTGTTCCCGCGGCACGAGGAAGTGGAACTGTCCTGGAAGATCCTGGACCCGTTCGAAGACTACTGGGCCGAACTGAACGAACAGCCCGAACCCTACGCCCCGGGGTCCTGGGGCCCCGCCAGCGCGGATGAACTGCTCGCCCGTGACGGACGAACCTGGAGAAGGCCATGATTGTAGACCTGCCGGACACCACCACCTCGAAGATCTCCAAGAAGATCATGGCCCTGCGCGAACAGGGCGGGGTGATCGCGCTGGGCCGGGTCCTGACCCTGGTGGTCGTGACCACCTCCGGGCTCGAGGAAGAAGCGATCGAGGCCGCGAACGAAGCCAGCCGGGAACACCCCTGCCGGATCATCGTCCTCGCCGACGCCGGGACCACCGCCCCGGACCGGCTCGACGCGCAGATCCG
>NZ_KV467168.1:3299242-3299557 GCF_001663775.1 Arthrobacter sp. B6 | reverse complement strand
GCCGCGTCGCCCGCCGCTGGGCCGACACCATCGACGCCGACGGCACCGAACCCACCGAAGAAACCCTCCGCCACACCCAAGGCGCGTTCATCCGCAAACCACGCCACGGCCTCCACCACCTCGAAATCTTCGCCACCACCGACCAATACGAACACCTCCTCACCGCCATGAACACCGCCACCAACCCCCGCACCACCACACCCGCCACCAACACCAACGCCACCAGCACAGACACAATCAACACAGACCTGCCCGGAACCCGCGCAACTACCGACGCCGCCGGCCCAGGCAGCACCGGCACCGGCGGAACAGGCG
>NZ_KV467168.1:2718779-3299232 GCF_001663775.1 Arthrobacter sp. B6 | reverse complement strand
CCAACACCAACGCCACCGGCACAGACCCGGACGTATGGCGCGACGGTGACATGGACCTGGACCGGCGCACCCGGTCCCAAAAACAACTCGACGGCATCATCGGCGCCGTCAAAGCCGCCCTCACCACCAACACCCTGCCCACCACCGGCGGCAACCGCCCCCAAATCATCGCCACCATCAACTACCAAGACCTCTTCCCCCACACCCACACCGCCACGGTCACAGCCAGCAACACTGGTTCAAACCCAACCCCAGACCCAAGCCCGGGTGCGGGCACGGTTTGCAGCACAGCCAACGACACATGCCCAGGCGCGGGTGCGGGCTATGGACCAGAAACCGGTACCGGCGCCCCGCCCACCGGCACAGGCACCACGGCCACCGGGACCGGGACGGGGAACTTCGTCTTCACCGGCCCCGTCGCCGCCACCACCCTGCGCAAAATCGCCTGCGACGCCGACATCATCCCCGCCCTCCTCGGCACCCACGGCGAAATCCTGGACCTCGGCCGCAAAACCCGGCTCTTCACCCCCGCCCAACGCACCGCCCTCACCGCCCGCGACCAAGGCTGCACCTTCCCCAACTGCACCATCCCCGCCCCCTGGTGCGAAGCCCACCACATCACCTACTGGTCCCACGACGGACCAACCACCACTGAAAACGGCGCACTCCTATGCACCCATCACCACCACCTCATCCACAAAGAACAATGGACCATCACCACCCAAAACGGCGTCCCCTGGTACACACCCCCACGCCACATCGACCCCACCCAAAAACCCCAACAAAACCACTACTTCAAACCCCCACCACCACCCCGCGAATAACCCACCAAAGAAAAAGGCGGCACCCCCCGACAGGAGTGAACGCCCAGAAACAACCGGCGTGCCGAGGCAGGGGTGACCGACGCGCGGAGGCAGGAAAGTGTGCCCCGGCCCTCGGGCGTGTGGAATCCAGCAAACGGTATACCTGAACCGGACAGGTCCGTGACCAGCGGAACAGGTAGGCGATACTGGACACGTGATCAGGACAGCGAGACCAGAGGACCTGGCGCACATTCGCGGGATCGAAGTCGCGGCCGGAGGACTCTTTCGCGGAATTGGTATGGACGCAATTGCAGACGACCCTCCACCGTCTGAGGATGAGTTGGCTGCTTATCAGCGCGAAGGCAGGGCGTGGGTGGCAACGGACTCCGCCGATGTCCCCATCGCGTACATCCTCGTCGACGTTATTGAGCACTGCGCCCATATAGAGCAGGTGACCGTCCACCCGCTGAACAGCCGCAAGGGCCTCGGCAGCGCGCTCATCGGCACAGTGGAACGGTGGGCCGATGAGGGCGGCCTCGAGTGTATGACGTTGACAACGTTCCGCGACGTTCCGTGGAATGCCCCCTACTATGAGCGCCTCGGCTTTGTCCAGGTGCCCGAACAGTCTTGGACCGACGGGCTGCGGCAGACCGTTCAAAAGGAAAATCAGCACGGGCTGAATGCTTGGCCGCGCGTCGTGATGAAGAAGGGGACCTACCGCCGCGGCCCCGGCACAGCATAGGTACAACACCCAGTTGTCCCAACCGAGAACTGAAACCAAACAGTGTTGAGAAACGGCAATTAAACAGCTCCGTCCCAGCGGGAACCAATGGTTCCTGCCGGGACGGAGCTGCCACCCGCCGTCGGACGTTCTGCGGAGGAGGCTTCCCCAGAACGTCCGGAGCAGTTTGGCGGTGTGAGGACTAACCGCTGATGGCTGACTTCATTTCGTCGTGGGCCTTCTTGCCTGCCTCATCAGTTGAGAGCCTCTCGAACAGGATCTCGGAGGTGTACCGCTTCACAATCTCCTGGATTGCTCCGGCGCCCTTCGGCGGCGGAGCCGGAGCCTCGCCGAGCTCGTCCTTGATCTGGTCGATGAACTTGACCACCTTGATGTCAGCAGGAGTCAGCTTGGATTCGATGGCAGCACGGACCTCGGAGTTGGGGTAGACGCCGCGGTCTGCAAGGAGTGCCTCGCCGGCCTTTTCGTTGTTGGCCAGGAAGTCAATGAACTTGGCAGTTTCTTCAGGGTGTTTGGTGCGTGAGGAAGCGGACCAGAACTGCGATGCCTTGTACCAGAGCTGAGTGTCGGCAGCTTTCCCGGTCTTGGACGGGAAGCGCAGGATCTGGAGCTCGCTGCCGGCCGCTTTCTCAAGTGCCGGAAGCTGGTTGGACCACCAGAAGGCGAGGCCGTTCTTACCCGTGGCCAAGCCGCTCTGGTCGAGCGGTGCAGCTTCAGCTTCCACAACTTCAGACGCCGACGGGACAGCCTTCTTCTCGCTCAGCTCCTTCAGGAATTCCCACCACTGCGCAATATCGGCCGGCTCGAAGCCCAGCTTGCCGTCGGAGGTGTAGAGCGACTTGCCGTTCTGCCGGAGCCAGACGCCCAGGGAGGCCTCGTCCGTGCCGTAGGCGGCGGAGCCGTACGTGCCCTTCGGGGACTTCTCGGTGAGCTCGGCGGAGATGCGGCCAAAGTCCTCCCAGGTCCAGGTCTTGTCATCCGGAAGCGCCACACCGGCAGCCTGGAACACAGCCGGGTTGGCCACGATCGTGGCTGCATTGATGCCGGCTGCTATGCCGGTCAGGCCGTCCTCGCTCTTGCCTGCGTTCAGCGCGGCTTCATCCAGCTTGGAAGTGTCGATCTCGTACTTCGAGAGGTCCAACAGGGCGCCGCGGCTGGAGTACTCGGTGATGTATTTCTCGTCCATCTGGATGATGTCCGGGGCATCGTTGGCGGCGACCTGGGTTGCCAGCTTGTCCCAGTAGCCGCTCCAGTCGCCGTACTCGGGCTTGATTTTGATGTTGGGGTTCTCGGCCTCGAAGGCTGCAATGGCGGCCTGGGTCAGCTGGGCCCGCTTGTCGCTGCCCCACCAGGAGAACCGGAGTTCAACGGTACCGTCGGCGCTCTGTGGTGTCGCTCCCCCGCCGCAGGCACTCAGGGCGAGAACAGCGGCGGCTGCAGCAGCAACGACACCAGTCTTTCGGAAACGGCGCCGTGCGCCGTGGGAAGGGGTCTCTGCCAAATGGTTACGGGCAGGAGACTCAGAGCGGGGAAAAAGCGGCACTGGATACTCCGATCTTCTTTGATCTTGCTGGGGATTCGAGAAACGAGGAAGCGTTTTCTTAAATCCCATACTACAAGTTAGAAACTTGTATTACAAGAGGTTTTTGGGATAGCTGTTTGTTGCCTCGCCCACCGCAAGGCCTGTCGACGTCGGGCGTCCCGTGAGCGTGTCGGCACGTTACTGCGGGACGTGCCGACGTCGGCCGTTCCGTAAGCGGACAGCCGGCGCCAGCCCGCCAGGTAGGCACAGGACGGCCGGCGCCAGCACGCCAGGTAGGCACAGGACGGCCGATGGCCCGTCCTGTGAGACGGGCCATCGGTTCGAGCAGGGGGCTCGGAGGGACTGCAGGTCAGGCTTATTTGATACCGGTGGTGGCGATGCCTTTGATGAGGAACCGCTGGCCAAAGAGGAAGACCAGGAAGACTGGGAGCAGGGACACGATGGACATTGCGAACAGAGATCCCCAGCTCGTGGCTGACTGCGAATCCACGAAGGCGCGCAGGGCCACGGGAACGGTGAACATGTCGGGGTCCGTGAGGTAGATCAGGGCGCCGAAGAAGTCGTTCCAGGTCCAGATGAACGTGAAGATGGTGGTGGTGGCCAGCGCCGGCACCATCAGGGGAAGGATGACGCGCAGGAAGATACGGGGGTGGCCCGCCCCGTCGATGCGTGCGGCTTCGTCCAGGTCCTTGGGGATGCCGCGGATGAACTGGACCATAAGGAAGACGAAGAACGCCTCCGTGGCGAGCAGTTTCGGGACGATGAGGGGCCAGAAAGTGTTGACCCAGCCAATCTGCGAGAACAGGATGTACTGCGGCACGATGATCACGTGGAACGGGAGCATGATGGTCAGCAGCATGATGCCGAAGAACAGCTTCTTGCCGGTGAACTGCAGCCGGGCAAAGGCGTAGGCGGCCATGGAGCAGGAGACCAGGTTGCCCAAAATCGAGCCCATCACCACAATGGCGGAATTGATCATGTAGTGCCCGAAGGGGTGGGTCAGAGCTGACCAGCCGTCGGTGTAGTTGCTCATTTCCAGGCTGTTGAGCCAGAGTCCGGGTTCGCGGAAAATCAGTTCGTTCGCACGCAGGGAGGACACGAGCATCCAAAGCAGCGGGTAGATCATCAGGCCGCCCGCAAGGATCAGGATGGCGTGCTTGCCCAGCGCCTTGTTCCGCTGTGACCGGCTGAAGGCCAGCGTCCCGCGGGACTCCCGGAGCTTGCGGTGGTTCTTAGGCTTGCCGGCGCCGGAAGTCTTCTTGTCCGGGGCGGGCAGCGTCTCCAGCTTAGTCGTCATAGAAAACCCAATACTTAGAAGCGATGAAGTTGATGGCGGTGAAAACACCGATGATGACCAGCAGGAACCAGGCCATGGCGGACGCATAGCCCATGTCGAACTGGCCGAATCCCTTTTGGTAGAGGTACAGCGTGAAGAACATCGTCGAGTCGGACGGGCCTCCGCTGCCGCCGGAGACGATGAACGCCTGGGTGAACGACTGGAAGGAACCGATGATCTGCAGCACCAGGTTGAAGAAGATGATCGGGCTTAGCATCGGCATGGTGATCTTCCAGAACTGCTGGAGTGCGGTGGCGCCGTCCACCTTCGCTGCCTCGTAATACATCACGGGAATCTGCCGCAGGCCCGCGAGGAAGATGATCATCGGGGCGCCGAACGTCCAGACATGGAGCAGGATGATGGAACTTAGCGCTGTGCTGGGATCCGAGATCCAGCCCGGACCCTGGACGCCGAACATCGCGAGGACCTGGTTGACCAGCCCCGTAGTGCCAAAAATCTGCTTCCAGAGGATGGCAACTGCCACCGACCCGCCCAGCAGGGACGGGAGGTAGAACACGGAGCGGTAGAAAGGCAGTCCGCGGAGCCCCTTGTCCAGGACCAGCGCAATCAGGAGCGCCACTGCCAGCTGAAGCGGAACGCCCACCAGGACGTAGGTGAAGGTCACGCCGAGCGAGTTGTGCAGCCTGGCGTCCGAGAACATCCGGGTGAAGTTGTCCAGGCCCACCCATTCGGGCGGCTGCAGCAGGTTGTAGTCCGTAAAGGACAGGTAGAGGGACATCAGCATGGGACCGATGGTGATGGCTACAAGGCCCACCAGCCACGGAAGCAGGAAGATATAGGCGGCCTTATTGTCCCGGCCGTTGGCCTTCTTCTCCTCCGCGGTGGCTTTGCCCTTCCGCCGGGAAATTGTGCTGAGTTCGCTGATGGCGCTCATTGCGGCGACTCCATTTCACGCATCAGGCGCGCCGGCGCCGGCAGGAATGCCGGCCGGGGCGTCCTGGGGATATGTTTAGTGGCCATGTGGTCTCCTTTGGTCATCGTGGCCCTCCACGTCTGGTGATCGCTGGGGCGATCCGGATACGTCCCGGCTCCGGTGGCGGACTCCTGACGCCGGCTACAGGTTTTGTTGCTGTTGTCTGCGGTCCGGGCCTGCCGCCGCCGTGCGGGACGAAAGAAAGCGGCTCCGTACCAAAGTAAACGGTTTCTTGACTCCTGTATAGCCCTTTGCTAGTTTTTGAGAAAGCGTTTTCTGTAACTCGGATCACTCTACCCATACTTCAACACATGAGGGGCACAACAATGCGGTTTGGTCTCAATAAGTCTTCACTTCGTATCGCCGGCGCAACGGCGGCACTGGCACTGGTTCTCACCGGCTGCGGCGGCTCCACCGAAACGGGAAAGGTGGGGACCGTCGAGGACCCCGTCACCCTCCGTTTCGCCTGGTGGGGAAACGACTCCCGCGCCAAAACCACCCTCGAAGTCATCAAGGATTTCGAAGCCGCCAACCCCACTATCAAGGTCCAGGGCGAAAACACTGAGTTCAGCTCCTACTGGGACAAGATGGCCACCCAGATCGCCGGCGGCACTACACCGGACGTCTTCGCCATGAGCGGCTCGTACCCCAGCGAATACTCCAGCCGCGGCGTGCTGCTGGACCTGGACAAGGTCAAGGAGCAACTGGACACCTCCAAGTTCGCCGAGGGGACAGTGGACCTGGGCAAGATCGACGGTACGCAGTACACCATTACGGCCGGCGTGAACTCGATGTCCATGGTCATCGATCCCGTGGTCTTCGAAAAAGCCGGCGTGGCACTCCCGGACGACGAGACCTGGACCTGGGATGACTATGCGGACATCGCCGCGGAGATCACCAAGAAGTCCCCGCAGGGAACCTTCGGCACCACGCCCATGGCCAATGACTCCTTCCTGGCTGTCTGGGCCCGCCAGAACGGCGAAGACCTGTACACCGAAGACGGCAAGAAGATGGGCATCAGCGAAGACACCCTGACCCGTTGGTTTGAAATGAACAAGAAGCTGATGGAAACCGGCGGAGCGCCGTCGGCATCGCAGACGGTGGAAGACGGCTCCGCGCAGCCGGAGCTGACGCTGATGGGCCAGGGCAAGCAGGCCATGAAAATCTCCTGGAGCAACCAGATGACCTCCTACTCCGGCTCTCCCCTGGTCATGATGAAGATGCCGGGTGAAAGCAAGGAGCCGGGTGCCTGGCTGCGTTCGTCCATGGAGTACGCCATCTCCTCCAAGTCGGCCCACCCCAAGGAAGCCGCCCTGTTCATCAACTACCTCGTGAACAACATGGACGCGGCCAAGAAGATCAAGAGTGACCGCGGCATGCCTGCCAACACCGAACTGAAGGCCGGAATCACCCCGCTCCTGAAGGACTCCCAGCAGAAGGAAGCGGCCTACCTGGACCGTATCGCGGAGATGAACATCGAGGCACCCAAGCCGTTCCCTGCCGGGTCATCGGCCACCATGGAGGTCCTGAACCGTAACAACACGGATGTACTCTTCGGAAAGATCTCCCCCCGCGACGCCGCGAAGGGCATGATTGCCGAGGTCAACCAGAACCTGGGCTGACCGGCACCGCCGCCCACCATCCGCCATCCCAAACAGCAGGCAGGCCAGTGAGTACACCCGAGGACCCCACGCGGCCCAGCGCAATTGCCGGCTACGAGGACTGGCCCGCCTACGTGCGGAACCAGCCCCGCTACCAGGCAGCCGCCCCGGCAGCACAAGGGCTCGCGGACGCCTTGGGCGTCCCGGAACCCCGTCCCCCGGCGGACGTCACGGTCCATTGGGAAGGAACGTACGACGGCGTCACCACCTGCCAGCTCAGCTGGCAGGTGGGCTTCGGCCCCCGTACTACGGGCTGGCTGATGCGGCCGGGCGGGCCTTCCGGGGCCCTGCCGGGTGTACTCGCCCTGCACTGCCACGGCGGTAACAAATTCGGTGGAGCCGACCGGCTCGTGGAGCTCCCGCAGTCCCACCCGTCCGCTGCGGCGGCGAGGGCCGGCCATTACGACGGCCGGGCCCTCGCCACCGAGGTGGCCAGGGCGGGCTTTGCCGTTCTGGCCCATGACACGTTTGCCTGGGGAAGCCGCAGGTTTGATCTCTCCGTGCCCCCTTGGAGGACTGCCGCCGCGCTGGAGGCGCGGAAGGCTCAATGGCGGGAGGACGGCGTCGTACTAACTGAAGCGGAGCTGTACAACGCAGCCGCTGGCTTCCACGAGGACACCGTGGCCAAGGCTGCGGGCCTCCTGGGCACCAGCCTTGCCGGGACGGTGGCCCATGACGATCTTGCCGCGCTGGAGATCCTGGCCTCGCTGCCGGGGGTCGATCCGGACCGGCTGGGATGCCTGGGCTTTTCGGGCGGCGGCGGCAGGGCAGTGGCGCTGGCGGCGCTGAGCCCGCGGATCCGGAACTACGTGGTGACATGCATGATGGCCACGTTCGGGTCCCTCTTCCCCGCTTACCTGGATGCCCATTCCTGGCTGCTGCAGACGCCCGGGCTCTGGAAACTGGGCGACTGGCCGGAACTAACGGCGAGGTCGGGCGCAGACGGATTCCTGGTGCAGTATGCCTTGGCTGACCCGCTCTTTCCCGAGGACGGCATGCGCGAGGCCCACCGGGTCCTCGAGTCGCTCCACCCCAATGGCTCCTACACCGGCAATTTCTGGCCGGGCGGGCACGTCTTCACCGCAGAGATGCAGAATGAAGCCATCAGCTACTTATCCGGGAGGCTGGGCGCCGGAAGGCCCACGACCCAGCACCATTCGACCGTTTCCACCCCATAGGCACCGAGGACCATTGATGACCCAGCAATCCGCCTTCGCGGCACCAGGCAGCACCGCACCGCACTCCGCCGAGGGGCCCGGTTCGGCGGCCGCTCCGGCCGCCCGTCCGCGGATAGCCCTGGTGGGCGTCCACGGCTTCGGCGAGCGGCACCTGGCCAACCTGGCCCGCCTTGAGGCTTCCGGCGCCGTCGAACTGGTGGCCGTGGCCGATCCCAATCCGCCCCAGGACGGCAAACTGGCCGGTGCGGTGGCGGTATTCGCCACGCTGGACCAGCTGCTGGCGGCGGGGCCCGCCCCGGACGTGGTTATCCTGGCGACCCCCATCCAAACGCACGCACCCCTCGCACTGTCAGCGCTGGCCGCGGGATGCGACGTGTATGTGGAAAAGCCCCCGGTGGCGTCCATGGCGCAGTTCCAGGAGGTCGCCGCCGCGGCTGAAGCCTCTGGGAAACTCGTGCAGGTGGGATTCCAGAGCATCGGGTCCCTGGCCCTGCCCGCCATCCGCAGGTCCATCGAGTCCGGCGAAATCGGGGAGGTGTTGGGCTTGAGCGCCCAGGGCATGTGGCTGCGGACCAAGGGCTACTTCAAACGGTCCCGCTGGGCGGGCAAACGCAGCCTCGAAGGCACCGACGTTGTGGACGGCGTGGCCACGAACGCCCTGGCTCACGCCGTAGCCACCGGACTGCACATGGCCGGCGCACACACCGTGGCCGACGTCGCGTCCGTGGAGACCGACCTTTACCGGGCCAACAACACGCAAAGCGACGATACGTCCGTGATCCGGGTCAAAACAGCCGCCGGGCAGACCCTGCTGTGCGGCCTGACGCTGTGCGCTCCGGAGCAGCAGAACCCCTCCGTGACGGTTCACGGCACGAACGGCGAGATCACCTTCTTCTACACGGAAGACCAGGTAGTCACCACAACCGCGGCCGGCGAGCGCCGCGAGACCTTCGGGCGGACTGACCTGCTGGAAAACCTGCTCGCCGCAAGAAACGCCGGCGCACCCCTGCTGTGCGGCTTGGCGGACACTGGCGCGTTCACCTCCGTACTGGAAGCGATCCGCACAGCACCGGACCCGCAGGAAATCGGCGCCGAACACATCACGTGGGAGGGCGAAGGCGACGACGCCCATCCCGTGGTCCACGGCATTCCGAAGCTCATCGAACGTGCGGCCAAGGCGCAGGCCACCTTCGCCGAGCTGGGGGTGCCCTGGGCCCGCAGCCTGCCGCCGGTGCGCACCCTCGAGCTGGCCGGACACACCGTGGCGGACTACCAGGACGGCAGCCGCATCCGCACAGTGTCCTCGCCCCGCCCGTACCTGCACCCTGTGCGCACCCTCGCCGGGACAGTCGTCACTGACCACCAGCCGCTGGACCATGTGTGGCACCTGGGCGTGGGCGTGGCCTTGCAGGATGTTGACGGCGTTAGCTTCTGGGGCGGCCGCACCTACACCCGGGCCGCCGGCGAATACGTCTGGCGCCCGGACCACGGCACCATCGTCCGGACGGAACAGCGGTCCCCGGCCGGGCAGTCCCCGGGGGCCAACCGGCTGGCCGAGAGCCTGTCCTGGAACGGGCCCGACGGCGCCCCCCTCCTGACCGAACAGCGCACCTGGACGTGGGCCGCGGCCGGTTCCTCCGCCTGGCGCCTCACCCTTGACTTTGCGCTCTCCCCTGCCGGGGATCACCCCGTCAGCCTGGGCAGCCCCGGCTCCAACGGCCGCCACCAGGGCGGCTACGGCGGCTTCTTCTGGCGCCTTCCGGAGTGTTCCGGGGCAACGGTGTGGACGCCCGGTGCAACCGGAGAGACGAACACCGGCGAGGCAGCCGTGCACGGAAGCGTCACCCCGTGGCTCGCCTGGTCCGGCAATTTCAGTACTGAAAAGTCCGACGACGGTGCAGATGCCAGCACGGATGCCAGTGGTCCAGGCCACGGCAGCGCATCCTCCGGCGGACCCGCCACGCTGGTGTTTGTGGCCTCGGAGGGCTCCACGGACCCGTGGTTCGTCCGCGTGGACGGATACCCCGGCGTTGGCCAGTCGCTGGCCTGGGACGCCCCCGTGATTGCCGAACCCGGCGCCCCGGTCCGCCGCAGCGTCAGCATCTATATAGCCGACGGAATTTTGGGCACTGAAGACGTTGAGACATTAATCAGGACACAGGGGGACAATTCATGAGCCAGACCACCGCCACACCCGCTCCGCTCCATAGGCCGTCCACCGGACTACGGACACCACCGGCCTCCACAGCCGACCGCGAGATCAAGCGGCGCCGGGTCCTGGACATCCTCGACTCCAAGGGGCAGGACTCACTGCTGCTGGCCAGCCACACTGCGCTCACCTGGTACCTGGACGGCAGCCGCGTCCACATCAGCCTGGCAGGCGATCCCATCGCTGCGGTGCTGGTGGACCGGGAAGGCGACCACCTGGTCACGTTCAACAACGAAGCCGGGCGCATGGCGGCCGAGGAGCTCCCTTCCGGCGTTACCCTCCACACCGTGCCTTGGTACGGGAACCTGCACGAGGCCGCTGCCGCCGTCGGACGTTCTTCCGGCGGGCACCGTGGACCGGCAACCCCGCTTGAGGAGGCCGCGGTGGCCACCGAGCTGAGGGCTGCCCGGCAGCAGCTGCTTCCCGGCGAAAGCGCCCGCTACGCCCGCCTCAGTGCGGAACTGGCCGGCATCATGACCGATGTGCTGTCAGCCGCCCGGCCGGACACCACTGAGTTCGGACTTGTGTCATCCCTCGCCGGCCGTGTCGTGGCCGCGGGCGCGGAACCCTTGGTGCTGCTGTGCAACGGCAGCTCCCGCAGCGATTTCCGCCATCCCCTGGCAACGCACGCGCCCCTGGGCCGCCGCGCCATGGCGGTGGTGTGCGCGCGGCGGGACGGCCTGGTTGCCAATATCACCCGCTGGGTAAGGTTCGACGCCGGCACCTCCGAGGAGCTCGACGCCGAGGCCCGGATCGCGGCAGTTGAGGCGGACATCTTCGACGCCACGGTGCCTGGTGCCCGGCTGCACCGCATTTTCGGCGAGATCAAAGCGGCCTACGTCCGCCACGGCTTCGGAACGGAGCAGTGGGAGCTGCACCACCAGGGCGGACCGGCGGGCTATGCCGGACGGGATCCGCGCGTCACAGCGTCCGCCACCGACACCGTGGTGCTCAACCAGCCGTTCACCTGGAACCCTTCCGGACCCGGGGTGAAGATCGAGGACACTGTGCAGCTCACCGACTCCGGGGTGAAGGTCCTGACCGTGGACGACCGTTGGCCCGCCACCACCGTCAACGGCCTCAAGCGCCCCCTCACGCTGCAGCTCTAGCCAACGCTCTCTCAGATCCTGCAGCAAAACGCCAAACGCTCTCTCAGATCCTGCAGCAACGAAGGTTGTCAAGCTGTGTGGAGTCATTGGGTTTGCTGTGTGGGTGTTTTTGTTGCCGGGAGGTTGATTCCTGTGTGGCTGGCGGGGGCTGGTGTGATGGGGCGCTGGTGGAATCGTTCGGGGTTTTTGTCGTAGTAGCGCTGGAGTGCGTGGTCGCGTTTTTGCCAGGTTTCTTTCCAGGAGCCTCGTGGACTTCGGC
Organism: Arthrobacter sp. B6; assembly: GCF_001663775.1. Taxonomy (GTDB): domain Bacteria; phylum Actinomycetota; class Actinomycetes; order Actinomycetales; family Micrococcaceae; genus Arthrobacter. Next base: position 3,287,458 of record NZ_KV467168.1, on the reverse strand, counting down.
GGGCGAGAAAAGTGCAATGCCTGAGTGTTTGTGTTGGGTGTTGTACCAGGGCACGTAGTCGGCGAGGTAGGCCCGGGCGGTCTCGAGTTCTTTGAAAACGCGGGGGTAGCCTGGCCTGTACTTCATGGTCCGGAACCCGGACTCTGAGAAGGGGTTGTCGTTCGAGACGTAGGGCCGGTTGTGGGAGAGTTCGATACCGTGGCTGGTGAGAGTGTCGCGGAGCAGGTTTGATCTCATCGCCGGCCCGGAGTCGGCGTGGACGATGCGCGGGGCGCCGTGCCGGGCGATAGCGGTTCGAACATCTCCACCGCGAGGTGGTCGGCTTCTCGGTCTTCGACCCGCCAGGCAACCATATGGCGGGAGTAGATATCAAGGACTGAGTAGGCTTTGAACGGCTTTCCCCGCCAGGGTGAATACAGATCGGTGATGTCCCAGGACCAGACCTGGCCCGGTCCGGTCGCCATCACAACCGGTTTCTCCCGTGGGGGCCGGTTGTTCCGGCTCCTGGTAGGGATCGTGGGGCGCAGCATCTGGTCCTCGATCTGGGCCGCGACCCGCCACCAGGTCCGGCGGGAAGCGAGGACCACCCCCTTGTCCCACGCGGCCGCGTAGGAATGGTCAACCGAGACCTGGTTGGCCCAGCCGTCCAGAATGTATTCGCAGATCCGGTCGCGATCCCCGGTGCTGATCCGCGATTCATAGGCCCGCTCAGACTGGGCGAGCGGGTCCTGCACGCGTTCGCGGGGGTTCTGCCGGTAGTGCCAGGTCGAGCGCGACACGCCGGCGCACTCGAGGGCTTGCCGCTGCGAGCCGGTGAGCTTTGTCAGCTCCCGGACGAGGAGGTTCTCGGCTTCGATGAACCTTTCGGATCTTTCGTCCGGGCCGTATCGGGCTCTGGCACGTTCAACTCGTGCAAGAGCCCGATAGCTTTTCCCAGAGCAGTATTCGTGCCTTCAAGTTCACGGATACGGCCCTTGAGCTGTTCGACTTCGGACTGGTGTTCAGCGATCTCCTTGGCGCGCGCTTTCTCAAACGCGGACCACTCGCCATTCGTACGGGCCATACCCCCATGCTCTCGTGGAATCAGATTCCGGTCGAGATCACCCTCTTGCACCATCTTCCGCCACCGCCGGAACGTCCATTCAGTCACTGGCTGAGAGGCAAGCCATTCCTTCCTCGTCCCATACGGCTGCACGTAATACTCATGTACCAATTCCCGAATCTCATCGCGGCTAATACCTCGCGGACCAACAGTCATGGCTGCTCCTGTTCCCTTCAATCACTGACTGACTCACAACCAGCCTGACGTAGAGGGCAAAACGCCAAACGCTCTCCCAGTTGTAGCCGTAGTCCCGGCGACAACTGAGAGAGCGTTTCGATTTAAGCGACGTTATGTGAGAGAGCGTTGCTACGGGAGGCGGAGCTCCCCGTCGACGCGGCGCGGGATGCCCAGCGGGTTGCTTTCGCGCAGTGCCGGGTGCAGGACGGATTCAGGAGCGTCCTGGTAGGCGACGGGGCGCTGGAAGCGGCGGACCGCCGTCGCGCCTACCGAGGTGAACAGGGACGTGGTGGCGGGGTACGGCCCTCCATGCTGCTGTGCCCAGTTGACTGCGACACCGGTGGGCCAGCCATCGAACAGGACCCGTCCGGCCAGTTCGGACAGCTGCTCCACAAGGCCTCCAACTTCCTCGCCCGGCTGGGCGTGGACCGTGGCGGTCAGGCTCCCGGGAACCTTCGCGAGGACGGCGGAGAGCTCTTCCTGGTCCTTGTATTCGATCAGCAGCGTGGTGGGCCCGAAGCATTCCTCCAGCAGCTCGTCCGGGCGCTCCAGGACGTTGGCTGCGGACGTGGAAAACACCACGGGAGCGGCGCCGTCGCGGGTGGCGTCCTGATCCGCCGTACCGCTGACGATCTGCACGTCAGGCAGCGAAGCCACGCTGCGAAGACCATCCGGGTAGGCGTCGGAGATCCGGGTGGTGAGCATGGCCGACGTCGGCTTGTCCTTGCTGGCCTCGGCCAGCTCCGTCGCAAATTCGGTGCCCGCCGGGATAAAGACCAGGCCCGGCTTGGTGCAGAACTGGCCGGCACCCATGGTGAACGAAGCGGCCAGTCCTGCCGCAAGCTGGCCTGACCGTTCGGCCAGCGCAGCCGCGGTGACAACCACCGGGTTCAGGCTGCCCAGCTCACCGTAGAACGGAATGGGGTCGGGGCGGGAGACCGCGAGGTCAAACAGCGCCCGGCCACCAGGGATGGATCCGGTGAAGCCAACGGCTTTGATGGCTGGATCCTGGACCAGCGCGGTGCCCACCTCGCGGCCGCTTACGAGGGCGAAGAGTCCGTCCGGGGCTCCGGCCGAACGCAGGGCCTCCGTGACCACTTCTGCTGTCCGTTCGGACAGTTTCAGGTGGCCCGAGTGGGCCTTCACGATCACCGAAGAGCCGACGGCCAGGGCGGAAGCGGTGTCGCCGCCTGCTACGGAAAAAGCGAACGGGAAGTTGGAGGCGGAGAAAACAGCCACCGGTCCGATGGGCCGCAGGATCCGGCGCAGGTCAGGCTTGGGCGGGGTGGCCGACGGGTCAGCGTGGTCAATGACTGCTTCCAAATAGGAGCCTTCGGTGATCACACGGGCGAAAAGCCGCAGCTGCCCGGACGTGCGGGCCACTTCGCCGGTCAGCCGGACCGTGCCAAGGCTCGTCTCGGAATCGGCGATCTCCACGAGTTCGGCCACGTTGTCGTCCAAGGCATCGGCGACGGCGTTGAGCCAGCCTGCCCGCTCGACGTCCGACGCTGCGGCCGCGATGGAGGCAGCCCGGGTTGCGGCGGCTGTAAGTTCTGAAAGTGAAAGGGTTGCAGTGGTCACTCGGGGTTCCTTGTCGTCGTGTCTGCGGCTATGGGGTCTGCGTCTGCAAAATGTGCGTGCATCAGGCGGCATTCATCAGGCTGGGGCGTGGTCCGTGAAGCGGAAACCCAGTCCGGGCTGGTCCGTGAGGGTCAGCCGGCTGTTGCTGAAGCGGACCGGCGCGGGTCCGGCCAAGATGCCCAGCTGCTCGAAGGACGCATCTTCCACGTCCTCCACCAGGGTGGGCTCCGCCAGCGTGAGGGCCAGCTGCCCGGAAAGCTCCGGCAGCAGGTGGGGCATCACGCGGATGCTGTTGGTCCTGGCCAGCTCCACGATGCGCCGGAACGGCGTGATGCCACCCACCCGGATGATGTTGGGCTGGATGATGTCCACCGCTTCGGCATCAATGAAATCTCGGAAGCGGTAGATGGTGTGGAGGTTTTCGCCCAGGGCGATGGGCACCGGCGAGTGCTTCCGCAGCCTGCGGTAGGCCCAAAGGTCGTCCGCGCGGATGGGCTCTTCGAGCCATTCCAGCCCGTACTCTGCGAGCACTTCCAAGGCCTTGAACGTGGTGGGCAGGTCCCAGCGCTGGTTCGCATCGATCATGAGCTTGCGGTCCGGGCCGAGGACGGACCGGACAGCCGCCACGCGCTCGGCGTCCTCGCGGATGTCGGGCTTGCCCACCTTGATTTTGACCGCCCGGTGGCCCGCAGCCACCCAGCGTTCGGCCTGGGCCACCAGCTCGTCCAGCGTGTAGTGCAGGTTCACGCCGGAACCGTACACCTCCGCGGACTCCTGCCGCTGGCCCAGCAGCCCGGTGACGGACGTCTGCGCGCGGCGGGCCAGGAGGTCCCAGAGGGCAAGGTCCACGCCCGCCATGGCGATGGTGGTCAGTCCCCCGCCGCCGGCCTCGTGCAGCCGCTTCCACAACGCGTCCCACACCGTCTCGGGGTTGGCGGGCAGCCCAGTGACGAAAGGTGCGATGTCGTAGTCCAGGAGGGCCTTCACAGCCTGCGGACCGATGGTGGGCGTCCACGAAAAACCGTGCCCCGCGCCGCCGTCGTCCGTCTGGATCTCCGTAACGATCACATGGTTTTCCGGGGCTTCCACTCCCCAGCCGCGGCGCAGCGGGACGGTCAGGAGCCGGGTGGACAGACCGGTAATGAGCGGTGCGGTACGGACGGCTTCGGCGGCGGGCGCGCTCATCAGCGGCCGGCCAGCTCGTAGCCCTTGGCCAGGATGGACTTCAGCTGGACCAGCTGGTCCTCGGTGGGGTCCACCAGCGGTGGGCGGACACCCCCAACAGCGAGTCCGCCAAGCCGCAGGCCGGCTTTGATGAGGGAGACGCCGAAGCCGGGAGTCTGGTCACGGAGCCGCACCAGCGGAGCGTAGAAGCCCTCCAGCAGGGCGTTGCGGCGCTCCTCGTCACCGGACATGTAGGCGTCGTAGTACGCCTTGGCGATCTCCGGTGCCATGGCGAACGCCGCCGAGGAGTAGAGCGGAATTCCCAGGCCACGGTAGGCACCCTGGGTCAGTTCGGCGGTCAGGAGGCCGTTGAACAATGCGAAGTCTTGGCGTCCCGTCGCACGGACCGCGGAAACGATCTCCTGGGCCAGGCCCACATCCCCCAGCCCGTCCTTGAAGCCGATCACCTTGGGGTTGGCGGCGAGGCGGACCATGGAGGCGGCCGTGAATTTGGCGTTGCCGCGGTGGTAGACGATCACCGGCAGGCTGCTGGCGTCCGCCACGGCCTCAATGTAGGCCACCAGGCCGTCGGTGGGTCCGGTGACCAGGTACGGCGGCAGCACCAGGAGTGCGTCGGCGCCGGCCTCCTCGGCCACCCGTGCGGCATCCAGGGCGTGGCCCAGCGGCCCGCCGGCTCCGGCGACTACCGGCACCTTACCGGCCACAACCTCGACGGCGGCGGTTACTACGGTGCGCACCTCATCGATGCCCAGGGCGTGGAACTCGCCGGTGCCGCAGGCGGGAAACACACCGCCGGGACCGAATGCCAGCCGCGAGCCGATGTGCTCCTTGAGGAGCTTCACATCAACAGTGCCTTCCGGCGTGAAGGGGGTGACGGGGAAAAACAAAACGCCGTCGAATTTCATGGTGTCTCCTTGGTTCCGGCTCCGGCTGTGACCAGCGAGGCGGAGGTCTCGTCGTTGAGGGTGGCTTTTGTCTTCAGTTCGGTTCGCCAGCTGCGCTTGGGTTCCCAGCCCAGCAGGTCGCGGGCTTTGGCGATGGAGAAGGCGGGACTGGTGCCGGTCAGGCAGGCGGCCAGGGTTTCGCTCCCCGGCAGGAAGCGGGGCATCAGCTCGGCCAGGGGTGCGGTGGCCAGGGCGTCAGCGGCGCCGACGAAGAACGTTTCCCCGTTGGGGATGGAGTCCATTTTCTGCAGGAGCACGTCCAGGAATTCGGCTACGTCGCGGGCGTCCACATAGTTGAACAGTGCCGGCGCTGACAGGGCGGGGTCGGCCAGCCGTTCGGCCACAGTGTGGCCCTGCTGTGTGGGCGCGCCTTCCCATTCCTCCGGAGAGATGACGTAGCACGGCCGGAAGGCCGCGTAACGGATTTTCTGCCCCTGCGCCGCGGCAAACATCTCCACTGTCTGCTCGGCGATCAGCTTGGACAGAGCGTAGGCATTCCACGGCTTTGGCGTGGTGCGCTCGTCCAGCGGGAAGCTGGCCGGCAGCCATCCCGCCGGGCAGCCGTAGCCCAGTGCAGTGGGGCTGCTGGCAGTCACGATCTTGCCAACTCCCATTTCCGTGGCGGCGCTGATTACGGCGTAGGCCAGCCGGGTGTTGGTGGCGAAGATGACCTCTTCCGGGGCGCTGAACGGTACGGCGATGGCCGCAAGGTGGATGACGGCGTCGGGCCTGGTTTCCTTCAGAAGGCGCAATGCCTCACCCGGGGCCAGGAGGTCGCCGGTTTCCTGCACCACGCCGGCCGGCAGCTGGTCCGCCGGGATGGCGTCGCGGTCCACCGAGACGACCTCGTGTCCCGCCTGGGCCAGCCCGGCCACCACACTGCGTCCCAGCCGGCCGGAGCCGCCGGTGACAAAGATCCTGCTCATGATTATTCCTTCAGGATTTCAGGCTGCGGTCTAGGCGCCGCGGCGGAGGTCGGCACCGAGGTCCAGGTCCTCGATGCGGACTGGGAGGGAGGACTCGAGTGAACGGTTGCCGGCAATACCCACAGACACCGAGCGGAGGCCGTCGAGGTAGCCGGACGGACGGCCCAGCGGGTCCTCGCCGGGACCGTTGAAGAGGTCGGAGAGGAGGAGCTCGTCGCCGCCGCCGTGCCCGCCTTCACCGTTGACGATGGGTACTTCGTAGGCGGGCTCCCAGTGGCGCTGGACGACCAGGCGTTCGCCGTTGCGGCGGACGGCGTCGTCCTCCTCGATGGGAGTGGCGCTCGGGTCAACCACTGTCTTCTTGTCGGTGCTGCTGAGGACGGCGGCGCGTTCCACGACTTCGAGCTCTGCCCGGCCTTCCGTGCCGTTGACCGAAACGCGGTAGCCCTCCCACGGGCTGTGGGCGTTCAGGGAGTAGCTCAGGCGCGGCCCGCCCTGGTACTCCACCACGAGTGCCAGGTTGTCCTCGATGGTGATGCCGCCGGTGAAGACGTCCTGGTCGCGGCGGTAGCCATCGTAGTGCTCGTTGTCGAGGAAGAGTGCCTTGAGCCGCTCATCCTCACGGAGGTCCAGCGCAAACGGATCCTTTTCGGCACTCGCCGGAGTCCCGGCGTCGGGGGTTCCACGTTCGGGACGGGGACCCAGGCCGCGCTCGGCGGCGTTCCTGTCGCCGTAGAACTTCAGGCCGCCGGAGGCGAAGACGCGCTCCGGGACGTCGTTGATCCACCAGTTGACCAGGTCGAAGTGGTGGGAGGCCTTGTGGATCAGCAGGCCGCCGGAGTTCTTCTTCTCGCGGTGCCAGCGGCGGAAATAGTCCGCGCCGTGGACAGTGTCCAGGACCCAGCTGAAGTCGATCGAGGTGACCTTGCCGATCACGCCGCTCTGAATGATTTCCTTCAGGGCGCTGTTGCGCGGGGAGTAGCGGTAGTTGAAGGTCACCACCACGTTGCGGCCGGTCTTTTCCACGGCCCTGGTGATGCGGCGGCAGCCCTCGGCGTCGATGGTCAGGGGCTTTTCGACCACGACGTCGGCACCCGCCTCGAGTGCCTCCACGATGTAGTCCGCGTGGGTGTAGTCCGGCGTGGTCACCACAACGCGGTCGATGTTGTTGGCCTGGATGAACGCGGTCAGGTCCGCCGGGTCAAAGGCAGCGACGGGGCCCGGCGCCCCAAGTTCCTGGATGAGCTTCTGGTAGAACTCGACCCGGCCGGGGTTGACGTCGGAGAACGCCACGAGTTCCGCCGTGTCGGCGTGCTTGCCGAAGATGGCGCGGATGTACATCTCGGAGCGGCCACCGGTGCCGATGAGGGCGATGCGGGCCTTGGCGCGGGCACCGGCTCCTGGAACGCCGTCGGCTGCGGTGCCGGTCAGCGGAGCGGGGGTGCTGGCAGCGGTGGCGGAACTCGATTCGGCTGTGTTGACCATGAGGGTCCCTTTCGAAGGCTCAATACCCGGCCGGAAGGCGGCCGTTTGTGTGACGCAGTGTGCCGCTTTCCGGACACTACCGAGAAAGCGTTTTCTCATAAGCGTTATATGATTTGTACCAAGAGCAACCTGCTCTCGTCAACCATATCCTCGTTGAGAGAAAGCGTTTTCTAGAAGGTGGGCGCTGCGGAGCCCTTCGCGCGGAGGCCAAGCTCTCTGACGTACCGATAGAAATCGCTTTCCCGCGGCGTTATATGCTTTTTCTCACGACACCCGACATCTGCAGGAAAATCGCCAGCCCTCTGGCGGCAGAATGGCCCGGGGGACCTACGAAAGGCAGGCCATGGTCAGGAGATCGGCAACCGGAAGGATCGGCATCGCAGAAGTTGCCGTGAAAGCCGGAGTTTCGCATGCCACGGTTTCGCGGGTGATGAACGGCAACTTCACGGTGGATCCGGAAATTGCTGCCCGCGTCCGGGCCGCAGCAGCGGAACTGAAGTACCAGCCCAATCCGGTGGGCCGGAGCCTTGCACTGGGCAAGACGGACACTATTGGGATTGTGGTTCCGGACCTTGCCAACCCCACGTTCCAGGCCATCCTGCGCGGGCTGAGCCGGGCAGCAGCCCAGGACGGCTACCGGGTGCTGATCGCCGACTCCTTCGAGGTCTCCAGTGAGGAAGCAATCCTGGCGGGTGAGGCCCGCCGCCGGTGCGACGGCCTGGTGCTGTGCGCACCGCGCATGAGCGATGCCGAGCTGGAAGAAATCGTGCCTTCGCTGCACCCGCTGGTCCTGATCAACCGGACAACAACTGCGGCTGACGTTCCGAGCCTCGTGGTGGACTACGGGCAAGGCGTCCAGGACCTCGCGGGGCACCTCGTGGACCTCGGCCACACGCGGCTGGCGTTCCTGGCGGGGCCACCCCGCAGCGCCTCCAACGGACTCAGGCTCCAGGGGCTGGAGGCCTTCAAAGCGGACCACCCTCAGGTGGAGGTCCTCATGCTCGAAGGCGGCTCGGACTTCGACACCGGACATGAGGCCGTGGACGCTGTCCTGGACAGCGGCGCCACGGGCATCCTCGCCTTCAACGACCTTGTAGCCATGGGACTGATGAGCGGGCTTCACGAGCGGGGAGTGGACGTTCCCGGTGACATCTCGGTCACTGGCTTCGACGACATCCCGTTTGCCCGCTACACCACGCCTGCCCTGACCACGGCGGCCGTGCCCATCACGGAGCTTGGCCAGCAGGCATGGGAGCAGATGCGCGCACTCATCCGCAAGGAAGAGAATGATGCACCGGGCAGCCGCTACCAGCCGCGGCTTGAGATCCGGGCGAGCAGCGGACCGGCGAAGGCGCCACGCACAGCGACGCACGGCTGACAACCCCTCCCCCTATGGAGTTTTTGTCCAGTTACGGCGACTTGGATGCCCTCCAGCTCGCCATATGTGGACAAAAACTCCACCGTGAGCCGCCGAACCCGGGCGCCCGAAGTTACGAGGAGTGCCTGACCCCGGCCTCCCGGTAGTAGCCCTCGATGTGGGCGGCCACCAGCTTTGCTGCCCTTTCGCCGTCGTCATTCCGGATGGCGTCCAGGATGTCATGGTGCTCCGCCCGTAGCCGCGATGCGGTGGCATCCCAATCCGGAAGGTTGCCCGTGAGGCGTGAGGCATAGCCCGTAATGGATTCGCGCAGGGAACCCATCATGGCGCTGACCACGGTATTGCCTGCGGCGTCCGCCAGGGCCAGATGGAAGCGGACGTCGAGGGCCAGGAAGTCGTCCACGGCCACCCCGTCGGCATCCATTTCTTCCAGGAGCCGGGCAGCCCCGGAGAGCTCCGGCGAATCAGGTCGGGCGTGGGACGCCGCCCAGGATTCCAGGAGGACCCGGGTCTGGACAATGTCGGACACGGGCAGGTGCTGCGTGGCAACGTGGAGCCGCAGCGCCGAGCCGAGCGCCGCCGTCGGGTCCGAAATGACCACAGTTCCCGCCTCGGGACCGGAGCCGACGCCGGCACGGACAACGCCCATTGCCTCCAGGATGCGGATCGCCTCGCGCACTGAAGTGCGGGAGACCTGCAGCTGCTCAGCGAGGGTGCGTTCGGCGGGCAACCGCCCACCCACGGCCAGTTTGCCTTCGGAGAGCTGGCCCTCGATCCACTGGAGGACAAGCTGATGGGTACGCATACGGCCATCCTACTTGATGTGGTCGGACCACATGCCCTACAGTGTGGTTAGACCACACGCACGGCACGATGACTCCCGCAAGCTGTCCGGCCCACCAACGGAGGAAGCCATGACCCACACGATCCAGCCGAACAATCCCGAGACCACCCCGGCTCCGGACGCTACGGATGTCCCGGCTTCCGCCGCGGCCGCGGCGCGCCCCGCCGCCTCGACAGCAGTCCCGGCCGCCCTGAAGCGTCGCATCCCGAAGTACTCGGACCTCGCGCCGCTGATGCAGTTCAAGAAGCCCGAGTTCAGCAAGGAAGCCCGGCTCAAGCGGGCCAGCACCATTTGGGAACTGCGGGACATTGCCAAGCGCCGCACACCACAGGCGCCCTTTGACTACACGGACGGCGCCGCCGAAGCCGAGATCACCCTGCGCCGCGCCCGTGAGGCCTTCCTGGATATCGAGTTCCGGCCGGGCATCCTGCGGAATGTCTCCAAGATTGACCTGAGCACCGACATCCTGGGCAAGTCCTCCCGGCTGCCCGTGGGCATTGCCCCCACCGGCTTCACCCGCATGATGCAGTCCGAAGGCGAATACGCCGGCTCCCAGGCGGCCGAAGCGGCCGGTATCCCGTACACCCTCTCCACCATGGGCACCGCCTCCATCGAGGACGTGGCCGCCGCCGCCCCGAACGGCCGCAACTGGTTCCAGCTCTACCTGTGGACAGACCGCGACCGCTCACTGGAACTGATCGAGCGCGCCGCCAACGCCGGCAACGACACCCTCATGGTCACCGTGGACACCGCAGTCGCCGGCGCCCGCCTTCGCGACGTCCGCAACGGCATGACCATTCCGCCTGCCCTGACCATCAAGACTGTGCTGGACGCGTCCTACCGTCCGGCCTGGTGGTTCAACTTCCTCACGCACGAGCCGCTGACCTTTGCCTCGCTGTCTCGCTACACGGGCACCGTGGCCGACCTCATCAACTCGATGTTCGACCCCACCCTCACCTTCGAGGACCTGGACTGGCTCCGCGAGACTTGGAAGGGCAAGCTCGTGGTCAAGGGAATCCAGACCGTTGAGGACGCCCGCAAGGTGGTGGACCACGGCGCCGACGGCGTGGTGCTGTCCAACCACGGCGGCCGCCAGCTGGACCGCGCGCCCATCCCGTTCCACCTGCTGCCCGGCGTCAAGGAAGCCTTCACGAAGGACAACTCCGACGCAGCCATCATGCTGGACACCGGCATCATGAGCGGCGCGGACATCATCGCCGCCCTGGCCCTGGGCGCTGACTTCACGCTGATCGGGCGCGCGTACCTGTACGGCCTGATGGCCGGAGGCCGGGCCGGCGTGGACCGTGCCATCCAGATCCTGGAGAAGGACATGGCCCGCACCATGGCACTGCTGGGCGTCAGCAGGATCTCGGAGCTGACCCCCGAACATGTGCGCCTGCTCAACAAGTAGAGCCCACCCAGCCCAACTAGGTAGCAGTAAGTGTCGGTTTGAGCCCTCAAAACGACATTTGCTGCTACTTACTTGGGTTAAGGGCTACTTTTTGCGGCCAAACTTCGGGAGGTTCGGCAGGTTGGCAAGCAGGTCGGCGGCCTTGGTGGCGGCGCGGCCCACGGTCCGGCCGATCTGCTGGGGCACGGTGTCATCACTGAGCGGGGCAACAGTTCCGCCCGGAATGACGACGGCGGGGCTCAGCTCCGCGTCATCGCGCGCCAGGACGGCGGCCACGGCTTCGCCCTCCCGCAAGGGGGCAGCCACGGCACGCTCGCTGCCCGCTTCCGCCGCGGGAACCTCAGGCGATCTTGCGGCGGCAGCCGCCGGGCCGACGTCGAACGTTTCCAGCCAGCTGACAATCCCTTCAAGCGGCTTGGGGTTCAGGGCGTAGTAGCGCTTCTGGCCCTGCGCGCGCATGCTGACGAGCTGAGCCTCGCGGAGGACCTTGAGGTGTTTGGAAATGGTGGGCTGGCTTGCGTCAAGTTCCTCCACCAGCTCCCCTACGGCCTTGTCCCCGGCACGCAAGGAAACGAGGATGTCGCGCCGGGTTGCTTCCGCAATGACGGCAAATACGTCGTCTGTCACCATGCTCCCACCCTAGCGACATATACGCCGAAAGGCATCAACTATTTCGGCGGGGGCCCGCGGGCCATTGCCCCTGTTCTCCCGTGGTGCTAGAACGGATGCACGGTTGCCCCGGATTGTCCGGCCGTGGCCGCATAAACATGAGGGGTGGGCGGCTATGGATTTCCTGCGCCAGCAACTTTTCAACATCATCGCATTTGTGTTTCTGGGCCTTTTTGTGGCGGTGTGGGGCACGGTGATGCTGCGCGTCGGGTTTTGGGTGCCGGACGGGCGGACAGCGGCGCCGGCGCTCAACGGAGCACTGGTGACGGCAGCAGGCGTGCTGGGCACCGCTTTGAGTTCCCTGACAGCATCTGCCCTGGGTTTCACCATCGCCGAAGTCCGCCGGGACGAGCGCGACCAGGAAGCCCGGCCGGGTGCAGGACCGGGCGCTCCAGGCAAAGCGGTGGCCTTCAATCCTTCCGAGGTCACCGCGAGGTTGTCAGGCCGGATCGTCGCAGCGGTAGTGGTCTACCTCGCAATGGGGCTGCTGGTCCTGCTGCTTTGGCTCGCCAAGGGAACGGCGTCCACGGACCTGATCGGCGCCTTCGCCTTGTCCTTGCTCGGCTGGCTGATCGGCGCGGCCGGGGTGGTGTTCCAGACCGAGAAGCCCACCAGCTGACCGGTCCACGGGCTGGTCGAACAGGACTGTCAATCGAACCAGGGGTCCAGCCCGTGCAGCGGAAACACGGCCTTACGGGTGGCCATGACAGTGCGGTCGACGGCGTCGTTGGGGTCGAAGCCGACTTCCCAGGACCGCCACCACAGCTCCACGTCATCCCCCATAAGCCCCGGCGTTGCTGCGCCGAACTTCTCGTCAACGTACGCGCGCCAGTCCGCAGGCACCGGGGTCCGCAGAGGTACCGGGCGGCCTGCGGCGATGGCGATGAGGTGGCTCCAGGACCGCGGCACCACATCCGTGACGTTGTACCCGCCGCCGCCGGTGGCAATCCAGCGGTTGCCGCAGTAACGCACGGCAAGATTTCCGACGGCGGTGGCCGCCTCGCGCTGGCCGTCCACGCTCAGGTTGAGATGGGTCAGCGGATCCCTCCGGTGCGAATCGCAGCCGTGCTGGCTCACGATCACTTCGGGCTCGAAAGCCCCAACCAGCTGCGGGACCACCGCATGGAACGCCCGCAGCCAGCCGGCGTCCCCGGTGCCGGAGGGCAGCGCAACGTTGACGGCGCTCCCCTGCGCCTGCGGGCCACCGACCTCGTTCGCGAATCCGGTGCCAGGGAACAGCGTCAGTCCGCTTTCGTGCAGCGAGATGGTGAGCACACGGGGGTCGTTCCAGAAGATGCTTTCCGTCCCGTCGCCGTGGTGCGCGTCGACGTCGATATACGCCACCCGCCGGACGCCGCCGTCGAGCAGCCTTTGAACGGCAAGGGCCGAGTCGTTGTAGATGCAGAAGCCGCTGGCCCGGTCACGGGCGGCGTGGTGCAGGCCGCCACCGAAGTTCACCGCGTGGAGGGCGGACCCGTCCAGGACAGCGGCAGCCGCGAGCAGCGAGCCTCCCGCCAGGCGCGCTGCTGCCTCATGCATGCCCGCAAAGGCGGGATCGTCCTCGGTGCCCAGTCCCCTGGATTCATCGGGCGAGGAGGGATCCTCGCTGATCCTGTGTACCGCCGCCACGAAGTCCGGGGAGTGCACGGTCTCAAGCTCGGCGTCGGATGCCACCTCCGGAGCCTCCACCGACACATGTGAGAGGTCCAACAGGCCCAGGCTGCGGGCCAGGCGCACCGTAAGGTCCATCCGTTGAGGTGCCATCGGGTGCCCGGGGCCAAAGTTGTAGGCGGTCATGGCGGAATTCCACACCACCGTCGTTGGCGGCGCGGGCTGGCTGAGACCGGGCAGGTATGTCATCAATCACAGGCTACCCGAGCCCGCCGCCCACCCAGCCCGGCCATTACGCGTGCATTAGTGGTTTACTACTGAAGGAAACAGTTTCAACCGAGGAAAAGCCACCCCATGACGCAACGCCAGTCGAGGCCCCGGAACCCGGCCACCTGGCACCCCGCCGCACCGGAGCGCGAAGGGCTGTGGGTCTTCACCCGGCTGCGGGACTTCATTGACGATATTGCCAATACGTCGCCCGCCCGGCTTGCCTTGACCGTATTCGCTTCCGTCTGCCTGGTGTTCACTTTCCTGCTCTCCCTGCCGGCAGCATCAGCGGACGGTGAATCCACTCCACTCCACCAAGCCATGTTCACGGCAGTTTCTGCTGTCTGCGTCACCGGGCTGACCGTGGTGACTACGGCCACTCACTGGTCTTTCTTCGGGCAACTGGTCATTTTGGTCGGCATCTTTATAGGGGGCTTGGGCACGCTGACCCTGGCGTCGCTGCTGGCACTTATGGTCAGTAAGCGCCTTGGTGTGCGCGGCAAGGTCATCGCCGCCCAATCGATGAACAACGCCGGACGCCTCGGTGAGGTTGGTGCACTACTTCGGATCGTGATTACCACTTCGGTGGTCATCGAGGCGGTACTTGCCCTCGTGCTCATCCCCCGCTTCCTCATTATCGGTGAGAGCTTCTGGAATGCAGTCTGGCACGGCTTGTTCTATGCCATCTCTTCCTTCAACAATGCAGGATTCACGGCCCACGCAGAAGGAATCGTTCCATACGCGAATGACCTATGGATTCTTGTTCCGATCATGGTCGGCGTTTTCCTGGGCAGCCTAGGGTTTCCTGTGGTGATGGTCCTGCTTCAGAACGGGTTTAACTGGAAGAAATGGAACCTTCACACAAAACTGACCATCGAGGTGTCCCTCATCCTCTTCGCCGCGGGGAGCATTCTCTGGGCAGTTATGGAGTGGGACAACGCCCGGACCATCGGGCCACTCAGTTTCAGTGACAAGGTCCTCAACTCGGTCTTTGCGTCAGTCCAGATACGCTCCGGCGGGTTCAACCTGGTGGACCAGAACCAACTGGAGTCCACCACCATGCTGCTGACGGACGCCCTCATGTTCGCCGGAGGAGGTTCAGCATCCACGGCTGGCGGTATCAAGGTGACCACCATCGCCATTATGTTTCTGGCCATAGCGGCCGAGGCCCGCGGTGACGCAGACGTGCAGGCCCACGGACGTACCATTCCGCAGGGTGCTATGCGCGTTGCCATTTCCGTTATCGTTGCGGGTGCCACATTGGTTTCGGTTGGATCGTTTTTGTTGCTGTCCATCACCGGTGAATCCTTGGACCGAGTGCTGTTTGAGGCAATTTCGGCATTCGCCACCTGTGGCCTGAGCACGAACCTCAGTGCCGAGGCCCCTCCTGCCGGAGCCTACGTGCTGACGGCACTGATGTTCATGGGGCGCGTGGGCACCGTTACCCTTGCAGCTGGACTTGCCCTGCGCCAGCGCAGCCAGCTGTACCACTACCCGGAAGAGAGGCCCATCATTGGCTAATACCCCAGGCGCACCCAACCGGCCCGCGCACAACGCTCCGGTCCTGGTGATCGGGCTGGGCAGGTTCGGCTCCTCGACCGCAGAGCAGCTGGTCAAGCAGGGCCGCGAAGTTCTCGCGATCGAACGGGACACCAGCCTCGTCCAGAAATGGGCGCCCCTCCTGACCCACGTGGTGGAAGCCGACGCCACCAATATTGACGCACTGCGCCAGCTGGGTGCGCAGGAGTTCAGCTCGGCCGTGGTGGGCGTGGGCACGTCCATCGAGTCCTCGGTCCTGATCACGGTGAACCTGGTGGACCTTGGTATCGAGCACCTGTGGGTTAAGGCCATCACGCCCTCGCACGGCAAGATCCTCACCCGGATCGGCGCCAACCACGTGATCTACCCGGAAGCGGATGCCGGCGTCCGCGCCGCGCATCTGGTCTCTGGTCGCATGCTGGACTTCATCGAGTTCGACGACGACTTTGCCATAGTCAAGATGTACCCGCCACGCGAAACCGTAGGCTTCACGCTGGACGAGTCCAAGGTCCGGTCGAAGTATGGCGTCACGATCGTGGGGGTGAAGTCACCCGGCGAAGACTTCACCTATGCGCGGCCGGAGACCAAGGTTTCCGCCCGCGACATGCTGATCGTTTCCGGCCACGTGGACCTGCTGGAACGGTTCGCGGCGCGCCCATAATCGGAACCCCGAGTTTTTGTCCAGATAATGCCTCGAAAACGCCCTTTATGGCGCTTTATCTGGACAAAAACTCCAAGGGTGAAGGGAGGGGGTCAGCCGAGCTGCTTGGTGATCTCTGCGGCCCTGTCCGCGGCGGCGCGGGCGCCGGCGGCGATGATTTCCGGGATGCCGCGCTCATTGAAGGTGGCGATGGCGCGCTCTGTGGTGCCGTTGGGGCTGGTGACGGACTTGCGCAGGGCCGAAGGATCGGCGCCGGGCTCGGCCAGCATGAATCCTGCCCCCGCAACCGTTTCGCGAGCCAAGAGCAGGGACAGATCAGGGTCCAGGCCCAGCTCCACGCCTGCTGCGGCCATGGCCTCCGCGAGGTAGAACGCGTACGCCGGCCCCGAGCCGCTGATGGCTGATAGGGCATCCACCTGCTCCTCGGGTACCTCTACAACCGTGCCGGCCGGTTTGAGGACGTCCTTGGCCAGCTGAAGCTGTTCCGGGGAGCAGTTAGCGCCCGGCGACACGGACACAACGCCGCGGCCCAGCTTGGCGGGGACGTTGGGCATGGTGCGGATGACAGGCTGCCCGGCCGGCAGTGCGGCCTCCAGCTGCGCCAGGGACACCCCTGCTGCCACGCTGACGACGATGGTCTGCGGCGACAGGGAGCCGCTGATCTCCCGGGCAAGGTCGGCGATGCCTACCGGCTTGGTGCCCAGGATGACGACGTCGGCCCTCTTCGCCGCCTGCCTGTTGTTCTCCGGTTCCTCCTCGCCGGCGATGGCCGTGATTCCATGGTGTCGGGCCGCCAGTTCAGCGGCGCGCTCTGCCCGCCGGACGGTTGCCACGATGTCGGCGGGGTCCATGCCGCCGTCAATCAGGCCACCCAGGATGGCTTCGTTCATGGATCCACAGCCAAGGAATGCGATTCGGTTGCTCATGGGTCCATCATTGCAGTTCGGGCGCTGCGGTGCCGAAACTGAAAATGAACTGCAGGTGGCGGAACTCGCCCGTTGCGATTCACAGCGGACTCCCATGTTCGCCGCAGGTCGTACACAAGTTGGGCCGTTAACGTAGTTACTACCTCATTGAGGGTGCGAGTGATGCGGCAAGCATGGGGATGTTTGCCCGAGGCGCCGGTAGTCTGCAGCAGGTTTTCCCCCATTTTCCTGCTGCGGGCGCCGGTGCTTTCGCGTTAAGCAGGTTCACCCAATGAAACGTTCCCGCTGGGCGCCAACAGAAGGCTAGTGTGATGCCGCTGGCTGCGGTGCCCCGACGTGCGGTGCCGGATCCAGCGGTCCGGCAAAGATGAGCTGGTCCAGCCGCCGCAGGATCAGGCCTTCGCGCAGGGCCCAGGGGCAGATCCTGACCTTCTTGAATTTGAACATTTCCAGTGCGGCCTCCGCCACGAGGGCGCCGGCCAGCACCTGGTTGGCCCGGGCCTCGGAGACGCCCGGCAGATGGAGCCTGTCCTCGGTTTTCATGGCGGAGATGCGTTGCGCCCAGACGCCCAAATCCGTCCCGTTGAGTTCACGTTTGACGTAGGGGCCAGCAATGCTGGGCGCGGCACCGGCGATCCTGGCCAGTGAACGGAACGTTTTGGATGTCCCTGCGACGAGGTTGGCGCGCCCCAGCCCGTCGAACTGCCGGACCGCAGGCTTGAGGGTGGAGCGGATGTAACGGCGCAGCTCCTTCACGCTTTTGGCCGACGGCGGATCATCAGCCAGCCAGTCCCGCGTGAGCCTGCTGGCCCCGAGGGGCACGGATGTGGCCATTTCCGGAAGTTCGTCCTGGCCGAACGCCATTTCGAAGGAGCCGCCGCCGATGTCCAGGTTCAGGATGGGTCCGGCACCCCAGCCGTACCAGCGGCGGACGGCGAAGAACGTCATGGACGCCTCCTCGCTGCCCGTCAGTTCCTGGAGGGTCACGGTGGTTTCGTGCTTGACCCGGGCCAGTACTTCCGGGCCGTTGGTGGCTTCGCGGATGGCCGATGTACAGAAGGCCAGCAGGTCCTCGGCCTTGTGCTTGGCCGCAAACTCCCAGGCTTCCAGCACGAACTCGGTCAGCTCGTGCTGCCCGGCGTCGGTGATGTTGCCCTCGGCGTCCAGGTATTGGACCAGGGAAAGCGGCCGCTTGTGCGAGGCAAAGGGCACGGGGCGCGCGCCGGGATGCGCGTCAACCAGAAGGAGGTGGACAGTATTGGACCCGATATCGAGGACGCCTAGCCGCATCCTGCCATTATTCACCCGCGCCGCTCGTCGGCTGCAAACGGCGCGGGAACATGTCAGTTTGCGCTGGGGTCCGTGGGGGCGCCGTCGGGAAGCTCGTCGGCGCGTTTGAAGTCGCGCCGGATGTTGGCCACGCCTTCGGGATTGATCTCGAAACCAAAGGCGGCGCCAGGGTTGATGACCATGCCCAGTTCCTCGCCGATGTTGGCGATGATGGCCGCACCCTGGGTTCCCAGGATGTTCGGGGCAGCGGCCAGGTACTGCTCGTCGACGCGGCTGGGGTGGGAGAAGACAGCCAGGACGGGGTCGCCGTCGGCGTTGGCCAGCACCAGCGGCTCAACCTGGGAGTCCTCGCCTTCGATGCCCTCGGTGCTGACGACGTAGACCTCGCTGTTGAGGAACGACAGGATGACATCCACCGGGCTGGCGTCGGGCTGTCCCCCCTGGGCGAGCTTCTCCTCGAGGTCGTTGAGCGGCGTAGTGTCGGCGATGCCGGGCTGTTCAGTCATGTATCTACTCGACCATGTTGTGGACTACGGCGCAATTCCGAGGATGACACACGGACCGGGATGGGAGGGATCCGGCAGCGTGCGTCTAAGCGGGAACGAGCGAGCACGCCGAGGATTTCTGCCATCCCGGCGCCAGGGATTATTTCTTGGCGGCAGCCTTCTTTTTCGCCGGGGCCTTGCGGGCCGTTGCCGTGCGCTTGACCGGGCCCTTGGCACGCTTCTCGGCGAGCAGTTCAACTGCCTGCTCCCGGGTGAGCTCCTCCAGGGACGTGGCCCGCGGGACGGTGATATTGGTGATGCCGTCGGTGATGTACGGCCCGAAGCGGCCTTCCTTCACCACGATATTCTTCTCCGACACAGGGTCCGGACCGAACTCGGCCAGCGGCGGCACGGCGGCACGCGCCCCCCGCTGCTTGGGCTGGGAGTAGATCTCCAGCGCCTGCTCCAGCGTGATGGTGAAGATTTCCTCTTCGGACCCGATGGAGCGCGAGTCGGTGCCCTTCTTCAGGTACGGGCCAAAGCGGCCGTTCTGCACCGTGATGAGGTTTCCTTCGGCGTCCTCGCCCAGCGCCCGGGGCAGGCTCATCAGCTGGAGGGCCTCGTCCAGGGTGACGGAGTCCACGGTCATCGACGCGAACAGCGAACCGGTGCGCGGTTTGGCCTTGACAGGCTTCTTCGGCGGCTTTGGCTTGCCGTTCTTGTAGTACTCCACGGGCTGGTTGGCCAGCTGTTCGTCGGTCATTTCCGGGATGATTTCAGTGACGTACGCGCCGTAGCGCCCGTTCTTAGCCACAACCGTGTGGCCGGTGTGCGGATCGGTACCCAGCACGCGTTCTTCCGGCGCGGCCGTTTCCATAAGCTCGATGGCCTTGGCCGCGGTGAGCTCGTCCGGAGCCAGGTCCTCAGGCACGTTGGCCCGGGAGTTCTCCACAATTTCGCCGGTCTTAGGATCAACCGTGGCAGCGGAACTCTCCAGGTACGGTCCGAACTTGCCCACCCGCAGCGTAATCTCGTCCGTGATGGGAATGGAGTTGATCTCACGGGCATCGATCTCGCCGAGGTTGTTGACGATGCTCAGCAGGCCCGGCTCGGCATCCTCGCCGAAGTAGAAGTGGCGCAGCCAGGCCGCGCCAACGGCCTGGCCGTTGGCGATCTTGTCCAGGTCGCCTTCCATGTCCGCCGTGAACTCGTAGTCCACGTAGTCCGTGAAGTGCTGCTCCAGGAGTCGGATCACGGAGAACGCGATCCAGCTGGGCACCAGGGCCGAGCCCTGCTTCCGGACGTAGCCGCGGTCCTGGATGGTGGAGATCGTGGAGGCGTAGGTGGACGGGCGTCCGATGCCCTTCTTTTCCAGCTCGGCTGTCAGCGACGCTTCGGTATAACGCGGCGGCGGCGAGGTTTCGTGGCCCACGGCGATGATGTCCGAGGCTGCGAGGGCATCGCCCTTGGCAACATTGGGGAGGCGGCGGGCTTCTTCGGAGTCGTCGTCGCCGCGGGTTTCGTCCTTGCCTTCCTCATAGGCGGCCAGGAAGCCGGGGAAGGTGATGACGGTGCCGGAGGCGGAGAATTCCGCGTCCCGCCCATCCACGGCGACGGCACCCAACCGGATGGTGGCGGTGGAGCCCTTGGCGTCGCCCATCTGGGATGCGACGGTGCGCTTCCAGATCAGTTCGTACAGGCGGAACTCGTCGCCGGAAAGCTGCTTGGCCACCTGCGCCGGCGTGCGGAAGGAGTCGCCGGCGGGACGAATGGCCTCGTGGGCTTCCTGGGCGTTCGCGGCCTTGCTGGAGTACACGCGAGGTGAGGCAGGGATGTATTCCGGGCCGTACAGCTCGGAGGCCTGGCGGCGGGCGGCCGTGACGGCCTCGTCGCTCAGGGCCGAAGAGTCGGTACGCATATAGGTGATGTACCCGTTTTCATACAGGCGCTGGGCGATCTGCATGGTGCTCTTGGATGAGAAACGCAGCTTGCGGCCGGCTTCCTGCTGCAGCGTGGATGTGGTGAAGGGGGCAGCCGGACGGCGGGTGTACGGCTTGGTGTCCACGGACCGCACCAGGAAGTCCGCGTCCTGCAGGCCCGCTGCCAGCGACGTGGCGAGTTCCTCGTTGAGGTGGACGGCGTTCCGGGCGGTGAGGACGCCGTCGTCGTTGAAGTCCCGGCCGCTGGCCACCTTGGCGCCGTCAACGGAGGCAAGCTTGGCCTTGAACGAGGCGGACCCGGCGCCGAACTGGCCGGTCAGGTCCCAGTAGGACGCAGCTTTGAACGCCATGCGTTCGCGTTCGCGGTCCACCACCATGCGGGTGACCACGGACTGCACCCGGCCGGCGGACAGGCCGCGGGCAACCTTGCGCCAGAGGACCGGGGAAATCTCGTAGCCATAGAGGCGGTCGAGCACCCGGCGGGTTTCCTGGGCGTCCACCAGCGCGGAGTCAACGTCGCGCAGGTTGCCCATGGCGCGCTGGATGGCTTCCTTGGTGATTTCGCCGAAGGTCATCCGGTACACGGGCACCTTGGGCTTGAGCACTTCGAGCAGGTGCCACGCAATGGCCTCGCCTTCGCGGTCCCCATCGGTTGCGAGATAGAGTTCGTCGGCGTCCTTGAGCGCCGCCTTGAGCTCGGTCACCTTTTTCTTTTTGTCAGCGGAGACCACGTAGTACGGCTTGAAGTCGTTTTCGATGTCGACGGCGAACTTGCCCACGGAGGTCTTCTTCAGTTCTGCGGGGAGCTCAGACGGCTGCGGCAGGTCGCGGATGTGACCGATGGAGGCCTCTACGATGAAGCCCTCGCCGAGGTACTTGGCGATGGTCTTGCTCTTGGCCGGAGACTCCACAATCACGAGTTTCTTGCCGGTTTTGGCCTTGCTTGGCACGGTGCTCCTACAGAAAAAGGTTGCTCGGGCAGATGAGCCCATATTGGCCTAGTTCACCATATTTTGGACAATCATGCGCATTCGGCGTGAAAAACGTACGTCGTCCGGCGGCGGCCCTGCGCCCCGCCGTTCCTACGTTTCCGCAGGTCCGGCCGGATCTTCCGGGGGAGTTGCGGGAACGGTCCGGTCGTCCGGAATCAGCGACCACATGGCCGCCATCCGCTCGGCTCCTTCGGGTATCCGGTGCGGATCGCCGAGTTCGTATTCGCTCAGCAGGGCGAACATGCGGCGGGTCAGGTCCGCCTGCTGCTCCCGGGTGAGGTACAGCAGTTCGCTGGCAAGCACGACGGCGGTGGGGGCCTCACCGGGTGCGCCGGATCGACGGCGCTCATCCCGCGTCCTCGCGTAGGCGGCAGCACGGCGGCGGAAAGCATCGAGTTCAAGGTCAATGACCGGGCTGGCCGCTCCCCCGCCGGAATTTATGGCGAAATCCGTGCCTGCAGCCTTCCAGCGACGCTCCCGCGCATCCCCCGCGGTAGGCGCCGGGACCACGATGCCCCATTTCCGCAGGGCACGAAGGTGGTAGCTCATGGCGCTGGGCGTCAGGCCGGTCTGCGCGGCAAGTTCGGTGGCGGTCCGGCTGACCTGGCTGGAATACAGTTCGGAAATGACCTCAAGCCGGGCGGCATGGGCCAGCGCCCGGATCGCCTTCGGATCGGTGATCTCCACCTTCTCCTCCGGGCGGGCACGCCGGCCTGCGGATTCCGTATTCACGGCTCCAGTGTATCCAGCGTCCGGCAGCTGTGAAGGAACCGTTTGATATCAGCACCCGCGGGAAGCCACCGGTCCTGGACGGAAGTCAGGCAGGCAGCAGGAACCCGTCCCGAACGAGGTTCGCCACGTCGGCGAGCAGCCCGGTTCGGAACGTGCCGCCGTCGAACCCGTCCTCCCCTGCCAGGCTGCCGCCCAGCAATGCTTCCAGGGCGCCGGCGATCTGCCCGACCGTCAGGTCGCCGTCGCACGCCGAGACGAAGCCGGCCAGTTCGGTGCTGAGCAGGTTGGTCCGGCGCAGGCCGGCGCCCTGGCGCAGCAGGATCACCCCCGGGTGCTCGGCTCCGGGGCGCTGGTGCCGTTCCTCGGTGACATCGTCAGCCACCAGCAGGTGTGCGTCTTCCAGGCTGTTGGCAGCCAGCCAGTCAGAACGTTCGACGGCGGTACCCAGGTGGGGCCCGACGGGCTGCTCGATGGGGTACCGGATTTCCTCGAACCGGCTGATGACGGCGGTACCCGGCGCGGTGTGGTGCGGCCGGCGCAGCCAGATCATGCCGAACCCGATTCCGTCCACGTTCCGGGACGCGAAATCCGCGAGGTAGGCGGCGTAGGCATCCTGGTAGTGCTTCCGGTCGCGGGATTCGGACGCGTCCTGCAGCCAGGTTTCGGCGTACTGTTCCGGTCCCACCTGCTCGCGCTGGATGAACCAGGCGTCCGTGTCCGGCGTGATCCATCCCTGCGGCCGCTCCTGCCATCCCGTGCCGGCGGTGATTTCCCAGTTCCCCAGCAGCTGCGCTGTGCCGCCGGGGACCAGGACATCAGGCAGTGCCGACACGAGCGACGCCACAATGTCGTCGCCTGGCAGCCCGCCGTCGCGGTAGGTGAACTGTCCGGAGTCGTCCCCGCCGGGAGTCCGCGGCGTGATGACGAATGGCGGGTTGGACACCACCAGCTCAAACTCTTCCCCGGCCACCGGCTCCAGGAGCGATCCCAGCCGCAGGCTGACCCTGTCCTCGAGCCGTTCCGGGTCCAGGTGCAGCGCCTCAGCGTTCAGGAGCAGGTTGAACCGGGTGAAGGCCAGCGCCCGCTCCGAGATGTCCGTGGCCGTGACGTGCTCGGCATGGTGCAGGAGGTGGAAGGACTGGACTCCGCAGCCCGTCCCCAGGTCCAGCGCCTTGGCGACATGGCGCCGGATGGTGGTCTGCACCAGCGTGGTGGAGGCCTGCCCGATCCCCAGCACGTGGTCGTGCCGCAGGACCCCGGCCTGCTGGTGCGCGGCGAGGTCGCTGGCAACCCAAAGCTCGGCGCCGCCGCTGCCGTCAGCGCCCTCCCCTTCGGTGCCTTCCCAGCCGTACGGCCGCAGATCCGCCTTGGCCTGCAGCAGGTCCGTACCGGGCCCGCCAGGGCCGGACTCGGGCTCAGCCAGCCCGAGCTCCACCAGGCCGTCGGCCCGGATGCCCGGCAGGGCGGCGTCGAGCGTTTCGCGCGTCTGCGGTACAGCCAGCAGCCAGAGGCGTACGACGGCGGCGAGCGCCGCCGTCGTACGCTCGCCGTGGGTGGCGCCCTCGGTGGCGAGCAGCGCCGGGATGAGCTGGTCCCGGTTCAGCGCGCGGTAGGCGGACTCGCCCAGGAGCCCGGCCACGCCGTCGAGTGTGTAGTCCACCCGGCGGAGATCGGCGGCGAGCGCCGTCAGCAGTCCGGGGAGGTCGCTCCGCGGGGCGTCGGGGGTGTTGCCGGCCAGAAAGAGGGTGGAATCATTCACCGGTCAAGTCTACTGGCGCGGTACCACCGGCCTGACGGCTACAGGTTCTGGTCCGCGTAGATCCTCAGCGCATCCCGGACGAACGAGGCGCCATCAGCCCCGCCGTAGTTCTTGGCGAACCGGGGGTCCGCCACGTACATTTCGCCGAGGCCGGTGACGTACCCCTTGACGCCGCCCGTTCCCTTCCCGCCACTGCCGCGGGCGTCCGCCGCCGGTGTTCCCGGAATGCTGGTCAGCCACTCCACGTGCCGCTTCGCGAGCGCCTGCGCTTCCGCGCTGTCCGCTGCCATGCCAGACGTTGCGGCGGCGATCCAGTCCTCCCCCAGCTTCTGCGAGCGCTGCTTCCACGTGGCCTTCTCGTCCGCGCTCATGCCGCGCCACCACGAGTCCCCCTTGGCGTAGGCGTCCTTGCCCCAGCGTTCCTCCACCTCGTCCTTGTACTGCGTGTGGTCGAAACCGTTGAACATATCTTCTGCCATGATTTCGCCGCCTCCTTTCACTGCTTCGATGGTTTGCGTGACCGACGCGATCTGCCGCGCCAGCCTGTCCTGTTCCTGCTTCAGCCACGTGAGATGCCCGGTGAGAGCCCTGGCTGCGTCCGCTTCGTCGTCGAGCACCTGGCCGATCACCGGCAGGCCCAGCCCCAGCCCCCGCAGGAGCAGGATGCGCTGGAGCTGCACAAGCGCGGCCTGGTTGTAGTACCGGTAGCCGTTGTGCCCGGTGCGGCTGGGCTTGAGCAGTCCGATGTCGTCGTAGTGCCGGAGCGTCCTGCTGGTGGTGCCAGCTATCCGGGCGATGTCCTGGATGGACCAGTCCATGGCGTCCTCCTTTCGTGGGCCTCTCCGTGCTGGTACTTCGACGATAGGGGTTGACGTAGCGTCAAGGTCAAGGGGCCTTTGAAGGTGCGGCGTATCATTGGCGCATGCGCACACAGCAGCGATTTATCAGCCCTCGGCCGCTTACCGGCCGCACGGGCTTCCCATCGCGCGCCTGACTGGAGCTGCCGGGGTCCGTCCGGCGCAGCGGTTGAGGGTGACCTCCCGCCCGTACCTGTTGCACCAAAGGACCCCGACATGAAGACTTACCTTTCCCTTTCCCAGCTCAACTCCGCCCTTTCCCTGCGTGACCTGTCCGACCCCGGGGCAGGGCCGCACGCCATGCAGCAGCTCCTCGCCGACGTCGTTGTGGCCCTGGAGCGCCTCTGGGGCGTGCCGTCCCGGACCCACAGGCTGAACCCGCTCGTGGCCACGGCAGACAACTATGACCGGCTGGGATACTCGCCCGACGACGTCACCCGGGATTCGCGCTATTCCCGCCATGTGAGCCCCACGGTGATGCTCCGTAGCCACACGTCCGCAGGCATCCCGGCGCTGCTGGATTCGCTCCGCGGCGAGCTGGGCCACTACGACGAACTGCACGTGCTCCCGGGCCTGGTGTACCGCCGCGATGCGATCGACCGCACGCACGTGGGCGCGCCGCACCAGGTGGACCTCTGGCGGCTCAAGGCGCGCGGGCTGCTGGGGCCCTCAGACCTGCAGGCCATGATGGCCGCGGTGGTGGAGGCGGTGCTGCCCGCTGCGGAGAACCCGGACGTGCAGTGGCGCTCCACCCCGGCACTGCACGGTTACACCGCGGCCGGCCGGCAGCTGGATGTGCTCGTGACGCAGCCGGACGGGCGCCGCGAGTGGCTGGAGCTCGCTGAGTGCGGGCTGGCAGCGGCTCCGGTACTGCGCTGCTCCGGCCTGGACCCGCGGCGCTGGGCCGGCCTGGCCCTCGGGATGGGGCTGGACCGCGCGCTGATGCTGCGGAAGGGAATCACGGACATCCGCCTGCTGCGCTCGGGGCAGCCCGATGTCCAGGCCCAGATGCTCAACCTGGCGCCGTACCGGCCCGTCTCTGCCATGCCGGACATCCGGCGCGACCTGTCGCTCGTGCTGGACTCCGGCGACGATGCCGACGTCGAACTCCTGGGCGACTCTGCACGCACCGCCCTGGGGGCGGATGCCGACGTCCTGGCGGCATTGGAGGTGTTGGCCGTGACCACGACGCCGGAGCTGCCGCCGGCCGCCTCCGGATGCGTCCCGGGCAGGTCAACGTGTTGCTGAGGCTCGTCCTGCAGCCGCTGGACAGGACGCTGACCGACAGGGAAGCCAACGCGCTGCGCGACAGGGTGTACCTGGCGCTGCACCGGGGCGAGGTGGTGGAGCTGATCGCCGGGTAAGGATAGCCAGGCGGCCCGGGTAAGTTGGAGGTATGGCTGTCCTTCCTCCATCCCTTTCACGTGCCCTTTCCGTGGCGGCCGCCGCCGCTGTACTGCTGGGTCTGTCCGGCTGCGCCCAGCAGCTTTCGGTGGAGAACGCGGATGTGCCGGCCTGGAAGGCCACCGCGCTGCCTTCGGCCAGCGGTCTCGTGGCCGAGGACGCCGGCAAGATCCTGAATGCCCAGCCGGTGGACCACACGGAGAATGTCCCGGCAGGCACTTACAGGCTGACGCTGGTCTGTGAGGGCGGCGGCAAGGCCTTCCTCGCGGTGCGTTCCGGGGGCAAGGAGCTGGCTGACCTCGGAGCAGCCTGCTACGGCACGCGGGAGTCCGTGAAGATCGCCCTCGCCGAAGCGGGCCGGCTGGACCTCAGCGCTTCCAGCGTGGATGCACCCTTGATCTACGCCTACCAACTGGTGTCCGCCGGTTAGTTTCGGGAGCTGGTCTCAGCGTGACTTGCGGCGGTCCCGTGCATCTGTAGGCTCGGGCCATGGCACTTCTTGGGGGAACGTCCGTTGGTTACAGATCCGCGTCGCAGCGAAGTAGGGCGCAAGGGCCCGCCGTGCGGGGCGTCAAGGTGGCCATGGGAGCGCTGTTGGCCGTGGCCATGCTCGGCGGGTGCGAGTACGCCGATACCGACCCTGTGCCGGATGCCAGCACATCTGCGGCGCCCTCCATTCCTCCGCTGACGGGCATCAGCGAGGAGGAAGCCGTACGCCAGTCGGAGGTGATGGCGGAAGTTGATGCCCTCATGGGTCCCCAACCAGACATGCATTTCTTTGGCGTTGCGGGTGGAATGCGGGGAGGATCCGGCATCAGCAGCACGGGCCTGGTGCCGGACGCGGGCGACTACCCGGTGCGTGCGGCCTGCACAGCCGGGCAGAGCGCTGTCCTGACAATCCGCCAGCACGGGGCAGTGCTCCTCACGCAGGAAATCAGCTGCGGAACGCCCTACAACGCCGTGGTTCAGCTCGGGGCCGGCGAGGTTTCGGCGGCCCTTGAACCGACCGACCATGGCCTCGTTGGCGGCGCTGTCCTCTTCGCCGCCCCTCTGGGTGCTACAGCTTTTCCGGGCCTGCCTCCCAACTGACGCCGGG
Organism: Arthrobacter sp. B6; assembly: GCF_001663775.1. Taxonomy (GTDB): domain Bacteria; phylum Actinomycetota; class Actinomycetes; order Actinomycetales; family Micrococcaceae; genus Arthrobacter. Next base: position 3,260,197 of record NZ_KV467168.1, on the reverse strand, counting down.
AGTCGGCTTTCGCGGCGACGAGGCGCGGGGCGTACGCCGCTTTCCCCGTTACCAGAGCCACTGGCTTACGGGCTGGGGCGGGCTTAGAGTCGGAGTATGCCCGCGATGCAGGGGGCGCCGCCTCGTCAAAATGCGGTATCTATTCCGGACCCCAGCCCGTCCCGGAAGGCATCCCTGCGCATCCGGGCGAGGGCCGCCGTCGTACTGTGGGCAACAGCCGTTCTGGTGGCAACCGCCTCGCTTGCCGGCTGCGAATACACGTATGACGAAGGCTGGCGGGCACCCGAGTCTGTCCCCGGGCCGGCCTTCACCGAACCGGCATTCCGCGATCAGCTGCGCAATGAGCCCGTCACCGAAGCCGAACTGGAGGACTGGGTGGAGGAGGAGCTGCCCAACATCGAGCGGCAGCTGGTAATGGACTATGGCATCCTCACCGGAGGCGAGATCAAGTCCGAGACCGCGGCAGGACTGCCCGCCGGAACGTACGCCCTGGCCCTGGTGTGCCGGAGCCAGCGGCGGGTCACATTCACCGTCCGCAGCGACCAGTTCACGCTGGTGGACCTCACCCTGCGCTGCGGTTCCATCAGGTCGAACGTGATCTACCTGTCCAAGGAGTCTGCGCTTACTTTCCGTGTTGAGCCCAGGTCACTTGCGAATTACGCGTACCGGCTGACCCCGATTGGACCGTCTGGCTGACCAATCCTCAGCTTCAGACTGCGCAGATTTCAGACCGTGCAGCCTTGGGGGCAGCGGAGCGTCTCCGGGCTGGCGGCACATCCGGCGCAGTACAGGGTCAGCGTGCGGCAGCTCGGGTTGGAGCAGTTCTCGAACTTGCTGGTGGGGGCAGCGCAGCGGACGCATTCACCGATGGTCTTGGCGTCCTCGCTGAACTCCAGGTGCATGCGCTTGTCGAAGACGTAGAGCGAGCCTTCCCAGAGGCCCTGGTCCTTGAAAGTCTCGCCGTAGCGGACGATGCCGCCGTCGAGCTGGTAGACCTCCTTGAAGCCGCGGTTCACCATCAGGCTGGAGAGCACCTCACACCGGATTCCGCCGGTGCAGTAGGTGACTACGGGCTTGTCCTTGAGGGCGTCGTACTTGCCGGAGTCGAGTTCCTTGATGAAGTCGTGGGTAGTGGCCACATCCGGGACCACCGCGTCCTTGAACCGGCCGATCTGGGCCTCAAAGGCGTTGCGGCCGTCGAAGAACACCACGTCTTCCCCGGCCTGTTTCCTGGCGTCCACGAGTTGGTGCAGTTCCTCCGGCTTGAGGTGGGTGCCGCCGCCCACCACGCCGTTCTCATCCACCTTGAGCTCGCCAGGAGCACCAAAGGAGACGATCTCGTCCCGGACCTTGACGCTGAGGCGGGGGAAATCGTCCGCACCGCCGTCGGACCACTTCACGTCGATGTCGTGGAAGCCCTTGTATTCCCGGGTGGTCTTCACATACTGCTTGACCGCGCCGATCTCGCCACCCACGGTTGCGTTGATGCCGTCCTTGGAGATGAGGATGCGTCCGGTCAGCCCCAGCTTCTCGCAGAGGGCACGCTGCCAGAGCCGCACCGCGTCCGGATCTGCGAGCGGGGTAAAGCCGTAAAAGAGGACAATTCGGTTCAAAGCCACGTATTTAAGGGTACTGGCTTCACCGCGCCGGGCGCGTTCCGGCGCTCAGCGGGCGCCTTCCCGCACGGCCACCGCAACGTCGTGCCTGTTCAGCGCGGTTTAGGGCGTTCTGTACCCGTGGACGACAACGGCGAAAGGCAGCATGGCCTCATCACAATTGCATAAGCAAGTCATCTCGGCGCAGCGAACCCCTGTTGCTTGTGACAGGGCTGGAATACTCTCATCACATGAGTCCGGACGCCATGGTTGGAGACATCACACACCTTCTTGAAGTCTGGGTTGCCGGCTGGGCCGGCTGCCGCGGCTACCAGACTGCCACCGAGGGGCGGTTTCCTGCGGCCCTTCGGAGCGACACAACCGGGGATTGGGAATACTTCGCCCACGATCCGTCAGATGACGAGTTTGCTTCCTTGGTGGCTAAGACCGCCGAGGCTCGGGCGAGGATCCTGACCGTCCTGACCAACGACGTCGCACGCTACACAACCCTGGCCCAAAATCACGGCCTCAACGTCACGTCCGACTCCCAGACGATGATGATCGTGGACATGGAAACCCAGGATTCCGAGGACCCGTGGCTCTCGGATGACGATCTCGCCCTGTCCACGTCTGAACTGGATGGCGTGCACCACGCCGTGGTCCGGTCCGGGGACACTGTGGCGGCCAGCGGCAGGGTGTTTGTTGTGGGCGATACCGCGGTCTTCGACAAGATCGTGACGGAGCCGGCATTCCAGCGCCGCGGGCTGGGCAGCTTCATTATGAAGGCCCTGGCCGCGCAGGCCTTCGAGCACGACGTGGAGAACGGCCTGCTCCTCGCCTCCCGTGACGGGCAGAAGCTGTACTCACACCTTGGCTGGTCCAACGTGTGCCGGGTCCTGATGTTATCCGCATCCGACGAAGGCGCTGACCTCTCCGTCGGGTAATTTTTCTCCGAATGACAGAATGTTGTCGGTGATCCCCCATGACTCGCTGATTCCCCTGCTAGGCCGCGGCCCGGACCCGGAACAGCTCCGTCATGTCCGCACGATTCCCGCGCGGAAGGCTGTCCACGCGGCGTGGCCGGGCTGGGCGCACCCCGATCTGGTGGCAGCCTATGGCTCGCTGGGCATTCACGAGCCATACCGGCACCAAATTGAAGCCGCCGACCTGGCCCACGGCGGCGAGCACGTTGTCATCGCCACCGGCACCGCCTCCGGAAAATCGTTGGCGTACCAGTTGCCTGCCTTGGACGCCATCCATCGTTCAGAACTCCGGGTCCTGTCCGAACCCGGAAAAATCCATGACGACGGCGCCGTGACGCTCTATCTCTCCCCCACCAAGGCCCTGGCGGCCGACCAGCTGGCCGCCATCCGCGCCTTGAAGCTGCCAACGGTCAGGGCTGAAACCTACGACGGCGACACCGACCCCGCCTCCCGGCGCTGGATCCGCGACCACGCGAATGTCATCCTCGCCAACCCGGACATGCTCCACTTCGGGATCCTGCCCAACCACGCCTGGTGGGCAGGCTTCTTCCGGCGGCTGCGGTACGTCATCGTGGACGAGGCCCACAGCTACCGGGGAGTGTTCGGCTCCCATGTGGCCAACCTGATGCGGAGGCTGCGCCGCATCTGCGCCTACTACGGCGCGGGAACGTCCCGGCCGGAGCCGGTGTTTATCGCAGCTTCCGCTACCGCTTCTGAGCCCGGCACGTCCTTCGGGCGGCTGATCGGCGCCCCGGTCCGTGCCGTCGCCCAGGACTGCTCCCCCCATGGCGCCACCACCGTGGCATTCTGGGAGCCGGCACTGACCGAACTCAAGGGCGAAAACGGGGCCAGGGAGCGGCGGACTGCTGTGGCGGAAACGGCCGACCTGCTGGCAAACCTCGTTTCCGCACAGATCCGCACCATCGCCTTCATCAAGTCCCGGCGCGGTGCCGAGACCATTTCCTCGATCACAAAACGCCTCCTGGACGAGGTGGACCCCAGCCTGCCACAGCGCGTGGCTGCCTACCGCTCCGGGTACCTGCCGGAAGAACGCCGCGCGTTGGAAAAGGCACTGCGCTCCGGCCAACTCCTGGGTGTCTCCAGCACCTCCGCCCTGGAACTCGGGATCGACATATCCGGCCTCGACGCGGTGCTGGTGGCCGGCTGGCCTGGCACCAGGGCATCCCTCTTCCAGCAGATCGGCCGGGCGGGCCGGGCAGGCCAGGACGCCATTGCCGCGTTTGTGGCGAGCGACGACCCGCTGGATACCTACCTGGTGAACCATCCCGAGGCGATCTTTGACGTCTCCGTTGAGGCCACGGTTTTCGATCCTTCCAATCCGTACGTGTTGGGGCCACACCTGTGCGCTGCCGCCGCGGAGCTGCCATTGGGCGTGACCGAGCTGGGCCTCTTCGGCAGTTCGGCCGAGAAACTGCTGGGACAGCTGGTGTCCCAGGGATACCTGCGGCGCCGGCCCGCTGGATGGTTCTGGACACACTCGCAAAGCGCCGCCGCCATGGTGAACCTCCGTGCCGACGGGGGCGGCCCCGTAAGCATTGTTGATGCCGACACCGGCTCGCTGCTGGGAACCATGGACTCGCCGCAGACGCATTACCAGGCGCACACCGGAGCCGTCTACGTCCACCAGGGCGACAGCTATGTGGTGGAGGACCTGAACGAGGACGAGCACTGCGTGGTTGTCCGGCGTGCCAATCCGGACTATTACACAACTGCCCGCGACGTGACCCAGATCGAAGTGCTGGAGACGCTGCGCACGGCTCAGTGGGGTGACGTCGCTGTGCACTTCGGTGATGTGAAGGTGACAACGCAGGTGGTCTCCTTTCAGCGCAAGGCCCTGATCTCAAATGAAATCCTGGGTGAGGAGCCGCTGGAGCTGGGCGCCAGGGACCTGTTCACCAAGGCCGTCTGGTTCGTTGTGGACAACCGCTCCCTGACCGGGGCGGGGCTCATCGAGGCCCAGTTCCCCGGCGCCCTCCACGCTGCCGAACATGCCGCGATCGGACTCCTGCCCCTGGTGGCCTCCAGCGACCGGTGGGACATCGGCGGCGTTTCGACGGCCATCCACGCCGACACCGGGGTGCCCACCATCTTTGTGTATGACGGGCACCCCGGCGGCGCGGGCTTCGCCGAACGCGGCTTTGATAAGGCCAAAGTGTGGCTCTCCGCCACCCGGGACGCCATTGAGGCCTGCGAATGCGAAGCCGGCTGCCCGTCCTGCGTGCAGTCCCCCAAATGCGGGAACAAAAATAATCCGCTGGACAAAGCGGCTGCCATCACCCTCATTGATGTCCTGCTCAAGGATGCCAGCGAGGCACTTCCCCCCGCCGTGCAGGCCCCAGCCGGAACCCCTCAGGACCGTGAGCCCGCCAACCGTGAGCCCGCCAACCCGGGGCCCGCCAACCTTGAGGGCTAGGGCGGCGGTCCCGCCCTGGCGCGGCCGGCGGCTGTTCCCAGCGTGGTCCTTGCCAGGAGTTCGGTCCTGACCTCGATGGTCTGGCCTGCCCCTGCGCTGCAGCTGACCACCTTGGCGGCATGCCGGCCAGCTACTTCCGCCGCGACTGCGCACGGATCCCCCTCTGTGAGGCCGCGGAGGGCATCCGCCGCGGCGAGCGCGGCAAGATCCGCGGCCGCCGCAGCCCTTGTGGCCATCACGGCCGACTGGGCCAGCAACAGAACGAGTGTCATGGCCATGATCACCACCAGCGCCAGTCCGGCAGCAAGGACGGTTCCGGATCCGCGCTCTGGGTGGTCCGGCAAACTCCGGCTCATGCCACAGTGCCTGACGAACGGTTCCGTTGCCAGGGTGGCCCCGCTGGGATTTGATCGTGGGTCGGCGGGCCCGGTATGGCAGACCCACGGGCGCCCGCCGTTTCGATCCGGGTGGAAGCCCTTGCAGTCAGAGTCCACGGCACCGCCGACCCCAACGTCCCGGCCACTTTGTCGGCCACGGTGACGTTAACCCATTCGCCCTCTGCCGCGATGGCCGCCGTGGCCGAGGCTCCGGCGAGCCTGCTCACTATCGCTTCCGCCGCTGCCGGGCTCTCGCCCCGTGCCAACGCCCTCGCGCCTGCGAGCGCTGCCTCTTCAAGCCGCAGCTGGGTGGCTCCCGCTGCGGCACCGGCCAGCAGCAGCGCCAAGAGCAGCAGTACGGCCGGAAGCGCCACGGCGAACTCCGCAGTCACGGCTCCCCGGGCCTTCCCCGGCCCGGGGCAGCCACGCTGGCCGCAGCTGCAGCTGTTTCCGCATCTGCCGAGGCGCCAGGGCAGGAGCCCGGTCACGGCAAGGCCAGTGCCGTACGGATGAGGTTCAGGAGGAAACCGCGCACCTCATCACTGCGAAGAATGAACACCAGCAGTCCGGCGAAGCCCACGGCAGCGAGGGTGGCAATGGCGTATTCGGCGGTGGCCATTCCCGCTTCCGACCCGAGGCGGCGCATTCGGCCGCGGCTGTGTCCGCGTCTCCTGCTGGCGCCCGGGTAGAGCTCCACGACGTTGTTGTTCATCTCGGCGGCGGCATCCGACTCTTGTGCTCCGGCGCCCCCTTCGACTTCGACGGTGGTTTCGGCGCGTGAGGCCCTGTGTTCCGTGGCGCTGGCGGCTGTGCTTTGGTTCATCAGCATGGTGTTTTCCTTTCAGAGGTCCGGCCCGGTTGCCGGTACGTCCGACTCTTCCCGGCCGGGCCGGCGGCGGTAAGGGACCGGCCGCCCTAAGTGGATAAGCAGGAGCAGGTCACGGCTGTGGAGGAAAGGATCCACCTCCGGCCAACGGCCAGGAAGGGCGCAAGACTCAGGAGGCAAGCCGGCTCAGGATCGCCCCATGGTGGGAAGGTGTACTGGGGCCACGCGGTCAAACGGGGAGCGGGCTCTGGAGGGAAAACGTGCAAGGACCAGGCTCAGGATCGACCCACGGTGGAAGGCATACAGCGGCCAATCATTAGGCAGGCACCAGGGCAAGGAGCACGGGAACGACGCCGAGGCAGATGAACGCCGGCAGCGAGCACAGCCCCAACGGAATCACCAGCTTCACTCCGAGGGACGCTGCGCGCTTTTCGGCCGCCCGGAACCGCTCACGTCGGATCCTGGCGGCCTGTGCATAGAGAATCGCCGACGACGGAGCGCCGGTCACTGCCGCGAAGCCCAGCGAGTCCCGCATTTCCAGAATTTCGGACAGGCGGACTTCCGAGCTGCGCCAGGCAGTCTCCCAGTCCGCCCCGATGGCCAGCGCCGACACAACAGGCCGGAGTGACTGGCGGCACTCCGGGGAAGCAGCAGCTGCGACGAGTTCCAGTGAACGGCCGATTCCGGAGCCCGCGTCCAGCATGGCGGCCACCAGTTCCAGCATCATGGCGGTGTCCCGCAGGCCGTCGAGGTTGCCGCCGGAGCCCAGGGACTGTGTCCCCCTCCGGGCGGGTCCGGCCCTGCCGCCCAACCGGCCCTGCTGACCTGGCCATTCACCCGCCTGGTTCCCCTGAGCCGGGTGCACCTTCGTGGCAATGCCGGGGCCGAGACCCTTCAGCCGCGTCACCACTCGCCCGGGATCCGCGAAAGCCACGACCGCGGCAGCGGCCAGGCTGGCCAACATGACGGCGGCAGCCAGCAATGACGCGGTCATGGCACCCCCGCTCCGGCTGCCGCCCGGACCAGCCGGGCGGACCAGATCCGGCCGGCGACGGTGAGAACCAGGCCGGAGGCCAGGGAGGCCAGACCAAGAGGTGTCCCGACCAGAATGGCCACCGGGTCCACGCCCAGGGCGATGCCCAGCCCAAGTCCCATCAGCGGAAGCCAAGTCAACAGGCCGACTGTGGCCCGGGGACCGGCCAGGGCAGTCTGCCGGGCCGCTTCGGCATCGTCCTCCACCTCCAGCTGCGCGGCAAACCGCGTCAGCACGTCAGCGAGCGGGCATCCACTGGCCTCGGCAATGTCAAAGCATGCGGCAAGCTGGTCCCAGATCCGCGGCTCCCTTCCGCCCGCGCGCCCAAAGGCGGCAGGGACAGCACTCCTGATGGCATCCGACGCCGGCGCGCCGCGGAACGCGGCAGCGCGTGCTGCTCCGAGCACTGCAACAGAGCCTGGACTGAGGCGCGAACCCGCTCGCAGCCCGGCCGTCCTGTCGCTGTGGCCAGCCTCCCCGGGCTGCGCAGAGTAAAGGGACCACAGCTCGTCCCAAAGCCGCGCCGGGGCCCTGCCACCCTTCAGCAGCGCCGCCAGCTGCTGAACCACGAGTGACATGGAGATGCTGCCGGAATCTCTGCGGTTCCGTCGGAGGAGGCCTGCCCGCGTACCGTGCCGGGCGGAATTTCGGCTGGCGGACATTCCCCGGCCCGGGAGGTTGAAGACAGCTGGTCCTGTCGCAGCCCCGACGCCGCCCGCGCGGCCCACGGCACGCCTGAACCGGTTGGCCGCAGTCCGGGCCGGGCGCACGAACAGCCAGGCGGCCAGGACCAGGCAGCCTGCGAGAAGGGCAGTCACGCCGCTGTTCCGGTGAGGCGCTCATCCAGCCCCAGCCGGCCGGCCAGGAGGACCCATGCCGGGCCGGGAGTGGCTTCGTCCCCACGTATCTCGAGTGCGGGAACAACGTTCAGGCTGCCTGGGCCCTCCTCCATCACACCGATGCACGCCACCCGGCGTCCCCGGGGTGGCCTGTCCACGTGGATGACCACGTCGAGCGCGCTGGACGCCTGGAGCCGTACGGCATCCTGCCCCAGCCCGGCCAGGGCACCCAGTGCCGTCAGGCGTGCTGGGACAGCCGTGGCCGTGTTCGCGTGGATGGTTCCGCCGCCGCCGGTGTGGCCGGTGTTCATCGCGGTCAGCAGCTCCCGGACCTCGGCGCCGCGGCATTCGCCGACCACCAGCCTGTCGGGCCGCATCCGCAGCGCCTGGCGGACAAGTTCGCCCAGGTCCACTTCGCCGCCGCCTTCGAGGTTGCCATGGCGGGACTCCAAGGACACAACGTGCGGGTGGACGGGGTTCAGTTCGGACGCATCTTCGATCAGGACCATGCGCTCACGCGGGGAGCACAGGCTGAGCATCGTGGACAGCAGGGTGGTCTTGCCTGAGCCGGTGGCCCCGCTGATGAGGAAGCTCAGCCGACGCTCGACAACACGTTCCAGGACGTTCTGAACGGTCCCGCCGAACATGCCACCGCCCCGCAGCTCATCCATGGTAAAAACCTGCTCCCGACGGATGCGGACACTCAGCAGGGTGCCGGCGGTGGAGATCGGCGGGAGCACCGCGTGGATGCGGTAGCCGCCGTCGAGCCTGACATCGACACAGGGCGAACCGTCGTCCAGGCGCCTGCCGCCGGCCGCGACCAGCCTGGATGCGAGCGCCCGCACCTGGGTTTCGCCGGCGAAGGACACAGCCGAGCGTTCCAGTCCGTTTCCCCGGTCCAGCCACACGCAGTCGGGTGCATTGACAAAAATGTCCGTAACAGCCGGATCCCGCGTGAGCTCCTGAAGCGGTCCCAGCCCGTTGAGCTCAGCGCTGATCCGTTCCACCGCGGCGAGGGAACCAGCCGTTCCGAGCATCTTTCCCGTGGCCTGGACAGCTGCGGCCACCCGGGATGCAGTCACCGGCCCTGCCTCGGCCATCACTGATTCCCGGACTGACTCCAACAGCCCTGAGTCCAGGCCCCGGGGATCAAGGATCCGCGCCTGGCGGCGGCGTGCCACAGCTGGTGGCGGCACGGAGCCCGGTGGAAAAGGAGGCCGCCCGCTCACGGCAGCCCGCCTGCGGCGGGTTCGCCGTCGAGCAGGTCCAGGACAGAAGCCGCAAAGTGCCGCACGCTGCGGCGTTTCCCCAGCTCAAGAAGGCGCCCGCTCTCCGAAGCACCTGTCACGCCGCGGAGGTCAGGAACCCGGCCGTGGACAGGGAGCCCCACGGCGTCGGCAATCAGTGCACTGTCCAGGGCGGCGCCGGCCTTTCCCCGGACCAGCAGGGCGGCCTCCACGGGCGGAAGTTCCTGGAGCAGCCGGGCCGAAGCCACCGCTGCCTTCAGCTGGGCAGGAAGCACCACCAGGATCCGGTCGCAGTCCCACGCGAAGGTGTGCAGCGGCTCGGAGCCGCGGCCGATGTCCACCACAACCAGCTCGTAGCCCCGCCGTGCGGCATCGAGGACCCCGCCGGCGGCCACGGCATCCACTGGCGCGGCACGTTCCCGGCTCCCGGGCCAGGACAGGAAGGAAAAGCCACCCGTGATGGGAAGGGAGTCAGAGAGCTGGCCCGGATCGATGCTCCCACTCGCCTCCGACAGGTCCGGCCAACGGAGTCCGGGCAGTTCTTCGGCGGCCAGCGCCAGCTCCAGGCCACCGCCCCAGGGGTCGCCGTCCACCAGCAGCACCCGGACGCCCATACCGGCGGCCGCCTGGGCGATCCAGATGGCGGCGGTGGTGGCGCCCGCCCCGCCGCATCCGCCGGTGACGCCCAGCACCAGGCCGCCGGCCTGGGGCGAGCGCGACCGGCTGAGGTATTCGGCCAGCCAGGCAGCCGCATCCGGCAGGACGGCTACGCGTTCGGCTCCGAGGGCGGCCGCCAGGTGCCACAGGCTGTCGCCTTCCCCGTTGAGGCCCACGAGCACGGCGGGAGCGCGCCGCCGCGGCGGCAGTTCACGGACATCGCTGCCCACGAGCACAGCTGACGATGAGTCCCAGTACCTTGCCGCCTCCAGGGGGTCGGCCACTACCCGCAGCTGGCCGCCTGCGGCCGCGACGATGCGCTCCACTTCGCCCCGCAGAAAGTCGAATCCGGTAACCAGCAACACCTCCGCCGCTTCCTCCGGCAGCCATGCCCCGGGATCCGGGCCCCGGGCATGGGTCAGTTCGCCGGCCATGGCGGCTGGCTCCTCCGGTGCCGGGCGGCGAGCCGGCGTGAATGCGCTGGCCGGGCCTGACGGTGACGGGGCTTGCTGGTGCCTGCTCATAGGGCAACTCTCACCGCCAGGTTGCGAAACGGTAAGCCGTGAACCGTCCTATGTGGACAAAGTGCGCAACAAACGGGACCCCCAGAGCCTGTGGAGGACAACCGGGCGGCGGGCAACGCCGCGTGCCCGCCCCAGGAGGCCCGCACAAGCCGACCGCCGCGACAGGGCAGAATTGTCTTATGTACCTGCTGCTCGCCGCCCATCCCCACGGCGCAGCCTTCCAGGAACTCACCCAGGCCGGAGACCCCCACCCGAACACCCCCGAACCGCGGGTGGTCACCATGGGCGAGCTCGCCGCCGTCGTGCGTCACCTGGAAAGCCGGCCGAACGGCGGCCCCCCGCCGCGCTGGATATGGCACCGCACCCAGGACTGGTACCCCCTGCTGCTGGCGTCCGGCGTCGAGCTGGACCGGTGTTATGACCTCAGCCTGTGCGGCAACATCCTTGCCTGCTCCGAATTCACGGCCCATACCGACTACGCGCGGAACGCCGAAAAGTTCACGCTGGATGAGGAGCTCCAGCCGCCGCGTGCCCTCCAGCCGCCCGCACCGCCCGCGGAGCAGGGCGAACTGTTCGAGGACCCGGGCCGCGGCGCAACGCATCGCTGCACGCCCGAGGAACTCAGGGTCGAATACGCTGCACAACAGACGGCTCTGGCAGCCGCGAGCCCCGGGGAGAACCGGCCCAGACGGCTCCAGTTGCTCCTCGCCGCCGAATCCGCCGCAGCCATGATCGCCGCCGAAATGCAGCACGCCGGTGTGCCGTGGCGGGAGGACCTGCACGAGAAGATCCTCACCAACTACCTGGGGCCACGCCCACCTTCCGGCCACCGGCCGGCGAAGCTGGAAGCGCTGAACACCGAGCTGCGGGCGCTCCTCAGCTCCCCCGGACTGAACCCGGACTCACCGCAGGAACTGATGCGCGCCCTGCACCGGAACGGCATCGAGGTAAAAAGCACACGGCAGTGGGAGCTGAAGGAATCCAGCCATCCCGCCATCGAACCGCTGCTCGCCTACAAAAAACTTTCCCGCCTGCACACGGCCAACGGCTGGGCATGGCTGGACGCCTGGGTTGATGGCGGACGGTTCCGGCCCGAATATGTGGTGGGCGGCGTCGTCTCGGGCCGGTGGGCATCGCGCGGCGGCGGGGCCCTGCAGATTCCGCGCCAGATCCGCGGCGCCGTGCACGCCGATCCGGGCTACAGGCTCATCGTGGCAGATGCCTCCCAGCTGGAGCCCCGTGTCCTGGTGGCGCTGGCACAGGACACGAAGATGGCAGAGGCTGCACGCGACAAGGACCTCTACGCCGGCATCGCCGCCCAGGGTTTCGGCGGCGACCGTGCGAAAGCCAAAGTGGCCCTGCTGGGCGCCATCTACGGTGCCACCACCGGCGAGTCCGGACGCCTGATGCCGCAGCTGGCCAAGACCTACCCGCGCGCGGTGGGCTTCGTGGAACAGGCGGCGCGCGACGGTGAGGCCGGCGGCACGGTCACCACCCGGCTGGGCCGGAGCAGCCCGCCGCCCTCACGGCAGTGGTTCCAGAGCCAGCAATCCACCACCGCCGAGGAGCAGCGCCGTGCCGAATCCATTGCCCGCTCCCGGGGCCGGTTCACGCGGAACTTTGTGGTGCAGGGCTCGGCGGCGGACTGGGCGGCGTGCTGGCTCGCGGAACTACGACGGCGGCTGCGCGGGATGCGCGCGGAAGGTTCCGGCCGCGCGGAGCTGGTGTTCTTCCTGCACGACGAAGTGATGGTCCACGCCCCGGAGGAGCAGGTTGACGCGTGCATCGCGGCGATTGAAGACGCGGCCAGCGCAGCCAAGGAGCTGCTGTTCGGACGCATCCCGGTGGAGTTTCCGGTCAGCGTCGCTGTGGTGGACTCGTACGACAACGCCAAATAGCGGCGTCGGGAGGATTCCGGCACCATAGCGGTCCGCTGGCGGTTCCTCCAGTCACACGCTGGAATGGTCACGGTACGCCCCCTGAAGTAACCTACCCGGGAGTAGCTGGCCGAGCCCCTGTGAGCCGCGTTACAGTCAACTAACTGACTCAAGCAGGCGGGTCGAGCACTACATGCAAAGATGCATACCCAGGGGAGGTCCGGCATATGGCGGGCAGGTTCGAAATACACCGCGTGGGCGACGAGGCATACAGGCTCCGTCTCACCGACGCTGACGGCAACATCGTGGCGGTTTCGCCAAATTTCAAGCACGTAGGTGCCCTGCTGGAGGGCATCAAGGCCGTACGCGAGAATGCGGCCACCGGCATCGTGGTGGATCTCCGGCAACAGCCACAATCCTAGAAACTGCAACCGGCTGCGATGTTTGCGGCCGGTCAGATCATGATGTTATGCAGGCGGGACCGGTCCCAGGGGACGGCCCAGCCCAGCTGCTCAAAGAGCCCGGTGAGCACAATGCCGGTGAAGCCCCAGACCACCACCCCGTTGACCGTGAAGGCCGGGCTGTTGAATGTCCGGCCGCCGCGGCTGACGGTGGACATCACCCGGTTGTCCGGGTCCAGCAGGTCCCGGACCGGGATCCGGAAGACCTGCGCGGATTCCCCGTAATCCACCACGCGTACCGGCGACGGCGAGGCCCACCAGCCCAGCACGGGCGTCACCAGGAAGTTGCTCCGTGCCAGCCCAAGTTCCTGCAGCATGCCAAGGACTTCCACGCCGCCGGAGTCCAGCCCGGTTTCTTCTTCTGCTTCACGCAGCGCAGCCTCCACCGGCGTTTCTCCGGGATCGATGCTGCCGCCCGGAAACGCCACCTGGCCCGGGTGCGACTCCAGGGTGTGCGCGCGCTCCAGCAGCAGGACGTCAAGGTCAGCCGGCGCCAGCGGCTTGCCTGATGAAGCGGGGATGGTGTCCAGGACACCGAACAGCATCAGTACGGCCGCGCGGCGGGCGATACGTTCGTCCACGGTCAGCGTCGCCCACAGGGCATCGGGCTGGGGCGCTGTACCGGCTTCCGTCCGCTGCACCAGGTCGATCAGGTCCTGACGTGCGCTCACGGAACGCGTTTCTGTGATTCCATCCGGATTTCCGCTGCGCGGTGCGCCTCGGCCAGCAGCTGCCCCAGCAGCGGTTCGCTGCCGGGAGCGAGCTCGTACTTCAGCAGTTTGGCCGCCTTGCCGGGATCGGTCTCGCCCAGGCCGTAGCTGGGGCACCAGTTGGCCACCGGGCAGGCGCCGCAGGCAGGCTTCCGCGAATGGCAGACCCGCCGCCCATGGAACACCACCCGGTGCGAGAGCATGGTCCAGTCCCTGGGCTCGAACAGCTCCGCGACGTCGAACTCGATCTGGACGGGATCTTCGGACAGAGTCCAGCCGAAGCGGCGTGCCAGGCGCCCAAAATGCGTATCCACCGTGATCCCGGGGACGCCGAAGGCGTTGCCCAGCACCACGTTCGCTGTTTTGCGGCCCACGCCCGGAAGGGTCACAAGGTCCTCAAGCCGGCGTGGCACTACACCGTTGTATTCGTCCACCAGACGCGTGCCCAGCGCAATCAGGCTCCGGGTTTTTGCCCGGAAGAACCCAGTGGGTTTGATAATTTCTTCCATTTCGGCCGGGTCGGCCTCGGCCATCGCGCGGGCGTCAGGGTAACGGGCGAACAGCACCGGAGTGATCTGGTTGACTGTGACATCCGTGGTCTGCGCGGACAGGACGGTGGCCACCAGCAGCTCAAACGGGCTCCGGAAGTCGAGCTCGGCGTGCGCGTAGGGGTACTTTTCCGCGAGGGCCCTGTTGATGCGCCGCGCACGGCGCTTTAGGGCCAACAGCGACTCGGACGAAACCTTGGGACCGGTCACGGCCGCGGCTGCCGCTGGTGCGGCACCGCGGGCCGCCCCGTTCCTGGAAGGACGTGAAGTGGCCACCGGCCCGGCTAGCCGCGCTCGATGTTGCTCAGGTCGCGCAGCACGCCGACGCGGCCGTCCGTGTGCTGGACCAGGAACTCGTGGCCGCGGTCCTCGAGCGCCAATACCCAGCCACCAGGTTCGATGACGAAGGCCGGGGCCCCGGTCCGGGGATCAACGGCGGTCCGGTGCTGGGCGACGGCGAACCAGAAAGCCTCGTGGACCGGCTGCTCATCCGATTCCTCCGGCCGGCTTGCGGGGTCAACGGTGGCGCCGATGGGCTCTTCCTGCCTCACCTGCGGGTGGACGGCCGTGGCCGGCATGGGATCGTGGACCTGGCGGGCCTGCGCAGCCGTCGGCGCATCTCCGGCGTCGCCCTCGTTGGCTGCCGAAACAGGGGCGGGATGCACGACGTCGGCTGCCTGGGTTGGGGGCCCAAAGTCACCCTCTGCGGGCCACTCGGACACTTCAGGGGCGGACGAGACGGTGGCCGTTTCCTTGGCGGACTGCACCGGCTGTGCTTCCTTGGCGGACTGCGCGGGCTGGCCTCCGTGGGTGGGCTGCGCAGGCTGTGCGTCCTGGCCGGGCTGCGGGGAAGGCACAAAAGGCGACGTTCCCGGCGTCGAGACCGTATCGGAGCCCTCGTGCCCGGCGGAACCGGAGACAACGGACGAACCGGCGGCGGACCCCGCAGCGGCAGCCGAGCCCGCTGCAACACCGGCGGCAGCGGCGGGCACGGCAGCAGCATGCCCGCTGGCTGGTGAGGTGCCCGCCGCGGACTTCGGCTCGTTCTGGGCCTTAGGTTCCTTCGGCGCCTTGGGCGTGTGCGGCTTTGGCAGCGGCACCGCAGACTCGCGGGCCACTACGTGGGCCGGGGTCTCCTCGCGTCCCTCGAAGTCGCTGGCGAAATATGGAATGAACCGGCCCAGCACGGTGGCGGCAAACAGCACGATGGAGCCAAGGAGCCCGGCCAGGAGGGCGGGGTGGTATTCACCGGCCATGGACAGGAAGAAGAAGGCCACCGAGAAGGACGCCACGACCGACGCAAACTGGTCGATGGACAGCGATCCGATCCGGACCTTCGTGGCCGGAGCGAGCCTGCGTGCGGCAAACAGTGCGCTGACGATGAGCGGCAGGACGATTCCCAGGCCGAGGAAAAACAGGTTGCCCACGTTCCAGAGATTGAACCGGGTGAGGAAGACCGGCAGCAGGGAGGTGACGAAGAGAATGAGGGTGGCCGCGAAGACAGCGAGGTCCCGGACCGTGAAGTGCCCCAAAACCGCCTGGTGCCGGGAGCCGGGTTTCCCCGTGGCCGGCTTCGGCTGCCGTGTTCCCGCACTGCTCCCGGACGAGCCATCAGGTCCGGCCGCTGTTGCACGGCCGGACATCTGGCCGAAGCTCTGCTGGTTCATTTCTGTTTCTCCTTAGCGTGGCGGCACCGGAACCTTTCAGTCCCAAAAACCGTGCCGTCTGAAACGGTGCTGCCGGCCGGGTCACATGCAACGCTGTTACCTGCCGGACGGCTCCGTCGAAAGTCACAATTCAATCTCAGCCTAGTCAACAGCTTTCGCTATCACTAGCCGAAGGGCTGGCCGCCTGACGTCGGCGCCGGGTCCGCGAAACCATTCACCGCTTAATAAACGCCGTTCACGGTCACCTCTGTGACAGGGCACACACAGCCACGTGCTCAAGCACTAGTCTTGTTTTCGGAACAGCTCTTTGCGGCAAGTCCGTGATCGGCCGCTGCCCAATGCCGCGCGAAGCGGCGGAGCACGGCCCGGCCACGGTGCAGGCCGCGCAGCAAAGATCTATGAATGATGAGGTTCACCATGTCCCAGGACACTCCCGGCTCCACCGCCACCGCTCCCGAATCTTCCGTGCAGGGCGACCAGCAGGGCGACGCCTTCGAAAACCTGCTGCACGAGAACCGCAAGTTTGCGCCGACCCCCGAATTCGCTGCCGACGCCGTTGTCACCGCAGCCGACTACGAGGACGCGGACGCTGACCGTCCGGCGTTCTGGGCCAGGCAGGCCCGTGAACTGCTCACCTGGTCCAAGGACTTCGACGAGGCGCTTGACTGGTCCAACCCGCCCTTCGCCAAATGGTTCGTGGGCGGGGAGGTCAACGCCGCGTACAACGCCCTGGACCGCCACGTGGAGAATGGGCTCGGGGACCGGGTGGCCATCCATTTCGAAGGTGAACCCGGCGACACCCGCACCTACACCTACGCCGAACTCACCGAGGAAGTGAAGAAGGCCGCCAACGCCTTCGAGTCCCTCGGCGTGGCCAAGGGCGACCGGGTGGCCGTCTACCTGCCCATGATCCCCGAAGCGGTCATCACCCTGCTGGCCTGCGCCCGCATCGGCGCCGTGCACTCCGTGGTGTTCGGCGGGTTCTCCGCCGATGCCTTGCGCTCCCGCATCGACGACGCCGAAGCCAAGCTCGTGGTCACGGCCGACGGCACCTACCGCCGCGGCAAGCCCAGCGCCCTCAAAACCGCCGTGGACGACGCCCTCTCCCGCCAAGGCGACGGACACACCGTCCGGAACGTCATAGTGGTCAAGCGCAACGGCCAGGACGTGGACTGGCACGAAGGCCGGGACCACTGGTGGGCCGACACCGTCGACGCCGCCTCCCCGGAGCACACCGCCGTCGGGCACGACTCCGAGCACCCGCTGTTCATCCTCTACACCTCGGGTACCACGGGTAAGCCCAAGGGCATCCTGCACACCACCGGCGGGTACCTCACCCAGACCGCGTACACGCACAAGGCCGTCTTCGACCTGCACCCCGGGACGGACGTCTACTGGTGCACGGCCGACGTCGGCTGGGTCACCGGCCACTCCTACGTCGCCTACGCCCCGCTCATCAACGGCGCCACCCAGGTCATGTACGAAGGCACCCCGGACTCCCCGCACCAGGGCCGCTGGTGGGAAATCGTGGAGAAGTACAAGGTCTCCATCCTCTACACCGCTCCCACCGCGATCCGGACGTTCATGAAATGGGGCCGGGACATCCCGGACAAGTACGACCTCTCCTCGATCCGCGTCCTCGGTTCAGTTGGCGAATCCATCAATCCCGAGGCCTGGATGTGGTACCGGGACGTCATCGGCGGCAACGCCGGCAAGAACGGCGAGAAGAAGGAGAACCCTGCACCCATCGTTGACACCTGGTGGCAGACCGAAACCGGCGCGCAGATGATCGCTCCGCTGCCCGGGGTCACGGCCACCAAGCCGGGCTCCGCGCAGGTGCCGCTGCCCGGCATCGCGGTGGACGTCGTGGACGAAATGGGCGAGTCCGTGCCCAACGGCCACGGCGGGTTCCTGGTCATCCGCGAGCCCTGGCCCGCCATGCTCCGCGGCATCTGGGGCGACCCCGAACGGTTCAAGGACACCTACTGGTCCCGGTTCGAGACCATGTACTTCGCCGGCGACGGCGCCAAAAAGGACGAGGACGGCGACATTTGGCTCCTGGGCCGCGTGGATGACGTCATGAACGTCTCCGGCCACCGGCTCTCCACCACCGAGATCGAATCCGCCCTGGTCTCCCACCCCTCCGTGGCCGAAGCCGCGGTCGTGGGCGCCGCGGACGAAACCACCGGCCAGGCAGTCGTCGCGTTCGTCATCCTCCGCGGCGACGCCGTGGACTCCGGCGACGCCACTATCCAGGACCTCCGCAACCACGTCGGCAAGGAAATCGGCCCCATCGCCAAACCCAAAACCATCCTCGTGGTCCCGGAACTCCCCAAAACCCGCTCCGGCAAGATCATGCGCCGCCTCCTCAAGGACGTCGCAGAAGGCCGCGACCCCGGCGACGCCACCACCCTGGCAGACAACACCGTCATGCAGCAGATCGCGGCCTCGCTCCGGAAGTGAGTGCGTGGCTGGGGCGAGGAGAGGGACTCATGCTCCGCGTGCTAGCTCGTTCCTCGCTTCTGACGCACGCTTCCGCATAACTCCCACTCCTCGTCGGCGGCGCTTCTCACCACTGTGGGCGGCGCCGTCGCCGTTTGCCTGAAGCAGCGCGCGGAGGATGACTGCCACTGCTCAGCGGTGGTGACGCCTAGACTGGACCCAGCCCTGTCGCCTGCCTAAAGGAACCGCCCCGATGCTCCCTGCCGCTCGACATCAGGCGATTGTGGACGCTGTCCAGCGGGAGCGGGTTGTTCGCGTGTCCGATTTGGCCCAGCAGTTGGGCGTTTCGCTGATGACCGTGCGCCGGGACATTGAACTGCTGGAGGAAGGCGGCCTGCTGGAGCGCATCCATGGCGGGGCGAAAATTCCGGGCGACACCAGCACCCACGAGCCTGGATTCGACCTGAAGTCCACGCAGTTGACCGCCGAGAAGCGGGCCATCGCCCAGGAGGCGGCCGGACTGGTGCACGAAGGCATGGCCGTGGGCCTCAGCGCCGGAACCACCACCTGGGCCCTGGCCAGGGAACTGGTCAACGGGCCGCGCATCACCGTGGTCACCAACTCGGTGCGCATCGCGGATCTTTTCCACCACGGCCCCCCGGCCGGGTCAGCCCGGTACGGTTCCACGGTGATCCTCATCGGCGGCGAGCGCACGCCGTCGGACGCTTTGGTGGGACCCATCGCGACCGCGGCGCTGAAGCAGCTGCACCTGGACGTGCTGTTCCTGGGCGTGCACGGCATGGACGCCGATGCCGGGTTCACCACGCCCAACCTCCTGGAGGCCGAGACGGACCGGGCCTTTGTGGCCGCGGCGCGTACCGTCGTCGTGCTGGCCGACCATACCAAGTGGGGCATGCTCGGGATCAGCACCATCGCGGCCCTCGACGAAGCGGACGAGGTCATCAGCGATTCCGGCTTGAGCCCGGAAGCCCGGCGGATCCTGGCCGAGAGGACCGGAAAGCTGCGGATCGCGGGCTAGAAAGCGCCCTCGGTTAGGGACAGCCGCAGGACTGGCGGACGTGCAGTTGGGTGGGGAAGATCCGGTGCCGGGGCTTCTCGCCACGGCTGGCTCCCACCAGTGCTGCCACCGCGGCCTCCGCCATGACGGCCACGGGTTGCTCGACGGTGGTCAGCGGGGGCCAGGAGTATTCAGACTCAGCGGAACCGTCAAAGGACGCCACCGCCATATCGCCGGGCACGGCCAGGCCGGCCTCATGGATCGCCCGCAAAAGACCAATCCCCTGCATGTCAGAGGTGGCAAAGATCGCTGTCGGCCGGTTGACCGAGGCCAGGAGGCGCTGCCCGGCCAGGTATCCGCCGGGCCGGGTGAATGCGCTGTACACGATGGGCCCCTCGGGCAGGCCCGCCTCCTGCAAAGCCTCCCTCCAGCCCACCTCACGGCCGTCTGTGCTGTCGGAAACGTTGGTGCCCATCGCCAGGCCAATGTTGGTGTGGCCGTGGCCAATCAGGTGCTGCACGGCAATCCGGGCGCCGGCAGCGAGATCCACTCCGATGCTGTTGAAGCCGGGGGCGTCCCGTTCCTGGTTCAGCAGCACCGAAGGGATGTCTGCCGTTTCCAGCACCTCAAGGTCGGGTTCAAAGAGCACGCTGGCCAACAGCACGCCGTCCACCTGCCGGGCAGCGAGGTTGCGGATATTGCGCCGCTCCTTGGCCAGGTTTCCGTCCGAGTTGCTGAGCACCAGCGCATAACCCAGATCGGCGGCTGCGTCCTCCACCGCGTGGGAGAAGAGGGCGAAAAAGGGGTTGGAAATGTCCGGGACCACGAGCCCCAACGTCTCGCTGGAGCCAAGCTTGAGCGCACGGGCGGCTGCATTCGGGCGGTAGCCCAGGACGCGGATGGCATCCTGGACCTTCGCTTCGGTTGCGGGCGCCACTTTCTTCGGCCCCCTGTTGACCACGTAACTGACGACGGCGGTGCTGACGCCGGCATACCTGGCGACGTCCTTGCGGGTGACCGGGGCACGCGGCGCATGCGCTGCTGGAGTCGTCATGGGGTCCATGCTAGCTATCGGATTGCCGGGGCGTCGCCGAAGTCGCGGATGGGCAGCCGCTCCCCGCCGCGGAGGGCCGACTGGTGCGCCACGATGCCGGGCAGCGTGAACCGGGCAGCAACCCAGGCGTTGACCGGCGGCAGCGTGCCGCTGTTGACCGCTGTCACGAAGTCGTCCACCAGGAAGTGGTGGCTTCCCTCGTGGCCGTTGGGTGCGCCGCGGAACTCCTCCGGAAGCCGTTCGGCGTCGTGGACGGGCGATAGCCCGGAGACGAACGCGTCCCTCAGCTCCGGGGCGACGTTCGCCAGCGACGGGTCGTCCAGGGACATACTGGGGCGTGTTTCCAGCTGCTCTGAAATGTCATGGACGTTTTCCTTGTCCTGCCAGACCGTAACCTTTGCGAGCTGCTCGAAACTGGCCTCCGTCCCGAAGAACCGGAACCTGGACTCCCTGATGTGCGAGGGGTAGCCCACGCGGCGCATCTCATTGGTGCGCATGACGCCGCCGTCGTTGAGTTCAAAGAGGGCCGTGGCGTTGGAGAAGTCGTTGCCGAACATGCTGACCTCCTTGTCAAAGACACCGTCGTTGCGGTCATCCTTGACGCCAACGCAGCTGACGCTGACCGCGTGGGCCGGGACGGCACCCAGCACTCCCCCGACCGCGTGCGTGGGGTACAGCATGGGCGGGTAGCTGGCGGTTTCCTTCCAGCGGTCACCGCCGCTGTACTGGTAAGCATCGTAGAAACCCAGGTCCATGTCGTGGACGTAGTCGCCTTCGGTGTAGAAGATCCGCCCGAAGCTGCCGGCCGCAAGCTGCTTGCGCGCATAAACGGTGGCAGGGTTGTAATAGCTGGTCTCCCCCATCATGTAGGTCAGGCCGGTCTCCTGGACCGCGTCGATGATCCGGGCAATTTCTTCCTCGGATATGGCCATGGGGACGGCTGAGTAGACGTGCTTGCCGGCGCGGAGCGCCTGCTCCACCAGCGGACCGTGCGTCCAGCGTTGGGTGAAGATGGCCACGGCGTCGACGTCGGAGGCGAGGAGGGCGTCAAAGCTCGGCTCCGAACCGGCCAAGTGGTAGCGGTCCACTGCTTCGGCCGCACGCTCCGGAAGCTCGTCCACCACCCGCACGGCACTGACCCCCGGGTGGAGATTGAACAGGTGGGCAAATTGGCCACCAAACTGGCCAACGCCTACTACGCCGACTGAAAAGGTCATGGTCTCTCTTTCAAGGGTGCTGGGAAACGGCGCCTGGCAAGCGCTGTCCATCAGGATTCCCAGTGTTACACCGGGATCTACTCGAGTCAATAGCCTAGCAACTGGATAAATCCTTACATGCTCAGGCAGAAAATAACACTTGCCACCTCCTATCTACTCGTGTAGATTTCTCGGCAGTTGTTATCCACATCACAGTCAGGAAAGGGTCGACGATGACCACCCTTGCCAAGCACACGAGATCCGCCCCGCCACAGTCCGAAGCACCCGCGCCGCGAGGCGGTCACCGCCGGCTCGGCGACCTCAAGATCGCGCTCCTCTTCATCGCCCCCGCCATGATCGGGTTCGTCTTTTTCTACGTCGTCCCCACCATCCGCGGCGTGTACCTGAGCTTTACGGAGTACAACATCCTGGGAGACCCGGAATGGATCGGGATGGACAACTACACGGCGATCGCCAAGGACCCGCTCTTCTGGAATTCCCTGGCCGTCACAGGGCAGTACGTCTTCCTCAACATCGTCCTCCAGACCGCCCTGGCCTTGGGGCTGGCCCTCCTGATGCACCAGGTCGCCAAGTCCACCCTGATCCGCGGCGCCCTGCTCCTGCCCTACCTGATGTCAAACGTCATCGCCGCGCTGCTCTGGTTCTGGATGCTGGACTACCAGATCGGCGTAGTGAACCAGTTCATCGAATGGGCCGGACTGTCCCGCGTCGCGTTTTTCGGAAGCGAGGAGTGGGCCATTCCCACCCAGGCCGTGATCAACACCTGGCGCCATATGGGCTACACCGCGCTGCTGATCTTCGCCGGGCTGCAGGCCATCCCGGGCCACGTCTATGAAGTGGCCAAACTGGACGGCGCTTCACCCTTCCAGACCTTCCGCAAAATCACCATTCCGCTGCTGCGGCCGGTGCTGGTCCTGGTCCTCGTCGTCACGGTGATCGGCTCCTTCCAGGTCTTCGACACCGTGGCCGTGACCACCCAGGGCGGCCCCGTCAACGCCACCCGCGTCATCCAGTACTACATCTACCAACGGGCCTTCACCGAGTCGGACTTCGGCTACGGCTCCGCCATCGCCGTCATTCTCTTCCTCATCCTCGCCCTGGTGGCCTTCATCCAGATGAAGTTCCTTAAGGGCAACGAGTCGGACCTGGACTAAGGAGCCCTCATGACCACCACCACCAGCCGCGCACCGTTGCCGGCCCCAACCCGCCGCCGTCGTCCTTTCAACCCCCGACGCGCGGGCGCGTGGGCCCTCCTTGTCCTGGCCATCGCGGTCTCCGTCCTGCCGTTCCTCTGGGTGCTGCGCACGGCGCTGTCCACGAACGCGGCACTGGCTTCCAATTCGGCCAGCCTGCTTCCCGCGGAATTCACCTTTGGCGCCTTTATGCGGGTTTTTGGGCTGCAGAGCCCCGCCGATGCCGTCGCAGAAGGCGGCTCCGGTGCCGCCATCGACTTCTGGCTGTACCTGCGGAACTCCATCGTCTTCTCCTCCATCACCACAGCCGGAGCGGTGTTTTTCAGTTCAATGGCCGCCTACGCCTTTGCCCGGCTGCGCTGGAGGGGCCGGAACGCCGTCTTCAGCCTGTTCCTGGGCACCATGCTGGTTCCGCCGATATTTACGGCCCTGCCGAACTTCCTGCTGATCAAGAACCTGGACCTGCTCAACACAATGCTCGGCATGGTCCTGCCTTACGTCTTCATGACGCCGTTTGCGATCTTCTTCCTGCGCCAGTTCTTCCTGAACATGTCCCGCGAGGTCGAAGAGGCGGCAATGCTCGACGGCGCCAAGCACCTGCGCATCTTCTTCCAGATCGTGCTCCCCAACGCCGCAGCCCCCATCGCCACACTGGCGCTGCTCACCTTCATCGGCCAGTGGAACGAGTACTTCTGGCCGTTGCTGGTCGGTTCCCAGGATGACGTCCGCGTCCTGCAGGTGGGCCTGGGCGTCTTCAAATCACAGTCTCCGCAGGGGGCGCCGGACTGGTCCGGCCTCATGGCCGCAACACTGGTTTCTGCCCTGCCCGTCCTCATCCTCTTCGCCGCTTTCGGCAAGAAGATCGTCAACTCCATCGGCTTCTCCGGTATCAAGTAGTCCCCCGCCAAAACCATCCGCATCCCCGAACGGAAAGTAGAACCATGAAGAAAACCCTAGGCGCCGTCGCCGTCGCCACAGCTGTGGCACTCTCCCTGTCCGCCTGTGGAGGCTCATCCTCCTCGGCCGAATCAGCCAAGGGGGAGATCAGCTACTGGCTCTGGGACGCCAACCAGCTCCCGGCCTACCAACAGTGTGCTGACGATTTCACCAAGGCCAATCCGGACATCACAGTCAAGATCACCCAGCGCGGGTGGGATGACTACTGGAGCACGCTGACCAACGGCTTTGTGGGCGGCACCGCCCCGGACGTCTTCACCAACCACCTTGGACGCTACGGCGAACTCGCCGAAAACAACCAGCTCCTGGCCATCGACGACGCCGTCGAGAAAGACAACGTGGACCTGTCGGCCTACAACGAAGGCCTCGCCGAGCTCTGGGTGGGCCAGGACGGCAAGCGCTACGGCCTGCCGAAGGACTGGGACACCATCGGACTGTTCTACAACAAGGCCATGCTCGCCAGCGCCGGTGTCACCGAGGACCAGATGAAGGACCTCACCTGGAACCCCGAAGACGGCGGAAGCTACGAAAAGGTCATCGCCCACCTCACTGTGGACAAGAACGGCAAGCGCGGCGACGAAGCCGGCTTCGACAAGAACAACGTCGCTGTCTATGGCCTGGGCCTTAACGGCGGCGGCGACTCCTCCGGCCAGACGGAGTGGAGCTACCTCACCAACACCACGGGCTGGTCCCACACGGACAAGAACCCGTGGGGCACGCAGTACAACTACGACGACCCCAAGTTCCAGGAAAGCATGGAATGGTTCGCCGGACTGGCCAACAAGGGCTACATGCCCAAACTGGAGACCACGGTCGGTGCGAGCATGGCGGACACCTTCGCTGCCGGCAAGTCGGCCATCAACGCCCACGGTTCGTGGATGACAGGCCAGTACACCGGTTACCAGGGCATCGAGGTAGGCATCGCCCCCACCCCGGTTGGCCCGGAGGGCGAGCGTGCATCGATGTTCAACGGCCTGGCCGACTCGATCTGGGCCGGAACCAAGAAGAAGGACGCCTCCATCAAGTGGGTCGAGTACCTCGCCTCGGCTGACTGCCAGGACGTCGTAGCCTCCAAGGCCGTTGTCTTCCCTGCCCTCAAGTCCTCCTCCGACAAGGCTGCCGAAGCCTTCAAGGCGAAGGGTGTGGACGTTACCGCATTCACCGAGCACGTCAAGAACAAGACCACGTTCCTGTACCCGATCACGGACAACACCGCCAAGGTCAAGGGGATCATGGAGCCCGCCATGGACGCAGTGGTGTCCGGCAAGGCGCCGGCCAGCTCCCTGACCCAGGCCAACGAACAGGTCAACGCCCTCTTCAAGTAGGCCACCAGCTAGACCGGCTGCGCGCCGCGGGCGTCGTTCTCCCGCGGCGCGCAGCCTTTTCCACTTACTTTCACACCCTCCAAAGGACAGCATTTTATGGACCCCCTCCACCTCCGTTCCGCCGGCACCAGCCTGCTGATGAGCTTCGACAGCGGAGAGGCCGAGGTCATCCACTGGGGCGCGGATCTTGGCAGCACCCTTCCGGACCTCGCCGTCCTTGGCGCTCCGATCCCGCATTCCGCCATCGACGCCACCGTGCCGGCAGGACTCCTGCCGCAGGCTTCCTCCTCCTGGCGTGGCCGTCCCGCCCTCCGCGGCCACCGGTTCGCCGACGGCGTCGCCGGCCTTGACTTCTCGGCCCGCCTCCGCGTCGTCACAGGAGCCGCCGAGGGCAACTCCGCTGCCATCGTCCAGTCCGATCCCGACGCCGGCCTGACCGTCTCGTCCTCCCTGATGCTGCACGACGGCGGCCTGCTGGAGCTTCGGCACACCGTCACCAACGACGGGATCACCCCTTACCAGCTCGATGAACTGGCCACTGTCCTCCCGGTGGCGCCGGACGCCGTCGAACTCCTTGACCTGACCGGGCGCTGGTGCCGGGAACGCCACCCGCAGCGCCGCCCCATCCAGCAGGGCACCTGGGTCCGCACCGGCCGGCACGGCCGCACCGGGCACGACTCCTCGCTGCTTTTCGCCGCCGGCACCGCAGGATTCGGCAACCGCCACGGCAAGGTCTGGGCCACGCACCTGGCCTGGAGCGGCAACCACGAGCAATTCGCGGACAGCATCGCAGACGGCCGCACCATGATCGGCGGTTCGGAGCTTCTCGGCCCGGCCGAAGTCATCCTTGAGCCAGGCGCCAGCCACACCACGCCGGCGCTGTTCGCCGCATATTCGGGCCGCGGCCTGGACGGCATCAGCGAGGCGTTCTACAGCTGGTTCCGGTCCCGCCCGCACCACGTCCTGCCCGCCGCGGCCACCGCCACCAACCCGGGCAAGCCCCGCCCCGTGGTGCTCAACACCTGGGAGGCGGTCTACTTCGACCACAACCTGCCCACCCTGATCGAGCTGGCTGATTCCGCCGCCGAACTGGGAGTGGAGCGTTTCGTGCTCGACGACGGCTGGTTCCGCGGCCGCCGCGACGACCACGCCGGGCTGGGCGACTGGTACGTGGACGAGTCACTCTGGCCGCACGGCCTCACGCCGCTGATCGACGCCGTCACTTCCCGGGGGATGGAATTCGGACTCTGGGTGGAACCGGAGATGGTCAACCTCGATTCCGACATCGCCCGCGCCCACCCCGAGTGGATTGTGGGCCCTGCTTCGCTCTCGCACAAGGACGGCGGCCGGCTGCCTCTTGAGTGGCGGAATCAGCATGTGATCGACCTCGTGAACCCTGAGGCGTGGCAGTACATCTTCGACCGTGTGGATGCGCTGCTGCGTGAGAACAACATCAGCTACCTCAAGTGGGACCAGAACCGGGATTTGCTGGAACACGGCCATGCCGGACGCTCCTCGGTCCACGAACAGACCCTCGCCGCCTATCGCCTGTTTGACGAACTCAAGAAGGCCCATCCCGGCGTCGAGATTGAAAGCTGCTCCTCCGGAGGTGCACGCGTGGACCTGGGGATCCTGGAACGCACGGACCGGATCTGGGCCTCGGACTGCAACGATGCACTGGAACGGCAGACCATCCAGCGATGGACCGGGCTGGTGGTCCCGCCGGAACTGGTGGGCGGGCACGTTGGCCCCACCACCTCGCACACCACGGGCCGCACGCATGATCTCTCATTCCGCGCCATCACTGCGCTGTTCGGACACTTCGGCATGGAGTGGGATGTCCGGCAGGTTACCGGCGGCGAACGGGAGGAACTCAAACGCTTCATTGGGCTCTACAAGGAACACCGGGACCTCATTCACTCCGGGCGCATGGTCCGCGCGGACGTCGCCGACGGCTCCCTGATGCTGCATGGCGTGGTGGCGCCCGTGGCTGGCTCAGCAGGACCTGCCCCGGGTACGACGGCGGCGCTGTTCGCCTTGGTCAGCACCCGCACATCCTTTGCCGAGCAGGCGGGCCGGATCACCATCCCCGGGCTGGAACCTGACCGCGCCTACCGGGTGGAAGCCATCTTCCCGGCACCGGTCGATGCCGACTACGCGCACACCTTCACCCAGGTCCAGCCGCCGGCCTGGCTTGCGGACGGCGCTGTTGCCGGCGGCCGCTTCCTGGCCGAAGTGGGCCTGCCGATGCCCAACCTCAACCCGGAACACGCCCTCGTGCTGAGGTTCACAGCGCAGTAGGCACTGGACCTCCTGGCATCGGTTGCTCCGTAGCGGCCCGTTTGAAGGCTCAAAACGGCAGTGGGCCCACGCCGGCAGGGTTCCCTGGCCGAGCTTGCGAGGCGAGGGGGCCGGTGGGGAGCAATCGATGGTGAATTGAGCTGGCACAGGGACGGCGGACTAAGGGCTGCCATCACCTAAAGTTGGCAGCATGAACGAATCCGATCAGAGCGCCCCGGCAGGTACGCAAGCGGCTGCCGGCCGCGGCACCATCCTTGTGATCAACGGACCCAACCTCAACCTGCTGGGGACCCGCGAGCCGGAAAAGTACGGCACCTCCACGCTCGCCGACGTCGAGCGGCTGGCCGCCGAGGCGGCAAAGGCGCACGGGTTCGCAGCGGAGTGCGTCCAGTCCAACCATGAGGGTGTGCTCCTGGACGCCATCCACGCCGCCCGGGGTGCCGCCGTCGGCATTGTCCTGAACGCAGGCGCGTTTACCCACACCTCTGTTGCCCTGCGCGACGCCCTGGCGGCGGTGCAGCTGCCGGCCGTCGAGGTCCACATCACCAATGTGCACCAGCGCGAAGAGTTCCGCCACCACTCTTTCCTGTCCCCTGTTTGCGCCGCCGTGATCGTCGGCGCCGGGGTATTCGGCTACAAGCTCGCCATCGACTACCTGGCCGAAGCGCTGTAGCCATGGGCGCCGGGCCGGATCCGCAGCCTTCGGCCGGCCAGGTCCGTATGCCGGCGGACCCCGGCGGGCACACGGCCGGGTGGTACCGGCACTTTGGCAGCGTGGAAGCGCCCGGCTCCTCGCCCTGCTACGCCGAATGGACGCTGGGGATCGCCGACGACCCGGAGCTGATCGCCCGCATTGAGCGTTGGCCGCACGACAAGCGCCAGCCCAATCTGCTCCTCGCCGCCGCCCGGTACCTCGGGGCCGAACCGGGACCTTTTGCGCACTTCCGCGACTTCCTTGAAACCCGTTGGGACGACGTCAGCGCCATTGTCCTCTCCCGCTCCACGCAGACCAACGAGGCTGGCCGCTGCGCCACCCTGCTGCCGTCGCTTGCTGCCATTTCCGTAGCCGAGGGGAAGCCGCTGGCGCTGCTGGAGGTAGGTGCCTCGGCGGGGCTGGGACTATATCCGGACAGGTACGCCTATGAGTACGACGACGGCACAACAGTCACCAGGCTGTCTCCGGCGCCTGTCCCGGAGGGGTCCGCCGCGGCTCCCGTGATGAAGTGCGTCACCAGCGGCGCGGTTCCCTTGCCGGCTTCGCTCCCGTCCGTGGTGTGGCGGGCAGGGATCGACCTGAACCCGCTGGACGTTGGCGATCCCGAGGACGTCGCGTGGCTCGAGGCGCTGGTGTGGCCCGAACAGGAGTTCAGGCGATCGCGGCTGAGGCAGGCCGTGGCCATCGCCCGGCAGGATCCGCCTCTACTGGTCGCCGGCGACTTGAATGACCAGCTTCCGGGTTTGGCCGAACAGGCGCCCGACGATGCTGCCCTGGTGGTGTTCCACAGCGCTGTGATGGGCTACCTGAGCGCCGCCGGCCGTTCCGAATTCCGGCGGACCATGCAGCGGCTCGCAGCCGGCCGCGGCTGCCATTGGCTCAGCAACGAGGGGCACATGGTCATTGCCCAGGAGGACGGCTCCAACGTGGTCCCGGAGGTGGACCCACAACGGATCATGGGCAGGTTCCTCCTCACCCACAACGGCAATCCTGTGGCCATCACCGGGCCGCATGGCCAGAGCCTCGAGTGGCTGTGACCCCGCTGGTCCCTGGAAGAACTGCTACTTCTGAATGCACTGTCCGGAGGACACGGGAGCACTCAGCCCGGGCGCCTGGGATACGACCGGTGTGAGATCGTCCATGGTAATGGCGAAGCCCATTTCAGCATCCGAAGTCGCTTTGGCAAAGATCACGCCGGCCACGAGGCCCTCGGTGGTCAGCAGCGGGCCTCCCGAGTTGCCGGACTGGACGTCACCGGCCAGCCGGTAAATCTCCTCTGGTGCGGGGCTGTTGCCGTAAATGTCCGGCACCAGCACGGTGGTGATGTCCTGCACGGTGGCAGGTTTCGACTGGAACGGACCGCCATGCGGATACCCGGCGAAGGCGGCAGGGCTGCCATTGGGCAGGTCAGGGCTTAGGGCCAGCGGTTCGGACGGCAGCCCGTCGACAGCCAGGACTGCGAGGTCATGCCGGGTGTCGAAGTAAACAACGCGGCCCGGCATCGCGCCGCCCCCCGGAACCTCCACAACCGGCTGCGACACGCCCGCCACGACGTGGGCATTCGTCACGACCCGTCCCGGTGACACAACAAACCCGCTTCCGGTCTGGTTCTGGCCGCATTCAAAGGCGGTGCCCGCAATTTTCAGGACCGATTCCGCCGCCCGGTTCAGGGCAGGCGTGTCCGTGCTGGCATCGGGGACCACCACCGGCTGCCCCTGTTCGAGGCCTTCCAGGAGCGTGGGTATGCCGTTGCCGATCACCGCGGAACGCAACTGGGCCATGGTGGCTTTCACGGGGTTGGGCGTGAGGCCGTCGATGAACCGGATCACCTTGGATTCGGCCAACTGCTGGGACACCAGGGGGACACCGAGGGAACTGACACTGAACGCGAGCATGGACATAACCAGCGCTGAGACCGCCACGTTCACGGCTCCGCCCACCAGCCGGTCTGCGGCGCGCAGGGGCCTGATCCGCACCGCGCCGCGGATTTTCCGGCCGATCATAGTGCCCGTTCCGTGCCCCATGACCATCAGGACGACGGCGGCAGCCACAATGGCGGTCAGCCGCCACCCTGAATCATCAACAAAGCCGCTGACGAGGGGTACCGCGAAAAAGGCGGCCACAGCGCCGGCTGCGAACCCGGCGATTCCGCCCAATGTCACCAGGAACCCGTTGCGCAGACCGTAGCCCAGATACGACAGCAGGGCCAGGATCAAGACCAGGTCCAGAACAGTCAGGCCAAACACCAAGGCTCCTTATAAACAGTTGAAACCCAATTCTAGTGTCGCCGGCTGACAATATTCTGTGGATCTCCGCAGCCCCGGATACCGGACCCGCAATTCTTCGAATGCGATCCAGGCAATGCCGGGAGGAATACTTCCCGCGTTGTCCGTGAGGCCCCAAGGGGGCTTCCGCACCGGCGCTTCCGGGCGTTTCAGCTGCCAAGTACGTCACAGAACCTTGAAAATTCTGGAACAATGGCACAAGCGCCACAGCCGACACTTTTATTCAGGAGATTTTATGGACATCGAGGTACTGCGCCGAGCACCCCTTTTCGCCACGCTCGACGACGAAGCATTCCGTCTGCTGACGGACGAGCTGACCGAGGTGGACCTTTCCCGCGGAGCTTCGGTTTTCCGCGAAGGCGACCAGGGTGACCAGCTCTACTTCATCGTCTCCGGCAAGGTGAAGCTGGGCCGCACGTCGCCGGACGGCAGGGAATCCCTGCTGGCCATCCTTGGTCCGGGCGAACTCTTCGGCGAAATGGCGCTCTTTGACCCGAGCCCGCGTCCCGCAACCGCCACTGCCGTGTCGGAAACCCGCCTCGCCGGGCTAAAGAACGAGAGCCTCAACTCCCTGCTGCGCACCCGTCCGGAAGTTTCGGCCCAGCTGCTGCAGGCCCTGGCCCGCCGCCTGCGCCGCACCAACGACTCCCTCTCGGACCTGGTGTTCTCCGATGTGCCCGGCCGCGTGGCCAAGGCGCTCCTGGACCTGGCAGACCGCTTCGGCCGCCCGGCCACGGACGGCGTCCTGGTGGCGCACGAACTCACGCAGGAGGAACTGGCCCAGCTGGTGGGTGCCTCCCGCGAGACTGTCAACAAGGCACTGGCCGAGTTCGTCCAGCGGGGATGGCTGCGCCTGGAGGCCCGCGCCGTCGTGATCCTGGACATGCAACGCCTCCGCCAGCGCTCCCGCTAGCATCTAACGGTTAAGGCCCTCAGGCTGACATCCGCCCCACCGTCACCCAGCCTCGCAAGCTCGGCCGGGGACCCCTGACGGTGTGGGCCCTGCGTGCTGCTCCTTCGTCGCTTTGACGCGCACGCTTCCGGATGCCGCCTCAGGGCCTTTGCGTCGAAACAGGTGGGCGCTACCCGGCTCAACAAAACCCACCTACCAACCCTCTCTCACATCCTGCAGCCTTTCCGTGAACCCTCTCTCACATCCTGCAGCTTTTCCGTGAACCCTCTCTCACATCCAGCAGCCTTTTGCCGTCAGTTGCCTTTCAACAGCCGGCACCCAGCGTAGAACGGGGCCCCGTGCTGCGGGCCGGGACGGCAGTAAGTGCAACAGCGTTCCCAAGAAACCTGCAAAAGGTGAGAGAGCGTCCGCCCAAAACCGGTCAAAAGTGAGAGAGCGTTTGAGCTAAGCGACGGCAAACGGCGGCCACACAGCGAACTCAACCAACAGCGTTTCGACTGCTCGGCCACCGAAGCGGCGGTAAAATTGAGGCACGAGGTGCATCACAATGTCCGTGGCTATGGCTGTTGCATTGATCCTGCTGGCCTTGGCGTTACTTGCCGCCATGGTGGGCACGGTGGTCCTGGTGATCCGCGACGGCCGGGGCCAAATTCCGCTGGAGCCGTCCGTTCAGCCCTGGACTGCGGGGACCCTTCCCAGCCGTCCCTACTCCACGCTCCGCCGTATTTAGCGCTCGCGCTGCGGGTCGCCGGCAACGGTCTTGGCGGCTTCGACTTCGAGCATGAGCTTGCCGTCCTCTTCCACGAGCCGCGGCTGGTATACGTGGGCCTTGCGCTTGTAGCTCAGGTAGGCGATGCAGCCGTTGGCCGCGGCCATCTTTTCGAGCATGATTTCCGAACCGGGAACGAGGAGCTGGCCGAGAGTGCGGCCCACGGTGTTCTCCACCCCCACTTCGTCGCCCAATGCGGTGGTGTCACGATCAGCAATCACCTGGGCGGCATTCACCCAGCGGCCCCACACACCCTTGCTTTCAAGGAGGGTGGGCTGCTGGTTCATGGGCACGGTCGCTGCAAAGTAGCGCGTGTCGAACCGGTGGTGCGCGAAGTCCGGGCTGCGCCAGTTCACCAGGGGTTTGAGGAGGTCGGTCCGCACCGATAGTCCCCGCTTGGCCAGGACCTCGGTGAACGACTTCTCCTGGGTGGCCACCAACTCCCGTGCCTTCATCCACTCCGGGGTGGACGTGGCCTCCACGGTACTGGCAAGGTCCGGTCCCGCCAGAAGCACGCCGGTCTCCTCAAACAGCTCCCGGATGGCTCCCACCACATGGCGCCGCGCCAGCCCGACGTCGTCCGTTCCCATCTGCTCGGCCCAATGCTGTGGTGACGGGCCCAGCCAACCCAGCGGGTCGTCGTCGGACGCGTCCAGGGAACCGCCGGGGAAGGCGAGGACCCCCAGCGGCGAGGAACCAGGACGGTAGCCGAGCCAGGTCTCCAGGCCGGTGGGGGAATCCCGCAGCAGGACTACGGACGAGGCGAAGCGGGCAGCGCGGGGCGTCCGCTCGCCGTGGTCGAGCCAGCTTTGTGCCGCCCCTTCAAGATCGGGGGGAAGGGCGAACAGGCGTCGTGCGAGTTGAGGCAAAGGAAGTGACCGGTCCTTAGCTGAATTCAGCGATCAGTTCGACTTCTACGGGAGAGTCGAGCGGCAGGACTGAAACGCCGACGGCGGAGCGGGCGTGCTGGCCCGCGTCGCCCAGGACGCGTCCCAACAGGTCGGACGCGCCGTTAATGACACCCGGCTGGCCGGTGAAGGAGGGCTCGGAGGAAACGAAGCCCACGACCTTCACGATCCGGGTGATGCGGTCAAGGTCGCCAATGACGCTCTTGACGGCGGCAAGGGCGTTGACGGCGCAGACGGCGGCAAAGCGCTGGGCGTCCTCGGGGGACACTGTGGGCTCGTCGGCGTGGCCTTCGGTGCCGGTGGACACCTTGCCCGTAGCTTCGAGTTTGCCGTTAATAAACGGCAGCTGCCCGGAGGTGTAGACGTGGTTGCCGGAGATCACTGCCGGCACGTAGCTGGCCACGGGGGCGGCCACCTCCGGAAGCGTCAGTCCGAGCTCGGCAAGGCGCTGCTCAACGGCTGAAGTTGGCGCGGTTTCCGCGCCGGACGTGGTGTCTGCAGGGGTGCTCACGGTTACTGCTTCTCCCTCTTGAGGTAGGCAACAAGCCCGTTGCCGTCCGGTCCGGTGACCACCTGCACGAGCTCCCAGCCGTCCTCTCCCCACTGGTCCAGGATCTGCTTGGTGGCGTGAATAATGAGCGGAATTGTCGCGTACTCCCATTTGGTCATGAGAGAAAGACTAGTCCTTGCCGGTAAAGTGGAAAACATGGTGACTCGTAAGAACCCCATTTTCGACACAGCCACTACCCTCGGAAAGATTTTAGGTTTCCTTGGCGTGAGCGCTATTTGTGGTGTCCTGGTGGCTGGCCTGCTGGTTCCCGCTGCCGCCGTCTCGGGCAGCGCAGCAAGCGGTTCGATCGAGTTCTTCGACACCCTCCCGGCGGAGCTGAAGGTGGACCCGCCCAGCCAGTCCACCAAAATCTTGGCCTCGGACGGCAGCCTCATCGCCAACCTGTATGAGGAGAACCGGACCAAGGTCTCCCTGGACCAGATCTCTCCCTTCATGAAGGAAGCTGTCATCGCCGTCGAGGACAGCCGGTTCTACGAGCACGGCGGCGTTGACACCACAGGCATCCTCCGGGCCGTAGTCAGCACGGCCCGCGGCAACAAGCAGGGTGCCTCCACCATCACCCAGCAGTACGTCAACAACGTCCTCAACGCCAACCTCGCCGCAGAGGGCAACGAGGAGCAGATCAAGCTCAACGGCGTCAACAAGGGCGTAGGCGACAAGCTCCGCGAAATGAAGCTGGCCATCGCGCTGGAGAAGGAGTTCACCAAGGAGCAGATCCTTGAGGGCTACCTCAACATCGTCTTCTTCAACCGGGACGCCTACGGCATCGAAGCCGCCTCCAGGTTCTTCTTCAGCACCACCGCGAAGGACCTGACCCTGCCACAGGCCGCCCTCCTGGCCGGCCTGGTCAACAGCCCCTCTGCGTTTGACCCGATCACCAACCCGGACAACGCCAAGCAGCGACGCGACCTTGTCCTGAGCCTGATGCTGGACCAGGGCAAGATCACGCAGGCAGACCACGACGCCGCCGTAGCCACGCCCGTGGAGCCGAAGGTCACTCCCGCCCGACAGGGCTGCGCGTACGCCACCACCGCGCCCTACTTTTGCGACTACGTCCTTCACCTGCTGCTGAACAACCCGGCCTACGGCGCAGATCTCGAAGAGCGTACGAATGCCGTTTTCCGCGGCGGGCTGACCATCACCACGACGCTGGATGTCAACGCCCAGAACGTTGCCCAGGCAGAGTCGGACGCCGCGGCCGGTGCAAACCCGGATAAGTGGGGCGCCTCCATCGTCTCGGTGCAGCCCAACACCGGCAAGATCCTGAACATGGCACAGAACACGTCATTCCTGCCTGCCGAGGGCAAGTTCAACCAGACCCAGAACTTCAATGTGGACAAGCTGGACAAGGAAGGCAACGACCTCAACGGCCTGGGCGGTTTCCAGCCCGGTTCCACCATGAAGCCCTTTACGTTTGCCCAGTGGCTTGACGAGGGCAAGTCCATGAATACGAACATCAACGCGTCGGTTCGTAAGTATCCGCAAAACTTCCCGTGGCGGAACACTTGCCCCGACCCTACGGTCGGCTGGTATGATGCCCGGGTTCCAGGCAGCTTTGACCTGCAGAACTCGGACGAGGGCTACTACCGCAACATGACGGTCCTGTACGGCCTGATGAACTCCATCAACACGGCCACGTTTGCTTCCGCGGCCCAGGTTGATCTTTGCGGCATTCAGAAGATCGTCGACGCCGTTGGCATTCACGGCGGCCTGCCCACGGCTGAAGATCCCAACCCGCAGGTCAAGATGACCACCCTGGCGAACCTCATCGGTTCCACCCAGACGGCTCCGCTGACCATGGCCGCCGCGTTTGCCACGTTCGCCAATGACGGCAAGTACTGCGAGCCCATCGCCATCACGTCCGTCACGGACCAGACCGGCGCCCAGCTTCCGGCCCAGTCCTCCAACTGCAAGGACGCCGTCAAACCCGAGGTGGCCCGCGGCGTTGCTTACGCCATGGGTGAAGTGCTGAACGGCGGCTCCGGCTCGCTGATCCAGCCGCGGTTGTCCACCAAAACCAACTTCCCGGTGGCGGCCAAGACCGGTACCAACGACACCAACGGTTCGACGTGGGTAGTGGGCTACACCACCGGCGTGGCAACTGCTGCCTGGTTCGGCGACCCCCTGGGCGACCAGAAACGGCTGGGCCGGAACCTGACCGTGAACGGCAAGTTCTACAAGGCGGTCGACGGTTACATGATCGCCGGTCCTATGTTCTCCAAGTACATGCTCCAGATAGCCCCCGCCTACGGCACCAATCCGTTCCCGGCTCCGCCCAGCAACTTGCTGGGTGGCCCGCCGGCCCGCACAACGCCGAGTTCACCGGCGAAGTCGGCCGCGCCGCAGCCGCCGAGCCAGCCGTCTCCCGCGCCGAGCGGCAACGGCAACGGTAACGGCAACAACGAAGAGAAGGACTAACTGCTCATGGCAGTCAGTCCTGCGTTGGCCAGCCGCGTCCGGACCATCGGGCGCGGCTTTGCCGTCACCACTGCTGCCGGGGCCGCCGCAGGGCTGGCCGCCGTCGGATACGGGTTGTGGGAAAAGAACCAGTTCGTCCTGCGCGAGGAAACCCTGCCCATCCTCCCTGCCGGCCAGCAGCCGTTCACGATCCTGCATCTGAGTGACATCCACTTCGTCCCGGGCCAGGACAGCAAGGCGGCCTGGCTGCAGTCCCTCGCGTCCCTGAAGCCGGACCTCGTGGTCAACACCGGTGACAACCTCAGCCATGTGAAGGCGGTCGACCCGCTGCTCAAGGCCCTTCGGCCGCTACTGGAGTTCCCGGGCGTCTTTGTCCCGGGCTCCAATGACTACTACGCACCCAGTTTGAAAAACCCTGCGGCGTACCTGCTGGGCCCGTCCAAGGTGAAACGGGAAAACACGGAACTGGACTGGCCGCGGCTGCGCGCCGGCTTCGGCATGGGCGGCTGGGTGGACCTGACCAACCGGAACCAGTCACTGGTCCTGAGGGGCATGCGGTTCGACTTCTCCGGCGTGGACGATCCGCACCTGAACCGGGAGCGGTACGCCGGCTGGCCACGGGGAACCAAGGGCCAGGACGAGAACGCGCACCTCCGCGTGGCTGTCATCCACGCCCCCTACCAGCGGGTCCTGGACCATTTCACGGAAGACGGTGCGGACCTGCTCCTCGCCGGGCACACCCACGGCGGACAGCTGTGCGTTCCCGGTTACGGGGCGCTGGTGTCCAATTGCGACCTCCCCACATGGCGGGCCAAGGGCCTCAACAACTGGGAGAGCAACGGATCCACGACGCCGGTGAACGTCTCCGGCGGCATCGGCACCTCCCGCTTCGCCCCCATCCGCATCGCCTGCAGGCCCGAGGCCGTACTGCTGACCCTCACCGCCCCCTAAGAGGGCATCGGCGGGAGGGCGGCGGCTCGCACCATTGCGGAACGTGATAACTGGACAAGCGTTTCCATCCCTCACGAAGTGCTGTGAATCGAATCACCCCATGGCATAGGGTAGTTGCTACGGGAAACTACATTCGTTTTAGAGCTTGAGAAGCGGGCATGGCCAAGCAGACTTCATTTTTCAGATCCATCAGCCGTCTCTATCCCCACGTCAGGCCGATCATCCCCCGGCTCATCATGGGGCTCCTGTGTGCCCTGCTGGCCAGCGTCGTCGCGCTGACCATCCCCCAGGTGCTCCGGGTCCTGATCAATGACTCCCTCCAGGCCGGCGGCGCCACGGACTCCGTCTGGATAGCCGCCGTCATCATCCTGGTCCTCGGCATCGCAGAAGCGGTTCTCGTTGCCCTCCGCCGGCAGTTTGTCATCAACCCTGCCACCACCGTTGAAACCCGAATGCGCGTTTCCCTCTACGGGCACCTGCAGGACCTGACAGTGTCATTCCACGACCGATGGGGGTCCGGCCAGCTCCTCTCCCGCGCCATGACGGACCTGAATTTCCTGCGCCGCTGGATGGCCTTCGGCGCCATCATGCTGGTGGTCACCACCCTCACTGTGGTCATCGGCATTGCAGTCATGTTCTCGATGAGCTGGCAGTTGGCCCTGATTTTCCTGGCCGCGGCGGTGCCCATCATGGCCTACGGTTTCCGCTTCCGGACCCGTTTCAGCAAGGTGGCGCGGCGCAGCCAGGACCAGGCCGGCGACCTCGCCACCACCGTGGAGGAATCCGTCCATGGCATCCGCGTCCTGAAGGCGTTCGGCCGGAGCCGCGAGGCCTTGGAGAACTTCAACGGGCAGGCCGAGGAACTCCGCCAGACCGAGATCTCCAAGGCACGGCACCAGGCCACCTTCACCATGGTGGTCACCCTGCTGCCCGAACTCGCGCTGGGCGCGGGTCTGGTGGTGGGCGTCATGCTGTGCGCCAGCGGCCAGCTGAGCATCGGCGCCCTGGTGGCCTTCTTCGCCACGGCAGCCGTCATCGCGTCCCCTGTCGAGTTCTCCGGCATGCTGCTGGCCATGGCACTCACCGCCAAGACCGCCGTCGACCGCCACTTCGAAGTGATGGATTCGGCCAACACCATCACCAGTCCACCGGAACCCCGCCGGCCCTCCCCGCTCCGCGGGGCGCTGCGGTTCAACAACGCCACCTTCGCCTTTGAGGACGCCCCGGACAAACCCATCCTCAAGGACATCAACCTGGAGGTCCTGCCGGGCGAAACCATGGCCCTGGTGGGCATCACTGGCAGCGGCAAGAGCGCCCTGATCCAGCTGGTCCCCCGGCTGTATGACGTCACGGAGGGCTCCATCACCATCGACGGGGTAGACCTGCGCGAGTTCGACGTCGAAGAGCTCCGGCGCGTGGTGGGCGTGGCGTTCGAGGACACCACGCTGTTCTCCAATTCGGTCCGGGACAACGTGCTGCTCGGTGCGCCAGACCGGAGCGAGGAAGCACTGGATGAGGCGCTCGACGTGGCCCAGGCCCACTTCGCCTATTCCCTCCCCGAGGGCGTGGAAACGCTCATCGGCGAGGAGGGCCTCAGCCTGTCCGGGGGGCAGCGCCAGCGGATTGCCCTGGCCCGCGCCATCGCCGCCCGGCCCCGCGTCCTGGTGCTCGATGATCCGCTCTCCGCCCTGGACGTGCACACGGAGGAGCTTGTGGAGGCGCGGCTCCGTTCGGTGCTGAAGGACACCACCACTCTGATCGTTGCCCACCGGCCTTCCACAGTGGCGCTGGCTGACCGTGTTGCCCTGCTGGAGGACGGCCGCATCACCGCGGTCGGAACGCACACCGGGCTCCTGGCGGAGAACCCGCATTACCGCTATGTCATCGCCAGCCTGGACCGGGAACCCCGTGACCTGGATTCGGAACTTTCGGAGCTTGAGGAAGAGGCACATGTCGAGGCAGGGGAAATCATCCGATGAGCAGCGCAACGTTCGGCACAGCCAACGAGGACAACGCCCACCTCAGCAAAAGTGACAGCAAGGCCGTACGACGGCGGTCGCTCACCTTGCTGCGGTCCCTGATCCGTCCGGTGCGGCTCAGGTTCTGGCTGACCATCGCCACTGTGGTCCTGTCCCAGGCCGCCCGGGTGGCCGGACCTGCACTGATCGCTTTCGGTATCGACCATGCCCTCCCGGCCCTGCAGGCCGGTGACAACTTCCCCTTGGTGCTCACCGGCGTCGGCTACCTGACCGCGGCCGTGGCAACCGCCGCACTGACGGCACTGTACGTCACCTCCACCGCCCGGCTGAGCCAGGCGATGCTCCTGGACCTCCGGGTCCGGGTCTTCCGGCACACCCAGCGCCTGAGCCTGGAATTCCACGAAAAGTACACGTCGGGCCGGATCATCGCGCGGCAGACCTCGGACCTGGAGGCGCTGCGCGAACTGCTCGATTCCGGCGTGAGTTCCCTGGCCTCAGGCATGCTCTTTATGGTGTTCACCGCGGCCACGGTGTTCGCGCTGGACTGGCGGAGCGGGCTGATTGTGCTGGCCGCCGGCGTGCCCATGTACTTCCTCTCACGCTGGTACCAGAAGCATTCCCAGATCGCGTTCCGTGAATCCAGGGTGGTGTCCGCCCGGCTGATCGTGCACTTCGTGGAGACCATGACCGGCATCCGCGCCGTGAAGGCCTTCCGCAAGGAACGCGAAAACGCCGAGCGGTACGGCCAGCTTTCCGAGGACTACCGGCGTGTGACCGTCCGCTCCATCAACCTCAACGGCATCTTCCAGCCCGGACTGGTGCTCATCGGCAACGTCTGCGTGGCGACGGTCCTCCTGTTCGGCGGATTCCGGGTCCTCGGCGGAGACCTCGCAGTGGGCGTCCTGCTGGCCCTGATCCTGTCCACCAAGCGCTTCTTCCAGCCGGTGGACCAGATGGCCATGTTCTACAACTCGTTCCAGAGTGCCCAGGCCGCCCTCGAAAAGGTGTCCGGCCTGCTTGAGGAGATTCCCACAGTCCGGCCGCCCAAGAATGCGGTGGCACTCCGGGATGCCAGGGGCACGGTGGACTTCAAGGGCGTGGAGTTCCGCTACGGCGACGGCCCCGTGGTCATCCCCACCATGGACCTGCACATCCCCGCAGGCCAGACGGTTGCGCTTGTGGGCCAGACGGGTGCAGGCAAGTCCACCCTGGCCAAGCTGATCGCCCGCTTCTACGATGTCTCCGCCGGCTCACTCACGCTGGACGGAGTGGATCTCCGCAGCCTCAGCACCACGGACCTGCGCCGGAACATCGTGATGGTCACCCAGGAAGCGTTCCTGTTCAGCGGGTCCGTGGCGGACAACATCGCCCTGGGCCGGCCGGAGGCTTCCCGCGAGGAGATCGAAGAGGCCGCACGGGCTGTCGGAGCCCACGACTTCATCACTGAACTGCCCGAAGGCTACGACACCGACGTCAACAAGCGCGGCGGCCGCGTCTCGTCCGGCCAGCGCCAGCTCATCAGCTTCGCCCGGGCGTTCCTGGCCCGGCCGGCGGTGCTGATCCTGGACGAGGCCACCTCGTCGCTGGACATCCCCTCCGAGCGGCTCGTTCAGACCGGCCTGGCGCGGCTCCTGCAGGCAACGGCCGACGCCGGCAGTGCCGCAGGTGCGCCGGGTTCGGCAGCTGCCGGCGGGGGCCGGACAGCGCTGATCATCGCGCACCGCCTTTCCACCGTTGAAACCGCTGACCGTGTGCTGGTGGTCCATGACGGCCGCGTGGTGGAGGACGGCACCCCGGCGGACCTGATCGGCGGCGGCGGCCGGTTCGCCGAACTGCACGGGGCCTGGAAGGACTCCCTGGTCTGAGCCCCGCGGCGCCGCGGGCTCAGGCAGGAACGGCCGGTAACCGGATTTCGCATCCGGACCCCGGATCGGCTATTCTTGTAAAGTTGCTTTTGCAGCGGATCGGGATGTAGCGCAGCTTGGTAGCGCGCTTCGTTCGGGACGAAGAGGTCGCAGGTTCAAATCCTGTCATCCCGACCAGAACAAAGAGGGTCTCCCCCAGGGGAGGCCCTCTTTTGTGCGTCCGGCATGATGCCGATTTGTTATCGGCTGTCACAAAGCCCGGCTGGCGGTGTCATCCGCGTCCCTGTTCCGGGCAAAGGAATGGCCCCGGTCCATGGCTTGCATGGTCCGGGGCCTCGCCTCCTTTGGTGAGGAGTGACTACATCGGGTCTGGCCAGTTGCCCACGTACGTGGTGTAGGTGGTATCGCTGTCCGTGGTCTTGTCCTTGCCCTTGTCCTTCTTGGACATGGGATCCGGCCAGTTGCCTACGGCGACCGATACACCGGTGGAGTCAGCGATGGAACCTGCCGACAGGACGGCCGGGGCCGCCGCAGAAAACGCCAGGGCCCCGGCCAGTACGGCTGCGGCTGCAATCTTCTTCAACATATAAGTTCCTCAATACGAGTCGGATTCGTTACAAAGTCAGCACTGTCCTTGTTGACATACATTGTAAAATGTTTTCCACAGGGACTGTCAAGCATTGAAGACAACGACTGTCCGGAATTAGGAGGAAATCCCGTGGGCAACGGATTCGGGGAGAAGCTCCGGGCGGAGCGTCTCGAACGTGGGCTGACACAGGCTGAACTGGGCAAGGACCTGTATTCCCCCAGCTATATTTCCCTGCTCGAGACCGGCCGGAGGGAACCCACGGCCGAAGTCATCGAGGAGCTCGCTCGCAGGCTGGAGCTGGCGCCGAAGGCGCTGGAGGCCTGGAGCCAACCCATCTCGGTCAGCGACGCCGAATACGTCCTCGCGGGACTCTACGCACGCCAGGCGTGGGACCTCAGGGATTACCCCCTGGCCGCCACACATGCCGCCGCCGCGGCGCAGATTGCGCTGGAAGGCAAGAACACCAGCGCCTGGTGGAACATGACCTACATGCAGGCCGAGTGCCTGATCAAGCAGGGCAACTGGCAGGAATGCCAAAAGATCATGCAGCACCTGC
This sequence comes from Arthrobacter sp. B6, assembly GCF_001663775.1. Lineage (GTDB taxonomy): Bacteria > Actinomycetota > Actinomycetes > Actinomycetales > Micrococcaceae > Arthrobacter. Next base: position 3,218,393 of record NZ_KV467168.1, on the reverse strand, counting down.
TGGAACACCCCATGGCCACCGAGTCAGTGGGCCTGGGAGTGCGGGCCCGCCAGATGCTCGCCGGCATCTGCCAGGGCCAGGGCCAGCTGAGCACCGCCGTGGATCACGCCCTGGAGGCCGTAAAACTTTGCGCCAAGCTGCCCAAGGGATCCACGCTGATCATCGGCGCCCACCGTGCCCTGATCGGAGCCCTGGCCGAAAGCGGCCGGCTGGATGAGGCCTGGAAGTACTGCCAGGCCATGAACGACCAGGTGGACGAGCACTCGATGTCCCAGCTCGCAGGCGAGGTGGCCTGGGTGATCGGCAACGTGGCCTTCATGCGGCATGACTACGCCGAGGGCATCAAATACCACGAACGCGCCGCCAGGATGCTCTCCCCCGCCAACGACATCGAGCTGTGGGCGCGGTTCAACAAGGCCTCGGCCGCGGTGCGCCTGTCCTCCGGGATCGTGGAGCCGGAAACGCTGTCCTCCATCGAGCGTGCCGAACTGGCGCTGTCCATCGTGGGCGGCAACAAGACTGACCAGCTGGAAGTTGCCTTCATCCGCGCCCGATGGCTCTACCTCACCGGCGACATCGTGGCCGCCATCAACAAGCTCCAGGAAATCCACGCCGAGTCAGACGCGCTGGCCAAGCACACTGCCGGCGAGGTTTCACTCCTGCTGGGCAAGTCGCTGAAGGCCGCCGGCGAGTCGGAAGAAGCCCTGGTCTACCTGGAGGAAGCGCAGAAAGCGTTCAGCGCGGCCGGCGCCTCGGACCGTGTCCAGCAGGCACTGGATGCGGTACTCGAGATCAGGCTGGCGCAGCAGCGTGCCGCGAAAGCGGCCAAGGCCACCAAGGCAAGCTAGGCCTACTGGCAGTGGGCCCGACCGGACGACGGGCCCACGATCAACGTGCTAGGCGAAGGCCCTGCCCGTGAGCAACTCGAAAGCCTCAACATAGCGGCTGCGCGTGCGGGCCACGACGTCGGCCGGCAGCGCGGGCGGGGGAACGTCGGAGGACCGGTCCCAGCCTGATTCGGCTGACGTGAGCCAGTCCCGGACATACTGCTTGTCATAGGACGGCTGCGCACGGCCGGGCTGGTATGTGGCTGCATCCCAGAACCGGGAGGAGTCCGGGGTGAGCACCTCGTCGCCCAGGGTGATGGTGCCGGAGACCGCGTCGTAGCCGAACTCCACCTTCGTGTCCGCCAGGATGATGCCGCGTTCGCGGGCGATCTTTTCCGCCGCGGTATAGATCTGCAGGGTCAGTTCGCTCAGCCGCCCCGCGATGTCGTCGCCCACCATGCCCACGACGGCGTCGTAGGTGATGTTCACATCGTGTTCGCCTACCTCGGCTTTGGCCGAGGGCGTGAAGATGGCGTGCTCCAGCCGGGATCCGTCCACCAGGCCCGGGGGCAGTGGGATGGCGCACACCGTGCCGGACGCCTGGTACTCCAAGAGGCCGGAACCGGTGAGGTAGCCGCGGGCAATGCATTCCACGGGGAACATATCCAGCTTCTTGCAGATCATGGCGCGGCCTTCCACCGCAGCGGGAACCCCGCCTTCCACGGTGGACGCCAGGACGTGGTGCTCCACACCCAGCTGGTCGAACCACCAGAGGCTCAGCTGTGTGAGGATCCGGCCCTTGTCCGGGATCTCGCTGGTCAGGACGTGGTCGTACGCGCTGATGCGGTCGCTGGCCACCACCAGGAGGCAATCCTGGCCCACCTGTTCGCGGATGGATTCGTCGGTTGGCTCGTACAGGTCCCGGACCTTGCCCGAGTAGACGTGCTTCCAGCCGGGGAAGTCCAGTGTGGCGGTGCTGAAACCGCGCTTTTGGTCTGATTCCTGTGCGGAATTCTCGGTCATGCTATGCCCTCGCTTTCGTCACGGGCAGGGATCCGGTGGCGCTGGACGACACCTTGATCTCACCCCGGGCGGCCTTGCGGCCGATGTCCGTCCGGAACTGGGAGCCTTCGAGCTGAACCAGCTCCACGCCGTCGTACGCCCGCTCGCGGGCCTCCACGAGGTCGCTGCCGAGTGCAACCACGGCGAGCACACGGCCGCCCGCGGAAACCACCTTGCCTTCGTCGTCCAATTTGGTGCCGGCGTGGATCACATGCACGCCGTCGAGCTCGTCCACCTTCTTGAGCCCACGGATGCGGTCACCGGTGCGGGGCGTGTCCGGGTAGTTCTCGGAGGCGACGACGACGGCGACGGCGGTTTCCTTGGACCAGCGCAGCTCTTCCGCCTTGTCCAGTTCGCCCTTCGCGGCTGCCAGCAGCAGCGCACCGAGGGGGGTCTTGAGGCGGGCCAGGACGGCCTGCGTTTCGGGATCGCCGAAGCGGACATTGAACTCGATGACCCGGGTCCCGCGGGACGTGAGGGCAAGGCCCACAAACAGCACGCCAACAAACGGTGTGCCGCGGTGCGCCATTTCGTTGACCGTCGGCTGGGCCACGCGGTCGATGACTTCCTGGACCAGGCCTTCCGGCGCCCATTCCAGCGGGGTGTACGCGCCCATGCCGCCGGTGTTGGGGCCCTCGTCATTGTCGAAGATGCGCTTGAAGTCCTGCGCCGGGGACAAAGCCACGGTGTTGCGGCCATCGCAGAGGACAAAGAGTGAGACCTCGGGGCCGTCCAGGAATTCCTCGATCACCACGGTGCCGCCGGCGTCGAAGCAGGTCTGGGCGTGCGCGAGGGCTTCTTCGCGGTTCTTGGTGACCACCACGCCCTTGCCCGCCGCGAGGCCGTCGTCCTTCACCACGTAGGGCGCGCCGAAGGTGTCCAGCGCCGAGGCTGCCTCCTCGGCATTGGCCGCCACCATGGCCATGGCGGTGGGTACGCCTGCCTCGGCCATGATCTCCTTGGCGAACGCCTTGGAGGCCTCCAGCTGGGCCGCTGCCTTGCTGGGCCCAAACACTGGAATACCGGCTTCCCGGACGGCGTCGGACACGCCGGCGGCGAGGGGCGCCTCAGGGCCCACCACCACCAGGTCGACGGCCAGCCTGGTTGCCAGGGCCGCGACGGCGTCAGGATCATTGCCGTCAATGTTGTGGGTGGGGACCAGCTTGCTGATGCCGGCATTGCCGGGAGCTGCGTGGACTTCGGACACGTTGGGGTCGGCGAGCAGGGAGCGGACAATGGCGTGTTCGCGGCCTCCAGGGCCGATGACGAGTACCTTCACAGTCTCCAAGGGTACTTTGTGGACCCTGCAGGCTCCTAAGCCGTGTCAGCCCCCTGCATTCCGCAGGAACAATCCCTTGGGGCGTCCGCTACGAACCAACGGCATGAAGAAGCTTCTGAAGTGGCTCAAGGGTCCAACCGCCATGGCCGCACTGGCCGGGGTGGTGGCGGCCGCCGTCGTGCTTGCCGTCGCGGAACTGACTGGTGCGTTCTTTACGGCGAGGGCCACCCCGGCGATCGCCCTGGGGTCCACTTTCATCGACTTCACACCATCGTGGATGAAGGATTTCGCCATTGCGACGTTCGGCACCAACGACAAGGCGGCCCTGTTCGTGGGGATGGGCCTGACCATTTTCCTGCTGGCGTGCGTGCTCGGCGTGGTGGCCTACCGCAAGTGGACGCTGGGCGTGGTTGGCGTGCTGCTGATGGGCACAGTAATCGTCGCCAGCGTGGTGACGCGCGCCGGCGTCGAGCCCCTGGATGCCACCCCAACGGTTCTGGGAACATTGGCGGGCCTGGTGGTGCTGCGGTTGCTGACCGTTCTGCTATGGAGGACCAGGACGTGGCCCGAAGTGCCCGCAGACACCGTGGCGAAGGAGACGGGGCTTCCCGGAACGAGCCGCCGCAGGTTTTTCGCTGCCGCAGGCATCACGGCAGCAGCCGCAGGCGTCGCCGCCGCCGGCGGACGGCTCCTGGGCGCTGCGCGGAGCAACATCGCGCAGGCCCGCGATGCGCTGCTGCTGCCTGCGCCGGTCAGGGCAGCTGCTGCTCTGCCCGCCGGAGTGCAGTCACCGGTGGCCGGTGTGACACCCTGGGTCACGCCCAACGGGGACTTCTACCGGATTGACACCGCGCTGAGCGTTCCGGAGATCAACGCCGACGACTGGGAACTTCGGGTGCACGGCCTCGTGGAGGAAGAGGTGCGCCTGACCTTCCAGGACCTGCTCGACGCCGACCTCATCGAATCGCACGTCACCCTCACCTGTGTTTCCAATCCCGTAGGCGGAAACCTCGCCGGCAACGCGAAATGGCTGGGTCTTCCCATCCGCGAGATCCTCAAGCGTGCGCGCCCCAGGGACGGTGCTGACATGGTGCTGTCCACCTCGGTGGACGGCTTCAGCGCCTCCACGCCGCTGGAAGTGCTGCAGGATGACCGCGACGCCATCCTGGCCATCGGCATGAACGGTGAACCGCTCCCGCTGGAGCACGGCTATCCGGTGCGAATGGTGGTTCCCGGGTTGTATGGGTTTGTCTCCGCCACCAAGTGGGTGGTGGACCTCGAAGTCACGCGCTTTGCGGACAGCAAGGCCTACTGGACGCAGCGCGGCTGGTCGGAACGCGGCCCCATCAAGACGATGGCCCGGGTTGAGGTGCCCAAATCGTTCGCCAAGGTTCCCGCCGGCCGGATGGCCATCGGAGGCACTGCCTGGGCGCAGACGCGCGGCATCACGAAGGTGGAAGTGCAGATCGACAACGAGGACTGGACTGAGGCCATGCTGTCCGCCGAAGCGTCCGTGATTACCTGGCGGCAGTGGTCCTACGATTGGGAGGCTACCCCGGGTCCCCACTACATCAAGGTCCGCGCCACTGACGGAACCGGCGAGGTACAGACGGACCAGCGCGCGGAGCCCGTTCCGGACGGCGCGTCCGGCTGGCAGTCCGTGATGGTCACCGTGGAGTAGCCCGGCATTCCTGAAGCCGGCCCCTAGACTGGCAATATGCCGCACAACCCGCATTCCACCTTCACTGTGGACTCCGCCGTCGAACTGGCCGTTGTTGAGCGCAGCGGCTTTGTGGAATCCCGGCACATCGGCTCGGCCGTGCTCCTGGCGTCCGACGGCACCGTGGTCACCGAGCTCGGCGACGTCACCACTCCCATCTACGCACGGTCCGCGCTCAAGCCGCTGCAGGCGCTGGCGTCCATGCAGGCCGGCGTCCCGCTGCGCGGCGCCCAAGTGGCCCTGGCCTGCGCCAGCCACGTCGGTTCACTGGACCACATGGACGTGGTGGAGGGCATGCTCAAGGCCGCCGGGGTCCGGGAGGACCAGCTCCAGTGCCCCGCCGCCTGGCCCCAGGACGAGACTGCCCGCAACTGGCTTGTCCGCTCCGAGCGCGGCAAGTCCAAGCTCGCCTTCAACTGCTCTGGCAAGCACGCCGCGTTCCTGTGGGCCTGCACGGAAAACGGCTGGGACATGCACAGCTACCTCGAACCCAACCATCCCCTCCAGCAGCGCGTCCGCAGCGTCATCGAGGAGTACACCGGCGAGGAGATCGCGCACCTTGGGATCGACGGCTGCGGGGCTCCGGTGGCCGCCGTCTCGCTGACCGGCCTCGCGCGTGCCTTTTCCCTGCTGGCGAAGGCTCCGGGTGACAAGAACTCCAATGCGCGGGCCGCCACCATCAGCACCTCCATGCTGGACTATCCGTGGGCCGTGCAGGGCCGCGGCGAGGCCAACACCATCGTGATGGACGAACTCGAAATCATCGCCAAGATCGGCGCCGAAGGCGTTCTGGTGATGGCCACCCCGCAGGGGGTTGCTGTGGCCATCAAAATGCTCGACGGAAACCTGAGGGCCACGTCCCTGGTTGGCCTGACCATGCTCGCCGCCGCCGGGGCAGTGGACATCCCGGGCGTCTCCAGCGTCCTGGAAAAGGTGGTGGAGCCCGTGCTGGGCGGCGGCCGGCCCGTGGGCAGGATCCGGCTGGGACCGGCCGTATCCGCACTGCTCGACTGACGCATTCCCACGTTCCGCACCCCGCTCTGAAGGAGGCCGGCCGCATGGCTGTAGCGCGCCGTCGTATTGGCATCGAAGAAGGCACGGCGGCGCTGGCCGCGTGGCGCGAAGCCGCCGGACCGCCGTCGGACGTTCCCGTCCCGCGCGCCGTGCTTGCCACGGCGGTGCGGTACACGCTGGAAGAGGTCACCGCCCGCGCCCCGGGCAACTCGGTGGAAGTTCGGGTGCCGCCATTCGGCGTCACGCAGTGCGTGGAAGGCCCGCGGCACACCCGCGGCACGCCGCCCAACGTCATTGAGTGCGACGCCGCCACCTGGCTGGGGATGGTCACCGGCCAGCTGAGCTGGGCAGACGCCGTCGCGGCCGGGCGGGTAGCCGCCTCCGGGCTGAGGGCGGACCTCTCCGCCCTCCTCCCGCTGTAGGAGTTTTTGTCCACTTACGGCGACTTATGGGCCGCCAAACCCTCCGTACGTGGACAAAAACTCAGCGCTGCCAACCTTGCTTCCGAAGCGCCTGTTGAACCCGCGCAGCAACCCAGTCCGCTCCGTGGTCCATGTCGATCCTGTTGATCTTGACCTGGCGCCACCCTGCTTCGGCTACGCGCTGGTCCCGGTAAGCGTCCAAGGCCTGCTGCTCGGGAGCCAGGTGATGCAGCCCGTCGTATTCGATACAGGTTCGGTAACGGGCGCAGCCGAGGTCCGTCCAGACCGGCCGCCCCAGCGCATCATCCACCCGGAAGTTTGGCGTGAATTCCGGCAGTCCCGCGCCGTCCAGCATCAAACGCAGCCTGCTTTCGGGAGGTGAATCAACGCCAACCCTGAGCAGATCAAGCGCGAGCCGTGCCTTGCGGACACCGTGAATGCCATTGGCGCTGTCCACGAAATTCCTGAGCTCGGGTAGTGGAACCATCGCCCGCTTCGGCGGCCCGAATGTCCGGTGATGCTCGCTCACGATCGCATCGCCGGCGACCACCAGATCATCCAGGGGCAGGAGAGATCCGAGGTCCACCCATGTCCTGGCTGCTGAAGTGAGCCGCACTCCTTCCAGTTCAATGAGGTCCCCCTCCCTGAGCCGGAGCCGGTGGCCTGCTATCCCCCGCCGCCGCGGAAGCGTACCGCCGCCCGCCCGGGCCAGATGAAGGAACCGTCCGGGCTCCCGGAAATGTGGGCCGCTTTTCTTCCCCCACGGGACGGGTTCGACGACGGCTGTCACCGGCCCGCCGTCGTCGGGCCTGAACTCCGCCCACGGCGGCAGCGGGATCCCCAGGATCTCGGCTGCGGTGACGAGGCTGGCAAAGGTGACTGTATCGAGTTTGGTGTGTGACCTGGCCAGCGCGGTGAGGTCCGGGGCGTTCGACTTGGGTACCCGGATGCCGCGGCTCGGCCGGTGCAGGTCGGAGCCCTTCAGGCGACTCTCCGGGATTCCGGCCCGGGCTGCCTCGGTGACAGCGAAAGGCCGCGAGCCGATCTCGACGGGCAGGGGTGACAATCTGTTCATGGATACATTGAGGCATCCCAGGAGCGGCCCCACGCAGTTATCCACAGGGAAATATCCCTGCCATGGAGTTTTTGTCCAGCTACGGCGAGATAGGCTCCCCGGAAGTCGCCATATGTGGACAAAAACTCCAAAGGGGGGGCGGAAGAAGGGCGGTGTTGTTTAGCCGCGGCCGATGAACGGCATGCCCGCCGCCGTGATGACCATTGAACCGACGCTGGCCGACGCCGGCATGTTGGCCATGAGCAGGACGGCCCGCGCGGCGTCCTCCACGGGGAACATGGGCTCAACGCGGCGGCTGCCGTCGGCCTGGAGCGCGCCTGAACCCACCCCGATGGTGTCCATGATCTCGGTGGCGGTATTGCCGATGTCGATCTGGCCGCAGGTGATGCCAAAAGCGCGGCCGTCGAGCTCAATACTCTTGGTGAGACCGGTCATGGCGTGTTTCGTCACGGCGTAGGCCACGGTCCGCGGCCGGGGTGAATGCGCCGAAATGGAGCCATTGTTGATGATCCGCCCGCCCTGCGGCTGTTGGGCCTTCATCGACCGCACGGCTGCGGCGGCGCACAGCATGGAGCCCGTAAGGTTCACGGCCACCGTGGCATTCCAGTCGGCGAGGCTGATCTCATCAACGGAAGCCGCAGGCCCGAACACGCCGGCGTTGTTGAAGAGCACATCCACTCTTCCCCACCGCCGGCGGGTGGATTCAAAAAGCCGTTCGACGTCGTCGGGCGCAGTGACATCGCACGGCACCGGCAGCGCGTTCCTGTGTCCGTCCGCCGTTTCGAGCAGTTGCTCCTCCCGCCGCCCCGCCAGCGCCACCCGATAGCCGTCCGCGAGCATCAGCCGGGCCACGGCACGGCCGATGCCCGACCCGGCACCGGTGACGACGGCGACCCGGGCGGCTCCGCCTGTACTGCTCATTCAGCTCTCCTCATAGTCACGGTCACAATTGAATACTAGAGCCTTCCAAGATAATCTCGAACAGCAAAATTGTTTTCTCACAATACGGAAGCAATTAGCCCAGCATGCAACGACGAAACGAGGCTGACGTGGCTGCAGGAGAAGATACCTCCCATATCCTCAGCGGGTTGACTAACCAGCTGCCTGATCGTGATCCGGAAGAGACCGCCGAGTGGGTTGAGTCCCTGGATTCGCTGATCAGGGAACAGGGCACGGAGCGTGCCCAATACATCATGCGGAGCCTGTTGCAGCGTGCCGGTGCGCAGAGCGTCGGGGTGCCGATGGTGACCACTACTGATTACGTGAACACGATTCCGGTGGACCAGGAAGCCGAGTTCCCGGGTAACGAGGAGTTCGAGCGCCGGTACCGGGCGTACATGCGCTGGAACGCCGCGGTGATGGTGCACCGGTCCCAGCGGCCCAACATCGGCGTGGGCGGGCACATCTCCACCTACGCCGGCGCCGCGACCTTGTACGAGGTGGGCTTCAACCATTTCTTCCGCGGCAAGGACCACCCAGGCGGCGGTGACCAGGTCTTCTTCCAGGGCCACGCGTCCCCGGGCATGTACGCCCGTGCGTTCATGGAAGGCCGGCTGACCGAGGAGGACCTGGACGGGTTCCGGCAGGAAAAGTCCCGCGCCGGCCATGCCCTGTCCTCTTACCCGCACCCAAGGCTGATGCCCGGGTTCTGGGAATTCCCCACCGTGTCCATGGGCATCGGGCCGATGAACGCGATCTACCAGGCCCAGTCCAACCGGTACCTGCACAACCGGGGCCTGAAAGACACCTCGGACCAGCAGGTCTGGGCGTTCCTGGGCGACGGCGAAATGGACGAGCCCGAGTCCCGCGGCCTGCTCCAGCTCGCCGCGAACGAGAACCTGGACAACCTGAACTTCGTGATCAACTGCAACCTCCAGCGCCTGGACGGGCCGGTGCGCGGCAACGGCAAGATCATGCAGGAACTCGAAGCGTTCTTCCGCGGCGCGGGCTGGAACGTGATCAAGGTCGTCTGGGGCCGGGAATGGGATGAGCTGCTCACCAAGGACACCGACGGGTCGCTGGTGAAGATCATGAACGAAACCCCCGACGGGGACTACCAGACCTACAAGGCCGAATCCGGCGGGTTCGTCCGCGAACACTTCTTCGGCAAGGACCCGGCCACCAAAGACCTCGTCGCGGACCTCACCGATGACCAGATCTGGAACCTCAAACGCGGCGGCCACGACTACCGCAAGGTCTACGCCGCGTACAAGGCAGCCACCGAATTCAAGGGCAAACCCACCGTCATCCTCGCCAAAACCGTCAAGGGCTACGGACTCGGACCCCACTTCGAAGGCCGCAACGCCACCCACCAGATGAAAAAACTCACCCTCGACGACCTCAAGGAATTCCGGGACTACCTCCGGATCCCCATCTCCGATGCCCGGCTGGAAGAGGACCCCTACAGCCCGCCCTACTACCACCCGGGTCCCGACGCCCCCGAGATTGCCTACCTCCTCGAGCGGAGAAGGGTGCTGGGCGGCGCCGTCCCGGAAAGGCGCCCGAACCACCAGGCAGTTGAACTCCCCGAGGCCAAGACGTTTGACGTTGCCAAGCGCGGCACGGGCAAGCAGCAGGCGGCCACCACCATGGCGTTTGTGCGCCTGCTCAAGGACCTGCTCCGCGACAAGAAATTCGGACACCGGATTGTGCCCATCGTGCCGGATGAATCCCGGACCTTTGGCATGGACGCGTTCTTCCCTACTGCGAAGATCTACAACCCCGGTGGGCAGAACTACCTGTCCGTGGACCGGGACCTGGTCCTGGCCTACAAGGAATCCGCGCAGGGCCAGCTGATCCACCCCGGCATCAACGAAGCCGGCGCCGTCGCAGCCTTCACCGCCGCCGGCACCGCCTACGCCACCCACGGCGTGCCCCTGATCCCGGTCTACGTGTTCTACTCCATGTTCGGCTTCCAGCGCACCGGCGACGCCTTCTGGGCAGCAGCGGACCAAATGACCCGCGGCTTCATCATCGGCGCCACCGCAGGACGGACCACCCTCACCGGCGAAGGACTCCAGCACGCCGACGGCCACTCCCCCATCCTCGCCGCCACCAACCCGGCAGTGGTCACCTACGACCCCGCCTACGGCTACGAAATGGGCCACATCATCCGCGACGGAATCGAACGGATGTACGGGGAGGGCGGAACCGGAACTGCATCCGACAAAAACGTCATGTACTACCTGACGGTCTACAACGAACCGATCACCCAGCCCTCCGAACCCGAGAACCTCGACGTCGAAGGCGTGCTGAAGGGCATCTACCGGGTCTCGGCGTCGGACGTTCAGGGTCCCAAGAGCCAGATCCTGGCGTCCGGTGTTTCGGTGCCGTGGGCGCTGGAAGCCCAGCGGCTCCTGGCCGAGGACTGGGGCGTCTCCGCGGATGTCTGGTCCGTCACGTCCTGGAACGAACTGCGCCGCGACGGCCTCGCGGCAGAGGAGGAAGCGTTCCTCGCCCCCGGCGAACCCGCGAGGACCCCGTTTGTGGCAAAGCAGCTGGCCGATGCCCAGGGTCCCATCGTGGCGGTCTCGGACTACATGAAGGCCGTCCCGGACCAGATCCGCCAGTTCCTCCCGAACCGGTTCGCCTCACTCGGCGCGGACGGCTTCGGCTTCTCCGACACCCGCGCAGCAGCACGCCGGTTCTTCAAGAGCGACACGCACTCCATCGTGGTGAAAACGCTGCAGCTGCTCGCCGCGAGGGGCGACGTCGAGGAGGGCGCACCGCAATACGCGATGGACCGCTACAAGCTCCTGGACGTCAACGCCGGCACCACCGGAGGAGCGGGCGGCGACGCCTAAGTGGTCGCTGGCCAATATCTGCCCTCCCCATGGAGTTTTTGTCCAGATACAGCGGGATGAGGGCCCATTTGGACTCCGTATCTGGACAAAAACTCCATATAGGGTGTGGCTATGGGGAACACAACTGAAACCAGGACCACCGCTGTAGTCCTGGCTGCCGGCGCCGGGACGCGGCTGGGGAAAGGCGCCAAGGCCCTCCTTCCCTACCGCGGCCGCCCGCTCGTGGAAGCCATCGCGGGAGCACTCCTCGACGGCGGCTGCCGCGAAGTGGTGGTGGTGCTCGGCGCCGGCGCTCCCGACGTCGCGGCCATCGCCGAGCTGGACCGCTACCGGACGGTGGTGAACGAGCACTGGCAGTCCGGGATGGGCAGCTCATTCCTGCTGGGCAACGCCGCCGCATGGCCCGGGGACCATCTGCTGATCGCGCTTGTGGACCAGCCCGGCCTCACACTCCGGACGGTGGGCCGTCTGCTTGCCCGGCACCGTCCGGGCCGGATCACCGCAGCTGCCTATCACGACGGCGGCAGTGACGAAGGCGGGAACGGCAGGGTCCGCCGGGGGCATCCGCTGCTCATCGACGTCGGACTCCGGGACGCTGTGGCCAGTACAGTGACGGGCGACGCCGGGGCGCGTAGCTTCCTGCAGTCACACCCGGAACTGGTGGACGAGGTGGACTGCAGCGACCAGTCCACGGGTGAGGATATTGACACGCCGGAGCAGCTCCACCTGCTGGGCTAGCCACCGCCTGCGAGGAGCAGCTCCTCCAATCCACGTTTAAAGCCGGACCGACCGCCGTGGGCGGGATGCCTGACTTTCGGCGCATCCACGCCGCTCCGAAGCAGGCTGCGGTGCGCCACGTTGCCCACGGCCACCACCGTTTCGATGCGGAACAATTCCGTCAGTGCCTGCCAGAAAGCAGTGCCGAGGTTGGCTTCGGCCGCCGTCGGCGTGCGGTTGGACTGGGGCCGTCCCGCCAGGTGGGTATGCCATGGGCAGGCGCTCCACAGCAGGGGAAGGAAGTTCAGTTCCGCCAGGACCTCCCACATCACCGTTGCGGTCGGTTCGGAGGCGACGCCCGCCGCCTCGGGTGGCAGCGAGTACCCCTTTCCCGGCCCGAACAGCCCAAAGCTGTTGGCCGGCCCTTCGAACATGCTGCGGTTGGTGAAGGGAACGCCCGTGATCCTCATGCCCCTGAAACCGGGGGCCTCGCCCAGCAGCAGCACCTTCGGCGAGCGGTCCAGCATTTCCTGCAGATAGATTTCCAGGTTGTGCCGGCGCTGGGCATTTGCCGGAACGGCGTAGTCGAAGAAGTTGTTGCGCCCAGGCACTGTGGCCACAGCCGAGAGCCGTTCCACGAAGGCGCTGACGGAAGTGCTCATGCGCTACCAGCGCGGGTGGATGGCCTCGCGGAAGTAGTGGTCGTAGATCCACCGCACGCCCTCGTCGAATTCGCCCGGGAGGGAAACGCTCGCCGCGGCTGCGTTGGCGGTGGCCTGGTCCACGTTGCGTGCCCCGGGAATCACGGTAGTGACGCCGTCCTGCGCAGCGATCCAGGCGATGGCCGCCTGCGCGGTTCCTACCCCGTCCGGGACCAGCTGCTCAAACTCCGCCACAGCCTTCAGCCCAAGATCGTAGTCGACGCCGGAGAACGTCTCGCCGACGTCGAAGGAGTCGCCATTGCGGTTGTAGTTCCGGTGGTCGTTCTCAGCGAAGGAGGTTTCCTTCGAGTACTTTCCGGACAGCAGTCCCGAGGCAAGCGGTACCCGGGCGATGATGCCCACTCCCGCGGCCTTCGCCGCCGGGAGGACCTCGTCCAGCGGCTTGAGCCGGAAGGCGTTCAGAATGATCTGGACGGACGCGGTGCCTTCGTGCCGGATGGCTTCGAGGGCCTCGTCGGTGCGTTCCACGCTGACGCCGTAGTTGCGGATGGCACCTTCGGCTACCAGCGTGTCCAGGGCGTCGTATACCTCGGTGCTGCTGTAGACGGGCGTGGGCGGGCAGTGCAGCTGGACGAGGTCCAGGCTGTCTGTGCCGAGGTTCTTCCGGGAACGGTCCACCCACTGGCGGAAATTGGCCAGGGTGTAGTTCTCCGGCTGCTGGTCCATGCGGCGGCCCATTTTGGTGGCAACGGTGATGTCCAGCCCTCGGTTGTCCGCGAGGAACTTTCCAATTGCCTGCTCGCTCTTGCCATCGCCATAGACATCTGCCGTGTCGAAGAGCGTGACGCCGGCCTCCACGGACGCGGCAAGGATGGTTTGGGCCTGTGCCCGATCCACGTTGCCCCAGTCAGCGCCGAGCTGCCAGGTGCCCAGCCCCACGATTGAGACGTTCCGTCCGGTCTTGCCTAATCTGCGCTGTTCCATCCTACGACTATATGGCCTCCTTCAGCAGGGGGACGGCGGGCGCGTCGGCATCCCGCATCCCGAGGTAGATCTTGTCCCGCGCGATGGGCAGGGATGCGAACCGCACACCGGTGGCGTTCCGGATGGCGTTCGCCAGGGCCGGCGCCACCGGGTTGAAGGGGCTTTCGCTCATGGACTTGGCGCCGAGGGGGCCCAGTTTGTCGTTCGTGTCGGCGAAGTACACCTCGCTCCTGGGCACGTCGGCGAACGTGGGGATGTGGTAATGGCGGAGGATGTCCGTGGTGACCCGCCCGGCGCCGTCCACCACCACCTCCTCGTACAGCGCGGCGCCCAGCGCCTGCGCGATCCCGCCCTCGATCTGGCCGCGGCACTGCCGGGGGTTGACCACCACGCCGGCGTCGGCGGCCTGAACGCTCTGCAGGATCCGCAGCTCCCCCGTGCCGCGGTTCACCGCTACGCGGAAGCCGTGCACGTTGAATGCCACGGAGCGCGGCGTGCCGCCCCACCGTCCTTCGGCGGCGAGTTCGACGCCGGCTTCCGCGGCGGCCTGCGCCAGTTCCGTCAGCGGCACGGGCGTTCCCTCGCAGACCACCGTGTCGCCGTCGAGGACGCAGCCGGAGGACTGGACCTGCCGGATCCCGGCAGCGAATGCCCGGATCCGGACGGCGAGTTCCTCGGCGGCGGCGAGCGTCGCCTTCCCGGCCACCACGGTGCCGGCCGAACCGAACGCCCCGGTATCGTGCTCGATCAGGTCCGTGTCGGACTGCCGGACAGACACGCGTGTTGCGTCCGTGGACAGTGCTGTGGCGGCCAGTTGGGCGTGAACCGTGGTGGTGCCGTTGCCGAACTCGGCCGTGCCGACGTCGGCCTGGTAGGTTCCGTCCGGAAGGAGCCGGAGTTTCGAGTGGGCGAAGTGGCCCCGCGGCGGCACCGTGTCGATCATGGACAGAGCCGTTCCCTCGCCCGTGATCCAGTCCGCGCCGAGCTGGTCCAGCCCCGCTGCCCGGTACCGTTCCTTGCCGCGGTCCAGGGCGTCCCGGACCAGGTTGAGGCATTGGTCCAGGCCGTAGCTGCCGTAGTGGACGTCCTCCTCCGGCTCGGGATGGGTGGACAGCATGTCATCGCCTTCGCGCACCATGTTCCGCCTGCGGAACTCCAGCGGATCCATCCCGATCCCGATGGCAAGCTCATCCATGGCGGACTCGATGGCGAAGATCATCTGGCTCAGGCCGTAGCCGCGGAAGGCCCCGGACGGGACGGTGTTCGTGTAGACCGCCTGCGCGTCAACTTTCTTGTTGTCGCACTTGTAGACAGCCAGGGACTCGCCGCAGCCGTGGAACATCACTCCCGGGCCGTGGTTGCCGTACGCGCCGGTGTTCGTCAGGACGTCCAGTTTCAGCGCGGTCAGCCGGCCGTCGGCACTGGCGCCGGCCTTGAGCTTAATGGTGAAGGGATGCCGGGTGGTGGTGGCGGTGAACTGCTCCGTCCGGGTCAGTTCGAGCTGGACGGGCCGGCCCAGCTTCAGGGCCGCGAGCGCCACGATGTCCTCGGTGAGGACCTCCTGCTTGCCGCCGAAGCCGCCGCCCACGCGGCCGGCCACCACGTGCACCTGCTCCTCCGGCAGCCCGAAGACCCGGCACAGCGTGCGGCGGACCAGGAACGGGACCTGGCTGGACGTGCGGACCTGCAACCGGCCCTCACTGTCCACGGAGGCAATCGAGGCGTGGGTCTCGAGGGCGACGTGCTGGACCCGCTGCGTCTGGTAGGTCTGTTCGTGGATGAAGCCGGCGGCCGCGAAGCCGTCGTCCACGCTGCCCAGTTCGGAGTGGAGTTCGGCCACCACGTTCTGCTCCGGCCGGGCGATCCGGGCCGTGAGGGCGTCCTTCTCCCCGTGGAGCGTGGGGGCGCCGGGCAGGATGGCGTCCTGCGGGGTGAAGACTGCGTCGAGGATTTCGTACTCAACGGCGAGCGCCCGGACTCCTGCTTCGGCGGCCTGCACGGATTCAGCCACGACGGCGGCGACCCGCTGGCCGCGGAACCGCACCACGTCGTCCAGCACCCGGGTGTCGTCCGGGTCGTCCGTGTACAGCTCATGCTGCGCTGTTGAAAACAAATGTGCGGGGGCGTCCCGGTGAGTCAAGACCGCTACCACCCCGGGCACTTTCAGCGCCGGTTCGGTGTTGATGCCGGCCACGCGGGCGTGGGCGTGCGGCGAGCGCAGGAGCTTCAGGTGCAGCAGCCCCGGCAGCTGGCCTGCCGGAACGTCCAGGGTGTAGCGGGCCGTGCCGGTGACCACGGCGCGGCTGGCGGGGGCCGGGACGTCGTCGCCCATCCCTCCGGGCCGCGGCTCGGGCTGGCCCTCCCCCGCGATCCCGGACCCCTGTCCGGCCGGATCAGGGTGGCCTGCGCGCCCGCAGACGGCGTCCTCGATGGCCCGGTAGCCGGTGCAGCGGCAGAGGTTGCCCTTGAGGTTGCGGGGCAGGTTTTCCTTCTGTTCTTCAGTGAACGTGGCCGCGGTCATCAGCATGCCGGCGGTGCAGAAGCCGCACTGGAAGCCCTGGCGTTCCAGGAACTGCTGCTGCACAGGATGCAGTTCGCCGCCCGCGGCGCCGGATGTTCCGGCAAGGCCCTCGATGGTGGTGACGGCGTGCCCCTCGGCGCGGACGGCCGGATAGATGCAGCTGTGCACCGGTGTCCCGTCCACGTGCACGGTGCAGGCACCGCAGTCGCCGCCGTCGCAGCCCTTCTTGACGCCCAGGTTGCCCTGCTCCCGCAGGAAGGTCCGCAGGCACTGCCCGGGGCGTGGCCCGGTTTCTGCCGGAATGCCGTTGATCTCGATGGCCATGCTCAGGCCCCTTCCTGCTGTGGGATGTGCCCGGGCGCGGGCGGCACGTTGCGGGCCGCCGGCGGCGGCCAGAAGTCGCCGGACACTGACACTCCCGGCGCCCGGTCGGGGGCAGCGAGCTCGGCGCGGATCTCTTCCGCGAGGCGGTAGGTCATGTCCTGCCGCCATGCCGGCAGCCCGTGGATGTCGTTGTGGTAGAGGTTTTCGGGAATGGCGTCGGCCACCGCTGCGGCCAGTTCGGCGGCTTCCGGCAAATGCCGGAACCGCAGCTGCACGGGCCGTTGGGTCGCTGCGGTGACGGTGAGGACCAGGGAGGCGCCGCCGTCGAGCCTTCCGATCAGCAGCACGCCGGAGCGCCCCAGGTTGCTCAGCGACAACCGGCGGAACGCCACCCGGGAGCCAAGGGCCGACGCCGGGAGGTGGATGCTGCGCAACAGCTCGCCGGGTGCCAGGCAGTTGGTTCCGTCCCCCGTGACGAAGTCGGCGACGGGGAGGGTGCGGGTAGTGCCCCCGGCGCCCAGGATAGTGGCCACGCCGTCGAGCCCCGCACACAGGGAAGTCATGGGTCCTGCAGGCAATGCGGTGCAGATGTTCCCGCCCACTGTGGACATGTTCCACACCTTGAAGGACGCCACAAAGGAGTCGCAGCAGGGCCGGATGAGGTCCAGGGCGGGCCAGCCCCGCCGGGTCAGGTCCGGCGAATCCGGCAGGGCGTATAGGTCCGCGACCGTGCAGGTGGCAGCGAGCTCGATGCCGTCATCGGTGACGGTGACGGGTGTCCAGCCGGCCGAGCCCAGATCCAGCAGGCGTTTGAGCGGTTCGGGCCCGAAGGCGTAGCTGCCATAGGAAAAGAGGACGGTGCCGCCGGCCAGCCAGGCGTCGCCGTCGCGCCAGTCCGCGGGATCCGTCGTGCGGAGCACCGCCTCGATGGTGTTCATGTCCATGCGATCTCCTGCTGGCTGATGGTGGGCGCCGGGAGGTGGGCGGCCCGGGCGGCGGTCTGGTGGATGGGACCGGAAGTCTCCCGAAGCGGCGTACACGAGGACTTCCGGCTGCGGGATGCGATGAGCTCCGCGGTGACGGACACAGCGACCTCGGCCGGGGTCACGGCACCGAGGTCCAGCCCGATCGGGGAATGCAGCTGCGCGATCCGCTCCGGCCGCACACCGGCGTCCAGGAGGTCGTCAACGCGCTGGAGGTGGCTGCGGCGCGACCCCATGGCACCGACGTAGGCAAGGTCCAGGGCCAGCGCGGTTTCGAGCAGCGGAATGTCGAACTTTGGATCGTGGCTGAGGACGCAGACGACGGTGCGCGGGTCGATCCGGCCGGCGGCGGCTTCTGCTGCGAGATACCGGTGCGGCCAGTCCGTGACCACTTCGTCCGCGCAGGAGAACCGGGCCTGGGTGGCGAAGGCTGGCCGGGCGTCCACAAGGGTGACCCGGTAACCCAGCAGTTTGGCGGCCGGCACCAGGGCTGCGCCGAAGTCGTTGGCGCCGAACACGAGCATGCGGGGCGGGGCGAGCCTGCTCTCGACGAGGAGGGTAACGGGTTCCTGCGCGGGGTGCTGCCCGTCTCCGCCGGGTCCGGCGGGGCAGGTGTCAGCCTCACCCGTCTCCACGATGCCGCTCCCGCCGCCGCGGAGGAAGGACTCGATCCGCGCCACACCGGCGTGGTCCCAGTCTCCGCCGTTACGGTCTCCGCGGTTCCCGCCACCCTGCGCCGCCAGGCCCAGGAGGGCGGAGGCCTCCGGGGACCCGGCCACGCTGAAGGTGGCCGGGTCCGGAATGACGACGGCGCCGCTCCCGCCGGCATCCAGCCGGCGGACCACTGCCACGGGGTCCCCCGGCCGGACTGAGGCGAGTTGCCGCACGGCTCCCCGCAGGCTGGCGTCAGCGGGCT
The DNA here is from genome assembly GCF_001663775.1 of Arthrobacter sp. B6. GTDB lineage: Bacteria > Actinomycetota > Actinomycetes > Actinomycetales > Micrococcaceae > Arthrobacter. The sequence goes on along the minus strand of NZ_KV467168.1, from coordinate 3,200,084 downwards.
CGATGTGGATCTGCAGCTCGCCTCCGCACGTGAGTCCGGCGGCGAAGGCATCGGCGGCGCTGTAGCCGAACGTCCCGTGGCGCGTCCCGCCGTCGTCCATTGCCTCCAGTGCGAGCGCCACTACGGCGCCTTCCACGCAACCGCCGGACAGGCTGCCCAGGACGGCCCCTGACTCGGCGACCAGCATGGACGTCCCCACCGGCCGCGGCACCGAGCCCGTCGCCGCAACAACAGTGGCCACGGCGTACCGCTCGCCCGCCACGGCAGGCGGCCAGGAACTGAGCGAAGGTATCAGGTCCAGCATGGCGGCACTCCTTCTTCCGGCACTGCGGTGGTTTCCATATTGTCGTTCCTATTTGGGGCCGGACAAAGCACCCGTCCGGCGGTGATGGGTTGAAATGCGCTAGGCGCCCAGCAGCAGGTTGATCGGTCCGCGGGCGAAGTACACCAGGAAGCCGGCGCTGACCACCCACATGAGCGGATGGATCTTCTTCGCCTTCCCGGACGCCGCACCGATGATGGCCCAGGAGACGAAGCCGACGCCGATGCCATTGGCGATGGAGTAGGTCAGCGGCATGGTCACGATGGTGAGGAATGCCGGCAGGGCCACGGAGAACTTGCTGAACTTGATCTCGCGGATCTGCGCCATCATCATCGCGCCCACCACCACCAGGGCAGCTGCGGCAACCTCCAGCGGAACCACGCTGGTCAGCGGGGTGAGGAACATCGAGCCCAGGAACAGTACACCGGTGACCACCGAGGCCAGGCCGGTGCGTGCTCCTTCGCCGATCCCCGCCGCAGAGTCGATATACACCGTGTTTGAGGATCCCGAGGTGGCGCCGCCGGCCACGGCCCCGATGCCTTCGACGATGAAGGCGGACTTGAGCCGGGGGAAAGTACCGTCCTTGTGGGCCACTCCGGCGCTCTTCGCCAGGCCAGTCATGGTGCCCATCGCGTCGAAGAAGTTGGTGAAGACCAGCGTGAACACCAGCATGGTGGCGGCCAGCCCGCCGATACGGCCGAAGGCGCCGAACATGTCGAACTCTCCCACCAGGCCCAGGTCCGGGGCGGAGACCAGCTGCCCGGAGAGCACCGGGGTGTTCAGGTGCCAGCCGCCGGGGTTGGTGGCGCTGGCCGGGCCGATCTTCAGGAAGGCTTCCACGACGGCGGCCAACACGGTAGTGGCCACGATGCCGATCAGCAGGCCGCCCTGCACCTTGCGGGCCACGAGGATGCCCATGGCCAGCAGGCCCACCACAAACACCAGCGTGGGGATGGAGGTGATGGACCCGCCGTCGCCCAGCTGCACGGGCGGGCCGCCCGCCGTCGACCTGACGAAGCCGGAGTCCACAAACCCGATGAAGGCGATGAACAGGCCGATACCCACCGTGATGGCGGCTTTGAGCTCCTTGGGCACGGCCCGGAAGATCGCGGTGCGGGCACCGGTGATGCCAAACAGGACGATGAGGATTCCGTTGATGACAACCAGCCCCATGGCCTCGGCCCAGGTGACTTCCTGGATGACGGAGACCGCCAGGAAGGAGTTGATCCCCAGCCCCGCGGCCAGGCCGAAGGGAAGGTTGGCCACGAGCCCGAACAGGATGGTCATCACGCCGGCCGTCAGCCCGGTGACTGCTCCGACCTGGGCGGCCGAAAGCCAGCCGCCCGCCACGTCAGTGGGAGCATTGTCGGCGGTGAAGCCGCCCAGGATCAGCGGGTTGAGGATGACGATGTACGCCATCGTGAAGAACGTGACCAGGCCGCCACGGAACTCACGGGCCAGGGTGGAGCCCCGCTGCGTGATCTGGAAGAAGCGGTCCAGGAGGTTGGACACCGGCGGCTTGGGTGCGTTGGCCCCTTGCGTGCCGCGGGGGGCCGTGGTTGCCGTGTGCGCGGGCTTCGGAGCCGAATGCTCCTCGTGGGAATGATCCAGGATGGTCATGTCTGCCACCGGGCCCTAGTAGTCGATCCTGGATTCGAGCGTGTTCCAGGTGTTGAACGGCTCCAGCGGCGTGGGTGCCTGCGGATCGTCCAACTCGAGCTTGGCCACCGGCATCAGGGAATCCCTGTCCAGGTTCTCGAAGTATTCGTAGAAGACGGCGTCGTCGAAGCCGACGGAGGCGGCGTCGTGGCGGTCCGCGGCGAACACGACCCGCTGGACGCGGGCCCAGAGTGCGGAGGCCAGGCACATGGGGCATGGTTCGCAGCTGGTGTAGAGGACGGCGCCGGTGAGGTCGAACGTGCCCAGTGCCCGGCAGGCGGTGCGGATCGCGGTGACCTCGGCGTGCGCGGTGGGATCGTTGTCGGCGGTGACGCGGTTGACGCCGTCGAACGTCTGGCCATCAGCCGTGACGATCATGGCCCCGAACGGGCCCCCGCTGTTCAGGACGTTGGCCGTGGCCAACTGGATGGATCGGGCCAAATACTGTTCGGCCGTGACGGTGGTACTCATGATGCGACTCCCTTTGCTTGGAAGCCGGTATCCCGTTGCGGGACCAGTAGAACCAGGTGCGACGGTTACCAGGCTTCAGCATGTGCTGTGAAGGTTAAGTTGCGCCTGGTAGATAGCTTCCCGGGGTCCGGGTGCCCGCCTTTGGCAAGTACGAGATTAGCACCGCCGTGTGGCGTGCGCCATAGTTTTCTGGAAGTTTAATTTCGCAATGTGAAATCTGCGTTTCACGGCCCTCACGCCGCCAGTCACATTTGGCGGGCGTTGACGGGCAGCCGCCGCGCCCCTACGCTTGTCCCCACCCGCAGGCCTTTCCGGATGCGGACGCCTGGATCAGCAGACAGGGCCTCACTGAGCTGGAAACTTCAACAAGCCACGCTCAGACAAGGAATCCCATGACCTCCTCCCCTTCAGGCAATGCACCCACCCGGCTCTGGATCAGGAATCCGCAGGCCGCGTTCACCGCCAATGCCCTGGACGCCTCTGGTGGCCTGGTGGTCAGCGACGGCGTCATCGTGGAGGTGCTGGCCGCCGGCCAGCAGCCCTCGGTGCCGTGCCAGGAGACGTTCGACGCCGGCAACCACGTCCTGACTCCCGGCCTGGTCAACACACACCACCACTTCTACCAGACCCTCACCCGCGCCTGGGGTCCGGTGGCGAACGCCCCGCTGTTCCCCTGGCTGCAGAACCTGTATCCGGTGTGGGCCCGGCTGACGCCGCGGGACCTGGAACTCGCCACCACCGTGGCGCTGGCCGAACTGCTGCTCTCCGGCTGCACCACAGCGGCAGACCACCACTACCTGTTCCCTGACGGCCTGGAACACGCCATCGATGTGGAAGTGGACGTGGTCCGCCGGCTGGGAATGCGGGCCACGCTGACCCGCGGCTCCATGACCCTGGGAACGGACGACGGCGGCCTGCCGCCCCAGTCAACAGTGCAGGCTCCGGAGGTGGTGCTGGCGGACAGCGAACGGCTGATCGGCGAGTATCACGAGCGCGGGTCCGACGCGATGGTTCAGATTGCCCTTGCCCCGTGTTCGCCATTCTCGGTGACCAAGGAAATCATGGCCGAAAGCGCCCTGCTGGCCGAGCGGCTGGACGTCCGGCTGCACACGCACCTGGCGGAAACCCTGGACGAGGAGGACTTCTGCAAGAAGATGTTCGGCCTGCGCACCGTTGATTACCTGGACAGCGTGGGATGGCTGACGGACCGCACCTGGCTGGGCCACGGAATCCACTTCACCAACGCCGAGATCGCCAGGCTGGGAGCCGCGGGCACCGCCGTCGCACATTGCCCCACCTCCAACATGAGGCTGGCATCCGGCACCGCGCGGGTCCTGGAACTGGAGGACGCGGGGGTTCCCGTGGGGCTGGGAGTGGACGGATCGGCGTCGAACGATGCCTCCAACATGATCCTCGAAGCCCGGCAGGCACTGTATCTGCAGCGCCTCCGGTACGGCGCGGACGTCCCGGTGGAACGGGCGCTTGGCTGGGCCACCCGGGGCTCGGCGGCCGTCCTGGGGCGCCCCGGACTGGGGCAGCTGGCACCGGGGATGCAGGCGGACCTTGCGCTGTTCAGACTGGACGACCTGCGGTTTTCCGGCAGCCATGACCCCATCGCCGCGCTGCTGCTGTGCGCGGCGGACCGGGCCGACCGGGTGATGGTGGGCGGCAGGTGGCGCGTGGTGGACGGGCAGATTCCGGGCCTGGACATCACCGGGCTCATCTCCGAACACTCGGCCGCTGCCCGCCGGCTGGTTTGGGGTTAGCAACATCCGCCGCTTGGACGGTTCCCTGGCCACACGGCGTTCAGCGGCGTGGCACCTGCAACCGTCGAAGCGGGGCCTATGCTGCGCCCTGTGATCGTTGCTAGCGTGGCGGAATGAACCCGTCGAAGACCCCGGCCGAGATCCTCGACATCGCCGACGCCGAGGTCCGCATCTCGAGTCCGGACAAGCTGGTGTTCCCCGAGCCAGGGCTGACGAAGCTCGACCTCGTGCGCTACTACCTCGCCGTCGCGGATGGTGCGCTGCGCGGGGCCGGCGGCCGGCCGATGGTGCTCAAGCGCTTCCCGAAGGGCATCGACGCCGAACCGTTCTTTCAGAAGCGCGTGCCAGAGAACCACCCCGGCTTCATCGAAACTGCCACCCTGCGCTACGCGTCCGGAACGTCGGCGGAGGAGGCCGTCATCCGGGATGCCGCCGGCCTGGCGTGGGTGGTGAATCTTGGCTGCCTGGACCTCAACCCGCACCCTGTGCGCGCCGAGGACCTCGAGCACCCTGACGAGCTCCGGGTGGACCTCGATCCGATGCCGGGTGTCGACTGGTCGCAGATCGTCGACGTGGCGTACGTCGCGCGGGAGGTCCTCGACGACACGGGCCTGGTGGGGTGGCCGAAGACCAGCGGGTCGCGCGGACTCCACATCCTGGTGCGCATCGCGCCGCAGTGGTCGTACCGCGACGTGCGGCTCGCGGCCGAAACCCTCGCCCGCGAGGTCGAAAACCGCGCTCCGGGCCTGGCCACTGCACGATGGTGGAAGGAGGAGCGGGGCGAAAGTGTCTTCGTCGACTTCAACCAGAACGCGAAGGACCGCACTGTGGCATCCGCGTACTCGGTCCGGCCCCTGCCCGATGCCCGGGTCTCGACGCCGCTCACGTGGGATGAGGTCCGCTCTGCCCGGCCGGAAGAGTTCACGGTTCGCACGGTGCCCGAGCGCTTCGCCGGCGCGGGCGACCCACACGAAGGGATCGACGACGCGGCGGGGAGCCTCGACGGGCTCCTCGCCCTGGCTGCCGAGCTGGGCCCCGCCGAGAAGGCGCCCCGCAGCGGCGACGGCTCCGGCCGCCGGCAGTCCGTGATGCCGCTCATCGAAGTGGCCCGCACCAAGACCAAACCCGAGGCCCACGCAGCGCTCGACGAGTGGAAGTCCCGGCACGCCGACGTCGTACCTGCCCTTCATCCCGCCGACCTGCTCGTCGACGGCATGCGCGGATCGAGCTCACTCTGGTACAGGGTGCGGGTGAACCTGCAGCACGTCCCCGAAGCGGAGCGTCCGCCGCAGGAGGAGCTCATCGCCGACTACGACCCCTGGGCCGGCAAGGAGTGGCCGGGGCGCCCGGGGTCCTGACGCCGGCGACACGCAAAAGCCCTGGCGACACCCGAATTCGGGTGTCGCCAGGGCTTTTGCGTGTCCTGGGCGAAGAAGCGTGTCCTCAGCCCCGCCATGAACGCTGGCGCCGGAAGCCAGGAAGGCCATGGATCCAGCGCGAGAACCGGCCCGGGACGTGGTCCCGGTCTGCCGGCAGATAAAAGTCCGGATCCGTGCCGCCTCCGAGGGGGAGGTAGAACTCCTGGACCGAAGGTGCCGCCGCCTGTGCCGGTGCAACCGGCGTGGTGTCCTGCTGGTACATCTGATCCTCCTCCGAGGTCGTGAGGGCTAGTTGAAGAATTCCGCAAAGTGGAAAACTGATTCTGCTATACGAAAAGCTTAGAGTGCGCGCTTCCGAGCCGTCAAGAGCTCCGGTCACAAACGGATTTTTCAGATTGTGATGTACACCACCGCATTGCTGGGCTATTCTGGAGTTCAACTCGTGGCGCAAGTCACGTAACCTGGGAGCAGCAGGCAGGGTCGTAATGAGCTGACATCTATTGATGTCGGCTCATTTTTTGTTGGGCCGACGGTACAAGAAACGCGTGGGAAACGCGCGCTTAATTTCTATGTGGAACGTTGATCCGCATACCTGAAGTTGGGAATCTGACCATGAGCAGCAACATCATCCTCGGCAACAACCAGTACGGAAAGGCCGAAGTCCGGGTCGTCAAGATCACCCGGGACACGGACCGCCACGAGATCGAAGACCTGAACGTCACCTCGCAGCTGCGGGGCGACTTCGAGGCCGCCCACCTTGAGGGCGACAACGCCCATGTGGTGGCCACGGACACCCAGAAGAACACCATCTACGCCTTTGCCCGCGAAGGCGTCGGCTCCCCCGAAGCCTTCCTCTTGCGCCTCGGCGAGCACTTCACATCCAGCTTCGGCTGGGTCACCGGCGGCCGCTGGGAAGCCGAGTCCTACAGCTGGGACCGGATCCAGGCGCACGGCAGCGAACACGACCATTCCTTCGTGCGCAACGGACAGGAAGTCCGCACCGCCGTCCTGGTCCGCGACGGCTCCGCCACCCACCTGATCTCCGGACTCAAGGACCTGACAGTCCTGAAGTCCACGCAGTCCGGCTTTGTGGGCTACCCCAAGGACAAATACACCACGCTGCCTGAAACCACGGACCGCATCCTGGCCACCGATGTTTCCGCACGCTGGCGCTTCAAGTCAGGGACCGACTTCAACACCCTGGACTTCAACAAGAGCTACGAGGACGTCAAGGGCCTCCTCCTTGAGGGTTTCACGGAGAAGTACTCCCACGCCCTGCAGCAAACCCTGTTCGACATGGGCGCCAAAGTCCTGGAAGCCCACAGCGAGATCGACGAGATCAAGTTCTCCATGCCCAACAAACACCACTTCCTGGTAGACCTCTCGCCGTTCGGCCTCGACAACCCCAATGAGGTCTTCTACGCGGCCGACCGCCCCTATGGCCTGATCGAGGCCACGGTCCAGCGCGATGACGCCACGCCGGCGGACATCGCCTGGTCAGGCATCGCCGGCTTCTGCTAGGCCGCACCCAACCCGTCCGGCCCTGGAGTTTTTGTCCACTTATGGCGACTTAAGGACCTCCAAACAAGCCTTATCTGGACAAAAACTTCCGGGCCGGGCCCACCTCCCACGCTTTTAGCCAGACCACGTTAGCCAGACAAAGACGTCTGCCATGAACCAGAAAGTCTGCTGTGAACCTCAAGAAAAAGTCCTCCCGCCTGGCCGCAAAAGCCGGCCGCCAGCCCTCTGACCGTCCCGAAGACCAGCGCCTCTCCATTGGCAGCAGCTTCGCCTACGGCTTCCAGCACGTTCTCACCATGTATGGCGGCATCATCGCCCCGCCGCTGATCATCGGCGCGGCAGCCGGCATGTCCTCCCAGGACATCGGCCTGCTCATCGCCGCCTGCCTTTTTGTCGGCGGCCTGGCCACCGTCCTGCAGACTGTCGGCATCCCTTTCTTCGGTTCCAAACTGCCGCTCGTCCAGGGCGTTTCTTTCGCCGGCGTCTCCACCATGGTGGCCATCGTCCACGGCGGCGGTGGCATCCAGTCCGTCTTCGGCTCGGTGATCGTTGCCTCGCTGATCGGCCTGGCCATCACCCCGCTGTTCTCCAAGATCATCCGGTTCTTCCCGCCCGTGGTCACTGGAACAGTCATCACCACCATCGGCCTGACGCTTATGCCGGTGGCCGCCAACTGGGCCATGGGCGGCAACAGCAAAGCCGAGAACTACGGCAGCGTGGCCAATATCGGACTGGCGGCGGCCACCATGGGAATTGTGCTGCTGCTCAGCAAGGTCGGCAGCGCCACCATCTCCCGGCTGTCCATCCTGCTTGCCATGATCATCGGCACGTTCATCGCCTTTGTCACCGGCATGGCCGATTTCTCCAAGGTGGGACAGGGCGAGATCGTCGCTTTCCCCACCCCGTTCGCTTTCGGCCCGCCCACCTTCCACCTTGCGGCCATCATCTCCATGCTGATCGTCATCCTGGTGACGCTGACCGAGACTTCTGCTGACATCATCGCCGTCGGCGAGATCGTGGGTACGAAGGTTGATTCCCGGCGTATCGGCGACGGCCTGCGCGCAGACATGCTCTCCAGCGCCATCTCGCCGATCTTCGGCTCCTTCACACAGAGCGCCTTTGCCCAGAACGTGGGCCTGGTGGCCATTACCGGCATCAAGAGCCGCTTCGTGGTGACCGCCGGCGGCGTCATCCTGGTGGTCCTCGGGCTGCTGCCCGTGCTGGGCCGGGTGGTCGCAGCGGTGCCCACGCCCGTCCTGGGCGGTGCCGGCGTCGTACTCTTTGGAACGGTGGCCGCCAGCGGCATCCGCACACTGTCCAAGGTGGAGTACCGGAACAACATGAACCTGATCATCGTGGCGGCGTCCATCGGCTTTGGCATGATCCCGATCGCCGCGCCGGCCTTTTACGACCAGTTCCCGTCCTGGTTCGGCACCATCTTCCACTCCGGCATCAGTTCGGCCGCCGTGATGGCCATCCTCCTGAACCTGCTGTTCAACCACCTGAAGGCCGGCAACTCGGAGAACCAGTCGGTGTTTGTGGCCGGCACCGGACGCGTGGTCCGCGAGGAGGACCTCAAATGCCTGGCCGACGGCGACCGCTACGAAGGCGGCAAGCTGATCGACTGCGACGGCAAGGAAGTCCCGGTGGAGTCGTCGTCGAAGTCTGACCACTAGCCGGCAGGAGAAACCCCCGGCACCTCAGGTGCCGGGGGTTTCAACGGGACGGGCGCCCTCAGACAGCCAGCGGTACGGGATGGATTTCATCCGCAGGATGGCCGGAGCGCTCATGGATTATCCTGACCGCGTCCGCTGAAGGGGCCTCGGACAGGCAATAGACCAGACCCGATTCCGGATCCGCCCACGCCTGCTTGAAGTCAACATGCTCGTCGTCCTGGATTGCCAGATCCGCGTTATGGGCTTCCCGCAGTTGCTCCGCAGTGATTCCCACCATGTTGTGATGAACGTCCATAAATTGCGCCATGATAGCCTCCGCCGGGTCCAAATCCTATGGGATGGGGCTGATGCTACGCCCACCCCTGCACCCGGTCAACGGCCCCGGAAATACCCTCCGCAGGGCACAAGTGGTCGTTCGCGGGGTGCATTCCCCGTTGCCCGCGGGGTCGTGGGTCAGTTGCGGTTAAGCTCGTCCGAGATAGCCTGGGCTGCCTCGCGCAGCATGGGCACGGCGCGCTCGCCGAAGGACTGGTCCACCCGGGACACGGGGCCGGATACGGAGATGGCCGCTGGCGTCGGAGCGTTGGGCACAGCCATGGCGAAGCAGCGCACGCCAAGCTCCTGTTCCTCTTCATCGATGGAGTAGCCGCGTTCCCGGATCCTGCCCAGGTCCGCCAACAGGGACTCGATGTCGCCGATGCTCTTGGACGTCGGGGTGGGCATCCCGCTGCGGGCTACGATGCCGCGGACCACGTCGTCGTCGAGCTGGGCCAGGATCGCCTTGCCCACGCCTGTGTCATGCGTGTGGGCGCGGCGGCCCACTTCGGTGAACATGCGCATGGAGTGCAGGGACGGCACCTGGGCCACGTAGATGACCATGTCCGAATCGAGCACCGCCATATTGGAGGTCTCCCCCAGCTTGTCCACCAGGGTCTTCAGCTGTGGCCGGGCAACAGCACCCAACTGCTTGTTGGCGCCCTCGCCGAGCCGGATGAGCCGGGGTCCCAGCGCGTACCGGCGGTTGGGCAGCTGGCGGATGTACCCCAGTGTGACCAGGGTGCGCAGCAGCCGGTGGATGGTGGGAAGAGGAAGATCAGTGGAGGAGGAGAGTTCGCTGAGCGTCACTTCTCCGCCGGCATCCGTGATCAGTTCCAAGAGTTCGAAGACGCGCTCTACGGACTGCACGCCTCCCGAGGCTTTTTCAGCCATGTACCAGTCTCCTGAGGACTCGATTTCCGACAACTCTTATCCGCATCGTGAAAAGAATTGCCCTAGATCTCCCAAGATACATCACGGCCCGACGCGGGCGCACGAACGCCGAAGGCTTGTATTTCCACAAAGTAGATAATAATATCCATAATACGAAAACATTTTGATCAGCACCCAGCCCGGCAACGGGCCTTACAGGAGGACATTCAATGGCGAACCCGAGCCCCGGAAATTCGATCACGCTGCGCGTGGAAGCACCGTCCAGCTTCTCCGCCACCAGTGAACTGGCCGCAGCCGTCGGAGCGGCCGGCGCGGCCATCACCGCCCTGGACGTCACCGAGTCCCACCACGAGACCCTGATTGTGGACGTCACCTGCAACACCACCGACGACGAACACGCCGGCCGCGTCAAGGATGCCCTCAACGCGCTCGACGGCGTCACGGTCCAGCACGTCTCCGACCGCACCTTCCTGATGCATCTGGGCGGCAAACTCGAAGTCGTGCCCAAGGTCGCCCTGCGCAACCGCGACGACCTCTCCCGCGCCTACACTCCCGGCGTCGCGCGCGTCTGCCTGGCCATCGCCGAGGACCCGGCCGCCGCCCGCAACCTCACCGTCAAGCGGAACACGATCGCCGTCCTCACCGACGGCTCCGCTGTCCTCGGCCTGGGCAACATCGGCCCCGCCGCCGCCCTGCCGGTCATGGAGGGCAAGGCCGCCCTGTTCAAGCAATTTGCCAACGTTGACGCCTGGCCGGTCTGCCTGGACACGCAGGACACCGAAGAGATCATCATGATCGCCAAGGCAATGGCCCCCGTCTACGGCGGCATCAACCTGGAAGACATCGCGGCCCCCCGCTGCTTCGAGATCGAGAACCGCCTCCGCGAGGAACTGGACATCCCGGTCTTCCACGATGACCAGCACGGCACCGCCATCGTCACCCTGGCTGCACTGGTCAATGCGTTGCGCGTCGTCGGCAAGAAGCTGGACGAGGTCCGCATTGTGGTCTCGGGCGTCGGCGCCGCCGGCTCGGCCATCATCCAGCTGCTGAAGGCACAGGGTGCCCGGCACATCATCGCCGCAGGCCGCTCGGGCGCCATCCACTCAGGCGAAAAGTACGACGACGAACACCGCGCCTGGATTGCCGCGAACACCAACGAGGAAGGCTTCGCCGGCACCCTGCACGAGGCCCTCAGGGGAGCGGACGTATTCATCGGCGTCAGCGCGCCGCACGTGATCGGCGAGGAGCAGGTCGCATCGATGGCCGGGAAGGCAATAGTCTTCGCGATGGCCAACCCGACGCCGGAAATCGACCCCGGCATCGCGTCCAAATACGCCGCAGTGGTAGCCACCGGGCGCAGCGACTTCCCCAACCAGATCAACAACGTCCTGGCCTTCCCCGGCTTCTTCCGCGGGCTCCTGGACGCCGGCGCGTCCGACATCACGCCGGAAATGCTGGTGGCCGCCGCAGAGGCTATCGCCAACCGGGTGGCTGATGATGAACTGAATGCCAGTTACATTATCCCCAGTGTCTTCGATCCCCATGTCGCCGCAGATGTCGCTTCCGCCGTCGCACAGGCAGCAGGAGCAGCAGCGCACGCCGCGGCGGCAACCGCAGCAGCCAGCACGGCAACGGATGCAGCAGGGGCTTCAGCTGACGCTGAAGCCGCCGCCTTCGCCAACGCCTGATTCGCAGCCAACGAAAGGACCAGAAATGGCCATCACTGTCACAGACCCCCGGCCGATCGAACGCGCGGAGGAGATCCTCACCCCCAAGGCCCTGGCGTTCCTCGAAGAGCTCCACAACCGCTTCGCCGGCACCCGCAACGAGCTGCTCGCCGCGCGCGGCGTCAAGCGCCAGCGGGTAGCGGACACCGGCAGGCTGGACTTCCTGCCGGAAACCCAGGACGTGCGCGACGGCGACTGGACGGTTGCGCCGGCACCGGCAGCACTGCAGGACCGCCGGGTGGAAATGACCGGCCCCGCCTCTCCGGCCAAGATGGCCATCAACGCCCTGAACTCCGGCGCCAAGGTGTGGCTGGCAGACCTTGAGGACGCCAGCACCCCCACCTGGGGCAACGTCATCGACTCCATCCTGAACCTCCGCGATGCCGCGCAGGGAACCCTGAGCCACACCTCGGCCGAAGGCAAGGAGTACACGCTCCGCACCGACGCCCCGCTGGCCGTCGTGGTGGCCCGCCCGCGCGGCTGGCACATGCCGGAAAAACACTTGCTGGTCAACGGCGAACCTGCCGTGGGAGCGCTGGTGGACTTCGGCCTGCACTTCTTCCACGTGGCCAAGCAGCTGGTCCTCAACGGCCACGGCCCGTACTACTACCTGCCCAAGATGGAAAGCCACCTCGAGGCCCGGCTCTGGAACGACGTCTTTGTTTTCGCGCAGGACTTCCTGGGCCTCGGCCAGGGCAGCATCCGCGCCACGGTGCTGATCGAAACCATCCCGGCAGCGTTCGAGATGGACGAGATCCTCTATGAGCTGCGCGACCACGCCTCCGGTCTTAACGCCGGCCGCTGGGACTACCTGTTCAGCATCATCAAGTACTTCCGCGACGCCGGCGAGGAGTTTGTGCTCCCGGACCGTGCCTCGGTGGTCATGACCGCTCCGTTCATGCGTGCCTACACCGAGCTGCTGGTCAAGACCTGCCACCAGCGCGGCGCCTTCGCGATGGGAGGGATGGCCGCCGTCATCCCCAACCGCCGGCACCCCGAGGTCACCGAAGCCGCCTTCGCCAAGGTCCGCGCGGACAAGACCCGCGAGGCCAACGACGGGTTCGACGGCTCCTGGGTGGCGCACCCGGACCTTGTCCCCACCTGCCGCGAGGTGTTCGACGCCGTGCTCGGCGACCGCCCCAACCAGCTGGACAAGCAGCGCCCCGAAGTCTCGGTCACCGCTGACCAGCTGCTGGACATCGGCTCCGCGGACGGCCAGGTGACCGAAGGCGGGCTGCGCCTGAACCTGTACGTCGCCGTCGCATACACGGCCGTCTGGCTGTCCGGCAACGGCGCGGTGGCCATCCACAACCTCATGGAGGACGCCGCCACCGCGGAGATCTCCCGTTCCCAGGTGTGGCAGCAGATCCGCAACAAGTCCGTCCTGGCCGACACCGGAAACACCGTTACGCGGGAGCTGGTGGAGCGGATCCTGGGCGAGGAGACGGAACGGCTCCGCACCGAGTTCGGGGATGAAGCCTTCCGTCTCTACTACAAGCCGGCCAGCGACCTGATCGCCGACATCTGCCTGTCCGAGGAGTACACGGACTTCCTCACCACCCCGGCCTACGAACTGGTGGGCTGAGGCATGCCGGCCTCTCCCAAGCCGTCACTCTCCGCGGCGGATACCGCACACATCGACGCCCAGCTGGCCGCCACGGACCGGCTGCTGGACCGGAACTATCCGGGCGACGACGGCTCACGCCAGCCCGTCCACACCGTCTACGTCCCCGCTGACCGGTTCACGCCGTCGTTCGCCGCTGACTGGGGTTCCCAGGCACTGGCGACGGCGGCGGCCCACGGCGGGCTGGAACGGCTGGGGCGGCTCCTGGGCCAGGACGCGGAACTCGCCGGGACGGTCGCGTCAAGGGTCCAGGCAAAGCTGGAAAGCGAACCGGTCGAGGACCTCCGCCTGGACTTCGAGGACGGCTTCGGGGACAGGGGCGACGACGCCGAGGATGCTGCCGCCGTTGCCGCGGCAGCCGCCGTGGCCACCGCCGTCGCGGCCGGCTCCGCACCGCCGTTCATCGGGATCCGGTTCAAATGCTTCGAGGCGCCCACCAGGGCCCGCGGCCTGCGCACGCTGGACCTCTTCGTCTCAGGACTGGCGTCCTCGGGCGAGCTGCCGGCCGGACTCATCCTGACCCTGCCCAAGGTCACCACCGTGGCGCAGGTGCAGGCCATGGACTACGCAGTGTCCCGGCTGGAGGAAGTTCACGGACTGCCGGCAGGCCGGCTGCGCTTCGAGGTCCAGGTGGAAACGCCGCAGCTGATCCTTGGCCCCGAAGGGACCTCCCCCGTGGCGCAGCTGCCGCACGCGGTCCCCGGCCGGATCAGCGGGCTGCACTATGGCACGTACGACTACTCCGCGTCCCTGCAGATCCCGGCCGAGTACCAGTCCATGGAGCACCCCGTGGCGGACTTTGCCAAGGAAGTGATGCAGCTGGCCGTGGCCGGCACGGGCATCCGGCTTTCGGACGGGTCCACCAACATCATCCCTGTGGGCGACAACGTGGAGAACGCCTGGCAGCTGCACGGCCGCCTGGTCCGGCGTTCCCTGGAACGAGGCTACTACCAGGGCTGGGACCTGCACCCGGCGCAGCTGCCCAGCCGCTTCGCTGCCACCTACGCCTTCTACCGGCAGGGCCTTCCCGCCGCTGCCGCCCGGCTCCACAACTACGTGGAGCAGACCGAAGGTGGAGTCATGGACGAGCCCGCCACGGCCCGCGCGCTGGCCGCGTTCGTGCTGCGCGGCGTCCAGTGCGGCGCCGTGGGTGCCGATGAGGTCCAGGCGCTGGCCGGCGTCGGCCTGCCCCGGCTGACCGGGCTGGCGCACCCCCGCCTCGCCGCCAAATCCGCACCGCTGTCTTCCACATCGCTGTCTTCTACACCGCAAGGAGCAAACTCATGAGCACCTACTTCTCCCCCGAAGGCGGCCTGCCGCCGCAGACCCAGCTCCTCACCGACCGCGCCGTGGTCAAGGAGGCCTACACGGTCATCCCCAAGGGCGTGCTGCGCGACATCGTCACGTCCAACCTCCCGGGCTGGGAGAACACCCGCTCGTGGATCATCGCCCGCCCGATCGCCGGCTTCGCCACAACCTTCAGCCAGCTGATTGTGGAGGTAGCCCCGGGCGGCGGAAGCGACAAACCCGAGCCGGAGGCCGGCGTCGAAGGCGTCATCTTCCTGACCAAGGGATCCCTGACACTGACGCTCGACGGCGAGATCCACCGCCTCGAAGCCGGCGGCTACGCCTACCTCGCCGCGGGCGCGGACTGGAAGGTCCGGAACGATGCACCCGCCGATGGCGAAGCCGCGTCCTTCCACTGGGTCCGCAAAGCCTACGAAGCCATGGAAGGCCACACGGCAAAGTCCTTCGTCACCCGCGACCAGGACGTGGAGCCCCGCCCCATGCCGGGCACCAACGGCGCGTGGGCCACTACCCGGTTCGTTGATCCTGACGACCTGGCGCACGATATGCACGTCAATATCGTGACGTTCCAGCCCGGCGCCTCCATTCCGTTCGCGGAGACCCACGTCATGGAGCACGGCCTGTTTGTCCTCGAAGGCAAGGCCGTCTACCGCCTGAACGACGACTGGGTGGAAGTGGAGGCGGGCGACTTCATGTGGCTGCGCGCTTTCTGCCCGCAGGCCTGCTACGCCGGCGGACCGGGCCCGTTCCGCTACCTCCTGTACAAGGACGTCAACCGCCAGATCCGCCTCACCTAAACCTCTCCACCCCGCCCAACTAGGTAGCAGCAGATGTCGTTTTGACGCCTGATAACGACATTAAGTGCTACCCAGTTGGGTGAGGGGCGGGTTCTTGACCCGGTTCTGGAGTGCGAGGAGCATTGAGGTGCCGGCACTGCAGGAATGGGCAGCCCGCCGGCCCGAAGGGTCAGGGACATGCCCGGAAGCAGGGTGCACCGCATCGGAGGGAGAATCGCGGCGGCTGTGTCCGCAGCGCTGGTGGCCGCCGCCCTGGGCAGTTGCACGCCTGACCCACGACCTCCGGATGAACGGGAGACAGCGGGACCGTTCGCGGCGCTGGAGAATTTCAGCCGCCGGATGATTGAAGAGGGCTCCCCTGCCGTGCTCATCGAGGTCAGGCACGGCGGAGAGGTGTGGACCCACGCTGCAGGCGTCCGGAACCTCGACACGCGTGACCCCGCCACGGCGTCCGACGCGTTCAGGGTTGGCAGCATCACCAAATCAATGGTGGCGGTATCGGTGATGAAACTTGTGGAGGAAGGCAAGGTCAACCTCGACGAACAGGTCAGCAGCTACCTCCCGGAATTCGGCACCGTCCTGCGTCCGCCCGGTCCCGTGACGGTACGCCAGCTCCTTATCCACGAGTCCGGGCTGCCGGACTTTGCGGCTCCCCTGCTGGCTTCAGGACCCTGGCAGGAGGTCATGAGCAGGCCCCTCCCCCTGGAGCAGCAACTGGCCCTGGCGGCCGCGGTGCCGTGGGAGCGGAGGCTTGCACAGGGCTTCAGCTACTCCAATTCGAACTACGCGGCGCTGGGCCTGATTGTCGAGCGGGTACGTGGGGAGAGCATCAACACTGTCCTGAAGGAGGACATTGCCGATCCGTTGGGACTCGAGTCGACAAGCCTGCCCCGGCCCGAGGATGTGCCTGGCGACATGATCCACGGTTACGTCACCGTGAACGGCGAGCGCTTTGACGCGACCCACCCGGCGTGGCTGACGGAACTGGCCGCCGGGGGTGCAGTGTCCACTGTCTCGGAGGTGAACGCCTTCTATGCGGCCCTCCTCCAGGGACGGCTCCTCAGTGACGACAGCCGGGCTGCGATGCTGCGGCCCGTCGGCGGCTTCTACGGATTCGGTTTATGGAAGTGGAATGACACGTGCATCAACAGGTTGTACTACGGACACCCGGGCGACATCGATGGTTATGGGAGTGTTTCCATGACCAGCGAAGATGGCTCGCGGCAGCTCACGATCGCCGTGACGTACCCGCCGGCACCGCCCACTCTGGACGTCAATCCACTGGTCCTTGAGCTTGAGGAGGTGGCTGAGCAAACCCTGAACTCGCTGTGCTGAGGGGAATCGGGCGGAGCAGCCGGCAGGGCTTGCCTGCCGGCTGAGATGGGGGAAGCATTCAAACATGCTCACAATCGGAACCACGGTCATCGGAGTTCAGGACGTTGCCCGTTCCGCGGCCTTCTGGTGCGACGCACTGGGTTATGTCCCCCGTGAGGACGGCGACGACACCTGGGTGGTGCTGATTCCGCACGGTGGCGGCGGCGGGGCGCGGCTTGCCCTGATGCTCAGCGAGACCCCCGTGCAGGAACACCCGCGGATCCACCTGGATCTCTATGCGGACAACCAGGCGGCCGAGGTGGCCCGCCTGCTGGACCTGGGCGCCTCCCGCGCGGACTGGGACCTGTATCCCGGGAATCCTGACTTCATCGTGCTTGAGGACCCGGACGGGAACCGGTTCTGCGTGGTGGACGTGGCCCGGTCCTGAGCTCTGCCCGCGGACAGGAACCACTGGCCGGCAACGGTCAGGCACCCGGATTGAGGACCACCTTGATGCAGTTGTCCTCCTTCTTTTGGAACTTCTCGTACAAGGCCGGCGCGCCGTCCAGGCCCGAGCGGTGGGTGACCAGGTCCATCACACCCAGCGGATCGGCGTCGTCCTCCACCAAGGGCAGAAGCTCATCCGTCCACCGGCGGACGTTGCACTGGCCCATGCGCAGCTGGATCTGCTTGTCGAACATGCTCAGCAGCGGCATCGGGCTGGCCTGACCACCATAAACGCCGCTCAGCGACACCGTGCCGCCCCGGCGGACGGCGTCCAGGGCCGCGTGCAGGGCGGCCAGCCGGTCAACGCCCGCGGTTTCCATGGCCTTCTGAGCAAGCTTGTCCGGCAGCAGCCCAACGGCCTGGTGCGCGAAGCCGGCCACCGGCGAACCGTGCGCTTCCATGCCGACGGCGTCCACCACGGCGTCCGGGCCCCTGCCTTCCGTCATCTCCCGCAGCTCGCCAACGAGGTCCTTGCTGTATTCCAGGGTCTCCACCCCATGCCGCGCCGCCATTCGGCGCCGCTCCGGGACCGGGTCCACGCCGATCACCCGCAGGCCCCTGTGCACGCCGATCCGGGACGCGAACTGGCCCACCGGCCCCAACCCGAAGACTGCCAGGGTGCCGCCGGGCTGGACAGCGGCATACTCCACACCCTGCCAGGCCGTGGGGAGGATGTCAGAGAGGAAGAGGTAGCGTTCGTCCGGCAGTTCCTGGCCCACCTTGACCGGACCGTAGTCGGCGTGGGGCACGCGGAGGTATTCTGCCTGGCCGCCCGGTACCGAGCCGTACAGTTCGGAATAGCCGAACAATGCGGCTCCGGAGCCTTTGTCCTTGACCTGGGTGGTCTCGCATTGCGACTGCAGTCCCAGGCGGCACATATAGCAGTGGCCGCACGAGATATTGAAGGGAATGACCACGCGGTCCCCCTTTTTCAGGTTGCTGACAGCGGCTCCTGTTTCCTCCACGATGCCCATGGGCTCGTGCCCGATCACGTCGCCCTTGTGCATGTATGGCCCAAGGACCTCATACAGGTGAAGGTCTGAGCCGCAGATCGCCGTGGAAGTGATTCTCACGATGGCGTCCTTCGGATCCTGGATCACAGGATCCGGTACTTCTTCCACGCTCACAGAGCGTTTGCCTTGCCAGGTCAGTGCCTTCATGATCTGCCTTACTGTGGGTCCCCGGCGTTCCTGGGGATCATCCGACGTTAACCCTTTTTGCGACACAAAGTAAGCAGGCTGATTAGATTTCCTTGTGGTCGGCGGGCAAGCCTCATAGCGTAGGAAGCACAGGCCATCTGCATCAAATGCACGAGGCGGGAAAGGACCGTCATGTCGCTGTACCAGCCGGAACCTGTTGAGATCTCCACCCGTATGCGCCCCGGGGAATGGACCGAATCCAGCCTGGAGGAACTGGTCACCACATACCGCGCAAAAATCCTGGCGATGGGCGCCGCCGTGAGCGAAGTAATGACTGACGTGGAACGCAACGACGACGGCTCCGTCAAAGTCGTTGTGTCCTGGGCCAAGCCGGCAGTTGCCGATAACGCCGGAGCTGTCGGGGGCACGCCGGCAGCCTGATCCACCGGCAACGGGCTAACCCAGCGGTGGGGACGCGGCAAGCAGGGCGCCGATCGCACTGTCCTGCAGGTTTTCCAGGAGATCACGCGGGCCCGCGTAGACCTGAACCGCGCCGGCATCCCTGAGTTCGGCGGCACTGGTTCCGCCGCAGGTGAGGGCAATGGCGGGTATGCCGAGGGCGGCCGCGGCCTGCATGTCCCACACCGCATCACCCACATACACAGCGTCGGCGGGACTGACGTTCACGGCCTCCAGCGCGGCGACCAGGATGTCCGGGGCCGGCTTGCTTTCCTTCGCGTCATTGGCGCTGGTCGCCGCGTGGATGTGGGCGTCCGCGCCAAGGGCCTTGCGGGTGGCCAGCAGGTCCTGCGTTCGGGCCGACGACGCGAGGGCAACCGCCAGGCCCCCGGCGTGGCACTGCGCCAAAAGGTCCCTGGCACCGTCAAAGGCACGCAGTGCGGGCCAGTTCGACGCATAGAGGGCGGCGTGGCTGGCCAGGATCTCGGCGTCGGCATTTTTGTCCCTGCCCTCCGGAAGGAGGCTGTTGACCAACCGGTCACCGCCCATGCCCACGTAATGGTGAATTGAGGCCATAGGCACGTCATGGCCCTGCTGCCGGAACGCCTGCCACCATGCCAGCGTATGGAAGTACGAGGAGTCCACCAGGGTTCCGTCCATGTCAAAAAGGACGCCCCGACGGCGGGCGCTTGCGGCCGCCGGGCCCAGGTGCTGGGGGTCCATCAGCCGGCTGCGGCCCGCGTTGTCCCGGAAAGCCTCTTGGTCCGCGGCGCAGCATCGTCCCTTGCTGAGGTCACCGGCCGCACGCGTTCACGAATCAGCGTGCCCGCGCCGTCGCGGCTCCGATCCCGGATCAGTCCGGTCCCGGCGATTTCACGCGCCATGGCCACACCGGCCACCGCGGCGCGTTTGGTGGGAAAAGTCACCGAAATCGCCATCAGGTCCCCCGCTCCATCCAACATCCTGACCCTGTAGCCACCGTCCGGCGCGTCTACCAGTTCAAAATAACCGGCCATTCCAATCACCCCTCCGTCAGTCACGGCGCTGTGCTCTTTTGGAAGCGCGCTATGAAGTGTTAGTAAGTCTACTTACTGATTCCGTCGGGGAAAAGTGCTGCAGTCCCCCATTGCCAGCATTCACGCCGCATTCTCCGTCTCCGGGGGTATGGGCGTGTCACTTCGGCGTACCGTATCCTGATGCAGCTCCAACGCGCTAGTCACAAGCCCGAAGTGGCTGAACGCCTGGGGAGTATTCCCCAGCTGCCGCGCCGCCCTGACCGCCCACTCCTCGCTCAGCAGGCCCACATCGTTCCTGAGTTCGAGCAGCCGCTCAAAGAGCTCGGTGGCCTCCCGACGGCGGCCGGACCCTAAGAGCGCCTCCACCATCCAGAACGAACACGCAAGGAACACCCCCTCGTCCCCGGGGAGCCCGTCGTCGCTCTGGGCCGGGCGGTACCGGAGCACAAACCCGTCTTCGGTCAGCTCGTTCAGGATCGCGTCGATGGTGCCCACCACCCGGGGATCGTCCGGCGGCAGGAACCCCACGCGCGGGATGAGCAGGAGGCTGGCATCGAGTTCCGGGCGGCCGTAGGACTGCGTGAAGGTGTTGCGTTCTGCGTCGAAGCCGTTGGCCATAACGTCCCGGTGGATGGTGTCACGCAGAGTCTCCCACCGGTCCGCCGGACCGGGCAGGCCGGACTCGCGGACGCCCTTCACCATCCGGTCTGCGGCCACCCAGGCCATGACTTTCGAATGGGTGAAGTGGCGGCGGGGGCCGCGCATTTCCCAGAGTCCGTTGTCCGGCTGGTCCCAGATGGTCTCCAGGTGCTGCATCAGGGCCACCTGGACATCCCAGGCCTCGTCAGTGTGCTTCAACAGGGAGTTCCTCGTGAGTGACAGGCAATCCAGCACCTCGCCCCAGACGTCCAGCTGGAGTTGCTCGGCTGCGCCATTGCCGATCCGCACCGGCCTTGAACCTTCATAGCCGGCCAGCCAGGGCAGCTCCATTTCCGGAAGCCTGCGCTCACCGTGGATTCCGTACATGATCTGCAAGTCCGCGGGGTCGCCGGCAACGGCCCGCAACAGCCAGTCCCGCCAGGCGGCGGCTTCCGCCGTGTACCCCGCTGCCAGCAGGGCCTGCAGCGTCATGGCCGCGTCCCGCAGCCAGCAGTAGCGGTAGTCCCAGTTGCGGGGCCCGCCCAGCTGTTCCGGCAGCGAGGTGGTAACCGCGGCGACAATGCCTCCAGTGGGCGCATACGTCAGCGCTTTGAGCGTCACCAGCGAGCGCACCACCGCGTCCCGATACTTCCCGACCCCCGTGCACTGGCTGGTCCAGCCCCGCCAGTAGGCGGTGGTGGTGCGCAGCACTGTTTCGGCATCCACGGCGGCAGGCCTGGGCACATGGCTCGGGGCCCACATCAACACAAACGGAATGCGCTCGCCCGCACTGACTGTGAAGTCGCAGACCGTGTGCATGTTCTCGCCATGCAGCGGCACTTCGGTCACAAAATAGACGGCGTCGGGGCCGGCGATCGCATGGATGCCGTGTTCGTCCTTCCGGACCCAGGGCACAATGTGGCCGTAATCGAACCGCAGCGCCAGCTCACTGTGCATCCTGACGTTTCCGCTGACGCCCTCCACAATGCGCACGATGTCCGCCACCTCGTCGCGGGGCGGCATGAAATCAATCACGCGGACCGTCCCGTCCGGGGTTTCCCACTCGGTTTCCAGGACAAGTGTCCCGTCGCGATAGTGGCGCCGCGTGCAGGTCCCGCCGGTCTCCGGAGCCACCAGCCACCGGCCGGCGTCCGGTGTATCCAGCAGCGCATTGAAGCAGGCGGGGGAATCGAACCGGGGCAGGCACAGCCAGTCGATGGAACCGGCAGAGCTCACCAGCGCTCCGGTGTGAAGGTCTCCGACTACCGCATAATCTTCAATTCGCGCCATGCCCATACACTGCCACACGTATCCCGAAGCCTGAAGGTTCAAGGGGTGTAGCCTGAAATCAGGGTAAAGCAGCTGCCCGCGGCCACGAGTGGGTGGCCGCCAGCAGGCCAGGTCCCCGGGATCCGGCCGGCAACACGGGAGGAACCCTTGGAACAGCCGTCCACCCCCAGCCTGGTCATCGACAAAATACAGGATCTCCTCCTGGACACACAGGACGTGGAGGACTTCCTCAATGAACTCGCAACGTATTCTGCTGAGAACCTCTCCGGCCCGAGGGGCGAAGTGCTTTGCGGGATCACCTTGCTCCGCCACCGGACAGCAGCCACCGTTGCCAGCAGCGGGGAGAGGGCACGCCTCCTCGACGAACTGCAGTACGAGTACGGCGACGGGCCGTGCCTGCAGTGCGCAAGGGAAGGGGTGCTTGTGCACATCAGGGACTTCACGACGGAAACCCTGTGGCCGGAATATGCCGCCACAGTGCTGAACCACGGCATCAGATCTGTCCTCGGTGTCCCGTTCGAGCTTTCCGGGGACGACGCCAGGGCGGGACTTAACCTGTACTCGGACCGCCCCCACGCATTCGACTCCAACGCTGTTGAGCATGCCATCAGCTATGTGTCCCAGGCTTCCAAGGGAATGCGCCTGGCCGTCCGGCTGGCCCAGCACTCGGACGCTGCGGCCAACCTGAAGGCAGCACTGGAGTCGCGCACTGTCATCGATACCGCCGTGGGAATCATCATTGGGCAGAACCGCTGCACCCAGGACGAGGCGATGGACCTCATCAGATCCGCCTCCAACACGCGGAACGTGAAACTCCGCGATGTGGCCCTTGCCATTGTGGAGTCGGCAGGCGGCGGCACGCTGAAGACACATTTCAGCTGATATGACCCTCCGTATTGGAACGTCCGGCTGGAGCTATGACCACTGGGAAAATGTCCTGTACCCACCCGGCCTGCCCGCCCGCGACAGACTTCAGCACTATGTTTCCCGGTTCAGCACGGTTGAACTTAACGCGAGTTTCTACCGCTGGCCCCGGGACACCTCCTTCGCAAGCTGGCGGCGCCGGCTTCCGGACGGCTTCGCAATGTCCGTCAAGGCCCCCCGCGGGCTGACGCACGGCAAGAAGCTCTATGCACCGGAAGTCTGGCTGGAGCGGATCGCCAGGTGCTGGCATGAACTCGGAGACAAACGCGCGGTCCTGCTGGTCCAGCTCCCGCCGCAGCAGGCAAGGGATGACGCCCGGCTGGCGTATTTCCTCTCCGCCGTGCCGTGGTGGATCCGGGTGACGGTGGAGTTCCGGCACCCGAGCTGGGACCACCCGGACATCTATGCACTGTTGGAGCGGCACGAAGCCGCCTATTGCATCATGAGCGGCGCCAACCTGCCGTGCATCCTCCGGGCAACGGCACCCTTTGTGTATGTCCGGATGCACGGGCCCGACCACCAGCACCTCTACGGCGGCTCGTACTCGGACGCTGACCTGGCCTGGTGGGCCGACCGCATCCGGGAATGGGACGCCGACGGGCGGGACGTGTTTGTCTATTTCAACAACGACGGCGGCGGAAACGCCGTGCGGAACGCTGACACCCTACGCTGGATGCTCGGCGCCGGCTGAGGTCATGCGGGGGGATCGCTGCGGCGCCTGTGGCAGAGTGGAGG
The DNA here is from genome assembly GCF_001663775.1 of Arthrobacter sp. B6. Lineage (GTDB taxonomy): Bacteria > Actinomycetota > Actinomycetes > Actinomycetales > Micrococcaceae > Arthrobacter. The sequence continues at coordinate 3,176,602 of NZ_KV467168.1, read as the reverse complement.
CATGGACAGTGCTCCGCAGAAGACATCATTGGCCGGCAAACGCGCTTTCAGGCTTGCCCACCGGCTTTCGGACAGCGTGAACGGCGTACGCCTGCAGCTGGCAAGGCGCTGGAAGTTCGTGCCAAAGACCATCGCATACCAGGGCTACGGGTCCACCGAGTGGGTCCGGGTATTGGGCCGCGTGCTGCTCACCCAGGATCCCGCACCCGGGAGCCGCGCCGAACACGCAGCCCGGAACGGCACGCAGAATGTACGGGGCTGGAGGGCGTTCACCAGCGTTCCAGTGCAGTTCACGGACGTTGAGGTCACCATCGGAGACGTGGTCACCCAGGTGAAGGCGGACCGGGGCGGCCTGATCGACACGGTGGTGGACGTCCGGCTGTCCCCCGGCTGGCACACGGCTGTCCTGCGGGCTGAAGACACAGAGCCGGTGGAAACGCTCATCCAGGTGATCGCACCGGACACGAAGTTTGGCATCGTTTCCGATATTGACGACACCGTGATGGTCACGGCACTCCCCCGCCCGTTCCTCGCGCTGTGGAACACCTTTGTGTTGAGCGAGAGAGCCCGCATGGCCACGCCCGGCATGTCGGTCCTCCTGGACCGGCTCACCGTGGAGCATCCGGATGCCCCGGTGATCTACCTGTCCACCGGCCCATGGAACGCGGCACCCACCCTGGCCCGTTTCCTGGGCCGCAACATGTACCCCTCAGGCGCGCTGCTGCTCACGGACTGGGGACTGACCCAGGACAGGTGGTTCCGCAGCGGCCAGGAGCATAAGCACCGCAACCTCGAACGCCTCGCCAAGGAGTTCCCGGACATGCGCTGGCTCCTGATCGGTGACAACGGCCAGCACGATGAACAGATTTACTCAGGCTTCGCCCAGGAGCACCCGGACAAGGTAGCTGCCATAGCCATCCGGCAGCTTTCCGTCAGCGAGGCCGTCTTCGCCGGCGGTCACTCCGAGGACGGCGACCACAGCGCTTCCGCCGTGCCGTGGATCTACTCCACCGATGGCGCGGGCATGGCCAAGCAGCTCAGGTCCCTGGACCTCCTCTAGGCCCCAAAGCTAGGCGGTGGCACCCAGCGTGGTCACGTCGTCGTCGTTCTCCTCCGTAACGGCGAGTTCCGGGCTGGCGGCCTGCGCGACGGCGGTGGCAGCCGCGGCCACCAGGTTCCGTTCTTCGAGGAGCTCCTGGAACCAGAAGTAGGACGCCTTGGGGGTCCGCTCCAAGGTCTCGAAATCCACGTGGAGCAGGCCGAACGGCTGGTTGTAGCCGGCGGACCACTCGAAGTTGTCCATCAGCGACCAGACGTAGTAGCCGCGGAGGTCCACCGTTTCCGCTTCACCGCCCGGGGCCGTGGCCCTTAGCGCCGCTTCCATGTGGTCCGAGAGGTATTTGAGGCGCCTTTCATCCGGGATGAACTTCGTGTTGGTGGACTTGTCCCGGACGATGATGTCCTCGAAGCTCGCCCCGCCCTCGGTGATGATCACCGGCGGCAGGTTCGGGTAGCGCTCGGCCATTTCCTTCAGCGCAACGCGCATGTATTCAGGCTTGACGGGCCAACCGTAGGAGGTGATGTCCGCTTCCGGCCACGTTTCCACGTGGAAGGGGGTGCCGCCGTTGCCCATCGCGCTCAGGTCGCTGCCCATGGCCTCCGCCATGCTCGCCGGAACGGCGCCCTGTCCGGGTCCGACGGCCACCTTGGTGGGCATGTAGTAGTTCAGCCCGTAGAAGTCCAGCGGCTGGGAGATGATCTCCATGTCCTCGTCGGGGTGGTCGAAGGAGCTGAAGAACTTCGCGGCGCGGATGAGGTCCGGGTACTTGCCGATGAGGACGGGGTCCGCGTACAGCCGGTTCTGGGCAAGGTCCATCAGCCCGGCGCTGATCCTGTCCAGGGGGTTGATCGAGTTGGGCACCATCGGCGAGTAGACGTTGGTCATGCCGATTTCCCCCGGGACTCCGGCGGCCCGCAGCGCCTGTACTGCGAGGCCGTGGCCAAGCAGCTGGTGGTGCACCGTGGGGAAGGCGTTGAGCATAAGGGCCTCACCCGGTGAATGGAGTCCAAGGGTATAGCCGTTGGTGGTTACGGTGGCAGGTTCGTTGATGGTGGCCCAGCGGGCCACGCGGTCTCCGAAAACATCCGCGGCGATTGCGGCAAACTCACCCAGGCGGTAGGCGGTGTCCCGGTTCATCCAGCCACCGATGTCGTCCAGCGCCTTCGGCGTATCCCAGTGGTAGAGGGTGATCATGGGGGAAATCCCGCTGGCCAGCAGCTCGTCAAGGAGACGGTCGTAGAAAGCCAGTCCCGCCCGGTTCACCGCTCCGCTGCCAGTGGGCTGGATCCGTGGCCACGACAGGGAGAAACGGTACGAGTCCACCCCCAGTTGCTTCATGAGGGCCACGTCCTGCGGCATACGGTGATAGTGGTCGCAGGAGATCGCAGGGCTATGGTCCTCAACTATCGCCCCCGGCTTGGACGCGAAAACATCCCATCCCGCTGGTCCGCGGCCATCCTCCTCCAGGGCACCCTCGATCTGGAAGGCCGCGGTGGCCACGCCAAGGGTAAACCCGGACGGGATGAGTGCTGCCAGGTCCTTGGCGGTGATATGCACGTTTGTGCCAACTCCTTAGCTGGGTTCGGAAGTGTACCCCTTAGGATGGCACACGGCCGGGCGGCTGACGAGCGTCAACCCGGCGCTTGCCCGTGTGTCCGTACGCACGGCCCGGGCGGCAGTTCGGGCCGTGCGGCCGGCGCGTCCTGCTAGGGTCTGGGAATGGATGAAAAACTGGGGAAGTTCATCGACGATTTTGCGGCGCTGGTCCAGTTGGCGCAGTCCGGAAACCATGGGGAGCAGCCCGGGAAACAGCTGCTCCAAGCACTGACCGAGCATCTCGGGGTGCCGGCCGCGGAGCTCTCGGTCGTGGTGGAGAACATCCCGCCGCACCGGTTTGTCGACGCGGACATCGTGATGGCGGAGCTGGTTGGGCAGGACGCTGCCGGCCGGCTGGTGGGCATCGGCGGCGGCGGCCAGCGGCACCACCAGTCCTTGAGTGACATGGTCCAGCAGTCGCAGCTCTTTCCGCAGTTTCCGCTCGCCCAGCCGGACTATGCAAACCTCGCAGTGGGTCCGGACAGCCATCGGCAGGCGGTGGCGCTGGGCCTTTGGCTTTTCAGCTTCGCGGGCAACCCCCTGGCGGTCCTGCAGCGCGATGCTGAGCCCCAATTCGGGCGCCAGGGCGCAACCTTGGAAGTCCTCGCCGCGGGGCAGGAAGCCGCAACTGCATTCCTCGCGGAGTTCCGCCTGCGGATGGACAGCAACAGCGTCCTCAAGGGCCAGATCATCTCCCTCGTGATGTCCGAATACGGGCCCAGCGCCGCCGGCGTGACGTTCCACCACCGGCCCAGCCTCCCGGCGTCGGACGTCATCCTGCCTGCCGGGCTGCTGCAGAAGGTGGCGGACCACACAGTGGGGATCGCCACCCACCGCGGCCTCCTGCAGGACCACGGTCAGCACCTCAAACGCGGCATCCTGCTCTACGGCAGGCCGGGCACCGGCAAGACGCACACCGTACGTCACCTGCTGAGCCAAAGTGTTGGGTCGACGGCGATCCTCCTCTCCGGCGGGTCGCTCGCCCGGATCGCGGACGCGGCCCGCATGGCCCGGGCGCTGCAGCCGTCCATTGTGGTGCTTGAGGACTGCGACCTGATTGCGGAGGACCGGAGCTTCGGGCACGGTCCGCAGCCCCTGCTGTTTGAGGTGCTGGACGCCATGGACGGCCTGGACAATGATGCAGACGTCGCTTTTGTCCTGACCACCAACCGGCCGGACATGCTGGAACGGGCCCTCGCGCAGCGCCCGGGGCGGGTTGACCTCGCCGTCGAAATTCCACTCCCGGCACCCGCGGAGAGGATCCGCCTGCTGGACCTGTACAGCCGCCGGGTGTCCTTCAGTCCGGAGGCGCTGCAGTCCGCCGCCGAACGGACCGAAGGCACCACCGCGTCCTTCGCCCGTGAACTGGTCCGACGCGCCGTGGTGGCGGCCGCGCTTGAAGACGCGCCGGTATCCGACTCCCACCTCAGTGCCGCCGTCGAGGATCTGATGGCCGACGCCGAAGCCCTCACCCGCAGCCTGCTGGGCAGCGGGCCCGAAACGGCGGCTGCATCCGGTTTCCCGGGGCCAGGATTTCCAGGCTCACTGTGACCCGAACAGGAATTCCTTAGCGTGGGCTACTGCCTTCCGGTAGGCGTCGTTCCGAAGGGTGACGAGGGGTTCAGTGTCGCCGTCAGCCGGTTCCAGGTAGCCGGTATAGCCAGGACGGAGCACCCAGATGTCACCGGCAGGAGGCAGGTAGAACACACCAAAGGAACGCTGCTGGCCTTCGTCCGCCGTCCACACCGGCACCACCGCGAGCGCCGCACCGGTGGACGGGTTGATCCACTGGGCACGCGGCATAGGTTCCTCATGCGCCTCAGGATCAAGGAACGGGGCAGTGCCCTTGCCCCAGCGTTGTTCGAAGCGCTCGTGAAAAGCTGGCATCAGGTGTGAATCGTAGCGGCGCCATTCACTCATGGCGGTGCTCCTCCTAGGGGATTGGGCGGGGGTCATGCCCACGGTCCGCTTTCCCAGCGCACCGGGGTAATCCTGATCGTGGGACGGGGGCGGCTCTCGTGGCGGCGGATGTACCGGACGGGGACGCTTTGCGGCCCCCTCCTGGGACGGGAGACCGCCTGTAGTTCGGCAACGCTCTGGTCGTAAGCCGCCCGGCGGCGTGGATCCCGCAGCACGGCGAAGGCCTGCATGATGCGCAGCAGCTCATTCTTCTGGGCTGCGCCCCTCTCGATTGCCGCTTCGCGTGCCACGCTGTCGGCGGGCCTTCCGGCGTCGGCATCGGGATGGTCGACGTCGGGATGGAGGTTGCGCATCAGGGCACGGTAGGCGCGCGCGATTTCCTGCTGGCTGGCCGAAGCCTGAACCTTCAGGGCTGCATAGTGGTCCGGCAGGTTAACCCGGTCCGGGTCCCTCTCCGGTATCTCCTTGTCCGCCGTGTCCATGCGCGCAGCTTCTTTCGATCGGCATGGGCGCGGGCAGGGCCGTCCCTGCCCGCGCCCAGCACGGATGGCCGTGCCTTTCCGAGTTGGACTAGCTTCCGATCTCGTGCAGTTGGCCTTGGGTTTCAATCTCGATCTTGCGCGGCTTCGCCTGCTCAGCCACCGGGATCCGCAACGTCAGGACGCCCTGATCGTAGCTGGCCTTGATCTTCTCCGTGTCCAAGGTGTCACCCAGGATCAGCTGGCGGCTGAAAACACCGCGGGGCCGCTCAGAGGCCACGAGCTCCACGTTGGGCTGCGTTGGGTCAAGCCGCTCCGCCCGGACCGTCAGGACGTTCCGTTCAACGTTCAGGTCCAGGGAATCCACGTTCACACCCGGAAGGTCGAACGCCACCACGAATTCGCCGTCCTCCTGCCAGGCGTCCATTGGCATGGCCGCCGGCCGGGCCGCAGTTCCAAAGACCTGCTGGGTGAGCCGGTCCAGCTCCCGGAACGGGTCCGTACGCATCAACATCATTTCCCACTCCTTAAGCGTGCAATTGTTGGTTCTTGGTCTATATCCGCCACGTGATCTATGGTGTTGGATATAGATTTTTTATAGCACTCGTGGGAAACTGAGGCAAGGGATTCATCAGCCAAATTTTTGGAGCACACATGACAGAGCCGACAGCCGGCCGCACCCCGCAGCCCAGGGCCGGCCGGGCACTTTACGCTATCTCCGTGGCGGCCCAGCTAGCGGGCACCGGCCAGCAGAACATCCGGCTCTACGAAACCCGGGGACTGCTGACGCCGCTCCGAACAGCCGGCGGCACACGGCAGTACAGCGACTCGGATATCGCCGTCCTCCTGCGCATAGGGGAACTGCTTGAACAAGGACTCAACCTGGCCGGCGTGGCCAAGGTGCTGGAGCTGGAGGCGGCAAACGCCAAGTTGCATCTGGCCCTCAAACGCGCGCGTTCCCGCCCGGAAACATAGACGGACCGGGGCCTCAGGGCCGGCGGCCGCCTGCCAGCCGGTAAGACTCCTCCAGCAGCTCCGCGAGCTCGTCGGCACCGATCCGGTCCAGCCGGACCAGCACCAGCTGCGGCGAACGTGCATGGTGCGGTGTCCAGAAAAAGGTATCCGGTTCCGTTCCGGCCAAAGCGTCCCGCTCGTCGGTTTTGACCGTCAGTACTCCCTCTTCCCAGATGCGAGCCATCAGCGTCCTGGCGAACCAGGCCGGCTGCCCCCAGCTGCTGCGCTCCGAAACGCCGGGCAATGCCAGGCACATCCTGCGGACATCAGCTTCCGTTGCCATGGCTAGTCGCCCGGGGCGTCGGCTTTGGAGAGTTCGCCAGTGATCCGTTCGCCGGGGATCCGGGCGGTGCGCCACGTGTCCAGGGCAATGACGGCACCCAGGATGATCAGCGAGAGGGAAAGGGATGCCAGCGCGTCACTGAGCCAGTGGTACCCCAGGTACAGCCTGCTGAGAGCCGCCAGGACAATGCCGACGCCGGCGGCCGCAAAGCCCAGTACCGCAGCCCTTGTGTTCTTGTGCCGCGAGAAAACCAGGAAGGCTCCCACAAGAAGGAAGTCGCAGGCGCCCAGGACGTGGCCGGAGGGGAACGAGAACGTGTGGTCAGCGCCGAACAGCATGAGCTCCACGGGCGGGCGGGATCTCCTAACGATGTGCAGGATGACCTGCGAGATCACCACGCCTGTGATCATGGCACCGGCGAGGAGCATGGGGCGCCAGGCGTGCTTGGCCGCGAATCCCCACACGAGAATGACCACCAGGACGATAATCGGCAGGGCTATGGGCCCGAAGACCACGGCCAGGACGATCATCACAACGGTGTACAGCTCCGACCGGCCGGCGAGCAGCCAGTTCCGCGCTTCGTCATCCGCCGCCGCAAACCCGTCACCTTGCAGGACACCCGTCAGGGTTGCCGCAAAAAGGATGGCACCGGCTGCCGCCAGAAGCACAGACCAGCGATAGAGGTTCTTACGTGCGTCCGGTTCCATGTAGCGCTCTTCCACGACGAATTTGTCATGGAACCTGCGCCACCAGTTTGTGGCCTTGCCGGACTCTTCCTGCCCTGACCGTCCTGCCATGTGTGAATTCCGTCCCTGCGCCGTGAAGACTTTCCTAAGCCGTGAAGACTTTCCTAAGGTGAAGATTATCCCCGTTCTCCCACGTTTGGCTGGAGGGTCCGGCTGCAGGGCCTCCACCCGGTCCGCACGGCGCCGTGTCTCGCGGTAGCCTGACGGAATGGGTGCGATGAACGAGCTGATCAACAGGCAGGGCGTTGAAGCGCTGGCCGACATTCTGGCTACCGCGGCACCAGGTTCGCAATGGCCTGACCTCACTGCCGCCGCGACGACACTCAACGAACTCAGCCTGCGGGGACGGACAGACCGTGTCTGCGGCGCCCTGCTTCACGATCTCCGGCGGCTCCCGGGAGCCGGATACACCACTGCTGCCGGTATCTTCCGCCGTGCCCTCGACAACCCAGGGTTCACCGGCTGGATCCTCTGGCCGGTCTCCGAGGCGGCCGTGACCCTGGCGCTGGAATCGGGCGCCGCCCCGGACTTCGACGACTGCCTGGCGCTCCTGGCCGAACTGACCCCTCGGCTGACCGGCGAGTTTGCCATCCGGCGCCTGCTCGCCCACGATCCGGAGGCAGCCCTGCGGGCCATTTCGCAGTGGACGGGACACCCCGATGAGCATGTCCGCCGCCTGGCGAGCGAGGGCACGCGGGCCTACCTCCCCTGGGCCGTCCGGGTCCCGGCCCTGGTCCAGCTTCCGGAGGCCACCCTCCCCATCCTCAATACCCTCTACCGGGATCCCTCAGACTATGTGCGGAGGTCGGTGGCAAACCACCTCAATGACCTTGCCCGCCATGCGCCCGATGTTGTGGTGGCGACGGCGGCCGGCTGGCTGGCCGCGCCCGACGCCAACACCGCCTGGGTGGTCAGGCACGGCCTCAGGACCCTGGTCAAGAAGGGTCACCCGGGGGCGCTGGCACTCCAGGGGTTCGCACCGGCGTCGGTCGTTGTTACGGAGCTCCGGCTGGACCGACAGGTGGTGGTCATGCCCGACGACCTGGCATTCGAGTTCGATTTATCCAACACCGGCCCTGACGAGGCGCGGCTTGCGGTGGATTATGCGGTCCACTATCAGAAGGCGAACGGCAGCCAGTCCGTGAAGGTCTTCAAGCTCACGGCCCTGACGCTTGGCGCGGGTGAGACCAGGACGCTGGCCAAGCGCCACGCCTTCAGGCCCATGACAACCCGGGTCCACCACCCCGGGATGCACGCCCTGGAACTACAGATCAACGGAGTCCGCCATGGACGTTCGGAGTTCCGCGTGGAAACGGCCGGAATAAAAGTGATTTGACTCACATCTAACTCGCGAGTAACCTACTGTGTTAGCGCTAACAGGAACTCAATATACTGCACTCCGGCAAACAACTGACCTTCGTTCCTGCCTGTTGGCAGCTCTTGGTGATGTCCAAGGCCCCCGCCATGGCATCCAACCCCGTATCGCATTACCGGCAAGCGCAGATGCTTGCCGCCCCAGCACCACTTCGCGGATAACCCTCCGCGGAAGGAGAAATCGTGAGAATTAGGAAATTCCTGGGCGCCGTAGCAGTCGTCCTCGCAGTCACTGTGGGTGCCACAGGGTGCGGCACCCGCGGCGGAGCAACCACGCCCGACGCCACGGCGAATCCCAGCGAATCCCTGGTGGGCATCTCCATGCCCACCCAGACATCCGAACGTTGGATCGCCGACGGCGGAAACGTGGAAAAGTCCCTGAAGGATCTGGGCTACAAGACTGACCTGCAGTTCGCCAACGACGATATCCCCACCCAGGTATCGCAGATCGAGAACATGCTGACCAAGGGCGCCAAGGCGCTCATCATTGCGGCCATCGACGGCACCACCCTGACCGACGTGCTCGCTAAGGCGAAGGAGTCGAACGTCAAGGTCATCGCCTATGACCGACTCATCAACGGCACCGAGGACGTGGACTACTACACCACGTTCGATAACTACACCGTGGGCGTGCAGCAGGCAACGTCCCTGCTGACAGGCCTGGGACTGGTTGATGCCAGCGGCAAGAAGGTGGAAGGCAAGGGCCCGTTCAATGTTGAGCTTTTCGCCGGCAGCCCGGATGACAACAACGCCAACTTCTTCTGGACCGGCGCCATGGACACCCTGAAGCCATACATGGACGACGGAACCCTCAAGGTGCCCAGCGGCCAGACCAAGTTCGAGCAGGCGGCCATCCTGCGCTGGCAGGCCCCTGTTGCCCAGAAGCGCATGGAGGACATCCTCACCGCTGCCTACAGCTCCGGCACCAAGCTTGACGGTGTGCTCTCCCCTTATGACGGTCTCTCCATCGGAATCATCTCTGCACTGACCAGCACCGGCGGCTATGCCAAGGGCGACCTGCCGGTCGTCACCGGCCAGGACGCCGAGAAGGGCTCCGTGAAGTCCATCATCGCCGGTGAGCAGTACTCCACCATCTTCAAGGACACCCGCCAGCTGGGTACCCAGGCCGTCAAGATGGTCGACGCCCTGCTGAAGGGCCAGGAGCCCGAGGTCAACGACACCAAAACCTACAACAACAAGGTCAAGGTGGTTCCTGCCTACCTGCTCCAGTCCGTGATCATCACAAAGGAAAACTACAAGAAGGAACTCATCGACTCCGGCTACTACACCGACGCCGACGTCAAGTAACTCTTCTTGCGGGGTTGCGGCCGGCCCCAGGGCCTGGCCGCAACCCCTTCCCGTAGGCCCCCTGCAGCCGCAGGCCTGTCCAGTTTTCCAACCAGTCAGTGGGAATTGACGATGAACACACCCATTCTTCAAATGCGAGGAATCACCAAAACCTTTCCGGGCGTTAAGGCCCTCCAGGACGTCACCCTGGACGTAAACCGCGGCGAAGTCCACGCCATTTGCGGTGAGAACGGGGCGGGCAAGTCCACCCTGATGAAAGTCCTGTCCGGCGTTTACCCGCACAGCTCCTTCGAAGGGGACATCCTCTTCGAAAACGAACCCTGCAACTTCTCCAGCATCAATGACAGCGAGAAGCGCGGCATTGTCATCATCCACCAGGAGCTCGCCCTGAGCCCCTACCTCTCGATCGCCGAAAACATCTACCTCGGAAACGAGCAGGCAAAAAACGGCTGGGTGGACTGGCGAAAAACCAACTTGGAGGCCGCAAAGCTTTTGGCCCGGGTTGGTCTGAGCGAAAATCCCATTACTCCCGTCCAGCACATCAGCGTGGGCAAGCAGCAGCTGGTGGAAATCGCCAAGGCGCTCTCGAAGGAAGTCAAGCTCCTCATCCTGGACGAGCCCACGGCTGCGCTCAACGACGAGGACTCCGGCCATCTCCTGGACCTGATCCTGCATCTGAAGGGCCAGGGAATCACCAGCATCATCATCAGCCATAAACTCAACGAGATCCGCAAGGTCGCAGACGCCGTCACCATCATCCGCGACGGCAAAACCATCGAGACGCTGCGGCTGGATGAAGGCCAGATCACGCAGGAACGGATCATCCGAGGCATGGTGGGCCGGGACCTGGAAAGCCTCTACCCGGACCGAAACCCGCGGATCGGCGAGGAAGTCCTGCGGATCGAGGACTGGTCAGTCCGGCACCCCCAGGACCACACCCGCATGGTGGTCCATAACGCCAGCCTCAACGTCCGCAAGGGCGAAGTGGTAGGTCTAGCCGGCCTGATGGGCGCCGGCCGGACGGAGCTGGCCATGAGCGTTTTCGGACGCACCTACGGCACGGCGATGTCCGGCACGGTGTACAAGTACGGCAAGGAAATCAACACGTCCACGGTGTCCCAGGCGATCGGGCACGGTATCGCCTACGCCACCGAAGACCGGAAGCACTACGGCCTGAACCTCATTGAGGATATCCAGCGGAACATCTCGATGGCTGCGCTTCGCAAGCTGGTCAAGGGCGGCTGGGTGGACAAAAACAGGGAAACGGTGGTGGCCAACGGCTACCGCATGAGCATGAACATCAAGGCACCGTCGGTCGCGGCCATCACCGGCAAACTGTCCGGCGGAAACCAGCAGAAGGTGGTGCTCAGCAAATGGATGTTTTCCGACCCTGACGTGCTGATCCTCGATGAGCCCACCCGCGGGATCGACGTCGGCGCCAAATTCGAGATCTACACGATCATTGCCAAGCTTGCGGCGGAAGGAAAGGCGGTCATCGTCATCTCCTCGGAGCTGCCCGAACTCCTTGGCATTTGCGACAGGATCTACACCCTTTCCGCCGGCCACGTCACCGGTGAGGTGCCCATCGCCGAAGCATCCCAGGAAAAACTCATGCACTACATGACCAAAGAGAAGGAATAGGACCATGTCCGCCCTACGAGAATCCCTCGGCTTCCTGACAAGCCGCCTCCGCCAGGTTGGCATCTTCGTCGCCCTGATCCTGATCGTCCTGCTGTTCCAGGTGCTCACCGACGGAATCCTGCTGCAGCCGCAGAACGTCACCAACCTGGTGGTCCAGAACAGCTACATCCTGATCCTCGCCATCGGCATGGTGATGGTGATTATCGCCGGTCACATCGACCTCTCAGTGGGATCGATCGCCGGCTTCATCGGCGCCGTTGCCGGCGTCATGATGGTCCATTGGGGGTGGGCCTGGTGGCTGGCCATCCCTGCCTGCCTCCTGGTGGGCGCCCTGGTCGGGGCATGGCAAGGGTACTGGATCGCCTATGTCGGCATCCCGGCGTTCATCGTCACCCTGGCGGGCATGCTCATTTTCCGCGGCCTCACCCTGATCACCCTGAAGAACCAGCAGATCACCCCGTTCCCGTCCGAACTGCGCGCACTGGGCGGCGGCTTCCTCCCCGACATCTCCGGGGGAACATCCGTACTGGAATGGCTGACCGTCATCCTCGGGGTGGGAGCCACCCTGGCACTGGTCATCCAGGCGCTCAAGGAACGCCGTATCCGCAAGAAGTTCGACCTCGAGAACGAACCCATGGCGTGGTTCGCCACCAAGACCACCTTCATTGCCCTGCTCATGCTGACCATCACGTTCCTCCTCGCCAGCTACCGGGGCACACCCATCGTGCTGATCGTGCTGGCCGTCCTGGTGATCGTGTACACGGCGCTCATGAACAACAGCGTCTTCGGCCGCCACATTTACGCCATCGGCGGCAACCTGCACGCAGCAGAGCTCTCCGGCGTGAAAACCAAGGCCGTCACCTTCCGGCTCTTCGTCAACATGGGCGTCCTGGCTGCCCTGGCCGGCCTGGTGTTCACCGCCCGACTGAACTCGGCACAGCCCGCAGGCGGAACCGGCTTCGAACTGGATTCCATCGCCGCGGCCTTCATCGGCGGTGCCGCGGTTCAGGGCGGCATCGGCACCGTAGCCGGAGCCATGATCGGCGGCCTCATCATGGGCGTTCTGAATAACGGCATGTCAATCCTCGGCCTCGGCACCGACTACCAGCAGCTCATCAAGGGTTTGGTCCTCCTGCTGGCCGTGGGCTTCGACATCTTCAACAAAAACCGCACCGGTGGCGGCGGAAGCACCATCGGGAAGCGGTTCAAGCTTAGGAGCTCGCCTCCGGCCACGGGCGAACCGAAGGCGCCGGCAACCGTCCCCGTGCAGTCACAGGACCGACCCGTCCCTGTTACCGCAGCCAAGCCCGAGTAACCGGGGCTGCCGACCGCTGCCAGGACCCTCCGGCTTCCCAATCGGAAGCCCCGCGGGGCATAGTTAACGCTCACAATCAATTCCGCAGCACCTACACAACAAAGGAGCACCATGTCTACCCCCATAGACCGCATTGATATCGAGGTCGCCAGCCGCTACCTTCTCGACGAAGAGCTCGATGCCGCTGTCGGCCGCCTTCGGGAGGTTGCCCTCCTGACGGGCACCCAGGGCATTCTCGTTACCCGGGTTGGACCCGGCCGCTACACCGCAGCCCTGTCAGATCAGGTTCCATTCGGAATGACACGCGAACTCGTTTCCTGAGGACTGCCGGAACCATGGACGAGGCGACCGAGGACTGGCATCAGCTCATTGGCAGCTGGGTGGAACTGCGCTCTGGGGGGAGCGTCATCCGCACCGGCGAAGTTGAGACCGCAGCAGCGGACTCGTCAGTGATGTGGCTGAAGTTCAACGGTACCCATGGCCGGCAGATGGTGGCCAAGACGGACGGCTACGAGGTTCTGCCAATTCGTGAAGCAGGCTTCACGACGTAGCAGGCCGCAAAAGAAAAGGGAGGCCGACGGCGGCAGGTGACTGCCGCCGTCGGCCTCCTTTTGCTGTCCCCCGACAAAGCCGTCAGGGCTCGGTTGTCAGATAGAACCGGTGGTGAACTGCCAGGTCTTGGTGGCCAACTGGTTGCCGGCGAGGTCGCGGCGCAGGCGTGACTCTTGAGAACGAACGTTCCGCTGCCTACGCCCTGAACCGCGGTGCTGAAGGTGGCAGAGACGTTGCTGCCCGCCGCCACCGCCGTCGAATCTGCACCGGGTGACTTGGCCGCAACCGTCGGCGCCGGAGCGGTGGGGGCCGACGCCAGCAGAGCAGCAACAACGAGGGCCGTGCCCCCACTGAACAGCAGGCGGTTCGGCGTTCCGGTTCCGGCGCCGGTGATGACGTCCGCGGTTGGGATTCTCCTAAGAAAACGCCCACAGCAGGTGCCACTGCAGCGGTCAGTCTTCCGTGGGCGTGGTCCTGCTGGGGTGGTAGGTCCGCCAACTGTGCTCCGGCTCGAAGCCCAGGAGCCTCCTCGCTTTGCCGATGGAGAGCATGGTCTCGTGTTCCCCCAGTTCCTTGGTCACCGCGACATTCGGGAACACTTCTTTTGCGAGGCTGGCGCTGGAACGGCTCATCACGGTGTCCGCGTTGGCGATGATGAAGGCTTCGAAGCCGGGCCTGCCGTTTTCCAGGGCCCTGGCCACGGCCTGGGCTCCGTCGCGGCCATCGATGTAGCCCCACAGGTTCCACTTGCGCAGCATGGCGTCCGAATCGAATGAGGGGAAACGTTCGTAGTCCTCGGCGTCCATGACGTTGGAAAACCGCAAGGCCGCGATGCTCAGGTCCGGGTCCCACCGCGTCAGTTCGATGGCCATCTGCTCCTCAAGATGTTTGACCAGCGAGTAGGTGCTCTCCGGGCGCGCGGGATATTCCTCGTCGACGGGGATGTAGGGAGGGTCGACGTCGAACGGCAGGCCCAACACCGTCTCACTGGAGGCGTACACCACCTTCTTGATGCCGGCCCGGCGGGCCGCCTGGAAGACGTTGTAGGTGGAGAGCATGTTGTTCTCGAAGGTTGCGGCGTCCGGGAGGATGCCCGGCGCGGGGATAGCGCCCAGGTGGACGACAGCGTCAAAGCCCGAGTGCCTGTCGTCCAGCCCCAGCAGCACATCGAGGACCTGGCCGTAGTTGCGCAGGTCCACGATGGCCAGGCCCGGGCTTCTGTCCCCGGCGCGGTCCAGGTTCAGCACCTGGTGCCCGTCTGCCGTGAGCCTGCGGACGACGTGGCGCCCCAGCTTTCCGCTTCCGCCGGTCACTGCAATTCTCATGGTGATCTTCCTGTCCTAGGTTGCGAGGAACTTCTCGACGGCGGCGATGGCCGCCGCGGTGATTTCGCCGGGGTTCCCGCTGCCGTCAACGGAGACCACCAGCCCACGGCCTGCGTAAACGGACACTACCTCATGCGTTTCGCGATGGTAGAGATCCAGCCTCCGTCGGAATACATCCACTGTGTCGTCCTTGCGGCCATGGTCCTGGGCGCGCTTCAGCATCCGCTGTTCCAGTTCGGCATCAGGGGCCCGGAGTTCGATGACAGCGTCCACGTGCTGGTCCTGGGCGGCCAGCATGTTATCCAGTTCGGAAACCTGCGGCGCCGTCCGGGGGTAGCCGTCCAGCAGGAAACCTGCCTGGACGTCGGCGTCCAGCAGCCGGTCCTTCACCAGGGCGTTGGTCAGGTGGTCAGGCACAAAAAGGCCGTCGTTCAGGTATTTGGAGGCTTCCTTGCCCAGCTGCGTTTCCCGGTTGACGTTGTCGCGGAAGATCTCCCCGGTCGAGACGGCAGGAATGTTGAAATGCTGGGCGATGTGCTCGGCCTGGGTGCCTTTGCCGGAGCCGGGCGGACCGATGATGAGAAGTCTGGTCATGTTGTACGTCCCTCCGCGGCGCCATCGCCGCTGGTTTCGCCGGTCCGTCGACGGCAGCGTCAACGCGTGCTTCATTCTGCCCACAACGGGCAACACAATGCCAGCCTCCGGGAGGGGATCCGGAGGCTGGCATTAGCTTGAAGGAGTGTTAGAACCTCGAGTTCACCGCTGGCTGAACGCTCACTGCCTGGTTGCCGTTCACGTCGGTCACACCGGTTGGCGGCGCCACTGTGGGGGACGAAGTGCCAACGCCACTGTTGACGTTTCCGGAGCGGGTACCAAGTGTGATGGTCACAGTTTGCGTGGTCCTGTCCCAGACGATCTTGGATGCGTTGTTGCCGTTCCCCTTGAACGTCAGGGTGCCGGGGGGAGCATAGTAGTTGCCGCCGAGGGTCACATCACCAATTTTCGGAGAGCATGCGGCGCCGCCGGTGGTGGACAAACTGAGAACGTTAGCACTGCTGATCGTCACGGTCACCACATTATTGCCGGCTATTTCCGCGGTCTGCACGCCACTGGTCCAAGCGCTGCAGATCGATGTGCTGCTGATGTCGGCGGAGTACTTGATGGTGAGCGTGTCCCCAGCCTCAACTGTCCCGGCCATGTTCCTCGTGGGGCTGGACAGTGTCACAGAGGCCGTTGGCGCCTCAGTGTCCTTGGAGGACGTCGCCGTTCCCGCTGCACTGGCGTTGCCTGCCGCGTCAGCGGCAATGGCCGTGTACGTAATGGCTCCGTCAGTGAACGTCGTTAGGTCGAAGTTGACGGCCGTCCACTGGCCGGAGCCGTTGGTAATCACTGTCTGAGTCGACGTGTGCGCAGCACCTGCGTCCTTTACGGTCACTGTCACCGAGGAACCGGCTTCGGCCGTACCGCTGACAGGGACACTGGCGGTGTTGGCAATATTCACGACCGACGGAGCACTGACCGTTGGCGCTGCCGGCGGGGTGGAATCACCGCTGAGCCCCGCACTGCGGCCTGATTCGATCCCGGCCCAGGCGCCGAGGACCGGCGTCACGGTGTAGTGCCAGGTGCCGGCCGGCAGGCTCGCTTCGGTGCAGGCCAGCGTGGTGATTGTTCCTGCGCAGCCTCCCCCCGCGGCAACCCTGGTCCCGCCGGTTGCCGAGGTGTAGCGGGCAACGATGTAGCCGGTAACCGGGCGGCCCGCCGCCGTCGTGCCCTGCGACCAACTGACTGTTGCGGCACCGGCGGCAACCGACGCTGCCGGAGCTGCCACGGCAGGGATGGAGTCGGCCCTGGCAGCGCCCGCGTTGCTGCTCATGGTCTGCCAGAACGCGCTGGCCGCTGGGCCGCCCCACGTCATCACGAGGGCTGCAGCCATAGCGCCGGCGATGCGGGCGTGCCTGCGCGGCCCGGATTTGACGTGCTGGTTGGGTTCCGCAGGCTGCGGGGTCTTGCTGGAGCGGCTCATTTCCGTGCCTCCAAAGTGACGGGCAGGCTGAACGTTGCACCCTGGCAACCGGAAGATGAGGCCATGGACATGGCGGCGGCTCCCGGCAGCGTGATCAGGACCGACGAGTTCGCCGGTATGGTCACTGTTGGTGCAAGCGGGGCGGCCGGATCCACGAAGGCCACCCCGGTGGTGGTGCAGCCGGGATGGTTGGCATCCGCCGTCGCGGCGCCGTTGCCACGGATCGCGTAAACCTGGACCGCGGAGGCGTTGGGGTTGAACGCCCGGACGGCAACATCGGCGGTGCCGCCCGGGACGAGAGTGCCCTGCGGGCCGTCACCGGCTACAAGGGCTTCAACGGTCACGGTTTCCATGGTGCCGTTGGTGGCCGAACCGGACCCGGCGCCCGCCGTGGCCCAGTAGGCGTATGCCCCGCCGGCGCCTGTCGCGATGCACAGGGCAACGGTTGCCGCCGCAGTCCTGGCAGCCAGCCGTCGGGAAGTTTTCCTCGGTGTGCGTGTCATGTCAGTTCCCCTCCCCTGCTCCGGAGTATGCGAGCTGGAGGGTGGCGCCCTTGCAGCCGTCCTGGTTGAGTGCCGTATCCAGCATGGCGATTTGGGGCCACAGTGCCGGAGCTATGCCGAGCGATTGGAGGGAGCTGGACCCCACAGGAACCGTGAGCGGATACGGTCCGCTGTAATTTGTCACCACGTAGTCCGCCGAGGTACAGGGAAGTGCCGCGGCAACGGCAGCCTGGGTCCGGGTGATGCCGGAAATGGAGACCGACAGGCTGGACAGTGCCAGGCCCTTGTTGTTGGGGTTGGAGATGGAAAGATTCAGCGGAATCGTGGCTCCAGGGGTGAGCGGGGCGTCAAGGTTCCCGGAAATGCTGAAAGTCTTCTTGGAGGTCTGGACATGGAGCTGGACGACGACGGCGGCAGCCTGGCCCGCGCCGGCCGCTGTACCGATGGTCAGGTCGGCTTTGCCCACCGGAGTGGTGGCCGACGTCGCCACTGTCAGCGTGACCGTGGCGGCTTTCCCGGAACTCAGCGTCACTGCCGCCGGCGAGAAGGCCGCCGTCGTACTGGCCGGGAGGCCCGAAACAGTGGGGGTGACGCTGCCGCTGTACCCGTTTGTGGAGGTCAGGGACACCGAATAGCTGACCGGGTCACCCCGGTCCACCGTCCGGCTGGAGGGATTCACCTGGATGGTGACGCCCTTAGTTTTGTTGCCCTGGCTCCCGCCCTGGCTGGCCGCAAAGATGGTGCCCGCTGAAACGAGCATGACCAAAAGCCCCACCAGCAGCACTTTCACTGCCGTGGTGGTTCTTCGCATCGCTGTGCGGAAGTACCCAGATTCGTTCTGCACGTCTAGCCCTTCAGGTCTGACAGTAACAGGAGAGGTGGAATTCGCCGGCAGGAGAGGTTCTGCTCCTCCCCCGCCGGCGAAGCTTGTTAGAGGCTGCTGACGTTGACCGTGACCACTGCGCCCTTGCAGGCATCCTGGTTCACAGTGTCACTGTCATTGAACGTCAGTGTTCCGCTGCCCACAGACGTGCCGGTCGCGCCGGCTGCCACCAGGGAGTCGCTGGTAACGGCCGTGACGTCGAACCAGGCGGGAAGGCACTCGGCGACGCTGGTGGCCACGCTGGCGGACAATGCGCCCACCCGCGTGCTGCTGGTCGTGGTGTTGTCAGCGGTGTAGGCAACCGGGGTGCTGTTTCCGGGGGCAAGGCCGCCTTCGAACGTTGCGTGCAGGGTGACCGTGCCGTTGCCGGCTGAGTTGGTGGCACTGCCGCTGCCGGAACCCGTGGTGGTCCAGTAGGCGATGGCAGCGCCGCCGCCGCCTGCTACGAGGGCCAGTGCTCCGGCGGCGGCCAGGACCTTATTCTTCTTCGTCATTTTGCGCATGAGTGAGACTCCTTTGGCTGGGGGTAAAACTGATGGTGAGACGCACAGCCATCGGGAACCACTAAGGGAACTTGCTTCCGGCTGATCGATGACGCCCATACTTCCCGGCACTGAATGCGTGAACAACGCGTAGCGGTACTGGTTTTTGTTGCGGGTCCCCGTTGCCCACTGCTTGGATTGCAGGCCGGGTACTCAGTTTTGCTTCAGCCGGACGGCGTACTGGGCGGGAATGGCTGGGATCGCCGGGCGGTGAGGGGCTGCGCAAATTTCTTGTACATTCAAGCCTATCGGCCGCCTTAAGGATTCGTTCGGCCACACCACGGCACAAAACCAAGTAGTGCGCAACCGCGCCGTGCCAACCCCGACGGTGACGTTCCCACAGGCCAGGGCTGTATATACTTCTGGATATCGGTTTAGCAGCAGGCCGTTGGAAAGTTCGTCGATCCAGCGACCCTTAACGCCAGGCTCCCTTTGCGGATTGGCGGGACGTTGCCGGCTCGTTTTGACCTGAGCGAATGGCACCAAGAATCGTGGCCAGCGAGTCAACAGCAAAAACCGATACATCCATCACCGAGCACCTGCATGAACTGGTCCTCAACAGCTCCGATGTTGAAGACTTCCTTAACGAGCTCGCCCGTGTGTCCGTGCGCGGCCTCTCGGATCTCGACGACGAGGTCCTCTGCAGCATTACGCTGCTGCGGCACCGCAAGGCTGCCACGGTGGCAAGCAGCGGGCCGGATGCCCAGGCCATCGGCCAGATCGAGTACCAATGCGGCGACAGTCCCGGCATGGCAGCGTCACTGGAGCAGACCGCCATCCACATCCCTGACGTCGCCGGCGATGACCGCTGGCCCCAGTACTCTGCGGCCGTCTTGGGGCAAGGGGTCCGTTCGGTGCTTGCGCTGCCGTTCGACCTCGATGGGGACACCAAAGCCGCCCTGCTGTTGTACTCACGGCGGCCCAACCGGTTCGACGGCCGTGTCCTCGAATTCGCCACGGATTTTGTCAGCCAGACATCCCTCGCCCTCCGCCTCGCCGTCCGGTTCGCGCATTACAGCGAGTCGGCAGCGAACCTTCGAGCAACGCTGGAGTCCCGCACGGTCATCGACATGGCAGTGGGCATCATCATGGCGCAGAACCGCTGCAGCCAGCAGGATGCCTTCGAGATCCTCAGGACCGCCTCCAGCACCCGCAATTCCAAGCTTCACGACGTCGCTGCGGCGGTAGTCAACTCCCTGGGACAGGGGCCGGCGCGCACGCACTATGACGGATAGCGTCCCGACGGCGGCAGGCCGGCGTCGGACGTTGACCGTCCTGCCCGCGGTGACCAGCCTGTCCGAATTCGCCGGAGCGCTGCCGGTTCGCCCGGAGCCCTCCGGCGACCAGGACGTTCTCCGGCGAATTCGGCGCCGTGGCGCTACACCTGGTCGTAGACGAGCTCCTGCCCGTCAACCCGCACGCCCGACGTCGGCTGGTGCGGCGTCAGCTTCCCGCCGGGCATCAAATGCTGCACGTCCACGCCGTCAAGCAGCACAGCATGGTCGGAAATGAGCCGCCGATGGCACCGCCACCACACGGTCTCGCTGCACATGACCGCCACTGACATCCCCGCAGCCTGCGTGATCAGCCCATCGAGGGCGTCCAGGAATTCCGACGACCTCATGTAGGCCGCGTAGGCACGGAATGAGTCGTTGCGCAGCGCCACGTCCGGCGAATCGGGCGGTAGTTTCCTAAATCCGCCCAACCGCTTTTCCCAGCGGTACCTGACCCCCGCCGCGGGCAGCCACTCTGCGAGCTGGTCCTTGCCGAAGTGCGGAAACTTGCGGCTTCCTGGGGCAATGCGGACGTCAACCAAGGCCTCTACGCCTCCGGCAGACAGCAGTTCCGTGAACTCAGCCTTGCCCGCCGTTCCGTGGCCCACTGTCAGCAGCCGTGTCCTTTTCTCCGTCATGACCCCATCCGCCATGAACCCACCCTTTCACAGGCGCAGCACATATCCGGCGAAGCCCTTCACTCCGGGTTTTCCTGCAGGAAGTGAGTGAGCGTCCTGTGTGGATTCCGGTTAGCGGCGCATAATTGAACACACGGGCGGCCGCGGCCATTGGAGGACACCATGAAGTTTCTCGGAGCACTGATTGTCATCTGGCTGATTATCGGGGGAATCGCCGCCTGGCAGCGCGGCTACTTCGGTGGAACTGCCGCGTCCTGCGCGGAGATCGGCACGGTGGCGGTGACCATCGTCGCGGGTCCGCTGAATTACATGGGGGCCAACCCGCAGATTGAGTGTGAGCTGCCCCAGCCGTCCCCCTAGCCAGATCCTTGGTGCCGCGCCCGGCGTTCCTTAGAGTAGGGAACGCCGGGCGCGGACTTTTCTTGCGCCCGGGAACCGATTCCGCAGCCTCGAAAGGACCGCCGAGAATGGCATACGTCACCGTTGGAACCGAGAACAGCACCAACATTGAGCTCTACTACGAAGACCACGGGAGCGGCCAGCCGGTCGTCCTGATCCATGGCTACCCGTTGGACGGTTCCTCCTGGGAAAAGCAGGCTGCCGCACTCCTGGACGCCGGGTACCGCGTCATTACCTACGACCGCCGCGGTTTCGGCAAGTCCAGCAAAACCACTGGCGGCTATGACTACGGCACTTTCGCCGCCGACCTCGATGCCCTTCTGACTGCTCTTGACCTCAACGACACTGTGCTGGTGGGCTTTTCCATGGGCACCGGCGAAATTGCCCGGTACCTCAGCACCTACGGTTCGGCCCGCGTGGCCAGGGCGGCGTTCCTGGGATCCCTGGAGCCGTTCCTCCTGAAGACGGATGACAACCCCGACGGCGTTCCGCAGGAGGTCTTCGACGGACTCACGAAGGCGGTCACGGCGGACCGGTACGCGTTCTTTACGGAATTCTTCAAGAACTTCTACAACACCGACACGTTCCTGGGCACACCGCGTCTGAGCCAGGAAGCCGTGAATGCCAGCTGGAGCCTGGCGGCAGGAGCGGGAGCCACTGCCTCCGTAGCGGCACAGCCCACGTGGCTCACGGATTTCCGCGCCGACATCCCCAGGATCGACGTCCCCGCGCTCATTGTCCACGGCACGGCGGACAACATCCTCCCCATCGACTCCACAGGGCGCCTCTTTGCCAAAGCCCTGCCCAGCGCTGACTACGTGGAGATCGAAGGCGCCCCGCACGGCCTGCTGTGGACTCACGCCGCGGAAGTGAACGACGCCCTGCTCGCGTTCCTCAAGAAGTAGGGGCCGGCCGAAACAGAACGGCGGAGGGGCCAGGCACCGTGCCTGGCCCCTCCGCCGTTTCCTGCAAATACTGCCTGGATCAGGCCCTGGCAGCCCTGGGCGGCAGGGCCAGCTTGAAGACCTTCGCCCAGGACGATCCCACCTGCTTCAGCAGGGGTCCGGTGGTGTACTTCAGGCCGTAGCGCTGGCAGATCTCGCGGACCCGCGGGGCCACCTCCGCGTACCGGTTGGAGGGCAGGTCCGGGAAGAGGTGGTGCTCGATCTGGTGCGAGAGGTTGCCGGTCATCAGGTGCATGAACTTGGAACCGGAGATGTTGGCAGAGCCGATCATCTGGCGGACGTACCAGTCGCCGCGCGTTTCGCCTTCCACCATTTCCTCGGTGAAGGTGTCGGTGCCTTCAGGGAAGTGGCCGCAGAAGATGACGGCGTGCGCCCAGACGTTGCGTACGGCGTTGGCCGCCAGGGTGCCGTAGAGGGCCTGCCTGCCGGAGCCGGTGAGCATGGCGACGGCGGGAGTGGCAGCGTAGTCCTTGGTGAACTGGGTGATTACCTTGCGGCCCAGGGCCTTGAGGTCCTTGTTCAGCGCTTCCTTGGACTTCGTGCCTTCCTTGTACTCGGTCAGCTCGAGGTCGTAGATGGCGATGCCCCACTCGAAGATGGGCGCCAGGATGGCGTTGAACAGCGGGTTGGCCAGGTTGATTGGCTTCCACGGCTGGTTCTCGTCCATGCGCAGGAGGTTGTATCCGACGTCGTTGTCCTTGCCCAACACGTTGGTCCAGCGGTGGTGCAGGTCGTTGTGGGTGTGCTGCCAGGAGCGCGAGGGGGTGACGAAGTCCCATTCCCACGTGGTGGAGTGGATGTCCGGGTCCCGCATCCAGTCCCACTGGCCATGCAGGATGTTGTGGCCCAGTTCCATGTTTTCCAGGATTTTGGCCAGGCTCAGCAGCGTGGTGCCGGTGACCCAGGCCGCCTTGTTTTTGCTGACCATCAGTGCCGCGCGGCCGGAGATCTCCAGCCCGCGCTGGATCTTGATCATGCGCCGGATGTACGCGGCGTCGGAGGCTCCGCGCTTTGCGAGGATCTCGTCGCGGATGGCGTCGAGTTCGCGGCCCAGCTCGGCTACCTGTTCGTCGGTAAGGTGCGCTGCGGCGGGCGGGCGGACCGATGGGCTGCCGGATTCCGCCAGCGCTCCGGGGCGCGTCCTTGCCGCTCCGGTCGGGGCGGCGGTTTTGCTTTCTGAAACTACTGACATTCGGTGATGCTCCTCAGATTTCGAGGTTGACGGGTCCGGCGGCTGCCGAGACACACGTTTGGATCAGTTGGCCGGGCTCGCCGTGGACCTCGTTGGTGCGGAGGTCACGGACCTGTCCGGCCAGGAGCGGGGTCAGGCAGCTGTGGCAGATTCCCATCCGGCAGCCGCTTGGCATGAGCACCCCGGCGTCCTCGCCCACATCCAGGAGGGGCGTGTCGCCGTCGGCGACCACTTCCCGGTCAGATGCTTCAAAGGTGACCAGGCCGCCGTCGTGTCCCACACCGCCGGCGAAGCTGGTGTTGAAGCGTTCGATCATGAGGTTGCCGGGATCGCCGGCAACCGCAACATCGGTGCCGGGGGCTCCGGCGGTGAGGGCGGCTTGTTTCCAGAGCGCCTCGGCGTCGTCCAGGAAGCTGTCCGGGCCGCAGGCGTAGGCGGCACGTTCCTTCCAGTCCGGGCAGAGGTCGTCCAGTTCCGCGGTGGTGGTGAAGTTCATCCGGCCCTGCTGCCCGGTGAACCAGTGGGCCAACCGGAAGTTGGGGAACTGGTCAGCGAGTTCCGCAAGTTCCTCGCGGAACAGGCTGTCGGAGGGCGTGCGGGCAGAGTGGATGAGGACGACGTCGGCATCCCGGCGCCGGGGTACCAGCGTACGGATCATGGACATCACCGGGGTGATGCCGCTTCCGGCGGTGACCATCAGGAGCGGCCGGGGGTGCTCCGGCAGGACAAAGTCGCCCTGCGGTGGGGCCAGGAACAGAACGTCGCCCGGCCTGGTGGTGCGGACAAGGGTTCCGGAAACGGCCCCGACGTCTGTGACGGTGATGGCCGGGTCCTTGCCGGCGGGTGCGCTCAGGGAATAGGAGCGCCAGTGGCGGACACCGTCCAACTCGACTCCGATGCGGGCCCACTGGCCGGCAAGGTGCGAGTGCCAGCCGCGGCCGGGGCGGAAGAAGATGGTGGCCGACTGGGCTGTCTCCTGCACCACTCGGGTCACCACTCCGCGGAGTTGACGCGCCGAGAAGACAGGGTTGAAGAGCGCCAGGATATCTTCGGGCGCCAAGGGGGTGGTCAACACAGAGGCCGCCTGGGCCAGCTGACGAAGCCGGATCATGCGGTTAAGCCTAAAGCGGCGCGAGCCATATTTCTCTCTCCCGTCACATGACCGTTCCGCAGTCACGCTTTGATGATGGACGCTAAGCCCCCAAGCCGCTACAAGAATAACGGCTCCCGTCCGAGGATGGTTCCTTGAACAAATAATAGTAAGGATGCTGACTAAATGCCACTCCAAGCCACCGGGACGGGCGGGCGACTGCAGGGGGCTGCCTGTCAGCGGGTGTCGCGTTCCTGGAATTCATCGTCCAGGTCGTGGTGCCGGAATTCGGTCTCGGGATTGGGTTCCCCTTCAGCCACGTACTCGTAATCCAGCTGGCGCTGGACCTGGCTGTCCAGGACCTGCAGGTCCTGGTTCGACACGGCCGACAAATCTTCCGGGAACTCGTCTTCCGGAGACAGATGGAGCTTTTCAGACATGGGGAGCCTCTCTGGGCCGTCACGATATCCGGGCCGCATTTGCCCGCACGCTCTCAGGATATTCCCTTCCGTGCAGATCACCCAGCGGAGGCTGGGCCGGTTCAGGGGCCGGAGGGTCTCCATCCGACGGCGGGCGCGATATACCGGGCGATGTTGCCGAGCATTTTGGCGTTGAAGTCCACGCCCAGCTGGTTGGGCACGGTCACCAGCAGGGTGTCCGCGGCCTGGACGGCGGCGTCAGCCGCCAACTGTTCGGCAAGCACATCCGGAGCGCCCGCGTACGTCTTTCCAAACCGTGCTGTCAGGCCGTCGATCACGCCCACCTGATCCCGGCTGTCGCGCAGTGCGCTGCCTGCGAAGTACCTGTTGTCCTCCTCGTCCACGATCGGCAGGATGCTCCGGCTGACCGACACGCGCGGCTGGTGGCTGTGTCCTGCGGCAGCCCACGCCTCGCGGAAGAGCTGGATCTGTTCCGCCTGCAGCCGGTCGAAGGGGACGCCGGTGTCTTCGGTGAGCAGCGTGGAGCTCATCAGGTTCATCCCCAGGCCCGCGGCCCAGACGGCGGTCTTCCGGCTTCCGGCTCCCCACCAGATTCGTTCAGACAGGCCGGGGGCTTGCGGCTGGATGGGCAGCATTCCCCTGGTTCCGCCGGCGTAGCGCGGGTCCGCCTCAGCCACTCCGGCTCCGCTGATGGCCTGGCGGAACAGCTCCGTGTGGCGGCGGGCCATGTCGGCGTCCGATTCCCCCGCGTCCGGAACATGGCCGAACGCCGCAGCCCCGTTGCGGGCCGGCTCGGGTGAGCCGCGGCTGATGCCCAGCTGCAGCCGGCCGCCGCTGATCAGGTCCGTGGCCGCGGCTTCCTCTGCCATGTAGAGCGGGTTCTCGTAGCGCATGTCAATCACCCCGGTGCCCATCTCTATCCGGCTGGTCCGCGCCGCAATGGCAGCCAGGAGCGGGAAGGGGGACGCCTGCTGCCGGGCAAAGTGGTGCACCCGGAAGAACGCCCCGTCGATTCCGAGTTCCTCCGCCGCGACCGCCAGCTCAATGCCCTGGAGCAGGGCCTCGCCCGCGGTTCGGGTCCGTGAGCCCTGGCCTGGGCCCCAGTGGCCAAAAGAAAGGAATCCGATGCGCAGCATGTATGGCCCAACCGGCTCGCGGCTGCCCGCATTCCCGCTGGCATGATGAGCCTGTGACTATTCCTACTGAAACAGTGCCAATCGCAAAGATCACAGCGCTCTTCGTCCTGGCTGCGGCGGCTGAGATCGGCGGCGCATGGCTGGTGTGGCAATCCGTCCGTGAGGGCAAGGACTGGTGGTGGGCCGGGCTGGGTGTCATTGCCCTGGGCCTCTACGGCTTCGTGGCCACGCTGCAGCCCGATGCGCATTTCGGCCGGATCCTTGCGGCCTATGGCGGGGTGTTTGTGGCGGGTTCACTTGCCTGGGGAATGATCTTTGATGGCTTCCGGCCCGACCGGTGGGACATAACGGGCTCCGTCATCTGCCTGGTGGGCGTCGCCGTGATCATGTTTGCGCCCAGGAACGCGGGCTGAGCCTTTCTGGCCGCAGCCGCCGTCGTACTGGAGAATCTCACTCATGAAGCACACCGATTACTGCGTTGTAGGCGGCGGCATCGTGGGGCTCGCCACGGCCTACCAGCTCCTGCTGAAGGATCCCGGCGCGTCCCTGGTCCTGCTGGAGGCCGCGGACACGTTGGCGTCGCACCAGACCGGCCACAACAGCGGCGTGATCCACTCGGGCATCTACTACGCCCCGGACAGCCTGAAAGCCCGCTTCAGCAAAGCGGGAGCCCAGCAGACCAAAGAGTTCTGCCGCGATCACGGAATCCCCTACCAGGAACCGGGAAAGCTCCTCGTGGCCACCACCGAACTGGAATTCGAGCGGCTGGCGGCCCTTGAAGAGCGGGCGGCCGTCCACGGCCTGGCCTGCGAGCGCATTGACCAGGCCGGGCTCCGGCGCCGCGAGCCCAACGTCGCCGGGCTGGGTGCCCTGTTCATCCCGAGCACCGGCATCGTGGACTACACAGCAGTGTCCCGGAAACTGGCCGGGCTGGTGGCGGCGGCGGGTGCGCAGGTCATCACGGGTGCCCGGGTCTCAGCCATTGCGGAGGGCCCGGACCGGGTGGAGGTGGGCACGGCGGCGGAGAGGTACAGCTGCGGCCGGCTGGTGGTGTGCGCCGGCCTGCAGTCGGACCGGCTGGCGGAACTGGCCGGGCTGGACATCGACGTCCAGATCATTCCCTTCCGGGGCGAGTATTTTGTGCTCCCCGCGGAGAAGTCAGGCTATGTCCGGCACCTGATCTATCCCGTCCCCGACCCTGCCCTCCCTTTCCTGGGCGTCCACCTCACCCCTACCGTTGCGGGTGCTGTCACCGTGGGGCCCAATGCAGTGCTGGGGCTCTCACGCGAGGGCTACCCGAAGTTTTCGGTGAACGTCCGGGACGTCGCGCGGTATGTGCGGTTTCCCGGCCTGTGGCGCGTTGCCCGGGCACACGCCGCGACGGCTGTCAGCGAGGTACGGAACTCGCTGTTCAAGGGCAGTTACCTGAAGGAATGCCAGAAGTACGCCCCGGGCCTGACCACGGCGGACCTCCTTCCGTATGCGGCAGGCATCCGCGCCCAGGCCGTCCGCCGGGATGGAACCATGATCCACGATTTCCTCCTGGCCGAGACGGACCGGATGATCCACGTGCTGAACGCGCCCTCCCCCGCTGCCACTGCGGCACTGCCCATCGGCGAGCATCTGGCGTCCAAGGCGGTGCTGGACAGGGCCGCCTGACACGGCCGGGCAGCCAAACGTCCGACGGCGGCGCGCCACCTCGGCTTCCCTCCCGGCGACTCACCGACGCCCGCCACACGGGCCGGGCGGCGGGACCCGGCCCAGGCCAACGGCTAAACTGTCCCCGTGTCCACGAACCAGCCGCCGTCCGGCGATCCCGCCCCGCCGCGCCGGGGAAAAATCGCCGAACGCCTGCTTCCGGGCGGCACCGAGCCGGATCCCCGCTTCACGCTGGCCAACGAACGCACGTTCCTTGCCTGGATCAGGACGTCACTGGCGCTCCTCGCCGGGGGGATCGCCATCGAGGCGTTCACCGCAGACCTGTTCCTCGAGCCGGTCCGCAAGGGCCTGGCAGTCCTGTTGCTCCTTCTTGGCATGCTGCTGAGCGCCGGTGCAGCGGTGCGTTGGATCCGGGTGGAGCGGAGCATGCGCAACAAAACCCCGCTTCCGCTGCCGCTTATCGTGCCGCTGCTGGCGGGCGCAGGGGCCCTGGCTGCCGCCGTCGTCCTCGTCTTTATCCTCTGGCGCTGACCCGTGGCCCGCAGCAGGGAGGCAGCCCGCGGCCACGAGGACCCGGGCCTCCAGCCCGAGCGAACCTCGCTGGCGTGGGGCCGGACCATGATGGCCCTGGTGACGGTCAGCGCTATTTTCCTGCGCTGGCTTCCCCACCACGGCCTCCCCATCCTGCTGCTTTTTGCCGTTTCGACAACCGCTGCCGGCGTTATCTACTTCACGCAGCGCCGGCGCTACAGCACCAGCACCGCAGGGATCACGCACGAAACGGTCGACGCCGACACGTCGGCCGTTCTGTGGACCGCGTCCGCAGCGGTTGCGTTGGGCGCCCTGGGCATCCTGGTGGTTCTCGCCGGCTAGTCGGGCCCGGCCAGGGGTCAGAACATGGGCAGGAAGAATCCGGCAATGAGCGCGACCGTGCCGACGCCGGTGAGCAGCCGCCCCACCACAACCGCAGTCCTCCCGGCCGCTTCCGGCACCGCGGTCTGCCATTGGGTGGGGCGTTTGGGGTGGTAATAAATGGGAAGAGTGTCCCCCACCGCCATGCCCTTGATGTCGTGCGGCGACATGGGCGCGTGGTGGATCCGGTATTTGTGGTCAAACCACCGGAAGCCCGTCCCGCTGGCATCCTTATAGACCACGCCTTCGGCCACCACCCAGGGATTCACGAAGCGCCGCAGGATCCCGGCGTAGACCAGGAGCATCAGCCCGGCAGGCAGGCACAACCAGGTCAGCATTTCCAGAATGGGACCTGCCATATCGAGCGCAGTGGGCATGGTCAAAATGCTACAGGGAACGGCCCCCGATCAGCCGATAGAGTTTTTGTCGACTTACAGCGCCCAAAACGCCCCGGAAGTCGCCCGATGTGGACAAAAACTCCAGCCTTTTCCCCTACCGGACGCCGCCGTTCCGGACGTTTGTCGCATAGATTGGGACAACGGAACGGAGTAATTTCATGCGTTTAGCAGTGGCCCAAATCATCACCGGCGCCGATCCGGCCGCCAACCTGGAACTGATCCGGGAATACGCCACCCGGGCGAAGGCTGCCGGGGCGGAACTCGTCGTGTTCCCGGAGGCTGCCATGCGCGCCTTCGGCCACCGGCTGACGGATATCGCCGAACCTGTCGACGGCGCCTGGGCCGGAAGCGTCCGGAGCATCGCCAAAGAACTGGGCATCACAGTGGTGGCCGGCATGTTCACCCCCGGCAAGGACGGGCGCGTCCGCAACACCCTGCTGGTCACCGGGCCCGGCGTGGAAACCTCCTACGATAAGATCCACCTCTTTGACGCGTTCGGCTTCGCCGAATCCGACACGGTGGACGCGGGAACAGCCCCCGTAACCTTCGAGGTGAACGGCACCATCTTCGGCCTGGCCACCTGCTACGACGTCCGCTTCCCGGCCCTCTTCGCCGCAAACGCCAAGGCAGGAGCCCAGGTAAACATCATCTGCGCCTCCTGGGGTGCCGGCGAGGGCAAGGCAGAGCAGTGGGACCTGCTGGTCCGGGCACGCGCTTTGGACAGCACCACGTTCGTGGTGGCATGCGGGCAGGGTGATCCGGCAAGCATCGGCCTGCCCACCACGGGCAGCGCACCCACGGGCATCGGCCACAGCGCCGTCGTCTCCCCGCTGGGGTCAGAGCTGGTGGCCTTGGGCGGCGAGCCGGAACTCGCCCTCGTCGACATTGACCCGTCCACGGTTGCCGAAGTACGCGGCAAACTGCCTGTCCTGGCCAACGCCCGGACCTTCTAGCCTCCGGCGCACGCTGCCGGCCCGGCTGGGGAACGGCACAGGCCAGGAGCGGAAATAGTCCCCCATCGCCGCGTGCACCGTACGTGACTCCCGGGGCCGGTGAGCCGCCGTTCATTTGCGTGAAACCTTGCCGATTGGAACGTCCGACGGCGGCTCCTCACCACGGGTGCACGACGGTGCCTGCCGTTGCTGGCATCCCGGGCGCGGGGCAACCGCCGCCGGCACCGTCCCACAGGTTCCGTTTACATCCCGGAAACAAGATGGTGACGCGATCTTCATCTGGGCATCATCTGCGTAACGTCCCTGCAACGTGGCGAAGCGCAAACGGAAACACACCGCGGCAAATATTGGCCAGGGGGAATGCGAGGGCCCAACTGGAGAGTCCCGTATTGCAGGCTTAACGCGAAGGGACCGCAGGTGGAAATCACCGCTCAACACGTCTGGCTGATGTTTTCAGCGGCGATGGTACTGTTCATGACCCCGGGGCTCGGCCTCTTCTACGGCGGCATGACGCGGGCGAAGGCAGCCCTGAACATGATCCTGATGAGCTTCATCTCCGCCGGCACCGTTGGTGTCATTTGGGTCCTGTGGGGCTACTCCATGACCACCGGCGAGGGCATCCTGGGCCTCTTCGGCAACCCGATTGCCAATTTCGGCCTGGAGAACCTCATGGGTTCGCCGGACCTCATCAAAGCCGGCTACAGCGCCACCTTCGCCATCATCACCGTGGCCCTGATCAGCGGCGCCATAGCCGACCGGGCCCGGTTCAGCGCCTGGGCCGTGTTTGTTCCGGTGTGGGTCACGCTCGTTTACTGCCCGCTGGCCTACATGATCTGGGGCGGCGGACTCCTGAGCCCGGGCGGCGCCCTGACCGCGGTCTTTGGCCAGGTCATCGACTTCGCCGGCGGCGCAGTGGTGGAGATCAGCTCCGGCACGGCTGCCTTGGTCCTTGCCCTGATCGTGGGCCAACGGCACGGCTTCGCCAAGGATCCAAACCACCGCCCGCACAATGTCCCCTTCATCATGCTGGGTGCGGCCATCCTGTGGTTCGGATGGTTCGGCTTCAACGGCGGCGCCGCGACGACGGCGGAGCAGGCTGGCCTCATCTGGGTCAACACCCTGGTCACCCCCGCCGCGGCCATGCTGGGCTGGCTGGTCATCGAGAAGATCCGGCACGGCCACCCCACATCCCTCGGCGCTGCCTCCGGCGTCGTGGCCGGCCTCGTGGCCATCACACCGTCGTGCGCCAACATCAGCCCGGTGGCAGCCGTCGGTCTGGGCCTGGTAGCCGGGGCTGCCTGCTGCTGGTTTGTGGACCTGAAGTACCGCTTTGGAATGGACGACTCCCTCGACGTGGTGGGTGTCCACCTGGGCGCCGGCCTGATCGGCACGCTGGCCCTTGGCTTTATCGCTCTTCCCGTGGACGGCGTAGGCGGGGGCCTGTTCCACGGCGGCGGCGTCCAGCAGCTGATTGCCCAGGCGGCCGCCGTGGTCGTTACCCTGTTCCTCTCCGGCGGCATGACGCTGGTCATTGGACGGGCGATCAACAAGACCATAGGTTTCCGGGTAAGCCATGAGGCCGAGACCGTGGGCGTGGACCTCGCCGAGCACGCTGAAAGCGCCTACGCCTTCGGGGAGCTGGGCAGCCGTTTCACTCCGGCCGGCCACGTTACCGCTGCTGCGCCGGCAGCTCAGGAACCGGCACCCTCCCGGGCCAAGGAGGACAGCTTCGCCTGAGAACGCGCTTATTCCGGCGCGCCCGAAAGCATCGGTCTCTATGTGGTAACGGCTCTGGAGGATACGTGGAAGGGCGGCGTATCCTGATGTCACATCGCTAGCCTGAGAGCTGAAAAATGGCGAAGAAGAAGAAGAAGAAACGCGGGCACCCTCTGGCCGCGGCCCTGGGAAGGGTCCTCGGATTCTTCACCGCGAGCGCATTATGCGGAGTCCTCGCTGCGAGCCTGGTGGTTCCAGCCGTAGCAGCCGCAGGTTTCGGCGTCAGCAGCTCGATCAATTTCTTCGACCGCCTGCCCGAGGAACTCGTCGTCTCGCCGCCGTCGCAGACAACCAAGGTCCTGGCCTCCGACGGGCAGCAGATCGCCACGTTCTATGCCGAGAACCGGATCAAGGTCCCGCTTGACCAGATGTCCCCGTATGTCCGCGACGCCGTCATCGCCATCGAGGACAGCCGCTACTACGACCACGCCGGAATCGACCCGCAAGGGATCCTGCGCGCAGCGATCTCCAACATGACCAGTAGCGGAACGCAGGGTGCTTCCACCATCACCCAGCAGTACGTCACCAACGTGATCAACGAGGCCTACCTGTCCCAGGACAGGAAGGACGAGGTGATCCTCAGCGGCCAAAAGAGCGTCGGGGACAAGCTTCGTGAGATGAAGCTTGCCGTCTCCCTGGAAAAGCGGTTCAGCAAGGATCAGATCCTCGAGGGCTACCTGAACATCGTGTTCTTCAACCGGGATGCGTACGGAATTGAGGCCGCTTCACAGTACTACTTCAGCACCTCGGCAAAAGACCTCACCCTGCCGCAGGCCGCGCTGCTGGCCGGGCTCGTGAACAGTCCCAGCTTCTACAACCCGGCAGTGAACCCGGACAAATCGATCGTCCGGCGCAACCAGGTGCTTTCCGAGATGCTGGCTACGGGCAAAATCACCCAGGCCGACCACGACGCGGCCGTGGCAACTCCCATTGAGTTGAAGCTGAATCCCGGACGGCAGGGCTGCGCCAACGCCACCATGGCACCCTACTTCTGCGACTACATTTCCCACCTCATCCTCAACAATCCTGCCTACGGTTCCAGCCTGATCGAACGGGAACGGAGGCTCTACCGCGGCGGCCTGACCATCAAAACCACACTCGACCCCAGGCTGCAGACTGCGGCGCAGGCCCAGGTGGACGGCACGGCGGGCGCCAATCCGGACCGGTGGGGGGCTGCGCTGGTGACCGTCCAGCCCGGCACGGGCAATATCCTCGCAATGGCCCAGAACACGGTCTTCCTGCCGGAGGAAGGGAAATTCGATACACAGCTGAACTTCAATGTTGATGCCCGTGATCCGCAGGGCAATGACCTGAACGGCGCCGGCGGTTTCCAGCCGGGATCCACCATGAAGCCGTTCACGTTCGCGCAATGGCTCAATGAAGGCAAGTCCATGACCGCCGAAGTGGACGCTTCCCGGCGGGTGTATCCGTTGGGATTCCCCTGGCGGTCCAGCTGTGGCAAGGTCCTGGGCGCCTACAGCACGGCACAGAACAACCCCGAACTGGGTGCCGCCGATGACCTGCAGAACGCGGACGAGGGCTACTACCGCCGCATGCCCATCAACTATGGGCTTTACAACTCCATCAACACCGCCACCTTCGCTACCGCCGCCCAGCTGGATTTCTGCGGGATCCAGAAGATGGTGGACGCGGTGGGGCTGCACAGCGGCCTGGACGGTGCGCCGATCAACATGCACCAGCTTGGCAACCTGCTGGGTGCCATCGGGGTCGCACCGCTCCACCTGGCTAATGCCTTTGCAACCTTCGCCAATGACGGCCGTTATTGCGCCCCCATCGCAGTGGTGGAGGTCACGGACGTGAACGGCGGGAAGCTTCCCGCACAGACCAGCGAGTGCCGCGACGCCGTCAAGCCGGAGGTGGCCCGCGGTGTCAACGCAGTTCTCCAGGACGTCCTGAAAGTTGGCTCGGGCGTGTGGATCAATCCCAAGATCCACACCGTGGTGCCCACCGCGGCCAAGACCGGCACCTCGAACAACAACGGCGCCACTTGGATTGTGGGCTACACCTCAGGCCTGGCCACCGCGTCCTTCTTCGGCGATGCCTTGGAGGGCCAGAAGCGGCCGGGCCAGAATGTGACCATCAACGGGGTGTTCTACCCCCGCCTTGACGGCTACATGATTGCCGGCCCGCAGTGGGTGAACTACATGCTGCAGGTGGTGCGGCTCTACCCGGCCAATCCGTTCCCGCCGCCGCCTGCTTCCATGTCGTCTCCGACCCCGTCGCCAAGCACGCCGGCCCGCCGGCCTTAGGAGCCGTTACCCAGGATCGCCCAGCCACGGGCAGGCAAGGCCACGCGGTTGCTTGCCGCGAGGTGTCCGTTGCCTTCCAGCAGGATGGCGTCCGACGGCGGCACCTCCACGTCCGCCGGATGGTCCGACTGGTTGAGGGCCACCACAATAGTGGGGACTTTCCCGTCCGGTCCGGCTTCTCCGGTGGACCGGTACACAAGGTTCTCGTTGCTGAGGGACAGCACGGTGGTGTGGGACGTGTGCAGCCAGGCGTGCCGCCGTCGCATTCCGATCAGTTCCCGGTGCAGCTGGTAAATGTGGTGGCCCATGTCCGCAAGGTCCGACGGTGCTGCCGGGAACTGCGGACGGACGTCGTCGTCGCCTCCTGCCCTGTCCTCCTTGACGCCGCGGTACCCCTGTTCATCGCCGTAGTAGATGGTGGGTGTGCCGCCCACGGTGAAAAGGACAACCAGTGCCAGCGGCAGGAGCACCGGGTCCCTGAGCCGGCTGGCGATCCGGGTGACGTCGTGGTTGCCCACAAACGTCAGCGGGATAAAGGCGTCCAGGAACGAATTGTGGCGTTCCAGCGAGGACGCCAGTTCGTAGAAGTTGGCGTCATTCAGGGAGCTCCACACCGCCTTCCACAGCTCATACTGCGTGGCGGAATCCAGGGTTCCGCTGCCCACTTCCCCCGCGTAGTCGCCATGGATGTATTCGCCCACGAAGTACGCCTCCGGATAGTCCGCCCGCACATCCGCCAGCACGGTTGACCAGAACGCTGACGGGACGGCATAGGCCGCGTCAAGCCGCCAGCCGTCCGCGCCGCGTCCCAGCCAATGCTTCATGACACCGGCCACAAATTCCGCAACTGCGGGCTCAGCATGGTTCAGGGCCACGAGATGGTGGTGGCCCTCGAAGTCCTCGTAGTCCGGCTCGGCCTGCTGCCGCCCGTCCTGTTCCGGCGGGTACTGGGGACCGGGCTGTTGCCAGTTGATCCTGAACCATGAAGCGGTGGGCGCGTCCGGACCATGGGCCATGGCCTCCGTGAACGGCTGGAACGAGCGCCCGGTGTGGTTGAACACGCCGTCCAGGAGCACCCGAAGTCCCCGGGCGTGGGCTTCGTGAATGAGCTGGTCAAAGTCGTTGTCGTCGCCCAGCCGGGGATCGATGCGGAAATAGTCAGTGGTGTCGTAGCCGTGCGTTTCGGAGGCGAAGACCGGGCCCAAGGCAAGGCCGGATGCTCCGAGGTCAACGATGTAGTCCAGCCACGGAATCAGTTTCTGCAGCCGGGGTTCCACCGGCGCGCCGGCAGGGAGCGCTGCCTTTTCGGCCCCGGCGAAGCCCAGCGGATAGACCTGCCACCACACTGCGTGCGTGACCCAACCCGGTTCTGCCATGGCGGAGCACCTTTCCTTGGGAACGTCGGACAAGGCTCCATTCTGCTCCACCTTTCGGGCAGGGTCATATCAGGCCGGCCGTGATCGGTCAGCGCTTCCGCAGGGCCGGTGGTGGGAAAATGGTCGGGTGCAGACCCTTGAGACCGACCGGCTGATCCTGCGGCCGTGGGAGCCGGAGGACGCAGACTTCGCCTTTGACCTGTATTCCCGGTGGGAAGTGCAGCGGTTCATTGGCAATCCGCCCCAGGTGATGACCGAACGCTCCCAGGCGGAGGAACGGATCAGCGCGTGGCGGCTCCTGGATGACCCGGTGCACGCTGTCTGGGCGGTACAGATCAAAGAATCGGGCCAGTTGGCGGGAAATCTGCTCCTGAAGTCCATCCCGGCGTCCGGCGAGTCCCTGCCGCTGCAGCCATCCGGCGATACGGAGATCGGCTGGCACTTCCACCCGGACCATTGGGGGCACGGGTACGCGTCCGAGGCAGCGGCCGCCGCCCTGCGCTATGCCTTCGGCAGCGGCCTCACACGGGTGGTGGCGGTGACGGCACCGGCCAACGCAGCGTCCCGGAAGGTGTGCGGCCGGATCGGAATGAAGCACCTGGGGCAGACCGCCCGGTACTACAACGCACTGTGCGAACTCTTCGAGGCGAACGCCCCGCAGCCGTAACAGCCGGCTGTTTCGTCGGATGCGGCTGTTTCGTCGGATGCGTCAGCCGGACGCACGCCGTCGGATCCGTCAGTCGGCGAGGATGAGGTAGAGCGCCCGGCGGGTGTCGTCCAGCTTTTCGATCGCGGCCGTGCGCTGTTCCTCGGTGGCGCCGCGGAACTGGTGGATGACCCCCATGAGTTTTCCGATGCTCTCATGGAGGGCGGGGCCTGTGGCGTCGCGGGAGGTGTTCCAGGCGTTGGCCAGTTCCTCGCTGTTTTCGGCCACGTACTCCCGGCCGGCCTCGGTGAGGGTGAACTCGGTGCGCCGGCCCTCGCCCACCGGGCTGATGAGTTCTTCATCAACCAGCTGCTGCAGCGTGGGGTAGACGGATCCCGGGCTGGGCCGCCACGCGCCGGCGGTCTTTTCGGCGATCGTTTTGATCAGTCCGTAGCCGTTCGACGGTGCTTCCGCCAGGAGGGAGAGGATGGCCGAACGCACATCACCCCTGTTGGCCCGCCGGGGACCTCCCGGCCCAAACCCGGGTCCAAATCCCGGGCCGAAACCGCGGGGGCCGAACCCTCCCCCGCCGTGTCCGTGCGGCCCGCGGCGGCCGTGGCCGCGGCCGAAGCGTCCGTGGGGCGCGGCATTTTCTGCAAATTTGTGGTTCTCGAACATGCCTTTCATGGCGGCACAGTCCTTCCGGTACGTGGAGTGTCTCCCGCTCACCACGCCGGCGAGCGATACTTAACGATATATCGCTGAGTATCGCTTGACAAGGGCCGACGACGGCGGGAAGTACCGCCGTCGTCATCCCGCTATCCGGCGCCGCTCCACAGCCTCTGCCACCACGTGCGCCTTGGTTTCGGTTCCGGCGGCGCGGCCGGGGTACGGGCAGCGCGGCGCCCGTACCAGCGCGCCACTTCGTCCTCAACATCCCGGGTGCTGGTGATGACGGGCGGGCCGCCCTCGAGCTGCCGGCGGGCATCAATTACGCGGGCGTTGAAGTCCGCCAGGATGTCCCTGACCTGCTTTTCGGTGAACTGGGCGTCGAGGCGGGCATCCAGTTCGGCGTCCTCGGTGCGGAGCAGGATGGCCTTGGGACCCATACCACTGATGTTCTCCCGCTGGATCAGGCCCTTGACCCACCAGTCCGGATCGTAGGCCTCCCCCAGGCCGGGGATTGGCTTGCCCGAGTATTTGAGGTTGTCGAATTTTCCCTGGGCCATGGCGTCGCGAATCAGGTATTCCACCCTCTTGGCGTCGTCAACCTTCTTACGCTTCTGCCGCTCGTTTTCCTCGGCCGCCTCCAGCTGCGCTTCCTCCTCCGCGCTGATGCCCGCGCCGCGGTGGGAACGCAGCTCGGCGCCACGTTCCAGCCGCCGCCTGAAGGCGCTGTCGCCTCCACCCATGACCCGTCACCGCCTCCGAAATGCACCGATCCTGCTTCCAGTATTCAAGTGCGCGTGCCGGGTTTCAACGGGTCCGCAACCCGTGCTGGCAGCGGCGACGCCGCCGAAAAGCGGAGTACGACGGCGGGAGGCCCGCCGTCGTACTCATGCATTGGATGCTGTTACCGGCAGTCCCGGCGCAGTGAGCGGGTGCCGACCGCGGCGCGGCTGCCCTGGACTCAGGCGCGGGCGTGGTCGGCGAGGATGGCGTCGATCTGGCCAGCGGCCTCACGCATACCTTCCTCCATGCCCATCTGGACCATCTGTTCCATCTGCTCTTCGGACTCGAACGTGGATTGGATGGTCATCCGCGTGCGGCCGCCGGTGTCCTCAAGGGTGACAGTGGCGTGGGTGATGCCCATGGAATCCACAGGATCGCCTCCTTCGTCGGCGAAACCGTCGTCGAATTCCAGGCGGCTGGGTGCCTGGATGGCGGTGAAACGCCACCAGCCCCCGGCCTTCTCGCCCTCCGGGCCGGTCATGTAGTAGTCGGCTTTTCCGCCGGGTTCGAAGTCGAACCGCTCAAAAGTGGCCGGCCAGCTGGGCGGGCCCCACCACCGCTCAAGCTGCCGCGGGTCCTCCCAGACCTGCCAGACGAGTTCGACGGCGGCGTCGAACTCGGCGACGAGGGTGAAGCTGAGTGCCTCGAGATTCTTGGTGGAACTGATAACCGACATTGCGGAACCTTCCTATCCTTCAGCCAGAATGTCCGCGATCCGCCCGACGCGCTGCCGCCAGATCGCCTCGTACTCGTCGAGCAGCCGGCGGGCCTTCTGCAGTCCTTCATGGTTGCCCCGCACGATCTGCTCCCTTCCGCGCTTCTCCTTGGTAACCAGGGAGGCACGCTCCAACACCGCCACATGCTTCTGGACGGCGGCGAAACTCATGGCGTAGAGGGCCGCGAGGCCGGACACCGAGTACTCCGCCACCGTTACCCTGCGGACAATGTCACGTCGGGTGGCATCCGCGAACGCCTGGAAAAGGCGGTCGGCGTCGGCATCACTCATCAGATCTACAACCATTTGGTTGTACGATACGCCCTGGATAGGCGGAGTGTCAACGGTCGGCAGGGCATCGCCGTGGCGCCGCCCGCGAAAACTCTGCGGCAACACTCCGGCAGGGCGTTGACAGCCAGTGCAACTAATGCCATGCTCGTTACATGAACGACCTGTTGGACAGCTGGACAGCTGGACAAGATCGAGTGGTGCGCGTCGGCGCGGCCGAAGCCGTTTTTGCGTCGCTTCGCGGTGCTATTGAAGCCGGCAAAATTCCTGTGGGTACCCGGCTGGACTCAGAGGCAACACTGGCAAAGCAATACGGAGTCAGCCGCACCATGGTCCGGGAGGCCCTTCGTTCCTGCACCGCCCTCGGACTGACCGCCACCCACACCGGCAAGGGAACCTTCGTCATCGCCGACAAGGTGGCACAGGACCTCAAGCTCGGCAAATACTCCGCCAGCGCCCTCGTGGAGGCCCGCCCCCACGTTGAAGTTCCGGCCGCGGGGCTTGCCGCCCAGCGCCGCACCAACGAGGACCTCGAAGCCCTCCGGGAAATCCTCCGCGAAATGTCCGAGGCGGAAAACCTCCAGCAGTGGGTTCAGCTGAACACCGAGTTCCATGCGACCATCGCACGGTCCAGCGGCAACGGCGTCTTTGAATCATTCCTCTCGGACATCGTTGAGGCAATGGCGAACCAGTCCAACACCCTCAACCTCGTCGCCGACCGACGCAAGGAATCCGGCGAAGAACATGCCCGCATCTTCGAGGCCATCGAGCGCGGCTCTGCCGAGGACGCGTCCCAGGCCATGGCCATGCATCTGCACGGGGTGGAGTGCGCCCTGGGCACCCTCATCCCGGGCGGCGAAAAAGCCGCGGCAGGCGGATCAGGCTAACCACACTTTTCACAGCCGCTAACGCCTTTATCCTCTGACGCGCCCACGCCTCCCTCGGCCGGGCGCGGCCATCAACCGAGCCCAAACTTGCCCAAAAACAGACGCCCATGCCCGTCCACGAAGCCTCTAAGGATCCCCATGACCACTGACCTGACCGCCCCGGCAGCCGTACCGCAGACCCGGTCCGAGCACGACCTCCTCGGCGACCGGGACGTCCCCGCCAACGCCTACTGGGGCGTCCACACACTCCGGGCCGTGGAGAACTTCCCCATCACGGGCCAGCCGCTGTCCTCCAACACGTACCTGGTCCGCGGGCTGGCCGCCGTCAAGCTCGCCGCGGCCCGCACCAACCTGGAACTCGGGCTCCTGGACCCCGAACGCGCCCACGCCATCGAAGCCGCGTGCACCGACATCATGAACGGCCAGCTCAGCGACCAGTTCGTTGTGGACGTGATCCAGGGCGGCGCCGGGACGTCGTCGAACATGAACGCGAACGAGGTCATCGCCAACCGCGCCTTGGAAGTCCTCGGCTACCCCAAGGGCGACTACGCCCGCCTGCACCCCAACGACCACGTGAACCTCTCCCAGTCAACCAACGACGTCTACCCCACCGCCGTGAAACTGGGCACCATCTTCGCCGCCCGGGAACTCCTCGACGCCCTGGCCGAGCTCGAGGAAGCCTGCGCCTCCAAGGCCCTGGAATTCCGCACCGTCGTCAAAATGGGCCGCACGCAGCTCCAGGACGCCGTCCCCATGACCCTGGGCCAGGAATTCGGAACCTATGCCGTCACCATCGGCGAGGACCGGCTCCGCCTTGCCGAAGCCGAACTGCTCATCCACGAAATCAACCTCGGCGCCACCGCCATCGGCACCGGCCTGAACGCCCCGCCCGGGTACGCCGAAGCGGCCTGCCGGCACCTCGCCGCCATCACCGGACTGCCCCTGGTCACCGCGCCCGACCTGATCGAAGCCACCCAGGACGTCGGTGCGTTTGTGCACCTCTCCGGCGTCCTGAAGCGCGTCGCGGTAAAGCTCTCCAAAATCTGCAACGACCTGCGCCTGCTCTCCTCCGGCCCCCGCGCCGGACTCGGCGAAATCAACCTGCCCGCCGTGCAGTCCGGGTCCTCCATCATGCCCGGCAAGATCAACCCGGTGATCCCGGAAGTCGTCTCGCAGGTCGCCTACGAAGTCATCGGCAACGACGTCACCATCACCATGGCCGCCGAAGCCGGGCAGCTCCAGCTCAACGCCTTCGAACCCATCATTGTCCACAGCCTCCACAAGAGCATCTCCCACCTCGAAGCAGCCTGCCGCACCCTCACCGCACGCTGCATCCGCGGCATCACAGCCAACACCGACCACCTCCGCAGCACGGTCGAACAATCCATCGGCCTGGTCACCGCCCTGAACCCCCACCTCGGCTACGCCACCGCCACCGCGATCGCCCAGGAAGCCCTCGCCACCGGCAAAGGCGTCGCCGAACTCGTCCTCGAACACGGCCTCCTCACCCAAACCCAGCTCCAGCAGCTCCTCAGCCCCCAGCGCCTCGCCAACCTCAGCAAATAACTGCCGGGAGACGCAGGCACCAATCTCCACCCCACTCGCCCAGGGAGCAGGGGGCACACCGACGTGCCCAATTTTCCTGGCCGGCCAGAGAGAAACGGACTCAATGACGAGGACCGTTCCACCACCGGGCCACCAGCCCGGCCTCACCCAAGGAGTGATCATGAAAAACAAATCCACCGTGCCCGCCGTCGTGCCCGGCTTTGACATCCCCGCCGCCGGCATAGCGGGCCCCAGGGAAAGCACTGCGCCGGCACCCACTGAAGGCGCCCCTCCCTTCGAAATGACAGAGGAGCAACGGCAACCCGAGCCCGTTTCGGCGCGCTGAAAGGCAGCGGCACATGTCCCTCGAAGTTGAGACCCGAACTCCGCCACGCCACGCCGACCGCAGCACCAACTGGCGGCCCAACACGGTCAGATCACTGATCATCGACTACCTCGCAGTCAACGGTGCGAGCAAGGTAGCGGAGATCAGCGCAGCCGTCACCGCCTCGCGGAACTGCGTCCGTTACCATCTGGCCGCGCTGGAACGCGCGTCGATCGTCCGCTCCAACATTTCGCCCGGGACGCGGGAGGGCTTCACGCCCTTCTATGCCCTGATTCCGGAAAGCAGGGTCCCGGAGAACAGGCCGGGGTAAACACGCGGGTCCTGTCCAGCCCCGACGTGCAGTCGGTCACATCATGGTCATTTCACTTGCGTTATCCATCCATCAACCCGCACTATGGTCATGGGAATGCGCTTTCCACCAGCCCCACTCC
This sequence comes from Arthrobacter sp. B6, assembly GCF_001663775.1. Lineage (GTDB taxonomy): Bacteria > Actinomycetota > Actinomycetes > Actinomycetales > Micrococcaceae > Arthrobacter. Next base: position 3,135,250 of record NZ_KV467168.1, on the reverse strand, counting down.
TCGCCGCTGAGGATGCGGCCCGGCACAAAAACTCCTGGCCTCAAACAGCCCTGAATGGAAGTACTGACGATGACGTTCGAAACTGACTACTCCGTGACCCTGAAAATATCGGACCGCTCCGCCGTCGACCACACGCTGGAGGCGGTCGTGCAGGACCTGTCGGCCCGTGCGAACACTCCCCGATCCCGCATCGCCGTTCGCTGCAGCGGCCCCAGCATCTTCACAGTCAGCGTGCGCGTGTAATCGGTCACACTTTCGGCATTTCGGTTGTCAACGCAGCCTGCCACCGTGAACCATGAATAAGGGAATCCGTTTCCCGCCTGCCTGAAACAGCAATCCTCACCGACGAGGATGCGGCTCCAAACAACGACGTGGGGCCGTCGACTGCATGAGTGAAAGTACTGACAATGACGTTTGAAACCACTGATTCCGTAACGCTGAAAATCTGGGACCGCTCGGCCATCGATCACACCATCGACGCCGCCGTGCAGGATCTGACGCCGCGTGCCCAGGCCGCCAAATGCGGCATTTCGGTCACCCGCAGCGGACCCAACACCTTCACCGTGGGCCTGAGCCGCAACGTCCCGCAGGGCGCCAGGTTCGAGGAAGTCACCCGCTAGAAAACCAAAGCAGAGGACGACGGCGGGACTTCCCGCCGTCGTCCTCTTGCGTTGAGCATCGGTTTATCCCCAAGTAGGTAGCAGCAGATGTCGTTTTGACCGCTCAAAAGGACACCTGCTGCTACCTACTTGGGTTAGCGGCGCTCCCTCCCCCATCCAGAAATAAGTGACCCAGCGGCACAAATTGCTGGCACACTGAGCCAATGAATGAGTCGCGCACCACCACCCGACGGCAAGGACTCCGGGCCGCGATGTTTGTCGATTTCGACAACGTCTACCTTGGCCTCCAGGCGCTGGATCCGTTGGCGGCGAAGCGGTTCGCCGAGGACCCCAAGCACTGGGCTGATGCCCTGTCCGCCGGCGGGCCGGGTGAGAACTCCCGCCGCTTCCTCATCCGGAACTGCTACCTGAACCCGGTGGTGTTCTCGAAGTACCGTACGTACTGGACGCGGGCGGGCTTCCGCGTCATCGACTGTCCGTCGCTGACGCAGCGGGGCAAAAGCAGCACCGATATCAACCTCGTCCTCGACGCGATGGACACATTGACGGGGGTCAGTGAAATTGACGAGTTCTTTATCGCCTCTGCCGACGCTGATTTCACGTCCCTGATCCAGCGCTTCCGTGCCGCCGACAAGCTGACCACCGTCATCGCCGCCGGAGCGGTGGCCTTCGCTTACCGGGAGATGGCGGACAGCGTGGTGGAATCCCATGACTTTGTGGCGATCCTCAACGGCACCACCGGAGAGCCAATCCATGCGGTGGCCTCCGTCCAGCCGCAGCGGGAGGCACAGGGCGCGGCGAAGGCAAAGCCAAAGACGAAACCCAAAGCGGCGTCCGCAGCTGTGCGGGAAGTCTGCGACTTTGTCCGTACCGCCCCCGGGCCGGTGGTCGGGGCCATGGTGGCGCACCGGGCCCTGACAGCGGATCCGAACCTGAAGACTGACTGGGGCGGCTTGGGGAAGTTCGGGACGTGGGTGGCGCAGATCGGCCAGGGCATTGAGTACTCTCCGGCACGGGGCGGCTGGGTCTGGGACGCGCAGCGGTTTTCCAGTGACGACCTGCCCGTCGAAGCCGAAGTGGAACCCGGCATTGAGGAACGCGTGACCCGGGTGACCGACGTGCCGGCGCTCTCGGAAGCCCAGTTCCGGCAGCTGTTCCAGGCGATGGCAGCCAGGCTTCAGGAGCAGCCGGTCAACCGCAGCGACTTGTCGCGGCTCGTCCGCGATGACTGCGTCACGGCTGGCCAGCCGGTGTCGCGGGGTGCCGTGAACTTCGTGATCCAGGGCCTGGGCTACGCCAACTTCCAGCTCGACGAAACGGCCACCGCGGCAGGGCTGGCAACAGCCTGGACAGATGACGTGGAAGAGCTGTGCCGGGTGGCGCTCATGGAGTTCGACGACGCCGAGCGGCAGGCCCTGAGGCGCTGGGCCAGCGGCGGCCTGCTGGACGCCTAAGATGGTGCGGACGGCCGACCTGGCGGAGCGGGCGGGAACCGCAGCTTTTTGACACTTCCTCCTGCCGCTGCAATATTCTCAAGAGCGCACTCTGTGCATCTGGTTGTGTAATACGCAATAAGATGAGGGTGCCACGGAGCCCGAATGGGCTCAGGAAAGGAACAGGCTCATGGGTCACAAAGTAAAGGCAGTCATTGCCAGGGAAAAGAACGCCCCCGTATCGGTGGAGACCATCCTGGTGCCGGATCCGGGTCCCGGCGAGGCCTTGGTGGACATCCTCACCAGCGGGGTCTGCCACACAGATCTCCACTACAGGCAGGGCGGCATCAGCGACGATTTCCCCTTCCTGCTGGGCCATGAGGCCACCGGTGTGGTCAGCGCCGTCGGTCCCGGTGTCACCGAGGTGGCCCCCGGCGACCGCGTGATCCTGAACTGGCGTGCAGTGTGCGGCGAATGCCGCGCCTGCGCGAAGGGGCAGGCGCAGTACTGCTTCAACACGCACAACGCTACGCAGAAGATGACGCTCGAGGACGGCACGGAGCTCTCCCCCGCGCTGGGCATCGGCGCCTTCGCGGAGAAGACCCTCGTCGCCGCCGGGCAGTGCACCAAGGTGGATGACGACGTCGATCCCGCCGCCGTCGGCCTGCTCGGCTGCGGTGTGATGGCCGGCATTGGCGCGGCCATCAACACCGGTGAGGTTAAGCGCGGCGAGTCCGTCGCCGTGATCGGCTGCGGCGGTGTGGGCATCGCCGCGATCGCCGGCGCCAAGCTGGCCGGAGCCACCACCATCATCGCCGTGGACATCGACGCCAACAAGGTGGAGATGGCCAAAGCGCTCGGAGCCACGCACGGTGTGGACTCCAGCAAGGAAGACCCGGTCGAGGCCATCCGGGCCCTGACCGGCGGCCACGGTGCAGACGTCGTCATCGAGGCTGTCGGACGACCCGAAACCTACAAGCAGGCCTTCTACGCGCGCGACCTCGCCGGCCGCGTGGTGCTGGTGGGCGTTCCGACGCCGAGCATGCTGCTTGAGCTCCCCCTGTTGGATGTCTTCGGCCGCGGCGGGTCCCTGAAGTCGTCCTGGTACGGCGACTGCCTGCCGTCCCGGGATTTCCCGATGCTGGTGGCGCACTACAAGCAGGGCAACCTGGACCTGGACGCCTTCGTGACCGAACGCATCACCATCGACCAGGTGGAGGAGGCCTTCGCCAAGATGCACGAAGGCAAGGTCCTCCGTTCGGTTGTTGAACTCCCCTCGGGGGTGGCTTCCTGATGGGCGTCACTATTGAAAACCTGGTCACCTCCGGGACGTTTTCGCTCGACGGCGGTACCTGGGACGTGGACAACAACGTCTGGATCGTGGGCAATGAGGATGAGTGCGTAATCATCGACTCCCCGCATGATGCAGAAGCGATCATCCGCCAGGTCGGGGGCCGGAAGGTCGTGGCCATCCTGCTCACCCACGCGCATAACGACCACATCGGGGCTGCCCGTGCGGTGGCCGCAGCGGTGGACGCCCCGATCTACCTGAACCCGGAAGACCTGATGCTCTGGGAACAGGTCTACCCTGACCACAGGCCGGACCACTACCTCGCGGACGGCGACGAGTTCCAGGTGGGGGGCGCCACACTGAGGGCAATCCACACACCGGGCCACTCCCCCGGCTCCACCTGCTTCCTCCTGGAGCGCGAAGGGACGGTGTTCACCGGAGACACGCTCTTCAACGGCGGTCCGGGAGCCACCGGCAGGTCCTACAGCGACTACCCCACCATCCTGGCCTCCATCCGGGAGCGGCTGCTTAGTCTCCCGCCCGAGACTGTGGTCCGCACCGGCCACGGCGACAACACCACGATCGGGGCGGAGCGGGAGACCCTGGCTAAGGCTGCCCAGTAAAGGTTCGACCGGCGTCCGGCCGGGGATGCTTCACGGCCGGATCGCTGGAGTCCCTGACGCTCGGGGAAGCCACGTTGAGGGATGCCACACGTTCGAGCCTTGGGTGCAGGTCGTCGCCGTCTTCCACGACTCCTGTCTGCCACCACAGTTTCAGGCCTTCGGGCGCTACCTCGAGGCTGGCCAGATTGTTGTTAAACCAGGGCCCCTCCACGCGTGTCCAGCGGAACGGCGGGTCAGGGACGCGTGCCGAACGGGCAACCAGGGCACCTAAGGGAGCGGCAAGGCCGTAGGCCATGACTGCACCGAAGGATCTCATCAGCCGGGGCAAGGGGTTACGGATCGGGGAGCAGACCGCCTGGATGATCCGGCTCCCGGAGGAGCGTTCCACCTCCGCGACGTAGGAAAAGTGCACGTCCCCGGACAGGAAGGTGACGGTCTCCGGTGAGGGTCCGCGCTTGCCATCTGCGACCTCGGTTGCCATGGCAGCCACCTCCCGGAAGCTCTTTTGGAAGGCGCCCCAGTGTTCCAGGTCCACCGCTTGGCGCAGCTTCTCGCCGGCCCGGGCGGCGAACTTCCCCCACGCGCCTTCCGACACGGCCTCATTCCACGATTCGACGTGGTGCAGCCCCATCGGCAACAGGAAAGGCAGCGACGTCGCCACCAGCAGGTGGCGGAATCCACCGCGCATCCTGCTGTCGAGCCAGGCCATTTCCTCATCATCGAGGAGTGCGCGGGCTTCCGGCGCGAGGTTCCGGGCGGCGCGGGAGTCAAGCACTATCAGCCTGGTGTCCCCGAAATCCCGGCAGAAGCTCCACCGGTAGGATGCCGGGTCCTGGTCTGCGCGCTCGGCAAAACTGTCCAGTTCTTCGCTGAGGTCGAGTTCGGACCCGCTCCCGTGGCCCACGACGCGCTGCCAGATAGCGTCGTCAAGCCGCTCCTGCGGCGAGAGGTTCCCCAGATGCTGGTAGACCCAGTAGGAGGAAAGCCCGGAGACAATCCGCTCATGCCACCAAGGCTTAGCCTCCATGTCCCTTTTCCAGCTCAGCGATGCGTTCCAGTCGTCCCGGATATCGTGGTCATCGAAGATCATTGCGCTGGGCAGGGTGGACAGGAGCCACCTGTTTGCCGGGTCGGACCACGCGAGATTGTAGAGGTGGGCATATTCCTCGTAGTCCTTGAGCTCTTCGCCAGGCGGCTCACCCATGTCACGGCGGGCGCGAATGAATTCCTGCATCTCTTCGCTGGTGGAGTCGGCATATACCTGGTCTCCGAGGAAGACCACCAGGTCCGGCCATGCCAGGCCGTCGTCTGAGGCCATCGCCAGCGCGTAGGCGCGGAGCGAGTCGACGCCGTGCGTCCTATTGCCGGACACATCGTGCGGAACACTGGTGCGGCAGGAACCGTAGGCCATGCGCAGCGGCTTGCCGGGTTTCAAGGTTGCGATCACCGGCGGCGGGAACCCGGAGGCGGGATCCGGCCAGCACTGCGTTCCGTTGATTTCCAAGGTGTAGGGCAGCACGGTTCCTGGTTCCAGTCCGTCCACTTCCACCAGCGCGTAGTGGTGGCCGTGCACGGCGAAGGAACGGGCCGCCCAGTCCCTGCCGCCGGCGCGGACTGACACCCGGGCAGCAGACCGGGTCTCCACCCAGATGCTGGCCGAGGTCTCATCCACGTACCGCATCATGGGCCCAAGCACCAGTGGTGACGTCGTCATGACTTAGTTGTACCCGTTCCAGCCCGCGGCAACCATGGGCCGGCAAAAGAACCTGGGAAACTATCAACGGCCCGGACAGTCGCGTCAGTCGAAGCCCGGCCCCATCCCCTGGAACACGCTCAGCAAGCTCCGCGCGAACGTACACTTGTGGCCCTAAATTCCAGGGCCCCAAGTGTACGTTCGCGCATCCCAAAGGCTCTTCACCGCGGGGCATCGCAGTTACGCAGGGTCGAGCTGGCCCAGGCAGTAGTTCTTGAACCAGTGCCGGATCCGCTGCGGCAGCCGGGGGTACACCACCGCCGTGCACTTCATGGTGAGGTCAAAACGGCGCCCGTGGCTTGCGCTCCAGGTCAGGCCGAAGTCTCGGCGGAGGTGGTCCGGCAGGAAGCCCGCGGTAAGGAACCGCGCGAACGGCATGACGGCGCGGTACCAGAGCGGCCCACTCTTCGGATGGAGCAGTCCGTGCGCCACCCGGACGGCGGCGTCGTCAGGGCTGAGCGACTGGAGTCGTCCGTTGTAGTACGCGCCGAAAGCTGCACGGTCCGGCGGCCAGAGCTCGGCCGGGAGCTGCAGGGCGGTCCCGAGCTTCGCGTATTCGCGGTACATGTAATCTGCCGCTTCATCATCCAGCGGCCCATAGACACGCTCGAAAACCGTGACAGCCGTGTCATAGAGCGTCGCCGCCACCCACAACTGCGATGCCGCGTCGTAGGCGTTGTAGCCTTTGGAGGTCTCATCCGGGGGCCGCTGGACCGGTGCGTGGGCCCGGTTCACCATGCGGCGGACGGCTTTCACCTGCCCGTCCGTACCGTACACGATGGCGTAGACATAAGTGAGGGTGTTCCGCAGCCGGTCAACCGGCCGTTCAATGAAGGTGGTGTGCTCGGCCACGCCCTGGCCGATGGCCGGATGAGCGAGCTGCAGCAGGATGGCGCGGCCCGCCCCGGCGAGCAGAATGCCCTCCGCGCCCAAGTCCGCAAGTCCGGGAACCATGTCCACACGATACCGGAGAGAGCGGACACCGGCCACGCTGAGGCGCACGACGGCGGCCGCTAACCCGCCGTCGTCCGCTTCCCTTTTCGGGCGCAACATTTTGGTGAACCCGGCGGATCACCCTATTCTCTTGGTTAGCCTTACCTAACTACCGGAAGATCCCGTGCCTCACCGCCACCGCCTCGCCCAGCGACATGCCCATGCCCATGCGGCCTGAGATCTTCCGCGACCCATGGGGGATCCCACACCTGCGGGCCGGCTCCCCCGACGAGCTGTCCTTCCTCCAGGGCTACAACGCCGCTGCTGACCGGTCGTGGCAGGTCGAAATGGAACGCTGGCGGTCGGAGGGCCGCACTGCCGAACATCTTGGCGCGGACGGGCTGGACTGGGACCGGTTTGCCCGCCGGGTGCGGCTGGACGACACCGTGCGCCGGTGCTTCGAGAACCTCGACGCCGAAACCAGGCGCTGGTGCACGGCCTACGTCGACGGCGTGAACCATGCCCTGGAAACAGGCCGCCGGGACGCCGACGAGTTCAGCGCAACGGACACCGCGCCCGCCGCGTGGCAGCCCTGGACGCCGCTGGGCGTTTTCCTGGTCCACCATATTCTCTTCGGCACCTTCCCCAATAAACTCTGGCGCGGGCACGTGTCCGCCACCCTCGGCGCCGATGCGGTGGGCCTGTTCAGCATCGAGGCGCCCGTGTGGGCGGGCAGCAACGCGTGGGCGGCCGCGGGTACCGTGACCGCATCCGGCAGGCCCCTCCTTGCCGGCGACCCGCACCGCCTGATGGAGCTCCCGGGCGTCTACCAGCAGGTGCGGCTGGCGTGTCCGGAGTTCGACGTCGTCGGGCTGGCTTTCCCGGGCGTCCCCGGGACCCCGCACTTTGGCCACGCAGGCCCGGTGGCCTGGGCGGTCACCAACGCCATGGCTGATTACCAGGACCTGTTCCGCGAGCAGCTGCGGAGTTCAGGCGGCCTGGTCTCCGCGCTGGGCCCGGACGGCTGGGAGCCGGTCCAGGCACACCATGAGGAAGAAATCCTGGTCCGCGGCGCGGCGTCGGAAACAGTGAAGGTCATCGAGACAGCCCGCGGTCCGGTCATCTCGGGAGGGGCCGACGGCGGCGCGCTGAGTCTGCGGACGCCCGCCCGGGCTGCCGGGACGCTGGGCTTCGAGGCCCTCCTGCCGCTCCTGCGGAGCCGTTCCGCGGCGGACGTGGAAGGGGCACTGGACGCCTGGGTGGAACCGGTCAATTGCGTGCTGGTTGCTGATTCCGGCGGTGACGTTCGCCAACTGGTCGCAGGGAAGGTCCCCGTCCGGAACCGGCAGAACCGGGTCAGCCCGGTCCCGGCATGGTCAGCGGAACACCAGTGGAGGGGTGCTTGGGAGAAGATGCCACGGCTGAACGTGGCCTCGCTGGCGGTGAATGCCAACGACCGCGACTCCGGCGGCGGCGACCAACTGGGACTTGAGTTCGCCCCGGCCCACCGCGCCCGGCGCATCCGGCAGCTGCTGGAGGAGCACGGACCCGGGCTGGACGCCGACGCCATGCAGCAGATCCACATGGACACCCATCTCGGCTCCTGGCCAGCACTGCGCGGCCTGCTGCAGGAATCCGGTTCGCTTACTGCGGAGGCGTCCGCCCTCAGGGAACGGCTGCTGCAGTGGGACGGCCACATGGATGGAAGCAGCAACGAAGCCGGCGCCTTCGCGGCCTGGCGGTCTGCGCTGGTCCTGGCGCTGGCCCGCACACCCAAGCTGCAGCCCCTGGCTGAACCGCACGGCTTCACCCCTCTCTTCGGGCCGTGGCTCCACGCCCCGTCGCGGGTGGGCTTCGCGCTCGAGACACTGATCACGAAGGGTCCGGAGGCCGGCGTCGACGTCGGTGAGGCAACGCGGGAGGCCCTGGAGGAAGTGGCCGCAGCACCGCCGGCAGGGACGTGGGGTTCCAGCCATACCGTCCTCCCGCTGCATGCCCTGAACGATCACGGCCCCCGCGGCCTGGCGCCTTCAGTCCCTGCCACCGGTTTATCCGGCGACACTGGCTGCGTCCTGTCCGCCGAGAGCCTCCCGGGCGTGACGGACAGGTCTTTCCGCGGGCCGGTGGCCCGGTACGTCTGGGACCTGGCGGACCGCGCCGCGAGCCGCTGGGTCGTGCCGTTTGGCGCGTCAGGACATCCGGACGATCCGCATTTTGCAAGCCAGCTGCCCCTGTGGGCGGCAGGCGACCTTATCCCCGTCATCACCGACTGGGGGCAGCTGACCAAGGAGAACCATGACCCGCGCTGACACAGCCATTCCGCTCTCCGCCAGGGAGGCCGTCTACACGGAGGTGCTGCCCGGCGTGGGCAGGCTGCGGCTTATCCCGCTGGCCCCGGAAAGTGACGCGGACCTGCTTTACGGCTGGGTCAGGGAGGACCGGGCCAGGTTCTGGGGCATGCAGTCCATGAGCAGGGACGACGTCCGGGACATCTACCTTTTCGTGGACAGCCTGGATACCCATCACGCCTATCTGATGTGCATCGATGACGAGCCCGTGGGGCTGTTCCAGACGTATGAGCCGCTGCGGGATCCGGTGGCTGACGCCTACCCGGCACGTCCGGGGGACACCGGACTTCACCTGCTGCTGGCTCCGGCTACGCGTCCTGTCCGGAACTTCACCGCCACCCTCCTGGCGGGCCTGATCCGGTTCCTGTTCTCCGACCCCGCCAAGGACCGCGTCGTCGCGGAGCCGGATGCCCGCAACAGCAAGGCGATCCGGCGTTTCGAGGACTTCGGGTTCGAGGCCGGGGCCAAGGTGCAGCTGGCCGAGAAGGAAGCGCAGCTGGTGTTCCTCAGCCGGGAACGTTTCGAGTCCCGGCGGGTCTAGCTCTTCCAGCTGTGGCGGAACAATGCGTTTTCTCTCGCCGCAACTCAGTGCGCCAATCGCCCGAACGTACACTTGTGGCCCTCATGTGAATTGTCATGGCGCTGCGAGCGTCAGGAGCTGCCTCCAGGCGTTCTCAACTCAAACGGACGACGGCGGGACGTCCCGCCGTCGTCCGCTTGCTTTGTCGCCTGGACAGGCAGTGCGCGATAGTTTTAGGGCATGACGGCAACCTACCGGTACGACGTGGAGGTCCTGCACCTGCTGGTGTCACCGGCGCACGCCTACTTCGGCCGGGCCCGCCAAGGTGCTGCGGACGTCCCCACCACCGACGCGGACCGGGTTGACTTGGTCTCGGGCAAAGGCATCGTGGGTGACCGGTTCTTCGGCAAGGCGGCGCATATGGATGCCGCCGTGACCGTGATGGCTGTGGAAGCGCTCGAAGCCATCGCCGCTGAACTGGGATCGGCCCCCTTCGATCCGCTCCTGACGCGCCGCAACGTGATCCTTCGGGGAGCGGACCTGCCTCCCCTGCTCGGCGGCGAATTTGCGCTCGAATCACACAACCAGGTGGCGCGATTCAAGGCCGGCAGACCCGCGCACCCCTGCGCGTGGATGGATCAGATGCTTGCCCCCGGCGCGCATAAGGCCATGCGCGGACGGGGCGGCATCCGCTGCCAGGTACTGAGCGACGGCGCCCTGTACCGCGGACCCGCAGTCCTGATCAGCCCCGTCCCACTGGACCCGGCACGCGCCGGCGCCCCCACACTGCTGCGGTCTTCCCGCCTGCCTTAACCGGTGCCCTTCTTATCGGTGCTGCTAGGCCCGGACCTGGAATCCGCTGGGCTTGTCGAAGAGCCGCCGGGTTTCGCTTCCGGCTGCGGCAATCCAGAGGACTGAATCGTCTGCGGCAGCCTGATCCACGACACCGGTCATAACGTGTTCGCCCCAGAGCCAGACCTCGACTGTGTGGCCTGGGAGCCGTGCCCAGTCGGTGCGCAGGCCACGTCTGCTGGCAACCTTGTCCGATTGAATGCCCGACACGGTAGCGCCTCTTACCAGCCGCGCTCGGCGAGCCGGTGGGGCTGCGCGATCTCGTCCACGTTGATGCCCACCATGGCTTCGCCCAGGCCGCGGGAGGCTTGGGCGATGACGTCGGGGTCGTCATAGTAGGCAGTGGCCCTGACGACGGCGGCGGCACGCTGGGCCGGGTTGCCGGACTTGAAGATCCCGGAACCGACGAACACGCCGTCGGCGCCGAGCTGCATCATCATCGCAGCGTCGGCCGGGGTGGCGATGCCTCCGGCGGTGAACAGCACCACGGGGAGCTTGCCGGTGGTCGCGATTTCCTTGACCAGCTCGTACGGGGCCTGCAGTTCCTTGGCCGCGACGTACAGCTCATCCTCGGGCAGGGCCGCGAGCTTGAGGATCTCGGCGCGGATCTGGCGCATGTGCGTGGTGGCGTTGGAGACATCCCCGGTGCCGGCCTCGCCCTTGGACCGGATCATCGCCGCGCCCTCGTTGATACGGCGCAGCGCCTCACCAAGGTTGGTGGCACCGCACACGAACGGAACGGTGAAGTTCCACTTGTCGATGTGGTTGGTGTAGTCCGCCGGGGTCAGGACCTCGGACTCGTCGATGTAGTCCACCCCCAGGGACTGCAGGACCTGCGCCTCGACGAAGTGGCCGATCCGGGCCTTGGCCATGACCGGTACGGACACGGCATCGATGATCTTGTCGATCATGTCCGGATCGGACATCCGGGACACGCCGCCCTGGGCACGGATATCAGCCGGAACGCGTTCCAGCGCCATCACTGCAAAGGCACCGGCGTCTTCGGCGATGCGGGCCTGTTCGACGTTGACGACGTCCATGATGACGCCGCCCTTGAGCATCTCAGCCATGCCGCGCTTGACACGGCTGCTGCCGGTGACGGCGATGTGTTCGTATGGGAGTGGTCTAAGGGTCACTTCTTGCTCCAAAGGGGCCGGACGCCTGGCCAGGCGTTATGTTTGCGGGAAAAAGCCCCGGGTATCCATGGACACCCGGGGCTGCAGTTGCTTCACCGGATCAGCACTCGATGACGTTCACGGCGAGGCCTCCTCGGGAGGTTTCCTTGTACTTGGTTTTCATGTCGGCACCGGTTTCCCTCATGGTCTTGATGGCCTTGTCGAGGGATACCTTGTGGCTGCCGTCGCCGTGCAGGGCAAGGCGGGCGGCGTTGATGGCTTTGACGCTGGCGATGGCGTTCCGCTCGATGCACGGAATCTGCACCAGCCCGCCCACGGGGTCGCAGGTCAGGCCAAGGTTGTGCTCGATCCCCACTTCGGCGGCGTTTTCCACCTGGGCAGGCGTCCCGCCCAGCACCTCGCAGAGGCCGGCTGCGGCCATGGAACAGGCCGAACCCACCTCACCCTGGCAGCCCACTTCCGCTCCCGAGATGGAGGCGTTGATCTTGAACAGGATTCCAACGGCGGCCGCGGCCAGCATGAAGCGGACCACGCCGTCGTCGTTGGCGCCGGGGACGAACTTCACGTAGTAGTGCAGCACCGCCGGGACGATGCCGGCCGCGCCGTTGGTGGGGGCGGTGACAATGCGCCCGCCGGCGGCGTTTTCCTCGTTCACGGCCAGGGCGAACAGGTTCACCCATTCCATCGCCCGAAGCGGGTCGGTCACCCCGGTGTCCGCCGTCAGGGTCTGGAACAACGACGGCGCGCGGCGCCTGACCTTGAGGCCGCCGGGCAGGATGCCTTCCGCGGCGCAGCCGTTGTCCACGCATTCGCGCATGACCGCCCACAGCCCCAGCAGCTTCTCCCTCAGTTCCGCTTCCGTGCGCCAGGTGAGTTCGTTGGCGAGCATCACGTCCGAGATGGACATGCCTTCGCGGCTGCAAATCTCCAGGAGCTCATCGGCGGTGCTGAACGGGTAGGGCAGGACGGTGGCATCGGCCACCACCCGGTCGCTGGCATCGGCGTCCCCGTCAACGACGAAGCCGCCCCCAATCGAATAGAAGCTCCGCTCGCTGAGGACGGCGCCGCTATGGTTCAGGGCTCGGAAGGTCATGCCGTTGGGGTGGGCCGGGAGGGACTTGCGCCGGTGCAGCACCACGTCCTCGTCCCAGTTGAAGTCCACCCGGTGGACCCCGCCCACCCACAGTTCGGCGTCGAGGGCGGCAGCAGCCACCTGGTCATCAGCCGTGGAGGTGTCCACGGTTTCGGGGTCCAGCCCCTTGAAGCCCAGGACCACGGCCTTGTCCGAGCCGTGGCCCCGTCCGGTTGCGCCGAGGGAGCCGAACAGTTCAGCCTGCACGCGCCTGGTGGAGCTCAGGTGTCCATCGCTTTTGAGCCCGTCGGCGAACAGCTTCGCTGCCCGCATCGGGCCGACCGTGTGTGACGACGACGGCCCGATGCCAACGGAAAACAGGTCCAGGACGCTAAGTGCCATTAAGGGACCTCAGGGGAGGCATATTCCCGCATGGCGTCCAGGAGCCAGCGGCCCAGGAACTCTGCGAACGAGGCGCGGGGGAAGATCCGGAAGCTCTCCTCACCGGTCTTCCACAGGACCACGGGGATGTTGCCGATTTCCGTGGACAGCGCCGTGCCGGCTTTGAACTCGCGGGGGTGGAGGTCCAGCGAGCAGCCCTTTTCCAGGACGGCCCGGGACCGCGGCCCGGTGAGTTCGAAGGTGGTGCGGTTGGCGGACAGGTCCACCACCTGGCCTTCACCGTCGGCGAGGGCTTCCCGGAGTGCCTGGATCAGGTCACCGCCGAGCGACTCGTGGGCTTCCAGGGGTGCCACGACCAGGAATTCCTCGGGTCCGAGCCACAGGACGGAAGTGTCGCCCGAGCCGCTGACGGCGCCGCACGTCGCAGGCAGCCCGCCGGTGACTGACGCGATCCGCTGCCCGGCGTCGGTGTCCCGGGCAACCCGGAGGCCCACCATGGTCAGGAAGGTGATTTCGCTCAGTTCGACGGTGCCGGGGACGGAGCCGGTTTCAAACGCTGCCCGGAGCACTGCGGCCGGGCTGGTTCGCAGGGAGAGGTTCGTCTCGGGGGAGGTTTTGGGTGCTGCTGTTTCAGCCATCTTTACGGGTCCCTTCAGGGTCAAAAAGTACGGTTTCTGCGACAACAACGTCCACGACCTGGTCGCCGGCGGCGGCCACCAGGGTCTCGCCGATGCGGTTGCGGCCGTTCTTGATCAGGGCCAGGCCGAAGGATCTGCCCAGCGCGGCGGAGTGGTAGCTGGAAGTAACGAAGCCTTCCATGGGGACTGGCCCGTCCGAAGGGTTGATGGACCGGCCCTTTTCCACGAGCTGGGTGCCTTCCGGCAGCCGGATGGTGCCGTCAACGGGCAGCACGCTGACCAGGTGCTTGCGGTCCTCGCGGCGGGCATCGACCCGGTTGTAGGACCGCTTGCCGATGAAGTCCTTGGCTTTGGAGACGATCCATTCCATCCCGGCGTCCTGCGGGGTGACGGTGCCGTCGGTGTCCTGCCCAACGATCGGGTAGCCCTTTTCGGCGCGGAGCACGTGCATGGTTTCGGTGCCGTACGGGGTGATGTTGAATTCGGCCCCGGCGGCGGCCACGGCTTCCCAGGTGTTCAGGCCGTACCAGGCCGGCACGTTGATCTCGTAGGCCAGCTCACCGGAGAAGGAGATCCGGCAGACCCGGGCGCGGACGCCCGAGGCGAGCGTGGTTTCGCGGAAGGTCATGAACGGGAAGGCTTCGGTTTCCAGTCCGCCGTTGGCGGCCAGTTCCGGTGCCACCTTCGCCAGGACCGCGCGGGATTTTGGCCCGACGACGGCAATGGTGCTCCACTGTTCGGTCACCGAGGTGCAGTGCACGTCCAGTTCCGGCCATTCGGTCTGCAGCCATTCCTCCAGCCAGTCCAGCACCTTCGCGGCGCCGCCGGTGGTGGTGGTCATGAAGAAGCGGTCATCGTCGAGGCGCAGGGTCACGCCGTCGTCGAAGATCATGCCGTCAGCCAGGCACATCACGCCGTAGCGTGCGGAACCCGGGGCGAGCTTCTTGAACGCGTTGGTGTAGATCCGGTTGAGGAACTCGCCGGCGTCCTTGCCCCGGATTTCGATTTTGCCCAGGGTGGTGGCGTCCATGAAGCCCACGGAGTCGCGGACGGCGGCGCACTCGCGCAGCACGGCGGCGTCCATGTCCTCCCCGTCCTGCGGGTAGTACCAGGGCCGCTTCCACTGTCCAACGTCCTCGAACAGGGCACCCTTGGCGACGTGCCACGGGTGGATGGAGGTGACGCGGGCGGGGTCGAACAGTTCGCCGCGCTGGCGCCCGGCGAGGGCCGCGAACGCCACGGGGGTGAACGGTGCCCGGTAGGTGGTGGTGCCGATATCGCCGATGCCGCGGGACGCTTCGCCGGCCTGCCGGAGCGCGGCGGCGATGACGCCGATCGCGTTGACGCCGGAGGTCTTGCCCTGGTCGTTCGCGGTGCTGATGGAGGTGTAGCGCTTGATGTGCTCCACCGACCGCATTCCGGCCCCGGTGGAGCGCAGCACGTCAGCCACGGACTGGTCCCGCTGGAAGTCAACGAAATGGTGGTGCCAGTCATCAGGAGTGCCTTGTTCGCCGGGGACCAGCCACAGCTGCCGCGTGGGGGCGGACGCCTTCGGCTCGCCAATCGGCGTCGGCTTTGTGCTGGATTCGAAGCCGGCGGCGATCGCGGCCGAGGCTCCGGCGGAGATGCCTTCGGTGACGCAGTCGCCGAGTTCGAAGCTGCCGCGGCCGGAGCCAACAATCTGCTGGTTGGGGACCACGGTGCTCGGCACGAAAGCTGCCAGATCGTCGTCCCAGCGCAGCTTGCCCTGCCGCTGCGAGTGCAGGTGCACCAGCGGGCTCCAGCCACCGGAAACGGCCAGCAGGTCACACGGGATCTCTTCGACGCCGGAGGTGAGCTCGCCGTCGTCGTTGAGGCTGCGGACGGTGACGCCGTCCAGCCCGCCGTCGGCGGAAGCTGACGTGTTGGCAACGGCGCTGCCGACCAGCACCCGGGTGCCGGCCTCGACGGCGGCAGCAGCCACCTCGGTCAGCTGGGGACGGGCGTCGACGACGGCGGCGATCCTAACGCCGGCGGCGCGCAGGTCCGCGGCCAGGGCGTAGGCGCTGTCGTTGGTGGTGCTGATGACAACACGCTGCCCGGCGGCCACCGCATAGCGGTTGAGGTAGCTGCGCACGGCCGAGGCGAGCATGATGCCGGGGCGGTCGTTGTTTTCGAAAACCAGCGGACGCTCGTGCGCTCCGGGGGCCAGCACCACCTGATTGGCACGGATGTGCCAAATCCGCTGCCGGGACACACCGGACGCGGCCGGGCTCGACAGGTGGTCGGTACGGTTCTGGACGGCGATGACGTAGTTCGCGTCGTAGGCGCCAAAGGCCGTGGTGCGGTTCAGGACGGTGGATTCGGCGCCGGAGACGAGCTCGGCCTCGACGTCCGCCACCCATTCCAGGGCAGGCTTGCCCTCGATGGTCTGTGCGAGTTCGGGGGCGGTGGAGCCGGACAGGAGTGATCCGCCCAGTTCGGGCTGGTCATCCAGCAGCATGACGCGGGCGCCGGTGCGGACAGCTTCGCGGGCCGCGGCCAGGCCGGCGGGGCCGCCGCCGATCACCAGGACGTCGGTGTGGACGTACTTCTTGTCGTACTCCGCGCGGTCCTCTTCGGGATCCAGGCGGCCCAGGCCGTTAAGCAGTTCAGCCTTCAGGCCGTCCACCAGGGTCACGGTGGTTGCGGGGAGCATGGACTCGGCCACGTGGCCCGGGAACCGTGGCGCGATCTTCACCAGCGCGTTGGCTTCCTCCACGCCTGCGGACATGATGCCGCGGGGCCGGTCCTCGTAGAGCGAGTTGCCGATGGCGATCCGGCCGTTGGCGAGCAGTGCCGAGGCCAGCGTGTCACCGGGGTGGCCCGTAAATTCCTCGCCGTCAACGGTGAAACGCCAGGAGATGGTGCGGTCGATGCGTCCGCCGGCGGCGAGGCGGGCGTTCTGGGAAGTCACTTGGTTGCTCCTTCCGGGGCGGTGGTGCTGGCGGGTGCTGTGCTTGTGGCAAGGCTGGTTGCAGCGATGCTGGGAGCCGCGGTCCCGGTGGTGGTGCTGTCCGGGGCGGTGCTGGCAGTGCCGGACTCAGGTGCCGGGGCAGCTTTGTCAGGCCGGGGCGCGCCCATGGGGTAGATCGCCTGGATCTCATAGGTGACCGTGTCGCGGAGCATGTTGAACCACTGGCGGCAGCCGGTGCTGTGGAGCCAGCGTTCAGCAAAGGCGCCCTTGGTGTTGTCCCGGTAGAACAGGAACTCGGCCCATTCGCGGTCGTTCAGTTCGTTCGGGTTTTCCGGATAGGCCACGTGGGCCTGGCCGCCGTAGTGGAACTCGGTCTCGTCGCGGGAGCCGCAGTTGGGGCATGAAATGAGGAGCATGTCCGGACTCTCTTCTAGTGGGCCACGGCGGCTGCGCCGTGTTCGTCGATCAGGGCGCCGGTTTCGAACCGCTCCAGCGCAAACGGCTTGTTCAGTTCGTGTGGCGTTCCCGTGGCGATGGTGTGGGCAAAGGTGAGGCCCGCGGCAGGAGTGCCCTTGAAGCCGCCGGTGCCCCAGCCACAGTTCACGAACATGTTGTCCACCGGAGTGGTGCCCACGATCGGGGAAGCGTCCAGGGTCGTGTCAACGATGCCGCCCCAGGTCCTGAGGACGTGCGCCCGGGCAAAGATCGGGAAGAGCTCGACGGCGGCCGCCATCTGGTGCTCGATCACATGGAAGGAGCCGCGCTGGCCGTAACCGTTGTAGGAGTCCACACCGGCGCCCATGACCAGCTCGCCCTTGTGCGCCTGGGAGACGTAGACGTGCACGTGGTTGGACATGACCACCGTGGGGTGGACCGGTTCGTGCAGTTCGGAAACCAGCGCCTGGAGCGGGTGGGACTGGATGGGAAGCCGGAAGCCCGCCATCTCGGCCAGGACACTGCTGTGCCCGGCGGCGCACAGGCCCACCTTTTCGGTGTTGATGGTGCCCCGGTTGGTCTTCACTCCGGTGACGCGGTTGCCGTCCTTGACGAAGCCGGTGACTTCGCAGTTCTGGATGATGTCCACGCCCAACTCGTCGCACTTGCGGGCGAAGGCCCAGGCCACGTGGTCATGCTTGGCGATACCGGCCCGCGGCTGGTACGTGGCGCCCATGACGGGGTAGCGGATGTTGTCGTTGATGTTCAGGATGGGGCAGAGTTCCTTGACCTGCTTCGGGTCCAGCCACTCAGCGTCCACGCCGTTGAGCTGGTTCGCACCCACGCGCCGCATGCTTTCACGGACGTCACCCAGGGTATGGGCGAGGTTCATCACGCCGCGCTGGCTGAAGAGGAAGTCGTATTCGAGCTCCTCCGGCAGGACTTCCCAGAGCTTGAGGGCGTGCTCGTAGATAGCCGCGCTCTCGTCCCAGAGGTAGTTGGACCGGATGATGGTGGTGTTCCGGGCCATGTTTCCGCCGGCCAGCCAGCCCTTTTCGAGGACGGCGATGTTGGTCATGCCGTGGTTCTTGGCCAGGAAGTAGGCGGTGGCCAGGCCGTGCCCGCCGCCGCCAACGATGACTGCGTCATAGGAAGGCTTCGGGTCCGGGTTGTGCCAGAGGAATGCCGGGTGCTCCGGAAGCAGATCGGCCATCATGCCACCTCGTTCGTGTCAGAGGAGAGGTTGGGGTAGAGCGGGAACTTTCCGGCCAGGATTTCAACCCGCTGGCGGAGTTCTGCCGCGGTCTCGTCGCTGAATTCGCGCTTGAGTGCTGCGGCGATAATGTCCGCGACCTCGGTGAATTCCGCCTTCCCGAACCCACGCGTGGCCAGTGCCGGCGTGCCGATACGAAGACCGGAAGAGATCATCGGCGGACGCGGGTCGAAGGGCACGGCGTTGCGGTTGACGGTGATGCCGATCCGGTGCAGGCGGTCTTCGCCCTGCTGGCCGTCCAGTTCAGAATTGCGCAGGTCCACCAGGACCAGGTGCACGTCGGTGCCGCCGCTGACGACGGTCACGCCGGACTCTGCAACATCGGCAGCCAGAATGCGTTCTGCGATGATGCGGGCGCCTTCCAGGGTGCGTTCCTGCCGGTCGCGGAACGCCGGCTCGGCAGCGAGCTTGAACGCCACAGCCTTCCCGGCGATGACGTGCTCCAGCGGTCCACCCTGCTGTCCGGGGAACACGGCGGAGTTGACCTTCTTGGCGATGTCGGCGTCGTTGGTGAGGATCACACCACCGCGCGGGCCGCCAAGGGTCTTGTGCGTGGTGCTGGTGACGATGTGGGCGTGCGGCACGGGGTTGGGGTGGAGCCCTGCGGCCACCAGGCCTGCGAAGTGGGCCATGTCCACCATCAGGTAGGCGCCTACCAGGTCCGCGATGCGGCGGAATTCGGCAAAGTCCAGCTGCCGGGTGTAGGCGGACCAGCCGGCGACGATCAGATTCGGCTTGTTCTCAACCGCCAGGCGCTCAACTTCAGCCATGTCAATCCGCATGGTGTCTTCACTGACTCCATACGGGACCACTTTGTAGAGCTTGCCGGAGAAGTTGATGCGCATGCCGTGCGTCAGGTGGCCACCGTGTGCAAGGTTCAACCCCAGGATGGTGTCGCCGGGCTGGATCAGGGCGAACATCGCCGCTGCGTTGGCCTGGGCGCCTGAGTGGGGCTGCACATTGGCGAATTCGGAGCCGAAGAGTGACTTAAGACGGTCGATGGCCAGCTGCTCGACCACGTCAACGTGTTCGCAGCCGCCGTAATAACGCTTGCCCGGGTAGCCTTCGGCGTACTTGTTGGTCAGGACGGAACCCTGCGCCTCCATGACGGCAGTCGGCGCAAAGTTTTCGGAGGCGATCATCTCCAGCGTGCCCTGCTGCCGCAGGAGCTCCTGCTGAACGGCTGCGTGGATCGCAGGATCGGTCTCTGCGAGCGTACGGGTCAGAACGTCGACCATCTTTTCTCCTCTGATATCTAATATCCTGTTGATATATTAGTTTCGTGGTTCAAGTATGCTATCCCCGGATGGCGGGTGTCAACAGATTTTTCATGTCGTTCCCGGGACGCCGGAAGCGCGGCTCGGGGGCCGCGCTTCCGGTACTACGTAGAGATTTAAGGCCCAGGTCAGGTGAAGAGCGCCTTGCGGACGGCATCCTCGAAGCCGCTGACATGGCTCCTCGCCAGGTCGCCGGCCCGCGCCTCATCGCCATCAATCACCGCACCGAGCAGGTCCAGGTGCTCATGCACGTGGCGGGAGAGGTCGGGAAGGCGATCCAGCACCATGCACCAAATGCGGGTGGCGAGATTGTCATAGCGGATCAGGACATCTTCGAGGTGGGGATTGGCTGCGGCCGCGTAGATGCCTTGGTGTACACGTGCATCCAACCGCAGGGTTTCGACCACGGAGGCCGCATGCGTATCGAAGGACTCTACGGCCCGCATCACAGCCCGCAGTTGCTCCCGCTGCCGCTCCGTGGCCACTCTGGCAGCACGGGAGGCTGCGAGCGGTTCAAGCTGCGTCCGGATTTCGGAAATGAAAGCAAGGTCGGTCACCTCCACCCGGGTAGCAAAAGTGCCCCGGCGCGGGTACGACACCACGAGCCGGTCAAGCTCAAGCCGCTTCAGGGCTTCACGCACCGGAGTCCGCCCCATGCCGAGGTCCCTGGCGAGGTGGTCGTCATTGAGGAGGTCGCCGGGTTTGATGTCAAGCATCAGCAGCCGGTCGCGGATACGCTCATACGCCACGTCCGCCAACGACTTCTTGACGGCATCTTCCACGATTGCCAAAGCTTCAACTGCCATAACCTGGACCCCTTTCCATTCAAGCCAAACAGGCTATTGACCTCGCCCACTGACCAGTATACGCTGATTCCCAACCCTAATATATCAGTTTATGATCTTGGAATATATCTAAAGGAGGAGACATGACCCTAATGGCAACAGACTCAACAACGAGCACGCTGGCTCAGACCGAACCCCGCGTGGAAGACAAGGCCCAGAAGTTCGTACTCACACTGTCGTGCGTCGAACGTGCCGGTATCGTCCAGGCCGTCACTACCTTTCTCTTCGAACGTGGCTTCAACATCGACGAGCACCAGCAGTTCGACGACGGGCTCCGCCAGACGCTGCACCTGCGCACGGCATTCTCGGGTTCCCCCGAGTACACGCCGGAGCGGCTCCAGGAGGAGTTCAGCGCCATTGCGGACCGCTTCGAGATGAAATTCAGCTTCCATGACCAGACCAAGCAGCGCATCCTGGTGATGGTGTCCAAGTTCGGCCATTGCCTGAATGACCTGCTCTTCCGCTGGCGCGGCGGCAGCCTCGGCGGCGATATTGTCCTGATCGTTTCCAATCACGAAACCCACCGGGCGATGGCCGAGGCTGCAGGCCTCCCCTTCCTCTATGTTCCGGTGACGCCCGAGACCAAGGCAGACGCCGAACAGCGTCTGCTGGACCTCATCGACGAATATGACATCGACCTCGTGGTGCTCGCTCGGTACATGCAGGTGCTCTCCGATGACCTCTGCCGCTCCCTTGAGGGCCGGGCCATCAACATCCACCACTCCTTCCTCCCTGGATTCAAGGGAGCACGCCCGTACCACCAGGCGTATGACCGCGGCGTCAAGCTGGTAGGCGCCACAGCCCACTACGTGACTGCGGAGCTGGATGAGGGGCCAATCATCGAACAGGAAGTCATCCGGGTCGATCACAGCTACGGCCCCACCGCACTGTCCACCGTCGGGCGGGACGCGGAAGCGCTGGCACTGTCCCGCGCCGTGCGCTGGCACTGCGAGCACCGTGTGTTGCTGGACCAAACCAGCACTGTCGTGTTCCGGTAGCCACGACCACCAATCAGCAGACAACACACGAAAATCAGCAGGAGAAACCACATGGCTTCGACGCCAAGCATTGTCATTATTGGAGCAGGAATCGTCGGCACGAACCTGGCCGATGAACTGGTCACGCGGGGTTGGAACAACATCACTGTCCTGGACCAGGGCCCCCTGAACATGCCCGGGGGTTCCACCTCGCACGCACCGGGACTGGTTTTCCAGACCAACCCCTCAAAGTCCATGGCACTTTTCGCCAAGTACACGGTGGAAAAGCTCCTGTCCCTCACGGAGGATGGCCAAAGCTGCTTCAACCAGGTGGGCGGCCTTGAAGTTGCCACCACGGAAACCCGCCTCGCGGACCTGAAGCGGAAGCTCGGCTATGCCGCCGCATGGGGTATCGACGGCAAGATCCTCTCCCGCGAAGAGTGCAAGGAGCTCTACCCGCTGATCAACGAGGAAGACATCCTGGGCGGCCTCCATGTACCTACCGACGGCCTGGCCCTGGCTGCTCGCGCAGTCCAGTTGCTCATCAAGCGCACCGAAGCAGCCGGCGTGAAGTACATCGGCAACACCGAGGTGACCGGGATCGAACAGTCCAACCGCCGCGTCACCGGCGTCGAGACCGCCGACGGCGTGATCCCGGCGGACATCGTGGTTTCCTGCGCAGGCTTCTGGGGCGCTAAGGTGGGCGAGCTGATCGGGATGTCCGTCCCGCTTCTCCCGCTGGCCCACCAGTACGTCAAGACCACGCCGGTTCCCGCCCAGAAGGGCAAGAACGAACTGCCCAACGGCGCCCAGCTCCCCATCCTGCGCCACCAGGACCAGGACCTCTACTACCGCGAGCACGGCGAGCGCTACGGCATCGGCTCCTACGCACACCGACCCATGCCCGTAGACCTGGACGAACTGGGCAGCTACGAGCCCAGCAGCATCAGCGAACACAACATGCCTTCCCGCCTGGACTTCACCCTGGAAGACTTCCTTCCCGCGTGGGAAGCAACCAAGCAGATCCTGCCGGCACTGCGTGAAAGCGAAATCGAGGATGGCTTCAACGGCATCTTCTCCTTCACCCCGGACGGCGGCTCCCTGGTGGGCGAGTCCAAGGAAGTGGACGGCTTCTTCGTTGCCGAGGCTGTGTGGGTCACACACTCCGCCGGCATCGCCCGTGCTGTGGCAGAGCTCCTCGTGGACGGAAAGTCGCAGATTGACCTCGGCGACTGCGATATCCACCGCTTCGAAGAGGTCCAGCTGACCCCCGAGTACGTCAGCGAGACCTCCCAGCAGAACTTCGTGGAAATCTACGATGTCCTGCACCCGCTTCAGCCCAAGCTCTCTCCGCGCAACCTTCGCGTCAGCCCCTTCCACGCCCGCCACAAGCAGCTGGGCGGCTACTTCCTGGAGGGCGGCGGATGGGAGCGCCCCTACTGGTTCGAAGCCAACGCCGAACTGCTCAAGGAGATGCCTGACGAATGGCAGCCGCCGGCACGTGACGCCTGGTCCGGGATGTTCAGCTCGCCCATCGCCGCGGCCGAAGCTTGGAAGACCCGCACCGCAGTTGCCATGTACGACATGACTCCGCTCAAGCGCCTTGAGGTCTCCGGCCCCGGAGCCATGAAGCTGCTGCAGGAGCTGACCACCGCCGACATGACCAAGAAGCCGGGGGCCGTCACCTACACCCTCCTGCTGGACCACGCCGGCGGGATCCGAAGCGACATCACCGTGGCCCGCCTGAGCGAAGACACGTTCCAGCTCGGAGCCAACGGAAACATCGACACGGCCTACTTTGAGCGGGCCGCACGCCACCAGACGGAAAACGGAACCGCCAGCGACTGGGTCCAGGTGCGCGACACCACCGGCGGGACATGCTGCATCGGTCTCTGGGGACCCCTCGCCCGGGACCTGATCAGCACCGTCAGCAGCGACGACTTCTCCAACGACGGCCTGCGCTACTTCCGGGCGAAGAAGGTTGTCATCGGAGGCGTCACCGTCACCGCAATGCGGCTCTCCTACGTCGGCGAGCTGGGCTGGGAACTGTACACCAGCGCGGACAACGGCCAGCGCCTGTGGGACGCACTGTGGAAGGCAGGGCAGCCGTTCGGCGTGATCGCTGCCGGCCGCGCCGCGTTCAGCTCGCTGCGCCTGGAAAAGGGCTACCGCTCCTGGGGCACCGACATGACCACCGAGCACGACCCGCTGGAAGCGGGACTCGGTTTCGCCGTGAAGATGACCAAGGAAAACTTCGTCGGCAAGGCAGCACTGGAAGGCCGGACCGAGGAAAACTCCGCCCGCCGCCTGCGCTGCCTGACGGTCGACGACGGACGCAGCATCGTGCTGGGCAAGGAACCTGTCTTCTACAAGGACCAGGCAGTTGGCTACGTCACGAGCGCCGCTTATGGCTACACCGTGGCCAAGCCGATCGCCTACGCGTACCTGCCCGCCGCCGTCTCCGTGGGTGACTCGGTTGAAATCGAGTACTTTGGCCGGCGCATCCAGGCCACAGTCACCGCGGATCCACTGTACGACCCCACGATGAGCCGGCTCCGCGGCTAACAGCCGCAGGGCCATTCAAGGGCACGCGGCCCGGACTCACTCCCTCGCAACCAGAGTCCGGGCCGCTGCTTTTCCATGGCCCGTCCCATGCCCCAGGCCAGTCGACTAGAGCTTCAGCCCCAGGAAGACACATGATCAGTTCAGAAACAATAAACGACTATCTCGCCAGGCTTGCCTCGCGCGAACCCACCCCAGGCGGCGGCGCAGCCGCGGCGCTCCACGCCGCCCAGGGGGCGGCGCTTGTCGCCATGGTGGCCAGGTACACCACCGGCACCAAATACGAGCAGCATGCCGAACTCGTGACAAGAATCATGAGCACCGCAGACGAACTGGTGGTCCAGGCCCTGCACCTCGCGGACGCCGACCAGCATGCGTTCCAAGGCGTCATTGATGCCTACAAGCTCCCGACCGGTACTGACGACCTCAAGGCCGCACGGACAGCATCCATCCAGGACGCGCTCATCCTGGCCGCGCAGACACCGGCACAACTG
Organism: Arthrobacter sp. B6; assembly: GCF_001663775.1. GTDB lineage: Bacteria > Actinomycetota > Actinomycetes > Actinomycetales > Micrococcaceae > Arthrobacter. Next base: position 3,110,831 of record NZ_KV467168.1, on the reverse strand, counting down.
ATCCTCCTGGCCGGCGCCGTCGTGGATCTTGCCACGGAACTGTTCGAGGTGGCCAACGCCAACGTCATCAGCGACGTCGCGGCCGCCGTCGACGCAGCCCGGGCAGCTGCCACCACTGCACGGGTGAACATCGACATTAATGTGGTGGCCATCAAGGACACCGAAGCCCGTTCCCGGCTGGCCGAGCAGACCGACGGCCTTGAGGACAAGGTCATCCTGGCGGCCGACTCTCTCGTGAAGCGCGTGCGCGAAAGGATTCTCGGTTGAGCACCACACTCCTTCCTGGACGAACACTGGCAAAGCTTATCCAGCAGAAAGCCCACGACGATGCCCGGGAGCTCGAAAGTGACGGCCTGCGCCCCACCCTTGCGGTGGTTGTGGCCACCGACGACGGCTCCACGCACTGGTATGTGCGGTCCATCGAACGGGCTGCAGAAAGCGCGGGCATCAATTGCCGGATCGTGGACCTGGGCCACGACGCAACAGGACAGGTACTGGCCTCAGTCCTGAAAGACCTCAGCGCCGAGCCATCGGTCAACGGCATCATCCTGCAGACGCCACTGCCTCCAGGCGTCGATCCAGCTGCCCTGGTTGGGCACATCGCCCCTGAAAAGGACATCGACGGCGCGAATCCACTGAGCCTCGGCCGCCTGGCGGTCGGCCAGCCCTCGTTCGCGCCTGCAACGGCCCAGGCCGTCATCGAGATCCTTGACCACTTCGATATCCCGGTGGCGGGCCGCAACGTCGTCGTGATTGGGCGTTCCGCCGTCGTCGGAAAACCGCTGTCCCTGCTGCTGCTGGAACGCGACGCCGCGGTCACCGTCTGCCACTCCAGGTCAGGGCCGCTGGAGGAATACACCAAGACGGCCGACGTCGTGGTGGTCGCCGCCGGGCGCACCGGCCTGCTGAACGGCGGTCATATTTCCTCGAAAGCCGTAGTGGTCGACGTCGGCACCAACGTCCTTGCCGACGGCTCCCTCGTGGGGGACGTGGACGAAGCCAGTGTCCGGGGCATCGCCGCGGCGCTGACGCCCGTTCCGGGCGGCGTCGGTTCAGTCACGACGTCCCTGCTCCTAAAACACACCGTCGACGCCGCGCGGGAACAGTCGCGCGCCTTGGTCCGGGGCACTGCCGGCTGATTCCAGGGCAGGTACCCCTGCTTGGCTTAGGCCAGTCGTCAGCGCGCCCGTGCAGATCGATGCGATCTGCACGGGCGCGGACGCCGTTGTCCTCCCAATGGGCTACAGGACCGCCCTGATCAGGTTCTCGAAGTCCGTCACGTGCTTGGTGGTCAGCCGCGCAGCAGCTTCGGAATCCCCTTCCGCGATGCACTCGAGCAGCTCAATGTGCTGGGCAATATGCTCGGATACGGGAGGAAGTTTCTCCAGCACAAGGCTCCAGATCCGCGTCGCCAGGTTGTCGTACCGGATCAGGACATCCTCAAGATGCCGGCTCCCTGTGGCCCGGTAGATCATCCGGTGCACGCGCATGTCCAGGCGCATAAGGTCCCGCTGGGAGTGCATCCCTGGCAGGAGCTCTCCAACTTCCCTGGCAAATTCCTTGATCTCCTGCCGGAGCTGCGGCGACGCCATCCGGGCAGCCCGTGCTGCGGCCGCAGGCTCCAAAAGCTGCCGGATTTCGGAAATTTCGGCCAGATCCGTGATGTCCACCCCCGCGGCGAATGTTCCCCGGCGGGGATACGCCACCACCAGGTGGTCGCTCTCCAGGCGCTTCATGGCCTCCCGGATGGGTGTCCTCCCCACTCCGAGCCGCCTGGAAATCACTTCGTCATTCAATGGTTCGCCCGGCTTGATGTCCAAAACGATGAGTTCATCGCAGAGCACCCTGTAGGCGAAGTCGGCGAAGGACTCGTCCTCCTGCCTCCCGGGCAGGAAGGGCCCCCCAACTTCCGTCGGTAGTTCTCCAGCGCTTGCCATTTTCAAGTCTCCTCCCGGTGCACGGCTGAGCCTTGACGCGAAGGCCTCGTGTACATAGTATTCCTAGAACTGATATATCAATATTCCATCAAAAAAATGTCAACCCTCCGGTAGGTACCAGTTGGAGATTTTCGCTCCGGCAGGCAGTGTTGCGGTGATGCCGAAGAACGGAGAGTAATGAGCAAGGAAGCTGTTGCAAGGGTACGGCTGGAAGTGGTTCCGTCCGCCGACCTGCTCACGCAACTCCCTGCGGCTTTTGGCACCTCGGGATCCGTCAGCGTCACGTGCCTTCCGCACCACGGGCCCGCACGGACCGTGGAGGCGGCCGTCAACCTTGCCCGCCTGGGGTACCACACCGTCCCCCACCTCGCGGCCCGCAGCATCACGGGTGAGGCCGAACTCCATTCCCTCCTGCAGCAACTGCAGGAGGCCGGCGTCTCGGAGCTGTTTCTCGTTGCCGGCGACCGGCGCACGCCCGCCGGCCCTTACAGCTGGAGCGGACAACTCCTTGAGGCCGTGAATGCCTATTCACCCGACTTCTCCATAGGAATTGCCGGTTACCCGGAAGGCCACCCGCAGCTTAGCCAGGAGCAACTCAGCAGCAGCCTCCACATGAAAGCGCCCTTGGCGTCCTCCTTGGTCACGCAGATGTGTTTTTCCGCCGGGTCCATCAGCCGATACCTCAAGGCAATCCGAAACAGCGGCATCCAGATACCCGTGTGGGTTGGAGTCCCCGGTCCAGTCTCCGTCAGGAAGCTGGTATCCCTGGGAGCACGCCTCGGGGTCGGCCGCTCGCTCAAGCTTGCCCGCGGGACAGGGATGGCGGGAGCCCTCTGGCGGCGGGACGACTTCCTCAGCTATGACAGCGCCGGCCTGATTCGCGAGATTCACCAGGAGTTGGCGGGCGATCCCCTCTTTGCCGGGTTCCATGTCTACACCTTCAACGACCTCGGCCGGTTGCCTGGCCTCCTGCATGGTCTGCAGGCACTGCAGCCGGCCACCACGTTGTCCCCAGGCAACATCTCCATTCCACTGTTTCCTGCCAAGATCTGAAGGGAAAGATCCCCATGGCTTCAAAAGCCCCCAAGCAGAACATCGACGAGTCAAAGCTGAGCCTGACTAAGCCCAAAACGACTGCGGTCGGCCTTCCTGCTGTTGCAAACGCGTTGAAGATTTCCCTTGAGCAGATGGGGCCGCTGCGCAGCATCCAGACGCTCCTGGCAGTCAACCAGGTTGACGGCTTTGACTGCATGGGCTGTGCCTGGCCTGAACACGAAAAGCGCAATGCTGCGGAATTCTGCGAGAACGGCGCCAAGGCGGTGGCCGAAGAAGCCACGCGCCGCCGCGTCACGCCCGAATTCTTTGCAGAGCACTCCATTGCGGACCTGAAAACGCGCGACGACTACTGGCTGGGCCAACAGGGCCGGCTGACGCACCCGATGCTGCTTGACGAAGGCGCCACCCACTACAGGCCCATCGAGTGGGACGACGCCTACGAGCTGATCGCCCAGGAGATCAGGGACATGGAGCACCCGGACCAGTCAGTCTTCTACACCTCGGGGCGGACATCGAACGAGGCAGCCTTCGCCTACCAGCTGCTCGTTCGCGGCATCGGGACAAACAATTTGCCCGACTGCTCCAACATGTGCCACGAATCGTCCGGCTCGGCCCTGGTCGAAACCATCGGCATCGGCAAAGGCTCCGTCAGCCTCACGGACCTGGAGACGGCGTCGCTGATCTTCGTTGCAGGTCAAAATCCCGGCACCAACCACCCGCGCATGCTCAGCGCGCTGGAGAAGGCGAAGAAGAACGGCGCCGTCATCATCTCCGTGAATCCGCTTCCCGAGGCCGGGCTCCTTCGGTTCGAGAATCCGCAGAACATTTCCGGCATGGTGGTGGGCACACAGCTGACCGACGACTTCCTCCAGATCCGTGCCGGCGGGGATCAGGCCCTCTTCCAGGGGCTTGGCAAGTACCTTCTCGAAGCCGAAGCGCAAGGGCGCAAGACACCCGGCCTCCCCACCGTGCTGGACCATGAATTCATCAAGGACCACACCGTGGGCATCGACGAATACCTGCGGTACCTCGAAAAGGCGGAATGGGACGACATCGTCGAAGCCACCGGACTGACACTGGAACAGATCAGGTCCACTGGCGAGCGGCTCCTGGCCTCGAGCGCCACCATCGTCTGCTGGGCCATGGGCCTGACCCAGCACAAGCACTCGGTTCCCACCCTCCGCGACGTGGTCAACGTCCTGCTTCTCCAGGGCAACATCGGCAAACCGGGAGCCGGGGTCTGCCCCGTCCGCGGCCACTCCAACGTCCAGGGTGACCGGACCATGGGCATCTTCGAGAAGATGCCGGAGAACTTCCATGACCGGCTTGACCATGAGTTCGAATTCCTCTCCCCCCGGGCACACGGCTTCGACACCGTGGCCGCCATCCGCGCCATGCGGGACGGCAAGGTCCGCGTTTTCATCGGCATGGGCGGCAACTTCGTGCGGGCGGCCCCGGATTCAGAGGTCACGGAACAGGCGCTGGCGAACACCCGCCTGACGGTGCAGATCTCCACGAAACTGAACCATTCCCACGTATCGACGGGCCGTCGTGCGCTGATTCTTCCGACACTCGGGCGTACCGAGAAGGACACCCAGCGCACGGGCGACCAGAGGGTGACCGTGGAGGATTCCATGAGTGCGGTGCACGCCTCCCGCGGACGCCTTAAGCCCGCCAGTGAGCACCTCCATTCCGAGGTGGCCATCGTGTGCAACATCGCCCACAGACTCTTCACCGACAGCGACAACCGCCGGCTGCCCAATACCCCCAAAGCCGACTGGCTTGCCATGAGGGACGACTACTCCATCATCAGGAAACACATCGAGGCGGTCCTCAGCGGCTTCGAGAATTTCGAGGAACGGATCCAGAACCCTGGCGGGTTCGTCCTTCCCCACCCGCCCCGGGACGCCAGGAAGTTCGACACCGCTTCGGGCAAGGCCCACTTCACAGGCAACGAACTGGAATTCATCAGGGTCCCCGCGGGACGCCTCGTCCTCCAGACCCTGCGCTCCCATGACCAGTACAACACCACCATCTACGGCAAGGATGACCGCTACCGGGGCATCCATGGCGGGCGCCGAGTCGTGATGATCAATGCCGACGACATTACTGAGCTGGGGTTCACGGACGGGGACATGGTTCACCTCATCTCCGAATTCCAGGGGACCGAACGCCGGGCCGAAAACTTCCGCATCGTTTCATACTCGACGCCCAAGGGCTGCGCGGCGGCTTACTACCCGGAAACCAACGTCCTCGTGCCGCTTGATTCCGTAGCCGACACGAGCGGGACACCGACGTCCAAGTCCGTTATCGTGCGGCTGGAGCGGGCCGAATCGTGAGCGCTGTCCTGACGACGGAAAAAATCGATGCCAAGGGCGTCGACGGGCCAAGGGTGGAACGGGCTGTCCGCGAATATCTTCTGGCCATCGGGGAGGACCCGGAAAGGCCCGGACTGGCGGACACTCCGGCCCGCGTGGCACGCGCCGCCGCGGAAATGTTTGGCGGGCTCCATGAGGATCCCCTTGCCGTCCTGGACAGGACCTTCGACCTCGGCCACGGTGAAATGGTCATCGTCAAGGACATCCCGTTCTATTCCACCTGCGAGCATCACCTGGTGCCGTTCCATGGCGTGGCACATGTGGGCTACATCCCGTCCGCCGAGGGACTCGTGACCGGCCTCAGCAAGCTGGCAAGGCTGGTGGACGTCTTCGCGCGAAGGCCGCAGGTTCAGGAACGGCTGACAACGCAGGTGGTGGACGCGCTGGTCACCTCGCTGCGGCCGCTCGGCGCAATTGTGGTGGTCGAGTGCGAGCACCTGTGCATGTCCATGCGGGGTATCCGCAAGCCGGGGGCAAAGACCATCACGTCCGCAGTCCGCGGTGAACTGCGCCTGCCGGCGGCCCGGGCCGAGGCGCTGAGCCTGATCCACGGCCGCTAAGAAATCCCTAGACATGACCTTTGGGCTGCCCTACGATGTACTGATATATCGTTACTGCATATGTAAAAATATCAGCCCTTTTCGCACAGCTCAGCCCCACCCCACCAGACACCATCAAGGGAGAAGCAATGTCTGATATCACTCAAGCCCAGGCCGATGCCGTCCTCGGCGCCGCCCGCGAGTCGGCCCGCGAAACCGGCACTGCAATGAACATCGCGGTGGTGGACGCCGGAGGCAACCTCAAGGCCTTCACCCGCATGGACGGTGCCTGGCTCGGCAGCATCGACATTTCCATCAAGAAGGCCCGCACTGCCCGCTACTTCGACATGGCCACGGGATCGATCGGTGAACTGTCCCAGCCAGGCGGCCCGCTGTTCAACATCGAACACTCCAATGGCGGACTCATCACGTTCCCGGGCGGACTCCCGCTGCACGATGGGGACGGCACCATCATCGGTGCGATCGGCGTCAGCGGCAGCACCGTGGAGAACGACCACACCGTAGCTTCCGCGGGCGCCGCTGCCCAGCGCTAGGAAGGACCGGGATGCTGTGCCAACCGGCGCCGCATCCCACTGACAGCCTTCGTCCTCGCGAAGGATGATCTGTCCCGTACCCGTGAATGGTGCTTCGATGGCCTGAAACCTGGGGAGGTATCCTCATCGAAGCACCGCTTTCGGGCAACGGGGCAGCGCCGGCAACTTTGCCGGACCAGTGCAAGGCAATCCGACAATGGCGGGCCTGGCACGAAATCCCAGCACCACCCCCGTAGCCAAAGGAGTGTCCATGTCAGGAAATAGAGCGGTCGCCTACAAGGAACCCGGTGTCGTCGAAATCATCAATACCGACTACCCGACGTTCGAACTGAAAGACGGGCCTGGCGTCAATCCGGCCAACGTCGGCCGGAAAGTACCCCACGGTGCGATCCTGCGCACGGTGACAACCAACATCTGCGGCTCGGACCAGCACATGGTGCGCGGCCGCACCACCGCTCCCCAGGACCTCGTCCTCGGACATGAAATCACCGGCGAAGTGGTGGAAGTCGGTCCGGATGTGGAGTTCATCAAGGTCGGAGACATCGTCTCCGTGCCTTTCAACATCTCCTGTGGCCGGTGCCGGAACTGCAAGGAGCGCAAGACCGGCATCTGCCTGAACGTCAACCCGGACCGCCCGGGCAGCGCCTACGGTTACGTGGACATGGGCGGCTGGGTGGGTGGCCAGGCAGAATACGTGCTCGTCCCCTACGCTGACTGGAACCTGCTCAGGTTCCCGGACCGCGACCAGGCCCTGGAAAAGATCATGGACCTGACCATGCTCTCCGATATCTTCCCCACCGGGTTCCACGGCGCCGTCACAGCCGGAGTCGGCGTCGGGTCCACCGTGTACATCGCCGGAGCCGGCCCGGTCGGCCTCGCCGCCGCCGTCGGCGCGCAGTTGCTTGGTGCCGCCGTCGTGATTGTCGGTGACATGAACGAAGACCGGCTGGCGCAGGCCCGCTCCTTCGGGTGCGAGACGGTGAACGTCTCCAACGGAGATCCGAAGGACCAGATCGAGCAGATCCTTGGCGTTCCTGAGGTGGACTGCGGCGTCGACGCTGTGGGCTTCGAAGCCCGTGGCCATGGCAAGGATGCATCCCACGAGGCTCCGGCCACCGTGCTGAATTCCCTGATGGACATTACAGCCGCAGGTGGGGCCCTGGGCATCCCCGGGCTGTACGTCACCGGCGACCCGGGTGGAATCGACGACGCAGCCAAGCACGGCTCCCTGTCGCTGTCATTGGGCACGGGATGGGCAAAGTCCCTGTCCTTCACCACCGGACAGTGCCCGGTCATGTCTTACAACCGCCAGCTGATGATGGCCATCCTGCATGACAAGGTCCAGATCGCCAAGGCAGTTAACGCCACAGCGATCCCGCTGGAGGACGCACCGCGCGGCTACGCCGAATTCGACGCCGGCTCGGCGACGAAATTCGTGCTGAACCCGAACGGATACATCAAGGCCTAGTACCCCAACTGGTGGGGCCGGGGACTGTGGGGCAAGTACCGCGTGGTGCAACCCTCACAGTCCCCGGCCCCACCTTTCAGCGCACCACTAAGTTTAGAAAAGGGGGCACCGTTGCTCGCCCGAGAAATCGACACCGACGGCCGCGCTTCGGAGTTGCACTCCGTCTGGCGCGCCGCGCGAGATCCCGCCCCTACGTGGGCCGAAGCCCGGCAGCTGGCCTTCGATTCCGCTGTCCCGCTCGCGCCGGTGGATGCGCCGCTCCACTCGGCGGCCGGCTACACCCTGGTCCGCGAAGTCGCCGCCCTGCAGGAACTCCCCCACTACGACTCCTCTGCCATGGACGGCTGGGCCGTCAATGGCATCGGTCCATGGATCCTTACCGACCCTGGGCCCTTTTTGTTCCCCGGGCAGGCCAGCGTCATCGCCACCGGCGGACTGGTACCTTCCGGCGCCCAATCGATCCTCCGCAAGGAAAGCGGCCAGATCCACCAAGACGCTGATGGCCGCCCGCTCCTGCTGCTCAATGACAACGCAAAGCAGGGCGAGCCGTGGCCGGGCCAGCACATCCGCCCCGCGGGCCAAGAAGCTTCGGCCGGTGAAGTGCTGATCCCCGCCGGCACAAAACTGAACCCGGGACACATTGCCCTCGCCGCCGTGGCTGGCCACGACACTCTGCAGGTGCAGGCCAAGCCGATGGTCGGAATCGTCATGACCGGTTCCGAAGTGGTCACCTCGGGCGTTCCGGATCCAGGGTACGTCAGGGACACTTTCGGTCCCCAGCTGGGCACGGTCATTTCCCTTCTGGGGGGCACCACCGCCGGCTCCCTGCGGATCGGGGATTCCTACGACGAATGGCTCGCGGCACTTGGCGGTTCAGAAGGGTTTTCCGGGCGGCTGCCGGACGTGACCATAACCACTGGGGGAACCGGCTGTTCCGGCACAGATCATTTTCGCGCCGCGATCGCGGCTCTGGGCGGCGAGCTGCTGCTGGACGGCGTCGCCATGCGGCCCGGCCACCCGGCTGTCCTGGCCGGGCTCCCGGACGGCCGCTTCGTCGTCGGACTGCCCGGTAATCCGTTGGCAGCCATGATGGCCCTCATCACCATTGGTTCACCGCTGCTGGAGGCACTCGGAGGCAGGTCCCTGAGCGCCGTCGGACAGGTGACTTCCGCCGCTGACGTTGATCCGTGCCCTGGCCGTACGCGCCTGATTCCGTGCACGTTCATCGAGGGCCTGGCATTCCCCGCCTCGCACACGGGGCCAGGCATGATGCGTGGACTGGCCTGGGCCGACGGCGTCATGGCTGTTCCTCCTGGCGGAGTCCAGTCCGGCGAGCCTGTTCCTGTGCTCCCACTGCCCTGGACGGAGCCCAACGGGTCGATCATCTCCACCACCAACCGAGCACGGAGCACCGCATGGCACGCATGACACAGCGCCGCAAGATCCACCGCTTCCGCCTGGACGGTTCCGGCACTGAATACCCGGTGCGGTTCAAGGAAGACGAACTCGCTGCTGAGGAGCCCCTGGAAATCCGCATTGGCGGCCGCTCCTTCGCGGTCACCATGAGAACCCCCGGGGACGACTTTGATCTTGTGGCCGGATTCCTGGTGTCTGAAGGCATCATCCGTGCCCAATCCGAGCTCATCTCGCTGCGTTTCTGTGCCGGAGATGCCGGCGGCGCCCAGTCGTTCAACGTCATCGACGCCCAACTAAGGCCAGATGTACCCATGCCGGACACTATGCGGCATGTCTACACTTCAAGCTCATGCGGCATCTGCGGGACCGACTCCATCGAAGCCGTCCGCAAGACCCTCCACTTCGATCCTTCCCAGGACGCGCTGCGGATACCCCTGGACGCCCTTGCCGAACTCCCCGAGCGGCTTCGCGAGGCACAAGGCCTGTTCGACAAGACCGGCGGCGTCCATGCCGCCGGCCTGTTCAAAGTGGACGGTACGAGCCCGGAACTGCTTTGCCTTCGGGAAGACGTCGGCCGCCACAACGCGGTCGACAAGGTGGTGGGGTGGGCCCTTCGCCAGGACCTGCTGCCGCTGAGCGGCACCGTGCTCCAGGTTTCGGGGCGGGCGTCCTTCGAGCTTGTCCAGAAAGCCGCCCTGGCCGGGATACCCGTCCTGTCAGCCGTGAGCGCACCGTCAAGCCTGGCCGCTGACCTCGCAGCCGAAACCGGTGTGACGTTAGTGGGATTCAGCAGGGGGCACAGCCTGAATGTCTACGCGGGACGCGAAAGGGTGGACCGTCCGCGGAAGGTGAGCCGTGAGGAAAACCATGCCCGGCTTTGACGTTGTCCTCGCCGAGCTCAGCAGCGACCCCATCTCCGTGGACCGGGCGACGGCCGCGGTCGAGGGTGACGAAGCAGGCGCCGTTGTCAGCTTCAGCGGAGTGGTGCGCAACCACGACAACGGAAAGTCGGTTGCCCGACTAAGTTATTCGGCCCACCCCACCGCACATCAGGTCCTGGCCGGACTCGTGGAAGAACTTGCTGCGGAACATACCGGGGAGGCGGAAATGCCGGTCCGCATCTGGGCTGCCCACCGGGTGGGGATGCTCCGTGTAGGTGACCCCGCACTCGTCTGCGCCGTCTCGGCAGCCCACCGCGGCCAGGCCTTTGCTGTGTGTTCAGAGCTTGTGGACCGCATCAAGGCCCGCGTACCGATCTGGAAAGAGCAGTTCTTTACGGACGGCACCGTGGAATGGGTTGGCGCAGGCCATCCAACAGCTGCCCCTTAAACATTGTTTAGCCAAGAAATAGGAGAAAAATGACTGCCATTTCAACGACCCAGTCAGGTGCGCCGGTTACGTCCGACGCGCATTCGAAGTCAGTTGGTGCCGACGGTGCCATCATCCTGACTGACCACTACCTGGTGGAGAAGCTTGCCCAGTTCAACCGCGAGCGGGTGCCGGAGCGCGTAGTGCACGCCAAGGGCGGCGGCGCGTTCGGCACGTTCACGGCCACCGAGGACATCTCGGCCTACACCAAGGCCGCGTTCCTGCAGCCGGGCGTTGAGACCGAGATGCTGATCCGTTTCTCCTCCGTCGCGGGCGAGAACGGCTCCCCTGACACCTGGCGGGACCCGCGCGGTTTCGCCGTGAAGTTCTACACCTCCGAGGGCAACTACGACCTCGTGGGCAACAACACCCCGGTGTTCTTCATCCGCGACGGCATCAAGTTCCCGGACTTCATCCACTCCCAGAAGCGCCTCCCGGGCACCCACCTGCGCGACGCGGACATGCAGTGGGACTTCTGGACCCTGTCCCCCGAGTCCGCGCACCAGGTCACCTGGCTCATGGGCGACCGCGGCCTGCCCGCCTCCTGGCGCGAAATGCAGGGCTACGGCTCACACACCTACCAGTGGATCAACGCCGCGGGCGAACGCTTCTGGGTCAAGTACCACTTCAAGTCCAACCAGGGCGTGAACACCATCACCGGTGACCGCGCCGAGGAACTGGCCGGCTCCGACGCGGACTTCTACATCCGCGACCTGGCCGAAAACATCGAAGCCGGCAACTTCCCCTCCTGGGACCTGCACGTCCAGGTCATGCCGTACGAGGACGCCAAGACCTACCGGTTCAACCCGTTCGACCTCACCAAGGTCTGGCCGCACGCGGACTACCCGCTGATCAAGGTCGGCACCATGGAACTGAACAAGAACCCGGAGAACTACTTCGCGCAGATCGAACAGGCCACCTTCGCGCCGTCGAACTTCGTGCCCGGCATCGCCGCGTCCCCGGACAAGATGCTGCAGGCCCGCATCTTCTCCTACGCCGACGCGCACCGCTACCGCGTGGGCACCAACCACGCCCAGATCCCGGTCAACCAGCCCAAGAACGAGGTCAACAACTACAGCCAGGACGGCGCCGGACGCTACCTGTTCAACGCCCCCACCGTCCCGGTCTACGCCCCGAACACCGTGGGCGGCCCGGCCGCCGTTGAGCCCCAGAACCCGGCCGGCGGCTGGGAGAACGACGGCGAACTGACCCTCTCCGCGCACACCCTGCACGCCGAGGACAGCGACTTCGGCCAGGCCGGCACGCTCTACCGCGAAGTCTACGACGACGCCGCCAAGGCCCGCTTCCTGGACACCATCACCGGTGCCGTGGGCGGCGTGAAGAGCCCCGGCATCAAGGAACGCGCCATCCAGTACTGGACCAACGTCGACGCCGAACTCGGCGCCAAACTCCGCGCCAACCTCGGTACCGCCCCGCTCTCCGACGCCGAAGCAGCCAACAAAATCGGCTAACCGGCACTCGCAAAGGAAGGCACCCCTCTGTGGGGTGCCTTCCTTTGCTTAACTGCGGCTGCAGTGCAGGGGCCGCTGTTGCGAATGACGCGTCAGGACGCGAGTCGGTCTAGGATGGAGCCTTGACGAGGGCGCTGGTTGGCTGGGGCCTCCAGTCCCAAAGCACCCTGCATGGACTATGACACGAGGCATGATGGCCGCACGCAACGACCACGACCCGGACGCAGACGCCCAGGGCGGAGGCGTCCAATCGGTGGACCGCGCCCTCCAGATTCTGGAAATCCTGGCCCGGGATGGTGATGCCGGCGTCAGCGAGATCGCTGATGAGATGGGCGTCCACAAATCCACCGTGTCCCGGCTGGTGGGGTCACTGCTGGGCCGGGAACTGGTCCGCCAGAACAGCGAACGTGGCAAGTACCAGCTGGGGTTTGGAATCCTGAGACTGGCATCGTCCATCCCTGGCCGGTTGAGCGTGGTACGCGAGGCACGGGAGGTTTTGGAGAGCCTGGCTGGGCAATACAAGGAGACGGTAAACCTGGCCGTCCTGCGGTCGAACTTTGCTGTCAACGTGGACCAGGCCATGGGCCCCTCCACTCTCGCGACGTACGACTGGGTAGGCAGCCTGACGCCGCTGCACGCCACGTCCAGCGGCAAGGTACTGCTCGCTGCCCTGCCGACAGACGAAAGGGACACGATCCTCAAGAGGGTCGGTCTGCCGGCCCGCACGCCGCGCACCATAACCAACCGCGCGGAGTTGGAAAAGCAGCTGCTGGACGTCGCCCGCCAGGGCTACGCGGTGGTCCACGAGGAGTTCGAGATCGGCCTGACAGCGGTCGCCGTTCCCATCTATAACCACTTGGGGAATGTCATCGCAGCGGTGAGTATCTCCGGTCCTGCGTTCCGGTTCAGGCCCGAAGAGGACCCCGGACTCATTGAAGGCCTTCGCGACGCCGGCCTGGCCATCAGTGCAAAAATGGGCTACAGACGCCGGTAGGCCCGACCCCAACGGGCCGGGCCTGCCGGTTCCTCACAGTGGTCTAGGAGGAGTGAATGATGTCGCCTACTTTTTCCTCGATCCAGTCGTGGAAGGCGCGGATGTGGTGTTCGCTGGGTACCAGCACACCGCCCTTGGAGTAGATCTTCGAGCCCATGGCAGGCTGGCAGCGTTCGCACGCGTCGAAGTCCTGCTGGTTGACGCGGTGGAACAGCTCCACTGAAGCCGTGACGTCCTTGCCGCTTTCCACCACACTGGGCAGGTACAGCCAGTCGCATTCGACGATGGTGTGGTCCGCAGCCATCGGGAACATCCGGTGGATGATGACGTGGTCCGGGACGAGGTTCACGAACACTGTCGGCTTGATGGTGATGGCGTAGTAGCGGCGGTCCTGGTCCTCGCCCACACCGGGGATGTGGTCCAGCCCTTCTGAGCCGTCGATGGTGAAGCCCTTTATGTCTTCGCCGAATTCGGCGCCGTGGCCTACGAAGTACTGTGCGGCAAGGCCGTCTGCGAATTCGGGCAGAACTTCGGTGAGTTCCGGGTGAATGGTGGCACAGTGGTAACACTCCATGAAGTTCTCAATGATGAGCTTCCAGTTGGCCTTGACGTCGTACTTGATACGGCGGCCCAGGCTGAGGTTGGCGACATCGTAACCGTCAATGGCGTGTACGTTGCCGAGGCGCTCCTCGATCGCGCCCATAACGTCTTCCTCAAACGACGGCGGCTCATCGGCCAGGCAGACCCAGACATAGCCCAGGTATTCGCTGACGTGAACCTTGGCCAGTCCGTACTCGTCCCGGTCGATATCCGGCATCTTGGTCAGGTTCGGGGCAGCAATCAGCTTGCCTTCGAAGTCATAGGTCCAGGCGTGGTACGGGCACTGGAAGTTGCGGGCAGCTTCGCCCTGCTCCTCCATGCACAGCTTGACGCCTCGGTGCCTACAGATGTTGTAGAACGCGCGGATCTGGCCTTTGCGGGTGCGCGAGATCAGGACGCTCTCACGACCTACCTGGACGGTCCGCCAGGCTCCGGCCTTGTCCAAGTCAGCGGACCGGATGGCACAGAACCACATCTGCTCGAAGATGCGCTCCTGCTCGGCACGGAATACGGCCTCATCCACGTATGTCGACCCCGGCAGCGTGGGGATAAGGCTCGGAGTGGTTACCTCAGTGCTCAATCGTTCCTCCTCAGAACTGCAATGTTGCGTGTGGAAGCTTGGAAAAGACTAAGAAGCAAGAGGTGCGGTGGTCCTAGGACGCGACTGCGGAAGCAAGTCCGGCCGGGACAGGCTTGGCAACCGGCTTGCCAATACTGCGCCGCCACTTGGTGAACAGCCGCGGCTGGTTCATGCCGAGTGCTGCCACAGGGATCTCACCCTGGTAGTAGACAGCAAGGAAGCTGTGTTCCTCCGGGTCGCCGGCTTCAATCTCGAGCCGGTCGTAACCTGCGGAGTGGCCGGCGAACTGGATCTTCACGCCGTGCTGGTCAGACCAAAAATAGGGGGGCTTAAGCGGCTGCTGTGGGGCGTCGTCGTCGAGCAGCGCCTGGACGGCGAGAGCAGCGCGCTCCAAAGCGCCAGTCCAGTGCTCAACCCGGCGGTGCCTGCCCAACTTGTCCTCAAACCATGCAGCGCAGTCGCCCACGGCGACGATGCCCTGCACGCTGCTGCGTCCCATGGAATCACAAAGCACCCCGTCCTGGAGCTGAATACCCGAGCCCTCAAGCCATTCCACGTTGGGCTCGGCACCGATGCCGACCACAACTACATCGGCGGGAATATGCCGGCCATCAGCGAGGCGGAGACCAGTGACTTCGCCATCAGCCGTGTCAAAATCTTCGATGCCAACACCGCAGACCAGATCCACCCCGTGGGCAGTGTGGAGCTTGGCGACGGTTGCACCCATGTCCGCACCCAGCTGCGCTGTGAACGGGACCTGGTTGTTGTTGATCATGGTGACGTCCATGCCACGGGATGCTGCCACCGACGCGGCCTCAGCCCCGATGAAACCGGCGCCGATCACCACCATCCGGTTGCCCGGGACCAACCTCGGAGCCAGTCCTTGGGCATCGGCGATTGTCCTCAGGTAAAAGACATTGTCCAAGCCCTTGAGTGCAGGGAGCTGACGGCACCGTGCGCCAGTGGCAATAACGATGCCGTCGGCGGTAACGCTCCTGCCGTCCGCCAGTTCGATAGTCCGGGTTTCGGCGTCCAGACCAACTGCGCCAACCCCGAGGATCCATTCGGCGTGAAGCCCCTCGTCCTCGTTTTCAAGGAAGAGGTCCTCAGCGGTCATTGTGCCGAGAAGGAAGTCCTTTGACAGCGGGGGCCGGTCATACGGACGGTGCTGTTCATCGCCAATGATGATCAGGCGTCCGGTGAAGCCTTGAGCGCGGGCTGCCCGGGCCGCGGAAAGACCAGCCAAGGATGCTCCCACCATCGCGAGCGTCTCCATATTTCACCCTTCCAATACTGCTTCTTGCGCAACAAGAATCACTATATGCAACAGAGTGACTCACGCCACGTGTACTGTCAAGAAGTGGCACGAGGCGACAGAAATACGACGGGGGCTTCTGAAAAACCTTGACATTCAGCTGTGAGGTGGCGCACTCTGTTGCTTACCGCGAAATGTGTTGATCCCTGCGGAACGCTTGAGGGCCCCGGCCTCTAGCGTTTGCAAACCTGACCCCAACCCGAAGAGGTGCCACGAATGCACAAGGCCTGCCCGCTCAGCGATCTCGCTCCCGGGGAGGCATTAAGGCTCGATACAGCTCCACCCATTGCCGTCTTCCACACGGAAGAGGGTGAGATCTTCGCCATCGACGACACGTGCACCCACCAGGATGCCTCACTGGCCGATGGCTACGTAGAGGACTGCTGGGTTGAGTGCCCGCTTCACGCCTCCAGGTTTAACCTGCGCACCGGAGGCCTGGACGCACCGCCGGCCAAACTGCCGGTCCGCACGCACGAAGTTCAAATCATTGACGGCAACATCATGGTCATTGAATCGGAGGAAGCCCCCAACCTTCCCCCCGGGCTCACCCCCCATGGCCATGTTTAAAGGCAAGCCCATGACTCCCAAGAAAAGGACGCCCTCATGGCTATAAACAGTGACATCAAACCCCCCAAGAAACCTCCCGTAGGCGAAAATGATGGCGGGGACCAGAGACTTGAA
The DNA here is from genome assembly GCF_001663775.1 of Arthrobacter sp. B6. Lineage (GTDB taxonomy): Bacteria > Actinomycetota > Actinomycetes > Actinomycetales > Micrococcaceae > Arthrobacter. The sequence goes on along the minus strand of NZ_KV467168.1, from coordinate 3,094,473 downwards.
GAATTCGCTTCAGAGGATGCGCTCGAAACGGGTACCCTCACCCCGGCAGACGAAACCGCAAGCGTGCCCTCTGAGGAAGAATACGATGAGATCCTCCAGGAGCTGCGTCAAACCAAAACGGAGCATGCCGTTACGGAGAGGCGGAACCGAACGCTCAACCTGGATAAGGTGACTTTCGGAATCACGGGTGTCATGGCCGTGGCTTTTGTTCTCTGGGGATTCCTCGGAAGGGACAGCCTCGCAGCGACCTCCACGGGTGCCCTCAATTGGGTCATGGAGTACACCGGGTGGCTCTTCATGGTCATGGCCTCGCTCTTCGTCTTCTTTGTCCTTTGGCTTGCCCTCGGTAAGTTCGGCAACATTCCCCTGGGCAAGGACGGCGAAAAGCCGGAATTCCGCACTGTCTCCTGGATAGCGATGATGTTCGCCGCCGGCATGGGCATCGGACTGATGTTCTACGGCGTGGCCGAGCCTCTTTACCACTACGTCTCTCCCCCGCCCGGCACCGTGGACGGCCAGACGCCTGCCGCCATCCAGACCGCCATGGCCACCTCGATCTTCCACTGGACCCTGCACCCCTGGGCCATGTACGCCGTGGTCGGCATTGCCATGGCTTACGGCACCTACCGCCTGGGCCGCAGGCAGCTGATCTCCGAGGCCTTCACCTCCCTTTTCGGCATCCGCGTCGTCGAAGGCCCGGTCGGTAAGTTCATCAACATCCTGGCCATCTTCGCCACGCTCTTCGGCACCGCCGCATCCCTTGGCCTGGGCGCCCTGCAGATCGGCAGCGGCATGAGCACCAACAGCTGGTTCGGCGAAGTCGGCACTCCGATGCTCGTCGCGATCGTCGGTGTCCTGACCTTCTGCTTCGTCGCCTCCGCCGTGTCGGGCATCAGCCGCGGCATCCAGTGGCTGTCCAACATCAACATGGTCCTGGCCGTCATCCTGGCCCTCATCGTCTTCCTGGTGGGCCCCACCCTCTTCATCCTGAACCTGATCCCCGCCGCCGTGGGCGACTACGCCCGCGACCTCGCGGAAATGTCCTCCCGGACCGAGGCCGTCGGTGACGAAGCACTGCGCAGCTGGATGTCCAGCTGGACCATCTTCTACTGGGCCTGGTGGCTCTCCTGGACACCCTTCGTGGGCATGTTCATCGCCCGCATCAGCCGTGGCCGCACCATCCGCCAGTTCGTCACTGGCGTCCTGCTGGTACCCAGCGTGGTCAGCGTCATGTGGTTCAGCATCTTTGGCGGCACCGCCTTCCACCTGCAGCAGGAAGCCGACAAGAACAACACCCCAGGCCTGGTGACCATGGTCGACGGTGTGCCCACCGTCAACTTCAACGGCGCCCTCTTCGACGTCTTCCAGAACCTTGGAATGCCCGGCTGGGCCACCGCAGCAGTGGGTGTGCTTGCCATGGTGCTCGTGGGCATCTTCTTCGTCACGGGCGCCGACTCCGCCTCCATCGTGATGGGAGCCCTCAGCTCCAATGGATCCCTGAACCCCCGCCGCGGAGTCGTCATCTTCTGGGGCGTGCTCACCGGAGCAGTCGCTGCCGTCATGCTCCTCGCCGGCGGCGACGACCCCTCCGAAGCCCTCTCAGGCCTCCAACGCATCACCATCGTCGCGGCTCTTCCCTTCGTTATCGTTATGCTGCTGCTCTGCATCGCCCTGGCGAAGGACCTCCGCCGGGATCCGCTGGCCCTGCGGCGACGACTGGCCACCAACGTGATGGAACGTGCGATCCGTACCGGGGTGGAGCAACACGGCCATGTCCAGTTCGACCTCGTGACAAGGCACGAATGCGCCGAAAAGTGCTCCGACTCGGACTGCGTGGGCGGTACCCCCACAGGGAGCATCCCGACCGTCGAGACCCGGCGGGCGGAACGGGACAGCCTGTAGCTGCCCACCGTCTGTAGCAACCCGCCCCGGTGGCACGCGGCTTCCTGCCCGTGCCACCGGGGCGTACCACTTTCCCCCGCGTGAACAAAGGCTGGCTACATGTCCCATCGCCACGACGAAGAACCGACTCTCCGCATCAGCAGCAACGGGACGGAGTCGGTGGATATCCAGCTGGAATCATCAAGTCCAGTGACCGTCCGGCTGCAGCTGGATGGTGGCTGCAACTGCCAGCACAGCTCCGGGAACCGCCCGGGTTCGTACGTTGACAGTGACCTCGGCCGCCGCTGACGGCGGAACCTCCCGCCGTCGGCCGTTTGGCATGAGTAGGTAGACTGGTCTAACTACTGGCGCTCTACCTAGCTGATGAGGACTGGCCATGGCAGCAAACCAGACGGCCCCGGCAACCCGTCCCGGGAGGCGGCCTGCCCGTGATGCCCTCCTCGAGGCTGCCGCCAAGCACTTCTACGCCCACGGCCTGACCGGGACGGGCATCGACACGATCACCGCCGAGGCGGGCGTGGCAAAAAAGAGCCTCTACAACAACTTCGCCTCGAAGGCGGACCTGGTGACGGCGTACCTGTACGCCCGCCATGAGGAGTGGCTGGGGCTGTACCGGGCAAGGCTGGAAAAGACGAACACTGCCATGGACCGGGTTCTGGCGGTCTTCGATGCCTACGCGGACCACGCTGATCTGGCGTACGAGAACGGCTTCCGCGGCTGCGGGCTGCTCAACGCCGCGGCCGAACTCCCTGCCGGCGATCCCGGACGGGCGGTGGTCCGGCAGCACAAGGAGGAGGTCCAGGCCCTGTTGTTGGAGCACCTTGCCGAACTGCTTCCGGACTCGGCCGAGCGGGCAGCGGCCATGGCAAGGCATCTGGCGTTCCTCCTGGAAGGCTCGATGGTCCGCGCCGGCCTCGAAGGCAACGACAACTGTATCCGGCAAGCCCGAGGGATCGCGGCTGCCCTGATCGGCAGCCGGTGAAGCCGGCGGGCTTCCCGGGAACAACGTGGGGTGCGCTGTTTGTACTCGCCGCGTCTGTCCTGTGGGGCACCACCGGCACTGCGGCCACCTTCGCCCCGGACGTGAGTCCGCTGGCGATCGGAGCGGTGGCTATGGGATTCGGCGGCCTGCTGCAGGCCGCGATTGCCGCCCGTCCGATGCTGGCGTTCGGCACGTCCCTGCGCCGCCAGTGGCGCACTGTGGCACTGGGTTCCCTCGCCGTTGCCCTGTATCCGCTCGCCTTCTATTCGTCCATGCACCTGGCGGGTGTCGCTGTGGGGACAGTCGTCTCCATCGGCTCGGCACCCCTGGCGTCGGCCGTCATCGAACGGGTGGTGGACAACAGGCGATTCACTCGCCGGTGGGCCGTCGGCGCGGCTCTCGGCGTCTCCGGCGCGGTGCTGCTCTGTGTCGCTGATGCGGGGCACGGCGGGGCCGGCGCAGTGGGTGCGGGATGGTCGACGCCGGCGGGCGTCGCCCTGGGGCTGGTGGCCGGACTGACCTACGCCCTGTATTCGTGGGCGGCACACCGCGTGATCAACACCGGGGTGCCCTCAAAGGTGGTCATGGGCATTGTTTTCGGGATCGGCGGCCTCCTGCTCATGCCCGTGCTTGCCGCCACGGGAGCCCCGTTCCTCGCGTCCTGGCAGAACTTTTCGGTGGGCGCGTACATGGCGGTGGTTCCCATGTTTGCCGGCTATGTCCTGTTTGGCTGGGGCCTGGCCCGCGTCCGCGCCAGCACAGCCACTACGCTGTCCCTGGCGGAGACCGTTGTGGCGGCGCTCCTTGCAGTGGTGGGGGTTGGTGAACGCCTGCCTGCACTCGGCTGGACCGGCGCTGCGCTGACCGCAGGCAGCCTGTTCGTCCTGACGCTGCCTTCCCGCCGGCCCCCTGACAGCCGCTTCGGGGAGTCTAGCCCGGCAGCACTTCCAAATGCAGCGCGAACGTACACTTGAGGCCCTGCGGGCAGGGCCTCAAGTGTACGTTCGCGCTGAACTTTTCTAGTGGGGCCGAAGCTGCGGAGCACTTTTCCTGACTCAGCCGAGTTGCGCGCGACCCAATAGGACGACGGCGGGACTGGCCCGCCGTCGTCCCTTTGAGCCGGGCGCGGAAAACGCAACAGCCAAATGGGCACAAACGTCAGTGCGCCGCAGCGCCTATCGTCAAATGGAATGCAGGCGTACCGTCTATCCAAGGAGTAAGGCTGCGAGCCGTCGTAGGAGGCCGGGATGGCTGGATGGAATGCTGACACGGCTGCCGGGCCGTTGGGGTCTGGCACGGTTACCTTGGTGGAAGGTTCATCCTTCTGTATTTCCTTGGCGAATGGGGACATCCATCCGGAACACCCGCATGGGGTTTTCCATGAGGACACCCGCATCCTCTCGCGCTGGAACCTGGCCATTAACGGGCAGCCACTGGAGCCGCTGACAGCGTCGACGCAGGAACCCTACCGCGCATTGTTCATTGGCCGTGTTCCCCGCTCCGACGGGTACGCGGACAGCCCCCTCATCGTGGAGCGCCGGCGCGAAGTCGGCGCGGGGATCCTGGAGGAGATCACCATCCGCAACTACTCTTCGGAGGAAGCCGAATGCGTGGTCACCTACAGTGTTGAATCGGACTTCGCGGATCTCTTTGAAGTCAAAGAGGCGCGGGTCCAGCGTCGCTGGGAAGAAGACCGGCACGTTGACGGTGAAGCCCTGAGCATTAGGGCCGTTTGGCAGGACGTCCGGAAGGGCGTCGTCGTGAACGCGAGCGGCGCCGACGTCACGCCGGACGTACTGACCTACCGCGTAGTTGTCCCGCCGCACGGACATTGGAGCACCTCGCTGACCGTGGTGCCCGCTGCCGACGGCACCGGACCGGCGGCATCGTTCGTCCATCCGGCCCCAGGTGAAATTTCCCGCAGTGACCGCCGCCGCCAGGAGTGGGTAGCGAAGATTCCCAAACTGCACATAGGCAACCGTTCCATCGAACGGACCCTGCGGCGCAGCTATGACGACCTTGGCGCCCTCCGCATCGAGGATCCCGCCCATCCAGAGCGGATCGTCGTGGCCGCCGGCGCGCCATGGTTCATGACGCTCTTCGGCCGCGACTCCCTCTGGGCCTCGGAAATGGCACTGCCGGTGGACCCGTCCCTGGCGCTGGGCACCTTGCAGACGCTGGCCGACCGCCAGGGCAGCGTGGTGGATCCCATGAGCGAGGAGGAACCGGGCAAGATCCTGCACGAGGTCAGGCTCGGCGTCTCCAGCGGCCTTTCCCTGGGCGGCAAGTCCGTCTACTACGGGAGCGTGGACGCGACTCCGCAGTTCGTCATGACACTGGCATCGGTGAGCCGCTGGGGTTTTGCCAAGGACACCATCGCGGCGCTGCTGCCGCACGCGGACCGGGCATTGGACTGGGTCCGGAATTACGGCGACAAAGACGGAGACGGATTCGTCGAGTATGAACGCCTCAACGAACAGGGCCTCATCAACCAGGGCTGGAAGGACTCCTGGGACGGCATCAACTTCGCTGACGGCCGTATCGCCGAACCCCCCATCGCGCTCTGCGAAGTCCAGGCTTTGGTCTACTCAGCCCTCCTTTCCCGGGCTTGGATGGCCTACGACGCCGGCGACGCGCCCCTGGCGGCAGAGCTCGCCAGTGAAGCGGCGCAGTTGAAGAAGCGGTTCAACGAGGAGTTCTGGATGCCTGACCGGGGCTACTACGCGGTCGCCCTGGACGGCAGGAAAAGGCAGGTCGATGCATGCGCGTCCAACATGGGGCAATGCCTGTGGCAGGGCATTATCGATGAGGACAAGGCTCCGCTGGTTGCCGAACGGCTCATGTCCCCCGAGATGTTCAGCGGCTGGGGCGTACGGACCCTCGCGACCGACATGGGCGCCTACAATCCCGCCAGTTACCACAATGGCTCGGTCTGGCCGCATGACAACGCGATCATTGCGGCGGGCCTCATGCGCTACGGCTTCGTCAACGAGGCACAACGGATCTCCACCGCCCTCTTCGAAGCGGCCGATTACACCGACGGCCGGCTCCCGGAACTCTTTTGCGGCTTCAGCCGTGACCAGGTCCCCGAGCCCGTGCCCTATCCCACGGCGTGCTCCCCCCAGGCCTGGGCCGCGACCACACCCATCATGCTGATTACGAGCATGATGCGGTACGACGCCCATATTTCCCGGCGCGGATTCTGGATGGACCCGGCACTCCCGGAGTCATACGGCGACCTGCACATCACCAATGCCCCTATGGCGGAAGGCCGGATTACCATCGACATCACCGGTTCCGAGCCTTTCGTGCAGGGCCTGCCCGAAGGCATAGCTTTCCACCGCGAACACCGCCCCTGGCTCACAGAGCTGATGGAGGAAGCGGGGCTGGGTGGCGGCTACCCGGCCCAGCAGGACTGAAGCAACGGACGACGGCGGGACATCCCGCCGTCGTCCGTTTTTGTTGGGTGTGTATCCGCTGGGTCAGACGTGCTGATCGACGAGCACCGGGTTGCCGTCCGGGTCCACGACGATGAAGCTGGCCGGGCCCGTCGTTGCTTCGTCTGCCTCGGCAACGAACTCCATGCCCTTGGCCTTGAGTTCCCGCTGGAGATCGCGCACATCGGTGAACGGGTCCACCGCCTCCGCGTTCTGGTTCCAGCCGGGGTTGAACGTGAGCATGTTCTTCTCAAACATCCCCTGGAAGAGGCCGATGACTGTCTCGCCGTTCTTCAGGATCAGCCAGTTCTGGGTGATGTCGCCGCCGAAGCTGCTGAAGCCGAGGTTCTCGTAGAACGCAGCGGAGGCCGCGATGTCCTTGACGGTGAGGCTGATTGAAAACGCGCCGAGCTGCATGTGGTGCTCCACTCTTATGGGACGGATCGTTCCGATGATACGCGCGTCGGGTCGTCTCTGGACCAGCACAAACGTCTCAGTTTTTGTCCAGATACGGAGACTTCCGGGGCTCCTAACCCGCCGTATCTGGACAAAAACTCCCTTGGCCGGGAGGGGCCTAGGGCTTTTTTGCGGCCTTTGCAGACTTTGCGGTCCCTGCAGTGCCGCTGGAGCTCTTTGCAGCGCCGCTGGAGGTGGTGTCCTTGGGGTTGTCGGCGTCCATGAGTTCCACTTCCGCGGTGGCCTGGATCAGGGCGAGCAGGTCGGGATCGAGTCCGGGCGCGAATTCCTCGCGGCGCTCCGGGGACATGGTCATCGGGAAGCCATCCGGCATGACGTCCGTGGTGAGCTCGGTGCCGTCGTTGGACGGTGAAGCCCCGCGGTAGAGCTTTCCGGCTTCACTGAGGTTGTCGGCACTGAACGTGTACTGGATGCTCTGCAGCCCCAGGTCAAGCAGCTTCTTGACCTCGGGAAACTGCTCGGCGTTGGTCTTCGGGATGGGCAGCACCTTGCCCCAGTTGACGCCCAGGCTTTCCAGCGCCTTGGCGAAGGCGTTTTCATGGGCCTGGTCCCGGACGATGAGGTAGGCGATGGTGGAGCGCGCGGTTTTGTTTTCCGTCATTTCGTAGATCCGGCACTTCTGCAGCCGGCCAGTGGATTCCAGCATCAGGTTGTAGAGCAGGTCCAGGACCAGGTTTCCGCTGTTGTAAACGTAGGATCCGCTCCAGGGGTTGCCCGCCGCATCCACGGGCAAAGCGCCTTGGGCGCCAACCAGATAGTGGTGGATGTTGCTGGTGTCCAGCGCGATCTTCAGCGGGGTGGCGCCTTTGGCGCCTGGCTGGTCCACGGGGTCGGTCTTTTTGCCCTGGTACCGCGGGGAACCATCGAGGAGCTGGGAGATGGTGGTGCCGATGAGCTCGACGTGGCTGATCTCCTCGGTACCGACCCCCTGGAGCAGGTCCTTGTAGGGCTTGGAGGCCGGATCACCCCGGAAGTTCATGCTCTGGAACAGGTACTGCATCATGGTGCGCATCTCGCCGAACTGCCCGCCGAGGCCCTCCTGCAGCGCGTTGGCTGCGGCGGGATCCGGCTCGTCGGCGGCGATTTCGTTGATCAAAAGCTGTGTGTGCAGGTACATGTTTTTTCCTCACTTTTTGATCTGATAACTCGGGTGGACTGCTGGTTTCAACAGGGGTTCACGGGTGCGGCTGCGGCTCGTGATGGGGACCGGCTGGGCGGACGACGGCGGCGCGGCAGGCTCTGGTGCCTCGGCTGCGGGGCTCCCCCGGTGGCGGTTGGCCGCCCGGGCCGGGAGCCAGGCTGCCCCATGGCTGTCCTGGTTTTGCAGCGACGTCACGAACCGGGCCAGGTCCTCCCGCAGTGTTTTCCAGCCCTGGGCGCCCAACTCCGTCGGAAGGACCTGGGCCTCTGCCTGATGGGCCGCAGCGAGGGCATCCCGGCCCGCGCCGGTGAGTCCGATAACCAGTTGGCGCCTGTCGTGCGGATGGCGGGTCCTGCTGACGAGTCCAGCAATCTGCATCCGGGCCAGAATCTTGCCCAGCGTCTGGCTTTTGGCGTGGACCGCGGCGGCCAGCTGTTCCTGGTTCAGGGCACCGGCGGCCAGGCCCTCAAGGGCAATGACCGCCGCACGGGTAAGCCCCAGCGGCGCGAGGGCGTCATCCTGGCGGCGCTGGACCAGCCGCGCGGCCAGGGACAGCAGGCGGCATCCATCGCGGAGATCGCTCTCAGGTTCAGCAGTCATCGCAAGCTGTCCCTTCCATGGGAGCGTTCGGTGTGGGACCCACCATAAGCATGCTTAGCATCCATTTGGCAAGCATGCTTAGTATTTACCTGACACTCAGCCGTCATTGCGGCCCACCCGGAGGTGCCGCACCTTGCGCTTCCGATAGCAAGTGTGCTTAGTATCTAGGTAGTAACCATGCTTACTATTGCGAAGCCAGCAGTGCTGGCGGCTCTTGCCAGCGAAACCCTTCACGAAAGAGAGCGACCATGACTGAAAACCAATGGCCCCAGACGGCGTCACCAGCGACCCTGGACCAGTACGGTAACCCCGCCCCCGCGTCACCTCCGGGAGCAGCGGGCGGCTCCGCCTCCAAGTCCGAAGCGGCCAAGACAGAGGCTTCACAGGTAGCCAGCCACGCTGCCGGCGCGGCCCAGGGCGTGGCAGAGACGGCCAAGTCCGAGGCTTCCAACGTCGCCGCCGAAGTGAAAACCAACGCCCGGGACCTCCTCCACCAGGCCAAGTCGGACCTCACCAGCCAGGCAGGCGCCCAGCAGCAGAAGGTCGCGGACGGCATCCGCTCCATTTCCACGGAGCTGCGCACCATGGCAGACGCCCCGGACCAGCAGGGCGTGGCCTCGGACCTGGTCCGGCAGGCCGCCGAACGCTCCCAGTCTGTGGCGTCCTGGCTTGACGGCCGGGATCCCGGCTCACTGCTCACCGAAGTTAAGAGCTTCGCCCGGCAGCGGCCCGGCACCTTCCTTCTGCTGGCTGCCGGAGCGGGCATCCTTGCAGGGAGGCTCACCAAGGGCCTGACGGCCGGCGCACCGGAGACACAGGGCGGCCCGTCCACCCCTTCACGCCAGCCAGCCGGGGCACCCCAAAGCCGCATCCGCCAGGAGACGGTCTTCGCCGCAGGCGATGACCGTGGCCTGTTTGAAGAGCCCACTGTCTCGGGCGGCCCGATGTCCACCCAGACATTGCCGTCCGGAACCGCCGCGGACACCCCGCTGAGGGAAGAGGACGATCCGTTCCGCAGCAGCACGGCACGGGATACGGAAGGACGTCACCTGTGAGCAGCCAGATTCCCGAAACTCCTCCTTCGGCGGCTCATGAGAAGGCGGACAACACGTCCCTGGGTGATCTGCTGGGTGAGGTGACCCGCGACCTGTCCACGCTGATGCGCCAGGAAGTGGAACTCGCCAAGGCCGAACTGAAGCAGTCCGCCACCAAGGCCGGCAAAGGCGGCGGCATGCTCGCCGGTGCCGGCGTCGCCGGGCACTTCGTCCTGCTCTTCCTCTCCATCGCCCTCTGGTACGCCCTGGGCGAGCTGATGGGACTGGGCTGGTCCGCCGTCGTCGTCGCCGTGATCTGGGGCATCATCGCCGCCATCCTGGCCTCCATCGGCCGCAAGGAACTCAAACAAATCAAAGGCATGCCCCAAACAGGGGAAACCCTCTCAGAAATCCCCCCAACCCTGAAACCCGGTGAGGTAAAACGATGAGCGAAAACCCGGACGCAATCCGTTCAGACATTGAAGCAACCCGAGCCCGGCTGGGCACCAACGTGGACGCCGTGGCCGACAAAGTCACCCCCTCCAACATCGTCCACCGCCAAACCGACAAAGTGAAAGACGCCGTCTTCGGAGTGAAGGACAAAATCATGGGAGCAGCCGACGACGCCACCACCACCCTGCACACCCGGGCCGGGAACACCGGCAACGCCATGACCAACGCCGGAGACGCCGTCGGCTCCACCCTCGGCGACGCCGGCCACGCCATCGGCGAGGCACCCCAGCAGGTCAAAGCCAAAACCCAGGGCAACCCCCTGGCCGCAGGCCTGATCGCCTTCGGCGCCGGCATGCTGCTGTCCTCCCTGATCCCGGCCAGCGAAAAGGAACGCGAAGCAGCCGACGCCCTCAAAACCGCGGCCGAACCACTCACCACCGAACTCACCGACGCCGCCAAGGACATGGCCCAGGGACTGAAGGAACCCGCCCAGGAAGCCATGGAAAACGTCAAAGCCACCGCCACCGACGCCGCCGAACACGTCAAAGCCGAAGGCCAAGGCGCAGCAGCCGACGTCCGCGACAAAGCCACAGACGCCAAAGACCACGTCCAAAACGCCTAAGGCGCCAGTGCCGCCCGGGCCGTCCTTCCTCCGGGAAGGGCGGCCTGCGGGCTTATCCCCCAAACTACGAAGGGAACCGTCGTGAAGAAACTGTTGCTCGCCTTTCTCCCCACCATCATCAGCCGTGTGTTGCGCGCCCGCCGGGCCAAGCAGAACCCTGCCGCCAACCCCCGCCAGCGGAACCGGTTCTGACCTTGTCCGCAGCGGCGCCGAGCACCGGGAGGACGGGCCAGGAGGCCGCGCGCCACCCGAGGTTCGCCGGATGGCTTGCCGGCCCCGTTGCGGTGGGACTGGCCGCGGTGGCGCACCTGGCCTCGGGGGCGTCCCCGCCGGCGCTGCCCATCGTGGCGGCAGCCGCCGCACTGCTCAGCATGGCCGGCTCCATGATTGCCCGCCTCAGACTTCCGGGGTGGTTCCTGCTTTTGCTCGCCGGGCTGGGCCAGCAGGGCCTGCATCTGCTCTTCGCGGGCGCCACGGCCGCTGCACTCCCGGGGACCGCTGCCGGGCATGGGCACCGTGACTCCGCAGACGCGTTCCGCATTGCCACGGGCGGCACCCCGGACGCTGGAGATCCCGGTTTGATGCTCCACGCCCACCTTGCCGCCGCGCTGCTCACCGCGCTGCTGCTCGCAAAGCTCAGCGTCACGCAAAAAACCACTAAGTATACTTAGCATTTTTTAGTAATCATGCTTACTATGTTGTTGGGAAACTATTCCGCCGCAGTCCCCACCACCCGAAGGCAAACGAAGGAGCAGGCATCATGGTTACGGCAAACAGCAGGGCAGGACACAGGACCAACATCCAAACGGCGTCACTGGCAATGGGTGCAGTGTTCCTGCTCGTCGGCATTTTGGGCTTCATCCCCGGCGTTACCACCAACTACAGCTCCCTTGGCTTGGCTGGGCACGGCTCCGAAGCCCTGCTGCTGGGGATCTTCCAGGTCTCTGTGCTGCACAACATCGTGCACCTGCTCTTCGGCGTGGCCGGCATCCTGATGGCCCGGACTGACGGACAGGCCAGGAACTTCCTCCTGTACGGCGGCGTGGTGTACCTGGTCCTGTGGCTTTACGGCCTTCTCATTGGCCATGACACGCCCGCCAACTTCGTCCCCGTCAACGACGCGGACAACTGGCTCCACCTCGTCCTCGGCCTCGCCATGATCGCCCTGGCTGTCGCCCTTTCCCGCGGCACCGCCCGCGGAGCCGACCGCCGCTGAGCGCCGCTGCGCTCAACACCGCCCGGCGCGGACGCCCCAGCGGCGCCCGCGCCCGGCTGAAGAATCCATAGGAGAACCATGCACATCCCCGAACAGCGGGGTCCGGTCAGCGCCGCCCTGCTCGCGATCCTCGCCGGCCAGCCTGAAGGGAACGCAGCAGCACTGACAGACCTTCTGGCACTGGCCTCCGCACGGCAGACCGAGTCGGCGGACGTCATCGAGGACGACGACATCCAATTGGCGCTGTTCTGCCTGTACGAGCTGCATTACGGCGGGCTGGACGGCGTGGATGACAGCTGGGAGTGGAATCCGGGCCTGATCGCCGTCCGCCGGATCCTGGAGCAGCCGTTTGAAAAAGAACTGCGGAGAGAGGCCAGGACTGCGGTCCCCGAGGTTCCCCAGGTTGCCACCGGAGGTCCGGTCAGCGACGGCGTGGCCAACGTCCTCTTTGCCCTGGCGGCTACGGACACCGGCCCCAGCCTTTCGAAGCATGTGTCGAAGAAGGCCACGCTCGGCCAGCTCCGGGAATTCCTGATCCACAAATCCGTCTACCAGCTCAAGGAGGCGGACCCGCACACGTGGGCCATCCCGCGCCTCTCCGGCCGCGCCAAGGCGGCCCTGGTGGAGATCCAGGCGGACGAATACGGCGGCGGCCGCCCAGACCGGATGCACAGCGCCCTCTTCGCCAGGACCATGCGTGCATTGGAGCTGGATGACCGGTACGGAGCCTACGTTGATGCGGTGCCTGCCATAGCCCTGGCATCGGTCAACATGATGTCCCTGTTCGGCCTGAACCGCCGCCTCCGCGGTGCGATCGCCGGGCATTTGGCCATCTATGAGATGACGTCCTCCCGGCCCAACCAGCTGTACGGGAACGGCTTCCGCCGCCATGGCTTCGACACGGCGGCGACGGCCTATTTTGATGAGCACGTGGAAGCCGACGCCGTTCACGAGCAGATCGCAGGCCGGGACCTCGCCGGAGGGCTGGTGGAGGCAGAACCGGGCCTGCTCCCGGATGTGCTGTTCGGCGCTACGGCTGCCATTGCCCTGGACGCCAGGCTCACCCTCCACATCATGGACGCCTGGGAGAACGGGCTGACTTCGCTGCGCACCGACCTCGCCGCGGCGGCATGACCACTCAACAGGGAGGACGCGTGAGCCAGGAACCCGCCGACGGATCGATTGTCGTCTGCCCGGACGGGCCCCTGCTGGTCCGCGGGGACTTCGAGATTGTCACGCCATCCGGGGAAGCCGTGCCGAGGCAGCGCCAGACGGTGGCACTGTGCCGGTGCGGCGCGTCGGCGATCAAACCGTACTGCGACGGGACACACAAGCTGATCAAGTTCAGGACAGAACCTGCCGGACCGGCAGATCCCGGGGCCTAGGCACCGGGCCCGGCGCGGCATCGGCGCCCATCACCAAAGCTGAACGGACGACGGCGGGACCTCCCGCCGTCGTCCGTTGCTGTTTTGGCCCCCCGGGACATTCGCCAATCAGTCATTTTTGGTGACCTGTATCCTGCAGAAAACATCGCTTTTCCTTAACGCTCCGCAGAGACATACTGGGACGCAGACCACATAAATCCCTCATGGATTTAGCCCAAGGCGTCCGCACCGATCGAAGAAGCAGTGATGAAGAAACGTCTCCCGCACCGGCAGTTCCACGGCAAGAGTTCCCGTACGGTCCGCGAAGTACGAACCGGTGAGCATTGTCCCGTGAATGGGTGGTGGGTGCCGGCCAGCAGGAAAGCAGAAGCGCACTTTGTTGCCGAAGGAAGCATCATGCCGCCGCACCAGGGCAAAAGCATGGCCTGGACAATGGTCGCGAGCCAATTCGGCTCACGCAAACCCAAATACACCCACCCCGCGGCAGGAGACTCCTTTGACACCTTTTAGCCCCCCGTCCACCCAGAACGGCTGTGAAGACGGCTGTCATTTCTGCGACGGGCCGGAGACGGACTGAGCCTCGTCCGTGGAAAACGCACGCGAAGGTTGCATCTGTACCGGCGCGCTACGCAGGAGTGCGGGCCACCTGGATCACTGGTATGACTCCGGGGAGCCATGCGCCCAACACGGCCAGCGCAGTAACCCAGGTTGTTCTCCGCCGTTTCCGGCCCGCACGCTCCCTTAGCTCGAAACGTCCTTTTCAATCTCTTCGGCAAGGTCGTCTATGGCTTCGGGACGCAGGTCGATGCCTGCAGCCTCGAAGCGTTCCTCGAGCACATGGCTTACGTCATCCTGGACGTGGCCCAGGCGGATCTCATCACGGACTTCGTCTGCGATGCTTTCCGCTGTCTCGACTCCGTCAACCTCCGGCACGCTGCCATCTTCATCTAAGGGGACATCTGCGGCATCCGTTGGGTCAGTCATATCTCATGGTTGCCCGTTGCCGGTGAGCGGTCAATAACCGGACACCGGAGACGGCAAAGCGGCCGGCGGCGGGACCTCCACCCGAACGCGGTCCGGTCGAACATCCGCCGTTCAGGCCAGCCTTCCGTGACAACCCCGGTGAGGGAACGTGGCTTCAGGCCTCACGTGCCGTTCCTCGAGCCAATGCTGTCTCGAGTGCCGAGGCTGGCGCCTGATCCGGCCCGCCGGGAACCGAATCGAGGCTGTTGAAGCTGTAGAGGTGGATGCCCGCGATGTTGCCGGAAGGGCTTTCCAGCAACCGGGCAAGCAGGGAGTCGGGCGAGTAACGGTCGCCGCTGAGGAGTTTGCGGGCCAGCGGTCCTTTCCGGCTGAGGAACTTCAGCGAACTTCCGACGCCAATCTGCGTACCAAGTGAGAGCAGCCTGGTCCGCGGAACGGCGCCGGCCACCCCTGCCCAGACAGGCAACTCCACGCCTTCACGGCGCAGGAGCGCTGCGTAATCGAGGATTTTCTCCGCGGAGAAGCACATCTGTGTGACGACGTGCGTGGCCAGGTGCTGTTTGGCCAGCAGGTTGTCCAACACGTCCAGGGGGCCAACAGAGGGATGACCCTCGGGGTAGCCCGCAATGCCGGCCCGCATCATCCCGCCCGAGTACTGCGCGATGTCTTCCAGCACCGGAAGAGCGGATTGGTAAATTCCTGCCGGCTTCTTCCGGTCCCCGCCGATCACGAACACTTCGCCGATGCCGGCAGCGTTGCATTCACGAAGGATTCCCGTCAGCTCCGCGCGGCTGTGCAGGCTCCGCGCGGCGATGTGCGGGATGGCCTTGTAGCCGAGCACTCCCAGCTGCACAGCGGCGCGCATGGTCCGCTCGATGCCGTGGTGGGGCAGGCAGGTGACGGTGAGCGTGGTGGTCAGCGGCAATGTGGCCGCAACCCGCTCAACGATTCCCTCTGTGGGGATAATTTCGATTCGAGTGGGTCCGAGACGGCGGTGCGGGAACATGGACGGCTGAATCGTCATGGGGGAACTCCATAATTCAGGTGGCGCCAAGGCGCCACGATGATTCGGGTTCCTCCCCGCTCTGTATTGGACCTGAGAGTTTCCGTCTTGCCCTGCTGTTGCAGCGCGCCACTTGCACCGTCGGTGAGCCCGGTTGCCCGGGCTGCTTTCCAGAGTTGCCTTGCCGCGGCGGTACGTGGGCCTGAGAGATTCCTGGGAAGGGTTTGCTCCTACGGCGCCTGCACGAACGTACCGGCAGGACTCTCCCGCCGCAGATCATCAGCGTGTGCCACTGGTGGGTGACACGGCCACAGGCTATCTGGTTGCGGTGCGGGAAGCAAAAGTTTGGGCGAGCAGAGCGGGTCCATGAGAGGTTTAGGAGGCGGCAGGGCGGCTCCCGCGCGCCGGGCCTCGCCCTGACGGGGCGTAACCCTTTTCGCACCGACAACAGTTGATCTAGGAGATTGCCGAATGCAGACCCAGGAACCGTCCAACCCCTGGCGGGACGGCCTCGGCCGTGTGAGCATCAGGGCCGGCCAGGCATTGTTGCTGCTGGCCCTGGCGGCGGTACTCGTTTACGCGCTGATCCAGGTGCGGCTGGTGGTCGTTCCGCTGCTGCTGGCGCTGATACTCGCGGCTGCCATCGCGCCCCTGGTGAACTGGCTGCGGAGGAAAGGCTGGCCAAGTGCGGCCGCGACGTTCCTCTCCTTCCTGTTGCTCCTGCTGGCCCTTGGTGGACTGGTGACGGCCATCGTTTTCGCCGTGGTGGGTCAGGCAGGCGAACTTGCGCGCAGCGCCACCGAAGGATTCGACCAGCTTTACGGCTTCGTCAGGAACGGCCCGATTCCGGTCGATGACGATCAGATCCAGCAGGCAAGGGACGCCGTGCTGGACTTCGTCACCAGCAGCACGGCGGGAGCTGGCGTGGTCAGCGGGCTGAATGCTGCCGGAACGTTCCTCACCGGCGCCCTGCTCATGGCCGTGATCCTTTTTTTCTTCCTCAAGGACGGCGAACGCATCTGGGCATTCATCCTGCGCGCGTTCAAAGGCACGCGGCTGGTCAAAGCCAGGCGCGTGGGACAGGACAGCCTCGCCGTGCTCGGCGGCTATGTCCGCGGGACCGCGATCGTGGCCACGGTAGACGCGTTCTTCATTGGATTGGCCCTGATCATCCTCGGAGTTCCGCTCGCGCTGCCGCTTGCCGCAATTGTGTTCATCGGTGCCTTCATTCCGCTGGTGGGGGCCACCCTCGCGGGCGTACTGGCCGCGCTCGTGGCCCTGGTGGCCAATGGGCCGGTCATCGCCCTGATTGTGATCATCGTTGTGATCGTCGTGAACCAGCTCGAAGGCAACTTCCTGCAGCCGGTGGTCATGGGCCGCACCCTCAGCGTGCATGCCCTTGTCATTCTGCTGGCCCTGACAGCCGGCACCATCCTTGCAGGAATCATCGGCGCCATCCTCTCTGTCCCCTTGGCGGCTGTTACCTGGGCCGCGATCAAGGCGTGGAACGAGACTCCGGACAGCCAGATCACCGCTGAAGACGTACTCAGAGCCGAACATGAGACAGACCGGGACGCACAAGGTCAACTCTCCAGTGCTGCACCGGCACCGGATCAGCCATCCCGGGAAGCAGCGGCACCCCAGGGCAGCGCAGGAACCGAGGACTGAAACCGCAGCCTCCGGGCATTCCCGGGTAGCGCTGCAGCAGGCCCCGCAACGGAAAAGCGGACGACGGCGGAACCTCCCGCCGTCGTCCGCTTTTGCATTGCCGCTTCCGCTCCTCCCAATCTTTCCGCAGGAAAGCCCTTGCCGAGAAACCGCTTTCTCGGTAATGTCCTTCTCAGCGCTTCCGCAGTGACCGGCGTCATAGCAGCCGCCGGACCGGAGCGCAGTTCATTCCAATGACGGAAGAGAGAACATGCGAAAACGCACTACTTTGTCCATGTCCGCAGCCATGGCAGTGGCAGGAGCACTGATCATTTCGGCTCCCGCAGGGGCTTCTCCCAATCCCGTGGCGGATCCAACCGCCCAGACCGCACAGATCCCGCTGGAGCGCCAGGTTCTTGCCCAGGGGAACGGCTGGGCATCTGCTGGAACAGGCACCACCGGTGGTTCGGCAGCCTCGGACGCACACATCTATGACGTCTCCACGAAGGCCGAGCTGGAGGCCGCCTTCGCCACCGGGGGCACCCAGCCGAAGATTGTCCGCGTCCACGGAAGCATCGACGCCAACTCGGCACCGGACGGTTCGCCGCTGACCTGCGAGAACTACGCGGAAGGCACCGGCTACAGCCTGGCGCAGTACCTTCAGGATTATGACCCGGCCACCTACGGCCGCAGCCAGGAGCCCGCGGGCGCCCAGGAAGACGCCCGACGGGCAGCCGCCGGCAAGCAGGCCAGGAACATCCGTGTGGACATCCCCAGCAACACCACCATCGTCGGCGCCACGCCGGACAGCAGCATTACCGGCGCAGCCCTCCGCATCAACGGCGCCAGCAACGTGATCGTCCGCAACCTCACGGTACGGGACGCCCATGACTGCTTCCCGTCCTGGGACCCCACCGACGGCGCTGAGGGCAACTGGAACAGCGAGTACGATCTGCTCCAGGTCGTCAACAAGGCCACCAACGTCTGGATCGACCACTCCGAATTCACGGACGCCCCCAACCTGGACAGCAACCAGCCCCTCCACTTCGGCCGCCCCTACCAGGTGCACGACGGCGCCGTGGACGTCACCAACGGTTCGGACCTGGTGACCATGTCCTTCAACCGCTTCGCGGACCACGACAAGCTGCTGCTGATCGGCTCCACTGACAACACCAACCGCGGGGACCCCGGAAAGCTGCGCGTCACCATCCACCACAACGTCTTCGAAAACGTGGGCCAGCGCGCCCCGCGCGTCCGTTTCGGCCAGGTGGACGTGTACAACAACCACTTCAAGGTGAACGAGGACAGCACCGTCCCCTACGGCTACACCTTCGGCGCCGGATTCGAGTCGCACCTCTACGCCGAGGCGAATGCCTTTACGCTTCCGGCCGGAATCGACGCCGCGAACATCATCGGGCGCTACAAGGGAACGGCAATCACCACCGTCGCGAACGCCGTCAACGGCAAGATCACCGATCTTCGCGCCGCCTACAACGCCGCTGCCGCGCCGGCAGACCAGTTGGCCGAGGACACGTCCTGGACTCCCACGCTGCGCACCCAGGTCCACCCGGCCCAGGCCGTTCCGGCACTGCTCCAGAACTCCACCGGCCCGATCTTCACGGCAGGCGGGGAAGGCTGATGGCCGCCATTCTGCCGAGCCGGCGGAGCGTGCTGGCCACCCTGGCGGTCACCGCGGGAACCATGGCCCTCTCGGGAACGGGTATGGCCAACGCCTTCACGCCAGCCGCCCAGGACCCCGCGAAACCCCGCACCAAACCGGTGGTGTTCGTCGTCGGCGACTCGACGTCGTCGGCGTACCAACAGTCCGAACGCCCCCGCGCCGGCTGGGGCCAGGCGCTGCCGCTCCTGCTGGGGCCGCAGGCCACAGTGTTTGACTATGCGTGGTCCGGTGCCTCCTCCAAGAGCTTTGCCGACGCCGGGCTGCTGGACCGGGTGCTGGCCGTGATGCAGCCGGGTGACTACCTGCTGATCGCCTTCGGCCATAACGACGCGAAGGTGACGGACCCGGCCCGGGGAACGCTCCCCGACACCACGTTCAAGGAGTACCTGAGCCGGTACGTCGACGGCGCCAGGGCACGCGGAGGCAAGCCCGTCCTGGTCACCCCCGTGGAACGCCGCCGCTTTGACTCCTTCGGAAACGCCCGGGATTCCCACGGCGCGTACCCGCAGGCTGTGCGGGAACTTGCTGCTGCGTCCGGCACTCCGCTGGTTGACCTGACGGCTTCCTCCAAGGAGCTGTGGCAGCAGCTGGGGCCGGAAGGAACCAAACAGCACTTCCTCTTCCTGGCTCCGGGCGAGCACCCCCAGTATCCGCAGGGTTCGGAAGACAACACGCATTTCCAGGCCGCCGGTGCGCTGGCCGTGTCCCGCCTCGTGGCACGCGAGCTGCAATCCAAGCAGATCGTCCCGCCGGGCTACTTTCTGAATATCAACGGCGGCACGGACCCGCTGCTGGGCATGTATTGGCCTGCTGAACGCCCCGTCGATATTCCGGTAACGCTCGACGTCGGGCCGGGCAGGACGTTCGCGACCGTACAGTCCGCCGTCGACTCCGTTCCCTCGAACAGCGCCCAGCGTACCGTCATCAGGATCCAGCCCGGCACGTACCGCGAAGCCGTGCGGGTGCCGAGCAACAAGCCCCGGGTCTCCTTCATCGGGCAGGGCAGCAGGCCGGAGGACGTGGTGCTCGTGTACAACAACGCCTCCGGCACACCCAAGCCGGACGGCAGCGGGAACTTCGGCACCTCAGGCAGCGCGTCCGTCCGGATTGACGGGCCGGACTTCGTGGCCCGGAACCTCACGTTCAGCAACGATTTTGACGAGGCCGCCAACATGGGGATCAAGGACCGCCAGGCCGTCGCCCTGCACATCACCGCTGACCGCTCGGTGCTGTCCAACGTCAGGTGTCTGGGCAACCAGGACACCCTGCTGGTCAACTCACCGGGAGCTGGCGTCCCGGCGCGCTTCTACTTCGAGGGCTGCTACGTGGAAGGCGACGTTGACTTCATCTTCGGCCGCGGGACAGCTGTTTTCAGTGGCTGCGAGATCAAGTCGCTGGACCGGGCCTCCGCCACGAACAACGGTTATGTGACCGCGGGAAGTCTGGATCTGTCGATCAAATATGGCTACCTCTTTGACCAGTGCCGACTTGTCTCGGAGGCTGCAGCGAACAGCGTCCACCTGGGCAGGCCGTGGCACGCCGGCGGTGACCCGAACGCGGTGGCCCAGGTCCTGGTCAGGGACTCCTGGCTCGGCGCCCACATTTCCGGTACGCCCTGGACGGACATGAGCGGCTTCTCCTGGCGGGACGCACGGTTCCACGAACACAACAACCGCGGGCCCGGCGCACAGGTGACCCCCGACCGCCCGCAGCTGCCCGCGGCTGAGGCGGGCAACTACACGGTCCGGACTTACCTGCAGGGAACGGACGGCTGGGCACCGCAGCTTGCCGGTTCGACGGCGGACAGCAGCGTAGTGCCGTCCGCACTGGCCGCCTAGCTTCTTCAGGCGCAAGGAAAGCCCGGTTCCTGGTCAGGAACCGGGCTTTCCGGCACCGCGTTGAGTTCTCGGCGGTCACCAGGCGCCGTCTATTTTTCTCCGGCTACGCGGACGTCCAGGTCTATCGGGACCGGGACCGGGCGCCGGACTGCATCATCCACAGGGCAATGCTTCAGGCCCCACAGGACTATCTCCCGTACGGTTTCTTCTTCCGTGGCCGACTCCGCCCGAACGGTTACCCTCATGCTGACCGGGCCGGCTGGAACGTCCTCGGCAATGCCCAGAATGCCCCGGTCATCGGATTCGCTGTCCACCTCGACCTCCAAGGCAGACAGGACCACCCCCTGTTCCGCGGCGCGCATCACGATGAGCGTGGCTGCACACGAGGCATACGCCGCACGGAAGAGCCACCCCGGCGAGGGCGCTGACGCCGTTCCGCCCACCCCCGCCACCATGTCTGTGACGAGGGACGAACCATCAGGGCCGGTGACACGGACCCGGAGGCCGTCCTCCACGACGGCGGATGCAACGGAGTCACGGTAACGGGCCTCGTCAGGGTGCGCGGCCAGATACGCCTTGGCTGATGTGATCGCCCCGGCTATTCGTGCGTTGCTCATCCTTCTTGTCCTCCACCGTGGGTTTCAGTTTTCCGCCGTCACTGCGCGGGTGGCATTCCGGCCGCTGACGTGCGGCGACAGGGTGCTCTAATGCTGAACCCTCCGAGGCCCTCAGGCAAGGCAAGCGGCGCCCATTGTGCCGGTCGAAGGGCGGGCCCGCCGTCACTCCCGTGAGGTGGCGGAGGTAGTGGTGTAGGCGAGGCTACGCGGCCAGCGGCAGATCGAAAAGCTGCTCGGCGAGCCTGACGAGGTGGTGGGGAGCATCTGCATCCTCGCCGCCGTTTCGGCGGCCCAGGAAGATGGCGGTCCCGTGGACAGTGCCGTCGAGGTCAACGCCCGCTTCGCGAATGAGGATTTCCGCCCGCATATTCTGGGCGGTGCGGTTCCCGTCATGGTCCAGGTAGACATGCCAGTCCCGGCTGGCGATGAACCCGATTTCCCCTGCAGCCACCCGCTGCAGTGCTGCCATGTCCAGCTCCACGGGTCTCATGTGGACCGGATGGGCGAGGCGGGCCGGGACAACTAAAGCATTGAAGGAAGTGTTCATGGTTGTGTCCTTGTAACTGAAGACTGGGATGCCGGTCCGGGTGCAGGCGCGGACCGCGGAACAGCTTCAGGCCCCAACGGGGAGGACGCGGGCAGCCGAGAGGGCTAGGAGTCCCCCATGCGGCTGCCCGCGGGCCTGTTTAGCGCTGGTTTTTGCGCGGCTTTACGAAATTGATTTCGCTATTCTCATTTTTTGCTCTTTTGTCGGCCCGCTTTTCGAGAATCGACTTGCCCACTTTTTTAGCGGCGCCGCTTTTAGGGGATTTTCCTGACATCGGAATCACGCCTTTCTATGCTTTGCGTTACCCAGTACCATACCTACTTTTAATTTTTAAGCCAGTCCGGCAATAAACCGCAATGACAACCGACAGCCCTTGTGGCGGCGGGTACAGACAGCGTGACCTAAACCGTTAAGCAGGTTTCCGAATCATGACCCAGGAACTTGAACGGGTATTTTCCTGTCACCGACCTTTACGTCAAACTAAAATGCGAAATTTCGTTTCGCCCATTTTATTGTGGCGCCCAATAGCTAAACGCTGGCAAACCAGGACGTCCCCTGCATTTCGCGCGTGGTCGACGTTGGTGCCCGGTTCAGGGAGCGGGACTGTCAGGTCCCCCAAGGTAGAGGCTGACAGTCGTTCCGCTGTTTGGACCCGGGGAGATCTCCAGGCGCCCGCCGTGGGCGGCCGCGATCCTGGCGCACGTCGCCAGGCCCAGCCCCGACCCTGGCGGGTCCCCCGCGCGGTGCAGCCGGACGAGCGGTTCAACCACCCGGCGTCGGTCCTCGGCACGAATTCCCTTGCCGTTATCAGTCACCTGCAATACGACGCCGGCACTCGAGTTTTGCCCCACGATCCGGATGACGGGGGGAACCCCTTTCATCCGGTATGCCACGGCATTTTGGATCAGATTCTGCAGCGCCACCCGCACCTGGCTCCCGTCAGCGTCGAAGTCAAAATCCTCGCACTCGACCATCGCCCCAGCTTCCCTTAGACCGAGGCTCAGGTCATCGGTGACGTCCTTCACAAGGTCTGCAAGCGATAGCCGGGACCGAACCAACGAACCACCAATGGATGCGAATGTGAGCAGCTCCTCAACCATGGACAGCATCCTCCGCGCACTATGCCCGACGGCTTCGAGGTACTGGGCGGTGGCGTCCGGATCAGCTTCCGCTGAAGCGAGCTCCACATATCCAAGGATCGACGTCAAAGGATTGCGAAGGTCGTGGCTGACCCGGCCGGTGAATTCGGCCAGGCGCTCGTTGCTGCCCCTCGTTTCAGTCAGGGCATCGGCCAAGGCACCGTGAAGTGTTGTGACCCGCCGAGCGGCCAGCAGGCGGGTGTGCAGGACGAAGGGGTCCAAGGGTTTGGTCACATAGTCGTCGGCTCCGGCCTCCATTCCTTCCAGGACGTCCTCCCGCGCCCCGTGCGAAGTCAGCAGGACCACGTAGGCATAGGAGCCGGATTCTGCGGCCCGGATCGCCCGGCAGAGGTCAAACCCGTTGAGCCCGGGCATCATGAGGTCGGTGACCACCACCTCAGGATGATGGACCTGGTAAAGCTGCCACGCCATATCCCCGTCTGAGGCAACGATGCAGTTATGGCCTAACTTCTCGACGGCGGCCTTCGCAACCAGCAGTGACCCTTCATCGTCGTCGGCCACCAGCACTGTCATGGACGGCGGGGAGTGGTTAGCGGAGCCGGGAATCTTCACGGCATCCGCGACTGAGCCAGGCCCCACCACTTGTCTTTGAACCGGTCCGGGACGGACCCGAAAAGATTCCCTCACCATTTGCCCCCCGGCCCGTACCCGCTCAAGAAACGTACCGCCCCGCCACACTGCTGGCAGTAGCGTGCTACGAACAGGCTAGCCCCGGTCCTCTCCAAGTTGAATAGTCCAAAATACCTTTGCTGCGTCCACGACGGCGGGAGGCCCCCGCCGTCGTCCCCTTCCGTCTGGTCCCTACTGGCTGAAGGGCACCTTCTCCCAGCTCAGGACACCTGCGCCGTCGCTGCTGTTGCCGGCCACCGTGAACCGAACGTAGTTGGTGGCGTTGGCGGATCCGTCCACGGTGATGCGCTGCAGGTCATCGGCGGCGGGCTGGCCGTAGATGTCCACCCACGGTGAGCCCTCCGCCAGCGGCTGGTTCTCGGCAAAGACGTGGCTGTCGCCGTTGATCAGATAGACCGGGCGGTCGAAGCTGTTGGTCTCCTCAATGATGGCCGCCACGATCTCGCGGAACCCGGAGACCATTTCCGGATTGGCGGTAGCGGCGTCAAGCAGCGACGGATCGAACATGTCGGCCTGCGTCATCAAAACCACGGCCCGGTCATTGCGCCGCTCGGCGTCAGCGAACGTGGCTCGGATCTGGTCCAGGACGGCGTCCGTCCGGTGCTCAACCTCGGCCTGCTGCTCTGGCGTGGGGGCCGTTTCGCCCAGGCCACCCCAGGGAAGCAGCGAGTTGTTGCTGCCCTGGATGTTCACCACGGAGAAAGCCACACGGTTCTGGGTGAAGCGGACATTTTCCGGAAGCCCGAGGTTCTCCTGGGTCTTGACCGGCATGGTTTCGCCAAGGGTCTTGCCGGGCTCGTCGAAGAAGACTTCCCGCAACTTGTCCAGCCGTTCCAGCGGGTTGTACGCGCCGTTGTTGGTGCGGTGGCAGTCCACCCATTCGTTGTCGCCCGGGGTGAAGACCAGCGGGTGGGCGAAGGTGTCGAACTGTGAGCGGATCCTGGCGAAGTACTCGTCCGAGCACACCGAGGAGCCGTTCTTGATATCGCCCACGTGGGTGACGAACTTCAGCGTGCCGTCGGCGTTGATGTCCTGGATGCGGGACGGGAACTTAGCGATTTCGGCGTCGCCGTAGGGGATGTCGCCGATGACGCCAAAGGTGAACGCCTTGCTGTCGGCTGCGGCGGAGGGATTCGCGGCCGGCGGGGCGGCGAATCCGGTCAGGGGAGTAATGGCCACAAGGGCTGTGACGGCGGTTTTCAGGAACACGGGGTTCTCCTTGCTACAGCAGGGTCGTTTCATATCCCAGACGACGGGGGCGCCGGGGCGGCGGTGCGTGAAAAGACTTCCGGCTGCGGGAGAACGGGTATTGCCCCGGCGGTTTCGGGACGGTGAACGGGAGGCGTCGCTTGGACCATAGGCACGCCGTCGCTCCCCCGCGGGTTCGAGGCCGAGAGCGCACCAGACCGCGGCGTGATGGCGTGCTTTCGGTACCATGCGGACGACGGCGGGACCTCCCGCCGTCGACCGTGTTCCTGTGATGCAGGACTGTGAAAGGTGACCAAATTGGGGCCGAAAAGCACGGGCAAAGCCGGGCCTCGTGGCTCATACTGGCGGCATGGGCGATACAGCCAGAAAACCCGACAGGATCCTCATCGTTCTGCTTGGTGCCATCGCGGTGCTGGTGGCTGTGGCGCTGGCCGTCGTGTTCATGCGGGGTGAACCCGAGCCGCTGGACGAGAACAGCGCGGCGGGGGTGGTCCAGCGGTATAGCGCTGCGGTAATGGACGGCGATACCGCCGCCGCCGATTCGTACCTTACCGAACGGGCCAAAACGCAGTGCACCGGAAAATTCGGCGGCATGCCCCGCCCCGCCCGGGTGGTCCTGGTCTCCACCACCGAGCGGGCGGAATCGGCCACGGTCACGGTCTCCATCGTCCAGTCTGACGACGGCGGTCCCTTTGGCCCGTCCGAGTTTGAGTCGGAGGACAGTTTCTCGCTCCTGAAGGTTGACGGCACCTGGAAGGTGGAATCGGCGCCGTTCACGCTCATCTCCTGCACCGGAACGCCGACGAGACCATGAGCTCCCAGCTGCAGCCAGTAGAAACGGGGCTGTCCCGGGCCCAGGTGATACTGCGCCGCATCATCCAGTACGCCCTCCTGTTTGTCCTGGTGCTGATCGCGGCTTCCGGCCTCAGCGGACTGCTGGAGCGCCTGTTCAACTCCGGGGCTGTGCTTGCGGCCACGGATGTCGCAGGACTCGCGGGCGGACTTGCCTTCACCCTGATCGGCGGGCCACTCGCCCTGCTCCTGTGGTGGTTTCTGTGGCGCAGGCTCGACGAGGCGGAGCGGACAGCAGTTGGCTGGGGCCTCTACCTGGCGGGGACGTACCTCGTCTCACTGATCATCGCCACCACGTCACTGCTGGGACTGGCAGCGTCCCTTATCGGCGAACCGCGCGGCCCATGGGCGTCGCCGCTGGCCAATGGACTGGTCTGGGCCGTCGTCTGGGTATGGCACCGCTGGATGTGGAAGCACCCGGACAAAGGCGCTGCCCATCTGGAGGACATCCGATGCACCATCGGGACAGTTTTTGGCCTGCTCGTCGGCACGATTGCAGCGATCATCGCACTGAGCGGGATATTCGACGTCGCTATCCGCGGCGGCAGCATCCTGGCCGGGGCCGCGGATCCCTGGTGGCATTCCGTGCTCCGGTCACTGGTGTGGGCGGCCGGCGGCGGTGTGGTGTGGTGGTGGCACTGGATCCATGAGGGCGGCCGCCGCCTAAGGACGGGTCTCGTTGACGTGAGCATGGTCGCCGTCGGAATCTTCGCGGCCGGCATCACCGCACTCGGCGGGAGCGCGGTGGCGCTGTTTGTGCTGCTGCGGCTGGCTTTTGACGGGACTGATCCGATGGGTGAACTCCTGGAGCCCCTGGCCCCTGCCCTGGCTGCCGCCCTGATCGGCGCAACGGTATGGCGCTACCACCGTGCAGTGTCGGTCCAGCGCTCCAGTGAAACCCGGCGGGCAAGCCTCCTCGTGACGTCGGCAGTGGCCCTGGCTGCGTCAGCCTCCGGCATTGGTGTGATTGTCAGTTCGCTGCTGGCCGCCGCGGTATCGCCCCTGGCGGGAGGCGCGGAGCGGACCCTGCTCCTGGGTGGCATCAGTTCCCTGGTGGTGGGTGGCACGGTCTGGTGGCTGGCATGGAGACCGGCGAAGCAGCCGCACAGCGCCGATGCCATCCCGCACGGGCGGCGGATCTACCTCATCGCGTTCTTCGGGGTCAGTGCCGTTGTGGCGCTGATTGCCCTGCTGGTGATTGCGTACCGGATCTTTGAATTCCTGCTGGGTGAGGTGTCGGGCGGCAGTGCCATTGACCGCGTCCGCGGCCCGCTCGGACTCCTGGTGGCCGCCGGGCTGGTGGCCGGCTACCACTTCGCCTTGTGGCGGCGTGACCGGGCCCTTCTCGCAGCGGCCGGGCCTGCCCGGCGGCGTTCCATCGACCACGTCACCCTGGTGGCAGGGTCCGGTTCAGAGGCGATCGCACAGGGAATTGCCGAGGTTACCGGGGGTGCGAAGGTCACCGTCTGGCTGCGGGCGGACGACGGCGCCGCGGCACCGCCGGAGCCTGTCGCCTCTCCGGCGTCCGAGGAGAGCGCGGGGCAGCTGGCGAAGGCACTGGAGGGAATCACGGCCCGGCACGTCCTGGTGGTGCTGGGCCCGGGTACGCGCGTGGATGTGATTCCTGTGGACACCAGAGGGCATTGAGGTGACCCGGGGTCACAAGGCCGGGGCTTCTTCCTCCGCCAGCCTGATCATGCGGAGTTCGTCCTCCACCGCACGGGCCGGCCAATATTCCTTCGCCAGCCCGTCTGCCCATACCCTGTCGGCTGACGGGAATAGCTTGTGGAGCAGCCCGGCCGCATGAAGCAGAGCGATCAGAGCTATGGTCCGCGCATCGGGCGCCTGGGCAGCAGGTTCCGGGGCACCAGCCTTCGCCCCGTCGCCCGGAGCGGCGTCGGGCATCCCGGAGTCAGCCGTTCCCTCATCGGCGGCCCCGGCGTCGATCGGTGCGGAATCAGGCACCCCGGTATCGGACGGCCCACCGTTAAGGGCGGCCTCGACCTTCTTCAGGAGGGCCGCCTCGGGAGCGTGGTCCTTCTCCGGATACCGCACGGACCGGAACAGGCCCAGGTGCTTTTCGCCGACAGGTTCCAGGAGGCCCCGTGACACCATCCCCTCGTAGACACGCTGCGCTTCCGCACGGCCTTCCAGCATGGACACCCACCGCTTTGGCTTGTGCGGCCGTGATTTGTGACGGATGAGCTCCAGCTCGTGCTGGAGGTCAGTCTGCGGGGCGTCGCCGGTCACCCTGACATGCTTCCCCTGCAGTTCGATCGCACCGATCAGGTCCAGCTCGGCCAATATTGCCCCGGCCAAGGTGGTCCTGAGTGCGAACACCGGTATTTCGGGTTTGCCGGTCGTGTCGTTCGTTGCCAGGAGGAGGAAGGCCTGGGGAAGGTTCAGTTCCTCCGCCTTCGTTGTTTCAGCATCCATAGGATCATGGTGGCCCTGTTGGGCGCCCACCACAACGGGAATTTGTAAGCATCGCAGTTGCCGCACGGAGCAGCAGGAATAAGCTGATACCAGCACGTCTCTTCCAGCACCGGGGAGGTCATCATGGACACTGAAACCGCCGATGTTATCGGTCATGATGTCACCACCATCACCTGTGTGTGCGGCAACACCGTCAGCAGGGACGGGCTGATCCAGGCCAATTCAGAAGGCGTTCCTGTCTACAGCGGAGAGAACCGCCCCGCGGAGCTGGCGGCATGGCCTCCGGATGAGGATCTTTACACCCTGTGTCCTTCATGCGGGCGCGTGTACCGTGACTCGGTCATCGAAGAGACAGGGACCGCGCCGGTTGCCTTCCGGGTAGACGTCACCGCTGGCCGGATTGCCGACGCCATCGGGGTCCACTGGGACATCAGCTCCTAGGCTCTCCCCTAACGGTCAGGCGTGACGTCCTCATGCTGCTGGCAACGCCGTCGGCGGTGCTTCCACTCACCGTGGCAATAGGTTCGGCTTGCAGGCAACAAGACCCTGTTTGGCCATTGAAAGCCTCGCCGGGCCGCCGTGCCTGAATGATGGGATCGGAGTGTGCCAGAGGGAGCACCACTGCGCTTCACTGGACAGGTCCTCGACGATGGCAAGCGCCGCGGCCAGCATTTCCCCGAGCCCGGGCCGTGCCCGGTTGGCACCGACAAGGCCTTGGGTCGATGAAGGCCTTATCCAGCGATACCCCAGAGCGGCCAGGGCATTGTTCTGGGCGGCTAGGTCTTGGTCGTTGGTGGATACGCGCCCATGGCCGATCAGCAGTCCGGTCATGGTCTTGGACGTCCCGTTTATCCCCCCGTCACCGGGCATTTTCTCGGGCGGGTCTTATGGGAATCTGGCTGTCGCGGAAGCCCGGCGAATCGTGATCCGGAAATTTTGGGTGTCCCTCGCCCCTGTGGGGACCGGCTTACGGGACGAAGTGCGAACTCACCCCCACGGGACGAGTGGCGGCGAACCACGTCTTTCAGAAGGCCCGGGCGCGGCGGAATCTACTCATGGAAGCTGGACCCAATTTGCAAATTTGCAGCACTACGATAACCAGATGAGCGCTCCGGATGATTCAGGCGAACCTCTGCAGAAACTGCCTGCAGGAATGCCGAAAAGATATGCGGAATATAAGCCAGTCACCTCGGAAGCCGTAGCACCCCCTCCAACTAACGTTGGCGGATATGACGAACTCCTCAACTACTTCCAAGAGCGAGGCCAAACACTGCCTCGAAAGGCAGAAAGCCTCGCCACTCTTGATCAAGCCATTAATGATGGCTTGGCGGCTGAGCTTGTCCGCCCTATCGGAATGTTCTATGGAGATCTCCTCACCCACACTGTTCCTGGCGCCCACTGGGAGGTGGTCGAGGAGGGCTACCCTCTGGTTCGTGTAACAAGAAACGTGGCCATTGACGTCGTCCACATCGCATTACGGCGCATAGCTACTCCGAATCCCACACTCGAACAAAATTATGCCCACGTCCTCGAACTCGTTAGGCAAGAACAGTAAAGCGTTCGCCTTGAAGGATAGGGGGCGGGCAGTCCTGGGGATCACGACCTGCGTCGCGGGAATTGGCTAGGGCGGTAGACGACGGTGCGCCAGTAGAGGCGAAAAGGCCAATGGCGGGTACAAAGGTAGGGATGGAAAATCTAAATTTACGTAAGCACTCGCTCCTTCCCTGGACCTTGCGTGAAGGAGCCGAAGCAGATTTCCTGCAGTGTTCAGAGCTTTGGATGAACGCCATCGCGCTTCGTGACGGCACGCCGAACGATGTTCGAATGAAAGACCGAGCATTGGCGAAGCTAGGCGTCCCGGGAAGTATCCTTCAGGTCGCGGAAACCGGCGCGGACATTCAGGGATTCGTGTTGGCAGCTGAAAAGACCGCTCCTGGCCTTGGCCGGACAGCTCACCTTTCATTGCTGGCGGTAAAGCCTGCTTACCAAGCCCAAGGACTGGGACGGTCCCTGCTCGCCGGCCTCACGCAGACACTTGCCAGAGAAGGATTTGCAGGGGCAACCCTCGGTGTCTTGGAGGACAATCTTGGGGCACGCAAGTTATACGAAGCCGCGAGTTGGCAGGTCACTGGAGGCGGGTTCTTTGAGGACTCTGGTCGCCCATGTGTCTATTACAGCTTGGACCTGCAAAACCGAACGCCCAATTAGCGGGTGGCTACATGCAGCACCAGCTAGAGGCGCCGCTTCTATCTGAAGTGCTATTTCGCCTGCCGTCCTGGACAAGCCAAAAACACTCCCGTAAAAGGTTCGGCTAACGGGCGCCAACAGTGGGTCATCGACCGCCGTAACGGGCAGGGTTACGGTTTAGCGACCAGACGTGCGAGTCTCCCCGCGCTGGTACTGGAAAGGACGCACGGCCGCGGCGTTAATCTTGGGAACGTGAAAATACTTTGCTCCTTTGTTGGTGGCGCCGGTCATCTCGTTCCTCAGTTTCCTCTGCTTCGGGCACTCGTCGATGCGGGCCATGACCTCACCCTGGTCGGCCGGGCTTCTGGAGCCCGGTCGGCTCCTGAGGGAATGTTTCGGCGGATGGAAACTCGCCCGGATCGTCGAGCCCGCGTCAGCAATGAGATCTCCCCTTTGCTACCCGTGGATCGGGATGCGGAGGTGGCTGTTGTGGCTGAGTACTTCGCAGGCGATGCTGCGCGCCAGTCGGCGGAAGCTGTCGAGGCGGTGCTTTCGAGCACGGATTTGATCGTGTGCGATGAGCTGGACTTTGGGGCGATGGCAGTAGGTGCAAGGGCGGGCGTTCCGGTCGTAGTTGTATCCGTGATTGCATCGGGATCACTCGTGCGCGCGGATCGCATCGGTGATGCGCTCGAGCGATTGCGTCTCGAATTTGAACTGTCAGAGCCCATCAAGTACCAGGGCGACCTATTTGTTATACCGTTCACACCGACCATGAGAGCTCCAGACTTTCCCGCCCCAGCTAACGCAGTATGGATGCGGCCTGATCACGGGCTCAAACCCGACCCGAACGGGTCGATTGTCGCAACCCTCGGGACCGAGTTCAATACGGAATCGGGCGATCTATTTGATCGGATTCTCGGCGCACTCGCCGAAGTGGATGCTCCCTGCGTAGTGGCAGTTGGACGCGATCTCGACCCCGCCCGATTCGGCCCTCAACCATCGCATGTGCGCGTGGAGCGGTACGTCGATCTTGAAGCCCTCATCCCACGTGCCAGCGTCGTTCTGCATCACGGGGGTAGCGGCCTCTTCATGAGGTCCGTTCTGGGTGGGGCCCCGCAGATCCTCTTTCCCATGGGAGCAGACCAGCCTTTCACCGCTGATCGTGTCCAGCACCTCGGCGTGGGACATGTGCTCGACTCGCAGACTGCGGATTCGATCGTGATCAGGGAGCAAGTAGCGGCCCTGCGTGACGACGCTAAGATGCGCAACCGCGTTATAGCTCTACGAACGGAAACGCTCGCACTTCCAGACCCGACAGCTCTAGTGCGCAAGGTGGAAAACCTCGTCGCTACCGCCCGCTAAGGGATCCTTGGACGGGTCACTCCGGTGGTCCATTTTCGCCCGGGGCCGGTCACTGGATCTGATCTTTTCCGCCGTTCTGCGAGGCACATAGCCGGAAACGCACCACACCCTAGCGGCGTGACCAGTTTCAGGGTCTCGCGCGGCAGACGGCGAGCCATCAGACTGTTCTAGTGGAGTGGACGCGTGTGAAGGACTGGCTGATCGGTGCCACTGGGATGGTCCTCGTCCTGGTGGTCGGAGTTGCGATCATCTTCTGGGTGGTGAGCGACCCGGCCGGCGGGGACGAGTCAGGGCCCGCGCCGTCGCCGACGCTGGGCACCGAGCGCCCGCCGGACGCAGAGCCTCCCGCCGAAATGCTCGAGGACGAGTTGTGGCTCGCCGACCTGGAGCTGGACGCTGGGATGGTGGTGACTGCGGGATCGGTGCTCCGTGACGTCCGGGCCGTCGGGCAAGACGTGGTCACGGGGCCGGACGGGCTGGTCGCTGCCCAACTCGCCGTGGACGCGACCGTGCCGTTCGAGGTTGTCGCCGACGAGCTCGGTAACGGGACCGTGGTCGGCGCCGCCGACGGCGGCCAGGCCACGGTGGTTCGCACCGTCGAGGCCTTCGGCCGCGAACTGCGCGTCATCGCCACTGGCACGGTCGAGGTTGAGGCCGGCAGGATCGTTGTCGAGCCACGTTCCATCGACTTTGGTGGGCCGGACTTCCTCTCCGACGCTACCGCCGCCGTCGTGCGCAGGCTCGTGACCATCGAGCACGACATAGAGGGCCTGCCCGAGGGCCTCGTGCTCCAGGACGTCGCCGTCCAGAACGATGGGTTTCGGGCCAGCCTCCGGGGCGAGGACGTCAAGATTGTCCGGTAACTTCCTGCCCTGCCGGAGAGGGAACGCTCCACGGGACATATGCGGTTCAAATGCGGTATCGGGCATCGCCATCATTGGTCGCGCCGTACCTTTCCGCATAGGGTCCCGGGTCCCGTGAGACCGGTCCGCGAAGGGGTCCGACGAACGGACTGCAGGCCTCAAACCGTCGCGGCTATGGACTCCTCCAAATGCCCCGAGTACATTCGAGGCGAGCCGTCGGAGTTGCAAACAGGAGGGCACATGATCGGTCCTGCAGCCGAAAACCAGGTGCGGGCGGCGGTGGACAAGGCCGCCGAAGAAATGATCTACATCGGCCCGGACCACCCCTACTATCCGCTGCTGGCCGAACTTGTGTCCGCCGTGGGGAAGGCTTGGCAGCAAGGGTACGAGCACGGCCGCCGTGGCGGGCACCACGTTAACCCCTATCTGTGGGATACCTGAATGCCACCGGTTGCAGCCCGCGTTCTCAGCTGCTCCTGAGCCTCCTGAACCTTTTAGGGTGCGGCCAGCGGGCACCAAGGGGGCGGTGATCGACCCCCGTTACGGCCGCCGTCGTCCGTCCTCGACAATGGACATCGGCAAGCCGAACCCGTGCACGGAAGGGGAGATGCTGTCTAGCTGCCAGCCATCCGTGGAAGCCCGGAACGTCGCGGTCTGCGGTAACGAGTAGCCCGACGGGACGTTGCTCGGGCCATTCGCTGTCGAGGCGAGGTGTTCCTCGGTCAATTCCTTGAAATGGATGATTGCCTCCGACCCGGTCACATCGATGGACTCCACCGTCACCGTCGTAGAAAAGGACGTATACCAGAAACCAGATGACCTGAATCCCGCCTTCGACCGGGTCACTACCGGGATGTCCTGTACGCGCTTGGCCCGGTAGGCCGCCGTCGCCTGCCCCTCGGCGAGGCGCGGAGCCGGGACAGTGTCGAGAACGGTGCCGTTGCGATCCTCCACTGCAGCCTGGATGATGGCCTCGAACCCGGACGACGACGAAGTGGGCACCGCGGCGGGCGCTTCCACCGTGAGCGACCCGCCTGCGGCTTGACAGCCGGAAAGTGCCAACCCGAGCAACACCGCAACGGCGGTCAGAGTGCGCGGGTACTTCATCACGGCCCCCCTCGTTATTCATGTCCTCACAGCTTGCCCTTGCGGACCCACTCGGTCAACGAGGCTCAAGCATGTCCTGTTCCAGGATCGCGCGGGCCAAACCCACCCTGCGGCGAATCTGTCCCGTTGCGGTTCCTCAATCGAGACAGCAAGGCCATCAGGCCCGCCCCAACCGTGGTTCCCTCCATAGAGGTTCCTTGGGTTCTTGAATTGCAGCCCGGTCGGTCACGAGTCTTCTGCTCGAGCTCGATCGAGCCAGTCGCCCAACAACGTGGCGAGCAGTTCGGGGCGCTCGTGCATGAGCGCATGGCCGGCGTCCTCGATGACAGCCAGGGTGGCGTGCGGGTAGCGCTCGAGCAATTCGGCCGCGTCGGCATACCCGACGACCGAATCGCGCCGTCCCGCCACCACCAGGGTCGGCGCAGAGAACGCGGTCGTCCCGACGTCGACGGTCCACCCGGCAAAGATGCGCCCCAGCGCAGCCTCGTCCACAAGCGCCGTACTCGGCGCAACGCGGTCGCGGTACCGGCGGGCCGTGGCCCGTGTGCGCAACACAAAGTACTCCTCGAACCCCTCCCGTTGCCCAGGTTCAAGTTCGTCGTACGCGTCGGCGTCCTGGTGAACCACGTCGTGGCCGGGCACACTTCGCGACCGCTCGGCGACGGGGCACAACAACGCCAGACCGAGCACGGTGTCCGGTCGCTGTGCGGCCACCCCACGAGCCAGGTAGGCGCCGTAAGAGTGCCCGAGCAGCATCACCGGTCCCGTGCCGAGATGATCGATGAAATCGCCGAGCAGCGTCACCACATCGTTGTTGCAGGTCAGGCCGTCCGCCGTCGAGAGGCCCATCCCCGGCAGATCCGGATAGATCCGCCGGTATCCCGTGTCGGGAACGATGGCCTCAATCGCCGCCTCGATCTCGCGGTGATCAACACCGGCGCCGTGTAACGCCACCAGCGGCACACCGGCGCCATGCTCGACGTAATGGACCAGGACTTCGTTGATCCGGCACTCCATACCCACACCCTAATGGAAGCCTAACGTCACACAACGCGACGGCATCCGGATCCTGACCAGCAACGATCTACCCTTGACAGGTGACTTTGACTACCATTCGTACCGCCGCCGCGAGGTCCCTCGCCGCCGGTCTCCTGTTTACCCTCGCCGCCTGTTCCACGCCGGCCGCCACCCAGCCAACTGCCTCCGCACCGGATTCCACCGCAACGGCTTCATCCAGCGCCGCCGCCGGGCCCTGCGCCGGTGTGAAGGTCATCGTCGACTCGGGCGCCCTGAAGCAGGATGCCGCTGACAAGTCCGTCTGTGTGCCTGTGGACGCGAAGACTCCCGCTTCCAAGGTGCTCGAAGAGGCAGAGGTAAAAACCGTCGGCACTACCCAATATCCCAACGAACTGGTGTGCCGTGTCAACGGTGTACCCGCCGCGGACTTCGAGATCGTCCACAAGGGCGGCACGTACAAGGAAGAATGCAGCGGCATGCCCGCTGCATTCGCCTACTGGTCCCTCTGGGTCAAGCCCGCCACCGGTGACTGGGCCTACGCCCAGGAAGGCCTCGCCACCCTGCAGGTCAGCCCCGGTGAGAGCCTGGAACTGCTCTACACGGTCGACGGCGAACCGGCCGCCCCGAAGGCATGACCTTTCGACCCGCGCCGCTACGTGCAGGGGCGGCACTCGCCGTCGTCTTCATCGCGGCGCGGGTCATCTACCGCGTCCTTTTCAACGGGGCGGGCATTGGTGCACCGGTGCTGCTCGACCTGCCGGCGGTTCGGCTGGCTGCCCCGTACGCGCATGTGGTCCTCCTCGGTCCGGTAACCGGGCCTGGCCTTTGGCAGGCGGTCCTGTCCGCCCTGCCCATTGCCGGGGTGCTCCTCGGTTTCGGCATCCTCAACTCCCTGGTGGACGTGGCCCGCGGCTTCGTGCACCTGGCCCGCCGCGGCCCCATGCAGGGCCTTGCCCGGACGCTTGTGGTTGCTTGGGCGGCACTCCCGGCGCTCGCCGACGCCGTCACCTCCGTACGCCTGGCCTTCCGGCTGCGGGGCGAACGCTTCGGAGCACGCGCCCTGGTGCCCGTGCTTGAGCGCACACTCGAGCACGCGGTCCGGGTTGCCGCGGCCCTGGAGTTGCGCGGCTTCGGGAGCCGGGCAGCACACCAACCCGGCCGCGGTGTTGAAACAGAAGCACCGGTCCTTATCCGGGACGCACAGTTCCGCATTGGTGACGCGCAGGTGCGCGTCGCAGGGTTCACGCCGTCGAGCGGGTCGATTGCGGTCATTACCGGGCCGACAGGTTCCGGCAAGTCCACCATCCTGCGGGGTATCGCCGGCCTCCTTTCACACGTTGATGGCGGAGAAATCTCCGGCACCGTGCGCGTCGCCGGAACCGACCGTGCCGCCACGCCTCCGCGCGATACCGCCCGCCACATCGGCGTCGTACTGCAGAATCCCCGCGCCGCATTCGCCACCACCCGGGTCCGGGACGAAATCGGCCTCGCACTGGAACTGCGCGGCATGGCATCCGGGACCGCCAAGGCCCGGGTGCTGGAGGTTGCGGAGCGCATCGGAGTGTCCGCGCTGCTGGACCGGAATGTCAGCACCCTCTCGGCGGGTGAGGCAACGCTCGTAGCCATCGCCGCCGCGGTGGTGGATCGTCCGGCCCTGCTCCTGGTTGATGAGCCCCTGGCTGATCTTGACACCGCAGCACGCGGACACGTCATCGCCGTGCTTAACGCCCTCGCCCGCGACGCCGGTGTCTGCGTGATCGTGGCGGAGCACCGGGCGCAGCCGCTCGTACCGGTTGCCGACTCGTGGTGGACCCTCGACGACGGCACCCTGGTCCCGGGTGCCACGCCAGCCGCGCCTTCCCACCCCCTTGAGGCCAGTCCGACGCCGGCTCAGCCGGCGGAGCACGCGCCCGTGCTGACGGCGGCCAAGCTCTCCGTGCACCGCAAGGGCAAACCGCTGGTGCGCGACGCATCCCTGACCCTGCACCGCTGTGAAGTGGTGGCCCTGGTGGGGCCGAACGGGGCCGGGAAGTCATCCCTCCTGGTGGCCCTCGCCCTTGGTGAAGGAACGGTGGGTGAAGGGACGGCCGACGGCGATCGCGTCGCCCTGGTGCCGGACGCCTCGGACGACCTCTTCACCAGGGATACTGTCGCGGCAGAGCTCCGCGCGGCCGAGCGGCGCCTTTCGCGCCGAAAAAACGGCGCACGGCCCACGCCTGGCGCCGCGGCGTCACACCTTGCCCGTCTGCGGGGAGACGTCGGGATTCCCATTGGACACGAGCATCCCCGGGACCTCTCCGCCGGTGAGCGCAGGATCCTTGCCATCGCGCTGCAGACCATGGACAGCCCCTCGGTACTCCTGATCGATGAGCCCACCCGCGGACTCGATCCTGCGGCGCGGACGGCAGTTGCGGCGGCGCTGCGGGCTGCAGCGGACTCAGGTGCGGCGGTCCTGATCGCCACGCACGACCTCGATTTTGCGCACGGCCTCGGCGCCCGGATCCTTCCGATGCGTGACGGCGTCGTGCCCTCTTCCGTGCCGGCCAATGCACCTGAACCTGTCCCTCCGTCGCCCCGGCAGGCAGGTGCCGGACCAATACCAAGGGTCATCGACGAACCGGCAGACTCCCCGGGAGCGGAAAGACAGCGCCGCATCCGGATGCCGCGGGGCGTCGAGCTCGCAGTTCTCGCGGCTGCAAACCTGCTGGCGCTGGGTGCATTCTGCTGGCCGCTGCTCGCCGCAGCCCTCCCGGAGGATGCCGCCGCGGCCCTCCCGTACGCGGCGCTGGCCATTGCGCCGCTCGCCGTCGTCGCCGTCGTTGTGGCCATCGACGGCTCGGTCAGCTCCGCACACACGGTGGCGTTGCTCGGTGTCCTGGCCGCCGTAGGTACGGCGGTGCGGGTGGCCAGCACCGGCGTTGGAGGCGTGGAGGCAGTCTTTATCCTGCTGATCCTGGCCGGCCGGGCCTTCGGTGCCCGTTTCGGCATGCTTCTCGGCGCCGCCACCATCGCCCTCTCGAGCGCCTTGTGGGGTGGGATCGGGCCCTGGACACCGTTCCAGATCTTTGCCTGTGCGTGGGTGGGCGCCGGCGCCGGCCTGCTCCCCCGGCGCGTGCGCGGGAAAGCCGAACTGTGGATGCTGTGCGGCTACGGCGTCCTGGCATCCTACGTGTTCGGCCTGCTGACCAATCTGTGGTTCTGGCCCTTTGCGGTGGGAGCCGGCACCGGCATCTCCTACGTTCCCGGCGCGCCGCTGGGCACCAACCTCAGCAGCTTCCTGCTTTACTCGCTGGTGACGTCGACGGCGGGCTGGGACACCCTGCGCGGCATCACCACGGTCATCGGAATCGCTGTGGTGGGGCGGGCCATTCTCGCCGCGCTCCGGCGGGTGAAGCCGGTCTCCAGCGCGGGCGGAAGCGTCAAGGGACACGCCACCCAAGCCAAAGACCGGCTTCGACTCGAAGTCTGATCAGTGACCAGTACCTGCGCCACGCAAGCCGGGGATAACACTCCCCGCCGGCTCGGCCGTTAGGCCAAGCAGCAGTTCTTACTTACTCGGTACCGTCGCCTGTCTGGGCATCTGGTGCCAGCGGTAGCTCCATGAACGCGTACAGCTCCCGCCAAGCGTTATCCAGACGCATCTCTGCCAACACGATTTCTTCTTTGCCGGCATCATCACCGCGCTGCCGCAACTCGTAGAGCTCGTTGTACAGCTCCTCGACCTGATCCAAGCGCTTCTTGAATTCCATGTCAGCCATCGCAAAAGACTAGCTGAACGACAGCGAAGGAGGACAGATCCCGGGCTTTTGTCATCCCGCCAAGCCCCTTTCATGGTGCCTGTGCGCCCCGGGTACCTCCGAACGTAGGTGCGGCTGCCCCAAACGGGGAAGGGACCGGATTAGCTGCTGCAGCGGTTGCATGTCCTATGGTGCTCGCGGCGTTTCCGCATTCCCCCACTTTCTCGGTCCGGATGCGCTGGAGCTCCCAGCCCTCAGGCACAAGGGCAGTGAGTTGTCGATCCGACGTATACAACCGTGTAGCCGCACTCCTCAAGGAAAGGTGTGCCGCTTGGACGCTTCCCAAAGGCTGACGAAAGATCCATAATCGGCGTTTCCGACAGTCAAGGCACCGAGGCCGGACAGATTGAGCAACCAGATCTACGCTGCGCCTTGCCTAACAATCGCGAAAGAAAGGCCCTGGCCCAAACCCACCGCTGAACATCTGGGAACCGAAAGCCCAGGATGATTCCGGCTGCCACCAATTTCGCGGCTAGTGTGATTGCACAGTTGAACCAATAGCTCCAGCCGATCGCAAAGCCAAAGACGGCGAGACGAAGCGATGTAGTTTGCTACGGTGTACCGTTACGTCGACCGATCGGCTAGGACCGTCTTGCGGAACTGGAAGTTGGGTTGAAATCAGGGGGAGCCTGATGATTTCATATACAGCCAGAGGCCGTGGACACAACACCCTTGCCCCCGGCCAAGGGGACGGAAGCAAAGGCATTGATACTCCAACCGCGGCGGTGAAGCACTCGTGAACCACGCAATACGGAAGTCGTGGGTGGCGGCTATAGCTATGTTCGCCCTCATTTTCGGCGCCATCAGCTATGTCCAGGTCATAGGTGCCGACGAGCTCAAGGCGAACCCCTGGAACCAGCGCGCCGTCCTGCAGACCTTCTGCAGCGACCGCGGCGCCATCGTCGTTGGTGGATTTCCCGTTGCAGAGTCCGTGAAAACCGGTTCGGAGACCTGTGCCTTCCAGCGCACGTACCCGCAGCCGGAACCGTACGCCGGGATCACCGGTTACTTCGCGCAGAACTTCGGCGCCACCGGCCTGGAACAGTCGATGGGGGGCGTACTGGCGGGCAACTCCGACCAGCTGTTCCTGGAACGGCTGGGGCAGCTGTTCCTCGGAAGCCAGCCCAAGGGCGCGTCCGTGGAACTCACCATCGACCCCGAACTCCAGCAACTTGCATACAGCCTGATCCCAGACGGGCAGCGCGGACACATTGTCGTCACCGACCCCAAGACTGGCGCAATCCTGGCCATGGTATCCAAGCCCTCCTACAATCCCAATCTTGTAGCAATGCATGACCTGGAAGCCGCCGCCGCCAATATGAGCGAACTCGTCAAGGTGCCTGGAATCAACCTGAATCCCAACGTCAGCGGACCCACCGGTGAGCAGCTTGCACCGGGCTCCGTGTTTAAGCTCGTGGTGACCGCCGCGGCCTTGGCGTCCGGGAAGTACAACGAGGACAGCGAGCTGCCCAACCCTGCAGAAATGCCGTTCGAGGGCATTCAATACCGGCTCCCCAACTACGCCGGCGGAAACTGCTACACCCGGGATACGGCCAGTTTTGCGTTCGCGCTGCAGCAGTCCTGCAACACCCCGTTCGCCAGCATCGCCCTGGACCTTGGTCGCGATGCCATCGCAGAACAGGCCAAAAAGTTCGGTTTCGGCCAGGAGGTGGGAGACCAGCTGAAGCTGGACCACGCCCTCGGCAACACCTTCCCCGACAACCTTGACGCCCCCGGTCTGGCGCAGTCGGCTATCGGCCAGAAAGACGTCCGGGCCACGCCGCTGCAGGTTGCCATGATGACCGCGGCGATCGCCAACGACGGCGTGCAGATGCAGCCCAACCTCATCAAGACCGTGCGCTCCCCGGATCTGCGCGTCATTGACGAGCCACAGCCAGAGCAGCTGCGGACTTCCACCACCCCGAAGATCGCCAACCAGATCACCGAGTGGATGGTCAGCGCTGTAAGCGAAGGCATCGCGAACCGTGCAGCGGTTCCGAGCGTCCAGGTGGCGGGCAAGACCGGAACGGCGGAGCTTGGCAACGGAACCAACAACTCGTGGTTCACCGGATTCGCCCCCGCAAACAACCCGCAGGTGGCTGTCACCATTGTCATGGAAGGCGTAGACATCACCACCGGCGCACAGCTGACCAGTCCGAACGCGAAGAGAATTTTTGAGGCAGTGTTGAATAAGTGATCCTCTACAGCGGGGTGGAGCAACCATGTGCAAAACAACGGTTCCCGCAACCACTTGTCAACAGGACCGCACTGGGGCGATGACGGACACTGGACAAAGCTCGGGGCCCGCCGGCACCTCCCTGGGCAGCAACCGGCTTGGCACAGCGGACGTGCTGGCCCGACGTCTGGATAGGCCCATGGGGATCCTGGGCGTCATCTTCCTCTTTGTGGTCCTCGGTCAGCTGATAGCAACAGAGCCGGTCATGGCGTGCACCGTTGCCGCTGGAGTCGACAAAAGTGCTCTAAATGGGCGCTGGACTGCAACCGGCCTCCCGCAGAGCCAGGACCTCGTTAGCGGTCGACCCCCACCTGGTAACTGCGGAGGTGTACTGGCCAGTACGGCGTCCCGGTAGACGCACGCAGACTTTGGCGTCCCGTTTGGATATGTCGATGCTGGCACACTTCTCATGAAGAACGTCCATGACGGTCTCCGCTTCCTTTCCGTATCCGTTCTTGTGGATGAATGTGTATCCGGGGAGGGCAGGTTGAAGCAGAAGACTCTCACGCGTGCTCAAGGCAACAATCCACGGTTCCCGCGGAAAGGCCCTCCAGGACCATGCTGATATGCGGGATTACGAGCACCACGGCTGAGCGGCAACTGACCGGAACACACGATCAGCCTGCGCGCCCCGGACGTTTGAGCTGGCAAGGGCCGCGAACAGGACCGGAGCGGACCACAATTTTTCTGATATCACGGAGGGCGGCAGCGCTCTCGACTGCTGATATGCGCGGGTTGGTTACCGCAGGACGAGGTGTTCGGCTGGAGGGGTGCCGCTGGTCTAGCAATGTCGGGCGTCACCGGTGATTTGCCGGTTGCCCATAGGTGTATCGCGTGTCTCCTCCACGCTGCCAGGCCATCCGGACGGGCGGGAACGGGAGGTCTATTCATCCGTCCACGGGGGCTCCTGTTGGACCGGGGCTGCCAGGGACCAGCACCCAGCCGGCCAGTTCCCGGGCAACGGCGACGTTGGCGATGACCCGGCGTTTGTGCCGGGAGCTCGAACTGCTCCCACTTGCGGTGCGGCCGGTGGTTGCCCTGATGGCCGCGGACCTAAGGACACCTCGTCCGCGACGTCCCGGCGGGAGCGCATCTCCTGGCTGGCATGGTAATGGGCCGGCGGTGATGCCAGGCGGCCTCGACCAGCAGGCGGCGGGCATGGGTGTTCCCGGTCTTGGTGATCCCGCCCTGGGAGCGGGAATACGTCAGCCCACGCCGAATGAGCCACCTCTTTCCGGAAGGCGAGTCCTTCGAACCCGATCAACGACCGTGTAGTCGTCGTGCCAGTGGCAGGAATAACCAGGTGACAAGTCCTAGTGCCAACAAACCACCAGCGGTCGCCATCGCGAGATCACCAGGAAAGACCACTTGCGTCACGTACCAGATCGAACTCGTCAGTGAGACCAGTAGCAGTGCCAGGGCCGTTATTGCTTGACGTGTTGCCGTACGGATCAGCAGCTTCTTGTCATAGGGTTTACCCCGTAGCCGATGGTAGGCGCTCTCCCCTAGCAGGAGCACGAGGGAACCACCGGCCGACATCAGCGACACCATGTATACGATCCGATCTTGCTCCGGCATACCGACGAATCGGGAGGAAAAGGGAACAGTTAAGAGGAACGCGAACAGCACTGTCACCCCGGGAATGATCGTTCGGAGTTCACTGGACAACTCGTCAAGT
This sequence comes from Arthrobacter sp. B6, assembly GCF_001663775.1. Taxonomy (GTDB): domain Bacteria; phylum Actinomycetota; class Actinomycetes; order Actinomycetales; family Micrococcaceae; genus Arthrobacter. Next base: position 3,052,370 of record NZ_KV467168.1, on the reverse strand, counting down.
TGCCGTGCCGCTACCTCAGAGTCTTCGTCGTCCGTCATCTGATCGGCTCGAGAAGTGTCCGTGTGATGTGATAGGCCAAAGTTGTGGCGTCGCCTCCTATTTGCCGTGGTTCAGCTTCTAGCGCCGCGTCTTTAGTCATAATTTCATTATGGGGCTATCCTCTTAGCCGTGGGCGGAGCGGGTGCAGTCGTCGCCGGCCTACTGCTGGCCCGATGGAAAGACCGAGCCTCGGCAATCCAGAGCCTGGCGGAACAATGAGTGCCTCGCCGCCGGACGGGAGACCAAATGTCTGGACCACGGGTGTAGGCCACGCAGACGTCAAATTGAACCTGGCGATCCTCGCGGTCCTGGCCGTAGTCCTGACATCCATGGCCCTGAGCGCGGTAAAGCTGGTCCTCATACCAGCGCTGATTGCACTGCTGCTTACCGGCGCGATCCGACCCCTGGTGGGAAAAGCCGTCAAACTCCACCCGCTGGTGATCCTCATTGCTCTAGCCGTGGGTGCGATCCTGGCCGGCATCATCGGGGCGGTCCTCGCCGTTCCGATTGCCGCCGTCATCTGGACCTCCATAAGAAGCTGGAACAAAGCCCGGCAACTGAGCAAAACAACCATGAGCAGAGGGGCCTCCCGACACCACTTGGACCGAAGTCCCAATCAAACGCCCCACCGCCAACCGTAGCCCGCCACCAGAACATTGATCCAGGTTGGATAAGAACCACACGAGGGGAGCCGCAATGGCCAGCGAACAGAAAGAGGGGATGCCCCGGTTCATGGCGCAGTGCGCCTGGGCTCTTCTGCTTCTGTTGGCCTTCGCTGCCATGATGACCGGGACCTTCGGGGCGGAAACTTTGTTCTCCAGCGGATCGATACAACTCAGTGTCACTTCGGGCGTGCTGCTCCTGGTCATCCGTCCCGCAGTCCCGGTGAAAGGCAGGACCTGGGCGATAGTTGGAACAGCCGCGTCCGTGATCGGCTTCGAGATCATCCGGATACTCGCCGAGGCAGTCCCACCCGGGCCGATACTCGGTGGCTGGCTGATAGGACTCACCTGGCTGGGAGCTACTGTCCGGGCCTTTCGCCGGTGGCAGCAGACCGGCCTCCCGCGGACCCGGTGGTGGGTGCTGCCTGCACAGGACCGGGCCGCGCTGGTCCCGGCCCCAACCGGGGACCCGCCACTCCCACCGATGCGTACCACCCGCCACGCCGAACCCGGCAGTTAAGAACATGCCGCTCGAACCAACAACTGACCGACAATGAAGACCCCATCTACAATGCCAGCGACCCTCAGGCCAGCCTATGGGACTGCATTGAATCGTAATGCGCGCCGGGCGCAGTGAAGTAGGCAGTGACGAGGCACCCTCGTCGGCAGAGGACTGCACCACGGGTCGCTGAACTTGCGCAATGTCTCGGCCATATCCTTACATGGCGGTACTCGTCCCGCCACAGATGCCAACTTCCTTAATCTAAGTGTCCTTCAAAACTAAAGCCGCTAGGAGCGGGTTGGTGCTGTGGGCAGAAGGCATGAATCGGCTGAGCTCATTCCAGGCGGCTTCGAAGGTCTAGTTTGGCCTTGGTGACGGCGTCGGCTGCTCGAATGAAGCCGAGGTGGCTGAATGCCTGAGGGAAGTTCCCAGCCAGCCGCGCGCTGACAGGATCGTACTCCTCCGCGTAAAGCCCGACGTCGTTCGCGTAGCTGGTGAGCTGGTCCAGTAAGGCTGTGGCGTCCTCTATGCGGCCGCTGAATGCGTATTGTTCCACCAACCAGAACGTGCAGATGAGAAACGGGTACTCATGGCCTTCCAACCCATCGAGTCCTGAGGCCGTGCGGTAGCGGTGCAGCAGGCCGTGTTCCTCCTGCAAATCGGTCTCTATCCGGGCAACGGTGCCAAGCATTTTCGGGTCATCGTATGCCACGAAACCGGTGTGCGGCAGCTGCAGCAACGACGCGTCCACCTCGGTGTTTGAGTAAGTTTGTGTGAACGAGTTGAGCTCGTCGTTGAAGCCGCGGTCCATTATCTCCTCACGCAGCCGATCTCGCAGGCCCCTCCATCGTTCCGCAGGCCCTTCCAGTCCTTGCTCCTCCACCGCGCGTACACCCTGATCGAACGCCGCCCACATCATGACCCGTCCATGAACGAAGTATTCTGCTTCCCCTCGCATCTCCCATATCCCGTGGCCTTTACGGTCTAGGTTCTGCTCGCAGAAACGCAACAGGTTCTTCTGCAGCCCCCACGAGTACTCCCCCTCTGGCACGCCGGCGTCGCGAAGGGCAGCCAGCGCCAGCATTACCTCGCCGATGACATCGGCCTGGTACTGACCTGCGGCCCCGTTGCCAATCCGCACCGGTTTCGATCCCTCGTAGCCGCCCAGGTGCTGCAGTTCGCTCTCAGGCAGTTGGCGTTCCCCCGCGATGCCGTACATGATCTGCACCTGATCAAGGTCACCGGCAACCGCGCGCAGGAGCCAGTTGCGCCAGTGCAGAGCGCCGTCGGTGAAGTCGTGGGCTATGAGGGCCTCGATTGTCAGAGCCGCGTCCCGCAGCCAGGTGTAACGGTAGTCCCAGTTGCGAGACCCGCCGAACTCCTCGGGCAATGACGTGGTGGGAGCTGCCACGATGCCGCCAGTCCTGCCGTGTGTGAGTGCCCGCAACACCATAAGGGAGCGCAACACCGCCTGATCGTGCTGATCGTGGACCTCTACGCGAGAAGACCAGTCCACCCAGAAAGCGGTCGTTGCCTCCAAGGCTGCGGCCGGGTCTGCCGGTGTAGGAAGTTCATCATGGGACGGGTGCCAGGTGAGTACCCAGTCAGCGGACTCACCGGCGGAGAGCGGAAACTGTCCGGTCAGTCGCGTGGACACAGCGCCCTGATAATCGTCCGCGTGGCCTTCCGGGGATGCCTCGTGCCGTTCCTCCATGCCGGCTTGCGGCTCTACCTGCTGCTCCTCGTACGGATGCAGCAACGGTCCGGCCAGCAACAGCGCATCCGGCCCGGCCACCGACAGCAACCCCCGGATGTCAGTCCCGTCGAGGTCAACCCGCCGGGTCCAAGGTTTGGCCCGGACGTAGTCGAAGCGGATCCGGAGGTCATGCTCAACCTCAACGGTCCCGGAGACGCATTCCACCCGCCGCACAAGATCTGATTGCGTGTCACCGGGCGGCAGGAAGTCAGTGACGACAACCGTCCCGGTCGCTGTCCGCCAGGTGGTTTCCAGGATGAACGTCCGCGGCAGATACCGGCGGGAGATCACCTCCCCGTTGACGGGCGATAGCTTCCACCGTCCATCTTCCGGATTTCCTAGCAGAGCCGCGAAGACGGACGGCGAGTCAAAGCGGGGGAAACATAACCAGTCGATGCTGCCTTCCCGCGACACCAGCGGACCGGTGCCCATATCGGACAGGAGTGCGTATTCCTCCAATGGCGTGGACAAGTGCTCAGCAACCTGATCTCTCATCTCCCCATTCAATCAGCACCCCAAAATGCCGGCAGTGCCACGGCCAGGGCTGATATCCGGTTTCCCGGCATTAGGCGGGGGGCAGGAAGCAAGGGCATGTCCGAGTGTGGGCTACTGGTACGCGTGCATATTCGATTTCGGACTATGCAAGCCTTCTGAACAACACTGTGGGACCAGTTCAATCAAAGTCATGGCGGCCTCGGGTAGGCAGCCGGAGTCATCAAGCCCGAAAACCTGGCCGGCGTGCCGAGTGTAAGTCCGGTTAGGGCACACTCCAGCCTGACAACGGGAATTGACTGTCGCTCCGCTTCGAAGAAGCGGTGTGCAACCGCCGCCCACAGCCAGGGACAATTCTCATAGGTTATCCACCGCTGCTGCCAGGGAGTTACCCAACGGCGCCTAGTTCCAGCCGTGGATAACCTGAATTGACCCCAGCCATGGCCGGATCAAAAGTCGCCGAACAGTCCGGCCGCAGAGGACCGCAATAGCAAGGGCGCCAGTTAGGCGGGCTGCAAGGAACTGCCCGGGCCAGAGCAGGACGAGGAGGCCACTCCCGCACGCGGAGAGGATGACCAGGGGATCACATCCTGTCCAGAGGTGCGCGGATGATGCTGTATAGGCCGTAGCATACGAGCCCAATCGCTACGATCGAAAGAGCGACAGTGCCAAGGAACTGTCCCTGTAATGCTTTCAACGCCCCGTCCAAACCAGTGGAGTCCTCGGGTGATGCAGTTACTGCGGCCACAATGATAAGCGCCCCCACCACCGCCAAAGCAAAGCCCTTCGCCAAATACCCAACCGAACCCAGGATATGGATTACAGCACCACGAGGTCCTTGTGGGAGTGTCCCGAGGTCCTTGCGGTAGCCCTTAGTGGCACCCTTGAAGAGGTGATAGCACCCGATGGCAATGATTCCCACACCTACTGCAATCAACAGTGCGGCACCTAACGGAGCCGCCAACAGGTCTGCCGTTAACTTCCGAGCCTGGGCGCTGCTGTCAGTCTCGCCGCCAAGGGCATAGACACCGAATGACACAGAGACTGCAGCATATGCAGTTGCCTTGAAACCGGCTTTCAGCCGCTTCATGACTTTTTCCTTTTTGTCTCGGTGTTTCCAACGAAAAGCGGCCTCGCTCAGCTGAAAAACCGCAAGGGCCGCGGCCCCTAGGAAACTGGTCCACAGCAGGATGTATCCACCGGGTAGGTCCGCGAGGGCTTCCAGTGCGCCCGATCGTTCAATGTCGCCCCGGGCGCCAGCGGCCACGCTAACGGCGATAACGCCGACAACAAAATGGAGCAATCCATTGGCCGAGTACCCAATTCGTGCGCACACTTCGAACGTTCTGGAGTCGGCCGCATCTTCAAGACGGCCGAATACTCTCATGGCCACACGACCAAGATCGCGTGCCAGTGTCTTCCATTTCTGGGTCGAACGTTCCATCTCGTGCTGCACGATCCACCAGCCATCGTTGTGAGACTTATACTTTTCCACAATATGGGGCATTTCTCACCAGACCCAGGGCTCCCGTCCCTGCATCGGAACGGTGCAAAGTCTCGATGAACCCAGGCTGGAACCTAAGCCTGGTTATGCAGGTGTCGGCGAGGAACTCCAGAGCAGTAGCGCATCGCAGGGGCAAGTGGGGCAAGTCGTCTTTGTCGATAACCCATCAACGGGCGTTCCCGGCCAGGACACCCGCGACCAGAACCAGGAAACCAGATGCTCCCGCAGCCCGGCGCTTGCGTACCTCGTGGCATAGAGACGGTCAACACGGCCAGCCCAAGTCGTTATTTCCGACTGTTCTGCCACGAGTTCTCTTGGAACCCCGCCCGTCCCCCATGGGCGGGGTTTCCGTAGTCCCCGGCATTGCGAGGGCTCTGCCACGGGCGCCGCCTTAGCTATTCATCAAACGAGACGATGACAGAAGGCATCCAGGAGCGCTCCCAACGGCCTCCCTCTGTCCAGCCGTGGATAACCCGATTGACCCCCAGCCGTGGACGGCACATGGTCACATTGCTCCCGCCACCTTGGTCAGGAAGCAAATGCATGTCCGATCCCTGCAGCTTGACGGTAGCTCTATGATCGGGGTTTCAGGGGGTGCTAGTTGTTCCTGCAAGGGTGAACAAACGATATTTCCATCCTGCCCGGATCGGCTATGAGTGTCCCGACTCTCCGTAGGGAACGGTCCCAACGCCTACACGGCCGCTCGGCAGAACCTACTTTGCGTCGCGCTCTTTGTGGGGCTAACAAAATTTTTCTATAGGCTATATCCAGCCAATTCCCAGAAAGCTCCTTGCCGACTTGCAGTGACCTATCAGCCCGTTGCCTGCCTCTGCCCAAGCTGCCTGAATACGTTTAGGTCGTTCGGAGGTCTAAAGACAGGAAACGACACATGGCAGGCCTGGGCAGGATACGCATTGGTATGACTGTTTTGGACAGCATGGGAGCCATCATTGGGGTGGTGAAGGCCCTAGAGCTTGCTGAGGGCGTCAAGCCACCACTGAATTTGGTCTTCGGTGGAAGTCGGGACCGGCAGATCGTTGAAGCAGCAACCCGGGAAATTGCACGGACAAACCGACCCGTATTTGAAGGGCACCTGTTGATAGAAACCGGGGACGGCAAGGACATCGTTGCATCCCTAAAGTCAATCCACCGTATTGCAGACACGGCTGTTCATCTTGCGGTGGTCCGACAGATCGACAAGTCGGGCGACGGGTCATTCGAGGGCGCATAAGCATGAAGGCAGGTTCTGCTCCGTGTACGGGGGAGGTCGGTCAGGCAGGCGCCTGTGATGGCTTCATGGGCAAGTTCCGGGAGGGGCCAATACCGTGACTCTTCGTGCGTAGTATTGGCGTCCTCGCGCCGAATGATGGCACGGTAGCCACGCCCTGAGTCGGTGATGTCTTGGAGCCGAAGCAGACCGGAGGCCGAGGCCGCTCCAATGTGGCGTTAGGGGGATGGGGTGCTTGTTGGCACGTATGGGCGGTATGCCTGAAGGGTGCCGTCCAGTACGGGTGTGTCGAGCTGTGTGCTATCGGGCCCGACAGTGATGGTGACCGGAACTCTTGAACCTGGGATCTCACTGACGGAAGAAAAGAAGTGGGCGTGGGTGTCGAGTCCTAGGTTTGATTGGCCTTCCACCCGGATGGTGACGTTGTCGTCCTCGTCTGAAAGAGTGACGTTAAGCGGTTCGTCCGAGGTGTTGTATAGAGTCCCCAGCAGCCGGCCGGCCTCGTTTTCGGCGGAGGCGACGAGAATGAGACTCCGTACCTCTACTTTTCCTACCTCAGTATCGGCGCCGTTTGCTATTGCATACCAGTCCTCTTCCGGCGCCTCCGAACATCCAGGCAGGCACAGGACTATCACGCCTGCGAAGAGGGCTTTGACGAAATGTCTGTGACATTGAAGTCCTGTTCTCATCCCTGTTGTCCTGACTGCTCTCACTTGCGCGGCTGGTCCTAGACCGGACCCTGAATGGCATTTTCAGACTTGCACCATGCTGAGTTGAGGGCAAGTCATTTTTCGTTAGCCTGCTTCCCCCTTTGCTGGGATGGGCGATCCGTGCCGGGCCATCAGAATCCGCCAATGCTAGTGACAGGATTCGCAGGAGTCGAGGAAAGCCAAAGGTTTTCACCGGATTGGAACCTACCGGACCCGGCTGCAACTCCTCCATTCGTGCGCCACTGGCATGTTTGTGGGGATTTAGACCGAGGAGGGATCACAAGGCAGTAACTCCGCCGGGAAACCCGTTGCATCTGAGTCACACGCGTTGTACGGCTCCGTCGGCCCCTGCCAGCGTGGAAAGCGCGGGAACATCAGAAACCAGGCGGCGCGGGCAACCCACTGTCTGCTGAAATCAAGGAGTATCCATGTTGACTCGTAAGCCAAACCTTTTCATGCGCTGGGCGCTTGCCGGCGCCTTGTCCTTCAGTGCCTTGGGAGTTGCCTCCTGCGGCACGGAGGGCCCTGAAACGGGAGCCGATGTCGAAGACGTCCAGGAAGCACCTGAAGAGACCGAAACCAACAACACCGCTAACCCCTTTGATGGCCCCTACGACCAGGATTTCCTGGACGATGTGGACGTACGGGAGGGCCAGGAAGTCACCGTATCGGCGAACGTAAACGAAATTATCACCCCGGAAGCGTTCACCATCGCAGGAACCGAAGACACAACGGTCGACCCTCTTTTGGTCCTGCACAAGAACGCCGAGCCGGAACTCAAGCCTGAATTGACCGTCAAGGTCACCGGCACCGTACACACCGCATTCGACCTGCCGGCCGTTGAAAAGGATCTTGATGTCGACCTCGACGACGCACTCTTTGAAGACTGGGACGGTAAGCCCTACCTAAAGGCGTCAGAGATCGACACCTCCGTAGCTGCTGACGACTGAAAAGGAGAACCGTAATGGGCACGAACGAAGCCTGGGAACTGGTGAAGCTGGAAGACACCGGCAAGACCGTGGCCGCTGAGCAGGAAGATATCCGTGGATACACCGCCAGGGACCGGTCAGGCGAGGAAATCGGCAAGGTGGAGGAGTTGCTGATTGATCAGGAGGAGGAAAAAGTCCGTTTCCTCATCATCGCCTCGGGAGGTTTCCTGGGGATCGGGAAGGACAAAACATTTATTCCCGTGGACGCGGTGAAAAGCATCAACGCCGCTGACGGGGAAGTCCTCATTGACCGGACCCGGGAACACATCGCAGGGGCTCCCGATTATGACCCGGATCTGGCAGACACACGGTCGTACTATGAGGGCGTCTACGGTTATTACAGCGTTCCACCGTACTGGACCCCCGGCTACGCCTACCCTGCCTACCCCTACTACCCCCGCTGACGTTATCAGCCCTTCCCAGTTGGCCCGTCCGCACCGACCCCATTCGAGTGGGCCGGGCCGGGGACGGATAACCTCTACGGAAGGAAGGAACAGCAATGAAACTGCATGGGCACGGGGCGAGCAGCCCTAAGGGCCTCCGGGATGACACCGTCGCCGCGGAACGGGGCCGCTCCGGCGGGGTCAAGTTCGGTTCGGCTTTTTGGGCTGGATGACTGCGAGGGAATATCTGTACTTCTCACCGCCCTGATCACCGCTATCGCCGCCGCGGTGGGAGCAGCCAACAACGTGAACCCTTCCACGGTGACCAATCAAGGGGCGCAGAACCTCCAGACAGTAAACGTCGTTGAAGGGATCATTCTGGCCGTGATCCTTTTCATCTCCTACTACTGCGGAGGCTACGTCGCCGGACGCATGGCGCGCTTTGATGGAGCCAAACACGGCCTTGCGGTCTGGCTGTGGGCTGTCATCGCCACCGTCATTGCCGCAGCTCTCGCGGCCCTGGCCGGAAGCCAGTTCGACAACCTGCTCAACGCCACGGCCTTCCCCGGACTTCCAGCAAACCAGGAAGGGGTCACGGCCGGAAGTGTCACCGCCCTGATCATCGCGGCCCTGGTCACCTTCGCCGGAGCAGTTCTCGGGGGACACATGGGCATGCGCTTCCACGGTAAAGTCGACCAGACTGGAGTGGATCACCGGATTGGACTTGAAAGGTAAGCAGTGGGCCGCCCATTCACCGTGGCAGCAGCGGCACTGGCCCGAACACGGATCCTTCAATACGCTGCTTGGAGGACAAGGAGGAGGCATGGGACATGATGCCGATGCCGTCGCCGGAGCAGCGCAGGTAGGGCCGTCAGAGTTGTTCGCCAGACTTGCAACGGCTGCGGCTGTGCTCACAGCAACAGATACCCTCAATGTGGCGCCGGCCTGGGTGCTTCCCGTTGGGAGTGGTCGGCGGCCAAGACGCGCTGCAGGACAAGGTAATCACCGATAGCGTTCGGCCTGTAGCCGGGCGCTATCAGCTTTGAGGGTAGGCTACCGAGGACCCGGACCACGGTTCCAAGTGGCACCGTGGGCCGGGCGATAAAGGCCGAAGTCAGGGCCGTCTGAATGGTCAGTGGGTGAACCGTTGGACTCCCCGGGCGGGTAATGGCAAGGTCTGTAGCAGGGGATGCGTTGCTGGTGTGCTGCCAATGCTTTAGGAGGACCGGGACGGTATGGCTGCTCAGGAGCCTCTGGAGATCCCAGGGAAGTGTCTGGATGGGACAGGCATGGTGGCGAGTGTCATGACTGTGGTGGTGGCACCGGTGATCGCTGCCCGTGCGCTTTTGCATCACGGGCCGTAACAATGGCCCGGGAACGGTTACCGCAAGCGTACGGGACTTCAGTTCTGTTGGGCATGGAACTGTTTCTGCCGCTGCCACCGGGGGCTTGCATCGATCCGGGTGTCCGCGGTCATCGTGCCGATCCGCACTTTTTGAGTTCTCCCTGGGACTTGAAGATCACCGGCGCTTGCCCTGGCCGAAGACCAGCGAAACAGGACACAACCTGGCTTTCACCTGACGGCTGAGAGCACGTGAACCTGAAGTGGGACATGAGGAGGAGGATCAAGGCTTTGGATGCTAGAAGAAATCCAGCGCATACTCGTGGACGGCGTATCGGTGACGGTTTCAGGGCGGCAACCATTCTAAGTGTGGGGGTTGCCGCTATATGGCTTGGGATCGCCGAAGTCATCGGATTCGCCGTAGTCGCTGTCGGTCTGATGATTCCCAGGCTTTCCCGCTTGGCGGGGCCTTTCGATGCAGCGTTCTGCGCAACGATATTCCTCGCTTCCTGGAGTTCCGTCGTTTCCCTTTACGCTGCAATCACGTGGTGGGACATCATCGTGCATTTCGTCACGGCCGGTTCATCAGCTGCAGTACTTTTTCTGCTGCTGGCCCGCGCCGAGATCACCCCTGGCAGTGCATTAGGCAAGGCACTGCCAGGGCGTTCCATTGTGGTGATGACTTTCGCGTTCGGTGTCACCGTTGCCGTGCTTTGGGAAATTTTTGAGTGGGCCGGTAACGCGTTCATCTCCAAAGAAATCCACGTCGGCTATATCGATACCCTTCTTGATATAGCCGTGGGCGGAGCGGGCGCGATCGTGGCCGGCCTGCTGCTGGCTCGGTGGAAAGACCCGGCCTCGGCGATCCAGAGCCTGGCGGAACAATGAGTGCCTCGCCGGCGGACGGGAAACCAAATGTCTGGACGACGCGAGTAGGCCATGCTGCCGTCAGACTGAACCTGGCGATCCTCGCAGTGCTTGCCGTGGTCCTGGCGACCATTGCCCTGAGAGCGGTGAACTTGGTCCTCGTACCGGTGCTGATCGCACTGCTGCTCACCGCTGCGATCCGACCCCTGGTTCACTTCCTTGAAGACAGGAGCATTCCCAAACCGGCGGCCACGTTCATCTCCCTCTTCGCCTGTGTTGTGGTCTTGTTGGGCATCGGGGCAGGGGTGGCCTATTCCATCTCCACCCAGTGGGACGAGCTGGTGTCCAGTTCGGATGCTGGCCTTGCCAGAGTGGATCAGACCATTGCCCAGAGTCCGCTGCCGTTCTCGGAACAGGAGGTACGCCAGGCGCGGGAAAGTGCAGTCCGTTCCCTTACCGGGGACATGTCCGTTGGCGATGCTTTCGCTGCCCTCAATACCATCGGGACCTTTCTGACGGGGCTGCTGATGATGATCGTGGTCTTGTTTTTCTTCCTCAAAGACGGCCAGACCATCTGGGCTTTCCTCACGAGATGGCTCCATGGGGACCGGTTGGCCCGGACGATGCGCGCCGGAAAGAACGCGGTAGAGGTCATGGGCGCATACGTGCGCGGGATCATGGTCATAGCTTCCATCGACGCCGCAGGGATCGGACTGGCGATGCTGTTGCTGGGCGTGCCACTGGCCCTGCCCTTGACAGCCATCGTCTTCCTCGGCGGCTTCATCCCGGTCGCCGGGGCAACCATCACCGGGATCTTCGTTGTCCTTTTCGCGTTCGTCACCAAGGGCGGTGGTGCCGCACTGGCGCTGGCCGTCGCCGTCATCGCCGTACAACAACTCGAAGGCAATCTCATGCAACCGGTCATCATGGGAAACGCCGTCAAACTCCACCCGCTGGTGATCCTTCTGGTCCTGGCCATCGGCGGAATCCTCGCTGGGATCATCGGAGCGATCCTTGCCGTTCCGATAGCCGCCGTCATCTGGACCTCCATAAAAAGCTGGAACAAAAGCCTGGAAAATGACCAAAACAAGCATGAGCAGAAGGGCCTGACCGGCACCACTTAGACGAAGCCCCGACCTTAAGGCCCCACCGTTGACCGGGTGCAAACAGTGGCCGCCGCCGGGGCATGATCCAGATGGGATAAGAACTACGAGGGGAGCCGCCATGGACAAACACCTGAAAGAGGGGATGCCCAGTTTCATGGCGCATTGCGCCGCGATTCTCCTCACCCTGGCTCTTCTGGGCCTCGGCATCGAACTGGTAGCGCCACTGCAAGGCGCTGCCGTTTCCTCTGGCCCAAGCTTCATAAATGTGCTGGGAGGGGCCGCCAACTTCCTGGCAGAGATCGCTGGACAGGTCGGGTGGCTGATCCTTCCGATGACGGTCCTGTGGCTGCTCATACGCGGAATCTTCACCTCAGCACTGTACGTAGCTACTGTCGCACTGGGGATGGTGTTCCTGTCCGGCGGCGGAATCCTCCTGCTGGCCTTCGCTGCACTGATCACCGACGGGACCTCCGGGGACGGGAACTTGTTCTCCAGCGGATCGATGCAACTCACTGTCATTTCCGGCGTTCTGCTCCTGGTCTTCCTTCCAGCAGTCCCGGCGAAAGGCAGGCCCTGGGCGGTGATCGGAACAGCGGCGCCCGTGATCGGCTTCGAGATCATCCGGATACTCGCCGAGGCAGTCCCACCCGGACCGATACTCGGTGGCTGGCTGATAGGACTTGCGTGGCTGGGAGCTTCCTTCCGGGCCTTTCGCAGGTGGCAGCAGCAGGCCGGCCCGTGGCCCCCATGGTGGCGGGGCCTGCCTGCACAGGATCGCGCCGCGCGGGTCCCGGCACCAGTCCGGGACCCGACGCTGCCCGGAGGGCGAAGCAGCGCCCTCAAGCTCGCCAGCATCTGGGTCCTCCTTGCCGGCGGTGTGACCGGCGCGGGCTTTCTCATCACGGCGGTACTTGCCTCCGTGCAGCGTATGGACCATGCCGTGGTGCAATGGCTGGCTGAGCACCGCAATGATGCTTTGAACGTTCTGGCATCTGTGGCAGGGTCCTTTGGAACCACGGCCGGAATCGTGGGCGTTCTGCTTGTCGCCGCACCGCTCGCCATGGCAATCACCAGGCGGGCTGCCCCGGCGGCGTTCCTGCTCGTGGCTGTGACCGGTGAGACTGCCCTGTACCTGGTCACAGGAATGATCGTCAGCCGGGCCAGGCCGGACGTCGAGCACCTGTCCGAAGGACTTCCTCCCACCTCGTCCTTCCCGTCAGGACATGTTGCGGCGGCCGTCGTCATGTACGGCGGCCTTGCCCTGCTCCTGCGGGCGTGGACGCAATCCCGGCTCCGCAACCTCGGCCTCATCCTCGCGCCGCTCCTCGTGCTCGGGGTGGCCCTCTCCCGGCTGTACTGGGGGGTCCATTACCCGACTGACACAGCTGTCAGTCTGATGTTCGGCACAGCATGGGTCTTTGTCTGTTGGCGGTACTTCCAACCAGCCCGCGGAGCACCGAAACGCACCACCCGCCACGCCGGAACCAGCAGTTGAAACATGCCGCTCGAAAACGACAACTGACCAACAACGAAAACTCCATTTACGATGCCAACGACCCTAAGGGACTGCATTAAACCGTAGTGCGCGGCCGGGCGCAGTGAAGTAGCCAGGGAAGACGCACCGTCGGTGGCAGCCCTTCTAAACACCTATGCACCGGTCGGAAGCTCTGATGACAGGTGGCGCCAGACGCGTATCCTGGATCGTCCCGGACACGGCACCAACAGCGAGCCAAACGCCCATGACTTTCGCCCACCGCCGTGCCGACAACCCATAGTTCGGGTCACCGGAACGGTGCCCCCTCCAGTCAGCAAGCAGCGTGATGGCTGGCATCCTGACCCCGAAACGGATGCCCAATTGCGGTTACAAACCCTTTGACGCAAATCCTGAAACCAAACCCGCCAGGACGGAGGCGCCCTTATCCGGATTGAAAGCCTCACAGGGACTCATATCTCGCCGTTGTCTCAGCAGATTCAAGGCCGGGCACAGCTGCCCGCGCGGAGGTCGGACAAGTACAGACTGCAGAACCGGCAACCTCCGGGAAATTGGAAACAGGGAGTTCAAATGGGCCGAGGAGGCTGACCAGGCGGAACAACTGCCGTGCGCTTGTCGTGCAAGGGGTGGAACCTATCTGCCACTGACACTCTCCGCCATCTGTCCTTTGCTTAATCAGCGCAGGCGTGGGACCGCGCTACCATCGGGAAGCTGGACCTCAAGGATGCGGAACGAAGGAGTGCAGTAATGACCGATCTGGTTTCGTTTGATGGTACCCGGTTGGTGCTAGCCCGTTGGGGCCCGGCGGGGGCGCCAATTGTGATACTGGTGCATGGCCTTGGCCTGTCCACCGGTTCCTGGGGAAAGGTACCCCAGCTCCTGGCTGAAAGTCATCATGTCGTCGCATACGACCTGCGTGGTCATGGACAAAGCGGTGACGCCCCCAGCGGCGACTACTCCATGCAAGCCCAGGCCAAAGACCTCGACGCAGTGCTGCGCGAGGTCGTCCCCCAGGACTCCGCCGCGGTCGTTGTCGGCAACAGCCTGGGAGGGGGCATTATCGTCGCCCGCGCCCACCACTGCGGCACCACCCGGATCGCAGGCGCCGTGTTCGTGGGATCCGGTGGATCCGGAGTCACCTTCGCCGGCTTCCCCGCGCGCAACCTTCCCTCTCCTGTCCGAGGGGCTCTGCGCTGGGCATGGATGAACGCCCTACGCGCCGGGGCGCAGGCCGGAAAGCTCATACGCCCCCTTGGCTCGCTCTCCGACCGACTTACCCGCCGGTTCGCCTTCACACCCGAGGATCCCCACAAGGCCGTTGCCCATGTTCGGAAGGACTTCTTCAGCAGCCGGCCCGAGGTCCTGGCCCGCACCGCTCTCGCCAGCGTCAGTCATGACGGCACCCGGATGGCACCAGATCTGTCCGTACCCGCCCTGGTGCTTCACGGCAGTGGAGATCACGAGGTGCCCGAGAAAGAACTCTCCCGACTACTAAAGGCACTGCCGGAGGCCGAACTCGTCAGACTGCCCGGAGAGGGCCACATGCTGCCCCTGACCCGCCCGGAAACTGTAGCCGAAGAGATCTCACGTTGGGTTCGCCATACTGGAAACGACGGGAAGAATCGATCCCAGTGACCCGGGCACGATCCCCGGAGAAGACGGCCATGGCGGAAGGACCGTGACACACGTTGCAGCGAAGAGGACCTCAGGGGCCTGCTGGCAATTTCCTCAAACCTCCACACCGAAGGCCCCGCGCGGTCGATCCACCTGTCCCGGCTTCAACAGGAAGGGCCATTCCTCTAGCAATACCCGCATCAATCAAAATCAGGGGCACTGCTGCCTCGCAGCAGCGCCCCGGACGCAGTAGCAGGATCCCGTTCCTCGATGAGTTCCTGCAGCCAAAAGTAGGAAGCCTTCGGCGTCCGCTCCAGCGTTTCGGAATCAACGTGCAAAAGCCCGAAGGGCTGGTTGTATTCCACGAGCCTTCGGGGCATTGTCCAGACACTGTCTGCATCTCCAACCGAAGAGTCTTACTCATGAAACTCCAAGGCTCGAAGCCTGCCTTGTGCGTAGGTAGAGCCAACTCTTCTGCGTCCGGCATGTCCTGCACGTGTACCAGACTTCCCCCGACAATGCCTGTTCCGGCAGGCAGAAGCCTTAGCGGCTAGGTCCGCTCCTGGTTTTTGGGTGTCCAGCGCGGCGCCCATGCTTGTCTCTGCGCCTTGGGAGGCACGTACTTATACGCTGGCACTGTATGTGCAGGTCAAGACATTAAAGCAGGACCAGCACGAACTCACACCTTGAAGTACTTGGCCTCCGGGTGGTGGAACACGAACGCGTCGGTGGACTGTTCGGGGTGCAGCATCAGCTCGTCACTGAGGATCACGCCCATCCGCTCCGGTTTCAGCAGCTCCGTCACCTTGCGGCGGTCCTCCATGTCCGGGCACGCGGGGTACCCGAGCGAGAAGCGCGCACCGCGGTAGTCGAGCTTGAAGTACCCCGCCTTGTCCTTGGGCTCCTCGGCGGCGAAACCCAGCTCCGTGCGGATACGGGCATGCCAGAACTCCGCAAGCGCCTCGGTGAGCTGCATGACCAGGCCGTTGAGCTCGTAGTAGTCGCGGTAGTGGTTCCCCTTGAACAGCTCCGCAGTCACCTCATCGATCGCTGAACCGGCGGTGACCAGCTGGATTGGCAGCACGTCGATCTGGCCCGATTCGCGTGACCGCACGAAGTCGGCCAGGCACAGGTGCCGGTCCCGGCGCTGGCGCGGGAAGTCGAAACGCAGCCGCTCGGTGCCGATCGGACCGCCTGAACCACCATCGGGGGCGAGCAGTCCCGCGGTGCCGAGGACGCCGTCGTGATCCTCCCCGTGGTGCAGCACTACCACCTGTTCACCCTCGGAGACCACCGGGAAATAGCCGTACGCGACGGACGCATCAAGCATTCCCTCTGCGAGGATGCGGTCCAGCCAGTACCGCAGGCGCGGCCGGCCCTCGAGTTCCACCAGTTCCTCGTAGGAGGCGCCGTCATCGCCGCGGCCGGGCTTGAGCCCCCACTGCCCCATGAACGTGGCGCGCTCGTCGAGCAAAGCCGCGTAGTCGTGCAGCGCCACGCCGCGGACGATGCGGGTGCCCCAGAACGGCGGCGCGGGCACGGCGTTGTCGGCGGCGACGTCGGAACGGCCGGGCATCGCCTCCGGTTCGGTCACCGTAAACTTCGCGCCTCCCTTGTGGATGCGCTTCTTCAGCGGCGGAAGGCCGACGTCGTCCGGCGACTCGCCGCGTGCTACGCGGACCAGCGGTTCCATGAGTGAGAGGCCCTCGAAGGCGTCCTTCGCGTAGCGCACCACGCCGTCGAACTGCTCCGCCAGGTCCTGTTCCACGTAGGCGCGGGTCAGCGCCGCACCGCCGAGGATGATGGGCCACTTCTTCGCCAGGCCACGGGACTGCAGCTCCGCGAGATTCTCCTTCATCACCACGGTGGATTTCACCAGCAGGCCGGACATGCCGATCACGTCGGCGTTGTGCTCCTCCGCCGCGGCCATGATCTCGGCGATCCCCTGCTTGATGCCGATGTTGATGACGTTGTAGCCGTTGTTGGTGAGGATGATGTCCACCAGGTTCTTGCCGATGTCATGCACGTCGCCTCGCACGGTGGCGATCACCATGGTGCCCTTGCCCGACGAGTCCGACTTCTCCATGTGCGGCTCGAGCAGGGCCACGGCGTTCTTCATCACCTCGGCGGACTGCAGCACAAAGGGCAGCTGCATCTCGCCGGCGCCGAAGCGCTCGCCCACCACCTTCATGCCCTCGAGCAGGTGGTCGTTGATGATGCCGAGCGGGGTCATGCCTTCGCTTCGTGCCAGGTCGAGGTCCTCTTCAAGGCCCTTGCCCTCGCCGTCGATGATGCGCCGCTCCAGTCGCTGGCCGGTGGGCAGCGCAGCAAGTTCGGCGGCGCGCTGGTCCTTGAGCGCTGCGGTGTCGACGCCGGCGAACATGTCCAGCATGATGTTCAGGGGGTCGTAGGTGATGTTGCCGTCGGCGTCGTACTCCCGGCGGTCCCAGACGAGGTCCAGGGCCACCTTGCGCTGCTCCTCCGGCAGCGACGCGAGCGGCACGATCTTTGCCGCGTCGATGATGCCGCTGGTCAGGCCCGCCTGCACGGCTTCGTGCAGGAACACCGAGTTCAGGACCATGCGCGCTGCTGGGTTCAGGCCGAAGGACACGTTCGAGACGCCAAGTGTGGTCTGGATGCCGGGGTACTTCGTGGTGATCTGGCGGATGGCCTCGATGGTTTCGATGCCGTCCCGGCGGGTTTCTTCCTGGCCGGTGGCGATGGGGAAGGTCAGCGCGTCCACGATGATGTCTTCTACGCGCATCCCCCATTCGCCCACCAGGGCGTCCACGAGGCGGGAGGCGATGGCAACCTTGCCCTCGGTAGTGCGTGCCTGGCCCTCTTCGTTAATGGTCAGGGCGATCACGGCGGTCCCGTGCTCCTTCACGAGCGGCATGATGCGCGCGAAGCGGCTGTTCGGGCCGTCGCCGTCCTCGTAGTTGACGGAGTTGACCACCGGGCGGCCGCCGATGTGTTCGAGCCCGGCCTGAAGGACGGCCGGTTCGGTGGAGTCCATGACCAGCGGGAGTGTGGAGGCCGACGCGAAACGCGAGACGATCTCCTTCATGTCGGCCACGCCGTCGCGCCCCACATAGTCGATGCAGACGTCCAGCAGGTGCGCGCCTACACGGACCTGCTCGCGGGCAATATCGACGCAATCGTCCCAGCGCTCTTCGAGCATCGCCTGGCGGAACGCCTTCGAACCGTTGGCATTTGTGCGCTCACCGATGGCGAGGTAGGACAGCTCCTGGTCGAAATTCACGTGGTGGTAGAGCGAAGCGATGCCGGCTTCCCTCTCGGTGGGAACGCGGCTGCCGTCGGCGCCCCGCCCGCCGCTGGCGACCGAGGCGCCGTTGCGGAAGGGTGCAAGGCGTTCGACGACGGCGGCCATGTGCTCCGGCGTCGTACCGCAGCAGCCGCCCACCAGGCCCAGGCCGAATTCCTTGACGAACTGCTCGTGCGCGGTGGCGAGTTCGCTGGGTGAGAGCGGATAGTGTGCGCCGTTGGGGCCGAGCACCGGTAGACCTGCGTTGGGCATGCAGGCGATGGCCACGGAGGACTGCTTGGAGAGGTGGCGGAGGTGCTCGCTCATCTCGTCCGGGCCGGTGGCGCAGTTCAGGCCGATGGCGTCGACGCCGAGCGGTTCCAGCGCGGTGAGCGCGGCGCCGATCTCGGAGCCCATCAGCATGGTTCCGGTGGTTTCAACGGTCACCTCGACGAAGATGGGGAGCCGGATGCCGCGGGTCACGATGGCCTGCTTGCAGCCGTTGACCGCGGCTTTGGTCTGCAGGAGGTCCTGGCTGGTTTCGATGAGGAAGGCGTCCGCTCCGCCGTCGATGAGTCCCTCGGCCTGGAGGGCGAAGGTCTGCTTGAGGTAGTCGTAGCTGGTGTGCCCCAGGCTGGGGAGCTTGGTGCCCGGCCCCATCGAGCCCAGGACCCACCGCATGCGTCCGTCTGTTTTTTCTGCGGCTTCGGCTCGGTCGCGGGCGATCTGCGCACCCTTGCGGGCGAGCTCTTCGATCCGGTCGTCGATGCCGTAGTCGGAGAGGTTGGACCAGTTGGCGCCGAAGGTGTTGGTTTCGACAGCGTCGATGCCTGTGGCGAAGTACGCGTCATGGATGTCCGCGAGGACATCCGGACGCGTGTGGTTGAGGATCTCGTTGCAGCCTTCCAGGCCCAGGAAGTCTTCTTCAAGGGACAGTTCCCGCCCTTGCAGCATGGTGCCCATGGCCCCATCGGCAATGACAACCCGGTGGTTCACGGCGTCCAGCAGCTCCTGCGAACGGACGGGGCGGGGGACGGAGTCAATATCAAGCGCAAAACGAGGCATCTAAACAGGTTACGTGCGACACGCCGAAATGTTGCGCCGTGTTTCGATGTGCTACGACGGGGGTGGGCGTTTAGGATCCTGGACTGCACCACGTTTCCTCTACCTACACGAAGGGGACGCGACGAAAATCGCCGTCCAGCAGTTGGGCAGGCAGGACCGGATGCTGCTTAACCTCCAGCAGTAACTGCTGAAACGCGAAGGAGCGGGCGACGGCGGGACCTCCGGCCGTCGCCCGCTTGGGTTGTCCGCTCCCGAAGTCACAGGCGGCGACCATCATTCAAAAGTCGGCCTGACCGATAGTTACTTCAGCCCAAGAATCCGCCTCAGCACGACCAGCCATCGAGGTCCCTCGGGAGCTTTCTCCAAGCCGTTCCGAACTGAATGCAGACCTGAGTCTGCGGCGGCAGGCCTCGACGCGGTCGTCGTAGAGGCAGGACGACCGATCGTCATAGCCGTGGGCTTGAGTGTGGCGCCAGAAAGGTTAGCCGAATCCATAGGCACCGATGGCAAGACCAGATTGTTGGCTCTCGCGCCTGTCAAAAACTGCAGGAACTCACGTTCCCCCAGCACTGTGATTTGTTGACCGCCAGCAATGTAGTCGAGGGCCTTGCGCTCCTTGTTGGATCCGCCCAGATCTCCAACCGATGCCGAGTGCCTAGAGTCTGACCGCCCGACGACGACATAGCTTGTCTTTTTGGTGACGCCCTGACGGTTCGTAGCCCCAAAGTCCGCGACCGCGGCCATGGCCTCAAGCCTCGAAAAACTCTGCAGCTCGCCGGTAAAACAGAACGTTTGACCAAAAAATGGATGCTGCGGGTCGGCAGAGGAATTAGGTTGCGGCAGCTCAGCCAGACGGAGGCTTCGCTCGGTCGTGTAGTTGATTTGCCCGCCAACCGGCGTTCGCGCCCCCTTCGAATCCAGGCGCGTGGTCTTTTTCGCGCCGACTGGGGTCGTCCACATTTCAGCAATTGACTGACGTTGTCCCATGCGCGCAATGGCAAGCACAACCCTGGCACAGGCGATCGCGTCCGCACCGGCTTCGTGGTGTTCAAACGGCGGAAGATTCAAATGATCACTGACGTCATTCAACCTGTGACGCGGGAGAACCAGATGCTCTTGGGCGAGTTCGAGTGCGCAATAAAACTCGTGGTGTGGCAGGTCAAGTCCAGTCGCTTCCGTAGCGGCCCTCATCACGCTCGCATCGAACTTGGCGTTGTAGGCCACGAACTGCCCGCCAGCGGCGAATCGGAAGATGCTTGCGAGTGATGCTTCCCAATCTCGGGCGGTCACAACATCCTGTGCGCGGATGCCGTGAATGCCGACATTCCGAGGCTCAAACCGATCGATGCCCCTGGGTGGCTTGATTAGCCATGACGCCCGTTCGACAATCTCTCCGCTTACAACCCGGGCCAGACCGACCGCACACGCCGAACCACGTTGACTGTTAGCTGTCTCAAAATCGATGGCAGTAAAGTTCATTCCACGCACAAATTCCCCCGTTTCGAGCCCGTACTAGTTTGGGCAGTTCGATCCCAGCTTTGGACAGCTGCATCGCTATACCGGCCTATGGCCTCGAGTCGCAGGACGACAGCTTCCCACTCCGAAAGGAGTACTGCAGGGAGATTTACCATGCTTGAACGTCCATGGAGAACATCCGATGTTCGCCGATAGATGTGGCGCGCAAGTCTAAGTAGGCCAAGTAGTTCGGATGGTGCCTCCCGTGCTTCGTAGGCAACGAGGACGAAGGCCAGGCGACTTCGAATGTTGGTTTGGTCCACGGTGACTGGTTGGTTCGGGAAGGCATCCAGCACGGCCCGCGTGGCAATTTGCTCTAGCCGGAGGCGCAGGTCAATGACTGCCAAGCGCGTTTCCGCTTTATTGGTTGCACCGTTTGCCGTCATGAAGCAGCTGCCAACGCCTTACAAGCATCTCGCGCCGCGCGGATTTCCTCTTTTGTGGCATTGCTTAATTGAGGATTTCCGTGAACTGACTGATTCCAAGACGAAAGATATGTCTGGCATTTTTGCTCAGCGCGTCTTACAGGATTAGTGCCAGCAGAAGTTGTGCCCTGCCAAAAGTCCGCCGCTACCGCCAGCCGTTTCTCAGTCGTGTAAGCCTTGTCGAGCTCTGTGAGATCGGTTTCCGTGTCCCGACCGAAGAGGACGGCATTCCGAAGGACAAACGTCCTGAGCGCATTGTCAATACTCATTCGGCACAGTCCGCGAATTGAGTCTGTGACATCCTCAGTGGTGCCAGTTTCTTCGAGTGACAAGTCAAGTACAGTCCGAGCATCCTGGAGCAACTGATCCCAAAAGTGGCTACTGTCCTTGACTTCAACGGCTCCTGTGGCGCCGGACCTATCAACCAACCGCGTGTCACAGTCATAGGTCCTGGCGGCCAAATGTTCTTTTAATCGATCATCATGCGTAAGCACGATTACACGACGCGTTTCCGCGAGCTCGGCCAATAAGGCAGCGAGCCTATCAATCCGCAGCTCATCGAAAGCGTGAACAGGGTCGTCGAGAATGAGGAACCCGAACGGTCCAGCGTCTACTGACGCGAGCAGTGGGGCTAGCAGGACAGCGTTTCTCTGTCCTGCACTCAACATTCCAAGATCAACCTGATTGTCGTTTCGGTCGACCAGTTCCATTGATGCTTTTGTAGCAAGAACATTGATGCTTTTCAGCTTGAGCTCGGCATCAGATAGAAGTTCCATCACCCGTGCGCCAGCTTTCCCTTCAAGGGAGTCACTCCGCCTCTTCCGCAGATGTTTTCGCAGCTCCTCCACCCGGCTCGAAGTCGCTACCCAGCTGGCCGACTCTGCAGCAGAAACTCCGTCCGCTTCCCAAACAGCCGCAAATCTCTCGACTGCTCGTGCCCTGGCAATAAGCCATTGCTTCGTTGCATCGGTTCGCGCTACGGCCTCATTCACCAGGGTTTGCGCGTCATCAGAACGAAGCCAACCCGCCAGGTCCGCCGTTGCTGTCAGGACTGAGTGCTGAGTGGCGAGTCCTGACTCACGTGCGGCATAGAATTTTTCTAGCAGCTTCTGCCCCGAAGAACTCAACGCTTTGATGGAGTCACCCGGCTCGGCCTGAGAACCTACTTTGAGGACGGGTGTCAATAGTTCGTCTGCAACGGCAGCCAACGCTTTCGTATCGGACCCGACCTTTGCCCTAAGTGACGCCAAGTTCTGGTTGCGTTTTACCGTTTCACCCAGAGTTACCAGCCAGCCAGAGCCCCCGTCCTCGCAGACAGGGCACGTACCGACATCCAGATGACGCCTGCTAGCCTCATCGTGTAGTTGCTCGAGAGGTCCTGATAAAAGTTGCTCGGCAGTGGTGCCAGCTTGCTCGAAAGACCTAATGGTGTTTTGAACACTCCTAGCCGCATCCGAGAGTCGTTCCCGGCTGTCGTCCGGTAAGGAGGCTGAACTCAATCCCGACTCCAGCAGGCCTGCTTCCTTCAACCACTTGTCCTTGGAATCACTCAAGGTGGGCTCAGGCACGGGACCAAGGGGGGTGAATTTGCATGTAGCGCTTCGTTCGTCGTCGACCTGAGAAAGAGCACGCATGGCTTCTTCCTTCGCCCTGCGCCACCGGGTTAGCGCCTCCGCGGACGCGTTTCCTCGAAGTGTTATGGCTTCTTGAATAGCGTTGAAGCTTCCACCCAAGGCCAGCAGTCCCTCGAAGTAGGTCGCGAGATCTTTGCTCAACTGCACCCGTCGTTCAAGTGATGCGTAAGCGAAGACGGGTTGATGGCTGGCCAATGCTTGATGCCAGTTTGATCCCAGATCCACCGGCTCCAAGCCGTTAGGTCCTACGAGGCGAGCTTCGTGGGATTCGACGAGGCCTGATTCTCCCAAAACTGTGGCAACAACCAAATATTCTCCCCGCGAGGACAGGGTCACTTCGACACGCGCCGATGACGATCCCCTTGCAAGATGTATGGGGTCCCATAGAGCAGCCTTACCAGCTTTTCCGCCAGTCGGGGCGGCCGCAGTGCCACTAAGTGCCAAATCGATTGCGTCGCTAATACTGGACTTTCCCGCCCCGTTCAGTCCATGCAGAACGGTGATTCCTGGTGTGGGATCAAAGAGAAGTTCGAGCGGAACTTCGTTCAGAATGCCGCGATAATTATCTATGGAGATCCGCTCAAGGTGCCAACTACGGTTCGGCTCCAACCAATGTGTGCTTCCTTCAGATGAGCCAGCAAGCTCCGACGCCACGGCATGAAGCCGGTCCCAACTCTCGGCACCTTGGCGTGCCGATGCTCGTTTAAGAGCAATTTCCTGGACGATCTCCTCAAATGAAAACATCGTGAGAGCATCACTTTGCTCTTCCTCTACTACCAACGACACGCATTTCCCCAGTTTTAGGCAAGCTCAATCATATTTCGAGTTTATCTTTGCATACATTGGCGAAAATATACGCTTCGTATTCAGAGGCGTGGACTGGGCTCGTACGTGATGTCAGCAGTCAAATTTCTCATCTTCTTAGCCGTCGAAGGAATGCCATATCTGACACAAGGACCACCCGACGCTCCCAATTGGGGTGACAGACCTCGCTACGAAGTTCAAGAAATCGATTCGCCTCGAAGGGGATTCTCTGGCTAATCGGGCGGCATTTACCGGCCTGCCGAAACACGGTACGTCATGAAGCCGAACCCGCCGGGGCCCTGGCCCACGGTAACGGCGCCGCAGTCCGGACAACCGGTCACGTCCTCGCCGGTCTCGACGCCCAGAACCAGGCCCTTCCGGTCGCAATGACGGAACTGACGTGGATGCCCTCGACCCCGAGCAGCGCGTCCGCGCGTGTGCACCACCGGGCATCGGAACAAGACATAGAGTTATTCATGTCGGGGTCTCTTTGGTCATGCGTTTACTTGGTCGCTACCAATTCAAAGAGGCCCTGGCCTCTTTCCAGCCGCACCACGCCGAACAACAAACGGCCACCACTCCAGCGACAGCCTCAGCCCACCCCAACCATGCTCATCTGCGAATGGCCCCTATTGGACTCTCACGCTGTCCCCTCCGCCTGCAACTCGCCCTGGGATACGATTTCACCAAAAAGTCGCCAAAAGCACTCGAATTCAGGCCACACTGCAGGGGATGAATTTCCTTTAGGCGAGGCTCAATTCCCGCCTTGAACCATGGTTTTCATGTATGACGCGAGGGCAGGCGAAACTTTCGAAATCCTCACGATCAAATTCGGCAGATTCCTTTGGATAAACACCCTTCCAGGCACATGCCTCGGCACCGAGTATCTGTCCATGAGCGAGAGCCTTTGCCAGGTCTTGGGTTTTTGCGGTCACCACGTTCGCAAAAAGTTCATCTATAAGACCCGCGGTTGTCCAATCTCCAGCGCCGGCCGAATCGACGACATTTTCAACCGGGTTGGCCGCGACATGGCGCCAATCATGGGAACCCGCAACAAGCAACCTCGCCCCATCTGCGCCGAGAGTCTCGACGAGAGTGGACGGACTTGCACGCAGGTGCTCGCGGAAGGCAGGAGCTCGTTCCGAACTGAACTTGATCAAATTCGCAACACGGACCGCTCTCTCGAATAGATGCGGCCTCCCAAGCCCGGCGGGCTCAAAGACAACAAAAGTCCCTTGCTGCGCCCAAGTATCTGCGATCGACAACGCGAAGAGGCTCAGACGGTCGAAAAAGAACACATCGGGTGCCGGGAGCGTGCCAACTAGGGAAAGCGCCAATCCGCTAGGGGTGGGTCTGTGCTTCGCGAAGGAGGTTCGGCACAACGGGCATTGAAACCGCCATACGTGGTCGCCCCGCCTTTCCTCCTGAAGAACGATCGGTGTTGTCCATTTCGGATCGAGTCGAAGGTTGTCAACTCCGATCCCGTCTGCGCAAAGCTCAGACCTAAGAAACCTACCCGCGGGATCGTCTCCGATGGTTCCGATAACTTCCGTTGCCCAGCCCATTGTTTGCAGCGCTCGTGCCACGTTTGTGGCAGTGCCCCCCGGTGATGCTTTCACAGCACCATCGAGAATGACGTCGACAGCAGTAAAGCCGCTGCTAACGAATCTGGGAGGACGTCCAGCTACACCTCGAGCGGCGAACCTGTCGTGGAGGGAAGTACTAATGGGTTCGTTTGTCATCACTTCAATGATCGCTGCTTTTGACCGATAGATACAGCTGGCCCCTTCGATCTTTCAACTTCGACAGAGTTTCCACGAGCGCCTGCGGACCCCTAGAACCCGAACCAGCGATGTTCCAGCACCTTGTTGGATCCGCAGAACAGCAGTCCACTGAGACGGTTGTCAGAGTCGAGGCAAGGAGAGCAAAATCGTTGCCTCCCGGTTGACCTTGATCTCCGATAGCCAAGGCAGACCCGTAGCGAGACACAGTGCTAGCAAAAATCCTTTCCTTGCCAAAATCGACATCAATGACATCCACGCTGTGCCCACTCGCGGCAATCCGAACTAATTTGGCCCCGCTGTTATCGACGACAGAGGTTACAAGTTGACGAAGCCCGGCTGAAGTCATCTCAGCCGCATCGCTCGTCACCGTGATTTGAGACGGCCCAGTCCGGAGTTTGATTAGTCCTCGCTCTTCGAAGGGCCGAAGTCGCATCTGCAGTTGCTCTGACCACAAAGGCACTGGGATCCGCGCCTCCATCAAGTCCTCCGCTAGCTCCACTCGCCAGGCCCCATTGTGAAGTCCCAGTGAAATCATGTGCCAGTACTTCTCGGGGACCCATTTGCGTAAGTCTTCGTAAAGGCTGCCCCCTCTCCCTGACGCAAACGTCACCGGAGTGCCAACGGATAGCAGACCGATCAACGCCTGTTGAACGTCTCGGTTGGGTACCTCATATCTACCTGTCGTAGTCACACAAGTACCGTCGTAATCAAGCACCAGGGCACCGATCGGCCTTCTTCGCATTTCCGCGATCCAGTCTGCGTATGCCGACATGTATAGGGTCCATACTTCGTCATTCGCTAGGTCAAAACCCGCCGCTTGGATCTTTCGCCCAATCGGACCAACCTTTCTTGCCACGTAAAGACGCTTGTAAGGCAGATGATAAAGCCCACGACCGTACACAGGGACGGTTGGCTTGCTGGGTTCCACAGATTGGCCTGCGGCCACGGCCCGGGGCAGTGACATAACAGATGCAAGTAGATCGAGTGAGCCAGCTGCTCCTTCCAGGGAAGTCTCGATACGGTGCACGTCGAGTCTTTCCGGGAGCAGGCCGAGGGTTTTCGTCGCGAGCCTGTCTGACGCCGGGCCGACCAGAGCAATAATTGTCGACTCGTCCCAGTTACGCTCCAGGCCGACATGTCGCCCGTGGGCGAGATTTCTGTAGTCCGCCACCTGAACGGTGACGAGTCCTAACTCATGCATTCGGGTCTCCACGTCGACGGCAGCCGCTCTCCCGTCTTGTGCATGAAGTACGAGCACCCGACTATTGAGATTCTCTGGGCGCTGAATAGTAAGTCCGGGGAGTTCGGCTGGCAGATCTAATTTGCCGTAGAACCTTGCGACCACTGTGGCCATCATCAAAACACTACGAGTAGCCAGGAACCCGTCGGCTTGTGCAGAAGGAACAGTTAAAACGGTCACTGAGGGACTGGCAAGCGGTCCCTCCAGTTCAGAAACCTCACGTTGCGTGACGAGCACGATGGGTATGCCCCGCGCTATTGCGTGCTCGACCACAAGTCCAGTATCAGGGTGTTTGGCACGCGCAGAGAAGACGATAACCGCAGCGTGCGACGTTCGAGCGGACACCTCCAGAAAACGCAGAGGCGTAATCGCAAGGGCAAACTGACCGGTCTTGCTGTGATGAAGATCAGCAGCAAACTCTGCCACCGGCAACGTTCCGCCACTTCCCACTGCATAGAGAGACCGGCCGCGCAGGTCACCAAAGGCGGCCTTGAGTAAATCGTCCCCGGGCTGTTCCAGAGCTTCTGCGTATGCAGCCTGGAGGCCAGCTAGCTCATCGGTATAGTGTGCCATGACGGCATCCTCCCTCATACCCCTGACGCTCATGCATAAGGTTCGCCCGTGAGCCATGCCGTGTAGATAGAAGGTCTGCGGTCGTTGGAAACTGGATCCACCAATTGATAGGCCATTGGTCGTACATATCCGATAACGATCTTCGCCTCATGGGCCGCTAGAAGTACACCGAGGCTGAGAATTTTGCTTGTGTGCTCACTTACCACGACGGTTGCACCGCCCAGGGGTTCAAGCGCCGTCCGGTATCTCTGAGCAAGCCATACCAATTGGCGGTAAAGATCAAATGGATTGGTTTCTGAAGCATAAAGAACATTCCGCGGCTCGAACTGCAATTCATCGATCAGCAAAACTCGATGTTCGAGCACAAGATCGTCGCCTCTTCGCGGATCCCTTGATGGGAAGGGAATTACGGGACAAACCTCGTCTGGCTCCAGGAGAGTAGCCAGAGCCCGAAGCTCCTCGCTGGCTCCCGAACCCAGCACTGGAACCCAGATACAGGTTCTTGATTGATCAGGAAGCCTGGCGAAACCCGCGAGAATACCCGCAGAGCCGAGTCCGCTCGCAATGATTCGCTCATCCGTTGACACGTCTTCGGACACTGTAACTAGGAGATTCCCGTCAAATCGTTTGTCTGACGGAACCCCGGGGAGTGATTGCTGTAGCAGCAGCTGCAGGACTGTGAAGGATATCGAAGATGGCAAGCCACTCATGTCCACAATTACAGTATCGAAATCCAGAACATGATATTCGGATTGAAGTTGCCTGCTCAGGACCGTCCCAACCGTGTTAGGGTCTTGGACCGTGGGAGAACTCACGATATTGAGTCTCTCCCCAAAGAGTAGGCGTAATTCAGCTGCGTTATTTCGCGATGCCTCTTCCGCGTCTTCGTGCTCACCACTAGCTCCGGGTCTCAACGCAAGAACCGAGAGGTCTTTCCAGTCCTGCGCTGAAATTCTTCTTGGCGTGTCCAATGTTCGCGGGTCGAATCCAGAGCCACATATTAGAAGAACTCTCTGCCCTTCACGGCACGCGCCAGTCCACAGCAGTTCGCTTTGCTCCGTTCCTTCTGCGAGGACATAGTCGTACCAGCGCAATTGGGCCGAGTCAGCAACACTCATTTCGGCCATCCTTCGATCAAGCTCAGCGATTCCTTTGGATCAGGGACGGGACGATCGCCCTTGGCCTGGACAGCCAGTTCGAGTCTCCGCGACAGCTTCGCGATTGGTTGCTCGCGAAAGCCGCCTCGCTGCAACGGAAGGTCGAAGTGGGGGCATAGAAGGCGGTTGAGATAGATGACGGACCACTTCCGACCTTTCGTACTGGTTGGCTCCGCCGACATTTCCAGCAGATTGTTCGCCACTGCCGATGACAAGGCCCTCGAAAGTCGCTCATATCGCCCAAGAGCCCCGTGCTCTGTTCGAGCGAATAGCAATTCACGATCATAGAACTCAATAGCTGTGCCTGTGACGCCAGGGGCATAGGGGGCCGTCGGCCGGAACGTTTCAGCTCGACTATGGTCGGCAATGATATGGAGCAGCGCCAGCACATCAGGACCGTGCGCGACACGACGGACGACTGCCTCCCACAGCTGTTTGCTGGACCTTCGTAGGCGTTGGTCCTGTTCGGCTGCGCTCAAGTGCGCACCGGTACGCTTCCGCTGGGTAACTGCTGATGTCATCATCTCGAACAAGTCACCGCCGAGACCCAGATACTGTTCCACATTGCGGCTCGACAAATCTGCGAGTGCATCCGAGCCCGCGTAGTAGGGCAAGCCAAACTCCTTGGCAAGAAAGAGCCGGGCAGCGGCTCTTGTACTCGATGAGGCCAAACGGGTCGCATGTTCGAACCCAACATCAAGGTCAAACAAGGCTGGGGGCGACCGTCTCACATCCCGCTCGATGATGATCTCAAGTTCACGCCATTGGCAAGCGATCTCCATTCGGTCGGGGCTGGAAAATTCAGCTTCGGCCGCAGGTATCCAGCTGCGGTATTGGGGGTTCTTCTCGACCAGGTCGCGCAGATTGCTAAACACCGTATTCAGGATTTCTGATTTGCGACTGGAATCTATAGGATCCACGGATCTCAATAGTGACGTAAAGGCTTCATGGACTCCGAGGGACGCCAAAGGTACCTGAGCGCGGCTGTCAGCAATTCCGCCCAGTATTCGTTCCAAACGTGGGGAGTGACCTCCCTTCGAGCCAGCGCTGAGTTCGTCTTCGAGAGCAACCAACTGGTAATCTCGACCGTCAGTCGTGCCGGCAAGCAGCTCATCGTCGGGTACCGCTTCTTTTCTTTCGGCGATCCAACGCCCCAGCCTGTTGCTCCTGTCCAAGAGCTGCCCGTAAAGCGCCTCGCGCTGCCCACCTTCGAGTTCATGAACGTCATCGAACAGCACTACCGGTCTGTAGTCCACGACGTTTCCATCTACTTCAATATCAACATTTCCCAACAGCGCAAGGGAGTACAGTTTCGAGTGCCCTCCCTCCGAAGCCCAGTCAACCGGCAGAAGTGAGTCCAAGAGGGTCAGGACACTTCCCTCTTTCGCGCGCGCGACCCGAAGAAGCACATCCCCGTCGATTTGGTCATTATCAGACGAAGAAGAAGTCTCGTCGCCTAATGACGAACCAATTTGTGCCATCGCCTCTCGAGCCGCTTCTCCACCTGAACCATCACGAGGCCGTAGTCGAATGCGCGACGCATCATGCGGAAACCGAAGACCACCAGCTGAGGCAATCGCTTCTATCGCTCGAGCAATTATCCGTGCATCTAAGAGCTTAAAGAATACCTTTTGATTTCCTGCACCTTTGGGACCAAGGTCAATCAGCGATCTGTAATCCTTGCCTACACTGACAAGCATCCCCAATACTTGTACTTGCCCGTTTCCAATGACTTCCATTCTCTCGAGGACAGTTCTCAGACCTCTAATAGAATCGTCAGGGTTCTCCATTCTGACAATGGCAATAAGGGATTGAGGTGTGAGAAGACGGAGAATCGATGTCTTGCCTGCGCCTGGAGCGCTACGCAGAACCACCAACCGATTCCAAGCACTTTCCGCAGGAGGAAGTACTTCTAACATCTCGGTCCCGAATGTCCTCAGGAAACCCATGTGATCCCGCTGCTGTTCAGTGAAACGCAATCGGAACGGATTTACTACTGACATCTAAGGCCTCCCCGGATGATGACGCTCGTGGCGAGGAAAAACACCAATCCACTCGCGTTGCGTTGCATCCCCTCGAACGCTCTCATTCGATTCGTCTTTCCATAGGATTGGCGGAGCGTTATTCGGAGCATTATGGTGAATGATCAACGGCAGGGCGCTGCCACCGAATCCATGCGAAAGATCACCGGCCAGAGCTGAGTGTTGGTTAGCCCACTCCTTTCTAAAGTACTCAGCGCAAATCCCCCAGAACTCCCCATCATTCTCCTCGGTTAGAGGGAAATCTTCGTCAAACGTGTGGGCGGCAATGAGGGTGAAATCTGGCTCGGTCAGTCCGGCCTCCTGCATCCGGCTGATGAGTTGACATTTCGCCAAATGGGTCAGCAGATATAAAAGGACAATCACGCTTGCGTCCTGTGCAACGACGCCGTTCAATTTAAGATCTGCGATATGCCTCTGTATCTTCGGCAACTTTCCTTTCCAAGCATCATCATCGAACCTCAGCATCGTCGTACCGCTTCCGGAAAAATCATCCACAACAATGACTGACTGAAACTTAGCCTCACCCGGCAGTTGTCGTTCCCTTAGCGCCTCGCCAAGTTTTGATTTCATATCCATTGCTTTGTCTTCATCAAGCGTCGAAACCAAATGAAATTGCTCTGTGGACAGCTGGCTGGCACGTCGCAGCTTATCCAGGCGAGCGCCGTCGCTCATCCCCAGAATCAGGGTTCGACGCTGTATAGATTGAAATTCAGCCGACTTAGCTATCCTCGTAACTGCCCAAGTTGGCAGCATCAGTTGGCGGGCGGCCGCTTCGAGTAACTTTGGACGAAGCATGTCCTTGTACACGGTCGAAACAAGGTGGTCCAACTCAGTTCCAGAGATGTAAGTGAGTCGATTGAGGATGAACTTTAGCGCGGGCTCTCGGTGCTCATCTTTGAACTCATTCAGCCAGAGGGCCAGCGACTCCATGAACCGAACGCCCGGCCCGTAGCCGTCATAATCGTCGTATTTTACGTCGGCCAGAGTCCTAAGCCGTTGGGTAATTTCGGTTAAACGGGAAAGGTCATCGATCCCGGTCACCTCAGCCAGCAGTTTCTCGGCAAGAAGAGCCTTCACCCATACTCCTTAGCAGCCCAAAACCACCCAATTCGGTCTGTATCACCGTACTGTAGCAAATCCATTTCAGATGGCTTATAAGTCCCATCTTGTTCAAGTATCGGAAGCTGTCCACGGTTTTCAGGGCAAGACAGCCGGGGCGTAACTTGCCGAAACCGTCGTCAATTCAACCGTAGATTGCGGTCGCTTCCGACCTCCACATCTGCCTAGAGGCACGGAGTGCCCAGAAACGAGGACATGTGACGAATCGGCATGTCGGTTTCGGATAAGTAGCTGAAAATCAATCCCCTATTTCAACAGCGCTCAAACCTCCGCCGCAGGCGCCGCGAACTGCGCCTCGTACAGCCGTGCGTACGCCCCGCCGGCAGCCAGCAGCGAAGCGTGTGTGCCCTGCTCCACGATCTGCCCGGCCTCCATCACCAGGATGAGGTCGGCGTCGCGGATGGTGGACAGGCGGTGCGCGATCACAAAAGAAGTCCGGTCGGAACGCAGCGCACTCATAGCCTTCTGCACCAAGACCTCGGTCCGCGTATCCACTGAAGACGTCGCCTCATCCAGGATCAGCACCGACGGCCGCGCCAGAAAAGCACGCGCGATGGTCAGCAACTGCTTCTCACCGGCGGACACGTTCCCACCCTCGTCCTCCAAAACCGTGTCGTACCCGTCCGGCAGGGACCGCACGAACCGGTCCACGTATGTGGCCCGGGCCGCCTCCAGGATCTCCGCCTCGGTAGCTGAAGGCCGGCCGTACGCGATGTTGTCCCGGATGGTCCCGCCAAACAGCCACGTATCCTGCAGCACCATGCCCAGCCGCGAGCGCAGCTCGCGCCGCGGCACCGAGGTGACGTCCACGCCGTCGAGCGTTATCCGCCCCGCATCCAGCTCGTAGAACCGCATCATCAGGTTCACCAGCGTGGTTTTCCCAGCCCCGGTCGGCCCCACAATCGCCACAGTCTGCCCCGGCTCGGCCACCAGAGAAAGCGAAGAGATCAGCGGCTTGTCCGGCGAGTAGGAGAAGGAGACGTCCTCAAACACCAGCCGGCCCCGGCCGAAACCGTCGGACGAAACCCCAGGCAAAGGATCCGGCAGTTCCTCATCCTCGTCCAACAAGGAGAACACCCGCTCGGCGGACGCCACCCCGGACTGCAGCAGGTTGGCCATGGACCCCAGCTGCGCCAGCGGCATGGTGAACTGCCGCGAGTACTGGATAAACGCCTGCACGTCGCCCAGCTGCATGGCACCGGACGCCACCTGCAGCCCGCCCACCACCGCGATCCCCACGTACACCAGGTTCCCGATGAACGTCATGGCCGGCATGATCAGCCCGGAAATGAACTGCGCGCCGAAGCTCGCCTCGTACAGCTCCGCGTTCTTCTGCCGGAACCGCTCCTCCACCTCGCGCTGCCGGCCGAACACCTTCACCAGCGCATG
This sequence comes from Arthrobacter sp. B6, assembly GCF_001663775.1. Classification (GTDB taxonomy): domain Bacteria; phylum Actinomycetota; class Actinomycetes; order Actinomycetales; family Micrococcaceae; genus Arthrobacter. Next base: position 3,019,672 of record NZ_KV467168.1, on the reverse strand, counting down.
CCCGGTGTACGTCTCCTCGATCTGCCCGTTCAGCTCCCCCGTGTTCTTCCACTGCGCCACAAACAGCTTCTGCGAGCGCTTGGCAATCAGCGCCGTGATCCCCAGCGTCAGCGGCACGGTCACCAGAGCGATCAGCGCCAGCGTGGGCGACAGGATGAACATCATCACCAGCACACCCACCACCGTCAGCACCGACGAGACAACCTGGCTGATTGACTGCTGCAGGCTCTGCGAGATGTTGTCGACGTCGTTGGTCACCCGGCTCAGAAGCTCACCGCGCTGGATGGAATCGAAGTACCGCAGCGGCAGCCGATGGATCTTCGCCTCCACCTCCCCGCGCAGCCCGAACACCGTCCGCTGCACCACCCCGTTCAGCACATACGCCTGCACCCACATAAACGCCGACGCCAGCACATACAGCACCAGCGCCCACAACAGCACACTGGACAGCGCCGCGAAATCGATCCCCTCACCCGGCGTCAGCGCCATGGGCGTGAGCATGTCCGCCTGCTGGTTCTGCCCCGTCGCCCGCAGCTGCGCAATCACGTCCGCCTTGCTCGCCCCGGCCGGCAGGTCCCGGGACACCACCCCCGCGAAGATCAGGTTGGTGCCCTCCCCCAGCAGCCGCGGCCCGATCACCGACAGCGCCACACTGGCGATCCCCATCACCAGCACCAACAGCAGCCACGCCCGCTCCGGCCGCAGCGTGCCCAGCAGCCGCCTGGCCGACGGCCCGAAGTTCATCGCCTTCTCCGCCGGAACGTTCATCCCCGCGAAGGGTCCGCCGTGTCCCGGCCCGCCGCGGGGACGCGGAATGCGTACGACGTCGGCAGTCCCGGTTTTGGAGGCGGGTGCGGTTCCGCCGGTGGCGGCGTTGTGGGTGGCGCCCGACGGCGGCCGGTGCGGCGAGCTCATACCGTTTCCTCCGCTGCCAGCTGGGAGGAGACGATCTCGCGGTACGTTTCCGAGGTCTCCAGCAGCTCGCCGTGCGTTCCGCGCCCGACGATCCTGCCGCCGTCGAGCACTAAAATCTGGTCCGCGTCAACGATGCTGGACACGCGCTGGGCGATGATCACCAGCGTGGCGCCGGCGGTGCTGCGCTTGAGCGCCTGCCGCAGCCGGGCGTCGGTGCCGGTGTCCAGCGAGGAGAACGAATCGTCGAAGATGTAGAGCTCGGGCCGTTTCACCAGGGCCCGGGCGATGGCCAGCCGCTGCCGCTGCCCGCCGGAGACGTTGGTGCCGCCCTGCGAGATGGACGCATCCAGCCCGCCCTCCATCTCCTCCACAAAGTGTCGGGCCTGGGCGATCTCCAGCGCGGCCCAGAGCTCGTCCTCGGTGGCGTCCGGCTTGCCGTACTGCAGGTTGCTGCGGACCGTGCCGGTGAACAGGTAGGGCCGCTGCGGCACCAGCCCGATGTGCCCCCAGAGCAGGTCCGGGTGCAGCTCGCGGACGTCCACGCCGTCGATCCGGACCGAACCCGTGGTGGCGTCGAACAGCCGCGGCATGAGGTTCACCAGGGTGGTCTTGCCGGCGCCGGTGCTGCCGACGATCGCCGTCGTCTGCCCCGCCCTGGCGGTGAAGCTGATCCCGGAAAGGACCGGCTGGTCGGCACCCGGGTAGGCGAATCCGGCGTCGAGCATTTCCAGCTCGCCACGGCGCCGGCCGTCTGAAGAAACAGCGCTGGGGAGCGGGTTCTTCGGCGGGCGGACGCTCGACACCGTGCCCAGCCCCTCGCCGATCCGGTCCGCGGACACCGCGGCGCGCGGGATCATCACCGCCATAAACGTGGCCATCATGACAGACATGAGGATCTGCATGAGGTAGCTCAGGAACGCGATGAGGGTGCCCACCTGCATGGAGCCGTCCTCGATCCGGAACGAACCGAACCAGATCACGGCCACGCTGGAGACGTTCAGCACCAGCATCACCACCGGGAACGCGAGCGCCATCAGCCGGCCGGCACGCAGCGCGGTGTCCGTGACGTCCTCGTTGGCCTGGGCGAAGCGGGCGGTCTCGATGTCCTCGCGGACGAACGCGCGCACCACCCGGATGCCGGTGAGCTGCTCGCGGAGCACCCGGTTCACGGTGTCGATCCGCTTCTGCATCTTCCGGAACAGCGGCACCATCCGGATGATGATCAGGCCCACGCCGACCAGCAGCACCGGCACGGCGACGGCGATCAGCCAGGACAGCTGCACGTCCTGCCGGACCGCCATGATCACCCCGCCGATGGCGAGCATAGGCGCGGCCACCATCATGGTGGCGGCCATCAGCACCAGCTGCTGGACCTGCTGGACGTCGTTGGTGGAGCGTGTGATCAGGCTGGGCGCGCCGAACTTCGTCACTTCCTGCTCAGAGAACTCCCCCACCCGTGCGAAGATGGCGCCGCGCAAATCCCGGCCGGTGCCCATGGCGGCCTTCGCCCCGAAGTACACCGCGATCACGGCGCAGATGATCTGCAGCAGCGTGATTCCCAGCATCAGGGCACCCAGGCTCAGGATGACGCCGGTGTTCCCCTTCGCCACGCCCTCGTCGATGATGTCCGCGTTCAGCGTGGGCAGGTACAAGGACGCGATGGACTGTGCCAGCTGGAAAACCACGACGGCGACCAGCAGCGGCCGGTGCGGCCGCAGGTATTCAACAAGCAGTTTCCAGAGCAAGAGCGGCTCCTGGTCCAGGGCTCACGGAACGTGATGCGAAGGTCAGTTTACGTCCGCGGGCTGGGATTCAGCCGGGCTGCCGGAGGGGAAATTGGGTTGGTTCTCGGACAGCGTAGATGCCGGCTCCGAAAGGGCAAACAGCGGAAGATGTCCGACGCGCTGGTCAGCGTCACCAGCTTCGACTCCCGGGCGTCGGTCCGCCCTTAGAGGGTCCACAACACCGGGTATTCGTGCCCGTGCTGGCCTACTTGGCTAACCGACCGCGCTGGGTATCTTGCTCAACGTCCCGATAGGCTGAGGGAGCATGCGACGATGCTCTCTTCAGTGGCCGGCGGGAGCCTTAGAGGACGATTAGTGGTGGACCTTATGCACATGGAGAATATTCACCACTCGACAGATAACGCCGTTGGTGGACGCCAGGCAGGAACTGAACAATGAGAGTGGGACTGCGGCTAGAGGGAACCAGCTGCCGGACCGTTGTGCTGGACGGGCTGACTGTAGTTTCCGCCGGTCAAGAGGTGCACGCGGGCAGCTTGCCGGAAGCGTTGGAATCGTCCCTGTCAGGGCTCCGTCGGGAGTTCGGGTCGGGCATCACGGAGATCACTGTCGACGTCGGGCGGGTCTTGGGGGAGCGGAAACTGGCCGACGTTGTCGCCATCCGTATTTCGCCCCGTCCCCCCGCGGACGCCTTCCACATGACCGTGCTACCACCCCTTGTTGAGCCGGCAGTGACCCGGACGGTTCATGTCGCCGGGGGTCACGATCTGCGGGGACGGCCTCTGGCCCCGTTGGACTTGGAGGGGTTCCTGGCCGATCTCCCCGGCATCCTTTCCCGTGACGTACGGAACGTGGCGGTAACTTCCGTTGGTTCGACGGCGTCAAGTGACCATGAAACGCGCATAGCCGATGCGATCCTAGGCAACGACAGAGACATCCGGATCAGTATTTCCAGTGACTTCTATTCCAGCGTTTTCCGCGACCGCGACTACACGGCCATCCTTAACAGTGCCCTGATGCAGACGGGGGAAGATCTGGCTGTCATGCTTGAGGCGGCAGGCCGGCGCCAGTTCCCGGCCGCCCTCTTGTCGTTTGCAAAGAACGACGGCGGCCGCGCACCTCTGTCACGGCTGGCATTGGCGCCTGTGCACGGGTTGCGCGCCGAGCCCGCGATGGGAATCCTTGGCGCGGCCACGTTGGCGGGAATCCCCGAGGGGGAAGTCATTCTCTGCACCGAGGCTGGGGCCATGGTGGGTCACATCCATGGAGGCCTGCCCGTCGCCAGAAGCCTCATTCGCCAAGGATTTGACGCGAGCCTCGCCAGCAACGCCGCCATTCTCGAGCCATACACCGCCCACCATCCGGTTCGCGCAGACTTCCCCTCCGTGATTGCCGACCTCCGCGACTCGAAAGATGTTGCGCTGCCCTTCGGGCTGGTGCCCACCCTGTCGGCGGCCCAGGACGCCGCGCTGGTAGGATCTGCCGCTGCGCCGCTGACAGCTTGGATCGACAGGCTCGAGACCGTCAGCGGGCGGGTCGACCTGAAACGAGTACAGAACCTCGCCGAGGACGACGCCCACTCAGCGGCCGTCCAGTTAGGCGCCACCCCCGGGCAAACCGACATCATTGAGTCGAACGTCTATGCCATGCCCTACGGCAACCCCGGCATCGTTCGAATCCGGGTCCAAGCGGCAGGAGAAACGTTCGCCGACGAGGAACACGTGCTGCCCACAGCCGCGAGGGGAGCCACCCAATGAGCACCGTACTCAATACCGAGGACGTCCGGAACCTCCGCACCGGGGCCCACTTCCTGACCTGCACCATCGACCCGACAGCTATTTACATCTACGCAGAAATGATCCAACGGGCCATGGAGGGTCGGTCATTGGAACTCATCACCGTCGACGAGCTTGCTCCCGACGATCTGGTGGTGGCGGTCGGAATGGTAACGCAGGGGCTTTTCATCGCCGACATGCCTCCCGTGGGCGATGAGTTCCTCGGCTGCATCCGTGCCATCGAGGCCAGTCTCGGCCGGTCGGTGCGGGCGATCTACTCGCTCGCTGCCGCCAATATCAACGGAATCGTCCCCCTCATGGTTGGGCTGCAGTCCTCGCTGCCCGTTATCGATGCCGACCCCATGGGCCGCGTCTTCCCCTTGATCAGCCAAACGACGCTGAACATTGGAAACGTGGCGATCGGCCCTATCGCGCTCATGGGGGTAACTGGGGAACGGGCGGTGGTTGAGGTCGAAAGCGCGCAGCGGGCCGAAACGCTGGTGCGCGCCATAGTGACCGAACTCGGCGGCTGGGCAGCCACCGCCATGTATCCGTGTTCCGCACAACAGCTGATGGAGCATGGCGTCCATGGCTCCATCAGCCGAATGATACGGATCGGGCAAATCCTGAACGCGAGCACCACTGTTGAGAGAAAGCTGCTGTTGCTCGCCGAATTCCTCGACAGCACCCGAATCGCCCGGGCCCGCGTGAGCCACATCGAAAGCCTCTCCCGGCCAACAGACCTCGGTCTGCCGGCGCAGCCGTCCAGCGTAACGCTGGAAGACGAAACCACCGGACGCATCGTCCGTCTTGAAATCCAGAATGAGATCCTGCTGGTCCTCGTGGACGGCGCGGTAACAGCAGCCGTCCCGGACATGGTAACGCTGCTCAATTCCGAGCAGGGCACAGTGGTCAACATCGACGACGTCCAGGTAGGCGACGTCATGGACATCGTGAAGATCACGGCAGCGGCGCAGTGGTACACGGAGGCGGGGCTTGATCTCACCGACCCAAAGGCCTTTGGCATTCCGATTCTGCACCCAAGACGGCGACATGCGTAGATCGAAAAATGAAACCCGGCTCGACGTCGCCGGTCTATTGGCGCACGGCTCCCTCCGTGGCTCCACGCCGCTGTATCTCACTCCATCCAGCGGGTTGATTGAAAGTGTTGTTCTCGTCTCCCAGCTTGAGGCAATCCGGCAGGTGCGGCCTAATACTGTGGTGGTCCTCTCGTCAGAGATGGGATCAGGGGGTTGGCTGGTATCCGCGGCGTTGCGACAGGCCTGGGAGCGGAGGGCCAGCGCCGTCGTCGTGGCCGACGGCGCCTATGCAAGCGCGGCAGTCGGATTGGCCGAGCGGCTGGGCATCACCCTGTTGGCCACTGACGGGGACCCTGCAGCGCTGGCCCTGGCACTGGCGGCCGAGATCGGAGCGGCCCTGTCAGTGGTCGATGCCGAACTAGCCAGGGTCGCCCGGACAGTCGCAAAGGACACCACCCTCGGTGATGTCCTCAAGACCATTTCCAAGGAACTGGACGGGGTCGGAGTTTCGCTGGAGTACGACGGCGTGGTTCTGGCCTCCACCGGAATGCCTCCACGGGAGGCTGACGAAGTCATCACCGTCGAAGTCGGCGAGGCCAATAGCGCCGTCCACTTCACCCTCTTGGCCCGCGTGCCCACTTCCGGCGTCCACAACCTGCGGCTGGTGCGCTCAATCCTTGAGGTAGCCACCCCTGCGGTGAAGGCTGCCTGGCTGTTGGAGGACCTACAGAGCACTGCCCGGGCCGTTCCCACAGCAGCGATCGCCGGGTTGGATCAGGACCCTGACGCGTCAGGCGCCGAGTTCGAGATAAAACACCGACACCTGCTGAACCAATTGGGCTGGCGCGAAGGGGAATCATACGTTGCCGTGTGCTTCGGCAGCGGGCAGGTGCAAGACCATCGGCCCGAGCTGACGGCCGTGTTGCGCCTGCTCTGGCGCAAGGTCACGGTGCGCAGCCCCTTGGCTGAGGTTCACGGCGGTTGGCTAACGCTCGTACCGGCCGGGGATCAGGACGCCTCGACCCAGCTCGAAACCCGACTCAGGACACGGCTGGGGCCAGCTCTTGCCGAGCTTGGCTTGGTGGCGGGACTGTCTCGATGGCGGGAGGAGGCCCCGGCGTTGGCGTTGATCGTGCGTGAGGCGCGGCTCGCCGCTGAGTCCGCCGGATCAACGGGGCCCGGCACGGTTCTAGGCTTCGCCAACCTCGGGGTGGCCGCGGCCACTACATTCGTCGACGTGGACGCCGTCGCGCTCGTGGCTGAACTAACACTGCCGCGACTGATGACCTCCCCTGACCGCGACGTGATCATTACCGCGCTGGCCGCCTTCCTCGATCACCGCAGCTCAGTCAGCCTCGCCGCGAAATCCCTTGACCTGCACCGGAACACACTGCAGGCCCGGCTAAACCGGGCAAGGGAACTCGGTGTCCCGCTTGATATCCCCTCTGCGCTGTTGTCTGTCCACCTCATCGCCAAAGTGCTGCGGCCACCTATGCCAGACAAAACGACTTCGGAAGCCCCCTCGAAAACCAGAAAGGACTCACCTGAGGACGCCGGGCACGAGCACGGCGCGCGTTTACATCCGTGAACAGTCCGGGACGGTGCGGTCCATGCCTGAGCCAGACCCCGGTCCGTGTCCGCCGGACTGTCCACGGACACGGACCCAGGCGCCTCAGGCTAACTTGTTTCTACGACAATCTTCCCTGACTGTTCGTTCGATTCCATGTAGCGGTAAGCGTCAAGCACTTGGTCGAAAGCAAAGACCCTGTCGACTCTGGGCCGCAGGGCGCCGGAGCGAATCCCCTTGAGGATGAAGTCGACACCTCGCCTCCGCTCATCGGCCCGTCCAACGTGGTTGAACATTGAGTACGGGTGGAAAACCGATTGGGTTCTGCACATAGCGGCCATAGGGATTACGGGCTGCAAATCGCTCAGTGTCCCGTAGCCGAAAACGACGGCGTTGGGTGCGAGATGATCGACGTAGGCGCCGAGGGACTCTCCTCCGACAGGATCGAAAGCGACCCGAACGCCTTTGCCATTGGTGGTGCGATCGATGACCTCGCCGAGGTCATCGACTCCCACGAGGACTACTTCGTTTGCGCCGGTCTCAAGGAGGAGCGATCGCTTCTTATCGGAGCGTGTCGTCGCGATCACCTTCGCCCCCAGCGCGCGTGCGATCTCGATGGCGCCAAGCCCGGCTGAACTGGCGGCGGCAGTGACGAGCACTGTATCTTCGCTTCCGAGATTGGCTACCTCTGCGAAGGCGAAGTAGGAAGTGAGATATTGCATCCAAACAGAGCAGGCCTGGGCATCCGAAAGTTCCGGCGGGGCAAGGGTGAGATAGTCTGACGGTAGGACCGCTGTTGTTCCCTGCACGCCGTCGGTTGCGGTGAAGAAGGGAATGCTCGTGACGCGGTCGCCGATGTTGAAGGCCGTGACGTTCGCGCCGATCTCGGTAACGGTTCCCACTGCCTCGGACCCGATGCGCGAGGGGAACACCGGGACGGTGTAGTGCTCTCCATGGATGAACATCAGATCTGCCCGGTTGAGTGCGAATGCTGCCACGTTGATGCGTACATCGTTTTCGGCGACTTGACGTGGAGAAGCAGCTTCGACGGCCAGCACTTCGGGGCCGCCTATTTTGCGGAAGACAACCGCGGATTCCGGCCTGCTCATACCTGGACCAGCGAGCGGTTGGGCGTGAGGGGGGACAGCAGTCCGATAGGGATCTGGTAAGCGTGGGTCATTATGGGGTTGATACATAGGGTCTTTCTGGACATCGCCGTACCTCCGTTTATGCGTAGTGCCGTGTGCACGTCTGATTTTGATTGGGCTAGCCGGCGCTGGTGCCGCCGGGGTTATGGGAAGGATGCGGTTACCCGTCCCCGCATTGCTGGTAAGCCTGCAAGGGCTCCCTCGCCTGCCTCGATCACGGGATGTCAAGGCAAGCGAGGGTATCCGGGTAACTTCCGGCCAAAGAGGCCCTAAGGGTGGAGGGGCCCTGCGGCGCGCAAGCAGTCGGCCTGACGAGCGGGAAATGTATTACGCGGACACCGTGGTCATGGACACCAAATGCTTTGGCTCGAGAGCCGGGAAGAACCGCTGGCGTTCCTGGGCCGTGGGCCCGTCGTAGCCCAGGCGCTTGCTGTGCGTCCAACCGAACCGACGGACCGAGTCGACGAGCTGCTCGGCGTGTTTGAGCGGGGCCACAGTCGCGTCGATCACGGGTACGCCAATTTCGTCTTGAACCGTTCGGAAGAATCCGAATTCGGCCGTGCAGCCGAGGATGACGACGTCTGCGCCGTCCTGCTCCACGGCCTTGCGGGCTTCGGTCATGATCCGCTTCTCCGTGAGTGCCGGGTCCTTTTGGAAGTCATCGACGCCCATCTCGAGCACGCGCCACGAGGCAAGACGCTCTGATGCGCCGCAACGATGGACGTTCTCGGCCATCTCGGGAATCCACTTTTTCCGTCCAACGAGGATGGAGAATCGCTCGCCCAGGCTACCGGCGATGCTCAGCGCCGAATGCGCCGGGCCTACAACCACCATGCGATCAGTGATTTCGCGTGCCGCCCGCAGCGCCGGGTCGTAAAAACAGCCGATGACGGCGGCGTCATAGCCTTCTTCTTCCGCCCACCGCACCGTTCGCAACAGCTGTGGAAGCATGAGTGCTTCGAAAGCGTTGTATTCCACATGGGAGGGGCCCTCTCCGTCAAGGGAGACGACGTCAACTTCGGTGCCGGGGCGGACTATCTGGCGGAAGGAATCAGCCATAGTGCGGTTGTACACATCGGTATAGAGCGGATTGATCCATAGGATTCGGGCGTTCTCCGAGAGAGCGTCGAGATTGTCGGTGTGGGTTATCATTCCAATTCACTTCCTTCGGTTTCGGGCAAGAACAGGCCAAGGATGACCGTGGCAAACAAGAACATGTTGATAAACAGAATTGTCGAGGTAGCTCCGGCGGCGGAAGCTAGGAGGAACCCGACAAGACTCGGTGCGACCGTATTCGCGACGCGCTGACCGAAAATCCCGAACCCGTAACCTGAGCCACGGATGGCCGAGGGATAGAACTCGCCCATCCACGTGTCCCAGACACCCCAGGCCCCCATGGCAAAGAAGGCCAGCGAGAACATCCCGATATACATCTCGGTTTCGGTTGCGGCTGTACCGAAGAAGAAACCGCCGCCTGCCGCGGCGAGGACGTAGAGAGTGAATATCCACTTGCGCCCAAAACGTCCGGTCAGGTAGGAGGCCGTCATGTATCCGGGGATCATGAGGACCGCGCTTAGGGCGATGAAGGAAAAGCTTGATGAGGCACTCAGTCCCCGCCCTTCAAGCAATGTTGGCATCCACGATTGGAGTCCCCAGTAGCCCCAGGAGAAGGTGAAGTTGATGAGGACTTGAATGACCGTGATCCGGCCCATCTTCCCCTTGAAGAGGCTCCAGATGGACTGCTTCTCGCCCTCGGATACGGTGAGAATGGTGCCACGCGAAATGCCGCGTGCGCCCAGACGTTCGAGGACATCGTGCGCCTCTTCGTTCCGCCCCTGCCTCGCAAGCCAGTACGGGGATTCCGGAACGACCTTGTACAGAACGATGCCCCACAGGCTGGCAAATGCGCTAACGGCAATGACCCAGCGCCAGCCGTGCCCTCCGATCAGAGCAGCAGTGCCGAGGGCGGCCAATATACCAATCGGCCACCCTGCGGCAAGGTAGACCGTGGCCTTTCCGCGGACCTTAACCGGGAGCAGTTCTTCAAAATAGGGGAAAGTGACTGTGAAGACGCCGGAGAACAAGAGGCCGGCGAGGAAGCGAGCCACCGAGAGGGTCTCAAAGTTCGGTGCGAAGCAACTCAGGAGCGTGAAGACCCCATAACCGGCGAAGCTCCATGCGCACGTGGCTTTCCTGCCGATCCGGTCAGAGATGGGCCCCCACATTAGTGAGCCGGGGATCATGCCCAGGAAGAGCGCCGAGATGGCGATTCCTACCTGCGTCGTGCCGATCTGCAGGCTAGTAGCCACATCACCAGCAACATAGGTGAGCATGAGCATTTCCCAGGCTTCGATTGCGAAGGCAATGAAGAGGACCGCGCAGATTTTGAAGTGGATGGATCCGAAAGGCATGTCGCGGAACGCGTGCCCGACGGCCATGAAGCGAGGTGGGCTCGCCGTCCCGGGCGCTTGCCCTGAAATGAGTGGGTCGATACTGGACATGTCTTGACCTCCGATATTTTGGACAGGATAAGAAGTTCACGCAGGGTTTCTGCACGGAGAACAGTCCCGATATCAGGGAATTCACCTCGGAGCAGCTCACCAAGCCTCCACTCGGAGCAGCTCGTCCTAGCCTCCCGCCGAGTGATTGCACTCACACTACAAACGAGGAGCGCTCAGGCGGTGTTCACTTTGCACTTTTTTGATTCACCCGTTTGGGCGTAAAGCACTGCTCTTCTAAACGCGCACTCTCTGCGCAAGTCAAAAGGACTGTCTTGGTTGTGAATATCGGGCGGATCCTCGATCCGCCGTCACGAAGCCCTTCGCGATGGCACTACGCGTAGCAGGGATCCCTAAGGGGGGCACTCAGCCGCGGTTCATTTCCGGCACCTGCGCCCGCCCCGGGGCGCATGCCCCCCGCCAGTAGCGGCCAGCCGGAAGTAACTTCTTGCCGCCCTGGCGAGGGGCAAGCGCCAGTTCAGTAACCCCAACCCTCATTCTGCGGAGCCCGCCGGCCCGGACAATTCCGGTGCCAGCAGAACGCTGTTATGCACTTTGCCCGCCCAGCGGGGGCCTAATCATGCAGCATGCCCACCAAATCGGTCGACCCCAAAGGTACCGTGATTTTCCACACACAAAGTTCCATTCCAAAACCATGAGGAGATACACATGCCGAACTACAGGGTGTCGATGGATATCGGCGGAACCTTTACGGACATTGTGGCGTACGATCAGCACGCCGGAACCTACGCGGCTACGAAAGCGTCCACTACGCCGGGGAACCTGAGTGCCGGTGTCATCGCAGGCCTCGAATCGATAGTTGATGATCTATCGGACATCGATTTCCTGGTCCACGGCACCACCCAGGGCCTGAATGCGTTCCTGGAACGTCGTGGGGTTCCCGTGCTGCTGCTGGCCACGGCCGGTATAGAAGATACCTATCACATTGCCCGCGGCCCCCGTCTTGAGCTCTACAATGCCCAGTACCGCAAGCCTGCTCCGCTGGTCGATCGCAAGGACGTCATCGGCGTCGGTGGCAGGTTGGACAGTCAAGGCCAGGAACTCGTGCCCTTGGATGAACTGGCAGTCCGCCAGGCAGCGCGCCGGGCAGTGGATCAGGGGTACGGCGCCGTCGCCGTTGCGTTCCTGTTCAGCTACAAGAACCCCTCGCACGAACTCAGGGCCCGCGAAATCCTGCTCGAGGAACTCGGGGAAGAGTTCACAGTCTCCCTTTCGCACGAAGCAGCCAAGGAATGGCGCGAATACGAACGCACGTCCTCCGCCGTCGTCGAAGCCTACACGGGTCCGGTAGTACGCAACTACCTCCTGGACTTGGAAGAGAAACTCGCTGACCGGGGAGTGGAAGCCCCGCTGCACATTATGCAGTCCTCCGGCGGAGTGCTTACCGCCGAGTCCGCTCGTAAGCGCCCGCTGCAGACATTGCTTTCCGGCCCTGTCGGCGGTGCCATGGGCGATGTCGAACTGGCCGGAGTCTCGGGAAACCGCAACCTCATCGGTGTGGACATGGGCGGCACATCCTTTGACGTTTCCTTGGTGGTCGACGGCAAGCCGGATGTCTCCACGGAGGCCCACCTTGAAGGTCTGCCGATGCTCATGAGCGTTGTGAACATCCACACCGTCGGCGCTGGCGGCGGCTCCGTCGCTTGGCTCGAAGCCGGCGGCCTGCGGGTGGGACCGCGTTCCGCAGGAGCCAACCCCGGACCGGCCTGCTACGGCCGCGGCGGGACGGAACCCACCGTTACCGACGCCAACCTCATGCTCGGCCGTGTCGACCCGGACTGGTTCGCCGGAGGACAGGTCGCCTTGGACCGTGAAGCCGCGATAACAGCCCTGAAAACAGTAGGTGACCAACTCGGGCTGGACCCCATCGCTATGGCTGAAGGCATCTGCGACGTCGCCAACTCGCAGATGGCACAGGCCATCCGGACCATCACCATCTCCCGCGGCATCGAACCCCGCGACTTCTCCCTCGTAGCCTTCGGCGGAGCCGGACCCATGCACGCCGTCTTCCTTGCTAAGGAACTTGGCATCCCGGAAACGGTCGTTCCGCGCTTCCCCGGCGCTTTCTCCGCCTGGGGCATGCTGCAGACCAACATCCGTAAGGACTTCTCCGAACCTTACTTCTACCTCGACGAAGACATCGATGTGGCAGACATGGCTGGCATCCTGCGCTCGATGGAAGTCGAAGGCTTGTCGTCTCTGGTCTCGGAAGGAGTCCCGGAGGAAAGCCGCGCCACGACGGCGTCCGTGGACGTCCGTTATCAATCGCAGGAGTTCTCCCTGAACGTGCCACTAACGTCCGCTGACGAACCTGAGTCTCCCGACTTCATCGCCAACCTCGCTGTCCGCTTTTCCGCGATGTACCACGAGCGCTACGGCCACTCCAACCTCGGCGCCCCGATCGAAATCGTCACACTGCGCACCCAGGCCGTAGGCGACCTGGGACGACTGGAAGCTCCCAGTTACGTCACCGCAGAGGTCCCGGAGTTCAAGCACGAAATCCGCCGCGTGGTCTTTGACCACGTCGAGCAGGACACTATCGTGGTCCGCCGGGACGACCTCGGTGCCGGCCACACATTCGAAGGACCCGCCATCATCGTGGAGCAGACCGCCACCACCGTGGTCCCCCCCGGTTTCAACGTCAAGGTCGACGAGTTCGGCTCACTGATCATCCGCTCTGAAGACATCGAAGGAAACTGAGGTACAAAAAATGACAATTGCAGCAGTCAAAACCCTGGATCCCGTCACCGTGGAAATCATCCGCAACGCGCTCACCAGCGCCGCGGATGACATGAACGCCACCCTGATCCGTTCCGCTTACTCACCCATCCTCTATGAGGGCGGGGACTGCGTCGTGGCCCTCCTCGACACGGAACACCGCGTGCTCGGCCAGTCCGCTGGCCTGCCGCTGTTCCTCGGCAACCTTGAAACCTGTTCGATAGCTGTGGAGGAGATGTACGGCCGCGCGGTCTGGCAGGAAGGGGACATCTGGATCCTCAATGACTCATACCTGGGCGGCACCCACCTGAACGATGTGACCATTTTTGCTCCGATCTTCGACGAAGGCGCAGTGGTCGGATTCGCGGCCACCCGTGCGCATTGGATGGACATGGGGTCCAAGGATGTCGGCGGCTCGATGGACTCGACGGATATCTTCCAGGAAGGCTTCAGGATGGGGCCGGTCAAGCTGGTCGAAGCCGGAATTGAGACTTCGGTTGTGGACCTGATCCGGACCAATGTGCGTTTCCCGTACCAGACCATTGGTGACATGCACGCGATGATCGCCGCCCTCCGGATGGGGACCACCCGGATGAAGGAGCTCGTGGGCAGGTACGGGATGGAGCAGTTGAATGCAGCCCGGGATGAGATCTTCCGCCAAACGGAGGAAATTGAGCGTGCGACCGTCCGCAACATCCCGGACGGGGTCTACGAAGCCGAGGGCTTCCTGGACAACGACGGCATCAATTTGGGTACTCCCATTCCGATCAAGCTGCGGATCACTGTAGCCGGCGACACCGTTGACTTCGACGTCACCGGATCGGCGGACCAGACCCTGGGTCCGGTCAATTGTGGTGCCGCCCAGGCCGTCTCGGCACTGCGCGTTGGCTACAAACTTCTAGTCAGCCCGGAGTCCAACTCCAACGGCGGTTCATTCCGGCCAATGACCACCCAGGTTCGGTCCGGCTCAGTGCTCGGCGCCGTGACGCCGGCACCGTGCCAGTGGTACTTCTCCCACCTAGGGCTGCTGATCGACCTCGTCTCCAAGGCAATGGCCCCTGCCATGCCCGAACGCGTCGCCAGCGCCAGCCACGGTGACTCAATGATCATCACCGCCGCCGGTTTCGATGCCCGCTTCGGCCGGAACTTCGTCACCATGGAAGCAACCCTGGGCGGTTGGGGTGCCTGGCAGGGCACGGATGGTGAATCTGCCATGATCAACAACGTCAACGGCTCACTCAAGGACCTGCCCATCGAGATGCTGGAGACCCGCTACCCGTTCCGGATCAACGAGTACTCCATCCGACCCAATTCCGGAGGCCCCGGGCAGTACCGTGGCGGCAACGGCGTGGTGCGCGAATACGAATTCCTGGCTGACTGCGTGGTCGGGCTCTGGTTCGAGCGGTCGAAGACCCCCGCCTGGGGGCTCTTCGGCGGATCAGACGCCCAGGGCCCGGAAGTTGTCATCAACCCCGGCCGCTCTGATGAGGTCCGTACGCTGAAGGCGAACGCCCACAGGGTCAAGGCCGGCGACGTCGTCCGCCTCGCCGTGGGAGGGGGCGGCGGCTTCGGAGAGGTCTCCAAACGCTCCCGCGAAGCTATCACCTATGACATCGTCAACGGTTTCATCACCGAAGACTACGCCAAGACCCACTACGGCTACTAGGTACAGCCAGCGGATGGTTCCCATCAAGAAAGATAAGGACTTTATGAGTTCCCAATTTGAATCCTTTGACGAGGTGCATGCTCACGCCCGGGAAGCAGTCGGTGTCACGCTGTTTACCGCCTCCGTCATTGCCGATAACGGTGCCAGTATGGCCCGCGTCTACACCACTCATCCCGATGTCTATCCGGTGGGCGGGAGGAAGACCCTCGCCGGGGACACGAACCGGGTGTGGCTGGAGCAGGTGCTCATTGGACAGCAGCCGTTCCTGGGGGCGGATAAGGAAGCGGTCCGCGCGTTCTTCTTTGATTCGGCAACCATCGAGTCACTGGACTGCGGGGCCATCGTCAACGTTCCGGTCGTCAGTAACGGCCAGACCATCGGATCCATGAACTTCCTCGCACCTGAGGGCAGTTACGACCAGAGTTCGGTGGACGCAGCCGTGGACGTCGCACGGCGGTCCGTCCATCTGCTCGAAGAAGCCCTTACCACCGCCAACTAGTTCCTCCGCGGGCGGGCACCAATTGGGGGGCCCGCCCGCGGAGGGCAACAGGAAGGTACCACACGTGACCACTCAGGAAAGCCTGACAATACGGAACGCCCTAATCTTCGACGGTGAATCACCTGACCTGATTGAGGGCTCTATCAGCATCCGGGATGGCCGGATCACCGCCGTAGGGCGGGAGGTGGAAGAGACCGGAACGATCCTCGACGCGGGCGGCCGAACCGTGATTCCCGGCCTTATCGATGCGCACTTCCACGCCTATGCGCTCAGCCTGACTTCGGCCCTGAATGAAACCGGACCGTTGAGCTACTCCGCCCTGGCCGGGGTCCGCAGACTCGAGGCCGCACTCGGCCGGGGCTTCACCTTCGTCCGGGACGTGGCCGGGGGTGACGTAGGCCTTGCAACTGCCATCGAGGAAGGACTGCACCCCGGTCCCCGCTACTTCTTTACCGGTCCCGCGCTGAGCCAGACCGGCGGCCACGGCGACATCCGCGCTGCCAACGATGGCAGTTGCTTCCATGGCGGCCACATGTGCGAGGTAGTGGATGGCGCAGAGGACTTGCTGCGGGCGGTGCGCCACAGGTTCCGGACCGGTGCCACCGCCATCAAGATCATGACCTCGGGAGGTGTGATTTCCCCGGTCGATCCGATCCGTGTCCCGCAGTACAGTGCCGCAGAGATACGCGTGGTCACAGAGGAGGCAGCCCGGCGGGGCAGTTATGCCACCGCGCACGCCTACTCTCCCGAAGCCATCAGCCATTCGGTGCTCAACGGGGTTCGCTGCATTGAACACGGCAACCTACTGGATGCTGAAACGGCCCGCCTCATGGCCGAGTACGACGTCTATCTCGTGCCCACCTTGGTGACGTACGATGCCATGGGCCGCCGCGGAGCCGAAATCGGACTTACCGAGGTGGGTGCCGCTAAGAACCAGGAAGTACTGGCCGCGGGCAAGAACGCCGTGACACTGGCACGGGAGGCAGGGGTTCGCATTGGCTTCGGCACCGACCTCATGGGTGAACTGGAAGATGAGCAACTGGCCGGGCTGCGCCTGCAGTGCGAAGTGCTGGGCGTCTACGACGCACTCCGCTCGGCGACTTCGACCAACGCGGCACTCCTCCGGCGCGAAGACCTGGGACGCATCGCGAGGGGGGCCTGCGCGGACCTGGTGATACTGGACGGCCATCCGTTCGAGGAGCCATCAGTGCTTTGGGACGGGAGCCGGCACCGCGTCGTCATCAAAGCCGGCCGTATTGTCTCTTCAGACGGCCTTCCGCCAGGTCATGCGCCGATGAAAGAGGCCATCGGCGTTCCCGCCTGACGGTTTCCGGGCGGAAGGTGACGGGCGCCCAAGGCGTCCGCCACCTTTCAGTTTGTCTGGGTCTTCACCCTGCAGAACCCGATCCGGCCATAGCAACCTGCTGGGCCACCACCACCTCACCGTCCACCATGGTGAGGATGACGGGGGCATGCGCAAACTCGTCCGGGTGGTGGTCAGCGGGTAGGAGATTCGCCGCCAAATGCGCCTGGGCGGCAAGGCGGTCGATGGTGAGGGGCTCGCCCAGGCGGCCCAAAGTCCAGGCGCGAAATCGGATCGTCGTTCGAGCGCGCCGGCACCGGGCGCTCGATGTATTGCGCCTGTCCGCCCCCCGGTGCGGAGCGATGACCAGGCTCCGTGCCACCCGGTTCGCCGCCTCAGCCCCGAGCCGGGCGCGCACCAGATGCAGGCAGGCGTCCACGGCGGAGGCGGTGCCAGCCGAGGTCAGAACGTCACCGTGGTCGATGGACAGCACAGACTTGTCGTCCTCGCCTCCGCCGCGGAGGCAGAGTTCCTCGGCTTCACCACCGAAGTCCTCTCAGACGCCACCGACGCGATCAACCTCGCCAACGACGCACGCTTCGCAGACGAAAAACCGTGCAAACAACACTCCTCGCACTGCTGCACTCGAACTGGGCAGCGGTAGCCGATACCGTCACATGGACCGATACCCCGGCCACGCAGCAGGCCCTCTCAAGGGAGCGACCTCGGCAGCTCCGCACCGCCAGGGCGAGCACTCAGCAGCCTCATCATGCATCCCACCCGGAAAGCCTTCCTTATCGAACCGGTAGGGGGCTGCTGCCGCCGGGGCTGTCGCTTGTGCTCTCCAGAATTGCGACGAGCTTGCCTACCTGGATGACGGCGGCCTTGATCCGTTCGGGGTCGCTGATGGTGAGGAATTGCAGCATGAGGCCGTCCAAGGCAGCAAAGATGGCCAAGGCCGCACCGTTGTCCACGTTGAGGCCCCGTTGCCTCAGGGCATCTTCAACGGTATTCATGTAATTCGCGTAAAGGCGTTCCACCAAGGCCCGTACCTCGGGGTTGCGCCGGGATTCGAGAAGCATCTCGAACTGGAACAGCTGCAGCTCCGGTTCCCGCGACACCGTTTCGAGGAGTGAATCGGCGAAGTTCTCGTCAAAATGCGCGATCTTCTCCAGGCCGGTCTCCTCGATGGACCGCTGGATGGCCCACTCCATGGTGGCGGCAAGAAGACCCTCGATAGAGCCAAAGTGGTGCGTGACAAGAGTGTGATTCACCCCTGCCCGCGACGCAACGGCACGGTAGGTAACACCCCGCAGGCCCTTTTCTCCGACGACGTCGATCACCGCGGACAGCAAGGCATCGCGCCCGTCCCCATAGGGCAAGCGGCTTGACGGCTGGTTCATGCACCGAGTCTAGCCCTCCTGGGTGGCTCCGGAAAAAGCATTGACAGCCCGAACTAAACAAATGTATAGTTCTGGAATGTGGCTGATATCACGCAGTGTGTACAGCCAGCTCGAGCAGATTTCCTTTCCCATGGGGCCGCAGTGTCGCGTGCCAGCAGGGACCTTCCAACACTTCTGCGCAGGCCTTGCGCCGTGCACTTTTCCTGAAAGAGCCAACGGATGACCCAAGAACCAGTCGGAATCTCTACACGCCCAGTGCAAGAGGATCATGCGTATGCCTCCTCCTCCCCACGGCTGAGGCCGAACAAGCTCGGCGTCATCGCCATTGCCTTCTTTGCCATTGCCGCAGCAGCTCCCATGGCTGCGGTGGTGGGAGCCAGCCCGGTACTGTTTTCGGCCAGCGGCCCGGGAACGCCCGTTATCTACGTGATTGCTGCGCTGCTGGTTGCTCTCTTCTCCGTCGGATACCTGCGGATGAGCCAGCACATCACCAACGCGGGCGGCTTCGTCGCCTACATGGCCAAGGGACTGGGCAACAAGTGGGCCACCGGCGGGGCCGGGATCGCCATCCTGACATACCTGAGCCTTCAAGTTGGACTCTGGTCCCAGTTCGGTGTCTTTGCGCAGTTGCTGATCGAAGGCCTCACTGGTATCAGCCTGCCGGTCTACTTCTGGATCGCTGTATTGCTCGCTGTGGTGACGGGCCTGACGATGCGGGGCGTCGATGCGAGCCTGAAGGTGCTGGGAGTTCTCATCCTCGGCGAAGCCTTTGCAGTGGCGGCCCTCGTGGTGTCGCTCATTGCCCAGAAAGGGCTCGGGATCTTCACGTTTGAAGGCTTCACCCCATCCAGTGTCTTCGGTCCCGGACTGGGCATCTCCCTGCTGTTTGCCTTCGCCTGCTTCACCAGCTTCGAAGCAACCGTCGTCTTCGCGGAGGAGGCAAAGAACCCGCGGCGCACCATTCCCCGGGCTGCTTACTTTGTCATCGCCTTCATTGGCATCTTTTACACCATATCCACCTGGGCCATCAGCGGAGCCATCGGCATCGACAATATCCAAACCGTCGCCGCCGAAAACCCTGCAGGAATGGTGTTCGATCTCGCCGAATCCAGCGCAGGCTACTGGCTGAACCTGACCATGCAGATCCTCGTTGTCACGAGCTTCCTGGCGATGCTCCTGGGCCTGGCCAACATGTTCTCCCGATACCTGTTTTCCCTCGGCCGTGCCGGAGCCCTGCCGGCCAAGCTGTCCTCCGTCTCCAAGACCGGCGCCCCGCATTTCGCAGGGCTCATCAACGGCCTCGTTCTCCTGGCGATCATCAGCATCTTCCTGCTCGCAGGCGCCGACCCCATCACCACCGTCTTTGCCTGGTTCGTGGCCCTTGGCACGGCAGGCTTCATCACCATCCTGCTGGTGACATCAGCGGCAATCGTCGTCTTCTTCGCCAGAAACCACATCCGGGACAACCTCTGGGTCACCGTCATTGCACCGTCCCTGTCTTTCCTGGCCTTCATCGTCATCGGATACCTGACGCTGGACAACTACGACGCATTGCTCGGCGGAGCGGGCGGACTGGCCCGGTGGCTCCTGCTCGGCATTCCCCTCTTCTTCGTGGCCGGGATGGCCCGCGGCGCACGAAAGCCGTCCATCAATTTCGCGGCAGTCATCGGCTGACCCAAACCTCCACCTGACCAGTACAAACCAGCAGCAAAAGAACAAGGAACAAGAACATGACTTCAGCTGACATCCAGGACTACATCCCCGAAGATCAGTGGCCCCCCGTCTCCACCATGCTGGAAGGTTTCGGCGACCAGACCCTGCCCGCCTCCCCCGCCCTGGCCGGCACCTCATTGAGCCTCCTGGATGAGGACGGCTCCAAGGCCGAGTACATTTTTGACAACGAATCTTCGCTGACTTGGACACTTAGCCGTGATGGGGACAAGACGGGTGGAACAGCCGATTACAAGGCGATCGAAGCCCGGCCCGGCATCTTCATCATCGACTTCATCCGAGGCGAAGGTTCCGCCACAGAAAACGTCACCATCATCGCGGACCGCAACACGGGGGCCACAACAACCGGTGTTTCCCGGTTTGTCACCGTGGACGGCAGGACGCGGAGCACCACCGATTTCAGCCAGGCCAACACCGAGGGGTCTTCCGTGCGCCACCAGCGCTCCACGGCCCTGGTCGGCAAGCGGATCTACTACCGCTACAGCGACGTCGAAACGTACGAACACATCTACCTGAACCCGGGCACCTTCACGTGGAACTGCATCCGCGGCGGCGAAGCAGGGCTCGCCGACACCGACCGTTGCATGACCTGGGAAGTAGCAGAAGACCTGTTCATCTTCTTCTGGACCGAAAAGGTCATGTGCGTCGAAGCCGTGCTGCTGGTGGACCTGCGCGAGCAGCGCTCCATCGGCCGGATGTTCGGTTGGGACGATCCTGCAGCCGAACCTGTCGTCCTGCCCTTCAACTCCAGGCTCAGTGTCCTGAACACCACCGAATATCCGCAGGACTTTCACAAGCATTAGTCACCATTGCTCGAAGAGGAGTAACGAATGAAAACGTACGAACCATTGCTCGATGAGGTCACCGCATTCTCGGGTAAGACCCGCACCATCCTGGACCCCGCTACCGGTGAGATCGTGGGTGAGGCGCCCGTTCACGACCTTGAGTACCTCGAGCAGGCAGTCGCCGGCGCGCAGAATGCCCAGCCGGCATGGGCGGCCTTGGGCCACGACGCCCGGTCCGCCGCGCTCCTCAAGGCGGCCGACGCCGTCGAGCGTTCCGCTGAGGAACTCGCCCGGCTGCTCTCCCGCGAGCAGGGCAAGCCGCTGAACGGCCCGAACGCCCGCTTCGAGGTGGGTGCCTGCGCGGCATGGTTACGCGCCGCGGCTACCATTCGCCTGGAGCCTGAAATGGTTGTTGACGACGGCGAGACCCGGGCGGAGCTGCACTACAAGCCCATCGGCATCGTGGGCGCTATCGGTCCCTGGAACTGGCCCATGATGATCACCATCTGGCAGATCGCCCCCGCCCTGCGCATGGGCAACGCGGTCGTCGTCAAACCCTCCGGCAACACCCCGCTCTCCGTCCTGGCGCTGGTGAAAGTCATGAACGATGAACTTCCCGAAGGCATCCTGTCAGTCGTTTCCTGTGGCCGCGAGGTGGGCGCACGGCTGACCGACCACCCGGCGATCGGCAAGATCATGTTCACGGGCTCCACCGCCGCCGGCCGCGCCATCATCAAATCCTCCGCGGACACCGTCAAGCGGCTCACCCTGGAGCTCGGCGGGAACGACGCCGGCATCGTCCTGCCTGACGCCGACCCCAAGGCCATCGCCGAAGACCTCTTCTGGGGCGCCTTCATCAACACCGGCCAAACCTGCGCAGCGCTGAAGCGCCTCTACGTCCACGAGGACATCTACGACGCCGTCTGCGAAGAACTCACCGCAGTGGCCAAGGCCATGCCCATGGGCAACGGCCTGGATGAGAACAACGTCCTGGGCCCCCTGCAGAACAAGGCACAGTACGACGTCGTGGCCAACCTCGTGCAGGCAGCGAAGGACTCCGGCGCCCGCATCCTGCTGGGCGGAAACCCGGATACCAGCCAGCCCGGCTACTTCTACCCCACCACACTGGTAGCGGACATCGACAACGGCAACCCGCTTGTGGCCGAGGAACAGTTCGGCCCCGCCCTGCCCATCATCCGCTACAGCACCATCGATGAAGCGGTGGAAAAGGCGAACGCCTTGGACGTCGGCCTCGGTGCCTCCGTTTGGTCCTCCGACCTCGCCGCCGCCCGGGAAGTCGCGGGCCGCATCCAGGCGGGTACCGTCTGGATCAACAAGCACGGCGCCGTGGACCCCCGCATCCCCTTCGGCGGCGCGAAACAGTCCGGCTATGGCCTGGAGTTCGGCGTCGAAGGCCTCAAAGCCCTCGGCGTACCGCAGGTCATCAACGGCTAAGGAGTTTCACCTTCCGTGGCCACGAGGCCGCCGCTGCTGTTCCCATACCGGGACAGCAGCGGCAGTCGTGAGCGTCGGCGTCTTCAACTCCGGCATCCTCGCCAAGGCGGAGTCGCCTTCCAAAGCGAACTACAGCTTTTCACGCCGCCAGCGAAGGGGTCCTAAACGGGCATTTCAGCTGACGGGAGAGTCTGCGCCAGCTGGAAACCACAACGGCGTCCAGCAGCTGCCGGTGCGGCCGCAGGTATTCAACAACCAGTTTCCAGAGCAACTGCGGCTCGTGGTCCAGGGCAGACCTGCTCGTCGGTGGTTTCAGCGCAGCTTGCTAGGAGCTTCCCGACGTCACGGCGAATCGGTCCGGTCCACCGCTCTCAGCCGCGGCGGGGAGCTGAAAAATCGGCGGTGTCGAGGCTGATCGTGAACGGTCCGTCGTTGACCAGGGACAACTGCATCATGGCCCCGAACCGCCCGGTGGAAACCTCCGCCCCAAGGCCGCGCAGGGAAGCGATCAGGTGTTCAATCAAGGGCTCGCTGGTGTTCGCCGGCGCCGCGTCCGACCAGGAGGGGCGCCTTCCCCGCCGTGTGTCGGCGTACAGCGTGAACTGGCTGACCACCAGCAGGGGCCCGTTCTGGTCGGCACACGACTTCTCGCCGTCAAGGATCCGCAAGGTCCAGATCTTGGCGGCGAGGGCCGCCGCATCGTCCAAAGTGTCCGTGTGGGTGGCGCCGGCCAGGACAACGAGTCCCGGCCGGTCAATGAAACCCACCGTTGCGCCGTCGACGGTGACCTCGGCTCGGGTGACCCGCTGAAGGATGGCTCGCACGCATCAACCCTAACGGAGCCGGCAGCCGACGTTCATTCCGGGTCGTATGCCCCACAACCAGACGGGGCGTTCAATCCTATGACTCGTCGCGTCTCCGGTAGGGGACTTGGTACTTATAGGGGTCCGGGGCTTCGGCCCGGGCCCCCATAGGTATGTGTGATCAGCTGGTGCGCACCGGCTCATCTGAGGCGGGGGCGGTCCGCTTATCAAAAACGAACGATCCGATTTCCTGTTCGGCCTGGTTGCGGATGGAAAGGTCAATGCCGGAGCGGTCCCGCACCAGTGCAACGGCCACGAGGGAGATGAGCGTCATCCCCACGAGGTACAGGGAGACGGCGTCTGTTCCACCGGTGGCCTGGACGAGGGCTGTGGCGATGGTGGGGGCAAAGGCGCCGCCGAGGATCGCACCCAGGGCGTAGGAGATGGAGACGCCGGAGAAGCGTACCGAGGCGGGGAACATTTCCGAGTACAGGGCTGCCTGCGGGCCGTATGCCAGGCCCAGGCCTACGGCGAAGATGGTCATGGCCAGGTAGAGCATCGGCAGGGACCCGGTGTTGATCATCCAGAAGAGCGGGAAACACGCCAGGAGCTGGGCACCGAAGCCCAGGAAGTAGGTGTTCTTGCGGCCAATCCTGTCCGAGAGGTAGCCGGCGAGGTAGGTGAAGGCAAGCCAAATCCCGGCGCCGTAAGTGACGGCGAGGAGCACGTCGGTGCGTTCGTGACCGACGGCGGGGCCGGAGGCGTAGCTGGGGATGAAGCCGCCGGTTGCCATGTAGCCTGCGGCGTTGTTGCCTGCGAAGATCAGGGCAGCGACGATCACGAGCAGTCCGTGGCGGCGGAACAGTTCCACGATGGGTGTTTTGGGCTGCTTTTTGGCTGCGGCGATTTCCTGGAAGACCGGGGATTCATCCACCGCGCGGCGGACGAAGTAGCCGACGACGATGAGGACGATGCTCAGCAGGAATGGTACGCGCCATCCCCATTCGAGGAAGGCCGCCCCCGGGGAGATGACGCCGGTCATGAGCGCTGTGACGCCGGTGGCCAGCAGCAGTCCCAGCGGGACGCCGATTTGGGGGAAGGCTCC
Source organism: Arthrobacter sp. B6 (assembly GCF_001663775.1). Classification (GTDB taxonomy): domain Bacteria; phylum Actinomycetota; class Actinomycetes; order Actinomycetales; family Micrococcaceae; genus Arthrobacter. The sequence goes on along the minus strand of NZ_KV467168.1, from coordinate 2,995,498 downwards.
TGCCCGTCCGCGGCGGTCGCGGGGGGCGTGCTCGACTGCCATCAGGACTGCCCCGCCCCATTCACCGCCGGCGGAGATGCCCTGCAGGATCCTCAGCAGCAGCAGCATGATCGGGGCGATCACACCGGCGGTCGCATAGGTGGGCAGGAAGCCGATCAAGGTGGTTGCCGCGCCCATGAGCACCAGCGTCATGACGAGCATGGCGCGGCGGCCGATCTTGTCACCGTAGTGGCCGGCGAGGAAGGCACCGAGGGGCCGGAAAAGGAAGCTGATGCCGACGGACGCAAATGACAGCAGCAGGCCGATGGATTCGCCGGCCGGCTGGAAGAAGAGTTGGGCGAACACCAGGCCGGCGGCCGTGGCGTAGATGAAGAAGTCGTACCATTCAACGGTGGTGCCGATGACGGTAGCGAAGGCGACACGACGTTGGTTCGCCTTCGAACTGTGGGTGGACATGCTCATGATTCTCCAGTGGGTGTGAGCGGTTAAGGAGTGCTGCCGGTGGCGCTGACTGCGGTTGCTAGCTGTTAATCAAGGCTGCGGGCACGCTCGGCAGTGCCGCAGGGGAAACCTCCGCTGGCCGGCGGTTTTGCAGGAGCGGGGCAAAGAAGGCACCCAGCTCGGCGGTTGCTGTCAGGGGCAGGACGTTGGCCACGTACTGGTCGGGGCGGACCACCACGACGACGCCGCCGCGGTCCAGGCCGCGGAGTTCGAAGATGTCAGCCCTATGATCGGTGGCGTAGACCTTCTCATAGTCGGTGAGCTTGAACGGACCCACCTGCGGCTTGAAGGCGGCGGGGACTGCGTTGATGCCGATCTCCGTGTGGGGTTGCTGGTAGATCACCTTCACGTCAAACCAGGCGTCAGGATCAGCGTCCGACGGCGTCGCGGCCAGCGGTGATTCGGGCGAGGTCGCGAGCCACTCGGCGAATGTGTCCGTGGCAGACCCTGTGCCCGGAAGGGCGGGTTCGGCGAACACGTAGATCCGCCAGCGGCCGTCGGCCGTGGCGTGGTGGCCCAGGTGGATCGGGTTGGTGTCGCCGACGCGGACCACGGGTGCCGACTTAAAGCGCTTGCCAACGGGAAACCCCGTGGCCAGGTCCTGGTGGTTCGCTGGGGCCACCAGCATGGACGGCGCGTACTCGGTCATGAATCCGGCGGGGAACTCGGCGGTGCGCACATAGAAGTCCTCCAGCTCCGAGGGGTTTTCGAACTCCTCCGGCCTCTTCGCCATCAATGTAGACCACTGCTTGTCGAAGTCGATAAGGTTCTTCGCCACCACCTGGCGCTCCTCCGAGTAGGTGGAGAGCAGGCTCTCGGGGCTGCGGCCTTCGAGCACGTGCCCCAGTTTCCAGGCGAGGTTGAAGCCGTCCTGCATGGAGACGTTCATGCCCTGGCCTGCCTTGGCGCTGTGGGTGTGGCACGCATCCCCGGTGATAAACACCCGCGGAGTCCTGGCGCCGCGCTCCCCCGGCAGGACGTCGTCGAACCGGTCTGTAAGCCGATGCCCCACCTCATAAACGCTGTGCCACGCCACATCCCGGACATCCAGGGTGTAGGGGTGGAGGATCTCTTTCGCCTTGTGAATGATCTCCTCGATGGAAGTGCTGCGCACTGCGCCCTTGTTGCTGGGGTCCACCTCGCCCAGGTCCACGTACATCCGGAAAAGGTGGCCGCCTTCGCGCGGAATCAGCAGGATGCTGCCCCCCGTACCCGATTGGACCGCACATTTGATGCGGATATCGGGGAAGTCGGTGACTGCCAGAACGTCCATGACTCCCCAGGCGTGGTTTGCCTGGTCCCCGGCGAGGGTGCAGCCGATGGCCTCCCGCACCTTGCTGCGAGCACCATCCGCACCGACCACGTACTTCGCACGGACGATGCGCTCCTGCCCTTCATTGGGGCCTGATGTGTGGAGAAGGGTCACGGTGACGGGATACTCCCCTTCATCGGCCACGTAAAGGGAACGGAACTCGAAGCCATAGTCGGGCGCCATCCGGGTGGGCGAGTTAGCCATAAACTCGGCGAAGTAGTCCAGGACGCGGGCCTGGTTAACCACGAGGTGGGGGAACTCGCTGATTTGGGCGGGGTCATCCGGGGTGCGGGCAGTGCGGATGATGCGGGAGGGGTCAGCGGGGTCCGGTTTCCAGAACACCGTCTCGGTGATCCGGTACGCCTCGGCGATGATCCGCTCGGCGAATCCGAACGCTTGAAAGGTCTCCACTGTGCGTGTCTGGATTCCGTCGGCCTGGCCAATGGCGAGCCTGCCGGGGCGGCGCTCCACAATGCGCGTGGTGACATTTGGAAACTGTGATAACTGCGCGGCTGCGAGCATGCCGGCAGGTCCTGAGCCGACAATCAGCACATCGACCTCATCCGGAAGCTCAGCCGGCCTGTTGATGCCGACGCCTGCTGCAGGTTGGACCCGGGGGTCTCCGGATACGTAACCGTGATGGTGAAACTGCACGGATTCCTCACTTCGTTGTAAGCGGTAAAGGCTCGAGGTATAGGGGGAACATCAGGAACTGCAAGAGTTCAGCGCGCTCTGAAGTCCTAGGGACGAGGCGGGTGGTGTTGCAGAAGTTTCCGCAATAGTTCAGCCAAAATCGTTGCCTCAGTGGTTGTCAGGCCAGCCGCCCAATCGCTTTCACGCAAACTGTTCTTGCGCGCGAGCTCTGCTACGCGTGACTCCCCCAGGGGAGTTAGCCGAACAAGTAGTTTGCGCTTGTCCGTGCTGTCTGCCTCGCGGGCCACCAGGCCATACTTCTCCAAGGTGTTGAGCAGGCTCGACATGGATGCGGTTGAAACGCTGGAAAGCCTTGCCAGCTCATTGGGGTTCCCTGCTCCAACAGCTCGAATTGCGAAGAGGAGCCTGAAAGCAGAAAAACTCAGCCCTTCAGGGCGGTGGATGCTGACTTCGAGGTCGGCTGTGATCCGGTTGGCCAGACGTATCAGGTTGAAGCAAAGGGCCATGGCGGCTGCATCGAACTCGGGAAACATCTCTCCCATGGAGTGGTTCGCCAGCTTTTCGAATTCGGTGCCACGGAGTTTTTCATTCCCTTGGTTTGTCGGCTCGCTCATCGGTCGGATCCAAGCTCCTTTAGTCCTGCATGCCCATGCGCTACTGATGACCTGCATTCATAGCGCCAGCCGTAAGCACCTTCAGCTATAATTTACTAGATGTCTAGCTACTTTGCAACGACGGCTCTCATTTTCTGGGCAGTGAAGTTCCTTGGTGAGTTAGGAGTTCAGAGTGATGAGACAAAGTACTGACAGGTTCAGCCTCGGAAGATGCGCCTTTAGTAGTTAGAGTTCTAGTGATTGGGCAGTGGCGCCGCTTTGCACGGGGGCGGAACCTGCCGGCGGGACATCATAGGTAAAACCTTTCAAGCAGGCTGGTTTAAACAGTTTTACAGTTGTTGCGGCTAACGGCACAGTGGAAATGAGACCTCCGACACGGCAATGGAGGCAGACGAAAGGCCATCGTGACCATCACACCCTTGAAACCCTACGTAGTGACTCTCGGTACAGCCGGCGGGCCCCGCTGGTGGACCGGCTCCAACTCGGGGAAACGCGCAGGCATCGCAACCGCTGTCGTCGTTGGAGATGCTGTATATCTCGTGGATGCCGGCAGCGGGGTAGGCAACCAGCTGATGAAGGCCGGCTTCTCGGTGGGCAACCTCCGGGGAATCTTCCTAACCCATCTGCATTCTGACCATTGCATTGATCTGGCCAGTCTCGCAATTTTCGGGCTCTTCACCCTCCGCCCCGACCAGGAGCCAATCAGGATCATCGGACCCGGTGACCGTGGCGCACTGCCGCCCGCATCGCCTCGGGCCGTGACTCCGCCGAAACCGCTCTTTCCGGATCAGCCGACGCCCGGTACGAAGGCCCTGTTTGAACATCTCATGCGCGCCTACGGAACCGACTTGAACGACAGGGTCATAGACGCGCTGCGTCCCTCGCCCTTGGACCGTTTCACGGCCTCGGACATAGAACTTCCGCCCGGGACTGGTTATGACCCGAATTCAAACCCGACGCCCCCAGGCATGCTTCCCTTTGAGATCTATCGGGATGAACTGGTGACCGTCACAGCAACATTGGTGGAACATCCGCCGGTTGCCCCGGCCTTCGCCTTCCGCTTTGATACCGCAGAAGGATCCGTAACGATCTCGGGAGACACCGCACCCTGCGAGAATCTCGTCCGACTCGCTCGCGGGACCGATTTGTTGCTTCATGAGGCCATCGATTTCGAGTGGGTATCCCGAACCTATGGGAGCGTGGGAACAGAAGAAGCGCAAGCCTCGATGGACCATCACCGCCGGTCCCACACCTCGCCACTGGATGCGATCGGGTTGGCAGACAAAGCGGGTGCCGCCCGGTTGGCACTGCACCACCTGGTTCCCGGCACAACGCCCAAATCGGTCTGGCTCTCCCACGCCGAAAAATTCACTGGCGAATTCCTGGTCCCGGACGACCTGGACGTAATTTCTTTCTCCGCCATCACCGGCAACGCCGCCGATGATGCTCCCTACACTGAAGTAGAAATGGCATCCACCCCATGAAAACACCGGTAAATATGACCTCTTCGGCCCCGTTGAACGCTCCGGAAAGCCTACAGGAAACAGGCTTTAACACCCCCCAGATGCGGCGCATCCTGGCGTCATCCTTCATCGGCAGCGCCATCGAGTTCTACGACTTCATCCTCTACGCAACCGCTGCCTCGTTGGTGTTCAACAAGGTGTTCTTTACCAACCTCGATCCTGCCGTAGCCATCTTCGCCTCCTTCGCCACCCTGGCCGTAGGTTACCTGGCCCGTCCGCTCGGCGGCATCGTTTTCGGGCACTTTGGCGACAAACTGGGACGCAAGGGAGTTCTGATTACCTCCATGCTCATGATGGGCATCGCCACCACCCTGATCGGGCTTCTGCCTCCGACCGCCCAAGTGGGCATGCTGGCCCCCATTGCACTGATCGTGCTGCGCATAGTGCAAGGCCTTGCAGTCGGCGGCGAGTGGGGCGGCGCCATGCTCATGGCTCTGGAACATTCGCCCAAGGAGCGCCGCGGCTTCGCCGCGAGCTTCGCCAACATGGGCGGCCCTGCAGGTGCTGTCATGGCAACCCTCGCCGTTTCGGCCGTCTCGGTGCTGCCCAACGACCAGTTCCTTAGCTGGGGCTGGCGGATACCATTCCTCATCAGCATCGTCCTGATCGCCATCGGCCTGGTCATCCGGCTCAAGGTTTCAGAATCCCCGCTGTTCCTGGCGCTGGAGAACAAGGCCGAGGAAAAGAAGATCCCGCTTATGGAGGTCCTTACCAAGTATCCGATGAGCGTCATTAAGGGAACCCTTGTAGGGATGAGCTCCTACACCGTCCAGGGCCTGATGACCGTCTGGGCCATCTCCTTCGTGGTCGACAGCGCCGGCATGGACCGAACTGCGGTCCTGAACGTCAAAGCGGTTGGCGCAACCTTGACCGTCGTGGGCATCTGGTACGCCGCCCGCTACTCAGACAAACTGGGACGACGGCCCGTCATGTTCGCCGGTATCATCACCGGCGCCGTCATGGCGCTGCCCATTATGTGGATGCTGCAACTGGGCGAACTGTGGCTCTTCGCCATCGCATTGTTCGTGGCCAACGGCATCATCCAGGCCGCGATCTTCGGGCCCTTCGGAGCGTTCTCCGCAGAGCTGTTCCCCACCCGGATCCGCTACACAGGCGCCTCCTTGGTCTATCAACTCTCCTCAACCCTGGGCGCCGGGTTCACGCCAATGATCGTCAGCGGACTTGTGCTCGCAACAGGCGGAGCGCTCTGGCTGACCGGCGTCGTCTGGGCAGCAACCTTCGTGATCGCCGGGCTTTGCCTCCTGAGAGTCAAAGAAGGCAAAGACCAGGACCTTAGCGCCGAAAACATAAAACAATAACGTCGCCTAAGGGGCGGGAGCCGGTTCATGCCTTACGGCTGACCGGCTCCCGCTCCTTTCTGTCTCCGGCCTCTACGCAGAAATCGATAAACGCTCGCAACCGCAGACTGAGCCGATCGGACTGCGTGTACGCCACACAGATGTCGCTATGGCCCACCTTGCCCTCGATCTCCAGGATGGCCAGCGGCAAAGCGTCATAACTTAGGTTGACGGGAGGACGCTGAACCAGGGCAGTATAGCCAAGCCCCCTGGCCACCATGCCGCGCACCGCCTCAAGGCTGCTGGACTTCCACGCGATTTTCGGATCCAAGCCCGACATACGCAAATTAATCAGCTGGTTTTCTCGAACCGAGGGGATGTCCAGCGAAACAAAATCCTCGTCGGCCAGCTCCGTGAGGCGAACACTCGTCCGTTTTGCGGCCCAATGATCGCCGGCGACGAGTACATAGGGCCGGCCCGCCATTACGGTGGTGGATTCAACTCCGGGAATGAGGTGCCTTGTATGGGTCAAAACGGCGTCCAGGTAGCCGCTCAGCATTCGCTCTTGCAGCTGGGCGCCGTCCCCCTCAGTCAACGTCACGTCAAGCCCAGGGTTTGGCTTCACAAAGCCATACGCAATCTCAGGCAGCCAGAACGCGGACAGGCCGGTATAGCAGCCAATGGTCAAAGGCCCCACCAACCCCTGCTGCCGTTCCATAACACGTCCCTGAACTTCTTCGGCATGCCGCACCAAGGCTTGGGCATCGCGGAGGAAATAGGTACCGACGGCAGTCAATACGACGCCGCGTGCCCGATGACGAACAAGCAGTTGGGAACCGACAACACGTTCCAACTCCGTAATCGCCTGGGACATCGCGGCCTGGGAGATATGCGAGGCTGCGGCCGCCGCCGCGATTGACCCGTGATTAGCGACCGTAACGAAATACTGCAACTGCTTCAGGGTGTAATCCAGCATCATCTCAGCGTAGTGCCGCGATGCTGAGGTGGACTTGCGGAGCGTCGACGGCCGCCACCGGCGGCCAGTTCCCCGAACGCCCAGCCGGCGACGTCCCAGCAGCTTGGTTGGAGACTGCTTAATCTCACTTCATACTGGGTTTTCAGCTTTGGAGACTGCGGCACCGCGACGAAAACGACGGCGGGAAGTCCCGCCGTCGTTCTCTTCCCTTGGGGGGGGGAGACTGGCCCCCACTTGGCTTTAGCGGGCCGCGGTGGCCGGCTGTTCCTGGAAGGCGTGCACGACGTGTTCGATGCAGAGCTCAAGTGAGGCCAGAAGTGTGGAAGCTCTCAAGGCGGGCTTGGCCTTATAAATCGGCTGCGAGGCTTATCACGGTGACGGCGGCATTCCCGGCCTTCGCCGATGCGGGACCGTCCATCCCCTGCTATGACTGGATGAGTGCGACGCAATGAAAGGCACACATCATCGGGAACAGAACAGCCGTGACCGGCCCTCGAGTGTCCGGATCAGCGCCGGGCCGTACAGGCGCCCATAAGGTCCCCGTGCGGTCTGCACGTGTGCTCCCGTGGTGACCAACAAGGAGAGGCACGAGGGCCGGCGCAGCCCAAATCGGCTGCGGTTGGCCCTTTATCTGCTCGGAGTGCTCGGGCTGGCGCTGATGCTCCTCGGGCCCGGCCTGCTCAGTGGTTTGCGCATTGAAAACGGCTCGCTGCTGCTGCGCCCGGAATGTACTGTCGAAACCTCTGACGGGGAAGTCGGACTCGACCGTGATGAGGCGCGGCTGGCCACCACGGCCGTCGCCCTCCTCGCCCGCGGGTTGGAGGCGCCGGACACCTCCAACATCGACGAGGCGGTGTTGCAGCGGCTGGCCAACGGGCCTCCCCGGGACGCTGGTCCCAGCCTCAGCTGCCGGGGCTCGGCCGCCAGCGACTTGCAGGAACAACAGCTGACTGCCACCGGCCTGACACCGCGCGCCGAGCAGTTGCGCCAAGCCATGACTGAAGTGTTCGGCGACCAAAGCCTGGGCGGGTTCGCCCCGGGTGGCATTGACCAAGGACACGGAGCGGACTCGACGCACTACGACGGCCGGGCAATGGACATCTTCTTCCGCCCGGTGACCGAGGAGAACCGGCGTAAGGGGTGGATGCTGTCCCACTGGCTCATCGCCCATGCCGAGGACCTGCACATCCAGTACGTCATCTTCGACGACCGGTTCTGGAGCGTGTACAGCTCCCAAGGGCAGTGGCAGGACTACGATGCACCGGAGCCAGGCAACGAAATACTCCGACACCTCGATCACGTGCACGTGGACGTGCTGGGCGGAGGCACCGCCTAAAAGGCCTTCACTGCCGCTTCTCGCCTAAGTACTCAAGGGGCGGAGGCACGCGACCCGACGAAGATGGCCATTCTCAGCCCAAGCCCAAATCTGCCCGCTGGAGCCTTTATCGCGTGGGCCGTGCCTCTAAGACCACAGGGCGACGCACCGATGCGGATCAGGTGACCTGATCAGCATCCGTGCGTCGGCGTGCAGTGCAACTCTCGGTGGATTCGATGGGGCGCGTGCTGGTGGGCACGTTCGCCGGCCTTGGCTCGTGCGCCTCGGCTCCACGAGATGGGTCCGGCTTTGCGATGGCTTAGGGACGGTTAGTCTACTTCCCTTCCCTTGCTCTGGCTCTCCGCGTCAGCGCAAGGTCTTTTCCTTGGTCTCTGGTGCCCAGAGGATGGAGAGGATAAGTCCGAGCAGGGGGAAGGCCGATACCAGGAGCAGCGTGGCCGAGGTGCCCAGTTCTGCCAGGAGGAGCGGGAACAGGTAGGTGGCCCCGGCCGCGGAGATGCGGGAGAACGCTGCGGAGAAGCCAACGCCAGTTCCCCGGACACGGGTGTCGAAAATTTCGCTGGGGTAGACGTACTGGATGTTGTTCGCTGCCGGGGCCATGAACAGGTAGAACGCGAAGAGGCTGACGGTCAGCCAAAGTGGAGCGTTGCCGAACAGCCCGAGGGACAGCAGGGTCAGGAACATCAGGGCGAAGGTCCAGTTCACGAAGCCGCGCCGGGTGAGCTTGTGCAGCAGGTACAAACCGAAGACGGCACCGGCGAGTTGGACCACGTTGAGCCAGATTTCGACGGTTACGGCGTCGGTGACGCCCAGGCCGTTGAACACCGGGGTGAGGAAGGTGAAGATCGCAAAGAAGGGGCCGACCTGGCAGAACCAGAACAGTCCGGAGTACAGGTGGGGGCGCCAGGTCTGCCGGGTGAACAGGTCCGAGACCTTCGCATTCTTCTGCTCCAGCTTGACCTGGGAAACGACGTATCCCTCGCCGTAATGCTTAAGCACGACAGCTTCCGCCTCGTTGTCACGGCCGCGGGCCTTCAGCCACATCGGGGACTCGGGCAAGCGGGAGCGCAGCACGAACACGATGAAGGCGGGTACTGCGCTGGTCGCCAGCAGTAGGCGCCAGTTGTCCCCCGACCAGAGCAGCCCGACCATGAAGGCGGCCACGAAACCGACCATCCAAAAGACGGCAAAGTTGCCCAGCAGCACGCCGCGGCCCTTTTTACGGGAAAACTCAGCCAGCACCGCGGTGCCGACGGCATACTCCACGCCGATGGCGAGGCCGAGCGCTAGGCGCAGGGCGACCAGATCCCAGACTCCGACCGTGAACAGCTGGAGCAGGGACAGCACCACGAAGGCGATCAGGTTCCACGTGAACACCGGGCGGCGCCCGTACCGGTCGGCCAGCGAGCCAAAGATCAGCCCGCCGATGAAGACACCGATCAAGGCACTGGAGGCGATCAGCCCCTGGCTCAAGGCGGTGAGGGCAAGTTCGTTCTTCGCCAAGGCGATGCCGGAACCGATGATGCCGAGGACATAACCGTCGACTGCCGCGCCTCCCAACACGCAGGCCGTGGCCAGTGCGTGGATTGGCTTGAAGGGAGCATCATCGAGCGGGACCTGCGCGCGTGCCTTGGCCGGCGCGGCGGTCGAAAGGGGCTGTTGGTGGGACATAAAGCGTCTCCTGGAGCGTTCGGGTGCGACATTGCACGCTGAAATATCGGTAATGCAGCGACTAATATATCTACTTCGGTTGACGGCGGTCACAAGCGAACTTAACAGTGCCGACACATCGCCGTACTCTTCTGGGTGTTACCCGACCCGGGTGCCCTTGCTGCAGTCCTCCGTAAGGGCCTGGGCCTCGGGGTTGCTTATGGCATCTGGGCCGCGCTGGGCGTGACACTCACCGTGCTGCTGGCCGCCCTCATCTTTGGCGAAGCGCTGACCCCTGTCATGCTGATCGGGGTAGGCATGGTCATCGGCGGAGTCCTCTGCCTTAGCTGGCCGTTTCCCGCGGCGTATTTACCACTGACGCCGCCCGGCCGCTCCTCTGCGTGCCTATGTTAAATTGGCCCTCCCCTGCGGCATCCGCGCGTGGTCAAATAGGAAGGTTAGACCGGCTGCCCGAGTCCGACCGCGGCCTCGGCCATAGGGAAGGAAGCACATGACCGATCACCAGGACCAGCCCCAGGTCCCTGCCCCGGGAAGCGCCCAGGGCCAGGACCGCAAGGCCGACGGCGGGAGCCCGGTCGACCCCGACAGCGTGACCTCGCACGGCAGCGAGAGTGAGAACCCGGCGATCGACTCGCCGCAGCCCAAGGCGCACCGGCCGCGGACGGTCGCGGACTGGTGGCCGAACCAGCTGGACCTCAGCGTGCTCCACGCGCACCAGCCGGCGGGTAACCCGCTGGGCCCCTCGTTCAGCTACCGCGAGGAATTTCAGAAACTCGACGTTGAGGCGCTTAAGCAGGACATCGTCCAGGTCCTGACCACCTCCCAGGACTGGTGGCCCGCGGACTTCGGCCATTACGGCGGCCTGATGATCCGGCTGAGCTGGCACGCTGCAGGCACCTACCGCGTCCATGACGGCCGCGGCGGTGCAGGGGACGGCAGCCAGCGCTTCGCTCCGCTCAACAGCTGGCCGGACAACGCCAACCTGGACAAGGCCCGGCGGCTGCTGTGGCCGGTGAAGCAGAAGTATGGCCAGAAGCTCTCCTGGGCGGACCTGCTGGTCCTCGCCGGCAACGTCGCCCTTGAGTCGATGGGATTCAAGACCTTTGGCTTCGCGTTCGGCCGCGAGGACGTGTGGGAGCCCGAGGAAATCTTCTGGGGGCCCGAGGACGCGTGGCTTGGCGACGAACGCTACATCGGCGAAGGCCAGATGGCGGAGGACGTCGGCGCCACAGAGATGGGCCTGATCTACGTCAACCCCGAGGGGCCCATGGGCAATCCGGACCCGCTCAAGGCCGCGGCGTTCATCCGCGAGACCTTCAAGCGCATGGCCATGAACGACGAGGAGACCCTCGCGCTGATCGCCGGCGGGCACACCTTCGGCAAGACCCACGGTGCCGGTGACGCCGACGCCCACGTTGGCCCCGAACCGGAGGGTGCCGATCTCGAGGCGCAGGGCCTCGGCTGGCTCAGCACTTACGGGTCCGGGAAGGGGCCGGACACGATCACCTCCGGCCTGGAGGTCACCTGGACAGACCGGCCCACCCAGTGGAGCAACCGCTTCTTCGAGATCTTGTTCGAGCACGAGTGGGAGCTCGTCAAGAGCCCCGCCGGCGCGCATCAGTGGGTGGCCAAGGACGGCCCGAATATCATTCCGGACGCCCACGACCCGGAGAAAAAGCACCGGCCAACGATGCTCACCACGGATCTATCACTGCGCGTCGACCCCGCCTATGAGAAGATCTCGCGGCGGTTCTTGGAGAACCCGGACGAGTTCGCGCTCGCGTTCGCCAAGGCCTGGTACAAACTGCTGCACCGCGACATGGGCCCCGTCGGCCCGCATATGCTCGGACCGTGGGTCCCCGCACCGCAGCTCTGGCAGGACCCCGTCCCGGAAGTGGACCACGAGCTGGTCAACGAGCAGGACATCGCCGAACTCAAAGCCCGGCTCCTGGACTCGGGCCTGTCCGTCTCGCAGCTCGCCGGCACGGCATGGGCCGCGGCGTCCACCTTCCGCAAGACCGACAGGCGCGGCGGCGCCAACGGGGCGCGGATCAGGTTGGAGCCGCAGCGCGGCTGGGAGGCCAGCGAGCCCGGGCAGCTGGAATCTGTGCTGCAGGCAATCGAAGGGGTGCAGCAGCAGTTCAACTCCGACCAGATCGGGGGCAAGAAGGTCTCGCTCGCAGACCTGATCGTCCTCGGCGGCTGCGCGGCGGTGGAGAAAGCCGCGAAGGACGCCGGCTTCGCCGTCACGGTCCCGTTCCGGCCGGGCCGCACCGACGCTGCCCAGGACCAGACCGACGTCGACTCCTTCCAGTACCTGCAGCCGCGGGCGGACGGTTTCCGGAACTATGTGCGCCCCGGCGTGAAGCTCCAACCGGAGACCCTCCTGCTGGACAAGGCGTACATGCTGGACCTTTCCGCGCCGGAGATGACAGTGCTCGTCGGTGGCATGCGTGCCCTCGGCACCAACATCGGCGGGTCCACCCATGGTGTCCTCACCGACAGGCCCCAGGTGTTGACGAACGACTTCTTCGTCAACCTGCTCTCGCCCGGCACCCGGTGGAAGGCCTCGGAAGCGGAGGAGAACGTCTACGAGATCAGCGACTACAGCACCGGTGAGTTGAAATGGACCGCCACACCGGTGGACCTGGTCTTCGGATCCAACTCACAGCTCCGGGCGCTGGCCGAGGTTTACGCCAGCGACGACGCCGGGGAGAAGTTCGTCAACGACTTCGTGGCGGCCTGGGTGAAGGTCATGGAGCTGGACCGGTTCGACCTGCGCTGACCGATACGTCCGGGCCGGCTGCTGATGCGGCCGGCCCGTGGCGTGTCTGCCCGCCGCCTACTTCGTGTGACGCGCGACGCCGGCCAGGTGACGCAGGTGCGCCAGCATCGCTGCGAGGGCGGCAAGGATGAGGAAGATTCCGGCCAGGACGGCCCCAGCCGCCGTCGCCAAACTGCAGGGCGAGCCCGCCAATCACCACGGCGGGCACGCTTCGCCTACGTGCCCGCCTTCCGGGCGATGATCGTGTGGGTACAAGGCAGAAGGTCACGCTCGGATTCCGGCCACGCGAACCCGCCTGGCACCTCCACCATGCGTGGCGCGAACTTCCACGGGAGTGTGTTGTCCTCGCTGACGCGAAGAATCTGCAGCCCCACCCCGATCAGGGAGTTGATGATTTCGGATAAAGGATGCGCCCATTGATACGTCCTGGAGTGGGCAACCTTGCCATCTCCGGCGTAGGTGGACTCGTCGTCCCATAGCTGCGCGTCACCGTTGCCAAAGTACGGATACCGGAGCTGCAGCCCGTCGGCATGCTCATCAATGGCGTAGAGCGCGGGGTGCCCGTCGCGGATGTAGAACGTTCCTCCAGCCCGCAAGAGCCCTGCAACCTGGGCTGCCCAGCGAGAAGTCCACTCCGGTGATTCGGGCTCCCGCCCTGGCCAGGGAAAGCGTGTCGGTGCCTATGTGGCACTGGAGATGACACACATCCAGGCCGGAGACCGTGCCGCCCGGGAGAAAGGGCTCCAGTGCGGCCAGGTCCGTCCAGATGACGCCGGTCAGATGGTTGGGATCGTCCAAGGCGCTGGTCCCGTACGCCTCTTCGTGCAGGGGAACCCTGTCTTCCCGGTTGTCACGGTTGCTCGCCCGTGCAGAATCCCAGTCGACCGCGGTCCGGTTATCAGTCATTCGGCGAGTCTATGATCGTCCACCTGAAAAAGTTTGCTAAAACGCTTGATCGGAATCAGGGGCGGCAGTATCGTGAACCTTGGTAAAACGCTTAAGCAGATTGGACATCAGAGCCGATGAATCGCTCAGTTTTCTTCAAACCCGCCGACGGCTGGGTGGGAGACCTCATCCCCTATGAGAAGGACGGGGTGTTCTGGCTCTTCTACCTGCACGAGGACAGGGCAGACCCCAAGCCGGGAACTTCCTGGAGCCTGGTCACCACCAAAGACCTCACACAGTTTGAGGACCAGGGCGTTTCCCTCCAGCACGGTGGCGAGGATGACCTTGACTTCAACGCCTATACGGGCAGCATCGTCGTCGATGAAACCGGCGTCCACCATTTGTTCTACACGGGCCAAAACCCGCGGAACCTCGGACCGGACGGTGCGCCCCTTCAGCTGGTAATGCATGCCACGAGCACCGACGACATGCAGACCTGGGTGAAGCACCCGGAACTCACCTTCGGCGCGCCGGACGGCTACGAGTCCGGCGACTGGCGGGACCCCTTCGTCTTCCGGGACGAGACCGCCGGCCAGTGGCGGATGCTGCTGGCGGCACGTCACTCCACGGGACCTGAACGCCGCCGCGGTGTCATCGCCCAGTGCGTCTCCAGCGACCTCATGGCGTGGCAGCACACCGAACCGTTCTGGGACCCACGCCGCTACATCACCCATGAATGCCCGGACGTCTTCGCCTGGGGCGACTGGTGGTACATGGTCTACTCCGAGTTCTCCGAATCTTTCACGACCCGCTACCGCATGGCCAAGAGCCCCAACGGTCCGTGGGCCGTGCCGAACCTTGACAGTATCGACGGCCGCGCGTTTTACGCATCCAAGACCGCTGGGCGGGACGGGCGCCGTTTCTTCTTCGGCTGGATCGCCAGCAAGGAAGACAACACCGATGAAGGGCCCTGGCAGTGGGCCGGGACGATGTCAGTCCTGGAAGCCCGCCAGAACCCCGACGGAACCTTGGGATTCGGCTTGGCGGACGAACTTGTGGCGAGCTTCTGGGACGAGATTCCGGTGACCTTCGGCCAGGAGTTGCCGGCCGCGCTGGATATACCCGACGGGTACACAGCCCTCGTGTCCCGCGAAAGTCTGCCACCGCAGTTTTATGCCAGGGCAGTTTTGCACATCGCACCCGGAACAACGGAATGCGGCCTCCTGCTGCGCTCCAGCGCCGACGGAGACCGTTCCTACGTTCTCCGCCTCGAGCCCAAGCGCGGCCGTATGGTATTCGACCGTTGGCCGCGGGAAGTCACCGGCAACGCCCAATGGCATGTTTCAGGCGACGTTCCCTTCGACCTCGAGCTGGAGCGGCCCTGCGATCTGGGGCCCGGAGAACACACCCTCGAAGTTGTTGTGGACGGGGACCTGTTAGTCGCCGTGCTGGACCGGCAGGTTTCCCTCAGCACCAGGATCTACGACCATCCCGACGGCCGGATCGGTGTCTTCGCCGGAGAAGGATCCGTCAGCGTCACCGAACTTGAAATACGCAAGCGCACAGACAACTGAATAGCCTCCAGCCCATCCTCCGCTCCAATCAAAGGAGATTGCCGTTATGAATAGATCGTTACGAGCTGCCGCCGTGGCAGCCATCACCGCCCTGGCCCTCACAGCCTGCGGCGGAGGCGGAGGGGCCTCCGACCCCTCGAACGTCAGCCCAACCGGAGAAATCAAGCCCCGGGAAATTTCGTGGCTTCTGTCCCGCCCGGCCGACGGCGCCGTCATCAACATCATGAAGAAACTCGCGGACGACTACGCCAAGGACCACCCGGGATTCTCGCTCAACCTGATCACCACCCCGGACAGGCCGTCGTACATCCAGAAACTCGAGACCCTGGCCGCTGCCAACAAACTTCCGGAGCTGTTCGATACGGACGCCACACCCTTTGCCCAGCAGCTGGCCAAGCAAGGAAAGATGGTCGACGCCGAGAAGCTGCTGAAGTCCCTGGATGTCTACGACGACTACCGGCCCAGCGCACTGGATTACCAGCGCTTCGACGACGGATCCCTGCACATGATCCCCTTCCAGTTCGAGCTGGAGTTCATCTGGTACAACAAGGAACTGCTGCAGAAGGCCGGCGTCTCCGTCCCGAAGTCCCTCGATGACATCCCCGCCATGTGCACCGCCCTGCGCGGCGCCGGCATCACGCCGATCGCCATCGACGGCCAGGACCAATGGCCCCTGGAACGGTATGTCGCCTACCAGCCGTTCCGTGAAGCCGGACCGGAGTACATCCAGAAACTGAAGAAGGGCGAAGCGAAGTTCACTGACCCGGCAGGCCAGAAGGCCGTCGAATGGCTGGCTTCGCTTGGCAAGGCCAAGTGCTTCCAGGACGGCTTCTCCTCACAGGGCTACTCCGACGCTCAGAACCAGTTCACCTCAGGCCAGGCGGCGATGTACAACATCGGCACCTGGGAGCTGCCAAGCCTGGCAACTGACAAGCTCAATCCTGACGTGCGCGATGACATCGACTTCTTCACCCTGCCGACAACTGAAGGGTCCGTCACCGCGGCCAATGAGTTCGTTTCCCCATCCGGCATCGGGATGGCCGTCAACTCCAAAACGTATGACCCGCTGGTGAGCGACTTCCTGAAGTTCGCCCTGGAGAAGTACCCGTCCGAATACGCCGCCACCGGTGCGCTTTCTCCGACCACCAACGTGGAAACGGTCGTTCCGGCTAATGCCACGCCGTTGTACAAGAAGGCCCTGGAAATGGCCAACGACCTCGGGGACAAGCAGGCCATGCCGTGGGACACCCAGCTCGACCCCACCACCAACGGCCGGCTTCAGCAGGAGCTGGTGCTCCTCGTCCAGGGCAACATCACGCCCGAACAGTTCACCAGCACGATGGACAGCACCATCGCGCAGAACGCCCCGAAGTTCTTCAAGTAACCACAGCGGTGGGGGCTACGGCCCCCACCCGAAAGGCCGGCCATGCTTCCCAACAGGTCACGACTCTCCGTCCTGGTCTTCCTGCTCCCACCCCTGCTGCTTTACGGCGTCGCAGTGCTGTTCCCCATCATGCAGTCGCTGTTCCTGAGCTTCTTTTCCTGGAACGGCATCAGCGACATGGAGTTCGTGGGGCTCGCCAACTATGTCCGGATGCTCACCGCGGACGACATCTTCTGGCGCTCGTTCTTCAATGCCCTCGGCTACCTCGCGATCTGCCTGGTCCTGCAGCTCGGCGGCGCCCTGCTCGTCGCCAGCCTCCTCACCTCAATGCGACGAGGCCGCGAGCTCATCAAGACCCTTTACCTCCTGCCGGCCGTCATTTCCACGGTGGCCATCGCGTTCCTCTTCGTGCGGATCTACTCGATCGAACCGGTGGGCCTCCTCAATCAGCTTCTCCACTGGATCGGCCTCGGCGCCCTGGAACGCCCCTGGCTCTCGGACATCAACACGGTGCTCGCAGCCGTATCGGCCCCGGAGGGATGGCGGTTCACCGGTCTTTACATGCTCATCATCTATGCGGCACTGCTGTCCGTCCCGAAGGAACTTGAGGAAGCTGCCCGCCTTGACGGCGCCTCCCGCTGGCAGCTGTTCACCAAGATCCGCTTCCCCCACATCATGCCCGTCTGGATCACCACCACGATCATGGCTACAACCTACGGCCTGCGCGGATTCGACATCCCGTACCTCATGACGAACGGCGGCCCCGGACAGTCCTCCGAGCTACTGACCACGTACATGTACAAGACGGCTTTCACCAGTACCGACTTCGGATACGCCAGTACCATCGCCGTGTTCATCGTCGTCGAGTGCCTGGTCGCCGTCGGGCTCATCCTCTTCATGCTCAAACGAAAGGCGGACGCATGACCGCGCCAGCAGCTCCGGTTACCAGGCCCCTTGCCGCCCCATCAGACAGCCCGCCGCCAGTGCGCAGGCGGCGCAAGCCCAGCCTCCACCGCACACTGTCGAGAGTGCTCATTGCCCTCATCGTCATCATGCAGGTTTACCCGTTGGCCTGGCTGTTCATCACCAGCCTGCGCACCGAACACGACTTCGCGACGGGCGACCCGTTCGCACTCCCCAAAGCGATCACGTTCGACAACTACGCCCGGGCCTTCGAGACCGGCAACCTCGGGATGAACATCCTCAACAGCTTCATCGTCACGATGGGCGCCAACCTTCTGATTGTGGTCTTGGGAATGATGGCCGCCTACGCGCTTCAGGTTCTGGGCTTCCGCTTCAGCAGGTTCGTCCGCAGCCTGTTCCTGATCGGCATCATCGTGCCCGTCCAGATCGCTCTCGTTCCGCTCTTCATCGACTACGCCTCGATCAACTTGCTCGACACCTACCCGTCGATGATCATCCCCCTGGCCGGCTTCGCCCTTCCGATGTCGATCTACCTCTTTTGTTCCTTCTTTGAGTACATCCCGCGGGAAACGTATGAGGCGGCTTCCCTTGACGGAGCAGGGCCCTACCGAATCTTCGGGCTTATCACCCTCCCCCTCTCAGTGAACACCGTCGTCACAGTTGTGCTGGTCAACAGCATCTTCATCTGGAACGACTTCATCTTCGCCAACACCTTCGTCCTCTCCGAGGGGCTGAAGACCATCCCGTTGGGCCTGCAGAACTACATCGGGGCCATGGGCAAGACCGACTGGACGGCCACGTTCGCCGCCGTCTGTGTCACCATAACTCCCCTGCTGCTGGTCTTCCTCGTGCTCAACAAGGCAATGATCCAGGGCCTGGAGAGCGGGGCGAGCAAGGGATGACAGCGCCAGCAGGCCGATATACTCCTGAAGGAGGGCACATGGATTCGCAGGAGAACAATTCGGACACGCCAGCGGACGCTGCCGTCCCGTTGAGACAGACCCAGCGCGCCCAGCCCGTCACCCTGCGTCAGGTAGCCGAGGCTGCCGGCGTCTCCACAGCCACCGTCTCCCTGGTGGTGAACAAGAAAAAGGCCGCCCGGATTTCCGACGAGACCCGCAAACGGGTACGGGACGCGATCCGGGACCTGGGCTACCGGCCCAACGCCATGGCCCAAACCCTCGTCAGCGGGAGTTCCCGGTTCATCGGCCTCGTCGCCGACGCCATCGCCACCACCCCGTTCGCCGGCCAGATCATCCACGGCGCCCAGGACGAGGCCTGGAAGCACGGGTACGCCCTTCTCATCGCCAACACCGAAGGCAACCGCGAGCTTGAGACGGATGCGATCGCCATGATGCTCGAGTACAAGGTCCGCGGGATCCTCTACTCAACCTGGTTCCACCGGGCCACGGAAATACCCAACTCCCTCCGGGAGTCGGACTTCGTCCTCGTCAACTGTTTTTCGACGGAACCCGGCGCCCGGGCTGTCGTGCCGGATGAAACGCAAGGCGGCCGTTCAGCCACCGAGGTGCTGCTCAAGCACGGCCACCGCAGGATCGCCTTCATCAACGCCACTATCCCCGCCCCGGCGAAGGACGGACGGCTGCGGGGCTACCGGGAAGCCCTGGAAGCAGAAGGCATTCCCTTCGACGAGAGCCTGGTCCTTGAAGCCTATCCGGACCAGGAGGGCGGCTACGGGGCTACCGAGGAACTCCTCAAACGCAATGTCACGGCCGTGTACTGCTACAACGACCGAATGGCGATGGGACTCTACGACGGGCTGCGCGAACACGGCCTCTCCATCCCGGACGACATGGCCGTGGTGGGATTCGACAACCAGGAAGTCATCGCAGCCCACCTCCGGCCGCCGCTTTCCACCGTCTCCCTCCCCCACTACGAACTGGGCGCGGCCGGAGTGAGGACGCTGCTGGGCCTGGAAGAACCACAGGCCAGTGGCCCCGCCAAAATCAACTGTCCCACCGTCGAACGGGACTCCGTACGAGTACTGGCCCCGGCCTAGCCAGCCCCGCGGCTGGCGGCACGCCCCGGAGGGCTACTGCGGGCCGGCCTGACCTGAAGCCGCGGGTGCGCGTCCTCCGAGTCGGCTGGTGACCCGGTGTGCAGCTGCCGCGCACGCTTCTCCCAGACCTTGCAGTCTTTCCCGTGAGACGCGGAACCGGGGAGCCGGGATCAGGACCGCTGCCACAACGGCCCCGCGGTGGTCATACACGGGTGCAGCCACGCCCACTTCGTCGATGGATGATTCGCCGTAGTTGATGGCCCATCCGCGGCGGCCTACGTCGTCGAGTTTGATCTGGTAGCCGTCAAGGCCGGCATCATCCAGTCCCGGATACGTGATGGCCCCGCTGCGCAGCAAGGCGCTGACACGTTCGGCAGGTTCGGTGGAAAGGAAGACCTGCACGGAGGCGCTCATGGCGTCCTGGTACCGGGCTCCCAGCGGGGTGGTGTGCTTGATCTGGTGGTGGCTGGCGATTTGTTCGACGCACATCGACTCGGACCCGTTCCAGACCATGAGGGCGCTCGTTTCGCCGGTCTGTTCGGTGAGTTCGCGCAGGACAGGGTAGGCCACGCGGCGCTCTTCGAGTTCGGCCAGCAGCGGGCCGGCCACGGCAATAAGGCCCAGGCCAAGACGGAACCGGCGGGTCTCCGGATCGCGCTCCACGAGGTGTTCCTGTTCAAAAGTGGACAGGATCCTGGAAACGGTGCTTTTGTGCAGGCCCACGCGGTTGGCGATTTCGGTGACTCCGAGCAGCGGTTCATCGGCGGTGAAGGTACGCAGCACGGCGATGGCGTTGACGATGACGGACGCGCCCTTGGTGTCGCCGTTTCCGGTGGTGTCAGGGGATTCTTCGAGGCTCATGGTGGTTACCATCATTCCGTACGAGGACCGGAAAGGCGGCGCCACGTGCTACGTGGCGCCGCCTCTTTTGGCTGAGGGGATGGTCAGGCTCCGACGATGTTGTATTCGGGGCCGAACGGGAACTTGGTGATGTTCTCGGCTCCGCTTTCACCCACCACCAGGATGTCGTGCTCACGGTAGCCGCCGGCACCGGGCTGGCCATCGAGCACGGTGATCATCGGTTCCATGGAGACCACCATGCCCGGTTCCAGCACGGTGTCGATGTCCTCGCGCAGCTCGAGGCCGGCTTCGCGGCCGTAGTAGTGGCTGAGGACACCGAACGAGTGACCGTACCCGAAGGTCCGGTTGGCGAGCAGTCCATGGCTGACGTAGATCTCGTTAAGTTCGGCGGCGATGTCCTTGCAGACGGCACCGGGCTTGATGAGTTCCAGGCCGCGCCTGTGGACCTCCACGTTGATGTTCCACAGTTCCAGGGAGCGCGCATCGGGTTCGCCGTAGAACAGTGTGCGCTCCAGGGCCGTGTAGTAGCCGGACGTCATGGGGAAGCAGTTCAGCGACAGGATGTCGTGTTCCTGGATCTTGCGGGTGGTGGCCCAGTTGTGGGCGCCGTCGGTGTTGATGCCGGACTGGAACCACACCCAGGTGTCGCGGATTTCGGAATCCGGGAAGGTGCGGGCGATCTCGTGGACCATGGCCTCGGTGCCGATCAGAGCGACCTCATACTCGGTGATGCCGGCCGTGATGGCGTTGCGGATGGCTTCGCCGCCAAGGTCGCCGATCCGGGCACCGTGCTTGATGACCTCAATTTCCTCCGCTGACTTGATCATGCGCTGCCGCATGGCCGCCTGGGCCACGTCCACCAGCGTTGCGCCGGAGAAGGCGGCCTGAATCTTGTTGCGGTTATCCAGCGGCAGTGAGTCGTCTTCGACGCCGATGCGGCGCGGGTTGATGCCGCGGGTGCGCAGAACCTCCTGGATGGCGTGGATGTAGTTGTCGCGGCGCCAGTCCGTGTAGACCAGGTTGTCGCCGTAGCTGCGGCGCCAAGGCATCCCGGCGTCGATGTTGGCGGTGACGGTGACCGTGTTTTCCTTGGTGACCACCATGGCGTAGGACCGGCCGAAGTAGGTGAAGAGGAAGTCCGAGTAGTACTTGATGGAATGGTAGCTGGTGAGGACGACGGCGTCCAGTTCCTTCTCGGCCATGATGCGGCGGAGGCCCGCGAGCCGGCGTTCGAACTCGGCATCGGAGAAGGTCAGGGACACCTTCTTGCCGTTGTTGAGGACCTTCAGGCGCTCCAGTTCGGCGACGGTGGTTGCGTTCTCTGTGGTGATGGTCATGGTGGTGGTGCCTTTCTTTGGTGCGGTTACTTAGGTGGAAAAATTGCGGCGCTGGCCCGGCTATTCGTGGCGCAGCGGTTCTTTGCAGGTCTCGCGGGAAAGGGAGACTGCAATCAGGGATATGACGGCGGCGCCCACGAGGTACCAGGCCGGAGCCAGGTCATTGGCAGTGGCCGCGATCAGCAGCGTTGCCATGAAGGGCGCCGTACCGCCGAAGAGTGCGTTGGAGAGGTTGAAACTGACGGCGAAGCCGCTGTAGCGGACCCGGGTGGGGAACATTTCGGCCAGGAAGCTGGGGAGGGTGCCGTCGTTGAGGGTGAGCATTGCGCCCAGCAGGATCTGGATCAGGACGATGACCAGGAAGTTCCCCGTCCCCAGCAGGGCGAAGGCCGGCACAGTCAGCACAATAAAGGCGATGGATGCGCTGATCAGGACTTTCTTACGGCCGTACCGGTCTGAGAGCATCCCGGTCAGGAAGATGAAACCGATATAGGTGACCAGAGCGATGGTTGTGGCCAGGAACGATTCGGTTTCGCCGAGGCCCAGCTCTGAGGACAGATAGGTGGGCATGTAGCTGAGGATGACGTAGAACCCGACGGCGTTGAGCAGCACGGCTCCCACCGCCAGCAGCAGCTGCCGCCAGTGTTTCCGGAACAGGCTGGAGACCGGGGCTTTGGCGGCGTGGTCCTCGGCCTCCAGTTCCCGGAACACCGGGGTGTCCTCGAGCTTGGTCCGGATGTAACGTCCGATCAGACCCATCGGGGCGGCCAGCAGGAACGGCAGGCGCCAGCCCCAGCTCTGCATCGCCTCGGTACTGAGCAGGCTCGTCAGCAGGCCTGCGATCAGGGAACCGAGCAACAGGCCTGCGGCGGTGCTGGCAGGAACCACCGCGGCGTACAGTCCGCGTTTGTTTGCGGGGGCGTACTCAACCAGGAAGGCCGAGGCTCCGGCATATTCCCCCGAGGCGGAGAAGCCCTGCGCCACCCGGATGACCAGGAGCAGGATGGGAGCCCAGATGCCGATCGTGTCGTAGCCAGGAATGAGGGCTATGCAGAAAGTTGCTCCGGACATGATCAGGATGGAAAGCGAGAGGGCCGTCCGCCGGCCCACTCTGTCACCGATGTGGCCCCAGACGAACCCGCCCAGCGGGCGTACAAGGAATGAAATCGCGAAAAGTGCGAAGGTCAGCAGAAGTCCGGTTTGGGGATCCGACTCGGGGAAAAAGACCGTTGCGATAGTGACGGCAAGGTAGCCGTAGACCGCGTAGTCAAACCACTCGACGAAGTTGCCGATGAAGCTGGCCGCGACGACCCTGCGGCGGGTTTCTGTGCTGACTCCGTCGCCATCGACGGGCTGTGCTTGGTCACGCGGGGGCAGCGAGGATATTTCGTTACTCATGTGTCCACCAATAGATTCTGGGTTGCAATCAATGCAACGCTGTTGCACCAGAGTAGGCGTGATGTGCGACACGGTCAAGACCCCAAATGACTCCATTCTTGTCCTTCCACGTCTACAGGCAACTAAAGGGATGCAGCGGACAACCGCATGGAGCGTTGCGTTAAACACAACCCAGTTGCAGAAACATGCTCCTCAGGTGCGGGAGGAACCGCCATGCCGGGCACATTCAACGCACTCCCGGACGCTCTCTCACTTCCTGCGGCTTAAACAGGAACGCTCTCCCACTCCCCTTGGGAAAGTGATAGAGCGTTCCGGGATTTCCTGCAGGAAGTGAGAGAGCGTCGCAGGGGCGGGAGGCTACATGGCGGCGAGCCGGGTGGCCAGGTGCAGCGCCGCCAGCCGGCCGGTTCCGCGGGGATCGCCGCCGCAGAGTGAAAAGATCCGCTGCAGCCGCTGATGCATCGACTGGCGTTCCAGGTGCAGCTCGCGGGCGGCCTGCGCCGTGTTGCAGCCGGAATCCAGCCAGACCCGCAGCGTCTCAAGCAGCGAAGAACGGCGCTGTTCGTCGTGCTCGAGGATGGCACCGAGCTGCTGGCGGACGAAGTCCGTGCGCCGCGCCTCATCCAGGGAGTGGAAGGCAAGCCTTTCCACCGCGTACGCTTGGGCGTCCAGGACGGCGGCGGACTGGCCCGTCCCGGGTTTTCCGGGCCCGACGGCGGCGGCAAGTTCCAGCGTCAGCCTGGCTTCCGCCAGTGACCAGGGAGCGGCGGCAATCCCGGATGCCACCGGACCCACGGCGCTGACGCTTCCCTCCGGCAGGTCGAGTGACTCCAGTCCGGCCACAATATCCTTCCGGTCTTCCTGCGTGGTGCCGGGGCGCAGGACTGCGAGCGCCAGAAGCTCGGCATTGTCGGCGTAGCTTGCGCTGTGCCGGCCCACCCGGTCCAGCAGGTGTTCCACGGCCGTGCGCAGCTGCCGGGAACCCGGGGAACGGACCACAATGGCCACCAGCTGCGCCGAAATGGGGATCCCCGCGGCAGGGGCAAGCTGCTGCAGCCGCCAGTTCTGCGTGCCGGAATCGACGGCGCGGATCAAGGCCGCGCCTGCCATCTCCTTCAGGCCCGGCGGCATGCGCTGCAGCAGGGCCAGTGCCAGAATATCCACCGAGCGGTGCCCCGCAATCCTTGCCAGGTTCAGGTCGGCGCCCGCAAGCGCGTGCAGGGTAAGCCGGGCTGACGGGATGCCACGCACCGAGACATCGAGGTGGATGGTGCTTGCCCGGTCCTGCGCAACCTCGGTGCTGGCCGCGGGTTCCGGCACGTGGCCAGCCGGCAGGGCACTGGCCAGCGGAGCTCCCGCGTTGGACGTGAGGACGACTTCCGCGCCGGTAGCGTCCGCAAGGACAGCCAGAATCCGGTCGAGGCTGCCACCGTGGGCCAGCTCTACCGCCATCGCGTGGCTGGCCTGGTCAGCCTGCTGTAACTGGGCAGCGGATTCGCTCACCAGCAGCGAGTTGATGGCTTCCATCACGCCTACAAAAGGCACCACTTTGCGCAGCTCAATCAGAGGCAGGCCCGCCGCTTCCGCCGCCGAGATCATCGATGACGGCATGGAGGCAAGCTCGGTGCCCGTTTCGATGGCCAGCGCCGCCACTCCCCGTTCCGCAAGCTCCCAGATGTATTCTGCCCGGCGTTTGTCTGTTGCCAGGGCAAGGGCCTGGCCGCCGGTCAGCAATAGCTCACCGCCGCCGAGCAGCGGGGCGATGTCCAGGACCTCACTGGAATGGATCCAGCGCAATTGGGTGGTGGCCGCAACTGAAGCTGCCGCGCGGATCACGGGGTCGCCAGGAATGAACGAAGAATGCTTCAAGGCATCCTCAAGACGTATTGGCATGACACTCCGTCGCGTTAGGTGCCGAACTACACGACACATTGTATGTGGTAGATGTGGTCGGGGCCACATAATCTTGAAGCATCCCCCATCCCTCAACGAAGAGGCCCCCATGCAACAAGAGAACGCAGCCGCAGGAGCCGGGCAGGCATCTGCCCACGACGACGTCGAAGCTTGGCTCCAGCCCATCCCCGAATCCCAGCGCACGCGAAAAGTCTCAGGGCAGTTCTGGATCTGGGCCGGCGCCAACCTGGCACCCATCAACTGGGTCCTGGGCGCTCTCGGGATCCACTTGGGGCTGGGTTTCGCCGACACCGTCACCGTCCTGGTGCTGGGCAACCTGATTGGCATGCTGCTCTTCGGCTGCTTTGTCCTCCTCGGCCAAAAGACCGGCGCCACCGGGATGGTCCTGGCCCGTGCAGCGTTCGGCCGCCGCGGCAACTACCTCCCCGCTTCCATCCAGGCCCTCCTGGTGATCGGGTGGTGCGCCGTCAACACCTGGATCATCCTTGACCTGGTTATGGCCCTCTTCGGCACACTTGGCTGGGTGGACCCCACCGCCCAGAATTACGGCCCGAAAATCGCGGTCGCCACCGCCATCATGGCCGCCCAGGTGGCCATCGCCTGGTTCGGCTACAAAGCAATCGCCGCGTTCGAAAAATGGACCGTCCCGCCCACCATCATCATCCTGGTGGTCATGTCAGCCGTTGCGTGGTTCGGCATGAAGATCAACTGGACCTACGCCGGTCCGGCGGGCAACATCCTGGAAGGCTCGGAGCGGATCGCGGCCATGAGCGCCGTGATGACCGCGATCGGGATCGGCTGGGGCATAACCTGGTTTACCTACGCCGCCGACTACTCCCGGTTCGTGAGCACCGAAGTCCCCAAGCGCAAGGTGTACCTGGCCTCGGTCCTTGGCCAGTTCATCCCCGTCGTCTGGCTCGGGATCCTGGGCGCAAGCCTCGCCACGAACAGCGGCGAAATCGACCCCGGAAAGCTCATCGTCCAGAACTTCGGCGTCCTGGCACTTCCCGTCCTTTTGATGGTGCTGCACGGCCCCATCGCCACCAACATCCTCAACATCTACACCTTTTCCGTCGCCACGCAGTCGCTGGACATCACCATCAGCCGCCGCAAACTCAACCTGTTCGTCGGCTTTTTCTCCCTTGCCGCCGTCGTATTCTTCATCTTCCAGGAGGACTTCGCAACGGTCCTTGACGCCTGGCTCATCGGGCTTGTCGCGTGGGTCGCCGCCTGGGGCGGCGTCATGCTGGTCCACTACTTCTGGATCGAAAAGCGCTGGCCCGGCAACCCGGCACGCCTCTTCGACGCCGTAGGCACCAAGCGCCTCCCCGGCGTCAACTGGGCAGGTGTCACCTCCCTCCTGGTCGGCATCTTCGCCACCTGGCTGTTTATGTACGGACTTGTTCCCGCAATGCAGGGCCCCATCGCCGTAGCCCTGGGTGGCTGGGACCTGTCATGGCTCGCCGGCGGCGTAGCCAGCGCCTCGACGTACGCACTCCTCGGGCCCAGGGTTCACCGCAAGCACCTGGACAGCGCGCCGAAGGCCCCGGCCAGCCAGCCGGCAGAAGAGCCTGGCCTGGCCGGCGTCGGAGGACCGCAGGCTGCACCCGCCGAAATCTGAGCCCGGCACACCGCACGCCCTGACCTTCCCTGACTTCTGAACACTAGGAACCATGACATGAACCCCCTCGCTTTCCCAGACGAAGCGCACCCGATCAGCTGGCCCGACGGCAAGCAGGCTGCAGCTTCCTTCACTTTCGACGTCGACGCCGAGTCCTGCACCATCGCCCACGACCCGAAGAGCACCCGCAGGATGTCCCTGATGACCCACCAGTCCTACGGACCGAAGGTGGCAGTTCCCCGGCTGCTGCAGATCCTGAACCGGCAGGACATCCGGGCTACGTTCTTCGTCCCGGGCTTCACGGCGGAGTGCTACCCGGACACGGTCCGCCGCATCGTGGACGCCGGGCACGAGGTGGCCCACCACGGCTACCTGCACGAACCCATGCAGGGGATCGACGCCGCGACGGAGGCCCGCTACATCGACCGCGGCCTGGAGGCGCTCGCCAAAGCCGCCGGCGTGGAGCCCGTGGGATACCGGGCCCCGTGGTGGGAACTGAATTGGCATTCTCCTGCGCTCCTCGCGGACCGCGGCTTCCTCTACGATTCGAGCCTGCTCGACGGCGATGCCCCCTACCGCTTCCGCGTCGCCCCGGGCGACAGCAGGGACATCGTGGAGATCCCCGTTGATTGGACCCTGGACGACTGGGAACAGTACGCCTTCTACCCCGGCGTCACCGGCAGCGGCGTGATCGAAAGCCCGGCCAAGGTCCTTGAAATGTGGACCCTGGAGGCGGAGGCGCACCACGCCCAGGGGAGCTGCTTCGTCCTGACCAACCACCCGTTCATTTCGGGGCGGCCATCGAAGGCAGTGGCTCTGGAAACGCTCATTGACCGGGTGAAGTCAATGGACGGCATGTGGGTCACCACCATGGAGGAAATCGCCAAGCACACCCGCCGGGCAGTGACTGAGGTCCATGAGCACGCCCGGATCGAGGTCCCGTCCTTCCCGGATACGGGAGCCGTCTTTACCCCGCCAGCCGTTCACCAACGGAACCCTTCAGCCATCCGAAGCTGAGCTGGAATGTGGACAGGAAATCTCCGCCGGAAAGAATCCGGCGGAGGTTTCCTGTTTTAAGGCCGGCGCACATGTGCAGTCAGTGAGACATGGCCTGCGCCAACTGCAAAATCGCGACGGCGATCGGCGGCAGCCAGCGCGGCAGCAGTGCAATACTGAGCCATGAACTCTTCCTCGGGCGGGGGACCCCGCGGCGTAGTGTCAGTGGTAGGCGCAACCGGCAGGCAGGGGTCGGCCGTGGTACGCCACCTGCTTCAGGATGGCTGGCAGGTGCGTGCACTGACCAGGAATCCGTCCACCGACGCTTCGCTGGCACTCCGTGAGAGGGGCGCCGAGCTCCACCGCGTTGACACGGAGGATATTGCCTCCCTCCGGCCCGCGTTCCACGGAGCCTACGGGGTGTTCAACGTGCAGAATCCGATGACCAGCAGCTTTGAAGCCGAGGTGCGGCAGGGGTGCAACGTTGCCGAGGCCGCGGCAGAGGCCGGCGCGGAACATGTGGTCTATGGTGCGGCAGGCGTAGGCGATGATGAGACAGGCGTCGGCTCGTGGGACTCGAAACTGTTGGTCGCGCAGCGCTTCCGCGAGCTGGGCCTGCGTCTTACCGTGCTCCGGCCAATGGCTTTTATGGAGCTCATGACGGACAAGGGCTATTACCCGCAGTTTTCGACCTGGCATGTGATGCCGAAGCTGATGGGCCCGTCACGGCCTGTTGGCTGGCTGTGCGTGGACGATGTAGGGGCGATAGCGGCCCGCGTATTCGCCGATCCCGAAAGGTGGGGCGGTAAGGTTCTCGGCTTGGCGTCCGACGTTCAAACCATCGACCAGTGCCGTGCCATGTGGGGCGAACAGACCGGCCGCAAGCCCCGCGGCTTCCCCGTGCCGGTCCGGCTTTTTGAGCGCTTCGTTGGTACTGACCTCACCACGATGTGGCGTTGGCTGCGTACGAATCAGATCGACATGACCACGCAGGCAACACGGGAGATCCTTCCGGATGCCCTCACCGTCCGGCAGTGGATGGAGAAGACGCTCCACGGCGGCCGATGAATACTGGGCGGCGAAGCCCTGCGCGGCTCCGGCCAGTGGTTATGGTGCAGGAACCGGACTGGCCTGGATGATGATGTTTTTACCCCAAAGATCCTCCGTAAAGCACGTGATGAGGACGAGCCGGCCGGGCACCTTGTCCCAAATGGCACTGTCCTTCAGAGTGTCCTTGAATTCCGTGGTGATCTCATCGATTGTGTAGGCCAGCGGCCCTTCTGCCGTGGTTAATGTCAGCTCGTCGCCAGGTCTTGAGCTGGAACTGATGTTGTTGAAAGGGGACGACCCACCCTCCCAACTGTGCCCAACGATGTACGTGGTATTTGTGGACCCTGTGCCCGGGACGCCGTACGGAGTAAGCCAGTAGGCGTCCGCGGTGTGTGGAGGAACGATGGAACCGAGGCTCGTCTCCTGCTCCGTCGGAGACAACGGCAGGACGGCTTGATCCATCCCCACCACACCGTAAGTGATATGCAGTGGGGGTGAACCAATTCCGGAAGAGTCGGCCTCCTGCGGCGCGCCGCTCGGCGGGTTTGGGACGAGGGAGGACTCCGATGGAGCGGAAGTATGCGGACCAGTAGACAGCTCAGCGGGCGGCAGGGGTACTGAGGTTACTGGCTGCGAACCCCATCCCAGAAGCACGACGGCCAGCGTTAGCGCACCAACGAGCGTACGGACCACCGCCGCCCCGCCCAGGGCCCTCTCCCTGCGTCTTCCGGCACCAGCGCGCCGCCGGGCCGACGACGGACGCTCCACATCGCGTCCATTGCCCGGCGTGCGGCAGTGCCGGCCGTTTGGAACAGATCCGCGACGCAAAGCCTCTACTCCTGACTGCCCCGATGCCTGCCCGTTACCGGCCTGGCAGCAAACACTATTGCTGTGGCTACTCCAAGACCGGCAACGATGGCACCGAAGGCTGCTGGGCCGCTCGAGTGTCCGGACGCCGTGTCAACGTTCGTGCCCTGGTTTCTGCCGCCGCCCGTGTCGGCCAGCGGCACTGCCGACACAGAGGCGGTGGATTCGGTGACACCGGGCCCCGGCGTAGTGGTGGCAGTCCCAGTGGGTGAAGGGCTTTGCGTCGTTGTTGCAGTCGCTGTTGCAGTCGTCGTTGCACCGGCAGTCTGTGTTGCAGTCGCCGTCGGCGTCGCGGTCTCAGTCGCCGTCGCTGTTTCAGTGACGGCGGGCGCCGAGGTGGTTGGCGTCGTGGTACAGGCGGAGTGGGTGAACACGTTCGTATCCAGGGAGACCTGCCCGTTACGGGCCAGTGCCCGCCCCTCCACCCTTGCTCCGGTTTCGACAGTTATCGACGTGAGGGCAAGAATAGTCCCCTTGAACTGTGAGGCGGTACCCAAAGTGGCTGAGCTGCCCACCTGCCAGAACACATTGCAGGCCTGGGCGCTGTTGGTCAGGATGATGCTGCTGGCCGAAGCGGTGATGAGGGTCGAAGCAACCTGAAAGACAAATACGGAGTTGGGATTGCCTTGGCCGTCCAGGGTGAGCTGTCCGCTGAGGGCCAGCGAGGACGTGGACCTGTAGACACCTTCCGTCAGGGTCCGGCCCACCAAGTCTCCTGAAACACTGGTCGTTAACGGTTGACCTGCGGCGTTGTCGTAGGCGATGGTCACGTCTGACTGCGCTTGCAGGGCCACCGCATCTGCCCTGTGAGTGGCTCCGCCTGAGAGGCCCGGCGGGAACCCTGTAATCGCAGTGCCCGGGCTTACACCCACATCTCCTTGGAGGGTAGTGGGACAGGTGTTGGTGACCGTGGTGCCGGCGAGCACGGAGTAGGAGGTGGCAGTGCCCAAACCGACGGGGGTGGCCGCGAATGCCGGCGACTGCTGCCACAGCAAGGCCGCGGCCAGGAGGACAACGCCGGTTATTCCACCCGCTGCTGCTGCTTTACGACGGCGCGAGACCCCCCGAATGTGTTGATGTGACCCACGTTGCGCAGAGCTGTGTTGCATGGCAGTTCCTTCCCCCAACAGGGCAAACGCCCCGAGACACTGCCCGACAAATTTGTAAGGGAGCTTACTAGCGGACTGTACGCCCGAAACTGCGACGGACCTAGGAAGCGCACTGGCCTAAGTCAGCCTTTCGGATGGCCAGGCCACTGCCGAGGACCGCGTGGCTTCTTATCCGCGCAGGTCAGGGTCGAGTGGAAACGTTCCAGCCGATTTCGACCGCCTCCCTACTTGTCTGAAAATTAATCAATTCTCCGGATAAAAGTCGGGGAGTTCAGCAATAAGACGCGGTCCAGAGCGAGCAGCCGCTGTGGCGGAGGGTGGCCGAATGCGGAAGGCCCGACCGCCTGCGATGTCGCAACTGCCGCGAGTTCCACTCGCGCCCCCGCCTACGCCAGCACTGACAAAGCCAACCGCTTCCCGGACGAAGCCGCGAACCCTTGACTGCATAGCCAGCGGGGAGTAGATTGTTCAACAATAACAGATTGTTCAACAATCTAGGCCTTATGGGCAGCCTACCACTGGACGTTGGCATGGCTTCCGCTTAGGCCAGGCCGAGCGGAATCGTCAGGAGAGATGGCCGTGAAGAAGAAGACCTTGGTGGGCGAGAAGCAAGCGTTGGAGGCCAGGCAGGCTTCGGCACAACTACAACGAGGAATGCAATGGGAACTGCCCGTTGCCGGGCGGCGGTCCACGGGAAGATTCATCCCGTGGGCGGAGAGTGAACTCTTCCCAGGTGATTCCGGCGGCCCCACCCGCGTGCCAAGCTCAGTCCGGCGACATTGAAAGCCACCCCACACATCCGTCTGAAGCACTTGTCCTTTCCGGACCCGCGGACGGTCAGGTGACGAACGGGCCACGCTGACCCTCGACCGGGGCGGGGCGCCGCTCCTACACTTTAAGAGCTGGAACTACGGCGCCGGACAGCCCTTGACCGGGGGCGGCGCAGCTGCGGCCCGCCTTCGCATTCACCGGCAGCCGGCCATTCAAGAATCGCGGCATCATGCAACGTTCCCGGATGCTCCTTCTCAGCGCAGCAACTGCGTTACTGCTGTCCCTCAACGGATGCACTGACGCGGATCCCGGCCCGGCGCCCTATGGCACGGCGCCCCCGGCCACTAAATCGATCGACGACACCATGCGCGCCTTCGTAGAGCAGGAAGCTGTGGCTGTTGTGGCGGAAGTCAGGTGGCCCGGCGGAACCTGGTCCCGGGCCTACGGGGTCCGGAACCTGGAATCCCGGGAAGCCGCGGCACCGGGTGACAGTGTGTCCGTTGCCAGCATCACCAAGTCCATGACGGCCGTCTCGGTCATGAAGCTCGTGGAGGAAGGCCTGATCGGCCTGGATGATCCCGTCAACGGCATCCTGGAAAGCTTCAGCACCGTCCTCAAGCCGCCCGGCCCCATCACCGTCCGCCAACTCCTGGGGCACACCTCCGGGATGCCCACCTTCCAGGAGGCAACCGAGAAGAACGCCGACGACGTCCCCGGGATCATCCGCGAAGAAATCGGCACCCAGCGGGCCCTGGAGATCACGGGCCAGCTGCCCTGGGAGGCGAGAGACATGGGCTTCTTCAAGTACTCCGACTCGAACTACCTTGCCCTCGGCCAGCTGATCGAAAAGCTGCGGGGCCGGCCATACACGGAAGTGGTGCGTGCGGATGTTATCGATCCGCTGGGATTGGAGGCCACGTCCATCAACGAGGTGGTAACCGGCAAGCCGGACATGATCCACGGCTACATCACGTTCCGGGATGAACGGCTGGACATTACACAGTCGCCAGGGGAAATGGGTTCGCCGGCCTTCGGAGCCATCTCAACAGTGTCCGACGTCAACGATTTCTACGCGGCCCTCTTCCGTGGCGAGCTCGTGTCCGAAGAATCGCTGCAGGAGATGACCCGCGCCGACGACATGCCGCTTTTCGGACTGGGGCTCCGCAAGTGGACCCAGGACTGCGACGGAGAGTACCGCTACGGTGGCATGGGTGGCTTCTGGGCCTACCGCACGGCGGCGATAGCCAGCACGGACGGCCAGTACCAAGCCGCCATGACGCTGGTCCCGCCCCCGTTGCCGACGCCCCTCGAAGACCCCGAGACTGACGACAAGCTTAACCACTGGGACGACCAGATGGTGTCCGCCCTCCAGGAGACGCTTGACCGGCTCTGCCCCTAAGAAAGAACAGCGGACGACGGCGGGAGGTCCCGCCGTCGTCCGCTGTTCTGCCAGCCGCTGCCTCAGTAAGCCTTCACGCGCTGTTCCACGACCAGGTGGACGAGGGCGAAGACGCCGTCCTCGTCGATGGCCGCAAGCGCGGCATCCAGTGCAGCCGGAACGTCCTTGTCCTCGGTGACAGTGATCCCGAAACCGCCGAACGCCCGGGCCATCAGGCCGAAGTCCGGGTTCTTCAGCTGGGTCCCGGACACGCGTGCGGGATAGTGCCGTTCCTGGTGCGTGCGGATGGTCCCGTATTCCTGGTTGTCCATGACGATCACCAGCGGCGTGGCCCCGTACTGGGCAGCGGTGGCCAGCTCCTGGCCGTTCATGAGGAACTCGCCGTCCCCGGCGATGGTGACAACACGGCGCCGGGGGTCGGCCAGCGATGCCGCGATGGCTGAGGGAACGGAGTAGCCCATCGAGCCGTTGCGGGCGCTGATCATGGAGGCGTAGCGGCGGGTGGGAAAGTAGCGGTGGGCCCAGTTGGTGTGCTCGCCAGCGCCGAACGTCACCAGCGAGTCCTTCGGCAGTTTTGGGACGAGGTTCGCCATCAGCGTGTCCATCCTCGCCTGTCCCGCCGCCGGCGCCGCCGGGGGCAGCGCGGCAAACCGCTCCTGCTCGCCCCGCATCCGGCCCGTCCATGCCTTCCACTCTTCCTTCACCGGCAGCTCGATGCCCACCAGGCCGCGGACAAAGGCCTCCGGCTTGGCCAGAATCTGCCGGGAAACCGGCCCCGACCGGCCACGGAGCGAGGGGTCCACGGTGACCAGGAAGTTCTTTTTGTTCCAGTCCTGCCGGCAGACAAACCCGTCCGTAATCACGTCGCCCGGCACTGTCCCCACAAACACCAGCAGGTCGGTTTCCTCCAGCAGGTTATACGTGGGGCGAGGCCGGCCGTAGCCAATGGGGCCCACATAGGAAGGGGAATCGAAGGAGACCGTTCCCTGCGTCCGCCATTCAGCTGCTGCCGGGATATGGTGCCGTTCCAGCCATCCCGTCAGCTGGTCCGCTGCCTCCTGCGTCCAGTCGTTTCCGCCGGTGACAAAGAGCGGCTTCTTTGACTCTGCCAGCGCAGCCTCCAGGGCGGCGGCGTCGGAGCTGCTCATGCCGCCGGCCGCCACCGGGATGGCGGGGTGCAGCGCCGGGTCGATCTGCTGCCGGATGATGTCCTCCGGCAGGCCCACCACCACCGGGCCCGGCCGCCCGCTCATGGCCGCGAACATCGCCTCGGCCACGATCTCGGAGGCCCGCTCCGCGTGGTCAAGGACCATAACGCGCTTCGCGCCGGTATCGAACCAGGCCTTGATGTCGAACTCCTGGAACGCCTCGCGGTCCCGGTGCGCGAAGGGGATCAGGCCGACGAACAGCAGCATGGGAGTGGAATCCTGCCACGCGGTGTGCAGCCCCACATGCGCGTTGGCCGCGCCGGGTCCACGGGTCACCATCGCGATGCCCGGGCGCTGGTGCATCTTCCCGTCGGCCTCGGCCATGTACGCGGCACCGCCCTCGTGCCGGCAGACGATGGTTTCAATGTCCGAGTTGTGCAGCCCGTCCAGCACATCGAGGAAGCTCTCGCCGGGAACCACGTAGGTGCGCTCCACACCATGGGCCACCAGCGAATCAACAATCACGTGCCCGGCTGATTTCAGTGCGGGGCCGGGACCGGTCTGGTCCGGATGGCTGGCCTGCCGGGGACTTTCTCCGGACCTTACGACGGCGGTGGGTTGGGTGTGGGATGCGGTCACGTTTGCTGCGGTTTCCGTTGTCATGGGCTTTCTTTGGCTGTTGGACTGGTTGGCGTTCGGACTGGGGAAGAAGAGACGAAGGTGCGGCGTGAACGTTTAGAAAACTGACCAGCCGGTGCGGTCGGAGAGGTCGGCCAGGGCGGCGGTGCCGGCAAGGGAGTTCCCCTTGGCATCCAGCCGCGGGCTCCAGACACAGATGGCACAGACACCGGGAACGATGACCAGGATTCCGCCGCCCACACCGCTCTTTCCGGGAAGGCCCACGCGGTAGGCGAACTCGCCCGCGGCGTCGTACATGCCGCACGTCAGCATGATGGAGCCGATGCGTTTCGCTTCGCTCCGGGACACCACGGTTCCGTGGGTCCCCTGGCCGTCCCGGGCGAGGAAGAGTCCGGCTTTGGCGAGTTCCACGCAGGTCATCATGATCGAGCATTGGCGGACGTAGTTTTCCACCACTGATTCAGCGGTCCGCGTCAGGTTGCCGAAGCCCTTCAGGAAGTGCGCCAGCGCCAGGTTGCGGCTGCTGCAGGCGAGCTCGCCGGCCGCGGCGGCCTCATCGATGAAGGGCCCCGTGCTGCCCGCCTCGGCGGTGAGGAACCGCAGAAGCCGCGTGGCGGCGTCGGGCGTTTGTTCCATCAGGTGGTCGGTGACTACCAGGGCGCCGGCGTTGATGAACGGGTTCCGCGGAATGCCGTGTTCCACTTCCAGCTGGACCAGGGAGTTGAACGGGGTGCCGGAGGGTTCGCGCAGCACGCGGGACCAGAGCGTTCCTGAGCTGTCGCCCCGGAGCGCCATTGCCAGCGTGAACACCTTGGAGATGCTCTGGATGGAGAACGGAACGTCGGCATCGCCGGAACTGAACACGTCACCGGAAACGGTGGCAACGGCGATCCCGAACCTGTTGAAGGGGACCGCTGCCAGGAAGGGAATGTTGGCCGGGACAGAGCCGCTTTCCCGCTGTGGCCTGTGGCTGCGGACGATGTCGTCCAGTATCGCGTCCAGCGGCGGTGCCTTAAGTGCTGTGGTCATTTCCTGCCCAGTTGTTCTTTGCGAGTGCCGGCCCATTCCTGGATATGGAGCAGGGCCACCAGCGAGTCCCGGGGGTCGCCGAAGTCCAGGCCGGTGGCCCGGGAGGCCTTGCTGATCCGGTAATAGACGGTGTTCTTGTGCAGCTTCATCCTGCTGGCGCACTCGGCCACATCGAGTGCGGCTTCGAAGTACGCGTGCAGCGTTTCAGCGAGTTCGCCGTCCTGCCGCAGCAGCGCGGAAAGGCTGCGGTGGCGGAAGGTGGACGCCGTGAAATTCCGCACCGCCTCGCGGAAGAGGATCTCCCCTTCGAAGTCGTCCACGGTGGCCACGTTCCTGTCCGGAGACGTGGCTACGCAACCCAGCAGGGCCTCGGTGGTGCGGGTGGTTGAGTGCAGGGACAGCAGGTCCGGGACCACCGGACCGACGGCGGCGAACGGGCTGATGCCGAGGTGCTTGCCGGCATCGCGGACGATGGATTCGGCCAGGCTCCGCAGTCCGGGCTCCGCGGCGGTCGACTGCAGGCCAGGGACAATCACGGCGGTATCGCCCTTGAACTGGCCGACGACGGCGGATGCCTTGTAGGCGGCCGCGTGGATGGACGCAAGGTTGGCGAGTTCGCCGTGCTTCAGTGCGGCGTCGTCGGCCTGGGCTTCGGCATCGGACATGCCAATCAGGATCAGTGCGGCCGGGCGCTCAGCGGAAATCTTCTCGCTGTGGGCGCTGGCTGCGGCTTCCGCCGGGCCTGACAGGATCCGGGCAATGCGGTCCTCGCGCATGTGGACGGACTGCTGGTTGCGGTGGCGGATCAGCTCAGCGGAGGCCCTGGCAGCAGATCCGGTCAGCACATAGTCAACGTCGGCGCCGAACCCGTCCCCGGTTTCCTGCAGCCAGATGTAGCCCATGATCCGGTCCCCGGCGAACAGCGTGATGGCCACCCGTTCCCGCAGCCCGTCCTGGGGCCGGGCCGGTACCCGCACCGGCAGCCGGGTCCGGTGCAGCTCCCGGTAAGCGCCCAGGTCCTTGAGCAGCAGCTCGTATTTCCGCGGGCCGCGCCGGGCCAGGATGGAGGCCTTGCGCAGCTCATCGATGTCGTTCGACACGGTGGAGTACGCCAGCACCTTGTTGGCGGCGTCTTCGATGACGACGTGGCTGGAGGTGAGCCTGGCGGTGGTCTGGGCGATGGCAAACAGGTCCTCTTCCAGCAGCGTCAGCACTTCGTTCTGGTAGCTGCGCGGCTGGATGCGGTCCTTGGCGATGGACAGCAGCCGGTCCCAGTCAGCCCCTGGATCCACCAGGAGCAGCCCCGTGCCGGCATCGCGGAGCAGCTCTTCGGCTTCGGCGAGCTCCTCGCGCCTTCCCTTGACGGCCACCACCGGCGGCGGGTTCCTTAGGAGCCGCCGCAAAGCGGGCAAAGCCGAGCGGCCGCGGACGCCGATCAGCAGGACAAAGGCCGTGCCGCCGTCGGACGTTTCATCATCCGCATCCAGTATCAGGAACCGCTCTATCGCAGAGCCTGCCGGGGCAGGCCGGAGGATGAGGCTGGCGAAACCCAGGGGGAGGTCCGAGAGGATGTCGTCCACCGTAACCGCTGCCATGGGCTTCCTTCTCCGTCGATCTGGCCGGACTGCTCTGTCCGGTCACATCATGCTATCGAGGCAGGCTGGACAAAAATATGTGATGGAACCCAAATGCGGAGGCAGTCTTTCGGGTGGCAGACCAAGCTTGGCGGGTTCATTCGCCTGTACGGCCGGCACCAGCCCGGGCGGCGGCTACAGCGTAGGACTGAGGCGTCGCCGTCGGGCATTCCCTTGATCGGAAACCCCCGCGCGAGTTCAACTCCAGCGCGGGGGCTTCCAGGCTTCGGTTGGGGAACAATCCAAAGCCGAATTCAATGTACTGGTCCTCCAGGAACGCCTTGACCAATACTGACCCGTCCCGCGAAATCTTGACGGAACCTTGAGCCGCCGGCTGGCCCCGCCAGAGGCCGGCGGCCTGGTCGCGCCGTCGGCGCCCTGAGTCGCGCGGGCCGGGCTATCAGGCCGGCCGCAGTGACGTGATCATCCGCCGGATGTCCGCGTACTCGTCCGTTTCCATGTACTTCTTGGCTTGCTCCAGATACGGCAGCGACTCCGCACCGGGTGTCACGTTGTTCTCCGGATTGTAGAACGCGCCGAACATGGCAGCGGTGGGCGGCCAGTTAAAGAAGTGGAAGATGCACGACGCAGAGTCGCCGGTGGGTGCAGGGACCGAGGTGATGCCGTAGCTGGCCGCCGGCGTGTCCGCCGGACCAGGAGTTTCGTCATTCCCGCGCGTCTCGTAAACGAACCGCGGAGCTGCCTCACCCTGCATCAGGTCCGGCAACTCTTCAGAATCCAGCACGGAGTACGGGTACCGGTCCATGCACGTGGACCCGACAGCCATGTTGGTCCGAAGCGTCGCCAGCGGCCTGCCGGCCTCATTGGTCACCTCCGCGAACGCGCCGCCGCCCTCGGGCAGCTCGCCCGCCGGATCCCTGACGCTCCACGCGGCAGGGTGGTCGAACGTCAGCTGGCCGTCCGCCGTCGTGTAGCTTGTCCAGGCGTCCGACGCCGGTGCCGTGCCTGTGGGATTCGGCGAGCCTGTCGCCGTCGGCACCGCAGTTGTGGTCCCGGTGGGCGTCGGGGAAGTGACTGTTGGGCTGGGACTCGACGTCGTCGTCGGTCCCCCTTGCGGGCCGCAGCCCGTGAACAGCAAAGCCATCAAAATGGCTGTGGAAATGACCGCGCCTGACGCGGCGGGACTGCGCATCACACCCTCCTTGGGGTCTGGGAGTTGGGTCCTTAAATTGTGGAGCCGACGAGCGCGCCAGGATCCGGCGGCTGATTCATTGGCGCCGAACCGTTGCGGCGATAACGAAACACTCGCGTCCCGCCGGCCGGCGTCCCGCACATGAGGCGACCGTGAAGCCGCGTTGCGGGACATGGCGCCGGATTGCCCGGTGTGGCCTTTGACTGCGCCTTTCGTGGCGTCATAAGTAGCCCGGTTTCGTCCTGTTGAGCTTCCATTGCGGGGTGCTGGCCAACGCCCTGGAGGCCGTGTTTAGGTGGTTCCACGGCGCAGGCCGGGCCGCACCACACAACGAACGCATCACGACAGGTGCCCGGCAGGAACATCGCCGGCACCGCCGCCTGATCCTCCCGGCAAATCCGGGTCTTGTTCGCAAAACCGAACCTTGAACGTGCTGAATCGCGAACAAGCCCCGGATGGCGGCGGTGGTCCATCCGCCGTCGTCACGACCTTGCGGCAACGGCGAGCTGCTGTCACCGGCGCCTTTACTTCAACAGGCGCGGCGGTCCACAATGGGTCCCACCACAGCCTCCGCTGGCTCAGAAGCGCGCTGCCCATCCGACCTGCCATGCAGAGGGGCACTGAGATGAACGATCCATCGGGTACAGCCGGGGCCACGCAGGCGGTGTCGGACCGCGCAATGCGGCTGGCGTCCATCCCGTCCTTCCAGAGGATTGACGCCTTCCTCAACGAATCCGACTACGCCCGGCGCCACCTCATGCCGGGCGCCTGCGACTTCACGCTCGGCAACCCGCACCATATGCCGGCGGACCGCTACGTCAACGCACTGCGGGACGCCCTGACTCCGCAGAATGATCAGTGGTTCGCCTACCAGACCAACGGCGAGGCCGCCCGGGAGGCGGCTGCGGAATCCCTGCAACGGCTGCTGGCGGTGCCGTTCCGGCCGGAGGACATCTACCTCACCACCGGGGGGTTCGCCGCCATAGCGCTGGCCCTGAAAACCGTGGCTGATCCCGGCGACGAAGTCATCTTCAGCCTGCCGCCATGGTTCCTGTATGAGCCGCTGGTGCTCGAGGCCGGACTCGTGCCGGTGAAGGTGAATATCGACACGATGACCTTCGACCTGGATCTCGGCGCCATCGAGGCGGCCATTACGGAGCGCACCCGGGTGGTCATCGTCAATTCGCCCAATAATCCCACGGGACGGATTTACCCGCCTGAGCTGCTGCGCCGGCTGGCGGATTTGCTGGACGAAGCCTCGGCCAGGATCGGGCGCCGGATCTATCTCGTCTCGGATGAGCCCTACAACAGGATCGTGTTCGACGGCCTGCGATTCCACAGTCCGGTGGAGTTCTATCCGTACACGCTGCTGGCTTACTCATACGGCAAGACCCATCTCTCTCCTGGCGAGCGGGTGGGTTACCTGGCGCTGCCACCCACCATGCCCCGTGGGGAGGGAATGAGCCGCGCCATCACCGGCCTCCAGGTGGCCATGGGCTGGGTGTACCCGAACGGCCTGATGCAGCACGCACTTCCTGAGCTGGAGAAGTTCTCCATCGACATCGGCAAGCTGCAGCGCCGCCGGGACCGTCTGGCCGACGCGCTCGGCAGCATGGGCTACCGGGTCCGGCGGCCGGAGGGAACGTTCTACCTCTACATCCCGACGCCGGTTCCGGACGACGAGGCATTCACCGCATCGCTCGCCCGCCGGGATGTCTTCGTGCTGCCTGGCCAGCTGTTCGAGACCCCTGGTTTCTTCCGGGTGTCCCTCACGGCAAACGAGGACATGATCGAACGCAGCCTGCCCGCATTCGAAGAGGCCATGAAACAAAGCCGCCAATGATTCTATCCAGACAGCCTCCACCGACTGGAGCAGAACACTGATGTCCCGCGCCTGAGATCCGGGCCTCAGCAGTGATTTGCCTTCCACGCTGCCGGCCTTGGGCAGCGATATGTAGGCAGCCGTTGCGCCGCTGCCGCTGATACAGGCTACTCGGCTTCCGGGTCCTCTTCGGGCTCGAAGGTGTTGGGCTCGTTGGTGGCACCCAAGCCAACGCCTTCCTGCCCGGCGGGGACGTCGCCGTCGTCCTTTGTAGTCTCAGCCCCGCCGTCGCCTTTCGGTTCCTGCGGCTCGTCGTCGGGCATGGATTCGGGTGAATTGGTGGTCATGGCCCCTCCTTCGTCGGTGGGCAACCACGCTATCAGCGCGCCGGGCGGATGGCTCGTGGTTTGCGGAATATCCTGAGGGAAAGCTCTTTCCGGGATAGTCCACGTCAAAGGAACAACCATGGAATACCGCACTCTCGGCCGCACCGGCCTGTCCGTCTCCGCCGTCTGCGTTGGCACCAGCTCGCTCGGGAGCCACCCCGCACCGCACGGGACCGACACCGCCGTCGCCACCATCCGCCGGGTCCTCGAAGGCCCTTTCAACTTCATCGACACGTCCAATGAGTACGGGCAGACGAACAGCGAACGGCGCATCGGCCAGGCTCTTGCAGAAGCCGGCGGCCTGCCGGATGGCGTGGTGGTTGCCACCAAGGTGGACCCCATCCGCGGAGTCAGTGACTTCTCCGGCGACCGGGTCCGCCGTTCCGTGGAGGAAAGCCTCGAACGGCTCGGCCTGGACCGGCTCCAGCTCGTGTACCTCCACGATCCCGAGAAGATCACCTTTGAAGAGGGCACCGCGGCGGGCGGGCCGCTTGAAGCGCTGATCGAGCTCCGCGACCAGGGCGTCATCGGGCACCTCGGTGTTGCCGGCGGGCCCATCGACCTGGAACTGAGGTACCTCGCCACGGATGTGTTCGACGTCGTCATCAGCCACAACCGCTACACGCTCGTGGACCAGACCGCTGAGCCGCTCATCCAGGACGCCATGGACCGCGGAGTGGCCTACGTCAACGCTGCACCTTTCGGTGGCGGCATGCTGGTGAAGGGCCCGGACGCCGCCCCCCACTACTGCTACCGCCCGGCCAGCGAGGCCATTATCGGGCGGGTCAAGAAGATGGAGGCGGTCTGCGAGGATTTTGGCGTGCCGCTTGCCGCCGCCGCGCTGCAGTTCTCCACTAGGGATCCGCGGGTCAGCTCCACCATCGTTGGCATGTCCGAACCAGGCCGCGTGGAGGAAACCGTCCGGCTGGCCGAGTTGGACATCCCCGAGGACTTCTGGAGCGAGGTCCTGCCGCTCGCGGCGGCCGGCACCGGCGAGCTGGACTGAGGTTCAGCGGCGGCTACGGTTCAGCAGCCTCTACGGTGCCAGCCGGTACCCCACGCCGCGCACGGTCTCAATCCAGAGCGGTGAGCGGGAGTTGTCCCCCAGCCGCTTGCGCAGGTTTCCCAGGTGGACTTCGATGGCGCGCTCCTCGCCCGCAGTGACGAACGAGCCAG
This sequence comes from Arthrobacter sp. B6, assembly GCF_001663775.1. GTDB lineage: Bacteria > Actinomycetota > Actinomycetes > Actinomycetales > Micrococcaceae > Arthrobacter. Next base: position 2,953,731 of record NZ_KV467168.1, on the reverse strand, counting down.
TGTTGTACGGCTCGTTCCGGAGCCGACGCACCAGGTCGGCTTTTGTCTGCACCACCCGGCCGTTCTCCATCAGCACCAGGAGCAGGTCAAACTGGGTGCGGGTCAGGTCCAGCGGCACACCGTGGATGGCGGCGGAACGGGATCCTTCGTGCAGCGTCAGGCCCTTGTGCTCAAAGTCGCACAGGACCACTGCCCCGGCGTGCGGGGATGGAGGTGCGACGGCGGCGGTAAGGGCAGCAGACAGTGCAGGATGCTGCCCGGCCCGGGGACGGGGGGCAAGCATTCTGTCCCCGGAAGCGGAAACGGAAGCAAGGGACCGAGGGCGCCTCAGCATGGCGGCGATCCGGGCACGGAGTTCCCGGGGACGGAACGGCTTGGTCAGATAGTCGTCTGCGCCGGCCTCGAAGCCCATCAGCGCATCGGCCTCTTCCACCCGGCCCGTGACGATGATGAGGTAGGCGTCGCTGAACGTCCGGATCCGCCGAGAGGCCTCGATGCCGTCAAAGTCCGGCAGGCCGACGTCCATGGTGACGACAACGGGGTTGTGTTCCCGCACGGCCTCCACGCCTTCGAACCCGGAGGAGGTTTCAAACACGGCAAAACCGGACTGCAGGAGCACCTCCTTCAGAGATGTCCTAATGTCGTCGTCGTCTTCAACAACAACAGCAACGCCCCGTTCCACCATATATGCCCCCAATAAGTGATCGCTGCCTGCTCACGCAAGCGCGCCATCCAGGATGTTTCATGTTCAATTCGTTGACACAAACCACATGGATGGGAAATTCAAGGGCTCGGGAGAAGAAGTTCTAAACGGTAAGCCTACACACCATTTTAATTCGATTCTTCCAATTGTTGGTTTATTGCGCTTTTCTTGAGGTTGGCTGAATATTGCGCATTTCTTGAGGTTTTTCCCCGCTCAAATTAATCACATTTGGGCTATTGCGTTCTGTGACTCCTGTGGCTGATGATCATCGTGTGCTCAACAGGAGTGCAAAGCTGCTCGCTGGGGAGCACGACGCAAGGGGCACTGCATGGCTTCTTTTTGGTTACCTGTCTCACACTCCGCCCGCCCGCTAAGGCCCTTGGCCATGCTGGCGGCGGCAGGCCTGGCTATGCTGGCGTGCATGCCGTCCGCCCAAGCCGCCGAAACCACGCCACAGGACCCAGGCCCGGCCGGAGACTTCACCTGGAAGGGCTTCAACTGGGAGAAGCGTTTCTGGGGCGGCGCCCCGCAGTACAACAGGCTGTTTGATGCCGCCAACGTCAGCAACCCCGACGCAAACGGCTACGTCACCCTTAAGCTGAGCAACCCGACGGGCGAGGCGCCGGTTGGCGCGGAATTCCAGTCCACCCGCCAGGGGTTCGGCTATGGAACCTACAGCACCACCGTGGAGAAGAATCTCAGCGTGCTGCAGAAGGAAGTGGTCTGGGGTTGCCTGTTCACCTACGATCCGCTGGCCGAGCCCGGCTACAACGAGATCGACCTTTGTGAGGCATCGGCCTGGGGCGGCGGCGGCGCCTACGGACAATCGTGGCCCGTCAGCCAGGGCCACGGGTACTGGTTTGATGCCAGCAAACCTCCGGGCGAAGGCAACAATACGGTGACCTTTGATGTCACTGCCAGCGCCATCACCACGCACCGGTTGGTTTGGGAACCGGGCAAGCTCACCTTCGAGACCTACGCGGGCGAAGGCTTCACCGGCACCCTCCTGAAGCGCACGGTCCTGCAGGGCACAACGGTTCCGGTGCCCGCAAAGGAGCAGGTCCACTTCAACCTCTGGGTCACCGGCGGCGGAGGCGGGGATCCCGCCCGTGTGAAGCCGGAATCGGTGGTGGTCCGGGACTTCTCCTTCGTCCCCGCGGCCACCGCAGTGCCGCCCGCACCGCCGTCGCCCATCAACCTGTCCGCCACCACCAGCAAAACCAAGGGCGTGAACGCCACCACGCTGAAGTGGACCGGCGCTACCGGCACCAACGTGACGCTCTGGATCAACGGGACCCAGAAGGCCGTGCCCAACACGGGCAGCTTCGTCAATAAGTTCAAGGGCGGCAACACCACCACCTACAAAGTGTGCGACACCGCCGGATGCTCCAGCATCCTGAGCGTGGTCACCTGACCTGTGCGTGACAATCCTGCCCGGTACCCGGCAGGACGGCTTGAACGGCACAGATGACCGGTCAGGGCTTGGGCGGAGGGCGGCCGCGTCGGCGGCTCGCTGCGAAGTAGGCCAGAGAGGCCATGGCGGCAAAGAAGAACACGGGCGCAAGAATGTAGTTGGCAATCAGCAGCATCCAGGCGCCGCACAGCAGCAGTGCCGGCGGGACGAGGATGGCCGCTGCCCAGAATTTCTTGCCTTGGTGGCGGCCGCTTCCGTCCGCGATTCCACGCGCCGGATCTTCCTGGTTGTTTGGTTCAGAGGTCATGTCGGTTCCATGCCGATGGGGTAGCGCTCAGAGGGTCGGGGGCGGTGGGCGCGTGCTCTATGGCCAGGACCGAGATGTCGATGCGCCCGGGGATGAGGCCGGTATGGCTGATGGTCCGGGCGATCTGCTCCCGCACGGCATGGGCAACCTCCAGCGCTGCGAAGGCGATATCTGTGGCGATGTCGAGCTGGACGTCGGCGATGCCGTTGTGGACGGTGACGAAGACGCCGTCGTGCCGGGCGGAAGTGGTGCGGGTGTCTGTCCTGCGGAGATTCTGGATTGTTCCTGTTCGCAGGTGGGTGAGAAGGCCTTTCAGGGTCGGTTCGAGTCGGAGGACACCTCGAGTGTCAAGGGCGGTGCGGGCAGCCAGGTCGGCAATGAGGCGGTGGCTGATCAGCCGGGCTTCGAGGGGATGGTCAGACATCGTAGAAATCCTCGACAGTGATGTTCACGGCTTTGGCGTTGAGCCCGACGTGGGCTGTGATCATGCTGATGATCCGCTGACGCAGCAGCTCTGCGGTTCGGGGGATGTTGGTGCCGGAGGCCACGGCGATTCGAAGGCTGACCGAGATGTCCGCGGTCCCTGCCGGACGGGGGCCGTCCGCGGTGCCCGGAGCAGGGTGGACGCGACAGCGACGGGCGCGTACTCCCGGAAGGGCATCGGCGCCGAACCAGATGAGTGTGGTGATGGCTTGTTCGCTGATCCTGATGCCGCCCTGGTCAGCCTGGTAGACGGGGAGCAGGCTTCCCCTTCGGACTTCGGCACGGGCCACTTTCATGACGGAGTCCTTGACGGCGTGATGTGGCTGCAGGGAGGCGTCTTCTGCATCGTTGTCCCGAAGCGTGCGGGTGGCCTCCGCGAGCTTTGCCAGGCGGGGGATGGTTTCGTCTAGTGCCATGGACTCATCTTTTCCGCGAGTTGTGCGCGTGCTCTGGCGAGGCGGCCTCTGACCGTCTGTTCACTGACCTTAAGTGTTGTGGCTATTTCAGCGTAGCTCCGTTCGTGGATTTCCCGCAGGAGCCAGCAGGCGCGCTGCTCGGGCGGGAGGGTCAGCAGCGCAGTGGCCAGGCCGTCCATTTCGAAGGACACTTCCGCTTCGCGGGCGGGATCACCTCCGGCTCCCGGTTCGGTGGAGGAATCGGCGGTTGTTTGCAGAGTTGCCGGTTCCTGGACGACCTCCGCATGACTGGACCGTCGACGCAGACTGTCCAGGCAGCGGTTGGTGGCCATCTGGTAAAGCCAGCCGCTGAAAGCGTGCACGTCTATCAGCAGCGGCAGCTTTCTCCAGCAGGCCACCAAGGTGTCCTGCACCACGTCTTCGGCGTCGCCCCGGTCCTGCAGCATCCGGAAAGCGAGACGGAAAAGTCTGCCCTGATACGCCTTGACCAGGTATTCGAAGGCGTCCAGGTTACCGTCCTGGGCCCGGGCGACGAGGGTCGCCTCGTCCAGATCATCGGGCCGTTTCAGGACTACGGGTTCACGCTCATTCATCCTCACCGCCGTACCCTGTGCCCCCGAACCGCGCCGCACGGGGTCCGAGGCTTATGACAATGCTTTCAGACGGCACCGGGAATGGGAATGCCCCGGTGCGCGGAAGCAGGGACAAAACAGTTTTTCCCCGTCCACGTGACGTTTGGCCGTGACGTGCGTCTTTAACCATGTAGGCAACACCGCATCAGTTGATTGAGGAGATGGTTCCTGTGACAGAAGCGCCGCAGTCCCCTGGACGGTCCGGTGACATGGTAGCTAGCGAGGAGGGCCAGAAACGGAACGCCCCCGTTGAGCAGCGCCGCACGACCGACCTGCTGCACACGGATCGGGGGAATACCACCATTGAGGAAACCGTGGTCCAGAAGCTGGCGGGCATGGCTACGCGTGAGGTTCCCGGCGTGTATGCGATGGGAAGCGCTGCCAGGCGCGCGTTCGGCGCGATGACCGAACGCATTCCCGGTTCCCAGACGAATGTCAGCGGTGGGGTGAGCGTGGAGAAAGGGGAACGCCAGGCCGCCATCGACCTGAGCATCGTCGTCGAGTACGGAATGTCCATTGTCGAGGTGAGCCAGGATATCCGCCGCAATGTCATCCAGTCGGTGGAGCGCGCGACCGGCCTGGAGGTGCTCGAAGTGAATGTCCACGTCACCGATGTTCATCTTCCCGATGAAGAACGGCCCGAAGAGACCGACAAGAAGCCTCTTGAGTAACCCAAGACACCCGCCCTGCCTCTTTTTCGGGCTGTTACCGATTTTGGAAGGAGTGCCTCATGTCCACTACACGGTGGTGTCTGACAGTCGGCCTGGTATTAGGAATCGTCTTGGCCTTCGGAGGCTTTACTGCCTTGCTGATAGTGGTCCTCTTTGGCCTGATTGGGCTCGTAGTGGGCCGCATTGCGGAAGGGAAACTGGATCTGCAGGCATTGTTCGGTAAAGCATCCAGCCGATGAATGCCACTGCAGAACACGCCGGCTCCCGGGACCTGGATTCACGGGGGCGCACCGTCATTGACCGGAAGGTGCTGGAGAAGATCGCCAGCCAGGTCGCCAGCGAAGAGTCATTCGCCGGCGGGTCCTCAGGAGGGTTTCTGGGCATCGGAGCACAATCGGACTTTTCCGCCCGGCCCAAAGTTGCGGTTGAGCTTTCTGGCAACATCGCCGCGCTCAGTGTGGAGATAGGGCTGCTCTACCCGGTACCGCTGCGCCAGGTAACCGACCAACTGCGCCGCCGGATCAGCGAACGCGTCACCGCCCTCACCGGGGTGGACGTCCGCCAGATCGACATCACAGTGTCCTGGCTGAAACCTGCCGGTGAATCCACCGGCCGCCGGAGGCTGCTATGAGCCGGAACGAGGGGAAGACCACACAGCTGCGGCACCGTCCCAGCAGGGTTGTTCCTGCTCTGATCCTGGGAACTCTGCTTCTGGCCGCCGGCGTGGGCCTGGCATGGGCGGCAGTGGCCCGGCTGGCAACGGGTTCGTGGCCGGCGTTTCTGGCCGGACCCCGGGACTGGCTGACGGGCTTGACCTGGAACGATCCGGGAGTCTGGGCCGTCGGTGCTGCGGCAGCGATCCTGGGACTGGTCCTGCTGGCGGCAGCACTGGTTCCGGGAAGCTATAACGCGTTGCGGCTGCAGGTGCCAGGGAACGAGGGGGAAGTCCCGGCGGCAGGAACCCAGGAGATTGTCATGACGCGGCGGGCCGTCGCGCGGTATGCGGCTGCGCATTGTGAATACGTCGACGGCGTCGGGTCAGCATCGGCTACGGCCTCGGCACGCGCGGTCCATCTGAACGTGACCACGGCTCTCCATGAAACACGGGAGCTGCGCGACCGTGTCATTGCCGAGATCAGGGCTCAATTGGCCGGTGCCGGGCTCAACCCGGTTCCAAAGATCACAGCGTCCGTCCGGTCCAAGGAATGACCGTGGCCACATTCCGGAAAGAAGGCACGCCATGCGACAACACGCCGGAGCGCTGAACCGCGTATGCCTGGTCATCCTTGGCATTCTCGCCCTGGCCGGCGGCGTCCTGATACTGCTGATCGCCAGCGGGATGCTGCACGCGATGAGCCCCGCAACGGTGGCCGCAGAGAGTCCCGTCGTGACAGGGGACCTGCACGCGGTCTTCGGCACTGCCTCTGCTGTAGCCATTGTCCTGGTGTCCGGGGTTGTCGTCGGCGCCCTGGGGTTGTCGTGGATCCTGGCACAAATTCCACGGAGGAATGCCGCCGACAGGTACCGGCTGCATCAGGACCCGGCCTCGGGAACCACGCTGTGTGACGCATCGGTGCTGGCCTCCGCGGTGGAAAACCAGATCAACACCCTGCCCGGGGTTGTGGGTTCCTCGGCGCTGCTACGCGGCACCGCGATGGAACCGGATCTCGCGATAAAGGTGACGGTCAACAACCGCGCCGACATCCAGGACGTTCTCCAGCGCATCAACACCAGGGTCATTCCAGACCTCTCCATGGCGTTGGAAACACCGCTGCGGCGGACTGGAATCCAGCTTGAGGTCAGTGGGCGCAACGCCATTTCCGGCACCACTGTGGAGACCACCGGCACCGTCGTCTACTAAGAACAAGCCACGGCGGCGAACATCGATAGACCCGTGCAGGGCATCCGGATCACCGGACGCCCTGCACTTTGGTTCTCTCGTTAACTCTGGCGACGGAACAGCCTAGGACCTGTCAGCCCGGACCGGAACGATCCGCTTGACCGCAAGGCCCAGCGCCAGGAGTGCGAACGCGGCAAGGGCCAGCCAGAACACGTCACCCGCGCCGGTCATGGCGAGGGTTCCGGAACCGATGCCGGCCGCGGCCGGAGCTGCTGGATTGTCATACATGGTGGTTACCAGGCTTTCTTTTTGTTGAGGGCTGAGTCCAGGTACGCCTTTGCGTGGACCACCTGCAGAAACAGGTCGATCACCAGCTCGTACATGGTTGCGGCGGCGAGCATGTACTTCCATCCCCGCAACCGCACCGTGACGACTCGTTCGATCACGAAGACACCGGTCACGGCCAGCCAGAAGGGCTGAATAGCCAGCCCGGCCCCCGTGCCCAGTGCAAACGCCACCGTGCCGAAGTATGCCAGCGTCACCATGACGCCCACCATGGCCAGGACCTGCCGGCCCCAATAGGGGCGCGTGACGCGGGTCCAGCCGTACTGCACGCAGTTCTCCACCGCTCCGCGCTTCCACCGGAGCCGCTGGGCCCACAGTTCGCGCCAAGTGGGCATCACCTCGGTCACCAGCGTGCAGTCCGCCGGCGACTTGATGCGGTAACGCAGCGTCAGGAGCGCAAACGACAACTCGTTGTCTTCGGTCAGGACGGACGTGTCATACACCCCGCCGCGGCCATTCCCGGGTGGCAGCGACCCGTCCAGCCTGGCCGCGATGACATCGCGGAGCGTCCGCGTCCGAAACAGGGCAGCGGTGCCGGTAACCACCATGCACTTGCCTTTGAGCCGCTTCACATCGCGTGCATACCGCGCATATTCGTTCCGCTGCAGGTGCCCCACAAACCCCCCACCGTGCCCGCCGCGGAAGACACCGCCGACGGCGCCGAGCCGGGAATCGCGGCGAAGGTGTGCCACGGCGCGCTCGATGAAGTCGTGGGACAGCTGGGAATCAGCATCCTGGATGAGGATCATATCCTCGGGCTCGGCGTCAGGCAGGAGTCCGCTGAGTGCGAAGTTCAGGGCGCCGGCCTTCTTATCGCGGTTGCCCTCGGTGCGGAGAACCTCTGCCCCCTCCGCGCGGGCAATCTCTTCTGTGGCATCGCTGCAATTGTCGGCCACCACGATCACCCTGTCCGGGCGGCGGCTCTGCGAGGTGAGGGATTTGAGGGTTTCCCCTATGCCCGCTTCCTCATTGTGTGCCGGAATAAGGACCGTAATCACAGGAACGCAGGCACAGGCGCAGGCCCAACAAATGCTCCGGAATCCGGAGTAAAAGTGTGAATAATTGCATGAAATTGTGAAGCTGCGCGCATTAAGTAAATTGTCCCCACAGGAAAGTCCGTCGAATTCTTATTTCCTCTGAGCCTTCCAGCAGGAACTCAATCCACCGGCAGAGAACCGGCAACGAAGCCACAAGCTTTCATAAAGATGTACTCAACTCAACGGAGCCGCAACCCAGGTTGCTGCTGACCGACTGCAGGGCGCACTGAGGTGCCGCACCGCCGTCGGACACCATGCCGTACAGGAACATTGCGCACCAAAGCCGCACAGAAAACTTCAAAAGATGCTTGACCAATCATGTTGTTTCAGTTACAGATATTGTCATTCTGTGTGGCCGAAATCCGCCGGTCGGCATGCCCACATCCAAACCAAAAGTCCCATTGGAATCGTGCCGAATCTTCCGCGAAATTTGAGCGGATCTTGAGCCATCCCTTCGGATCCCCTGCAGTTGGCGGTCCATGCTGGAAGCATCAGGCCACCATCTGCGGGGAAGCAGGAAGAGTCATGGGGAACGAATCAACTCTGGACGAGGTCACCGCCGTGGGCGGCGTGATCACGGACCAACATCCCATCGACTTCCACACCCTGGGGCTCGCCGGCTGCATCGACCGGCTCACCGTGCCCCTCCGTCAGCAAGGGACGGCAGTCCGCTGGGATACTCCGCACTGGGGCATCGAGATCCCGGCGGACTGCGCGTCCCTGCTTTACCAGTCGGCCCGCGAAGCGCTGAGCAACGCCTTCAAATACTCGGACGCCTCCGAGCTCACGATCCAGCTCGCCGCCGTGGACCACGGCATCCGCCTGGTGGTTTCCGACGACGGCACGGGCTTTGACAGCAGGCTCGCCATCAGCGGCCGGCACCACGGCTACGGCCTGCGGCTGATGTCAGTAGCCGTCCACGAGGCGGGCGGCTCCGTGGACATTTCCTCCAGACCCGGCCGCGGCACCTGCGTGACGGTCACCCTGCCGCTGGATTAGGACGGATGCCCGCCGCGCTTTGGGGGGCGGCGGGCCTCCGTACCGGCTTCGGCCCGGCGTCGAGAGAGGCATCGGCCCGGCGCTGAGACCGGCTTCGACTCAGAGTCAGACCAGGCGGAAGCGGGCTCACACGCGGCGTCAGCGCGACAACTTCTCGGCGTCAGGCTCGAGATCGCCAATGTGGCCGGGCGCGTTGGCCGCCGTGACCCGCTGGACGAACGCGCAGTACTCGTCCATGTAGTGGCGCAGGAACTTGGCCGTGGCTTCGTCCTTGACCTCGCCGTCCGCCCCGAACGCCGCAGGGTTGAACTTGACGTAGGCCTCCGGCGCGTTGAGCTGGGGAGCGTCCAGGAAGCTCAGAACACTGCGCATTGAGGACTGCATGACCGCTGTTCCAATGCTGCCGGGCGAGGCCCCGATGATGCCGGTGGGCTTGCGCGCGAACGAGTTGGTCCCCCATGGCCGGGACCCCCAGTCGATGGCGTTCTTCAGGGCACCGGGAATGGAACGGTTGTATTCGGGGGACACAAAGAGGATGCCGTCCGAGTCCTCAACCGCCTCCTTCAGCGCCCGTCCGGCCGGCGGGTAATCGGCGTCGTAATCGTAGCTGTAAAGCGGCAGGTCCTTGATGGGGATTTCGGCGAATTCCAGGTCCGCCGGCGCCAGGCTGATCAGGGCGTTGGCGAGCGTGCGGTTGATGGAGCCGCGGGCCAGACTGCCAACGAAGTAGCCGATTTTGTGGGTTGCCATAACAAACATCCTTCCTAACAGCCGGCGGTGCCCGGCTGGCCGACGGTGCCGTGATTGGTCAAGCAAGTTCTCAAAGCACAATGCGTCCCCCAGTCCAGCACAGAACAACCACCACGGCCAGGGCCTCCTGAAGGTTCTTGACAGCCCGTCCGGGCAGGCGCTGAATGATCAGTAAGAGCGGATCCACAGCAGGAAACGGCAGCACAGGAGCAGCAGTCATGGGCAACAATTCAGCAGGGTCGGAGCGCATCCACAGCGAAGCACCGGCCGAAGGGGACGAACTGGCGGACCCAACGGACCTCCGGATGCATTCCCAGGACCCCGCCGAGGGAGCGGACACCGAGCCGGAGCCCGGGGCGTAGCAACACCGCCAGGCTGCCCACTACGCCAGACAACCACTCCCCCAGGCAAACACTCCACCCTCGTCAGCCCCCGCACACCCCTTGGAGTTTTTGTCCACTTATGGCGAGTTAATCGAGTTTAAGTAGCCATAAGTGGACAAAAACTCCCGGGCAGGTCTTGCGGTGCCGCCTTCCACCGGGCTAGGTTGAATCGATACAAGAAACCGCTTTCCCATGCCGGTCGAGGCGTGCGTCAACCAGCGGTTCACGGCGGAATTGGACACGATGACTGTAAACACCACTGTCAGGTGGATCGATGGCGAAGCACCTTCGGAACTCAGCGGCGGAACCACCTGGGGCATGCCGTTTGCCCGCGGAACGGTGGCTGGCACCGACGCCGTGGCGGTCCGTGACTCCTCCGGCCAGCCGGTTGCCAGCCAGGCCTGGCCCCTGGCCACCTGGCCGGACGGCTCGCTGAAGTGGGCAGGCATTGCCCTGCCGGCGTCGGACTCCCCCTCCACGGAGTACCAGGTAACGCACGACGGCGGCGCCGCACCGGCGTCGGACACCTCGCCGCGGATCACCGTCACGGAGAGCACGAACAACATCACAGTGTCCACGGGCCCACTGGAAATGGTCATCAGCCGCAGCGACTCCACCCTGTTCAGCACACTCACCCGGGACGGCACCACGGTGGCCAGCGACGGCCGCCTGGTCAGCCTGCTCCAGGACTGCATCGCGGACGGCGCCGGCACCATCAGCCGAGAGGCATTCACCGGCGAGGTGGCCGCCGTCGTGCTTGAACAGACCGGCCCGGTCCGCGCCGTGGTGCGGCTCGAAGGCACGCACCGGCCGGACGCGCCCAACAGCGAAAAGCGGAACTGGCTGCCGTTTGTGGTCCGGTTCTACTTCTACGCCGGAGCGCGCAGCGTGCGGATGGTCCACTCGTTCATCTGGGACGGTGACGCCGAACAGGATTTCCTGGCGGGCCTGGGCGTCCGCTTCACGGTGCCGCTCGAAAGCGGGCTCCACGACCGGCACATCCGGATCGCCGGCGCGGACGGCGGCTTCCTCTCCGAAGCGGTCCGCGGGCTGACCGGGCTCCGCCGCGACCCGGGGGAAGAAGTCCGCCGTGCCCAGCTGGCGGGCGAAGCCACCCCTCCCCTGGCGGTGTGGAACCCCGAGGTTTCCGAGCGGCTGCACCTGATCCCTGCCTGGAACGACTACGTCCTCAGCCAGCTCAGTGCCGACGGATTCGAGCTCCGCAAGCGCACCGCCGCAGGACACGCGTGGGTGGGTATATCCGGCGGCACCCGGGCGGCCGGCTTCTGCTCACTGAGCGACACCCGCGGCGGCCTGGGCGTGGGCGTCCGCGACTTCTGGCAGTCGCACCCGGGGCAGCTGGACATCAGGGATGCCGCCGGCAATGCGGCTTCCCTGACTGCGTGGCTTTACTCTCCCGAGGCGCAGCCGATGGACCTGCGGTTCTACCACGACGGCATGGGCCAGGACACGTTCGAAGAACAGCTCGAAGGCCTGGAGATCACCTACGAGGACTACGAGCCCGGGTTCGGCAACCCCACGGGCATTGCCCGCACACATGAGTTAACTCTCTTTGCCTACTCCTCCACCCCGTCCACGGAGAGCCTCGCCGCCGATGCCCGGGCCGCGTCGGCGCCCGCACTGCTGCAGGCAACCCCGGACTACCTCCACTCGGCACGCGTATTCGGCGACTGGGCGCCGGCGGACCGCAGCACTCCCGCGCGGGCTGAGCTCGAGGACCGGCTGGACTTCCTCTTCGACTTCTACGCCGGGCAGGTGGAACAACGCCGCTGGTACGGATTCTGGAACTACGGCGACGTGATGCACACCTACGACCATGACCGGCACGTGTGGCGGTACGACGTCGGCGGGTACGCCTGGGACAACTCAGAGCTCTCGCCCGACCTCTGGCTCTGGTATTCGTACCTGCGTTCAGGCCGGGCAGATGTCTTCCGCTTCGCCGAGGCCATGACGCGGCACACCGGCGAGGTGGACGTCTACCACTCTGGCCCTTGGAAAGGCCTGGGCTCCCGCCACAACGTCCAGCACTGGGGCTGCAGTGCCAAGCAGCTGCGCATCAGCACGCCCGCCTACCGCCGGTTCTACTACTACCTCACGGCCGACGAACGGACCGGGGACCTGCTGACCGAGCTGGTGGACAGCGACCAGAACTTCCTGGGCCTGGATCCGGTCCGCAAAGTACGGCCCGACGCCGACACGTACCGGCCGGACCGGAACGCCCTGGGCGTGGGGCTGGGCACGGACTGGGGATCCCTGGCGGCCACCTGGCTGACCGACTGGGAACGCACCGGCAACCCGCGCTCCCGCGACCGGCTGCTGGGCACCATGGCGGACATCGGCGCGCTGAAATACGGCTTCCTCACAGGCGAGGCGCTCTACGACCTGGACAAGGGAAGGTTCGACGCCGGCCGCGAACGGATCCAGGTGTCCCACCTTTCGGCGGTGTTCGGGCTGGTGGAAATTTGCAGCGAACTGGTGGACCTGGTCCCGGACAAGGACTTTGAACTGGCGTGGCTGCAGTATTGCCGGCTGTTCCTGGCCACCAAGGAGGAGCAGATCGGCGCCGTGGGCCAGCCGCTGCCCGGAATCTACCTCACCCAGGCCCACAGCAGGCTCAGCGCCTACGCCGCCGCCCGGTTGGACGATCCCGATCTGGCAGCCCGGGCCTGGGAGAGTTTCGGCCAAGGCGGTGAGCATCTGAACCACGAATCCGCCTTCACCCTGCGGACCGTCGAGCCTCCGCATGTGCTGGTTCCGGTGGACGAAGCCCCCACCGTATCCACGAATGACGCGTCCCAGTTCGGCCTGGCGGTGATCCAGAACCTGGCGCTAATTGGCGACCACCTGCCGCGGTGAGCCGCCCGCCCACGCAACTGCCGCCGTCGTACTCTCCGCCCGCCTCCCATCCCAACTAGGTAGCAGCAGATGTCGTTATGGAGCCTCATAACGACATCTGCTGCTACCCAGTTGGGCTCTGGCCGGAAGCCGCTCCGGAAGGTATGGTAAGCATGCTGATGAATTTTGGATCTTCATCGGCTCCGGTTCCAATCGAAGGAGACGTTATGAGCACGAAGGTGGAAAAGCGCATTCTGGTGAACGTACCGGTGAGCACGGCCTACAACCAGTGGACCCAGTTCGAGGAGTTCCCCCACTTCATGGGCGGCGTCAAGAGCGTGACGCAGCTCAGCGATGACCGCCTGGAATGGGTGGCCGAGATTGCCGGGGTCCGCCGGCAGTGGACTGCGAAAATCCTGGAACAGATCCCCGACCGCAAGGTTGCCTGGGCCGCCACCGAAGGAGCCACCAACGCCGGTACCGTGGAATTCGAAGACGTGGGCGGCGGCCAAACATCGCTGCAGCTGACCCTTGAATACGATCCCGAGGGAATCGTGGAGAAGGTGGGCGACAAGCTCAACGTGGTGGACCGCCAGGCAGAAGCCGACCTCAAGAAGTTCAAGGAATTCATCGAGGACGAGGGCTACGCCAGCGGCGCCTGGCGCGGATCGGTCAATGAAGGTGCGGCCGTTGGCACGCCCGGTGTTGAGGACGCGGCGGCATCCCGCGGCGATTCCGGCAAAGCCGGCTTCTCCGGCAAGATGGCAGCGGCGGCCGGAGTCGCCGCGGCTGCGGGCGCTGCCGCGGCCATGAGCGCCGGCACCAACAAGGACGCCCACGAGGCCCGGGACGTCACCGCACCGGACGCCGGTGTCCCGGTCGAGCCCGTGACCGTCACACCCGTCCCAGCGGAACCGGCTTCAACGCGCACGACGGCGGCAGACGCCTCGGGCGGTTCGCTCGCCGATCTTGGCGACGACAGGATCGGGCACGCGTTTGACCAGACCAACGGCCTGGTTGACACCGAGGGCGAGTCCGACGAAACCGCCGAAGGCGAAAAGCGGAGCGCCGCCGAACGCCGTGACGACGATGACCGCCCGGGCGGACTCCCGCCGGTGGGAGGGAATCTGGGCCAGCACTGACGGCCGCCTCCGCGGGGCGGTCCGTGACTCTGGTTCCTTGCCAGCAACGGCGATATGTTAGCCGTACTGATGACCTCAAAGACTCTTCATCAGATTCGGTTTCCATTCGAAGGAGACGTTGTGAGCACGAAAGTAGAGAAAAGGATTGTTGTCGATGTGCCGGTGAGCACTGCCTATAACCAGTGGACCCAGTTCGAGGACTTTCCGCATTTCATGGGCGGAGTGGAAAGCGTTACCCAACTCAGCGATGACCGGCTGAAGTGGGTGGCGCACATCGCCGGGGTCCGCAGGACGTGGGAAGCCAGGATTGTCGAGCAGATCCCGGACAGCAGGGTGGCATGGGCGTCCACCGAAGGCGCCACAAACTCCGGCGCCGTGGACTTCCAGGATGCCGGCGGGAACAAAACCCAGCTGTCGCTCACCCTGGAATACCAGCCCGAGGGAGTGGTGGAGAAGGTGGGCGACCTGCTGCACGTGGTGGCACGGCAGGCTGAGCACGACCTGAAGAAGTTCAAGGAGTTCATCGAGCACGAGGGCCACGCCACCGGTGCCTGGCGGAAATCGGTCCCCGGAACGGCCGCCGGGTCCGCCGCGGGGACGGCTGCGGGAGCGACTGCTGCGGGGTCCGCCGCGGGGACGGCCGCGGACGACACCGCCGGCGGCCCTGCGGCAGGGGAAACCCGCGCGGCGGGGTCCGAATTCAACAGGTTCGCGCATCCGTTCGACCAGACCAACGGCCTGGTGGATTTCGAGGGTGAGTCTGACGAAACGGCCGAGGGCGAAAGCTACAGCTCCGCGGAACGCAAGGCGCGCCACCGGGACGAGGGCAACATACCGCCCATAAGCGGCACGCTGGGCCAGCACTGACCCCACGCCTGACGGCGGAAAGCACCACCGCCGTCGGACGCTGCCTGGACGGTCTTGCCCCGCAAAAACGGTCCTGCCCCGCACCGTTCGTGCGGGGCAGGACCGTTTTTGGTGATGGCCCTGGCTGTCAGCTGCCCGCACCCGCATAGGTGACGGCCGGCATCGCCGGGGTTTCCATGCCTTCGCCGATGAAGAAGCTCGGGTGCGGCGGCTGGTTGTAGGCCACGTTTTCGCGGGCCACACCGGTCCGGTACATCGGGTCATGCATCAGGGTGCGGAGCCGGACCGCGGTGGGAGCGGTGGTGGTGTAGATCCGCAGTTCGCTGCTGTCCGACGACGCGAAGACCAGCTCCTCGCGCCAGTCACCGAGGAGGTCGGCCTGGAGCGACGGGTTGCCCTTGGTGTGGTTGTTGGTCCGGGCGCCGGTGGCGGTCAGCAGCCGGTCGCTGGTTTCGGTTTCCCAGTTCCATTTGGAGATGGTGGGCACACCCATGCCGGCCGTCGCGTCGAAGTCGTGGTCAACGATCTCGCGCAGCAGGTCCCCGTCCCACCAGGCCAGGAAGTTCGCGGCCGGGATCTTTTCGGCGATCAGCTCGCCCTTGGCGGACATCAGCTGACCCCGCGGGGAGTTCCAGGAGGCGTCGCCGCCCACGGCCCAGCCCTCGGCACCGGCGTAGCGGGGATCGATGTCGCCGGCTGCTCCGCGTCCGGTGTCCCTGATGGCCGGGATGCTCCAGAGGACTTCACCGGTGGCGGCATCGCGGAAAGTGGCGCCGCGGTTGCCGCTCTGGCTCATGCTCTCGTGCACTGCGAAGGTTTCCAGCCCGGGCCGTGACGGGTCCAGGTCGCTGGTGTGGATGGCGTCGCCGTGGCCCAGCTTGGTGTTGTACAGCGGCGTGCCGTTGTCATCGATTGTCATGGAGCCGAAGACGAATTCATCCTTGCCGTCCTGGTCCACGTCGGCCACGGACAGGTTGTGGTTGCCCTGGCCCTTGTACTCGGCGCCGGCGACGTCGGAGTCGAACTTCCAGCGATGGACCAGTTTGCCGTCCACGAGGTCGTAGGTGACCAGGACCGTGCGTGTGTAGTAGCCGCGGCTGAACATCATGGAGGGCCGTTCGCCATCGAGGTAGGCAACCCCGGCCAGGAAACGGTCCACGCGGTTGCCGTAGCCGTCACCCCAGGCTGAGACGTTGCCGCGCGGCGGGTCGTAGGCGACCGTGTCCATGATGGTGCCGGTTTCGCCTTTGAAGACCGTGAGGAACTCGGGACCGGAGAGCACGTAGCCCGCGCTGTTGCGGTAGTCCGCGGCCGGGTCGCCGATGACGGTGCCGGCGGCATCCGTGGTGCCGTCCGCGGTCTTCATCGAGACTTCGGCCTTGCCGTCGCCGTCGAAGTCGTAGGCCAGCAGCTGGGTGTAGTGGGCGCCGGCACGGATGTTGTGGCCGAGGTCGATGCGCCAGAGCCTGGTGCCGTCCATCTTGTAGGCGTCCACATAAACGTTGCCGGTGAACCCGGACCTGGAGTTGTCCTGGGCGTTGGAAGGGTTCCACAGCTGGACGATTTCGTAGCTGCCGTCACCGTCCAGGTCCGCCACAGTCGCGTCATTGGCTGAGTAGGTGTACGGCTTTCCGTCCTTGCTGACGCCGTCGGCCGGCTTGTCCAGCTTGATGGCAAGGTAGTTCCGGGCCAGCGGCGCGAACTCCTTGCTGAGCCTGTCCCGGCCGTTGCCGTTGCCAACCGTCTGGATCACGTACTTGGAGGACGCCGTTCCCGCCGGATCCACGTACATGGTGCTGTCCCGGATGGGATCCACGGTGAGCTGGACGCCGTCGCGGATTACATGGAAGCCGATGCTGTCCCGGTCCAGGCCGAGCATCCGCCAGCTGAGCGTGACACCTTGGTCCGTGAGCACTGCCACGGGGGCGCGGTCCAGGTTTTCCACCTGGCGCTTGAGTCCGCTGGTGCCGGACTGGGTTGCCGCGTCCTGGCTGGGGTCTGCCTGCGCCAGCGGGACGCCGGTGAAGGCCAGGGCAGCGGCCGTCAGGGTCGCCGCAGCCGCCAAGGGCGCGGTTTTCCAGGCTTTATGGGGCAGGGAACATTTCGAGGGGTAGGTCAAAGAACATCTCCTTTGATGCTGGCGGCAGCTGAGTCTGCCGCACTGTCGGTTTTTGTAACGTTTCATTCCGACGCCGGTCGCGGCCCCGGGGGTTTCCCTGAGGTCTGGCGTGGGGCAAGAAAGCGCTTTCCGCCCCTAAGGTCTATCAGGGCATGACAAGATCAGTCAAGGCCATCACGAGACAAAGTGGGCGAAATTGTTCCGTTTAGTGTCAGCGGCTGCGGGGGCAGCCGGGGCGTTCCGGTCGTGGTCCAGGCGTGCGGCTGCTACGGCGGGCATCGAGGCTTCGGCCCAGTCCTTGAGCCCGTAGACCACGCCCAGAAGCGACCGGCCCAGCGGGCTCAGTTCGTAGTCGGTGCGCACCGGAACGGACGCTGTGACGTGGCGCAGCACCAGGCCGTCCCGCTCCAGCGAACGAAGCGTGGAGGTCAGCATCTTCTGGCTGGCACCCGGGACCCGGCGCCGCAGTTCGCTGTGCCGGCGGGGGCCTTCTGCGAGCTCAAGCAGAACGAGGGTGACCCATTTGCTGCTGATGGTCTCCAGGAGCTGGCGGGCCGGGCAATGCTCCAGCGCAGCGTTGTAGGCGGCCTGATGTTGCCGTTTCTTCTGTTCGGCCGTAAGGCTCATGCACGTCCCCGTCCTGTTTCGGCATGCAGCACCAGATTAGCCGCGCACGTCCCGACGGGGCGCATCCGGGTGCCGTAGGCACCTCAAAGTGCCTTCTTCCGCCAAGTCCCGTCCCCCGGGGAGGATCGATTCAGCACGCGCCATTGCAAAATTTTCGAAAGGACTCCCATGCCCTCCATCCTCCATGTCAACGCTTCCCCCCGCGGCTCCCACAGCAGTTCCCTGGAGCTTGCCCGCACCTTCCTCGACTCGATCCGGGACTCCTCCGGCGGCGACGTTGGGGTGGAGACCCTCAACCTGTTCGATTCCGGCGCCCTCCCTGAGTTCGGCAGCACGGCCGCCGCCGCCAAGATGGCCATTTTCACCGGGCAGGCGCAGACCATCGAGCAGACCCGCGCCTGGGATGCTGCCCGCGCGGTCTTTGACCAGTTCGCCGCAGCGGACGCGTACGTCTTCAACATCCCCATGTGGAACTCAGGCATCCCCTACGTGCTCAAGCAGTGGATCGACATCGTCACCCAGCCAGGCTGGAGCTTCGGCTTCGATCCGGAGAACGGCTACAGCGGGCTCCTGACAGGAAAGCAGGCCGTGGCCATCCACACCAGCGGCGTGTACGCCCCCGGAGTGGCAGCGTCCTTCGGCCGGGACTTCAGCACCACCTTCTTCGCCGACTGGCTGGGGTTTGTGGGCATTGCCGATGCCACCCACATCCGCTTTGCGCCCACCGTGCTGAGCACCAACCCGGAGCAGGCGCGCGTGCTCGCCCTGGCAGAGCTCGACGCCGCCGCGCCGGCATTCGCGGCCAGGCTGGCGGGCGCCGGGCTGCTTCAGCCCTCGGCCGGCTGACTGGGGGCCACATTCCTCCACAGTCCTGCCACAGTCCTGGCCGCCAAGACTGGACACGGCGGCTCGGACTGCCCTAGCGTCGGAGTATGGCCCGCTGCCCGGCGGGTCCCCGCGCTGAAGCAGCCGGGCGCCCGCGCGAACGCCGAAAGTGAGCAACAGTGTCTGCCACCCATTTTGACCGTTTCCTGGCGGAATCCGTGACGCCCAGGAGGGACTCGGAAACGGGACTGGGACGGGACGAGCTCTACGGCCTCTACACCAGCTGGTGCCTCATGAACCATATTGAGCCGGAGGAGCCGGCCTCCCTGTGGAAGGCGATGAAAGGGCACGGCATCGCTGTCGAGCACAACCACCTGAACATGACCGGACCCGCTGCTGCGGACTACATCGTCTCCAGCGCCCCGGACCTCGTCTGAGTTTTCAGCACAGGGCCGGATTATTCCCGCCCGCGCCCTGAAATATCTTCCGATGCACTGCTGTTGGCCCGGGCATGACAACAATCGGAATCATCGGTGCAGGACACATTGGAAGCCAGGTTGCGCGGAAGGCGGTGGAGTTGGGCTATGACGTGGTCATCAGCAACTCGCGCGGACCGGAAACCCTCACGGAGCTGGTAAAGGAACTGGGCCCGAAGGCCCGGGCAGCCTCCCCCGCCGAGGCAGCGGCGGCAGGCGATTTCGCCGTCGTCACCGTGCCTTTGAAGAACTATCGGGATATTCCCGTGGAGCCCCTGGCCGGCAAGATCGTCATCGACACAAACAACTACTACTGGGAGCGGGACGGGCGCATCCCTGCCCTGGACAACGGCGAGGCCACTACCTCCGGGCTTCTGCAGGAGCACCTGCCGGAGTCCAAGGTTGCCAAGGGGTTCAACCACATCATGGCCAAGGAGATCACCGCCGACGGCACGCCTGCCGGCACCCCCAACCGCCGCGCCCTCGCTACGGCCAGTGACTATCCCGAAGCCGCCGAACTGGTGACGCGGCTGTACGACGAGTTCGGCTTCGACTCCGTCAACATTGGCCTGCTGTCCGAGAGCTGGCGCGTGGAACGGGACCGGCCGGCCTACGTGATCCGGCAGACCGAGGCCGAGCTGAAGGAAAACCTGTCCGTGGCGCCGCGCACCATTTAGGCCGCACCCAAAATTTGACCGGCAGCAGACATCGCGAAAAGCCCTTTTGACGACGTCTGCTGCCAGTCAGTTGGGCTGGAGCACTAGTGGTGCCGGGCCGGGACCAGGACCACCTCAAACTCTGTAGCCGTCGGTTCGTCGAACTTGGCGTTCACCACTGCCAAGGTGTTGCCGAACAGGGCGGCAGTGGCCGGAACCTGGAAGTGGTCGCTGGTGATGACATCCTCTATGACACCTGACGAGAAATTGTTGGAGAGGTCAATGCGGCTGATCTTGTTCGAGAAGTTCTGCACAGCCCACAGCTGCTGCCCCTGGACCAGGATGCCGTCAACGTTTGGCACCCTCATGCCCCTGATCCGCGCACTTTCCCCGGATTCAGGATCGGCGTTGACTGTATAGATGGCTTTGTTCTGTGAATGGGCCACGAACAGCACCCTGCCGCCCTTGGCCGAAGCGATCCCATTGAGGCCGAACTGCGTCGCCGGGTCGTCCAGGACAAGGCGGGGGTCAGTCAGCCTCTTCGTCAGAACCGCCTCCGGGTCACCTAAACGGCCAAATGGTACGAAGTAGAGTTCCGGATGCTTGGAGTTCGTGAACCATGCTCCATGCGGCGTGAGTGTGACGTCATTGATGAATGAGCCGGGCAGCGCGGTGAGCGGGATTGGATCCCCGACGGGCTGTCGGGTAGCGGTGTTGTAGATATAGGCGTTGCCGGCAGCCCCGCCCGCAACGAACAGCAGGTTGTGGCGGACATCAAACTTCATGCCCACGGCCATCCGCGGATTCGGGTCAAAGTCAGAAACGTCAATAATTCGTTTAGCGGTTCCCCGCCGGATATCCCCCTGGTAGATGTCGCCCGCCATCAGGTCCCCCGCGTAGAAAGTGGTTCCCCTGCCGGCGGCTATTCCCTCGGCGGAGGTGGCGCCATCGAGGACGATGACTTTGTCGGCGAACTGCGATGTCGCGGTGGCCGGCAAGGAGGGGACCAACAGTGCCATGAGAGCGATGAACGCAATCGCGGCACGGCGTTGCAGTGTTCGGCGCATGATGCTTCCTCGGTTGGACTGGTCCGCGCGGGGCAACAGACGGCAGCAACAGGCGGGAGGCTCCGCACGATTGTCCTGCCAGTTTAAGCACCGCCGCGGACCCTGACCAGAGGCCGCGGATTAAGAGGGCGAAGTGCCCGGACCGCGCCGCAAAGGCAGCCCGGGCACGCCGCTGTCAGAGCGCGACGGCGACCGGCCGCCCGCCTTCCACCGTCACCTCAAACCGGGCAAAACCGCCGTCGGCCAAGGGAACCGCCACCGTCCGCTGGTGCCCCTCCTCAACGCCAAAGGCGTGGAAATCCATGTCCGTGGCCCAGTCGTACTCCGGCCTGTCCGTCACGGTTCCCAACGGCAGGACCGCTCCCTGCCGGACGTAAACCGCGGCCTCCACCACCGAGAACTCCTTGCGGTGCCACTGCGGACCGGCCAGCTGTTCGCCGCTTTCAAGGTGGGTCCAGGTTCCTGCGGGCAGGTAGAAATCCACCGAGCCGCCAGCGCCCATCACCGGGGCCACAAGCAGCTCCGATCCGAGCATGTACTGCCGGTCAAGGTAGGCGCACGCGGGGTCCTCCGGAAATTCCAGGAACATGGGCCGCATCAGGGGTGAACCGGTCTGGTGCGCGTCCTCGGCCGATGCCAGCAGATACGGCATAAGCCGCATTTTCAGCTCCGTGAAATGGCGGAGCACTTCGCTGGATTCGTCATCCACCAGCCACGGCACACGGTAGGAGTTGGAGCCGTGCAGCCGGGAATGGGAGGACAGCAGCCCAAAAGCGATCCAGCGCTTGAACAGCTCCGGATCCGGAGTCCCCTCGAACCCGCCGATGTCGTGGCTCCAGAACGCGAAGCCGGACGATGCCAGGGACAGGCCGCCGCGAAGGGATTCGGACATCGCGGAGAACGTTGATTCGCAGTCCCCGCCCCAGTGCACCGGAAGCTGCTGCCCGCCGGCGGTGGCCGAGCGGGCAAACAGCACGGCCTGGCCTTCGCCGAGCTCCTTGGAGAGCAAGTCGAACACTGTCTTGTTGTAGAGCTGCGCGTAGTAGTTGTGCATCTTCTGCGGATCGGATCCGTCGTGCCATGCCACGTCCGTGGGGATCCGCTCGCCGAAGTCGGTCTTGAAGGAATCCACGCCCTGGTTCAGCAGCGTGCGCAGCTTGTCCTGGTACCAGGTCACGGCGTCCGGGTTGGTGAAGTCAACCAGGCCCATGCCCGCCTGCCACATGTCCCACTGCCACACCGAGCCGTCCGCGCGTTTGACCAGGTACCCCCGCTCCTCGCCTTCGCGGAACAAATGCGAGCGCTGCGCGATGTACGGGTTGATCCAGACGCACACTTTCAGGCCGCGTTCGTGCAGGCGCCGCAGCATGCCCTCGGGGTCCGGGAAGGTGGCAGGGTCCCAGACGAAGTCGCTCCAGTGGAAAGCCCTCATCCAGTGGCAGTCGAAATGGAACACCGAGAGCGGGAGCCTGCGTTCGGCCATGCCGTCAATGAAGGACATCACCGTCTTCTCGTCGTAGTCCGTGGTGAAGGACGTGGACAGCCACAGCCCGTAGGACCAGGCCGGCACCCGGGCCGGCCGTCCGGTCAGTTCGGTATAGCGGCGCAGGATGTCCTTGGGGGTTGGCCCGTGGATCACAAAGTACTGCAGCCGCTGGCCTTCCACGCTGAACTGCGTGCGGGACACCACCTCCGAGCCGATCTCGTAGGACACCCGCTCCGGATGGTTGACGAACACGCCGTAGCCCGCGTTGGTGATGAAGAACGGCACGTTCTTGTAGGCGAGGTCGCTGGAGGTCCCGCCGTCCTCGTTCCAGATGTCGATGGACTGCCCGTTCTTCACCAGGGGTCCGAACCGTTCCCCCAGCCCGTACACGTTGGTCCCGACGCCGAGGGTCAGCTGTTCGTGGACAAAATGCCTGCCGTCCTGGTCGGTGATGACGCCGATGCTGCGGGGCTCCGAGCTGGTCAGCAGGCGGCCGTCCCCCACGAAGTCCACGTTCCAGTCGCCCGTTGTGCTGATGCGTGCGGTAAGGCCGCCGGAGGTGAACGTGGCCGTGCCGCCGTCGTTCGTTATGCTGACGTCCGCGTTGCCATCCTTCAGCCCGAAGTGCGGGCCCTTCTGCACGCCGCCCTGAAAGTGTTCGATGGTCACCCCGATGACATCCGGCAGCGGCGACTCGAAGCTGATGGTCAGCTGCGGGCAGTTCAGCGCGTCGCCGCGGGACCGGATCTTCTGCGTGGGTGCGTAGACGGTGAGCCTGTCAGCCGTGGCGTCCACATCGGACACGTCCCGCGGGTGCAGTGCGGAGAGGCCCTTTTTGTGGAGCCAGTAGCCGTCCGTGAATTTCATGCTGTTCCTCTGTTTCGGTCGTTCTGCAAGTTGGAATGTTCTGTGGGCGGCAGTTCCTTGGGCACCGGTTCCTTGGGCACCGGTTCCTTGAGCCCCGGTTCCTTGAGCACAAGGGCCCCGAAAGGCGGCAGGGTCAGTTGCGCGCCGTGGGTTGCACCGGTGAGCAGGTCCACCGAGGCCCAGCCCAGCAGGACCTCCTGCGGTGCGCAGGAGTGGTTGAGCAGGAACAGGTGCCCGCCGCGGCTGGCCGCCTCCACTGCGTCCGGCAATGGCGCGGCGAGGGGATACGGGATTCCCGCCGACTCTAAGGCGTCCGCCAGGACCTGCTCCAGGGCTTCCGGGGCAAGGTCGGCACCCACGTACCATGAGTGACCGGCGCCGGTTTGGTTGCGTACGACGGCGGGACGGCCTTCCAGCCTGCCCTCGCCAAAGTGCGCCACTGCCTCTGCGGTGCCGGTGTTGAGTGCCAGATCCTCAGCCCAGATACGCGCGTGCCCGGCGGGTGCCTCCCCCATTCGGACTTCCACCGGTGATCCGAGCGGGACCCATTCCTCGCCGTCTACCCCCAGCAGGTCCGCGAGCACCCCCGGAAAGCGCCGGCAAGCGAGATGGCCGTTACTGTCCGCCACCGCGCTGAAGGGGCCCACCACCAGGTGTCCGCCGCCCCGTACGTACGCGTCCAGCGCATCCGCGTGTTCCTGGGCGAGGAGGAACAGGCTCGGAGCCAGGACCAGCTCAAACCTGCCCAGGTCCGCGGAGGGATGGACCACCTCCACGGCCAGGCCGCTTCTGTGCAGCGGCGCATAGTACGCCTGGAGCTGGTCCAGGACCTGCAGCCGGTTGGTGGGGGTGTCAGGTGATTCGGCGGCCCACCAGCTGTTCCAGTCGAAGAGGACTGCGATCTTGGCGGTGCATGGCGTGCCGGCCAGGTGCCGCAGCGCCTGGAGGTCCCTGCCCAGGTCCGCCACTTCGCGGAACACGCGGGTGTGTTCCCCTGCGAGCGGCACCACGGCGGAATGGAAGCGTTCGGCGCCGAAGCGTGACTGCCGGAACTGGAAGAAGCAGACGCCATCGGCGCCCCGGGCAACGGCCGAGAGGGCATCAACCCGGAGTTCGCCGGGCTGCTTGGGCACGTTGTGTTCCCGCCAGTTCACCCCGGAGGTGGCGGATTCGATGAGGAGCCACGGCGAGCCGCCGGAGAGACCGCGGCACAGGTCGTGGGTCAGGGAGCCGGACCGGTGCGAGTCCGGGTCCGCAGGGTCGGTGTACCAGTCGTTAGCCACCACGTCCATCTCCCGGGCGAAGGCGAAGTAGTCTGCCCCGCGGAAGAAGCCCATCAGGTTGGTGGTGACCGGGGTGGCGGTGTCGTACCGGCGGATGATGTCCCGTTCGGCGCAGTAGAGGGAGAGCAGTTGGTCCGAGGTGAACCTCTGGAAGTCCAGGGTCTGGCTCGGGTTGATGAGATACGGTGCTTTCCGCGGCGGCAGCACTTCGTCCCAGCTGCCGTAGTTCTGGCTCCAGAAGGACGTGCCCCAGGCACTGTTGAGTCCTTCCAGCGTGGCGTAGCGCCGGGTGAGCCAAGCTCGGAAGGCGAGCGCGGTTTCGTCGTCGTAGCTGACCTGGCCCAGCTCGTTGCCCACATGCCACATGGCCACGGCGGGATGGCCCGCATAGCGCCTGGCCAGGGACTCGGTAATGGCGCCGGCGGCATTCCGGTATTTGGCGGACGACGGGTTGAACTGGTTGCGGGCCCCGTACCAGAGCGTGCGGCCCTCCGTATCAACCGGCAGGGTTTCGGGGTATTCGTGCCCCAGCCAGGCCGGCGGCGAAGCGGTGGGCGTGGCCAGGCAGACCCGGATTCCGCCCTGGTGCAGGAGATCCAGGATCCGGTCCAGCCAGTCAAAGTTCCTGGCACCTTCCCGCGGCTCCAGCAGGGCCCAGCTGAACACGCCCACGGTCACCAGGTTGATGCCGGCCTCCTGCATCAGCCGGATGTCCTCGGGCCAGGTGTCGGCCGGCCACTGCTCCGGGTTGTAGTCGGCGCCCAAGAGCAGGCCGGAACGATCCGTCAGGCTGGTCAGGCTGTGGCTGCTGGGATACATGGAAATCCTTGGTTAAATGGGAGGCATGGACAATCGAAGGCCTTCAACAGCGGCGACGATCAATGATGTGGCCCGCGAGGCCGGTGTCTCCACCAGCACCGTGTCCTACGTGATGAGCGGGAAACGGACCATATCGAAAGACACCCGGGAAGTTGTCGAAGCTGCCATGCGGAGGCTGAACTACAGCCCCCGCTCCAGCGCCCGGGCGCTGGCCTCGAGCCGGTCCAACGTGCTGGGGCTGGTGGTGCCCCTGCGCGCGGACGTGAATGTCGGCGTCGTGATGCAGTTTGTGACCGCCGTGGTCACCACCGCCCGGACGTTCAACCAGGATGTACTGCTGCTGACGCAGGACGA
Source organism: Arthrobacter sp. B6 (assembly GCF_001663775.1). GTDB lineage: Bacteria > Actinomycetota > Actinomycetes > Actinomycetales > Micrococcaceae > Arthrobacter. Next base: position 2,928,307 of record NZ_KV467168.1, on the reverse strand, counting down.
CGCCGGAAGCATCGAACGGGTGACGTCCCAGTCCATGGTGGACGGGCTGCTCATGATGGACATCGAAGCCCGGGATCCCCGCATTCCGGTGCTGGCCAAGCTGCAGAAACCGGCGGTCCTGATCGGGATGCCGGATGATCCGCGCGGCCTGAGCTGCGTGGACTTCGACTTCGCCGCCGCGTCCCGCACGGCCGTCCGGCACCTCGCTGGACTGGGCCATCGCGGCATAGCGTTCATCGGTTCCCCGCCGGCGTCGCTGCGCCGGCACGCCACCTACGCTGACCGGGCCCTGCAGGGATTCCGGGATGCGTGCAACTCCCTGGACGTCGCCAACGTTTCCGTTGCCTGCGAGGCGAACTCGCCTGATCTGGCGAATGCCTTGGACAAGGTGTTCAGCGGAGCGGACGACATCACGGCACTGCTGGTCCACAACGAAGGCCTGCTGCCGATGCTGCGCGAGAACCTGGCTGCCCGCGGCCTGGCCATCCCCGATGACGTTTCCGTCGCCGTGATTGCCCCGGCGGACGTGGCCATGGCCGCAACACACCCGTGGACGGCCGTTTCCATTCCCGCCATGGACATTGGCCGGGCAGCCGTGGAGATGGTCATGGACCGGCTCAGCCTCGACAAGCCTGCCGAACTGCGGCTCATCGCCCCCACCCTGACGGACGGCGAAACCACCGCTCCAGCCCCGGCGGGTTCTGACCAGGCCCCGGCCCGGTCCGCGCCTGCCCGGTAACAACACGGCGCTCATCCCTTCACCGCGCCGATCATCACGCCCTTGGTGAAGTGCTTCTGCACAAACGGGTACACCAGCAGGATGGGGACCATGGCCAGGACGATGACGGCCATCTGCAGCGCGGGCGAGGCCGCGGCGCCGTCGCCGACGTCGATCTGCCCGGGCACGGAGACCCCCTGCAGCACGTAGGACCGCAGCACCACTTGGAGCGGATTCATGGCGCTGTCGTTGATGTAGAGGACGGCGTTGAAGAACGCGTTCCAGTAGCCCACGCCGTAGAACAGTGCGATGACCGCGGTCACGGCCTTGGACATGGGCAGGACGATCTCGGTGAGCGTGCGCCACTCGCTGGCCCCGTCGATCCTTGCGCTGTCCAGGATGCCCCGGTCAATCCCCATAAAGAACCCGCGCAGGATGATGATGTTGAAAACCGAGATGCAGCTGGGCAGAATCAGCGCCCAGTAGGTGTTGATCAGGCCCAGGCTGGAGACCAGCAGGTAGGCCGGGATGATGCCGGCACTGAAGAACATGGTGATCAGCAGGGTGAAGAGGATGGGGGTGTGGGCGAACGAGCCCGGCCGCGACAGGCCGTAGGCGCACAGCACGGACACCACCATGCTCAGCAGGGTGCCGGTGGCGGTCACGCCCACGGAGACCAGCACGGCCCGGGTGACCACCCCGCCGCTGAGGATCTGCTCGTAGGCGGCCAGCGTGATTTCGCCGGGGATGAGCACCAGCCCGCCGGCGCGGGTGATGGTGGCCTGCGAGGAGATGCTGGTCAGCACGATCGTGTACAGCGGCCCCAGGACAGCAAGGACGACGGCGGCGAGCACCACGACTTTGACCGTCTTCGCCATCCGCCCGGGTTCTTCGTCCCAGGCCGGCCGTTCGGGCCGGAGCCGCGATGATGCGAAGGCGGCCGGAGCCTTTGTTGTTGTTGTGCTCATTTGGAATACACACCGCTCTCGCCAAATATGTGGGCTACCTTGTTCGCGGCCAGGATCAACGCGAGGCTGACCAGGCCCTTGATGAGTCCGGCGGCCGCTCCGTAGCTCCAGTCGCCGTTCTGCACGCCCGTGTAGTAGACGAACGTGTCCAGGACTTCAGAGGCGTCCGCCCCTACGGCGTCGCGCTGCAGGATCAGCTGCTCGAAGCCGACTGTCAGCGAGTCGCCCAGCCGCAGGATCAGCAGCAGGACAATGACGCTGCGCAGCCCGGGGAGGGTGACGTGCCACATGCGCTTCCAGCGGCCGGCGCCGTCCACCGCCGCCGCTTCGTACTGGGCGGGGTCGATTGCGCTGAGCGCGGCGAGGAAAACGATGATGCCCCAGCCGGCGTCCTTCCAAATTGCCTGGGACGTGATGAGGAACAGGAACGTGTCCGGGTTGGTCATCACGTCCACGGCCTGCCAGCCGTTGGCGCGCAGCGACTGGTTCAGCAGCCCGGCGCCGCCGAAGATCTGCTGGAAGACCGAGACCACCAGGACCCACGAAAAGAAGTGCGGCAGGTAGACGATGGCCTGGATGGCTGATCGCAGCCGGGGGTTGACGAGGGAGTTCAGCAGCATGGCCAGGGCGATGGGTATGGGAAAGAAGAACACCAGCTGGAATGCGGTAATCACCAGCGTGTTCTTGACGGCGAGCCAGAACGCGGGATCGGCGATCACCCTGCTGAAGTTCTCCATGCCCACCCATGGGCTGTCCGGGATGCCGACGAACGGCGAGTAGTCCTGGAACGCCACCACGTTGCCGAGCATGGGCAGGTAGGCGAAGACACCCAGCAGGATCACGGCGGGCAGGGCCATGAACACCAGCGAACGGTCGCGGTTGAAGCGGACCCGCAGGTTGGCGCGGGGGCGGAGGTTGCTGCCTCCCGGCCCTCCGGCCGGCACCTGCGGGCGTTTCGACGTCGGACGTGTTGCCGGCGCGGCGCGCAGGGAGGATGTCCCGGCGCCGGGTTCTGTCGGAGCCGGGGCGGCGGCCCGGCTCTCTGTACCGGTGGTCATGTTCCCGGCCACCCCTACGCCAGGAATCCGGCGTAGAACTCGCGGAGTTCGTCGCCGCCCTTGCTCTTCCAGGTGGCGATGGCGCTGTCCAGGTCGGCGAGGCCTTTGCGGCCGCGGATGATGTCCTTGGCCAGGTCTTCGAAAGGCTTGCCGAGCGAACCGAACTTGGCCGGCTCCTGGATCTGCATGCCAAAAAAGACGTCTTCCTGGACATTCGGGGCCTGGCGGGCTTCCCATTCGGACTGGGATTGGACCAGGCCGGGGTACTGCACCATGGAGTTCACGATGGGGGCGCTGACCAGGAATGCATAGGTGCTGGTGACTTCCTGGCTTCCCTTGGCGGTGGCCTGCGGAATGCGCTGCGAGTCGCGGGTGAAGTGCACGCCTTCGACGCCGCTGGCGACCAGGACATTCTCCTCGGTGCCAAACGGCGCGGCGATGAAGTTGGCCAGCGCCAGCATTTCCTCAACTTTGGCGGGATCTGTCTTTTTGATGAAGCTGAAGATCGCCGCGGGTGAGGCACGGTAAAGGGTGGGCTTGCCGCCGTCGGGGGCGAAGTAGTCCATGGGCTGCATATTGAAGGCGGGGTTGGACGGCAGGACGCGCGCCAGAGCCTCATGCCAGCCTCCCATGCCGTCCGAGGACATCAGGGTGGCGCCGGATTCGAAACGCTGTTTGGCCTGCTGCGAGTTGCCTGCCACGGCGTCCGGGTGGACCGAGCCGTCCGCGAACAGTTTGGCGGTCCATTCCAGGGCGGCGCGGTATTCGTCGGTCTCGAACTTGTTCTGGAGCTTGCCGTCCACCTTCTTCCACTTGGGGACCACGCCGTGCATGATCTGGGCACCGTTCCAGACGTCCTCCGAACCCCAGCGGTTCTTGGACTCGTCCGTCAGTTCTTTCGCCAGGCTGCGGTATTCGTCGGCGGAGGTAGGCGGTTCGACGCCGAGTTCCTTAAAGAGATCCGCGCGGTAGAAGATGGCGTCGGAAATCAGGGCGCCGGGGTACGGCAGGCCGTAGAGGCCGCCTTCGAAGCAGGCCAGCTTCCACGCGGCAGTGGGGATGTTCGCCAGGTTGGGGTACTTCTTGATCTTGTCACCGGCCAGGTACTCCGAAAGGTCGGTGAAGATGCTGGTGGCCGCCTGTCCGAAGCGCGGAGGCATGTTCCAGGAGGGAATGACCATCCAGTCCGGGACGTCCTTGGGCGAAGCCAGGACGGTCTGGATCTTGTCCGCGTAGGTGTTGCCGTCGTTGACCTGGAAATTCAGGGTCGCGCCGAGCTTTTCGTTGACGGCCTTGTAGTAGCTGTTATCCGGCAAAGCTGGCGGGACCGCCCACCACGCCGGCGTCATGACGGTGTACGCTCCGCCGGCACCCGGGGCGGTGGGCACCGATTTCACGAGCGACTTCGGAATGGACGTGAAGCCGGGCGTGGAACCCTTGACGGACGGGATGTCCGGTTGGACCAGGTCCAGCGGAATGTAGGACGGCACCAGTTTGGCCACGGTTTCGGCGAGGCCCCCGGACGTCGTTGCCTGAGGAGCGGCAGCGCCCGTGCCGCAGGCCGTCAGGGCGGCTGGTGCAGCAGCCAGGAATACGGCGCCGCTGAGGACGCCGAGGAAGGAACGCCGGTTAACCGCCGTCGATCCGGCCTCGGTGAGCAATGTGGAACCGGATTTCCCGGGACGGCCGCGTGACGGGTCCGCATGGTGACCAAGCATAATCAGCACTCCTTTGTGGTGGATTTGGCATCAGCTAATTCGAAGAAATGTCGAAACGCTTCGATTAGGATCAGAGTAGAGCATCTCCATTTGAGCCGCAAGGCACAAACGTGTTGCGTGTCACAGGGCGCGATGCAACACTGAATGTCGACATATTTTGTAGAAGCGTTTCAACAATCACAGCCGATCGGACTCCCGTGCCCCCTCCCTCCGCAGCCCCCGTCACCTCAAAGGCGCAGCACCTCCTGGACTCCCTTTCCCGGGACCAGAAGGTGGCCATGCTTCACCAGCACGCGCCCGCCGTCGAATCCCTGGGCCTGGCCCGCTTCCACACCGGAGCTGAAGCCGCCCACGGTGTGGCGTGGCTGGGCCCGGCCACCGTATTTCCGCAGCCGGTGGGCATGGCCGCCAGCTGGGACGAGGACCTGATCCGCCGGGTGGGCACCGCCGTCGGCCGTGAAGTCCGCGGCAAGAAGGCCACAGACGCCAGCGTGGGCACCAACGTCTGGGCGCCGGTGGTGAACCCGCTGCGCCACCCCCTGTGGGGGCGGAACGAGGAGGGCTTTTCGGAAGATCCGCACCTTACCGCGGCTTTGGCCGGTGCGTACTGTGCGGGCCTGAAAGGCGACCATGACCGGTTCTGGTTAACGGTGCCCACGCTGAAGCACTTCCTGGCCTACAACAACGAGGCGGACCGGAACGTTTCCAGCAGCCAGCTGCGGGCACGGGTGCTGCACGAGTACGAACTTCCGGCCTACCGCGGCCCCATCGAGGACGGCGTGGCTGGCGCTGTGATGCTGTCCTACAACCTGGTGAACGGCCGCCCCGCCCACGTCTCGGACCTCGTGGCCGGCGAGCTGCGGCAGTGGCGGAACGGGGACGGCATCACGATCGTTACCGACGCCGGGGCACCGTCATCGCTGTACACCGCGGAGAAGTATTTCGACGACGGCCCGTCTGCCTACGCTGCCGCCCTCCGTGCCGGGGTGGACAGTTTCACCGAGGACAGCGATAACCCGGAGCCGTCCCTCAGGCATCTCCACGAAGCCCTGGACCGCGGGCTGATCACCGACTCCGACGTCGACCGTGCGGTCCTGCGGCTGCTTACCCTGCGGGAGAGGACGGGGGAATTCGAGCCCGGCGGCGGGCCCTACGGCTCCATCGGCCCTGAACTCGTGGGCGACCCGACCCATGTGGCACTGGCCCGGGAAGCTGCCCGGAAATCGGTGGTGCTGCTCCGCAACGGACCGGCGGCCGGCACACACGGCCCCCTCCTTCCGCTGGGTTCAGCGCCCGGGAAGGTGGCGGTGATCGGCGCCCTGGGCTCCACGGTCCTGAGCGACTGGTACAGCGGCACCCTGCAGGACGAGGTCAGCATTTTCGACGGCCTCACCGCACGGTACGGCAATGTGGAGGCGGAATCGGGATCGGACCTGGTGTCGCTCCGGTGCATTCGTACCGGCACCTACCTCAGCGCCGGGGAGGCCACAACCACGCTCACTGCCGGTGCCGCCATCCCCGGACCAGCGGAAACCTTCATCCTGAAGGACTGGGGCGGCGGCGAATGCACCCTCCAGTCTCCCGTCACCAACAAGTTCGTTACGGCCGACGGCTACTACCTGACGGCATCCGCTGACAGGGTGGGCGGCTGGGTGGTGCAGGAGACCTTCCGGCTGTACACCGGGGTGGACGGGACAGTGTCCATCCAGCACATCGGCACCGGGAAGTGGGTTCGGATCGAAGCGCACACCGGAACGGCAGCGTTGTCCAGCGGGACGGAGGAATCGGCGGACCGCTTTACCCTGCGGACCGTCCGCTCCGGCCAGCAGGCCGCCCGGGACACAGCCGCCGCGGCCGATGTCGCCGTCGTCGTAGTAGGGAATGATCCGCACGTGGGCGGCCGGGAAACCATCGACCGGTCCACCCTGGAGCTCCCCGAGCACGAGCAGGAGCTCATCCGCGTGGTCCGGGAAGCGAATCCTCGCACCGTCCTGGTCATCGTGTCCTCCTACCCGTATGCCTTGGGTCCGCTCGCGGACACTCCCGCGGTGGTGTGGACCTCTCACGCCGGCCAGGAGCTGGGTACTGCCCTGGCCGACGTCCTCAGCGGCGACTTTGAACCGACCGGGCGTCTGGCCCAGACCTGGTGGCAGCGCGAGGCAGACCTGCCGGACATCCTGGACTACGACCTCATCTCCTCGCAGGGCACGTATCTGTACAGCAAGGCCGAGCCACTGTACGCGCTGGGGCATGGACTCGGCTACAGCACCGTCAGCTACGAAGCCGCAGCGCTGGCTGATGGCGGACTTTCGGCTGGCGGGATCGAGGTAGTGGTACGCAACACCGGCACCCGGACCGCGCACGAACTGGTCCAGGTTTACGCCGCCTCCCCCGGACACCGGTTCGATTTCCCACGGCGGCTCCTGGTGGCCCACCGGCGGGGGGGACTGGCGCCCGGCGAGCGCAGGACCGTACGGATTCCGGTGCCTCTGGACCGGCTGGCCACGTTCAGCGTCACAGAAGGCCGCCTGCTGGTGGAGCCGGGAACCTACGAGCTGATGGTGGGGCCGTCGGCCAACAACCTGCCATTGGGCGTCGAGCTGGCGGTGAGCGGCGAAGGAAGCGGTGCGCGCCGACGCAGTGCCTGGCTCCGCGCCGAGCTGTTTGATGAATGCTCCAACCTGGCACTGGTGCCGGAGACGCCACTGGCGGGCACTGCCGTCGCACCCGCTTCACCGCAGGAAAGGGCGACGGCGACCTACCGAGGCTGGGAGGGCGGCCGGCCGGGGCGCGTGGCGCTCCGGCTCACGGCACGCGGCGCAGGCAGGGTTGCGGTGCAGTTGCCGGGGCGCGGCGGCACCTGGACAGAGACCACCGAAGCCACCGTCGATGCCGGCTTCGGCGGCGAGCTGCTGCTGGAGTTGGATGATTCCGGGTTGGACGCCGGCAGCGACTTTAAGTCTGTGCGGATCGTCCTGGCCGGTCCGGTGTCCGTGAGCGAACTGCAGGTGGACTAGCGCCCCGTCAGCGGTTGTCCGCCTTCAGCGTGGGCGTCTACACGGCGGCACGTCTACAGTGTGGCGGGTCTACAGGGTGGCGGTTCTACAGCGTGCCCGGATCGGTGTTGGCTCCGCAGAGGATCACCGCGACGCGCTCCCCTGCCGCCGGCACATAGGCACCGGCGTGCAGCGCAGCGAATGCTGCCGCGGCACCGTGTTCCACCACCAGGCGGTACTCGTCCCAGAGCCGTCCGCGCGCGGCGACGATGTCGGCGTCGGACACCAGCACGCTTTCGACGCCGGTCCTGGCCGACACGGCGAAGCCGATGTCCCCGATCCGGCGGGCTCCCAGCGAGTCGGCCGCGATTCCGGATACAGCCACGTCCACGGGCTGTCCGGCGGCGAGCGCGGCGTGAAGCGTGGGCGCGGTTTCGGGCTCTACGGCCACCACCTTGGCGTGGCCTTCGACGGCTGCGGCTATTCCGGCCATCAGCCCGCCGCCGCCAACCGCCACCAGCACGGTGTCCACGACGTCCAGCTGGTCCAGGAGTTCCGAACCCACCGTGCCTGCGCCGGCCGCGATCTCCGGCTGGTCGTAGGCGTGGCAATACACGGCGCCCGTTTGCGCGGCATGGGCAATGGCGGCCTCGTAGGCCACAGCATATTCGGCACCGCCCTGGACCACTGTGGCGCCGCTGGCTTGGAGCTTCCGGACCTTGACGGCTGGGGCGGAGTCGGGCACAAAGACGGTTGCCGGAACACCAAGCCGGGCGGCTGCATAGGCGTTGGCGAGCCCTGCGTTCCCACCCGACGCCACCACTACCCCGACCTCGGCGTGCAGCTCGCCGCGCTCCTTGCTGGCGAGGATCCGGTTCAGAGCACCCCGCGCCTTGAACGTTCCGGTGTGCTGCATAAACTCGCACTTGAACCAGACCGGCCCGGCGAAGGTGCCCCGGTCCGCTTCAAGGACGGGGGTCAGCCGGGTGAGGCCTTTGATGCGGGCAGCAGCCTGGTCCACGTCGGCACGGGTAATCATGAAGGACTCCTGGTGTGGCTGGTTTGGCACTCCAGCCTAGCGATGTTCCCCGCCTCATCGGTTGCTCCAATAGCGCCGTTTTGGGCTCCCAAAAGGGCGCTATTGGAGCAGTCGCTAGACTTCGTCGTCCCAGGTTCCCGGCTCGCGCACCGCATCTTCCGGTTTGTGTTCGGCGCCGGGGTCACCGCTGCCAACGTACGACGCCGGCACGGTCCCGGCTGCCTGCGTCTGCTGTTCTTCCCGGATGTTGCCGGCTTCCTGCCAATCGTCGGCCTGCTGTCCATCTCCAGCCTGCTGCCCAGCCGCTTCGTCCGGGTCGCCCGGGCCGCGGAGGTCAGCGGCGTTCAATGGTTCTTCCTTGGGAGAGGTCATGTGCCTGCCTTTCGTCTGACTGAACTGAGCTGGTCTGGTCCAGGCGCCAGGGGGGCGCTCTGGGCCAGACTCCAGCCTACGGTCATGCTCAGTGCAGGGACAGGACCAAATAGAGTGCCGTGAGGACGAGGACAGTGGGTGTCATGACCTTGCGCTCGGGTTTACTGCGGGATATCCCGTTGAGAACGATGCCGAGTGAAAAGTAGCCGGTCAGGACCCAGCAGGCGACAGCCGTGAAGCCTTCGCTGACCAGCGGCGCGGCCAGTTCAGCCTTGGCCAGCGCCACGTAGGCAATCAGGGCGTAAAGCGCAATGGATGTGCCGCTGCCGATCCGCAGCTTCGCGGGCAACACCTCGTGCTGGCCGCCCCAGGCAAACCTCCCGAGCGGCGCCCCGGCGATGAGGGCGGCCTGGAAGACGACCAGCGCGGCCAGAAGTGCGCACGCAGCTATGGCGGCAAGCTGAACAATGGGCATCGGGACGCACGCTCCTTTGTCACTGGCCTGCCGCTGCAGGCAACTCTCGGGCTTCAGCTTATTGTGAGATCGGCCGCATGGCGGGACGATCACGCTGTCCCTACCGTTAAACCATGGGCGAAAGGAGGCCACGTGCTCATTGTCTTAACCGGAATCGACGGCTCGGGAAAATCCACGGCCGCCAGGGCCCTGGTATCGGCAGCCCAGGCCGATGGCAGGAACACCCTGCTGCTCAACAACCACGCCGGGCGGCGGAGCATGTCCGTGTTGGCTCAGCAGCTGGGCATCCAGTGGCCGCGCCGCCTTGCCGACACCGTGGAAACCACCCTTCGCGTGCTCAACGTTCTCACATCCCATGTCAGGGCCGCCCGCTTTGATGGCCTGGTGGTTATGGACCGCCACCTTCACTGCCAACTGGCCCTGCGCGCCGCCCGGGGGCTGCCGCGCGGCCGGCTGCTCCCGTGGCTCCTGTCCGCCCTGCCCACACCCGACGCGGTGGTGCACCTGGACGTGGAGCCGGCGCTGGCGCACCAGCGCATCGTGGCACGCGGCACGGACGCCGAGACGCTGGCGGACCTGGTGGCCCTGCGCGACGCCTACCGCGCCTTGCCGGAATATCCGGGCTTCATAGAGCTCGACGCCGGCTGCCCGTCGGTTGACGTGGTGGCCGGACTTGCCCGGATCATTGACGCGGAAGCGGCCCTCAGCCGCAGCCGGAGTGCCCTACATTAGGCGCAGCCTCACATCAGCGCGTGCATCCCATGGCTCCGGGGCCGGCCAAACGAAGCGGCGCCCAGGAACTCGATGGCGACGAAAGGCTCATCCCCCACCACCCACTCGTCATGCCCGGGAGGGAGCGCATAGGTATCGTGCGCACGGATGGTGGAGTGCACGCCGTCGGCCGTTTCAATCTCCAGCACCCCGGAGATGCAGTAGCCAAGGTGGTTGTGCTCGCAGAACGCGGTTAATTCGGTGGGCTTGGCGGACTCGGACCAGCGCCAGCCTGGTGCGAGGATCAGCCGGGCCACGGAGTAATCGTCAACGGTGACAAGGTCGAACTCCGCCTTGTCCGGGCACCGCTTCCTGTCTGGAATATCGAAGGACTTAACTGCCAAAGCTCTGATGAAATGTGCGGTCATTTAGGACTCCGCCTGGAGATCAGTAGGGGGGGACGCCTGGCGGTGAACCAGACGATGGGTTCGGATACCGGTGAGGGTGAAGTTAAATCGAGACCAAGTAGTCGCATGCGCTCTTTTCGCCCCGGCGCACACTCGTCCAGCAGACGCCTGCTGGTGTATCTACAACCGTATCCCTACGGCCCCTGAAGTCAATGGGCTGAACGAGGACGGGGCCTGGGCGGGCCTGCACTTGACGCCGGAAAGACGGCGGCAGGGATCAGTCGTGGGTTGGTTCGCCGGTGATCCGGTGGTCGGCGTGGTTGATGGTTTCGCGGATAAGCCTGACAAGGTGGCCGTCGTGGAGGGAATAGATGACGTGGCGGCCATCTTTCCGGGTGTCCACCAGCCCGCTGAGGCGGAGCTTGGCGAGGTGCTGGCTGACCACGGTGCGGGGCACCCCTGCTGCCGAAGTGAGCTCGGTGACCGTTTTGGGTCCTTCGGCAAGCTGCCAGAGCAGGTTCAGCCGGGTCGGCTCGGCAAGCATCCGCAGCGTAGCCGCCGCCGTCTCCAACAGTTGCGGTCCAGGGGTGACTGGGTGGACCAGCGAAGGCTCATCGGGGGCGGGGGTGGCTGCGCTGTCCGGTTGGCTGCTCAACGCTCTGCTCCTTCTCCGCCGGTTCCCGGGCCGGTCCGCCGTTGTGGCGGGGCCATGACAGGAATGCACCCGCACTGCCTATCATCGCAATAATTGTCAGTGCAAGCGCAGCCCAGCCCAAACCGGCAACGGCACCCAGCACTCCGGCTAGTGGATAAGTGAGGATGTAGCAGGCATGGGAGAGGGAGAACTGTGCCGTGAACACATATGGCCTGGTCTCCTCTGTGGACGCATCCCGCAACAGCCGCGAGGACGGGGTGAGGATGGTGGAGTTCGCGGCGCCGAGCAGCAACCACAGGCCGAGCAGCAACCACCACCCTGCGCCCGGGAACCCCAGCGTCAGTGCGGCCGCCCCTGCGAGGACCAAGGGGATGACGGCGGCGCCGGTAAGCATCACCGCCCGGTCCCCGAAGCGGTCCAGGATCCGCGGCGCAGTCAGGGCCACGATCATGGAGCCGACACCGAAACTGGCCAGCGCCAGGGCCAGGTCAGTGTCTGGCCGGCGCAGGGCATCTCGGACATAGACCACCGTGTTGACCAGTACCAATGCAGTCGGTGCCGCGACCACCAGGTTCAACGACAGCAGGGACCGCAACCGGGGGTTTTGCCAGAAGGTCCGGGCCCCCAGCGTGGTGCGGCACCATAGTGATGCCTGCGGACCCGCCGGCGCCTGGCTCCGGGGCAAAACCGTAATCGCGACCATAAGGGCGGAGAACACGAACCCGGCAACGGTGCCGAGGAAGAGGTTGTTGTAACTGAGGACCGTCAGCAGCAGGGCTGCAACGGCCGGGCTGACCAGCGCCTCCATGTCGTAGGCCAGCCGTGAGAGTGACAGTGCCCGGGTGTAGTCCTTCTCCTTGGTAATGACGGCGGGGATCAACGACTGAAACGCCGGGGTAAACGTAGCGGACGCAGCCTGAAGCAGGAAGATCACCACGTAGATCTGCCAGACATCGGAGATGAACGGCAGGCACAGGGCCATCGCGGCACGGACCAGGTCTGCGCCGATCAGCACCCGCTTCTTAGGCCATCTCGCGACCAGCGCATTCATCACGGGGGCGAGCCCCACGTAGGCCAGCATCTTGATGGTCAGTGCGATGCCCAGAACGCCCCCGGCATAGGTGCCGGCCAGGTCATAGGCCAGGAGTCCGAGCGCCACCGTCAGCAGGCCCGTCCCGATGAGCGCCACGACCTGCGCTGCGAACAGCCGGCGGTACGTGGAGTCCAACAGAACTGACAGCATTACCCACCCCTTCCGTGCATAGGTGCATGTATATGCACCCATAGTATGGCACGCTCCCCCAGCGGAGCGCCCTCTCCAAACTCCCCTTGACTCACGCACCCCTTCTTCCCTACACTTTTCATAAAGCAGAATCTAAATTCCACAAAGCGGAAACTCGAATGAGTCGACGCAAAACAGGAAGATGGATCAAAGCCCCTCCTCGGAAGGACCTACGATGACGTACACAGTGAACTGCTCCATCCTCCTGACGGAGCTGCCTTTGCTCGAGCGCCCCGCGGCCGCGAAGGCAGCAGGTTTTGACGCCGTCGAGTTCTGGTGGCCTTTCGACACCTCCGTCCCCACCGACGCGCAGGTCACCGCGTTTGAGAACGCCATCACGGACGCCGGCGTCCAGCTCACGGGCCTGAACTTCAACGCCGGCAATATGCCCGGCGGCGACCGCGGCTTGGTCTCCTGGCCCGCCCGCTCCACCGAGTTCCGGGACAACATCGACGTTGTCGCCGGCATCGGCGGGCGCCTCGGCTGCAAGGCCTTCAACGCCCTCTATGGCAACCGGATCGACGGCGAATCAGCCGAGAAGCAGGACGCTGTCGGTGCCGAAAACCTCGCGACGGCGGCAGCCGGCGTCGCGCGCATCGGCGGCACTGTGCTCCTCGAACCCGTCAGCGGCGCACCCCGGTATCCGCTCCTCACCGCTGCAGACGCACTCAAGGTGATCGCCCGCGTCAAGGCGGAGTCCGGCGTCGCCAACGTCAAGCTCCTCGCGGACTTCTACCACCTGGCAGTCAACGGGGACGACGTCGAATCCGTCATCGAGAACCATGCCATGGACTTCGGCCACATCCAGATCGCCGACAACCCCGGCCGCGGGGCTCCCGGAACCGGTGAGCTTCCCCTCGGCGAGTGGATCGCCCGCAGCCGCGAACTCGGCTACACCGGCTACATCGGCCTCGAGTACAAGGAACCGCAGGAAACGGCCTTCAGCTGGGCCATCCGCCAGCGGGCGACCCAGTAGCCCCTTTCCCAACTAGGTAGCAGCAGATGTCGTTTACAGCCCTCAAAACGACATCTACTGCGACCTAGTTGGGTCCGGCGGACTCACTCACCACAAAGACTTCAGAAAGAGAATCATCATGAGCAACGTTGCAGTTATCGGACTCGGAATTATGGGCCTGCCCATGGCGATCAACCTGGTCAAGGCCGGCCATACCGTCACCGGCTTCAACCGCAGCCAGGACAAGATCGACAAGCTCGTCACCGAAGGCGGCAAGGGTGCCTCCAGCATCGCGGACGCCGTGAAGGATGCCGACGTCGTCATCACCATGGTGCCGGACTCCCCCGACGTCGAGGGTGTCGTCAGCGGCACCGACGGTGTCTTCGCGAACGCAAAGCAGGGCACGCTCTGGATTGACGCGTCCAGCATCCGCCCCGATGTCGCCAAGCGCCTCGCCGAGGAAGCCCGCGAAGCCGGCATCCGCCCGCTCGACGCACCGGTAAGCGGCGGTGAACAGGGAGCCATCGACGCCGCCCTGTCCATCATGGTCGGCGGCGACAAGGAAGACTTCGACGCAGCCGCGGACGTCCTGAACGCCGTCGGCAAAACCATCGTCCACGTCGGACCGTCCGGCTCCGGCCAGACCGTCAAGGCAGCCAATCAGCTCATCGTCGCCGTCAACATCGAGGTCCTGGGCGAGGCCATCGCCTTCCTCGAGGCCTACGGCGTGGACACCGACGCCGCCCTCAAGGTCCTCGGCGGCGGCCTGGCCGGCTCCAAGGTCCTGGACCAGAAGGGCCAGAAGATGCTGGACCGCAACTTCGAACCCGGCTTCCGCCTCGCCCTGCACCACAAGGACCTGGGCATCGTCACCTCCGCCGCCCGCGAAGCCAACGTCGCCGTCCCCCTCGGCGCCGTCGTCGCACAACTCGTCGCCGCCACCGTCAACCAGGGCGACGGCGCTCTGGACCACTCCGGACTCTTCAAACAGGTCCTGCAGCTCAGCGGCCGGAAGTAACCAACCCCTCCCCCAAGAGTTTTTGTCCAGATATGGCGCCCAAACAGCCCTTTATCTCTCCATATCTGGACAAAAACTCGCTTCAGTACACCCAAAATCAGCCCGGACAAGCTCAACCCCGGGTACACCACAGACTTCTTAGGAGCACACCATGAGCAAGATGCGTACCGTTGATGCAGCGGTTGCCATCCTGGAGAAGGAAGGCGCCATCGAGGCGTTCGGCCTGCCAGGCGCGGCAATCAACCCCTTTTATTCCGCCATGCGCGCCCACGGCGGCATCCGCCACACCCTGGCCCGCCACGTCGAAGGCGCCAGCCACATGGCCGACGGCTACTCCCGCGCCAAGGACGGCAACATCGGCATCTGCATCGGCACCTCCGGCCCCGCCGGCACCGACATGATCACCGGCCTCTACGCAGCCTGGGCAGACTCCATTCCCATGCTCTGCATCACCGGCCAGGCCCCCGTGGCCAAGCTGCACAAGGAAGACTTCCAGGCCGTGGACATCGAATCCATCGCCAAGCCCGTCACCAAGATGGCCATGACCGTCCTGGAGCCCGGCCAGGTTCCCGGCGCCTTCCAGAAGGCCTTCCAGCTGATGCGCTCCGGCCGCCCCGGCCCGGTCCTGCTGGACCTGCCCATCGATGTGCAGATGGCCGAGATCGAATTCGACATCGACACTTACGAGCCGCTGCCCATCGAGAAGCCCAAGGCCAGCCGCAGGCAGCTCGAAAAGGCCCTCAACATGCTGACCGCAGGCGAGCGCCCGCTGATCGTGGCCGGCGGCGGCATCATCAACGCCGGCGCCTCCGCCCAGCTGGTGGAACTCGCCGAGATACTCAATGTTCCGGTCATCCCCACGCTGATGGGCTGGGGCTCCATCGCCGACGACCACCCGCTGATGGCGGGCATGGTGGGCCTGCAGACTTCCCACCGCTACGGCAACGAGAACTACCTGCGCAGCGACTTCGTGATCGGCATCGGCAACCGCTGGGCCAACCGCCACACCGGCGGCCTGGACACCTACACAGCAGGCCGGAAGTTTGTGCACATCGACATCGAACCCACCCAGATCGGCCGGGTTTTCTCGCCGGACCTGGGCATCGCGTCCGACGCCGGTGCGGCGCTGGCCGGGCTGGTTGAACTGGCCCGCGAGCGCCAGGCGGCGAAGTCCCTGCCGGACTACAGCGCCTGGGTCGCCGAATGTGCCGAGCGCAAGGCTTCCCTGCACCGCAAGACCCACTTCGAGAACATCCCCATCAAGCCGCAGCGTGTGTACGAGGAGATGAACAAGTCCTTCGGCCGCGACACCATCTACGTGTCCACCATCGGCCTGTCCCAGATCGCCGGCGCCCAGATGCTGCACGTGTTCGGCCCGCGCAAGTGGATCAACGCCGGCCAGGCAGGACCCCTGGGATGGACCGCACCCGCGGCCCTCGGCGTCGTTCGCGGCAAGCCTGACGAGACCGTTGTTGCCCTCTCCGGTGACTACGACTTCCAGTTCATGATCGAGGAACTCGCCGTGGGCGCCCAGTTCAACCTGCCGTACATCCACGTGGTGGTGAACAACTCGTACCTGGGCCTGATCCGCCAGTCGCAGCGCGGCTTCAGCATGGAGCAGAACGTGTCCCTGGCGTTCGACAACATCAATAGCCCTGAAACCAACGGCTACGGCGTGGACCACCTCAAGGTTGCCGAAGGCCTGGGCTGCAAGGCCATCCGCGTGGAGGACCCAAGCGACCTCGCCGCGGCGTTCGACAAGGCCAAGGCCCTCATGGGCGAATTCCAGGTGCCCGTGGTGGTTGAAGTGATCCTCGAAAAGATCACCAACATCTCCATGGGTGTGGAAATCAACGCCATCAACGAGTTCGAGGAACTGGCCGAGACCGCCGCGGACGCCCCCACCGCCATCCTGGCCCTGCAGGCCTAACATGCGGATCGTGATCGCACCGGACAAGTTCAAGGGATCCCTCTCCGCCCCCGATGTCTGCAGGCACCTGGAAAGGGGACTGCAGCTCGCTGCCGGAACGGCACAAATCAGTAACCTGGACATCCTCCGGATCCCCGTAGCCGACGGCGGCGAAGGCACCCTGGATGCCGCCGTCGGCTCCGGCTTCACCCGGCAGAGCGCCACAGTCAGCGGGCCTACAGGCGAGCCGATCGAGGCGGACTTCGCCGTCCGCGGCCACGAGGCAGTCATCGAGATGGCGGCTGCCTCGGGCCTGGCCCTCCTCCCGCAGGTGCTCAGCGGCGGGCAGCCCGACAGCACCAGCGCCACCACCGCCACGAGCCTGGGCACCGGCCAGCTGATCCGCGCCGCCTTGGACGCAGGCTGCCGCCGCATCGTGCTGGGAGTTGGGGGCAGCGCGAATACCGACGGCGGTGCCGGGCTCCTGCAGGGCCTCGGCGCCAGGTTCCTGGATGCCACGGGCAACGAACTGCCGGCCGGAGGGGCCGCGCTGGCGAACCTGCACAGCATCGACTTCACCGGGTTTGAACCCCGCCTGGTGGACACACGCTTTGTGCTGGCGTCCGACGTCGACAATCCCCTGCTGGGCCGCCAGGGCGCCGCGGCGGTTTTCGGCCCGCAAAAGGGCGCCTCACCCCAGGATGTCGATCTGCTCGACACCGCCCTGGCCAGGTTTGTCGAAGTCCTGGCCAGGGAAATCGGATTCCGCGCCGAGCGCGCGGCGGAAGCACCGGGAGCCGGGGCAGCCGGCGGTGTGGGCTATGCCGCCATCGCCGTGCTGGCCGCCGCCCGCCGGCCAGGCATCGACGTCGTGCTCGAGTTCACCCGGCTGGCCGACCGCCTGGCCGGCGCAGACCTGGTAATCACCGGCGAAGGCAGCCTGGATGAACAAAGCCTGCTGGGCAAAACGCCCATGGGGGTGGCCCGGGCCGCAGCCGCCGCCGGGGTTCCGGCGGTGGCCGTCTGCGGGCGCACCACGCTGACTCCGGAACAGCAGCAGGAATCCGGCTTCCGGCAGGTCTACCCACTGACGGCACTGGAGCCCAAGGTAGATATATGTATAGCTGAAGCAGCGTCCCTGCTTGAACAATTGGGAAAGAACATCCTCCAGGAGCTGGCCATCCCGGCCCCGGAGAATGGAATCGGCACAAAGGAGCCCCTGAATGTCTGAACGCTTTGACCTGGTGATCCGGGGCGAGCGCATCCTCACCACCGCCGGCATCGCGCCCCGTGAAGTGGGCGTGCGCGGCGGCAAGATCGTTGCCATCGAACCGCTGGGCAATGGGCTCGCGGGCACCGAGATCATCGAACTCGCCGACGACGAAACCCTGCTCCCGGGACTGGTGGACACCCATGTCCACGTCAACGAACCCGGCCGCACGGAATGGGAGGGCTTCGCCTCCGCCACCCGGGCAGCCGCCGCCGGCGGCGTCACCACCATCATCGACATGCCGCTGAACTCCATCCCGCCAACCACCACCGTGGACGGGCTCAAGCTCAAGCGCGAGGTGGCCGAGGACCAGGCCTTTGTGGATGTCGGGTTCTGGGGCGGCGCCATCCCCGGCAACAAGGCGGACCTCCGTCCCCTCCACGACGAAGGCGTGTTCGGCTTCAAGTGCTTCCTGCTGCACTCGGGCGTGGACGAGTTCCCGCACCTGGACGCGGATGAAATGGAAGAGGACATGGCCGAGCTGAAGTCCTTCGACTCGCTCATGATCGTCCATGCGGAGGACTCCCACGCCATCGACCGCGCCCCGCACCCCGGCGGCGACCACTACTCCACCTTCCTGGCGTCCCGTCCGCGAGGCGCGGAAAACAAGGCCATCGCCGAAGTCATCGAGCGGGCCCGCTGGACCGGCGCCCGTGCGCACATCCTGCACCTCTCGTCGTCGGACGCGTTGCCCATGATTGCCAGCGCAAAGCGCGACGGCGTCAAACTCACCGTGGAGACCTGCCCGCATTACCTGGCGCTGATGGCCGAGGAAATCCCCGACGGCGCCACCGCCTACAAGTGCTGCCCGCCCATCCGCGAGGCCTCCAACCGCGAGCTGCTGTGGCAGGGCCTGCAGGACGGCACCATCGACTGCATCGTGTCGGACCACTCCCCCTCCACCCTTGACCTCAAGGACCTCGAAAACGGCGACTTTGCCGTGGCCTGGGGCGGTGTCTCCTCGCTGCAGCTGGGGCTTTCAGTGATCTGGACCGAAGCCCGGCACCGCGGCATCCCGCTGGAGCAGGTGGTGTCCTGGATGGCGGAGAAGCCGGCCGCACTCGCGCGCCTCTCCAACAAGGGCCAGCTCGCGCTGGGATACGATGCCGACTTCTCCGTCTTTGCCCCGGACGAGGCCTTCGTGGTGGACGTCTCCAAGCTCAACCACAAAAACCCCATCACCCCCTACGACGGCAAGGCACTGTCCGGCGTGGTCCGCAAGACGTTCCTCCGCGGCAGCGTGGTGGACGGCCGCACCCCCACCGGCAAGCTGATCCGCCGCGGCGGAGTCTAAGGCCGCGCCGTGGCAGTGGAAGCCCACCACCCCCGGGCGGTGGCCCGGCCCGTGCTAGCCGCCGGGCCTGCTGCCCGGGTTGATGCCACCGGGGCCGCTGCCCGCGGCTTGGCCGTGTGGGTGGTCCCGCAGGAAGGCACCAGCCCGGAAGTCGTGGCCCGAGCCGCCCGGCTGGTGCTGGAACGCGCCCTTCGATCTGCTCCGGAGGCGGAAGTCCACTGGCCCGCCGCCGGAGCGCCCACCACGGGTTTCTCCGCTGCCGCGGAAGGAGCCGCAGACGACTCCTCTCAGCCTCCTTCCGCGGCGGAGACCCTCCGTGCCGGCGCGCCCCCTGGGGCACCCGGCGAGGACGACGGCGGCACCCGGCTGCCGCCGTCGGCCGGCCCTGTCAGCCGCATGGCTGTGGACCTTGCCGCCGACCAGGTCCTGCTGGACGGCCGCCCCGTGCCGCTGACCGGCGTGGAATTCAAGGTGCTCCGGTACCTGGTGACCCACCTGTCCCGCACCGTGGGCCGGGAGGAGCTGCAGGAGTTCCTGGACTCGTTCGAGACGCCCGGCGCTTCGGCCCGGTCCATCGACGTGTACGTCGGCCGGATCCGTCGGAAACTCGGAAATGCGCGCCATGCCGTGGCCACCGTCAGGGGCGGCGGCTACCAATTTGTGCCCGGGCAATGCGCCACTGTCCGCGGTCCGGCGGAATACTGCATATGACGCCGGAGTTGTATCACTGAGCGGGAAGCCGCTTCACTTGATGTTTTGCCAGTAAATGACAAAGTCTTCCAAAGGAACGCCATGAGCCAGACCCTGACCACCAAGCTCCAGCCCGGAACCCAGGCCCCTGATTTCACCCTTCAGGACGCCCAGGGCCGCCAGACTGCCTTGGCCGATTACCGTGGCAAGAACGTCATCGTGTACTTCTACCCCAAGGCGGCCACGCCCGGCTGCACCACCGAGGCCTGCGATTTCCGCGACAGCCTCGCTTCCCTTCAGGGCAAGGGCTACGAGGTCATCGGCATCTCGCCCGACGCCCCGGAGGCCCTGGCCGGCTTCACAGGCGATTTCTCCCTGACCTTCCCGCTGCTGTCCGACCCGGACCACGACGTTGCCCTGGCCTACGGCGCCTGGGGCGAGAAGCTGGTCAACGGCGAGATCACTGAGGGCATCGTTCGCTCCACCGTGGTCCTGGACCCCGAGGGCAAGGTCACGCTCGCCCAGTACCAGGTGAAGGCCGACGGCCACGTGGCTGCGCTGAAGGAAGCCCTCGGAGTCTAGACGCTCTCGCACTTCCTGCGCCGTTTCACCGGACGCTCTCGCACTTCCTGCGCCGTTTCACCGGACGCTCTCGCACTTCTGAACTTCCGCGGGAGCGTCCGGCACGTTAAGAGTCGCTCTTTGCCGTCCCCGGCTCCGCTGCAGCGGCCTGCGCATATGACGCCGAGACCCGGCGGTAGACCGGGCTCAGGAAGGCCAGCAGCGCCGCCGCGATCATGATGATCCCAGCTATCAGGAACACGAGTGCGATGCCGCGGGAGATGCCCTCGCCCAGCAGCGGGGCCAGCTGGGCTGCGCCCTCTGCTGACCGCGCATACGGGATGATCCAGAACTGGGCGAGCGGCGCGATAAGGAACGCGGTGATCGGCGCTGCCGCGGACTCGAACGCCATGGCGAACCCGAACACCCGGCCCTGCCGATGCAGAGGCACCACCTGCTGGATGACCGTCTGCTCGGCCGCCTCCACGAAAGGCACCAAAATCAGGTACAGCCAGATGCCCACGACGTAGAGCCACGCCCACTCCCGCAGCGTGAACACCGCACCGAGGACCCCCATCAGGCATACCGCGATGAGCATGGTGCGTAACGGATTGGACCCGAGTCCGAACTTGCCGATCAGCGCACCGCCCAGGATGAACCCTGTGGAGCCGAGCGCGAAGAAGGCCCCCCACAGCTCCACAGGGAACATCTCCAGGCCGTAGGGGTCCATCAGCGCCATGTAGACGCCACCAATGAAGTTGTTGAACGTGGAGAACAGGATCAGCGCAAAAAGCCCGGAAATGGCCAGGACGGCAGCGAGGGAACCGCGGAGGTCGAATCCGCCATGCGCGTCCGTTGCTGCTGCGCGGACTTCCTCGGGCATGCGCAGCGTGAGCAGGTGCGCGAATGCCAGCGCGGTGAGGACAAGGGCGACGACGACCGTCCAGCCCATCCCCAGCAGCCCCACCGACAGCCCGGAGAGCAGGGAGGTGACGATGAACATCAGTCCCTGCACCATGCCCACCAGCCCGTTGGCGTTGGCCCGCCGCTCCGGCTCGATGAGGATGGTGACCGTGGTGGAGAGGGCAATGTTGCGCATGTTCTCCACCACCGCGCCGACCAGGATGATCAGGGTGAAGACCCAGAACCATGGCTGGGTCAGGTCCAGCAGCGAGGCGGTGGGCGTCAGCAGGAACATGACCCCGGACAGCACGAACATCACCAGGGTGAAGCCGGCGGCGAAACGCATCACGGCCAGCTTGCGGTAGCGGTCAACGAAGGTGCCGAAGCTGATGCTGGACAGGGCGATCAACAGCATGTAGGCGCCGCCGATGACCCCTGTGGCGATCACATTGCGCGTCTCCAGGTATACCCAGAACGTCAGCGCAAACCACAAATAGCTGGTGGTGATGTTGGCGAGGGCGGTGTTCACCAGGATCCCGGTGAACGTGCGGGACCGCTCCGCCGGACTGCGCAAGGAAGTGTCGACGGCGTCGGGATCAGCGAGGTGCGGGGACCCGCCGTCCTCTACTGGTGCGGTGGTGGCGGTGACGTCCTCGGGGAGGCCCCCGCCGCCGTCGGAAGCCGCCGCAGCCCTGGACCGGGCCGGTTCCTGCTCAGTCATGCGACCCAGTGTACTGACAACCAACAGGCCACAGACAGGGGTGCCGGCCCGAAGATTCCGCACGTGGACTACCGGCAGGCTTACCTCTCGACGTGAAACTGCCCGCTTTGCAAATCTGCCTCAGTGCTCAGCGTCCAGTGTGTGGGCCGGCCGTTGACCGCGGGCATCACGTCTCCTCGGGAGACGAATTTCGGCCTGGGGTCTTCATCCGCCAGCCACAGGCCGGTCTGCGGGCAGTGATGCCCCGTCAGGGACGCAGCGCCGGCGCCGTAGCCGGACAGTGCGACCAAGGATCTTTTCTTCATGTCGTTTCCTTTCTCTTCTTGCGTAGCTGGGGATGGCGAGTTCAAGAGGCGGAGACGAAGCCGAGCGACTTGTCGACGACGTTTTCCAGTGGTTCGCCGGTGCAGTACCGTTTCAGGTTGTCCACAAAGAGCTTGCCGAGGTCATCGAGGTAGTCTTCGGTGTCACCGCTCATGTGGGGGGTGATGATGACGTTTTCCATGTCCCAGAGGGCGTGTCCTTCGGGCAGCGGTTCAGGGTGGACAACGTCCAGGGCTGCACCGGCAATGGTGCCTGAGGTGAGCGCGTCAGTCAGCGCTGCGGTGTCCACCAGCTCACCGCGTCCGACGTTGATCAGCCGGGCGGAGGGCTTCATCGCGGTAAGGACTTCGGCGCCCACGAGTCCCCTGGTTTCGGCCGTAAGCGGCGCGGCCAGGACGAGGTAGTCGTAGTCATGGACGGTTCCGGCCAGGTTGCCGGAGGCATGGATCCGGCCAAAATCGGCATCCCCTGGCCGGGCTGTCCGGCCGGCACCGTCGACGTCCATGCCGACGGCGCGGAAGAGCCGGGCGATTTCACGGCCGATGGATCCGGTGCCCACCACCAGGGCGGTCTGGCCCTGGATCTTGCGGGTGGTCCGGTGCTGCCAGCGTTGCTCCTGCTGGAGCCTGAAGGAGCCCTGGGAGTCTTTGGCCATGTCCAGGACGAAGCCGAGCGCGAACTCGGCGATGGCGGTACTGAGGACGCCGCGGGAGTTCGTGTAGGTCACATCGCTCTGGACCAGCCCGTCAAACATCAGCTGGCTGACGCCTGCCGCGCTGACATGGATCCACTTCAGCGAGGAAGCGGCGTCCCAGTTGTCCTTGAGCGCCGGGGAGAAGGAGTGCCACTGGTAGAGCACGTCGGCGCCGTCCATCGCCTTGGCCAGGCCGTCTGCCTTGGTCAGCCTGACCTCGGCGAGCTCCTGGACCTCTGCCAGGCGTGGCGGCAGCGCCTCCCGGTAAAGGGCCGCGACGATGGGGCGCTTGCGTCCTGCAGCGGTGGCCGTCATGCCGGCACCGGGGCAAGGGTGTTGATGGCGGTCAGGACGGCGGCCGTGAATTCCGACGTCGATGAGGTTCCGCCGACGTCGCGGGTGCCGTGGCCGTCGCGCAACGCAGCCTCGAATGCGGCCTGGAGGTGGGCCGCTGCTTCGGGGTGGCCGAGGTGCTCCAGCATCATCGCGCCGGACCAGATCTGTCCGACCGGGTTGGCCAGGCCCTTCCCGGCGATGTCCGGAGCCGAACCGTGGACCGGCTCGAACAGGGACGGGAAGTCGCCTTCCGGGTTGAGGTTGGCGCTGGGGGCCAGGCCGATGGAGCCCGTGACGGCGCTGCCCAGGTCCGAGAGGATGTCCCCAAGGAGGTTGGAGGCGACGATGACATCCAGTGTCCAGGGCTTCAGGACCAGGTGCGCGGCAAGGGCATCGACGAGTTCGTGGGTCAGGGTGACGCCCGGGTACTCCCGCACCGTTTCCTCAACCACGTCGTCCCAGAACGGCATGGTGTGGATAATGCCATTGCTCTTGGTCGCGGACGTCAGCCGGCCCTGGCGGGAAGCAGCAAGTGCTGCGGCGAAGTGTGCAGCGCGTGAGACTCCCAGGCGGGTGAAGATGGTTTCCTGCACCGCGGTCTCGTGGGGCAGGCCACGGTACATCCGGCCGCCGACCTCGGAGTATTCACCTTCGTTGTTTTCCCGGACGATGAGCAGATCGATTGGGTGCTTGGCCGCAAGAGGTGAGGCGACGCCGTCGAGCGTTTTGACCGGGCGGAGGTTGATGTACTGCTGGAACTCACGCCGGATGGGGATCAGCAGCCCCCACAGCGATTCCGCGTCGGGAACCTCCGGTGAACCGACGGCGCCCAGGAAGATGGCGTCGTGCCTGGCCAGCTGCTCCAGCCCGTCCACGGGCATCATCCGCCCGTGCCGGCCGTAGTAGTCCGAGCCCCAGTCGAAGGAAGTGAACTCCAGGTTCAGGGAATGGAGTTGGGCAATCCGTTCCAGGCATTCAATGGCCGCCGGAACGACTTCCTTGCCGATCCCATCACCGGCGATGACTGCGATGCTGTGGGTGCTCATGGCGTCCGTTCTGTCAGCCAGCCCGGTTGTGGCCGGCGGGTCGGCTCTCCGAGGTTGATGATGGTGTTCTTGGGTTCGGTCATCTCCAGGACGGCATACTTGACACCTTCGCGGCCTACGCCGGACTTCTTGAATCCGCCGAAAGGCATGGAATCAATGCGGACGTCGCTGGTCTCATTGATGACCACGGCGCCTACATGCAACCGGTCGGCGATGGCCATGGCAAGGTTGATGGACTGTGTGAAGACACCGGCCTGGAGACCGTAATCGGAGCTGTTCGCCGCAAAAATGGCGTCCTGGACTTCGATGAACGGCATGATGCTGACTACCGGCCCGAAGACTTCCTCCCGGATCACCCGGCAGTGCGACGGCACATCGGTCAGGACCGTGGGTTCGTAGAAGGCGTTACGGCGTTTGCCGCCGGCGTGGATGGTGGCGCCGGCAGCTTTGGCCTCCTCCACCCATTCCTCGATCCGCTTGGCCTCTTCCTCGGAAATGAGGGGCCCGACATCGGTGTTGCGGTCCAGTTTCGACCCGGTCCTGAGCGCCCTGGTGCCGGCGGTGACGTGTTCAAGGACCTGGTCGAAGAGCGAGATGTGGACGTAGACCCGCTGCACGGACAGGCAGTTCTGGCCGGCAACGCCGAATGCCCCGGCCACGATCGCCTCGGCTGCCTGGACGGCGTCAGCGTCAGGGCAGACGATCGTGGCGTTGTTGCCGCCCAGTTCGGAGAGGATCTTCTTGGCGCCCGCGGCGGCGGCAATGCGGTCCGCGGTCTGCGGACCGCCGGTGAAGGAGATCAGGTCCACCTGCGGATCCGTCACCAGCGCTTCGGAAACGCCCGGACCGGCCACGATCGCGGCGAGACGTCCCGACGGGACGCCGGCTTCGAGCAGCAGCTGGACCAGTGCCAGCCCGGACAGCGGGGTCCGGCCGGAAGGCTTAAGCACGACGCCGTTGCCTCCGATGATGGCCGGGCCCAGCTTGTGTGCCACCAGGTTCAGGGGGTCGTTGAACGGTGTGATGGCCGCGACGATCCCCACCGGCTTACGGCTGTACCAGCCGATTTTGTTACCGCCGGCCATGCTGTCATCAAAGCCCAGAGTCTCCCCCGCCAGCTCGCTGGACGCGGCGGCAGAAAGCCTCAGGGTTTCCATGCAGCGCCGCACCTCACGCTCGGCTTCGGTGATCGTCTTGCTGCTTTCCGCGGCAATGATCTTCGAGAACCGCTCAGACTGTTCGCCCAGGAGGTGCACAGCGTTCTCCAGCGCTACGCGGCGTGAACGGAGCGGCCATACGTCAACCTGGAGGTGGCGGTGAATGTGGGCGATCGCGCGCCGCACGTCCTGTGGGGTTGAGGTGCAGACCCGGCCAAGCAGGATGCCATCTTCAGGATCCCGTATTTCCAAGGTCCTGTCAGCGGTTTGCCACTGGCCTTCAATGAAAGCACCGCCAG
Source organism: Arthrobacter sp. B6 (assembly GCF_001663775.1). GTDB lineage: Bacteria > Actinomycetota > Actinomycetes > Actinomycetales > Micrococcaceae > Arthrobacter. The sequence goes on along the minus strand of NZ_KV467168.1, from coordinate 2,902,731 downwards.
GAAGGTTGGCCACGTTTGCCCGGCCATACCCTGTTTCCTCAGCTGTTTGTGGGCGCGCTTGAGCCGCGGTCGTTGATGAAAGCATATGAACCCTTATCCTGCCTATTTGACCCGGTCGATGATTTTTGCCGCTGCGCCGATGAAGGGCAGGAACCAGGGCGGACCGAAGTGGCCCGGGACGGGCGGGTTCTTCAGGTCTTCCCAGACATTTGCTGACTTGTCGCCGGCCATGTAGTGGGCCATCCGCTTGCCCATGTGCGCTGCCATCTGGACGCCGTGTCCGCTGTAGCAGAGGGAGTAGAAGAGTCCGTCGTGCTGGCCCGCATGAACCATCTGGTCCATGGACAGGTCCACCAGGCCGCCCCAGATGTAGTCCACCTTGGCGTTGGACAGGTAGGGGAAGAGTTCCAGCATGGCCTTGCGGAGGATCTCGGCGCTCTTGACGTCCGAGTCCGGGCTGGACAGCGCGAAGCGGGCCCGGCCGCCGAAGAGCAGACGGTTGTCCGGGGTGATCCGGAAGTAGTAGGTCAGCATCTTGCTGTCGGACGCCTGGCGCCGGTTCGGCAGGATGCGGTTGACCACGTCTTCGGGCAGCGGGTCAGTCACGATGATGAAGCTGCCCACCGGAATGACCCTGCGCTGCATCCATGGCGTGATGTTGCCGGTGTAGCCGCTGGTGGCGACCAGGACCTGCTTGGCCCTGGTGATGCCCCGGGTGGTGTGCACGTCGTGCACGGCGCCGGAGACCTTCTTCAGCTCGGTCACGGCCGCGTTCTCGCAGATGTCCGCTCCGGCGGCAACAGCCACACCGGCCAGGCCATGGACAAACTTGCCCACGTGCAGACCAGCCCCGAGCGGGTCAACCATCGCGCCCTGGTAGAAGTCCGTGCCGATTTCGCTGTGGATCTCGGACTTGGGGATAACGGTGACATGGTGGTCGGCCAGGGTGGCCAGCTTCTCCTGCGACTTCAGGAAGCCCTCGTAGTGGGACTTGTGGAAGGCGAGCGAAAGCTTTCCAAAGCGGTTGTAGTCGCAGTCGATGCCATTGTCATGCACGAGCTTCTCGATGGTGTCGATGGCATCGTTGTATTCCTGGAACATCTCCACGGCGCGGGTCGCGCCGTAGCGCTTGACCGCGGTGCTGAAGCTGATGGCCAACCCGGTCGTCGCCATTCCCCCGTTGCGGCCGGACGCGCCCCACCCCACGGTGTGGCGTTCGAAGACAGCAACGCTCGCGCCCTGCTTGGCAAATTCCAGGGCCGCGGACAGCCCCGTAAATCCGGCGCCGATGATGGCGACGTCGACATTTTCCGGTACCGGCGTCTGCCGGTAGTCTCCGGATGCTTCGGCTGTGTCCAGCCAGTAAGGAATGAGTTTCACGGTTTGACCTTTCGCCTCGACGCCGGTTTAGAGACCGAGGTGTTTGTTGATCTCGTCCAGGGACTTCGCGGTGTTGAGGTCGTAGCCCGGGCCAATGGGGTCATAGCCACGGTCCAGCATCCAGAGGTTCCGGAAGCCCATGTCGTGCATCGGGTGCATGTCGTAGCGGGTGTGCGAGGAGATGTGCAGGAAGTCCTCCGGCTTGGCGTTCAGGGTATCGAGCATGTACTCGAAGGCCTGGTAGCGCGGCTTGTAGGCCTGGGCCTGCTCAGCGGTGAACACGGCGTGGAAGTCCGCGCCGAGCTTGGGGATGCTGATGTCCAGGAAGCTGTCGTCTGCGTTGGACAGAGCCACCAGCTTGTAGTTGTCGCCCATGAGCTTCAACGGAGCCGGTACGTCCTCGTGGGCAACCCAGCCGCGTACAGCCTCAGCGAACGCTGCGCCGGCACCCGGGGTGGGTCCAATGCCCCAGCGCTTGCACACGCGGTCAAAGGAATCCTGAAGAATATCCTCGTAGGGCTTGTAGTCGCCGCAGACCTCGTCGAACCGGTACCCGCGGAACTGCTTCTTGAAGGTCGGCCACTGCTCTTCAGAGATGCGGCCATCGAGCAGGCGGCGCGTGGTGGGATCAATGTCGAAGTTGATGAGCGTGCCGTAGATATCGAAGGAGATGTACTTCGGCCGGTTGGAGTCTGCCATGATTCGTCCGTTTCATTGGGTCTTTAACGGGAGGCCCGGATGTGTGGCCTGCCGCCTTCCTTTGGTCTGCGCCAGCGGGTTCCTTAGGGTTCGTCAGAGCTCCTATCCCCGCTCATCTCGACTCTAGATCCAATGATTGTAGATTGTCAACAGTTTCCTAATGAGATTCTTTCGCAACAAATTCCGGGCGAAAAAATACTCGATTTATTTATCGTCAATTGTTGACAATCGGCGATCTGAACGGTTGCATTGCTATAGATGCGGACGAGATCCCGATCACAACCCGCATGGAGCAACACCAAGCCTGCCCCCATCTCAGCAGAGCAACGTCAGCTGAAACCATTCGAAGGGAAGCACCATGAAGACCATCAACAAAGTTCAGACCGCAGCCGCAGGGCTCGCCGTCGTATTGGCCCTGAGTGCCTGTGGCGGCGCGGCCACCGGCACTACGGCTTCTGAAGAAGCGAAGTCAAACACCAACAACACCGCCGACATCTCGGAGGGCGTCCAGCCTGACGCGGCCGCCGTGGCGCTGTTGCCGCAGTCCTACAAGGACAAGGGCGAGTTGACGGTCGCCATGGACCTGCACTACCCGCCGACGACCTTCCTCGCGGAGGACAACACCACCCCGATCGGGCTGAACCCTGATGTCGCCCGGCTGGTGGCGAAGAAGCTTGACCTGAAGCTGAAGTTCGTGGACACGAAGTTCGACACGATCGTTCCGGGCCTGGACGGCGGCCGCTTCGACTTCACCGCCACCACCATGTCCAAGACCGAAGAGCGGCTCAAGGTTCTGGACATGATCGACTACTTCAAGGCCGGCACCTCCGTGGCCGTGGCCGCCGGGAACCCGCTGAACCTCTCCGTTGAGACCCTGTGCGGGAAGAACATCGCCGTCACCCAGGGCTCCACCGGCCAGCTCAAGCGCCTCCCGGCACTTAACGAGCAGACCTGCACCTCCAAGGGACAGCCGGAGATCAACGCCGTGACCCTGCCCAATGTCCAGGACGCCCTGACCCAGCTGCATTCCAAGCGGATCGACGGCATCCTCTACGACACGACCTCCCTCGGCTGGGCAGAGAAGCAGCAGCCGGGTTCCTTCACCATCATTGGCCGGGTTAATGTCGGCAACAGCGACGTGACCGCCGTCGGCCTGAAGAAGGGCTCGCCGCTGACCCCGGCCTTCCAGACAGCGCTCCAGTCCGTCCTTGAGACCCCGGAGTACAAGGAGTCCCTGGAGACCTGGGGCCTGGAGTCCGGAGCCATCACCGACGCCAAGCTGAACTAGCGGGGCGCCATTATGGTCACAGCTACTACCAAAGGAAGCAGAACAACGATGGGTAGCATTGATGCAGCCCTCAAGCCACGGCTTCGGCTGCGGACCCGCTCCGAGTACGCAGGATGGGTTTTCAGCATTCTCGTCGGGATCGGGATCCTTACCTCCGTCCTGACCAACCCCAACTTCAAGTGGGGCGTGGTTGCCCAGTACTTCACCCACGAATCGATCCTTCGTGGGCTGATGCTCACGATCTTCCTCACCGTTGCGAGCATGGCCCTGGGAACCCTCCTGGGGCTGGGCCTGGCGATCATGCGCTCGTCCAAGGTGAAGCCGGTCTCCATCGCCGCAAATATCTACATCACCCTGTTCCGGGGCACCCCGGTCCTGGTGCAGCTGATCTTCTGGTTCAACATCTCCGCCCTGTACCCGGACCTGTTCATCGGGATCCCGTTCACGGACATCGGCACCGCGATCGACATGAACGCCCTGATGGCACCCATCACCGCGGCCCTGGTCGGCCTGACCCTCAATGAGGCCGCTTACATGGCCGAGATCATCCGCGGCGGCTTCTCCTCGGTCGGCAAGGGCCAGATCGAGGCCGCCGACTCGCTGGGCATGAGCGCCGGCACGAGGATGCGCAAGGTCATCATCCCCCAGGCCATGCCCTCGATCATCCCGGCCACCGGCAACCAGGTCATCGGCATGTTCAAGGGAACGTCCCTGGTCAGTGTGCTCGGTGTTGCCGAACTGCTGCAAAGCGCACAGCTGATCTACGCCCGTACCTACGAGACCATCCCGCTGCTGCTCGTCGCCAGCCTCTGGTACCTGGTAATGACCCTGCTGCTGAGCTACCCGCAGTCCAAGCTCGAGCAAAAATACTCCCGCGCAACCTCCCGCCTTCCCCGGAAGGCGAAAAAGGTAGTTGCGCTGACAGAACCGGAAGAAGGTAACCTCCGATGAGCAACGACGGCACGATCCTGGCCCGGAAAATCCGAAAGTCCTTCGGACCCAAAACAGTCCTGAAAGACATCGACCTGGAGATCGCCAGCGGCGAAATCTGCTGCATCATCGGCCCCAGCGGCTCCGGCAAATCGACCGTCCTGCGCTGCATCAACGGCCTGGAAACCGTGGACACGGGGGTCCTGAAAGTCAACGGCGAAGACTTCGGCTACTACGAAACCGACACCGCCTACCACGCCCTGCCGCCGAAAAAACTCGCCGAGCAGCGCACCCGGGTCGGCATGGTCTTCCAGTCGTTCAACCTGTTCCCGAACATGACCGCGCACGAAAACATCATGTCCGGACCCGTCCTGGTCAAAGGCCAGGACAAGAAACAGGCAGCCAAACGCGCCCACGAACTGCTCGCCAGCGTCGGCCTGGCCGGCTTCGGGGACTACTACCCCGCCCAGCTCTCCGGCGGACAGCAGCAGCGCGTCGCGATCGCCCGGTCCCTGGCCATGGACCCCGAGATCATGCTCTTCGACGAGCCGACCTCGGCCCTGGACCCCGAAAAGGTCGGTGAAGTCCTCGCCGTCATGAAGGAACTCGCCAAAAAAGGCATGACCATGGTCGTCGTCACCCACGAAATGGGCTTCGCCCGCGAAGTGGCCGACTCCCTGATCTTCATGGACGACGGCTACGTCGTCGAACGCGGCGACGCCCGCGAAATCCTCACCAACCCCAAGGAACCCCGCACCCGGGCCTTCCTGGAACAGGTCCTCTAAACCATGGATGGAAAACTCGCCGTCATCGGCCTGGGCAGCATCGGATCCATGGCCCTCTGGCAGGCCTCCCGCCTGACGGATTCCGTCACCGGATTCGAAGCCCACGCACCCGCCCACGCCCGCAGCGCCGTCGGCGGTGACACCCGGCTCTTCCGCATGCTCTACCGCGGAACCCCCGACCTCTACCCCATCCTGGAACGCTCCCGCGATCTCTGGGCCGAACTCGAAGCCGAAACCGGGCAGAACATCCTCACCCGCACCGGCGGGCTGTCCATCGGCACCGCCGATGGGCCGTACATCTCCAAGCTCCTGGAAACCACCAGGATCAACGGCGCGGACCACCACATCCTCAGCCACGAAGAGATGGCCCAGCGCTACCCACAGCACAACCTCCGCCCCGACGACATCGCCGTCTACGACCCGCACGCCGGCGCCCTGCGCACCGACCGCGCCGTCACCGCCGCTGTGGCGGCCGCGGAAGCCAACGGCGCAACAGTCCACAGCAACACTCCGATCGACAGCATCACCGAAACCGCAGACGGCGTCCTCATCACCTCCGGCGGGAAGGCCTGGACCTTCGAAAACGTCATCCTCGCATCCGGCAGCTGGTCCCAACGCCTCATGCCCGACTACCTGCAGGCGGCAACGGAGATCAAACGATGCTTCCTGTCCTGGTTCGTCGCCCGGGATGCGGCGGAATTCTCACCCGAGAAGTTCCCCATTTTTATCCGAATCTCCGGGGACCGCTCCATGTATGGGGCACCCGCCGTCGACGGCGCCACCGTCAAGGCAACCCTGGACGGACGCGGCGCACCAACACCTCAGGCGGATTCGGTCCCCCGGGACCTCACATCCGCGGAAATCACGGAAACCATGGAAACGGTCACCGAGTTCTTCCCCGGGCTGTTCCCCACCATCGTCCGCTCGGATGCCTTCCCCGACCTCTTCACCTCGGATGGCAACCCCCTGCTCGGCCGGTTCAGCGAAGGCAGCAGGATCTACTGCGCCACCGGTTTCTCCGGAGGCGGCTTCAAAAACGCCACCGGCTACGGGGAAATCGCCGCACACGAAGCCCTCGGCAAACGGACCTTCGAGGGCCTGGAGTTCGCGCGGCCCCAACGCTTCGCATCGAGATAAAACAAGAACCCACTATCCTGATTGCCTCAACATGGCCTATTGTTGACAATCTACAGTCCCTAAGAAAGTATGAAGCCATGGCAACTCTCAGCCCCCTCCTCAAGCAGGCCACTCCAGTCGTCGTTGATCACGCCCTCGGCAGCTGGATCCACGCCACCGACGGTAAGAAGTACCTCGATTTCACCACTGGAATCGGTGTGACCAGCACAGGTCACTGCCACCCCGACGTCGTAGCGGCTGCTCGTGAGCAGGTGGGCAAGATTGTCCATGCCCAGTACACCACCGTGATGCACAAGCCCTTGCTTGCGCTGACGGAAAAGCTGGGGGAATTCCTGCCGTCGGGGCTGGACAGCGTTTTTTACGCCACGTCCGGCTCCGAGGCAGTGGAGGCTTCCATCCGCCTGGCCCGGATGGCCACGGGCCGGCCCAACATCATCTCCTTCCACGGCGGCTTCCACGGCCGAACCGTGGGTGCCGCGTCCCTGACCACGGCCGGTACGAAGTTCCGTTCAGGCTTCTCCCCCCTCATGGGCGGCGTGCACATCGCACCCTTCCCGCACTCCTACCGCTACGGCTGGGATGAGGAAACTGCAGTCAACTTCGCCCTGAAGGAACTGGACCACCTCCTCCTGAGCATCAGCAGCCCCGCAGACACCGCGGGGTTCATCATCGAACCCGTCCTGGGCGACGGCGGCTACATCCCCACTCCCCCGGCGTTCCTGCAGGGACTGCGGGAACGCGCTGACCGCCACGGCATCGTCCTCATCCTGGACGAAGTCCAGGCCGGCGTCGGCCGGACCGGCAAGTTCTGGGGCCACGACTGGGCAGGCATTACCCCGGACGTGGTGATCACTGCGAAGGGACTGGCCAGCGGTTTCCCCATCTCAGCCATCGCCGCCTCCACTGAGCTGATGGGCAAAGCCTGGGCAGGTTCGCAGGGCGGCACCTACGGCGGAAACGCCGTCGCAGCCGCAGCCGGCGTCGCAACCCTCGGCGTCATCGAACGCGAAAACCTGGTCGAGAACGCCCTGCTCCGCGGCGATGAACTGCGCGCAGGGCTTGACCGGCTCAAAACAGAATTCACCGGCATTGGCAACGTCCGCGGCCGCGGCCTGATGCAGGGCGTCGAATTCACCTCCCCGGACAACACCCCCGACGCCACCACGGCGCTGGCTGTCCAGCAAGCAGCCATCAAGGAAGAACTGCTCCTCCTCACCTGTGGCCCGCATGGCAACGTCGTCCGCATCATCCCGGCGCTCAACGTAACCAGCGACGAGATCCAGGCCGGCCTGACCAGGTTCACCCAGGCCCTGAAAACAGCCACCTCCTAATATCTCTCCTACCTTTTGAAAGCGTGACATGAGCTCTTCATTCGACCCCTCCGGTCTTCATACGGATTTGTTCATTGATGGCGTCTGGCAGAAGGCCGCCAGCGGCGCCACGTTCCCGGTGGAGAATCCGGCCACCCATGAGATCATCGCCCACGTCGCCGACGGCGGACCGGAAGATGCGGCCCTGGCCATCGAGGCTGCCGGCCGTGCCCAGGCGGCGTGGGGCAAGTCCACTGCCCGGGAACGGGCCGACATCCTGCGCCGCGCCTTTGAGCTGGTCATTGCCAACACCGACCGGCTGGCGGCCATCATGACCGCGGAGATGGGCAAACCCCTGGCCGAGGCAAAGGGCGAGGTGGCCTACGGCGCCGAAATGCTCCGCTGGTTCTCCGAGGAGGCCGTCCGCATCGGCGGAGACAGCACCACCTCGGTGGACGGCAACACCCGGATCATGATCACCAAGGAACCGGTCGGGCCCTGCGTGCTGGTCACGCCGTGGAACTTCCCGCTGGCCATGGGCGCGCGCAAGATCGCCCCCGCCGTCGCCGCCGGCTGCACCATGGTCTTCAAGCCCGCCGAGCTGACACCGCTGACGTCCCTGGCCCTGGTGCAGATCTTCCGGGAGGCAGGTCTTCCCGACGGCGTCCTGAACGTGGTGACCACCGCCAGCGCCGCCGGCGTGGTGGAGAACTGGACCAGCAGCGGCATTGCCCGCAAGATCAGCTTCACCGGCTCCACCGGTGTGGGCAAGATCCTGCTGCGCCAGGCCGCCGAGAACGTCATGCGCTCCTCGATGGAACTGGGCGGGAACGCCCCGTTCATCGTCCTGGCCGACGCGGACATCGAAAAAGCCGTCGACGGGGCCATGAAGGCCAAAATGCGGAACATGGGCGAAGCCTGCACCGCGGCCAACCGTTTCTTCGTGCACCGCTCAGTCGTGGGGGAATTCAGCGAAAAGTTCGCCAAGAAGATCTCCGAACTGCAGGTCGGCAACGGCGCCCTGCCCGCGACCGAGGTGGGGCCCCTGATCGAACAAAAGGGCCTGGACAAGGTCGAAAGCCTCGTCGCCGACGCGGTCGCCAAGGGCGCACGCGTCCTGACCGGCGGCTCCCGTCCGGAGGGTCCCGGCTACTTCTACACCCCCACCGTCCTGACCGACGTCTCCATCGACTCCGAACTGATGAACACCGAGATCTTCGGTCCGGTAGCAGCCATCACACCGTTTGACAGCGAAGACGAAGTCCTCCGCCTGGCCAACGACACCGAATGGGGCCTGGTCGGCTACGTCTTCACCGAAAACATGGACAAGGCCCTGCGCTTCTCCGCAGAACTGGAAGTAGGCATGGTCGGACTGAACACCGGCCTTGTTTCCAACCCTGCAGCACCCTTCGGCGGAGTCAAGCAATCCGGGCTGGGACGCGAAGGCGGCAAGATCGGCATCGAGGAATTCCTCGAGTACAAATACACCGCAATAGCAGTCTAGAAACATGTAGTAGGCGGAAGAGTGAGATGAGGGGGATATCAAATGGCGTCAACTGAAGGGCTCTTTGCGCTGGAGGGAAGACCCACAGCCCAGCTGATCGCTGACCAGCTGCGCGAACAAATCGTTCAGGGCATGTTCCGTCCGGGAGAGCAGATCAATGAATCTGTCCTGGCAAGCCAGCTCAACACGTCCAGGGGTCCGGTCCGTGAGGCGTTGCAGCGGCTGTGCCAGGAGGGGATCCTGGTCAGCCGGCGCAACAGGGGTGTCTTCGTCCTTGAGCTCGCCATGGAAGACATCAGGGAGATCTACGCCGTACGCGAGGCCGTGGAATCAACGGCCGCAGACGCGCTGCTGGATGCCAGCCCGGAACAGGTCAAGGACACCTGCCAGGCCTTGAAGGCCATCATCAGCGACATGGCGAAGCAGGTTGCCGTCTCGGACTGGCAGGCGATTGCCCGGCTCGATATGCAGTTCCACACCAGATTCGTGGCCGGGGCAGGCAACACGCGCCTGATCCGGATCTACCAAACCCTCGCGGCAGAGTCGAGGATGTGTATCCTCAACCTGGCAGTCGCCTACCCCCGCATAGACGTCCTGGTGCAGGAACACCAGAACCTTTTGGACCTGCTGGAGGCAGGCGACCGGGAAGAACTCCACAAAGCCATCACACGCCACATGGAAACGGCCGTTGAGGATCTCACCGGCACAACCAAAGACGTGGAAGTCACCGCCTGAAATTCTCCTCATCCGCCACCGAGAAGGCCAGATCCGTTTGGATCTGGCCTTCTCTTTGCCACCCCCAAAAGTTAATCCCTGTAAATTGTCGACGACCCACGCTGGGAGTGGTTGCATTGTAGGTAGAGACCTGTGACTTGGATTTTGGAAGGAGACTGCGACGAAGATGAGCATCAGGGTCCGGGCTGCCGGCGCAGGGTTGGCAGTTCTACTGGCGCTAACCGGCTGCGGGCCCAGCGCCGGCAATGATTCGGGGGGTGAAGGCTCCAAGACCTCGAACACGACGGACATCTCAGAAGGCGTCCAGCCTGACGCGGCCGCAGTTGCCTTGTTGCCGCAGTCCTACAAGGACAAGGGTGAGTTGACGGTCGCCATGGACCTGCACTACCCGCCGACGACCTTCCTCGCGGAGGACAACCAGACCCCGATCGGCCTGAATCCGGACATCGCCCGGCTGGTGGCGAAGAAGCTTGATCTGAAGCTGAAGTTCGTGGACACGAAGTTCGACACGATCGTTCCGGGCCTGGACGGCGGCCGGTTCGACTTCACCGCCACCACCATGTCCAAGACCGAAGATCGGCTCAAGGTCCTGGACATGATCGACTACTTCAGGGCCGGCAACTCCGTGGCCGTGGCCGCCGGGAACCCGCTGAACCTCACCGTTGAGACCCTGTGCGGGAAGAACATCGCCGTCACCCAGGGCTCAACCGGCCAGCTGTTGCGCCTGCCCGCCCTCAGCGAGATGACCTGCACCTCCAAGGGACAGCCGGCGATCAACGCCGTGACCCTGCCCAATGTCCAGGACGCCCTGACCCAGCTGCATTCCAAGCGGATCGACGGCATCCTCTACGACACGACCTCCCTCGGCTGGGCAGAGAAGCAGCAGCCGGGCTCCTTCACCATCATCGGCCGGGTCAACGTCGGCAACAGCGACCTGACCGCCGTCGGCCTGAAGAAGGGATCGCCGCTGACCCCGGCGCTCCAGGCAGCCATTCAGTCCGTCCTTGACAGCCCGGAATACAAAAAGTCCCTTGAGACGTGGGGACTGGAAGAAGGCGCCATCACCGAAGCCAAGCTCAACTAGAGGGACGCCGTGCAGAAATTCATTCGCCAAGGAAGCGACGCCGCAATGAATGCGATTGACCCGGCGCTCAAGCCAAGGCTCAGGCGACGAAGCACCTTTGAATTCGTCGCCTGGGTTGTGTGCAGCCTTTTGGCTTTGGGCATCCTGATTTCGGTTTCAACCAACCCCAACTTCAAGTGGGATGTGGTTGCAAGGTACTTCACCCACGAAACCATTCTGCGTGGTTTGATGCTCACAATTTTCCTGACTTTTGCCAGCATGGCCCTGGGAACCCTCCTGGGGCTGGTGCTGGCGGTCATGAGGGGCTCAAGCATCAAGCCGATCGCGGCCACCGCAGGCGTCTACATCACCATTTTCCGCGGCACACCCGTCCTGGTACAGCTGATCTTCTGGTTCAACATCGCCGCGCTTTACCCGAACCTGGCTATCGGCATCCCTTTCACGGACATCAGCACCGCGATCGACATGAACGCCCTGATGGCACCCATCACCGCGGCCTTGGTCGGCCTGACCCTCAATGAGGCCGCCTACATGGCCGAGATCATCCGCGGCGGCTTCTCCTCCGTCGGCAAGGGCCAGATCGAAGCCGCCGACTCCCTTGGCATGAGCGGCGCCACGAAAATGCGCAAAGTCATCATCCCCCAGGCCATGCCCTCGATCATCCCGGCCACCGGCAACCAGGTCATCGGCATGTTCAAGGAAACCTCCCTGGTCAGCGTTCTCGGTGTAGCCGAACTGCTCCAAAGCGCCCAACTCATCTACGCCCGCACCTACGAGACCATCCCGCTGCTGATCGTCGCCAGCCTCTGGTACCTGGTAATGACCCTGCTGCTGAGCTACCCGCAGTCCAAGCTCGAGCAAAAATACTCCCGCACAACCTCCCGCCTTCCCCGGAAAGCGAAACCCGTTGTGCTGACAGACCCGGAAGGTATTGCCCGATGAGCAACGTGGTGGTGACCCACGAAATGGGCTTCGCCCGTGAAGTCCTGTCCAACCCCAAGGAAGCCCGCACCCGGGGCTTGCTGGAACAGGTCCTCTAAACCATGGATGGAAAACTCGCCGTCATCGGCCTGGGCAGCATCGGATCCATGGCCCTCTGGCAGGCCTCCCGCCTGACGGATTCCGTCACCGGATTCGAAGCCCACGCACCCGCCCACGCCCGCAGCGCCGTCGGCGGTGACACCCGGCTCTTCCGCATGCTCTACCGCGGAGTGCCTGGTTACTACCCCATCCTGGAACGCTCACGGGACCTCTGGTCCGAACTCGAAGCCGAAACCGGCCAGAACATCCTCACCCGCTGCGGCGGACTGTCCATCGGCGCCGCCGATGGACCGTACATCCCCAAGCTCCTGGAAACCACCAGGATCAACGGCGCGGACCACGACATCCTCAGCCGCGAAGAGATGGCCGAACGCTACCCACAGCACAACCTGCGCCCGGACGACATCGCCGTCTACGACCCCCACGCTGGCGCCCTGCGCACCGACCGCGCCGTCACCGCCGCCGTCGCCGCCGCCCAGGCCAACGGCGCAACAATCCATAGCAACACCCCGATTGACAGCATCACCGAAACCCCCGACGGCGCCCTCATCACCTCCGGCGAGAAGTCCTGGACCTTCGAGAACGTCATCCTCGCATCCGGCGGCTGGTCCCAACGCCTCATGCCCGACTACCTGCAGGCGGCAACGGAGATCAAACGATGCTTCCTGACCTGGTTCGTCGCCCGGGATGCGGCGGAATTCTCACCCGAGAAGTTCCCCATTTTTATCCGAATCTCCGGGGACCGCTCCATGTATGGGGCACCCGCCGTCGACGGCGCCACCGTCAAAGCAACGCTTGACGGCCGCGGAGCACCAACACCGCAGGCGGATTCGGTCCCCCGGGACCTCACATCCGCGGAAATCACGGAAACCATGGAAACGGTCACCGAGTTCTTCCCCGGGCTGTTCCCCACCATCGTCCGCTCGGATGCCTTCCCCGACCTCTTCACCTCGGATGGCAACCCCCTGCTCGGCCGGTTCAGCGAAGGCAGCAGGATCTACTGCGCCACCGGCTTCTCCGGCCAAGGCTTCAAAAACGCCACCGGCTACGGCGAAATCGCCGCACACGAAGCCCGCGGCAAACGAACCATCGACGGCCTGGAGTTCGCGCGGCCCCAACGTTACAGGAGCATCTGACGCGACCATCCCCAGAAAGGTGACGACAAAGCCTCGTGCCCGTTGTGGCCTTCAAGGGTTAGCAAAATCCAATACTGTCTAAGAAATGCAATCGGCCCGGAGTGAAGTGAGGGAACAGCAATGGCGGCAACTGAAGGATTGTTCGTACTGGAGGGAAGACCCACGGCGCAGCTGATCGCTGACCAGCTGCGCGAACAAATTGTCCAAGGGGTCTTCCGTCCGGGAGAGCAGATCAATGAATCTGTTCTGGCAAGCCAGCTCAACACGTCCAGGGGCCCGGTCCGTGAGGCGTTGCAGCGGCTGTCCCAGGAGGGGATCCTCGTCAGCCACCGCAACCGCGGAGTGTTCGTCCTGGAACTTTCAGACGACGACGTCAGGGAGATCTATGCAGTCCGCAAAGCGGTGGAATCAACCGCAGCAGACGCGCTGCTGAATGCCAGCCCGGAACAGGTCAAGGACACCTGCCAGGCCTTGAAGGCCATCATCAGCGACATGGCGAAGCAGGTTGCCGTCTCGGACTGGCAGGCGATTGCCCGGCTTGATATGCAGTTCCATACCACTTTCGTGGGCGGGGCAGGCAACACGCGCCTGATCCGGATCTATAAAACGCTGGCTGCGGAATCGAGGATGTGTATCCTCAACCTGGCAGTCGCCTATCCACGAATCGATGCCCTGGTGGAGGAGCATCAGAATCTTTTGGATCTGCTGGAGGCTGGCGAAGGGGAAGAACTCCACAAAGCCATCGAACGCCACATGCAGAAGGCAGTCGAGGATCTCACCACCAAACGGGACGAGACGGAAATCACTGCGTAAGAGCACGCCCCGTACATTGGCATAGGGAAGGCCGGCTCCTTTGGAACCGGCCTTCCCTATTTTGCCTAGTAATTGTCAACAATCGACGATAGACTTGAGGCGGAACCTGATTGCGTACCGCAAAGGACCACAGCGCGCCCGGGGAGCGCTGGACTGCCCCCGCATCACCAAGATCGCACCCCAAACCATTGAAAGGCAGAGAAGCAATGCGCCAAAGCCGTCGTGCAGCTACTTGGACAGCTCTCCAGCGAGGAGACGCCGTTAACCTCAACCGGGACGGCGTGGAGTGCCACAGCGGCGTCGTGGACGACCGAACTGATGATGGTCGGACTATTTGGGTCGTAGACAACATCGGTCATCGTCGAATGTTCCATATCGAGGATGATTACGACCTGATGATCCGCGCAGCTGGGGCGGCCTAGCACTCAGCCCATGCTGGAATCCTCCTGCAGGCAAGAGTAGCGTCGTACGGACAAGGCGATGCCCGGCAGCAGGATAGCGTGATGGTCCAACGGCCGGCAGTGATTCTTCAAAGGGGCCGGGATGGCTGGTTGGAACGCTGACACTGCTGCCGGACCTGTGGGCGCAGGGACGATCACCCTTGTGGAAGGCACGTCCTTCTGCATCTCCCTGCCCAACGGAGACATCCATCCCGAGTTTCCTCACGGTGTCTTCTATCAGGACACCCGCATTCTGTCCCGCTGGAGCATCACCCTCGACGGCCAATCATTGGAACCTCTGGCTGCCGAGACGAAAGAGCCGTACAGGGCCCTGTTCGCCGGCCGGGCCACCCGCCGGGACGGGTACGCGGACAGTCCGGTCATAGTGGAGCGGCTCCGGGAAGTCGGGGCAGGCATCCAGGAACAGGTCACCATCCGCAATCACGGGATCGAGCCGGTTCAGTGTGTTCTTGCCGTACGGGCTGAAGCGGATTTCGCAGATCTTTTCGAGGTCAAGGAAGCCCGCATCCAGCGGCGGTGGGAAGAGACCCGCCAGGTAGAGGCTGATTCGCTGAGCATCAGGGCTACGTGGCAGGACATCCGAAAGGGTATCCATGTCCAGGCCCCGGGTGCCGACGTCACGAGCGACGCCCTGACGTACAGCCTGACAATCGCGCCCCACGGCCAGTGGAGTACCATTCTTACTGCCATTCCCAGCGGTGGCGACGCTGCAGGCCCGCCCCCGCCGTCATTTAGCCACTCCGACGGCGATGGGTTATCCCCCCGGGACCGCCGCCGGCAGGAATGGGTGGCCAAGATTCCAAAACTGCACATGGCCAACCGGTCCATAGAGCGGACCCTGCGCCGGAGTTATGACGACTTGGGCGCGCTGCGCATCGAGGACCCAAACCATCCCGAGCGGGTTGTGGTTGCCGCCGGCGCCCCCTGGTTCATGACCCTGTTCGGCCGGGACTCGCTGTGGGCATCGGAGATGTCCATGCCGGTGGATCCGTCGCTCGCCCTGGGCACCTTACAGACGCTGGCAGACCGCCAGGGGACCGTGGTGGATCCGATCAGTGAGGAGGAACCGGGCAAGATCCTGCACGAGGTCAGGCTCGATGTTTCCAGCGGGTTGTCCTTGGGCGGGAAGCACATTTATTACGGCAGCGTCGACGCCACCCCGCTTTTCGTGACGATCCTTGGAACGGTGAGCCGCTGGGGCTTCGCCAAGGACACCATCGCTGCCCTCCTCCCCCATGCCGACCGGGCACTGGACTGGATCCGCAACTATGGGGACAAGGATGGAGACGGCTTTGTCGAGTATGAGCGGCTCAACCCCCGCGGCCTGATCAATCAGGGCTGGAAGGACTCCTGGGACGGCATCAATTTCGCCGACGGCCGCTTGGCCGAGGGACCCATCGCGCTCTGCGAGGTGCAAGCCTACGTCTATGACGCATACATGGCGCGCTCCTGGATAGCCTACGACGCCGGCGATGAGGCTTTGGCAACCCGGCTGGCCGATGAGGCAGCGCAGTTGAAGAGGCGCTTCAACGAACAGTTCTGGCTGCCAGAGCGCGGCTACTACGCCATTGCCCTTGACGGCAAGAAACGCCCCGTCGATGCGTGCGCGTCCAATATGGGCCATTGCCTCTGGGTAGGCCTCGTAGATAAAGACAAGGCACCGCTGGTGGCCGAACGGCTGCTTTCCCCGGAAATGTTCAGCGGCTGGGGTGTACGGACCTTGGCCAGCGATATGGGTGCCTACAATCCGGCGAGCTATCACAACGGGTCGGTTTGGCCCCACGACAACGCGGTCATTGTTGCCGGGCTCATGCGCTACGGCTTTGTGGAAGAGGCTCAGCGGATTTCCACTGCCCTGTTTGAGGCAGCCGATTATTCAGGCGGACGTTTGCCGGAACTGTTCTGCGGCTTCAGCCGGGAGCAGTTCGCTGAGCCTGTGCCCTATCCCACCGCGTGTTCCCCCCAGGCGTGGGCGGCCACAACACCCATCCAGCTCGTAACAAGCCTGATGCGCTACGACACGCATGTCTCGCGTGGCGGATTCTGGCTGGATCCGGCGCTCCCGGATTCCTATGGGGATTTGCACATTTCCAATGCCCCGATCGGCGGCGGCCGAGTCACCATCGACATCAATGATTCGGTACCCTCAGTCCAGGGATTGCCTGATGGAATGGTTTTCCATCAGGGTCATCGGCCCTGGCTGACTGAACTCGTGGAAGAGGCCGGGCTGGGATCGAAGGCAACCAAGATGTCCGGCGCCGGCCAGCAGGCCAGTAAACGGGTCTGAGCGATGCCGCTTTCCGCGATCGACGTCCGGCCGGCGACAAGGTTCGAGGACGTCAAAACAGTGGTGGGGCCCAAACGGCCGGACGCCAACGTGTGCTGGTGCCTGAGCTACCGCCTTCCCTCGAAGCAGAACATCGAGCTTCACGGGACGGCCCGGGGCGACCTGGTGAAGGAACTGGTGCGGGAGGACCCGCCGCCCGGAGTTCTGGCTTACGACGGCGGTGAAGTGGTGGGCTGGGCGGCTGTCCACCCGCGCTCGGACACGAGCTTTGCCCGCAACCGCCGGATTCCGCACGTCGACGACCTGGACGTGTGGTCCGTATGGTGTATCCGGGTCCGGCCCGGGCACCGCGGCACCGGAATCTCACACCATCTCTTGAAGGGCGCCGTAGACCTGGCCCGGAGTTACGGGGCGCCGGCCGTCGAGGGGTACCCGGTGGATAACAATGGCAGCAAAGTGGACCTGACCATGGCGTATGTCGGCACACGCAAGCTCTTTGAACGGGCCGGGTTTACCAAGGTGGCCGATACGGGTTCGGTGCTCAATGGATTCCCGCGCGTCTTGATGCGCCTTGACCTGCGCCGAGAGTGACCTGAGCCGGTCAGCGCCGGTCAGCGCTGATCAGCGCTTCTTCCGCCAGTGTTTCGGCCAGTCCTTGTCCACCAGCCACATCGCCAGGAGAAGCGAGTCAGCGGTCATAAGGAACGCAATGAGATACGCCCACCCTGTCATCCAACCCACGGCAATCTCCTGACCTGGTTAGCCCCAGCCACTCGATTGAGCTCAAGTGTGGCATGGAAAAGGCCAGGATGGAATGGTGCACTTCAGGCAGTTCAAGGCCGCTGCCCGGCGGCAGCTAGGCAGGACGCAGGACGCCGCTGCCGGCCGCGTGGAAAAGCGCTGACAGACGGCCGTGCGCTTTGGTTTCCAGGTTGAGCCGGTGGGTAAGCTTTTCCACCCTGTCGGAGAGCTCGGCACCGACCATCAGGCGGTCCCCGGGCCAGCTGGAGGACTCCTTGGAGTCAGCCAAGGCCTCGGCCAGCGCCTTCGCTGCGGCCCGGACTTTAAGAGCGTGGAAATACAAGCGGAGAAGTGCCCGGCTTTTGTCCACGCCCGCACACAGGAGCTCCCGCGTCCGTGACGGACGGCGCGCCGGTTCGAGCCCGCTGCTGAAATGTCCCATGTGGCTTCCCCGCCTTCCTCAAGCCGTCCAACGTCCGGGCCGGATTCAGGAGGCGCCCGGCCTGGATGTTGCTGCCTGATTCGAGTGTCACGGGCATTCCTCAACGTCTGCCCAAGCCAATGCCAAGATTTGCGCAAGATCAGCCATGCCGTCAGCCGCACCGGAAAAGTCTCCCGAAATGAAGACCGGCGTCCAGCCCACGCTCCTGCGCGCCAGGGTCAGCGCGTTCCATGCCAAGCCCCCGTTCGGCCCGATGGAACCGGGAACGCCCGACGACGATTCAGAGTCGGCCGCGGGCTGGCGCTGATCCAGGCGCTCGTCACCACGGTGACCTTTGAACGCCAGGACGGCACCAATACGTGGGTCCTAACCAGGACGTCCCAGGACTAAGGGTTTCCCCGTCGTCGTCCTTTAGCTCTCCAGCGGCTCCGGCGGGGTGAGCCCTAGGAAGGGCTCCAGGCGCGACTCGAATTCGCTGCTAGCGGCTCCGTTCGGGTTCTTCTCGTTCCCCAAACTTCCGGCGAGGCCGTGGCTCTTCCGCGATGTTACCGGGCCGGCCCGTCTATTGCTCCTGTAGTCTCTTGACACCACCGGCGCCGTCGACTTCAATATTACGTATGCTGAAATAACAGTTCCATGATGCGGAAGCTTCGAGTTGCGCGGGACCATATCCTGCCTGCTGAAGCCGCCGGATAGCCGGTCCTCCGCATAGCCGTCACCATGGATGCCAGCACCTGCAACGAGGAACCAGCCAGCATGAAGCTTGCCGAATTCAACAGCGCGGACACGGCTGCGGCCGCCGCCGCGCTGAGACCCTGCATCGACGTCCGGCGCTGGGTTGAGGCCATCACCAACGCCCGCCCTTTCGCCTCCCGGGCAGCACTCCTGGGCTTTGCCGCAGACGCCGCGTCGCCCTTCACGGCAGCCGAGGTTGAAGCAGCCCTGGCGCACCACCCCCGGATCGGTGAGCGGCCGGAGGCCAACACCGCCGAAGCCTCTATGTCCCGCTCGGAGCAGTCGGGCGTGGATCCCTCGGACAACGGGACCGCCGCTGCACTGGCTGCCGGCAACCGTGCCTACGAGGAGAAGTTCGGCAGGGTGTTCCTGATCCGCGCTGCCGGACGGACGGCAGCCGAAATCCTGGCCGCGCTCCACACCCGGCTCGCCAACTCACCGGCCGAAGAAGACGCCATTGTCGCCCAGCAGTTGCGTGAAATCGCCGTGTTGCGGCTCGAAGGAGTGATCAGCGAATGAGCGTTTCCCACGTCACCACCCATGTCCTGGACACCGGGGCCGGACGCCCGGCTGCGGGAGTCGCCGTCGTCCTTTTCCATCAGGATGGCGACACCTGGCACCAGCTCGCCGGCTCCGTTACCGATGCCGACGGCCGGGCGAAGGACCTTGGGCCCGAGCAGCTTGCGCCCGGGCGCTACCGGCTCAACTTCGGCACCGGTGACTACTACGCCGCCCTGGGCACGGCCACGTTCTTCCCTGAGGTTGACCTGGTCTTTGAGGTGACGGGCGTGGAGCACTACCACGTGCCGCTGCTGCTCAGCCCGTTCGCCTACTCCACCTACCGCGGCAGCTAATTCCTGCGAGTTTTTGTCCACTTCTGGCGACTTCGGAGCCCGTTTGGGGTCATTATGTGGACAAAAACTCAAGGGAAGTAGGCTTGATGGCATGGCTTTTGAAGAAACCCCCGCTGAACGCCGCGAGGTCACCGTCCGCCGGGCACCCAAATATGTGCCCTTCCTCATCCTCGGTGGCCTGGTGGGCGTCGTGGTGGCTGCACTTGTAGCGTACGGACTCCCCGGCGATGAGACCTTTGACCGCGGCTCGGTATTCGGGTTTTTCATGGTGATGTTCGGTGCCGGCGGTGCTCTTTTGGGCGCCGTAGCGGCCCTCCTCCTGGACCGGCGGAGCGTCAAGCGCCAGCAGCGCGCCATCGTGGAGGCCGTCCCCGACTCGGAGCCGGACGACGGCACAGCGCCGTAGGCACAAGCGCCGGCACAGTCACAAACGCCGCCGCGGAAAAGTCTTACCCCATGTCGTGAGATAATCGACCAGTGGCACGCGGCGATGGAAAACTTTCTCATGATCTTCTCCCTGGCGAAAAAGGCCCTCAGGACGCTTGTGGCGTTTTTGGGGTCTGGGCACCAGGTGAAGAAGTAGCAAAACTCACCTATTACGGGCTGTATGCACTGCAGCACCGCGGTCAGGAGTCGGCTGGTATTGCCACCAGCGACGGCAAGCGGATCAACGTCTACAAGGACATGGGGCTCGTTTCCCAGGTCTTCGACGAGACCACGCTGAACACCCTGACCGGGCACCTGGCGGTGGGACACTGCCGCTACTCCACCACCGGAGCCAGCCACTGGGCCAACGCACAGCCCACCCTCGGAGCCACGAGCACCGGAACCGTGGCCCTGGCGCACAACGGCAACCTGACCAACACGGCCGAGCTCAACGCCATGATCCTGGAGCGCAACGGCGGCCAGCTCAGCGGCGAAATGAAGCAGGGCAACACCTCAGACACTGCCCTGGTCACGGCGCTCCTGGAAGGCGAAGAGGGCAAGACCCTCGAACAGACCGCCACCGAGCTCCTGCCGAAGATCAAAGGCGGATTCTGCTTCGTCTTTATGGACGAAGGCACCCTCTACGCTGCCCGCGACACCTATGGCATCCGCCCGCTGGTCCTTGGCCGGCTGGAGCGCGGCTGGGTGGTCGCCTCCGAGCAGTCCGCCCTGGCCACCGTGGGTGCCAGCTTCATCCGCGAAATCGAGCCCGGCGAATTCATCGCCATCGACGAGGAAGGCGTGCGTTCGCAGCGCTTTGCTGAGCCGACGCCGGCCGGCTGCGTTTTCGAGTACGTTTACCTCGCGCGCCCGGACGCTGCCATCGCCGGCCGCTCCGTGTACGAGTCCCGGGTGGAGATGGGCCGGCAGCTGGCCCGCGAAAACACCCAGGAAGCGGACATCGTCATCCCCGTCCCGGAGTCCGGCACCCCTGCCGCCGTCGGCTACGCCGAGGAATCCGGCATCCCGTTCGCGCACGGCTTCGTCAAGAACTCCTACGTTGGCCGCACGTTCATCCAGCCGTCGCAGACACTCCGGCAGCTGGGCATCCGGCTCAAACTGAACGCCCTTGAGTCCGTGATCCGCGGCAAGCGCGTAGTGGTGGTGGACGACTCCATCGTCCGCGGAAACACCCAGCGGGCGATCGTCCGGATGCTCCGCGAGGCCGGCGCCGCCGCCGTCCACGTCAAGATCTCGTCCCCGCCCGTCCAGTGGCCGTGCTTTTACGGCATCGACTTCGCCTCCCGCGCGGAACTGATCGCCAACGGCGCTACGATCGAGGAAATCTCCCAGGCCATCGGTGCCGACTCCCTGGCCTACATCTCCGAAGACGGCATGATCGGCGCCACCCAGCAGCCCCGCGAACGCCTCTGCACCGCCTGCTTCACGGGCAAGTACCCCATCGAGCTCCCGGCCTCGGACAAGCTGGGCAAGAACCTGCTGGAGCGCACCGACCTCGGCGGCCTCACGCCGTCGCCCTCCGCCTTCCCCGGCGCCACGGCCGCACTGGCTGTTTCCTCCGTCGACGACGGTGCGGACCCGGCCGAGAAGTCCGGGGCCACGGGCTGCGACCCGGGCCCGGATGCCGAATTCGAGAACCTGCTCACCGAAGCCGACCTCGTGCCAGACGTACACGCCGCCACCACCGGCGCTGACAAGAAAGAGTCCGTATGACTTCCGCAACCCCCGCCGCCGGTAACGCTTCAAAGAGTCCCGCGGGCATCACCTATGCCTCCGCCGGTGTTGACGTCGAAGCCGGCGACCGCGCCGTCGAGCTGATGAAGGGTGCCGTGAAGGCCACCCACAACTCCTCCGTGATCGGAGGGGTCGGCGGGTTCGCCGGGCTGTACGACGTTTCCAGGCTGCTGACTTACAAGCGCCCGCTGCTGGCCACGTCCACCGACGGCGTGGGCACCAAGGTTGCCATCGCCCAGGCCATGGACATCCACGACACCATCGGCTTTGACCTCGTCGGCATGGTGGTGGACGACATCGTGGTGGTCGGCGCAGAGCCGCTCTACATGACCGACTACATCGCCTGCGGCAAGGTTGTCCCCGAGCGCATCGCGGACATCGTCCGCGGCATCGCCGCAGCCTGCTCCGTGGCCGGCACCGCCCTGGTGGGCGGCGAAACCGCCGAGCACCCGGGCCTGCTGGGCGAACACGAATACGACGTCGCCGGTGCCGCCACCGGTGTGGTCGAAGCCTCAGAACTGCTGGGCCCGGACCGCGTCCGCGCCGGCGATGTGGTGATCGGCATGGCCTCCTCCGGCCTGCATTCCAACGGCTACTCCCTGGTCCGCCGCGTCATCAACCACGCAGGCTGGGCCCTGGACCGCCAGGTTTCCGAACTGGGCCGCACCCTGGGCGAGGAACTGCTGGAGCCCACCCGCGTCTACGCCGCTGACTGCCTGGACCTGGCCCGCGCCTTCCCCGTCAGCGGCTCCGCCGGAGGTGCAGCCGTGCACGGCTTCAGCCACGTCACGGGCGGCGGCCTTGCCGCCAACCTGGCCCGCGTGCTTCCGCAGGGCCTGGTGGCCACCGTGGACCGTGCCACGTGGGAGCTGCCAGCCATCTTCAAACTGGTCTCCGAGCTGGGCAACGTCCCGCTGGCTGACCTGGAGCGCACCCTGAACCTCGGCGTCGGCATGGTGGCCATCGTCTCCGCCGAGGCCGCCGACGCCGCCGTGGCCCGCCTTAACGACCGCGGCCTGCCGTCCTGGATCATGGGCACCGTCACGGCCGACTCGGACTCCATCCTCAAGTCCGGCCCGGACTACGTCCAGGGCGCCAAGGGCGTCGACGGCGGCGCTGTCCGCCTGGTCAACGCGTACACCTAAACCCTCAACGGGTGCTCCACTGCCGCCCTTTTGAATCCTGAAAACGGCGGTTGGGGCACGCAGGCAGGGTTTCTTGGCCGAGCTTGCGAGCGAGGAGCCGGCCAGCAGCGCTCGATGGCTCTTAAGGGGGTCCCGAGCCCCTTGAGGGCTCCCCTAGAGCTGGGCCGGCGACGCTTGCCGTGCTGCGTTGGCATCGGTCCGGGTCCGCCCGTCCACGCGCGAACTGGTTCCCAGCCCTGCCAGTGCAACGGCCAGCACGGAGGCCAGGACGAGCGCGAGGGCCGGGGCGAGGACAGTCCACGGAGCGCGCTCCACGTAGTTGATGCCTTCAGCCAGGATTAGCCCCCACTCCGGAGTGGGCTGCTGGGGTCCAAGGCCCAGGAATCCCAAGGCCGCAAGCGCCAGCGCTATCCCGGGAAGTCTCAGCATCGCGTGGCGGAAGACGGGGCCCACTACGACGGGCAGGATGTAACGGACCAGCACCCCGCCCCGGCCGACGCCCAGCACCGGAAGGATCTGCACATAGGGCTGCGCTCTTGCTTCCTGCGCCAGGGCTGCCGTGTGGGCGGCAAGGGGCGCCCAGCTCACCGCCGCCACTGCGAGGGCCGCACCCTGTGCGGATGGTCCGATAAGGGCTGCGACAACCAGCCCGGCGAGGATGGGCGGGGCAGCATTGGTGACTTCCAGCGGACCCGTTGCCGCCAAAGGGAACAAACCAATAGCGACTCCCACGACCAGACAGACCAGAACCACCAGCAGCGCTGTCCCCAGCGTAGTGACCGCTCCATGCCCCACGCGGGCCAGGATGTCCCTCCCGCTCGCGTCAGCCCCGAAGGGTAGCGTCCAGCCAGGTGGGGCCAGCCGGGGGTGCGCGGACAGGAAGGGATCCCGGAGAAGGCCCGCTCCGATGATGAGCAGCAAGGCAGCGGCAGTCACAGCGGGCACGGCCAGATCACGGCGGGTCCGGAACCCCTGCGCTGCCGGAACGGGGACGGTTCCAAAGCGGATGGCCGGCCCGATCAGGAAGTACCTCAGACCCGCCGTTACGGTTCCCACCGCAACGGCCAGCCCCATCAGGGCCAGCATTCCTGCCTGCAGCGTCGGAATATCCTGGGCGCTGGCAGCGCCGAGGACGGCGCGGCCCAGGCCAGGGATGGCATACACCTTCTCAACGGCCACCGCACCACCGGTAAGACCGATCAGCACAAGCCCGATCTGGGGCAATACTGACGGCAGGGCCCGGCGGAATACCGCGCAAGTGATCTTCAACCTGCCGGCCCCGGCCATCGCCCAGCTGCCCACCCACCTCTCAGCAAACGCTGCGCGAAGGGAATCCGACAGGAGCAGCCCGATCAGCCCGCCCCCCGGGATGCCGAGGGACAGTGCCGGCAGGACGGCATGCTGCAGGCCCAGCCAACCGTAAGGCGGAAACCAACCCAGCCAGATGCTGCCCGCCACCAGCAGGACGGCGGCGAGAAGGAATTCCGGTACAGCCGTCAGCGCCGCCGCGAAGGCGCCGGATGCCGGTCTCTGCCGTCGCCGATGACCTGCGATCACGGCCGGGACGCAGATCGACAACGCAATCAGGACAGCGATGGTGATGGCGAATCCCATCAACGTGATGGAGACGCCCAGGGCAGCTCCGATGCCGGGACCCACCGGCGTATTGGTGATCCAGGAATTTCCAAAGTCGCCTGCCAGCACGTCCTGCAGCCACGAAAGGAAGATCCTCACGGGACCCTGGTCAAGGCCAAGTTCCTCGCGGATTGTTGCCAGCGACTCGGGTGTTGCTTCCCTGTCTGCATAGCGGGCACGGAGGATGGTGTACTCCGCCCCCCTGCCTGAAAGCCACGGCAGCAGGCCGACCAGGAGGACAAGGGCGAGAAGGGCAATGACCCGCGAGGCTGTGACCTTGATGAAGGCAGGTCCCATGCGCATTAGCCGGAGATGCCTGTCCGGCTGGTAACGAGAGCCCGTTCACGGGGATCCCGTTCCGCGCCGCGGACTTCGGCAGACTCGCCCTGGATGACACGCTCATGCAGCAGCGGAATTGCCGCATCCCGCGCAAGAATGAGGCTCTCGACGGCGCCAATGGCGGCCCTGCGCTCCGCACCCGCCGGGATCGCGGCGGCCTTGGTGAGCGCCGCATCAACATCCGGGTCGCAGAACTGCGAGATATTGAAGGAACCGGCGCAGGAAAAGTCGCTGTAGAGGTACGCCACCGGGTCTCCGGAATCGAGCACCGTTGCGCGTGAGAGGATAAACGCATCAAATTTGCCGTCCAGCGCATCGGCCTCAATATGCTGGTACTCGCGGACTTCCTGTTCCACGACGAACCCGGCAGTCTCCAACTGCTGTTCGAGCTGGACGGCAACTTCCGGAAGCTCTGCCCGGTCCGTGAACGTGCCCAGCCTGATGGGGGTCCCCTTGACCGCAGTGGCCGCCACGCGGCCCGCAAGGGCGGCGGTGTAGGCGTCATTGCCCCGTTCGTCTGCGGCCCAGGGCAGTGCCGGTCCAAGCAGCCCTTCCGCCCGGTCCGCCCGCCCTTCATAGACCCGGTCCACGATGGTCCCCCGGTCGACCGCCTCACGGGCTGAGGCGCGCAAGGCAGGATCTGCAAAGGGCCCTGAGGCGGTGTTCAGATACAGCGTATTGGTCCGCGGCATGGGAACTTCGTGGATCAGCTCCGGATCGATCTGCGCCGCCTGTCCCACCGGAATGGACTCAACAATGTCGGCGGTCCCGGTCCGGAGGGCTGCTGCCCGTGCAGTTCCGTCCGGCACGAACTGCACGTCAATCCCGTCCGCTTCGGCTTTCTCGCCCCAGTAACCGTCAAAGCGGTCCAGGCGTGCCGACGACGTTCCCTCCACGGACACGAGCTTGAAGGGTCCCGTCCCCGTATTGACAGGGTCCACCACTCCGCCCTCCTTGTAGGCTGCGGCAGCGAGGATGGCGAGCTGCGGGCTTGATAACCGCTGGGGCAGCAGGGGATCCGGCGTCTGTGTTGCCACAACTACCGCACCCGGCCCGTCCACGCGGACTGAAAGCTCCACCCCGTCCAGGATCCTGGGCTTGGGGCTCGCCTTGGCGGCGGCGGTGATAGAGGCAGCAACTTCGGCGGATGTCAGCAACGTCCCGTCGTGGAAGGTGACGCCGCTGCGGAGCTCAAACCTCCAGCTGGTCGCATCAAGCTGCTGCCAGGCGGTGGAAAGCGCAGGTTCCGCGTCACCCAGTTCGTTGAGCACCACCAGCGTTTCGGCCGTCTTCCAGCGTGAGAGCTTAAAGGCATCGTCGCTCAACGGCGTCAGCCCCGAGCGCGGCGGCTGCATCATGGCCAGCTTTATGCGTTCCGCGCCAGAACCAACGCTTCCGGCTCCCTCGTCGGCGCCGGCCGCGAAACAGCCCGTGAGGCCCGCCACCAGGACCAAAGCTGCGGCGCTGGCCGCAACGCTTCTAAATCGAACTTCTACCAACGGATGTACCTGATCTTTCTGTTGAATCGCTAATTCTGTACGGGCTTCCAGGACCCAATGAGCCAGGGCCTATTGAGCCTTAGGCGCCTATTGATGCTGCGCTGGCCTGGAGAAGGGCGGCTGTTGCCTGGTGGGCGGGATGGGCCAGTACTTGCGGCGTTGCCCCGTGCTCCACAACTTCTCCTTCGGAAAGAACGGAGGTCCGCCCGCACATCCCGGTGGCCGTGGACAGATCGTGCGTAACCAGGACAAGCCCAAGCCCCTCCCGGTGGACCAGGCTGTCCAGCAGCGAAACCACCGCATTCCGCAGCGGCAGGTCGAGCCCGCTCACCGGTTCGTCCGCCAAGAGGAACTTCGGCGACACCACCAGTGCTCTTGCTATCGCAACGCGCTGGTTCTGTCCGCCGGAGAGTTCTCCCGGCCTGCATTCCAGCAGTTCAGCAGGAACCTCGACCCGTTCAAGGACCTGCCTGATCAACTTTTTATGGTCTCCAGGCACGGCGAGCTGCCTCAAGGGCTCCGCCAGCAGCTGGGATACACGCATCCTGGGGTCCAGGCTGCCACCGGGGTTCTGTGGGATGTATTGAACCGCCCGCCGGTACCACCGAAGCCCGGAAGCCCGGCCTGGCACAACCGCCTGCCCGCCCAGGGTCACCGTCCCTGCCGACGGCCTGGCCAGAGCGAGCATAATCCGCAGGAGGGTGGACTTGCCCGAGCCTGAACTGCCCACCAGCGCCACGCTTTCCCCGGCTGAGACCTGCAAGGTTACATTCCGGAGAACCTGGGGTGGTTGCGGGCCGCGGACGCTGCGTCGGGGATAGGCGAAGGAGACGCCACTGGCCAGGAGCGCTCCGGTCACGCGGCAGCTTCCAGATTCCGGACGAAGGGCCCTGCGGCTGCCTCTACCAGGCGCTGGGAATAGGGGTGTTGAGGGCGTCGCAGCAGGTCCGTCATGGGAGCCTCCTCCACGACGCGGCCGGACTCCATCACCAACGCCCGGCTGCAAAGGGTGGCGGCCGCCGTCAGGTCGTGTGTGATGAAGAGGAGCCCGCGCCCCTCAGATCCCCAGCTGCGGAGCGCCTCCAGCACCCTGTGTTGGTTGACCGGATCCAGGGCGGTAGTTGGTTCGTCGGCGATAAGGAAGGGGCTCCGGCAGGCCAAGGCCATGGCGATGCAGACCCGCTGGATCTGGCCCCCGGACAGCTCACCGGTATAGCGCTTCAGGATCTGGCCGGGCTCCCGCATTCCCACCCGAGCCAGCAGCCGTGCGGCTTCGGCCTGGGCTTCAGGCCGGGGTCGGCCGGCCCGGCGCAAAGGGATGACCAGCTGCTGTCCAACGGGAACCAAGGGATTAAGGGCCGTCGAGGGGTCCTGCTGGATCATCGCCACAGTGTTGCCGGCGGGCCGTCCGTGCCGGCCCGCCTCAACCCCGCTGTAACTTACGCGGCCCGTAAGGCAGAAACCTGCCGGGAGTTCACCGGCAAGCGCTCCGGCGGTCAAGGACTTTCCCGACCCCGACGCGCCCAAGAGGGCTACGCGTTCGCCGGCTTCAACGGAAAAGCCAGCGTGATGGACGAGGGTCCGGTTACCGCTTGTGACCGTAAGGTCTTTCACCATAAGTGCGGGAGCGGGCATGCGGAATTCTTTTCACTGGTAGGCAGACAGTCGACGCACCAATGCTATCAATAATCATTCGCGATAAGGAATCCGCGAACACACTAGACCTCCAGCAGGCTGAACACGCCTCCCTGGGGATCCCTCAGGGTCGCCGTGGCCCCGGGAGCATCGGGGTCGGAAACGTCGGGTTCGATCAGCACTTCCGCGCCGGCCGCCACCGCCCTGCGCACGGTCTCGGCGACGTCCGTGGCTCCGAAGTAGATCTGCCAGCCGGCTTCCTCCTCTGCCGCGGCGATCCCGGCCACCTCCGCACCGCTCACCATCAGCGTGGTGTACGTGCCGCCGTCGTCCTGCGGATACTCGGTGACCTCGTGGCCGAAGAGCTGCTGGAAAAATCCGACGGCGGACTGCGGCTCGGGCGTGAGCAGTTCCGCCCACGACAGCGCGCCGGGCTCGTTGTACCTCCCGGCACCAATGTGCGTACCGGGCTGCCACACGCCCGTGGTGCCGCCGCCCGGCGGGCCGATGAAAACCATCACTCCGGTGTCAGCGACCTGCTCCGGGCCGAACTGGACGGCGCCGCCCAGGTGCGTGGCCTCCTCAGCTATCGCCTTCGCGTCGTCGGCCGCGAGGTAGATGTTCCACTGCGCCTCGGTGCCGAGGGACTCCTGGTGCGGGTTCTGCGGAGCGATGGTGGCTACAAGATCCTGGCCCAGGAAGGCCTTGGCATAACTTCGGCCGTCCGGAGTGGGCAGGTCCTCGAACCTCCATCCAAAGACTGCACCATAGAAGTCTTTGGCTGCCGCAACATCGCAGGTCTGGACGTCCGCCCAGCACGGCTCGCCGTGCCGGTACGTGGGTGCACTGGAGTTTGGGGGCATCGGGGCTTCCTTACGCAGCGGCATTGCGCGAACGTACAGTTGGGGCCCCTGGGAACGGGGCCACAAGTGTACGTTCGCGCCTCATCACCACCAGTCAACACCAAAAAGCCCGTTGGCTGCGCCGGATGTCCGGTACAGCCAACGGGCTCAATAAGTAAGATCAGCCCAGTATGGCCGAGGTCAACGCTGTATAGCTAAGTCAGCCCTGGGTCCGTCCGGGTCCTGGGTGCTGCAAAAGAAGCGCTGTACTGACGGATAAGTTACGACATCCGATCGTACTGCGGCGTCACCAGCCCGGGGCCTTGCGGCAACAACGGCTTGCGACAACTAGCCGATCCGACGGCTGTCTACGTCGTCGTCGTCTTCTTCCAAATCGTCCGCGTACTTATCCACATAAGCCGAATAATCCGGTTCGACCGGTTCATTCGCGAAACGGCTCGTGGCACGACTGCCCGGACCCGTCAGCTCACGCTGAAGTGCCGAGTAGTCAGTGTTCGGGGAGTAGTACTTAATATCCCGAGCCTGCTTGGTAGCTTTTGCCTTTTGACGGCCGCGCCCCATGGCGTGACCCCCTTTTGTACTTGGACCGGAGGTGGTCACCTTGGCTATCGGTGAGGCCCCGGAATGTTTGGTCAATTTGTCGTACACCTAGATTACATGCTTTCGGCACCACCTGCTTGCCAGCGAACACCCCTGACGGCATGTCGGGTAACGCTGATCGCCCCGGACAACACGTTTCCCACGTTTTTTGTTCGGTAGAGTCACTTTATCAACTGCTGAACACCGGCCACGGACCGGGGGCTATCAACCAAGGGAACGCAGGAGGGTGCAGCCCAGTGAACCAAAAGGACGAGGCAACAGGACCCGGGGGCGGAGGCCAGGATTTCGCTGCCGGCCGGACCGTGCGCCCGCCCAAACCGGCCGCGCCGCCCACGGCGGGGTTGCCCCTGGTTCAGCCGCCGGGCCCGCCGCCAGCGCAGCCTCCCCGGAGGCCTCGGAGCGTGGGCCAGATCGTCCTCAAGGCGGTGTTTGTGCTGGTGCTGGTCGGCGTGGTGGGGTCCCTCGTCTGGTGGGCTCTGTGGCTCGGCGGCTTCGGACAGAACAGCGGGAGTTCCGGCTCGGACGGCGCAGGAGTCATCGAAATTTCGCCGACAGCCCCGGCCAGCGCGCTGCCGCTGCCGCGCGAAGGCGTGCCACCCGCGGACTTCCAAGTCGGTGACTGCTTCAAGGACTTTGACCCTGAAGCACTGAAGTCTTCCGTTGTAGCCTGCGATACGGGCCACTCGGCCCAGTTGGTGGCCGTCTACCGCTATCCCGCCGAAGGCTCCTATCCGGGCGCCGAAACCCTCAAAGCCAAGGCGCTGGAGGCCTGCCAGGCAGCGAAGCTCGCCCCGGCGGCCAATGACTTCACCTTGAACTACGAGCGGGCCTATCCCAGCAGCACCAGCTGGGAATCCGGTGACCGGCGCGTGGACTGCTACGTCACAGCACCCGGCGGGAACGTCATCACGGCTTCCGTCCTGCCGTAGCGGACACTGGGCGAGCCGGTCATCCTCAGGCCCGCCGGCGCTTGAATCGGCCCAGAGCCCCGAAGCAACCGGACAAAACTGGACCGCCAGGAGGACAATAAGGGTACTGGTCGGCACAGCCACTCAGAGATGCACCCTGAGGACAGGTCCCGCCGCATACTTCCTACTACAACGGTGCACGATATGGCGCAGGTCAAGGCCCAGATTTTGGAGACTACTCGGCCCCTGACGGCGAGGGAGAGCGAAGTCGCAGTCCTCCTCTCCGAGGGTCTGGGCAGCGCCGAAATTGCCGCTCGGCTTAACATCGCGCCTAGTTCGGCAAAGTGGTATCTGCGTCAGGTCTTCCATAAGCTCGGGGTGCACACGCGCGAGGATGCAGCGCTACGGGCACGTCAATTGGCCCTGTCGGACCCGGCAGACGCACCCGTCGGGCCTGAGCCCCGTCCTCCCGGCGCCGCTCCCCGGCCCCTGACAAGCTTTGTCGGTCGGGAGCGGGAGACGCTTGAACTGTTGAGCTGGCTGGACGAGGGGGCAACCCGCCTGCTCACCGTCGCCGGGACCGCGGGTTCCGGAAAGACACGCCTGGCGCTCACTGTGGCGGCGAAGGCCGGTGAAGGTTCGCGTCGGCCTGTCTACTGGACCGATCTCACTGCCACCGCCAGCCCGCAACTCATTGGATCAACCATCGCATCAGCACTTGGCGTCTTCATCAAACCCGGCCAAAGCGAGACCGCGGCAATTGCTGAACATATCGGAAGTACACCGGCATTGCTGGTGCTGGACAACTGTGAGCACATGGCCCGTGACTGCGCCAAAGCCAGTGTGGGCCTACTGGCCGACTGTGGGGCTCTGCACATCCTCGTCACCAGCCGGGTGCCATTGCCTGTGGAGGCATCCAGAATTTGGCTGCTTGACCCTCTCCCGGTACCGGCTTCCGAAGAACTTCCGCTTGAGGAGATCGCCGCGTCTGAGTCCGTCAGGCTCTTCACCGAACGGGCGTCTCTGGCGCTTCCGGGGTTCGCCGTAACCCGGCAAAACGCCGCCGCCGTGGCACGCGTGTGCCGTAGGCTGGACGGCCTGCCTCTCGCCATCGAGCTGGCCGCGAGCCGGGTGAGGCTTCTGACGACGGCGCAACTTGCTGAGCGCCTGGAGGACGCCCTGGGACTCCTGACCGGAGCCGGGTCAGTTGGCGCACAGAGACATGCCACACTTCGTGCGGCCCTGGACTGGAGCCACGGGCTCCTCTCGCCATCTGGGCAGGCACTGTTCAGGCGGCTCTCCGTCTTTGCGGGCGGCTGGGCGCTGGAAGACGCGGAGGCCGTCTGTCCGGGCGGGATGTTGGAACCGGCGGACATCCTCCCCGCCCTCTCCGAACTGGTGGATCAGTCTCTGGTGGCGGTGGAACGGCCGAGTGGCGGCACGCGGCGATTCCGGCTGCTCGAAGTCATCCGCCAGTACGCTGACGAGCGGTTGAGGTCGGCCGAAGAAAGATCCTTGCTGCGCAGATCCCACTCAGCCCGGTTCGCTGCCGTTGCCATGGAGGCACGCGGAGAACTGACCGGCCCAAAGCAGCCCGCGTGGACCCAGCGGCTGGAGCAGGACAAGGGCAACCTTAGGGCAGCCCTGGCATGGGGCCTGGACGCGCCCGAAGGGCTTGAGTCCGGAGCCGAGATCACTTGCACCCTAGCCCAGGTGTGGCAATTGCGCGGTGAATTCGCAGAAGGGCTGATGTGGCACCGGCGATACATCGCACGCAGCCATGCCCTTCCGCGCCGAGTCCAGGCAAATCTCCACGAATCGACAGGTTTCCTCGCTGTCCATGCCGGACTGGGCGACGAGGCGCGATCCCATTGGGAGCAGGCTGCGGCCATTTTCGCTGAGGTTGATGATCCGGCGGCTGTGGGACGGCAGCTGCACTATCTGGCCCATGCAACCATGGGCATCGACGCGCCCCGGGCCGCAGTCCTGGCTGCTCGGGGGCTGGCGCTGGAACAGGAGGCAGGTGACCAGTGGTGGACGTCAGCGTGCCTCTTCGCGTTGGGAGACGCCTCGTTCATCCTGGGAGACGTTGACAAGGCGGCCGACTGCTATTCGAAAAGCCAGGTACTCGCCCGCCGGCTCGGCCACGCATTCGCCATTGCCCGGCGCTTCGTCAGGCTGGGACAGGTGGCCAGGACACGAGGAGACCTGGAAGGAGCCCGTCGCCATCTTGGCGAATCAATGCGGGTGGCCCAGACCGGAAGCGATGATTGGGGCGTCACGATGGCATTGGCCGCCTGGGCTTCCATGGCCGCATCTGTCGGCTCGCCCCGTACGTCGGCGATGCTGCTTGGCGCCGCGCAAGGACGGCTCGACCAGTACGGAGCGGTGCTCTGGGCGCTTGACCGGGCCGAGTTCGCCCGCACCGCGTCCACAGTCGGTGCTCTGTTGGGAGAAGACGCCTTCCGTGGCTGCCTCGCGGCTGGCCGGACCCTGACTCCGCAGGAGATCGATTCCCTGGTGAATGAGCTGCTGGAACCGCAGCGGCCGGAAGCCTTGGCAGGATACGCCGTTTCGCCGGCCATTCGCCTCACACCACGCGAAGCCCAGGTGCTCCACCTCATTGCCGGAGGCATGAGCAACCAATCCATCGCCCAGGATCTGGGGCTCAGCGTGCGCACGGTCGAAAGGCATACCGCCAACCTTTACATGAAGATTGGAGTGGAGGGCCCGGCAGCCCGCACAGCTGCGGCCAACTACGCGTTCCGCCACGGTCTCGGGCCCGAACAGGACAAATTGGCGATCCCCCGCCAAAGCCCTCCCCTACGCCGCTGAATTCCCCCTCCCAACTGGGTGCGCGCACGGAGTTTGGCCGTCCCGCATGAACCTAGTCTGTGCTTATCCGGAGCATCCCGGATAAGCACAGAAAGGACCAATCCACATGACAACTGACCAGAACAAGGAAGTGGTACGCAGGTTCTTCAGGGCCTTTGAGGACCAGGACGAAACCGCGATGACCAGCGTCCTTTCGCCCGACCTCCAGGCGTACGTGCACGGGAACGCCGAACCGGTGGACCGCGACACGATGCTGCAGGCGATCAAAGGCTGGAACACCGTGTTCAGCGGTACCAGCTTCACCCTGGAGGACCAGGTCGCCGAAGGGGACCTGGTCGCCTGCCGGGTGACCATGCACGCGGTGCACAGCGGCGGCGAGTTCCAGGGAATCGCCCCGACCGGCGCCCCCATCACCAGCGAGAGCCTGACCCTGGAGCGGGTGGTGGATGGCCTCATCGTGGAACGCCGGGTGGCGACGAACTGGGAGGACATCAGGCAGCAACTGACCGCCGTGTCCTCCCAGCCACAGGCCGCAGGTTAGCCCAACGCAGCTACTCCTTCCGCCGGACCACCAGGCCCGTGCCGTCGGGCGCACCACGGTCGGGAGCACCGCCATCGGGAGCGGACAGTGCCTCCAGGCCCGCGATGGTGAGTTCGTCGACGTCGGCCGCCGTATCCACCAGCACGGTGTCGCCGTCGGCAATGTCGCCGGACAGGATGGCCTTGGCCAGGCGGTCGCCGATCTCCCGCTGCACCAGCCGGCGCAGCGGCCTGGCACCGTAGGCCGGGTCGAAGCCGGACATGGCCAGCCAGGCGCGGGCACCCTCGGTCACCTCGAGGGTGAGCCGGCGCTCGTACAGCCGCCTGCCGAGCTCGGCCACCTGCAGTTCCACGATCCGGGCCAGCTCATCCACGGACAAGGCGTCGAACAGCACCACCTCGTCCAGCCGGTTCAGGAACTCCGGCTTGAAGGAGGCGTTCACCGTGGCCATCACGGCGCTCCGCTTGGCCTGGGCGTCCAGGCCCTGGTCCACCAGGAACTGGCTGCCCAGGTTGGAGGTCAGGACCAGGATGGCGTTGCGGAAGTCCACGGTGCGGCCCTGGCCGTCGGTGAGTCGGCCGTCGTCGAGCACCTGCAGGAGGATGTCGAAGACCTCCGGATGGGCCTTCTCCACCTCGTCCAGGAGGATCACCGAGTATGGCCGGCGGCGGACGGCTTCAGTCAGCTGGCCACCCTCCTCGTAGCCAACGTACCCCGGAGGCGCACCCACGAGCCGCGCCACCGAGTGCTTCTCGCCGTACTCGGACATGTCGATCCGCACCATGGCGCGCTCGTCGTCGAACAGGAAATCCGCCAGTGCTTTGGCGAGCTCCGTCTTGCCTACGCCCGTGGGGCCCAGGAACAGGAACGAACCCGTGGGACGGTGGGGATCGCTGATGCCGGCCCTGGCGCGCCGGACGGCGTCGGACACGGCCGCCACGGCCTTGGACTGGCCGATCAGCCGCCTGCCGAGCTCCTCCTCCATGTGAAGCAGCTTCTGGCTTTCGCCCTGCAGCATGCGCCCGGCGGGGATTCCGGTCCACGCCGAAATCACCTCGGCGATGTCATCCGCCGTGACCTGTTCCGCCACCATCTGGGCCGGCTTGTCCGTCACCTCGGCCTCGGCTGCGGCGGCGGCATTCAGCTCGCGTTCCAGCGCAGGGATCTCCCCGTAGAGCACCCGCGACGCAGTCTCCAGGTCTCCTTCGCGCTGGGCCTTGTCGGCGGTGGAGCGGAGTTCGTCGAGCTTGGCCTTCAGGTCACCCACCCGGTTGAGGCCTGCCTTCTCGGCTTCCCAGCGCGCGTTGAGGGCATCCAATTCCTCGGTCTTGTCCGCTTTATCGGCGCGGAGGGCAGCCAGGCGCTCCACCGAGGCGGCGTCCTTCTCGTTGGCGAGGGCCAGTTCCTCCATGGTGAGCCGGTCCACGGCGCGGCGAAGCTGGTCGATCTCCTCCGGCGCGGAGTCGATCTCCATCCGCAGCCGGGACGCGGCTTCATCCACCAGGTCGATCGCTTTGTCCGGCAGCTGGCGGCCGGAGATGTAGCGGTTGGACAGCGTGGCGGCGGCCACCAGCGCGGAGTCGGCGATGGTGACTTTGTGGTGGGCTTCGTAGCGTTCCTTCAGGCCGCGGAGAATGCCGATGGTGTCCTCAACACTCGGCTCGCCCACGTACACCTGCTGGAACCGGCGCTCCAGGGCGGGGTCCTTCTCGATGTTCTCGCGGTATTCATCCAGCGTGGTGGCACCGATCAGGCGCAGCTCTCCGCGCGCCAGCATGGGCTTGAGCATGTTGCCGGCATCCATGGAGGATTCCCCAGTGGCCCCGGCGCCCACCACTGTATGGATCTCGTCAATGAACGTGACGATCTGGCCTTCCGAGTTCTTGATCTCCTCCAGGACAGCCTTGAGCCGTTCCTCGAATTCGCCGCGGTACTTGGCGCCGGCGACCATGGACGCGAGGTCCAGGGCGATCAGGGTCTTGCCGCGCAGGCTTTCGGGGACGTCTCCGGCCACGATCCGCTGCGCCAGGCCCTCCACGACGGCGGTCTTGCCCACGCCGGGTTCGCCGATGATCACCGGGTTGTTTTTGGTGCGGCGGCTCAGCACCTGGATGATGCGCCGGATCTCGGTGTCGCGCCCGATGACCGGGTCCAGCTTGCCGGAGCGGGCCATCGCCGTCAGGTCGGCGCCGAACTTCTCCAGTGACTGGAAGGTGTTTTCCGGGTCCGGGCTGGTGACTTTACGGTCCCCGCGGACACCCGGCAGGGCGGCGAGCAGCGCCTCATGGGAGGCACCGGCGTCGCGCATTAACCGCCCGACGGCGTCACTCCCCGCCGAGAGCCCCAGCAGCAGGACTTCGGTGGAGACGAACGTATCTCCCAGCCTGTCAGCCTCATTCTTGGCGTTCTGGATGGCCTGCAGCGCCGGCCGCGAAAGCTGGGCCTGCTGCGTGGACCCTCCCGACGTTGCGGGCAACGCTTTGATGGCGCTGCTCGCCTGGACGCTCACTGCGTCCGGATCTGCGCCGGTGGCACGGAGAAGTGCGACGGCGACGCCCTCCCGCTGATCCATCAGCGCCTTGAGCAGGTGGGCGGGTTCCACCTGCGGATTCCCTGCCGTGGAGGCGTTCATGGCCGCAGCCGAAAGAGCCTCCTGGCTCTTGGTGGTGAATTTGACGTCCAAAGAGAGCTCCTTCCGGGGTTTCGCATTTTGCTAACTTGAGTCTACTGCGCTCAACTTTGCCGCATGCTGCTCCGGCATGATTTTTTGCCCACAGCGAACTGAGGGGCTTTTCGACGTTCAGGGTTCCACAAATGGTTACCCCTGCACTGTATCCCCGCGACAGTGGCCACCCCTAGGATCGTGGTGTGACCGGGGACCACGGTTCCGCCGGCGCACTCGAGCGGAGGATGCCATGAAGAATTTCGTTGTTCTGTACCTCGGACCGAAGGCTGCCCAGGAACAAATGCTGGAGAGCACGCCCGAGGCGGCCCAGGAGGGCATGAAGGCCTGGATGGAGTGGGCGGACCGCGCCGGCAGCGGCATCGTTGACATGGGAAGCCCTCTGGGCGAAGGCCGGGAAATCTCCGCCGCGGGAACCTCTACCCCCAACAGCACCAGCCACATTGGCGGGTACGGCATCCTCCAGGCGGAAGACCTGGACGGCGCCCAGGCGCTTTTGGACGGCCACCCGCACCTCATGATGCCCGGGGCCAGCATCCAGGTTTACGAATCTTTGGACCTGCCCGGAATGTAGTGCGGCCCCAGGCTTTAAACATCCCGGGCGGGTGACTCCCCCAAAGAGCCACCCGCCCGAGGGCCTGCTTACGCCGATTGGCTCAGATCAGTGGTTGGACCGGCATGGATGCGCTGCGATCCACCCACAACTTTACTGGCCGGCGTGATGCTTGTCACGGAAAATGACAAATCAGTCAATGTGCTTCACGTGGAGTTTTTGTCCAGGTAATGACAGTTCGACGGCCCGGAAACCGCCATAAGTGGACAAAAACTCAGGGGTAGCCGGCGGCAGGCGCCTGCTCCACGTAGTTGATGACCAGGAACTCACCCGCCGGGACAAGTTCCACATACCAGCGCGTGGGCTTGTCCCAGTCCTCCCAGTTGCCGCCAGGGCCGGCCGCAGCGGGCGTGAAGACGGCATCGAACTTCAGGAACGTGCCGTTGTCCGTGGAACTCGAGTCGATCTCCTTCAACAGTTCAAAGGTGCCGCGTTGTGCCGCGCCGGGCTCCTCCGCCCGTATGCCCTGCAGGGTTTGGGCATTCATCCGTTCGACGGTGCGGAAGTACTGCTGCCAGGCCACGTCGCTGTGGGTGGTGAAAATGGTGGTGGCGTAGGCCTCGCTGTTTGCTGCGGCCAGGCTGTCCACACATTCCCCAGGGACCGTCCCGCCCGCCTGCCACGAGGACAACACCTCGGACCCGGCGTTGAGCCACGCCCCGTACGCATTCAGCACACCACCGATTGTTTCCCTGGGCGTGCCCTGGGGAATCCTGACAGGGCGAACGTCCTCCTGCCCCAGGAACGGGCAGTTGGCGGGAAGCAGTGAGATGGGGGCGGCCGGAACCGGCGGCGGCGGGTGTGATGGAAAGAGACTGCACCCGGCCAGTCCCGCCGCGAGCAAAAGCCCGGCGCCCGCCGTCGTTATTTCCCTGATTCGTCTCTTCACTGCACTCCCCCATCCGCGGCCGGGCAGCTGATCCGGCGCTGACCAGCCTAGCCAAGGCAGCCGCGTGCAGGTTCAGCCCAGGGGATGATTTCAGGCCGGGTAGATGGAGACAGCGGCGGCTTTGACCACGAAATACACTTCCATCCCGGGGATGAGGCCCAGGTCCGCCGCCGCTTCCGGCGTGACGTCGGCGCTCAACCGCCCGCCGTCGCCGGCCCGGACCCTGATCCGGTCGCCGTACGGTTCAAGGTCAGTCACCGTAACGGCAAAGGAGTTCCGCGGACTGCCGTGCGCCTCGGCGAGAAAGACGGAAACGGCCGACGGCGGGAAGACCGCCACGCCGGGCTGGCCGGCGGGCAGCTGCCCGGGCAGTTCGTCGTGCTGGCCGTAAATCTCCAGGTCGCCGGCCACCAGCCCATGGCCGGCAAGGGTGCCGGGGACGAGGTTCAGCCCGGCCAGCCCGGCGGCGAAGCGGCTCTTTGGCAGCTGCAGGACCTCGCGCGTGGGACCCTGCTCAGCAATCCGGCCGCCCTCAAGGATCACCACCCGGTCTGCCAGCATCAGGGCGTCCAGGACGTCGTGGGTGATAATGATGGCTCGGCGGCCGACCAGCACGCGCTTGAGCAGCCGCCGGAGCAGCGGGGCGGCATGGATATCCAGCGCTGACATGGGTTCGTCGAGGAGCAGGAGCCCGGGGTCTGTGGCGAGCGCCCGGGCCACGGCCACGCGCTGGGCCTGCCCGCCGGACAGCTGCGCGGGACGGCGGGCCTGCAGTTCCGCAGCGTCCACTTCGGCCAGCCACCGCAGGGCTGAGTTTCCGGCCGCGCGCTTGGATACACCGGCACTGCGCGGGCCGAAAGCCACATTCTCCAGGACACTCAGGTGCGGAAAAAGCAGCGGTTCCTGGGCCAACAGGGCGGTGCCGCGGCGGTGCGGAGCGATCCACGTACCGCGCCCGGCGGCCAGGTTGAACAGTGTCTTGCCGTCCAGCTCAGCCTTGCCTGAGTCCGGATGCAGCAGGCCGGCGATGACGTTCAGGAGGGTGGATTTGCCCGCGCCGTTGGGGCCCATGACGGCCACGGTTTCGCCAGGTCCCACCGTCAGGGAGAGGTCGAAGCCGCGGGCGGCCACGGCTGCCTGGACCGTAAAGGTCACGGGACACCACCCCCGGCGACGGGCGCCGCCGTCGGGCTTTCCCTGTCTCCCGAGGCGCCTTCCGGGACACGGCCAGCGGGACGCGGCCTGCGGTAGGCCAGTGCCACCACGGCTGCCGCAACGGCCACCAGGACCAGGGAAAGGGCGACGGCGGCATCGGCGTCTGTCTCCCGCTGCAGGTAGATTTCCAAAGGCAGGGTCCGGGTCACCCCCTGCAGGCTTCCGGCGAACGTGAGGGTGGCGCCGAATTCGCCCAGGCTGCGGGCAAACGACAGTACCGCCCCTGATGCAAGACCGGGCAAAACGAGCGGGATGGTGACACGGCGCAGCACTGTGGTGGGCCGGGCACCAAGCGTTGCGGCCACCGCTTCGTAGCGGTTCCCGGCCGTGCGCAGGGCGCCCTCGAGGCTGACCACGAGGAACGGCAGTGCCACAAAGGTCTGGGCGAGGATTACGGCCGACGTCGAGAATGCGATCTGGATTCCGGCGACTTCCAGCGTCCTGCCCAGGAGCCCTTGCCGGCCGAAGGTGTACAGGAGCGCGATGCCGCCCACCACCGGCGGCAGGACCAGCGGGAGCAGCACGAAGGAGCGGAGCAGGCCCTGGCCGGGGAAGCGCCCGCGGGCCAGGACCAGCGCCAGCGGCACACCCAGGACGAGGCACAGCGCCGTGCTGGCCGCCGATGTGCGCAGGCTCAGGCCGAGGGCGGTCAAGGAGGATTCCGACGTGACCAGCGGGATGAACTGCGGCCAGTTGACCTTGGCCACCATCGCGGCGAGCGGCAGCAGAACCAACAATCCTCCGGCACCGGCCATGACGTAGATCCAGCGCGGGATGCCGCCGTACCCGCCGTTCCTCGGCTGCTTCATGGTCTCCTTGGGGTGGTCTGCTTCGGTGCTGGGTTACAGTGCTGACTGCTTACGGCGCGCCGAAGCCGGCCTCGCTGAGGGTCTTCCGGCCTTCGGCTCCGGTCACCATGGCGATGAAGGCTTCGGCCAGTTCCTTGTTCCGGCTCGGGCCTGTTGTGGCGATGGGATAGGTGGTGACGGCCTCACCGGATTCTTCGAACGGGATGCCTTTCACCTTGCCGCCGGCGCCGTGGACGTCGGTGACGTAAACAAGGCCGGCGTCGGCCTCGCCGGACGTCACCTTGCCCATGACGTCCGTGACGGAGGATTCCTCGCTGACCGGGGACAAGGTGACGCCCGCGGCTTTTTCCACCGCGTCCGCGGCCGCGCCGCAGGGGACCTGGCTGGCGCAGGCCACCACCTTGACGCCGGGTTTGGCCAGGTCGGCGAAGGAAGCGATCGACGCCGGATTGGATGGCGGGACGGCAATCTCCAGGACGTTGGTGGCGAAGTTCCTGGCGGTCCCGTCAAGGAGTCCGGCTTCCGCCAGTTTGGTCATGTTCCTGGTATCAGCGGAGGCAAAGACATCGGCGGGCGCACCCTGGGTGATCTGCGTGGCCAGGTCCGAGGATCCGGCGAAGCTCAGCCTGACCTTTGTGCCGGGATTCTTGGCCTCAAAATCGTGTGCCAGCCGGGTGAACGTGCTTTTCAGGGACGCTGCCGCGAAGACGGTCACAGTTCCTGACAGCGGGGAAGAGGCCCCCGACGGAGCGCTGCCCCCAGGCGCGGCGCATGCGGTGAGGGCGCCGGCCAGTCCGAGCGCAGCCACCGCCAGGATGCGGTTGGTTCGCGTGACGTTCCTCAAATGATGCCCTTTCCCTGCGGGGTCTCGATAATGACGGTGGTGGCCTTGACCACGGCCGTGGCTACGGAGCCGAATTCCAGCCCTAATTCGCGGACCGCTTCGCTGCTCATCAGCGAAACCACCCGGAACGGACCGCACTGCAGTTCAACCTGCGCCATGACCTTGTCCATGGCGATCCCGGTGACCAGGCCGACGAAGCGGTTCCGGGCCGAGCTTCCGGTGCGGTGGGGGTCCTCGGGAAGCTGCGCGAGCTGGCGGGCATGCTGGGCGAGCTCCAGGCCCTCCACGGCCAGCCGGCCGGCGTCGTCCTTCACGGGCGTCAGCGTGCCGTTCTCCGTCCAGCGTCGGATGGTGTCATCACTGACGCCAAGGAACCGGGCAGCTTCTGAAACGCGAATCGTGGGCATTCACCAAGTTTAGACCGCATCTGCGGGAGATTGGGGGGTTTTCTGCCGCTGGAACGGATGTGGAAAGAATTTCCTGTTCCCGCTGGCAGGACGCAGGGAGGCTCTGCCTGTAGAACACCCGCCCCCGTCGTCCTACGCTATGTGGAGGGGAAGAGCCGCACCCGCTGAGGAGCGTTGTGATGAAGTGGATCAGACCTGAAAGCCCCGACTATGACCCTGCCCGCAAGGTGTTCAACGCCATGATTGACCGGCGTCCGGCGGCGATCGCCCAGTGCTCCAACGACGCCGACGTTGCGGAAGCCCTCCGCTACGGCCGGGAGAATTCCCTCGCCATTGCCGTGCGCGCCGGGGGTCACTCAGTGGCGGGAATGTCCATGAACGACGGCGGGCTGGTGATCGATGTCCGGCCCATGAAGTCCATTGACGTCGACCCTGAATCCGGCATTGTCACAGCCGGCGCGGGCCTGACCTGGGGTGAGTTCGACCACGCCACCCAGGAGCACGCGCTGGCGGTGACCGGCGGGCGCGCCTCCACCACCGGCGTCGCCGGCTTCACCCTGGGCGGCGGGTCCGGGTGGCTGGAACGGTCCTATGGTTTCGCGTGCGACAGCCTCGTCTCCGTGAACCTGGTGACGGCCGACGGTGAGCGCGTCACCGCGAGCGCCAGGGAAAACCCTGAACTCTTCTGGGCGCTCCACGGCGGCGGCGGGAATTTCGGGGTGGCCACGTCCTTCACCTTCCAGGCGCACCGGCTCGGTCCGGTGGTGCATGCCGGGATGTGGCTGTGGCCGGCGGATGCCGCCACAGACGTTTCCCGGGCGTTCAGGGATCTCGCCCTCGCAGCACCCGACGGCGTGGGGCTGGCGCTTCTTTACGTAACAGCACCGCCCGAGCCATTTGTGCCGGAGGGGATGGTGGGAAAGATGGCCACACTCGTGGTCTATCTTTATGCCGGCGAGCCCGAGGAAGGCTCAGAGCACGCCAGGCCCTTCCGCGAGCTCGGGCCGGCCGTCGACCTGGTGGGTGACACCCATTACGCCGATTTCCAGTCTTCCCTCGACGATCCTGCGGACCACTACAACTACTGGAGTGCCGACTATCACGACGAATTGCCCGATGACGCGCTGGACCTCTTTGTGGAATCGGCCCACAACCTCCCCGATGCCACTTCCCAGCAGCTCATCGCGCGCTGGGGCGGCGCCG
The DNA here is from genome assembly GCF_001663775.1 of Arthrobacter sp. B6. Classification (GTDB taxonomy): domain Bacteria; phylum Actinomycetota; class Actinomycetes; order Actinomycetales; family Micrococcaceae; genus Arthrobacter. Next base: position 2,860,525 of record NZ_KV467168.1, on the reverse strand, counting down.
TCGGAGGGAACGCGGGGGCGGCCACACCGCTGATCAACCGGAACGCCGCCTGGGTGAGCCACCCCTATGGCATCTCCCCGACGCCGGAAGGCGGCCAGCTGGCCAAGGCCTGGGTCAAAGACTTCCGCGCAAAGATTGCCCCGTACGCCACCGGAGGTGTGTGGCTCAATTTCATCGGCGATGAAGGGCAGGACCGCATCCGGGCTGCCTTCGGCAACGGGAACTACGCACGGCTGGCCAGGGTCAAGCGCGATTTCGATCCGCAGAACGTCTTCCGCGGCAACCAGAACATCCTGCCGGCCGGATCCTGACCGGCGCCGGATCCCAACCAGGTAGCAGCAGATGTCCTTATGAGGCGCCATAACGACATCTGTTGCTACCTGGTTGGGGAGGGTACGACGGCGGCAGCTCGGTGACCGGGTTCCCGCCCACAAACGATCGACGTGGCAGCAGCGTCCCTGGCCGGGGAGCCCGGGATTAGACTTCCACCATGGCCATCTACCTCGATCCTCCGCTCTGGCCTGCGCACGGAACGCACTTCTCGCACCTCATTTCGGACACCTCCCTCGAGGAACTCCACGCATTCGCTGCCACGGCCGGGATCCCGGACCGGGCTTTCGACTGTGACCACTACGACGTGCCGGAGCGTCGGTTCAAGGACCTGGTGGCTGCCGGCGCCGTTCCCGTGGAAGCCCGGATTCTGGTGCGCAAGCTCCTGGCCAGCGGGCTGCGCATCCCGGCCCGGCAGCGCAGCAAGTCCCTGAAGGTGCCGCTCCTGAACCGCTGGGAAAACATCATGCCCAGCCACGACGCCCTCTTCCTGGACCTCCTAGACCGGTGGGGCGAGGAGCACCGCAAGTACCACGGCCGCACCCACCTCCTGGCCGTACTGGAGGCCCTGGACCTGCTCTCCGAACCCGGCAAACCTTCGCGCACCGTGCAGCTGGCCGCCTGGTTCCATGACGCCGTGTACCGCGGAGCAGCCGGCCAGGACGAGGAGGACTCGGCCAGGCTCGCCGAGGAACGGCTGGCCCACGAAGGACTCCCCGCCGCGGACGTCGAGGAGGTGGCGCGGCTGGTGCGGCTCACCTCGGACCACTGTCCGGAACCAGGGGACGACGACGGCGCCCTCCTCTGCGACGCGGACCTGTCAGTCCTCGGCGGCGAACCGGAGCCCTACGCCAGGTATGTGGCCGCCGTCCGGGAGGACTACGCGCACATCGGTGACGCTGACTTCGCGGCCGGACGCGCCGCCGTCGTACGGCATCTGCTGGAACTGGACCCGCTCTTCCACAGCGAGCGCGCACGAGAGCTGTGGCTCGCCGCCGCCCACCGGAACCTCCGGGGCGAGCTCGCCTGACCGCATTGCCGCGCAGGGCAGAGCCTTTACGGCTTCGGCAGCCGGTGGAAGACTGCTCGGATGAACCTGCGCATCCAAGCCCTCAGCATCGACTCCACCGACCCCGCGGTGCCGGCCAGTTTCTGGGAAAAGGCTTTGGGATGGCGCCGGACCTTCCAGGATGGGGACGAAATCGTGCTTGAACCGCCGGCAGGCAGCCCGCAGGACGGGATCTCACCGGACCTGCTCTTCGCCAGGGTGCCCGAGCGCAAGGAGGTCAAGAACAGGCTGCACCTGGACCTTCGTCCGGACGACCAGGCCGCGGAGGTGAAGCGGCTGGAAGCCCTGGGCGCCACCCGCGTTTCCGTCGGGCAGGGGCCGGAAGTGACATGGGTGGTGATGGCAGATCCGGACGGCAACGAGTTCTGTATCCTGCGGGCAGCGCGCTCCGACGAACTGGAAGCCCAGGGATTGGTTCCCGGCATTGAGCGTCCGTCCGTGGATGGCAACACCGTGGACCGGCCGCCCGCAACCTAGTACCTATAACCCGTCTGTTGGGTCAACGTTCGGCAGTATAAACGGATCGCCCGGCCTGGTCCGCTACCCCCTTGTACATGCCGGCATCGAGGTTTACCGTCATCCCATGGCTCGTCGAATTCGGGCAGATGCGGCATCGGCGCCGACCGTCATGATAGCGGGATCGGCGACCTTTCTCGCTGGCGCCTTTATGCCCATCTCGCGGGTGTATGTCGAAGGAGATCCTCAGCGCAAACTGGCTATCCTGCTGGCGGACCCCGTGCAGTGGAGGGCCCAGCAACTGCTCCTCGCCGCGGGCACGGCGATGTTGCCCGTTGGCGTCGTGATGCTCGCCCGTCGCTGGGGCGCGGAAAGCGAACCGGGCAGTCAGGAGCCCTTAGCGGGCAAGCGGCTTGCCATGAGCGCTGCACTTGCGTTGGGCGCGGGAGCGTGTCTGTTCCTGGGTCACCTGGAGGAGCGATCCAGGGACCCGGAGGCCTTTGCCTTGGGGGCCCAGCCCATGTGGCCGTTCCAGGGGTATATGTGGCTGAGCCTGGCCGGCATGGCTGCCCTGGGTGGGGCGTTGCTGGCGCGGGCGCCCGCCCACGAAGCGAGCACAGGCGTTCTGCCCCGGGACCCGCGCTGGCCGGGCTGGCTCAACCTGGGCGGGGCCGCGGTCTTCGGCGGCGTCCTGGCCACCACCGGTGACTTGCCGCCCCTGTTGGTTTATGGCGTAGAACTGGCCACCGGGGCGGCGCTGATACGGCGGCTCCGCCGGTAAAGAATTCCCGGCGTGGCCTAATGGTATGCAGTAACGAACGGGCTGTTGGTGGGCACGATCTGCTTGCCGAGCGGCATCAGGCTCACCGGGATGAGCTTCAGGTTGGCGATGGCCAGGGGAATGCCGATGATGGTAATGGCCATGGCGAAGGCGGTGACCACGTGGCCGATCGCGATCCAGATGCCCGCGACCAGCAGCCAGATCACGTTTCCCAGCAGTGAAAACACGCCTGCTCCGCCCGGCTTGTCAACCACCATCCGCCCGAACGGCCACAGCGTGTAGGCGGCAATGCGGAACGACGCGATGCCCCAGGGAATGGTGACGATCAGCAGGCAGCAGATAATGCCGGCGAGGAAATAACCCAGGGCCAGCCACAACCCGCCGAAAACCAGCCAGATGATGTTGAGCAGTGTCTTCATCTGTCCATTGTGCCCCGGCGGTCCGACAAAAACCTCGGGGACTGCCCTGATTCGCCCCTGAACCCGGAGGCCCTCGCTCGCTGGTTACCGGCCAGAGGGCGCCACGGTCAGGCCTTGGCGGCCTTCACGAAGGCACGGATCTTGTCCAGGTCCTTCACCCCCCGCGAGGCCTCGACGCCGGAGGAAACATCCACGCCCCACGCGCCTGATGCTGCCGCGGCATGCGCCACCGTGTCCGGATCCAGTCCGCCGGCCAGCAGCCACTTACGGTCCTGGAGTGCCGTCACGTCCACCATGGAGGCGTAGTCCCAGGCTTCTCCGGACCCGGGTACGGCCGCATCAATTAACAGGAGTTCCTCGCCCCAGTCGGCGAACGTGTCCGCGGTGGCTGCCATGGTGACCGCCCTGATCAGCTTCATGCCGGCGTCGTGCACCGTCCTGACGTCTTCCGGGGTGAGGTCCCCGTGGAGCTGGACCCATCCGAGTCCGGCCGAACGGGCGATGGCAATGGCATCGGCAACAGGTTCATGCCGGAAGACGCCGACGGCGGCCACCCCCTCCGGCACACCGCCCAGAAGCACCTTAACCTGCGACGGTGTGACCACGCGCGGGCTCGCCGTGAGGACAAAGCCGACGGCGTCCGCCCCGGCTGCCACGGCCTCGCGGACTGATTCGGGCGTACTGAGACCACAGACTTTGACGAACATTCCCGGCTCCTTGAGGCTGTCTTTGTGATGTCCCCCCGGGGAGGAGATTAGCAGGGAAGCGCTCCCCGCGCCGATGTGACGCCTGCCTTCAGCGGCCGGACAGTACGCGCTCCACCATGGCCCGCCCGGCCTGTTGGAAGGCGGTGTCCCCCATCTGGTGGGCCCACACCACCGTGCCGATGGCCTGGTTCAGGTTTTCCAGCCGCCACAGCTCAGCCTCGGCCGGTCCGACGGTCTTGCCCAGTCCTGCATGGAAGGCGTCAGCCAGCCCGGGCCTGTGAAGGAACTGCTGGTGGCTGAGCCGCACAAGATCGTGCACCCATGGACGCCGTTCCGCCCGGCCGAAGTCGATGACCTTGACTTGCCCGTTGTCCTGCAGCCAGTTCCGTGGCTGGTAGTCGCCGTGCGTGGCAACGAGCTGCACCACGCCAGGATCCAGGTCGTCCAACTCGTGCGCCAGGTCGGTGAGCTGGGTTTCCGGCAGGAGCCCGTGGGCGCGTTCCATCCACGCGCGGGTCTTTGTAGCCAGGGCTTTGGCGTAGTGAGGGGAGGCCCCGGCTGGCCGGTGGAGGCTCCCCAGCAGCTCCCCTGCCTGGCGGTACGTTTCCGGATCATTCTCTGCGGGTGTCCCCTGCAGGGGCCAGGAGTAGTCCCGCACCACCGTGTAACTCCCCAGCCAGGACGTCAGCAGCCGGCTTTGTTCGTCGGTGATCCCCTGGCGCATCCACCCAGCATCCCACGCGTCCTGCATGGTACAAGGCCGGGCCACCCAGGGGACCAAGCCTCGACGGACTTGTAGTCCAACAAACTAGGCTGGTCGGATGGAGATCATCCGCTTTGCAGAACTCAGGTCCGAACCGTGGCGCAACGGCGGCGGGGTGACCCGCGAACTCGCCAGCCATCCGCAGGCGGCCTCCGCGCAGGACGGGGCCTGGGACTGGCGGGTCAGCATTGCCGAGCTCACCAAAGCCGGGGACTTCTCGCCGTTTCCCGGCATGGAACGCGTCCTCACGGTGATCGAGGGTGAGCTGCTCCTGCTGACCGTGGACGGTGCAGAGCATCCCCTGGAGAAGTACCGGCCGTTCAGGTTCTCCGGCGAAGCCGCTGCCCACGGCGCCCTCCCCACCGGCGACATCCGGAACCTCAACGTCATCACCAGGACGGATGCGTTCAAGGGCTACACCTCCATCGTCGAACTTTCCAAAAAGCGCGCGCACCCGGTCTTCGAGGGCCAGTTGGCGGTGCTGCTGCAGGGCCAGGGCACTGTCAGCCCCGGCGCCGCGGCCGATACCGACGGCGGCACGGAAGGGGCTGAAGCAGGCCCGGCAGCCGAACCGGAGGCACTGAGCCGCTTCGACGCCGTCGTTGGTTCCGACGTCCGCTCCCCGGAAATCCTGGGCCGCGGGTTCCTGGCCGTGGTTTCGGTTGACAGGGTGGCAGGCTAGGCTCGCCTTCGTTATCTGAGCCTTTCCACACTGGTCAGCCGCAGGTGCCGCTCCTAGACTCGGGCTATGACCTCCACATCCTTCAACACGCTTCTGTCCACCCAGATCGGCAACGAGTTTGCCGCATCGCAGCAGTACATCGCCGTCGCCACCTGGTTCGCCAACCAGGACCTTCCGCAGCTGGCCCGTTACTTCTACCGGCAGTCGGTGGAGGAACGGAACCACGCCATGATGATGGTGCAGTACATGCTGGACCGCGACATCCCCTTCACCATCCCGGGCGTCCCCACCGTACGCAACGACTTCTCCACGGTGACGGAGCCGCTGGCCCTTGCCCTGCAGCAGGAGAAGGAAGTGACCGGCCACATTGAGGCCCTCTTCCGCGCAGCACGTTCCGAGGACGATGCCCTGGGCGAACAGTTCATGCTCTGGTTCCTCAAGGAGCAGGTGGAGGAAGTCGCGTCCATGACCACGCTGCTGAACATCGCCGAACGCGCGGACAACCTCTTCGACATCGAAAACTTCATCGCCCGGGAAACGATCGGCGACGGCGGCCGCGACTCCTCCGCCCCGGAAGCCGCCGGCGGCACCCTCTAAACGTCCGCCGCCCCCAACTAAGTCGCAGCAGATGTCGTTATAAGGGCTCAAAACGACATCTGCTGCTACCTAGTTGGGCGGGGACCCCGGCGGTGAGGTTGGCCACCAACGTGGCCACACCCCGTCGGGCGTTGCTACGCTGGAACCAAGGCTCCGCAACGGACCCTCCGGACGACGGTTCAGTACCCGGCACGCGACAAGACTGGCCAAAGGATCTGTCATGTCGTGGTTAATCCTCATTCTTTCCGGGGCGCTGGAAGCCGTCTGGGCCGCCGCCCTGCACCGGACCTTCCAGGCGTCCGGCCGGCGCCGGCTCGCACCCGGACTCCTCTTCCTGGTTGCCGTCCTTGCCAGCATGGCAGGCCTGGCCATCGCCATGCAGGCCATCCCCACCGGAACCGCCTACGCCGTCTGGGTAGGCGTGGGCGTGGTGCTGACGTCCGCCTACGCGATCATCACCAGGACGGAACGTCCGACGGCGGCGCGCCTCCTGCTGCTCACCGGCATAGCCGCGTGCGTGGTTGGCCTGAAGGTGGTGGCGTAATGAACAAGCGTTCCGCGGCCTGGCTGATGCTCCTGGCCTCCGCCGTGCTGGAAGCCGTCTGGGCCACTGCCCTGGGCCTGTCCGACGGCTTCACCCGCCCCCTCCCCACTATTGTCTTCGCTGTGACGGCCACGCTCAGCATGGTTGGCCTGGGGCTGGCCATCCGCAGCATTCCGCTCGGGACCGCCTACGCCGTCTGGGTAGGGATCGGGGCTGCCCTGACGGTGGCCTGGGCGATGGCCACCGGCGTCGAACCCTTCAGCGTCCTGAAAGTGCTGTTCATCGCCGGGATCGTGGGCTGCGCGGCGGGGCTGAAGGCGCTGCCGTCGAAATCCGCCGCCGCCGACGCCCCGGTTTAGGCTTTTGCCATGGACTCCCCCGAAGTACAGCAGGCGCTCGCCGCACTCAGGCACCGGCTCGACGGCGGTCGCCGGACGCTGCTGGGCATCACCGGTTCGCCCGGCTCCGGAAAGTCAACCTTCGCGGCCTGGCTCCAGCAGCAGTTCGGCCTGGCCGTTGCCGTGGTGGTGCCGATGGACGGCTTCCACTTGGGCAACTCGATCATCGACGGCACACCGCTGCGACAGCGCAAAGGGGCAATGGACACGTTCGACGTCGGCGGGTACCTGTCGCTGTTGCAGCGCCTGGTGCGGCGGGACGAGCCGGTGGTGTACGCCCCAGAATTCCGGCGCACCCTGGACGAGCCGGTGGCCGCGTCGATCGCCGTCCCCGCGTCCGTGCCGCTGGTGATTACGGAAGGCAACTACCTGCTCGCGGAGTCACCGCAGTGGAAGGACGTCCGGGCGCAGCTGGATGAGGTCTGGTTCATGGACACCCCTCCGCCCCTGCGGCTGGGCCGGCTGGGGGACCGGCACGTGGAGTTCGGCATGGAGCGGACGGCGGCGGAAGCCTGGGCAACGGGCCCGGACGAGGCCAACGCGGCGATGATCGAGGCCACGCGGCAGGCCGCGGACCGGATCATCCCCTGGGGCTAGGTAACACCAGCGAGGGGTGAGATCCCGGCGCCAAGCCCTGGCCGGAGCGACGGGAACCCACCCCTCGGCGGCGGGGCGCGGCCGCCCGGCAGGGACCCGGCACGGAATACGGCGGCCCGGGGCGGGGTTCTTGGCTGGGACACATCCACAATGAACGGAGCGCACTCATGACTGCACCACTGGTTCACCTTGGCGACGGCCTCAAAGTCAGTCCCCTGGGCTTCGGCGGGATGGCACTTACGCCGGTCTACGGCGGGGTTGACCAGCGCGAGGCGCTCACAACCCTGCACCATGCCGTGGATGCCGGCGTCAGCTTCATCGACACCGCGGACATCTACGGCGGGGGCAGCAATGAGGAACTCATCGCGCAGTTACTCAAGGACCGCCGGGGCGAGGTGCAGCTCGCCACCAAGTTTTCGCTCGTGGGCACGCCGGCGGAAGGCTACACAGACATCAGGGGCGACGCCGCCTACGTCAGGCAGGCAGTGGACGCCAGCCTGAAGCGCCTCGGCACGGACGTGATCGACCTCTACTACATGCACCGCCGCGACCTCCGCGTTCCGATTGTGGAAACCGTGGAAGCAATGGCGGGGCTGGTGCAGCAAGGCAAGGTCAAACATCTTGGCCTGTCCGAAGTGACGGCGCAGGAACTCGCCGAAGCCCACGCGGTGCACCCCATCGCCGCCGTCCAGAGCGAATGGTCCATCTGGAGCCGCGACGTGGAACGCCACGTTGTTCCGGCCGCGGCCGGCCTGGGCGTGGGGTTTGTGCCGTATTCGCCACTGGGCCGGGGATTCCTCACCGGAACGGTGGACGCTTCCGCCCTCGGAGCCAATGACTTCCGACGCCGGATCCCCCGCTTCGCCGAGGACGCCGCCAACGCAAACCGGGGAGTAGTGGCTGCCGTGCAGAAGGTCGCCGCCGAGTTGGCCGCGACGCCAGCCCAGGTGGCACTCGCGTGGCTGCTGGGGCAGGGAACGCGGCTGGGCCTGTCAGTGGTCCCGATCCCCGGCACCCGCAAGGCCCACCGGATCGACGAAAACCTGGGCGCCCTGTCCCTGGACCTGACCCCGGCGCAACTGGACGCGTTGGACCAGGCCGCGGACGCCGTCGTCGGCTCCCGTTCTGCGGACCCCACCTGGGTGTCCCAAGGCCGTGAATAGCCGGGCCTTGAATAGGCTGAAGCCCATGGACACGCTCATTCACGACTTACAGTACGTTACCGTCCGCCGCATTTCGGTCAGCGAGATGGACAACAATGTGTATCTGCTGACCGCCAAAAAGTCCGGCGCGCAACTGCTGATTGACGCAGCGGACGACCTTCCGGCCATCCAGGGGCTGCTGCAGGACGCCGCCACCGACGCTGCGGCGACGCCCAAACTGGAACTTATCGCCACCACGCACCAGCACTGGGACCACGTCCGCGCCCTGCCTGCCTTGGTGGAAGCAACCGGGGCCAGGACGGCGGCCGGAACGGACGACGCCCCGGAGCTCCCGGTGAAGGTGGACGTGCTGCTGAACCACGGGGACGTCGGCAACTTCGACGGCTTCGACGTGACGGCAGTGCACCTGCGCGGACACACGCCCGGGTCCGTCGCGTTGGTCTACCAGGATCCCAACGGCCCGGCCCACATCTTCTCCGGGGATTCACTCTTTCCCGGAGGCGTGGGCAACACCCAGAAGGATCCTGACCGGTTCAGCCAGCTGATCAACGATGTGAGCGAGCGGCTGTTCGATGTGTATCCGGACGACACCGTGGTGCACCCGGGCCACGGGAAACCCACCACCCTTGGCGCGGAACGCCCGCACCTTGAGGAGTGGCGCGCCCGCGGCTGGTAGCTTTCAGGTTCGCGCTGCACTTGGTGATTCGCGCTGCGCATAATGCCGGACGCTGCGGATATACCCGTAGCGCCCGGCATTCTGCGTAGCGAAGAACCGTACCCCTAGCGGCCGCGGCGTTCGTTCGACGCCGGTGCTGACGCGCGGCGGGGGCCGCTGCGCGCCGGACGGCCATCGCTCGACCGACCACTGCCGCCGTTGCCGGCGTAGGATCCGCCGGACGTTCCACCGGTGTTGGAGGACCAGACGGCCTTGTTGCCGCCCGTTGCACTGGCACCTGCCGAGCGCTGTCCGCCACCCGTGCGGGCACCGGCACCGGCTGCGGCGCGCTGGCCCGTTGCCGGGCGTCCGCCACGCTGTCCGCCGGAGGAAGCCGGACGACCGGTGCCACCACGGGGGGCATCGCTGCGGGTGACACGCGAATCCGGACGACCGTCCGAGCCGCGGCCAGCCGATGCACGGCCACCTGCCGCGGGGACGTCGTTGCGGTGCGTGGAGGCTGCAGTACCACGGCCACGGGCGTTGCGGCGTGCAGCGGCTGCGGCGATGGCGCGGTCTTCGTTCTGCTCGATGACGCGGTCTGCGGCGTTGCGGGCAGCGGCCTGGCCTTCGTAGGCCACGGCGCGGCGCTCGGCACGGGGCAGGTCGGTGCGGGGAGCCTCAGCCGAGACCCGTCCGCGTCCGCCACGTCCGCCGCGGCCACCCGTGGTGGGTGCGGCCTGGCGGCGTGCCCGCTTGCGTTCGGCGTTGGCACCGGTGGAGGTGCCGCCGCCCTGCTGCTTGGCTTTGGTGGCCAGCAGTGCAGCGCGGGTGCGCGGATCGATCTTGTCTGCCATTTCGCCAACGAGCTCAGCAACCAGCGGGGAGTTGGCGGTGACGCGCTCGAAGTTGACCTCGACTCCGGCAGCCTTCATCAGCTTCTTCACGTCGCTCTGCTGCTCCGGGAGGGTCAGCGTGACAACGGTTCCGTCAGAACCCGCACGGGCCGTACGGCCGGAGCGGTGGAGGTAAGCCTTGTGCTCGGTGGGCGGGTCCACGTGGATCACCAGTTCGACGTCGTCCACGTGGACGCCGCGGGCTGCGACGTCGGTGGCCACCAGGACGCGGACGTCACCGGAGGAGAACTCTGCCAGGTTGCGGTCACGGGCGTTCTGCGAAAGGTTGCCGTGCAGGTCGACGGCGGGGATCCCGGCGTCGGTCAGCGTTTTGGCCAGCTTGCGGGCGTGGTGCTTGGTGCGCATGAAGAGCACGCGGCGACCGGCGCCGGAGGCGAGCTCAACAATCAGCTGCTTCTTGACGGTCTGGTCGTTAACCACCAGCACGTGGTGTTCCATGGTGGTCACCGCGGCCTGCGGATCGTCCACGGAATGGGTCAGCGGGTTGGACAGGTAACGCTGGACGATCTTGTCCACGCCGTTGTCCAGGGTGGCGGAGAAGAGCAGGCGCTGGCCCTGGCTGGGGGTCATGTCCATGAGCTTCTTCACGACCGGCAGGAAGCCGAGGTCGGCCATGTGGTCGGCCTCGTCCAGGACGGTGACCTCAACGGCTTCGAGGGTCAGGATGCGCTGGCGGATCAGGTCCTCCAGGCGGCCCGGGCAGGCGATGACAATGTCGACGCCGGCGCGCAGCGCCTTTTCCTGGCGTGCCTGGGAGATTCCGCCGTAGATCACGGTGGTGTTCAGGCCCATGGCCTTGGCCATCGGCTCGATGGTGGCGTTGATCTGGGTGGCCAGCTCGCGGGTCGGTGCGAGGACCAGGCCCATGGGGCGGCCCGGCTTGCGGAAGTGCTTGGCTTCCCGCTCAGCGAGTCGTGCTACAAGCGGGATGGCAAAGGCAATGGTCTTGCCGGAGCCGGTGCGGCCACGGCCCAGGACGTCGCGTCCGGCCAGGGTGTCCGGGAGGGTCTTCACCTGGATGGGGAACGGTTCAACGATTCCCTGTGCGGTGAGGGTCTCGGCGAGTGCTTTGGGCGTGCCGAGGGCAGCGAAAGTAGTCATGTAGTCAAAGGTCTTTCAGGCGGTATCCGTGCGGATATCGGCCCCCGACGCCGGTTGGCTCAGGGGTTCGCCGAAGAAAAGTCAGGTGATCAACCAGCCTGCTGCCGCTTATTCAAAGCGACGGCCGGGACCAAATGGAACGCGTTCATCGACGCAGGATGTGCCTCTCACATGAAAAAAGCCCAGTCCCTAAATGAAGGGAAACCCGGGCATCACTGCACATCAAGTTCCACCAGTCTAGCACCCCGCTGCGCTCCGCCCCGCCGTCGGCCCTCTGCGCCCGCCCCAACTGGGTAGCAGCAGATGTCGCTACGAGCGCTCATAAGAACATCTGCTGCTACCCAGTTGGGGGTGGACAGCGGATGAGGGGCGTTGCCATCGGGCGCCCTCCAGGAGCACGCTTGAGGCATGACGCAACAGGGCGAAGACCACCACCACAAATCGGACGACGGCGGCACCCGGCTCAGTGACGAACCGCCCCAAAGTGCCGCAGAATCCTGGGACGAAAGGTACCGCAGCAAGCCGAAGCTCTGGAGCGGCAAGCCCAACCCGCAGCTGGTCCGCGAAGGAGGCGGGCTGCGGCCGGGCAGGGCCCTGGACCTGGGCTGCGGCGAAGGGGCCGACGCCATCTGGCTCGCCCAGCAGGGCTGGACCGTCACCGCCGTCGACGTTTCCGCCGTCGCACTGGAACGCGCCGCCGCGCATGAGAAGGCCGCACTGGAGCGCGAGAGCGTGCACGCCCAAGGACCGGGCGAAATTCCCAGCCGCATCCACTGGGAACAGTGCGACCTTGAGGAATGGGAACCCGCGGGAACGTACGACCTCGTGTCCTCCCAGTTCCTGCATTCACCGCAACTGGCGTGGCAGGGTCCGCTGCGGGCGGCCGCAGCCGCCGTCAAGCCTGGCGGCACACTGCTGATCGTGGGCCACCATCCGCACCAGCTGCCACCGTGGGGAAACCACACCTCACCGGAGATGTTCTACACCCCTGCGCAGCTGGTGCAGGAACTCGGCCTGGACTCTTCGGAATGGCAGGTGGAGGTGAACACCATCCGGGAGCGGGTGGTTGCTGGCCCCGACGGCCGCGAAGCCGTCATCGGCGATACTGTGCTCCGGGCCACCCGGCTGTCCTGACCCGCACTTTTCCTGGCCTAACCCCACAGGGAGGACTGCACCATGGCAAGGCTCATCGCAGAAATGACCATGTCGCTGGACGGGTTCATCGCCCTGCCGGACGACTCCATCGGCGGACTGTTCGACTGGTATGACAACGGCCCGGTGGAGGTTCCCACGGCCAGGCCTGACATGACCTGGCACGTCACGGAAGCCAGCGCTGAGCATCTCCGGCGGACCACGTCCACCGCGGGCGCGCTCCTGGTGGGGCGCCGCGTCTTCGACATCACCCACGGCTGGGACGGGCAGCATCCCATCAATTGCCCCGTTGTGGTGCTCAGCCACTCCGTCCCGGACGGCTGGCCGCGCGAGGGCGTGCCGTACACGTTCATCACCAGCGGCTTCCAGGAGGCTGCGGCGGAAGCCCAAAAGCTCGCCGGGGACAAGGACGTTGGCCTCGCCGGCCCGGACGTCATCCGGCAGGCGATCGACGCCGGCCTCCTCGCCGAGATCCGCGTCAACCTGGCGCCCTGGCTGCTGGGCTCCGGCATCCGCTTCTTCGATCACCTGAATGCCGCGCCGGTGAAACTGGAACGGACCCGCGTGATCGAGGGCGACGGCGTCACCCACCTCTACTTCAACGTCCTCCCCCGCCCGGACTACTGACCATTACATCCGAGTTTTTGTCCAGATAACGCGACTTTGCCGGGGCAATAGCGGCATTATCTGGACAAAAACTCCGGGGGGCTACCGCGAAACCCGCGGGGCCACGGCGACACCGGCCGCGGCGAGGACGGCGGCGAGGGCGAAGACGCCCGTGAACGATCCCGCCGTCGTCGTAAATGCCGCGAACACGATGCCCGTGGCGGCCAGCGCCAGCGCGCCGCCCAGCGAGTCGGAGATGGACATGGCCGAGCTATTGAAGCCCTGGTTGTCCTTGGTGGACAGCGCCAGTGTCATCACGCTCAGCCGCGGGTACAGCAGACCCATGCCGCCGCCGGCGAAAATCCAGCCTGAAATCGCGACGGCGGCAGGCCAGTTGAGTGCCGTGGTGGCCAAGGCCAGGCTGATGGCCGCAAGCACTAGCACCGAGCCGATGCGCACCGCTTTGCGGTGGTCCAGCCGGGTGCCGAGGCGGCCCTGGATGGCGGAGGCGGCGGCCCATGCCAGTGCGCCGCCCGTGAGGGTGAGGCCGGCGAAGGTGGGCGAGAACGCGTACTGCTCAATCAGGAGGTAGGGCAGGTACACCTCGGCGCCGAAGAACGCAGCCGACGCGAGGCCGCGGGTGAGGATCACGCTCGGCAGGCCACGGCGGGCAGTCAGGGTTCCGCGCGGCACCAGCGGGCGGACGGCCACCATGGCGACCGCGACGGCGGCCACCGCCAGGATCGCGGGCGCGGCGGGGATGGCGGCGACCCGGACCTCCGCGGACAGGTTCAGCCCCAGGACAGCCAGTGCGGCGAGCGCAGCCCAGGCGAGGCGGCCCACCGCCCACGGCGGGGTTGCTGCTTCCCGGGGTTGCCGGTCGACGCCGCGGAGCACCGGAGCGATCATCACCAGGGCGGGAACCACCAGTCCCACCACGCCCAGGAACACCCAGTGCCAGCTCAGGAGCTGCGCCACGATGCCGGCCGCGAAAGGACCCACCAGCGACGGGATCACCCATGCGGCGGCAAACGCTGCGAAAATTTTCGGGTGCAGGACGGCAGGGTAGACCCTGGCCACCACCACGTAGAGGGCAACGGTCATGGCTCCGCCGCCGAGGCCCTGCACCAGGCGGCCGGCCACCAGCGCGGGCATGGACGCCGCGGTGCCCGCGATCAGTAGGCCCACAACGAACAGCGCCACGGAGGCGTACAGCGCGGCGGTCGGGCCGCGCCGGTCCGACCAGTTCCCCGCCGCCACCATGCCGATCACGCCGGTGGCCAGCGGCCCGGCGAAGGCCAGCGCGTACAGGCTGGCTCCGTCCAGGTCGCGGCTGACTACCGGCATGATGGTGGTCACCGCCAATGATTCGAATGCTGCCAGGAACACCAGGGCGCACGCGCCGATGGTCACCCACAGGTAGGGACGCTGCAGGATCCCGGCGGCGGGGTCGGTGGCTGGGAGGGTGGAATCGCGCACGGTAACGGCCTGATCAGAAGTCATGGACGCTAACCTAGGACCTCAACTAAGGTTGAGGTCAAGGCGGGCGGCCGGGTTGCGGAAGGGCCGGATCCCCGGCCCGGAACACCGTTGATCCAACAGGGGGAAGCATGCCACAGGTGGCGGCAGGGGCGCACCATGCCCTCAGCATCGGCGAGTTGTCCGACCGGAGCGGAGTGGCGCCGTCGGCCCTTCATTTCTACGAACGCAACGGGCTTATTTCGTCCGAGCGCACCTCCGGAAACCAAAGGCGGTACCGCCGGGACGCGCTCCGCCGGGTGGCGTTCATCCGGGTGTCCCAGCGGGTGGGCATCCCGCTGAAGGACATCCGCAGCGCCCTGGACTCCCTGCCGGAAGGGCGTACACCCACTAAACGGGACTGGTCGCGGCTGTCAAGGCTGTGGCGCGCGGAACTGGACGCCCGGATTGAGGCGCTGGAGCACCTCCGGAGTGACCTCGACGGCTGCATCGGCTGTGGCTGCCTGAGCCTGAAAGCGTGCCGGCTGCAGAACCCGGAGGACAGCCTGGGCGACGGCGGCACGGGCGCCCGTGTTTGGGACCCTGCTGTCAGCCGGCGCGGCAGCTAAGCGTCCCGCCTCCCCAACTGGGTAGCAGCAGATGTTCTTATGGGCGCCCAAAACGACATCTGCTGCTACCCAAACCTGCGCCCCAGGACGGGCGCGAGCGGCGCAAATACGCCCAGGAGGGTGACGGGAACGGTTGTCAGTGCCACGACGGCCCAGCCGGGCAGACCGGCGTCAGACCTGGCCAGCGCGCGGCGGCTGCCGGGGCCGCCCGGAAGCGTCGTGCGAGGCGCCGCGGGAACGTCGTCGATCTCGGCGTCAACCAGGAGGTCCGGTCCGTCGGCGGGCTTGGCTGGAGTCACGCGACCCATTGTGTCAGGGTGCGGTCCGGCTTCACCGTTGGGCGGACTTATCCACATATGAGCTTCGGCTCTGGTTGGGAATAGGGCGGTTTTCCTAGGCTGGAGACGTTCCGCGGGTCCCTGCAACGATTGGAAAACATGAACGCTCCACAGCACGTCCCACCGCCGGAGGGGCCGTCCCCGCCGCAGATGCAGCCTTCACCGTCACCTGGCGCCGGGGCTGCCCGAGCGGCCAAGTGTGGCGTCGCGAGCCTGATGTTCGCTATAGCGGCGCCACTTAGCCTCGGCGGCACCCTCCCGGTGGCTGCACTTTTCACCGCAGCGTCCTACTACCTCGCAGCACCCATGTACGTCTATCGGTATACACCACTGGTCATTTTGAGCCTGCCGGTTCTTTCCGGCCTTGCGTCTGTGGGGCTGGCCATTGCCGCGTTATGGGGCACGCGTGCAGGATCGAAGAGCCGCCGGGCAGCCGTTGCCGCCCTGTGCGTTGACGGCGTGGTCTTTACGCTTGGTCTGGTGATCCTCCAGGGCTGGTGACGCTTTGGCCCGAGGCCTATGCCAGCTCCTCCACCGAGACGCATGCCAGTTCCGAAGGACTCTGCTGGAACAGGCGGCGCACCGATCTCCTCTATTCTGGAAGGGATGAGCGAAACCCCAGAAACCCCCCAGTCTCCGCATGTTCCGCGGCCGGTGACACCCGGCACGCAGGCGTCATTCGGCACCTACGGCGGCAGGCCGGTCAGCTTTGTTCGGCGCGGAACCCGGCTGCAGGGCCGCCGCCAGGCCGCCTGGGAAGAACATGCCGGGCGTTGGGCCGTGGATGTGCCCCGGCACGTGGCGAATACGTCGGTGCATCCCGATTACACGTTCGACGCCGAAGCAGAGTTTGGGCGCCTGGCGCCCCTGGTGGTGGAGATCGGCTCCGGCCTGGGCGACGCCATCTGCCACGCCGCCGAGCAGAACCCGGACACTGACTTCCTGGCCGTCGAGGTTTACACGCCCGGCCTGGCCAACACCATCATCAAGATCAACAGCCGCGGACTTAAGAACGTCCGTGTGGTCGAGGCCAACGCCCCGGAGGTGCTGGCCACCATGCTGCCCGCCGGCTCCGTCACCGAACTGTGGGTGTTCTTCCCGGACCCGTGGCATAAATCCCGGCATCACAAGCGCCGCCTGATCCAGCCGGAATTCGCAGACCTCGCCGCCCGGGCGCTCAAGCCGGGCGGTCTCTGGCGGATTGCCACGGACTGGTCCAACTACGCCGTCCACGTCCGCGACGTCCTGGCGGGTTCGGCGGCTTTTGAGAACCTGCACACCGGCCAGCGCCGTGGGCCGGAGAGTCCCCTGACGCAGGTGTGGCAGTCCGGCGTCGAGTCGCTGGTGGGCGGCGCACCGGTCCGTGAGGGCCGTGCACCGGTGAGCACCGAGCACACCGGCCCCAACGAGGGCATCGATGAAACCGGCGGCTGGGCCCCGCGCTTCGAAGGCAGGATCCGCACCAGCTTCGAGGCCAAGGCCCACGAGGCTGGCCGGCTGATCTTCGACCTCTGTTACCGCCGCCTTTAGACACCAGCCTTCAAGCTGGCAGGCCGTAATGGGCAGCACCTGACGGACAACCCGCGTCAGGCCGGCCGGATGGAGGAGACGATCTCCTTCAGGAGGTCCACGCGCGGTTCGATCTCCGGATTGACGTAGGGCCAGATGACCACGACACCGATGAACCTGCTCTCTTCCCAGATGCCCACGGTGGCGGCCACCTTCGCCGAACCCCGGGCGTCCGTGTAGCCCACCAGGACGGCGTACGCGGACCTGCCCGGAAGGTTCAGTTCACCTTCGGTGATCAGGGTCCCGCTGCGCTCTTCCAGGTAGAACTCGGACATCAGGTGCGCCCAGCCGTTGGCCTGCGGCGCGTCCTGAACGGACGTGTCGTCCTTGATGACGGTGACCAAAACATCGCCAAGCAGTCCGTACTGTTCGCTGTTGGGACCGGCCGACGAGTCTTCGAGGACCTGTGTGTGCTCAGGGAAGTCGGCGGTAAAGCCGAGCGGCGATTCGATGTGGACTGACATTATTGCTCCTTCAGCAGAAAGTCTTGGCTTGGCCGGCACCAGTAACGGGCACCCGCGTCAGAGCCTTTCGAGCTTCGTGTCGTTGGGGACCTTATAGTACGTGGACACATTGGTAGTGGCCTTGTTCTCGGTCTTGACCTCCACCTCGCCCAGCTTGACGTCAAACCCGGCTTGGTTGGACGCCGTCACTACGGTGTTGACCTGTACTGTGGCGGAGCCGGCCTCGTACAGCCTGGCGGCGTCGGAGGCCGCTGCGACGTCGTTGCCCGACGCCACATTCCTCATGTAGCTGTCGATCACAGCCTTGTTCTCGGCGGAGTAATCCACGTTGATCTTCACGGTGCCCTGCATGCCGGCAGTCACGGTGGACTCGACCTTGGCAGCTTTTACGTCGCCGCCGGCCGTGACGCCTTCAGCCACCGTGCCCTCCAGGGAGATGGAGACAGAGTCGATGTTGCTGCCCCTGTCCAGGTTTACTTCCAGTCCGCCCTTGCCCGACGCTTCAAACACGCGCCCGTCAAGGTCCAGTTTGCCCTGGGCTGACACTTCACCGGTGGCGGTGGCAGTACCGTCCGTCAGGTTCCGTTCGTAGGCAAGATCCAGCTTGGCCGAGCCTGATGCGGGACCGGAATCGCCCTCGGCTTCCAGCGACAGCGTTCCCTTGGCCTTGTCCGTCTGGCCGGTTGAGCCGTTATCGCCGGCTGCATCGTTGATGGTGTCCAGGATGTAGCCCGGCGGATTGCCGGCCACGTCCTTGATTTCGCCCACGCTGTCCGGCGGGAGGTCCCTGTACATCTGTTCCCGGGCGGCCATGGCCTCCTCCACGCTGGCGAAGGTGTACTCGCGGGAGACCTCGCCGCTGAGCGTGACCCCGGCCGTCCCGGTGGTGTCGTTGACGCCCAGCCCCATGTTTCCGTACACCTTCATGGTGGCGGAACCGTCAGCGTTCTCAATCACCTGCGTGCCCACCTCGGCTCCACCGTGGACCCACGCAACCCTCGCGTCGATGGAGGCCTTGCCCGACTCCGTATAGACAGGAATGTCTTCCTTGGCGAGTTCCTGCAGGTGCTGTCTGGCCTGCTCCTGGGCGGACTCCGGGATGCCCCCGTCCATCCGCATGAGGTCCTCGGCGAAGGGGCCGTCCTCCCCTTCGCCTTCGATCAGGTATTTCCGGTCTTCAGCGGACAGGCCGGCCCACCACGTCGCCTGCTCTTCCGGGCTTGCGTCCAGCATCTTGTCCAGACCCTGCTCAAGCTCCTTGCGGTGGGCGGCCAGTTCGGCTGCCTTCTCCGCCTGCTCCTTCAGCCAGTCCTTTGCCTGGTTCACAAGGGCCTGGAACTTGTCCCAGGTGCTGCCACCGGCACCGCCCCCTGTTGAGCCGCCTGACGCCTTTTCCTGCTCGTCAGCGTGCTGCAGCAGGATTCTCGAGTTCTCCCGGAGGCTGGTCACCACGCGTTCCAGGCTGGGGCGGTGGCTGCTGGTCCAGTCTTGGCGGAAGTGTTCACCGTCAGCACCTTTCCAGGTGGCGGCCTGGATCTGGTTCTGCAGTGACGTTGCCCTGCTGCTGAGCAACAGGGCCGCCTTGTCCACCGCTTTGGCCAGCTCCCGAAGCTCGCTGACATCAGCGCCGTAAAAGGTCATGGTGGCTCCCCCAAAGAAGTTGCGCAGTTCAAGGCCTGCATGGACCATATCGTTGCACAGCATCCCTGACGCGGCGATGGGCATCACTCCCCATCGCCGCCGGGCTGTTCGGGAGCGGCAACCCGTGGCACGATTGGCCTTGTGGTGGGGGCACGCACATTTGCGCTCCCTGGGCGCTTGCACAAAGGAACGGCCATCAAAAAAGAACTAAGGCAAGCCGCAGATGCGGCGGAGGGCGTCACTAATTCACGCACATTCGAGCTGCTTGCCAGGGCCGGGTTTGCAGCCAGCGGTGTCCTGCACATCCTGGTAGGCCTCATCGCCATCCGGCTGGCCTCGGGCGGAAGTGGAAGCGCCGATTTCAGCGGTGCCGTGGCGGAGCTCGCCAGCCAGCCTGCCGGGCCCTTCCTGTTGTGGGGCAGCTTCGCGGCGTGCGCGGCGTTGGCCATCTGGCAGGCCAGCGACGCGATCTTCGACTACGGCCGCCTGCCCACCAAGGAAAAGGTGGGAAAGAAACTCAAGGCCGCGGCACAGGCGCTGGTGTTCGCCGGCCTGGCGCTGACGCTTGCCTCCTTTGCTATGGGAACCGGCTCCGGCGGCGACAACCAGCAGTCCGCGACTGACCTGACCGTCACTGTGATGAAGGCACCCGGGGGCGTGGCACTCCTGGTCCTGGTGGGAGTGGGAATCGCCGTCACCGGAGTGATCTATGGCATCCGCGGTGTCAAGAAGTCCTTCGAAAAGCACCTCAAGATGCCGGCAGATCCCAAGGCACGCACGGCTGTTAAGGTGCTGGGCGTGGCGGGGTATGTTGCCAAGGGAACCGTCCTGTTCCTGACTGGCCTGCTGATCGCCATCGCCACCCTCCGTGCGTCCCCGGAGGAATCCACCGGCCTCGACGGCGGACTCAAGGCTCTGCGGGACCAACCCTTCGGCATCTACCTCCTCGCCGCAGTAGGCGCCGGGCTGATCTGCTACGGCGTCTACATGGTGGTCCGGGCGCGCCTGGCCAAAATGACCCAGTAACGCCGTTGCCGCCCCGGCAGAAACCGCCCCGGCAGAACCGCGTGGGGCGGCTTCCGGCAGGGAGGCTGCTCCGGCCCGACCGGGCTAGGGTGGAGGCATGCCCCAGGTACACGCCGAACGCCTCATCCGCCTCGATCCGGAGACAGCCTTCGCCTTCTCCCAGACCACCGGCGACTTCCGGCTGAAATGGGATCCGTTCATCTCCGCTCAGGGATGGCTTGACGGCGCCACCGCCCCCGGAAAAGGGGTCCGGACGCGGACGGTCTCCCGGATGGGCCTGGTCATGGTGAGCGAGTACGTCTCCTTCGCCCCGCCCAAAAACGTGGGGATGACCATGGTGTCCGGTCCGTGGTTCTTCGAAAAATTCGGCGGCGGCTGGCGTTTCACCCCGGACGACGGCGGCACCCGGGCCGTCTGGAAGTACACCTTCTCCTGCCGCCCCGCGTGGCTGCGACCTCTGGCCGAGAGGATGGGCACCTGGCTCCTGGGCAAGGAGATCAACAAACGGATCGACGCGTTCGCCCGGGCCTGCGAGGACCAGGAGCTGGTGGCCGAATTCCACGCCCTTTCGGCAAGGAATCCCCCGGCTCGCCCTGGTCGCCTGGTTTAGGCAGACCCGCTACGGCACCGTGATCACGGCAACGGCGTGCTGGGTTCCGTCCCGCAGTTCAACACTGGCAATGCTGGCAAGCTGAACCGGTGTGGCGCCGGTGACCCGGACCCTGCCGCTCGGCGTGGCCGTCCAGGCACATGCCCGGTCCTCGCCGCCGTCGCGGTCCCGGACCCACAGCGAGAGCGTCCCGTCCAGCGGCATGCTGCTGCCGTTCACGGCCACTTCGGTCCCCCAGGTCTTGCGGGCCAGGTCCACGCTGAGGCGCAGGCCGTCACCGGACTGGACCGAGTAGCTGGCGTCCGGCTGCGGAGGCCGGTTCAGGACCGGCCCCGCGGCCAGGCCCAGGGCGAGGCACGCGGCGGCCACTGCGCCCACCAGCGCCGCCCACCGCCGTCGTGATGTCCGACGGCGGGTGGCCAGTTCGTCCAGGACAGCGCGGGGCGGGGATGCGGCAGGCTCCGTCTGCACGGGTATGCGGTGGGCCGCCGTGAGCGCCACGGCGTCCGGAACCGGGACCACATCCAGCAAAGCGGGCAGGCTTTCCAGTTCGGCGAGGTCCGCCCGGCAGTCCGCGCAAACCTCAAGGTGGGCCTCGAAGCGCTGCGAATCGGCGGCGTCCAGGCCCCCGATCAGGTAGGCCCCAAGCAGGTGGTGGGGATCGGAGGCGTTCACCGCTCCACCCCCATTTCGTCCAGGATGGTGCGCAGGGCACGGACCGCGTAGAAGGCGCGGGATTTTACCGTTCCGCTGGGGATGTTCAGCTGCACCGACGCCTCGTTGACGGTGAACCGCCGGTAGTGCAGGGCCACCAGGACGTCCCGGTGTTCACTGCTGAGGCGGAGCAGCGCCTCCTCCATCAGGACGCGGTTGAGGAGCTCGTCCACACGTTCCACTGCGTCCGCGGGATCGGCGAGGTCGCGTTCCAGGGCTTCGGCGGGCCGCCGCTGGGCCTTGCGGTAGTTGTCGATCATGATGTTCCGCGCCGTCCGGAACAAGTAGCTGCGGAGGCTGCCGGTGATTTCCGGAGCCTGCTGCCAGACCCGCAGCACGGTTTCCTGAACCACGTCCTCGGCCAGTTGCGGGTCACGGGAGGCGCTGAGGACAAAGCGGCGCAAAGCCGTGCCGTGGTCGCGGTAGATCGCGGCCACCACGTCCTCGTCGAGGGGCATGCCGGAGCCTCCTGTCCTGATACACCTGCCGGTTCGGCTGATACGACGTGCGCTGTCCGTAAATGGTTCATGGCCGGCAGCGACGCCAAAACGGGTAGAAGTCCTTTGAACCATTCTTCACCCTGGCGCGTCGTACCGGTTAGCGTCCGGTGATCCGACGCCGGGCCCCAGCCGAGGAGCATTCCCATGAAACAGCATCTGGGTACCGGTCTTGCCGCATTGGCCCTTATGGCCGCCCTGGCAGGGTGCGGGGGCAGCCCGGGAACCACCGGCACCAGTGCCGCAGTCACCAGCCCGGCAGCCACCAGTCCGGCAGCCACAACCGCAGCGCCGACCGGCGGCTCACCAACCGCGGCAGCCGCCGTCGACCTCAAGACCGCATCCTCCAGCGCCGGCAACATCGTGGTGGACGCCAACGGCATGAGCGTCTATTTCTTTACCAATGACGTCAAGGATTCCGGCACCAGCGCCTGCACGGGCGCGTGCCTGGGGATGTGGCCGCCGGTCCTCACCACAGCCGCAGCGCCGTCCGCAGAGGGAGTCAGCGGAACCCTGGGCACCATCACGACGCCGGACGGTGCGAAGCAGGTGACCCTGAACGGACTGCCGCTGTACTACTACGTGCAGGACAAAAACCCGGGCGACATCCTGGGGCAGGGTGTGAACGACGTCTGGTACCTGGCGAACCCCGCCGGCGAAATGATCAGGACGGCATCAACCGGCTACTGACGGTTCGGGCTTTTACGGGTGGTGGAACGCCTGAACGAGGCTTCCGCCTGCTAGGGGTGAACGCCGGGCACCGGGACCGGAGGTGTGGCGGGCAGAGGCAGTGTTGGGGGCTGTCCCTCGCCGTTCAGCGGTCCGCCTGGAGTACCCGGCGTGACATCGTCGGGCACGGGGAGATCCGGCAGGGGAACGGCAGCGGGATTCGTGGGAGCGGGCGTGTGCTGCGGAGCGTGGCTGGGCCCGGATTCTGGAGCGGCCGTGGCTGGCGTCGTGCCGGCGGGCGCTGGCGGCACAGATGCTGGAGAGTCCGGTTGCGCCGGGGCAGGAGCGGGGGCCTGAACCGGCATGGGGGCAGGACCTGCACCCGCTGTGGCCACGAACGACGACACGGCGTGGTGCAGCTGGCCGATGGAATCGCGGATGCCCTGGTCTGAGGCAACGGCAACTGCTCCGCCTGCTGCCAGGGACGCAGCCAGGGACAACGTGGTGAAAGTGATCCTGCGCTTGGCACGGCGCCGGGCTGCCAGCTCGTCGGTTACGGGCTGAGCGGCTGCGGGTGACACGGCTGCCTGTGACGCGGCTGCCGGCTGGGTCGCCGTTGCCGGGGGCGCCATCAGCGCTGCCACGGCGGCAGAAGCCTGTGGGTGCCCGGCGTCGAGGCTGCGGAGTTCCAAGAGAGCGGACCGGAGCGCAACGTCGTCGTCAAAACCTGCTTCGTGGAGCAGCCTGTCGACCGTACCCTCGTTGCGGGCGCCTGCGGTGTCACTCATGATCTGCCTGGTTTCTTCTAAGAGTCTGGTCCTTGAGGTTTTGCAGTGCCCTGCGTTGCAGCTGCTTGATGGCACCTTGGGACTTGCCCATGATGCCGGCCACCTGTTCGATGGAAAGATCGGCCACAACGCGCAGTGCCAGGACTTCGCGGTGGTCCTCGGACAGGCCTTCCAGCAAATCGGCTGCACCGCCGGCGGCGTGGCCCAGGGCGTGGTCTTCCGCCGAAGCGGTGCTCCGCCCGTCCTGCAGGGGGTCGTACGGCGTGAAGTCGGGCCTGCGCGCCACCCGCCGGTAGTAATCCACCATCCGGGCGTGGGCGATGGAAAAGACCAGTGACTTGGCGCCCTGCAGCCCGCCGGTCAATTCGCCGATCTTCGGGTAGAACGCCAGGAACACGTCCTGGGTGACAGCTTCGGGATCGTCCACGCCGCGGGCTTTGAGGTAGCCCAGCACAGCGCCGGAAAAGGTGCGGTAGACAGCGCCGAACAGCACGGCCGGATCAGCGCCGGCTGTGTCTGCGAATATCTGGATATTTTCTTCGGCCAAAGTGTCTAGCACCAGTGGCTCCTCCATCCCGGGCGGTGGACCACTGCATCCCGGTTTCCGGAGCGGACGGTTCCGCTGCCTGTGTGGACTGCCCTGCGGGCTTGCCCTATGTGGACTGCCTCTCGAACGGCGTCCCGGACTGCGGGAAATCCGGCCCGAAGGGGCCGTTTCCCGCAGTCCAGACTATCCGACCGGGTCCTAGCGGGCCGAAACGGCGGCGGCGTCCACGACGTCCCCGGCCTCGGCGGGCACGGCCGGAACAGCCGGAACGGCGGGAACTGCAGGCTCGCCGTCGACACCCGGAACGGCGGGAACTGCGGGCACTGCGGGCACTGCGGGGACAGCGGGAAGTTCGGGGCGCTCGGCCTTGACGGCGGCGGAGCCCTCTGCGGTGGCGGCGGCGTCAGCGGAAGCGGCACCCTGCGCGATGACGTCCGCGCAGAAGGCGTCAACGTTGGTTTCGCCTTCAGCGGCGATGACCAGCGAGGCGAAGCCTTCCGAGCCTGCGTTGAGTCCGCCGTTAGTGAAGGCGGTGCAAAGGCCGAATGCTGCGGCACCGGCGGCATCCACTGCGGTTTCGGCTGCTGCGGACGCGTTCGCTTCTGCAGCAACTTCGTCGCCGGACACGGCTGCTTCGCCGGTCACTGCTGGACTGCCGGAAGCGTTGGCTTCTGCCGACTCGTTGGCGTCTGCTGCCAGCTGTGGTGCCGGGGCGCCGAGCAGCTCGTGGGCTGTCTGCTGTGCTTCCGCCGGGAGGGCACCGGTTGCGGCGGCAACGCCCGTTCCGCCGACGGCCAGGGTGCCTGCTGCCAGTACTCCGGCTGCGACTTTGCTGGTGGCGAGAACAGTGAACAACGACATAGAGACACTCCAAAACTTAGGGAACAATTCAGATCCGGTTCCGTGGGGAACCCATCACCACCTACATCGCCGGCCGGAACGGAAAAGTTACGGGTGCGCCAAAAATTCCTTCAACAAGGTCCGGGACCCGGCATTACGATCGGACCATGCCCAATACGCAGGAGCCCCGGAAGACCGCCAGGACCTGGCAGGCAATGGTGGAGAGCAACCAGGCGCTGCTGCTGCGGAAGACCGGCCAGGACGTTGCTTTCTGGGCCGCACAAGCACGCGCCGCCGGGATGCAGAACGACGCCCAGCTCCGCGCCTGGATGCGTGATGAGCACGGCGTCACGGGCTACGCGCAGTACGCCGTATCCTGGGAGTTGTTCGGCTACCCGGAATTTATGCTCCGGGACGCCGACGAGCTGATCGACGGCCAGTACGCCAACCACCCGCAGCTGCGGCCCATCGCGGACGCCATCCTCGCCTGGGCTTCCGCCACCGACGGCGTGGAGATCCAGATGCGCAAGGGCTACGTCTCGCTGCACAGCACGAGGCGCAAGTTCGCGCAGGTCACCCGGGCCACGAATAGCGCTGTGGATGTGGCACTGCGGCTGGACGCCCGGCGCCGGGACGCGTTGGGCCTGGACGCCACTGCTGTGGGCCGCCTGGAAGCAGTGAAAGTCCGCGCCGGCGACGCCTTTGACCGCCGCGTCCGCCTCACCTCCGCGGACCAGGTGGACGAGGAACTGTTGGAAATCCTGGCTGCGGCACTGGAGCAGAACCGCTAACTCAAGCACGACGGCGGGGTCCCGGCTCGATCCTGCGGCGACCCCCGCCGTCGAAATGCCGGAAGCGTGCCGGATCGCGGGAAATTTCCCGCGCCCCGGCACGCTTCCGGCGAGCCCGGCGAACCCGCACCCACCGGAGCAGGCTCCTGCGGACCCAGCCGGGCCGACCCGGCCCGCGACCGCAGCGAGGGTCCCTACGCGTCGACCATCTCGCCGTCGGCCTCTGCAAACTCGACGGCGGCGACGATTTCCTGGGTCCCGGGGTCGATCATGAAGGCTTCGTCGTCGTCTTCGACCATGATGAAGTCGCCGTGATCGGTGCTGAAGTGCCAGGCCAGCGTCTTCCCGCCGTTGTGCAGGTAGTTGGGGTCGCCCATGGTGATCTTCTGCAGGGCGTAGCCGGCGATGTTGCACAGCTCGCGGATGATGATTTCGAAGTCCGGCGCATCCTCCAGCGCGTCGGCGTCGGCCTTGGCCCGGCGCTCGGCAATGTCGGGGATGAGGGCCACGAGACGCCCGATGTGCGCCGTGAGTTGCTCGTCGTCCAGCGCCAGCAGCCCATCCTGTCCGCGGAGCCACGCCGCGTTCAGGGCGGTGATGTTCTCGGTTTCGAGGAGCTCCTCGAACTCGCCGTCGAGCTCTTCCATGGCGCGCACGCCTTCGGTGGGTTCCTCGTCGTCGTCCAGGGCGCCGTCGAGGTAGCGCTCGACGTCCTCCTCGGACAGGTCATCGAACGCCTCAACGGTCCGGTTGAACAGGTCCAGGTGGGCGGTGGCACCCATGCCGGCCATGCCCTCGCGGACCAGGGTGTCCGTTTCGTCCCGGTCAAGGGAGGTGAAGACGTACTGCGCGAAGCCGCCCTCCAGGGACTGGGTGAGGTAGAAGTCCACGTAGTAGCTGCGGATTGCCACCGGGGACATTTCGTCAGTCTGGAGCAGTTCCCGGTGCATGGCATCAACCACCAGGACGTTCGCGTCCACGACCTCCTCATCGGTTGCTTCGATGCTGCCGGTGGTCAGAACGACGGGCTGCTGGCTCGCGGTCATTAGTAATCCTTACGGCTGAAAGCGGGTGGTGCTCGGAACACTTTTCACGCTACGTGGACGGGGTGCGCGCCCGGTCGAGGCTCAGGTGAACGTCAGGCGAAGTTTGGGCGCCCGTTCCGGCGAACTAAGATGGATCAGATAACCATTGATCGGACACGGGCCCACCGTGCCCAGCTGAAAGTAGCGCGCACCATGCCATCCCAACCGGACGAGAGTGCGGCACTGGCAATACAGACACCCGCTATCAACGACCGCTCCCTCGCGGCCGGGCTGGCGTATGCCATGGGCAGCCGGGTTTCCGGGATCTCCTTCGACGCCGCCACCGGGCTGATGCTCGGCAAAGTCCGGGGAGGCGCCGACGTTCCCTACTCCACCACCGCGAAGCTGGTCCGGAAAACGGGCGGCTGGAGCTGCACCGTTGGCGTCTGCAGCTGCCCTGTCCGCAAGGACTGCAAGCACGTGGCCGCGCTGCTCTTCGCCGCCGAGGACAGCCCCGCCATCCGCGTCCAGCTCCTGGCCCCGGCCGAGGTTTCCCGGCTCTCCCGCCAGCCCTCCAGCCTGGACCTGGCCGACTGGGAGCAGGCCCTGAGCCCGCTTATTTCCCAGCCCGGCATCACGCAGTCCAGCAACGGCATCCCGCTGGCCCTCCAGTTCGAGGTCGAGGAACCCGCACCGCACTTCTCCTACACAGGCCGCCGCGACCCCCTGCGCAGTGTGCGCCAGCTGAAGGCCCGGCCGGTGATCATGGGGACCAAGGGGAAGTGGATCCGCGGCGACGTCTCCTGGAACACCCTCAGCTACCTGAACTTCCGCCGCGAATGCAACGAGGCGCACATCGAGTGGATGCAGACGTTCCTGGCCGCGCACACTGCCGCTGCCAACCGGCTGCACAACTCCTCCGCACTGTGGCTGGGCCTGAACACGTTCGCCGGGAAAAACATGTGGGGCCTGCTCGCCGACGCCAAGAAGATCGGCCTTGCCCTGGTCCACAGCCGCGGCACTGAGCCGGTGCGGCTCGCGGAGTCCCCCGCCGCCGTCGGGCTTAATCTGAGCCGCTATGGCTCTCCCGTGAGTGGCGACGCCCCGGGTTCTGCTGCGGTAACAACGGACGACGACGGCGGGCTGGAGCTCGCGCCCACCATCACCGTGGAGGGGGAAGAGGTTGATCCGGCGTCGGTGGGGACCATCGGCCGGCCGGCGCACGGCATCTTCCTGACCAGCGGCCTGGCCACGGGCGGCGAAACGCTGCCCGGAGTGCCCGCGGACAGCGTGATCACGCTGGCTCCGCTGGAAAGCGGGCTGAGCGAGGAACTGCTGACATTCGTCACCGCCGGCAGCACCCTCCACATCCCGGCGAGGGACGAGACCCGATTCCTCACCGGTTTCTACCCGAAACTCAAGCAGGCCGCCCGCGTGACGGCGAAAGACGAATCGGTGGAGCTGCCTGCCCTGGCCGTCCCTACCCTGTCGCTGCTGGCCAATTACGGCGCCGACCACCGGGTCCGGCTGCACTGGGAGTGGCATTACAAGACCGGAAACCTGGTCACGGCCCAGCCGCTGTGGCGGCACCCCGGCGACCACGGCTACCGCGACGACACCGCCGAGGCCCGCATCCTGGAGGGCATCGGCCAGCCGTGGAACGTTGTTCCTGCCCTGGGCGAGTCGGCCACCGCCGGCTGGGGCACTCCCCGGCTGGCCGCGTCCGTGGAGCTCAGCGGCCTGGACACACTGGCGTTCACCGAGGACGTCCTGCCCGTGCTGCGCCAGGCCCCTGACGTGGCTGTGGACACCGCCGGTGACATCGCCGACTACCGCGAGGCCGAGGAAGCGCCGGTGGTTTCCATCTCCACCAAGGCCACCGAGCAGCGCGACTGGTTCGACCTTGGCATCCAGATCTCGCTCGAGGGGCAGCCGGTCTCCTTCGCCGCCGTGTTCTCTGCGCTGGCGGCCGGCCAGACCAAGATGCTCCTGCCCAGCGGCGCCTACTTCTCGCTGGACCTGCCGGAACTGCACCAACTGCGGGCCCTGATCGAGGAGGCCCGCTCGCTGCAGGACAACAAGGACGCCCCGCTGCAGATCAGCCGCTTCCAGGCCGGGCTCTGGGACGAGCTCGCGCACCTGGGCATCGTGGACCAGCAGGCCGCGGCCTGGCGCTCCGCGGTTGGCGGCTTGCTCGAAGGCGGGATCGACGGGCTGCCGTTGCCTTCCTCGCTCAACGCCGAACTGCGGCCCTATCAGCTTGAGGGTTTCAACTGGCTGAGTTTCCTGTACAAACACAGCCTGGGCGGGGTCCTCGCCGATGACATGGGCCTGGGCAAAACCGTGCAGGCCCTGGCACTGATGTGCGCGGCGAAGGAGCATGGGCCTGTCTTTTTTGACGGGGCCGTCCCTGGGGCCGGCTCCGCGTCTGGAAGCGGGGCGCCTGACAGTGCGCCCGCTGACGGCGCTTCGGCGGGCACCTCAGTGGGCTCCGGAACCCCCGCGCCCGACGGCGGCACTCCCTTTTTGGTGGTTGCCCCCACCAGCGTCGTGGGCAACTGGGCCGCGGAGGCCGCACGCTTTGCGCCCGGCCTGACGGTTCGAACGGTCAGTGAGACCTTTGCCAAGAATGGCCAGGACGCGGACCTTGAACTGGGCGGCGCAGACATCGTGATCACCTCCTACGCCCTCTTCAGGATCGACTACGATTCCTACGCCTCCAAGACCTGGGCGGGCCTGGTGCTCGACGAAGCCCAGTTCGTGAAGAACCACCAGTCCAAGGCTTACCAGTGCGCCCGGAAACTCCCCGCAGTGTTCAAGCTGGCCATCACCGGCACCCCGCTGGAGAACAACCTCATGGAGTTCTGGGCCCTGACGTCCATCGTGGCGCCGGGCCTGTTCTCGAGCCCCAAGCGCTTCGCCGAGTACTACCAGAAGCCGGTGGAAAAGAACGGCGATAAGGCGCAGCTGGAGAAGCTCCGCCGTCGGGTCCGTCCGCTGATGATGCGGCGCACCAAGGACCAGGTCATCCAGGACCTGCCGCCCAAGCAGGAGCAGATCCTGGAGGTTGTGCTGAACCCGCGGCACCAGAAGGTGTACCAGACGCACCTGCAGCGTGAGCGGCAAAAGATCCTCGGCCTGATCGAGGACGTGAACAAGAACCGCTTCACCATTTTCCAGTCCCTGACCCTGCTGAGGCAGCTCAGCCTGGACGCGTCCTTGGTGGATCCATCGCTTTCGGGGGTCCGGTCCAGCAAGTTGGATGTCCTCTTTGAGCAGCTCGAGGATCTGGTGGCGGAGGGCCACCGGGCACTGATTTTCAGCCAGTTCACCGGCTTCCTGGGCAAGGTCCGGGAACGGCTGGTGGAGGAGAAGATCGAGTTCTGCTATCTCGACGGCGGCACCCGGAACCGTACCGACGTCGTCAATGAATTCAAGAACGGCAGTGCGCCGGTGTTCCTGATTTCGCTGAAGGCCGGCGGCTTTGGCCTGAACCTGACCGAGGCAGACTATGTGTTCCTGCTGGACCCGTGGTGGAACCCTGCGTCCGAGGCGCAGGCAGTGGACCGCACGCACAGGATCGGCCAGGCGCGGAATGTGATGGTGTACCGGCTGGTGGCCAAGGACACGATCGAGGAAAAGGTCATGGCTTTGAAGGCACGGAAGTCGCAGCTGTTCGCGGACGTGATGGAAGGCGACGCACTCTCCGGCGGCTCGATCACTGCTGAGGACCTGGCGGGCCTGTTCAAGGACTGAGCCTGCTCACCGACTGAGCGCGAACGTACACTTGAGGCCCTTGCCGACGCCTCTCCGCAATTGCACGCGAACGTACACTTGAGGCCCCACCCACTGAACTGGCATACGAGTACGCTGCGGGAAAGCACTTTCCTGCATATGCTGGACGGAAATCTGACCGCCCGTCCACATGGAGATTCCCCATGCACACCGAAGCTACCGCCTTAGAATCAACCCGTGACATGACAGCGCACGCAGTGACGCCGCTCAGCCCGGACGCCTTCAAGACCCCCTACCGTGATCCCGCCTGGGACGGCCCCACGGACCCCATCCTGGTGCCGGACCACCTGACCGGCGGCTGGGTACTCTTCTACACCCAGCGCCGGGCAGCAGAACCCGGCCTGACCGGCGTCGAGTGGGTACACGGCACCGCAATCGGGGTGGCCCGCTCTTCCGACGGTGGCCTGACATGGGCATACCAGGGGACAGTGGCCGGGCTCGTCCCACCGGGGACTGAGCTGCCCGCAACACTGTGGGCGCCCGACGTCGTCCGAATCGGCGACCAATGGATCATGTACCTGACGGTCCTTGGCGGGGTGCGGACCGACTGGACCGGCAATGCATCCATCGTCCAGCTCGCCAGCCAGGACCTGGTCAGCTGGAAGTACCTCGGGGCTGTTGACCTCGACTCCCCGCGCGCCATCGACGCAGCAGTGGCCCGGTGCGGCGATGGCCAGTATCGGCTTTGGTACAAGGACGAGGCCCGCGGATCCAATACCTACAGCGCGGTGAGCAGCACACCTGCCGATCCGTCGTCGTGGGTTCTTGAAGGACTGACCATTCCCGGGCGCCCGCACGAAGGACCAAAGGTGTTCGAACTGGAGGGCCGGTTCTGGATGATCGTGGACGAGTGGCGGGGGCAGGCCATCTACCGGTCGGAGGACGCCTCAGGAGGCTGGACCCGGCAGGAATACCTGGACGGCCTCATCCTGACTGCTCCCGAAACGGCCGACGGCGGTCCAGTAGTGGGCCGGCACGCAGACGTTGTGCCACTGGACGCGGTCGATGGCAAGGAGCGCGCGCTGATTGTGTACTTCACGCACCCCTACTGGAACGGCGAGGACATCGACGGCATGACCGCGGACCCCCAGACCCACCTCAGCCATATCCGGGCAGCAGTTCTGGAGGTCCACGACGGCAACCTCGTCTGTACCAACGTCTGACACCCCGACTGTTTCAGGGGATAAAGGACGCTCCGGAGATCAGGGGCGCTGGGGCGAACCCAGCTCCACGGGATCTTCATCGGTGAGGTAGGCGAACTCCGCGTGCGCTGCGAGGTCGATCCCGCGCATTTCGTCTTCGGGCTTGATCCGCAGGCCAATGATCCGATCCAGGATTTTGGCCAGTATCCACGTGATGCCGAACGAGTAGGCCAGGACTGTGACCGTGGCCAGCGCCTGGACGCCCAGCAGTTCAACGCCGCCGCCGTAGAACAGGCCGCTCACCCCGTTGGGTGCGGCGTCCGTGGCGAAGAGGCCAATCAGCAGGGTGCCGAGGATGCCGCCCACCAGGTGGACACCCACGACGTCGAGTGAATCGTCATAGCCGAGGCGGAACTTCAGTTCAATGGCCAGGGAACAGACGGCACCGGCGATGGCACCAACCGCAAGTGCGCCAAGGGGGGCCACAGCGCCACATGCCGGCGTAATGGCCACCAGGGCCGAGATCAGGCCGGACGCCGCGCCCATGCTGGTGGCAGCACCGTTGCGGAGCCGCTCAACCAGCGCCCACGCGAGGAGCCCGGCAGCCGCCGCCACTGCAGTGTTGAGAAGGACAACGGAGGCAGACTGGCCGGCGGCGAGCGCGGAGCCGGCGTTGAAGCCGAACCAGCCGACCCAGAGCAGTCCGGCACCAACGAGCACCAGCGGCCTGCTGTGCGGCTTGGTGTGCTCCATCTTGGGCCAGCCGGAGCTCTTACCCAGGACGAGCGCCAACGCCAGGGCCGCTGCACCGGCGTTCATGTGCACGGCCGTGCCGCCGGCGAAGTCGATCGCCTCGATGCCGCTCGCGATCCAGCCCCCGGCAACGCTGCCGTCTTCAGAGGAAAAGGCGAACACCCAGTGTGCAATGGGGAAGTAGACGATGGTTGCCCAGATTCCGGCAAACAGCATCCAGGCACCGAACTTCATGCGTCCGGCTGCCGCTCCGGCCACCAGGGCCGTGGTGACACAGGCGAAGAACAGCTGGAATGCCGCGAAGAGAACCACAGGAATGGATGCTGCCTCATCCTCGGCCAGGAGCTGCCCCATCCCGGGAAATTCCGTAATGTCCCCGATGAGCCCCAGGCCGCCTACCGAATTTCCGAAGGCCATCGAGTAACCGAACAGCGCCCAGAGCACTGCCACCAGGCTGGCACCGCCAAAGCACATCATCATCATGTTGAGAATGCGACGAGACCCCACCATGCCCCCGTAAAACAGCGCCAGGGCGGGGATCATCAGACAAACCAGCGCAGAGCTGGCCAGAATCCAAGCGACATTTCCCGAATCCATGGGAAACCCCTTTCGTGATGCGAAGAGAGAACGGAAATTGCCCGTCAGAGCCGCTCCGACGGGAGGGAAGCGGAACCACGACCACGTCCATCGCAGGCCACTTGTTGCCGTGTGGTCCCACTGTATGGCGGCAGTTTCGCGGTGGGTTTCCGCCCGGTTAAATCAACGTTTCAGTCCCGGGGCGCCCTGCCCATCCCATTGCCGGACAAGCCTTGGTCATAGCCAACCCGGTGCCGTGTGCCTAAGGTTTTTTACGGGGCCTGGGAGCGAAAGGAAGAAGAATGCGGACCGTGACCTATGGCGCAGCCTGCAGCCTTGACGGTTTCATCGCAGGCAAGGACGGTGCCATCGACTGGCTCCACTTCAGCACCGACGTGGAAGAGGTCACGGGCCAGTACTGGTCCACCGTGGATGCTGTCCTGATGGGCCGGAAAACCTGGGAGTTCGCGGCAGCCCAAGGGATGGGCGGTGCGTCTGGCGCGGAGCCCTCTACCGGATCCGGCCACGACGGCGGCGGAATTCCGTCAGTTGCCACCTACCTCTTCTCGCGGACCCTGACCGAGGCGCCGCCTGGAGTTGAGCTCGTCTCCACCGATGCGGGCGGATTCGTGAAAGCGCTCAAACGGCAGCCAGGCAAGGGCATCTGCCTGATGGGCGGGGGTCAGCTCGCAGGCTCGCTCTTCGAGGCCGGCGCAATCGATGAAGTCAGCCTGAACGTGCATCCTGTGTTGCTCGGCTCGGGTGTCCCTTTCTTCCGCCAGAGGCACCGCCTGGCCCTCGAACTGATGGAGTCCCGGACCATCGACGGCGGCTGCGTCCTGATGACGTACCGCGTCAGGAATTGAGCCCCGAGCGCCACAACGGACGACTGGCGTAGACCCTAGATCAGCCCCTGCGCGAGCATGGCGTCAGCCACCTTGACGAAGCCGCCGATGTTGGCGCCCAGCACGTAGTTGCCGGGCTCGCCGTATTCGTCAGCGGTTGAGGCGCAGCGGTGGTGGATCCCCACCATGATGTCCGTGAGCCGCTGTTCCGTGTGCTCGAAGGACCAGGAGTCCCGGCTGGCGTTCTGCTGCATCTCAAGCGCCGACGTCGCCACGCCGCCAGCGTTGGCGGCCTTGCCCGGGCCGAACAGCACCCCGGCTTCCTGGAAGACGGCCACGGCTTCTCGTGTGGAGGGCATGTTGGCGCCTTCGCCAACGGCCAGCAGGCCGTTGCGGACCAGCCTCGCGGCGGCATCGCCGTCGAGCTCGTTCTGCGTGGCGCACGGCAGCGCCACGGTCGCGTCGACATCCCATACCGAGCCGGCCTCCACATAGGAAACGCCGGAACGGCGCAGCGCGTAGTCCTTGAGGCGTCCGCGTTCCACTTCCTTGATTTGGCGGAGAAGCCCGACGTCGATTCCTGCCTCATCCACGATGTAGCCGGAGGAGTCCGAGCAGGCCACGACGGCGGCTCCCAGGGTCTGGGCCTTGGCGATGGCATTGATGGCCACGTTGCCGGAACCCGAAACCACCACCCGCTGCCCGTCGAAGGACGCCCCCCTGGTTTTCAGCATCTCCTCCGTGAAGATCACTGTGCCGAAGCCGGTGGCTTCGGGCCGGACCAGCGAACCGCCCCAGGACATGCCTTTGCCGGTGAGGACTCCGGATTCGTAACGGTTGGTGATGCGCTTGTACTGGCCGAAGAGGTAACCGATTTCGCGCCCGCCGACGCCGATGTCGCCGGCCGGCACATCCGTATACTCGCCGATGTGGCGGTATAGCTCGGTCATGAGCGACTGGCAGAAACGCATGACCTCGGCGTCGCTGCGGCCACGGGGGTCAAAATCCGAACCGCCCTTGCCGCCGCCGATGGGCATGCCGGTGAGGGCGTTCTTGAAGATCTGCTCGAATCCCAGGAACTTCACAATGCCCAGGTTCACGGAGGGGTGGAAACGCAGGCCGCCCTTGTAGGGGCCGAGTGCCGAGTTGAATTCCACCCGGAATCCTCGGTTGATCTGCACCCGTCCGGTATCGTCGGTCCACGGGACCCGGAAGATGATCTGCCGTTCGGGTTCGCAGAGCCGCTCCAGGATCGCGGCTTCAAGGAATTCAGGGTGCCGGTCGTGGACGGGGCCAAGGCTTTCGAACACCTCAACCACTGCCTGGTGGAACTCCGCTTCGCCCGGATTCCTCGCCAGTACGGTGTCCCTGATTGCTTCCAGCCGTGCATCCATGAATCTCTCCTTGCCTCGCAGCCCAACGTGGACGGCCGCCTGGGAACTCTGGCAGTCCGGCGTGGTTCGTTCCAACCTAACCGATTGCGACTGACGCCCGGTACGCGGTACGGAGGACGTCCGCTAATCTCCGTAATGTGACATCAAAACTCCACAACCCGAGAAAACTGTGCTTGGGATCTGGCCACGGGAAGGCTTCCTGATGGCGTACATCTGCCTGCTTCTCTCCGGAGCCGCGCTCCTGCTCAACGGCCTCGCGGCGCTGGACCTGCTGCCGCGGCGGGACACGGCCGTGTTCAGCCTGGTTGTCGGGGGCATCCAGCTGATACTCGGCGTTGCCTATCTGGCCGTCTCCCTTCCAACCACCGCTTCTGGCGTCATTCCGCCAGGAGTTGTGGACGAGGGCGAACTGGACGTGCTGCTGGGGGCCTGCGGCATGTTCCTGTTCGGGCTGACCTACGTCTATGTTGGCCTGGATTTCCTGCTGGGACTCGGCTCCCGGGGCCTTGGCTGGTTCTGCGGAATGGTGGGCGGGTGCGGCCTCCTGCTCGCCGTGGCCTGGTCCGGGGAGGATCCGCTCCTGGCGGTTCTCTGGCTCTGCTGGGCCTACCTGTGGCTTTTGTTCTTCCTCCAGCTGGCACTGGGCTTCGCGCGCCTCAGGCGTCTCACCGGCTGGTCCCTTGTCCTTACGAGCCAGGCATCGGCCACGGTCCCGGCGTTCATGGGCATCACCGGACAATGGCCCGGGGGTTGGACTGCCACGGCGGCCGCCGCGGCAGTCCTTGCCCTGCTGCTGCTGCTGGCCGGAAGCCTCGCTTGGCGCGGGCAGCGGACCGCCGCCCGCGTCGCCGTAGATCGGCGAGGCGAACTTGCCGGCCTCCGCGTACGGGACCCGGGCCGGGTCAACGGCTGACCCGCCAAACAGATCCGAAGCTTGTCCGCAATGCTGCGCCGTGAAGGCAGGTGTACGCGGTCAAGCCCCGGATGCACGCTCAGCTTTGCTGGAGCAGCGGATCCTGCATCCACGGCCTGGTGGGGGTTTGGCCCAGCTGGTCGTTGAACTCCTGGGCTTCCCGGTAGTACTCGAGCATGGATAGCCCGGACGCGGCCGCGGGGTCCAGCAGGATCACAGCCCGGCGGTGGAGTTGCAGCACCGAGGCCGGGCAGTTGGCGCTGACCGGGCCCTCCACCATCGCCTGGACGGCTGCGGCCTTGTTCTCGCCCATGGCCACCAGCACCGCCAGCCTCGCCTCGCGGATGGTGCCCAATCCCTGTGTCAGGCAGAGACGGGGGACGTCGCCGTCGGGGAAGAACCGGGCGTTGTCGGTGCGGGTGGCCCCGGCCAGGGTCTTCACCCGGGTCCGCGACGCCAGGGACGAAGTGGGCTCGTTGAAGCCGATGTGGCCGTTCGCCCCGATGCCCAGGATCTGGATGTCCACTCCTCCGGCGGCGGCAATCGCTGCGTCGTAGCGTTCAGCTTCGGCGACCAGGTCAGCCGCGTCCCCCTGTGGGGTGAAAAGCCGTTCCAGCGGCAGGTCCACATGGTCAACAAACTCGCGCCGGATGGTGGAATAGTACGACTGCCCATGTTCCTTCGGCAGGCCGGCATACTCGTCCAGGGTGAAGCCGGTGACCTGGCTGAAGCTGAGCTGTTCCTCGCGGTGCCGCCGGATCAGTTCCTGGTAAGTGGAACTCGGGGAGCCACCAGTGGCAAGGCCCAGGACAGCCGGACCCTGCCGGACCCTGGCCTCGATAATGTCGGCCGCCCGGGCCCCTACGTGATCAACGGACTCACACAGAACTATCTGCACGGTCATTCCTTTCCTGCGTTTGTGGTGTGCCTGCACGGTAGGCCTGCACGAGTTCAAGTTCTTCGGTGGCCACCAGGACGTCCGCCCGGTACCCCGCGGCGATGGCGCCGATCCGGGTGCCGTCCGGCCGGTCCAAGCCGCCCCGGTCGAGGCCTGTCAGCCGGGCCGGAGTGGACGAAGCTGCCGCCACGGCGTCGGCGAGGGGGATTCCCCACCCGACGCAGCGGCGCACATTTTCCAGCAGGAAGCTCGTGGCCCCCGCGATCGCGCCGGGTTCTTCCCCGTCCGCGCCGCCGGCGGTCCCTTCCACGGAGCCGCTACCTCCAGCCGGTGCCAGCCGTGCCACCCGGTCCCGGACCAGCACGTCCAGGCTGCCGAGCGTGTAGTGGCCGTCGGACATTCCCGCCGCAGCCATCGCATCCGTGATGAGGGCAATCGAGCGCGGTCCCACCAGGTTGAAGACCATGCGCACGATTTCCGGGTCCAAATGCACGCCGTCGGCAATCAGTTCCAGGACCACCTGCCCGGGTGACTGCTCGGCGGCCTGCAGCAGCACGGCGACCGGCCCGGCCGCCCGGTGGCCCAGGGGCGGCATCCGGTTGAACAGGTGGGTGGCCGACCATTGGGCCGATTCGGCTGCTCCGGCCCCTTCACCAGGAACGCCGGCCAGGACTTCCCGGGTCTGCCCCGCGGTGGCGTCGGTGTGGCCCAGCGAAGGCACCACCCCGAAGTCCCGGCAGAGGCGTACCAGCTCCGCGAAATGGGGGGTTTCGGGGGCCAGGGTCAGTGACCGCACCGTGCCGCGCCCCGCCTCAAGCCACCGCTGCAGGAGCGCCGGGTCACCGTCGATAATGGCGGCAGGGTCCTGTGCCCCACACATGCTTTTGGTAATAAAGGGCCCTTCCAGGTGCAGGCCGGCCAGGGTGCCGTCCGCCACCAGTTCCCGCAGCACCGCGATCTGCTCCAGCAGCACCTGCGACGGCGCCGAGACGAGCGAGGCGAGGACCGACGTCGTGCCCTGGGCGGCGTGATGGGCGGCGGCCCGGCGGGCCCCCTCCACGTCAGTGGAGAAGGTGTGCCCCACGGCACCGTGGCAGTGTACGTCCACGAGGCCGGGCAGGATGAGCGGCACCCGCCGGATGTCGGCGCCCAGACTGTCCGGCAGGTCCGACGTCGGGCCGCACCACTGGATGGTCCCGCCGGCCATCACCACGGTGCCGTCGTCGATCACGCCTTCGCCGGGGACGCCGGTGACGAGGCGGCCCCGCAGCCCCACCCCGCCGCCGTCGCCGCTGCCCCGGGCCGGCGATATCTCAGCTTGCATCGGCTTTGGCCATGGAGCCGTTCTCGTCGGCTTCGTCTTCGCGTCCCATGGTGCGAAGGTTCCAGCGGCGGATCACGAAGCGGAACACCACGTAATAAATGGCGGCGTAGACCAGCCCGATGGGGATCAGCCAGAGCGGATTCTGGGCGATGCCGAAGTTGAGGACGTAGTCGATGGCCCCGGCCGAGAAGCCAAATCCGTGGTGGATGCCCAGGAAGTTGACCAGCATCATGGACGTTCCGGTCAGGAAGGCGTGGACGATGTACAGCGGCCAGGCCACGAACATGAACGAGAACTCGAGCGGTTCAGTGATGCCGGTGAGGAAGGCGGTGAGGCCGGTGGAGAGCATCACGCCGCCAACGATTTTGCGCTGTGACGGCTTGGCTTCCTGCCAGATGGCCACGGCAGCAGCGGGCAGCGCGAACATCATGATGGGGAAGAATCCGGTCATAAAGACGCCGGCGGTGGGGTCTCCGGCGAAGAACCGGTTCAGGTCACCGTGGACGCCGTTGTAGTCGCCGATGATGAACCAGACGATGGAGTTCAGGATGTGATGCAGTCCCAGCGGGATCAGCAGCCGGTTGAGGGTGCCGTAGACGCCGCTGCCCACCACGGTGTTGTCCGCCACGGTGTTGCCAACGGCGGTCAGTCCGGTATTGAAATACGGGTAGATCAGGGCCATGACCACGCCGATGAAGATCGCGGCAAAGGCCGTCATGATGGGAACCAGCCGGCGGCCGGCGAAGAATCCTAGCCAGTCCGGCAGGGTGGTGCGGTGGAAGCGCTGCCAGAGCAGCGCCGTCGTCAGGCCCATCACGATGCCGGCCAGCACACCGTAGTTGATGACCGGATCCTCCCCGCCCTCCGGGGCGGCGCCCAGCACCAGCGGCGCCATCACCTTGAAGACGTTGGTCAGGACCAGGTAACCGACGACGGCGGCGAGGGCCGTGGATCCGTCCCCCTTCTTGGCGAAACCGAAGGCGATGCCGACGGCGAAGAGCAGCGGCAGGTTCTCGAACAGGGCGCCGCCGGCGGCGCCGATGACCTGGGCGACCGTGGTCAGGGATTCGAACCTGCCCAGCAGGTCGTCCTGGCCAAGGCGCAGCAGGAGTGCAGCGGCGGGGAGTGCAGCGATGGGCAGCATGAGGCTGCGGCCGAAGCGCTGCATGTTCTGCAGTGCCTTGCCGCTGCCCTTGGTTTTGCCCGGCGCCGCGGCGCCCGCTGCGGGATTTTCCGTGGTCATGGTGTTCCTCGTCTCGAAGAAGGTGGTGCTTGTGCGGGGATGCTTGATTCAGTAGAGTCTAGCTAACTGGTTATAACCAGTGACAACCATCACTGTGAAGGGCATCGGCCTCAGTTGTCAACCTCAAGCTCCAAAATGGCTTCTGGAACCGCCGCCTTTCACCGCTTACCAATATCGGGAGTGGACATGTCCAAAGCAGAAATCATCCTCGCCGCCCTTGGCGGCGCATCGAACGTCGAAGAGATCGAAGGGTGCATCACCCGCCTGCGCACCGAAGTGGTGGACGCCGGCCGGGTGGACGAGGCCGCCCTCAAGGCCGCCGGCGCCCACGGCGTCATGATGTCCGGCACGGTGGTCCAGGTGGTTGTGGGCCCGGAAGCCGAGAGCCTCGCCGAAGACATCCAGGACCTGATGTGAGCACGGAAGCACCCGCGCAGGCCGTCAGCGTCGCCTCGCCCCTGCCCGGCCGGCGCATCCCGCTCAGTGAAGTGCCGGACCCTGTATTCGCCAAGGGGCTCGTGGGCGGTGGAGCGGCCGTGATTCCCGACGACGACGCCGGCGTGGTCACTGCCGTCGCACCGCTGGACGGCAAGGTGGTCAAGGTCATGCCGCACGCGTACATCGTGCAGCATGCGTCCGGGCCTGCCGTCCTGGTGCACGTCGGAATCGACACCGTGGGCCTGAAGGGCGAGGGCTTCACGGTCATCGCCCAGAAGGGCGACCAGGTTCGTGCGGGCGATCCGATGATCACGGTGGACGTCACCCTGGTCCGGTCGAAGGACCTCAGCATGTGCAGCCCCGTGGTGATCCTTGACACCGCGGCGGACGCCATCGACGCTCCGGCCTCCGGCGGCCGGGTGGAAGCAGGCGGGCACCTGTTCGATCTTCCCCGAAAATAGGAATCATGGATACGGCAGGGGAACTGAAACACGTGTGGGTGCGGCGGCAGCTCCAGGACCTGGTGTCCAGCACGCTGCGGCCCGGCGATGCCCTGCTGGGTGAACGCCAGCTGGAGGAGCAGTTCGGGGTCTCCCGGATCACGGTCCGCCGGGCCATCTCGGACCTGGTGCAGGACGGCGCGCTGGTCCGGATCAAAGGGAAGGGCACGTTCGTCTCGCACGGGCTGGTTCGGTCCACCCTGCACCTGGCCTCGTTCAATGAGGACATGCGCCAGGCCGGCTTTGAGCCCAGCACCAGGGTCATCAACGTCTCCACGGCACTCCCGCCCGCGGCCGCCGCCGAGCACCTGGGGCTGGCTCCGGACCAGCCGGCCTACCAGGTTCGGCGGCTCCGCCTGGCCAACGGAGCGCCGGTCAGCGTGGATGAGTCCTGGTTGCCGCCGCTCCTGTTGCCGGACCTGCTCTCCTCCGACCTGACCGGCTCGCTGTACCGTGCTTTGGCGGCCTCCGGGCACCCGGTCCAGCAGGCGGAACAAACCGTGGAGGCCGCGGCGGCGTCGGAGGAAACGGCTGCCCTGCTGGACATTGTGCCGGGGTCACCCGTCCTGCTTTTCAAACGCCGGTCCTTTACCGGGGCCGACGAGCCGGGCACACCCATTGAGTACTCCATCTCGACGTACCGTTCGGACCGGTATCAGGTGTCCATGCGCCTGGCGTTGGGCTGATCGGACCGCTGGTGACGCCTTCGG
The DNA here is from genome assembly GCF_001663775.1 of Arthrobacter sp. B6. Classification (GTDB taxonomy): domain Bacteria; phylum Actinomycetota; class Actinomycetes; order Actinomycetales; family Micrococcaceae; genus Arthrobacter. The sequence goes on along the minus strand of NZ_KV467168.1, from coordinate 2,819,451 downwards.
CCGATCCGCGACGGCGGCAGTGCCGCTGATAAGTTGGCTCCATGCGTGAAACCGTCGACGTGGAAGAGGCTGCCAGGCAGCATGTTTTGAGTGTTTTGGGGGCCGCTGACGGCATCCAGCCAGCGGATCCGGACTGGCAGGATTTTGAGCGGCGGCTGGACGCTCACTTCCCTGCACTGTGCCGGCTGTTCCATTCGCTGTACGGGACACGGCAGGACTGGCAGGACCAGTTGGGCGCCCTGGTCCTGCAGTGTGCCCGCTCCTGGCAGGAACGGCCTGCGGGCCTGAAGGCACTGGACGCCGAGCGCGAGGGCGACAGCAACTGGTTCCAGTCCAACCGGATGCTCGGCGGGGTCTGCTACGTGGACCGCTACGCCGCCAGCCTCGACGGCGTCCGCGACCGGATCCCGTACTTTAAGGAACTCGGACTGACCTACCTGCACCTGATGCCGCTGTTCCTTGCACCGGAGCCCTTCTCCGACGGCGGGTATGCCGTCTCCAGCTACCGCGAGGTCAACCCCAGGCTGGGCACCATGGAGCAGTTGCGCGCGCTGGCATCCGAGCTCCGCGAGAACGGCATCAGCCTGGTTGTTGACTTCATCTTCAACCACACGTCCAACGAGCACCACTGGGCGCGGCGGGCAGCGGAAGGCGACCCGGAATACAGCGACTACTTCTGGATCTATCCGGACCGGACCATGCCCGACGCCTTCGAGCAGACCGTCCGCGAAATCTTCCCCGACGACCACGCCGGCTCCTTTGTTCCGCTCCCGGACGGACGGTGGGTATGGGCGACGTTCCACACGTACCAGTGGGACCTGAACTACGCCAACCCTGCCGTGTTCCGTGCCATGGCCGGCGAGATGCTGTTCCTGGCAAACCAGGGCGTGGACATCCTCCGGATGGACGCCGTTGCCTTCATCTGGAAACAGCTGGGCACGCCGTGCGAGAACCTTCCCGAGGCACACCTGCTGCTGCGCGCCTTCAACGCCGTATGCCGGCTCGCGGCGCCTTCCCTGCTGTTCAAGTCCGAGGCCATTGTCCACCCCGACGAGGTGGCGCTCTATATCGATCCGGCCGAGTGCCAGCTTTCGTACAACCCCCTCCAGATGGCCCTCATCTGGGAATCCCTGGCCACGCGCAACGTCTCGCTGCTGTCGCAGGCGCTCGAACGGCGGCACAACATCCCCGCCGGCACGTCCTGGGTGAACTACGTCCGCAGCCACGACGACATCGGCTGGACGTTCGCCGACGAGGACGCGGCGGAGCTGGGCATCAACGGCTATGACCACCGGCGGTTCCTCAACGCGTTCTACGTCAACCGGCACCCCGGCAGCTTTGCCCAGGGCGTGCCGTTCCAGGACAATCCCCGCACCGGTGACTGCCGAATTTCCGGGACCACCGCCTCCCTCTGCGGCCTGGAGGACGATCCGGATCACGCGGTGGGACGAATCCTGCTGGCCCACTCGGTCGCGTTCAGTACCGGAGGCATCCCGCTGCTGTACCTCGGCGACGAGGTGGGGCAGCTGAACGACTATCAGTACGCCATGGAGGACGGCCATGAGGCGGACAGCCGCTGGGTGCACCGGCCGCACTATCCGGCGGAGCAGTATGCCCGCCGGAACGACCCCTCCACACCCGAGGGGGCCATCTTTGCGGGCCTCCGGAAGATGATCACCGTGCGTGCCGGGACGCCCGAGCTGGCCGGAACACGCCTCGTCGATTTCCACACGAACGCCCCGGGAGTCCTCGGCTACCAGCGCCCGGGCGAGGACAGCACAGTCCTTGTCCTCGCGAACTTCAGCGACGGGCAGCAGCACCTTCCTGCGGTGACGTTCTCCGCTTTCCCGGCTGCCGCCGTCGAACTTCTCACGGATGCGCCGCTCAGCCTCGCGGAGGGCATCACCCTGGCCCCGCACCAGTACCTCTGGCTCCGCGTCACCCCCGCGTGACTTCCACCCCAACTGGGTCGCAGCAGATGTCGTTTTGAGCCCTCTAAACAGCATCAGCTGCTACCCAGTTGGGCGGGCGGGCGCGCACGTGACACCATACGGACCATGGCCCAAAAGATTGCGTACCAGGGTGAGCCCGGCGCCAACTCCAATATTGCGTGCAAGCAGATGTTCCCCGAGCTGGAAAGCGTCCCCTGCGCCAGCTTCGAAGATGTCTTTGAAGAGGTGGCCAGCGGCGCTGCAGACCTTGCCATGATCCCGATCGAGAACTCGATTGCCGGCCGCGTGGCGGACATCCACACGCTCCTGCCGCATTCCGGGCTGCAGATCGTGGGCGAATATTTCCTCCCCATCCACTTCGACCTGATGGGGATCCCCGGCAGCACCATCGAGGCAGCCACCGAAGTCCACAGCCACATCCACGCCCTGGGCCAGTGCCGCCGCCTCATCCGCGACGCCGGGCTGCGCCCGGTCATTGCCGGCGACACCGCAGGTTCCGCCCGGGAAGTGCGGGAATGGAATGACCCCACGAAACTGTCCCTCGCTCCCCCGCTCGCGGCAGAGCTCTATGGACTGGAGGTGCTCGCCAGCCGGGTGGAGGACGACCCCTCCAACACCACCCGGTTTGTGATCCTGGCCCGCGAAAAGGAACTGCCGGCCCGGGATTCACTCCCCGGACCGGCAATGACCAGTTTCGTATTCCGCGTACGTAACGTCCCGTCAGCGCTCTACAAGGCGCTGGGCGGCTTCGCGACCAATGCCGTGAACATGACCCGGCTGGAGAGCTACATGGTGGGCAACGAGTTCTCCGCCACGATGTTCATGGCCGATGTGGAGGGACATCCGGAGGACCTGCCGCTGAGCCTCGCCCTGGAGGAGCTGGACTTCTTCACCACCGAGGTGCGGATCCTCGGCGTGTACGCCGCCGCCGACTACCGGGCGGTTCAGACTGTCAGCGGCTGACCGGCCGTGTGACGGCGTTTGAGCAGCGGCGCGAAGAACGCGGCGAGGTCCGCCGTCGCCGTCAAAGGCAGCACGTTGGCCACGTACTGGTCCGGTCGCACCACCACCACAACACCGCCGCGGTCCACGCCGCGCAATTCGAAAATGTCGGCGTTCGGGTTAGTGCCGAAGACCTTCTCGAGGTAGGTGAGCCGGAACGGGCCCACCTGCGGCTTGAACACCGATGGAACTGCGTTGATGTCGATGTTCGTATGGTCCTGCTGGTAGATCACCTTCACGTCGAACCATGCGTCGCGGTCAGCTCCCGACGGCGTTGCGGACAGCGGCGAATGCGGCGAGTTCGCGAGCCACTCGGCGAAGTCCGTGGCCGGCGACGGGGCCTGCTGTTCCGTTCCGGGCGAAGCCGCGTCAGCGAAGACATAGATGCGCCACCGGCCGTCCGCCGTGGCGTGATGGCCCAGGTGCATCGGGTTGGTGTCGCAGACCCTCGTGACGGGCGCGGACTTGAAGCGCTTGCCGATGGGGAAGCCGGTGGCGAGATCCTGGTACTTCGGCCCGGCGACCAGCATGGAGGGCGCGTACTGGGTCATGAAGCCGGCAGGGAACTCGGCGGTGCTGACGTAGAAGTTCTCCAGCTCCGTGGGGTCCTCGAACTCCTCAGGCTTTTTGGCCATAAGCGTGGACCACTCTTTATCGAAGTCGATGAGGTCCTTCGCCACCACCTGGCGCTCGGCCGAGTACGTGGCCAGCAGGCTTTCCGGGCTGCGGCCCTCGAGCACGTGCCCGAGTTTCCAGCCGAGATTGAAGCCGTCCTGCATGGAGACGTTCATGCCCTGGCCGGCCTTGGCGCTGTGGGTATGGCAGGCGTCACCGGTGATGAAGACGCGGGGCGTACGGGTACCGCGCTCCTCCGGCAGGACGTCGTCGAACCTGTCCGTGAGGCGGTGGCCGACCTCATAGACGCTGTGCCACGCGACGTTGCGCACATCGAGGGTGTAGGGGTGGAGGATCTCGTTCGCCTTGGCGATGATCTGCTCGATGGTGGTGCTCCGAACGGCGCCGTGGTTCGTCGGGTCAACTTGGCCGAGGTCAACGTACATGCGGAACAGGTGGCCACCTTCGCGTGGAATCAGCAGGATGCTGCCGCCTGCGCCGGACTGGATGGCGCACTTGGTGCGGATGTCCGGAAAGTCGGTGACTGCCAGGACGTCCATGACTCCCCAGGCGTGGTTTGCCTGGTCGCCGGCCAGGTGGCAGCCGATCGACTCGCGGACCTTGCTGCGTGCGCCATCCGCGCCCACGACGTACTTGGCGCGGACAACCCGCTCCTTCCCTTCGTCCGGGCCGGCCGTGTGGAGAAGGGTCACCATCACCGGATACTCCCCTTCGCCCGTGACCTCGAGGCTGCGGAACTCAAAGCCGTAATCCGGGGCCATGCGCGTGGGCGAGTTCGCCATGAACTCGGCGAAATAGTCCAGCACACGGGCCTGGTTGACAATCAGGTGCGGGAACTCGCTGATGCCCATTTCGTCGTCGACCGTGCGGGCGGCGCGGACGATGCGGGAGTGGTCCGCCGGATCCGGCTTCCAGAACGCCATTTCTGTTATCCGGTATGCCTCGGCGGTGATGCGCTCGGCGAAGCCGAACGCCTGGAAGGTCTCGACGCTCCGCGCCTGGATGCCGTCGGCCTGGCCGATGGCGAGCCTGCCGGCCCGGCGTTCCACGATGCGGGTGGTGACGTTGGGGAACTGGGAAAGTTGCGCTGCGGCGACCATGCCGGCAGGGCCGGTGCCGACAATCAGCACATCGACAGCGTCGGGAAGCTCGGCAGGCCGGTCGATGCCGACGCCGGCGGCCGGCTGGACCCGCGGGTCACCGGATACGTAGCCGTAATGGTGGAACTGCACGGATGTCCTCACTTCGTTGTGTGGCACTGCGTCGCCAAGGCGATGTTCTATAATAGAATTTTACGTTCTATAGTTGAAAATTTGTTCTGTGATCCAGAACTTTACGCCAGGTTCACGGTGCGCGACAAGGGCCAATTCTTTGGCGCGGCAGGCTGCTGACGGACACCTCAGTCGGGTCCATACAGGTCAGCGACCACAAGCCCGCCTGCCGCGGCGGCCTCGAGGACGTGTGGCGCCCCGTCGGGCGGGTACGGGCAGCAACGACCTGGGCGTCTACGAGTTCCGCTTTGCGGACGAGGTGCGTGCCGCCGTCGAACGCTGCCGGGCCGCCGCCAGATCGGCAGGCAACTGGACGGCGGAACCCCCGCAAGCTACTGAACGGGCCTACCCCATCGCCGGCGCTGCGGCCGTACGGGAGCTGAACTGGCGGCGGGCCCAGCCTGCGAGCTTCTTGCCCTTGCCCTTCCACCAGTTATCCTCATCGGTATCGTGGTGAAGCCGGAAAATGATCGCCACCATCACGAACATCGACATCACCACGTCCATCCACGACCACGTGACAGCGCCGATCAGGACGCTCGAACCCGTGGACACGATCGACGGGATGGCCAGCGTCCTGAACACGGTGGAGGCCACATACCGTCGGTGCGACCTCGGCACCGACAAGGCCCGGACCATGTCGAAACAGACGCAGACCACCACTACGGTCTGCCCGATGGCAAGCAGGATCTGCCCCGGTAAGGAACCGGCGAACATGATGAATGACGAAGCGAACACTCCAATGCACCCCCAAAGGCTTGAAACCAGCGCTGTGAGACTCAGCTGCAGGTTCCATTCAAGCCAGCAGCGGCCCGGTCCGTCACGAGTAGTGGGTACTCGTCTTTGATGCGGCTGCTCTACTTACCCAGCGCCCGGGGCCGCCAGACCACCACAGCCTGCGACCGAGCACGGGGACGCTGGCCGCGGGCGAGGCTCACCACATCGCCGGCGGCCCCGGCCGCGAAGATCCGCGAGTCGAGGGGATCACGACGGCGGCCCAGTTCCTCGGTCAGTTCAGTCACCCTGCGCTGCAGTGCGGCCACCTGGGTCTCCAGGTCAATGATCCGCTTGATGCCTTCGAGCGAGACACCTTCGTGCGACAGCCGCTGCACTCGCCGCAGCATGTTGACGTCCCGCTGCGAGTAGCGGCGGGACTTGCCGGGGGCCCGGCTTGGCCGGACGATGCCCAGCCGGTCGTACTGCCGGAGCGTCTGCGGGTGCATATCCGCCAGTTCGGCTGCCACCGAGATCACGAAGATCGGCTGGTCAGCGTTGATGTCCACGACGCACCCCCGGAGCTAAAGCCGGGCCTTGGCGGCCAGGCCCTGGCGGACATCGGCGTCGGCGGTGGCCTCGGCGAAGGCCTTCACCGCGGCTTCGGCGTCCTTGTTCAGGTTCTTGGGGACCGCGACGTCGATGGTCACCAGGAGGTCGCCCGTGGCCTTGGCGGTCTTCACGCCGCGGCCCTTGACCCGGAGGGTGCGGCCGGACGGGGTGCCGGCCGGGACCCTGACCTTCACCTTGTCGCCGTCGACGGTGGGAACTTCGATGTCGGCGCCCAAGGCAGCTTCAGGGAAGGTGACCGGTACGTGGATGCGAAGGTTGTCGCCGTCGCGCGTGTAAAAATCGTGGGGCTTGACCGAAACGGCAACCATCAGGTCGCCGTTCCCGGCGGGCCCGGGCTGGCCCTTCCCGCGGACGCGGACCTTCTGGCCGTCCTTGATGCCGGCGGGGACACGGACGTCAATGACTTCGCCGTTCGGTTCCCGCAGGCCGATAGTTGTGCCGCGGATGGAGCCGGCGAAGGAAATAGTGGTGGTCGCGGTGCGGTCCGCGCCCTTCGAAGGGGGTCGCTGGAAGCCGGACTGGCCGCCGAAGCCGCCGCCGAAAAGGTCCGCGAATTCGGGCGGAATGCCGCCGGACGTGCTGAACCCGCCGGCATGGCGGCCCGCGTTTCCGGTGAACAGGCCGCCAAACATGTCCTCGAAACCACCGTTTGCGGCACCGGCGCCACCCGGCGCGAACCGGGCACCGCCGCCCATCGCACGGATGGCGTCGTACTGCTGGCGCTCGTCCGGATCCGAGAGCACCGAATAGGCCTCGGAGATGTCCTTGAACTTCTTCTCCGACGCAGTGTCCCCCGAGTTGGTGTCCGGGTGGTGCTGGCGGGCAAGTTTCCGGTAGGCCTTCTTGATGTCGGCGTCGGAAGCGTCCTTGGCGATACCAAGGATCGCGTAAAAGTCCTTGTCCACCCAATCCTGGCTAGCCAATGGCGTTTCCTTTCTCGTACTTCTTAAGTTTCTACCCACGCTCTCCGCGATACATGGGCCCCCGCCCCTACGCTGGGTGGCTAAGGATCTGCGATCCTCAGCCACCCAGCTCCGGTAGGCCCGATGCCACTCCCGGGGCCCATGTATCGCTCCGAGCTTTACGGTTAACTCACCTTAGGCGAGACAACCGCTGAGCGCCCGACGGATGAGGGGCCCGGGAGTGGCACGTAAGGATCTGGCCGAGGGCCCCGACGCGAGCTTGCGAGTGTTGGGAGGCCAGGTCCGCTGCCGGAGCTGGGTGGGCAAGGATCGCAGATCCGGGCCACCCAGCGTACGGGCGGGGCCCCCTCATCCGTCTGGCGCAGGTGAGCAGGGACTACGCCGGTACAGCCACAATCACTTGTGCTGCGCGGAGGACGCGTTCGCCTGACTTGTAGCCGGAACGGAGCACCTGGCTGACGGTGTCAACGTCGATGTCCTCGCCGGGCTGCTGGATGAGGGCCTCGTGGATCGTGGGATCGAACTCCACTCCGGTCTCATCGATCCGGATCAGGCCGTACGTCTTCAGCGCATTCTCCAGCTTGGTGGCGATCGCGGCGAACGGGCCGTCGGCGAGGTCACCGTGCTGGCGGGCGGCGTCGACGTCGTCCAGCACCGGCAGCAGGGAGTTCAGGACGCCGATGACGGCCATCTCCCCTGCTACGGCGCGGTCACGTTCAACGCGCTTGCGGTAGTTGACGTACTCAGCCTGGAGGCGAAGCAGGTCGTTCTTCAGCTCAGCGGCTTCGGCCTGTCCCGCACCCTGGGCCACGGATTCCTCGGCCGGCACCTCGATGCCGTTGAGGATCTCCTCGGCCTGGGCGAGTGCATCGCCGTCGGTGTCGGTGTCCTCAGGCTCGGCCACGGGCGAATCCGCCTTGGCCGCTGACTGCCCTTCCGGGTGCCGGGCCTGTCCGGTCACCGGGTCAACCTTTCGGTTGTCCCGGATGACCGGCTCCTGGTGGCCGTTGCCGTTTTGGCCTTCCTGGCGCTCCTGGTCTGATGGGGAGAGGTGCTCTTCCTCGTTACCGTGGTGCGGCATGGCTACTTCTTCGCTTCGTCTTCGTCGATGATTTCGGCGTCGACGATGTCTTCGTCGGCACCCTTTTCACCGGCAGGGGAACCCGCTGCGCCTTCGGCACCTGCAGCACCCGTTTCGCCGTTGGGGGAACCGGCCTGTGCGTAGATGGCCTCGCCCAGCTTGCCCTGCGAAGCCTGCAGCTTCTCGAACGCTGTCTTCACGGCGGCGTCGTCGGTGCCTTCGAGGGCCTTCTTGAGGTCGTCGACGTCGGCCTGGACCTCGGTCTTGACCTCGTCGGGCAGCTTGTCGGCGTTGTCGGCGATCAGCTTGTCCACGGAGTAGGCGAGCTGTTCGGCCGTGTTGCGCGTGTCGGTTGCCTCGCGGCGGGCCTTGTCCTCGGCTGCGTGCTCCTCGGCGTCCTTGACCATCCGGTCGATGTCTTCCTTGGAGAGGCTGGAGCCGCCCGTGATGGTCATGGACTGCTCCTTGCCGGTGCCTTTGTCCTTGGCGGAGACGTGGACGATGCCGTTGGCGTCGATGTCGAAGGTGACCTCAACCTGCGGAACGCCGCGCGGAGCCGGAGCGATGCCCGTCAGCTCGAACGTGCCCAGCGGCTTGTTGTCGCGGGTGAACTCGCGCTCGCCCTGGAAGACCTGGATGGCCACGGACGGCTGGTTGTCGTCAGCGGTGGTGAAGGTCTCGGACCGCTTGGTGGGGATGGCGGTGTTGCGCTCGATCAGGTGCGTCATGACGCCACCCTTGGTTTCGATGCCGAGGGACAGCGGGGTGACGTCGATCAGGAGGACGTCTTTGCGCTCACCCTTCAGAACGCCGGCCTGGAGTGCTGCGCCAACGGCCACAACCTCATCCGGGTTGACGCCCTTGTTCGGTTCCTTGCCACCGGCCAGTTCCTTGACCAGCTCGTAGACCGCGGGCATACGGGTGGAGCCGCCCACCAGGACGATGTGGTTGATGTCGGAGAGCTTGATGCCCGCTTCCTTGATGACATCGTGGAACGGCTTCTTGGTGCGCTCCAGCAGGTCCTTGGTGAGGTCCTGGAACTTGGCGCGGGTCAGCTGCTCGTCCAGGTGGACCGGGCCGTCGGGGGTGACGGACAGGTACTGGAGGGAGACGTTGGTGCTGGTGGAGGAGGAGAGTTCCTTCTTTGCCTGCTCCGATGCTTCGCGGAGGCGCTGCAGGGCGATCTTGTCCTTGGACAGGTCAATGCCCTTGACCTTGAGCTGGTTCAGCAGGTAGTTGACGACGCGCTGGTCCCAGTCGTCGCCGCCGAGGCGGTTGTCACCGGCGGTGGAGCGGACCTGGATGGTGGAGAAGTTGTCTTCATCCTTGCCGACTTCCAGCAAGGAGACGTCGAACGTACCGCCGCCGAGGTCGAAGACGAGGATGAGTTCGTCTTCCTTGCCCTTGTCCAGGCCGTAGGCAAGTGCCGCGGCGGTGGGCTCGTTGACAATGCGCAGGACGTTAAGGCCTGCGATCTCGCCGGCTTCCTTGGTGGCCTGGCGCTCTGCGTCATTGAAGTACGCGGGAACGGTGACCACTGCATCGGTGACCTTTTCACCCAGGTACGCCTCGGCGTCGTTCTTCAGCTTCATGAGGATACGGGCGGAGATTTCCTGGGGGGTGTACTTTTTGTCGTCAATGGAGACGTCCCAGTCAGTGCCCATGTGGCGCTTGACGGAGGCGATGGTGCGGTCAATGTTGTTGACGGCCTGGCGCTTGGCGATCTCGCCTACGAGGACTTCGCCGGACTTGGAGAATGCAACGACCGACGGCGTGGTGCGGCCACCCTCGGCGTTGGCAATAACGGTGGGCTCGCCACCTTCGAGAACGGAGACGACGGAGTTGGTGGTTCCGAGGTCGATACCTACTGCACGTGACATGTGTTGCTTCCTTCTTTCCTTGGAAACTTGCTGGCGCCCACTCATTGAGCGTTCTGCACTCAACTTTACTCCGGGCGCAGGCGATGTCAATCCAAACTTGAGCGAAGTACGCTCAACTTTGGATTCTGTTGCATGGCGCGGTTCGGCGCTCCCCCGTCCTTGCGGGCTCTCAGCCCGACGGTGACGCCCCAGCATTTTCGCTGTCGGAGAACGTGGCGCGGTTCTAACGGGAGTCCTCGTCACCGTGCAGGGGACCCCGCTCCTCGTCGGAGGCGTTCACCTGGCCGTCAGTGGCCCTTCCGGGAGGGACATCAGCCTCGCGCGCCGTCCCAGAGGAACCCGCATCGCCGTAGTCGCCGTCGGGGTATTCACCCTCCGGGCGGTCGTCAGGAGCCTCCACACTGCCGGCGTCGCCGTAATCCCCGGCCGTGTACTGCCCGCCTTCGCCTTCCATCCCCGGGGCAGAATTGCCCTTGCGGGGCTGCTCATCAGCTGCGGATTCGCGATTCTTGGCCATGGCGGCACGCTCCTTTGAGGTCCGCGTCCGTGCGGGCGCAATCGCAGTCTATCCAGCAGGCCATACCGCTAACAGGGTCCCGGCCGAACTGACCCCGCCGGGACACCTTGTTGGCGAACGCCTCGTCAAGACCCAACTGGCTTACGTACCGGCAAGGCCGGTGGTTGCAACACCCCTGATGATCTGGCGCTGGAAGAACAGAAAGACCACGATCAGGGGCATCGCGGCCAGCAGGGCCGAGGCCATGTTCTGCGCGTACTGGATGCCGTAGGCGCTCTTGATGGTCTGCAGCCCCACCGGCAGGGTGAGCAGTGAGCTCTCGTTCGTCGCAATGAACGGCCACAGGAAGTTGTTCCACGCCCCGATGAAAACGAAGATGGCAACGGCGGCCAGGATCGGCCGGGACAGTGGAAGCACGATGGTCATAAAGATCCGCAGGCGGCCCGCACCATCCATCAGCGCCGCTTCCTCAAGCTCGCGCGGAACCTGGTCGAAAAACTTCTTGAGCACAAACACCATCGGCGAATGGATCACCTGGGGAAGGATCAGCGCGCAATACGTGTCGATCAGGTTCAGTGACTGCATTTGCTGGAACAGCGGAATGATCAGGACCGGCGGCGGAATGATGATGGAAGCAACGATTACGACCATCAGCGTCCTCTTGCCGCGGAAGTCGATCCTTGAGATGGCGTAGGCCACTGACGCTGAAATGACCAGGGTGATGGCGGTGATTGCCGCAGACGTGAACAGCGAGTTGAGCGTCCAGGTGGGGATATTGCCGCTCTGCAGTACTTTCGCGAAGGCATCGAAGGTAAAGCCCGAGGCCGGTATCCAGCTGATGGGGGTGGATGCCGCCTCCGTTTCGCTCTTCAGGGCGGTGACCGTGGCCCAGGCAAAAGGCACGAGCCACACTACGGCCAGGACCGACACCACGACGGTGGCCAGCGTGCGGGACAGCGGCGTTTTTGGGCGCCGGTTCAGCCCGGCGTCGGTGGTTCCCCTTGGCTGGAGTACAGGCTTGGAAAGTGTTGAGGTTGCCATGGCTAAACGCTCCGTTTCCGTGCAATGAAGACCTGGGCCAGCGCGATGAGCAGGATCAACGCGAAGAAGATGTAGGAAATGGCTGCCGAGTAGCCCAGCCGGTAGCCGGTGAAGCCGGCTTCGAAGATGTACTGCACGATGGAACGCGTAGCTCCCCCAGGGCCGCCTCCGGTCATCTGGTAAATCTGGTCAAAGACCTTCAGCGACGCGAGGAGCTGCAGGACAACGATCATCGCCGTGGTGGGGCCAAGTTGCGGCAGGCTGATCGAGAAGAACTGGCGCCAGCCACCGGCCCCGTCGAGGGAAGCCGCTTCGTAATGCTGGTGCGGGATGTTCTGCAGGGCTGCCACGTACAGCAGGAAGTTGAAGCCAACGGTCCACCAGACGGTGGCGATCACAACGGCCCACATCGCCACAGACGGATCATTGAGCCACGCCACGGGTGGGATTCCAAGCTTCGCCAAGAAGTCGTTGAACAGGCCCAGTTCCGGGTTGTACATCCAGGCGAAGAAGAGTGACACCACAGTGGAAGCCAGGAGGAACGGCGAGAAAAAGGAAAGCCGCCACAGCCACTGCGCGGGAAGGCCCATATTGACGAGGGCTGCCAACGCCAAGGCGATCACTACCAGCGGTACCGTGCTGATCAGCGTGAAGTAAAGGGTGTTGCCCAGCGACCGCCACATATCGGTGTCGGCGAACGCCTCGCTGTAGTTCGCTAGGCCGATGAATCCGCTGTTGGCCCCGGTCAGGGACTTTCCGGTGAGGCTCATGATGGCCCCGGAAATCATCGGCCAGACCAGAAACGTCAGAAAGAACACCAGGAATGGGGCCGAGAAGGCCCAGCCGTGGATGTTGTCGCGCCGGGACCGGGACGATCTGACAGCGGGTGTGGGGGCCGGGCTGATCCGGCTGCCCGATGATTCTCGTGCGGGCGCTGTTGTGGGGGCAGTGCTCATGAGGACTCCTTTGTCACGAACGGGTCGGTGCTCAGAATCGGGATACGGCGGGCATGCCGGCTGGCATTCAAACCGGGTTCGGCATAGCCAGGACGGAATTGATGCGCTTTATGAATGCATCCCAGCCGTCCGCGGCCTTGTCCCGCCCGAGGAACACGTTCTGGACGTTCTCAGCGAAGTAGCTCTGGAAGTCGGATCCGGAACCGGTGAACCACGCCTCGGGATCGTAGTTGATGATGTCGGCCGCATTCGCATAGTCCGCCTGTGGCTTTAGGGCCGCGTACTCGCTGGAGTTGACCACCGGCTGGTACCCAGGAATGTGCCCTGCTTCCGCCCAGGTCAGGGATCCCTTGAGCATGGTGGCCACAAACTGGTACACGCCGCGGCGTGTCGCCTCGTTCAGGGTTGCCTGGTGGGGCAGCACGAAGGAATGTGAGTCGGCAAAGGCAGCCGGAGTTCCGAAAAGCGTTGGGATAGTACCTGCGCCCAGCGGAACACCAGCCGCCTTCATTGTCGGAAGCTCCCACACACCGGTGAAAAGCAACCCCGAGCCTTGGCTGGCGAACTCGGCAATGGCCGTGCCGCCGTCGCCGCTTTTCGTGGCAATGGTGTTATCCAGTAGGGATTTGATGAATTCCAGGCAGTCGACGGCCACGTCCCTGTCCACCTCTGCCGGCCGGCCCGGATCCAGGACGAAGTCCGCCCCGTGCTGCCGGTAGAGGGTATAGAAGAGGCGCCACATCTGGGCGCCGTCGCCAAGATAACCGTACGAGAGCCCGTGCTTGCCGGTGGCCTTCTGCAGCTCCCGGCTCACCTCGAGGAACTCGGATGGAGAGGAGATCCCGACCAGCCGGCCATCGCTCTCCAAAACATTCGCCTTCGCCGCGACCTCAGTGTTGTAGAGCATTACGAAAGGATGCGAGTCCAGCGCCAGGGAAAAGACCTGGCCGTCAAACTGGCTTTTCTCCCAGATTCTTGGGCTGAAGTCCTCAGGACGTACGCCGAACTCCGCCAGCAGGTCCAGGTCCCAGGGATCCAGCAGTCCGCCGGGAGCATAGCCCGGCACCCTTGCCGCGTGCATTACGGCTACCTCAGGCGGCCGGCCGCCGGCGGAGGCCATCGCCAGCTTGGTGTAGTACGGCGCGCCCCACGCAAGCACGGTGGGCTTTACCCGGTAGTCCGTGTTTCCCGCGTTGGCTTTGTCGATCATGGCCGTCATCTTGATGCCGTCACCACCGGAGAGCAGGTGCCAGAAGCGGATGTCATCTGCGGCTGCCTGGGCCGCACCGCCGCAGCCGGTCAGGCTGGCCCCGATTGAGAGGCTCCCCGCCAGTACCCCGCCTCCGAGCAGTAATTGCCTGCGGGTCATCTGCAGTGGGCGTGAATCAACTTGCGTCACCGTCACTCCTTTGGACGTAGCTTGTTGGAAAAGTCGCCGCCCGTCTGTCGGCGCTGAAACGTCGCCTCAAGCCTGGATGGTGCGGGCTGACCCAAACATTACATCGTTGTAAAGCACGTGACAAGAGTTTTTTGTTAGCGCTCACAAGGTGCCGCGGCGGATTGCCGTCAGGTCCCGGCGCTGTCGCCGTCACTGGGGGCATGCTTCTGCGTCCGCAGAGAGGACTCCGGCCCGGAAAACCGCGGGCAGTACCTGCCGGAGCCGCCAAAGCGTGCATGGCATGACGCCCATGCCGGCCGGGCGCGCGGCCGTCAGGCTTCGAGCCCCACCAGCTTCGCAAGCACTGCGAGGTGGTGCTCAAAGAGCTCACCGCGCGCGCTGAACGTGTCCGCGCCATACTGGCCAAAGACCTCGAAGCTCACGGTGCCAAAGAGTGACGTCCACACGAGGGCACCGTTCGCCAGCAGCCCGTCCGGGACGGCAAGCCCGAGTTCGTCACGGATGGCTTCCAGATCGGCAGACAGGGCGGAAGGCGCGACGGCGGCGGGCGCCGCCGTCGTCAGCTCACCCGCGCGGTAGGCGGCATCGAGAATGCCGATCATGCTGTAGATCACCCGGGTTCCGGGCGTTGAGGTCCGCCCGGCGGGCGCCTGGTAGCCCGGCACCGGACTGCCGAACAGCAGCCCGTAGCGGGCCGGCTCACGCAGTGCCCAGTCCCGGACCGCCCGCCCCAGCGCCTTGAAACGCCCGGCATGGTCCTTCGGAGGCATCGCATTCACCGCCAGGTCGACGGCGTCGCCGAGTTCGTCATAGGCGTCCACCAGCAGGAGGGTGAGGAGTTCGTCGCGGTTCGCCACGTAGCGGTAAACGGCCGAGGAAACTACGCCCAGGTCCCTGGCGACGGCACGGAGGGAAAGTGCGGCCGCACCTTGGGTGGCAAGATGCTCCCGCCCCAGCCGGACGATGTCCTCTATCGTCTGGGCCCTGGCCCGTTCCCGCGGCGTCCTGGGCGTGGTTTCCGCTTCCGCGGCAGCGTCACTCATGGGTCCAGCATCGCATAGGCAGAGCACTGCAAACAATTGAGAGCACTGCTCTTGACATGACCCCCGCGTTGGTGGACGCTTAGGGGAGAGCGGTGCTCTCAATTCAAAATCTTTGAGGAGAAGTCATGAAGGATGTCCACGTTGTTACCGGCGCCGGCCCCGTGGGTTGGACGGTGGCAGAACAACTCGCGGAGCAGGGGAAAAACGTCAGGATCCTCACCAGGTCGGGCACCGGGCCCGAGCATCCACTCGTAGATCGGGTGACGGCGGACGTCCAGGATCCCGCCCAGGTCCGGGACGCACTCGCGGGGGCTACCGCCGTCTTTCACTGCATTCATGGCTCTTCCTACACTGCGGACGCGTGGCAGGCCGAGCTCCCCCAGGCCGAGCAAGCGGTGCTGGCCGCGGCAGGCGAGGCGGGCGCCGTCGTCGTATTTCCCGAAAGCCTCTACTCGTACAGCGAGCCCGGGCGCCCCATGACCGGGGCCGGTCCGCGGGCGGCCGAAGGCGGCAAGCGGGGGGTGCGGACGCAACTGCTTGAGGCGAGGGCCGACTCGCCGACGAACACCGTCACCGTGGTGGCCGGCGACTTTATTGGACCGCGCGTCAAGACCTCCCACGCCGGCGAGCGGCTTGTCCCCGCCGTCCTGGCCGGCAAGAAAGTATGGGTCATCGGGAGCACTGACCAGCCGCATTCATTCACCTACGTCCCGGACCTGGCCGCGGCGATGATCCATACTGCCGCGACGCCGTCGCTATGGAACGGGGTGTGGCACGCGCCCACCGGCCCGGCGATCACACAGCGGCGGCTGGCAACCGCCTTCACAGAGGCCGGTGGGGTGGCCGCCCCGAAGGTAGCAGCCGTGCCCGGTTGGGTGCTCCGGGCGCTCGGGGTCTTCTCCAAGGACATGCGCGAAGTGGCAGAGATGCTGTACCAGTTCGAGGAGCCCTTCGTGATGGACTCGACCGCCAGCGAGGCCGCCCTGGGCCTGGACCCCACGCCGCTTCCCGAGGCAGCCGCGGCCACGGTGGCCTGGTGGCGCGCGCAGGCGTGAAGCCCGGCGTGACGGCGCAGGGCCAGGCTTAGCGACTGCCGGCGCTTTCCGTCTCGGGCTTCACGGCGCCTGTGCCACGTAGCTCAGCTGCGTCCAGGACCGGCCGGCCCAGCCTGGACGGCCACCAAATGCGTGGGCCGATGTCGTAGGCCAGCGCGGGAACCAGAAGCGAGCGCACCAGCACCGTGTCCAGCAGCACGCCGAAGGCCACAATGAACGCCAGCTGCACGAGGAACATGATCGGGATGACCCCCAGGGCGGCGAACGTGGCAGCGAGGACCACACCGGCCGAGGTGATCACTCCGCCGGTCACGCCGAGCCCGCGCAGGATGCCCGGCCGGGTGCCGTGTTTCAGCGCCTCCTCCCGCACGCGGCTCATCAGGAAGATGTTGTAGTCCACGCCCAGGGCCACGAGGAACACAAAGCCGAACAGCGGCACGGTCGCGTCGGCACCCGGGAAACCCAGCAGGTTGTTGAAAACGAGGGCTGAGACTCCCATGGCCGCACCGTACGACAGCACCACCGACAGCACCAGCAGGACCGGCGCCAGCACCGAGCGGAGCAGCAGCATCAGGATGAAAAGGATAACCACCAGCACGATGGGGATGATGATCACCAGGTCGCGCTGGGCTGTGGTGTTGGTGTCCAGTGCCGTGGCCGTCACGCCGCCTACGAGGGCATCGGCGTCGACCGTTTTCAGGTCCTCGCGCATAACCTTGACGGTATCCTCCGCTTCAAGGGAGTCCGCGGCAAAGTTCAGTGTGGCATTGATCAGCACCTTCCCATCCCGGACATCCGGTGTGTCGGGAGTGCCAGGGGCGCCGGTGATGGGCACGCTCCCTTCAGCCAGCAGGTACGCGTCCCCCACACCCTTGGCCGCCTTCACCTTCGCCAGCACGTCATCGGCTTTGCTTTCGTCCGCAACCACGACGGCGGGGCTGCCGCTGCCGGCGTCGAAATGGCGCGCCAGCGCGTCCTGTCCGTCCACTGCGTTGGAGGCGGAAAGGATGACATCAGTCTGCGGCACACCGTTGGCCTTCAGCCCCAGCACTCCGGCGGAAGCCACGAGGAGCAGGAGGACCGAAGCGGTCCAGACCGTCCGCGGGCGCCGTGCAACAAGGGAACCGGTGGCCCGCCAGACACCCTTCTGGCCTTCCAGTCCCGTCACCAGTTCCGGCTCGCGCCCGCCCGCCGGAACCAGCTTGGGCCGAAACGGCCAGAACGCGCCCCGGCCCAGGAGGGCCATCAGGGCAGGCAACAGCGTCAGGGCGGCAAAGAGCGAGCAAAGGATGCCGGCGGCCGCCACTGGGCCGAGCGCTTTGTTGGAATTCAGGTCGGAAAAGAGCAGGCACAAGAGGGCGATGATCACGGTGGCGCCGGAGGCCAGGATCGGTTCGAACGATGCCTTCCAGGCGGTCAGCACCGCGGCCGTCCGGTTGTTGGTGCGGGTCAGTGCTTCACGGAATCGGGCCACGTAGAGCAAGGCGTAATCCGTGGCCGCGCCGATTACCAGGATGGACAGGATGCCCTGGCTTTGGCCGTTGAGCTGGATCCAGCCGAGCTTGGCCATACCGAACACCAGAAGGATGGCGGCGCACAGCGCAAAGACGGAGGTCAGCAGCACCGCGACGGGCAGGAGGAGTGAACGGTAGACGATCAGCAGGATCACAAAAACAGCACCAAGTGCCACGAGCAGCAGGATGCCGTCAATGCCCGCGAAGGCACTGACGAGGTCAGCCGTCAGCCCCGCGGGACCCGTGACGAAGGTCTGCATGCCGTCGGGTGCGGCTTCGGCCAGGAAGTCCCGTAGCTCCTGGACGGATTCCTTGACCTCGTCCGAGGACCCGATCGGGGCAATGTACTGCACCGCTTCGCCGTCCTCGGACGGGATGGGTCCGATTACGGCACTGCCGAGCTCCAGGGCCTCCAGGCCCTCCTTCAGGGATGCGAGTCCGGCAAGCTCCAACGGGCTGATCGCGTCGTCGTTTTCAATGACGATGACTGCGGGGATCTCATCGGAATCGCGGAACTTCGCCTGCCAGTCCTGCGCGGCGGTGGCTTCGGCGCCGGCCGGAAGGAAGGAGGCCTGGTCATTCGAGGAGACCTCATCGAGCCGGCCGAACGTGGGGCCGCCCACCCCGGCGATGGCCAGCCACGTAAGCACCAGCAAGACGGGAATGAGCCAGCGCAGCCAGAACGGAACCCGCGCGCTGTGTTGGGGACTGGATTTCATGATTCCTTCTGCGCTCGGGGACGATGGCAAGGTACGATTGTTTCCATCATAGAGTATCTCTGCGATGGAGATAAGTGCTTGATGCGATTCCGACTCTGCAGGCCCGGCTCTGCTGCAGTAATATCCGTCAGGGCACCAGGCGAGCGAGCGGAGGAGGGGGATATGACGGAGGAAGCGTTCCAGCGCCCGGCCAACTCCGCACCCCAGTCGCTGGTCCGCCTGCTCCAGGACTTCACCCTGGAGGCCAACCGCTACGTGGATACTGCGGGCGGACGGAACGAAATGCACCGAACGGACCTCAACGCCCTCGCCGTCATCATGCGCCACACAGCCAAGGGCAACGTGGTCACCCCCGGAATCCTGCGCAAGGAACTCAACCTCAGCTCACCGGCCACCACCGCGCTGATTGACCGACTCGACCAGTCCGGCCACGTGGTCCGCGAACGGCTCGGCCCGGACAGGCGGCAGGTGCAACTGCGCATGACACCGAAGGCCTTTCAGGACGGCGGAGCCATGTTTATGCCGCTTTCCCGCCACATGGGCACGGCCATGGCCGAATTCTCCGCTGAAGAGCTGGAGCTTGTGACCCGCTTTATGACCGCGATGGTGGAGGCCACCATCGCCGCCCGCCAGGAAGCGTCCGACGGCGGTCCCGCCTCCCCCGCCCCGCCCAACTAAGTACCAGGTGATGTGGGGTTACCCGCAAATCGTGGACAGTTAATCAGGCGGCTTGGGCCGGCTGAGGCTTCTTCATGGTGAGGAACTGTTCGTGTTCCACGGGCGTGCTGTAGCCCAGGGCCGAGTGCAGTCGGGCGCGGTTGTAGAACTCCTCAATCCAGCGTCCTGTCGCCCGGATCGCGTCCTGCCGGGTTGCCCACCGGCGCCGGTCGTAGAACTCGGTCTTCAGAGTCGACCAGAAGGACTCCTGCATCGCGTTGTCCCAGCACACGCCGGTCCGCCCAACAGACTGCCTGATGCCCAATCCGGAGCAGACGTCGTTGAGCTGGGCGGAGGTGTACTGGGTGCCGCGGTCGGCGTGGAACACGACCCCGGCCGGGCCGCCACCACGCAGGATGTAGGCCATCCGCAGGGCGCGTTCGACCAGGGCGCTGGTCTGGACCGAATCCATTGCCCATCCGATCACGCGCCGGGAACAGGCATCCCTGACAGCACACAAGTACACCCAGCCTTCACCGGTGCGCAGGTAGGTGATGTCCGAGATCCACACCGTATCCAGGGCCCCGGTATCCCACTTCCTGGCCACCAGATCCGGGATCGAATGCACCCGGGCCTGACCGATCGGCGCTACTGGCCGGAACCGCCGCGGCGAGATCCCTGCCAGACCCTGCCGGCGCATCGAGGACGCAACAGTTTTCCGATCGACACCGGTCCCGTTCCTGGCCAGTGCGGCCTGGACCCGCGGCGCACCATAGATCCCGGTCGAATCCGCGTGGGCCCGCCGGACCTTCGCATCCAGTTCCGCCCGCCCAACGGCACGCTCCGATACCTCTGAGAGGCTGCGGTGGCGCCAGGCATAGAACCCCGAGCGGGACACCCGCAAAAGCCGGGCCATTCGCTGGATCGGGTAGTTAGCCTTCTCGGCCTCCATCAGCTCGAAGCATTCCGATTCTGTTGCTTGGAGGCGAAGAAGGCTGCGGCTTTTCCCAGGAACTCGTTGTCCATCCGCAGCTGCGCGTTTTCCCGGCGCAAACGCTCCAGCTCAGACTTCTCCGTCTCAGCCGCCGCGAACTCCTCAGGGGCCGCCAACCGGGCCCGTTCCTGGGCAACCCACCGGCCCAGCAACTGCTCACCCAGACCCAATTCCCGGGCCACCGGCGCAACGGCCCTGCCCGTATCGATCACAAGGCGCGCAGCCTCCCGCCGATACTCCGGAGTGAATTTACGTCGTGTCGTGCTCACAAGAACACCTTCCCGCAGAATCCAAGGATCCCGCTACTTCAGGTGTCCACCAACAGAGGCTAACCCCAGATGTCGTTATGAGGCCTCATAACGACATCACCTGCTACCTGGTTGAGGCTGAACGCACGACGGCGGTTCCCCCCATTCGCGCCAGCGCGGCGGTAGCGTTTGGTTATGAGTGCGCAGCAGCCTGAAGACGACGTGTACACACACGGCCACCACGAGTCGGTGATCCGCGCCCATGCCTCCAGAACGGCGGAGAATTCCGCGGCCTTTGTTCTTCCGCACCTCACCCCCGGTACTTCCGTGCTCGACGTCGGCTGCGGACCCGGGAGCATCACGTGCGACTTTGCGGAGCTGGTGGCACCGGGAAAAGTCACCGGCCTGGACCGGTCAGCGGACATCATCACGCAGGCCTCGGCGCTCGCCGCTGAACGCGGCGTGGAGAACGTGGAGTTCGTGGCCGGAAACATCTACGACCTCGATTTCGAGGACGAAACGTTCGACGTCGTCCACGCCCATCAGGTGCTGCAGCACCTCACAGATCCGGTGGAGGCGCTCCGGGAGATGAGGCGCGTGGCCAAAGCGGGCGGGATTGTGGCAGTGCGCGACGCCGACTTCCACGGCATGAGCTGGTATCCCGCGTTCCCGGAACTCGACGAGTGGATGGAGCTGTACCAGCGGATCGCCCGCCGCAACGGCGCGGAGCCCGACGCCGGGCGGCGGCTCGTGTCATGGGCACAGTCCGCGGGCTTCACCGATGTTGCGCCCACCAGCAGCAACTGGCTCTACGCCACCGGGCAGCAGCGAAGGTGGCAGGCCCGTGTCTGGGGCGAGCGGGTGCTGCATTCCGCCTTCGCGGAGCAGGCCTTGGAATACGGCTTCGCCAATCCGGCGGACCTGGCGCGGATTTCCGCGGGCTGGCACCGCTGGGGATCCACCGACGACGGATGGTTCCTGATCCCGAACGGCGAGGTCATCGCCCGGGCCTGAGCTGCCTGGCGGTGGCCTGTACGGACTTTTCCACATAGGAGAGTGCGGCCCGGACACGCACCACTGCGCCCCAATAGCCTCGGATGATGATCATTCAAGCAGGCTTCGACCTCCAGATTCTCGTCCGTCCGCTAATTGTTCAGGGGGAGAAGGTCCTTCCCAAACTTGTGGTGATCGCACTCGATGGCGACATGCAGCTGGACGGCATCAAGGTCGTAAGTGACGAGTTCGCAGGATCATTGGAGCCTCATCACGATGCGATTCTGGACTGGATGGACCTCGACTGGACCAAGTATTTTGCCATTGCCCACGCCGGGATCTGGCCTGAAGACGACTACTGCTCCGAGTCTCCGATCCTCCAAGAGGCCAAGACGTTGGAGGCAGTTGCGGCTCAGCGTGGGCTCCGAATGATCGGGCATTTTGGCCTGGACGAAACCGGGTATATGTCTGACGGGCCACACTCGTACTTCGACCAGTACGGGCTCAGTGAACACCTCCCACCCACCATGTCCCACTGGGTGAATTCAAGGTACGGCAAATGTGGCTGAGAGGACCTTCATTCCACGCCCTTGGAGCGGTGACAACCCTGCGGTGAGCACAGCACTAAACTTGTGAGGTGCAACTTTCCCTATGGTTCGCCCTCGCGGGTGCCGGTGTCCTGGTGAGCTTCACTCCGGGGGCCGGCGCGATCAACACGATGAGCAACTCCCTGACGTCAGGGTTCCGCCGCTCCATCTGGGGGATCCTGGGCCAGCAGGCAGCCCTGGTCATCCACGTTGTGGTTGTGGCCCTCGGGGTGGGCGTGCTCGTGGCCAGTTCCCCGATCGCCTTCAACGTGATCCGCTACGCGGGCGCCGCGTACCTCGTCTACTTGGGCGTCCGCCAGTTCCTGAGCAAGCCGCAACTCGACCGGGAGAAGGCCGAGTCCCTCCGGAACGAGCCCGCCTGGTCCATGGCCCGGCGCGGCCTGTGGGTAAACCTGCTGAACCCCAAGGCGATCGTCTTTTTCCTCGCCTTTATGCCGCAGTTCATCCGTCCCGAACAGCCGCTGCTCCCGCAGTATCTTGTGCTCACGGCCACGGTGGTTGTGATCGACATCCTGGTCATGTGGTTCTTCTTCGCCGCGGCGGCCAAGTCGTTCCAGCGCTTTACGCACAATGCGCGCGGGCAGCAGATCCTCAGCCGGATCTTCGGCGTCCTGTTCGTGGCGGTCGGCATTCTCCTTGCCCTGATCCACTGACCACGCCCGTTCGCAACGCCAGCAAGAACACGCCGTCGCAGGAATATGACGGGTTCTGCAAGTCTCTTTACGAATCCGTGAAACATGCCGAAAACCGGCTAGCCAAGAGGGCAGGGCGTCCCGCATGCTTAGCACCATGAACTCATCGTCGAGCCCATACCGGATCATTGCCGTTTGCACCGGAAACATCTGCCGATCTCCCATGGTTGAGCTGATGTTGGCCGCGGCACTGAAGGCGGCAGGGCTGGACGGAGAGGTAACGGTAGATTCTGCCGGAACCACCGGCTACGAGGCAGGGCGTCCCATCGATCCGAGGGCGGCCCGCAGGCTCGCGGCGACGAAACTCCCCTCCGACGGACATATTGCCCGCGAATGGCAGGCCGGCTGGTTCCTCGAGCGGGACCTGATCCTCGCCCTGGACATCGACCACTACGCCTGGCTACGCGAATACGCCCCGGACCAGGAATCCATGGACAAGGTCCGCATGCTGCGCAGCTTCGATCCGAAAGTAGCCCGCAAGGACCTGCTGGATCAGGGCATCGAGGACCCCTGGTACGGCGGCCAGGCTGATTTCGACGCGGTGTGGCAGCAGATCCAAGCAGCCCTGCCGGGAATCGTTGAACACGTCCGGTCCGTCATAGGGAGCCGCGACCAGCAGCCCGAGCGACAGCAGCAGGTACGCTCTATTTCATGACCCCCGCACCTGTGATCATCGCCATCGACGGGCGATCCGGCGCTGGGAAAACCACACTTGCCGTTGAACTGGCCGCGCGGCTGCGGAACCACCACAAGGTCTCGCTGTTCCACCTGGAGGACATCTACCCTGGCTGGAACGGCCTCACGGCCGGCATCGAGCGCTACGTGTCCACCGTCCTCACCCCGTTGAGCCGCGGCGACCGCGCCATCTGGACAAGTTGGGACTGGGAAAAACACTACGACGGCGACACCCGGGTCACGCTGCCCGCCGAGATCGTGATCATCGAGGGAGTGGGCGCCGCAGCAGCCGCGGCCCGGCCCCTGCTGAGCGCCGTTATCTGGGCTGATTCGCCGGAAGACGTACGCCGCAAGAGGGCGCTGGACCGTGACGGCGGAACCTATGAGCCGTTCTGGGACCAATGGGCCGGGCAGGAGGACGCCTGGCTGTCCGGCGATGATGTCCCGGGTCAGGCCGACATCCGGGTGACCAACGAGGCGGACGGATCGGCGCCCGCGGATGTCCTGCAGCTCCTGCCCTACCTGCCCCCGCTGGCATCCACTTTGGTCCCCGAACATTCCGCCCGGCGCGGCCTAAGGCTCCGCGCGGAACGGCTGGACTGCCGCCCGAACGCGGCCGCACTCTTCGCCGAACTCTATGGCAGCTCGGCCAACGCCGTGTGGCTGGACTCTTCCAATGCCCCTTCAACCCTCCCGGTTGAGCAGTCACCCGCAGCCGAGCGCAGCCGCTTCAGCATCCTGGCGGACGACGGCGGGGTGTTCGGCCAGACGGTCATCCACAGGTCAGGCGAGAGCCTCATCGCCGCCGGCGGTGCCACCGCCCGTGTGCCGGGGCCTTTCTTCCGCTGGCTGGACACCGTCTGGGGCAGCCGGGCCGTGCGCACCCCGGACGGCTACCCCGGGGACTTTGCCCTCGGCTGGCTGGGCTGCCTGGGCTACGAACTCAAGCGCGAAACCGGAGGCACGGATGTCGCCGCGCCAACCCCGGACGCTGCCCTGATCTTCGCCGGCCGCGCCGTGGTGCTTGACCATGCCGAAGGCACCGCCTGGCTCCTTGTCCTGGAATCAGCGGACGCGGACGGCTGGCTGGAAGCGGCACGGACCGCGCTGGCGGCCGCCGCCACACCGGAAGCAGTCCCGGAGAATGGCGGGCCGGCGGAGCAAGGCGGCGGCAGCAACGCCGTCGTCCGTCCGCCGGTGTTCAGCAGCCGCGATACCGAACTGGACTACAAGCACAAGATCGCCGCCGCCCAGCACGAAATCGGCGAAGGAAACTCCTACGAGGTCTGCCTCACCACCACGCTCACGGCCCGGGTGCCTGTGTCCGCGGCGCCTCCCTGGCGCACGTATCTTTCCCTTCGCCGGAAGAACCCGGCGCCCTTTGCCAGCTACCTGCGGTTCGGCGGGCTGACAGTGGCCAGCACGTCGCCGGAACGCTTCCTGAAAATTGCGTCCGGCGGCGGCATGCGCGCCGAACCGATCAAGGGCACCCGCCGCCGGGCAGCAGATCCCGTGCTGGACGCCCAGCTGCGCCGGGACCTGGAAACCTCGCTCAAGGACCGGGCGGAAAACATCATGATCGTGGACCTGCTGCGGAACGACCTGAGCCACTTCGCGGAACCCGGCTCTGTCACGGTCAGCAGGCTTTGCGCGATCGAGAGCTACGCCACCGTGCACCAGATGGTCAGCACCATCGACGCGATGCTGCTGCCCGGCTCGCCACGGGCCGAAGCGGTGGCGGCGTGCTTCCCGGCTGGATCGATGACCGGTGCACCCAAGATCAGCACCATGGCCATCCTGGACCGGCTGGAAGACGGGCCACGGGGGGTCTACTCCGGCGCCATCGGCTACTTTTCGCTGAACGGCGCCACGGACCTGGCCGTGGCCATCCGGACCCTGGTGATCGACTCCCCCGGGGACGACGGTGACGGCGGGGCGACGGCGGAGCTGACCCTCGGCGTCGGCGGCGCCATCACCTCGGACTCCGTTCCGGACGAGGAGTACGACGAGATCAGGGTCAAGGCCTTCGGCGTACTGTCCGCGCTTGGCGCTGATTTCCCCGCAGGCTGACCCCTCCCCGGAGTTTTTGTCCAGATACGGGTGGATCAACCCCGTGGAAGTCGCCGTAGGTGGACAAAAACTCCAAGGATTACTGCACTGTCGCGGTGAGCCTGGCGACGTTGTCGACGTAGCGGGCCGCGAGCGGCCGGTTCAGCCAGTCCTCGAGCTTGAGCTCATGGGAGATGTCCCGGTACGTGTTCTCCACGGCACGCATGTCATTGACTATCTCCGCGCCCAGGAGCATCACGGACACTTCCATGTTCAGCGAGAAGGAGCGCATGTCCATATTGCTTGAGCCCAGGACTGCCACCTCGTCGTCGATGGTGAAGTGCTTGGCGTGGAGCACAAACGGTGCCCTGTAGAGGTAGATCTTCACCCCGGCCTCCAGCAGCGCCTCATAGTACGACTGCTGGGCGTGGTGCACGAGGAACTGGTCGCCCTTCTCGGAGACGAACAGTTCCACGTCCACGCCGCGCTGCGCCGCTGTGGTGATGGCATAAAGCAGTGAATCGTCGGGCACGAAGTAGGGGCTGCAGATGGAGATGCGGTGCTGGGCGGAGTAAATGAGGGTGGTGAAGAGCCGCAGGTTGTTTTCCGTGATGAACCCCGGGCCGCTGGGAACCACCTGGGCGGTGACTTTTCCGGGTGCCAGGTTGGCCGGGAGCTGGAGCTGGTGCTCCAATGACTCGTCCGTCTCACTGAGCCAGTCCGTGGCAAAGACGACGTTGAGCGTGGTGACGATGGGACCGCGCAGGCAGGCCATCAGCTCCACCCATTCGCGGCCGGCCTTGCGGTGCTTGGGGTTGTTATAGGAGGGCTCGATCAGGTTCTGTGAACCCGTGAAAGCGAGTTCGCCGTCGATCACCATGATCTTGCGGTGGTTGCGCAGGTCCGGCCGGCGCCACTGGCCGTGGATGGGCAGCAGTGGGAGCATGCGCTTCCACTGGATCTTGCCCGCCCGCAGCCGTTTGAGCAGGTCGCGGTAACCTTTGACCCGCAGGGTGCCGATGTGGTCGAACAGCACCCGGACCTCAACGCCCCGCTCCGCCGCCTCCTCGAGTGCGGTCAGCAGGTCATCGGTGATGTGGTCCGTGCTCATGATGTAGAACTCGGCGTTGACAAACTTTTCGGCTTTGCGCACCGCCTCCGTCATGGCCAGGATCGAGTTCGGATAGCCGGGAATGAGGTCCACCGAGTTGCCGTCCACCATGGGAAGGGAGCCGAGCCGGCGGTTCAGCTCGCCGGCGGAGGTGACCCATTCCGGTCCCGGGTACGTGCTTTCGACGTCGGCGAGCGATGAGATGCCGGAACGCACCCTGGCGTTGACGGTTTCCTGCTGCTGGCGCCGGCGGCTGGAAAGCTTGAAGTTTCCGAACAAAAGGAACAGGACCAGGCCCACGAACGGGACAAAGAAGATGACAAGCAGCCAGGCCATGGCGGTGGTGGGTCGCCGGTTGCCGGGGATGATGCCCAGGGCGGCGACCCTGATGACCAGGTCGGCGGCGGCCAGCAGCAGGGTCAGCCAGCCCGGCACCGTGCCGGCAAGCGAAAACGGCCACAACACTTCGAAAACCCCCGGACTGTGTGCACCCTCCGGACGGTTTCCGGGCAGGGCAATGACCACAGCTTAGCCGCGGCCTGCCGGACTAAGCTGGAGACATGACTTCTCCTGCTTCCGTGGTGCTCGTTTTCCTGGATCCCGCGTTCCCCGCCGGCCGGCTGGCAGACGCCTCGCAGCCCCAGCTGATGGCCACCGACCAGGGTGCCACCCGCGGCGACGGTGTCTTTGAGACCATGCTGGCGGTGGGCGGAGCGGTCCGGAAGCTGCAGGCGCATTTGGACCGGCTGGAGGGTTCGGCGGAAGCGCTGGACGTTGTCATTCCGGGCCAGGACCAGTGGCGTGCTGCCATCGGAACAGGCGTGGCCGAATACCGGGCGCAGCATCCGGCACCGTCGCCCGCGGAGGACGAGCTGGTGGTGAAGCTCGTGGCCACGCGCGGTGTGGAAGGCGCGGCCTCCCCCACATGCTGGGTCCAGGTCTCCCCGGTGGGCGCCGCTGCCCGGCGCCAACGCGAGACCGGCATCGACGTCATCCTGTTGGACCGCGGCTATGACAGCGGCGTGGCCGAAAGGGCACCGTGGCTGCTGATGGGTGCGAAAACCCTCTCCTATGCGGTGAACATGGCAGCGCTGCGGCACGCCCACAAACAGGGCGCCGATGACGTCATCTTCACGTCCTCCGACGGCCGCGTCCTGGAGGGGCCCACCTCAACGGTGCTGCTTGCGCACCTGGAAACGTCCGACGACGGTGCCCGCCCAGTCAAGCGGCTCATCACTCCGCAGCTGGACAGCGGCATCCTTCCGGGCACATCCCAGGGCGCGCTCTTCACGGCGGCCAAGGCCGCCGGCTGGGAACTGGGATATGGACCGCTGGAGCCGCAGGACCTCCTGGATGCCGACGCCGTCTGGCTGATTTCCAGCATCCGGCTGCTGGCGCCCGTCAACCATATTGACGGCAAGGAAATCGGAACGCCGGCTATCCAGAAGCAGCTGACCGCCGAACTGAACGAGTTGTTCGCCGGGATCCAGTAGCCCCCTTGCCCCGGGCCACGAAAATACCCGCGGCGTTTAGCCAGCTACCCGGCCCGGATTCGAAGCGCTCCAGGAAATCGGCGCCAAGGCCAATCCCCTTTTGGCACGCCGCGGAGGGCCGTAAGGTGTGGTCCATGAACTCCACTGACCTGCCTGACGACAAACTGACCTTCGACGAGTGCTGGGAGCTGCTGGCTGACGAAACGCTGGGGCGGATCGCCGTCATCGTGGACGACCATCCGGAGATCTTCCCGGTGAATTTTGTCCTGGACCGCCGGAGCCTCGTGTTCCGAACCGCGGGAGTGACCAAACTTTGGGCTGCACTGATCGAAAAGCCGGCAGCGCTGGAGATTGACGGCTATGAGGCGCATACCGAAACTGCGTGGAGCGTGGTGGCCCGTGGCGACATTGAAGTCATTGAGGAGCCGGAAGAAAAATCCGCCGCAGACAACCTCAACCTGGAGCCTTGGCATCCCGGAACCAAGAACCACTACGTCCGGCTCACCCCGCGTGCCCTGACCGGCCGGCGCTTCAAGGTCAATACGCCGGATGTCTGGAAGACCAGGTTGTCCGACCGCCGTCGCGCTTCATTCGAATAGGGTGCCGCTTCCGGCGAGCTTTTCGACTCTCCAAGCCGTCAGGACGGAGCGGTGGCCGCCTGGCGAAGGTGTGTCTCCAGCCCGGACAGCAGGATGCTGATCCCCTGGTCGAGTTCCGCCTCGCCGTCGTAGTCGGCCAATACGGGCGCCAGCGCCCGGAGCCGGGGAAAGTCCTTCGCAGGCAGGCGGTGCAGCCCCAGTCGCAGGAGGGCTTCGTTCTCCTCCGGGTCCACGATGAACTCCTGGAGTTCGTTGAGGATGTGGCCATAAAGGAAGCCGTAGTACGCCCGGTACATGTGCAAGGCGTCCGCCGGGGCAAAGCCCGCGTCTATCAAGAGGGCCAGGATCTGCTCCAGCGGCCGCACTGTACCAAGGGGCCGCAGACCCAAGGGCGTTGACAGTGGCCTTGTCACGAGCAACGGCACAACGTTGGGGTGCCGGAGCGCCAGGAGCCGCAGGTCATGGGCAATGCGGCGCAGCTGGGCCTTCCAGTCCGGATCGGCCGGGAAGATGGCGAGCTCGTTGAGCACCATCTCCGAAACGCCGTCCAGCAGGGCGGCACGGTTCTCCGCGTAGCGGTAGAGGCTCATCGGGTCACGGTCAAGCTCCTGGCCCAGCCGGCGCATAGTGAGCGCTTCGAGGCCTTCGGCATCCACAAGTTCCAACGCCGAGGACAGCACCAAGTCCCTGCTCAGCCGCGGCTTGGGACTCGCCGTTTCGTTCTCTGGACTCTTGGGGGAGGGCATTGAATTCCGTCCTGTGCGTTGAAGCGTCAGCTGGGGAAGGAAAATAAAGACGCTTGCCTAATCCGTAGTCTACGCGTAAAGTCTACATCGTAGAGCAGGTGTTGACACGGGTTTCAGACAAGGGACCGAGTCGCCGGCCGGACAGACCAGCCGATCAACTCTTAGCCAGTACGGGCATCCGTCCTGGCGCACGAAAGACCCTCAATGCCCGCGTGCACGGCGGTGAGGTTCGCGCTGCTGTAGCCGAACGGCGGCACCATTGCACCTGGCGAAGAGAGAAGCCACTCATGGCACATTCGCAGTTCGACAAATTCCTTCAAGAAGCCACTATTTGTGACGGCGCACCCGATGTCACCCTGGCACGCGACCCCCTGTACGGGCTGTACACGAGCTGGTGCTTCCTCAACCAGGAGGCGCCGCGCGCGGAAACCGCCTTCTGGACCGCCATGGCCCGGAGGATCGACCCGGACCACAACGGCCTGCGCATGAAAGGCCCGGCAGCAGCCGACTATATCCTGACCAGTTACCCCGGCTTGGTCTAAGCCAGGTGGAGAAACCCTCCTGCACGTACCGCCCCGCCACTCACTCCAACCCGGCGGAGGCAGGCCGTCAACGTCGTCAAAGCGGGTCATGTGACAGGCGCACCGCCCTTCGGCCGTTAGGCCAATTCCCTGGGACCTCCGAGCACGGGGTCCCTCGTCACGGAATCACGAGGGGCAACTATGCAGGGCACGCCGGAATTCTCCAGAAAAAAACTCATGCTGGGCGCGGGGC
The DNA here is from genome assembly GCF_001663775.1 of Arthrobacter sp. B6. Lineage (GTDB taxonomy): Bacteria > Actinomycetota > Actinomycetes > Actinomycetales > Micrococcaceae > Arthrobacter. The sequence continues at coordinate 2,789,476 of NZ_KV467168.1, read as the reverse complement.
TGGGCTTCCTCGCCCTGGCCACGGGATGCGCGCGGGCAAAGCGTCAGCAGAACGACTGCCGGAGACCAGGCCCTGGTCATCGAGCTGAAGTTCGGGCCGTCGGAGGCGGAACTTGTCAACAACGGCCACACCTCTGAGTTGCACTCAGTCGCTCCGCAGGTGATGCTGCTCAACGGGCGGCCCTGGACGTTCAGGCAACTCCACTTCCACGCACCGTCGGAGCACACCATGGACGGGAAACGGTTTGAGGCCGAATTCCATGTCGTCCACCAGTCCGACGACGGCCGGCTGGCCGTGCTGGGAGTGCTCGCCGTCGAGGGCCGGGACAACGCCGACTGGGCGGCCTTTGTGGACGCGGCCGCCGCCCCCAGCGTGGGCTCCACGGCTCCGGCCGGCGTCGTGGATCTTGGCGCACTGATCCCCGGCTCCCTGGACCACTTCGCTTACAGCGGCAGCCTCACCACCCCACCCTGCTCGGAGAATGTGCAGTGGCTCGTCCTGGAAGCGCCTATTGAGCTGGGTCAGGCACAGCTTGACGCGCTCACGGCAGTCCACGACGGGAACGACCGCCCCATCCAGGCATCCAACGGCCGTACTGTCAGTGTGGTTGACCAGTAGTTCCCGGTTGTCCAAAAAATGCAAGAAAGTGTCCGCAGGGGGCGGGAACAGGGGACTTCCGCCCCGCTGGCGTACCCGTGGGATGGCTCCTGATTTGGACCCGCCTCAGGTAATCTGAGACTCGTAGGGCAGATGCAGTGCCGGACTGCACTACCGAAAGGCAACATTATGGGCAACGACGCCTCAGCCAACAGTTCCCCCGCCAACGGCGACCGCACCGCCGTCATCCTCGGGGGTGCACGCACCCCCTTCGGCCGCTTCCGCGGCAGCCTCGCGTCCGTCTCCAGCAGTGACCTGGGCGCCCATGCAATCCGCCATGCGCTGGAACGCTCCGGTGTATCGCCCGGGCAAGTCCAGGCCGTGATCGTGGGCCAGGTCATCCAGGCGGGGGCGGGCCAGGGACCGGCGCGCCAGGCCAGCCTGGCGGCAGGAATCGGCTGGGATGTCCCCACTGTCACCATCAACAAGCTCTGCCTCTCCGGGCTGACCGCCGTGATCGACGCAGCGCGGATGATCCGCGCCGGCGAGGCGGATTTCATCGTTGCCGCAGGCCAGGAATCCATGACCAACGCCCCTCACCTGCTGCAGCGCCTGCGTTCCGGCGTGGCCATCGGCGATGCGCCCCTGGTGGACGCGCTGAATTACGACGGCCTCCAGGATCCCGTCTCCGGGGTTCTCATGGGTGCGGCCACCGACGCGGGCAACGCGGAGCGGGGCATCAGCCGCCAGGAACAGGACAAGGTTGCCGCCCGCTCCCACCAGCGGGCTGAAGCCGCGCGGGACGCGGGGCTGCTGGCAGGGGAGATCGCTCCCCTTGAGATACCGCAGCGCCGCGGCCCCGCCGTCACCGTCGATTCAGATGAGGGGATCAGGCCGGGTACGACGGCGGAGGCCCTCGCGGCGCTCAAGCCCGCCTTCTCCACGGCTGAGTCAGCCACCATCACGGCAGGCTCCGCGTCTCCCCTCTCAGACGGCGCGGCCGCCGTCGTGGTGGCCAGCAAGGCCGCCGCCGAGCGGGCAGGGCTCAGTTGGGTTGCCGAGATCTGCAGCCACGGCCAGACGGCCGGGCCCGACGGTTCGCTGCATTCCCAGCCGTCCCGTGCCATCGAAAAGGCCCTTCACGCTGAAGGGATTTCCGTGGAGGACCTGGACCTCGTGGAGATCAATGAGGCGTTCGCCTCGGTGATCATCCAGTCCGCCCAGGATCTGGGGATCTCAGCGGAGAAGATTAATGCCGACGGCGGTGCCATCGCACTGGGCCACCCGGTGGGCGCCTCCGGGGCGAGGCTGGTGCTGCACCAGGCCCTGGCGCTGAAACGGCGCGGCGGCGGCACGGGCGTTGTTGCCCTGTGCGGCGGCGGCGGCCAGGGCGAAGCCCTGATCCTCAGGGCCTAAGGCCCCGTAGCCCGTCCGGGCATTAGCCCGCTCACCCGCCGGCAGCGTCCAGTACCACCAGCGGCACCATGGGCTCGGCACACGAAACCAGGACAAGGGTCCGGGGCCCGGCGGCCCTGTTGTTGACCCCGGTGTCGTCGCACCAATCCAGGTTGTACGGATACGCCACCACGGCGGCCTTTCCGGGACCCGTGGCCGGCGGCACGGTGAACACAAAGGTGAAGCCGCCGTCGTCGGTCATGGGAGCGAGCTCCTCCAGCACGGTGGTTCCCATCGCGTCCCTGAGCCTCACCTGGATCTGCGCACCCTCGCCATAGCGGGCACCGCAGGTGGTGTCGGGCGCGCTGACCGTGACGGCGTCGCCGGGCTTGGCTTTGGACGGCGTCACGGTGTACGCGGGCGGCATGCACGGCGGCGGCGCGAATACGTCCCGGCAACCGCCCAGTCCGAAGGCCACCGCTGCCACGGCGACGAAAGCCGCGACTGCCCTCAAACACGCACCCGGACCCCGCCCAGATTTCCCCATACATCGATTGTGCCGTCCGGCTACCGGGGGTGGAAGCACGTGTTGGTTACGGAACATGACGACAGCGGCGGTGCGGCCGGGCGGGCCAAGTGCTACGTTTTTGGGGAGTCTTGAGAACCGGCGCCAAGCCCTGACTGGCCGGTCGGCAACCCTCCCTTTCGCGGCGGGGTGCCTCAGGTGAATACTCGGCATATCGACCCATTCGAGTTGCAAGCGTGAGAGAAGGAGATCCGTCGTGTCTGACGCACCTGCCCCTGAAGAAAAACTGTCCTACCGCCTCATCACTGGGCCGGATGACCGCACTTTCTGCGAACGGATTTCCACGGCCCTGGCCGAGGGCTACGTGTTGCACGGAAGCCCCGCCGTCACCTTTAACGGCAGCAATGCCATTGTGGCGCAGGCCCTGGTCCTTCCCGCCGCCATAGCCTCCGCCGACGCCGCCGTGGCCAGCGCTGTGGACGAGCTTGAATTCCCCGGCGAGGACCTCGAGTTTGCCGGCGAGGGCCACGCATGAGCTACGCCGGAGACCTCACCCCGCAGGAGGCCTGGACCAAACTGGAGCAGGGCGCCATCCTGGTGGATGTCCGCACCGAAGGTGAATGGGCACACATCGGCATCCCGGACACCAAGGCCACGGATAACGATCCCCTGTTCATCCAGTGGACCTTCCCCGGCGGCATTCCCAACCCGGACTTCATTACCGACCTGACGCGGCAGGCGCCGGAGGACAGCGGCACCGAACTGCTGTTCATCTGCCGCTCAGGCCAGCGCTCCATCTCCGCCGCCGTCGCCGCGACGCAGGCCGGGTTCACCTCCTACAACGTCCTGGAGGGCTTCGAAGGGGAGCCGGACCGCTACGGCGAGCGCACCGTCAACGGCTGGAAGAACCGCGGCCTGCCAACCAACCTGGGAAAGAACTAAGTGACCTTCAACGAAGATGCCGCCGGATGGAGCCCGAACACCCAGGCCGTCCGCGGCGGGCTGGACCGCACCAACTTCCAGGAGACAACCGAGCCAGTGTTCCTGAACTCCGGATTCGTCTACGAGTCCGCCGCCGCCGCCGAACGCGCCTTCACGGGCGAGGACGAACGCTTTGTCTACTCGCGGTACGGCAACCCGTCCGTTGCCACGTTCCAGGAACGGCTCCGCCTGCTTGAAGGCACCGAGGCGTGCTTCGCGACGGCGTCGGGCATGTCCGCTGTGTTCACCGCCCTCGGTGCCCTACTGGCCGCCGGCGACCGCGTGGTGGCAGCCCGGTCCCTGTTCGGCTCCTGCTTTGTGATCCTGAACGAGATCCTGCCGCGCTGGGGCGTGGAAACTGTATTCGTCGACGGACCGGACCTGGAGCAGTGGCGTGCCGCCCTGTCGGAGCCCACCACGGCGGTGTTCTTCGAATCGCCGTCCAACCCGATGCAGGAAATCGTTGACATCGCCGCGGTCAGCGAGCTGGCGCACGCCGCCGGCGCCACCGTCGTCGTCGACAACGTCTTTGCCACCCCACTGCTGCAGCGCTGCGGCCAGTTCGGCGCGGACGTCATTGTCTACTCCGGCACCAAGCACATCGACGGCCAAGGCCGGGTCATGGGCGGGGCAATCCTGGGCACCAAGGAATTCATCGACGGACCGGTCAAGCAGCTGATGCGGCACACCGGCCCGTCACTGTCCCCCTTCAACGCCTGGGTACTCACCAAGGGCCTGGAGACGATGGCACTTCGCGTGAACCACTCCTCCGCCACCGCATTGCGGCTTGCCGAATGGCTCGAACAGCAGCCCGCCGTCAGCTGGGTCAAGTACCCGCTGCTGAAATCCCATCCCCAGTACGAGCTCGCTGCCAAGCAGATGAAGGCCGGCGGCACTGTCCTCACCTTGGAATTGGCGACGGCCGGCGGACGCTCCGGCAAGGACGCCGCCTTTGCACTGCTGGACGCCCTGCGGATCATCGACATCTCCAACAACCTGGGCGACGCCAAGTCCCTCATCACCCACCCGGCCACCACCACGCACCGCGCCATGGGCCCTGAAGGCCGCGCGGCCATCGGGCTCAGCGACGGGGTGGTGCGGCTGTCCGTGGGCCTGGAGGACGCCGACGACCTCATCGGCGACCTGGAGCAGGCGCTCAAACAGATCTGACCCGCGCGAACGTACACTTGTGGCCCTTAGTTCTCGCGCTTCTTGGGGCCACAAATGTACGTTCGCGCAGGGAGGTCGGGCTATGCGGCGTCGTGTAGAACGAGGCTGACAACCACTTCGTCCCCGGCACTGATACGGGCCGCAGTCCTGACGGCTTTCTTGACGGGCAGCAGGTAGGAGCCGCTTTTGCTGTCAGGGAATACCGAAGTCTGCCACGTGTGGCCGGAGATTTCCGCCGTGACCTTCACCGAGCCAAAACCCTTCCGGACCGCTGCTGCTTCCTCGCGGAGGTCGTCGGCAACTTCCGCCGGGAGGGTAAGGAAATGCCAGCCCGCTTCTCCGGGGTAGTGCCACAATTCGGCCCGGAAGAAATACGACGACGTCACGGGCTGAGTATGGCATGGCACCTTGCCGCACGCATCCCAGTCGTGGCCGGCAAGCGCCTGGCCGCGTCAGGTTCCTGGCTGGCGGAGCTGCCGGGCTGCCGTCTCCCGGACCGCGACGGAGAGCCGGTTGAGCACCGGCGAGTCGATCTTCCACCGTTGCCAGTACAGCGACACATCCACAGGCTCGGCGGGCGCCAGCTCAACGAGTTCGCCGCCCTGGATGTCGGCCAGGCACTGCTGCTCCGGCAACACGCCCCAGCCCAGCCCCAGCCGGATGGCCTGCGCAAATTCGGCCGACGACGGCACATAGTGCCGCGGTGCGTTCAGTGGGGCGCCGGTGAGCTTGCGGAAAAACCCCTCCTGAAGGTCATCCTTGCGGTCAAAATCCACCACCGGTGCAAGGCTGCCCGCGGTAAGGTCCGGCCCATCCGGCCACCAGCGACGGACGTAGCCGGGGCTGGCCACCGCGCGATACCTCATCGCACCCAGCGGTTCCACGCTGCACCCCTGGACCGGCTCGGGGGTTGCGGTCACCGCGGCCATCACCGTCCCGGTGCGCAGCAGCTGCGCGGAATGCTGTTCATCCTCCCTGTGGAGTTCAAAGAAAGCGCCCAGCTCAGGCGGAAGACTTGCCAGCGCCGGCAGGAACCATGCAGACAGCGAATCGGCGTTCACCACCACCGGAATGGGCGTGCTCGGTATGTCCCTGCTGTCGCCGAGTTCCCGGAAGGCGTCCCATTCGAGTTGCCGGACCTGCCGGGCGAACCGCAGGACGGCTTCCCCCGCGGGCGTGGGCCGGACGGGGTTGGTGCGCTGCAGCAGGACCTGTCCGGCCGCGTCCTCCATTGCTTTCAGCCGCTGGGAGACTGCCGACGGCGTGACAACCAGGCTCCGGGCCGCCGCCTCGAGGGTTCCTTCATCGACCACTGCTGCGTAGGTGCGAAGCTGCTCAAACTGGAAGGATCTCATTAGCTTTCCTTATGATGCGTAAAATTGTTTAGCTGGAGTAATCATAGGCCCCGCCCTACGTTGGACAGTATGGATCTGATTGAACTTCTTGGCCCCACGCTGCTCGGCTTTGGTACTGGGCTGGCGCTCATAGTGGCCATTGGCAGCCAGAACGCCTTTGTCCTGCGGCAGGGCATCCGGGGCGAGCATGTGGCCGCCGTCGTTCTGGTCTGCACTGTCTCCGACGCACTCCTCATTGCCGCGGGCATCGCGGGCATCGGGGCACTCCTTGAGGCGAGTCCGGCGGTGGTGCACGTGGCGCGGTATGCCGGAGCCGCTTTCCTGGTGGGCTATGCCGCCATGGCAGCCCGGCGGGCGATCCGCCCGGGCGCGCTGACAACATCCGGCCGGCAGAATGCCCTCAGTGCCGGGGCAGCCATCTCCACCGTACTGGCCCTGACCTGGCTCAACCCGCACGTTTACTTGGACACCGTGCTGCTGCTCGGATCGGTGGCCAATCAGCAGACCCAGGATCTGCGGTGGTGGTTCGGGGCTGGCGCGATCGCTGCCAGCACCGCATGGTTCAGCGCGCTGGGGTTCGGGGCGCGGATCCTGCGTCCGTTCTTCGCGCGGCCATCGTCGTGGCGTCTCCTTGACGGGCTCATCGCAGTGGTGATGCTCGCCTTGGGAGTGCGCCTGGCAGTCGGCGCCTGACCGCCGGCACCCACCGCAGCTCCCGCCGTCGGCCGCCGAGCCTGCTGGCCCCGCAGCCTGTTGACCGCGGCGGCACTGCGGCGTAGCTTCATGGTCACCACCGCGATGTTGCTGGGCCAACGCATCCGCCGGACCGGGAGCCAGCCATGTATGAAAAGCAGGCAGTGAACAGCAACACGCCTTATCAAAGGGCAGGAGCCGTTGTCGTCGCGGCGAGCTGCTGCTGGGGAGTGGGGGTTTCCTTTGTGGGGATGGTCCACGCCACGAAGGACCCGGCGGCCAGGCTGGCGATGCTGCAGCGCAGCCGGGGATTGTGGATTGCAGGGCAGTTCCTGGCGGCGGCCGGCACAGCGGCCGTGCCCGTCGGCTTCGTCCGGTTCGCCCAGGCCATCAGGTCCGGCCCCGCCAAGACCCTGGCCTCCGGGGCAGCAGCCGCCCTTGTCGCGGGCGCACCGCTTTTCGTCGCTGCCCTTGCGGACCGCGCATCGGACGTGGAGAAATTCGCCTACCGGCGGGGTCCCAACTGGCCATTCCTGACCTACTCGGGCCTGCACATCTGCGCATTGGCGGCACTCGGCGCGGGGCTGCTGCTTTCGCCGTTGAAACCCTGGGCCGGCATCACCGCGGCTGCGAGCGCCCCGGCCTTTGGCCTCATCCTGGCGGGAACAAAGGACATCCCGCCGTTTGTGTTCTACCTGGTAGAGGCCGCTGTAGGCGCCCAGCTGATGCGCTACCAGGAAACCGTGACCCCGGTCGAAGACGCTACAGACCCCCTCCCCTTTGCGCCAACGTACAGTTAAGGCCCTCCCCTTGGCGCGAACGTACAGTTAAGGCCCTCCCCTTGGCGCGAACGTACAGTTGAGGCCCTCAATTTATGAGGCCCCAGGGCCTCAACTGTACGTTCGCGCTGTCCGGACACACATAACCCGGCGCACGCAGTTAGGACTGACGCACCCTCAGCAGTTCGGGGGCTTCGTCCCCGTTCGTCAGGCCGGATGCTCCACGCATCGTGACAGCGACGGCGTGGGCGACTACGGCCGCCAGCCCGCCGTCGTCGGGCGGTGATTTTTCGATGACCGAGTCCCAAACCCGACGCTGCTCCGCCGCCCCTGTTCCGCGGGCAATAATGTCCTCAACGCCCTGCCGGGCCAGGGACAGCTCGTTCTGTTCGGTGAGCACCGGCGCCAGGTAATCCACCAGGGAACGCACCACGTCGACGGCAGGAGCTGGCCGGAAGGTCCCGAAATCCAGCAGTTCGCCACTCAACCCGCTGCTGCTCGCCTGCCAGGCGGCCATCCGAAGCAGGACAGTGGGCACCGGCGCGGGGTCGACGCCGTCGCGCCATTCCCTGCTGGCCGATTCCACCATCGCACGCACCAGCACCGCGATCAGGGCTGCATCCTCTGCCCGAAGGCAGACGTCGGCCACCCGGACCTCCACGGTGGGGTGGTTCCGCGACAGCCGGGCGTCGAAGTAAAGCATGCCCTCATCCAGCATCACGCCGCTGTCCAGCAGGCGGGTTACCACGCGCCGGTACGCCGAGTACGTGCCGTAGATACCGGACGGGCCGGCCGTGGGCCAGCGGTTCCAGGCCTGCGTGCGGTAACTCTCAAATCCCGTGGGAATCCCGTTCCAGAACGGCGAATTGGCACTCAGGGCGGTCAGGACCGCCAGCTTGTCCCGGATTCTGTCGAGCACGGCCACGCCTTCGTCCGGCGACTCGATGTAGGTATGGACGTGGAAACCACACGTCAGCTGCTCCTGCGCAGTCAGGCCATACCGCTCCAGCATCCGCGCGTATCGCGGGTCCGGAGTGGTGTGGGTGGTGGACCCGAGCGGAGAAGTGGCCAGTGCGGCTACCCGGGCGCCGTTTTTGCGTGCTGCCTGGTCGGCAAGCAGCCGCCCGGCCCTGATCTGTTTGAGCAGCTCCGAGTTCTCCAGGCACGGCCGGGTCTGGGTCTCGATCTGCTCAAGCTTAAGCTCGGCACTCAAGCCCATCTCGGCGTCGTCGTAAGCGGTCTTGTCTTCGGTCTCGAGCGCATGCGGGTCGCCCGGTGCGTCGTCCGCCGCCAGCCGCCGGCCGGAGAGCAGGGCGTCCGCCAGCGCAAGCGGCGCCCCTGTTTGCGGATCAACGATCAGGAGCTCTTCCTCGACGCCGAATGTTCGCATGCCTATATTGTGCTTCAATGACCGCCGGGTTGGCCGGTTGCCGCCGATCATGACGACGCGCGAACGTACAGATAAGGCCCCCAAAACCAAGCCGAGAGGTCATTATCTGTACGTTCGCGCCAAGTTGAGGGCCACAAGTGTACGTTCGCGCCAGTCCTGGGGCCGGCTAGTCCTGGAAGTATTCGATCTTCGCACCGATGGCATTCAGCCGTTCGGCGAGGTCCTCATAGCCGCGCTCGATGACATAGATGTTCCTCAGCTCGGAGATCCCGCGCGCCGCGAGCATTGCCAGCAGCAGGCAGGCAGCCGGGCGGAGAGCCGGCGGGCAGCCCACTTCCGCTGCGCGCCACTTGGTGGGCCCCGTGACGTAGATCCGGTGCGGGTCCAGCAGCTGCACCTGGGCGCCCAGCCGGTTCAGCTCCGTGAGGTAAATGGCCCGGTTCTCGTACACCCAGTCGTGGATCATGGTCTGGCCCTCGGCGTTGGCCGCTATCACCGCGAAGAAGGGCAGGTTGTCGATGTTCAGGCCGGGGAACGGCATCGGGTGGATCTTGTCCTCCGGCGCGCGCAGCTCGGACGGCTTGGTAGTGACATCCACCAGCCGGGTGCGGCCGTTGCGCGCCATGTACTCTGCGGAAACCTCCAGCTGCTGGCCCATCTGCTCCAGCGTCGCCAGCTCAATTTCCATGAACTCGATGGGAACGCGGCGGATGGTCACCTCCGAGTTCGTGACGATGCCGGCCGTGATCAGGCTCATCGCCTCAATGGGGTCTTCGGACGGGAAATACTCAATGTCGACGTCGATGAGCGGCTGCCCGGTGATCTTCAGGGTGGTGGTTCCCACGCCCTCAATGGTCACACCCAGCATCTCCAGGTAGAAGCAGAGGTCCTGGACCATGTAGTTGGGACTGGCGTTGCGGATGATGGTTGTCCCGCGACGGTGTGCAGCTGCCATAATGGCGTTTTCGGTGACGGTATCGCCGCGCTCTGTCAGAACAAAGGAGCGGTCTAGAGTGTCCTCTCCCGGGGCCTGGACGGCGTAGAAGCCTGCTGTGGCTTCCACCGAAAGTCCGAACTGGCGCAGCGCCTGCATGTGCGGCTCCACGGTGCGGGTGCCAAGATCGCAGCCGCCTGCGTACGGGAGGCGGTATTCCTCGGTCTCGTCCAGGAGCGGGCCGAGCAGCATGATGACGCTGCGTGTACGGCGTGCCGCGTCCACATCCATGGCGGCCAGGTCCAGGGCAGCCGGGCGGCGGAGTTGGAGGTCCGTGTCGTTGAGCCAGGTGCATTCGACGCCGATGCTGCTCAGCACCTCCACGATCCGGTTGACTTCCTCGATCCGTGCGAGCCGGCGCAGGACGGTGGTGCCGCGGTTAATGAGGCTGGCGCAGAGCAGAGCGACGCCGGCGTTTTTGCTGCTGTTCACATCCACCGCCCCGGACAGCGTGCGGCCGCCCTCGACCCGGAGATGGGTCATCTGGGAAGTGCCCACTTTGACGATGCTCAGGCCGAAAATTGCCTCCAGCCGCTGGATCATTTTCAGGCTCAGGTTTTGTTTCCCCTGCTCCATGCGGGCCACAGCACTCTGACTGGTTCCCAGCGCCGCGGCCAGCTGACCCTGGGTCCAGCCCTTCTGGCTGCGGGCATCCCGGAGCGTTGCGGCAACATGTTCGGCAGTTTCCTGAGTCATACCAAAAATATATCACAAATGAGCTATTGCTCGACCTTTTCGCCCATGCAACGCCCCGAGCCCCGCGCAATACCCGTTTCATGCGATAGCTGCGCAGGAATGCGGCAATATCCTTGACCCCCGTGCTCGGCGCGGAGGAGACTGAAAAGACCGGCCCGTCCGGGCTATTACGGAGGTTCCCATGCGCAGAGCCGCGACTGGTACGGCGCTCGCCGCAGCCTGTGCACTGTGGCTGGTGATCCTCGCCCTGGTGTTCGCGCCGCCGGCCGCCGCTGCGCCGTCCCCAGGCGAAGGCGCCCAGTCGCTGCTGGGCAACGATGTCTCCTGGCCGCAATGCAACAAGGCACTCCCCAAGGGCGCGGCCTTCGCCATTATCGGCGTCAACAACGGCCGGGCCAACACCACCAACCCGTGCCTCAACGAGCAGCTGAAGTGGGCCAACGCCATCGACCCGAACGGGGATGGCGCAGAAAACCCCACCGGCCAGCCAACGGTCGCCCTCTACGTCAATACTGCCAACCCCGGCCTGGCGGGCTCGTGGTGGCCCACCAGCAATGACTACCCAGCCGGAAAGCCGGTCCACAATCCGCACGGCGATTGTCGGGAAAACAGCATCGGTGTTCCGGAGGTTACCGAAGCCTGCTCCTACATGTACGGCTACGCCAAGGCCTACGACGACGCCTACATCCGCGGCGTCGGCAACCCCTCGGACTACCTGTGGTGGCTCGACGTTGAAACCGGCAACTCGTGGTCCGGCGACAGGAACCGGAACCGCGCAGTCCTTGAGGGCATGACCGATTTCTTCCACAGCATCGGCGCCGACGTTGGCATCTACTCCAGCGGGTACCAGTGGCGACAGATCGTGGGCACGGTCAACAGCTCCAGCAGTCTCTACACCCTGCCCAGCTGGCTGGCGGGCGCCCTTACCGCAACCGGAGCCGAAGCCAAATGCTCCCATGCCCCGCTCACGGCCGGCGGCACGGTCATGCTGACCCAGTTCGTATACCGGGGATTCGACTACAACTACTCCTGCATTTGAGCGGCCACGCCTAAACCACTCCTGACGGGTGCCTTACAAATGGCTTCCAGTGCTAAGTCCCGCGCCTTATCCGCCGACGAAACTCCACGTCCCCGCAAACACTGCAGCCCCCACCGCAGCCATGGCCATCAGGGAACCGCCGGCCAGAACCCACACGTCGAGCCGGCTGTAGGTGGATTCCCGCGCCCAGGTCCGGTCCCCGCCGCCAAAGCCGCGCGCCTCCATGGTGACCGCAAGCCGCGAGGCCCGGCGGATGGCCTGGACCAGAAGTCCGAAGCTCTGGCCAAGCGTGGCCTTGACCCGTTGCAGCGGGGTGCCCCGTGAGCCTACGCCGCGGGCGCGGCGGGCCATGCCAATGGTCTGCCATTCCTCGGCCATCAGGCCCACAAGCCGCATGGCCGCGAGCGTTCCGAGCACAAACCGGTGCGACAGCCTTGCCTTCTGCGCCAGCGCATCGGCAAGGTCCGTGGGATCGGTGCAGCTCATAAGCAGCACTGCCGGCAAGGCGATCGCCAGGCCGCGGAGCATAAAGCCCATCCCGAGCTCCAGGGAGCCTTCGCTCATGGACCAGATGCCGACGTCGAGCAGGATCCTGCCGCTGTCCGGCGCCAGGATGGAGGTGCTCCAGCCACCCACGGCGGCCGCGAGGATCAGCGGCCAGCCGCGCTGCCACAGCAGCGTCAGGGTCAGCCCGGCGAGCGGGAAAAGCAGCAGTTCACAGGCGAGCGCCACGGAAGCGGAAACCCAGTCGATGGACAGCGCCAGCACCACGGTCATGAAGACGACGGCGGCGAACTTGCTCAGCGGATTGGCCCGGGTCAGCAGGGCCTGGTTCCCCCGGAGCGTCAGTTCCTGCCTCATGAGGCCACCGCTTCGGTGGTACCGAGCCGGAGCTCGGTACCACCGAGCGCTGCGCTGAATTCGACGTCGTGCGTCACGGACACCACGGCGGTGCCGTCGTCGAGCAGCTCGGAGAGGAAGGACGCGAGCTCTGCCCAGGTGTTGGCGTCCTGTCCGAACGTCGGCTCGTCCAGGACCAGCACCTGTGGGTGTGCGGCCAGCACCGTGGCCACGGAGAGCCGGCGCTTCTCACCGCCGGAGAGCGTGTAGGGGTTGGCGTCCACGAGTTCGGTCAGCCGGAGCCGTTCCAGGAGTTCGTCCACCCGCTCCTCGCCGCGGCCCAGGTGCCGTGGTCCGAACATCAGCTCGTCCAGGACGTTGCCGGTGACGAACTGGTGCTCGGGTTCCTGGAAGACGGTCCCGATGCGGGCGATCAGCTGGTCCGCCTTCCACGTGTAGGGGTCGATGCCCGCGCCCTGGCTCAGGTCCACGGTGGCCGAAACACTTCCCCCAACGGGAGCCAGCAGACCGGCCAGGGTCAGGGCGAAGGTGGACTTTCCCGCGCCGTTGGGACCCGTGATGGTCAGGGCCTGCCCGGCGCGGACCTGGGCTGAAATGCCGTGCTGCACCGGAACTGGAGGGATGGATTTGAAGCGGCGGCGGCGCGGCCGTTCGCGGGAGACGGCAAGTTCCTCAGCCGCAAGCAGCAAGTCGCCGGAGCCGTCGGAAGCGCGGTTCCGGGTGGCGGGAACAAAGCCGGGCACCCAGACGCCGGCAGCGGCCAGCATGTCCCGGGCCTCGGCGAGCACACGGTCCGGCGGTCCGTCCAGCAGCACCGCTGGATCGGACGCGGAGCCTGGCTGCAGCACCACGATCCTGTCCACCAGGTCCTTCCAGACGGACACCCGGTGCTCCACCACAACAAGCGTTGCCCCGGTCTTGTCCAGGCAGCGGCCCACGGCGTCGCGGACCTCGAGCACACCCGCGGGGTCCAGGTTGGCAGTGGGTTCGTCCAGCAGGATCAGCCCCGGCCGCATGGCCAGGATGCCGGCCAGCGCCAGGCGCTGCTTCTGCCCGCCGGACAGGGCCGACGTCGGATGGTCCAGCGGCAGGTGGGAGAGTCCGACGTCGTCCAGCGCCTCATGCACGCGCGCCCAGATCGCATCGCGGGGCACAGCGAGGTTCTCTGCGCCGAAGGCGACGTCGTCGCCGAGCCGGGAGAGGACCACCTGGGTTTCGGGGTCCTGCTGCATCAGACCGGCGCGGCCGCGCCGCTCACGTGGGGCACCGCCGTCGATCAGAAGCGAACCGGACTCGTCCGAATCGCCGGCTTCGCCGTCATCGTTCACATCGCCCAGCACCCCGGCCAGGGCGTGGAGGAGCGTGGACTTGCCGGCCCCCGAGGGGCCGAGCAGGAGCACGCGCTCTCCGGGCCGGATGTCCAGGTCCAGTGCGTGGACCGCAGGCCGGGACCGGCCGGCGTGCCGCCAGCCCCAGCCGCGGGCAGTGACGGCGGCGGGCCGCGTCGGAGAGGAGGCGCCGCCGTCGGAAGCTGCGGGCATCAGGAGAAGACGGGCTCCGCCGCAGCCTTGCGGGACGCGAAGGAGCTCAGCACGCCGGTCCGGGCCAGGCCGCGGGTGGCGATCCAGGACAGGGCACCGGCGATGATCGCTCCGGAGATGGCGGTGAACACGATGTATGCGAGCTTGTCCCCGGCGGCATAGGCGATGTTCCAGCCCCAGGGGGCGAAGGAGTCGTTCAGGCCGCAGAACAGTCCGGCAGCAGCGCCCGCCAGCAGCGCAACGGGCAGGTTGAACTTCTTGTAGACGAAGATCGCGAAAACGATTTCGGCACCAAGGCCCTGGACGAGGCCGGAGAACAACACGGAGGCGCCGTACGGCGAACCCATGATCAGTTCGCCCATGGCGGCCACCGTCTCGCAGAAGAGCGCTGCCCCCGGCTTGCGGATGATAAGCATGCCCAGCACCGCCGGGATCATCCAGCCGCCGGCGATCAGGCCTGTCAGCGGCGGGTAGACGGCGTTAATGGGTGGCGAAACCGCGGCGGCGCCCTGGGACCAGGCCCAGAAGATCACGCCGCCGGCGATGGCGATGAGGGCGGCCACCACGATGTCCACGATGCGCCAGGTGTTGCCGGTCTTTTTGATTGCTGCAGTGCTCATGTGATCCTCCTGAGGAACAGGAGGGGAAAGTGTCCCGGCGATGGGCTGGCCGCCCTGCCGGACACTTCGAGAACTCGACTCCCTTGCGCCGGTACTAACCGGATCAGGTTCGAGGGTCTGCGGCTGTCCCGCACTCTCAGCGCCCACCTGCGGTCCCCTGGCAATGCCAGCGATGCCCGACGGCGGCGCTCCCCTGTCGTTTATTAATCTGCCCTGATGGGCGTGGTCCAGTTTACACCGCAGGGAGAGTAGATTGTGGGCCATGACTGCCAATAACCCGACTGTGACTGTGTTCAACCCCGACTCGAGACTGGCCCAGGGGGAAGGGTTGCTGGAGGCATTGATTGCCCGGATCGAAGCGGAGATCAGCGAGCTGCAGTTTCCGCATTTCACTAAAGACGATTCCCTCAATCTGGGGCTGCTCCTGGTGGAGCTGGGAAAGACCCGCCGGCTTCCCATCGCAATCGACATCACCAAGGGTGAGCAGGTGCTCTTCCACGTTGCCCTGGACGGGGCTACCCCGGACAACGAGCACTGGATCCGGGCGAAGCAGCGCACAGCGGCCAGGTATGAAATCCCGTCGTTGCTGGTGGGACTGCGCGGCAGGCTGCACGGCGGCCGGATCGAGGACCACGGCTGGTTCGACGAGTCCACCTACGCCCCGCACGGCGGCTCCTTCCCTGTATACGTAGCCGGGGTGGGTGCCGTGGCCACTGTGACCGTTTCCGGGCTGCCGCAGCAGCGGGACCACGATCTCGCAGTGGAAGCCCTGCGCGAAATACTGGGCTCCATGCGCACGGGGTGAGCACGGCCGGCGGTCCATCTTTCCCAACTGCCGAGGTTGACACCCTGTCCGGATGCCACAAGGATGATGTCGTTTCGGAAAGCGTTTTCTCGGGCAGCGCCCGCGGGAAGCAGCAGTCAGAGCCGACAGCCTCAGGAGGGCGTGCGCATGCGCAGCCAGCACATCATCGACCGCAAAGCCCTGGTCCGCCGCCACAACGTGGAGCAACGGAGCCTGGACCCGCGCAGCCCCGTTTCCGTGGGCAACGGCGAGTTCTGCTTCACTGTGGACCTTACCGGGCTTCAAACGTTCCCGGCCGGGTATCCCGTGGGAGCGCGCAGCGAACTTCCGCCCGGAACGTTGCTCGGCACACAGTCCCAGTGGGGCTGGCACTCCATTCCCGCGGCAGGGAAGTACAGCCTGGCCGGTTCCACGGTCCTCTACGACTCCCCCCGCGGCCCCGTACCGTATGTGGACATGGTGGGCGACATCGTGGACGGCCGGGAAACCGAAATCTCATCTGCTCAAACCTGGCTCCGGGCCAACCCGCACCGCCTGGACCTGGGCCGGATTGGGTTCGCGTGGGCGGATGCCGGCGGCACTGCCCTCCGCCTCGCCCCGGCTGACGTCGTCGCCCCTGTCCAGACCCTCGACCTCTGGACCGGAACCGTCACCAGCACCTTCAGCCTCCGGGGCCATCCGGTCAAAGTCACCACAGCCTGCCATCCGGACCGGGACCAGCTCGGCCTCATTGTGGAGTCCCCGGCCCTGCACCACGGGCTGGTGATCACGTTCGCCTTCCCCTACGGTTCCGATGCGTGGCACGACGCCGCGGACTGGAACCGTCCAGATGCCCACACCACCACCCTGGCGGGACCTGCAGGGGCCGGGGCCGGACTCGAGTACTGGACGGTGGACCGCAGCCTGGACGGATCGGGTTACCAGGTGACGGTGTCCGGGAAGGACCTCCGGCTGGAACAGCCAGGGGAACACGAGCTGGTGCTGCACGCGGCAGCGGGCCGGGACGTCCTGGACCTGGCAGTCCAGTTCACCAGCACCGGCCAGGGCGAATGCGCAACCCGGGGAACCGGCGGACGGCCGTGCCCTGGCACCGGATCCGGCGTCGCCCAGGCCTCCCGGGCATACTGGCCGGACTTCTGGCAGTCGGGCGGCGCCGTCGAACTGCACGGCACGCCGGACCCGCGGGCGGCTGAACTTGAGCGCAGGATCGTCCTCTCGCAGTACCTTACTGCGATCAACTGTGCCGGCTCCCTGCCGCCGCAGGAGACCGGCCTGGTGTGCAACTCCTGGCGCGGCCGCTTCCACCTGGAGATGCACTGGTGGCACGCCGCGCACTTCGCCCTCTGGAACCGCACGGAACTGCTGCTTCCCAGCCTCCGCTGGTACGCAACCATCCTCGAGTCGGGCCGCCAGACGGCCAAAGCCCAAGGGTTCGACGGCGTCCGCTGGCCCAAGCAGGTAGGCCCGGACGGGCGCGAAAGCCCCAGTCCGATCGGCACCTTCCTGATCTGGCAGCAGCCGCACCCCATCCACCTGGCCGAGCTGGCCTACCGCGCCGAGCCGTCCCGGGATCTGCTGGAGGAATTCGCGGACATCGTCTTCGAAACGGCCGGGTTCATGGCGGGCTTCGCGCACCCCACGGCGCGCGGCTTTGAGCTTGGACCGCCCCTGATCCCAGCGCAGGAAAGTTATGAGTCCATCCGGGGCGCCGTCACCAACCCCACCTTCGAACTGGCGTACTGGCAGTGGGGGCTCAACATTGCCAACACGTGGCGGGAGCGGCTGGGCCTGCCATCCCGCGAGGACTGGCGGGCCGTTGCGGACGGCATGGTGCGCCCGCGGACCGTGAACGGCGTCTACGCCGCGATCGACGTCGAGCCCTTCACCATCCGCACGGACCACCCGTCCATGCTGTGCGCGCTGGGCGTGCTGCCGCAGACGAGCCTGATCGATCCGGAGACCATGCGCGCCACGCTTGCCGATGTGCTCGCCGACTGGGACTGGGACAGCACCTGGGGCTGGGACTACCCTGTGATGGCCATGACGGCGGCCCGGCTGGAAGACCCGGAGACCGCCGTCGCTGCCCTCCTGCTGGGAGCCGGGAAGAACACGGTCCTGCCGAACGGGCACAACCGGCAGACGGATTCCCTCCCCCTCTATTTGCCGGGAAACGGCGGACTGCTGGCCGCCGTCGCCCTGATGGCGGCAGGCTGGGATGGCGGACCGGACCGGCATGCCCCGGGCTTCCCGGCTGGCTGGACGGTTGCCTGGGAAGGCCTGGTGCCTGCGCCATAAGCGGCAGGTCCGGGACGGGACGGACGGCGGGGGCGATGACGCTAGGCTAGGAGAAGTCCTGTATTTAAGACGCAAGGAGCACGGGAATGAACTTCTTCATCAAGCTGCTGGGCACGGGCATCAGCCTGCTGGCCGGATTCGCCGGCACCAAGGCCGTTGACGCGATCTGGGAAAAGACCACCGGCAACAAGCCGCCGAAGGGCGGGAAGGACGATGTTCCCACGACCCTGCGGACGGCGCTGACGTTCGCACTGGTCTCCGCCTCCGTGAGCGCCGTTATCCAGGTCCTCGCCAACCGGGGCACCCAGCGGGCGATCACACGCTTCGCCAAGAGCCAGGACATCGTCTAGGGGCCTGAATTCCCGCCCACCCCTTGGAGTTTTTGTCCAGATACGGCGACTTGATGGGTCCTGAAGTCGCCGGATGTGGACAAAAACTCCAAGGGTTGGGCTGAGGTCAGTCCTGCCGGCCGCCGTCCGAGGCATCCTCCCGGGATGCTTTGGCGGCGGCTTTCTGCACTACGGCCTCGAGGTCATCGGAACTGAGCAGCTCGCGGTGCAGGTGCTTGGTCCGGTAGCCAGCCCGGCCCACCATGTGCGCCGACACGGGCACGGTGAGCAGCTGGAAGATCCAGGCCACCAGCAGCACGGGCCACACCCACCAGGTGCGCATTTGCAGGCCAATGGACGCCAGCAGCAGGAACAGCCCCAGGACCTGAGGTTTCGTGGCGGCGTGCATCCTGCTCAGGAGGTCAGGGAACCGCAGCAGGCCGACGGCTGCGGCCAGGGACATCAGGGACCCCACGATCATGAAAACGGCGGACACAGTGTCAATGACGGTGTCCAGCGCGGCGGGCTCAGGACTCATGGAGCTGCTCCCGCCGGTCGGCCACAAAGCGGGCAACGGTTACCGATCCGATAAATCCGATGATGGACAGTGCCACCAGCAGCATGAGGTTGTTCAGGTGCCTGTTCACGGCCATGTCCACGCACAGGGCCGCCCCGAGGATGGACAGCAGGACGTCCGAGGCCAGCACCCGGTCCAGCAGTGACGGCCCCCTCGCGATCCTGAGGATGGCTCCGGCGGCCGCCAGCGAAAGGATGACTGCCGTGACGGCCAGGACGATCTCCATCATGCTGCGTTCTCCTGCCTGATCGCGTCCAGTTCTTGCCGGGTGCCCATGATGCGGATCAGCCTGGCCTCAATGTTCCTGACTTGCCGGCGCAGCTTCTCAACGTCCTCCGGCGTGCTCATGTTGAGCCCATGGAGGTACAGCGTGGACGTCGAACGGTCCACCTCCACCACAAGGGATCCCGGAATCAGGGAGATGACATGGCCGGTGGCGGTTACCATCAGGTCCTCGTGGCTCCGCAGCGGAACCGCCACGACGGCGTTCCTCACCCTCGGGCCACGGAGCACCGCCAGGTACATGACCTGGAAGCTTGCGGCCACCACCTTGGCAAGGAATCCCAGCGCGAATGGCACTGCGTGCAGGACGTTGAAGCGGCCGCTGAGATCCACCGGCGGAAGGTAGAACATCCGTGCCACGGCGACCGCCAGGATGGCCCCGAACAGGAGGTTGCCCGGGCTGAAATCCTGCCACAGCGCACCCCAGACAATGACCAGCCAGACCAGGAGCGGCAACTCCTGGCGCAGGGAGACACGCCGGCGGCTCACTTGCCGCCTCCGGACGTCAGGATCAGCGGCACGGATGTCTCTTCGCCCAGGACTGCCTGGATGTAGGAGGACCGGTCCAGCATGTCCTGGGCTGCCTGGTCCGAAACCTTGAACAGCGGGCCGGCGAAGACCGTGAGCGAAACGCCCAGGAGCACCAGTCCGAGGGTGGAGCCCACCATGGTCCGCGGGAGCAGCGTGACATTGTTGCGGCCGCCGCGGCGACCGGTGTCAGATGTCTCGCGCGGAGCGAGAAGCACGGCATCGGGGTGGTCTGCGTCGGAGGGTTCCCGCCAGAAGGCACGGTTCCAGACCCTGGCGACGGCCAGCAGGGTCAGCAGGCTGGTGAGCACGCCGCCGATCACCAGTGTGTACGCCAGTGGTGTGCCGAGTTCGATGCCGGCCTGCATAAGGCCCACCTTCCCCAGGAACCCGGAGAACGGGGGGATGCCGGCCAGGTTCATGGCCGGGACGAAGAACAGCAGCGCCAGCAGTGGCGAGAGTTTGGCCAGGCCCGCCAGCCTGTCCACCGAGGAACTGCCGCCGCGGCGTTCAATCAGGCCGGTGACCAGGAAGAGGCTGGTCTGGATGGTGATGTGGTGGGCCACATAGAACACGGCCGCACCCAGCCCGGCCGCTGAGGACATGGCCAGGCCAAACACCATATAGCCGATATGGCTGACCAACGTAAAGGACAGGAGGCGTTTAATGTCACTCTGGGCCAGGGCACCCAGGATTCCCACCACCATGGTGAGCAGCGCAGCAACCATTAATGGCGTGTTGAGGGAGTCGCCGGGAAACAGGAGCGTCTCGGTCCGGACCATGGCGTAGACGCCCACCTTGGTGAGCAGGCCGGCGAACACCGCCGTGACCGGCGCCGGCGCCGTGGGGTAGGAGTCCGGAAGCCAGAAGGAAAGCGGGAACACGGCAGCCTTGATGCCGAACGCCACCAGCAGCATCACGTGCAGGAGGGTTCTAGTGCCCTCGTCAAGGTCCGCGAGCTTGATGGCCAGGTCTGCCATGTTCACCGTACCGGTGGCGCCGTAAACCATGGCGATGGAAATGAGGAACAGGACCGAGGAGACCACGGACACCACCACGTAGGTGACGCCCGCGCGGATCCGGGGGCCGGTGCCGCCCAGCGTCATCAGGACATAGCTTGCGGTCAGCAGGATCTCGAAGCCCACATACAGGTTGAAGAGGTCCCCGGACAGGAAGGCGTTGGACACGCCCGCCACCAGGATCAGGTACGTCGGGTGGAAGATCGACACGGGTGCGTCCTGGTCGCCGTCGGCCATGCCCTGCCCGGTGGCATACACCAGCACCGCGAGGCTCACGGCGGAGGACACCACCAGCATCAGGGAGGAGAACTGGTCCACCACCATCACGATTCCCCAGGGCGGCAGCCAGCCGCCGACGTTCACCGCCGCGGTCCCGCCCTCCCAGACGGAGGCGAGGAGCAGGCATTCGAGCCCGAGGGTGAGGGAGAGCAGCGCGATACTGACCGTCCGCTGCGCCCGTGAGTGCCTGATCAGCACAAACGTCAGGGCGGCGCCCAGGATGGGAAGTACGACGGCGAGCGGGGCAAAGCTTGCGATGTTCACTTCACACCTCCTTCGGGGCCTGGGTTTACATTCCGGGAGCCGGGCTTCTCTTCGGCGGCGGCGTCGGTCGCGGCGATCTCCCTGGCGCCGGCCGTGACGGTTCCCCCGGATGCCGGAATGCCTTCCGCCGTGCCCTGGTACGCCACGGGGCCGTGGTCGGAAACGGAGCGTCCGTTGCTGCCGAGCATGGTCAGCGGAAACTCGGACGTCTCCATGGGGATTTCGGCATCGTCTTCGGCGTCGAAGCTGGGCGTTTCGGCGACGCGGAGGTCTTCAACGTCGTCCTGGATCTCGTCCTGTCTGGCCAGGACCCAGGTCCGGTAGATGATGCCGAGCATAAAGGCCGTTACCGCGAACGAGATGACAATCGAGGTCAGGATCAGCGCCTGGGGAAGGGGATCGTTGTAGTCCTGGGCGGGCGTGTCCTTGGCGTAGAGCGGCGCCAGGCCCGCGTAACCACCGGTCGCCAGGAGCAGCAGGTTGGTGGCGTTGGCCAGGAGCATCAGGCCCAGCAGCACGCGGGTGAGGCTGCGTTCCAGGAGGAGGTAGATGCCGCACGCGTAGAGTGCACCCATCACGGCGAGGAGGGTCAGGTTAACGCTCATGGTTGGCCCTCGGCCGTGGCTCCGGCAGGGACACCCAGCGGCTCCTGCTCCTCGGCAGGAGCAGACGACTGGGTTTCGACGTTCTCGTCGATCTCGGCACCGAGGCTGCGCAGCACATCCAGCACCAGGCCCACCACCACGATGTAGACGCCGATGTCGAAGATGGTGGAGGTGACGAACTTAATGTCGCCGAAAACGGGCAGCCACAATTCGATGATGGCCGTCTGGAAGACCTGGCCGCCCAGCAGGAGCGGCATCACACCCGAGGCGGCCGCCGTCGCGAGTCCGATGCCCAGGAGCGTTCCGGCGCTGATGGGGGTGGCTTCACGCAGTTCGAAGCGTCCGCCGGCCAGGTAGCGGATGGTGAGCGCCAGGCCCGCGGTCAGCCCGCCGGCGAAACCGCCGCCGGGCAGGTTGTGCCCGGCCAGCAGCAGATACAGGGAAAAGATGATTATGGAGTGGAAGATCAGCCTGGTGACGACTTCGAAAATGATGGAGCGCCGTTCCGGCGCCAGCGTCCGGCCTGCCACGATCCAGGCGTCGCGGGTGGACGCTGCGAACTTCCTGCTGATGGCCAGGGCGGCAGCGTCACGGGAACCCGGATCGATGCCGGTGCGGCGGCCCACACTCCCCTCCGCAACATCGGCGGACATCAGGATGCGGTCGCCGCGGCTGCGGACGAAGATCAGGCTGGCAACACCGGTGGCGGCGAGGGCCAGGACCGCGATCTCGCCAAACGTGTCCCAGACCCGGATGTCCACGAGCGTCACGTTGACGATGTTCAGCCCGCCGCCGCCCTCGTAGGCCAGTCGGGGGAACTCCAGGGAAACAGGGGTGGCAATCCTGGCGCCCATGGCGTAGATGGCAGCGAAAATCATGGTGACGCCGAAGCCCAGCCCGATGATGACGCGGACCACCCGGTATTTGCCGCCGGTTCGGTCCCGGAGTTCGGGGGGCAGGCTGCGCATGGCCAGGACGAAGGCCACCAGGATGATGGTTTCCACCAGCATCTGGGTAAGGGCCAGGTCCGGTGCACCCTGGAGGGCGAACATGAGGGCGATGCCGTAGCCGGTCACGGAAACCATCAGGACCGCAAGGAACCTTTTGTTGGCCTTAACGGCCGCGAGGGCGCCGATCACGATGCCCGCCGCCGCCACCAGCTGCAGCGGCGAATTGGGGTCGATGAAATAGAGGTTGTCGGGCAGCGGCTTGCTGTAAACCAGCATGGCGGCGAGGGGAAGGACACAGGCCACCGTGAGGATGACTGCCAGGTAGAAGTACAGCGAACCGCGCTGCGTGCGGCCGGTGATCCAGACGGCGGTGTCGTCCAGCGCCCCAATGGTGTACTGGTAGGCACGGTCGCCGTCGATCCAGCCGGGCACGCGTTCCTGCGCCCGCGCCACGAGCGTGCGTCCGAAGTACATCGCCAGGCCCAGCGCGAAGGTGACCGCCGTCAGTCCCAGGGCTGGAGTGAACCCATGCCACAGCGCGAGGTGGCCGGCCTGCTCGGCCGCTGTTCCGGCGTCGGGCTCGGTGGAAGCGAAGAGGGCCGCGTACGGCTGGATCCACGCGTCCACGGGGGCCGGCCACAGGCCGTAAGCGATGGTGAGGAGGCTCAGGAGGGCGGGGGCCGCGAGGAATGATGGCCTGACCGCCTTGAACGGGGTCCGCTCAACTCCGGGCTTGGCGGCGAATGCGCCCCACATAAAGCGGGCGCTGTAGGCGAAGGTCAGGATGGATCCCAGGACAATGCCCGCGAGCACCACTGCGCCCCACGGGCCGCTCTGCGCGTGGTGGACAAAGGCTTCCAGGACCGATTCCTTGGCCACGAACCCTGCCAGCAGCGGGACGCCGGCCATCGACGCGGCGCCGATGCCGGCCACGATTCCCAAGGCTCGGGACGACCTAAACACGCCGGAAAGCTTCCGGACGTCGCGGGTCCCGGACTGGTGGTCGATGATGCCCACCACCAGGAACAGCGTGGCCTTGAACAGCCCGTGCGCAAGGAGCATCGCGAGTCCGGCCAGTGCGGCGTCGGGCGTACCGAGTCCTACCACCATGGTCAGGAAGCCCAGCTGGCTGACGGTGCCGTAGGCGAGGATCAGCTTGATGTCCGTCTGGCGGAGCGCCCGGTACCCTCCTACCAGCATGGTGGCCAGCCCGAGCCCCAAGACAACGGGCTGCCAGTAAGCGGTCTCGGCGAAGCCAGGCGCCAGCCGTGCCACGAGGTAGATCCCCGCCTTCACCATCGCCGCGGCGTGCAGGTAGGCGCTGACCGGGGTGGGCGCCGCCATGGCACCCGGGAGCCAGAAGTGGAAGGGGACCAGCGCGGATTTGGTGATGGCACCCACCAGGATCAGTACGACGGCGGCTCCCACCGTTGCGCCGGAGGGTCCCGTAACCAGCTCGGAAGCCTGCGCCAGGATGGCCGAAAGCCGGTATGTGCCGGCGCTGTAGCCGAGCATGATCAGGCCAACCAGCATCGCCAGTCCGCCTGCGGTGGTGACCATCAGTGCCTGCAGGGCGGAGCGGCGGGCCGCAAGCCGGGTGCGGGCGAAGCCGATCAGCAGGTAGGAGAGGATGGTGGTGAGTTCCCAGAAGATGAACAGAAGGAGAAGATCGTCCGCCACCACCAGGCCGAACATGGCGCCCGCGAAAGCCAGGAGCTGGGCGCCGAAGCCGCCGAGGTCCTGGTCCTTTTTCTTGAAATACCGTCCGCAGTAGACCAGCACCAGGGCCCCCACCCCCAGCACCAGGAGCGACATCACCCAGGCCAGGGCATCCATCCGGAAGGCGAACTCCAGCTTGAGTCCCGGAATCCACGGGAACACCTCGGAAACCGAGCCGGAGTCGGAGTAGACCGCACCGTGCTGCAGCGCCAGCCAGAGGAATGACGCGGCCGGGACGGCAGCCAGCGCATAGAACGCGTTCCGCCCCCAGGCCCTGAACAGAAAGGGCGCCACAGCAGCCACCGCAAAGTGCACGGCAAGGACTGTGATCACTAATTTCTCCGCAACGTCAGGGATTCGATTGTCAAAAGTAAGAGCAGGCGGTCATCCGTAAGATTTGAGTGCCCTCAGTTTATCAAGGCGCAACAGGCACTCCTGCCGCGGGAGTGGGACGGCAGGCAGGATTCCCGGGTGTCCGGGGTTTGTCCGCCGGTTGTTCGCCAGGGGCGGATACCATTCAGCCTATGAACACCGCCAGCGCTCCCGAGGCCATGCAGCCGCCGTCGGAACTTGGGTCAGGAAACAGGTCCGCCAGCAAGGGCCGGGTCTTCGCGTGGGCCGCCTGGGACTGGGGCTCAGCCGCTTTCAACGCCGTGATGACCACGTTCGTGTTCACGGTGTACCTGACGTCCAACGCCTTCGGCGGCGAGGACCAGGCCTCTGCGGTCCTCGGCGGTGCACTAGCCGTCGCCGGCTTCGCCATCGCTGTGCTTGCCCCGGTGACCGGCCAGCGCTCGGATGCGGGCGGGCGGCGCAAGCTGTGGCTGGGGGTCAACACGGCCGCCGTCGCCATCCTCACCGCACTGTGCTTCTTTGTGTTCCCGCGGCCGGAGTTCCTGCTGCTGGGAGTCTCCCTCATTGCGCTCGCCAACGTGTTCTTCGAGTTCGCCGGCGTCAACTACAACGCCATGCTCACGCAGGTTTCCACCCCGAAGAACATCGGCAAGGTCAGCGGCTTTGGCTGGGCCATGGGGTACCTCGGGGGCATCGTGGCGCTCCTGGCGGTCCTGCAGCTGTTCGTCCAGCCAAGCTTCGACTGGTTCGGTGCGTCCACGGAGGACAGCCTGAACATCCGTTTGGTGGCCGTCTTCTCCGCCCTGTGGTTCTTCATCTTCGCCCTGCCGGTCCTTTTCGCAGTACCGGAACTCCCCCGGCCCGGACGGGCGAAAGCCCTGGATTTCCTGGCCTCCTATGGCCTGCTCATCCGCCGGATCAAGGCCATCTACGCCACGAGCCCGCACACCATCTACTTCCTGCTGGCCAGCGCGGTCTTCCGTGACGGCCTGGCCGCCGTGTTTACCTTCGGCGGAATCATCGCGGCCGGCACGTTCGGGTTTGAGCTTTCGCAGGTCATCTTCTTCGCCATCTTCGGCAACGTGGTGGCTGCTTTGGGCGCAGTTATCGGTGGCTTCCTGGACGACCGGGCGGGGCCCAAGTCCGTGATCATCGGGTCTCTGGTGGGCCTGCTGATCGCCGGGACCGTCATCCTGGTGCTGGGCAACGGGGACTACGTCTTCTTTGGTATGGAGTGGGCCGGCAGCACCACTTTCTGGGTCTTCGGGCTGTTCCTCTGCCTGTTCGTCGGTCCTGCCCAGTCCTCCTCGCGGGCTTACCTGGCCCGGCTCGCTCCGCACGGTGAGTCCGGCGAGTTCTTTGGCCTGTATGCCACCACCGGCCGCGCCGTCAGTTTCCTGGCGCCTTCGCTGTTCACGCTCTGCATCGCGCTTGCCACTCCCCTGGTGGCACCTGGCGAGGCCCAGCGCTGGGGCATCCTGGGCATCATGGTGGTGCTCCTGGCCGGCCTGCTGGTCCTCCTCCCGGTCAAGTCGCCGGACAAGGCTCCCATTGCCGTGGTCCCCGCCGTCTAGCGCGAACGTACACTTAAGCCCCCCGCGGCCTGGATGAATCCGCCCGCAAACAGCGCGAACGTACACTTAAGACCCCGCATCCGCGTCCTGAGCGGCGGACGCCCCAAACAGCCGCGCGCGGATTAGGCTGGAGCCATGAACGTGGATGAGACGGACCTCCCTGGCCTCGGCCGCCGGAAGGATTTTATGACTGCTTCAGGACGCCGCATTGGCGTGGTGGAGCTGCGGGAAGGCCAGACGGAGCTGATCGTCTCCACCTGGGATGACCCCGACACGTGCCAGGCTTCCATACCCCTCACAGGGGATGAAGCAGCCACCCTCGGCAACCTGCTGGGTGGACAGCACCTGGCCATGAAGCTGGCCGAAGAGCACAGGGAGATTCCCGGCATCGTCACCCGCCAGTTCTCCATCGCCCCGGGTTCCCCCTTCCAGGACCAGCCGATGGGCAAGGCGTGTATCCGCACGCGGTGCGGTGTCTCCATTGTGGCAATCATGCGTGAAGGCGAAGTTCTCCCGTCGCCGGGTCCCGACGTCGTACTCCACCCGGGCGATCTGCTCATCGCCGTGGGTACGCAAGAAGGCCTTGACACGGCAGCCGATATCCTGCGCAACGGCTGAACGGCATGGACCCGTTGGCCCTGACCCTCATTGAACTGGGGGCCGTTGTGTTCTGCCTTGGCCTCCTGGCCAGGCTGGCCGGACGGATCGGAATGTCTCCTATCCCGCTTTACCTCGTGGGCGGCCTCGCCTTCGGGGCGGGCGGGATTGTTGAGCTGGAAGGCATGAAGGAATTCGCCCACCTCTCTGGTGAAATCGGCGTCATCCTGCTGCTGCTTATGCTCGGATTGGAATATACGGCTGCCGAGCTCTTCACCGGTCTGCGCAAATCCTGGCAGGCCGGTGTGCTGGACCTGGTGCTGAACTTCATCCCCGGTGCCGGGCTCGCGCTGCTGCTGGGCTGGGGCCCCGTGGGCGCCATGGTCATGGGCGGCGTAACGTACATTTCCTCCTCCGGCATCGCCGCCAAGGTGATCACCGACCTGGGCCGGATCGGTAACCGTGAAACACCTGTGGTGTTATCCATCCTCGTGTTTGAGGACCTGGCCATGGCCGTCTACCTGCCTATCCTCACCGCCACCCTTGCCGGCGTCAGTTTCCTCGGCGGGCTGACCACGGTGGCCATTTCCCTGGCCGTGGTCACGGTGGTCCTGATGGTGGCGCTCCGGCACGGCCACCGGGTCTCGCAGGCGGTCCACAGCGAAAACTCCGAGGTGTTCCTCCTGAATCTCCTGGGTTTGGCGCTGCTGGTGGCGGGCATTGCCTCAGCCCTGCAGGTCTCAGCGGCGGTGGGGGCGTTTATGCTCGGCATCGCCATTTCAGGGGCCACCGCCCATAGCGCCACCCGCATTCTTGAGCCCCTGCGTGACCTGTTCGCGGCCCTCTTTTTTGTGGCTTTCGGACTAAACACCGATCCGTCGTCCATCCCCCCGGTCCTTGGATGGGCCCTTGTCCTGGCCGTCATCACTGCCGCCACCAAGATGCTCACCGGAATCTGGGCAGCCAAGAGGGCAGGAATCGCCCGTCCCGGGCGATTCCGCGCAGGGGCGGCGCTCATTGCCCGCGGCGAGTTTTCCATTGTCATTGCCGGCCTGGCTGTGGCCTCGGGTGCGGTCCCGGATGAACTTGCCGCCCTTGCCACGGCCTACGTCCTGCTGATGGCCATCATCGGACCGCTGGCAGCCCGCTACGTGGAGCCGGTACTGAAGGCCTTCGTCCGCCCGGTCCGGGTGCCGGCGCAGGCTTAGCCCGCTCTAAGGGCAACCTCGCGTGCCCGGCCCGCCAACCTGCGCCTCGGGCTTAGATCTCCGTGCGGTGGAAGTTCAGGTGGCTGCGGCTGGCAGTAGGGCCGCGCTGGCCCTGGTAGCGGTTGCCGTACTCACCGGAGCCGTACGGGAATTCTGCGGCGGACGACAGCCGGAAGAAGCACAGCTGGCCGATCTTCATGCCCGGCCACAGCTTGATGGGCAGCGTGGCCATGTTGGACAGTTCCAGCGTCACGTGCCCCGAGAATCCGGGGTCGATAAATCCGGCGGTCGAGTGGGTCAGCAGGCCGAGGCGGCCCAGTGAGGACTTCCCTTCGAGGCGCGCGGCGATGTCATCCGGCAGGGTGACCGTCTCGTAAGTGGAGCCAAGCACGAACTCGCCGGGGTGCAGGATGAACGGCTCGCCGTCCTCCACTTCCACCAGGCGGGTCAGCTCCGGCTGCTCTTCCGCGGGATCGATGTGCGCGTATTTGTGGTTGTCGAAGAGCCGGAAGAACCGGTCAATCCGTACGTCCACCGAGGACGGCTGGACCATCACGGCATCGTACGGTTCAAGGACAATCCGTTGGGAGTCTATTTCGGCACGAATATCGCGGTCAGAGATCAGCACGCCTCCCAAAATACCGCATCTATTGTTACCACCGCGTGCCGGGTCTAACGTTGGCTCAGAATGACAGCCGCCGGATGGTCTCCCGGTTGGTCCGACTGTAGCTGGGGATAGTTTTGAGAAAATTTGCGCCGCCCGCGATTATTGCCATGTTGTGCGCCCTGGCGCTTGCCTCCCCTGGCGGGGGTATCCAGGCCGGTCTCACCGGACAGCCACCCGGTCAGTCCGCGGGCGCATCAGGCACAGGGGCCGTGGCGTTGGGTCCTGCCGTAGTGACGGACGACGGCGGAGCGGCCTTGCCGGACAGCGGCACCGGGGCGGTGCTCGCCCCGGCCGTGGAACCGGACATCCGCCCGGCTTCCCCTGCCGAAGAACCTGACAGCCACCCGGCTTCCAATGCCGAAGACGCACCCTCGTCCGGCACATCTTCTGCGGTCACAGCGGAGCAGCTGACCGTTTCCCCGGCGCCCACCGAAACCGTCAATTCGGAACCAACAGCGCCCGAGCCAGCGTCCATTCCGCCTCTATGGGCACCCGATGCCGAACTGGCCCAGCCCACGGCCCCAACCGGACCGTACCCCGAGTCAACAGTGGAAGCCCCTGCCCCGCAGGCCTTGGTGCCGGACAGCAACGCCGCAGCCATCCTCACGGTGTTCAACCGCATCAACGAATACCGGGCGGCCAAGGGCCTTGCGGCGGTGAAGTACCACGCCACTGTGGCAGGGATGGCCCAGGAGTGGTCCAACAACATCGCCACCAGGGAGGTCATTGAACACCGTGCCAGCTTCTGGACCGATCCCCGTGCGCTTAAGCCGAACAATGGTGCCGGCGAGGTTATCGCCGTCCGCTGGGACCGGGACGCAGCGCAACTCGTGGAGTGGTGGAAGACCTCGCCAGGCCACAACGCCATGCTCCTGGATCCGCGCTTCAACGTGATGGGCGCAGGCATCACGTACACCGACGGCAACTGGCAGACCACACCCAACCGCTACACGATGTGGGGCGTGGTGAACTTCTTTGGCTACACAACCCTGCCGGCCGGCACCACCACATCCCCGGGCGGCAGCGCGGAACTGCCGCCGCCTGCGCCGAGCGCCTGCGATGCCCCCGGCAAGCACATGCCACCCACTTTGAACCTGGCTAACGCAGCCATCACCAGCCCGGCCGACCTTGTCACCATCAACGCTTCCGGCCAGCTGATCAACCGCCCCTCAACCGGCAACAGGACCTACGGCGCTGCGAGGCAGATAGGGTCCGGCTTCGGAACCGCCAAGGAAGTTTTCATCACTGACTGGCAGCGGGACGGCGCGTACGACCTCCTGACACAGTGGGCGGATGGCCGGCTCACCATGCATCCAGGCATCGCCGGCGGTGGCTTCGGCGCTTCCGTCACGCTTGGCCAGGGCGGCTGGTCCGGCATGACGCTGGCCGTCGGAGGCTGGTGCGCCAACAACAGGCTGCCCCAGATCGTGGCCATGGACACCGCAGGATACGTCTACCTGTATCCGAACAAGGGCTTGGCCGACCTCTCCTCCCGCTCGCTGATGGCCGGCGGCGTGGCTGCCAACAGGCTGGGTATGGTCGATTATGACGCAGACGGATTCCAGGACCTCCTCGCCCTGCAGAGCACCGGTGCCGTCCAGCTCTACCGCGGCGCGGGAATCCCCGCTCCCCGTGCGGAAGCAAGGACCACCGTGGCCACCGGCTGGCAGGATGTCACAGCGATCCGGCCGCTGAAGGATGTCACGGGGCTGAATTCCACTGGAGTCGCCCTGCGCCGGGCTAACGACGTTGTGCAGTACTGGGACCTGAGCGGCGGAAGCCTCGCAGCGCCGTCGAACATCTCTGGAAGCTGGTCAGGCCAGCGCCTCGCACAATAGGGGCGGACACCGGGGCCGCATGGTGGAAATACCGACGCCGGCAATGGCTCCTAGGCGGCCGGCTGGAGTTCCAGGACGTGCTTCAGCCGCTCCAGCTGGGCCACTTCGGCCTTCAGGGTCCGCTGGATCATGGTCTTCAGAAGGCCCTTGAGTCCCTTCGGCTGGAACTCGAGGGCGAACCTGACCCTGGTACCTTCCGCCTCTGTGCTGAGGTAATACCCGCCCGAGGGCCTCGCGGGCCCGGCGATGACCTGGAACTGTATTTCGGCACCCGGCCGTGCCTGGGTAATTTCGAAGTCTCCGGCAACGGGCCGTCCGGATCTCCCTGCCAGGGTCTGCTGGTAAACGGCGCCCTTGGTTCCGACGGCCCCTGCGGCGAGGCCAATGCTGCGGATCCCGTCCCGCCACTGCGGAAGATTCAGCCCATCAACCAGGAAAGTGTAAACAGCCATCGCGTCACGACGGATGAGTACCTCGTGCTCTGCGAATGCCATGGGAATCCTTTTGTTTGACGACCAACTTCAATAGCCCGTCTCCCCCATGACACCGCAGCTATCCGGTTCAGAGTAGTCAGTCGTTTCACCGCGCACCTAGCTACGGACGGGTACGTTATTGAAGAGTTACTGGATGACGCCGGTTGCACGGCAGACACGGTGCCGGCCCAAACGCGCCGGTGACGGCGGGGCCGCGCAACTGCGCTAAGCTAAGTTCTGCCCCGCCCAAATCGGGGTCATGCGGCTGTAGCTCAATGGTAGAGCGCTAGCTTCCCAAGCTTGATACGCGGGTTCGATTCCCGTCAGCCGCTCCACATCACCGATCCGGAACAGATACACGCGGACGACGCCGGAACTAACCCTTCTTTCCCAGCCTCACCTGGCGCTCCAAGGCCTTCTTGAGCGCAGCCAACCGTGCCGCCTCCTGCTTCCGGTAGGCACCTTCCTTTGCGCCGGAAAACATGCGCCCAAGTCCCTTCGGGGCGTACTGCGCGGTAACGGTCATGCGGGTGCTGTCTGCCACCGGATACACCACATAGGAGCACGTAATCGTTTCGGTGCGGCTCTCCATCGTCTCCGACCAGGACCGGTCCGTCACCAGGTCCTTGAACTGCGGCATCAGGCCCTCCTGCCCCGGCACTGCCGAGCGCGCCTGCGCGTCGACGCAGAACGCGTAAACTTCCGACCGGCCGCAGGGGATAAGGACGGTGCTGTTAATCTCGATGGTTCCCATGGTGCCCTTCCCGTGATTCCGCGATGGCCTGCCCGGCGCAGTCCCCAGAGCGTCATTTTCACACCGGGAACCTGTGGGCACCATGACCGCCGCGCCGGCCGCCGCCCACTGAACGCGTCCGGCCGCTGCCGGATGCCCGTTAGGTGCTGCCGTGTATCGTCAGAAGCCAGGAACCTCTTCGGTTCCGCTACAGGAGCACACATGGCTGACAAGTCCCCGCGTCAAGCAGCATCCAAAAAATCCGGCAAATCCATCAAGGAAAAGCGCGCCGACAAGAGGGCCGCTTCCGCGCCGGCCAGCTCCCTGGACATCACGTCCAGCAAGGCCGCCAAAAAGAAGTGAGTGGCCATAAGACCCAGCTGGGCCTGGGCGTCCTGGCATCCACGCGGAAACCCGACGAGCGCCGCCTCCCCATCCATCCCCTGCATTTCGAGCGTATTGCCCCTGAGGTGCGCGGGCGCATCATCCTGGAGGAGGGCTACGGCGAGCGCTTCGGCATCTCGGATGAGCACCTCTCCACCCTTGTGGGGAAAATGGCAACCAAGGAAGCGTTACTGGCGGAGGCCGACGTCGTGCTTCTGCCCAAACCGCAGCCGGAAGACCTCGCCGAACTGCGTGACGGCCAGGTCCTCTGGGGCTGGCCGCACTGTGTGCAGGACCGCGCCATCACGCAGCTGGCCATCGACAAGAAGCTCACGCTCATCGCCTTCGAGGCGATGAACCACTGGGCCAGCGACGGCGGCTTCGGCCTGCACGTTTTCCACAAAAACAACGAGCTGGCCGGGTACTGCTCGGTCCTTCACGCCCTCGCACTTTCCGGTGCAACCGGCGATTACGGGCGGCGCCTCAGCGCCGTCGTAATCGGTTTCGGGGCCACAGCCCGTGGGGCGGTGACCGCCCTGAACGCCCATGGCATCCATGACGTCCAGGTGCTGACCAACCGCGGAGTCGCCGCGGTGGGCGCGCCGATCCACTCGGTCAACATCGTGCAGTTTGATCACGACGACGAAGCCCCCTTCCTCAGCCAGGTCATCACGGAGCGGGGCCGGGTGCCGCTGGCACCGTTCCTGGCCGAGAGCGACATCGTGGTCAACTGCACGCTGCAGGATCCCAACAATCCGCTCACCTACCTGCGGACCCAAGACCTGGAAGCGTTCAGCCCCGGAAGCCTGATTGTCGACGTTTCGTGCGACCAGGGCATGGGCTTCAGCTGGGCACGGTCCACCACGTTTGCCGACCCGATGTTCACCATAGGCGACCACATCAACCACTACGCGGTGGACCACAGCCCCTCCTACCTCTGGAATTCCTCCAGCTGGGAGATCAGCCAGGCCGTGCTGCCGTTCTTGGAGACCGTGATCGGCGGCCCCTCGGAGTGGGACACGAACGAAACCATTTCCCGGGCCATCGAAATCCGTGACGGTGTTGTCCTTAACAAGGACGTCCTGGAGTTCCAGCGGCGCCGGCCGGAGTACCCGCACCTGCCGGCCTAGGCCGGCAGGCAGCGGCTTGCGGCCTATTGGAGCTGCGCTGAGGGTTGGCAGGCTCAGGCCGCCGCGGGCCGGTTGACGATCCGCACGGGGTGGCGGCGGTCCTTCAGGTCAACCCGGAGTTTCAGCGCGCCTTTGCGGGCCAGGACCACGCCCACTGTCAACGCAGCGAGCGCCGGCACGCCGCCGGACACAAGCAGTGCCACGTGCGGATCTGCGTGTTCGGCGATCCAGCCGAGCATGGGCCCGCCGATGGCCTGGCCGCCGATCAGCACCATGATGTACAGGCTCATGACGCGGCCGCGGATGCCCATGTTGGAGCTGATCTGGACCAGCTGGTTGGATCCGGTGAGGAACATCAGGCACCAGAAGCCGGACAGGACCATCACCACGCTGAACCACACCATGGACGGCGCCAGCGCGGCCAGGCACAGCATCAGGCCGTACATTCCGGCACAGAACACCACGGAGCGGAGCCGAAGCCGGCGGCGGCGGGTGGACGCGATGGCACCGCACAGGGCGCCCAGCGCCACGAGTGCATTCAGCAGGCCATAGCCGCCGGCGCCGACGTCGAACACGCGGTCCGCAAACGCTGCCAAAAGCACCGGCAGGCTCATGGCGAAGACGGCGATAAACCCGGCCATCAGCCACGGCCAGTAAATAGTGGGTTTGCTGAGCGCGTACTGCAGCCCTTCGCGCAGCATGCCCTTTTTCTTGGGGGCCGGGGTGCTGACGAAAAGCTGGTCCTTCCGCAGGAGCAGCAGCATTGCCACCGTGGAGCAGCAGGCCAGGGCGTTCGCGGCGAAGGCCCAGCCGGCGCCGACGGCGGTCAGCATCAGGCCCGCGAGGGCCGGCCCGATCAGCCCGCCCAGCTGGAACGTTGTGGAGTTGACGCTGATCGCGTTCCGGAGGTACCTGGGGCCCACCAGCTCGTTGACGAAGACCTGCCGTGCGGGCTGGTCCAGTACGGTGACAAGGCCCAGCACCAGGGCGATGACGTACACGTGCCAGACCTGCACCGCACCGCTGAGGGAGAGGATGGCGAGCGCCGCCGCGAGGACCCCGGCCAGGCATTGGCACACAATGAGGATCTTCCGCTTGGCGAACCGGTCCGCCATCATGCCTCCCCAGGGACCCAGGATGAGGGACGGCAGGAACTGCAGCGCCACGGTGATGCCCACAGCGGTGACCGAGCCGGAGAGTTCCAGGACCATCCAGTCCTGGGCAATTCGCTGCATCCAGATCGCTATCACTGCCACAAAATGGCCGATGGCGAAGATGCGGAAGTTGGGGACCTTCAGGGAGATGAAGGTGTGCCGCCACGGGAGCCGTTCGGTGACGACGGCGATGGGCTGGGTTTCGGAACTGGCGGAGTCGATGACGGGCTGGCTGACGGTTGCCGATGATGGCGGTGGGGGTGCCACAGGGGTGTCCTCAAGTAATGGGGCGGGCTGGGATGCCCTTAACGCTAGGGTGAGCGGCCTCGATTATGTAGGGTTATTGTGTCTATAACTCGCATTGCGGAATGTAATAGTCACGGGCCCGCCCTCCGAGGGCTGTCCGCCCGGGCCCGTCCTCCAGCAAAGGAACCATCCGTGTTCGAACCCGCCCAGCTCCGCTCCTTCCTTGCCGTGGCGGAAACGCTCAGTTTCACCAAGGCGGCTGAACGGCTGGGGCTTGCGCAGCCAACAGTCAGCCAGCACGTGCGGAAACTGGAGGCGGCTGCCAAGCGTGTCCTGATCACCCGGGACACACGCGACGTCCGGCTGACGGACAACGGAGATGCGATGGCCGGATTTGCCCGCACTATCCTCTCGGCCCATGACGCAGCCTCGCGCTACTTCTCGGGCTCCGCCATGCGCGGGCGGCTGCGTTTCGGCACCGCGGACGACCTCGCCATCACCGGACTGCCCCGGATCCTGCGCGAGTTCCGGCAGATCTATCCACAAATCAACCTCGAACTGACCGTCGGCCAGAGCGACCAGCTGTATAAGAGACTCAACGCCGGCCAGCTGGACCTGGTGTTCGTGAAGTGGGTTGCCGGCGCCAAGGACGGCACGGTGGTGCAGCACGATTCCTTCTCCTGGGTGGGGTTGGAGCAGACGTCGCTGGAGCCCGGAAACCCCGTCCCGCTGATCGCCTACCCCTCCCCCAGCCTCAGCCGGAAACTGGCCATCGACGCCCTGGAATCGCACGGCCGCACGTGGCGGATCACCTGCACAACCCGGCAGATCAGCGGCGTGCTGGCGGCGGTCCGGGCCGGCATCGGCGTCGCGGTAATGCCGTCGTCGCTTGTCCCGGAAGACCTGAAGATCATTACCAGGCGTTTCGACCTCCCGCCGGTGGGGGATGTTGATTTCACCCTTATCCGCAACCCGCTAGCCAATGCCGAAGTCATCGACGCCCTGACCCAGGCCATCGTGGGCAGGACCCTGAAAAAGTCCGCCTAGGGCGGCCGTGAGCCCCACCGGACTTCGGTCCTCAGGCACCCGCCTTGGCGCAAACCATTGATGCCGAAGCCCGCTTCGCCTATGCTGGATTCCCATGGGTCAAGCAGAGGCCGGTTTTTACACAACGAGCGCGCGCCTGCTACCCATGGGCCGGTCGCGCTCGGGATAGGCAGCCAATGAAGACAGCCAGTAACTCCCATTTCCACTCAGCACGTTCACATACCGCCCGCCCGCTGGTCACGCACCATTCCCATTTCGGGGCAGGAATGCCCACCGCCGCGTCCGAGTACGTCGGTAAGCCCACCTGCGACAAGTGCGGCACGGACGAATTCATCTATCTCGAGTCCTACATTCCTCCGGTTTACCGGCGCGACGGGGTAGTCAGGACCCTGGGTGAAGTCGCCTACACCTGCACCCGCTGCGAGGAGTTCTCAGCCCACAGCGTTCCCGCATCGTGGACTCCCCCGGGCTGGTACCTGGGCTGACTACGACAGGTCTCCAGGCTCGTATCCCGCGCAGCCGGCCCCTACTGGAGCGAAACTACTGAAACAAAGAGGCCCGGCGGTCCCCGAGAGGTGGCCGCCGGGCCTTTCGTTTGTCCAGGTATTGGAGTGTCCTAGATCAGGGCATCCGAGAGATGGTTCGGCGTACCGAAGCGATGGGCCGTGATGCTGATGGCCTGCTCATGCAGGAACGGCAGCAGCTCTATCCGTCCGGCCTCCGTCACCGGGTGGGCGTAGATCGCCAGGTCCGGGCGGCCGTCAGTGGCTTCGGCCAGGGCGGTGGCGTCGCCGCCGATCAGGCGGATCCGCGCCCCGGACAGCTTGCCCGCAGCGGCGAGGCGTGCCGCCGAAGCCAGCCAGCCGGCGTCGGACTCCACGCTAACGGTGATGTCCAGGCCGGTAAGCACGGAGCGGAGCTGGGCGGGGAGTTCGACGGCGGTGGACACTGTCAGTGCCGAGCCTGCCAGGACGCCGGCAGCCACGGTCCGCGCCAGATGTGCCAACGGGGCACCCTCGGAAAGCCGTACGGTGACCGGCAGCGCACGGTACCGGAAGATGTTCCGCTCCGCGCTGAGGCCGGAGACGTCCTTGGCCGTGCCAAACTCCTCCGCCCAGGCCTGGGCGTCGGAGGCCAGGGAGCGCTGCAGGGTTTCAAGCTCGGCCGGCTGCAGGGCACCGGCGGCCGCGTTCAGGATACGGCGGACAGCGGCGTTGGTGATGGCCGCCGTGGAGGACGCTTCGGCGCTGACCCAGTCGCCGAGGCCGGCCAGGTAGTTGGGGCCGCCGGCCTTGGTGCCTGCGCCCACTGCGGACTTCTTCCAGCCGCCGAACGGCTGGCGCTGCACGATGGCACCGGTGATGCCCCGGTTGACGTACAGGTTTCCTGCCTGGATGGAGTCCAGCCACGTGCCGAGCTCGTCCGGGTTGAGTGAGTGCAGGCCGGCGGTGAGGCCATACTCGATCTGGTTCTGGATGGCGATTGCGTCCTCCAGCGTTTCAGCCGTCATCACGCCGAGGACCGGTCCGAAGAATTCGGTCAGGTGGAAATAGGATCCGCGGCGGACACCGTGGCGCACACCCGGGCTCCAGAGCCGGCCCGTGCTGTCCAGCTTCTTCGGTTCCACGGCCCAGCTTTCGCCTTCGCCCAGGGTGGTGAGGGCGTTGAGGAGCTTGCCGCTGGCAGGTTCGATGATCGGACCCATCTGGCTGGTGGGATCCTCCGGGTAACCAACCTTCAGGGAGGTGACGGCGTCGATCAGCTGGTTGTGGAAGCGCC
The DNA here is from genome assembly GCF_001663775.1 of Arthrobacter sp. B6. Lineage (GTDB taxonomy): Bacteria > Actinomycetota > Actinomycetes > Actinomycetales > Micrococcaceae > Arthrobacter. The sequence goes on along the minus strand of NZ_KV467168.1, from coordinate 2,752,003 downwards.
GGGACTTGGCCACGGAGCCCACCAGGATCACCAGTGATGCGGCGGAGCACTTCTGCCCGGCATGGCCGAAGGCCGAATACGCCACGTCCTTCGCGGCCAGGTCCAGATCCGCGCTGGGGGTGACGATGATGGCGTTCTTGCCGCTGGTCTCCGCCAGGAGCGGCAGGTCCTTGCGGAAGGAACGGAACAGCTCGGCGGTCTCGTAGCCGCCGGTGAGGATCACGCGGTCCACGGCAGGGTGGGAGATCAGCTGCTGGCCGAGCTCCCGCTCGCCGAGCTGGACCATGGTCAGCACGTCCTTCGGGACGCCTGCCTCCCACAGGGCCTCGATCATCACGGCGCCGCTGCGGCGGGCCTGCTTCGCGGGCTTGATCACGACGGCGGAGCCGGCGGCGAGTGCCGCGAGGGTGGACCCTGCCGGGATGGCGACCGGGAAGTTCCACGGCGGGGTCACCACGGTGAGCCGGGCCGGGACGAACGTGGCGCCGTCGACCTTTTCCAGCTTGCGGGCGGACTCGGCGTAGTAGTGGGCAAAGTCCACGGCTTCGCTGACCTCGGGGTCACCCTGGTCGATGGTCTTGCCGGTCTCGCTGGCCATGACCTCGAGCAGGTCCGCGCGGCGGGCTTCCAGGACGTCGCCGGCGCGGTGCAGGATTTCGGCACGCTCGTCGCCGGACAGGGCGCCCCAGGCCTTGCCCTTGTCAACGGCGGTCCCGATGACCTTGTTGAGTGTCTCCGCGTCCGTGATGGTGGCGGCTTCCACGGCAGTGTTGCCCAGGGTGGAGGACGGGACGCGGTCCAGGATGGCGCGGCCCCAGTCGCGGTTGGACGGCAGCGACGGGTCGGTGTCCGGGGTGTTCTCGAAGCCCTTGTGCGGCAGGGGCTGCGGCGGAAGGTTGCGGTTCTGCTGCCGGCTGGCCGGCGGCACGGCGTCGTCGAGCCTGTCCAGGGAGGCCAGGAAGCGCTGCTTCTCGCGCTCGAAGAGAACTTCGTTTTCGCTGAGCTCGAAGACGGCGGACATGAAGTTGTCCTGGCTGGCTCCCTCTTCGAGGCGGCGGATCAGGTAGGCGATGGCGACGTCGAACTCGGCCGGGTGCACCACCGGCGTGTAGAGCAGGAGCGAGCCGACGTCCTTCTTGACGGCTTCTGCCTGGCCCTGGGCCATGCCCAGGAGCATCTCGAACTCGATGCCCGATTCCACGCCCCGCTGCTTGGCGAGCAGCCAGGCGAACGCGATGTCGAAGAGGTTGTGGCCGGCCACGCCGATCCGGACGTTCCTGATCCGGTCCGGGTGCAGCGAGTAGTTGATGACGCGCTTGTAGTTGGTGTCCGAGTCCTGCTTGGTGTCCCAGGTGGCAAGCGGCCAGCCGTGCAGCGAGGATTCCACCTGCTCCATGGGGAGGTTGGCGCCCTTGACCACGCGGACCTTGATGGCGGCGCCGCCGTTGGCGCGGCGTCCGGCGGCCCAGTCCTGGAGCCGGATCATGGCGGAGAGGGCGTCCGGCAGGTAGGCCTGCAGCACGATGCCGGCCTCGAGGTTCTTGAACTCGGGCTTGTCCAGGATCCTGGTGAAGACCGCGATGGTCATGTCCAGGTCCTTGTATTCCTCCATGTCCAGGTTGATGAATTTGGCCTGCTGCCCCGCGGTTGCGAAGGAGGCCGCGCGGGCGAAGAGCGGGGTGAGCTTGTCGACGACGTGCTCAACGGCCTCATCGAACGCCCAGGCGGAGTGCGGGGCCACGGTGGAGGAGACCTTGATGGAGACGTAGTCCACGTCCGGGCGGGCCAGGAGGGAGTGGGTTCCCTCAAGCCGGCGGGAGGCTTCGTGCTCACCCAGCACGGCTTCGCCCAGGAGGTTGACGTTGAGCTTGATGCCGTCCTTGCGGATCTTGGCAATGGCCGGGCCAAGCTTGGCATCGGTGGCGTCCACGATCAGGTGGCCCACCATTTCGCGGAGCACGCGGCGGGCGACCGGGATGACCACCTGCGGCAGGACCGGGGCCATCGCACCGCCGAGCTGAACAGCGCTGCGCATGTACCAGGGCAGGAACGCCGGCACCCTGGGAGCGAGGGCCGCGAGGTTCCGCGCAGCAACGTGAAGGTCCTCGGGGCGGACCACGCCGTCCACGAAGCCGACAGTGAACTCCAGGCCGTTCGGGTCCTTGAGGACTCCGGCAAGCTGCTGGGCGGACGCGTCCACGGGTACCTTCGAAGCTTCGGTCAGCCAGCGGCGCACCAGTCCGATGGTTTCCGCCGCGAGGGCACGCGCCTGGGGCACGTCAACGTCAGCTGAGCGGGCGGCGGATCCGGAGTTCACACCGGGCTCCATAGCAGTGTTGGTCATGGCTGGCACTCGTTCTTTCCTTGGGTTCTGAAGGGCTCTCATTCATCAGTATGAGCCTGGAATCACATAAGATAAAGCGATGTTTTCTAAGCAATACCCATTAGGAAACCCAACTCTTTTCTTAGCCGTCCAAACGGTCAGAAAATCCCCGGACGCTCTCTCACTTCCTGCACGTTTTGGGCCAACCGTCTCTCACTTCCTGTGCCATTCCCGGCAGCGTTCTCTCTTCCCGCACAACAGATAAACCCTCCCTCACAGGATGTGAGGGAGGGTTTATCTGTTATGCCCCAAAAGTGAGAGAGCGTCCGGGCGGGGTCAGCCTACGGGGCGGTGCATCTCCACAATTTCCTCGTGGCGGGGGCTCTCGGGGTTCATCAGCGAGTTCTTCTTGCCGTAGAAGAAGTAGATGGCCAGGCCGATGACGAGCCAGACGCCGAATCGGGCCCAGGTTTCCCAATGCAGCTGGAACATCAGGAAGGCGGAGGCGAGGACACCGAAGGCCGGAACCAGGGGCATCAGCGGCAACCGGAAGGTACGCGGGGCATCCGGGCGCTTGTACCGGAAGATGATCACAGAAAGGCAGACGACGACGAACGCGGCGAGGATGCCGATGTTGGTCAGGTCCGCCACTTCCTTGATGGGGAACACCCCGGCCAGGAAGGCGGACGCGATACCCGCGATCCATGTGACCCGCTGCGGCGTGCCGTGGGTGTCAGTTTTGGCGAACCAGCCGGGCAGCAGCCCGTCACGGCTCATGGCGAACCAGACCCGGGTGACACCCAGGAGGAACGTGAGCATAACGGTGAGGATGGACAACACCGCGAAGACGGAGATGATGGTGGCGATCACCGGGAGGCCCACGCTCGTGAAGGCCGAGGCGAAGCCTGCCGTCGGATCAATGTCCTGGTAGTTCTGCATGCCGGTAAGCACCAGGGTGGCCGCCACATAGAGGAGCATGGCCACGATCAGGGAGAGGATGATGGCCTTGGGCATGTGCTTCTTGCCGTCGGTGGCTTCCTCTGCCGCCGTGCTCATGGCGTCATAACCAAAAACGGCGAAGAAGACGGTGGCCGCGCCTGCCAGGACCGGGCCAAAGCCGCTGGGCATGAACGGGTTGTAGTTGTTGGTGTCGATGTAGAAGACTCCGAGGCCGATGATGAACAGAATCAGGATGACCTTGATGGCCACCGCCACGAGTTCAAACCGGCCAAATGCCTTGGTACCGCGGGACAGGATCCAGGTGACGAGGAGGCAGACCAGGATGGCTGGAATGTTGATGATTCCGCCCTTGCCCTCATCCGCCGTCGACGTCATCCAGACCGGCAGGTGGATGCCGATGCCGGACAGGAAAGCCTCAAGGTAGCCGGAGATGCCGATGGCCACCACCGCCACAATGGCGATGTATTCGAGCAGCAGGTCCCAGCCGATGAACCAGCCGACAATTTCGCCCAGGGCGACATAGCCATATGTGTAGGCCGAACCTGCCCTGGGGATCATCCCGGCGAACTCAGCGTAGGACAACGCCGCGGCGGCGGATGCAAGACCGGCCACCAGGAAGGAAATCAGCACCGCGGGCCCCACCCCGGGTGTGCCTTCGCTGCCGGCGGCCACCAGGCCGGCAAGGGAGAAAATACCGACGCCGATGATGCCGCCGACGCCGATGGCCGTGAGCTGCCACAGCCCAAGGGACTTGAATAGCCCGCTGTGCTTGTTTTCTTCTTCGATGTCGTCGATCGGCTTGCGCCGCATGATCGACTGGGACATGTCTCTAGTGCTCATCAGGAACTCCTGCTTGGGGTGCGAGCCCATCACCGGTACGCGGAAAACGGCTTGTGACGGGGCTAACTCGGTCACAACAGTATGCAAGGGTGCTTGAGTTAGATAAAGTGACTACTTCTAACGTATATTGATTAGCTTTGGTAAGGAATGCCTCATGCTTGACGTCCGCCGGCTCCGGCTGCTCCGGGAATTAAGTATCCGGGGAACGCTCGCAGAGGTGGCGGAGGCACTGCAGTACAGCCCGTCGTCGGTCTCCCAGCAGCTGGCATTGCTGGAAAAGGAAGCCGGCGTGGAGCTGTTGCGGAAGACCGGGCGCCGGGTCCAGCTGACGCCCCAGGCGGAAGTCCTGGTGGCCCACACAGCCCAGCTCCTTGAGACACTGGAGCAGGCGGAGGCGGACCTGGCGGCGTCGCTGACCACTGTCACCGGCACGGTCCGCATCGCCGTGTTTCAGTCCGCGGCCCTGGCGCTGATGCCGGAAACCCTGTCAAGGATGGCCACAGCGTACCCCGAGGTCCGGATTGAAATGATCCAGCGTGAGCCCGAAACCGCGCTGCATGAGACGTGGGCCCGGGACTTCGACCTGGTGATTGCCGAGCAGTATCCGGGCCACGCCGCCCCACGCTATCCGGAACTGGACCGCGTGAAGCTCACCACCGACGCAATTCGGCTCGCGGTCCCTGCCGAGGCCACTGATCGGCCCCGGATCACCTCGATCGAGCACACTGCCGGACTCGCCTGGGTGATGGAGCCGCGCGGCGCGGCGTCACGGCACTGGGCTGAACAGGCGTGCCGGAGTGCCGGCTTCGAGCCCGACGTGCGCTTCGAAACCGCAGACCTGCAGGCCCAGATCCGTCTCATCGAGTCAGGGAACGCCGTGGCCCTCATGCCGGACCTCGTCTGGACCGGCCGCGGCACCACGGCCCAGCTGCTGGACCTGCCCGGCAACCCGCACCGCACCATCTTCACGTCGGTGCGCCGCTCCAGCGCCAAGCGCCCCGCCATCCTCGCCGCCCGCGAGACACTGGCCATCACGGCGGAATCGGTCCGGAATCCCGACGACGATTAGCGGCTTCGGCGGCTGTCCCGCCCCGCGCAGGTGTTCCTGTGACGCCCCGGCAGCTATGTTTCCTGCGTCACTGCGCGATCCGGTCCCCGACGCTAGACTGATCGGGTTATGAATCGCACAATGTTCAAGTCCAAAATCCACCGGGCCACCGTCACGCACGCTGACCTGCACTATGTAGGTTCGGTCACCGTCGACCTGGACCTCCTCGATGCTGCCGATATCCTGCCCGGCGAGCTTGTTGCCATTGTGGACGTCACCAACGGTGCCCGCCTGGAGACGTACACCATCGCCGGCGAGCGCGGCTCAGGGGTCATCGGCATCAACGGTGCAGCCGCGCACTTGATGCATGAGAACGACATCGTCATCCTGATCACGTATGCCCAGATGACCTCGGAAGAGGCGCAGGCGTACACCCCGAAGGTTGTCCACGTGGATAAGGACAACCGGATTGTGCAGATTGGAAACGATCCCGCGGAGGGCCACACCCCGGGACTAATGCGCCCCCCTTTCGCTCTCAATAACGCTTTCCTGTAACCAGGAGCGTGAGACCCGGCCCCCTCCGGCGCTGCGCCGAAGGGCATAGTCCTTGCTAGGCGTACTGGCGGGCTTTTTTGTTGTCTGGTGCATCATCCTGGTGGGCTGGTTTGTGGGCCGCCGAGGAATCCTGGGTGATAACGCCCGGCAGGTCCTCAGCGGCCTGACCTTCTTTGTGGCCAGCCCCGCGCTGCTCTTCGAAACCCTCAGCAAGGCAAAGCTCCAGGAAGTCTTCGCGGCTCCCCTGCTGGTCGCGGCGGTGTCGGCCATGGCCACGGCCACAATCTTCTTCGCGATCGCCAAGTTCCTGCTCAAACGCCCGCTTTCCGAGGCGCTGATGTCCTCCATGGCTGCGTCCCTGGTCAACTCCGCCAACCTGGGCATCCCCATCGCCGTCTATGTCTTGGGCGATGCCAGCTACGTGGCGCCGCTGCTGATATTCCAGCTGGCTTTCTTCACGCCGCTGTTCCTCATGATCCTGGACTCAAGCACCAGCTCGCACCGCACAACGCCGCTGGGCTTCGTATTGATGATCCTGAAGAACCCGATGATCGTGGGCTCGGCGCTGGGCCTGGTGGTGGCCGGGACCGGATGGCAGGTTCCGCCGCTGGTCATGGAGCCGATCCACCTCATCGGCGGCGCGGCAATTCCCGCCATGCTGATTGCCTTCGGCATGAGCCTGAACGGCAGCCGGCCGCTGCAGGCGGCAGCGGAACGTCGCGTGGACACCGTGCTGGCGAGCGCATTCAAGCTGATAATCCAGCCTGCCCTCGCTTACGTTTTCGCGCGTTTTGCCCTGGGGATGGAAGGGCACGCACTCTTCGCCGTGGTGGTCACGGCTTCCCTTCCCACGGCCCAGAATGTCTTTGTGGCCGCCAGCCGCTACAAGACCGGCCTCACGGTGGCCAAGGACACCGTGCTGATCACCACGGTGGTTGCCGTGCCCGCCATGATCGGTGTGGCGCTGCTGCTGACCTGATGCGAAACCTAAGGAGCCATATGGGAACAATCCTGGACACTGTTGTGATTGGCGGCGGAGCCATGGGCTCGGCTGCCGCGTGGGCCTTGGCGCGCCGCGGCCGCCAGGTCACGCTGCTGGAACAGTTCGGGCCCGGCCACCATATCGGTGCGTCCCACGGCACCACCCGCAACTTCAACCCCGGATACCACCGGCCGGAGTATGTGGCCATGCTCGCCGAAGGAGTGGCGCTCTGGGACGAGCTGGAGCAGGACAGCGGCGAACAGCTCCTGGCGCGCACCGGGATCGTCAACCATGGTCCCGATCCGCAGCTCGCGCTGATACAGGCCGCGCTTACCGGCGCGGGCCTCCAGGCAGAGTTTCTCCGCCCGGAGGAGGCAGCCGAGCGGTGGCGCGGCATCCGGTTCGACCAGCAGGTCCTGCACATGCCTGACGGCGGCCAGCTGAATCCCGAGGCGGCGCTCCCCGCCTTCCAGCGGCTGGCGGCAGCCCGGGGAGCGGAGATCCGGCACCACACCAGGGTGGTGGACCTGGCAATCATGGACGACGGCGTCCGCCTCACCCTGGAGGCCGAGGGCGCGGCAAACGGCACCGAGGTGGTCACCGCGGCCCAGGCAGTGGTGACGGCGGGCGGCTGGACGGAGAAGCTCCTGTCCGGCGCGGCAGGAAGCGGGAAGCTCCGGTTTCCCCGGCTCAGGGTCACGCAGGAACAGCCGGCCCACTTCCGCGTCGCCGATGAGGGGGCCGTGTGGCCGGGATTCAACCACATGCCCGGAACCGGTCCAACCTACAAAGGCTGGTACTCCCCCGTCTATGGGATGCGGACGCCGGGCGAAGGCATCAAGGCCGGCTGGCACGGAGCCGGTCCGGAGGTGGATCCGGACAGGCGGTCTTTCCTGCCCGAACCTGTCCAGCTGGCGGCCCTGCAGGACTACGCCCGGACCTGGCTGCCGGGTGTTGACGCCGATTCGCTGGAGGCCATCAGCTGCACGTACACCAGCACACCGGATGAGGACTTCATCCTTGACCGGATCGGCCCTGTGGTCATCGGCGCCGGTTTCTCCGGGCACGGCTTCAAATTCACCCCTGTGGTGGGGCGCATTCTTGCCGACCTGGCCACCGGCACTCGGCCCGCGCCACAGATCTTCTCCGCTTCCCGCTGACAACCCCTCCTCGTTAAGCGCGAACGTACACTTGGGGCCCCGTCCCACGAGGGCCCCAAGTGTACGTTCGCGCGGAACTATGGCACCCTGGCGCCCGGCTGGTGCTGGTCCAACAGCCGGGCGCAGCGGATGAAGCCCAGGTGCGAGTACGCCTGCGGGTGGTTTCCGAGGTGTGTCTCCGTGCCGGGATCGTACTCCTCGGGCAGCAGTCCGGTAGGCCCGAACAGGTTAACCAGCTGGTCGAAAAGGTCCCAGGCCTCCTCGATCCTGCCCACCGCAACGTACGCCTCAATGAGCCACGTAGTGCAGATGTGGAAGCCGCCCTCCAGGCCCGGCAGGCCGTCGTCGTACCTGTACCGGAAGACGGTTGGTCCCACCCGGAGTTCACGTTCCACGGCCGTGACGGTGTCCAGGAAGCGCTGGTCGTGAACGTCCAGCAGGCCGGACAGCCCGATGTGCAGGACGGCGGCATCAAGGTCGGGGCTGTCATAAGCCACCGTGTAGGACTGCGCGGAGTCATCCCATCCCTCGCGCAGGACCTCCTCCCGGATAGTCCGCGCCGTGGGCTCCCATGACGCTTCCGGCACCCTGCCGTGCCGCGCGGCAGTGCGGAGTGCCCGGTCCAGCGTGGCCCAGCACATCACCTTGGTGTAGACGTGGTGGCGCGGCGGCCGGCGGGCTTCCCAGATGCCGTGATCGGGTTCATGCCAGCGGGCCAGCACGGCGGACGCCATCTGCACCATCAGCTCCCAGTGCTCGTCCTCGAGCATCCCGGTCCGTTCGCCGAGCGCCTGGATGAGCTCCGCAATCGGGCCGAAAACATCAAGCTGGACCTGGTGGTCGGCGGCGTTTCCGATCCGGACGGGTCGCGAACCGGCGTATCCGGGAAGGCTGTCGACGACGGCCTCCGTGGACAACGGCGCCCCCGTGACGGAATACAGCGGATGCAGCCATTCCGGGCCGGGCGCGTGCTCAAGGATCCGCCCCAGCCAGCTCAGGAACCCGGCTGCCTCCGCGGTGGAGCCCAGGTCCACCAGTGCGTTCACCGTCATGGAGCCGTCCCGCAGCCAGCAGTACCGGTAATCCCAGTTCCTTGTTCCGCCAATTCCTTCGGGCAGGGAGGTGGTGGGCGCGGCCAGCACGGCGCCGGTAGGCTCGTGCACCAGGGCACGGAGCACCAGCGCTGAGCGGCGGACCAGCGACGGCTTTACGGAGGGCAACTCCAGTTCCTGCACCCAGCGGCGGGAAAGATGCGCGACGCCGGCCCGCCGGTCCGTCTCCCCGCCAGGATCGGCCGCCTCAGGTTCGGTGTCGCCGCAGCGCAGGTTCAGGACCACAGGACCGTCCTGCAGGTTTACCGATGCGGTGGCTGTGGCATGGCGGCCGTCCGAGGTGATGGTGAAGCTGACACCCGGGGCAAAAAGGATGATGGGGTCGGACGTGCCCACCACATGCAGCTCTTCGCCGCGGGCTTCCATGCTGAACGGGGCGTTGGCATAGTCCGGCCGCGGTGCGAAAACAATTTTGGCGGCGCCGCTTCCGGACAGCACCCGGACCAGGCTGGTGATGCCCTCCGGTGCCGGCTCCAGGTAGTCCGTCACGGTCACGTCGGCCCACCGGGTCTCCACGATCATGGTGCTGTCCACGTAGCGCTGGCCCAGCACCTGCGAGCTCTTGACCGGCTCCACGGAGAAGTGCCCTGCGGCATCCCCGCCCAGGATGTGGGCGAACAGCGATCCGGAATCCGGCAGCGGGTGGCTCATCCAGCAGATCTTGGCATCCGGCGTGAGCAACGCTGTGGAGGCTCCATTACCGATCATTGAATGCCGTTCGAGCCCCACCGCATCCTCGCCGAAGAGCCAGGCACGCCGCAGTTCAAAGAGGATCGCCAGGACGCGGGCAAAGGACTCCGGGTCCCGCAGCCGGTGGCTGGCACGGGTGTCCCCCGGGCCCACGCGCAGCCCCATGTCCGGGCCGCGGAGCGTGGCGATGGCCAGCTCGTCGCTGTAGGCGTCCCCGGCGTACAACGCCGCGCTGGCGCCGAGCCGGGACCGGAGGGTTTCCAGCGCCTCGGCCTTGGACGGTTCCACCACCGAGAGGTCCAGCACGGAGCCGTCCACAATGAAAAACATCCCGTTGGCCCGGGCGATTTCCCGCGCCGTTTCCGTCACGGCCTCCACCACGTCCGGCGTGGCTGGCCGGGTATGTACGGAAACGGCCACGGGCTTGCGCTCGATCCAGATGCCCTCCTGGAAGCCCACTGCCTCGGACAGGTCCGTGCTGACCTTCTGGAGGGTGGCTTCAGTGGCCAGGGTCTGGACGTGGGCGAACTCCATGTCCGACTCGGCGCCGTGCGATCCAATCAAATGCACTTCCGCGGGCAGCCGGGACACTGCGGCGAGGTCCCGCAGCGAGCGCCCGGAGATGACTGCGGCGTGCGTGTTGGGCAAGGCGGCCAGGGCGCGGAGCGCGATTGCAGCGCTGCCCAGCGGCAAAGTTTCGGTGGAGATGCCCTCCGCGTCGCACAGTGTCCCGCCGTAGTTGCAGGCCACCAGCAGCCCGGGAACGCGGGCCAGGACCTTGAGCTCCGTCAGCAGGCTGGGCGTGAACCCCTCGTCCGCGGCATCCGACTGAACGAACGCCCGGAGCAGGCCCAGCGGAAGTGATCTGGTCAGCAGGGCGGAATCCGCCACACTCTGGTTCAACGGAGTAGGCATGCGTAACCCTTCGAGCAGACCCGGCCCGGAAAAGCAGCCGCTGGATTACCTGGCGGACTTCCTGGTGGTGCCCCTCCCTGGAAGTCCGGATGGAATTCCAGAGGGGGCAATTGTCATTCTTCGCCGTTGCGGTTTCCCCCGAAAGTCCCTTTGATTGCAACTGTGTAAAGTTGCGGGACCGCCCCGGCAAACGTGGGTCCGCACGTCACGCCGGGCAGCTTTTGCGACCACGACGGCGGCTCCGGCCGCGTGTTTCCGGGGAACCCGCCGTCGTGCTTACCCAAAAACGTGCCGGGCGTGACGCCCGCCGAAGGACTGGAGGCGGGGCGCCGGCGGAGGGCCTAGACCCGGGCCAGGCCGGCAGCCTGTGCCAGCAACTCCACGGAGCGGATCCGCGCTTCGGTGCCGGTGCTCTGGTGCGCAACGATCAGCTCATCGGCGTCGGCGTGCTTGCCAAACTCATCCAGGTATTCGATGACCGCGTCCGGGGTGCCGACCGCTGAGTACGTCATCATCTGCGAGACATGCTGGCCCTGCGGTGAATCCAGGATCATGTCCGCCTCGTCGTCGGTGAATTCGCGTCCGCCGCCAAAGAACAGGGACACACGGGCACGCTTGGTGGCCTGGAAAGTCGCCTGCGCCTCGGCGGCTGTATCCGCGGCGATGACGTTGACGCCGGCGATCACGTGCGGTGCGTCCAACTGGGCCGACGGCTTGAATTCCCGGCGGTAAACAGCCACGGCGTCCTGGAGGGCGTTCGGCGCGAAGTGCGAGGCGAATGCGTACGGCAGGCCCAGCTGGGCAGCCAGCCGTGCACCGAACAGGGACGAGCCCAGGATGTACAGCGGCACGTTTGTCCCCTTGCCCGGGGTGGCTTCCACGCCCTGGACCCGGGTGGGGCCGGTGAGGTAGCCCTGCAGCTCCAGGACGTCCTGGGGGAAGCTGTCGGCGGACATCGGGTCCCGCCGCAGTGCGCGCATGGTGTTCTGGTCGCTGCCCGGGGCGCGGCCCAGGCCAAGGTCTATCCGCCCTGGGTGCAGCGTCTCCAGGGTGCCGAACTGCTCGGCGATGGTCAGCGGCGAGTGGTTGGGGAGCATGATGCCGCCGGCACCCAGCCTGATGCTCTTGGTGTGAGCTGCCACGTGGGCGATCAGCACGCTGGTGGCCGACGACGCAATGGAGGACATGTTGTGGTGCTCTGCATACCAGATCCGGCGGTATCCCAGTTCCTCCGCCCGTAGCGCCATGGCCACGCTGCCCGCGAAACTCTCCGCCGCCGTCTGGCCCCTGCCGATGGTTGCCAGATCGAGAATGGAGAGGGGAAGAGTCACGTCAGTGCCGGCCTTTCGATGCGTTGCGTAGGGTGCGCCGGCCGGGTGGCGACGGGCACACTGTGGACAACGACGGCGGCGCCCGGGATATTTCAGCTGGCGGCGGTGGGGTGGCCCACACTATCCGTCCGCCACGCGGCGTTTGAACGGCAGGTGGGGGGCGCAGCAGGGGCCCGGCTGGCGGCCGGGCCCCTGCTGTTTGGTCCTACTTCAGTTTGAAGTTGGCGCTGATGGAACTGCCGTCGGACGCCGTCATGGTGAGGCGGTAGCAGGTACCCGCACCGGCGGGCGTCTTCCAGTTGTAGACGAACTGGCCGGCCGTTGCGTCGTAGCGGAGCGACGTGCTGCCGGTTGCAGTTGTTTCTATTTCGTCGGTGGGCACAACCGGCGAGCAGGAGATCTTGGCCATGGTGAACGACATCTTGCTCGTGTCGATGATCTCCGTCGTGCCAGCGAACACTTCGAACTTCGCCGGCACGGTGCTGCCGCCCTTGACGGTGTTCAGCACGCCGTTCATGTCCACCGGCTGGTAGAAGCCCTTCAGGGTCCAGGCCTTCACTGTGTACTCATGAGTTGTGGTTGCTGTGTTGCCTGCCTTGTCGGTGGCGGTGGCGGTCAGACTGTGGGTGCCCACCGTGGTTTCGTAGCCGCTGACGGTACAGCTACCAGCGAGCCCGGAAAGACTGTCCCATGCCACGCAGTCCGGTGCGGCGGGGGTGGATCCGTAGTAGCTGTCGGCCGGCAGTGAGGCGAAGTTGACCGTCGGAGGAGTTTTGTCGATCTTGAAGCTCGCTGCAGCCGCGCCGGCTGGCGTGACGTTGCCCGCGACGTCTTCAAACTCGGGGCTCCCAACGACGACGGCCGCTCCCTCACCGTCTGAGGTGGAGGTCTTGGTGGCAGAAGCCGGGCCTGACGTTGCATCGGCACCGATGAATGTGGCCACCACGTTGCTCCGGTACCAGCCGTCCGTGCCTTCTGTGCCGGCCGCTGAGGTGTAGGAGACCTCCGGCGCTGTCTTGTCGATCTTAAACGTTTGGGAAGCGGCACCGGCCGCGGTGGTGTTGCCGGCGACGTCCGCAAATTCAGGACTCGCGACCGTAATGGCAGGTCCTTCTCCGCTGGAGCTCACCGCCTGAGTGTTCGAGACGGGACCCGACGTTTCGTCCGTAGCCGTGAACCAGGCGAGGACGTCCGATACGTACCAGCCGTCGTTGCCCACGGTGCCTGTTGCACCCGTGTAACCGACTGTCGGTGCCGTTCCGTCCTTCATGATGGACACTGTGACCGGACCGGCGCTCCCGGCGCTGCTGGTGGCTGAACAGGAGTAGTCACCGGGCAACTGGTCGGTAGAGACAAGAGTGTCATCGCAGCCGTCTAGCTGGAGCGTGCTGGGTGAGTCTGGTTCGGTAACGGTCCAGGTCAGCTGGACAGAGTTCCGGTACCAGCCTGCCAACCCATCCGGTGTGGCGGGGCTGAGTGTGTAGCTGATCTTCGGCGCGGTGGCATCGACGATGTTGTAGGTCACCGAGCTCGATGCCGTCAGGCCGCCGCCGTCCGTGTAATCGCAGCTGGCTTCCTGAGAACCGACGCCCGTGGCTTCGTCGGGCCCCGTGATGGCGCTGAGCAGGGGTGGGAAGGAGCTGGCCCCGTCTTCGGCATCGATCACGTTACAGACCGCCGCGGGAACAGATCCCTTGGCGTAGGAGGCGCCAGCTTCGACATCGCTGATGCTCAGAACCGGCGCGGTGTTTGCAGGAGCCGGGGCAACGACGTTCACGGTGAACGTCGCCGGCGCGAGATTGAAGGAATTGCCGGTGTTATTGCTGAGGATTGTTGCAGTCACTGTGGCCGATCCGGCGGCAAGCGGCGTGACGGCGAGAGGTTGAGTGAAGCCGCAGGATGTAAACGTAGTTTCGGCCGGAAACACACTGGCCACCGCCGGGTTGCTGGATGCCAGGGCGAGCCTCAGGATGGTCTGTCCCTGAAGGTTGCAGCCGTTTTTTCCGTCTCCGTCGGTTGTGGACAACGCCAGCGTGGTGGCGCCATTCGGCCCTCCCACATTCAGGGGCATGACCTCGGCAACCGAGTCGATGGTCCCGTCGAGATTGTTGTAAATATCGTCCGCGTAAACCACCCCGGCACTGGCCAGGAGGAGGCTCCCGGCGGCCACAGCTGCCGCCGTCCTGAAGCCTGCGGGGCGGAGCGATCTCGTCCCCGGGCCGGGGCCCTGGATTGCCGCTGAATACTTCATGAAATGGCCTCCCTCATCCACGGTGCGGCCAGTCCCGGACGCACTGTAATCCCACCGTAGGGATCGCCCCCGTCCCGCACACGCGTAATCCACACCCGTCTTTCCGGCCCGAGTACTCGTTTTCCCGGAGGTAGCCCGGTGCACTACTCGGTTTGCCCGGGCGGGACCGCCAAACACGTGCTGAGTACACCTAAGGTGCTATGCCGTCCTCCTTCGCGGGCCATCGCCACCGCCTGGCACGGCGGCCCGTGTGGTGCGAACACAGGCTGATCCGGAGACGATAAAGTCGCTGGCACTCACCGGGAATCTCCCGCGGCCGCCGCTAAGCTAGCGGCATGGCCAACAAAACCACCGCAGAGAAACTCGCCACCATCCAGAAGGGCTACACCCTGGAAGGCGCCACCATCGAGCTCGGGGCCGCAATCATCGACGGCGAAGTCCACACGGAGGCCCCGGTCCGGTTGCCGCTGGCCATGATGAACCGCCATGGGCTGGTGGCCGGCGCCACGGGCACGGGCAAGACAGTCACCCTCCACATGATGGCGGAGCAGCTGTCCACCGCTGGCGTGCCGGTGTTCCTGGCGGACATCAAAGGCGACCTCTCAGGCCTGGCCACGGCCGCTGCCGGCAGCGAGAAACTCACCGCACGCACCGGGAGCATTGGCCAGGAGTGGGCCGGCAAAACGTTCCCTGTGGAATTCCTGGCCCTGGGTGGCGACGGCAACGGCGTGCCTGTCCGTGCCACGGTCACCTCATTTGGCCCCATCCTGCTGTCCAGGGTGATGGAGCTCAACGACACCCAGGAGTCCAGCCTGCAGCTGGTCTTCCACTTCGCGGACAAGAACAACCTGGAACTCATCGACCTGAAGGACCTTCGCTCGGTCATCCAGTTCCTGACGTCGGCCGAGGGCAAGGACGAACTGGCTGAGCTGGGCGGCCTGTCCAAAGCCACGGCCGGCGTCATCCTGCGGGAGTTGGTAAACCTGGAAGCGCAGGGGCTGGAACGGTTCTTCGGCGAGCCGGAATTCGACACCGCTGAACTGCTCCGCACGGCGCCGGACGGCCGCGGCGTGATCACCTGCCTGGAGTTGCCAACGCTCCAGACCAAACCGATGCTGTTCTCCACGTTCCTGATGTGGCTGCTCGCCGACCTGTTCGAGGACCTCCCGGAGGCAGGCGACCTGGACAAGCCCAAACTGGTGTTCTTCCTGGACGAAGCCCACTTGCTGTTCAACGATGCATCCAAGGCGTTCCTGGACGCCATCACCACCACGGTCCGGCTCATCCGTTCCAAGGGCGTGGGCATCTTCTTCGTCACGCAGACGCCCAAGGACGTGCCGGCGGACGTCCTCGGGCAGCTCTCCAACCGTGTCCAGCACGCCCTGCGCGCCTTTACCCCGGAGGATGCCAAGGCGCTCAAGGCCACGGTGTCCACGTTCCCTGTCAGCGACTACAACCTCGAGGAAACACTGACCTCCGCAGGGATCGGCGAAGCCGTCATCACGGTCATGAACGAGAAGGGTGCCCCCACACCGGTGGCACACACCCGGCTGCGTGCGCCTGAGTCCGTCATGGGTCCCAGCTCGGACGACCTGGTCAAAAGCACGGTGGCCGGCTCCGCGCTGCTAGCCAAGTACGGCACGGCCGTGGACAACGTCTCCGCCTACGAAAAGCTCACCGGCAAGGCTGCCGCCCCCACGGGCGCGGCGGCACCGGGCGAACCACCGGTTCCAGGCGGATCCCCCTCGCCGGGCGGATCCAGGAGCCAGGACGACGTCGACGCCGAGGCTCGCAGGATCGAGGAAGAGATCCTGGGCCGGCCCAGCAGCCGCCCCGCGCCGGCTCCATCACCGGCTCAGGACAGCGTTGATGCCGGGCGGGACCAGCGGGCACCCCGCGCACCGAAACAGTCTGCCCCGGCCGGCGGCGACATGGTGGGGGACCTCGCCGGAGCCCTCGGCGGGGCGCTGGGCGGAGGACTGAAGAGCATGGTCCGTTCCATGGGAACCCAGCTTGGCCGCGAACTGCTCCGAGGCGTGTTCGGCACGTCGTCCCGGCGCCGCCGCTAGGCAGGACCCGGCGGTGTTCCGCGACCTGGGGTGCCGCCGTCGGGCGTTGGGAATGCGGCCGTTCCGCGTCATGCAGGGGTGCCCCGGCACCGGAAATCGGCGGGCTTGCAGGTAACGTGGGGGACGTGCAGATGAGTCAAGCGTTGGTGAGGATCGCGGCCGGATGGCTGTTGGGCCTCATGCTCGCCGTGGCCGGGGCCATCGTCGCGGTGAACGTGGTGAACAATACGGTGGCCAGTCCGCAGCAGCCCGTGCGTGAGTATCTTGACGCGCTCCACAGCGGGGACGGCGGCAAGGCACTGGGCCTGTTGCGCGCCACCGTCCCGCAGGCCAACGCCGCCATGCTCGACGGAACCGCCCTGCAGACAGCAGCCTCGCGGCTTGCCAACGTCAATATCGGCGAAGCCGAAGAACGTCCCCGGAACCAGGTGATGGTCCCGATGGAATACACCATCGACGGCAGCCGGCTGCGCACCGAATTCATGCTGGAAAAGACCGGCACCGAATGGCTGTTCTTCAACACCTGGGCCTTTGTCCCCTCGCGGCTTCCCACCGTGGACATCACGGTAGTGAATGCCAGCGAGGCCACCGTCAACGGTGTGCCGGTCAACATGCCCAACGGCCGCAACTCCTTTGCCGTCTTCTACCCCGGGGAGTACGAGGCGTCGCTGAACGGCGAGTACTTCTCCGCCCCGCCCACCCGTGCCACTGTCACAGCCGGCGGCGTCCCGGTCGCTCCGCTTAACCTGCTGACCCAGGCTACGGAGGATCTCCAGGAGGATGTCGGGGCGAAGGTCAAGGAGTTCCTGGACACGTGCGCCGCTGAGGCCCAGAAGCAGCAGAAACTCCAGCCCGACTGCCCCTTCTACTACGCCAGCAACAACACGGTGTACGACGGCACCATCAAATGGAAAATCACCGAGTACCCGGAGATCTCCATCGAACCCTTCGGCGGCCGCTGGGTGGTGGCACCACTCGACGGCAAGGCCCGGGTGGAAGCCGTCCAGCAGAACTCCTTCACGGGCGCCAACTTCCCGCTCAATGAAGAAGTGGACTTCAGCTTCACCACCCGTTTGGACGTCGCAGGCGACACCATCAAGGTAACCCCGCTCCTGAGCTACTAGGCGGCTACCGGCGCCTCGCCAGGACCTCCAGTACCTGCGCCACCATGTCCGCCGGCAGGTCCACGTATCCCACCCGGTCCACGTACACCTGCGTTACGACCTTGATGCCCGCCTGCCTGGAGGACGTCCTGGCGAGCGTCTCCAGAAGGGATTCAGCACCTCGGTCCACCCATCGCAGGACCTCCCGGGCAGGTCCGTTCCGCTTTCCCGGAAGCCTGCTGGGGGCCGCTCCGCCGCACAGCTCCGGGGCTTTCGGGAGGTCCATAGCCGGGGCCCGGACATGGACGGGGAACGCAAAAGGCTGCCTCCCGTGACGCCAAGTCCGGGGAGGCAGCCTTTTCAGCTAACGCACGACGGCGGCGCTCAGTCCATGCCGCGCAGGTCCAGGACCAGCTCAGTGTCGCCGTCGTCCTGCATCAGCACGGGAATCCCCCAGTCCTGCTGGTACAGGTGGCAGGCTGCGTGGTCCGGGATCTCGCCGTCCTCGGTCTCGGGTCCGTCGCAGGCCGCAGCGCGGGCCGTAATGTGAAGCACGCCTTCGGGGATGTCAGCGGAGAGCTCCAGCGTCCGGAGCAGTCCCACCGAGGTTCCGCCGCCGGACACCAAAAGTTCGGGCGGCGTGGAGGAGATCTTGAGCTGGGTGGGGTCGCCCCAGCGGTCATCCAGCTTCTGCCCCGTGGGGGCAGTGAAACGGACCGTGAGCTCCAGGGGGCCGGGGGCCACAGGGCTCTTGGGCCGGTGGGTCTGGGACGCACCTTCGTCCACCTGCTGGGCTTCCTTGGGGATCGGCACGTATACCAGCTGGTGCTTGTTGGCCTCCACCACGACCAACAGCGGCTCGGAGCCGGCTGACTGTGTGTGATCCACAATCACGTCCGACGGTTCGAGCAGCCCGCGCGCCAGCGTGGACACCGTTCCCGTGGTGGGGTCGTAGCGGCGAACCGCGCCGTTGTAGGTGTCGGCGATGGCCACGGAGCCGTCCGGCAGGACCGTAACGCCCAGTGGGTGCTGCAGGCGGGCCTCGGCGGCGGGCCCGTCGCGGAAGCCGAAGTCGAACAGCCCCTTCCCGACGGCGGACTCCACGGTGAGGGTGCCGTCGTCGTCAATCACGAGCTTACGGAGGGCGGACGTTTCAGAGTCGGCCACCCAGATGTTGCCGGCCGCGTCTTCCGCAAGGCCGGACGGCTGGGCGAACCAGGCCTCGTGGGCGGAACCATCCAGCAGGCCCTCCAGCCCGTTGCCGGCGGCAATGGCGACGGCGCCGGTCAGCGGGTCGAAGCTGAAGATCTGGTGGGTGCCGGCCATCGCGATCACCACGGCGTTGAGCTTCCTGGACCACACAAGATCCCACGGCGAGCTCAGGGAGACCTCAAGCGGGTGCTCGCTCAGGCGGCCAGTGAACCCGGCGGCGTCCTCGTCAACGCGGGCAGGGCCCGTTTCCAGAAGCCGCTGGACGCCACTGCCCACGAGGGTGGAGGCCTTTCCATCCTGCAGCGACAGACCGCGCAGCCGGTGGTTGACGGAGTCAGCAATAACGACGTCGTAGCCCACCTTCCCAGCCACGTCCTCCGGCAGCAGCACCAGGCCCTGGGGCTCGTTGAACTGGGCGGTGGCCGCGTCACCGGCGGCAGGGCCGTCAGCGTAGCCCTTGATGCCGGAGCCGTAAGTGCCCAGGACGGTGTGGAAGTCGGTGCCCAGCTCCACAAGGCGGTGGTGGCCCGTATCGGTGACCAGCCACGAACCATGTGTTGCGGCACCTGCGGCAGTGCCGGCGTCGGACGTTTCATCCAAGGCGGATGCGCCGCGTCCGGCAGGCAGGTAGAGCGCCTTGCCGGGGAAGTGCAGCGTGCCCGACGTGGGCTCGGGCGCCACGTACGGGCCTGAGCCGCGGTGCAGCGTGCCCTTGGCCTCGTGGGCGGCGATCAGTTCCGGGATCAGCACCGCCAGGCCGTCGGCGTGGCCTTCACCGGAGAGGTGCGCCACGATGTACCCCTCGGGGTCGATGACCACCAGGGTGGGCCAGGCGCGTGCGGTGTAGGCCTTCCAGGTGTCCAGTTCGGGGTCGTCCAGGACGGGGTGGTGGATCTCGTAGCGCTCAACGGCGGCGGCCAGCGCCACAGGGTCTGCCTCGTGTTCGAACTTGGGTGAGTGGACGCCCACGGTGACCAGGACGTCGGAGTACTGTTCCTCAAGGGGCCGTAGCTCGTCCAGGACGTGCAGGCAGTTGATGCAGCAGAAGGTCCAGAAGTCCAGGAGCACGATCTTGCCGCGCAGGGCTTCCAGGTCCAGCGACTTGCCACCGGTGTTCAGCCAGTTGCGGCCCACCAGTTCGGAGGCGCGGACCCGGAGGTGGGTGCGTACGGTTTCGCTCATCAGCGTCCTTCCAGCTTGTTTCGTTCAGCCAGCTTGGCGTCGCGTTCAGCCAATTTGGCAAACATATCGTTGTAAGCGGTCAGATCGGCGTCGTTATTCCTGTCTGCCGCGCGGTCCACGCGTTTGGTTTCACGCGCGTCGGACCGGGACCACATCACGGCGACGCCGATTGCCACCAGCAGGGTGGGCACCTCTCCGATGCCCCAGGCCACAGCGCCACCCATCTGCTGGTCCAGCAGAGCAGATGGACCCCAGGCCCGGCCGAGGTTGCCGAAGTAATCAGCCGCCAGCAGGTTGGTGCCGCCCATGATGGCCACGCCGAAGAAAGCGTGAAACCCCATGGTGGCCAGGAGGAGCACCAGCCGCATGGGGTACGGTGCCCGGCGCGGAAGGGGGTCCGAGCCGATCATGCTCAGGATGAAGATGTATCCCGTGAGCAGGAAGTGCAGGATCATCAGCTCGTGGCCCACGTGCTCGCGCATGGCGAAGCCGAACAAGTCCGAATAGTAGAACAGGACGATGGAGCCGGCGAAGTTGCCGGCCGCGAAAATGGGGTGGGTCACGAGCTGCGAGAATTTGGAGTGCACAAACACCAGCAGCCATTCGCGCAGGCCGCGGGAGCCGTCGCCGCGGGCCGGCAGGGCGCGGAGCGCCAAGGTCGCCGGTGCACCGAGTACCAGGAAGATGGGTGCCACCATGGTCAGGGCCATGTGGTCCACCATGTGCGCGGAGAAGAGGACACGGCCGTAAACAGCTGGCGGACCGGACGTGATGTACGTCAACACCAGCAGTCCGATGACCCAGTTCACTGTGCGGAACCACTGCCACTTGTCTCCACGCCGCAGCACCTTCGCCACGCCCAGCAGGTATGAGACCAGCCCGAAGAGGGCGACGGCGATCCACAGCCAATCCAGGCGCCACTCCGTCAGCCAGCGCTCAGGCGTCAGCTCGGGGGGCAGCTCGTAGCCGGTAAGGATGAATGCGGGCGAGGCGTCGGGGGCAAAGGTGGTGGGCTGCGGGGGTGCGGAACGGCTCAATGCCACGGCCACGCCCGAGGTGGCACCCATGATGAGGAGTTCCGCCACCACCAACTGCCACAGGACGCGACGGGATGAGAGCCCTGACCCCTTGCGGCCCAGCTGCGGGATGACCCACTGCCGGTGCATAAATCCGATGCCGCCCAGGACCAGGGTGGCGGCGGTCTTCGCCAGGATCAGCTGGCCGTAGGCGGAGCCGAAGAGGTCACCCCAGTTGGTAATGCGGATGCTGGCGTTGATGACACCGGACGCAAAGACCAGGATGAATGCAAAGCCGGCGAGGGACGAGAACCTGCGAAGTGTTGGTTCGGTGATGTCGGCTGCGGTGCCAGGTTTTGACGCGGTCAGGGTCCCGGAAAGCACGGCCAGGATGATGATGCCGCCCACCCAGGCACTGACGCCGACGAGGTGGAGGCCCAGGGAATTGATGGCGCCTTCGTGATCCGAGGAGCTGGACGAGTGCCCAATCAGCGCGGCAGGCACCAGGCCGACGAGCGCCAGGACCAGGGTGAGCGCGAGGCCTCCCAGTGACCTCACTCCGAACAGCGCCGTGGTGACAACGGCAGCGATGATGGTGACGGCGAGCCACGCCCGCCCGGTCTCGATGTCCGTCATGAAGTAGACCAGCGCCTGGGTGAACTCGGCGTCCCCGGAAATGCCCTGGCCGGCGACATCTGAGTACGTGAACACCAGGACGGCGATGGCAGACAGGGTCCAGGCTGCGCCGGCGGCCGCCGCGGCCGCCAAAGCCCTGGCGAAGGCCGGATGTTCCGGACCGTCGTCGTCCCTGGACCGCCGGGACGTACTCCGGGGCAGGATGCCGACGGCGAAGATCAGCCCGCCCACTACCGTCGCCAGCGAGACGTTGTGGATGGCTTTGCTGATGGGAAGCCCCCAGCGGACCAGCGCGCCCGGGTCCGAGACGGCACGTGCTGCAGCCGCCCCGGAAAACAGGAGCGCCGCAGTCAGGCCCAGGAGCAGTGCTGCGAGCCCCGCGAACTGCCACGGCCGCGAAATTCCCAAGGCACCGGCCAGCAGTCCGGAGGCTCCCGTGTGGGGTGCTGGCCGGGGTGCGGTGGGACGGGATTTTGCTGCGGAAGGCACCTATCCATTGTCCGCTACACGTGCCGAGGCGGCGAATCGGCTTAAAGCAGTGGAGCGGCAACCACAAGGTTGCCGCTCCACAGATGCTGCTGAAGAAGACTACTTCTTCTTGGCGACTGCAGCCTTCAGCTTGGAACCAGCGGTCAGCTTGACGCTGTGGCCGGCGGCGATCTGGATGGTCTCGCCGGTCTGCGGGTTGCGGCCGGTGCGTGCTGCACGGTCGGTGCGCTCGACGGCGAGCCAACCCGGGATGGTGATCTTCTCGCCCGCGGCGACAGAGGTCTCGAAAACCTCGAACAGTGCATCGAGAACGGAGTTGACGGCTGCCTGGCTGGTGCCGGCCTTGCCTGCTACCTCTGAAACAAGTTCACTACGGTTCTTAGCCATTGATGTCCTCCTGGACGGTCATGATTTCTGGAGCCTGCACGCGGCATGCGTACAAGCCACTGTTCGAAAACTTACCAGCTTGGACCGGCGGGGACCGCAAATTCCGCGTGTTTCCGCGACTTTTTGACTAAAATCACCCGATTTTAGGGGATTTGTGCCGGGAATTGCGCCCACAGCGGACGCTCAGCCGAACGTCCTGCCCCGTCCCAGGGGATGCTCTCTCATTTGTTGCGGGTTTTGCCGGGATGCTCTCTCGCTTTTGTGCCGTCCGGACAGTGTATGACGGCGGTGCGGTGTTGGGTGCCCCTGGTCGGGTTCCGCGGGGTGCAAGAGGGTCGCGTGAAAAGGTGCAGGATGTGGGAGAGGGTCGCGCGGAAGGCTGCAGGGTGTGGGTGAGGGTCGCGCGGAGCGTTGCAGGGTGTGGGTGGGGGTTGCGTGGAAGGGTGCAGGTGATGGGTGGGGGTTTGGTGGGTTAAATGGGTCAGGCCCCGACGTGTTTGTCGGGGCCTGAGCCTAATTTATGTCCGGCGGTGACCTACTCTCCCACACCCTCCCGGGTGCAGTACCATCGGCGCTGTGGGTCTTAGCTTCCGGGTTCGGAATGGGACCGGGCGTTTCCCCCACGCTATGACCGCCGTAACCCTGTTACCCGTCACACGCCGCCAGGGGGCGGGTGTGTGGGAAGTCTGTGGTTACAACATGTTCCTGTTAGGGAACTGTGGTGTTGTTATTTAGTTGTGTTCCGCAAGCAACGTTTGGTTTGTTGTTTGGGAACCACATAGTGGACGCAAGCAGTCTTGTTTCTTTTTACCCTTTTCGTGGTGTGAACGTCTTTTGAATGCCGTTCACGAAAGGGGTGTGTGGTGTAAGTTATCGGCCTATTAGTACCGGTCAGCTTCACGAGTCGTTAGTCCTCGCTTCCACATCCGGCCTATCAACCCAGTGGTCTGGCTGGGGGCCTCTCACACACAAGGTGTATGGAAATCTCATCTCGAAGCGAGCTTCCCGCTTAGATGCTTTCAGCGGTTATCCCATCCGAACGTAGCTAATCAGCGGTGCACTTGGCAGTACAACTGACACACCAGAGGTTCGTCCGTCCCGGTCCTCTCGTACTAAGGACAGCCCTTCTCAAATTTCCTGCGCGCGCAGCGGATAGGGACCGAACTGTCTCACGACGTTCTAAACCCAGCTCGCGTACCGCTTTAATGGGCGAACAGCCCAACCCTTGGGACCTACTCCAGCCCCAGGATGCGACGAGCCGACATCGAGGTGCCAAACCATGCCGTCGATATGGACTCTTGGGCAAGATCAGCCTGTTATCCCCGAGGTACCTTTTATCCGTTGAGCGACGGCCATTCCACAATGTACCGCCGGATCACTAGTCCCGACTTTCGTCCCTGCTCGAGATGTCTCTCTCACAGTCAAGCTCCCTTGTGCACTTACACTCGACACCTGATTGCCAACCAGGCTGAGGGAACCTTTGGGCGCCTCCGTTACTTTTTAGGAGGCAACCGCCCCAGTTAAACTACCCATCAGGCACTGTCCCTGACCCGGATTACGGGCCGAAGTTAGATGTCCAAAGTGACCAGAGTGGTATTTCAACGATGACTCCACCCGAACTGGCGTCCGGGCTTCAACGTCTCCCACCTATCCTACACAAGCCACTCCGAACACCAATACCAAACTATAGTAAAGGTCTCGGGGTCTTTCCGTCCTGCTGCGCGTAACGAGCATCTTTACTCGTACTGCAATTTCGCCGAGTTTATGGTTGAGACAGCGGGGAAGTCGTTACTCCATTCGTGCAGGTCGGAACTTACCCGACAAGGAATTTCGCTACCTTAGGATGGTTATAGTTACCACCGCCGTTTACTGGGGCTTAAATTCTCAGCTTCGCCTTGCGGCTAACCGGTCCTCTTAACCTTCCAGCACCGGGCAGGAGTCAGTCCGTATACATCGTCTTGCGACTTCGCACGGACCTGTGTTTTTAGTAAACAGTCGCTTCCCCCTGGTCTCTGCGGCCCCGATCCCCTCCCACCAGCAAGTGGTGTTCAAGGTTGGGGCCCCCCTTCTCCCGAAGTTACGGGGGCATTTTGCCGAGTTCCTTAACCATAATTCTCTCGATCGCCTTAGTATTCTCTACCTGATCACCTGTGTCGGTTTGGGGTACGGGCGGCTAAAACCTCGCGTCGATGCTTTTCTCGGCAGCATAGGATCACCAAATCCCCCCAAACGGGGGTCCCATCAGATCTCAGGCATCATGAACAGCGGATTTGCCTACCGTTCGCCCTACATCCTTAGACCGGGACAACCATCGCCCGGCTTGGCTACCTTCCTGCGTCACACCTGTTAATACGCTTGCCTCCCAGGATCAGGTCCTGCGCTCCACCAAAACCCTCACACCACAAGGGTGATCGGGCAGGTCTCGGGCAGTTAGTATCCCCTGTTCAGCATGGGCGGTTTTTCGCCGGTACGGGAATATCAACCCGTTGTCCATCGACTACGCCTGTCGGCCTCGCCTTAGGTCCCGACTTACCCAGGGCAGATTAGCTTGACCCTGGAACCCTTGATCATTCGGCGGACGGGTTTCTCACCCGTCTTTCGCTACTCATGCCTGCATTCTCACTCGTGTAGGCTCCACCGCTGGTTTACACCGCGACTTCACTGCCCACACGACGCTCCCCTACCCATCCAGACGCCTGAACCACAAGGGCTTAGCTAATATCTGAATGCCACAACTTCGGCGGTGTACTTGAGCCCCGCTACATTGTCGGCGCGGAATCA
Source organism: Arthrobacter sp. B6 (assembly GCF_001663775.1). Taxonomy (GTDB): domain Bacteria; phylum Actinomycetota; class Actinomycetes; order Actinomycetales; family Micrococcaceae; genus Arthrobacter. The sequence continues at coordinate 2,726,961 of NZ_KV467168.1, read as the reverse complement.
CTTGACCAGTGAGCTATTACGCACTCTTTTAAGGATGGCTGCTTCTAAGCCAACCTCCTGGTTGTCTTCGCAACTCCACATCCTTTCCCACTTAGCACACGCTTAGGGGCCTTAGTTGGTGGTCTGGGCTGTTTCCCTCTCGACTATGAAGCTTATCCCCCACAGTCTCACTGCTGCGCTCTCACTTACCGGCATTCGGAGTTTGGCTGACGTCAGTAACCTTGTAGGGCCCATTAGCCATCCAGTAGCTCTACCTCCGGTAAGAAACACGCAACGCTGCACCTAAATGCATTTCGGGGAGAACCAGCTATCACGAAGTTTGATTGGCCTTTCACCCCTACCCACAGCTCATCCCCTCCATTTTCAACTGAAGTGGGTTCGGTCCTCCACGACGTCTTACCGTCGCTTCAACCTGGCCATGGGTAGATCACTTCGCTTCGGGTCTAGATCACGCCACTGCAACGCCCTATTCAGACTCGCTTTCGCTACGGCTTCCCCACACGGGTTAACCTCGCGACGTAACACTAACTCGCAGGCTCATTCTTCAAAAGGCACGCCGTCACAACTACTATGCACACAAGGTGCGGCTGCTCCGACGGATTGTAAGCACACGGTTTCAGGTACTGTTTCACTCCCCTCCCGGGGTACTTTTCACCTTTCCCTCACGGTACTGGTCCGCTATCGGTCATTAGGGAGTATTTAGGCTTATCAGGTGGTCCTGACAGATTCACACGGGATTTCTCGGGCCCCGTGCTACTTGGGATACTCTCCAGGCGGCACTCAACATTTCGGTTACGGGGCTCACACCCTCTACGGCCGGCCTTTCAAGACCGTTCACCTATGCCAGCACATCACACCCCACTGTCCCGGCAGAGACAGTACGGAAAGTCCCACAACCCCGACCATGCAACGCCCGCCGGCTATCACACATGGAACGGTTTAGCCTGATCCGCGTTCGCTCGCCACTACTGACGGAATCACTATTGTTTTCTCTTCCTGCGGGTACTGAGATGTTTCACTTCCCCGCGTTCCCTCCACGCACCCTATGTGTTCAGATGCGGGTCACCAGGCAACTCGCGCCCCTGGCGGGGTTTCCCCATTCGGACACCCTGGGATCACAGTCCGGTTATCGACTCCCCCAGGCTTATCGCAGATTCCTACGTCCTTCTTCGGCTCCTAATGCCAAGGCATCCACCGTGTGCTCTTAAAAACTTGACCACAAAAGATCAAGGAGTAATTTTCGAGAGAACCACAGAAACCGCTCCACACACCAAAAAGGCATGCGAACCAGATCCAGGTTCATATTCTTGGAAATTGCTTCTTATAAAAGATGCTCGCGTCCACTATGTAGTTCTCAAACAACAACCCCAAACCACACACCCCACACACAACCCCAAAGGGCCAACGCATGCGATCGATGCAGCCAGGAAACCAGAAACAAACAAACACCAGAACCCTCCCTCACAGAAGAACCCCGGCCCTGTTGCCTCAGGACCCAACAGTGTGCCAAACACTAAACCACCCAAACCCCCACCCCGCCGTTCCAGAACACCCAAAGAGCATCCGTACTAGACCAGGACAAGAACCAGGCAGCCGCTATCCGTTGATATTCCACCCTTGAGCACCCGCCGCAGAACTTACGTCTGCGCAACGGGCATATACTCCTGACAAACCCCCACCAACGCATACACGCAGCAGGAACCTGTAGGTGCTCCTTAGAAAGGAGGTGATCCAGCCGCACCTTCCGGTACGGCTACCTTGTTACGACTTAGTCCCAATCGCCAGTCCCACCTTCGACAGCTCCCTCCCACAAGGGGTTAGGCCACCGGCTTCGGGTGTTACCAACTTTCGTGACTTGACGGGCGGTGTGTACAAGGCCCGGGAACGTATTCACCGCAGCGTTGCTGATCTGCGATTACTAGCGACTCCGACTTCATGGGGTCGAGTTGCAGACCCCAATCCGAACTGAGACCGGCTTTTTGGGATTAGCTCCACCTCACAGTATCGCAACCCTTTGTACCGGCCATTGTAGCATGCGTGAAGCCCAAGACATAAGGGGCATGATGATTTGACGTCGTCCCCACCTTCCTCCGAGTTGACCCCGGCAGTCTCCTATGAGTCCCCGCCATCACGCGCTGGCAACATAGAACGAGGGTTGCGCTCGTTGCGGGACTTAACCCAACATCTCACGACACGAGCTGACGACAACCATGCACCACCTGTGAACCGGCCCCAAAGGGGAAGGACTGTTTCCAGCCCGGTCCGGTCCATGTCAAGCCTTGGTAAGGTTCTTCGCGTTGCATCGAATTAATCCGCATGCTCCGCCGCTTGTGCGGGCCCCCGTCAATTCCTTTGAGTTTTAGCCTTGCGGCCGTACTCCCCAGGCGGGGCACTTAATGCGTTAGCTACGGCGCGGAAAACGTGGAATGTCCCCCACACCTAGTGCCCAACGTTTACGGCATGGACTACCAGGGTATCTAATCCTGTTCGCTCCCCATGCTTTCGCTCCTCAGCGTCAGTTAATGCCCAGAGACCTGCCTTCGCCATCGGTGTTCCTCCTGATATCTGCGCATTTCACCGCTACACCAGGAATTCCAGTCTCCCCTACATCACTCTAGTCTGCCCGTACCCACCGCAGATCCGGAGTTGAGCCCCGGACTTTCACGGCAGACGCGACAAACCGCCTACGAGCTCTTTACGCCCAATAATTCCGGATAACGCTTGCGCCCTACGTATTACCGCGGCTGCTGGCACGTAGTTAGCCGGCGCTTCTTCTGCAGGTACCGTCACTTTCGCTTCTTCCCTACTGAAAGAGGTTTACAACCCGAAGGCCGTCATCCCTCACGCGGCGTCGCTGCATCAGGCTTGCGCCCATTGTGCAATATTCCCCACTGCTGCCTCCCGTAGGAGTCTGGGCCGTGTCTCAGTCCCAGTGTGGCCGGTCACCCTCTCAGGCCGGCTACCCGTCGTCGCCTTGGTAAGCCATTACCTCACCAACAAGCTGATAGGCCGCGAGTCCATCCAAAACCACAAAAAGCTTTCCACCCCCCACCATGCGATGAGGAGTCATATCCGGTATTAGACCCAGTTTCCCAGGCTTATCCCAGAGTTAAGGGCAGGTTACTCACGTGTTACTCACCCGTTCGCCACTAATCCCCGGTGCAAGCACCGGATCATCGTTCGACTTGCATGTGTTAAGCACGCCGCCAGCGTTCATCCTGAGCCAGGATCAAACTCTCCGTTGAAGTAAAACAAAAACAGACACAACCACCAACCCCGGGAAAACGGGATAAAACGGCTGCACAAAATTTGAAACCAGCTGTAAAAACCAAACCACACCACAGGGGCGGCACGATCTGGCCAAAACAACCAATCAATAAAACAATTGGTATCAACAAACTTGGCACACTATTGAGTTCTCAAACAACAGACACACCCGGCACCACCACAACCAAACAACAGCCATGGATCGCTCCGGAGCAACTTTTCAAACTTACCCGGTTTCGAGGGGCTTTGCAAATCAGCGTTTTCGCGATTTCCTGCCCAGACGAACCGGCCCCGCCTGTGTCCGGCACGCTAAGAAACGTGCCGTTTTCAGGCTGTTGAAGAAGGGGGTTTGTCACTATTTTTCCGCTTCAGCGGCGGCGACTCAGAAAACAATACACGGCCGGACCCCCCACGGCAAATCCACATTGCGGGATGCCGCTGGCCCCCGAAATCCCTGTATTTACAGGGATTTCGGGGGCCTTATGCATTGCCCCGACGGTCCAGCCGCTCAAATCACCCGCTATGGGGTGGGTCACACGAGCACCACCCGCGGCGAGGGCAGTCAGACCATCAGTTCCGGACCCGCAAAACCACACTGAAATCAGCTTTCCGGGGTGTGAGCCGATACGCCTCGAGTACTCCTGGGCCGCACGCTGCCGTACCCACCCCCCGGCGCGCAGTGTCGATGTACACGTAGGCCCGGCCGTCAGGGACGAGGTCCGTCCGGTGCTTTGCGGCGTCGAGGACGTCCAGGCTGTAAGGCCGGACCGTCAGGGCGAAGGGAGCGCCCGCGATCTCCAGCGTGCCGGCGTCGAGCTCTATGGACGCGGAGTGCACGCCTGACCGTGCACCGGACTCTTGCGGCCGAACGTAGTCGACGTCCATACCCTCCAGAGGCATGGTGAACCAGCCGGTCTTTGTGCCCTGCCCGGTGTCGGGGTAGCCCTGGTGCGGCCCCTGGCCGAACCAGGCCACGGTACCGGCCTCGGCCCCCAGCACGAGCTCGAGACCGATCCGCGCCCACTCGACGGGAAATCCGGCGTTGGTCCAGTCCCCGTCCGGACGGACCTGGGTCCGCAGCCCCACAGCGTCTCCGTTGGTGCTCCACGAGTAGTCAACCAGCACTCCGTACTGCTTGTCCGCCGCGGCCAGCCGCGTGCGTACGGTCAGGATCTCCCCGCCACCCGGGGCCGGGTCCGCGGAGATGCCAAGCAACCGCGGGTGCAGCCGGTTGAGCCCGGCCTCGGCCCATTGGGTGGCAAGCGTCCGCCGATCGGGCCCCGCCCATTCGCTGCCCAAGTCGTTGTCCGTTGGTGCCCACCAGAGCACCAGGCGGAAGTCGTCGACAGGGACACTGCCAATGGAGAGGGGCCGCCCCGAGGCCCGGTCGAATACCACAGGTCCCAGTTGAAGTGCAGTCGGCGAAACGCCCACCGCCTCAATCGGCCCAGGCCTCTCGGCCAGCGCAACGTCGTGGACCGACTGGCCCCATGCGAGTTCATGGCCGGCCTCGGCCCAGTCCGTGCCGACGGCAAGGACGGCGCTGACGGTGAGGACGGCTGCGCGTCCGCCGGCGAGCGACGCCAGGCCGGCAGGAAGGTCAGCGAACGTTTCCCCGCGTGGCTCCAGCGGCAAAATGTCCACCAGGCCGTCCGCGAGCACCGAACCGCCGTCGCCCGCACCGCCGTCGGCCTCCAGCACGTACCGGAAGCTGAGCGCCGAGGTATCGGCGAAGTCGAAGCCGTTCCGTACTGTGAAGCCGGACCAGTCCTCTGCCACGGTGAGGCGCAGGGGTTCGATGACCTTCTTGAAGTCAAGCAGCCCGGGCCGCGGGTTGCGGTGCGCGTCCACCAGGCCGTCGGTCACAAAGTTGCCGTCGTGAACTTCCTCGCCGAAGTCGCCGCCGTACGCGAAGTGCTCACGGCCGCCTGCGTCCATGACCGTGATTCCGTGCTCCAGCCACTCCCACACGAAGCCGCCCATCAGCCGGGGATACCGGTCAAAGAGCTCCTGGTATTCGGACATGCCGCCGGGGCCGTTACCCATGGCATGGACGTACTCGCACAGCACAAAAGGCATGGCACGACGGCGGGCATCCAGCCCTGGATCCTCCAGCGGCTCCTCGATTCCCTTGCCGATCAGCTCCGTCTCGGCCTGGCTGGCGTACATCCGCGAATAGACGTCGACGTAGGCCGAGCTCCAGTCGCCCTCGTAGTGGATGGGCCGGGACGGATCCCTGTCCTTGGCCCAACGGGACATGGCCGCCAGGTTCCTGCCAGTGCCCGCCTCGTTGCCCAGGGACCACATAATGACGGCGGCGTGGTTCTTGTCCCGCTCCACAGTCCGCCGCATCCTGTCCAGCAGCGCCGGCTCCCATCGCGGGTCGTCGCTGGGATTCTGGTTCCAGCCCGCACTCTCAAAACCGTGGGTCTCCAGGTCGCATTCAAGCACCACGTAGAAGCCCAACTGGTCGGCAAGGGCCAGAAAGTCGGGGTGCGGCGGGTAATGGGAGGTACGGATGGCATTGATGTTGTGTTGCTTCATGAGCCGCAGCTCCGCCTCCACAACGTCGCGGGGCACCACACGGCCCAGCCTGGGGTGGTGCTCGTGGCGGTTTACTCCACGCAGCAGGATCCGTTGGCCGTTGACCTTGAATTGGGCGTCCTCGATAGTGATGCTGCGGAAGCCGAGCTGCAGCGTCACGGTCTCGCCGGGTGCGCTGACAGTCGCCTCGTAAAGCCGGGGCAGCTCCGCCGACCAGGGCGAGACGGCCGGGACTCGGTGTTCGGTGCCGGCGTCCAATTCCAGGCTGAGTTCCGGAACACGCACGACGGCGGCAATCGCCTCACCGGCGCGGCTCACCTCAACACGCAGGATGCCTTCGCCTGTCTTGTGGTCATAGTCGGCGTGCACAAATACGTCGTCGATTCCCTGGTCCGGCCTGGCCTGCAGGGTGACGTCGCGGAAGATTCCCGGCAACCACCACATGTCCTGGTCCTCCACGTAGCTCGCGGCGGAGAACTGCGCTACACGGACGGCCAGCATGTTGGCGCCGTTTTTCAGGATTCCAGTGACATCAAATTCGTGCGCCAACCGGCTCCCGCGCGTGGTGCCCAGTTCCGTGCCGTTGAGCCATACCGTGGCGGCGGAGTCGATGCCATCGAACCGGAGGATGGCCCGGGGGAGGAATTCAGGGCCCGCCTCGAATTCCACCAGGTGATCCCCAATTGGGTTTGCGTCCTGCACATGGGGCGGCTCCACGGCAAAGGGAAACTGCACGTTCGTGTACGCCGGTGCGCCATGCCCGTGCATGGACCAGCTGGAGGGAACCGGCAGTCCTGTGAACCCGCCGAGGTCCTCGCCAAGCTGCCAGCCGTCCCGCGCTGCCTGCCGAATTCCGGGGCTGAGGCGGAACTGCCACTCACCGTTGAGGGACTTCCTGGGGGCGTCGCTTTCGAGGTAGGCGCGGGCCGGCAGGGTGCCGCGGGCCGGTTCCAGGGACGCCAGGGCCTCGACGTCGTCGACGCCAATGTCCAAGGCGCGGCTCTGCGGCTGCGGGGAGGTCTTCGCCGGGGTCCCGGCCGGCGCAGAGGGAGACTGAACTGACATGGGATTTTCCTTGCTAAAGGGTTGCTTAGGGCCGCGTTCGGCGCCGTTCCAAATACTTCGTGAACGTTCACGAACTTGTTAAGACTATCCGGCGGCAGGCGATTTGGGTAGGGCCCTTCTAGGCCGAGCCGCGGATGGCGAGCTCATGGCGGAGCGTCAGGTGCGAACCCGCCCCGTACGGCGGCAGGGCACCCGTCAGCAGCCCGTCCAGAAGGTCGACGGCGGCCCGTCCCACGTCGCGCAGGTCCAGCGAGAGGGTGGTCAACTCCGGGGTGATCAGCAAGCCCAGCGGGATGCCGTCCATACCGATCACGGCACAATCGCGCGGAACCGAACGGCCGCTGGCTGCCAGCCCCTTCAGCGCACCTGCTGCCATCAGGTCATTGAACGTAAGGAGCCCGTCCACGGCCGGATACTCGGCCACGAGGGATCCGACGGCATCGCGTGCCCCCTCAGCGGAATCACGGGAATGGACCACTGTGAGTTCTATGCCGAGATCTGCGGCAGCCCGGCTAACAGCAGCACCCCTGGCGGAGAGCAGCGTGGCAGGCCCCGCATCAAGGTAGGCAAGACGGGTGCTGCCGATGGCGCCCAGACGCTCCAGAGCCAGTCCGGCCGCAAATGAGTAATCGAAGGAGATGCCGCCGGCGGTCAAGCCGGCTGGCTCATCCAGTACCACCACGGGGCGCTGACCCAGCAAAGCCTGGGCCTTGTCCGCACTGGGACCCAGGTAGCCGATGACGGCATCTACCTGTGGGGACAGCCGCTTCACGGCATCCAGGCTGCTGCCACTTCCGTGGCCAAAATCATCCACCACCACATTCCAGCCACGCAGCGTTGCCATCTCCACGACGCTGGAGGCAAAGGCGGGAAAGTACGGGTTGGTGAGGTCAGGTATGGCCAGCCCAATTGCGGTGCGGGCACCCTGGACGAGACCCTTAGCATAACGGCTGGGTGTGTAGCCCATCTCGCGGGCGAGCTGCTGGACGCGTTCGCGCGTATCCTGCCTGATCCCGGTCATGTCGTTCATCGCCCGCGTCACCGTCTGGCGCGAAACACCCGCTGCAGCGGCGACGTCGAGGATCGTGGCGCGCTTGGCGGACCGGCCAGGGGAGGAGCTCATAAACCGTAATTCTAGGGCTACGGTCAGGGGAGGCCCTCCCACTTGTTTGGTGGTTAAAGTGGGAGAACCCCCCGACACGTGTGTGTTGGGGGGTTCTCGACCTTAATGGTTGTCCGGCGGTGACCTACTCTCCCACACCCTCCCGGGTGCAGTACCATCGGCGCTGTGGGTCTTAGCTTCCGG
>NZ_KV467168.1:2545845-2718769 GCF_001663775.1 Arthrobacter sp. B6 | reverse complement strand
AACATGTTCCTGTTAGGGAACTGTGGTGTTGTTATTTAGTTGTGTTCCGCAAGCAACGTTTGGTTTGTTGTTTGGGAACCACATAGTGGACGCAAGCAGTCTTGTTTCTTTTTACCCTTTTCGTGGTGTGAACGTCTTTTGAATGCCGTTCACGAAAGGGGTGTGTGGTGTAAGTTATCGGCCTATTAGTACCGGTCAGCTTCACGAGTCGTTAGTCCTCGCTTCCACATCCGGCCTATCAACCCAGTGGTCTGGCTGGGGGCCTCTCACACACAAGGTGTATGGAAATCTCATCTCGAAGCGAGCTTCCCGCTTAGATGCTTTCAGCGGTTATCCCATCCGAACGTAGCTAATCAGCGGTGCACTTGGCAGTACAACTGACACACCAGAGGTTCGTCCGTCCCGGTCCTCTCGTACTAAGGACAGCCCTTCTCAAATTTCCTGCGCGCGCAGCGGATAGGGACCGAACTGTCTCACGACGTTCTAAACCCAGCTCGCGTACCGCTTTAATGGGCGAACAGCCCAACCCTTGGGACCTACTCCAGCCCCAGGATGCGACGAGCCGACATCGAGGTGCCAAACCATGCCGTCGATATGGACTCTTGGGCAAGATCAGCCTGTTATCCCCGAGGTACCTTTTATCCGTTGAGCGACGGCCATTCCACAATGTACCGCCGGATCACTAGTCCCGACTTTCGTCCCTGCTCGAGATGTCTCTCTCACAGTCAAGCTCCCTTGTGCACTTACACTCGACACCTGATTGCCAACCAGGCTGAGGGAACCTTTGGGCGCCTCCGTTACTTTTTAGGAGGCAACCGCCCCAGTTAAACTACCCATCAGGCACTGTCCCTGACCCGGATTACGGGCCGAAGTTAGATGTCCAAAGTGACCAGAGTGGTATTTCAACGATGACTCCACCCGAACTGGCGTCCGGGCTTCAACGTCTCCCACCTATCCTACACAAGCCACTCCGAACACCAATACCAAACTATAGTAAAGGTCTCGGGGTCTTTCCGTCCTGCTGCGCGTAACGAGCATCTTTACTCGTACTGCAATTTCGCCGAGTTTATGGTTGAGACAGCGGGGAAGTCGTTACTCCATTCGTGCAGGTCGGAACTTACCCGACAAGGAATTTCGCTACCTTAGGATGGTTATAGTTACCACCGCCGTTTACTGGGGCTTAAATTCTCAGCTTCGCCTTGCGGCTAACCGGTCCTCTTAACCTTCCAGCACCGGGCAGGAGTCAGTCCGTATACATCGTCTTGCGACTTCGCACGGACCTGTGTTTTTAGTAAACAGTCGCTTCCCCCTGGTCTCTGCGGCCCCGATCCCCTCCCACCAGCAAGTGGTGTTCAAGGTTGGGGCCCCCCTTCTCCCGAAGTTACGGGGGCATTTTGCCGAGTTCCTTAACCATAATTCTCTCGATCGCCTTAGTATTCTCTACCTGATCACCTGTGTCGGTTTGGGGTACGGGCGGCTAAAACCTCGCGTCGATGCTTTTCTCGGCAGCATAGGATCACCAAATCCCCCCAAACGGGGGTCCCATCAGATCTCAGGCATCATGAACAGCGGATTTGCCTACCGTTCGCCCTACATCCTTAGACCGGGACAACCATCGCCCGGCTTGGCTACCTTCCTGCGTCACACCTGTTAATACGCTTGCCTCCCAGGATCAGGTCCTGCGCTCCACCAAAACCCTCACACCACAAGGGTGATCGGGCAGGTCTCGGGCAGTTAGTATCCCCTGTTCAGCATGGGCGGTTTTTCGCCGGTACGGGAATATCAACCCGTTGTCCATCGACTACGCCTGTCGGCCTCGCCTTAGGTCCCGACTTACCCAGGGCAGATTAGCTTGACCCTGGAACCCTTGATCATTCGGCGGACGGGTTTCTCACCCGTCTTTCGCTACTCATGCCTGCATTCTCACTCGTGTAGGCTCCACCGCTGGTTTACACCGCGACTTCACTGCCCACACGACGCTCCCCTACCCATCCAGACGCCTGAACCACAAGGGCTTAGCTAATATCTGAATGCCACAACTTCGGCGGTGTACTTGAGCCCCGCTACATTGTCGGCGCGGAATCACTTGACCAGTGAGCTATTACGCACTCTTTTAAGGATGGCTGCTTCTAAGCCAACCTCCTGGTTGTCTTCGCAACTCCACATCCTTTCCCACTTAGCACACGCTTAGGGGCCTTAGTTGGTGGTCTGGGCTGTTTCCCTCTCGACTATGAAGCTTATCCCCCACAGTCTCACTGCTGCGCTCTCACTTACCGGCATTCGGAGTTTGGCTGACGTCAGTAACCTTGTAGGGCCCATTAGCCATCCAGTAGCTCTACCTCCGGTAAGAAACACGCAACGCTGCACCTAAATGCATTTCGGGGAGAACCAGCTATCACGAAGTTTGATTGGCCTTTCACCCCTACCCACAGCTCATCCCCTCCATTTTCAACTGAAGTGGGTTCGGTCCTCCACGACGTCTTACCGTCGCTTCAACCTGGCCATGGGTAGATCACTTCGCTTCGGGTCTAGATCACGCCACTGCAACGCCCTATTCAGACTCGCTTTCGCTACGGCTTCCCCACACGGGTTAACCTCGCGACGTAACACTAACTCGCAGGCTCATTCTTCAAAAGGCACGCCGTCACAACTACTATGCACACAAGGTGCGGCTGCTCCGACGGATTGTAAGCACACGGTTTCAGGTACTGTTTCACTCCCCTCCCGGGGTACTTTTCACCTTTCCCTCACGGTACTGGTCCGCTATCGGTCATTAGGGAGTATTTAGGCTTATCAGGTGGTCCTGACAGATTCACACGGGATTTCTCGGGCCCCGTGCTACTTGGGATACTCTCCAGGCGGCACTCAACATTTCGGTTACGGGGCTCACACCCTCTACGGCCGGCCTTTCAAGACCGTTCACCTATGCCAGCACATCACACCCCACTGTCCCGGCAGAGACAGTACGGAAAGTCCCACAACCCCGACCATGCAACGCCCGCCGGCTATCACACATGGAACGGTTTAGCCTGATCCGCGTTCGCTCGCCACTACTGACGGAATCACTATTGTTTTCTCTTCCTGCGGGTACTGAGATGTTTCACTTCCCCGCGTTCCCTCCACGCACCCTATGTGTTCAGATGCGGGTCACCAGGCAACTCGCGCCCCTGGCGGGGTTTCCCCATTCGGACACCCTGGGATCACAGTCCGGTTATCGACTCCCCCAGGCTTATCGCAGATTCCTACGTCCTTCTTCGGCTCCTAATGCCAAGGCATCCACCGTGTGCTCTTAAAAACTTGACCACAAAAGATCAAGGAGTAATTTTCGAGAGAACCACAGAAACCGCTCCACACACCAAAAAGGCATGCGAACCAGATCCAGGTTCATATTCTTGGAAATTGCTTCTTATAAAAGATGCTCGCGTCCACTATGTAGTTCTCAAACAACAACCCCAAACCACACACCCCACACACAACCCCAAAGGGCCAACGCATGCGATCGATGCAGCCAGGAAACCAGAAACAAACAAACACCAGAACCCTCCCTCACAGAAGAACCCCGGCCCTGTTGCCTCAGGACCCAACAGTGTGCCAAACACTAAACCACCCAAACCCCCACCCCGCCGTTCCAGAACACCCAAAGAGCATCCGTACTAGACCAGGACAAGAACCAGGCAGCCGCTATCCGTTGATATTCCACCCTTGAGCACCCGCCGCAGAACTTACGTCTGCGCAACGGGCATATACTCCTGACAAACCCCCACCAACGCATACACGCAGCAGGAACCTGTAGGTGCTCCTTAGAAAGGAGGTGATCCAGCCGCACCTTCCGGTACGGCTACCTTGTTACGACTTAGTCCCAATCGCCAGTCCCACCTTCGACAGCTCCCTCCCACAAGGGGTTAGGCCACCGGCTTCGGGTGTTACCAACTTTCGTGACTTGACGGGCGGTGTGTACAAGGCCCGGGAACGTATTCACCGCAGCGTTGCTGATCTGCGATTACTAGCGACTCCGACTTCATGGGGTCGAGTTGCAGACCCCAATCCGAACTGAGACCGGCTTTTTGGGATTAGCTCCACCTCACAGTATCGCAACCCTTTGTACCGGCCATTGTAGCATGCGTGAAGCCCAAGACATAAGGGGCATGATGATTTGACGTCGTCCCCACCTTCCTCCGAGTTGACCCCGGCAGTCTCCTATGAGTCCCCGCCATCACGCGCTGGCAACATAGAACGAGGGTTGCGCTCGTTGCGGGACTTAACCCAACATCTCACGACACGAGCTGACGACAACCATGCACCACCTGTGAACCGGCCCCAAAGGGGAAGGACTGTTTCCAGCCCGGTCCGGTCCATGTCAAGCCTTGGTAAGGTTCTTCGCGTTGCATCGAATTAATCCGCATGCTCCGCCGCTTGTGCGGGCCCCCGTCAATTCCTTTGAGTTTTAGCCTTGCGGCCGTACTCCCCAGGCGGGGCACTTAATGCGTTAGCTACGGCGCGGAAAACGTGGAATGTCCCCCACACCTAGTGCCCAACGTTTACGGCATGGACTACCAGGGTATCTAATCCTGTTCGCTCCCCATGCTTTCGCTCCTCAGCGTCAGTTAATGCCCAGAGACCTGCCTTCGCCATCGGTGTTCCTCCTGATATCTGCGCATTTCACCGCTACACCAGGAATTCCAGTCTCCCCTACATCACTCTAGTCTGCCCGTACCCACCGCAGATCCGGAGTTGAGCCCCGGACTTTCACGGCAGACGCGACAAACCGCCTACGAGCTCTTTACGCCCAATAATTCCGGATAACGCTTGCGCCCTACGTATTACCGCGGCTGCTGGCACGTAGTTAGCCGGCGCTTCTTCTGCAGGTACCGTCACTTTCGCTTCTTCCCTACTGAAAGAGGTTTACAACCCGAAGGCCGTCATCCCTCACGCGGCGTCGCTGCATCAGGCTTGCGCCCATTGTGCAATATTCCCCACTGCTGCCTCCCGTAGGAGTCTGGGCCGTGTCTCAGTCCCAGTGTGGCCGGTCACCCTCTCAGGCCGGCTACCCGTCGTCGCCTTGGTAAGCCATTACCTCACCAACAAGCTGATAGGCCGCGAGTCCATCCAAAACCACAAAAAGCTTTCCACCCCCCACCATGCGATGAGGAGTCATATCCGGTATTAGACCCAGTTTCCCAGGCTTATCCCAGAGTTAAGGGCAGGTTACTCACGTGTTACTCACCCGTTCGCCACTAATCCCCGGTGCAAGCACCGGATCATCGTTCGACTTGCATGTGTTAAGCACGCCGCCAGCGTTCATCCTGAGCCAGGATCAAACTCTCCGTTGAAGTAAAACAAAAACAGACACAACCACCAACCCCGGGAAAACGGGATAAAACGGCTGCACAAAATTTGAAACCAGCTGTAAAAACCAAACCACACCACAGGGGCGGCACGATCTGGCCAAAACAACCAATCAATAAAACAATTGGTATCAACAAACTTGGCACACTATTGAGTTCTCAAACAACAGACACACCCGGCACCACCACAACCAAACAACAGCCATGGATCGCTCCGGAGCAACTTTTCAAACTTACCCGGTTTCCCGGCCCGATGCAAATCCGTATTTCAGGATTTTCATCGGCAGGAAACGCGTCCCCACCATATTGAGGCGCTCTAATGAGCTACCAGAATTTGGTCTTGATTTAGGGGTTTGGCCGCCCGTGGTAACCAGCTCTTCGCTGTCTCCCTCGCGGCGACTTAGAAAACAATACACCCACTCGATCCCCACCGCAAATCTTCCCTTTCGGGGGTCCAAAACCCCGCCGTTCCGCGCCAGGACGGCGCATCCAGGCACCCGGCCGGCCCTCCGCCGTCGTACTTCTCTTCTGTGTGCTGCAACACAGCCCAACAGGAGGAAGCACAGAGACCGAGCTGGACAGCGCTTTAACGCAAAAGGGCCGGCAACCAAACGGTTGCCGGCCCTTCTCAAGCAGCTGGAATCAGCGGTACTGGATTACCAGGACGACTTGGTGATGCCCGGGAGCTCACCGCGGTGTGCCATGTCGCGGAAGCGAACACGGGAGATACCGAACTTCTGGAAGGTACCGCGGGGGCGGCCGTCGATGATGTCGCGGTTACGCAGACGGATCGGGGAGGCGTTGCGGGGCAGCTTCTGCAGGCCGAGGCGTGCAGCTTCGCGTGCTTCGTCGGTTGCGTTTTCGTCAACCAGGGTCTTCTTCAGCTCGAGGCGCTTTGCAGCGTAACGCTCAACGATGACCTTGCGCTGCTCGTTGCGAGCAATCTTGGACTTCTTAGCCATGGTTTAGCGCTCCTCTCGGAATTCGACGTGCTGGCGGATCTTGGGGTCGTACTTCTTCAGAACCATGCGGTCCGGGTCGTTACGACGGTTCTTGCGGGTTACGTAGGTGTAACCCGTGCCCGCGGTCGACTTGAGTTTGATGATCGGACGTACGTCCTTGTCCTTAGCCATTAGAGCTTCACTCCCCGAGCAAGGATGGCGGCGACGACTACGTCGATGCCGCGTACGTCGATGGTCTTGATGCCACGTGCAGAAACCTGCAGCGTGACGTTACGGCGCAGGGACGGAACCCAGTAGCGCTTCTTCTGGATGTTCGGATCGAACCGACGCTTGTTGCGGCGGTGCGAGTGCGAAATGCTGTGCCCAAAGCCCGGCTCGGCCCCGGTCACTTGGCAGTGTGCTGCCATGACTTCTCCTCAAAGAATTGAATGTAATGATCCGCATATCTGCTGCAGGACCATGCGTCTAAATGCGACCCAAAGTGATCAGGGTGAACGGTTAGTCACGCAACTTGAGCCCCTAACTACCGGCTACCCTGGAGAAAATTACCGGGCCACCGGAGCAATTGCGCACGCTCCGCGCACTTAGCGCCTACCAAGTCTACGAGTTCGCGCAATTAAAGACCAATCCGGCCCATGGTGGTGTATAGGGGGCTCGGGGCACACAATCACGGATTCCGCGGTTGGAGGCGGGTGAGCTCTGCGTATTTTGGTGCCAGGCCATCCCCTGAGGACTTCCCCGTAACGCGGCGGACCACCCACGGACCGGCGAATTCCTTGACCCAGCGGGCGTTGGCCCGGAGGGCATCCACCCGGCCAAGCTCGGGTACGGGCGTCATGGGAGGGACCTCGATCGAGTGGTCGTGTTCGAGCACATCCAGGACACGCTTGGCCATGTTCGCGTGCCCGGCGGCCGACATGTGCATCCGGTCCTGGGCCCACATGCCCCAGTCGTAGTACTCATTGAAACGCCAGTAATCCACCAGCAGCGCCCCGTGGTCCCCCGCGATTCCGCGGACCAGCTCGTTGTAGATGGCGGTGCGTCCCCGCATGGTGCTGAAGACTTTGGATCCGCGGGCGTCGAACCCGGTGAACATGACCACCGTGGCTCCGGTGGCACTCAGTTTGCGGATCCCGTCGTCGTACCCGGCCAGCAGATCGTCAATGTCCATCCGGGGACGGAGAATGTCATTGGCTCCGGCATAGATGGTCACCAGGGTGGGTTTGAGTTCGACGGCGGCGTCCACCTGTTCGGCCATGATCTGGCGGAGCTTCCTGCCGCGGATGGCAAGGTTGGCGTAGCCGAAGCCCGGGTTCGCTGCGCTGAGCTGCTCCGCGACCCGGTCCGCCCATCCGCGGACGCCGTTTGGTCGGGTGGCGTCCTCGTCCCCTACGCCTTCCGTGAAGGAGTCACCAAGAGCTACGTACCGGGCCGAAAAATCCATAGCGCCAGTGTGTCATCTGTTGCTGGGAGCAACCAAGCGGGTGGTGACTGGGGCCTCGGCATGGGTGCGGCCAGGCCTCACGATTCCCACCAGCTTCAGCACCGCCCAGCCAAGGAGCATGACCACCAACGCATTCCGCGCGGTCAGGAGCGCTGCGACGCCAGGATTCAGGCCGATGAGCAGTTGCATGTACAGCAACGGATACACGAGCGTGGTGAGGATAGCGACCACCACAAGCGTCGCGGCCGGCACAGCCCACCTCCAACCGTTCACAGCTACGCCAACGCTAACGACCGCAACCAGCCAGATCATGAACTGCGGGGAACCGACCTTGTTGAAGACGATCATTGCTGAGACGAGAGCCAGCGCACCCACCAGGAGGAGGTCGAGCCTTTCAGTCTTCCGCCTTGTCGCGGCCAGGATCAGGAGGGATATGAGCACCACGGTGACAGCAAGAAGCGGGTTCATGAGGGCACCCACCGGGTCCGCCAGGCCACCGCGGATTTCCATGGTGGTGATGGCGAAGTTTGGATGAATATGGGTACCCATGTCGAGGACGGCCTGCCACAGGCCGGGTGTAGTGAGGGGGGCTTCCAGTTGCATCCCGCGCTCACCTTGTGCCTGAATGAAGCCCAGCAGGTTACGGGCACCTCCTCCGGCCAGCACACCGCACACCATAAAAGCTGACACCGCCATTCCGGCCACGAGCACCCTGAGCCAGGCCCTGCTGGACATCAGCAACGCCAGCACCACTGCGGCGGGCCATACTTTTATCCAGGTCGCCACAGACAATACAGCGGAGGCGATGGCCGGGTGACTGGCAGCAAGGACCAAGCCCACTACCACGATGGGCCCTGAAAGTCCGTCCACCCGGGAGAAGCTGAGCGGTCCCAGGATGGCGGTCAGCAGCAGCCAAAGATACGCAGCCTGCCAGCCGAATCGAACCGCGGGGTGAGTGAGCAGTGCAAGCACCGCTCCGAGGTTAAGGACAGTGCACAGGAGGAACCAGCCGAGCATGTACTGCGCAGGACCAAAAAGAGCCGCGGCAAGCATGGGGAACATCGCCGCGATCGGATAGACCCAGGGAACATCCACCCCCTGCCATGTGCCTTCGTTCAGTCCCAGAAATGCCCAGTCACGGTACAGGCTGACGTCACCGTACGTGTTACCTGCGGCAATGCGCGGGGTGAGCAACAGCAGGAACAGAATATGCACTGCGGCAAATACTGCCAGGACGCTGCCTTTCTTAGACAGTATGGCGGTCAAACCGGGCCGGTGTGCATGCATGAAAGAGCTCTCTGTTCAGGGGTGATAAATCGTAGGATGTGAAACGGGGCTCTCAGGATTCGCGGAGGATCCAGTGGTCGCCATCAAGGCGGGCCACAATTTTCTCGCCGATCCTCGCCAGGTCCTCCACGTCCTGCTCCGTGAGCGCATCCAGGAACTTCGCGCGGACGGCCTCCACATGCCCAGGAGCGAGTGCCACCAAGGTGGCCATGCCGGCGTCGCCCAGATGCGCAGTGGTGACGCGCGCGTCCCCCGGGTGTGGCCGCCGCTCCAGCCAACCGCGTTTCTCCAGTTTGGTGACGACGTGGGATAGCCGCGACAGCGAGGAACTGGTGCGGGCGGCGAGTTCGCTCATGGGGAGGAAACGTCCCTCGGCCTCGGAAAGCATGGCCATGACGTTGTAGTCGAACAGCGACACTTTGCCTGCGGTGTGCAGCTGGTTGTCCAGCGCGGCAGGAAGCATGGTGTTGATGCTCAGCAGGGCCAGCCAGGCACGTCGTTCATCGGCGTTGAGCCAGCGCGGTTCGGTCATACTGCCATTCTAGAAGGAGAGCGCGGTTGAGAGTTCAAGTGACGCACCACGGCCGGGGGCACGTCCCGGTAGGCTGACTTTATGTTTGTTGTGTCGTTGACTTACAAGGTGCCCGAGGACATCGTGGACTTCCACCGCCCTGCGCACATGGCCTGGGTCAAGGAAGCGTTCGACGGCGGCCTGTTCCTTGCGTCCGGACGGATGGTTCCGGCGGTGGGCGGCGTGCTGCTGTCCGGCGCCGACCGCGCCACCCTTGAGGCTGCATTGGCCCGGGACCCGTTCTTCAGCAACGGCGTGGCCGAGTTCGAAATCATTGAATTCAAGGTCACAAGCGTGGCAGAAGGATTCGAAAACCTCCTGGACACCTAGGGATTCCTGGCGTCCGCGCGATTTGCTTCGGCCAGTCTTTTCAGGCCGCCTTTCCGCGGTACCTTGACGGGCTCGGGCCAGCGCGGACTGAGGGCATCCCCCAGCGTGACGCCCCTGATCTTGCGGCCGAACAGCGGCAACAGCCAGTCATTTACCCAGCGCCGCTGCCGCCTCTCCCATTCGCGCAGACTGAGCCTGGCGGGCGGATCCCATTCCTTGGGCTTGATCTTGTGTGGAATCCCCAGCTGCTCCAGGACCTGTCCGGCCAAGTATTTATGGCCAGCTTTGGACATGTGCAGCCGGTCCGAATCCCACATGCGCCGGTCGTGGAAAGCGTCCAGGCACCAGTAGTCCACCAGGACGGCGCCGTACTGTTCAGCAATCTTCCGCACACGCTGGTTGTAGGCGGTGTTCCGCTTCTTCAGCGGTTCCAAGAGGGCCGACACCTTGACATCGAAGCCCGTGAAAAGCACCACGGTGGCACCCGTACCGGCCAGACTGGCAACCACGGTCTCGTAGTCGTCCATCAGCGCGGCCATGTCCGTGCCCAGGTCAAGAATGTCATTCCCGCCGGCGTAGAGCGTAACGAGCGTGGGCCGCATCCGCAGGGCTGGCTCCAGCTGCTCAGCAATGACGTGCCGGAGCCTCTTGCTTCGGATAGCAAGGTTGGCATACCTCCAGCCCGGCTCAGTTTTGGCCAGCCTCTCCGCTACCCGGTCAGCCCAGCCCCGGACACCGTTGGGCAGTCGTTCGTCCCGGTCCCCCACCCCTTCGGTAAATGAGTCCCCCAAGGCAACAAACACACGCCGCCCACTAGAAGGAAGCAAGGAATCAGCGCACACCCCGCCACCCTAGCCACCTGAAGCAAAGACGAGGTGAACAGCGAGCAACAGGAACTGCGAGAGCGTCCGCGAAAAACCCACAGAAAGTGCGAGAGCGTTAGGTTGGGTGGCTGAGGCCCTAGCCCTCCGCTTTTCCCTGGCGCCAGTACCCCATGAACGCAACCTGCTTCCGGTCGATCCCCACGTCGCGCACCAGGTACCGGCGCATGTCCTTGATAACAGCGGCCTCCCCGGCGATCCACGCGTAGAAGGGCATGGCACCGGCCGGCATGCCCGGGTTCTTGGTTGCCTCGATTTCGCCTGTCTCCATCCGCGCGGGAGTCTCCCAGAGGATGTCCACGTCCACGTTGACGTCTTCGGGCTCCGGGCCCGCGCCGCCGTCGGACTCCTTGATGCCCACCCAGCCGGGAACTGGTACCGCCGTGCGCACTGCCTGCTGCAGCAGTTCGCCATGCGGGCGGGACCGTCCAATGGCCGCGCCGCGGGCAAGCCAGGTAATTGCGATATCGGCGTCCGTTTTAATGTTCAGGAAGTCGCCTGCCTGCGGCACTTCCAGGAAGGCGTGGCCGCTCATGTATGACGGCAATGTCTCGAGGATGGCGGAGATGGCGGGGACAGCTGTTTCGTCGCCGGCGAGCAGGACGCGCTGGGCCATCCCCGGCCGCCATTCGATGCCGGAGTACGTCTCGGCAGTGACGCAGTGCGCGGCCCGGTTGTTGGGGCCGATGATGGTGATCGCATCCCCCGGCTTCGCGTTGAGTGCCCAGTTCGCGGCGGGACCGCCGTTTCCGTCGGCGTCGAAATGCATCACGAAGTCCACGTCGATCTCGGGGTAGACCGAATCCAGCCGTGACTTCCGGACGGTGTAGGTGCGCATGGAGCCGCGCACGGCGGGGTCCATGGCCAGCCATTCCCGGTACCAGCCCGACTGCGCCATCTCGAAGACGGGAAGCGGCAGCGGCGTCCCGTCAGACGCCAGGGACGGGATCATCAGCTTGATCCGCAGGTCAAGGGTGTCCCCGTGCACGCCGAAGTCACGCAGCGAGTACCCACCAAAGGTAATGCGACGGAAGTTGGGGCTCAGCTCCTGCACGGAGGAAACGGTGACCTCAAAAGCCAGGGTCATGGGCTCGGTGGCGGCGATGTCGCGGGTTTTCATGAAACGAGCTCCAGTTCGGTGGTTGTGTGGTGGCGGCCGATCGGGATGATCAGTGGCGTGCCCGAGACCGGGTCAGGAATCACACGGGACTCAAGGCCGAAAACGCTGCGGACCAGCTTTTCGGTGACAACGGTGGCGGGATCGCCCAGGGCCACCACCTCGCCGCCTTTCATGGCGATGACATGGTCGGCGTAGCGGGCGGCCAGGTTGAGGTCGTGCAGGACGATGGCCACGGTGGTTCCGCGCTTCCGGTTCAGGTCCGTGACCAGGTCCAGGACTTCCACCTGGTGCGCCAGGTCCAGGTAGGTGGTGGGTTCGTCCAGCAGCAGCACGTCGGTCTCCTGGGCCAGCGCCATGGCGATCCAAACGCGTTGGCGCTGCCCGCCGGACAGTTCGTCGACGTTCCGCCGCGCGAGTTCCAGCGTTTCTGTCGCTTCCAGCGCGCGCTGCACCGCGGCGTCGTCCTCCGCCGACCACGACCGGAAGAAGCCCTGGTGCGGATAGCGCCCCCGGCCCACGAGGTCGCGGACGGCGATGCCGTCCGGCGCGGTGGGATGCTGTGGGAGAAGTCCCAGGGTACGGGCAAGTTCACGGGCCGGGCGGGCGTGGATGTCCTTCCCGTCCAGCGTCACCGCACCGGCCGCCGGTTTCAGGAGGCGGGACAGGCCACGCAGGAGCGTGGACTTGCCGCAGGCGTTGGCGCCCACGATCATGGTCACCTTTCCCTCCGGAATTTCTGCCGTGAGGCCGTCCACCACACAGCGCTGGTCGTATTTCAGCGTGAGGTCCTGGGCGCTAAGAACGGCCATGTCAGGCATCCTTTCGGTTGGCCGTGACCAGGAGCCACAGCAGGAACGGGGCACCGAGCGCGCCGGTGATCACGCCGACGGGCAGCACGGTGCCGTCCAGCAGCAAGGGGGCAAGGTTGGCGGCGAAGTAGTCGGCTGCGAGGACGATCAGCGCACCCACCAGGGCCGACGCCGGGAGGCTGGCTTTCCGGGTGAAGCGCCGGGCGATGGGACCGGCCAGGAAGGCGACGAACGAGACCGGGCCGGCTGCCGCCGTCGCCACCGCAGCGAGTCCGACGGCGGTGATCACCACCGCGAGCCGGGTGAGGCCGACGCGGATGCCCAGCCCGGCCGCGGCGTCGTCGCCGAGTTCGAGGATGCGGAGCGGTCCGGCGAGGGCGATGACGGCGGGGACCAGGATGAGGAGCGAGAGGGCCAGCATGCCGGCGCGGTCCCAGTTGGCGGAATTGAGGGACCCGTTGAGCCACACAAGCGCGTCCGCTGCGGTGCGGATGTCTGCGCGGGTCATCAGGAAGTTGACCACCGCATGCAGGGCGGCCGCGATGCCGACTCCGGCAAGGATCAGCCGGCTGCCGGCCGCATTGCCCCGGCCGCCGCCCGAGCCCAGTGATGGTCCGCGGGAGATGGCGTAGATAAGGGCTGCGATGCCGAGCGCGCCGCCGAGTGCCGCCGCGGACACGGCAGGACCGGTGGCGCCGAAGACCACGATGGCGGTGACGGCAGCCGCACTGGCGCCGTAGCTGATGCCGATCACGTCGGGGCTGGCCAGCGGGTTCCGGAGCATGGTCTGGAACAGCCCGCCGGACAGGCCGAAGGCGGCGCCGATCATGGTGCCGATGACTGCCCGGGGCAGCTTGTTCTCCATCACGATGAAACTGGCGCCCGGAATCCGTTCACCGCCGGTGAGGTGGGCGATCAGAATCTTGAAAAAGTCCGGGATGGTCACGGTGTAGCTGCCCAGCAGGACGCTCGCTGCGAAGAGGATGACGACGCCGAGGGCCAGCACGGCGGTCCGGTTCAGGAGGGTCCGGCGCGGCAGGGATGCGCGAACGTACAGATAAGGCCCTGTTTTTGCGGTTTTGAGGGCCTTATCTGTACGTTCGCGCACAGTTTGAGTGCTTACGGTCTTGAGGCTCACAGTCCGACCCCCTTGCCGCGGCGGATCAGCCAGACAAAGACGGGCGCGCCCACCAGCGCCGACATGATGCCGGCCGGAACCTCGCCCGGCAGCAGCACCACGCGGCCGATGACGTCCGCGCCGAGCAGCAGCGCCGGGGCAAGAACCAGGGAGAAGGGCAGGATCCAGCGGTAGTCGGGGCCGGTGAGTGACCTGACGGCGTGGGGGATGACCAGGCCAATAAAGGCGATAGGCCCGGCCAGCGCGGTCGCGGAGCCGCACAGCAGCACGATGCCCAGAGCCGTGGTGCCCCGGACCAGTCCTACGCGCTGGCCCAGGCCGCGGGCGATGTCATCCCCCAAAGCGAGGCTGTTGAGGATGCGGCCGGTGGAAAGGACAATCAGTGCCCCGGCGGCCAGGAACGGCAAACCCGGAAGCACCACGGCCCAGTCGCGGCCTGCGATCCCGCCCACCTGCCAAAAACGGAAGCGATCGAAGGTGTCCTGGCTGGAGACGAGAATAACGCTCATCAGCGAATAAAGCCCTGCGTTAAGCGCGGCCCCGGCGAGGGCAAGCTTGACCGGCGTCGCACCGTCCCTGCCCATGGACGCGATGAGGTAAACCACGACGGCGGCTGCTGCGGCGCCGATGAAGGCGAACCAGATGTAGCCGTTGAGGGAAGTGACGCCAAAAAGGTAGATACCGGTGACCACAGCCAGCGCGGCGCCGGCGTTGACGCCCATGATGCCCGGGTCTGCCAGCGGGTTGCGGGCGACGCCCTGCATGGCAGCGCCGGCAAGGCCCAGTGCGCCACCGGCAAGTATCCCGAGGACGGTGCGTGGGATGCGGGCGTGGACCACGGCGTGGTCGCCGTTGGCGGGGTCGAACTGCGTGAGGGCCTGCCACACCGTGGCCAGGGAAAGCCCCCGGGCACCGATGGCCAATGAAGCTGCCGCCAGCAAAGCAAGTACGACGACGGCGGCCAGCAGCCAGGCAGCCTGCCCGGCCCTGGCCTTCCCGCCGGCGCTAGCCCATCGACCGGCGCGAACGTACAGTTGAGGCCCTCCTGGCGACCGACCAGGGGCCCCAAGTGTACGTTCGCGCGCTCCGGCGGGTGCCGCCGTCGTACTTTCCGTCATGGGACTGTGCTTACTTCACTGCGTCCGCTGCGGTGGCCAGCTGCGGAAGGAACGTGTCCAGCGACCACGGCAGGCTCAGCGGGGAGGACGCCGAGATGGACAGCGTCAGGGTGTTGTCCGAATCGGCAACGAGGGCGCCCTTCTGGATGGCCGGGATCTGGCCGAGCAGCGGGTCCGCCTTGATGGAATCGGTGGTGGCCGCGTCCGGAACCCAGGTGACGAAGATGTCGGATTCAAGTTCGTTGGCCTTTTCAGCCGACCACGGGATGAAGAACTCCTTGGAGCCCTTGGAGTTGTCCTCCACAACGGAAGCGAGCTTCATGCCGATTTCGCTCAGGAAGCGGGGACGGTTGTCGTTGGCGGTGTAGACGTTGACGCCGTCAGCCGATGCGGGCTCCAGGTTGCCGTAGATGAAGCTCTTGCCTTCAATCTGCGGGTACTTGGAGACCTTTTCCTTGATGGTGGCCTCGGTGTCAGCGATGAGCTTGGTGGCCTCAGCTTCCTTGCCCAGTGCCTTGCCAATGATGGAGGTGGAATCCTGCCACGACGTTCCGTAGGCAATCTCAGGGTGGGCCACCACAGGGGCGATCTCGTTCAGCTTCTTGTAGTCCTCTTCAGTCAGGCCCGAATAGGCGGCCAGGATGACATCCGGGGTGAGCTTGGCGATCTCGGTGAAGTTGACGCCGTCGGCCTCGGAAAACTGGACCGGAGCCTTGTCAGAACCGAAGCCCGCGCCAAGTTCCTCCAGGGCTGCATCCTTCCAGGGCGTGGAGCCCTGGTCGTTGCCGCCCCATTCGTTCTTGGGGACGCCTACCGGGACCACTCCGAGGGCAATGGCAACGTCGTCGTTGACCCAGGAGACGGTGACCACGCGCTTCGGCTGTTCCTTGATGGTGGTTTCACCAAATACGTGCTTGATGGTGACCGGGAACTGCGAGCTGCTGGAGCTGGAGGTGCTGGCGTCCGACGTGGAGGACGCCGGTCCGGTGGCGCAGGCGGAGAGGGTGAGCGCCGCTGCGGCCAGGACGGCCGTTGCCTTGCCGGCTGATTTGAACAGCGTGCGGCGGGTGGCACTCGGGCCGGAAAAGAGGGGGGAAGTCACGGAACTCCTTAGGTGATTGATGCAAACCTAAGTAAGGCTAGCCTACCCTCCATCCGATTACGCAAGGTTTGCGTAACTTAATTGGCCTACGTGACGAAGCGCACAGTCCAGGCCTGGCTCGTGGACACGGCACTTCGCATTTGGCAGTTGTCCTTTGGGTGGCCAGGCGCGCAGGACAGTCCGGACGGGACGGCAACACGGTGGGCATACTGATCTGTTCCGACTTCCTGTGTTGCGGCAACGTCCTTAAGGAACCGCCCGCCAATGAGATCAACCCGGACCCGGCCGCCGTGGCGATCCGCCAGATCGAAGGCCTGCGGGCCCGGACTGCCCAGTTCCTGGGCCGGGTCCAGGCCGGCTGACCGACTGAACGTGCCGTGGGCAACTGTCAGCGGTATGACATACTCAGGAGCAGCGCCTTGAGGGCCTGACCCTCAGGTCCAGCGAGCCACGCCTTGGCGGCTTCGTCGGAGGCGAAGGGCTGCTCGATGAATTCGACGTCGGCGACCAACACGCGATCACCGACACGGATGATCCCGTCGAGGGACATTTCTCCCCCGGAAAGTGGGACCCCCGCCGTGAGATGCATGCGGTACTTCGCGATGTCGTTCACATTGTCCACGTAGAACGAATAGTGGGCCGTGGGAGCAGGCTGCCCCTGCAGTCCCGGAACAGGCAGGGATTCGAAGACGGTCCTGGTCACGGGGCTGGTCACTCCATCGGCAATCTGTCCGGTATAGACAGTGGCCTGCTTGGCGCCGCCTGCGTCGTACACCGTAGCCGTGCCCACGAACGGCGAGCCCGCCGCCTTGAACAGCTCCACCCGCCAGTCTGCCGGATGCTTAAAGGAGATTCCGTCCGGGAAGGTGTACGTCACGAGGGCCGCCGGAGCGGGGGCGGTCGACGTCGGCTCCCCGCCTGCCGTGGTCGGGCTCCCGGCGCCGGCGGGGGCGGGGTTGGCGCTCGCGGACGCCGGAGTCGATGTCCCGGAAGTCGGGGCACCGGCGCCGTCGGATGAGGCATTTGCCATGCATCCGGTCAAAGCGAGGCTGGCGGCGGCCGTGAGGGCCGCGAAGGTGCGTGCGCGGTTTACTGGGCGCATTTGTAGTGCCTTTCAGGAGAAGGCCGTCAAACTCATCAGGCGTCAGACGTGGGACCCAGCGTTCCGCGGCTACCCATTGGGGAGGATGAAGGCGAGTATGTGATGTGCACCAGAATGGCACCGGCGAAACACCGCTACTAGGGCTTCAGCAATATATCCATCGATTTGTTATAAAAACAATCCACGGGTCACAGCTACCGCAAGACGATGTCCACGGGGTTGGCCTCGGACCGCCATGCGCCTTCCGAACCGGGCCTGGGACTGATAACCGGGGTGGTCAGGACTCCCGAGCGGTTGGTGCGCTTGTCCCGCAGGATCTCCGTGACGGAGCCCAGGTGCCTGGACAGGTCGATCACGTTCTCCGGCGCGGCCAGCAGCAGCTGGAACCCGAACTCGTGCAGCGCCTTGATGCCCGCACCGGCAAACTCCTCGGACGCCAGCACAAACGCCTCGTCCATCATTACCGTGCCGTAAGTGGTGAAACCCTGCTCCGCGATGCCCAGCTGGTAGCTCAATGCCGCGGCCATGATGAACGCCGTGAAGCGTTGCCGCTCGCCGCCGGACATGGAGCCGGTGTCGGCGTGCATGTAAACGTCGGTCCGCTTGCCGCGCTTTTGGCCTGAAGCCGGGCCGGGCACTTCGCGGTGCTCTTTGCACTGGATGAACAGGTGGCCGCGGACGTCCAGCACCTCAGCACGCCAGCGCCGGTCCTCGGGAGTCTGCGAACCCAGCCGCTTCACCAGCGTTTCCAAGGTCTTGTACCGCGCGGTGAGTTCGGCGTCGTCGGCCGCGGAACTTTCCGCCCCTGTTCCCGGGCGGGCCGGGCGCGTGTGCCGGGCTTTCAGGGCGTTCTGGATGGCGTCCTTGAACTGCTTCGCACTGGCAGGCAGGGTCTGCTTGATGTCCAGCTCCAGGAAGCTGCCTTCATGGAAGTTGACCTGGGACAGGATGCCGTTGAGCGGCAGGATGCGGCTCGTGATGGACCGTCGTTCCTCGTCCAGCAGGTGCAGCAGCGTGCTGAAGGACTCGTGCGTGCGCTGGTTGAAGAACTGCCGGAACTCGGTCTCCTGCGCGGGAAGGCCGTCGCTGACGATGGCGTGGTAGCGGGATTCGAACTCCCCCGCCGCGCCGATGGACGTGCCGTGGTCTGCGGAGATTGCAGCTCCCCACTCACGGACAAAGCCCTCGAAGATCCGCGTCAGCCGCTCGGACGTTGCCTGGCCACGGGTCTCGGCGGCGTGCAGCTCCCCCAGCAGCGCCGTCCGGACGCGGTTGGCGAGGTTGTCCAGTTCATGCATCTCGCTGACGTCGCCGAAGTCAGTGAAGTACGGTTCCAGCGCCGTGACGGTGGCGTCCGACGGCGGCGCCTGCTCCAGGCGGGCACGCGCGGCTTCCAGCAGCGAATCGGCGGCGCTCAGCTGCCGGTCGAGTGCCTTGTATTCGCTCTGCAGAACAGCTGCTGCTTCGGTGCTGGCCTGGTGTTTCTGCCGCGCCGTCTCGATGTTGGCGCGCAGCGGTTCCAGGTCGGCCTGCGCGGCGAGGGCGTCCTTGAGTCGCTGTTCAATCCTGGCAAGGTCTTCCGCGGCGACGGCAGCCGATACCTGCTCCCAGGGGCGGTGGTCCTCCGCGATCAGCCTCAGGGCGTCGAGCTGGCGGCTCATGCCCTGGTGCGATTCTTCGCGGCTCTGTGCCAGCTGGGCAGCCTTGGCCAGCTCCTGCTGCAGGTCCTCCACCTGGGCGGCCACGAGCTCAAGCTTGGCGGCGTTGTCGAACCCGAGCACGTAGTCCTGGCGGCCGGTGAAACGGTCGTCCTTTTCCACTGTGTGCCGGTTACGCTTGACGACGCCGCCCAGGCTCAGGCCCTTGTCCAGGACGGCCAGTTCGTCCGGGTCCTCGACGCACGGATAGGCGAAATCGAGGGCGATCCGCTCCCGCAGCCATTCCCCCGCCTCCGCGACGGCGCCGCTGGCGAGGATGTCCAGCTTGGTGAGCAGGTCGCCGTCGCGCATGTCCTCCACAGCCAGCACGCCGCCGGCGAGCGGCTTGGACACGTCCACGGCGCGCAACGCACCGCGGACCTTGTTGTCGTTCAGGTAGCGGGTCACCGCTGCGAAATGTTCTCCCGGTACCAGCAGCGTGGTGGCCAGGTTCCGCAGCGCACGCTCCGCGGCAGGCCGCCACTGCTCCTGCCCGTCGGCAAGGTCGATCAGTTCGCCGCCGAACGGCATCCGGTCCTCCGGGACACCGGTGGCCGCGGCAATCGCCGCACGGTTTTCAATGCTCGACGGCGGCAGCAGGGACTTGCGTGTCCTCAGCGACACCAGCTCCTGCTGGGCGGCCGCCAGCTCGCGCTTTTTGGTTGCGTGGCCGTCGAAGGCCTCGAAGCGGAGTTCCTGCAGCGCCTGGGAGTCATCCCTGAGCTCGGCCGACCGGGCTGCCGCCTGCTCGTGGGCCTGTTCCCAGCCCTCGGCGGTCCACTCAAGCTGCAGGCCGGCGTCGGTCAGCGCCTTGCGCGCAGCTTCCTCCACCTGCTCCCGGAGCCTCAGCCCAACCCGGGCGTTCTCCAGCGACTGCTCGATCGCGGAGATCGCGTTGCCGCCCTGGTTGTTGTAGTCGGCCTCCAGCCCACGCAGTTCCTTGGCCAGGCCGTCCCGGACCGAGCGCTCGGCACCCAGTTCCTTGGCTTTCGCCTGCGCCAGGTCCTTAAACCGGGCCAGGGTTTTCTGGTGCACCGTGACCGAGAGCAGCTGCCTGTAGGCTTCGAACTCCTCACCCGACAGCTCACGGAGCCGGTTGGCGTCCAGCAGCGACTGTGCGTATTCCTTGTTCAATCCGGGCACGGGCGCCAGCTGGTCCCGCTGCTGCCGCACGTCCTCCAGCCGCTGCCGGATGGACATGAGGTTGCTGAATTCCTCCACCACGTCATCGGCCGCGGCGAGGGTGGCCGGAGCGTCCAGGACCTGGTCGCGGAAGAAGGTATTAACGCTTCCGCCCAGGCCCTTGCCCGCCTGGATAACACGCAGCAGCGGCAGGGCCTGGTCCGAACTGATGCCCAGCAGCCGGCGGAACCGCTCCGCGAAGGCCTTGTGGACATCGTAGATCTGGGCGTCCGGGAAGATGGTCTCCAGCGCGGCCTTGGTGAAGCGTTTCTCCGCGATGTCCTCGATGGCCGGCAGGTCCAGCGGCTTGCTGTCGATCAGGTAGAAACGCCCGACGCTGGACTCCGTACCGTTCTTGGGCAGGTCGAACAGGGCGGACACAGTGACGCGGGTGCCCGCGGCGTTATCAAACGTCAGGGCGACGGCGGACCAGGTGGCACCAGGCCGCTGGAATGCACTTGCGGAGCCTTCGCCCACCGCCTTGTCGCCCACCTTGCCGCGCATATACGTGAACGTGGTCCTCTTGTCCTCAACGGCACCGCCGGAACGCTGGGCCGCGGCCTCATTGGAGCGCGGCCGGGCATCAAACACGCGCAGCATGGCGTCAAACAGCGTGGATTTGCCCACCCCGGAGTTGCCCGTCAGCAGTGTTCCGTTGCGGTCCACATGCATCGTGTGCGCCCCATGGAACGTGCCCCAGTTGACTACCTGCACCAGGGCAAGGCGCATCTGGCCGGGGTTCGTGAGCTCGCCCATCGGCAGCATGCTTGCGATGCTCACTTGTCGTTCCCTTTCGTGTCGGTGGCTGGGTACGACGACGGTGCTGCCGCCCCCGCCCCTTCGCCGGACGGCTCTGCTGCAGGCAGCAGGCCGTCCGGCTCCGACAGGCCCGATGCCACTCCCTGGGCGGCAGCACCGTCGTCGTTGGGTACGTCACCTCCGGCGTCGGCGTCGTCGTCCTCGGCACCCGGGTCGCCGTCCAGCTCCAGAAGGGGTTCCGTGCCTGTGGGGTCTGCTGTTGCTGCTACCAGCGCTTCGATTTGGGCCGGGATGTCGCCGATGTTTTCGAAGGGGAGGGCCAGGGGCAGTGCGTTGGAGATCGTGTAGACATCGTCGAGGCCGGTGGTGAGGAGCAGTTGGCGGGCCAGGAGCTTCGTGATGGCGCGGGTGACCACGTCCGAGTCCCTCAGCGCGTCCTGCTGTCCGGCGGGCTGGTAATGGGCCACAAGGTCCGCGATTTCCTCGCGGGTGATGGTGGGATCCGTCTGGGCTGTGACGTGGCGGTCAAGCAGGAGTCGCAGGCGGAGCAGCACGATGGTTTCGACCCGGCTCAGGGCACGTTGCTGGCGCAGGATGCTCGAGCGTGTGCTTCCGCCGATTGCCTCCGGGTCCACCGGGCGCAGGACGGCGATCTTGCGTTCGTGGTCCAGCTGCAGCACAAGGAAGAGTTCGGAGAGGCGGCTGCGCAGGATGAGTTGGTTGTCCAGCAGCGTGGTCCACAGCTTTTCGTCCCGGCCGCCGTCGACATAAGGGCCCTTGAGCAGCTTCACCAGGGCCTGGCGCACTTTCATGGGGAGCACACCGGTGTCGCCGGGGAACAGCGCCGCACCGTCCACGAATGTGTCCCGGGGTGTGACGGTGAAGGGCCGTTCTGCGTGCGGCCGCGCCTCGGCAAGGGCGGCTTCCTCCGTAGCGGAAGGTGCCGCCGTCGTGGTTTCATCAGTCATCGTCAATCCTTCTTGAGGGTGACCACCGGCAGGTATGCCTTGCGGGTGGTGCCGTCTATCTGGTGGAAGTCGAGGCCATCCCAGGTATCGCGGTCGAAGCCCGCGCCCTCCTGGAGGGCATGCGAAAGCAGGGCCCGGATGGAGTTGATGTGCTGCTCCTCCGGCGGCAGCTGGGCCCAGGCCTCGGACAGCGTGGCAGCGCCGGCGACGGCCGCTTTGATGGCCCCGGGCCGGGCCTTGCCTGTCCTCGGCGAGCGCACGCGGTCGGAGTCGCTGAAGGCGATGGGGTCCGCCAGCTTGGGCGGAACGGCGAACTCGTCCGGATCGTACAGCTTGACCATGGCCAGCGATTCGAAGCCGGCGTTAAACAGCACGGGGCCGGGCAGCAGGCCAGGGCGTTCCCTCTCGTACGGCAGGGACCGGATGGCCTGTTCGGCCTCGCGAAGCACCTTCCGGAGCCGGACGGACTGGCGGAAGTCGTCGCTCTGGACGTACGTGTTCAGGCTTTCGCTGAGCTTGCCGTATATCCGCTGGATCTGGCTGTGTTGGTGGCGGAGCTCGGCCACCAGGTTCTTCAGGGTCTCGCGGTCCTCGGGCGAGAGGTCGTCGGCGAACTGCCTGCTGAGGACCTCACCGATCGCCGAACGGAACCGCAGCTGCTGCTGCGGGTCCTCAAGGAACGCGGTAAAGGAGCGGAATGTCCTTCCCTCGGGACTCTGCCGGAGCCGCTTGTCTGCCTCGAGCACCTGCGCCATGGTGGCGCCCTTGCTGAGCGACTCCTCAATGATCTGGTTGCGCAGCCCGCCCACCAGTTCCTCGATCCGGTCGCGCATCTTCTTGTAGTCCGCGGGCAGGCTCGCGGCGAGGTCCAGGATGTTGCCGGCGGCCTCCACGGCTTCGTCGTCGTCCAGCAGGCCGTCGAAATCGCCGGAGCTGATGTCCTGGATCAACTGCTGCCTCTCCTCGATCTCTTCCTCAAGGGATTCCAGCCGGGCGCTCTGGTCCGGGTTGGTCTCGTTGGCCAGTTTCTCCACGTCACCCAGGAGCGTGCCCAGCCGGGAACCGTTCAGCGTGGACCGCTCGCTGGACAGGCTGTCAAGGAATGCGAGCACACGGGCGGCGGGCTCGGTGACCTCGTAGACGATCTGCCCCGACTGGTTTCGGCGGGTCAGGAAGTGCTTGCGTGTCCATTCGTCCGCGTACTTTTTCCCCGAAGGCGTCCCGTTGGCCCCGCCCAGGCCCGGTTCCTGGCGCCGGAGCTGCTCAAGGAAGGAGTCGACGTCGGCATGGAACTCTTCGAGCTGAACCTGCGGACGGGTGCGGGTAAAGGACGCCTGCAGCACGGCGATCACCCAGGGGGCGGAGCGCGTGAGCGCCCAGGCGGGTCCCTGGGTGAGGAGTTCCAGGTCCCTGAGCCGGGCGCTGATTGCGTCAGCGGATGACCGGGCAGAGCGGGGCACGCACTCTCTCTTTCAGCTGTTGGGGTGGGTGGGCAGCGGGCTGGAACGAAAACTGCCAACTACAAGGTTAACGCAGAGCCTTCCCTCCCCCGACGGGGAGGGTTCCGCGACCACTCCGTGACCTACGTGCCGGTAGCATTGCGATCCCATATCAACCGGCTGTTCAGGCGGGGCAGGTCTGGTTGGAGACGCCGGGCAGCCCCTACGCTCGTGCTACTGATCCAACCGAGGCAATGGCGCAGCAGGGGGAAGAATGCAGTTCGACTTAAGTGCAGTGGAGACGGCCACCATGGTGTTCATCGGAACGCTGGTGTTTGCCCTGGTCCTGGCGGCCTTCGTCCTGACGGCAGGATTCCTGGCCCTGATCCTGGTGGGAGTAGGCAAGCTCGGCTGGTTCCTCGCCTCCAGCACGTTGCTGGCCGTGGTCCACGGATTGAACAATGGCTGGGACAGGCTGGTGCATCATGCCTCCACGGTGGAGATTCCCGGCGATTTCCAGGGTCAGCCCACCCCTAGCACCGGTAGCTACCCGCGGGTAATATTGAGGGACAGCTAAAGGGTTCTCCAACCCGGCGGATCCATGGCTGGAACCGGCCATCCCGGGCAGAGGAGATACCCCATGAGCTCCGCCACCGACAGTCCCGCCGCCAGCGCACCTGCCGCAGACGCCCCGGAGGCAGATGTCCCCGTCGCCACGAGCAGTATCGGATCCGGCGCAACCGCGGCGGATGCCCGGGCCATAACCGAGGCTGCCCGGCAGACTGAATGGGAACGGCCCAGCTTCGCCAAGGGACTCTACCTGGGCAACTTCGACCTCAGCCTCGTCCACCCCTGGCCCACAGCCAAGGAGGACGACGTCGAGCGCGGCGAAGCGTTCATGGCACGGATCGAGGCATATGCCCGCACGATGTCCGGCCGCGTGATCGAGCGGGACGACAAGATCCCGGACGAATACCTCAGAACGCTGGCGGACCTCGGCGCCTTTGGCATGAAGATCCCGCAGGAATACGGCGGCTTGGGCCTCTCCCTGGTGTACTACGGCCGGGCCCTTGCCTTGCTGGGCAGCGTGCACCCGAGCCTTGGGGCCCTGCTGTCCGCCCACCAGTCCATCGGCGTACCCGAACCCGTGAAGGTCTTCGGAACTCCGGAGCAGAAGCGGGAATACCTGCCCCGCTGCGCGTCCGGCGCCATTACCGCCTTCCTGCTGACAGAACCGGACGTGGGCAGCGATCCTGCCCGGATGGGCAGCACGGCAATCCCCACGGACGACGGCGAGGCCTACCTCCTGGACGGCGTGAAACTCTGGACCACCAACGGTGTGATCGCCGAGCTTGTGGTGGTGATGGCCCTGGTGCCGGCCCACACCGACTCTGACGGCACGAAGCACAAGGGCGGCATCAGTGCCTTTGTGGTGGAAATGGACTCTCCCGGCATTACCGTGGAGAACCGCAACAGCTTTATGGGGCTGCGCGGCATCGAAAACGGGGTAACCCGGTTCCATCAGGTGCGGGTTCCCGCGGCGAACAGGCTGGGGCGTGAAGGCCAGGGACTGAAAATCGCGTTGACCACGCTCAACACGGGCCGCCTCTCCATTCCTGCACTGTGCGTCGCCTCGGGCCGCTGGAGCCTGAAAATCGCCCGCGAATGGTCCAACGCCCGCACCCAGTGGGGCCAACCGGTAGGCAAACACGAGGCGGTGGGCAAGAAAATCGCGTTCATCGCTGCGTCCGCCTTCGCCCTTGACGCCGTCTTCGAGCTGTCCGCGGAGCTCGCCGACGCCGGGCAGAAGGACGTCAGGATCGAAGCCGCCCTGGCCAAGCTGTGGTCCACGGAGATCAGCTGCCGCATCGCCGATGAACTCGTCCAGATCCGCGGCGGCCGGGGCTTCGAGACGGCGGAGTCCCTGGAAGCGCGGGGTGAACGCGCGGTGCCGGCCGAGCAGCAGCTGAGGGACCTCCGGATCAACCGGATCTTTGAGGGCTCGTCCGAGATCATGAAACTGCTCATCGCCCGCGAAGCGGTGGACGCCCACCTGGCCGCCGCCGGGGACCTCGCATCGGTGGACGCAAGCCTTCAGGACAAGGCTAAGGCCGCCATCGGGGCATCCGGCTTCTACGCCAGGTGGCTGCCCAAACTGGTGGCCGGGGCGGGAATGGACCCCCGCTCCTACAGCGAATTCGGGCGGCTGGCCAAGCAGTTGCGCTTTGTGGAGCGCTCCTCGCGCAAGCTGGCGCGGCAGACGTTCTATGGCATGGGACGCTGGCAGGCCAGGCTCGAGCACAAGCAGGCGTTCCTGGGCCGGGTGGTGGATATCGGCGCTGAGCTGTTTGCCATGGCCGCATGCTGCTCACGGGCGGAGATGATTCTCCACACCGCACCGGAACGGGCAGCCAGCGCCTACGAACTGGCAGAGGCGTACTGCGAACAGGCCCGGGTCCGGGTTGACGAGTATTTCGATCAGCTCTGGCGCAACACGGACGACGGCGACCACCACCTCTCGCGCAAGGTCCTGGCCGGGGATTACACCTGGCTTGAGGCCGGCGTCCTGGACCAGTCGGAAGGTACCGGGCCGTGGATCGCGGACGCCGCTCCGAAGGCTTCAACAAAGGAAAACCTGCACCGTCGGTACCGGTAGAAAATAGTAAGCATCCTTGTTATCTGCCCTGACCAGTGGTTGAGTTGTGCCATGAGCAGCTCAATTGGACCAGAGGACAACCTTCCGCGGCGGACCCAGGGTGAAAATCCACGGAGCGAAAGCGCCCGCGATGAAACCTTCGCCGGAGGGCAGCCCACGCAGGCCTATGAACAGACGCCGGCTGCCTACGGCGAGCCCGGGTACGTGGCCGAACCAGGCGCCACCGACAGCACAGCGGCCTACCCAAGCGTGACTGACCCGAATGTCACCGACAGGCAGACCGCGGTGGCCCGGGAAAAGGAGCAGTTCGGCGGCATCAAGGTGGGCTCCGCATTCTTCGGCTGGCTGACGGCCACAGGCATGGCGGTCCTGCTCACCGCCTTCGTTGCCGCGGCCGGAACCGCCGTGGGCCTGGCCAACAACGCCGATGTCAACGATGCCGTCAACCAGGTGGCCACGAACGGCACCGTCGGGCTGGTGGGCATCATCGTCCTGCTGGTGATCCTGTTCGTCTCCTACTATTCCGGCGGCTACGTGGCAGGGCGGATGGCACGCTTCAACGGTGCCAAGCAGGGGTTCATGGTCTGGATCTGGGCGCTCATTGCGGCGGTGGTCATCGCCATCCTGGGACTCGTCGCAGGCCAGCAGTTCAACGTCCTTGCCAACCTGAACAGCTTCCCGCGCATCCCCGTCAATGAAGGCGAACTGACCATCACCAGCATCATTGCCGCCGTGGTGGTGGCTTTGATCGCGCTGATAGGAGCCGTGCTGGGAGGTCTGGCGGGCATGCGTTTCCACCGCAAGGTGGACAAGGCCGGCTTCACTCCGGACGAAACCTACAGCGAGGGCTAGGCGAGGAGGACGGCGTCCACGTAGTACCAGCGGCGGTTCTGGCGCACGAAACGGCTGGTTTCGTGGTGGACTCCCCGTGCGTCGTCGTGCCGGAAATGGGCTTTGAACTCCACGGTCCCCTCTGTGTCCAGTGGCCCGCCGCGGCTGGTGGACAGGATATCCAGGCGCCGCCATTCCATGGCCGGGTCCAGTTCCAGCTCGGGCGGCGCAGTGTCCGGATGCCACGTGCGCAGAAGGTAGCCGGCGTCGAGCAGGACAAACGCGCTGTACCGCGACCTCATCAACTGCTCGGCGGTGGCTGCGTCCGCCTGCCCGCTGTGGAAGCGCCCGCAGCACTCGGCATACATCTCACCGGACAGGCAGAAACAGCTGCGCGCGGTGGCTGGATTTTCGGGCATGATGCTCCTGTCAGGATGGTCCCGAAAGCCAGCCGACAAGGCCTTCGAGTCTCTTTGACGACTATAGGCGGGTGTGGCGTTGTCATATCGGGTAACAGGTTCGAAACAACCCTGGGCGCACCCCTCCCGGCGGCGGCGGGGCCAAAAAATAGTCCGTAAGGTAGTGGAGGGGCTGTTGCCCGTGGTGATGGGTGCCGGCACGGACTCCGCTGCTGGCAGATTGGAGGGGTGACGTGGGAGATTCAACAACCATCGCACTTAACCTGACGTTTTTTGGCACGCTCGGCCTCGCGGTCCTGATGTTTTTTGGCCTGTTCCTTCTGGTTGTTGCCACCCTTGTCCTGGCCGGCGTCGGGCGGCTCGTTGCCCTCACCGTGATGGCCCTCTTCGGCAAGCTTCCCCGGAATGAAACCCTGCCACTCGTCCGTTTGACCGGACCAGCGGGGCCCGCCTCCTCGGCCGGGGGGCCCGCCGTGGCAGAGCACGACGACGGCGCTGCCGCAGCCTCGCCCGCAAAGCCGGGGCGTGCCGGAGTGCTTCGCGCCAAAACCGCGGCCCTGCGGACGAAGACCGGCGCTGCCCTGTCGGCCACACTCACCCACAGCGGTACCGGTGCCAACACCGTTACCGCGCCGCGCGACTGGCGCAGGGTCCTGCGCAACGGCCGTGCCGCCCTGCAGCCGTCCGAACTGAAGCCGCGCTTCCGGCACGCCGTCGAGCACCATCCCCTGCTGACCGCGGCACGCCGAGAACCGCAGGTGCTGGCAGAGGGCTGGGCCGCCGCCGTCGCGGAAGCCGACGCGCGGGCGCTCGCGCGGGCTCGGGCCGCCGCGCCCGAGATCAGGATCTCTGTCCGGGACCTGCCTGATCCCGAAGTGCCGGCAGAGAAGGTGGTGGCCGTTGCCCCGCTGGTGGAATCGGCGCTGCACCAGGACCACCCGGTACACGACGTACCGCGGTCCTTCAAAAAACCTTCAGCTCCCGCGCCGCTGTCCCCGCTGGACACCGGTTCCCTGGTGTCACTTTCCGGCCACGCCAGGGTCCTCAAGGGGAAGTTGCCCGCCGACCGTCCATAGGCTGGGAACGCCCGCCGGGGCCACCAGAGCGGAGGCATCAGTATCATCCAGGCCGCCCCGACGCCGGCATCACCGCGGTGGACACAGCCGACGTTTACTCCCAGGGCGAGTCCGAAAAGGTTGTGGGCCGGGCGCTCCGCCGCCGCCGCGACGACGTCTTTGTCCCGTCCCTGGAGTACGCCGAGCTCCGCCGCCGCTGAGCGCGGAGGCTGCCGTACCGCCGTCGTACTTTTGGAAAGCCCTTTCCGCGAGCCCGCATCTCCGCTAGCGTGAGAACCATGGAATTCAGATACCTCGGAAACAGCGGCTTCAAAGTCTCAGAAATCACGTTCGGCAACTGGCTGACTCACGGCTCACAGGTGGAGAACGACGTCGCCACCCAGTGCGTCCGGGCGGCCCTCGACGCGGGCATCAGCACGTTCGACACGGCGGACGTCTACGCCAACACTGCCGCGGAGACCGTACTCGGTGCCGCGCTGAAGGGCGAGCGCCGCGAGTCCCTGGAGATATTCACCAAGGTCTACGGCCCCACCGGCCCCAAGGGCAAGAACGATCTTGGCCTGTCCCGCAAGCACATCATGGACTCGATCAACGGTTCGCTACGCAGGCTGCAGACCGACTACGTGGACCTCTACCAGGCCCACCGGTACGACTTCGAAACGCCGCTGGAAGAAACCATGCAGGCATTCGCGGATATTGTGCGGCAGGGCAAAGCGCTGTACATCGGGGTCAGCGAATGGACCGCGGAGCAGCTCCGCGAAGGCCATGCACTGTCCAAGGAGCTGGGCTTCCAGCTGATCTCGAACCAACCGCAGTACTCCATGCTCTGGCGGGTCATCGAGGCAGAGGTGGTGCCGGCCTCGGAGGAACTCGGCGTGTCCCAGATCGTCTGGTCCCCCATGGCGCAAGGTGTGCTGAGCGGAAAGTACCTGCCCGGCCAGCCTGCCCCCGAAGGCAGCCGTGCGACGGATGACAAGGGCGGCGCCAAGATGATCCAGCGCTGGATGCGCGACGACGTCCTGGCCGGCGTCCAGGACCTCAAGCCGATCGCCGCGGAAGCCGGCCTCACCATGCCGCAGCTCGCGGTGGCATGGGTCCTGCAGAACCCGAACGTTGCCTCGGCCATCGTGGGCGCGTCACGCCCGGAGCAGATCGCGGACAGCGTCGCGGCCGCGGGTGTAACGCTTGAGCCGCAGGTCCTGAAGAAGATTGACGATGCGATCGGCTCCCTGGCCGAACGCGACCCGGCGCAGACCAAGTCGCCCGCTGCGCGCGAAGCCTAGGAGCGGGCACCACTTTGGAGTTTTTGTCCAGATACGGAGACTTTCGGGGCTTTTATCTGCCCGTATCTGGACAAAAACCCGAGGGCTGACGGCCGCATCTGCCATCGCAGGCCTCAGCCGTTGACGGCGACGGGCACCCCGGCGTAAACCTGTGGGAAGGGACCTTCAGCCTCATCGAGCAGAATCGCACGGCCATGAAGCAGATCTACAGGCAACGCCAGTCAGCACGCCCCGCGCCGCATGCCGGCGAACCAACGTCGGGGCCGTTAACCCCGGAGGAGCTCCAGCTGGCTGCCCGGAACCACTCCATGCCACTGGAGGCGCTGCGCCGTGACATCACACCACCCGGGCTCCACTATGTCCTCACGCACTTCGACATCCCGGACATCGACGCCGCGTCCTGGCACCTGCAGGTTAAGGGCGCCGTGGAGCGGTCACTGGAGCTGAGCCTCGCCGCGCTCAAGAAGGACCCGGCCATCAGCATCCCCGTCACGCTCGAATGCGCGGGCAATGGCCGGTCCCTGCTCAAACCGCGCCCATTGAGCCAGCCATGGATCCTGGAAGCGGTGGGGACGGCGGAATGGACCGGGGTGCCGTTGGCCTACCTGCTCGCGAAGGCCGGCGTGCTGCCCGACGCCGTGGAAGTGGTCTTCACCGGCGCCGATGACGGAATCCAGGGCGGCGTCCGGCAGCGCTACGCACGGAGCCTGCCGATCCGCGAGGCGATGCGTCCCGACGTCGTGCTTGCCTACCGGATGAACGGCAGCGAGCTGCCCCCGCAGCACGGCTACCCCCTCCGCCTGGTAGTGCCGGGCTGGTACGGCATGACGAGCGTCAAATGGCTCGAGTCCATTGACGTGGTGACGGTCCCCTTCACGGGTTACCAGCAGCAGCCGGCGTACCGGTACCAGGACAGCGCGGACGACGCCGGCACACCGGTTTCGCGGATCAGGATCCGTTCACTGATGGTTCCGCCAGGCATCCCCGACTTCTTCACCCGTAACAGGGTGCTCCCGCGCGGGCCGGTGATGCTCACCGGCAGGGCCTGGTCCGGCCATGGTGCCGTGACGCGCGTTGAGGTGGGGATCGACGGCAAGTGGGCAACCGCCCAGCTGGAAAAGCCGGCCGGGCCCTTCGCATGGTGCAAGTGGACGCTGCCGTGGGTGGCTGATCCCGGCGAGCACGAGCTGGCCTGCCGCGCCACGGACGCCACCGGCGCCACCCAGCCCCTGGGGCAGAACTGGAACTACCAGGGGATGGGCAACAACTTGGTGCAGCGGGTGCGCGTGACCGTCGACTAGGCGCCTCCAGAACCGATGCCTCACGGCCAGGGCCCGCCGGCAGTCCACCATGGCAGGCTCCGGCACATGTCCGGGAAGATCCGCACGAAGCTCAAGCCGTATACTCGGTGCCAGCCATGACCATCCTTCCGTCCTCCCCCGCCAGCGTCCGCATTGATGCGTGGCTGTGGGCCATCCGCGCCTACAAGACACGTTCCGCGGCCACTGCCGCCTGCCGCGCCGGCCACGTGCGGCTGAACGGCAGTCCCGCCAAAGCCTCTGCCACCCTGGTCACGGGTGACACGGTCACAGTGCGCATGTCCGGCTACGAGCGGATTCTTGAGGTCCGGCGCCTGATCGCCAAGCGCGTCGGAGCCGAGCCTGCCTCCCACTGCTTTACCGATCACACACCGCCGCGTCCCATCGCCCCCGCATTGGGCCTCCCGCAGCGGGACCGCGGTGCTGGGCGTCCCACCAAGAAGGACCGCCGCGAGATGGAACGGCTCCGGGGCCCCGCGACCTAGGCCTTGCGCCGCCGACGCGCCCGCAGGCGTTGCGGCAACAGCGCCTAGCTCCTGGCCCTGGCGTGCACCAGGTTGGCGAACGGCAGCCGCGCAAACTCCGCGACAAAGTCCGCGTGGAGCCGGGCCTCAGTCCGGTTCACTTCTTCTGCCGGGACCTCTTTCCAGGCGATAACCAGCGAGTCGGAACCCGCGAGCTGCCACACCAGCCTGCCGTCCCAGTGACCCGGGGGCTTCCCCTTGCCGAAGTCCAGGAACTCCTGGATCTGGCGGCGAAGCCCTCGGTTGCCTTTGCTCCCTGCGCCCGCCCTGCCGAGATAGAGGACGTCTGCTCCCTCGACCCATTCGGCAGCCACTGCCGCTTCCGGCAATGAGGGGTCCTTCTTTTTGAAGATGCCGGCGGTGCTCCGTTTAAGGAAACGCGGTTCGAAGCCGTCCGGTTCCAGCACGGCGAAGACCCCTGTGCCCTGCGGGATCCGCATGACCTCAAGACTTCCGACAGCCCTGAATCCTGCGAAACCCTCGGCCTTAAGGGATGCCCTGCTGACCATGGTGGAGGCTCCTTGGTTGGTTGAGGTCCTCGGTGTGGAACCGCGTTACCATTCTTCCCCAACGGGGCAACATCCATTGAACTCAAGGGAATGGAATAATTGCCGCCCGCGCAGCCCCACGTCCAAAAGCGTAGAGTGGCCTAAGACGCCTGATTCTGGACGCCGTGCTGCCGAGGGAGAAATCGTGACGATTGACTGGGACGAAAAAAAGGCCCTGCTACAGGAACCGAACATCGCGGCGGTCACGCAGCTTTGTGACGAACTGATGGAAAAGAAGCCAGGGTCCGTCGTCCCGTACATCGATCCCATCCACGACGAAGACGAATGCCGCATCGTCAGCCTCCAGGTCAGCCCCGGCAAAGGCACGGAATCGGGGTTCGTTTCCCACTACAACGACGACGAAGCTGCCCGCCGCGCCACCCAGATCTATGAACTCGCGGAACTTGATCCCCGCTACGTGATGCCGTGGAACGCCTACCCGTGGGTGCGCGACCCCGCTCTGCCCACCGCGCTCAACGTCCAGGAAAAGACCGACGGCTTACGGCCCTTCCGCCAGTTCCTGAAGATCAACTCCCGCGTTTCCGCCATCATTGCCCACGGCACCGACGCGTCCACCTTCCTCACCCTCTTCGAGAAGACCTACCATTCCTCCTTGAAAAACAGTGGCATCAAGATCTACAAGGCCAGCGCGCTCGGCGGGCGGGCCTTTGCTGTTTCTGAAGCCAAGCAGGAAGAGCTGCTCCAGAAGAGCGTTGAGGTCTACAAAGACGCCATGCAGCGAGCAGGAATCCAGCACCTCTAGCCAGCCGCGAAATGACCGTTCGCCGCGGTTGACCGCCCGGGGACTGCGGCTCAGTGCCATCCCGGGAACTGCGGCTCAGTGCCATCCCGGGAACGCACGACGGCGGGACTCCCCCTCTTCGGCGGCTCACCGCGGTGTAGGTTGGGCCCATGGACGTGCGCGACTGGCTGCTTGACTCCGATCCCTCCATCCGCTGGCAGGTCCTGCGCGACCTCGCTGATACATCGGCCCCGGAAATTGCCGCCGAACGGGACAAGGTCGCCACCACCGGCTGGGGCGCCCGGCTCCTCGCACTGCAAGGCAGCGACGGACAATGGGACGGCGGCACGTACTGGCCCGCGCATGACGACGACCCGGACGGCCAGCCCTGGACCGCCACCACCTACAGTCTCCTGCTCCTGCGGGAGTTCGGCCTCAACCCGGCCAGCCGGGAAGCCCGGAAGGCGCTCACCCCGGTCCGGGACAACAGCCGCTGGGAGGAAGGCGACCAGCCATACTTCGACGGTGAAGTGGAGCCCTGCATCAACGGCATGGCAGTGGCAATCGGCGCGTACTTCGGCGAGCCCGTGGACAAGGTGGTGGATCGGCTGATCCGCGATCAGCTGACCGATGGCGGCTGGAACTGCGAGGCCGAGAGAGGTTCAACCCGCTCGTCCTTCCACACCACCATCTGCGTACTCGAGGGACTTCTTGAGCACGAACGTTCCACCGGCGGGACGCCCCAATCGCGGGAGGCGCGGCAGCGCGGCGAGGAATACCTCCTGGAACGCAGGCTGCTCAGGCGAAAAAGCACGGGTGAGCTGATCAGCGGACAGTGGCTGCAGTTCTCCTACCCCACCCGCTGGTTCTACGACGTGCTCCGGGGGCTGGACTATTTCCGCGCAGCCGGCGGCGCTCCTGAAGGACGCCTGGAAGAGGCCGTGGACGTGGTCCGGTCGAAGCAGCAGCCAGACGGCCGCTGGCTGCTGGAGAACACCCACCCCGGCAAGGTCCACTTCAAGCTTGAGGACGGCGACGGACAACCCAGCCGCTGGAACACCCTCCGCGCCCTGCGGATCCTCAGGTGGTACGGGGGCTCGTGACGGTACCAGCCTGCCCGGTCACGGTCAGCCTTCCAGCAGCCTCCTCCGGTGCCTCAGCTCCTTAACCCACGCTTTGGTGACCATGTCCGGAAACGGTGAGCCGCCGCCGTCGTTCCTTCCGGAACCAACCAGCCCGGCGAAGGCGGTGCCAGCCTCCAGGTCGGCGATCAGCGGACCGGACGCCTTCAGGGCAAGCTCCACCACCTGGACCGCCGTGCGGTCCGGAAGTCCCAGGTTCGTGGCCCAGCCCAGAAAGTGCCGCCGAGAAACTCCGCTTCGCTTGCCCGCCAACGTCAGCGCGAGGGTTTTATCCCCGTAGACGACGGTGGAGGGGATGTCATAGACGGGGGCGATGGTCCATTCCCCATGCGGCTGCTGGACCATCGAGACATTTTTCGCGTGCAGGTCGCCGTTGCCGCTCAGCCACGCAAACGCCCCCTGGATTGCCAGGTTCCTGAGGGCGGGGAGGGGTGCCGAGCAGTACTCCGCCAGCGCATGGCACACCTGGCCGTATCCCACGTTGTACTTGTCCGCCGGGTAGAGCTTCAGCACCTGCGCGCCGTCCTCCACAGCCAGGCGCCGCACCTCGTCCCGACCGCCGCCCGGAATGGGCACCCGGTCAAAGCGCTCCACCAGCAGGCCTGGCCTGCCCGCGACGTCCTGGATGAGCTGGACCCGGCTCAGCGGGATCCGCAGTTTGGCAGCGTACCGGAACATCACCAGCTCGTTCTCCACCACATGGGGAAATTCCGGGGCATTGAGTTTGAGGATGAACCGCCTCCCGGCCCTGGCAACCGGCAGCGAGATCATGCCCGCGGACAGTTTGTCCTGCACACCGGCCAGTGCCACGGGGTCGATCAGGTCCGGATCGCCCAGGAGCTGGTCGAAGTCCACGGGCAGCTTCGGGTCCAGCTGGACCGCGTGCTCGTCCGGGTCCAGCGGTTCGCCGTGCCCCACGATCTGCACGTCGCCCACCGGGTTACCGCCAGCCGCGATAAGCAGGGACAGGTCGTCGTCGGCACTGGTCTTTATGGACCGCCGCAGCGCGTTGAGCCGGCGGCCTTCCGGCAGGAGCCCGGTGAAATAGGGCGGCGCCGCCCCCGCGGCCGAGATGACAGGTTCACTGGTGAGCGGCAGGGAACTGGCGACGGCGGGTCCCCCTGACGAGAGGTAGGCCGGCAGGTAGCTGAACCGGGTGCCGCCGTCGTGCCGTTCAATCCGCGCGGCCAGCACGCCGGCCTTGTAGACGTCGGCGATGCGGTGTTTCATGGCGTGGGTTCTTGAGGGCTTGCGGGGCCGGTGAGCGCACGGGCAGCCGGGCTGGTTCTGGTGGCCACGCGGAGTTCCAGCCCCAACGTGTCCAGCAGGGCGGTCAGCGAATCCAGCTGCACACTCGGCTTGCCTTGCTCCACGAAGCGGACAAATCGTTCTGAGACC
Source organism: Arthrobacter sp. B6 (assembly GCF_001663775.1). GTDB lineage: Bacteria > Actinomycetota > Actinomycetes > Actinomycetales > Micrococcaceae > Arthrobacter. Next base: position 2,683,577 of record NZ_KV467168.1, on the reverse strand, counting down.
CCGGCCATGACTGCTAGATCGTGCTGGGTGAGCCCCAGTCCTGTGCGGCGTGAGCGCACTTCTGTGGCCAAGAGATCAGCGATGGGTTCGCTCATGGTCCTCCGATAGGTACGATCGTGCCGCTTTGTCCTTCACTGGGGAGTCTACGCCGAGATTGCGTCAGCGGGAATGGACAGACCGGTACGAACGTACCGGCTTGGAAGGGCGCTTTTGCGGAAGCGTATTTGCTTGGCCGGCAGCCCAGGGGAGACCGCGGGGCGATTCCAGGAATGGGCCTAAATTCGGCGAATGTGACGTATTTAACATAGGTTTGGTCGAACAAGTTGTTGCTCACATCTATGGGGGACTCGGACAGCAGAACTGCCACGAGGGGCGCCGGGCAAGAATCAAGCCCAACCAGGAAGTCTTGAATCCATGCAAGCAATACCCATGACCGTTGCCGATGAGGTCAGCTGGCTGGCCACCATTGAAGAAACAACGGACGCCGTGTTCCGCCCCGTGGCTGAGGTTTTTTCGACCATTGTCTTTTTCCCGATCACCATTGGCGAAGTCAGCTTTCCGGCCGTGGTGGCCTGGCTGATCGCCGCCGGCATCATCATCAGCATCTACCTCGGCCTAGTCCAGTTCCGCGGCCTGAAGGTCTCCTACGAAGTGGTCCGCGGGCGCTATTCCGCCAAACATGATCCGGGAGAGGTGCCCCACTTCCAGGCGCTGACATCTGCACTCTCCGGCACAGTCGGCCTCGGAAATATCGCCGGCGTGGGTGCGGCCATGGCGCTCGGCGGCCCCGGCGCGACGTTCTGGATGATCCTGGCTGGCCTGCTGGGCATGGCTACAAAGTTCGCGGAGTGCACCCTGGGCGTCAAGTACCGCGAAGTGCACGAAGACGGCACCGTCACGGGCGGGCCGTTCAAGTACCTCCCCATCGCTTTCCAGAAGTTAGGCACCGTCCCGGGGAAGATCCTCACCGGAATTTTCGCGGTCTCTATCCTGATCTTCGGCATCGCCGGCGGAAACATGTTCCAGGCCAACCAGACGTTCGCCCAGATGCGGAACGTCACCGGCGGCGATGAAGGACTCCTCGGGAGCGCCGGGGCAGCGCTGATCTTTGGAGTCATCCTCGCGGCGCTGGTGGCTGCCGTGATCCTGGGCGGCATGAAGTCCATCGGAGCCACCACCAGCAAGCTGGTCCCTGCCATGGCGTTCGTCTACGTGACGGCCTGCCTTTTTGTCATTATCGTCAATTTCAACCAGGTTCCGGCCGCGTTCGGGGCCATCATCACCGGCGCCTTTAACCCCTCCGGCATGGCGGGCGGCCTGGTGGGCGTCATGATCGTCGGCTTCCAGCGCGCGGCATTCTCCAACGAAGCCGGCCTGGGATCAGCGGCGATCGCCCACTCCACCGTCAAGACGCGCCGTCCCGTGAGCGAAGGCTTCGTTGCAATGTTCGAGCCGCTGGTGGACACCGTCATCATTTGCACCATGACAGCCCTCGCGATCGTCATTGCGGGTGCGCCGAGCCTCCAGGCAGGCATCGACCAGGTTCAGGCCGGGGACGGCGCCCCTGACGGCGTCATCCTCACCTCAGATGCGTTCGCCACGGTCCTCCCCTGGTTCCCGCTGGTCCTCGCCTTCGCAGTGGCACTGTTCGCCTTCTCCACGCTCATCACCTGGTCCTACTACGGCCTGAAAGCCTGGGAATACCTCTTCGGGCGCAGCAAGGCCTCAGAAGTCACCTACAAGTGCGTGTTCCTGTTCTTCACCGTCGTGGGCACGGTACTGACCTTCACCCAGGTGCTGAATTTTGCGGATGCCGCGCTGTTCGTCTGCGCCTTCGTCAACCTGCTCGGCGTTTACCTGCTGCTGCCCGTCATCAAGCGCGAGATGACGGCCTACCTCGCTGAACGCAAGAGCGGCAAACTTCTGGAACTCGGAATCGAGGCCGACGAGGTCCGCACACCCGGCCGGTGAGGCTGGAATGATCCGAAGAAACCGCTCCCGCCCCGCCGGGTAGGCCAAGGAGGCTGGCGCCCGCTGTGGGTGCCAGCCTCCTCGCACCCGCAGACATTGACACAGCCTGTGACCCGTGCCATATTTTAATCCATGAACCTGTCAGACAGCCGGACAGCAGGACAGCCTGCGGAGTCCGCAGCGGACCTTGGGGCCCAGGGCCAGAGCACTGCCCAACGCCCGGCCCAGCCGCTCGCCCGGCTCAGCGCTGCCGAAGCGGTGTTCAACGCCATCCGCGGCGACATCGAGTCCGGACAGGTCCCCGTCGGCGGAAAACTCAGTTCCGAGGCCGCCCTCTCGCAGCACTATGGCGTGAGCCGCTCGGTTATCCGCGAAGCCCTCCGCTCCTGCACCGCCCTGGGCCTGACCGTCACCAAGACCGGCAGGGGTACGTTCGTCGTGTCCAATACGGTCGCCGGTGACCTGACACTGGGACAGTACTCCGCCCGGGACCTCACGGAGGCCCGCCCCCACATCGAGGTTCCCGCAGCAGGGCTGGCCGCCCAGCGCCGGACCGGCGAGGAACTGGAGACCCTGCGGCAGATCGTCGAGGCGATGGTCACCGAAACGGATCCCGAATCCTGGGTTGCCCTGGACTCCAGCTTCCACGCCGCCATCGCCCGCGCCAGCGGCAACAAGGTGTTCGCCAGCGTCGTCGGGGATATCCGGAGTGCGCTGGCCTTCCAGTCGGAGACACTGAACATGGTGGCCGACCGCCAGAACGCGTCGGACATCGAGCACCAGCAGATCCTTGCCGCCATCGAGGCCGGCTCCGCCGACGCCGCGAGCGAAGCCATGGCCGCACACCTGCGCGCCGTCGGGGTTGCCCTCGACTCCATCCTCAACAAGTAACCGCCACCCCTAGGACTCCATGCCAGCCCCTGCCATGCCCGCCGCCCGGACCGCCGCCCCCGGCGTCCCCGCAACTGAATCAGCGATGCTCCCGCAGCACGCACCCCTGGTGGTCGCCACGCGCGGCGGCCTGGTCGAAAGCATCCACTACGGCTCGGCCATCGCCACGGCGCCTGACGGCTCAACCCTGGCAACGGCCGGGGATCCCCTGGCTCCGTTCTACCCGCGCTCCTCCCTCAAGCCGCTGCAGGCGGTGGCCATGGTCCGCGCCGGCCTGAACCTCCCCGCTGACCTGCTGGCCCTGGCCGCAGCAAGCCACTCCGGCGGAGCCAAGCACCGCGGCGGCACCCAGCGCATCCTCGCCATGCACGGCCTCACCACCGGCGACCTGGAGAACAGTACCGACCTGCCCCACGGCACAAATGAGCGCGAGGACTGGCTGCGCTCCGGTTTCCACGCCACGCAACTGACGCAGAACTGTTCCGGGAAGCACGCCGCCATGGCTGCCACCTGCGTCATCAACGGATGGCCGGTTAAGGGCTACCTGAACCCGTCCCACCCGCTGCAGCAGCACGTTACCGCCACCCTCACCGAGCTGACGGAGGAGGAACCCTTCGCCCGCAGCGCGGATGGTTGCGGAACACCGCTCTTCGCCCTCACCCTCCGCGGCATGGCCCGCGCCTTCGGCCGAATCGCCGCTGCCGCAGGAAACGCCGCCGGAAGCACCTCCGACGACGCCGGTTCCGCACCGGCAGCAGCGGAAGCCGCCGTCGGGCTGGCCATGCGCCAGCACCCGGACATGGTGGCCGGCGAAGGCCGGGACGTCACCGACCTGATGCGGCTGCTTCCCGGTTCAGTGGCGAAAGACGGTTTTGAGGGTGTGCAGCTCGTGGGGCTGCCGGATGGCCGGGCAGTTGCCGTCAAGATTTCCGACGGCGGCGACCGTGCCCGGATGCCAGCGACTGTCCGCCTCCTCGGATCCCTCGGGGTCGACATCGCCCCGCTGGCGGACATTGGCACTGCCCCCGTGCTGGGCGGCGGCCACACAGTTGGCCTGCTGCAGCCCACAGACTTCCTGTCCACGCCCGTCGACGAAGCCCGGTGATCCCGGAAGCACCCGTCATCTTCCACAGCCTCCACAAGAGGGCCTCCCACCTCGAGTCAGCCTGCCGCACCCTGAACGCACGCTGCCTCCAACGCATCACCGCCAACACCCAACTCCAGGAACTCCCCGCCCCCAACGCCTCGCCAACCTCAGCAAGTAGGCTCTGGCCCCTCCCACCAATGGACCCCTAAGGACACCCCCATGACAAATGCCCAACCGGACACTGCCCAAAAGCAGGTCATCACGGACCACACTGTTCCGCCCCAGGCTCACGCCTCTGAGTCGGCCTTGCACGCGGAGGACAAGGGTTACCACAAGAACCTCAAACCGCGGCAGATCCAGATGATCGCGATCGGCGGCGCGATCGGCACCGGCCTGTTCCTGGGCGCGGGCGGCCGGCTCAACGCCGCGGGCCCGTCGCTGGTGATCGCCTACGCCGTCTGCGGCTTCTTCGCGTTCCTCATCCTCCGCGCACTGGGCGAGTTGGTGCTGCACCGCCCGTCCTCGGGTTCCTTCGTGTCCTACGCCCGTGAATTCTTCGGGGAGAAGGCCGCGTTCGTCTCGGGCTGGTTCTACTGGATCAACTGGGCCACCACCACCATCGTGGACATCACCGCAGCCGCCCTCTACATGAACTTCTTCGGCAACTACATCCCCTGGATGGCGGCCGTCCCGCAGTGGGCCTGGGCACTGATCGCCCTCGTTGTGGTCCTGGCCCTGAACCTGGTCTCTGTGAAGGTCTTCGGCGAGATGGAGTTCTGGTTCGCCTTGATCAAGGTCGCCGCGCTGGTCATCTTCCTCGTCGTGGGCACCTACTTCGTCATCTTCGGCACCCCGGTGGACGGCCAGCAGGTGGGCCTGAGCCTGCTCTCGGACAACGGCGGCATCTTCCCCAACGGCCTGCTGCCCATGATCATCCTGATGCAGGGCGTGCTGTTCGCCTACGCCTCCATCGAACTGGTCGGCACCGCCGCCGGCGAGACCGAGAACCCGGAAAAGATCATGCCCAAGGCCATCAACTCAGTGGTCTTCCGCATCGCCGTGTTCTACGTCGGCTCCGTCATCCTCCTGGCCCTGCTGCTGCCGTACACCTCCTACGAAAAGGGTGTCAGCCCGTTCGTGACGTTCTTTGGCTCCATCGGCATCCAGGGTGTGGACGTCATCATGAACCTTGTCGTCCTCACCGCCGCCCTGTCCTCCCTCAACGCCGGCCTGTACTCCACCGGGCGGATCCTGCGCTCCATGTCAGTGAACGGCTCCGCCCCGAAGTTCGCCGGCCGGATGAACAAAGCCGGCGTCCCCTACGGCGGGATCGCCATCACCGCCGGCGTGTCCCTCCTCGGCGTCCCGCTGAACTACCTCGTCCCGGCCCAGGCCTTCGAGATTGTGCTGAACGTCGCCTCCGTAGGCATCATCATGACCTGGGCCACCATCGTCCTGTGCCAGCTCCAGCTCAAACGCTGGGCCGACAAGGGCTGGCTCAAACGCCCCTCCTTCCGGATGTTCGGCGCCCCCTACACCGGCTACCTCTCACTGCTCTTCCTCGTCGGCGTCCTGGTCATGGTGTTCATCGAATCCCCCCTCACCATGCTGGTCACTGCCATCGCCTCCGCCCTCATGGTGGCCGGCTGGTACGCCTGCCGCACCCGCATCCGCGAAATCGCCGAAACCCGCGAAGGCTTCACCGGCACAGCCCCCGTCATCGCAAACCCGCCTGCGGAATCCTTCAAAAGGTAACGCGCCGCCGGCCAGCCGGCAGTGACGCCCGACGGCGGCACCTTAGGTTCCGTAGACACGGAACGTAGGGTGCCGCCGTCGTTACCGCCCGGGATCCCACTTGACGCCTGAGGCGGGCAGGTCTGGTTTACTGCCTGTCAGAGGCTCCCTCAGCGGAAGCGGAAAAGCGTATCCATGAGCGCGCGGGCTGCCCCGCCGACGAAGTCCGCCCCGCGCCCATCAAGGTTTGAAATCGCCACAGCAGACCTCTGCTTCGGCCGCCATCCTGTAACGCAACGCTCCCGCAACCCCCGGGCGGGAGGTGATCGCTTATGCTCAGCAGAGCGCTTCACACGCGGCTCTGTAAAAGTTCAACGAGCAGTTCAACGACGAACCACCCGGGAGACATGGCATGACCAACTGGCGGATCAGGGATTTCCACTCAGCGGACCTGGACGGGATCCTGCACCTCTGGGAATCCCTCAAAGCCACCAACGTGGAACCCGTCTATGCCCTCTCCGAGGTGCTGGCGTCCTGCGAAAAGGACCACGCGGTGGTGGCTGTCCAGGGCGACATGGTGGTGGGCGCGGCTGTGGGACGCGCCGCCCACGACCAGGGCTGGATCGTGTTCCTGGCCACCCTTCCGGAGTACCGCGGCCGCGGTATCGGCACGTCGCTGCTCGCCGCCGTCGAAAACCGGATGGCCCCGCACGGCCTCAACAAGCTCTCGGCCCTGATGCCGGAGTCTGAAACGCGGGTGGAGGCGTTCCTCAGCCGCGGTTTCGCACTCAAGAAGAACCTGCGCTACTTTGAGCGGACCATCCCCGTGCAGCGTCAGGAACTCGGCGCACTGGGCCAGCTGGGCGGCCGGATCCTGGCCCGGGACCTGTGGGAAAACGTCGCCGGCATGCGCAGGGAAAAGGAACTTCTTGAGCGGCGCCTGGTCCTGCCCCTGGCGGAGGCCGACCTCGCCGATGAATACGGTGTGGTGCCGCCGCGCGCCGTGGTGCTGTTTGGTCCTCCCGGCACCGGCAAGACCACGTTCGCGAAGGCCATCGCGTCCCGGCTGGAGTGGCCGTTCGTGGAGGTTTTCCCGTCGCGGCTGGCGTCTGATCCCAAGGGACTCGCCGGCGCGCTGCGCGAAACCTTCCTGGAGATCGCTGAGCTCGAGCACTGTGTGGTGTTCATCGACGAAGTGGAAGAGATCGCCTCCCAGCGCTCCGGCGAGCCGCCGTCGCCGCTGCAGGGCGTCACCAACGAGCTGCTGAAAATCATCCCGGCGTTCCGCGAACAGCCCGGCCGCCTGCTGGTCTGCGCCACGAACTTCATCAAGTCCCTGGACAGCGCCTTCCTGAGGCATGGCCGCTTCGACTACGTTATCCCCATCGGGCTCCCGGACCGCCAGGCCCGCGAAGCCATGTGGCAGCGCTTCATCCCGGCCACCGTGGTGGACGACGTCGATGTGGAACTCCTCGTGGAGCGTACCGAGGGTTTCTCCCCGGCGGACATCGAGTACGCCGCCCGCAGCGCCTCCCAGCGTGCGCTCGAAAAGGCAGTGTACGACGACGGCGGCGCGGCCTCCGGAGGCAGCGTTTCGGTCCGCGAAGCCGTCCGGAAGGGGCCGTCCACGCAGGACTACCTGGACGCCATCGGGGAAACCAGGACCACCGTCAGCGCGGAGGTCCACCAGGACTTCTTGGAGGACATCGACGCCCTGGGCCGGGTCTAAGCCCCCGCCAGGACGGACTCGCCGGAAAGCTGCGTACTCGCCGAAGAGTTGCCTGCGAACCGGTAGCGTTCCGGCGACTTCGCACTTCAGCGGCACGGGCGGCTCCAGCATGGTGGAGCCGGAACCGCGCCGCAGGTAATCTTTGACCCATGTCCTCGAACCCCCTCCGGCACGCCCTCTCCCGCATGGGCGGCCGGGATCCCCATGAAAATCATCGTTCGGCCACGCCGCTGGAACTCTTCTTCGACCTGACGTTTGTCATTGCCTTCGGCGTGGCGGGCAGCCAGTTCGCGCACGCGATCGCTGAAGCCCACTTCGGCGCGGGCCTGCTGGGATTCTCCTTCGCAATGTTCGCCGTGATCTGGGCGTGGATCAACTTCACATGGTTCGCAAGCGCCTACGACACCGACGACTGGGTGTTCCGCGTGGTCACCATGGTCCAGCTTCTTGGGGTGCTGATCCTGGCCATGGGAATTGAGCCAATGTTCCACTCGCTCGTGGAGGGCGAGCATGTGGACAACGCCGTGATGGTAGGCGGCTACGTGATCATGCGCCTGGCCCTGGTCTTCCAGTGGCTACGCGCGGCACAGCAGGATCCCGCACGCCGGCAGACCTGCCAGCGCTACGCCGCGTACCTTGGCGTGGTCCAGCTCGGCTGGATCGCGGTGCTCGTCATTCAGGCGGACATCCCCACCACGTTCCTCGTGGCTGCACCGCTGTTCATCTTGGAAATGGCCGCCCCCTATGCCGCGGAGCGCGGCATGCGGACCCCGTGGCACGCGCACCACATTGCCGAGCGCTACGGGCTTCTAGCCATCATTGCCCTTGGCGAATGCCTGATCGGAGCGATCGAAACCCTCCGCGCCATTGTGGCCAACCACGGCTGGAGCGTTGATGCGGCGCTGGTGGGATTCGGCGGAACGGCCCTCGCATTCGGCATGTGGTGGATCTACTTCATCGTGCCCGCAGGCCCGGCCCTGCACCACCAGCGGCACCGCTCATTCTTCTTCGGCTACGGCCACATGCCGATGTTCGCCGCAATCGCCGCAACTGGCGCCGGACTGCACGTGGTGGCCTACTATATCGACCATGAGGCCCACATCAGTGCCGCCGTGGCCGTGGCCAGCATCGCGGTACCCGTGGCGCTGTTCAAGCTCTCCCTGACCTGGCTCTTCAGCGTCATGATCTGCGTGGACCGCACCGTCCTTGCCGTCGCGGCCGGCGTCGTGGTCGCCATGGCGGGCAGCGTGGGACTTGCCGCCGCCGGTGTCTCGGTGCCCGCCTGCCTGCTGGTGATTGTGCTGACCCTGGGCGTGTCGATTGTCATTGACGAGAAGCGCGGCACCGAAAGAATGAACGCAGCGCTGGAGAAAATGAAAGCCGGAGCCTAGGAGGCCCCGTCCCTGCTGTCCGCCGCTTCAGCGGTTTCGACAGCCTCGACCACCGGTGCAGGCTCGGCCGCAGGGGCGTCGTCGTACGTCAGGTGCTCGTAGTCCGTTTCATCTTCGTCGTCCAGCCTTTCGTCCAGTTCCTCGAGCAGCCAGGGGTTTACCCGAGCCAGGATCTTGCGTACTTCCTCCACCTCGACGGCGGCATAAAGTACCGGACGGGCATCCCGGTATTTTGTGACCGGCGGCTTATCCGGCCACTTCTCGGCGAGTGCCCTCACCCGCTCGGGCAGTGAGTTGTGGGCGTTATCCGCGATCTTGACCAGCGCCGCGTCGTGGTCCTCGGCGATTTCCCGGATTCCGGCCGCATAGTCGTCAGGATTCTCATGGAGCCTGTTGGTGACCCGCTCAATGATTCCCACGGCCCGCTCGGAGACGCCCATGTCCAACAGTGCCTGCCGGGTGATGGGAGTGTCCTCGGCAATGTCGTGCAGGTACCCGGCGATCCGGATGTCGTCGTCGAAATCTGCCAGGGCATCCCCCACCGCGATGACGTGGTCACGGTACGGCCGCTTGAGCTTGTCTTTCTGGCGGTTGTGGGCCACCTCAGCCAGGACCTTGGCGGTCTCGACAGTGAACCTGGGCGCGGGGCTGTGCTCTGGAGAGTGCTGGTCTGACATGGCTCCAGCCTACGCGCAGGGCCACAAGTGTACGTTCGCGCCGGGACCGCCCCCGGCACGAACACATCCGGCAGGCGACCCGCGGAAGCTCACCTCACGGCAGGCCGCCAGCCAGTCCTTGGCCGGGCCAGACCCAGGTTTTCCGCGGAAGACGGTCCGGCCGGAACGAAACGAGTGCCTGCTCCAGCGTTCCAGCCGGCAGCCCCAGGGATCTCAGCAGGTGGTCCCGCACGTCGCCAACCGGGACCCCTGCACGGGCAAGGGCGCCCAAGGTGACGGCTCCGTCGCGCTTGGCCAGCCGTGCGCCGTCGGAATTTACAACCAGCGGAACATGGGCATATTCCGGAGTCGGTATATTCAGGAGCAACGCGAGATATGCCTGCCGGGGGGTGGATGCCAGCAGGTCGTCCCCGCGGACCACCTGGTCGATGCCCTGCGCGGCGTCGTCCACCACCACAGCCAGGTTGTACGCGGTCACTCCGTCGTTGCGGCGCAGCACAAAGTCATCCACCACGCCTGTGAATGCGCCGTGGAGAACGTCGTTCACGGTGTACTCCGCGACCGCTGACCGAAGTCGGATGGCTGCTGGCCGCATAGACCGCTTGAGCTCCCGCTCGGCGGAATCGAGGTTCCGGCAGGTCCCCGGATAGGCCCCCTGCGGCGCGTGCGGGGCCGACGGCGCCTCCTGGATCTCCCGGCGCGTGCAGAAGCACTCATAGGTCAGGCCCGCAGCCGTCAGCCGGCTGATCGCTTTGGCGTAAACGCCACCCCGGTCCGTCTGGCGTACGACGGCACCGTCCCAGGTGATGCCGATCGCAGCAAGATCGCGGAGTTGCTCTGCCTCCGCCCCGGCGCGTGCACGGTCCAGATCCTCGACGCGCAACAGGAATTCCCGTCCGCTGGACCGGGCAAACAGCCAGGCGAGCATGGCAGTGCGGAGGTTTCCCACATGGAGTTCACCGGAGGGGCTGGGGGCAAAGCGGCCGGCTGGGGTCATGGATCCACCCTAGTCCGGGCAACACAAGAGCCCCTCAGCTACCGACGACCTCGCAAGATCCGGCGTCGGGAGCTCAGGGGCTCTTGCCGTGTTTGCTTCAATGACCATGGTGTGAACAAGTGTCAATCAGCGGCAGCCTCCTTGCGGGAGGCGGTGTCCAGTTGCCGGGTGGTGTTCCGGGAGCCTGTAGCCTGCGGGAGTCGGCGGTAGCCTCTGCCCTTGTTGCCACAATTTGACCAGAACCCATACAGTTGGCACAACCGGCACGCGGTTGGCCGGTCAGTCTGACTAATAGATGACGCGCAGCCCGACAGGAACTGATCAGATTGCAGAAATTGGACGCCACCGACAAGCGCATCCTCAATGCCCTGGACGAGGACCCCCGGGTCCCCATCATGGTGCTGGCCCAGCGGCTGGGCCTGGCGCGCGGAACAGTACAGTCGCGCCTGGAGCGAATGTCGGCGTCGGGTGCCCTCCGCCCGAACAGCAGCCGGGTGCTCCCCTCGGCCTTGGGCCGTGGCGTGGCGGCAGCGGTCAGCGCGGAACTGGACCAGAGCCATCTCGACGAAGCCATCGCGGCCCTCCGTGAAATCCCGGAGGTCCTGGAGTGCCACGCACCTGCCGGCGACACCGACCTGCTGATCCGCGTGGTGGCCACCAGCCCGGACGATCTTTACCGGGTCTCGGAGGAAATCCGGCTGTGCCCCGGAATTGTGCGCACGTCCACCAGCATGTTCCTGCGCGAGGTGATTCCGTACCGGACCACCGGCTTGTTGCGCGGCTGAGTCCGTCCGGTCGGCCTGGGAGGGGAGCTCTCCCCATCGCCCTGCCAGGCCCGTGGCCGCTAGGCTGGCACGGGAATCCATTCAGGGGGAAACATGGCGGGGAACTTTTACGGCGGCGACGTGGCCCAGTTACGGCAGCTCGCCAAGGACCTGGCAGGTGGCGCCAACAGACTAAGCCTGCTCGGCCAGCAGCTCAGCAGTGCCATCAGCGCCGGCGCCTGGAAAGGACACGACGGCGAGCGCTTCCGCAGCGACTGGACCTCGTCGCACGTGAAATTGCTGAAGTCCGCTACGGCCGGCCTGGAGTCGGCGTCAAAAACGCTGCTGGCGAACGCCGACGAGCAGGAGAAAGCCAGCAACAGCGGCGGGACTGGTCCAGGCGGCAGCGGTTCCGGCAACGGTTCAGGGGGCAACGGTTCCGGGGACGGCGCCGCCCAGGAGCTGACGGACCGGCTGAACGGCATGACCGCCGAAGAACGCCAGGACTACCTCGGCAGCGACGAATTCAAGCAGTGGGCCCTTGAAAATCCCGAGGCCGCCAAGTCAGCCATGGACGCAGCGGCCGACTCAGGGCTAATTGACAAGAACTCCGAGGAGTACGCGGACTTCCTCAGTTCGTATTGGAACCAGCAGGCCATGCTGGAGATGGGCATTGACCCGGCCAGTTGGGACACGTCCAAGGGCACCGAACATAACTGGGAGACCATCAAGAAGGTCTACGATTTCTACGGCCAGGCCTACCTCGCCAACCCGGACCTGCAGTGGGCCGGAATGGCCAACATGATCGGCCCATCCTTTGCCGGCGGCTTCAAGGACATGGACATGCTGCGCGAACTTGCGCAACAAATCGCCGACAATCCAGCCTCGGACGTCCCGCTCCCCATCCTCGGCCAGATCGAACAGCTCGCCGGGATGACCGACGAGGAGATCCGCTACTACGAAACCAGCATGCTGGACATGAACAAGGAGATCTTCCTTGACCAGGCGCGCCAGCACGAGGCTTATGTGAACGGCGGAATAGACGAGATCAACCGGCTGCGGGATTCCGGCGCCATTGATTCCAACACTGCCGAGGCCTGGGCGGACATCGATTCCGGAGACCCCGACCGGATCCAGGAGGGAAACACCACCCTGCTCTATCGCGAGCAGAACGAGATCATTGCGGACGACTACGACAACATGCGGGACCACCCCGGCGGTGAAGCCGTCACCTACATGGTGACACTGGCCGGCGAGCCCTCCATTCCTGGTGCGAAGAGCTACGCTGAGGTCTTCCCTTACACGTTCAGCGTGGAGAGCCCGGGGCCGGAAAACGTGCCTTTCACCAACTGGGACAACCCCTCCCAGTTCCGCACCGACTTCACCACTGGCTTTCCCGACGGAAACATCTCGAATGCGGACCAGCGGTGGGAACTCATCCGGCAGGACACCCTCCCGGCCTACCAGGACCTCCTGGCCACTGATCCGGCACGCGCCGCGCAGATCATCGCCTCGGACTTCAACGACCGCGTGGACCAGCACAGGCCCACGAACAACATCCCCGGCATCATGGACCGGTTCGTGGATGGCTTCGGCGCGGAGGTCCACCAGTGACGAACCCCCGGCACAGCGCACCTTCGCGCCTGGGGCGGCAGGCCGCCGTCGTACTCCTTGCGCTGACTTCAAGCCTCGCCCTGGCCGGTTGCCAGGCCGGTGGCACCACCATCGAACCCATTTCCCAAGGGAGCACTGTGAACACGACCGACTTTTCCACCCTTGACGCCGCCGGAGTGGCTGCGATCCGTGAATCCAAGGCCGCACGGCTGGACATGAGCTCGGGCCGGCTGGAAAAGGCTGCCGTAAGGGTCACCGAAGACAGCTACGGGCCGGAGATCAACACCCGGGACTCGGGAAAGATCAAGCTCACCATCGTTGCCCCAACCGGCGAGATCAGTGCGGAAACTGACCGTATCCGCTTCAACACCACCCAGAAGCGGGAGGACTTCAGCGAAGTCACCTACTTCCTCACCGCCGACTCGCCGGACGAGTATTTTGACCTCATCCGGGACGGTGTGGAGCGGTACGGGATCGACGCCGACTCCGCAGAACGCTGGATCGCCGGTGCCGTGCGGGACCCGGGGCGAAAGAGCGATTTCTCCATCACCTCCGGCACGTCCACGGGACTGGAAGTGAACTACGATCTCAGGTACGACGGCGGCAAGGAGACCCAGGTAATCATCGTGCACGTCAGCCCGGCAGCCTAGGCAGGTTCCCTGGGCAGGAAGAATGGGCAGCAGACCCGCAGGTACTAGACAGGCGGGCCGGCGTTGGACTTCAGGTTCTTCATCACCAGTGTGGACGTCAGCCGCTCAACACCCGGCAGCGAAGTGAGCTCAGCGTCGTAAAACCGCTGGTACGCCGGCAGGTCTTCGGCGATGACTTTCAGCAGGTAGTCCGGTGAACCGAAGAGCCGCTGCGCCTCCACAATGTTGGGGTTGTCCGCGACCCGGTTCTCGAAGATCTCCATGGTGGGCCGGTCCACCTGCCGCAGCGTCACGAACACAATCGCTTCGAACCCCAGCCCCACGGCGGCCGGATCAATGTCCGCTTTGTACCCGCGGATGACGCCCGAGGACTCCAAATCGCGCAGCCTCCGGTGGCAGGGGGCGACGGTCAGGCCCACCTTGGCGGCGAGCGCCGTGGCAGTCATCCTGCCGTCCTCTTTGAGGTGGCGCAAGATATTTCTGTCAATATGGTCAATCACGCAATAATCTTACCGAAGCAACGGGCTCCCGCGAGAAAAAGGGGAGCACTTATGGCATCAAAGTTCATAGGGTTTGTCCTGTAGCCATCTGACAGGAGTAACCCGTGAACGCCCAGCTGTTTCTCGCCTTTATTGTGGTGGCTGCCGCCCTGGCCTGCACCCCTGGCGTGGACTGGGCGTACTCCATAACCGCGGGCCTGCGGCAGCGCAGCTTTGTACCCGCAGTGGCCGGCCTCTGCGGCGGATATGTCCTGCACACCATCCTCATGGCGGCCGGCCTGGCGGCCCTGCTGACCGGGATGCCAGGCGTGCTGGGTTGGATCACGGTAGCCGGCGCCGGCTACCTCCTCTGGCTCGGCGCCAGCACCCTCCGATCCTGGCGCGGAGCCTCCTTCAGTGCGGCAGACGCCGTCGGAAGCCCCGCCGCCAACCAGCTCCGGACATTCCTCCAGGGCATGGGCACCAGCGGCATCAACCCCAAGGGCCTGCTGTTCTACGTGGCCCTGGTGCCGCAATTCGTCAGCCCCGAAGCGTCGCTGCCCGTGCCGGTGCAGTCGGGGCTGCTGGGCCTGACGTTTGTGCTCCTCGCGGGCGTCGTCTACACCTGTGTGGCGCTCCTGGCCAGGAAAATCCTGCAGTCCCGCCCGGGCGCAGCACGGAGGGTGACGCTCGCCAGCGGCCTGATCATGGTTGGCTTGGGCGTGGTGCTCCTGTCCGAGCAACTGGTCCCGCTGTTCTTCTCCTGACGCACGGCTGGGCTGTACGGGCCAGGGCACCCTCGCCCGGATGCCGCGACAGCTATGGGCGCCGCTCCATGAACCACTCAGTGAACTCGGAAGCCCGCCCGCCTGGAGCCAACCGGATAACCCACAGGTTGTCATAGCTGGGACGGTCGCCCAGATAGTGCGTGTAGCCCTGCACAAAGGCCAAGTCTCCATCGGTTCCCAGCAAGGACCACTCAAACGTCCATTCGTCCGGCTCATCACGGGCCGCCAGCCAGCGGTCAACGATCTGGTCGCGCCCGGTCCACGGGTCCCTGTCGTGCGGACGGGTGGCGTAGACGGCATCCTCGGTGAACAGGGCACGGATGTCGTCTGGCTCGTTGGTGGTCCACGCGCTGATGTACTTTTCCATCCAGGACCGGACTGCGTCGCTCATTTCTCCGTTGTACTCCTGAGCGGATCACCCCACAAGGGCGCATGTCGCTGGCCGCTGCAGGCCTGCCTCAGTCGCCGTCGAGCTTCTCCCACTCCTGTTCCCAGAGCCGGCGCTCCTCCACGTCCTTGCGGATGACTTCGAAAGTTTCAAGCTCGGCCGGCCTGCCGCGCAGCCAGTCCCGCGGGTTGAGCGATTTCCGGCCGTTGTCCAGCAGCAGGAGCGCACGGTCGGTCAGCGCGTCGTTGCGCAGCATCAGGTCGGTCTTGCGGCGGCGAAGGACCTCTTTGAGGGTCTCCTGGGCACCGTTGCGCGCGCCCAGCCGCCGGAGCGAGCGGGCACGGAGCAGCAGCAGGGCGGCAGAGAGGTCGTCCGAGTTGAGCAGTCCTTCCGTCCAAATGACCACCTGCTTGTCCCGGCCCAAAGCGAACGCCGCGGAACACCGCGCCAGGGCTGACGGCAACGACGGCGGCAGCTGGGCAGCGGTTTGCAGCGCGGCTTCCAGCTGGCCCGTCTCCCGCAGGCAGTGCGAGAGTGCCAGGAACACCGCCTCCTCGCTGAACAGCACGGGGACTTCCAGGCGCTCGGCGACTTCGACCCGGGTGACCACCCGCGCGAGGTAGACGGAGGCATACTGGTTCGCGTCGTCGTCGTTCCGGATGGACAGCCCCCGCTGCAGGAGCTCGGCGGCGCGCAGGTACCCGCCGTGCTTGTAGGCCAGCAGCCCGGCCACGATGTAGCAGAGCCCTGCCCAGCCCGGATTGGCACGGGCCAGCGCGATGAGCCGCTCCGGTTCCCTGGCACCGAAGATGGCTTCGTGGACGGCCTTGACCGTTCTTCCCGGCAACATTTTGAGCCGGGGAACGTTGCCGTCAACGGAAATCAGCGCCGAGCCGCGGCCGCCGAGGACGCCGTGGAGAATCCCGCCCACACCGTCGGCAAGATCCCGGACCGGGGTCCGGAACAGGGCCGGACCGAACGGGGTGAGGTCCCGGGTGTCCCGGTAGATCGGTGTTGCAGCATCCCCCACGGTCATCTCTCCATGCTAGCCGGGCAGTGCTGCGCTCCGGGAAACCAGGACGCAGCCGCACGCACTCAGGAGGTTGCCGCCGAGACCCAGAGCCCGATCACCCACGTGCTGGCGGCCAGGCAGGCGAGCCCGAACTCCACCAGCACGCCCAGTCCGGTGGCCTTCAGCGCCGCCCAACTGGTGGCCGTTGCCGTACGGAAGTTCCGTGTACGCAGGAGTTCGCTGAGCAGCAGCCCAGCCGCGAAGCCCACAAACAGGCCCACCACGGGAATGATGAACATGCCCGCCACGCCCGCCACGAGTCCTATGACGACACTCCTGCTCGGTATGCGGTGTTCCCTGAGTTTCCGCCCGGTCAGCACGGCGCTCGCAGCCATTCCGGCCAGCACAAACACCATGCCCACGGCGAAAACCACCCACCCCGCGGTTCCGGCCCCGCCCCAGATGGCCCAGGCCAGCAGGCTGAGGCCAATCAGGGTGCTGCCGGGGAGGATGGGGATGATTGTGCCGGCCACACCCACCAGGATCGCCAGGCCACAAAGGATGGTCACCACGGTTTCGGAGTTCATGACCCCCAGTTTAGGGCGGCTGCACTGCGAGGCCGGACCGGCAGCTGAACGCCCGACGGCGGTACCTCCCGGGCATGGGAGGCACCGCCGTTTCAAATCATGGGCCTGTAGCTGGCCCGGCGGGTTACTCCGCTTCCACGGCGGCCGCGACGGCGGCCGTCACCGCGGGTGCCACGCGCGGGTCCAGCGGGCTGGGCACGATGTAGTCCGCGGACAGGTCCGCTTCCGCCAGTTCCGCGATGGCGCGGGCAGCCGCGATCTTCATGGCGGGCGTGATCCGGCGGGCGCCGGCGTCGAGTGCACCGCGGAAGATCCCCGGGAACGCAAGCACGTTGTTGATCTGGTTGGGGAAGTCGCTGCGTCCGGTGGCCACCACCGCGGCGTACTTGGCGGCAACCTCGGGCAGGACTTCGGGGTCGGGGTTGGAGAGTGCGAACACAATCGAGTTGGTGTTCATCAGCTTCAGGTGCTCTTCGTCCAGCTTCGAGGAGGAGACACCAACGAACACGTCGGCGTTGAGCAGCGCGTCCCCCGGGCCGCCGTTGACGGCCCGCGGGTTGCTGCGCTGGGCCATCTGCGCCTTTTTGCTTGCCGGATCTGCGGCGATGTCGGCGCGGTCCCGGTTGATGACGCCCTTGGAGTCGAGCAGGACTACGTCCTGGATGCCGGCGGTGAGGAAGATTTCAGCCACGGCGATGCCGGCGGCTCCCGCACCGGAGACGACGACGCGGAGGCTCTCCAGTTCGCGGCCGGTCACCTTGGCGGCATTGGTCAGTGCGGCGAGGGCCACCACGGCGGTGCCGTGCTGGTCATCGTGCATCACCGGGCAGTCCAGCGCTTCGATGAGCTTTTCCTCAAGCTCGAAGCACCGGGGGGCGGAGATGTCCTCGAGGTTGACGGCGCCGAAGCTTGGCCGCAGCCGGACCAGCGTCTCCACAATCTCGTCAACGTCCGTGGTGTTCAGGACCAGCGGAATGGAGTCCAGGTCGCCGAAGGTCTTGAACAGAGCAGACTTGCCCTCCATAACCGGCAGGGAAGCGCTGGCACCGATGTTGCCAAGGCCCAGCACCGCTGTTCCGTCGCTGACCACGACCACCAGGCGCTGCGCCCAGGTCAGGGACTTGGCAAGTTCAGGAGTGTTGTGGATGGCGCGGCTTACCTCAGCCACGCCCGGCGTGTAGGCGATGGAAAGATCGCGCTTGTTGGACAGGGGGACGGTGCTGGTGATCGAGAGCTTGCCGCCCTGGTGGGCATTGAAGATCTCCGCTTCGGTCAGGGCCGTTGCTGCGGAATTGTCGGTGGGTGCGATTGCGTCAATGGACACGTCTTTGTCTCCTGGGGCTAGCCGTGGGCGCACGGCGCGGAAGGGCTCAAGCACATGGAGGCTCAAGATGGTTCATCCGGTGCTTCGCGGGCCCAAGGGTGGCGGGCCCGGGTGAAGCGCATGCGGGTGCGGGTTGCCAGTCACTCCGGTTCTGCAATGGTAGTCAGGCGCGCTGGGTAGAAATGGCCGCCACGCTCCGCTTCCGCAGTGAAAAAAGGATTTTTCATCACATTTTGTGATCCGCATCACGCCAATAAGGCTGATTTAAGAGGTCATTGGTCTAGACCGGTTACGCGGATTTGTGCACTGAATACCGGCTCGAAGCGGCTGGAACCAGCAATGAGCAGGCCTTTTTGAGGTCTTCCTCGGCTTCGAAGAGGGACAGCCGCCGGTTCCGGACGGACTGGACCAGACCAGTGACAGTCAGCAGCAGGACCCGGGCTGTGGAGTCGTCGCTGGCTGCGGCCACAGCGTCCTGGCTCAGGACGTCGATCTCCCGCAGCAGCACCGTAGTGTCCCGCTCCTTGAGGTATACGCCGCGGGTGAGGCACTGTTCCACCGCGGGCTGCATCACGCGCATGTGAAAGATCTCCATCACAACGCCCGACAACCCGCGGCCGCGGAAGCGGGACGAAGCGTCGCGGGCCCCCGCGTGCAGTTCGTCCAGCTGGTGGCGGTACAGGGCCAGCATCAGGTGGGTGGGGGACGGAAAATACCGGTACAGCGTGCCCAGCGGCACATCTGCTCTTGCGGCGACCTCGGACAGTTCCACCGAGTCCAGCCCCTTGCGGGCGAACCCGCTGGCAGCTTCCAGTATGCGGATATAGCGCAGTTTCTGTCGCGGGGCGGAGGGCCTTGCGGCCATGGGCGGATGGTCTGAAATGGTCTCGGGCATCAGGATTCCGGGGTTGTTTTCCTATAGTGCAGCAGTACGGCGTCCCCATCCCGTGCCGCCTGCAGTCCGCTTCAACTATACGGCACGCTCTCGTGGCGTTCTTAGTCAACTCCCTTGATTTTGACGACGAAGACGGCGCCGAGGAGGCCTATCACGGCGGCGGCGATGAATAGCGTGAGGTACCCCCCGAAGTACGTCACGGCGAGGAAGGCGAGGGCAGGTGCGAACACCTGCGGAAGGGAGTTCGCCACATTGATGATGCCCATGTCCTTGCCCCTGTCTGCGGCCACGGGTAGGACCTGGGTCAGCAGCGCGAAGTCGACGGCAAGGTACGCGCCGAACCCCACACCCAGGATGCCGGCTCCAACGAGTGCCCCGCCCCAGACCGGAAAGAAGGCCATGGTCAGTCCGGCCGCGGCAATGATGCCGGAGGACCCGATCACAAACGGCTTCCGCCGCCCCAGCCGGTCGCTCCACGGGCCCGCCACCACTGCAGTGATCATCACCATCACCGCATAAATGCCGGTCAGGGTCAGGACCCCCAGGGCCGGGTCCTCATGCCTGATGACATCCCGGAGGAAAAAGAGCAGGTACACAATGGTCATCTGGTTGCATACGTTGACCAGGAAGCGGGTGAGCCAGGCCCAGGCGAAGTCCGGGTAGCGGGCAGGGCTGATCCAGAAGCTCCGGACAAACTCACCCAGCCGGAACGGTACCCGCTCCGATTTTGGCAACTGCGGATCATTCCGGTGGAACAGGTACGGCAGGATGGACACGATGAGCGCGCCGGCGCACAGGGCGTACCCCACCATGTAGTTGCCGCTGACGACGGCGCCAAACACCGCGCCGATCAGGATTCCCACCGTTTGGCCCATGGCAGCCAGGCCGCCCACACCGCCGCGCTGCAGCACCGGAACACGGTCCGGGACAGCAGCCGTGATGGCCGCGTAGGCAGCGTTGGCTCCGAGCTGCACCAGGCACCAGAAGAGCACCATCAGCGCTACCGTCGTTGCACCGGACAGTGCCAGGAGTGCGGCCGTTGCCAGGATTGCACCGGCCAACACCCAGGGTGAGCGGCGGCCGAAGCGCGACGTGGTGCGGTCAGAGAGCGCACCAAACAAAGGATTGGCCACCAGGGACACGGCGGCGCCACAGCCTGTCACGAGGGAGAGGATCGCTTCCTTGTTTTCCTCGTCAATGCCGATGGCCTGCTGGCCAATGAAGACGTTGATGGGACCAAAGAAGGCGGCATTGATGCCGACGTTGACCAGGACCAGACCGGTGACCCAGCGGGCTGTGACTTTCCGCGTCGGCTCAGCGAGTGCCGGCGTCGGGCCGTCCGCTGCAGCGCCGGGATCCGGCGGTGCGGGCGTGTTGGACAGGCTCATGGCTGGTTCCCCCTGGAACGGTTGGCGATTCTGAAAATCAGACTATCGTGGGCTCCATCGCCCCGCTTGTCATACGGCAAAAAGCCGCCTTGTCCAGCCGAAACTTCCAGGAGAACGCATGACAGCCACCGAAGGAAACGAGTCCGGTGCAGCCATCAACACGGCCGATCTGTACGACGAGCGCGGGGAGGAACTCGCCTCAGTGTCACTTCAGTTCCTGTCCCTGGGCGGCCGTTCGCACTTCAGCGGACAGGTGCGGACCGTCCGCTGCTTCCAGGACAACGCCCTCGTGAAGTCCACCCTGGCCACCCCCGGCCGCGGCGCCGTGCTGGTAGTGGACGGCGGCGGCTCCCTGGCCACCGCACTGATGGGGGACATGATCGCCGAAAGCGCCGTGGCGAACGGCTGGGCCGGCGTCGTGATCAACGGCGCCATCCGCGACCGCGAGGCAATCCGGGGGCTGGACCTGGGTGTCAAGGCGCTCGGCAGTAACCCGCGCAAGAGTGCAAAAGCCGGTGCAGGCGAGGTTGACGTGGACGTGGTGATCGACGGTGTGACCATCCGGTCGGGAGTCATGATCTGGTGTGATCCAGACGGCATCCTCGTGGAGCGCTGACCCGCCCACGCTGAGGGTTGGGACCGACGGGCCCTGGCTGAACGCCGGGAGTGTTCAAAAAAATGTTGCCCGGGGGAATGAATCGGGACCTAACATAGTTACCGAAAGCAACTATCAAGCTTGATCCCGTTTCTTCCCTGGAGCAGTCATGTCCAAAACCTCCGCTGTGCGCGCCGCCGGCGAAACCCTGACGCAGCGTCAGATCGTCACCGTGATGGTGGGACTCATGCTGGGCATGTTCCTGGCGTCCCTGGACCAGACCATCGTGTCCACCTCGATTTACACCATCGCCAACGACCTGGGCGGGCTGTCCCTGCAGGCCTGGGCCACCACCGCCTACCTGATCACCTCCACCGTCAGTACCCCGCTGTACGGCAAGCTGAGCGACATCTTCGGCCGCCGCCCGCTGTACCTGATCGCCATCGTGATCTTCCTGGCCGGCTCGCTGTACGCCGGCTCCGTCCATTCCATGACGGAACTGGCGCTGGCACGCGGTGTCCAGGGCCTGGGCGCCGGCGGTCTGCTGGCGCTCGCACTGACCATCATCGGCGACATCGTCTCCCTGAAGGACCGGGCGAAATACCAGGGCTACTTCATGTCCGTGTTCGGCATCTCCTCCGTGCTGGGCCCTGTGGTGGGCGGCGCTTTCGCCGGATCGTCCAACATACTGGGCTTTGACGGCTGGCGATGGGTGTTCTTCATCAACCTCCCCATCGGCCTGGCCGCCCTGACCGTGGTGTTCCTGTTCCTGCACTTGCCGGTCAAGCACGTGAAGCAGAAGATCGACTACTTCGGCGCGGCCGCCATCACACTCGCCATCGTCCCGCTGCTCCTGGTGGCGGAACAGGGCCGCGCCTGGGGCTGGGCATCCCTGAACTCCTTCCTCTGCTATGGACTGGGTGTTGTGGGTATCGTCTGGTTCCTGCTCGCCGAGAAGCGCGCCGGCGACTACGCCCTGATTCCGCTGCGGCTCTTCCGGAACGCAACGTTTGGCCTGTCCTCGCTGCTGAACTTCATCATCGGCATCGGCATGTTCGGGGCCATCGCCATGCTCCCGATGTACCTGCAGTTGGTCAAAGGCCTCACGCCAACCGAAGCGGGCCTGATGATGATCACCTTCACGGTGGGCATCCTGACCGGCTCGATCACCGCCGGGCGCACCATCTCGGCGTCGGGCACCTACCGGATCTTCCCCATCATGGGCACCGCCATCCTCACCGGCGCCGCGCTGCTCATGGGCCTGTCCCTGGGCGTGGACACAGGCCTCTGGGTTCCCGGCGTGATCGCCGTCTTCTTCGGCATGGGCCTGGGTTTCTGCATGCAGCCGCTCACCCTGGCCATGCAGGTCTCCGTCCCGCCCAAGGACATGGGTGTGGGCACGTCCTCCGCCGCGTTCTTCCGGTCCATGGGCGGCGCGGTGGGCACTGCCGTGTTCATCTCGATGCTGTTCAGCGTGGCCGCGGGCCGGATCGCGGACGGCATAAAATCCGCCATGGAGAGCGACGATTTCCAGGCCGTCCTGGCTGATCCGGCCGTCGCGGCGGACCCGGCCAACGCCAAGCTCTACGAGTTCTTCCAGCACGGCGCGTCGAACGATTCCCTCAATGACACCAGCTGGCTCCACTCCGCCAACAGCGTGCTCACCCGGCCCATCACGGAGGGCTTCGCGTACGCGATCGACACCGTGATGCTCACCGCTGCCGCGCTCACGGGCATCGCGTTCCTCATCAGCTTCGCCCTGCCCAACAAGAAGCTGACCGACCCGAAGGCTGCCAAAGAGCCGGAAACAGTGGCTGTACCGGCGCATTGAACAGAGGCCGACGACGGCGCCGCACCCGCCGTCGTCGGCCTTCTGTTGGGGAGGGCCAAAGTCCTAAGTGGAACCGTGGGCGGTGACGTGCCACACTGTGTAGCGCGTGTGCGCCGGCCGTCTGGGCCGGTACCGCAGCCGACGACGTCCGCACCGCATCCACCCACCCCCCAAACCCAGGGAGAACCATGTCCACGGCCAAGGAGCAGACAACCGCCAAAATCCCCCAGCGGGTGATCTGGCTGGCGCTCGCGGGCGCGGTGGGCGGCTTCCTGTTCGGCTTCGACTCCTCTGTGGTCAACGGCGCTGTGGATGCCATCAAGGACGAATTCGCGCTGTCCGAGGCCGTCACCGGCTTCGCAGTGGCCATCGCCCTGCTGGGCTGCGCCGCCGGCGCCTACCTCGCCGGCAAGGTTGCCGACCTGTACGGCCGCATCCCCGCCATGAAGCTTGGTGCGCTGCTGTTCCTGGTCAGCGCAATCGGAACCGGCTTCGCCTTCGGCGTCTGGGACCTGATCTTCTGGCGCCTGGTGGGCGGCCTGGGCATCGGCCTGGCATCGGTGATCGCACCGGCCTATATTTCCGAGATTTCACCGCGCCAGGTCCGCGGCCGGCTGGCCTCGCTGCAGCAGCTGGCCATCACCACAGGTATATTTGCCGCGCTCCTGTCCGACGCCCTCTTCGCCACCAGCGCCGGAGGCGCCGACCACGCCTACTGGCTGGGCATCGAAGCGTGGCGCTGGATGTTCCTGGCCGCCGCAGTCCCCGCCGTCGTCTACGGCTGGATCGCCTACACCCTTCCGGAATCCCCGCGGTTCCTGGTGTTCCAGGGCAAGGAAGACGAAGCCCGCAAGGTCTTTGACTCCATCGCCCCGTCCGAGGACACCGACCGGCACATCCGCGAGATCCAGGACGCGATCGAAGAAGACAAACTGGCCGGCCAGAAGGGCTCGCTCCGCGGCAAGACGTTCGGACTGCAGGCCGTGGTCTGGGTGGGCATCATCCTCTCGGTGCTGCAGCAGTTCGTGGGCATCAACGTGATCTTCTACTACTCCACCACCCTGTGGAAGGCCGTCGGGTTCCAGGAGAAGGACTCGCTCACCATTTCCGTGGCCACGTCCGTCACCAACATCCTGGTGACCCTGGTGGCCATTGCCCTGGTGGACCGGATCGGCCGCCGCCCCATCCTGCTCGCCGGCTCC
Source organism: Arthrobacter sp. B6 (assembly GCF_001663775.1). Classification (GTDB taxonomy): domain Bacteria; phylum Actinomycetota; class Actinomycetes; order Actinomycetales; family Micrococcaceae; genus Arthrobacter. Next base: position 2,659,583 of record NZ_KV467168.1, on the reverse strand, counting down.
ATCGGCATGGCAGTCTCGCTGGGCACCATGGCCGTGGCGTTCTCCTCCGCCGTGGGCTCAGGCTCCGACATCTCCCTGCCCGGTGCGTGGGGTCCGGTGGCCCTGGTGGCCGCAAACATCTTTGTGGTCAGCTTCGGCGCGTCCTGGGGCCCGCTGGTCTGGGTGCTGCTCGGCGAGATCTTCCCGTCCAGGATCCGGGCCCGTGCCCTGGGCCTGGCCGCAGCGGCGCAGTGGGTGGCCAACTTCGTCATCACCCTCAGCTTCCCCGTCATGGCCGCGGGGTCCCTGCCGCTGACGTACGCCATGTACGCGCTGTTCGCGGCGGCGTCGTTCTTCTTTGTGATGTACAAAGTGCCGGAGACCAACGGCATGTCCCTGGAGCAGGCCGAGACGCTGTTTGTGCGCAAGGGCGCCGTGAAGGTGTAGCACCTGGGGGCGGCCTGCGCCCCAAGTAAGTAGCAGCAGGTGTCGTTTTGGGCGCTCAAAACGACACCTGCTGCTACCCAGTTGGGGACGGTCAGAGGGTGAGCTTCATTCCTTCGTGGCTGGCGTCAAAACCCAGCTGCGCGTAGAACCGGTGGGCCTCCGTCCGGGATTTGTGCGTGGTCAGCTGCATCATGCGGCAGCCCCGGCGCCGCGACTCTTCGATGGCCCACTGCACCATAAGATTCCCCATGCCTTGTCCCCGCAGGCTGCCTGCCACGCGCACACCCTCAATCTGCGAGCGCCACGACCCCTGCCGCGAAATGCCGGGGAGGAAGCTCAGCTGGAACGTGGCAACCACGGGACCGACACCAGCGCTGGGCGGCGCCAATTCGCCGACCACCAGCAGGTGGGACGGGTCGGCGTCGATCGCTTCGAAGGCGCGCTCGTATGGGGCCATGTCGTGGCTTCGTTCGCGGCCTGCACCGAGGGAATCGTCCGCGAGAAGGGCCACTATGGCAGGCAGGTCAGCGTGTGAGGCGTGGCGGAGGCGGAAGGTCCCGCCGTCGACGTCGGCAGTCAGCAAAGGGGGCAGGGCACCTGGGTTCCGGGTCACCCCACCAGCATTCCACAGCCGCCCGTGTACGGCGGGTTTGCGGGCAGGGATCATCGTGGGCGTCATTGGTGCCTTCTCGGTCATCTTTGCTCCCCAGATCATGCAGTCGCTGCAGTTCGGACCATCCTATTCGCAGGCTCTTGGCTCGGTTCTCCAGGTGGCCTTCCAGCTGGTCACGGTGTTCTTCCTGCCATTTTCTGCCGCCTTGGCCGCCGTTTCCCTGGTGATGCGGCACGCGGAGTCACTGGCGGACCGCCCGTCCTCAGCCGCCCCGGTTGAGCAGCCGCCCGCGGCGGAGTAGGCCGCAGCCCGGTGGCTGACACTGCCAGGGCTCACAGCGCACGATGCCGGCACTCGGGGTGAGTGCCGGCGTCGTGATTGCAGGAGGGTTCGGGGAAAAGCCGCACGATCTGCGAGAGCGTTCCCGAAAAGACTGCAGGATCTGCGAGAGCGTTCCCGAAAAGTCTGCAGGAAGTGGGAGAGCGTGCGGGGACGGGTCAGGCGGGGGCCTTCGCCCCTTCCGCCTGGCGCTCTTCCACCAAAGTGGATACTGCTTCGAAGAGGGGGTGTTCGGGAGCCAGCCCAGTGATCCGGGCCGTGGCGTCGGCAGGTGACGACGATGCCAGGATCTGGGCGAGTTCGGTGGCCTCGGCGTCGGCGGGGTCGTTGAAGCGCAGCGCCGCGGCGATGGCACCCAGGAGCGCTTCGGGGACGATCCCGCGTTCAGCCAGTTCGGCGGCGGGGCCGATGAACCGCTCGTGCCGGCTGAGTTTGCGCAGCGGGGCGCGGCCTACCCGGTGTACCGTGTCGGGCAAGTGCGGGTTGGAGAACCGGACCAGGATCTTCTGGACGTAGGCCTCCTGCTCATCGTTGCTGAAGCCGTGCTTGGCCACGAGGAGCTGCTTGGTTTCCTCCAGGACGGCGCGGACATCCTCCGCCACATCCTGGTCCGCCATGGCTTCGGAAATTTTCTCCAGCCCGGCCTCAAAACCGAAATACGCCGCCGAGGCGTGCCCCGTGTTCACCGTGAACAGCTTCCGTTCGATGTAGGGCGAGAGCTCGTCCACGAACGTTGCCCCGGGGATCACTGGCGCCGCGCCGGCGAAGGGCGTCCGGTCGATGACCCACTCGTAGAACGTCTCCACCGTGACATCCAGGCCCTGCCCCGGCTCCTGGTTGGGCACAATCCGGTCCACCGCGGTGTTCGCGAACACCGCCGCGGCGTCCAGTGAGCCGGCGGCGTCGTCCCAAAGCGCGGCGACTTCGGCCCGCAGGATGTCCGTGGCGTTGATGGCGTTCTCACAGGCCATCACCTGCAGGGGCGCCAGCGCGGCGTCCCGCGCCGCGATACCCCTGGTGATGGCGGGTGCCACGAACTTCAGGATGTGCGGCCCGACGGCCGTGGTAACGATATCCGCCGTGGCGATTTCGCGCACCAGGTCTGCATCCTGCGTGCCGGAGTTCAGCGCGCGGAAATTATCCACCGTCCGGACAGTGGGGTTCTCCCCCACCTCGTGGACGTTGTAGCTGTCCGCTGCCGCCAACTGGCCGATGAGCTCCTCGGCGACGTCCGCGAACACCACCTCATATCCGGCCTCGTGCAGCAGCAGCCCGACAAAGCCCCTGCCGATGTTTCCTGCTCCGAAATGTACTGCCTTCACTATGCGTTGACCTTTCCGAACAGCGCCAGCACTTCATCCACGGACGTGGCGGCCTCCAGCTGGGCCACCTGGGCCTTATCGGTGAAGACCTTCGCGATCGAGGACAGGATGTGGAGGTGTTCGTTGTTGATCCCTGCCACGCCCACCACGAACTTGACCTGCTTGCCGTTCCAGTCGATCCCCTCCGGGTAGCGGATTACGGACACCGCGGATTTCATGATGTGGTCCTTGGCCGCGTTGGTGCCGTGCGGAATGGCCAGGTAGCTGCCCATGTACGTGGACACAGACTCTTCACGCTCGTGCATGGCGGCGATGTAGCCTTCGTCCACGGCGCCGCGGGCCAATAGGAGCCGGCCGGCTTCGTCGATCGCGGCGTCGCGGGTGGTGGCGGTGCCGTTGAGGATGACGCTGTCAGCCACCAGTATCTCCGACGGTGCGACGGCGGTTGTTCCCGCTGTGGCTTCGTTGCCGGGAGTGGCGTCCGTAAGGGCTGCGTCCACAGGGGCGTCGGCAGCGTGGGCACCGTGGTTGCCCTGGCTGGCGGCAGCACCGGCGTCGGATGTTTCCGGAGCGTTGCTCTTCTTGACCAGCTCAACAATCTCGTCGTAGCGGGGGCTGTTCATGAAGTTGTCCACGGAGAAGTGCGCGGCGCTGGAGGTGACAGGTTTGGCGCGTTCGGTGAGGTCCTGGTGGGTGACCACAACGTCGTAATTGTCGTCGAGACTGGCAATGGAGGCGTTCGTGACCTTGACGTCCGGGAAGCCGGCCGCCTTGATCTTGTTCCGCAGCACCGAGGCGCCCATGGCGCTTGAGCCCATGCCGGCGTCGCAGGCGAACACGATATTCTTGACCGGACCGGCGAGGACGGCCGTACCTGCCGTGCCCGCACCGGTCAGGGCCGAGGAGACCGAGCTCTTTTTGCCCTTCATGGCTTCCATGCGGCTGGTGGCATCACTGAGCTCCACTTCGTCGCTGTGCTTAGTGGTCTTCAGGATGACGGAGGCGACGAGGAACGAGGCAGCAGTGGCGAGTAGCACCGCAAGGATCACGCCGAAGTAGCTGTCGCGGGCGGTCTGGGCGAGCACCGCGAGGATGGATCCCGGAGCGGCCGGCGCCACAAGGCCGGCGTTGGTGATGGACAGGGTTGCGATGCCCGTCATGCCGCCCGCGATCGCCGCAAGAATGAGCAGCGGGCGCATCAGGACGTACGGGAAGTAGATTTCGTGGATGCCGCCGAGGAAGTGGATGATCGCGGCGCCGGGAGCCGAAGCCCTCGCAGCGCCTCGTCCGAACAACATGTAGGCAAGCAGGATGCCGAAGCCGGGACCCGGGTTGGCCTCAAGCAGGAACAGGATGGACTTGCCCTGGTCCAGCGACTGCTGGATACCCAGCGGGGTGAGGACACCGTGGTTGATGGCGTTGTTCAGGAACAGCACCTTGGCGGGCTCGATGAAAATACTGGTCAGCGGCAGCAGGCCGTTGCTGACCAGGAACTGGACTACGTTGCCGGCGGCCGTACTGAAGGCTGTGACCAGCGGAGAGATGCCGTAGAAGCCCAGCATGGCGAGCAGGCCACCCCAGATCCCGGCCGAGAAGTTGTTCACCAGCATCTCGAAGCCCGGCCGGATCTTGCCGTCCCAAAGCGCATCGATCTTCTTCATGGTCCAGCCGCCGAGCGGGCCCATGATCATGGCTCCGATGAACATCGGGATACCGGCACCCACAATCACGCCCATGGTGCCGATTGCGCCCACCACGCCGCCGCGGACGTCGTAGACCATCCTGCCGCCGGTGTAGGCAATCAGGAGCGGCAGCAGGTAGGTGATCATAGGACCAACCAGGCCCACATACGGCACACCCTCGGCATTGGTACCGAAACCACCCAGCGCCGGGACGGGGATCCAACCCTTCTCAATGAAGAGGGCAGTGATGAGGCCCCAGGCGATGAACGCCCCGATGTTGGGCATGATCATTCCGGACAGGAACGTCCCGAACTTCTGGACGCCAACCCGCATGCTGGTACGGGGTTTTGCAACTGTCTCTGTTGCCATGTGATTTCCTAACCGTGATTCCTGCTGCTCCGCAGGATTTTCCGATATTTCGACGACGGTACTGCCTGTGCAAAGGGTGGTGCAGTGTGGCTTGGGACTGGCTAGCTGCTGGTTGAGATCCGGTGAAGCCATTCGAGGAAGAGTTTGAGTTCCGAGCTGGAGAGCTGGTCTGAGTGCGATGCCTGGAGTGCGGCGTTCAGGGCAATCGCTGCCACCACTACCGAGGACTTCCCGGAGCCATCCGGGCCCGTCCCTGCGGCCTGGTCCGCGGACACCGCAAAAATCATGGCGTCACGCGTCATGGTGGACAATTCAAGGTTCCGTTCGGCGGCAGGCTCCGCAATCAGCATGAGGGTCACCCCCACATTGGCGGCCAGGATGCTCCTGGCCGCTTCCCGCGGCTGGACGTTGAGCTGGCCTGCCACTGCTGCCTTGTTCAGCATCTCCTCCATCAGGGCCTCGGCATCGGCAACGATGGCGGGGCGGCTTTCAGGGCGGATATTGCCGAACATCACGAGGTACAGTTCCGGCTGGTTAAGGCCGAATTGTACGTGGTTGTCCCACATCCGCCGGATGTCCTCCAGGGGATGTCCGGACGGCGCGAAATCCCTTTCACCCGCGACGTATTCTTCAAATCCCGCGGCGACAACGGCGTCGAAAAGACCTTCCTTGTCACCGAAGTGGTGGTAGAGCGTGGGCGCCGTAACGCCCGCCAGCTGCGTGATCTGGCGGGTGGAAACGGGTGATCCCGCAGAGTTTGCCAGCAATTCGGCCGCCGCACGCAACAGTCGCATTTTGGGGGGAAGCTGGCCATCCAAACTCATAACCGCTACCCTATCACCTATAGCAATGCTATATGAACTGAATCACATACAATTTTTTCAGGCACGTTTTGCGCCGCCGGACGTAGCAGTCCTGGCGCTTCCGGCATGGCGCCGGGAACCTTGGCGGGCCTGGCTACCGGCAGAGAACGAGGACCTTCAGTGCAGAACTTCCCAGGAGTTGGCGTCAGCCCAGGCCGCATCATCGGCACCATCCGGCAAATGCCCAAACCGATCAGCGAACCTCCGGCAGGCGAACAGCTGAGCGGGGAGACCTCCGCGGAGGAAGCCACCGCCGCCCTTAAGGCAGCGGCCAGCGCCGTCCATGACGAGCTCAAGGCGCGGGCTGAAACCGCCAGCGGTGATGGCAAGGCTGTCCTGGAAGCAACGGCGCTGATGGCCAAGGACACCATGCTCCTGAAGGGTGCGGGCAAGCTGATTGCCCGTGGCACCTCGGCCCAGCGAGCCATCTGGGAGGCTGGCGCCTCGGTCTCGGAGATGCTGCACAACCTGGGCGGCTACATGGCTGAGCGCGCCACCGACGTCCTGGACGTCCGGGCCCGCATTGTGGCCGAGCTTCGCGGCGTGCCCGCCCCGGGCATCCCCTCCTCCAACACGCCTTTCATCCTGGTTGCCGAGGACCTGGCACCCGCGGACACGGCCACGCTGGACCCGGACAAGGTACTGGCCCTGGTAACCGCCGGCGGCGGACCGCAGTCCCACACCGCGATCATTGCCCGCTCCCTCGGCCTGCCGGCCGTAGTGGCGGCGGCGGGAGTGGACGAACTGCCGGACGGCACGGAGGTGTACGTCGACGGCGCCGCCGGCCTCATCAGCATCAACCCGGACGCGGACCAGCGCGCCGCCGCAGAGGCCTGGGCCTCTAACGCTTCCCTGCTGGCAGTCTTCGACGGCAACGGCACGACGGCGGACGGCCACTTGGTGCCGCTGCTCGCCAACGTTGGCGGCGGCAAGGATGCCGCGGCAGCTGCCGGCCTCAATGCGCAGGGCGTGGGGCTTTTCCGCACCGAGTTCTGCTTCCTGGAACGCGACACCGAACCCACTGTCGAAGAGCAGGCAGCGGCCTACAAGAGCGTTTTTGATGCCTTCCCCGGCAAGAAGGTCGTGCTCCGCACCCTGGATGCCGGCGCAGACAAGCCACTCCCGTTCCTGACCGACGCCACGGAACCGAACCCCGCGCTCGGCGTCCGCGGCTACCGCACCGACTTCACCACCCCGGGCGTGCTGGAACGCCAGCTGCAGGCGATTGCCCTGGCCGAAAAGGATTCAGAGGCCGACGTCTGGGTCATGGCCCCGATGATCTCCACGGCTGAAGAAGCAGCTCATTTCGCCTCCATGTGCGCAGCTGCCGGGATCACCAATCCGGGAGTCATGGTGGAGGTGCCTTCGGCGGCGCTCACCGCCGAAGCCATCCTGCGCGAGGTGGGCTTCGCGAGCCTGGGCACCAACGACCTCACCCAGTACGCCATGGCCGCGGACCGCCAGCTGGGCCCGCTGGCCAACCTGAACACGCCATGGCAGCCGGCAGTCCTGCGCCTGGTGGGGCTCACAGTGGAAGGCTCCCGCGCGGAAGGCCACAACAAGCCCGTGGGCGTCTGCGGTGAGGCCGCCGCCGACCCCGCCCTCGCCGTCGTCCTGACCGGCCTGGGAGTCAACACGCTGTCCATGACCGCGCGGTCCCTGGCCGCCGTGGCAGCGGTCCTGAAGACGGTGACGCTGGCCGAGGCGCAGCAACTGGCCAAGTTGGCACTGTCCGCACCCAACGCAACCGAGGCCCGTGCCTGGGTCCGTGAAAAGCTGCCCATTCTCGAAGAACTCGGACTGTAACGCGGCTGCCCGCACCAACAATTACCAGGAGGAACAATGCCCGAACGCACCGCCACCATCGCCAGCCGCTCAGGCCTGCACGCCCGCCCCGCCGCACTCTTCGCCGAGGCTGCAGGCGACGTGGGAGTGGACGTCACTATCGCCATGCAGGGCGAGCCGGCGGATGATGCACTGGACGCCTCCAGCATCCTCTCGCTGATGACCCTCGGTGCCGCCAAGGGTGACGTGGTGGTGCTGCGCGCCGAAGGTGACGGGGCCGATGCCGCGCTGGATTCCCTGGTCCAGCTCCTGGAAACGGATCTCGACGCCGAGTAGCGGTCAGGCGGTAACGCCGAACCCATCGACGGCCCGGACCCAGTTGCTGATCGCGGCTGCTGTGGCTCCCGGTGCCATGTGCTGGAGGACGTGCCCCACCCCGGGTATCTCCGCCAGGCCGCCTTGCGGTGCGAGCGCCGCGAGCCGCTCGCACCACGGCTTGCGTGCTACGGGGTCTTTGGCCCCGCGCATCACGAGCAGGGGCTGGCTGACCCCTTGGATCCGGGATTCGAGGGGATATTCCATCATGACCGGCAACTGGGTCAGGTACCAGCGGAGACCGGCCCGGGTGTAATCCCCGAAGACAATGACATTTGAGGATAGGGATTCTCCGAACATGGCATCACGGGTCAGCGCCAGCCCTTGCAGGGGCACGGATTTCCTGCTGCTGTCCACCACCGGACCCATCAGCACCAGGCCAGCCACCAGTCCGGGCTCCTGGAGGGCAAGCTCCACGGCGTATTGCGTGCCCATGGAATGCCCCACCACCACGCAGGACCGGACCCCGGCGCCGGCCAGGACGCTGCCTACGAACGCGGCGTACTCCCCCACGGCCACCTGCCGTCCGGGCCGGGGGGCACGGCCGAAGCCGGGGAGGTCCAGGGTGTAGACATCAGCCACCTGGGCCAGCTCGCGGTGCAGCCGCGCGAAGTAGCGGTGGGAGACGCCGATGCCGTGCAGCAGCACGTAGGTGGGCCGGCTGCCGTTGCCGCTTTCGCTGTCGCGGTGCGCCACGGAGGCGTACAGCCGCCCGGTCAGGCCGCCCGACGTTACCTCCTGGCCATCAGCTAGTTTCATCAGGCGAGTTTACCGCCACCCGGCCTGCGGGACCGGGTTAGGCTGTTGCCCATGGCACTGATAGCTCCCCGGATGACCGACGGCCTCCCGGTTGAGGATGCGGAGAAACTCCAGCGTGCACTGGCGGGAAGCCACGACATCACTGTCTTTGTGGACGGTACCGTCCACCGGCTGCCGCCGCAGGCGCGGGACGCCGTCGTTGATCTCCTGAGTCGCTTCAGCCGCGGTGAAGCCGTGGCGGTCAGCAGCGTCGAGGAACTGCTGACCACCTCCCAGGCGGCCGAACTGGCCGGTATTTCGCACACGTTTCTTCGCAACATGACCGACCGCGGCGAAATCCCCGTCGAGTACCGCGGCACCCACCGCAGGATCCGGAGGGCCGCGATCATTGCTTGGCTGGAACTGCAAAGGAAGACGGAAGAGGCTAAGCCGCCCTCCGGCGAAAATGACGGTGCACGCGCCCCCAAATGACGGAAGGATAAGGATCAAGCAACGATCTCGGCGCGGCCTTAGATGGGCGAGCCGCCGGGGTTAGGCTTGATTTGTGGCAAAATTCAGAGGGTTGCACGTGGTGGCGGGCATTGCCGCCATGCTGGTTGCTGCCATGCTGGGTTCGGCCATGAGGCTGAACAACACTGCCGTGGTCATGTCCAGCTGCGTAGTTTTCGTAGCCGTCGCCATGTGGGCCGACAGCGCAATCTCCAAGCGCCGCCGCGACGCATTGGGCCAGCAGGAAACCCTGACCCTGCAGCAGGCCGCCTCCCTGGACCAGGCCACATCCCTGGAACCTGGCCGTGAGGCTTCTCCGGCTGACCGCAAGGACATTTCACACCGCTCCCTTCAGGACCAGGCAATGGCACCTGACAAGCCGTCAAAACATGAAGGAAACGCGGCGTAGAGCCTGGGCTGGCTAATGCTTTGCCCTAAATCCTCGGCCGCCCCGCCCACCGGCGCATCTTCAGCGCAGCATGCAGCTCCAGTCTGGGCATGCCCTTAAGCGGGTCCACCCCCAGCAGGGCGCGGATGCGGCCCAGCCGGTTGTAGACGCTGCTCCGGTGCAGGTGGAGTTTGTCGGCCACGTCCTGCACTGCGCCGTCGTTGTCGTACACCAGCTCCAGGACAGGGATGAGTTCTCCGTTGCGGTCGTGGTCCTCCAGTATGCGGATGTAGACGGACCCGGAATCGGCCCAGGCGCCCGCCCCTCCGCCGGCCGACGCCAGCAGCTGGTAGATCCCCGTGGTCCTGCAGTCCACCAGTTCACCCAGCTGCTGGTCCACCGCTGCGGCCTGCGCGGCAACCTTGGATTGCCGGTACGCCTCAGCGAAATCCCTCGGCCGGGCGAATCCCTCGCTGATTCCCAGAATGATGCGGTGCACAGGCCGGCCGGACCGTTTGGCCAGTTCCAGCTGATAGTGGACCAGGACCTGCGCATGGCTGGCGCGGCCCGTGGACTCCTTGAACAACACCACCGAATGCGTTTCCGTGCCCGCGCTGAACAAGGCTACATCCACTCCGATGGTGGCCTGCAGGGCTGCGGACCGGTGGATCAGGGTGGACGCGATGGGGTCGGACCCTCCGGCCCAACCGTCTGCGTCCAGGACGGTAACCATCTGCCACGGCCCCTTGCCCTGGATTTCCTTCCATCCCGCAACGGCCGCCACGGCGTTGGCCTCGCCGGAACAGGCAGCCAGGAATTCCCGTTCACGGCCCCTGCGGAACTCGGATTCGGCTGTGTTCGAATCCAGCAGCAGACCGGAGAGCAGCTCGATCTCGTGGTTCACTTCCGGCAGCTGGGTGAGGATCGCCGTCGGGTTTTCATCTTCTGAGTCCTGCTGGACCCACAAGTAGCCCACCCGGAAACCGCGCACCATCAACGGCACGCAGACACGGCCCAGCATGCCCAGCTCAGGGTTGGCCGGGATGACAACAGGGCGGACCGCCGTCGAGATGCCGTGCGAAAGCTGCCACGCGCTGACGTCCACGGGGACCCGCTTGCTGAGCAGGAAGTTGACCCGCACCCGGTCGGCGTGGGACTGGTTGGAGCTGTAGGCGAGCAGCAGGCCGTCCAGGTCCTCCAGTGAAAGCCCCCGCCCAAGCTTTTGCGCCACGCGCTCCACAAGCTGTTCCACATCCTGCTGCTGCATGGGCCAACAGTACTGCCGGGAGGGACCGTACCGCGAACGGACACGAGGCGACACCTGACGCTCCCACGCTCAACAAATGTCGAATGGAATTTCCTGAAATCCGCGGAATGACGCGATTGCGGCAGTTGGGGATTCCTGGATTCATGTCACCTGCCTCACAACCGGATTTATTCTGGAATCAACAACTTCCCCGCACTGCAAGGGCCTTTCAGGCCCGTGAAAATGGAGCCCAGAATGATCATCGGTGTCCCCAAAGAGATCAAGAACAACGAGTTCCGCGTGGCCATCACGGCCGCCGGCATCAATGAATTCCGCACCCACGGCCACTCGGTCCTCGTGGAGCGCGGCGCAGGCCTGGGCTCCGGCATCACGGACGAGGAATACGCGATCGCCGGGGCCGAAATCGTCGCTGACGCCGACGACGTCTGGGCGCGCGCGGACATGGTCATGAAAGTCAAGGAACCGATCGCCGCGGAATACCATCGCTTCCGCAAGGGCCTGATTCTCTTCACCTACCTGCACCTCGCCGCAGAGCCCGAACTGACCCGGGAACTGATCAACGCGGGCGTCACCGCCATCGCCTATGAAACCGTCCAGGAAGGCCGGACCCTGCCTCTGCTCGCTCCGATGTCCGAGGTTGCGGGCCGGCTCTCCGTGCAGGTGGGCGCCACATCGCTCATGGCACCCGCGGGCGGCAAGGGCGTGCTGCTGGGCGGCGTCCCGGGCGTCCGTCCCGCCAAGGTGGTTGTGCTCGGCGCCGGTGTTGCAGGCACCAACGCCGCAGCCATGGCCCTGGGCCTGGGCGCCGATGTCACCATCCTGGACATCAACATCAACCGGCTCCGCGAACTGGACGCCCAGTACCAGGGCCGGCTGAAGACCGTGGCGTCGAACAAGTACGAGATCGAGAAGTCGGTAGTGGACGCGGACCTGGTGATCGGCTCGGTCCTGATTCCGGGTGCGAAGGCACCCAAGCTGGTCACCAACGAGCTGGTGGCCCGCATGAAGCCCGGCTCCGTCCTGGTGGACATCGCCGTGGACCAGGGCGGCTGCTTCGAAGACACCCACCCCACCACGCATCAGGAACCCACGTACAAGGTCCACAACACGATCTTCTACTGCGTTGCCAACATGCCTGGTGCCGTCCCGAACACTTCCACCTATGCCCTGACCAACGTCACCCTGCGGTACGCAGTGGCACTGGCCAACCTGGGCGTCAAGGCCGCCTTCGACCGTGACCCTGCCCTCGCCGCAGGCCTCAACATCGCCGCCGGCCACGTGGCGCACCACTCCGTGTCCGAAGCTCACAACCTGCCGCTCGTGGCGGACTGGCACGAACTGGTCTCCGCGTAACCCTCTAGGTTGTCCCGCCGCGCTGGAAGACACACATCCTCGGCGTGCTGCCCCTTGCTGAGGCTGGGCCCACGCCAGCAGGGTTCCCTGGCCGAGCTTGCGAGGTTAGGGGGCTGGTGGGGAGCACGCTTCCTGGATGGCTGCCGTTCAGACGTTAAACCCCCTTCTGCGCCGAGACTAGTTCGCGTGCCTTTTCTATTATTTTGAGGACGTCGACGGCGTCTGTTGGGTCTACCGGGACGGGGAGTGGGGAGGCCGTGCCGCCGTCGATGATCTTGTCCGCGAGGATCCGGTAGAACTCGGGGTAGCTGCCCCGCTCTGTGGGCAGGGCGTCCAGGTGTCCGTCCCGGCCCAGGCGTCCGGCCCACTCCGGCGCCTCGACGCCGAATTCCTCATCCAGCGGGCTTCCGCCGGCCACGATGTACGGCTCCTGCGGGTCGACCCCGTGCTTGGTGAAGGCGCCCGTTGAGCCCAGGATACGGAACCGCGGACCCTGCTGTGCGCAGAGCATGTTCATGCTCAGGTGGCTGGTCACGCCGGATTCGTGGTTTAGGACGAGGAAGACGTCGTCGTCCACTTTCTCGTGGTGACGTCGCGCCTGCAGCTCGGCATGAACCACCGTGGCCGGACCGAACAGAAGCAGGGCCTGATCGATGAGGTGCGTACCGAGGTCGAACAGCACGCCGCCACCATCCGCCGCCGCGGCCTGGGCCTTCCACGCCTTCGAAATGTCCGGGGACCAGCGTTCAAAGCTGGATTCAAAACGGGTCACGCTACCCAGCGCTTCCCCCGCCAGCAGCTTCCGGACAGTGAGGAAATCCCCGTCCCAGCGCCGGTTTTGGAACACTGTGAGCACCCGGCCCAGCCGCTCCGCCAAGGCAATAAGCTCCTCCCCTTCGGAGGACCGGACCGCGAAAGGCTTGTCCACCACCACGTCGAGCCCTGCTTCAAGGGCGGCTTTTGCCATGGGGTAATGGGTGGCGGGAGGCGTCCCCAGCACTACCAGGTCAAGTTCCCCGGCCAACGCCAGCACAGCCTCGCCGTCGGGCACTGTTTTGACGCCGGGATACCGCTCTACGGCGGCAGCATGCCGGCCGGCGTCGGATGTTGCAACGATATCCAGCGAGTAGCGGCGGTCTGCCGCGATCAGCGGCGCGTGGAAGACGCTCCCTGACAGGCCATAGCCGACGACGGCGGTGCGGATAGTGCGTTGAACTTCAGTCCCGGTCATAAGGGCTAGGCTACCCCCCACCGTTGTGAGCGAGCGTTCCGGAAAAGCCCGCAGAAAGTGAGAGAGCGTCGCGGCCGGCGGGCGTCACGCAGTGCAGGCTTTTGAGAAGACAACGACGGCGGCGTCCCGGCGTGGCGGCGGACGGCGCCTGCGGTGCGCCAAAAGGCTGCCTGGCGTGACGCCGTCGTAGTCCAGCCTGAAGGCTCCCCGCTGATCCACGGCCGAAGGCCGGCACCCCCGGGGATCCCGGGCGTGCCGGCCTTCGGCCGTGTTGCGTTCAGATAGTGCCGTCAGCCGGGGGTTACTTCTTTTCCCAGCCCAGGGTGGTCCAGTCCGGAACCTGCGAGAGGCTCTGGAACAGTGACGGACCGTAGTTGGCCAGGCCCGTGCGGACGAAGGAGATCTGCGGGCCGTTCATCACGACGCCCATGGAGAAGTACTTCGCCATGTGCTCCTTTTCAACGTCCATGGCTGCCTTGTTGCGCTCTGCGTTGTCCTCGATCGAGGCGAGGTCGGCGATCTTCTTGTCCAGTTCAGCGTCGCCAAGCTTGTTCTCGTTGGTCTTCGAGTCATAGTACTGCTTGACGGCGGACGTAGCGTCGGCGCCCACGGTGTAGCCGGAGACGCTCAGGTCGAATTCGCGGCCGCCCACAACCTTGGCGAAGTCGGCGGAAGCACGCTGGTCGATGCCAACATCCATGCCACCGGCCTGGAGCTGCTTCTGCAGCGTCTGCGTAAATGCCAGGGTGGTGGGATCGTCACCGAAGTTGCTGATCTTGAAGGCGGCCGGCTTGCCGTCTTTCTCCATTATCCCGGCGGCATTCGGAGCGTAGCCGGCGTCGGTCAGGACCTTCTTGGCGGCATCGGGGCCGGTTTCCTTAACCGGGTAGTTGTCCTGGTAATACTCGGAGAACGGCAGGAGCATCATGGAACCGGAGCTGGGTTCTTCCCAGTTCAGGCCGTTGAAGCGGACCTTGCGGAGCGCCTCGCGATCGACCGCGGCGAAGATGGCTTCGCGGACGGCAACGTCGGTGATCCGCTGGGCGTTGATATTCATGCCTCCGGCGAAGAGACGCTGGCCGCGGCGGACCTCGGAGTTGTTGGTGCCCTCCAGCTGCTTGTACAGCGCGATGGTGTTCGCAGACATTGCATCGATCTCACCGTTCTTGAAGGCTGCGATCTGCGCGCTGGTTTCCAGCTGGCGGAAGGTCACGTTCTCCAGGACGGGCTTGTTGCCCCACCACTTTTCGTTGGGAACCAGCGTCACGGTCTTGGCTGCGGCGTCGTACTGGTCCAGCTCGAACGGGCCGGCCATCCACTCAGGATGCATCTCGCCGACAAAACCTTCATTGAAGATTTCGGGTGTGTTCACCGCAGGGTGGATCAGGCCGAAGAATAGATCCTCCAACGGATACACCGGCTGGCTCATCTTAACGATGATTTCCTTATCGCTGCTGCCGGCCTCCACGGACTCCACGAATTCGTAGGCTCCCGAAGTGACGATGTCATAACCGGCATCGGGGCTCTTCAGGATGTTCCAGGTATTCTGGAAAGCTTTGATATCGATGGGCGTGCCGTCGTTGTATGTCGCTTTGTCGTTGACCTTGATGGTGACCGTCTGCTTGCCGTCAACCACTTCGCTCTCCACGGACTCGCAGAAGTCCTTGTTGGGGGTCGCCTTGCCCTCGAAGTCCACCTTCCAGCAGCCGCCGATGCCGCCACCCGTGACCGCAACCGGATTAATCGGTGCCATCAGCGCGGAGTTGTCCGAGCTGTTGCCGTTGTTGGAAAAGCCGTTGAAATCCGGGCCAATGCTGCCCAGCGGCAAGGTGACCTTGCCGCCCTGCTCAAGATCCGCGGCTGGCTTCTCGTTGATGCTGATGAGCTTGGACAGATCGCTGCCCGACTCCTGGCCCTTAGCCGTTTCCGGTCCGGTGGGGGTGCCTCCACCGCCACAGGCCGTCAGGGTCAGGGCCGCGGCAATTGCCGCGGCTCCGCCGATCTTGGTCAGATTCCTCATTGTTTTCCCTTCATAGGTGCGGGTGGTGCTTGTGATGGGTCTGTAAAACCTAGGGTGCATGGGGTTCCGCCGTTTCGTGGACCACCAGCATGTCCTCGTCCAGCTCGCCGTCGGGGAAGAAGCAGGCGAACTGTTGGTCCAACGAAGGCAGCCGGCCGGCCTCCAGCGCCTGTGCTGCGGATGAGGCCGGAACGAATTCCAGCGGCGGTTCGAGGGTGAGGCACTTCTCCTGCTTCGCCGCGGGAAGCGCCTCGAAAACGGGGCACCGCGTGGCGAAGTTGCAGCCCTTGGGCGCATCGAGGGGCGACGGCAGGTCGCCCTTGAGGATGATGCGCTCCCGGGTGCGCTCCAGCTGGGGGTCAGGCACCGGAATGGCTGACAGCAGCGCCCGCGTGTACGGATGGCGGGGGTTGTCGAAGACCCGGTCCACCTCGCCGATCTCCACGATCTTGCCCAAGTACATTACGGCCACCCGGTTGGAAATGTGGCGGACCACCGAAAGGTCATGGGCGACCATCAGGTAGCTCAGGCCGAGCTCGGCGCGCAGCTGGTCCAGCAGGTTAATGACGCCGGCCTGGACGGACACGTCCAGCGCGGACACCGGCTCGTCGAGGACCACAAGTTTCGGATTGACGGCCAAGGCCCGGGCAATCCCCACGCGCTGCCGCTGGCCGCCGGAGAACTGGTTGGGGAACCGGTTGACGTGGTCGGGCTGCAGCCCCACCAGCTTCATCAGTTCCATGATGCGCTTCTTGATGGCCCGGTTGCCCAGGCCGGCATTCTGCAGCGGTTCGGCCAGGACCTCGTAGACCGTGAACCGCGGATCCAGTGCCCCGGTGGGATCCTGGAAGACCATCTGCAGCTCACGCCGCATGGCGCTTCTGACCTTGCCGGTGGTGGCTTCCTTGTTGCTGAGCCCGCCGATGACCACTTCACCGTCCTGGTCCTTGTGGAATTCCATGATTTCCAGGAGCGTAGTGGTCTTACCGGAGCCGGACTCCCCCACGATGGAGAAGCACTCGCCCTCGCGGATGTCGAAGCTCAGGCCATCCACGGCCTTGACGGTGCCGATGCGCCTCTTCAGCAGGGCACCCTTGGTCAGCGGGAAGTGTTTGCGCACGTCCTTGAGCTCCAGGACTGTCGCACGCTCCCCGCGTGGGATGGCGTCGAAACGGGACAGGGGCACCGGAGGTGCGGAGAAGATTTCCAGGACGTCGGCATCCCCGCCCAGCGCGTCGGATTTGATGCAGGCAGCCTTGTGTCCCGCTTTGCCTCCGGCGGGCAGCAGCTCCGGCTCCCCGGCCCTGCATGCGTCGCTGACCAACGGGCATCGCGGGGCGAAGGAGCAGCCGGTGGGCGTGTAGATGAGATTGGGCGGGATGCCGTCGATGGGGACCAGTGAGGTTTTCTCGGCCACGTCCACGCGGGGCACGGCGCCGAGAAGCCCCATCGTGTAGGGCATCCTCGGGTCGTAATAGATGTCATCCACCTGCCCGGTCTCGACGGGCTTGCCGGCGTACATGACCATGATGTCATCGGCGATGCCGGCCACGACGCCCAGATCGTGGGTGATCATCACGACGGCGGCGCCCGTTTCCTCCTGCGCCGCCTGAAGCACCTCGAGCACCTGCGCCTGGATGGTGACGTCCAGCGCCGTCGTCGGCTCATCCGCGATCAGCACCCGCGGGTTGTTGGCGATGGCGATGGCGATCATCACGCGCTGGCGCATGCCGCCGGAGAACTCGTGCGGGAAGGCCTTGAGCCTGTCCTTCGGGCTGGGAATCCCCACCATTGCCAGGAGTTCGACGGCGCGGGCTTCCTTGGCCTGTTTGCTCATCGTGGGGTTGTGGATGGTGAGGGCCTCGGTGATCTGGGCACCCACCGTAAAGACCGGCGTCAGGGAGGAGAGCGGGTCCTGGAAGACCATGGCGATGTCGTTGCCGCGGTAGGCGCACATCGCCTTGTCGTTGAGGCCCAGCAGTTCCCTGCCCATCAGCCGCACGGATCCGGCGATTTCCGCTGTCGGCGGCAGGAGGCCCATGATGGCCAGCGAGGTGACGGATTTTCCGGAGCCCGATTCGCCCACGATGCCCAGGGTCTTGCCCGGCATCAGGTCAAAGTCGACTCCGCGGACCGCGTGCACCACACCGTTCTCGGAGTTGAAGCGGACGTGCAGGTCCCGTACGGACAGGACAGCGTCCGACGGCGAATAGAGGCCTGCAACTTGCAGGCGTTCGGCCGCGGAGTGGGACGTTGGGCCGGCCGGTTCGAGGTAGGTTTCACTGCTCATTTCGCCGGCTCCTTGACGCTGTTTTTGGCGCTTTTCTTCTTGGCTTTGCCAACGGAACTGGAACTCGGATCAAAGGCGTCCCGCAGGCCGTCGTTCATCATGGCAAGGGAGCCGGTGAGCAGGAACATCACCGTCAGCGGTACCCAGAACATCCACGGGAAGGTCTGGACCTGTGACGTGGCGCCGCCGATCAAAACGCCCAGGCTGACATCCGGGACCTTGATGCCGATGCCGATGAAGGAGAAGGCGACTTCGGCCAGGATGGCGCCGGTGACACCGCGGGTGATGTCCAGGACCAGCAGGGAGCCGATGTTGGGCACAAGGTGGCGCCAGACAATCCTGCGGGGCGGGACGCCCATGTACTGGGCCGCCTTGACGAAGTCCCGCTGCATCAGCGACATGGACAGGGAACGGATAAGCCGGGCGGTGCCCATCCAGCTGAAGACCAGGAGCACGATAATCAGGAGGAGCCAGCTGGGCAGGTTATTCTTCAGTCCTTCCCCTCCGCCGCTGGTGGCCACTGCCACTACCAGCAGGGCAGGCATCATGATGAGCGCCTCAAGGACAAAGAGCATTACCTTGTCCACTTTTCCGCCGAAGTAGGCCATGGTGCAGCCATACACGGCGGCGACCAGGACGGACACCAGGCCAACAATCAGGCCGATCAGGATGGAGATCCGGGTGCCCTCAACGGTCATGGCGTAAAGGTCGATTCCGGCTTGGGAGGTGCCCAGGAAGTGTTCGCCGGAGGGCGGCATTCCGATGTTGAAGGGGTCGATGGTTTCTTTGTCCCAGGGGGTGAAGTACCCGCCGATGAAGGAGAAGATCGTCAGGCCGAGGAAAATGGCGAGGCCCGCCACGGCGGTCTTGTTCCGCATGAAGCGCCGGAAGATGATGGTGGATTTGCCGATGACTGCATCGGCGCTTTCCAGGTGCGCGTCCTGCGCGACGGCTGCCGGGTCGACTGCATTGAGGTTTGTCACGGCTACTGCACCCTCACTCTCGGGTCAACAAGCGTGGTGGCGAAGTCTGCCAGGATCGCGCCGAGGGCGAAGATGACAGAGCCATAGGCAAGCGTTGCCGTGGCGGCGTTCACGTCCTGCAGCGAGATGGCGTCGATGCTCCAGGAGCCGACACCTGGCCAGGCAAAGATTTTCTCGGCGAAGAAGCCGCCCGCGAAGATGGCGGGGATGGTGAAGGCAATGCTCTGCGCCACGGGTATAAAGGACACGCGGAGGGCGTGCCGTGAAATGGCCTGGTTGCGGGTCAGGCCCTTGGCGCGGGCCGTACGGACGAAGTCCGCGTTGACGTTGTCCAGCAGGTATTGGCGCTGGGCTATCTGGTAGGAGCCCCAGCCCACCAGAGTGATAGCGACCGTAGGGACGGCGTAATGGGCCACCATGTCCAGGAACTGCCCCCAGCCCGGTTCCATGCCGGGGGTAGAGATGCCGGTGACGAAGAAGATCCGCTCGCCGACGGTTTCGTTGATGTTGATGGCACCTAGCTGCACCAGGAAGTAGGCGATCGGTGCGGGCACGATGTACGCAAGGTAGCTGTACGAGGTGATGACTCGGTCCTGGAACTTGTACTGGCGGGCAGCAGAGTACACACCGAGGGCGACGCCGATCACCAGCGTCAGGATGATGGAGGCAAGGAAGAGCCGGGTGGAGATCCACACGCGGTCGCCAAACTCCGCGTTGACGAAGGCGCCGTTGGGGCTGCGACCCCAGTCCCAACGGGTCACGATGCCGGTCAGCCACTCCACGTAGCGCTCCCACGGGCTAAGGTCGGGGTCCAGCCCCTTGAGGCGCATGGAGTTGGCCACCTGCTCCGGGGTGGGACGGGGGATCCTTTCCTGCTCCAGTAGCGCGGGCTTGAGGGAGGTGACCGCCAGGAAGTACCCGGCCGACGTGGTCAGGAAGATCATGAAAACATACGTGATTCCGCGCTTGGCGAGGTACCGGAGCATGTGGCAGCTACTTCTGAATCGCCGCTGCCAGGTGCTCATCCTGAAGTATCAGGGGACTCCGGCGCGCTGGGTCCGCGGCGTTGGCAGTAACTGCTATCACGAGCTTGATCCTTCCGTCGTCCCCGGCCAGGCAGGGGATGCGCCGCCACTTCCGGGTTGTGCACCAGCGGGTAGCTGGCCTCCCGCAGCCGTTGCCGGCTTGGTCCTGGTGGACTATGTTGCGGGTCACATTCCAGAGGAAATTACCACACAGATCCTGTCAAGAAGTGCCCAAACCGGCGGAAATCACACACGCCGTATCGAATCGTTATGAATAATTCAGTGGATTTGATTTGACAGGATGCTCAAACAGCCCCGGCGGATGCTAGGGGGAGCTGACGACGCGCGTGACCAGCTCCCGCCAGGACTCGGCAAGCCGCCCAGGCTCGATACCGTGCACGCGGACGGCATGCAGCAGCCGCTCCGGATCCAGCGTGGCATTAAGTGCCATGGCCATCAGGCGGGGGTCCGCGTCCAGGCCTTCCTCGCGGAGCAGATACTCGATGTGGCGATCCCATAGTGTCACTGCCGGGACGTCAAAGCGGTCGGGTACGGATTTGTCGGCTGCCCGTGCCAGCTCGCCGTACTGCATCACGAAGGTTATCCGCTCGACGCCGAAGGCAATCAGGCGTTCGCGGGCAGGCGCACCCGGGCCAAGCGGGGAGGGCCCAAACATAAAGCGGGCCTGGAAGTCCGCCTCGGCGTCGCTGAGAAGCGTGATCATGAGGCCGGCCCTGCTGCCGAACCTGCGGAACACGGTGCCTTTGCCCACGCCGGCGCGTTCGGCCAGCCTGTCCATCGTGAGTCCATCCGCACCGCATTCTGATATCAGTTCCCGCGCTGCCCCCAAGAGGCGTTCACGATTCCGGGCAGCATCACTGCGCTCGGCGGCGTGAGCCGACAGCGGATCAGGCCTCAATGGGATGAAGGTCACAGTCCATATTCTAGACCCCGGGAATATTAAGCGGACCGTAGTCCGTTTAGCATCACGTAGGCCCCAACCGGCCTCCATTACCAGCAGGCCTGCGGATCCGCCGCAGCCCGATCCCAGGAGTCCCCATGTCAAAGAGCACCGTTCTTACCCTTGTCGGCAGCCTCCGCGCTGATTCCCACAACCAGAAGCTGGCCGAGGCCATCCGGCTGAACGCTCCCGACCAGGTAGACGTGATCATCCACGAAAGCCTGGGCAACATCCCGTTCTATAACGAGGACATCGACGTTGAGGGCGAGGTGCCTGCCGCGGCCGCCGCCCTCCGCGCGGCCGCCAACGAAGCCGACACACTGCTGCTGGTCACTCCGGAGCACAACGGTACGGTGCCCGCTTCATTGAAGAACGCCATCGACTGGCTGTCCCGCCCCTACGGCGCCGGCGCCCTCGCCGGCAAGCCCACCGCCGTCGTCGGTACCGCTTTCGGCCAGTTCGGCGGGGTCTGGGCCCAGGACGAAGCCCGCAAAGCTGCCGGCATTGCAGGCGCCCAGGTGCTCGAGGACGTCAAACTGGCAGTTCCCGGCTCCATGGTCCGATTCGCCGAACTGCACCCGAAGGACGACGCCGAAGTTGTCGAACAGATCAAGGGTGTTTTTGACGCCCTTGCCGCCGCGGGCTCGGCAGCCTAAGGCTGACTCATACCGGATGCCCCGCGCGCTGCAAGGTGCGAGGGGCATTCGTTATGGCACCGTGAATTGCCGGCCACAGCAGGGGTCCGGCGTGACCAACTCTTGTCTCAACCGGTACCGCGCCGGCATTCCCTGGCCCGCCGGGCCGCCGTAACGTTTAATGCACGGAATGTACCGGACGGAATTGCGGTGCTGGGATGGCAATCAGGCGGAATGCCACAAAACGGGCGGCGGCGGCAGCGGTGGCCCTGGTGCTTCCGTTGTGGCTGGGGTCCTGCGCTCCCGGCACCGAATTCCCTGCCGGCACGGTTGCCAGCGAGCGAACGGCTCCGCCTGCCGAACCACTGACCCCCATCCCCCAGCCCCAGGCCGCGCCGCCCCTCGGGTCCGTCGGAGCTGGCAGTCCGACCGGAAGTCCGGCCCCTTCCGGAGACACCCCGACCAGCGCCCCGTCCGATGGCACCCCCACCGAGCCGGACGATTTACCGTCAAGTGCCTCTTCCGGCTCCGGCACGGGTTCCGGCAGCACCGGCCAGGCCCAGGCCGGCGTATCCGGAACGGCACCGGCAGCGGAACCGCCGCCGGTCCAGACCCGCGCTCCGGACGATCCTCCACTCGGCAATGCAGCCGGAACCCATTCCGTCACGGCTTACTACGTCCTCCTGGACGACGGCGGCAGCAGCGGTGTCCGGTTCGGCTGCAACGACAGCCTGGTGGGAGTGAAGCGCTCCAACGCCGATTCTGCCGACCCACTGCCTGCGGCCATCCGCGCTCTGCTGGACGGAAGCGCGCCGCCCATAGCGGACGTCTACAACTCGCTGTCCGGCTCAACCCTGAACTTCCTGGCCGGCAGCTTCGACGGCACCACGGTCACCGTTTACCTGGCCGGCACCATGCGCCCCGGCGGGGTCTGCGACATTCCACGGATTGAGGCCCAGCTGACCCAGACCGCGGTATCTGCGGTGGGCGCCATCCGGGCCGAGATCTATGTCAACGGTGAGGGACTGGCCGAAGCCCTGAGCCTCAAGTAGTGCCGGTCGCTTGTCCGCCGAACAGGGCATCCATCGCGGTGTGGCTTCGCGCCCCCGCCAGCTCCGACCAGTTGCCGTCGCCCAACACCTCCTCGGCCACCCGGGAGACCGTTGCATACGCCGCCTTGGCGGTGTTGCCGCCGATGCTGATCCGCTGCACGCCGGCGTCGTGCAGTTCACCGACCGACGGCGCCCCGACGCCGGCGAGGGCGTTCAGCGGAGCGTCGATCCGGCGCGAGAGTTCATGCAGCACATGGAGGTCGGTCAGGCCCGGAACAAAAATCCCGCTAGCGCCGGCCGCCAAATAGGCTTCGGCCCTGCCTACCGTCTCCTCGAACGCGCGCTCCGGATAGATCCCGGAGAGGTACGTGTCCGTCCGGGCGTTGATGAAGAGGTCCACCCCGGCGGCGTCCGCGGCCTCCCGGACCAGCTCCAGGCGGCGGCATTGTTCGCTCGTGTCAGTAAGGGGGCGGTCCCCGGAGTCTTCGAGGTTGATGCCGACGGCTCCGGCCTGCAGCACTGCCAGCACTGTGTCCCGGAGCTTCCTGTGGTCAAAGCCGTTGCCGCTCCCCGCATAGCCTGTTTCGATGTCCGCAGTGACGGGAAGCGATGTGGCCGCAACGATCCTCGCAAGCACCGACATCGCCAACCCGGCCGGCAGCCTGTTGCCGTCGGGGAAGCCCATGCTCCAGGAGATGGCGGAGCTGGAAGTTGCGATCGCCGTCGCCCCGGCTTCTTCCACGAGCCGGGCGGATGCCGCGTCCCAGACGTTGACCAGGACAAGCGGTGCACCGGCGCCGTGGAGGGACCTGAAGGCTGCGGCCAGTGACATGGACTGCGGGGGCGTCATCATGGGTCCATTCCAGCCCCTCAGGCTTCCCACGTAAAGCTTCGGCTTCCGCCACGTGCTTCATTGATCAACAAGTGTTGCCTTATCAGCAACTGTCCGCTGTATCCTGAGGATGTGAGCCACGAAACACTTGATGCCGCAGCAGGGCTGCTGCCAGCAGAAGCCATTGACGCTATCGAACGTGCGGCAACGTCCGCCCACCGCCACGAGGACCTGTTCTCGGAGCGCGCCGCCAACATCAGGCAATCCGCAGTCCGCGACGTTTTTGACATCTCCATGCGGCCGGGACTGGTTTCCCTCGCAGGTGGAAGTCCGTATCTGCAGTCCCTGCCCCTGGAGCGGCTGGCCCAAACTGCCGCCACCATCATCGCCCAGGACGGCCTCACCGCCCTGCAGTACGGCGGCGGCCAGGGACTGGAGGAGTTGCGGGGGCAGATCTGCGAGGTGATGGCAGCTGAAGGCATCCTCGACGCGGCACCCCGGAATGTCGTGATCACGGCGGGCTCGCAGTCAGCGCAGGACGTGGCCACGAAGGTGTTCTGCAATCCCGGCGACGTGGTTCTGGTGGAGAACCCCACCTACGTTGGCGCGCTGAACACCTTCGAGGCCTACCAGGTCCAGGTCGAAACCGTGGAGATGGACGACGACGGACTGGTCCCGGAACTGCTGGAGGCCAAGATCGCGGCGCTCCAGACCGCCGGCAGGAACATTAAGTTCCTGTACACCATTCCCAGCTTCAACAACCCCTCCGGGATCACGCTCGCCCAGGACCGCCGGCAACACATTGTCGATATATGCCGCCGCGCGAATATTCTGGTGCTGGAAGACAACCCCTACGGGCTCCTTCGGTTCGATGGCGCCCCGCTGACCCCGCTGCGGGCGGACAATCCGGCCGACGTTATATACATGGGATCCTTCTCCAAGATCTTCGCCCCAGGCCTCCGCATCGGCTGGGCCCTGGTTCCAGAGCACCTGCAGCGGCGCTACTACCTCGCGGCGGAGGCCGTCACACTGTGCCCGCCCGCGCTCAACCAGATGCTGGTGTCCGCTTACCTCCGGGACTACGACTGGAAGGGCCAGATCGAGACTTACCGTGGCCTCTACGCCGAAAGGTGCCGGGCCATGCTGGACGCCCTTGAAGAGCACATGCCCGACGGCGCGAGCTGGACCAGCCCGGACGGCGGCTTCTTTGTGTGGGTGACGCTTCCCGAGGGCGTGGACACTTATCCCCTGCTGAAAAAGGCGATCGACGCAGGCGTCGTTTTTATCCCCGGCGCCGCGTTCACCCCGTCCGATGAGCCGTCCAACAAACTGCGGCTGGCATTCAGCGCGGCGCCCCCCGAGGCCATCACCGAAGGTGTCCGCCGTTTGGCCCCCGTGCTGCGGGAAGCCATCGCCGCGCTGTAGCCTTGGCCTCACTGGTTGCAGGACGCCACTTACCGAAGCAAAGGAGCAAAAATGACCGGAACTATTGTTGTTGGGGTTGACGGCAGCGGAACTGCCAAGAAGGCTGCGGAGGCCGCACGGGATCTCGCGGCTGCCGTGGGCGCGTCCCTGCACGTCGTATCGGCGTTCGACAGTGACCGAACCGAAGTGTTCGGCAGCGGCAGCGACCAGTGGATCGTCTCGGACGCGGACGGTGCAGAGCAAGTGGCAAGGACCGTGGCGGACTCCCTCGCAGGAGACGTCAAGGTGACCTACTCCGCCGCCCGCGGCAAGCCTGCCGAGGCTCTCATCAAGGAAGCCGAGCGTCTCAGTGCCCGGATGATCGTGGTGGGCAACCGGCGGATGCGCGGTATCGGCCGGGTCCTGGGAAGCGTGGCCAACAGTGTTGCCCACAACGCCACGTGCGATGTCTACATCGCGAACACTTACGACGCCGACTGACCGCCTACCCTGAATCAGGGCACCATGCACCAGCCGTGCCGCGGCTGTGCGTGGTGTCCTTTCTGGCGTGCGGGACAGGGACGACTAGGCCAGCCAGCCCCGGAGCAGCCACCAAAGCCCTGGCATCACCAGCGAACCGACCAGCGAACCGGCCACAACCTGCCCGGCCGTATGGGCCCTGAGAACCACCCGCGACCAGCCCACCGCAGGGATCAGGAGCAGCAGCGGCAGCCAGGACGGACCCAGCATCAGCACCGTGATGACGGCCGACGACGATATGGCCGCGGCATGTCCGCTGATTTTCCAGAAGGGGCTCACGGCCCCAATCACGACGATGCCGCCCACGATTGCCAGCACCATCACCACAACACTGTCCGGCGCGCCAACAGCCTCAAGCACCAGCAGCCCTGCCACCACTGACGCGAGGGCAATCAGCAGTACCGGCGCCCGCTGCTCGCGTTTGCTGACGTGGTGGTCCGTGACCTTGCCCAGCCGCACGAGGCCCAGCAGCAGCAACAGCGGCAGGACGCAGACGAACAGCGCGGCCAGGGCCCCGAAGCCGATCGTTCCCGGGAATCCGGGTTCGGTGAGGGGGCTGACCAGCAGCTGGGCCGTCACTACCACCGGGGGCTGGAAAACCTCTGTCAGCCATCGGGCTGTCCGGTTTTGGGCGCGGAGGGCCGAATCAGTCAAAGTCGCTCGTATTCTCATCTGCTGCGTCTGCTCGCCTGCGGGACCCTGACGGTGTAGCTAGTCCAGCAGTAGTGCCGGCTCCTCAAGGATGGCTGCGACGTCGGCCATAAAGCGTGCGGACAGGTCACCGTCCACCACGCGGTGGTCGAAGGACCCGCCCAGTGTGGTGATCCAGCGCGGGATGACTTCCCCATCCAGGACCCACGGCTTCTGCTTGATGGTTCCGAAGGCGACGATAGCCACCTCGCCGGGGTTGATGATGGGCGTCCCGGTGTCGATCCCCAGCGCGCCGATATTGGTGATCGTGAGCGTGCCGCCCTGCATTTCGGCGGGTTGGGTCTTGCCGGCCCGGGCTGTGGTGGCCAGGTTGTTCAGTGCGAGCGCAAGTTCCTTCAGGGAGAGGTCCTGCGCATCCTTAATGTTGGGCACCATCAGGCCGCGCGGAGTGGCGGCGGCGATGCCCAGGTTCATGTAGTGCTTGACGTGGATCTCGGCTGTGTCGGTGCCGTCGGAGTTGTCCACCCACGTGGCGTTGACACTCGGGTTCCGGGCGGCCGCCCAAATAACAGCCTTGGCCAGGATCAGCAGGGGCGAGACCTTGATGCCCTCGAAGTCGCGCGAGGCCTTCAGCCGCTTGACGAACTCCATGGTGCGGCTGGCATCCACGTCCACGAAGATGCTGACGTGGGGCGCGGCAAAGGCGGACTCCACCATGGCCTTGGCGGTCGCTTTTCGGACGCCCTTGACCGGAATACGCTCCACCCTCTGGTCCTGCGGCTTTCCGGCCTTGCCCCAGAAGCCGTCTGCCTTGTCCAGTTCGGCGTCGCGCTGGGCCTGGTAGCTCACCAGGTCCTCACGCGTGACCTCGCCGCGGGAGCCTGTTGCCACAACGTCCGCCAGGTCGATTCCCAGGTCTCGTGCGATCTTGCGCACGGGCGGCTTGGCCAGGACCCGGTTCACCAGGCCCGTGATCGTGTCGCCCAGGGTGGGCCGGTCATCGACAGGACCGGCGGCTGAGCCTTGTGAAATCCCGGGAGCGGCGGACCGGGCCTCGACCGGTTCTTCCACCGGGACCGGGGCTGACGCGCCCCGTGCGGCAGGCGCGGACTTGCGCGCGCGGCGCCTGACGGCGTCGGCCTTGGGACCGGAACCCACCAGCGGACCGCCGGCCAGGGCACCGTCCGCCGTGTCGGCGTCGGCCGCGGGAAGCTTGCCGTACAGCGGCTGCACCGGTGTGGCCGGAGCCGGGACATCGGCGGGAGATGGGTCGCCGGAAACGGCGTCGGTGACGCTGATGATTGCGGTTCCGACGTCGATGGTTATCCCCTCCGGAACCAGGAGCTCCGTGACAGTCCCCGCAAAGGGCGACGGCAGCTCCACGAGGGACTTGGCCGTCTCGATCTCGCACAGGACGTCATTGATGGCAACGGTGTCGCCCGGCTTGACCTTCCAGGAGACGATTTCCGCCTCGGTGAGGCCTTCGCCAACGTCGGGGAGGTTGAACTTGTTTACAGTCATGGTGTCCTCGGTTTCGGAAGCCCAGGTCCCCGCTCCTGGCCAGGAGGGGGCGGCAAGTCTGAATAGGGATGTGCGGGCGGCCTAATAGGCCAGGGCCCGGTCCAGCGCCTCGAGGATCCTGTCGATGTCCGGAAGGTAGTCTTCCTCGACCTTGGCCACGGGGTACGGCATGTGGAAGCCGCCAACACGGATGACGGGGGCTTCGAGGGACAGGAAGGCACGTTCGCTGATCCTGGCTGCGATCTCGCCGCCGATCCCGCCGAAGGTGGGTGCCTCGTGGGCCACCACCAGGCGCCCCGTCTTTTTCACCGACGCCTCCACCGTGTCGAAATCGATGGGTGAGATGGAGCGGAGGTCGATGACCTCCACGCTGCGTCCGTCCTCAGCCGCGGCGTTCGCGGCGGCGAGGGCCACGGGCACCAGGGGGCCGTACGCCACAATGGTGGCATCCGTCCCTTCGCGGAGCACGTGCGCCTTGAAGGGGTCCTCCGCTGTGCCGGCGGCGGCCACGTCAACCTCACCCTTGAGCCAGTAGCGGCGCTTGGGTTCAAAGACAATGACGGGGTCCTGGCATTCGACGGCCTGCTGGATCATCCAGTACGCGTCGTGCGGGTTGGAAGGGGTGATGATGCGCAGCCCGGCGGTGTGGGCGAAGAGCGCTTCGGGGGATTCGGAGTGGTGCTCCACGGATCCGATGCCGCCGCCATACGGGATGCGGATGACCACCGGCACGGTCAGGTTGCCGTTGCTGCGCGCATGCATCTTGGCCAGCTGGGTGGTGATCTGGTTGAAGCCGGGGAACACAAACCCGTCGAACTGGATCTCGCAGACCGGGCTGTAGCCCCGCAGGGCAAGGCCGATCGCCGTGCCGATAATGCCGGACTCCGCCAGCGGCGTGTCCACCACGCGGTCGGGACCGAACTCGGCAATGAGGCCATCGGTGACGCGGTAGACCCCGCCAAGGGGACCGATGTCCTCGCCCATCAGCAGGGACTTCGGGTTGTTGGTCAGGGCTGCACGGAGGCCTTCATTGATGGCCTTGGCGATAGTCATGGTGGTCATCAGTTGCCTGCCTCTGTTTCTGCCTGTCCGGCCGTCTCCTCACCGGCGAACCCTGCACTGTACTCCTCAAACCAGGCAAGCTCCTCCGCGACCAGCGGGTGGGCTTCGACGTAGGTGTTCGCGAAGGCCGTACGGATGTCCGGGGTCTCCAGGTCATGGGTGGTGCGCCGGACGTAGGCGGCGAGTTCGTCGCCGTCGGCCTTGACCTTGGCAAAGAAGGCGTCGTCCGCGAGGCCCTCGGCCCGCAAGTACTTTTCCAGCCGGGCAAGTGGATCCTTGGCCCGCCAGGAATCTTCCTCTGCGGACTGCCGGTACTTGGTGGGGTCATCCGCGGTGGTGTGGGCGCCCACGCGGTAGGTGAATGCCTCGATCAGCACCGGCCCCTTGCCTTGTCGCGCGTGGTCAAGGGCCCACTCGGTCACCGCATGCACGGCAACGACGTCGTTACCGTCCACCCGGATGCCCGGGAAGCCATAGCCCTTGGCGCGGTTGGACAGCGGGATGCGGGTCTGGACGGTGCTGGGTACCGAGATTGCCCAGTGATTGTTCTGGCAGAAAAAGACCACGGGGGCGTTGTAGGACGCAGCGAAGACCATGGATTCGTGGACGTCGCCCTCGGAGCTGGCTCCGTCGCCAAAATAGGCCATGACCGCTGCCGGCGGCTCCGTGCGTACGGGGTCTGATGCCGCCGCGGATTTCTGGTCCCGCTGGATGCCCATGGCGTAGCCCACCGCGTGGAGCGTCTGGGCGGCAAGGACCAGCGTGTAGAGGTGGAAGTTGGTGTCCTTGGGGTTCCAGCCGCCGTTGGAGACGCCGCGGAACTGGCGCAGCAGTTCCGCGAGGTCCACGTTGCGGGTGAGGGCGACGCCGTGCTCGCGGTAGGTGGGGAAGATGTAGTCCTGGGGCTGGCTGGCGCGTCCGGAGCCAATTTGGGCAGCCTCCTGGCCGGTCAGCGGCACCCATAGGGCAAGCTGTCCCTGGCGCTGGAGCGCAGTGGCTTCCACGTCGAAGCGGCGGATGGCAGCCATGTCGGCGAAGAGCCCCCGCAGCTTCTCCGGGTCTAGCTTTTCGGCGTAATGGGTGTAGACGGGATCCGTGCCCAACGTCCCGTCCGGTCCCAGCAGTTGGACCATCTGCGCCGGGGGCTCGCCCATGGCGGCCTCGGCCTCAGCCTCGAGCTGGTCGTCTACCGCTGTTCCGTCGAACTCGGTGGAGGGCAGATGTGTGGCGCCCATACCGTCTCCTTGCTTGCCGCATGCGGATGCGTTGCAATGTCGCTGGGATATATGCCGCTAGCGGAATGTATTCCGCAGTTGGCATATATATTGGCTTACTGATCCTAACTTTATCTTCAGTAGGTAGCGCGCGGGCTACATGTTAAGCGCTAGGAACGGCGTGGCGGCTTTGTATAGTCTGCACACAGCCGGAGGAACCGGGTATTGGCTTCCACCTCGCCAATGCTGACCCGGACACCCTCGTTGCCGAAGGCGCGGACCGACAGGGCGTGCGCTCCCGCCAACTCTGCGAACTCCCCGCTGTTCGGGCCCAGCCCCAGCCACACAAAGTTGCCCTCAGCCGCGGGAACGAACCAGCCAAGGTCCCGCAATCCGGCCGTTACCCGGTTCCGTTCATCCACCAGGCTTTGTACCCTTTCTACAACCTGGGCGTAGTTCTGCAGCGAGACAATTGCTGCCTGTTCTGCGACCTGGGACACCGCAAAGGGAGTGGCAGCCACGCGGAGGTACTGCGTGAGTTCGGGGTTCGAGACGCTGTAACCTACCCGAAGCCCGGCGAGGCCGTGGGCCTTGGAGAAGGTCCGGAGTACCACCACGTTGGGGTATTTGCGGTACATGGAGATGCCGTCCACCGCATCCCCGGCCCGCACGAACTCCTGGTATGCCTCGTCGATAACCACCACAACGTCCGCAGGCACGGCCTGGATGAACCGTTCCGTTTCCGCGGTGGTCAGGATCGGACCGGTGGGGTTGTTGGGAGTGCAAAGGAGGATGACCTTCGTGCGCACCGTGACCGCGGCTGCCATGGCGTCGAGGTCATGGCGCCCATCCCCGGTCAGGGGGATCTGCACGCTCTCGGCCCCCGCCAGGCCAACGCTGATGGGGTATGCCTCAAAGGAGCGCCAGGCGTAGATGACCTCATCCGCTTTGCCGTCATCGTTCCGGCCGGCGAAGGTGGCCAGCAGCTGGTTGAGTGCGCCAAGGCTTCCCGCGCCCGTGACTATGTCCTCCGCCGGGACGTCCAGGAATTCCGCAAGCGCCGCGCGGAGCTTGCTGCTGAGGGGATCCGGATAGCGGTTGAAGTCGGCCTGGCGTGCGATGGCATCCATGACGGCGGGGAGCGGCGCCAGCGGGTTTTCATTGGAGGACAGTTTGTAGCTGGCCAGTCCGTCGACGGCGACGGGGGGCTTGCCGGCGGCGTAGCGGGGAAGGCGGCCCACCACCGGGCGCGGCTTGATTCCCCCAGCCAGGGTCTCTGATGAAGTCATGCCAACTAGCCTACTTCGCCCGCTCGGGGCGCCGGGGGCGTCCAGTGGGCGGAAACGTCGGCGCCTGTTTTTTCCACAGCGGCGGCCTCGGGCGGTTGTTCAGGGCATTGTGACAGCATGGGCTCATGCGCTCTTTCATTATGCGGGTCCTGATCAACGGGCTGGCCCTCTGGATCGCCAGCTGGATTCTGCCGGGCCTGGACATTTCGACGGCAGCCACTACGAACGCGGTCGCCGAATCCGGCGTCACCCAGGGAACGGATGCCATCGGCGTCACGCTGGCCTACCTCTTCGTCGGGCTGATTTTCGGCGTTGTCAATGCGTTCGTCCGGCCCCTCGTCAGCTTCCTTTCATTGCCCATCACCATCCTCACGCTGGGCCTGTTCACCATTGTCATCAACGCCGCCATGCTGTATCTGACCTCCTGGATCAGCGGTTACACGCCGGTTCGCTTCTCGATAGATTCCTTTTTCTGGACTGCCGTGCTCGCGGCGATCATCATCAGCGTGATCTCGGTGGTCGCGGGGCGGCTGCCCGGAGCCCGCAGGCGCTGACCGGCAGATCACCGGGCCCGACCGATCTCAGGCGGCCGCGGAGGCGCTTGCGGCATGGGCGTCGGTACCTGGCGGAGTGCGGGCTGCGGTTCGGGCGGCTTCGAACGGGTCAGTGCGAAACGGGTGGCCGTTGCCGTGCCCCCTGCTCCCAGGACACCACCCAGAACAGCGGTTGACGCCACCAGAGTCGGATCATCGCTGGCGGCTACCAGCCGGGCGCCTTCCTGGTAGTTGGTCAGCTTATGGCCGGGACCCAATCCGGGATCCTCGCCTTCGAGGGTGCGGACCTCGTTGGTCAGCGTTACTGTGACACGGTTTCGGGCATCCGGGCTGGCCGTGCCGTCGGATCCAGGCACCCAGTCGTGCCGGTGCTCCAGGTGCAGTGCGCTGATACCTGCGCCGGGATCGATACTGCCCACGGGAGAACCTGCCGTCAGGACGTATTTCACGTCATACTCAGCACGGAAGCGTTCACCGGCGGCGAGGTTCATCGCATGGATGCCGCCTTGGCTGTAGCCGACAGCCACCACTGGTGCACCCTGTTCTGCTCCGGCAGCCTGCAAAGCCTTCAACACGGCGGCGTTGACCTCGACAGAGCCGTAGCCCAGCCCTTCGCCGATCCCGGCGATGTCGAAGGGATTGTCCCCACCCATCCCGCTTCCGGGCTGCGTGCCGGGGATGACCACGATGTAGGCCTTCTGCCCGGCATTGTCCACTTCGAGGACTTCGATGTAGCCATCGCCGCGTTCATCGATGAGCCGTGCCCGTTCCAGCAGGCCAGCCGGCGATGCGTCCAGCTCGATCGGAAAAGACTCCATCGCCCTGGCAGCAACGGGGCGTGGCTCCAGTATGCGTGGATTAAGCCCTGTCACGCTCCTGACCGAGGGGGAGGCGGCGGCCACGTGCGCGGCAGCCGAGTACTCTGTTGCGACCCTCCCTGCGATGGAAGCGTGCGGCCCGAACAGGACACCCAGCGTCGCGGGTACGTTTCCCGCCATGAGTTCCATCACATCCCTGTTCAAGGAGCGTGTTACACCGAAGTCCTGGACCTGCTTGGCCCAGGTCCCCATCCCGGTCAGGGCATACTCCCTCCTGTAGGACATCACGGCCTCGGCCCGTTCGTATTCCCCTTTGCAGTCCCGCACTTGCTGGCTGATCTTCTGCAACTCCGTCCGCACGGCCTGGACGCCCCATTGGGCTTCCCCGACGTCCATCAGGGCGGCCGTTCCGGTGGGACGCGGTTCATTCTGGTAGGGGCACAGGTCCTGCCAGATGCGGTGCACCTCGATTTCCACTTCAGCCAATTCTCCGGCAGCGGCGTCCAGCTTCTCAGCGCCGCCCATAAGTTCCTCCAACTGGAAGCTGATTCCACCCACGCCGCCCCTGATCTCCAAAGGACCATCCACGGCCGGCCCGGTCAGGTGGATGGGTCCGCCGCTGCCCGACGGGGTCACCTCGGCCATCAGTAGCGCCCCGCCGGACTGCCGGCCGAAGCTCCCACCGCCTGGGCGTGGCGCCTCACGGAAGCCAAGGCGTCCTCGAGCCGCACCCGCGCCCGTCCAAGCGCCACCTCCTGCAGGGCAACCGAATTCCGGTATGCCCGCCCCGCAGGTGACTGCCATTCCAAAAGCTGGATCTCGCGAACGCCTGCCAGGACCTTTTCCACCCGCCCCAAGGACAGCTCAAGCCGGGCGGCCAACTGCTGAACCTCATTGCTGCGGGACATACATGCCGCCATGTCAGCTGCCGTCATGTCACTGCCCATGCCCAATCCCTCCCGGTGCCCGTACGAATGTCTGATCTGCCGGGCCTCGACTCCCTGAACCCGACGTTACGGAGCGCCGCCCGGCCACGGAAGCACCGCCGTCGGCCATGTGGACAAGTCCCACGAAGCAGTCCGAACCACTCCGGTCACGACAAGCAGTCCGCATACGCGGTGGTGGGGAGTTCGTGAAAGAATCAGCACATGCCTGAAACTGCCGCCACAGCTGATACCCGCACGCCCTCCGGACGCCTGGCCCTTGCCGCGTCACCGGACCAGATCGCCCTGGGCCCGCTGGACGGCCGCTACCAGTCCGCCGTCGCGCCCCTCGTTGACTACTTGTCCGAGGCGGCCCTCAACCGTGACCGCGTCGCCGTCGAAGTCGAATGGCTCATCCATCTGACCAGCAACAACGTCCTTCCCGGCGCAGGCCCGCTGACGCCTGAACAGGAGGACCGGCTCCGCGCCATCGTCACGGAATTCGACTCCGCATCGGTCTCCGAACTCGCCGAAATCGAAGCCGTCACGGTCCACGACGTGAAGGCCGTGGAGTACTACATCGGCCGCCGCCTCCCCGCCATCGGCATCGAACACCTTACGGCCCTGGTCCACTTCGGCTGCACGTCCGAGGACATCAACAACCTCTCCTATGCCCTGGGCGTCAAGGGGGCTGTGGAGGACGTGTGGCTGCCGGCCGCCCGTGCCCTCGTGTCCCAAATCAGCAAGATGGCCGAGGACAACCGCGCGGTACCCATGCTGTCCCGCACGCACGGCCAGCCTGCCACGCCCACCACCCTGGGCAAGGAACTGGCCGTCATCGCGCACCGCCTGGACCGCCAGCTGGGCCGCATCGCCAAGACCGAATACCTGGGCAAGATCAACGGCGCCACCGGCACCTACGCCGCCCACGTGGCATCGGTCCCCGGAGCCGACTGGCAGCACGTCGCCAAGTCGTTCGTCGAGGGCCTGGGACTGGCCTGGAACCCGCTGACCACCCAGATCGAAAGCCACGACTGGCAGGCTGAGCTGTACGCCGACGTCGCGCGGTTCAACCGGATCCTGCACAACGTCTGCACTGACATCTGGAGCTACATCTCCATCGGCTACTTCGCCCAGGTCCCCGTGGCCGGCGCCACCGGATCATCCACCATGCCGCACAAGGTCAACCCCATCCGGTTTGAAAACGCGGAGGCCAACCTCGAGATCTCCTCGGGCCTCCTCGATGTGCTGGGCTCCACCCTGGTTACCTCCCGCTGGCAGCGCGACCTCACGGACTCGTCGAGCCAGCGCAACATCGGCGTGGCGTTCGGCCACTCCCTCCTGGCCATCTCCAACGTCGCCAAGGGCCTGGACCGGCTCGATGTCGCCGAGGACGTCCTCGCCGGGGACCTGGACACCAACTGGGAAGTCCTGGGCGAGGCCATCCAGATGGTCATGCGCGCCGAGGCGATTGCCGGCGTCGAAGGCATGGAAAATCCCTACGAGCGCCTCAAGGACCTCACCCGCGGACAGCGCGTTGACGCCGCCCGGATGCAGGAATTCGTCCAGGGCCTGGGCCTCTCCCCCGAGGCCGAGGCGCGGCTGCTCGCGCTCACCCCCGGCAAATACACCGGTATTGCGGACCAGCTGGTGGACCACCTGAAGTAGGGCGGGCCTCCACGGCAGGAAAAGTACGACGGCGGCGCCGGGCTCCTCAGGGCCCGGCGCCGCCGTTTTTGCCCGCGCACGGAGGCGCCCGGCCTTGCCGCGGGATGCGAAACTGGGAACATGAAGTTGCTGCTTATCCGCCACGGGCAGACCCCTGGCAACGTACTCGGCCAGCTGGACACGGCCCATCCGGGGCCCGGGCTCACGGAGTTGGGAGAGCGGCAGGCCGAAGCTATGGCACGGTCCCTGGCCAACGAGCCCATCGCCGCCCTGTACGCCTCAACCCTCCTTCGCACGCAGGTCACTGCGGCCCCGCTGGCCCGGCTGCATGGCCTGGAAATTGAGGTTCTGGACGGCCTGCACGAGATCGAAGCAGGTGCACTGGAAAAGTTGACCGACCATGAATCGCACCTGCGGTACATGAGCACAGTTTTCGCGTGGGCTGCCGGAGACCTGGACCGCCGCATGCCGGCCGGTCCGGACGGCCGTGAGTTCTTCGAACGGTACGACGCCGCCATCACGGGCATTGCCCGCCGCGCCGCCGGCAACGGGGATTCCGCCGCTGCTGCGGTGGTCAGCCACGGCGCCGCCATCCGTACATGGGCAGGCCTTCGCGCGGCCGGCGCCGACCATGAGTTCGCTGCCCGCCATGTCCTGTCCAATACGGGCATTGTGGCCTTGGAAGGCGATCCTGACACAGGATGGAAGCTTATTCACTGGGACGGCAGCCCCGTGGGCGGCCTTGCCTTTGCCGATCCTACGGCCGAGGACCCGACCGGCGGGACCACTTAGGGGGACGCTTCCCGGGACCACCCGCTGGACCAGATGAATGGGCCAGCAGTCCGGCTTTAGGCCGGCAGGGTGAGGTGAAGGCCGCGGACGGCGCTCATGGACAGTAACTTGGCGCGGCGGCGCGGCCTCCCCGACGGAATGAGCCTTGAGGCCAAGGTTGCAGCCTCGGCGGCGGTCGGCCTGTCGGCCCCGTTCATGGCAGTGGCGGCGCGCAGCAGTTCGGACCAGCCGCCGCCCAGGGAGCGCGGGACCTCGGGACTGCGCAGAGTGCGTGCCACCAGCGATTCCACGGCCGTTCCGGGATATGCCTTTGTCCCGGTCAACAGCTCCAGCAGCACCAGCCCCAGCGCATAGACGTCCCAGGACGGGTGGGCGGCTTGGCCCGAGGCCTGTTCCGGGCTCATATAGTGCACGGTTCCTGACGAGATGCCCGGTTCGGGAAGGGTCCCTGCGCGTGCGGTGATGCCAAAATCGATGATCTTTACCGGGCTCCGCCGCAGCCCGCTCAGCATCAGGTTTGCAGGCTTGATATCCCGGTGCACCAGTCCCATCCGATGGAGGCGGCTGATCCCGTCGTAGAGGTCCGCTGCCCAGGCCGCGATGTGGGCCCGGTTGGCGTCGGCATTCCGGATCGTTTCCGAAAGGCTTGTGCCGAAGGCGCGTTCTTCGACCAGGAAAGGACGTCCTGCCTGGGGGCAGCCCTTGGGCATGGTGCCTTCCCCTTTGAAGCCGATAATGGCCGGGTGGTCCAGGGCGGCCAGGATTGCGGCCTCGGTGTGGATCCTGGCCTGCTGCTTGGCGCCGGCATCCGCTGCGATCTTGACCGCAACGTCTGGGCCGCCGGCGAGGTCCGTGGCGGCGTACACGTCCGCGAGTGAACCACGGCCCAGCCGCTCGCGGAGCTGATAGCGGCCGAGGATTGGGACGGTGCCCCCAGGAGCAACCTCGGGTGTGCCGCCCACCGCGGTGACAGCTGCCGGCACTTTCACTGGGTCGGGGCAGAAACGGGATCCGTGGCCGAAAGGCGGCCTGGCTGCGGGGTGGAGTTCCAGGCGTCAAGCTGGAAGCCGCAGCCGCAGCGCCAGACCGGAGGCAGCAGGACCGGCTCAACCGGAGGTTCGAACGTGTAGCCAACAGACTTCGGCCCGACCGCGGGCGTGACCAGTTCCATGGGGGTTCCGCAATGAAGGGGAACCTCCGGCCCCGCGGCCTCATCCTGGCATGCCATCGATTCCGGCCCGCAGATTCCGGCAAAACCTACCAACGCACTCACGACTCCTCATGCTTACGACACTGCGAATAATCGTAAGCTTACATATAACTAGGTGGGCTAGCTAATTTTGCGCGGAGCCGGTGTGCCGTCAATAGCCGCCGCCATGCGGCTGAGGAACTGCACCACGGTCCGGGCCTCCTCGGCAGTAAGGCCTTCGGCAACGGACATCATCCGCCGGTGCATCGCACCGAGGGTGGTTCGCACTTCCTGGTCCGATTCAGCGGTGGGGACAACGATCACGGAGCGGCGATCCGTGGGATGCGCCTCGCGGCGTACGTGTCCACTGGCGACCAGGCGATCGATGAGTGACGTGGTTGAAGCGCTGGTAATACCAAGGATCCGGCTCAGGTCCTTGGGTACGACGGTCTCCCCGGACGCCTGGGCGCGCAGGAGGAAGCGAAGGGCGAGGACGTCCGTTTCACCCATCCCCATGGAGTCCCGGGTGGACCGGCGAACGGTCTGCTCAGCCGCCCTGTAGTCGCGGAGCGCCTTCAGCACGGCAGCCCCGGAGTCCACGTGGCCATCGGGCCCGTACCAGTATCCTGAAGCGTCACTTTGAGGTGAACCCATCGGATAATCCTAGGCCAACTGGTATCTCGACAGCCTAACCACTGTGAGGCACCTTAAGGGAGAGGCAGGGGCTGCGCCATCGCCCACAGTTCTCTGGGCGCTTACGCGAAGGAAACACCGCGGTAACCGCGGCCTCTTAGGCTTATCAGGCATAATCCTTCGGCGAAACGAGGCAGCCATGCAGACCAATCCCCGACTCAACATCAGGCAGGTCACCTGGTCGAACCCCGTGGGCGCCGACCTGCGCAGGGCCCAGCAGGCAGAACTGGACGCCCGCTTTGGCACCCCTGACCACGAACCCGGCACGCCGCCGTCGTCCGCCGACTGTGCCGTGTTCCTGGTGGCGTACGACAAGGGTTCCGGCCAGCCGGTGGGCTGTGGCGGCCTGAGGCTGCTGGATTCCACCACGGCGGAGATCAAACGGCTCTATGTGCTCCCGTACACCCGGGGGTCGGGTGTCGCCAGCTCCATCCTGGCCGCCCTTGAGGCCGAGGCGTACAAGCAGGGGATCACCCGGATCAAGGCCGAGGCCGGTTCGGCGCAGCCGGATGGCCGGAACTTCTACGAAAACTCCGGCTTCGAAAGTGTGCCAAACTTCGGCCCGTACATCGGAGTGCCGCACTCCTACTGCTACGCGAAAACCATTGACTCGCACAGCGCCGCCCACACGGCCATGGCATAAGCCGGAAAAATACGGGGACGCGCCACCTCCCCGGCAGTCTCGCAGAGGACCGACGACGGCGTCCCCCGCCTTCGCGGGGCGGCTCCCCAAACATTTACCGCACGTTTACGCACCGTGCCCTGAACGTTCTCCCGACTCATCCAGACTCAACAGCCCGGCTGTTTATCAAATCGATAGCTATAACAGCCCGAAAATGGCCTGTCCGGCTATAGGCTGACCGGACATGCTCCGCTGACAGTCCAGAAATGAGTCCTGATCGTGCGTAAATTGCAGACCTTGGTTGCCGCCGCCGTCGCTGTCATCCTTCTCGCCGGATGTGGAGGGGGCGCCGCGTCACCCGCCGCGTCAGGTGACGCGTCCACTGCCCCGCCGGCAGGTTCCGGCGAAACGCTGGTGGTTTACACCAACTCCAACGGCGAAGGCCGCGGTGAATGGCTGACCGCCAAGGCCGCCGAGGCCGGCTTCAAAATCGAAGTGGTGGGGGCCGGCGGCGCTGATGCCACCAACAAGTTGATCGCCGAAAAGAACAACCCCATCGCCGACGTCGCCTTCGGCCTGAACAACATGTACTTCGCCCAGATCAAGGCCGAAGGCGCGCTTGAGCCCTATGATCCGGCATGGGCAGGCGAAGTGGACACGGCCCTTGGCGACAGCGGAGATGGAAAGGCGTATTGGCCACTGGTCAAGCAGGCCATCCTGCTCGGCTACAACTCTGACAAGATCACCGCGGACGCCGCACCGCAGGACTGGACAGACCTCTGGACCAAAGAGGAGTTCAAGGACCGCTATGAGCGCGTGACAGGACTTGGTACCGCCACGGCGCAGCTTGTCTTCGCCGGCATCCTCACCCGCTACAAGGACGAGTCCGGTGACCTCGGCGTTTCAGATGAGGGCTGGAAGCAGGTGGAACAGTACTTCCAGAATGGCAGCCCTGCCGTGGCCAAGACCGATCTTTTTGCCCGGATTGCAGCGGGTGAGGTGGACCTGGGCCAAATGCCGTCGTCGATCATCGCCGAACGGGAGAAGTCCTT
This sequence comes from Arthrobacter sp. B6, assembly GCF_001663775.1. GTDB lineage: Bacteria > Actinomycetota > Actinomycetes > Actinomycetales > Micrococcaceae > Arthrobacter. The sequence goes on along the minus strand of NZ_KV467168.1, from coordinate 2,620,532 downwards.
CAAGGTCAACGTGGAAACCGTGGCGCCGTCGGTGGGCGTACCGCTCGCCGTCGAGCAGGTGGCCCTGGTGAAGGGAACCGACAAGAAGGAACAGGCACAGAAGTTCATTGACTGGTTCGGCAGCGCCGATGTCCAGGGCGCGTTTGCCCAGCAGTTCAACTCCATGCCGGTCAACAAAACCGCAGCTACCAAGGCCAACCCGGAAGTTGTGGAGTTCTTCGCCGACGTGAAGCAGCAGGACATCGACTGGGACTTCGTCCAGGAGAACATGGGCGCCTGGGTGGAGAAGATCGAGCTCGAATACATGACGTAGCCAGACCGCCCCGCCCCAGCAGCCCCACCGAGACAGGTTTTTCCCATGATCCGCTTGGACAACATCGAAGTTTCCTTCGGCGATTTCACCGCCATCCCTCACCTGGACCTTCACGTGAAGCCCGGGGAGTTCTTCACGCTGCTGGGTCCCTCCGGCTGCGGAAAGACGACGGCGTTACGCACCCTGGCAGGGTTTATCGAGCCCTCCAGGGGAGCCGTCCATGTGGACGGGAAAAACGTGACCCGGCTTCCCAGCGATAAACGGCAGGTGGGCATGGTGTTCCAGAACTATGCCCTGTTCCCCAGCATGAGCGTGTGGGAGAACATCGCGTTCGGGCTCCGCGTCCGGAAGGAAAAGTCCGCCGAGAGCGACCGCCTGGTGCGCGACATTGCGCGCCGGGTGGAGCTCAGCGATGAGCAACTGCACAAGAATGTGGCGGAGCTTTCGGGAGGCCAGCAGCAGCGGGTGGCCGTGGCCCGCGCCCTGGTGCTGCGGCCCAAGATCCTGCTCCTGGATGAACCGCTGTCCAACCTGGACGCGAAGCTGCGTCACCAGCTCCGCCAGCAGCTCAAGGACCTGCAGAGCGAGTTCGGCATTACCACCGTGTACGTCACCCATGACCAGGATGAGGCCCTGGCCATGAGTGACCGCGTGGCCGTGTTCAACAAAGGCGTGATCGAACAGGTGGGGACGCCGCAGGAGATTTATGACCAGGCCGCCACAGAGTTTGTCTGCAACTTCATTGGTGACAGTTCCCCGCTCACCTCGGAGTTTGTTGCGGAACTGAACCGGCTCTCCGGCGCCGGTCTCAGCCCCGGCGCCAACTCCTACCTTCGTGTGGAAAAGGCGTCCCTCACGCCGCCGCTGGACGGTGGCCGCGCCGTCGGGCTCCCCGGCACGGTGGCCTCACGCACCTACCACGGACTGCACAGCCGCTATGTGGTGAGGAGCCATGGCACGGACGTCCGGCTGCTGGTGCTGGAAGACGGCAACGTCCAGCCGGAGGTCGGCGCGGAAACCACTTTGTATGTCCAGCCGGGCCACGTGCTGCAATACCATCCGGGCACGGGAGCCGCGCTGGCCAAGCAGGACCAGGCCGTGGCCCTGCCATGAGCGGGGCTGCCGTAAGGAACGGCGGCTCCGTCAGGAGCATGGTCCGCTCCCCCTTCGTCCTTATGGTGGGCGCAGTACTCACCTGGTTTATCGCAGCCTTCCTGGTGTGGCCCAACCTCAACGTCCTGATTGCAACGTTCTTTCCGGACGGCAGCTTCTCCGGGCGGGCGGCCGAAAAGTTGTTCTCCTCGCAGCGGGCCATGAAGTCACTGGGCAACAGCTTCCTGCTGGCACTGGCCCTGTCCATCACGGTGAACGTCGTGGGCATCTTCATTGTGCTGGTCACGCACTACTTCAAGATCCGCGGCTCCCGCATCCTGTTCCTGGGCTACGCAACCACATTCATTTACGGCGGCATCGTGCTGGCCGCAGGCTACAAGTTCATCTACGGCGACAAGGGAATTGTCACGTCCCTGCTGCTCACGGTGTTTCCCGGCATGGATCCGGCATGGTTCTCCGGCTTCTTCGCTGTACTGGTGGTGATGACGTTCGCCACGACCACCAATCACATGCTGTTCGTTGGCAACGCGCTCAAGGGTGTTGATTATCAGACCATTGAGGCGGCCAGGAACCTGGGCGCTTCCACCTGGACGATCCTGCGCCGCGTGGTGCTGCCCATGCTCAAACCCACGCTGTTCGCCGTCACCATCCTGTCGTTCCTGACCGGCCTGGGAGCACTCAGCGCCCCTCAGGTGCTGGGCGGCCGGGAGTTCCAGACCATCACCCCCATGATCCTGACGTTCGCCAACAGCCCCACCTCCCGGGACCTGGCTGCGCTGCTGGCCGTTATCCTGGGCGTTTCCACCATCCTCATGCTCGCGGTCATGTCCCGATTCGAGAAACGAGGCACGTACTACTCGCTGTCCAAAGTGTCTTCGGCCCTGCAGAAGCAGCAAATCAGCAGCCCTGTTGCCAACGCTGCCGTTCACACCGTCGCCTACCTGCTTTTTGCGTTGTACACGTTGCCCGTGGTGCTTATTGTGTTGTATTCCTTTGCCGACGGCGCCGCCATCCAGACCGGCCAGATCTCCCCGGGCAGCCTGACCCTGGACAACTACGTACGGGTCCTCACCCAGGAGTCGGGCCTGCGGCCCTTTGTCATCAGCGTCGTCTACAGTGCGCTGGCGACGGTGATAGCTGTGGGCGGCCTGCTGTTGGTTGCCCGGCTGCTGCAGAAGTACAGGAACTGGGTTGCCTCTGTCTTCGAATACCTGCTCCACATTCCCTGGATCCTGCCCTCGGCGCTGCTCGCCCTCGGACTCATCATCAGCTACGACCACCCGAATCCGCTGGTGGGTGGCGCTGTTCTCACTGGCACCACGGTGATCCTGCTGATCGCATTCGTGACCGTCAAGATCCCGTTCACACTCCGGATGCTTAAGGCCTCGTTCGCGTCGGTCAACTCCTCGATGGAGGAAGCCGCGGCCATCATGGGGGCCAAGACGCTTTATGTATTCCGCCGGATCCTGCTGCCCATCGTCCTCCCGGCCGCCGCTGCCATCGCGGCCCTGAACTTCAACAGCATGCTGGATGACTACGACACCGCCATTTTCCTCGCGCATCCGCTCGTCCAGCCGCTGGGCCTGGTCATCAAAGCCAATACAGACGGGGCTGAAGGAGTGGAGGGCGTGGCGAACACCTTCGTCTACACAGTGCTGTTGATGGTCATCACGGGGCTCACCATGTACCTCGTCTACGGCCGGTCCAGCCGCCGCAGGGCAGGGCGCAAAAATAGCGCCGCTGGGGCTTCGCCAGATCCGGCCACTTCCCCGGCACTGGTGGCGGCCGGCACAGAACCGGCCGCTCCCGTGCGCTGATCAGTCGCGGGAACCTGTAACGACGGCGGCCCGCACCTTCGGGCGCCGCGCCAGCGTCAGGAGCCGGTCCCGCAAGGGCTGGGCGGTTTCCGTCAGAGCCACCCTCATCATCGCCGAGGAGGCGAGGCTCAGGGCTTGAGTGCGGAGCCGCCGCCGGCGATCGTATGACCTCAATGCCTCCTCAACCGGCAGGGCATTCAACAGTTCCGCCAGCGTGACTGCGTCCACCAGGGCTTCGCACGCTCCCCTGCCGAGGTTGGGCGTCATGGCATGGGCTGCATCGCCGATCAGCACAACACGTCCGCGGACGAAGGACCGCAATGGCGGCGCGGTCCAGATCCCCTGGGCGAGCGAACGTTCCGGGGTTGCCTGGGCAAGTACGTCGCGGATGGCATGCGCATGACCGGCGTAGCGGATCCGTGCCTGCTCAAGGGCCGACGCGACGTCGATCCCGTCCGGTCCGAGGTCGGAGCGAAAGCTCGCGTACCAGTTGGTGCCGGCGGCTGCAGCGGCGATGCCAAAAAGGTCACCGCGCCCCCAGTACTCGCCAACATGTTCCGGGCGGACAGGCACCGGAAGGGTGCCCCGCACGGCAAGGTACGGCGTGGGCCGGGCTGCGGACCTTTCACCCCAGACGCCGCGACGCACCGCACTGCGCACGCCGTCGGCCCCTACCACCAGGCTGGCCCCGGATGGGACCACATGGACGCGGCCCATGGTCCTGCGGACCGAGGCCGGGACGGCAGAGTCGAGCAGTCGCAGGAGATCAACCCTGGAAATGCCAAACATCTGGCCGCCGTTCACGGTCACCCAGGGCTCGCCCGCGGCGTTGCGGATGGATCCGCTTCCAATCACCGGGCTCACGGCTCGGGCCTCATCGAGGACCCCCACTTTTTCCAGGGCGCGCTGGGCGTTGGGCCACATGGCCAGCACTGTTCCAACCGACGGCAACTCCGGCCGCTTCTCGGTGACCGTCACCTCAAAGCGATCCTGGTCCAGGCAGCAGGCCAGGGCAAGGCCGGCTATGCCGCCGCCAACAATCGAAACTGTTTCCATGCGTGCGATTCTACTACTTTTGTAGTAGTTGGGAAGGGGTCAATTACACTGGGGCCATGCCTGACCGCCGCACGGAACTTCTGGATGCTGCCTTGACGGTGGTGTCGGCCAAAGGCATGAAGGGCCTGACCCACAGGGCCGTTGACGCGGCCGCGCACTTGCCCGAGGGCACAACGTCGAACTACTACCGGAACCGCGCCGCCCTCGTGGAAGCGGTGTTGGACCGCCTGGAGCAACTGGACGGCGCACTCCTGGAGGACCAGGGGCGGGCCGGTCCGCCGGAGACCATTGAGGAACTGGCAGGTCAACTGGCCGCTTTGGTGCTGGCGCTGGCCGGACAGCACGCCGCTCTCACCCGTGCCCGGCTGGCCCTTTCCCTGGACAAGCCCGGGGCGGTGACCGCCGGCCATTTCCGGTTGGTGGGCGGTCTGGAGCAGGCACTGTCCGCCTTAGGGGTGGCGGGCGCAGCGGCGCGGGCCCGGGATGTGGCGGACTACGGTGACGGTGTGCTGCTTCACTTACTCACTGTCAGGCGGGACGGGCAGCCGGACGCTGCAGCGATCGCCGCGGCCATCCGGCGGCTGCTGGCGCCCTAACCCCTTGACGGATTCCGCACGACGGCGGCGTGCCGGCACAGCTGGCGTCAGCCCGCCGTCGTACTTCCCGGAGTTTTTGTCCAGATACGGAGGGCAAAAAGCCCCTTAGGGCGACATATCCGGACAAAAACTCTGCCTGTTAGGCCTGGCCCGGCCAGCCGGTGTAGGCCTCGGCAAGATAGGCCATGCCGTGCCGGGAGGAGACCACGGAGTTGAGTTCGCCGAGCTGGCGGGCGCGGGTGAAGTCGTCCGCGTCGGTGGGCGTGTGGAGCATGGTGGTCATCCAGTAGGAGAACTGCTGGGCCTTCCATACGCGCTCCAGCGCGCGGTCGCTGAAAGTGTCCAGGAGCTGCGTGGAGCCGGAGTTGTAGTGGCTGTCGAATCCTTCGAAGAGCACCCTGACGTCGTGGATGGCCAGGTTCAGGCCCTTGGCTCCGGTGGGCGGCACCGTGTGGGCCGCGTCGCCGGCCAGGAACAGGTTGCCGTGGCGCATGGGCGTGTGCACGAAGCTGCGGAACGGCAGGACCATTTTGTCGATGACCCGGCCTTCCTTGAGCTCGAAGCCGTTGCCGTTGACCCTGCTGCGGAACTCGGCCCAGATCCGGTCATCGTCCCAGTCGGCCACGTTCTCCTTGGGATCGCACTGGAAGTACATCCGCTGGACAGTCTCGGTGCGCTGGCTGATCAGGGCGAAACCGTTGTCGGAGTTGGCGTAGATCAGCTCGTCCGAGCTGTGCGGCGCCTCGGCCAGGATGCCGAACCAGGCAAACGGGTATTCATGGAAGTACCACTTCCGGTGGGCTTCCGGGATCTGGAAGCGGCAGTGGCTGCGGGAACCGTCGGCGCCCACAAGGAACTCGGCCTGGACCTCGTACTCCACGCCGTTGGCGTCGGTGAACCTGACCTTCGGCCTGCCCTCGAGGTCATGCACGCTGGTGTCCGTGACGCTGTAGCGGACGTCGCCGCCGTCGGCCTTCCTGCGGGCGGCGAGGTCCAGGAAGACGTCCGTCTGCGGGTAGAGCCAGACGGATTCGCCCACGAGGTCCTTGAAGTCAACCCGGCGGCTTTCGCCGTTGAACCGCAGCTCGATCCCGTCATGCCGGTCTCCGTCACGCAGCACCCGGTCCGACACTCCGCTGTCCACGAGCAGGCTGACGGTGCCGTGCTCCAGGATGCCGGCGCGGACTGTCTCGGCGATGTCCTTGTGGCTGCGGACCTCGATCACGGTGGAATCGATGCCGGCCTTGGCCAGCAAATGGGAGAGCATAAGGCCGGCGGGACCGGCGCCCATGATGGCCACCTGCGTGGTGATGATTTTGCGTGCTGCCATGGCTGTGTCTCGCTTCGTTGTGGGGCTTGCTGGGCCCCGGTGGGCGCGTCTGGCTATCAGTGTGCAGCGGGCAGCCTCACGGACGTAACACGCATTCCATTCAGCGGAAGAAAGAATCAGTTTTCCAGAGTCACCAGCCGGCGGGCAATGCCCCGGGCCGCGGTCTGCAGCGCGGGCACGAGGGCCTGCAGGCGCATCTCCCGGAGCGGGACCACAACGCCGAGTGCTGCCACCGCGCGCTGCCTGCCGTCCAGGACCGGCACGGCAATGCCCCAGGTGTCCGGATCCACGACGCCGGCCAGCTGGGCGAAGCCCTGCTGGCCGGTTTCGCTGAGCAGGCCACGCACGGCATCCTGCGTTACTTTCCCGGCGGGGTCAGTGAACTGCCCGAGGTATTCAGCCCGCAGCGTCTTCCCCTGGTGTGCCATCAGTGCGAGCCCGGCGGAGGACAGGTGGACAGGCATCCTTCCGGCCACTTTGGCCCGGTTAGCCACAGATCCGCGGCGGGAGAGCCGTTCCACAAAGAGCGCCTCCCAGCCGTCCAGGACCGCCAGGTTTACGTTCTGGTTCAGGACCTCCTGGATGTCCTCCATAAAAGGCATGGCGGCCTGCCGCAACGCCAGTGTGGGCGAATTGCGGTTCACCAGCTCCCACAGACGCAGCCCAAGCCGGACGGTTCCGCCCGCCCCGGTCTCGAGAAGGCCGTGCGCGGCCAACTGCCGGACCAGCCGGTGCGCCGTGGTGAGCGGGAGCCCGGCGCGGTTTGCCAGCTCAGAAAGCTGGAGGCTGCCAGCTCCTTCGGGAAAGGCCGAAATTATCCGGACCACCCGGTCCACCACCGAGTCCCCGGAGACTGAATTAGCCATGGTCCAACGCTTCCATTGAATGGGGAACTTTTCCAAAGTTTACTCCGCCGCGGCCTGAGGCAGCCGCGCAGCCGGCGCACCTGGCCAAGTGCCGCCGTCGGACAGTCCCGGGACCCGGCCAGGCGAAGACCGGGGCGTCAAACCCCGGAGCAGGCACCGAACGACGCGAAGATCGCAACATCCAGGCGGCCAAGCAGCACCAGCGTGAGAAGCGGAACAAACGCGCCTACCGCGCACCGGAGGGCAGAGTGGTGGTCCTTGATGCCGGGAGCAACGCTGAACATCTCAGCGAGCATCTTCACGTGGGCGCGTCGCCCTTCCTGCACTTTGCAACTGACGGACGGCCGGACTGGCGTCCCGACAAAGCCTACGTCGCAAACCGTTCGCATGATCGGAACCGCGGGGCAACACCACGGAAACAGCGGCACATGATCCTTGAGGCATGAAGCCCACCGCAAGCAATCCTGCAGCGGCTGATTTGAGCTGCGAAGTCTGCGGCCTGATGCCGGAACCCACCAAGACCCGCCTCACGGTGGCCAATGTCGCCGTGATGCTTCCCATCGAGCTTCTCGTCCACGCCCTGGTGGTGGGGACGCATCTGACCTACCTGGCCAAAGTGCTGGTGCTCACCCTCACGGCCACAGTCCTGGTGATCTGGGTGGCCGAGCCGTCGGCTGCCCGTGTGCTGCGGGGCTGGCTGCATGCGCCCGCCCTGCGTCACCGCAGGAGGCTGGGCAAGGCCCCGTCGCTGTGGCGGGCGCGCACGGTGCTGCAGGACCGGCCGGGCTCGCTGCAGAAAATCACCAAGGCGCTGGCCGGCCTGGACACCAACATCCTGAGCATCCACGTCCACCCCGTAACCGGCGGCGTGCTGGACGAGTTTGTGCTGTCCGCCCCCGGAAACCTGAGCGAACGCCAGCTGCTGGATGCCCTGCACGACGGCGGCGGCTCCCGGTCCCATGTTTGGCCCACCACCGCCCTGGCCATGGCGGACGGCCAGACGAAGGCGCTGAGCCTGGCGGCCAGGATCGCCGATGCCCCGGACGAGCTTCCCCTGGCTGTGGCGGAGCTGCTCCGCGCACGGATCCTCACCCCGGCGGAGGCTGTCCTGGAAAAGCACGACGCCGGGACGCTCCTGAAGATCCCCACCGCCTGGCACGGACCCATCACCTTTGTCCGCGCCGGCGAACCGTTCACGCCGGCCGAGTCGGCGCGCGCCCACCGGCTGGCGGAACTCGCCGAAATCCTGGCCCACCGGCCCGCGGCGGCCGCCCCAACCAGGTAGCAGCAGATGTCGTTATGAAGCCTCTAAACGACGTCTGCTGCTACCTGGTTGGGCTTACATCCGGATCGTGAGGGCGGACGGCTCCAGCGTCATCAGGACATGCTTGCCCTCACCCTCATGGTCGCCGTCAAGCTGGTAATCGTCGTTGCGCTCGAGCGTGATCTCCACGGATTTGCCCTGGTAGTACTCAACGGATGTGTCCTTGCCCCGGCCCTTACCGATCATGCCGGCGACAACGGAGAACCAGCCGAGCTTGCCCCTCGGAGCCAGCACGGCCACATCCAGGAGTCCGTCGTCCATTTTGGCGTCCGGGAAGATCTCCAGTCCGCCCTGGACCTTGCCGCAGTTCCCTACCATCACACTGCGGACTCCCCGGTGCACCACGTCCTTGCCGTCGACAACGATGGTGGCCTTAACCGGCTTGCCGGGCAGGTTCCGGATGCCGGCGTCCACGTAGGCCAACCAGCCCACCTTGTCCTTGAGGTCCTCGTTGGTGTCAGCCATGATGGTCGCGTCGTAGCCTACGCCGGCCATGACCAGGAACAGCTGCTCCCTGTCAGGATCGTTCCGGCGGGCGCGGACGACGTCGATCTTCCGTTCGGTTCCCGCCAGGGCTCCGGCCATGGCACCGTCAAAGTCCGTGACGTCCATGCCCAGGTTGCGGGCCAGGAGGTTTCCCGTGCCAAAAGGGAGCAGCCCCATGGGCACGTCGCCTCCGGCAAGGACCTCGGCCACGCATCGGACTGTTCCGTCGCCGCCTGCGGCAATGACGATGTCGGCGCCCTGCTCAAGCGCTTCCTTGGCCTGGCCGACGCCAGGGTCCTCCTTGGTGGTCTCCAGCCAGATGGGCTCGTCCCAGCCGTTCTCCGAGCAGTGCTTCGCCGCCAGGGCATCCACGTCTACGTCCACCGGCTTGGCAGGATTAACGATGATCGCCGCGCGTTTGAGGGCTGGGGAACTGTTCGCTGTCATGGTGTCCTTCAGTGACGTTGGAAGTGCAATAAAGAAAGCGTACTTCCTATTTCCGGGATTCCCGCCTGCGGATGCCGGGCGGACCGGCTACGGTCGGTTTTGGAGTTGCTTGTACTGGATTTCCCGGGCCCGGGCTTCCTGGTTCCGGGCGTTGATCCGGGCCGACCGGACAATGGTGAAGACGCCGAGGGCATCAACCACGGCAATGACCGCGATCATCCAGTACAGGCCCTGCCCTGCTACCAGCACCATGCCGATCACGCCCGTGACGATTGTCATGATGACCGGCATCAGCCAGGCGGGGCGGGCAGGCCGGGACGCTGTAGACGAATCGGAGGTGGTCTGCGGGTCGCTCATGGGTACGTCTCCTCGGGAAAGTCAGCTGTGAAGGGTCACGGTTGATCCTACGGCGGGATGGTTACAGCGCCTTCACCGCGCCCAGCACCTTGGCCAGGGAATCCTTGGCGTCGCCGAAAAGCAGCGAGGTCTGCGGTTCGTAGAGCAGCTCATTCTCGATTCCCGCGAAACCGGGCCGCATGGACCGCTTCAGGAAAATCACCTGCCGGGCGGCGGAGACCTCCAGGATGGGCATGCCGTAGATCGGCGAGCCGGAGGACGTCTTCGCGGCCGGATTGACCACGTCATTGGCACCCACCACCAGCGCAACGTCCGCCGTCCGGAACTTTGAGTTGATCTCGCCCATCTCCTTGAGGGACTCATACGGCACATTGGCCTCGGCCAGGAGCACGTTCATGTGCCCCGGCATCCGCCCTGCCACAGGGTGGATGGCAAAATCCACCTCGATGCCCCGGGCCTCAAGGGCCAGGGCCAGTTCGGCAGCGGTGTGCTGTCCCTGCGCCACGGCCAGCCCGTAACCGGGCACAATGATGACGCGCTGCGCGTAGCCAAGCAGGACTGCAACGTCCTCCGCGCTGGAGGACCTGACGGGACGCTCGCTCAGGGCGGTGGATCCCGCCGTCGAACCTCCCCGGAAGGCGCCGAACAGGATGCCGGCGACGCTTCGGCCCATCGCCGCGGCCATGGCGCGGGTGAGGATGGTACCGGAGGCGCCAACCAGTGTTCCGGCCACCACCAGGAGGACGTTGCCCAACACCACGCCGGACGCGGCCACCGCCAGGCCGGTGAAGGCGTTCAGGAGCGAAATGACGATGGGAACGTCGGCCCCGCCCACCGGCAGCACCAGCAGCACACCGGCCGCCAGGCCCAGTGCCATCAGCAGCACCGCGAGCGGCAGGGCCCCGGTCAGGACGACGGCGACGGCGGTCCCCACCGCGGCGAGCAACACCACCGCCATCACCACAGGCAGTCCGGGGAACACCACCGGGCGGGTGGTCATCAGCTCCTGGAGCTTGGCGAAGGTGACCCCGGAACCGGCGAAGGACACGGCACCCACCAGGAGGGTGAAGACAACGGCGACGCGCACCCACGGATCCTCCGTATGGCCGAGCTCCAGAAGCGCCACCAGGGCTGCAGCGCCGCCGCCCACGCCGTTGAAGAGCGCCACCAGCTGGGGCATCTGGGTCATTTTCACGCGCCGGGCCACGGGTGCGGCAACGGCGGATCCCACCGCGATGGCACCGATAATCCACGGGACGTTGTCCAGCCGGGAGGACAGGAACACCGTGACCACGCCGACTAAGGCCCCGAACGCGCCGATCAGGTTGCCCCGCCGGGCGGTGCGCGGCGAGCTGAGGCCGCGGAGGGCCAGGATGAAAAACACGGCCGCGGCGAGGTAGAGGAGCGACGTCCAGACAGGGTCGAGGAGGGTCATTTTCCGTCCTCCGTGGCCGCGGCGTCCTTGCGGCCGGTTTCCTTACGGCCATGGAACATGTGCAGCATCCGGTCGGTGACCACAAAGCCTCCCACGAGGTTGGCGGTAGCCAGCACCACGGCCAGCAGCGCCACTGCAAGGATCAAGGGTTCGGCGGCCTGGCCCGCAACGATGATGGCGCCCACCAGGATGATGCCGTGGATGGCGTTCGCCCCTGACATCAGCGGTGTGTGCAGGGTGCTGGAGACCTTGGAGACCACTTCGAAGCCTACAAAGATGGCCAGTACGGTGATGGTCAGCAGGCTCATGCCGTCCATCAGGTTCCCCCTTCGCTGCGGACGCCTTCACTGCGGACGCCTTCGTTGTGGACCGTATCGTTTTGGACCGTGGGCGAATGGTCCGGCGGAGCCGGGATGAGTCCGGCGAGTGCCTCCGCCGTGGGCAGGTGCCGCACCGCGCCGTCGTGCGTGAGGCACGCACCGGCCACCACCTCGTCGTCGAAATCGGGGGCGATCACGCCGTCCCGGGCAATCAGGGCCAGCAGGTTGGCCACGTTCTTGGCGTACAGCCGGGACGCGTCCGAGGCCATCGCCGAGGGCGCATCCTTCAGCCCCACCAAGGTGACATGCCCCTGCCCGTCCGCGGTGGGCACCAGAATGTCCACGCCGGGAACCGAACCCTCCACGTTGCCGCCGGACTCCGCGGCGAGGTCGACGACGACCGAACCTGGCCGCATGGCCTGCACCATCTGGCGGCTCACCAGGAGCGGCGCGTGCCTGCCGGGGACGGCCGCCGTCGTAATCAGAACGTCCGCCTGGGCCACATGCGGCGCGAGAAGCTCACGCTGCAGGGCGCCACGGTCGGCGCTGAGTTCCCGGGCGTAGCCGCCGGAGGCTTCTGCGGTTTCGAGGTCCAGCCTGACGAACGTGCCTCCCATCGACGCGACCTCATCGGCGGACGCGGGACGGATGTCGTTGGCGGAGACGCGGGCTCCGAGCCGTTTGGCGGTGCCGATGGCCTGCAGCCCGGCAACGCCCGCCCCGAGCACCAGCACCCGGGCCGGCGGAACCGTTCCGGCGGCCGTCATGTAGAGGGGGAAGAACCGCGGCAAGCGGATGGCGGCCTCCAGCACGCAGCGGTAGCCGGCCACCAGGGCCTGGGAACTGAGCGCGTCCATGGACTGGGCACGGGAGATGCGGGGAACCAGCTCGAGGGCGAAGGAGGTGACGCCGCAGTCAGCGAGCGCCTGGACGGTGGCAAGCTCGGACGACGGCGAGGCCAGGCCCACCGTAACCGCGCCGGGTTTCAGCGAAGCGGCCACTGCCGGATCCAGCGGTCGGACGTGGGCGAGGATGTCCAGGTCGGCCGGGACCAGAACCGGGACTACGTTGGCGCCGGCATGTACGTATTCGTGGTCACTGTGTCCGGACGCATCGCCGGCTCCTGCCTCGACGATCACGTCCAGGCCCAGTCCTGTGAGTTGCTTGACCGTTTCCGGGGTGCCGGCCACGCGCCGTTCACCCTCATGGCGTTCCCGCGGTATGCCCAGTTTCACCCGCCACTCCCCTCGCAAACGAGTGCGGCAGCGCCTCAGGATCCGTGCCCATCCGGTGACCGGCAGGAACTTCGCGGAGCGGCACTGCTGCACGTAGTTGGCTAGAGTCTATGACCCCCTGCGTAAACTGGCAGCTAATTCCCCCGGATTCGCGTTTTGGGGGCATTTACTGCCAGTTCGCGCGCTAACCCCGTGCGCTCAGGTCCGCGGAGGTGAGTTCCGCCGTCGCAACGATTTCCTTTGCCACCGCGGCCAGGTACGCTTCCGGGTCCGGCTGGGCCGCGACGGACTGGGCCTGCAGGGAGACGTTCACGGCCGCTACCACCTTGGGTCCGTCATGGACCGGAGCGGCCACGGACATCAGCCCAAGCTCCAGCTCCTGGTCCAGCAGGCACCAGCCCTGGGCCCGGACTTTCTCAAGGACAGCGAGCAGTTCCCGGACAGTCCCGAGCGCCCGGGGCGTCAGCGGCTTGATCTCCGCGGCGGCGAGGTAGGCCTCAAGTTCGGCTGGCGGAAGGGCGGCAAGCAACACCCTGCCCATTGAGGTGGCATACGCCGGGAAGCGGGTGCCGACAGTGATGCCTACGTTCATGATCCGGCGGGTGGTCACCCGGGCGATGTAGGCGATGTCGGTACCGTCCAGCACCGCGGCGGAGGTGGACTCGCCCAGCTTCAGTGACAGTTCCTCGAGGTGAGGCTGGGCCAGCTGCGGGAGCGACAGGCCAGAGAGGTAGGCGTAGCCGAGCTGGAGCACCTTGGCCGTCAGCGCGAACGTCTTTCCGTCGGTACGGACGTAGCCCAGTTCCACCAGCGTGTGCAGGAAGCGCCGGGCAGTGGCCCGGGTCAGGCCTGTGCGGGCCGCGACTTCCGTGAGGGTCATCAGGGGGTGGTCCGTATCGAAGGCACGGATCACGGCCAGCCCCCGCGCCAGCGACTGCACGTACTGGTCGCCCGCCTGCGGAGCGGCCTGCGTGTCTGCTGGTGCGTGGGTCATGGTTACCAATCCTATTTGGCGCGAACGTACACTTGTGGCCCCAAAAACGCGACTCGCAAGGGGCCCCAAGTGTACGTTCGCGCAGAAGCGGGGGTCAGGGGGCGACGGCGGGGGCTGCGGTGAGCGGGACGGGCACCAGTTCCTGGAGCTCCTCGAGCGTGCAGCCGAAGGTTTCGCGGACCTGGACGCCGTCGGGGCCGGTGAGGAACACTGCTTTGTCGGTGTAGACGCGGGTGACGCAGCCGACGCCGGTGAGCGGGTAGGTGCAGGTCTCCACGATCTTGGAGGCGCCTTCGCGGGTCAGGAGCGTCATCATCACAAACACGTCCTTGGCGCCGGTGGCGAGGTCCATCGCACCACCCACAGCGGGGATGGCGCCAGGTGCACCGGTGTGCCAGTTGGCGAGGTCACCGGTGGCGGACACCTGGAACGCGCCGAGAACGCAGATGTCCAGGTGCCCGCCGCGCATGATCGCAAACGAGTCGGCATGGTGGAAGTAGGACGCTCCCGGGAGTTCGGTGACGGGGATCTTGCCGGCGTTGATGAGGTCGCCGTCAATTTCGTCGCCCTGGGCTTCCGGACCCATGCCCAGCATGCCGTTCTCGGTGTGCAGGGTGATGTCCTGGTCCGCGGTGAGGTAGTTGGATACCAGGGTGGGCTGGCCGATCCCCAGGTTCACGAACGAGCCCGGCTTGATGTCCCGTGCCACGAGCCGGGCGAGGTCATCCCGGCCCAGCGCCTTGTTGCTGGTCTGGAGGCTGGCCCGGCTGCCGGCCTGGCTGTTGGTCTGTGCGCCCATCTCAGGCCACCTTCACAATCTTGTTGACGTAGATTCCCGGGGTGACCACAGTCTCCGGGTCCAATCCCCCGGTGGGCACGACCTCGGAGACCTGGACGATGGTGTGCTTCGCGGCGGCGGCCATGATGGGGCCGAAGTTCCGGGCGGTCTTGCGGTAGACGAGGTTGCCCTTGCCGTCGGCCTTCAGCGCCTTGATCAGTGCGACGTCGGCGTGAATGGGGGTCTCAAACACCTGGCCGCGGCCGTCGATGATCCGGGTTTCCTTGCCCTCGGCCAGCATGGTGCCGTACCCGGTGGGGGTGAAGAACCCGCCGATCCCGGCCCCGGCCGCGCGGATCCGTTCGGCCAGGTTGCCCTGCGGCACCAGTTCCAGCTCGATCTCCCCGGCCTTGTACTTGGCGTCGAAGTGCCAGGAGTCCGACTGCCGCGGGAACGAGCAGATCATCTTCTTCACCCGTCCTTCCTTGATCAGCAACGCCAGGCCCTGATCGCCCTGGCCGGCATTGTTGTTCACCACCGTCAGGTCCGTGGCGCCGCAGTCCATCAGCGCATCGATCAGCTCGAACGGCTGCCCGGCGTTGCCGAACCCGCCGATCATCACGGTGGAACCGTCCCGGATCCCGGCGACGGCATCTGCCACCGTGTCTACAAAATTCAGCATGTTCCTAACCCTTCGCTCCGGCAGAGACGTTCTCCAGCACCACTGCCAACCCCTGCCCGACGCCGATGCAGATCGCCGCGACGCCCCAGCGCTCACCGGAAGCCTGCAGCGACCGGGCAAGGGTGCCCAGGATCCGGGTACCGGACGCGCCGAGCGGGTGGCCCATCGCGATGGCGCCGCCGTGCCGGTTCACGATCGAGGGGTCGATGCCCCAGGCGTTGATGCAGGCCAGGGACTGCGCGGCGAACGCTTCGTTAAGTTCGACGGCGCCGACCTGGTCCCAGCCGATGCCCGCCTTCGCGAGGGCCTTGTTCGCCGCCTCCACCGGGGCGTAGCCGAAGTACTGGGGATCGTTGCCGTGCGCGCCGCGCCCGGCAATCCGTGCCAGGGGCTCCAGCCCCAGCAGCCCGACGGCAGCCTCGGAGCCGATCCAGGCCGCGGAGGCGCCGTCGGACAACGGCGAAGCATTTCCCGCGGTGACCGTGCCGTTTTCGGTCCGGAAGACCGTCTTGAGCCCCGCGAGCTTCTCCGCCGAGGAACCGGCCCGGATCCCTTCGTCCCGGACCAGATCCGTCCCCGGCACCGGCGCCACCAGGTTGTCGTAGAAGCCCTCGTCCCAGGCGGCCGCGGAGAGGTTGTGGGAACTCGCCGCGAATTCATCCTGCTGCTCACGCGTGACGCCGTACTTCTCCCGGAGCCGCTCCGTGGCCTCGCCCAGGGAAATCGTCCAGTCCTTCGGCATCGCCTTGTTTACCAGGCGCCAGCCCAGCGTGGTCGACGCCAGGGTCATGTCGCCGGCCGGGTAAGGCTTCTCCGTCTTGGGCAGCACCCACGGGGCACGGGACATCGACTCCGCGCCGCCCACCAGCATCACGTCCGCATCCCCGGCGTTGATCTGGCGCGAGGCGATAATCGCCGCATCCAAAGACGACCCGCAGAGCCGGTTCACCGTGGTGCCCGGAATCGACACCGGCAAACCGGCCAGCAGCGTGCCCATCCGGGCGATGTTCCGGTTCTCCTCACCCGCGCCGTTGGCGTTGCCGAACACCACCTCATCGATCCGCTCGGGATCCAGCCCGGGCGCCCGCTTCACGGACTCCGTGATCACGTGCGCGGCCAGGTCATCCGGACGGACCCCCGCGAGGCCGGACCCGAACTTACCGAACGGTGTGCGAACGGCGTCGTACACAAAAGCCTGATTCATAATGCTCCTCTGATTCTGTGGGGCCCCAACTAGGTAGCAGCTGATGTCGTTATGGGGGCTCAAAACGACATCTGCTGCTACCTAGTTGGGCGGGGTGTCCGTTACGGTGCTGTCCATGTCGCGGAACACCTGCTGGGCGGTCTTGAATGCTGTGTTGGCGGAGGGAACTCCGCAGTAAATCGCGGTCTGGAGCAGGATTTCCTTGATTTCGTCCCTGCTCAGACCGTTGGTGATGGCGGCGCGGAGGTGCATTGCCAGTTCATCCCAGTGCCCGTGGGCCACCATGGCGGTGATGGTTACGGCAGAGCGCATCTGCCGCGTGAGGCCCGGGCGGGTCCAGATGCCACCCCACGCGATCCGCGTGATCATGTCCTGGAAGTCTTCAGTGAATTCGTCCTTGGTGGCGTTGGCCCGGTCCACGTGTGCGGCCCCCAGCACTTCGCGGCGGACCACCATGCCGCCGTCGTAGATCTCCTGGCTGGTTGCGTCCGGCTGGACGACGCCGTTCCGCTCCGTGCCCGGAAGCCCGTTCATTTGGCTGCCCCGTGGGATTCGCTCCAGGAAATGAGGTTCCGGAGCAGTTCAGCCACGTGCCCGGGGGCCTCAAACGGGGCCAGGTGCGCCACCCCGCCCAGCGTCACGGCGCTGGCGGTTCCCCCGCCGGCGGTGATGCCTGCCGCCACTTCTTCAGCAAACGACGGCGGCGCAACAGTGTCCTCCGCCCCGGCCAGCGCCTGCGTGGGCACCCTGATGCTGCCGAGGTCGCCGCGGACATCAAAGGATGCCAGGGCCTCGCAGCAGTAGGCGTAGCTGAAGCGGTCTGCGTCGCGGAGGGCGTGCAGGAGGCGGCTGCTCCGCGCAGGTTCGCGGTCCATGAAGCCCGGCGCGAACCAGCGCTGGGCGGAGCCCTGGATCATCACAGGGGTGCCCTGGGTGCGGACCGTTTCCGCGCGTTCCAGCCAGCCCTCCGGAGTGCCCAGCTTGGCGCCGCTGCACTGGACCGAGAGGCTCTTGAGGCGTACGCCGTGCTTGATCCCCAGCTGCAGGCCGGTGGCGCCGCCGAGCGAAACCCCGGCGTAGTGGAAAGCCGCCCCGGGTGCAATGGAGTCAACGAGTTCCACTACGGCGTCGGCGAGGTCGGCCACGTCAAAGGGTTCGGTGGCCGCCGGCGAGACACCGTGGCCGGGCAGGTCCCAGGCCACCACGTCATAGTCCGTGCCCAGCGCTGTTGCCGCGTCGGTCCATAGGAGGGTGGATGTGCCCAGGGACGGTCCGGCCACCAGCAGGGGCCTGTCCCCCAGCGGGCGCTGGGGGGAAAGCAGCACTGCCTTCAGGGTCGGTTTAGCCACGGTTTGGCTCCGTTCGCGTCGGTGGGAGCTGGATCGATGTCGGCTGAAGAATGCGATGCGGGCAGTGCAAAGTCCGGAAACGCAGCGAGGATGCGCCGGGAGATCTCAGCGGCCTGGCCCAGGTAGCTGGCCGGATCCAGGAGCTGGTCCAGACGGAGATCAGTCAGCTGGCCAACCGGCACGGCTTCGCGGAGCAGCCGCCGGTACGTGCCTGCCTGTTCCGCGGCCGGCGCCGCAAGCGTCCGGTCCACCACAACCTGCAGCTGCTGCTTGCCGGTGGCACCGTCCTTGTCCTCCAAGAGCGGAGCAACGGCGGCGCCTACCCCTTCGGCCATCAGCAGCGGACCGGCGAGGTCCAGGTTGCGGCGCATGGCATCGGGGAAAACCTGCAGGCCTTCGGCCAGTTCCTTCGCGTGGCCGGCGGCGGCCAGGGCAAGACGGAGCAGGCCGCAGAGGGCAGGCCATTCCGTGTGCCAGGCGCCGTCGGGACGTTCGTCGTTGAAGTTGGCGGCGGCCAGATGCAGCTGGGCAGCGAGCTGCGGTGCCTGGAGGGCGGCACTGCGGACCAGGACCGACAATACTGGGTTCTGCTTCTGCGGCATGGCCGAGGACACGCCCCGCCCCGCCGCCCGAGGCTCGGCCAGCTCTGCCACCTCCGGCCGGCTAAGGAACAGGACATCGGCGGCGACCTTGCCGTAGGCGTCAAGCACCGAGGCCAGTGCATGCCCGAGCGACGTGATGGCCAAACGGTTGGTGTGCCACGGCGCGGGCACCGCGGCCAGGCCCAGCTGCGCGGCCAGCGAATCCGCCAGGTCAAAGGGGGTGTACGCCGTCCCGGAGGTCAGCAAGGTTCCCGCTGCCGAGGTGCCCGCCGCTCCGCCGAACTGTACCGGCAGCTCCAACCGCTCCAACTGCCGGCCGGCCGCCGCCACGCCGTGGAACCACTGCGCGGCGCGGAGCCCGAAGGTGAACGGAAGCGAGTGCCGGGCCAGGCTCCTGCCGACGCACAGCGTGTCCGCATGCCGGTCTGCCAAACCGGCAAGCGCCGCCGTCGTAGTTTTCAGGTCCGCCAACAGCGCCTCAACGGTGTTGCGGGCCACCAGCATCAGGGCGGTATCCAGCACGTCCTGGCTGGTCAGTGACGTGTGCACCGCCTTCACGGCGCCAACGTTGGCGGTGTCCCTCGCCTGGACCTGCTTCCGCAGGTCGGCCAGGAGCGGGATCACCGGGTTGCCACCGCCCTGGGCCCGGCGTGCGATATCTGCGAGGTCGTAACGGCCTGCCTCAGCGGCGGAGGCCACGACGGCGGCGGAACCGGCAGGCGCCAGGTCCGCCTTCTCCAGCACGGCGGCCCAGCCGGCCTCGACGGCGAGGATCGCCGCCAGCACCGCGCGGTCCCCCGTCAGCGCCGCCACCAGGGGCGACGCCGAGACGGGACTTAACAGGCCGACGTCGCCGTCTGCGGTGCTTCCGATGTGGACGGGCGCTGCCGTGCCGGGGGTCTCGTTCACCGGAAGTCCAGGAAGACTGTCTCGTCCGGACCCTGCAGGTGGATGTCCCAGGTCAGACCGCCGTCAGTATCGCGGCGCGCGATCAGGGTCCTGCGGCGTCCCGGGTCCAGGGAGGACAGCAGCGGGTCCTTGGCCAGGGCGTCCTCGTTCTCCGGCAGGTAAATGCGGGTGAACAGTCGGTTCGTCAGGCCGCGGGCAAAGACGGCCACAGAAATGAACGCCGCCGCGCCGGGTGACATGGGCCCGGGGTTGACCGTCGTGAAGGTAAACACTCCCGAATAGCCCACGGCGCCGCGGCCCCAGCCAGTGAAGGTGTAGCCGTCGCGGACCAGGGATCCGGTCTTCTGGACGACCTTGCCGTCGGCGTCGGGCTGCCAGATTTCCAGGATCGCGTCCGGAACGGTCTCGCCGGCGCCGTCATAAACGGTGCCCTGGAGCCGGATGGAGCCCGGCGAGCCGGGGGCAAGGAGTTCACTGTCCTTCTCGAACGGGAGCGCATAGCCGTAGAACGGGCCGACGGTCTGCCCGGGGGTGGGAACAAGCTTCGTGGTCTGGTTGCTCATCAGGCTATTCCTCATCACCCTCTGCGCCGAGCGCTTCGTTTTCGGTCCACGTCCGTTTGGGACCGGTCAGGACGATGTCCCAGGTGTAGCCCAGCGCCCACTCCGGCTCGGTGAGGCTGTGGTCGTACTTGGCCACCAGCCGGTCCCGGGCGTCCTGGTCCACGATGGTCTGGTAGATGGGATCCAGCGGGAACAGCTGGTCGCCGGGAAAATACATCTGGGTGATGATCCGCTGCGTGAACTCCGTGCCGAACATGGAGAAGTGGATGTGGGCCGGACGCCAGGCGTTCAGGTGGTTCTTCCACGGGTATGCGCCGGGCTTGATGGTGGTGAACCGGTAGGAGCCGTCCGGGCCGGTGATGCAGCGGCCGATGCCCGTGAAGTTGGGGTCCAGCGGAGCCGGGTGCTGGTCACGCTTGTGGATGTAGCGGCCCGCGGCGTTGGCTTGCCAGATTTCCACGAGTTGGCCGGCCACCGGGCGGCCGTCACCGTCCAGGACCTTGCCTGCGACAATAATGCGCTCACCCTGGGGTTCGCCGTTGTGCTGGATGGTCAGGTCCGACTCCAGGGCGTGCACGTCCTGGTGCCCGAACGCCGGCGAGTACAGCTCGATGGTCTCGGGATCCGCGTGGTGCAGGCTCTTGGTGGGGTGCCGCAGGATGCTGCTGCGGTAGGGCGGGTAGTCCAAACGGGGCTGGGTCTCCACGGCCCCGCCGTCCTTGAGCGCCCGCGCATAGGCGTCGGCCAAGGCATTGATCTCTGCACTGAGATCGGCCTGGGTCTCGATGGCGCGGTCAGGGGGCAGGTGGCCGGCATGGGGTTCGGCGGCCGGTACGGCCTCGTCGCCGGGAAGCTGTTGGGCATTAATGTGCTGCGGCACGGCTGGCCCCTTTCGTGGTGGCTGTGGCCCTACAGTACATCAATTGTTCACACTACGCACTCATGTTCGGCATACGAACACAAGGCAGCGGGCACCCGCGTGAAAACAGCAAACGGACGACGGCGGGTCGCGCGCCAGGTGCCTAGGGCCGTCCGGTCTCGAGCACGGAGGCCAGGTCAAAGTTGACCGGCTCTTCCAGCTGTTCGAAGGTGCATGATTCGGGGTCCCGGTCGGTCCGCCACCGGGAGAACTGGGCCGTGTGGCGGAACCTCTCGCCCTCCATATGGTCGTATCTGACCTCCACCACCAGCTCGGGCCGCAACGGCACAAAGGACAGGTCCTTGCCGGCGCTCCAGCGGCTGCCTTCAGCGTTCCGCGGCGTCCGCCCGCCTTCCTCCTGCTTCGCCCACGCCCACGGGTGCCCGTCGAAATCGGTGACCAGCGGCTGAAGCTGCTCGAAAAGCTCCTGGCGGCGCTTCATCGGGAAGGCGCCGATCACGCCGACGCTGGCCAGGCCGCCGTCGTCCTTGTACAGGCCAAGCAGGAGCGATCCAATCGCATCCGGCCCGCTCTTGTGCACGCGGTAGCCGGCCACCACGCAGTCGGCGGTCCGTTCGTGCTTGACCTTGAACATCACGCGCTTGTCCGGCTGGTACGGGCCGTCCAGGGGCTTGGCCACAATACCGTCCAGCCCAGCCCCCTCGAACTGCCGGAACCACTGCTCGGCGACCGCCTTGTCCTGCGTGGCGGCCGTGACGTGGACCGGAGCAGCACTGTCCGCGAGCGCTTTTTCCAGGGCGGCCCGCCGCTCGGAAAAGGGCCGGCCGGTGTAGTCCTCATCCCCGAGTGCCAACAGGTCAAAGGCCACAAACTTCGCCGGGGTCTGCTCCGCCAGCAGCTTCACCCGGCTGGCCGCCGGGTGGATGCGCTGCTGCAGGGCATCGAAATCCAGCCGGTCCCCGGACGCGCCCACCAGGACGATCTCACCGTCCAGCACGCACCGCGGAGGAAGGTTCGCCTTCAGCGCTTCCACCACTTCCGGGAAGTACCGCGTCATGGGTTTTTCGTTGCGGCTGCCGATCTCCACCTCGTCGCCGTCGCGGAAGATGATGGACCGGAAACCGTCCCACTTGGGTTCGTAGCTAAGGGCACGCCCCGCCGGGATACCACCAATTCCGCTGACAGACTTGGCGAGCATCGGCGGGACGGGCGGCATCACGGGAAGTTTCATAGGCCCCATTCTTGCCCGGCGGCTGCGCCAGCGGTAGGCCTGGATCTGCAAAAGCCCAGCTGAAAGCCTCGACACCGTGCGCCGCAGGCCTGTAGACCTTAACGATGGTCACCGTCGGCTTTCACGCCTCGCATGAACAAATCAGCCCCCGCCAGCTCCTCAAGGACGTCCGGCACGCCGAGCAGGCAGGCTTTGACGCCGCCATGTGCTCGGACCACATCGAGCCGTGGTCCGCCCGGCAGGGCCACTCCGGTTTCGCCTGGTCCTGGCTGGGTGCCGCGCTGGCCACCACGTCATTGAAGTTCGGCGTGGTGACGGCCCCCGGCCAGCGGTACCACCCCGCCATCACCGCGCACGCCTCGGCCACCCTGGCCAGCATGTTCCCGGGCCGGTTCTGGCTGGCGCCGGGCAGCGGCGAGAACATGAACGAGCACGTCACAGGCGATGCGTGGCCACCCAAGGAGACCCGCCAGCGGCGGCTGGAGGAGTGCGTGGACGTCATCCGCCGCCTGCACCGGGGCGAAGAGGTCACCCACCACGGCCTGGTGACCGTGGAGCAGGCCAGGATCTGGGATGTTCCGGAGCCTCCGCCGCCGCTGATTGCCCCGGCCATCAGCGTGGAGACCGCACGCCGGGCGGCCGGCTGGGCTGACGGCCTGGTGACGGTGAACCAGCCGCCGGAGAAGCTGAAGCACATGCTGGCCGCGTACCGGGACAGCGGCGGGCAGGGCCCCGCCGTCCTGCAGGTGCACCTGTCGTGGGCGCCGCGGGAGGAGGACGCCGTGGCCACGGCCCTGGACCAGTGGCGGACCAACACCTTTGCTCCCCCCGTCCCCTGGGACCTGCCAACCGCAGCCCATTTCGACGGCGTCAGCGGCCACGTGGGTGAGGACCAGGTCCGGAAATCGGTGAACATCTCGGCAAGCCTGGACCAGCACGCCGAGTGGCTGGCAGGGTACGCCGCCCTGGGCTTCGACGAGCTGTACCTCCACTTTGTGGGGCAGGACCAGGCCCCGTTCATCGACGCCTTCGCAGCAGGCGTGCTGCCTCAGCTGCGCCCGGCAGGCGTTCCGGACCCACGCGTGGAAGAGGCAACGCTGTGAGGATCGCCGAGACCTCGGACCTCTGGTGGAAGAACGCGGTCATCTACTGCCTGGATGTGGAGACCTTCTTTGACGACGACGGCGACGGCACCGGCGATTTCGCCGGGCTCACCCAGCGCGTGGACTACCTCGCCGCCCTTGGCGTGACATGTATCTGGCTGATGCCCTTCTACCCGTCACCGGACCGCGACGACGGGTACGACGTCACGGACTTCTTCACCGTGGATCCGCGGCTGGGCACCATGGGGGACCTCGTGGAGTTCATCCGATCGGCCAAGGACCGGGGCATGCGCGTGATCGCCGACTTCGTGGTCAACCATACTTCCGACCAGCACCCCTGGTTCGTGGAGTCACGGAAATCGACGGACAACCCGTACCGGGACTATTACGTCTGGCGGGCGGACACTCCCCCGGACACGTCATCGGAGGTGGTGTTCCCCGGGGAAGAGACGTCCCTCTGGACCCAGGATGACGCCACCGGCGAGTGGTACCTGCACATGTTCGCCACGCACCAGCCGGACCTGAACGTGAAAAATCCAAAGGTCCGGAACGAAATCGCCAAGGCCATGGGCCTGTGGCTTGAAGTGGGACTTGACGGCTTCCGGCTGGACGCCGTGCCGTTCTTCCTGGAAACCCGCGGCCAGCCCAAGGACCAGGCCGCCGTCCTGGACCCGCACGAATACCTGGCGGCACTGCGCAGTTTCCTCAGCCGCCGCAACGGCAGCGCCGTGCTCCTGGGCGAGGTGAATCTGCCCTACAAGGAGCAGCTGGAGTACTTCGGCGGCCCGGAGGGCAACGAGCTGCACATGCAGTTCGACTTCATGACCATGCAGCACATCTACCTCTCGCTGGCGCGGCAGGACGCCCGGCCGCTGGCGGAGACCCTGAAGAGCCGTCCGCCGCTGCATCCGGACAACCAGTGGGCCATGTTCGTGCGCAACCATGACGAGCTCACGCTTGACAAACTCAGCGACGGCGAGCGCCAGGAGGTCTTTGACGCGTTCGGCCCGGAGAAGAACATGCAGATTTACGGCCGGGGCCTGCGCCGGCGGTTGCCTCCGATGCTCGGCGGAGATGCCGGCCGGATCCGCATGGTGTACTCGCTGATGTTCTCCCTGCCGGGCACGCCGGTGCTGTTCTACGGCGAAGAAATCGGGATGGGCGAGGACCTGCGGCAGAAGAGCCGCGCCGCCGTCCGCACCCCCATGCAGTGGAACGACGACAAAAACGGCGGGTTCTCCTCCGCCAAAGTGTCCGACGTGGTGGTACCCATGGTCCGGGGCGAATACGGTCCGGAGAACATCAACGCCGCCAAGGCCAAGCGGGATCCGGCCTCACTGTGGAACTTCATGGCAACCCTCATGCGGCGGTACCGGGAGTCGCCGGAGCTGGGCTGGGGAGACTTCGCCATCATCGACCAGCCCGAGCCCGCGGTCTTTGCGCACACGCTCAGCACCGACGGCGGCACCTTGGTCCTCCTGCACAACTTCGGCAAGGGCAAAGTGAAGGTCACCGGCAAGGCAGGCCCCGAGGACGCTCCGCCGCGCAAGTACAGGAACGCCATCCTGCTGGACCTGCTCGACGGCGACAACGTGCCGCTGGAGCCCGACGGCACGTTCAGCGTTGAGCTGGGCCGTTACGGTTACCGGTGGTTCCGCGTGCATCAGCCGGGCGACCGGCTGGCACCCTGACCGGCACCCCAGCTCATCCACAGTGCCGGGTCACGGCTTACAGGTCCCGGCGCAGGACCTTCACTTCCCACGGCCGGAGGTCCGTGCCGCCGTCGGGCGGGTAATTCCCCAGGACCTGGGCGGCGCCCGCCCAGGCGGGATTGCCGACGTCGGCCCTTTGGACTGATCCGGAAAAGTTGCCCAGCACCAGCAGTTCGGCGTCAGGCAACGATCGCGTGAAGGCGTAGATGTGTTCGTCGTCGGGGAGCAGCATGGTGAAGTCGCCGTAGGCCACCAAGGGATCCGTGTGGCGCAGGTCGATGACCCGGCGGTAGAAGCTGTACACCGAGTCCGGGTCGTCCACCTGCGCGGCGGCGTTGATCGTGTTGGCGTTCGGGTTCACGGCGATCCACGGCGCCCCGGTGGTAAAGCCGCCGTGGCGGGTGGCGTCCCACTGGACGGGAGTGCGCGCGTTGTCCCGGTTCAGCGGGGCCAGTGCCGCCAGTACCTCGGCGTCAGTATGGCCGAGGTGGGTGGTGGCCTCACGGTGGTGGTTCAGGACTTCAATGTCCCGGTAGTCGCTGATGGCACCGAAAGTCATGTTGGTCATGCCGAGTTCCTCGCCCTGGTAGACGTAGGGCGTGCCGCGGTGCAGGTGGAGGATGGCGGCCAGCATTTTGGCGGATAACTCCCGGAACTGGCCATCGTCGCCAAACCGGGATACGGCCCGGGCCTGGTCGTGGTTCCCCCAGTAGAGGCTGTTCCAGCCACGCTCCCCCAGCGCCTCCTGCCAGCGGCCCAAGGACTTCTTCAGGTCGGTGAGCAGGAGCTTCCTCGGCCGCCATTTGTTGCCGCCGTCCTGGTCCAGTGCCACGTGCTCGAACTGGAAAACCATGTCCACTTCCTCCCGCGCGGGATCGGTGAACAGGACGGCGTCCTCGACGGTGACACCGGGCATTTCGCCCACGGTCAGCAGGTCCTTGTCCCGGCCGGCGAAGACCTCCTGGTGCATCTCCTGGAGGAATTCGTGGATCCTCGGGCCGCAGATATAGTGCGGGCCGCCGTCGCCATAGAGCATGCCGTCAGCCCGCGGGCCGTCCGGCAGTGCCTGGTCCTTGGAGATGAAGTTGATGACGTCCATCCGGAAGCCGTCGACGCCGCGGTCCAGCCACCAGTTCATCATGTCGTAGACGGCGGCACGGACCTCCGGGTTCTCCCAGTTCAGGTCCGGCTGTTTCTTCGAGAACAGGTGCAGGTAGTACTCGCCGCTGGCGGGGTCGTACTCCCACGCCGGGCCGGAGAACGCGGAGCCCCAGTTGTTGGGTTCGGCGCCGGCAGCGCCGGGCTCCGCACCGTCCCGCGCAGGGCGCCACCAGTACCAGTCCCGTTTCGGGTTGTCCTTGGACGAGCGGGATTCGACAAACCACGGATGCTCGTCCGAGGTGTGGTTGACCACCAGGTCCATCACCAGCTTCATGCCGCGGGTGTGGAGGCCATCCAGCAGTTCGTCCAGGGTGCCGAGGTCACCGAACACCGGGTCGATATCACGGTAGTCGCTGATGTCGTAGCCGTTGTCGTCCTGCGGCGAGCGGTAGACCGGGGAAAGCCAGACGACGTCGACGCCCAGGTTCCGAAGGTAGTCCAGCCGCCCGATGATCCCGCGCAGGTCGCCCACGCCATCGCCGTCGGAATCAGCGAAGCTGCGGGGGTAGATCTGGTAGACGACGGCGCTCTTGAACCATTCCCGCCCCGCACGGCGGGCCGTTTCCGACTGGATTTCCTGGCTGGTCATGGATTCCTCCTGGTACACGGCGCGACGGGATGCAGGCTCAGTGAAAGTCTGGTTCCCGTAGGTACTGCGGTCAATGGCCCCTGCTGTGAAAGGATCAACCATGCGCGCTATGCAACACTCCAGCAAACTCCAGAACGTCCGGTATGAACTCCGCGGGCCGATCCTCCAGGCGGCCAAGAACATGGAGGCCGAGGGACACCGGATCCTCAAGATGAACCTCGGAGACACCGCTCCGTTCGGGCTGGAGACGCCGGAATCGGTGGTGGTGGACATGATCCACCACCTGCGCGACGCGCAGGGGTACAGCGATTCCAAGGGAATCTTCTCGGCCCGGACAGCCATTTCGCAGTACTACCAGACCCGCGGCCTGATGCAGATCGGGGTGGAGGACATCTTCATCGGCAACGGCGTCAGCGAACTCATCTCCATGTGCCTGCAGGCATTCATGGAGAACGGCGACGAAATCCTGGTCCCGGCACCGGACTACCCGCTCTGGACGGCCGCGGTGACCCTGACCGGCGGCACGCCGGTGCACTACCTTTGCGACGAGGCCGACAACTGGTGGCCGGACCTTGCAGACGTGGAAGCGAAGATCACCGGCCGCACCAAGGGGATCGTGATCATCAACCCCAACAACCCCACCGGCGCTGTATACCCCCGCCACGTGCTGGAACAGTTCGCCTCGCTGGCCCGAAAGCACAACCTGGTCCTGTTCTCGGACGAGATCTACGAGAAGGTGCTTTACGAGGACGCCCAGCACATCCACACGGCCGCCGTCGCTGAAGACGTGTGCTGCCTGACCTTCAGCGGCCTGTCCAAGGCCTACCGCATGCCCGGGTACCGGGCGGGCTGGGTGGCCGTCACCGGTCCCCTCGCGGCCACTGCGGATTACCGCGAGGGACTGGAGCTCCTTGCCTCGCTGCGCCTGTGCCCCAACGTCCCCGCCCAGCATGCAATCCAGACCTGCCTGGGCGGCTACCAAAGCATCGAGGCGCTGGTGAAGCCCGGGGGCAGGCTGCGCGACCAGCGCGACCTCGCCTTCAAGCTCCTCACCGCAATTCCCGGCGTCACGTGCGTCCCCGCGGCAGGAGCCATGTACCTGTTTCCCCGCCTTGATCCGGAGCTTTACCCGATCAGGAGCGATGAGCAGTTCGTGCTGGACCTCCTGCAGGACCAGAAGATCCTGGTATCCCACGGCTCAGCCTTCAATTGGCCGGCACCGGATCACTTCCGCTTTGTGATCCTCCCCTCGGTCCTGGACATCGAGGAAGCCGTGCGCCGGATCTCCACGTTCCTGGCGACGTACCGCAGCAGCGTGGCGGACTGACCCGCAGCTAGAGCGCTGTCCGTTCCTTCGCGGCGTCGATAAGCCTCTCAGCCTCCCGCAGGACGAGGGCCGCCGCCGGCGAACCGACGGGTAAGGTCATGCTCCTGGAGGGCAGGCGTACTTCGCGGTCCGGCCGCTGGCCGGCACCGGGACGGACCCCGGGAACGCCCTCCAGCGACGCCAGGCGGTCCAGTTCCTGGTCCTGGATGCCCACGGCCAGCGCGCTCATCAGCTCGGCGTCCTCGGCCGTGGCCAGGTCGCTGCCGATCAGCTGCACCAGTACCTTGATGCCTGCCAACCGGCGCTGCGGGTCCGCGTCGCTCAGGGCCGAGTCGATGCCCCACTGCGCGCGCTTCCACCATTGGTCGCGCCGGTCTGCGTGCGCCTTCTGCCGGTATGTCAGGTAGGCCACCAGGACCACCCCGAACGTGGCCAGGGGCGCCACCGCCGCGGCGCCCAGCACGGCAGTCCAGATCCCGTCCATGATCTCCATGCCACCACCTTAGGCACCCCGCCGCTGGATCAGCCGATGTGCGCGGAAACTGGCCCGGCGCCGGAATCTAACCGGCCCCTAACCGAGAGGAAACGCGGGCGCAACAATGCCCCGCCACACTGGAAGTGCCGGCAAGCGCAGGCGTCCAGCTCCAGTCCAGGAGGGTCCAGCCATGTTGAAGGAAGTCAAAGCCCATGTAACCCGGGTCCGCACCCTGGACCAGCTCCACCGCGGCGACGAAATCGAAGCCCGCCTCTCCGTGGGCCCCAGCTATGACGACGTGGTGATCCGCCGCGGCAGCGTCCAGGAGACCGCCCCGGGCATCGGCGTCGTCTGGATCATGGACCGCCACACAGGAATGCGCAAGGCGATCAATACGGACGAGTGCAGCATCTGGCGCGTCGCCTGACCCGCGGTGCCGCCGTCGGCCCCAGGAGTTGCTTCACCGGCACCATTCAACCGTGCCGGCGGGCGTAGTCAGTAAGGACTGCCCGCCGCCCGGCAGGCCTGCGCTGACGCCTTCCGCAGGGCGACAGCAGGGACCTGCGTCAGCTTTGATCCGATTGCGACGCGCCCGATCCCGACAGTGAACGCAGCCACTCGATCGCGCCGTCTGTCATGGAGTGCGAGGTACCCAGCGATTCAAGGAACAGCCGCGCCTCGCTCATCTCAAGCCCGCGTCGACGGGCGTGCGCCGGCGTGCCTTCAAGTATTCGCGCTACGAGCCCGGGGCCGGCGGGGCCAAGCTCTGAGGCAATCTGGTTAATGATCCACTCCTCGGCCCCAACAGCCCGGGCGGCCGTGACGGATTCGAGAACCGTAGCGGCAAGTCCCTTCATAAAAACGCTGCGCAGCAGCTTCAGTCCGGCGGCAGCCCCGGCCTTGTCGCCCACACTGGTGGCCGGTATCCGGAGCCCGGAGAGGACGTGCACTAACTCCCCTGCGCCTGAACCGCTCACTACCAAGGGTGTCGTGATCCGTGCCCGGGGAACCGGAGCCAGGATGGCCACGTCGGCGAAAAGGATTCCGTCCCGGTCCGCGCGCTTCGCGAGCTGCTGCTTTCGAGCAGGACCAGCGGTATTCATGTCCGCGAAGATGCCGGTCGGCTCCATCGCAGGCAGGGCCTCCTCGAGGACTGCCTCCGACGCCTCGTCACCGACGAGGCTCAACACCAGGGCAGCCCCCCGGACTGCCCCACCGATGTCGTCGGCGGGCGTGACACCCGGCGGTGCCGGAGCCAAAGGATCGGACGCACTGACGCTCAGTCCCCGCTCGGCGAGATCGGCGGCGTAGATGCTTCCGGCTTCCCCGAGACCCAAAACGGCAACGCGCATGGGAGCACTTCCCTCCGTTGGTTCTAAGATTGTAGACAAAATGGGTGCCCCTATCCGGGGCCCGTCGTTATCGGGTGATTTGGGAGTCTGAGTCGACATGTCGTCAGCGCTTGAAAGTGCTTCACCGGTGGCCGAAGCTGAAGCCGCCGTCGATCAGAGGGTGACCGACCTCATCCGTGATGCCATCATTCGGGGTGAGTACGTACCGAACCAACGGCTCGTCGAGGCAGATCTCGGCGACGTCTTCTCGGCGAGCCGGGCGACAGTGCGCATTGCGCTGCTCCAGCTCGCAGCCGAAGGCCTCGTGGAACGCCTGCCCCACCGCGGATCCCGGGTGCGGGCGATCTCCCTCGAGGAGGCCATCGAAATCCTTGAGGTTCGGATCGGTGTCGAGGGCCTGTGCGCGGCGAAGACTGCGGCAAGCATTTCCGACGAGGATGCCGAGGCACTCGGTCGCCTGCGGTCCCAGCTGATTGAATCGGTCGCCGAGGGCGACCTTGTCGAATATGCGCGCCTGAACCGTTACCTCGATGTCCGGGTCCGTGAACTCAGCAATCATGCCACCGCCTCCGACGTGCTGGCCCGATTGCATGCCCAGAGCGTCCGGCACCAGTTCAAACTCTCGTCGCGGCCGCAGCGGGCAAAGATCTCGGTGTTGGAGCATGCCGCAATCATCGACGCCGTTGTCGCCCGCGATCCTGCTGCTGCCGAGCAGGCCGTCCGCAGCCACCTGCTCAGCGTGATCGACGCACTGCGAAGCCTCTCGACGTCGGAGCCGGGGGCCCCCGCCGACAGCTGAGTCACACCTCCCTCCCGGCGTCGGGGTTTCCGGCAGCAGCGGCTGCAGCGGTTCGCCAGCCGCCGTGGTATTCGGTGCGTGCGGTGACGGCGTAAGGCGCGGGGCTGACAACTGCGCGCACACTGAACTGCTCGTGTGGTTCCACGGTGGTCTTGCTGGTTCCGCCGTCGGGTTCGCCCCAGATAACGTGGACCTCCGTGCCGATCTCGACGTCGGGATCCACAGTGGCCAGCGACAGCCCGCGCCGCTCGTTGGCGGTGACGCCGGTGAAGAGCGAAAGCCCCACGCCGGTGCCGCCGGCATCCACCACAGAGTCGTAGTTCGAGGATCCGTAGTTCGCGTTCGGCACGTCGAAGAACTGGTAGCCCATGCTGTCGCGGTCCAGGAAGGAGGCCCAGATCTTCGCGAGGTCCTCGTCGTTCCAGGCCAAGGTGACCTTCTTGCGCTGCCTGGCAGGATCGATCCGTTCGAGGGCGTCCCGTCCGATGAAGTCATGATCGAACTTCACGAACGAGCCATAGCCGAGCTCCCACGGGGTCAAGTAGTAGTCCTCGATATTCTGCGACACAAAGGAGCCGGCGAGCGCGTTGATCGCTTCGTAACTCGTCGCGGGCAACCACTCACGGTAGCCGCGTTCGGCTTCGCCGCTGTAGATCGCGGGCAACGGCGAGGGGATCCAGCCGGACTCGAGGGTGTTCGACGAGTAGGCGCGTGACCCGCACGGTTCGAGGCCGAATTCCGCGCCTGCCTCGAGCACCGCGTCCCGGACCTTTCCGTGCTGCTCATACGGCCCCCAAATCTCCAGTCCGGGTGCACCGGCCATCCCGTGGCGCAGGGTACGCACCTGCTCCCCTGCAATGCCCAGGTGGCCCATGTGGAAGAACTTCACCTGCTCGAGCGTTCCCCTGTTGAGTTTCTCGATGATCTGCCAGGCCTTCGGGCCCTGGATCTGGAAGCGGTAGAACTCGCGGTGAACCGCCTGGCCGTAAGGACGCGACGGCGACCGGTCGTCATACCTGCACTCGACGTCGTATCCTCCGGTCTCGGCGTGGAACTGGAGCCAGTTCGCGGTGGGGGCACGGCCGACGTAGACGAACTCGTTCTCAGCCAGGTGGAAGAGAATCCCGTCGCCGATTACCCCGCCGTTGGACGCCGTCGGCACGAACTGCTTGGCCGTGTTCACGGGGAAGTTTGCGAAGCTGTTGATGCCGGTATCGGAAAGGAGCTTGAGGGCGCCTGGGCCGTTCATGAAGAAGTTCACCATGTGGTGGGACTGGTCGTAGAGCACAGCGGTCTGACGCCAGGCCCGCTGCTCGCGGCGCCAGTTGGTGAACTCGGCCGGGACCACGGGGTAGATGTAGGTACCAAGTTGGGAGTTGCGCAAGAGTTCGACTGTGTTGCCTGCCTCGTCGAGAACATCCTGCAGGGTCTTCCGTGCCATGAGGTTTCTCCTTTGTGTCGGTCGGTTGTGTCCGCGCCATCAGGCTGCGCGATGGCTTTCCACCATGGGATGGCCCACGAGGTTGTAAGAGTCCGCGTCGAGATGGGCAAGGATAGCGTCGCCGATGAGGTGGACCCTGGTAGTCCACGGTGGGCCGTGCCGTCGAGTTGCGCAGCCGTCCGACCGACGAGCCCAGCCGTCCGGTCGCTTCCTGCGATGTTTGCGACACGGTGAACTCCTTTGTTCGCTGACGGCGGGGATCGCACCGGGCGATCCAGGCCGTTGCAGTAACAGTGGAAGCAACAAACACGAGGGTCAGGATTGGTAACAAAATTGTAGCCGATGCCTTGACCGGAGTACCAGAGAGTGGTTGTCTGGCAAGAGGATGCGGAGAGATGGGACAGCGATCCGGGAGGGACCCATCATGGCCAATGGAGGCACCGTGCTGGTCGTGAGTGCGCACGCCGGCGACTTCGTCTGGCGGGCCGGCGGCGCCATCGCCGCCGCGACTGCCCGCGGTGACCGCGCCGTCGTCGTCTGCCTCTCGTATGGTGAGCGCGGCGAGTCCGCCAGCCAGTGGCTGGCGGGAAAGTCCCTGGACGAAATCAAGGCGATCCGGCGCGAAGAGGCCGAGGCCGCCGCCGCGGCCCTCGGCGCCGAAATCGAATTCCTCGACGCCGGGGATTATCCCCTTCTGCCGAGCCGGGAACTGCTTGATGAGCTGGTGCGGATCTACCGGCGGCTGCAGCCTACCGTCGTGCTGACACACCCCCTGCTGGACCCTTACAACGGTGACCACCCCGCAGCCGGCAAGCTGGCAATCGAGGCCAGGATCCTTGCCCAGGCAATCGGTTACGAGGCCCCGGGCGACGTGCTGGGTGCACCGCCGGTGTTCTTCTTCGAGCCCCATCAGCCCGAACAATGCGACTTCAAACCCGACGTCCTGCTGGATATCACCGCCGCCTTCGCCGCCAAGGAGCAGGCCATGCAATGCCTGCCGGCCCAGCAGCACATGTGGGACTACTACACGTCACTGGCGGTGCGCCGCGGCGTCCAGGTCAGGCGCAATGCGGGTCCGAACCTCGGCCTTCCGGTTGACACCAAGGGAGAGGCCTACATGCGCTACTACCCGCAGGTCACCAAGGTCCTCGAATGAAGACCGTAGTGGTCACTGACGTCCCGCGGGCGGATCCTTCGTCCATTGACGCCCTCAGGTCGCACGGCGTCGCGACTGTACACGAAGCAATCGGGCGCACAGGGCTGGTGGGCGCCTCGCTCCGCCCCATCCAGGAAGGGATCCGCATTGCCGGTTCGGCTGTCACCGTGCTGTGCTGGCCCGGCGACAACCTGATGATCCATGCTGCGGTGGAGCAGTGCCGCGAAGGCGATGTGCTTGTTGTGACCACTGCCTCCCCCTCGCTTGATGGATCGTTCGGAGAACTGTTCGCGACGGCGCTGCAGCACCGCGGGGTGCGTGGGCTCGTGACAACGGGCGGGGTCCGGGATGTCGCTGACCTGCGGGCCATGGGGTTCCCCGTCTGGTCCGCCGCGGTCAACGCACAGGGAACTGTCAAGGCGACTGCCGGCTCGGTGAATGTGCCGATAACGGTCGGCGGCACGGTGGTACGTCCGGGCGACATTATTGTGGCCGATGACGACGGCGTACTGTGCGTTCCGCGCCTCGAGGCGCAGACAGCCCGCGAAGCAGCCGATGCAAGGGTGATGAAGGAGGCGGAGTCCCGGGCGGCCTATCTCGAGGGCGAGCTGAGCCTGGACCGCAACCGGCTTCGGAGCGTGTTGGAGGACCTGGGAGTGCGGTACGTCAGCGCTGCCGAGTACGGAGGCTCTGAGTACGGGGATGCCGAGTACGGGGCGGATCATGGCCGCGGTTGAGGGGATCCCTTGCCTGTATATGCGCGGCGGCACCTCCAAGGGTGCGTTCTTCCTCGCCGCGGACCTCCCCGCAGACCCCGACGAACGCGACAACCTGCTCCTGCGAATCATGGGCACACCCGATCCACGGCAGATCGACGGGCTTGGCGGTGCGCACCCCCTCACGAGCAAGGTCGCTGTCATCTCACCGTCAGCCGACGGCGGCGCCGACGTCGACTATCTCTTCCTCCAGTTGGGCGTCGACAGCGCGTTCGTGACGGACCGCCAGAACTGCGGCAACATCCTGGCCGGCGTCGGCCCGTTCGCGGTTGAACGCGGCCTCGTTCCGGCCGGCGACGGGCACACCGACGTCCGCATCCGCATGCTGAACACGGACAGCCTGGCGATTGCCAGGTTCGCCACCCCCGGCGGCCTGGTGGACTACGACGGCGGCCTCGAGATCGACGGCGTCCCCGGCAGTGCGGGCGCAATCAGGCTCAACTTCGAGGGAACCGCCGGCTCGTCAACAGGGGCGCTGTTCCCATCCGGCAACGTGCTGGACCGGGTTGCCGGAGTGGACGTCACGTGCGTGGACAATGGCATGCCCACCGTCCTGATGCGCGCCGCCGACCTCGGGCTGGAGGGCGACGAGTCACCTGAGGACCTTGAGGCCGACGGCGATCTGGCAGACCGCCTGAAGGGGCTCCGCCTTGAGGCGGCCAAGGTGATGGGCATGGGAGATGTCACGGACGCCACCGTGCCGAAGCTGGTGCTGCTGGCCCCGCCGCGCGCCGGCGGCGCCATTGCCACCCGCAGTTTCCTGCCGGTGCGTGTGCACACATCAATTGGGGTGCTGGGGGCCCTTACCGTCGGCGCGGGAGTGCTCGCTGAGGGGTCGGTGGGCCGCGGACTCGCGGCGCTGCCGTCACCCGGCTCCCCGCTGCGGATCGAACATCCCACCGGCCACTTCGACGTCGAAATCGGAGTCGAATCAACCCCTGACGGGTTCACTGTCACCACTTCTGCAGCCCTCCGCACTGCGCGGAAGATTTTCGACGGGCGCGTCTTCCCGCGCCCCCGCCTGTGAAAGCGACCCTGGAGAGGAAAAGTCCATGACCGATTACACCTCGTTCGACGTCGCCCACCTGGGGAATGTGGAGCTGCTGACGCCTACGTTCGACGAAAGCCTGTGGTTCTTTCGCGACCTGCTCGCCATGCGTGTCGTCGCGGAGTCCGGCGACCCCGGAAATGGCAGGGCCGGAAAGAAATCGGTGTACCTGCGCACGTGGGACGAATATCAGCTTTATACGCTGAAGCTCACCGCATCCGATGCCGCCGGCGTTGGCCGGACGACGTTCCGGACCACCAGCCCGGAGGCGCTGGAGCGACGGGTGGCGGCGATCGAAGCCACTGGACTCGGAGTCGGCTGGGTGGACGGCGAAGTGGGTACCGGCCCCGCCTATGCTTTTCGGGATCCCGACGGGCACGACATGGCTATTTACTATGAAACCGAGCGGTACGTGGCTACCGATGACAA
This sequence comes from Arthrobacter sp. B6, assembly GCF_001663775.1. Classification (GTDB taxonomy): domain Bacteria; phylum Actinomycetota; class Actinomycetes; order Actinomycetales; family Micrococcaceae; genus Arthrobacter. Next base: position 2,585,277 of record NZ_KV467168.1, on the reverse strand, counting down.
GCCTGCCTTGAAGAACCAGGCCTCCGCGTTTCCGGGCCGAGGCGTCAACGCCAGGCGGCTGGACCATATTAATTACCTTGCCAGGGATGTGGTGGCCAACGGAGAATTCGTGGCTACAGCCCTGCGGGGACGCGAAAGTGAACGGATCAAGCTGGACGACGGCGGTTACGCCGCCTGGTGGTTCCACTTCAACAACAAGTCCTACGACATCGTTTACTCGGATGACTGGCTTAAGCACGGCAACCGGCTGCACCACGTCGCTTTCGCCCCTGACACCCGCGAGGACATCCTCAAGGCAGCCGATATCTTCCTGGAGAACGGCATCCACATCGAGTCAGGCCCGCACAAGCATGCCATCAACCAGACCTTTTTCCTCTATGTCTGGGAGCCCGGCGGCAACCGCATTGAACTCGCCAACGCCGGTGCGCGGCTGTTGCTGGACCCCGACTCGCCGGTGGTGGAGTGGACCCAGGAAGAACGCAAAAAAGGGCAGGCCTGGGGAATGAAGACCATCGAAACGTTCCACACTCATGGAACACCCGTCGTCCGCCAGTGACGACATGAAAAAACCGCAAGTACTGCACAGAAAGGTGCAAAGTCATGACCAACACCATCAATACGTCGGCGCCGGTGACCACGGGCCTTTACATCGGGGGCACGGAGCGTCAGTCAGACTCCACGCTCAAAGTCGTGGACCCGGGCAAGCCAGGCGTTATCGTCGGCTATGCAGCGGCTGCTGGTCCCGCCGACGTCGAGGACGCGATTGCGGCGGCGAAGGGAGCCTACGCCGGCTGGTCGGCATTGAGCACCAGGGAGCGCGCGGACCAGATGCGTACCGCCCTCGAGGGCATCGCGGACTACAGGGATGAGGATGCCGCGATCCTGTCCCAGGAGAACGGGAAGATCCGGATGGAGTCATGGGTGGACTCGCTCGTGTTCGAGATCCGGTGGAACCTTGCGCTTGACCTCGCCGACGACGTGGATGCGGCCAAGGTGCTTCCCCCGGCGCCGGGCATCCCTGTGTCCACCACCGTTCAGTACCAGCCGCTGGGAGTGGTGACGGTGATCGTGCCGTTCAACTGGCCGATCGCCATCCTCGCGGCCTCGCTGCCTCACGCGCTTCTCGCGGGCAACACCGCCATCGTCAAGCCGCCGCCCACCACACCGCTGGCCACCACACGCGTGGTCCAAAGGATTGCCGAGAAACTTCCTCCGGGTGTGCTCAACGTGGTGACCGGGAACGACGCCGATCTGTCGGCACTGATCACCAGCCCCGACGTCGCGAAGGTCTGCTTTACCGGCAGCGTCGCCGGCGGCAAACGCATTATGGAGATGGCTTCCAAATCCCTGACCAGGGTGACGCTGGAGCTCGGCGGAAACGACGCAGCCGTCATGCTGGAGGATGCAGTCCTCGACGACGCCCACCTGGACCGGCTCTACGCCTCGATCTTCGACACCACCGGGCAGATCTGCATGAACGCAAAGCGGATCTACGTACACCGTTCGCGCCTGGACGAGGTGGTTGCGGGGCTGTCCGCCCGGCTCGACAAGGCCGTCATCGGCTACGGACTGGATGAGGGGACCACCATGGGACCGTTGCACCAGCCGGCGCAGAAGGCTTTCGTCACTGAGATCATCGAGGAGGCAAAGGCAGCGGGCGCCGATGTCAGGGAGTTCGGGACGCTGCCGCCGGATCCTGACCTCCAGGGCGGCAACTTCCTGCGCCCGGCCCTGGTGATCAACCCCGACCCATCGCTGCGCGTCGTCACCCAGGAGCAGTTTGGGCCGGTGATCCCGCTCATTCCGTTCGATACCGAGGATGAGGCGGTCCGGATGGCCAATGACACCTGGTCCGGACTCTGCGGCTCGGTATGGACGGCCGACGCTGAATCAGCCAACCGCGTGGGCGGACGGCTGGTCTGCGGCTATGTCTGGGTCAACGACCATGGCGCTACCCGGCTCGACCTGCGCGCTCCGTTCGGGGGAATGAAGCAGTCCGGAATGGGCCGCGAGCAGGGAATCGAGGGAGTCCGGGCATTCCAGGACACCCGCGCGATCGCCCACCTCGATCCCGACGCCTTGGCCGCGGGCTGAGGGAAGAGCCTCGTCCATCCCAAACAGATGCCTATGGACAGTACCTATCCACATAGGTAAAATTGGGATGGCAGGTGCAATGGGGGTCCGCTGAAGGGACATGGCATTGTGACTAAAAGCACGCAGGCGATCAACCGTGCAGCATCGCATCAACTTATGAAGGACTTCTCCCTCGAGATGACGGGCAAGGACATTCCTGCCCTTTTGGAGGCAAGGACGCTCATCCCCCTTGGCACCAGGATCAATGTGACTTTCCTGGGCAACGAAGACCTTGAGATGCGCGTGGCCGCCGCCAGGTCAGCCCGGGAAATGGGCTTCGTTCCCGTACCCCACATCTCGGCCCGGCGGTTGGAGTCCACACAGGGGCTCAGGGAGTTCCTCGGGCGCCTGCAGGATGTGGACGCCACGCAACACATCCTAGCCGTCGGCGGTGACCCCGCCCGCCCCGAGGGTCCTTACAGCGACTCACTCTCGGTCATTCGCAGCGGCGTCCTGCAGGAGTTCGGAGTACGCGAAGTCGGAATCGGAGGTTACCCCGAGGGTCACCCGGACATCCCAACGGAAATCCTCTGGCGTGCTCTTGAAGACAAGTCCGCCGCGCTCCAGGAACAGGGGCTTGACACTGTCATCTTCACCCAGTTCGCGTTCGATACCGCTCCCGTCGCGGAGTGGATCGAGGCGGTTCGGGCCAAGGGCATCACTGCTCCGATCCGAGTCGGGACCCCGGGCCCGGCGGGGATCAAGCGCCTTCTGGGCTTTGCCCGCCGATTCGGCGTGGGCGCGAATGCAATGATCGTGAAGAAGTACGGCTTCTCACTCACCAACCTCGTCGGCGTGGCCGGACCTGACAACTTTGTCAACGATCTTGCCGCTGTACTCGCAGACCATTCCGCAGGCCGTGGCCCCGGCCTTCCGGGGCAGGTAGGGCTTCACTTCTACACCTTCGGCGGCCTGTCGGAGACGGCGAACTGGGCCCGGCGATTCACGGCCGGGCAGGAGTGAGGCAGCCGTAGCCCCGGCGCCAACGAGAGCAAACCGAACCGCACAACCAAGTACAGAATGAGAGGTTCATCGTGGCACCCAAGAATCTGCAGGAAGTCCTGGATTCATCCCGCGGGGCAGTGGATTTGCTCCGCAACTCACAGATTGGGTCCTACATCTACCCCGTGGTTCCGGCCGACTTCCAGAACTGGATCAAGGAGCAGACCGCATGGCGCCAGACGGCCGTGCTCTTCGACCAGTCCCACCACATGGACAACCTGTTCATGAAAGGCCCGGACGCGATCAAGCTGATCTCATCAACGGCCATCAACTCCACCGCCGTGTTCCCGGTCGACAGGGCCAAGCAGTACGTCCCCACCACAGAGTCGGGACACGTTATTGGCGACGGCATCCTCTTCCGCCTCGCCGAGGAGGAGTTTGTCTACGTGGGACGCGCACCGGCAGCCAACTGGCTGCTCTACCATGGCGAAACCGGCGGCTACCCCAATCTGGAGATGTCCGTGGACCGCCGTTCGCCGTCGCGGCCCTACGGCCAGCAGGTCACACGCCAGTACTACCGTTTCCAGATCCAAGGGCCCAACGCCTGGCAGCTGATCGAAAAGCTCAACCGCGGCCCGGTTGAGCAGCTCAAGTTCTTCAACATGTCAACAATGAGCATCGACGGGGCAAACGTCCGTACCCTCCGCCATGGCATGGCAGGTGCTCCGGGCCTTGAGATCTTTGGCCCGTACGCCGATCACGGGCGTATCCGGGATGCGATCGTCGAAGCCGGGGCGGAGTTCGGGCTCGTGCCCGTCGGTTCGCGGGCCTATCCTTCCAATACCCTCGAGTCCGGCTGGATTCCCTCGCCATTGCCGGCCATCTACAGCGGTGAAGCCGAGCGGGGCTACCGCGAGTGGCTTCCCGCTGACGGATACGAGGCAACGGGAACCCTGGCGGGGTCGTACGTGTCCGCGAACATCGAGGATTACTACCTGACCCCCTGGGAACTCGGTTACGGTTCTTTTGTGAAGTTCGACCATGACTTCATCGGCCGCGACGCCCTCGAACGGATCGATCCTGCCTCGCAACGCCAGAAGGTGACGCTGGCTTGGGAGGGCGAGGACGTTACAGCGATATTCGCATCGCTGTTCAACGTCGAAGGGCCGAGCTACAAGTTCTTCGACCTGCCGCTCGCGAACTACGGTTCCGCGAACTACGATTCCGTCGTTGATGCCGACGGCACGGTGGTCGGTTACTCGATGTTCACCGGCTACAGCGCCAACGAGCGGCGGGCGCTTTCGCTCGCGACGATAGACCCCAACGTTCCGGAGGGCACCGAACTGAAGGTCATCTGGGGGGAACCGGGCGGCGGCACGTCCAAGGCCGCCGTCGAGCCGCACGTGCAGACCGAGGTGCGTGCCGTGGTCAGCCCGGTACCCTACTCTTCTGTCGCACGCGCGACCTACCGGGGCGGGTGGCGTACCAACTACAAGTCGGCCTAGGCTGGAATGCTGGGGCTTCAGGGTGCGGCGACGCCCTTTGGAACCCCGGTCCGGTCACCTAAGGAGTACTCCATGAGCCTGCGATACGCGCTGCTCGCGCTGCTTCGCGTGGGTCCGCTCTCAGGCTACGAACTGCAAAAGCAGTTCTCCATGTCGGTGGGGCACGTGTGGCATGCGCCCGACTCGCAGATCTACCCCGAGCTCCGCAAGATGGAAGCTGAAAACCTGATAGAGGGTGAGGAGCAGCCGCGGGGCCAGCGGGCCACCAGGCGCATCTACCACGTGACCGATGCCGGGGAGCAGGCCTTCCTCGCCTGGATGCACGCGCCGCTGGAGTACGCGCGGGTCCGCGACCCGGCCCATCTGCGGGCCGCCTACCTCGAGACCGCAACACCCGAGGCTGCCCGCGACTTTTTCCACCGCCACATCGTGCAATGGGAAGGTGAACTCGCCCAATGGGAAGGTGAACTCCTGAGGATCGCTGAGGTCGCCAATCCCATGCTGATGCGGCGCCTCGCGGTCACTGCACCTGAGGACCGCGAGCGCACCATTGCGTTCAAACGCTTCACCTACGAGGGCCTTGTAGACCGCGCCCGTGGCGAAATCGCCTGGGCGCAGCGCGGACTGACGCTGATTGACCAGTTGGCAGACGCGGGCGGTGTCTGGTCTGACCCGAACGCCGCCCGCGTGTAGCGGTACTACCCGAAGTTCTCAACGGTGCCGTATCCCCTGCCGTCGTACTTCTGCACAAGAACCGTCGATACGGCCGGCTGACCGTCGGTGGTGGTGTCCACAGCCGTGCCTTCCAGCATCAGTGGCGCCTGCAGGCCCTTGATGTCCCTCAGCGCGGTCATGAAGTTCTCACGCGTGGGTTCGGTCATGTTCTTGAACGCCTCCTCCAGCGTCGCTCCTACCATGTAGCTCCACATGCAGTGCGGGAACGCAGGCATGTCTGGGTAGTTGCCGTACTGCTTGAGGTCCGCCAGGAACTTGACGACGTCGGCGTCCTGGGCGAAGGCCGGGCTCTGCGGCGCCTTGGAGAACGACACCGAGTAAATGCCTGGGTAGGCACCCGCACCTCCGGGCTGGAGGATCGCCGTCGGGCTCGACGTATTGGACGGGAGGAACCAGCTGGGGGTCCAGCCAATCTGTTGCGCCTTCTGCAGCGAGGAGATCACCAGCGGAGTGATCGACATCGCGTTGAAGAAGACGTCGGCACCTGACGCAGCGAGTTGGGTGAGCTGCGCATCGACCGACGTGTCGGTGGCCTCGTACGTCAGTTCTCCAACGACCGAGACATTCGCTGCGCCCCCGATGGCTTCCTTGAACCCCGCAACGTATCCCTTGCCATAGTCGTCGTTCTGGGAAAGGATCGCGACCTTATGCTGAGCGTCCGACTCTGCCAGCAGCTTGCCGAAGGCAGCTCCTTCATTCTCGTAAATCGGTACGAACCCGAGCTGCCACGGGCTTTCCTCCCGGTCGCTGAACAGGGGGTCACCGGTCATCACGAGCACCTGCGGGACCTGTTGGCTGATAGCGGCTTCGCGGAAGGCGCGGTTGGTGGGGGTACCGAGACCGGATGTGACGGCAAATACGCCATCGGACACCATCTGCTGGAAGTTCGACAGCGCTTTCTGCGGATCGTATGCGTCGTCGTAGGACTTGATGTCGACGGTGCGCGTCTTGCCGTCGCCGAACTCCACCCCGCCAGCCGCGTTCACTGAACCGAAGTAGGCGGCGAGGCCCGCGACAGTGCAGGTTCCAGGCCCGGCTGTCGGACCGCTGAGCGGAGTGGTGACCCCAAGCGTGATCGCTGTGTCTGTGATGCCGGGGCTCGAGCCCGAGCCGTTACCCTGCCCGGCACCGTCGCGGGCGCAACCTGATAGGGAGAGCGCGATGATCGACGCCATAGCGACGATACCGAGGACCCCGTCTGGCTTATTTCTAATCTTCATGATCGATCTTGCCTCTCTGTTTTTTCGAGTCCCTCCCGCGCGGCGTCAGTAGCCGGCTGATGCACAGGAGAGTTCTGCGGGGGATTCCCCGGTAGTGAGGAGCGGGACGTGCGCCGGCGGAAGAGCCGACGGACCACTCGCGGAAGGCTGACCAGTCCTTGGGGCAACAGGAAGAGCACTACGAGGAGAATCGCGCCCTGGCTGATGGTGGTCAAATTCGGATCGATGGCGTTCGTCAGCTGCGGAACGAAGACATAGTAGGCGCCGCCGATAAGCGCGCCAGCGATGCTTCCCGCGCCGCCGATGACCATCGCGGCCACGAGGCTGATGGAGTGGCCGAAGCTGAGGGTCTCCGGAGAGGTGTACTGCACGGCTGCGAGGTAAAGGAAGCCGCTTGCACCGCCGAAGATCGATGCGACCGTGAATGCGAGCACCTTGGTCCGGTACGGCGAGATGCCCATGGACGCGGCGACGGCCTCGTTCTCCCGCACCACGCCGAATGCCCGGCCGTACTTGCCCCGGACGAGGCTGCGGCCCAGCAGGAACGCGGCGGCCGTCACGAGCAACACAATGTAGAACTGCCACTGGTCGTTGTAGAGACCCGACCAGTCCGGCGCATCCGTGAAGCGGGCTGAGGTGCCCTGCGAGCCGCCGGTGAACTCATCAAGGCGCTTGGCCAGGGGCACACCTACGATCGGCAGGGCGATGGTGACCATCGCTATCGCCAGGCCACCGAGCCGGGCTGCGGCCAGGGCCACAAGCAGCCCAACGAGGCCCGGAACGACGCAGGCCGCGACGAACACCAGGATGATGTTCCAGTCGTGGTTGACACCGTAGGCGGTGACATACGCCCCGAGCCCGACGAAGAAGATCTGCCCAAGGTTTACTTGCCCGGTGTAGCCCATCACGATGTTCAGGCCCAGCACGGCCACGGCATAGACTCCGATGCGCACCAGCGTCTGGTTCGTGAACGCCGGCAGGATAAGCGGGGCAACGACCAACGCGATGGCCACTACCGCAATCAGGATGACGCGCGTGGATTTATTCGCAAGAACAGAGGACATCGCGGGCATCAGACCCTCACCACGACCTTTCGTCCAAACAGGCCTTGGGGACGGATGACGAGGATAACGAAGATCAGCACAAACGGCACTGCAATCTTGAGGTCATGCCCTATGAGCGGCACGTAAACGGCCACGAGGTTCTCAAGCACGCCGATAGCCGAAGCAGCCACCACACATCCGATCGGGCTGCTCAGGCCGCCCAGGATCACGGCGGCGAGCGCGTAGACGAGCGCCGTATCGAGCATGCCCGGGGTGAGGGTCAGTTGCGGGGCAACCAGGACGCCGGCGATCGCTCCCAAAACCGCGGCGAGCCCCCAGCCGACCATCAGCAGCCGGCCGACAGGCAGGCCCGAGAAGGCAGCGGAACCCGGATTGTCGGCGACAGCCCGGAGCGCGAGCCCCAGCTTGGTTCGGAGGAAGAGCACCTGCAGAACCACCATGATCGCCACAATTGTCACTGTTGTCGCGAGCGACCGGACACTCACCACCGCGCCGAGGATCTCCACGCTCGTCAGCGGGAAAAGCGAAGGGAACGCCAGGTTGTTGTAGCCCCAGAGTACGGCGGAGATGCCGGTGACCAGAGTGAGCAGACCGATGGTCACCACAACGGCCGTGTCGGGATCGCCCCCCTCGAACCTGCGGACGAGCAACCGCTCGATCACCGCACCCATGAGGAACGAAATCACCACAGCGACCAGGATGGCGACGATGAGCGGCAGCCCGAGCTGCAGGAATGCATAGGCGGTGTAAGCGGACAGTACGGCCATGCCGCCCTGAGCGAAGTTGATCAGGCCGGTCGCCTGGTTCACAAGCACAATGGCCAGGGCCAAGGCCGCGTAGATTGAGCCGGTCGAAAGCCCGTCGACCACAAGTTGTATAAAGGTGCCCATGTGGTTCAGCCCCCCAGGTAGGCACGGCGGATCTCGTCCATGCCCTTGAGTTCGGCCGAGGATCCGGTCAGCACGTTGCGCCCCGTTTCGAGCACCGTGGCAGTATCCACCAGCGAGAACGCGAGGTTGGCGTTCTGCTCCACCACCACCATGGCGATACCTGACTCGAGCCGCAGCCGCCTGATCGCCTCGTACACCGCCTTGGATGTGCTGGGCGCAAGGCCGAGGGATGCTTCATCGAGCAACAACAGTTTGGGTTTGGCCATAAAGGCCCTGGCGACGGCGAGCATCTGCTGCTCACCGCCTGACAGTGATGCCGCCCGCGAGCCGACGCGGTCCTGCAACTGCGGGAACAGGTCAAGGCAGTAGTCAATATCGCGCGAGATGGCGCCCCTGTCCTTGCGGAGGTAGGCCCCCACCAGGAGGTTCTCCCGCACGCTCAGCTGGCCGAGGGTTCCACGGCCCTCCGGAACATGGGCAACCCCCCGCGCTGCCACCTGGTCAGGGCGCAAACCGCGGATGTCCCGTCCCTCGAACTTGATCCGTCCACCGGTGCGCACCGTGCCGCTGATGGCACGCAGCGTCGTCGTCTTTCCGGCCCCGTTCGCGCCCAGGATCCCGACTGAGCCGCCCTCCGGCACAGTCAGCTCCACCCCGTCGAGCACCTGGACAGGCCCGTAGGACGCAGTCACGCCGGTGAGTTCAAGCAGCGTCATCAGCCGCGTCCTTCCCGATGTACGCTTCGATCACGCGCGCGTCGGACTGGGCCTCGGCAGCGGTGCCCTCCATGAGTTTGCGGCCGTGGTCCAGCACCACCACCCGGTCAGTAAGGGCGGAGATCAGCCCCATATGGTGCTCGACGATGATGATCGTGATGTCCTGCTCGGCGCGGATCCTCCTCACGGTCTTGATGAACTGCTCCACCTCGCCATGCGACAGACCCGCGGCGGGCTCATCGAGCAGGAGGAGGGCCGGTTTGGAGAGCAGCGCCCGCCAGAGCTCTACCCCTTTGTGCAGCCCATGCGAAAGTTCCCCCGCGGGCAGCCCCGCAGCCCAGCCCAACCCGGCCCGGTTGAGCAGCTCGAGCGCTTCGGCGCGGATCCCGCGCTCCGCTCGCGCTGTGTACGGCAGCCGCAGCGCCCACGAAACAGGCCAACCGGGGAGCCTGATGTGCCCGCCAAGGAGCACATTCTCCAGCACGGTGGCGTGCAATTGCAGTGCGGGTTGCTGGAAGGTGCGCGCCAGCCCGAGGCGCGCCAGGCGGTATGGTGCGCTTCCCAGCACCTCGGTGCCGCTGATCGTGATCGATCCGGAATTGGGTTTGTAGTGGCCGCTGATGCAGTTGAACAGGGAGGTCTTACCGGCGCCGTTTGGGCCTACCAGGCCGAAGATCACACCCGGTTCGACGTCGAAGGTCACGTCCTGCAGGACCTTGACGCCGCCGAAGTGCAGGTCCACGCCCTTGAGGCTGAGGCTTGCGGCCACTGTACCTTCCTGTCGCATCATTGCTCGGGATAGGCGCGATCGTCACGACCGCTCGAAACCGACGCTACGGATCGGAAACGAAATTGTCAACGATTTTGAGTGAGCCTTGATCCGACCGTTATGGCGCCCGATAGCCCGCGCGCGCGTACTCCGTGAACGGTGCCGGAGCGACGGTTGCGCGGATCTCCACCTGGCGGTGGCGCTCCACCTGGCCCTTTCGGGAATTGGGCTCCTCCCCCCAGACAACCACCACCTCCGTTCCGGTCTGCGAGTAGGCGACGTCGATGGTTGCCAGGGAGAGGAAGGCCCGCTCGTTGGCGAGGTAGCCGACGTCGAGAGACATTCCCACCGTCTCGCCTCCCTTCAGGACCCGATCGGTCTGGTACAGCGCGTAACGGGACTTGGGGAGCTCGATGTACTTTGCGGGGACTGCGTCACCGAGGATCGATCCGAGCGCTTTCGTCACGTCATCGATATTCCAAACGAGCGTTACTTTGGTGCGCCGCTGGTTTTCGGAATGCCGCTGCAGGGCTTCCTTGCCGAGGAAATCGTGATCGAACGACACAGAACGGCCCAGCCCGATGTCGTAGGGAGTGACGTAATAGTCAGTGATATCGGCCGAGTAGAAGCTGCCTCCCAACGAACCCGCCTTCGACAGGTCCAGCCATTCACGGTATGCCTTGAGCTCGGGCTGGAAGATCGCCGGCGGAGGGCTCGGCACCCATCCCGAGCCGAGGTTGGCCGACGAATATCCCTTTGCCCCCACCTGCGTGATGCCAAATTCCTCGCCGTCAGCAAGCAGTTTTGCGTGCACCGCGGCTGCTGCGGCCCACGGACCCCACAGCTCGAAGCCCGGCTGGCCCGCCATGCCGTGACGCAGGACGCCCACGTTGTTTCCGTCGATTTCAACCTCGCCCATGTGGAAGAACTTGAGCTCAGGCGCCGGCTTGCCTGTGACCTTCTCAATGATCGCGAGCGCGTTCGGTCCCTGCAGTTCGTACCGGAAGACCTTCGGATCGCCCTTGCGGATCAGCGAGTGGTCATCGCGTTCAAGGGTGACGTCCCAGTCGCCGGAGGCGATGTTGTATTCGACCCAGTCGGTCAGCATGGAAAGGCCAACGAGGTCGAAGGAGTTCTCGCTGAGGTGGAACAGAATACCGTCACCGATGAGGTATCCGTCATGGTTGACGGCGACCAGCTGCTTCGCCCGCCCGACCCGGTAGCCGGCGGCGGAATTCGTGCCAATCCAAGTAAAGAACTTGGTCGCGTCGGAACCGGTCACGAAGAGGTCTGCCATGTGGTGCGACTGGTCGAGTAAGGCACACGAGTCCTGCCAGGACGCCTGCTCGCTTCGCCAATTGGTGAACTCGGGGGTCACCGGAAAGGTGAACGGCCGTGACTTCGCGTTGCGCAACACCTCGACGGCACTGCCCTGCTCATCGATGGCGGACTGAAGGCTCTGGCTGGTCATGGCGATCCCTCCACTGGACTGGGACACCGCACACTGCAATGAACGGCGTCGTTCTTGCTGAGACTCACGATACGCCGCAGTGGCCGGTCATGGCAGGGGCGCCGGCAGTGGCCAGCTGGAGGGACCTGCCTAGCCGCCGGCCACCGACTGGATGATCAGCACTTCCTGGCCGTCCGCCACTTCAGTTTCCAGGCCCTGGAGCCTGCGCACCTCCTCGCCGCCCACGTAGACGTTCACGTAGCGGCGCAGGGCTCCGGTTTCGTCCCGCAGGCGCCTCGCCAGAACCGGGTAATCCCCGGTCACCGAGTCCAGGAGCTTCCCCACCGTCACCGGCCCCTCGGCGGGCGCAGTCAGGATGGGCTGCCCGCCGGCCAGCGGCTGGAGGATGCTGGGCAGCACCACGCTGATGTCAGGCACCCTGGGCCGCCGCCACTTCCGGAACGGATGCTCCTGGCAGCTCCGCGTCCGCGACAACGGCGGCACGGACGCAGAGAACGTCCGGCAGATGGGTGGCCACTTCCGTAAACGTCTCGCCTTCATCCGCGCTGGCATATACCGCGCCACCGCGGGTGCCGAAGTAGACGCCCACCGGCTCGGCGGTATCCACGCCCGCGGCGTCCCGGAGCACGCTGTTGTACTCCCCCTCAGGAAGGCCGGTGGCCAGGCGCTTCCAGGTGGCCCCGGCGTCATCCGTGCGGTGCACTGCCAGCTTTCCCTCCGGAGGGATGCGTTCGCCGTCGGCCTTGAGCGGTACCACCCAGGCGGTCCCCTCCCGCCGGGGATGGGTGAGCATGACAAAGCCGAAGTCCGCCGGCAGCCCCTCAGCGATGGATTCCCAGTGCTCGCCGTTGTCATCCGTGCGGTAGACACCGTGATGGTTCTGCGCGTAGAGGCGGCCCTCGACGGCGGCATCCGCGGCGATCTTGTGCACGCACTGGCCGAACTCGGGGTTGGGGTCTGGCATGAAGTATGCGGAGATGCCCTTGTTCCTGGCCTCCCAGGACGTGCCACCATCGAGCGAACGGTACACGCCGCCGGTGCTCATGGCGATGTGGACGTTGTCACCCGCCGGGTTAACCACGATCGAATGGGCGGCGGCACCACCGTATCCGGCACCCCAGTCACCCCGGTGCGGGTGGTCCCACAGTCCGCGGTTCAGTTCGAAGTGCTCGCCGCCGTCGGTGGATTTCCACACGGAAATGGGTTCGGCGCCTGCCCACACCACACCGGGCCGAGCCTCTGCGTCCGGATAGATCTGCCAGATGCGCTCGACGGCGGCACCTGTGTCTTCAGGGAACGTGATGGCCCCCTGTTCGGGCTCGGACCAGGTGGCGCCGAGGTCATCGGAGTGGGCAACCGTGGGGCCCCAGTGCTCGGACCGGACGCCCACCATGATCCGGGTCCGGCCATTCCGGGTATCGATGCCGATGCTGGGGATTTCGCTCATGAGGAAGTGCGGACCGGAGAAGGACCACTGTTGCCTGTCCTGGCTGGTGGCCAGCCACAGGCCTTTTTTGGTTCCGATCGCCAGGACAATACTCTCTGTGGTTGCCATGCACCCCATGCAACCACTCCGGCCCGAAGGCTGCAACGGGCCTTTGGACAGTGCAGGCTTTAGTCCGCAGGCTTAGTCTACAAATTCAGACTGGGTCTCGATGAAATCCCAGTCGGCTTCGGTAAGTACCGCAGCCGGATTCTCAGGGTGGGGTCCGCCCGCCTCGGCGATTCCCTGCAGCACCGGGAGGGGCAACTCCTCTGCACGCAGGTTCTCCCGGAGCCATTCCTTGGATGCCAGATCCAGGTCCAGCCACCACATGTAGATTTCCATGCCCGTCACGCCCTTTCGTATGACTCAACGTTAGGCGCGGGCATGTCCACGTTCAAGGGTGCAAACCTTGGCGGGCCCGCGCCCTGCGGAAGGAGCAAGTAGTGTTCTCCCGTTTCCGCGTAGTATCAGGTATCGCCGCAGTTCAGCGCCTTCCAAAGTCGAGTACCTGCTACTCGCGACTGCCTCTTGCGGCCACCCTAGCCTGAAGTGACAAGCAAGCTGACCGTGCTGCTGGGGCACTCAGAGTCACCGCTACTCCCCCTCATCATGGTCCGTTTCACACACACTGGGGAGAAAACAATGAAACGTACCTTTGCAACACTGGGGGTCATAGGGCTGGGGCTGATCAGCCTGACAGCACCGGCCATGGCTGCTGACAGAATTATCATCTGCCACGCAACCGGCAGCGGGACCAACCCGTACGAACTTGTCGAGGTCAACGTCAATGCCTTGAACGGTCACGACGCTGACACCGGAGACATCATTCCGCCGAACGCGCTGCTGCCGGATGGCCGGAACTGGACAGCTTCGGGCATTGCGACCCACCTCAACAACTGCGTCCCCGTTCCACCTGTGGTCCCGCCGGTCGTCGTGGTGGACCCGCCCGTCGTCGTCGATCCTCCCGTCGTCGTGGTCGACCCACCCGTCGTCGTGGTCGACCCACCCGTCGTCGTAGTGGACCCACCCGTGGTCGTAGTGGATCCACCTGTGGTCGACACTCCCGTTGTCGTGGAAACTCCGGTGCAGTCACCGGTTGTTGTCCAGACGCCGGTCACCACGGTAACCCCAACGGTCCAACCGCCCGCCGCCGCACCGGCGACGGTGCAGACGCCGGCCGCTACCGGGGCAGTGGCTGTCAGCCAGGGCACCAACCAGGGCTTCAACGCGCAGACCGCAGTGGGCGGAACCGACAGTGCTCCCCCGTGGCTCGCGGGACTGGGTGTGATGCTGGGCGCAGGGGCTGTGGTGGCGTTGCGCCGCAGGTCCCTGGAAGCGCAGGCAGGCTGATCCCCAAGTTCAGCCTTGGCCGAACTGACATGCAGGGCGCCCCGCCGGCACAAGGCGGGGCGCCCTTCCTGTAAGCACACTTCCAAACGCCTGAGGAGCATCGTGGCAAAGCAAAGTGGACGGCACGAACTGGCGAAACGGCCGCGCGGCTTGAACCGTGGAGATATCGCCATCCTGGCCTGCGGTGTCCTGGGATTCCTGTCCTTCACGTTCGGTGGACCGCTGCTGGACCAGGATGGGGGCACAGCGCCGGGAACAACCGCGGCCGTCCGCTCCGCCGGGACGTCGTCCATCCAGCTGCCGTTGCCCCTGGCTGTTTCGGGACGCCCGGCCCCGCCGGCTGCGTCCATGATGCCTGCAGCACCGGCTGCATCCGCACCCGCTGCTGCGCCGCCCGCAACCACGGGGCCGGTTCTCCCGGAAGCTTCTGCGCCGCAGCGGATCATCTACCCGAAAGCTGCTATGGACACGGCCGTGCATGCACTTGCGCCGGACAGTACCGCCGTCGAAAGCCAGACAATTGTGCCGCCCACCACGATGGACGGGTACTGGCTGACGCCCTTCGGCGTCCCGGGAAACGGCTCGACGAACACCACCTACGTCATAGGACACAGCTGGGAAGGCCAGGACGCCCCGTTCAACCACCTCAGCTCCGCGGCAGCAGTGGGCGACGAATTCGACGTTGCCACAGCCACCGGAACCATCCGCTACCGCGTGGACAGCGTGACCACCTATCTAAAGGCCGCCCTCAAGGACAGCCCCATCTGGGACATGGTGCCCAGCCGGCTGGTGCTGATCAGCTGCTACACGGAAGACCCGTGGGGGAAGAACGTGGTGGTTTCCGCCTCACCCGCCTGACGGCTGCAGCTCCCGGGGCACTGTTCAAGTACACCGGCCGGGCAGAGAATGAGCTATGACTTCAGAACGATTCAGCGGTCCGCCGCCTGTGCTGGTGGGTGTTATTCCTGATCAGCACCCCGAGGTCCTCCGCACGGCAACCCAAATGGCGGCGCGGCTCTCCGCCCCTCTGCTCTGCGCCTACGTTGACGAAGCGAGCTACCTCGTGGAGTGGGATCCGGCCCGCTCCGCGCACAGATTGTCCCTTCATCCCGAGAAGGATGACGCGGAGGTGCGCGCTGTGACGATGGAAATCCGGGCGGTCATTGAAGATGCCGTCGGTGCCACGGGAAGCCCCTCCCTCGACTGGACCCTCCGCACCCTGGCCGGCGATCCTGCGCGGGCCCTCGCCCGGCTCGCGGCGGAGACGAACGCTCCCATGATCGTCGTGGGAACATCGGAACGGGGGCTTGCCCACCGGATCTCGGAGGCGCTCAACGGCTCCGTAGCGTCGTGGCTCAGCCATCATCAGAGCCGGCCCGTCCTGGTTGTTCCCTACCGGATGCCTGCCCACGAGGACGCTGGCTGAGCCCGAAGCTGCCGCAACACGCCTGCTTAAGGCACCCTGAAAAAATAAAGCGAAAGTAGTTATTCGAGGTGGTGGCGGACCGCCCTACCGGCAAGTAAGCTGGTTCAAGCAGACCGATCCAGCCGAAAGCAACGGATCGGGATTCTGCCCCGAAAGCTGCTCCGGAGTGCGTATCCCCCAATAACGCACTCCGGAGCTTTTTAATGCCCGAAATGCCTGGCTGCGCCGCTCCACTGCGCCGGCGCAAGCAGGCCTGCGGCTGCCCCCATACCCCCAGGGGGTACTTGCATGGATACCCCCATGGGGTATACGGTTGCACCATGAACGTAGAGGAAGAATCTGCTACCGAGGCGGCCCCTGCCGCGGGTTCCACACCGGAGCACGGCTACACGGGCAACAAAGAGGCATACCTGCGCCGACTCAAGCGCATCGAGGGACAGGTGCGCGGCATCGCCCGGATGGTCGACGAAGACAAGTACTGCATCGACATCCTGACCCAGGTTTCTGCCGTCACCAAGGCACTGCACGCGGTAAGCCTCGGGCTCGTGGAGGAGCACATCGGCCATTGCGTCGTGGGAGCCGCCTCCGAGTCCGATCCCGAACTCCGGGCCGAAGCGATCGACATCAAGGTCAAGGAAGCAGCCGACGCCATCGGCCGCCTGCTTCGCTAAACCACCCATGTGCCGGCCACCCGCCGGCCCACCACCAAGGAGCCAGCCATGAGCACCATCTCCACCACTGTCAGCGTTTCGGGCATGACCTGCGGGCACTGCATCTCGTCGGTCAGCGAAGAGCTTGAATCCCTCGCTGGCGTCGAAGCGGTCGACGTCGACCTCAACGCCGGCGGCATTTCCACCGTCACCATCACGTCGAGCCAGGAATTGTCACCGTCGGAAATTGGCGAGGCCGTGGCCGAAGCCGGATATCTGGTAGTGGCCAACGAGGCCTGAATCCCCCACTGAGCAGAGGAAACGCCGTGAGCACTGAACATCCACACCCAGGCGGAAGCCGCGTGGTTGACCTTGATATCGAAGGCATGACCTGCGCCTCCTGCGTTAACCGCGTGGAGAAGAAACTCGGCAAGCTCGACGGCGTGGAAGCCTCGGTCAACCTCCCCCTGGAATCGGCGCACGTAACGGTACCCGCGGGCATCACGGACGAACAGCTGGTGGATACAGTAAACGCAGCGGGCTACAAGGCAAAGATCCGCCCGAGCGAGCATGCCGAGCAAGTGTCCGGTAGCGCCGCGCCCGGCGACCACATGGCCCACGGCGCCGCGCCCGGCGACCACATGGCCCACGGCGGTGCGGCATCCCAGCTCAGGCCCCGCCTCGTCCTGGCAGCCATCCTCACTGTGCCGGTGTTCCTGATTTCCATGGTCCCGGCTTTCCAGTTTGCGCACTGGGGCTGGGTGGCGGGCGCCCTCGCGTTGCCCGTGGTCAGCTGGGCGGCCTGGCCGTTCCACCGTGCCGCCGCCATCAATGCCCGCCACCTGGCGTCCACCATGGACACCCTGGTATCCATCGGAGTAGCTGCCGCCTACCTGTTCTCGGCCTGGCAGCTGTTCAGCAACCCCAGGATGACCGAACACCCCGGCATGGAGGGAATGGAACCGGGCGGCCTTTATTTCGAGGTGGCCGCCGTCGTCACCACGTTCCTGCTCCTGGGCCGCTACCTGGAGGCCAATGCCAAGCAAAAAGCAGGCGATGCGCTCAAGGCACTGCTGAACCTGGGTGCCAAGGACGCCACGGTCCTGCGCAGCGGCGGGGAAACCAAGATCCCGGCCGACCAGCTCCAAGTGGGCGATGTCATTGTGGTCCGGCCGGGCGAAAAGATTGCTGCAGACGGCCTGGTCATTGAGGGCAGCTCCGCGGTGGACGCTTCCCTTATCACCGGCGAGTCAGTGCCGGTTGAGGTGGGCCCGGACAGCAAGGTCACCGGAGCCACCATCAACGCTTCGGGCCGGCTGCTGGTCCGCGCAACCCGCGTGGGTGCCGAAACCACGTTGGCCCAAATGGCAAGGCTCGTTTCCGAGGCCCAGACAGGCAAGGCACCGATCGCCCGCCTGGCCGACCGCATCAGCGCGGTCTTTGTTCCCGTGGTGCTGGTCATCGCTGTGCTCACTTTCGGGGCGTGGCTGCTCCTCGCGGGTCCGGCCGTCAGCGAAGCCGAACTGCGGGCCGCCTTCACCGCCGCCGTCGCGGTCCTGGTCATCGCCTGCCCTTGCGCGCTGGGTCTTGCCACACCCGTAGGGCTGCTCACCGGAACAGGACGCGGCGCCCAGCTGGGCATCCTGATCAAAGGCCCGCAGGTGCTGGAGGACACCCGCACCGTGGACACCATCCTGCTGGACAAGACCGGGACGGTCACCACCGGCCGCCTGGCCGTGGACAACACGATGGCCTTCGAGGGGTTCAGCCCGTCCGAGGTGCTGCGCCTCGCCGGAGCTGTGGAGGCAGCTTCAGAGCACCCGATAGCCCATGCCATTGCAGCATCCGCCCTCGCTCAGATCACTGAATCCGCGGCCCGGACAGCTGTCGCAGGCAGCCCGCTCCTGCGCCTGGAAAGCCAGGACGGCCGGGACGACGACGGCGCGCGGCTTCCCGCCGTCGGGCAGTTCCGTTCGGCACCCGGAGGCGGTGTGGCCGGAACGGTGGATGGCCGGCTGGTTGTGGCGGGCCGCACCGGCTGGCTGCAGGAGAGCGGCGTCCGCATCTCCCGCGAACAGCGCGATGCCCTCCAAGCCGCCGAGGCATCCGGAGCAACTGCCATCTGGGTGGCAGTGGAGGGGGCTCCGGCGGGCATCGTCAGCCTCCGGGACACCATTAAGCCAGGATCCGCGGCAGCCATCGCACGGCTAAGGCACCTGGGGCTTCGCCCCATCCTGCTGACCGGTGACAACGCTGCGGTGGCCGCGCAGGTGGCTGACGCCGTCGGAATTCCGTCGGATGACGTGTACGCCGGAATTCTGCCGGCCGGGAAAGTGGATGCTGTCCGGAAGCTGCAGGCCGGCGGAGCCATCGTGGCCATGGCGGGCGACGGAGTGAACGATGCCGCGGCCTTGGCGCAGGCGGACCTCGGGATCGCCATGGGTTCGGGTACCGACGTGGCCATAGAGGCCGCCGACCTCACAGTGATGGGCAATGACCTTGCCCAGGTGGCGCAGGCCATCGAGCTGTCCCGCAGGACGCTGGCCACCATCAAGACCAACCTGTTCTGGGCCTTCTTCTACAACGCCGTGGGCATCCCGGTGGCTGCCCTGGGCCTGCTGAACCCCATGATCGCCGGAGCCGCAATGGCAGCAAGTTCCGTCCTGGTCGTGGCGAACTCACTCCGGCTGCGCAGCTTCGGCAGGTGACCGCACAGCGGCTGGGCGGCCACCCTGGGAGCCCGCCGAAATATAACCTCCCCAACTGGGTAGCAGTTGATGTCGTTATGAGCGCCCATAACGACATCAACTGCTACCCAGTTGGATGGCTCAGGCCGCGCCGAAGCGCACCGCAGCCCGGGCCTTCGCCTTGGCGGCCTCCTCCGCCCGGTCCTTGGCGGGCGCGTGGCTGACCAGCGAATCCAGGAGGTGCGCGGTGATGTGGGCGATTTCGTGCACAGCCTCGTTGAAGGCTGCCTCATTGGCCTTGGACGGCTTGGTGCTGCCGCTGATCTTGCGCACGTACTGCAGGGCGGCGGCGTGCACCTCCTCGGACGTGGCGTGCGGTTCGAAGTTGTGGAGGGTTCGGATGTTCCGGCACATAAGCCCATGCTAGGCTCTGGAACGCCTGGGATCGACCCCCTGCCCGTACTCCTTGAGGTCTTCCGCGAAGGGGAGTGCTGCATGGGCAGCGGTCCCCATCGACAGTGTTTTGGGGCCGGGATAGGTTCTAGGTAATGGATCTTCCGGATCAGCCGGGGGCCGCTGGGGATGCCGACCTTGATCGGATCCAAGACTTAACGAGGAGAAACTGATGGCTATTTGGGGCGCAGATGTAGAGCAGCTCAGGACTCTTGGCACGAAGCTGCAGGCCGGTGCTTCGGAGATCGAGCAGCAGAGGACCAACCTCACCCGCGTGCTGGACAGCACCACCTGGGAAGGCCCGGACGCGCAGAACTTCCGCAGCGAATGGTCAGGCAACCACACATCGGCCCTGAACCAGGTCATCCAGGCGCTCAAGGACGCAGGCCAGAAGGCCACCAAGAACGCCAACGAGCAGGACCAGGCTTCACGCTAGCCACCGCAGCGCTGCCCGCAGGCCCCGGACACAGCACAGTGTCCGGGGCCTGCGGTCTGTAGAGGGTCCCCAAAGCGTTGGGACTGTGCCATGGGTTTGGGGCTCTGCAGGACCCTAGGGGACGGGCTCGACGTCGTTCGCGTGCTCCAGCGGTGACGCCGCCTTTGGCCGGGGTGCGCCATCGCCCCTCGCCGGAGCGGTGGCCAGGGGCGGGCTCCGGAGTTCGTCGAGCCTGACCAGGATGACGCCGCCGACAATGAGTGCCCCGCCCAGGAGCTGGATTGCGCCCGGGAGTTCCCCGAGGAGCAGCCATGCCCAGACCACCGCGAAGAGCACCTCGGTCAGTGAAACGAAGGACGCCACCTTGGAGCCCAGGGCACGGGCCGCCATGATCCCCGATACATACGCCAGGACTGTCGCCAGGATGACCAGGCCGGCCAGGGAAACCCACCAGGGCGTGACCCACGGGCCAAGTTTGGTGTCCGCCGCGCTGAACGCCATCGGCAACAGGCCGGTTGCGGCGGCGAGCCACATAGCGGCCGCCCCCACCATGAGGCCGCCGGAGGCCAGGACGATGGGCGGCAGGGAATCGTTCTTCTTGGCGGTAATGAAGAAATACATCGCCAGGCACACTGCGGCAGCTATTCCCCAGAGCACGCCGATGACGTCGATTTTGACAGTGCCCGTGAGGTCCAGGACGAGGACCAGGCCTGCGAGGGACAACAGCGTGCCGCCGAAGGTCAGCGCGCGCGGCCGCTTCCGGCTGGCTGCCCAGAGCCACAGCACAATAATGACGGGGGCGAGGTACTCCAGCAGGAGCGCCACCCCGACCGAGAGCCGGGCCACCGCGTTGAAGTAGAACAGCTGGCAAGCGGCCACCCCGATGAGGCCGAACAGGCCAATGGTGACCCAGTTGTCGCGCAGTTGGTGCCACCGGCCGCGCAGGGCAGGGATGGCCGGAATCGCAAGGATCAGGGCGGCGCCGGTGAGGCGCGCGGTCACGGCGGCCCCGGGGGTCCAGCCCGTTTCCAGCAGCGCCTTGGCGAAGGACCCGGAGAGCCCGAAGACAGCGGAGGAGAACAGCGCGATTCCCAGGCCGGAAGCCATGAAGCCGCGGCTGGCAGTGGACGCGCCCGATGTCTGGGCGGCGTTGGTGGCGGCAGGCATCGTCGCCTCCTGTCAGGAGTAAAGTGGGGTATTGGTCATGACATTACGCCCGGCGATGTAAGGAGTCAAGATGGTCTTTGCCCCTGACACTGAGGTGGCTCTGCGCACCGTGGTGAATCTGATCAACAGCGCCGCGAACGGCAGGGAAACCCTGGCTACCGTCGCGGACCTGGACCGATTCCTCGAGGCCGAAGGCTTCAGCGGGTCCCGAACACGCACCACGGCCGAACTGGCCAGCATCCACAGGCTGCGCAGCGAGCTAGCCCAGGTGTGGACGTCAGATGAGGATTATGCTGTGGAAACCGTGAACCGCCTGCTGCGCGATGCCAACGCCCTGCCCCAGCTGATGAAGCACGATCAGTGGGACTGGCACCTGCATGCCACCACCCGCGAGGCGCCACTGGCGGACAGGATGGGGACCGAGGCGGCCATGGCCCTGGTGGACGTGATCCGGAGCAAAGAAATGGACCGCATGCTGGTGTGCGAAGGGGATGACTGCGATGCCGTGGTCCTGGACCTCACGCGCAACCGGTCCAAGCGATATTGCGACACCGGCAACTGTGCAAACCGGGCACATGTTGCGGCCTACCGGGCGCGCCAGGCAACGGCCAGCTAAGGCCAAAGCTCCGCCGGGCGAACTGCCGGGGCAACAGCTGGCTCAGCGCCTTGGCGGCCCATCGGCGTCGGGGTCGCCCTGGTCAGCACCCGGCCGGGCGCCGTCCTGGCCGGGCGTGGACAGGCCGCCGAACCCGTGGGAGGGCTTGCGCGCCGAGCTCAGGTTGACGCCGGATCCCTTGCCAAGGTGCTCGGCATTGTCCTTGTAGCTCATGGAGAGCATGGCAGCGATGACCAGTGTGACAATGAACGCGATTCCCGCGCCGGTGAAGGCCAGGTCGAACCGCAGGGCGCGGGAGCTGCCTCCGGAGGCGAAAATGAGGACTGTCAGAAAGGCGAGGACGGCCCAGAACGCGGAGAACATCAGCGGCCCCTTCACCGAGGTCCGCATCTTCCGCGGTTTTCCTGGTTGCTGGTCTGCCAAGGTGTTTCCTCCCTGCAGGCACGGCGCGGAGGCCTGCCCGGTTCGAATGGTGCGGTGTGTTTGTACGGCGAACTTCTACGCCGGGTAGAACCGTACCTGTCTAGTTTACGGCTTTACGACGGCGGCCCGGGCATCATGCCGCAGGGTCAGCGCTGAGAGCACCCAGAGCACGCCGGCAATGATGGCGCCGCCGCCGGCAACGCCCAGCAGGGCGTGGGCGCCCAGGCTGATGAAGAACGGAAGTGCCGCGGCCGTTCCAATGCCGATGACTCCGGAAGCTATCCAGTCCCTGGCCAGGACATGGCTGCCGCGGTTCCTGAGCCCGCAGACCAGCTCGATCACCCCTGCGATGCCGAGTCCCAGCGCTGCGATCACGCCGAAGAGCAGGTCGCCGTGGAGCAGCAGCAGGGCCACGCCGCTGCCCGTAAGGATGGAACCGGCCGCTGACAGCAGCTTTCCGGACATGCTGTCCCACGCGAGGCCGGCCTTGGGAGTCGTCCAGAGCAGCAGGGCGCCGGTGGCCAGCACATAGATACCGCCAACCCAGGCCATGACCTCAACAGATGGTGTGGCCCAGAAGATCGTGACGGCCCCAAACAACAGCGCGGCAATGGCGCGCAGCAGGACCGGTTTCCACAGGTCTTCCTGCGTGGCGGTACCGTGCGCGGCTTCTGCGGGCGTCAAAGGGCGGGTCACCTGTCCAGTTTAGTGGGCGCGGGTGTCAGTGCGAACCGAGCACCATCCACCGGTCGGACCGGGCGCGGGCGCCAAGGGTTGCAGCCCGCGCTGCCATGTAGCCCAAGGCAAAGGCAGCCCAGAGCCACCCCAGCCCGGCCAGGCCGGTGGCTCCGGAGCCGGCCACCCACAGGAGCAGCGGGACATACACGGCCAGGTTGACGACGCCGGCAATCGCCAGGTACTTCGCGTCGCCGGCGCCGATCAACACCCCGTCGAGGACAAACACGTACCCGGCGATGGGCTGCCCGGCGGCAAGTACCCACAGGGCTACGGTCAGCACGGAGCGGACGCCGGCGTCGGACGTGAACAACACACCCACCCAGGGCGCGGCCACGGCGAGCAGCACGCCGGTGATCACGCCAAAACCGATACCCCACCTGATCATGGTCCCGGTGAGGACCCGCGCCTTGGCAGCGTGGGACGCCCCCAACTCCTTGCCGATGAGGGCCTGCGCCGCGATGGCCAGCGCATCCAGGGCGAAGGCGAGGAACGAGAAGATCGTCATGGCGAGCTGGTGCGCTGCCAGGTTCACCGGTCCCTGGGCCGTCACCACCAGCACCGTGGCCAGGATGGCGATGCGCAGGCTGAGGGTGCGCAGCATCAACCAGGATCCGATCCGCGTCATGTCGCGGACGCCACGCCAGTCGGGGAGCAGGCTGACGCCGTGCCGTGACGCGTTGCGCTGGACCATCACCAGGTAGACGGCAGCCATGGCCCACTGAGCGATGCTGGTGCCAATCGCCGAACCGGCGACGGACCAGCCCAGGCCGTAAACCAGCCACAGGTTCAGGACGATGTTCAGGCCAAAACCGGCCGTGGCCACCACAAGGGGAGTCCGGGTGTCCTGGAGCCCGCGAAGGACTCCCGTGCCGGCGAATATGAGCAGCATCGCCACCAGCCCAGGCATGGACCAGCGGAGGTAGTCGGCCGCGAAGGCCCGCACCTCGCCCTCTGCCCCCATGAGGCCCACCAGGGGATCGGCCGCCACGGAACCCGCCGCTGCCAGGATGACTCCCAGGAGGAGCGCCAGCCAAACACCGTCCCGCCCTGCGGCCAACGCCTTTCCAAGCTGGCCGTCACCGAGCGCACGTGCCACGGCCGGCGTGGTGGAGTAGGCGAGGAAGACCATGAGGCCCACGGCGGTGTGCAGCACGGCGGACGCAAGGCCGACTCCGGCCAGCTGGGCGACGCCGAGGTGGCCCACGATCGCGGAGTCTGCCAGCAGGAACAGCGGCTCGGCGATCAGGGCACCAAACGCGGGGACGGCGAGCCGCAGGATTTCCCGCGAGTGGCCGGCGGGTGTCTTTGCGGCAGCAGGGGCGGATTGACGTGGCACGGTTGCCAGCCTATCGGGGCGCCCGGACATTACGCCCCTGATCCGGGGACGGCCCTCCCCCGGGCACCGGGCGCGCACTGACCAACAACACACAACGACATACTTAGTTGACACTTCAACCAAAGTTCTGGAAGGCTCGGAACCATGAACCAGACCCCGCTTACCACCACGGCAGTTACCATCCTGCGCATCGTCCTCGGTTTCCTTTTCGCCGCCCACGGCTGGCAGAAGTTCAATGAATGGACCATCGCCGGCACTCAAGCCTCCTTCGCGAAGATGGGCGTTCCCGCGGCCGAAATCGCCGCTCCGGCGGTGGCAGTCCTCGAACTGGGCGGCGGCATCGCGCTCATTCTGGGTGTTCTCACCCGGGTTTTCGCCCTCCTCCTGGCCCTTGACATGCTGGGCGCCCTGTTCCTGGTGCACGCCCCTGCGGGCGTCTTCGCAGCAACGGGCGGCTACGAACTTGTATTGCTTCTGGCAGCAGCGGCCCTGGCGGTGGCACTCACCGGCGCCGGCCGCATCTCCGTGGACCGGGCGATGTTCGGCCGTGCCAACTCCAAGCTGGCCGTCCTGGCCTAACGGCTGTAACACCGGCGCCAGAGCTTCAACCGAACCGAACTGCCCCGTGCGCCGAAATGGCGGGCGGGGCAGTTCCTGTTGCCGGTTTGTGTCAGTCCCAACCCACTGGTGACGCGCACCTCAGTAAGATCGCAGCATGACTGAGACCGCAGCCAACTCCGTAACCCTCCGCTTTTTGGCCGCCCCCATGGATGTGGGACACAGCGGGTCCGTGGACGCGGGGACCGTCCTTGAATGGGTGGACAAGGCAGCGTACGCGGCAGCCGTCGGCTGGGCACAGTCGTACTGCGTCACCGCCTACGTGGGCAACATCCACTTCGCGGACCCCGTCAACAGCGGCGACATGGTGGAGGTGGAGGCCACTATCGTGTACACGGGACGCTCCTCGATGCACATCCGCACAGTTGTCTCCTCCGGTGATCCCAAGGGCGGCGCGGCGACGATGCGCAGCCAGTGCATGGTGATCTTTGTGGCCGTGGGCGAGGACGGCAAGCC
Source organism: Arthrobacter sp. B6 (assembly GCF_001663775.1). Lineage (GTDB taxonomy): Bacteria > Actinomycetota > Actinomycetes > Actinomycetales > Micrococcaceae > Arthrobacter. Next base: position 2,559,990 of record NZ_KV467168.1, on the reverse strand, counting down.
GATCCCGGTCAGACAGTTTGAGCCGGTCACTGCCGAACAAATCGAACAGCGCGACCATGCCCTGGCCAGGGTCAAAGTCCGTGAGCAGATCGTTGCAGCCATGAACGCCCAGGAATATACCGAAGCCGGGACTGCCGAACGCGTCACGTTGCGTTTCATGGCTGCCCCCACGGATGTCAACTGGGGCGGCAAGGTCCATGGCGGCATCGTGATGAAGTGGATCGACGAGGCAGCCTATGTCTGTGCGTCCCGGTATTGCGGCAAGGACACCGTGGCCGTGTTCTCGGGCGGCGTCCGTTTCTACCGTCCGCTGCTCATCGGGCACGTCGTGGAAGTGGAGGCGAGGCTTGTGTATACCGGGACCAAGGGAATGCACATTGCCGTGCACGTCCGTTCGGGCGATCCCAAGGGCAAGGAACTGAACCTCACCACCTACTGCCTCACCGTGATGGTGGCACGCGACGCCGAAGGCACGTCAGTGCCCATCCCCCGCTGGGTGCCGGTCTCCGAGGAGGACAAACGGCTGCACGCGCATGCGCGCGAGTTGCTGGAAATCCGGGGCACAGCGCCCGGGAATCGGCTGCCCAACCACATGCTGACCCAGGGCTGAGCCGGCCGCGCCCTGCGGTGACCGGACTTTAGAAGCCGCCGCCGGCGTCGGCCGCCATGTTGGCGAACCGCGAATAATGGCCCTGGAACGCCACGACAATGTCCTTGGTGGGGCCGTTGCGGTGCTTGGCGATCAGGATGTCTGCCTCGCCTGCACGCGGTGACTCCTTGTCATAGACGTCCTCGCGGTGGAGCAGGATCACCATGTCCGCATCCTGCTCGATGGAGCCCGATTCACGAAGGTCAGAGACCATGGGCCGCTTGTCCTGCCGCTGCTCGGAACCACGGTTCAGCTGGGACAGCGCGATCACCGGAACCTGGAGCTCCTTGGCCAGCAGCTTGAGGGCACGTGAGAACTCCGAAACCTCCTGCTGGCGTGACTCCACTTTCTTGCCTGAGCTCATGAGCTGCAGGTAGTCCAGGATCACGAGCTTGAGGTCATGCTGCTGCTTGAGGCGCCGGCACTTTGCGCGGATTTCCATCAGCGACATGTTGGGGCTGTCGTCGATGAACAACGGGGCATCGTTCATCCGGCCCATGGTGGTGGCGATCTTGGACCACTGCTCGTCCTTGATGGTGCCTTTGCGGAGGTCCTGCAGCCCGATGGTTGCCTCGGCGGACAGGAGTCGCATGGCGATCTCATTACGGCCCATTTCAAGCGAGAACATCACCGTTGCCAGGTTGTTCTTGATGGCCGCCGACCGGGCGAAGTCCAGCGCGAACGTTGACTTGCCAACAGCGGGGCGGGCAGCGATAACAATCATCTGCCCCGGGTGAAGTCCGTGGGTCAGCTCATCAAGTTCATAGAAGCCTGTGGGCACGCCCACCATGCCTTCGCCGCGGTGGCCGGAGGCTTCGATCTCGTCCACCGTGGATTCCATGACGTCCTTGAGGACGACGTAGTCCTCGGCGGTGCGGCGCTCGGCCACGGCGTAGACCTCGGCCTGGGCCTGGTTGACGAGGTCTTCCACCTCGCCGTCCGAGCCGTAACCCAGCTGGACGATTTTGGTTCCCGCGTTGACCAGGCGGCGCAGAACTGCGCGTTCGGCCACGATCTCGGCGTAGTAGCCGGCGTTGGCTGCGGTTGGCACGGTCTGAATGAGTTCATGCAGGTACGCGGGTCCGCCGATCCTGTTGATTTCGGCGCGCTTGGTCAGTTCATCCGAAACGGTGACGGCGTCGGCTGGTTCGCCGCGGCCGTAAAGGTCGATGATGGCTTCGTAGATGGTTTCGTGCGCGGGACGGTAGAAGTCCTGGCCGCGGAGGATCTCCACAACATCCGCAATCGCATCCTTGGAGAGCATCATGCCGCCCAGAACGGACTGTTCCGCCGGAATGTCCTGGGGCGGCTTCCGGCTGCCTTCTGATCCGCGGGTGCCCTCGATCGAGTCCAGGTGCGTTACTGACAAAGCTGCCGTCCTCCATTGTGTGCCGCGGCGGAACAGGTCCTGCCGTGGTTAATGCTTTTCTTCCCGAGCGGTGCGGTTGCCGTGGGGCATCCGCGACACACCCAACGGGTCAGGTCTACCGGACGGCGCCGACAATTGCTGACCGGCCGCCCCAACAAACCCCCGGGCTTTGTGCACAAAGAGTTATCCCCAATATCCACAGGTTATCCACACTGGCATCCGCCACGGCGGGATCCGAGGATTAGCCGTGGCGCTCCGACTACTCCTCCGCAGCGCTTTAGCACCTCAAAAAGAGGTACTCCGCTACGCTAGCCGTCCATTCCCAAAGGGCAAAGCCGCATGTTCCCGCCATCTGTGGATAACCTGTGCACTAAGTGGCATAGCTTGTGCACAGCCTGTGGGTTTCCCTGTGGAAATAAAAAAACTTTCAGCGCTAATAGGCCTGTGACCTGCGCAAACTCCCGCCCCTAGTTGTGGAGGAAATATTCTTTGGCCAAACCTTCATCCACAGCTTGCAGGCAGAAGCTGTTGATTGCGGACGGAATTAGGGACCAAATCCCCACTGTCCATACCTAAAACGTGATCCATTCCACAGCCGGCGTTCCGAATTGACGCGGCGCCCGCCTGACTGTATGCGAAGCGCGGAATATGCTGTGGATAACCGGGATCTGGCATAAGCTTTATACATGGGCGAAATACTGATGGTGCTGTTGCCTGCGTTGGTTTTGGTGGCGGTTATCTGGGCGCTTTCAACAGCCCTCACTCCCCGCGGCTCCGGCATCTCCGACGCCGAAAAATACCAGCAGGACCTCGCGATGCGCTCAGCCGAACATTATGCAGCACAGGTTCGGGCGGCCACCGCTGCCCGCGCCCGGTTGGACGCCAAGACCCGCCCGAGCCAGAACGAGGCACAGCAGTCCCAGCAGGCTGACAACGCACGGGCAGCGATGCAGGCGCAGGCCGGCGGAGCGTCCGGCCAGCACGGTTACACGGCACTTCCGGGCGGGCAGCTCAACCCCCAGTTCGCCCTGCAGCTGCAGTCAATGGCCCGTAGCGGGCAAAAGCCCCAGGCCATCAAACTCCTCCGCCAGGCGACGCATTTTGACCTGGCTACCGCCAAGAAGTACGTAGATCGGCTTTAGAAATGGAATCGCTTGTGATCCCCGCCCTCATCCTGGTGATCGTTGCTGCCGGGGTTGCCCTCGGTGCCCGCGCCATCAGCCGGCGCAGGACGGCTTCCGGCGCAGCCAGCACGGCCACCCCCGCCGTTGATGCAGCGGAGCTGGCGCGGACAGCCGCCGCGAAGCTCACCGAAGACCAGCACCGCCGGCTCTATGCACTCATCGCCCAGGGACAGGCCATGGCGGCGATCAAGCTCTACTATGAGGCGACGGATGCCGGCCTGAGGGCCGCACGGGATGCGGTGGGCGCACTGGCAGCCCACCCCCAGCCGTATCGCAGTCCCGAGTCCCCGGAGCCTGTCCAGGACGCGGACGACGACGATACGCCCCAGCGCTTCCCCTACCGCTACCGGGCCATCGCCAGCAAAGGCGACGTGACCCGCGAGGTCAGCAGCAACATGCTCAATGACGAGATCTACGGGCGGATCCGGACACTGGCACGCAGCGGCGATACAGAAGCTGCCGCCACGGCCTTGACCCGGCACTCGGACATCTCGCTCAAGCAGGCACGCGAGTTCATCGCCCTCCTGGACGACTAGCGCCAGCTTTTCACAGGACGCCGCCGCTCCGCCTTCCTTCGCGAAGCCCCACCGGGCTAGAAGTCGAAGAGGTCCCCCAGCCATCCTTCCTTCTTCTTGTGCCCGCGGCGGTCATAGTCGCGGTCATGGCCCTGCCTGGCGTACTTCCGGTCGTCGTACCGCGGCTCGTCATAACGCGGCTGGTCGCGGCGCGGTTCAAAGTTCGGGTATAGCGGAGGCGGCGTCGGTCCGGGTGCCGGGGCCGCCGGCCGGGCAGGCGCCGGGGATCCCCCGCCCATGGCCTCGTTGGCGCGGTCGATGATCTTGTCCAGCTCACCGCGGTCGAGCCAGACGCCGCGGCACTGGGGGCAGTAGTCAATCTCCACACCGCTGCGTTCGCTCATGATCAGGTCAATGGAATCCACAGGACACTTCATGTCCGGGTCAACGATCGGCGGCTCCGGATAGTTCGGCGGCATAGATCGGCCGCGGGACCTCCCCGTACAGAGAGCCTGCCCCGTCAGTGTCCGCCGGAGATGCCCGCCAGGAGCTGTTCAAACGGCAGGGACTCCAGGGCTGCCGGCTTACGGCCGGGCTGTTCCCCTGTCAGGAGGCCGGCAAACTCAGCCGCTGCACGGTCGATCCGGGATGAAAGGGGCGAGCCGCCGTCGTCCGCGTTTCCCCAGTCCTGCGGGCCGGCAAAAACGCCGGTAGCGACCGTACGGGTCCGCAGGTAGCTGAACAGTGGACGCATCGCGTAGTCCAGGACCATTTGGTGTCGGTCCGTGCCGCCAGTCGCCCCCAGCAGAACGGCCTTGCCGTCCAATGATTTGGGGTCCAGGACGTCAATGAAGGACTTGAACAGGCCGCTGTAGGACGCGCTGAACACCGGGCTGACTGCAATGATGCCGTCGGATGCCTCGACCCCGGCAATGACGTCCGCCAGGCGCGGGGCCGCGTAGCCGGTGACAAAGTTGTTGGCGATATCCACGGCGAGGTCCCGGAGCTCAACAACGTCTACCGCAACTGCATAACCCGCACCGGCAAGCCGGCGCTCTGCGGCAGCTGCAAGCTGGTCTGCGAGCAGCCTGCTCGAGGACGGCACTCCGAGGCCTGCGGACAGTACGGTAAGGCGGCGGGTTTCCACTGAGGACTCCTGAGGTTCGGCACGTAACTACGGTACATGTATATGCATGTACCGACGTAACCGGCGGATGTCCGTGTTTATTCCACGGGCCTACAGGATCACCGTTCCACTGATACACGTGATGGAGTGGCCGCCCACCCAGATGTCCTTATCCACGGCGTCCACGTGAACCATCCCGGCCCGGGCCAGCACTGTGCCCTGGGCGGCCAGATACGACGCCGGCGCCCGCCCGCTGCGAATCAGCCACTGCGCCGCTCCTGCGTTGAAGCTGCCGGTCACGGGGTCCTCGGCGGATGCGTCACCGGGGATGAACGTTCGCACCTCAAAGTCGGCCCCTCCCGAGGCGGCATGCGGCCCGATCACACCTATTTTGAGTCCTTCCATGGCGGCGTAGTCCGGCCTGATGTCCAGGACCTGTTCCGCTGAGCCAAAGAGCACACCGATCCAGTCGGGTCCGTTGACCAGCCAGGAAGCGTCCAGAAGGGCCTGGCGAGGCACGCGGAGGCCTGCCGCGATCCTTGCCATGTCCGCTTCGTCCACGGGTCCGGAGCGCGTCAGCGGCGGCGCAGCGAAAGCCAGCCTTCCGCCGTCGTTCTTCACCGGGACCAGGCCGGCGCCGCATTCCTGGATGAGCGCTCCGTCCTTCTTCGGGACGCCACCGGCTTCCAGCCAGGCGTGCGCCGATCCGAGCGTGGGATGCCCGGCGAAGGGGAACTCCTCGTGGGCCGTGAAGATCCGGACCCGGTAGTCGGCCTCCGGGTGGGTGGGCGGCAGCAGGAAGGCGGTCTCCGACAGGTTGGTCCAGTTGGCGAACTGCTGCATCTGATCGGTAGTCAGACCTTCCGCGTCGACCACCACCGCGAGCGGATTGCCCCGGTAGTGCTCGGCGGTGAACACATCCACCTGGGCGAAAGGACGACGTCGGCGCACGGGGGCTGGGTTCTGGCTCACCGCTGCAGGCTATCACCGGGTGCTGGAAGGCCTGCGCCGCGTCTGCGAAACTACGGATATGGCGGAGAACAAGACCAAACCCACAAATGTGTCTGCTGAAGAGTTCCTGACGGCCGTGGAGCATCCCCGGCGCCGTGCGGACGGCCTCGAGCTGCTGGACATGATGCGCCAGATCACCGGCCAGGAAGCCGTCATGTGGGGTCCGACAATCGTGGGATTCGGCACCTACCACTACAAGTACGAAAGCGGGCGGGAAGGTGACGCGGCCGCCGTGGGATTCTCACCGCGCAAGGCGAACCTGGTGCTGTACGGCCTCACGGAGGGGCCCGACGCCGACCGGCTGCTGCCCGACCTCGGCAAGCACAAAACAAGCGCAGCCTGCCTCTACGTCAACAAGCTGGACGACGTTGACCGGGACGTCCTCGCCGAGCTGATCCGCGCGGGCTACCGGCATGTCACTACAGAGATCCACAGCCCCTGACCTCCGGACGCACAAGAAAACCCCCGCCGCCGGTTACGGCAACGGGGGTTTTCGTGCAGTTCAGGACTTCGTAGCCGTAAAGGCTACTTGCCCCGCGTAGCGTCCCTGAAACCTCGCAAGCTCGGTTTCTAGGAACCCTGCTACTTGCTGGCGACTACGTCGAGCTCGATCACAGCGGCAACGTCGTCGTGCAGACGGACGTTGGCCTGGTAGGAACCAACCGACTTGATGTGTGCCGGCAGTTCAACCTTGCGCTTGTCGATGCGGCCAAGGCCGGCGGCCTCAACAGCGTCGGCTACGTCGCCCTGCTTGACGGTGCCGAACAGGCGTCCGGTCTCGCCAGCCTTGACAACGAGCTTGACCGGCTTGGCGGAGAGTGCAGCGGCCTGCTTCTGAGCGTCTTCCAGGGAAGCGTGCTCGCGGGCGGCGCGGGCAGCCTTGATGGACTCAACCTGCTTCTCGCCACCCTTCGACCAGGTCAGGGCGAAGTTGCGGGGCAGCAGGTAGTTACGTGCGTAACCGTCCTTGACCTCAACAACGTCGCCAGCAGCACCGAGACCGGTTACTTCGTGGGTCAGAATGAGCTTTGCCATGTTAGTTAATCCCTTCCTTAGCCGCGGCCAGCGCCGGAGTAAGGCAGCAGGGCAACTTCGCGGGCGTTCTTGATTGCCTGTGCGATCTTGCGCTGTTCCTGCACCGTAACGCCAGTGACGCGACGGGCGCGGATCTTTCCGCGGTCGGAGATGAACTTGCGCAGCAATGCTACGTCCTTGTAGTCGATGACAGTGATGTCAGCGGCCTTCAAGGGGTTGGACTTTGGTTTGGGCTTACGGAGTTCAGCCTTAGCCATCGTGGAGCTCCTATTCTATGGAGCCCGTGGATATTGATCCACGGGATGGTGGTGGCCCGGCGTCGTCGCCTGGTGCCTTACGGCACCCACGGCGGTCCCGGCGTTGGGCCTTAATTTGGTGGTTAGAAGGGAGGTTCGGAATCCGGGCCGTTGCCCCAGCCGCCTGCGTTGGAGACACCGGGCGTTGCCCAGGGATCTTCCTGCGCTGCGGGCTGGTTGCCGCCCCAATTTCCGCCGGAGTTGCCGCCCTGGTTTGCACCAGCGCCGCCCCCTCCGAAGCCACCGCCACTGTTGCCGCCGCCGAAGCCACCCTGTCCACCCGAAGCGCCGGAGCGCTGGGTGCGGTTGACCTTGGCATTGGCGTAGCGCAGGCTCGGGCCGATTTCATCGACTTCGAGCTCAATAACGGTGCGCTTTTCGCCTTCTTTGGTTTCGTAGGAACGGCTCTTCAGCCGGCCGGAAACGATCACGCGCATGCCCTTGGTGAGGGACTCGGCGACGTTCTCGGCTGCTTCACGCCAAACCGCAGCGCGGAGGAACAGGGTTTCCCCGTCCTTCCACTCGTTGGACTGGCGATCAAAGGTGCGTGGGGTGGAAGCGATGGTGAAGTTCGCTACTGCCGAACCTGACGGTGTGAACCGCAATTCCGGGTCATTGGTGAGATTACCGATGACCGTAATGGTGGTTTCGCCTGCCATCTACTGCCTCCTTGTTCGATCCTGGATGAAGAATTCGATCCTGCGGGGTGAAGAATGAAAATCGGAGCTGAAACTACTCAGCAACAACCTTCTGCTCTTCGGGGCGGGTGATCTTGGTGCGCATGATGGTCTCGTTAAGAGACAGCTGGCGGTCAAGTTCCTTGGCGGTCTCCGGCTTGGCGGTGAAGTTCACCACGGCGTAGATACCTTCGGACTTCTTCTTGATGTCGTAGGCCAGTCGGCGACGGCCCCAGATGTCAACCTTTTCGATGGTTCCACCATCGTTGGTGATGACATTCAGGAACTTCTGAAGCGACGGCTCAACGGTACGCTCTTCGACCTCGGGGTCGATGATTACCATCAATTCGTAAGGACGCATATGTGAACCCACCTCCTTTGGGCTAAGCGGTTACGGCATTTCCGTAACAGGAGGTTCATTTGCGATGCCATGCAAATGTCCGGCCACCGGAACGGAGGCAGGACGCAGCACAGACTTCAATATCTTAGTGCATTTGGACCGGTTAGGCGATTCGCGCTTGACCCAAGGCTAGGCGCCGTGGTTCCGGAGCGGAAGCACGGGTGCGGATATGTGGAAAACCGCGGCACCCCGAGTAGCTGCGGCCACCAGGTCTGGAGCCCTCCCCGTCACTCCAGGCACACTATTGGAGGGCCGACGGCGGCCCATCGGCGCCAGCGCCGGGTCCGGTCGGCGGTGACGGGGCAAAAGGGAGCCCTGCGTGACAGGAGGTCGGGACACGAAACTCGAGTACAGGGGAGCTTGAATTTCTCTGGTGCGGGAACCGGATCGGGTCTATATTGGCATCCAACGGCTGGGTACCGTGCTGGACGTAATGAAGCGGCCAGAAGTTGGCCCGCACAGTCATGCAAGTGACTGGACGGGCCTCGTCAATATGAAATACAACGCAATATCGGTCTCCTTCTTCGATGGATGGGGACCACATGTCGTTAATAGGCCGAAGCAAGGAGCTGGACCGGATCCTTTCGGTGATCCGTGGGCCGAAGGAATCCGCCCTGACAATTGTCGGGCGGCGGGGTGTGGGTAAATCCGCACTCCTGGCCGAGATTCCGCGGCTTTCCGACTACCGGACAGTTTTCCTGCAGGCAAGTGCCTCCGAATCGGACTGGCCGCTTTCCGGCCTTACCGCGCTGCTGAACGGAATCGACGATCCCGTCCTCAACCGGTTCGCCGACGAACTGCTGCGGGATTCCACCGGCGCCCTGGATGTCCCCACCGTATCCACCATGCTCCTGAACGGGCTCCATCAGCGATCCTCGTCGCGCACCGTCATCGTCGTCGACGATGCAGACCAGCTGGATCCCAGCAGCCAGGCCGTCATCGGGTTCCTCGCCCGTCGCCTGTCCGGCACGGACATGGCTCTTTTCATCAGCGTTCGCGAAGAATCGCCGGACAGCCCCTTCGGCAGCCTCCCGGCCCTTCACCTGAAGTCGCTGAACTACAACGACACGGTCCGGATGCTGGAGTCTATTCCGGCACGGCAGACTGCGACAGCGGCAGTCCACGCGGTGGCGGCGGCAACCCAGGGCAACCCGCTTGCCGCCGTCGAGCTTTACACCTGCCTGCTGGAACGCCAGGCCGAGGGCAAATACGCCCTCCCCATCCCGCTGCCCTGCAAAGGAAGCTTCGAGTCCGAATTCGCTGCGTCGGTGGGCAGCCTCACCCCTGCTGCGCGGCACGTCCTTGATCTGTTGTCGCTGTCCTGCCGGAGCGACATTGCCACACTGGAAATGGTTTACGGCGACCTGTGGACAGGGGTGGACGAACTCCTGGCCAACGGCATGGTCAGCCGGTCCGGACCGCACCTGCGGATCCAGGACCAGCTGCTGCGCGGGTATGTTTTCGCCAGCATGACTCCGGCCGTCCGGACCGCAAGCCACCGCGCACTGGCCGGAGCGGCGGGCGAGACCGACCCGTACGCACGCCGGTGGCACCTGAGCTTTACCACGCTGGAGCGCCAGACCCCGTTTGGCCTCCTGCGGTTCGCCGTTGACCTGATCCGGGGCGGGGACGTGTCCTTCGCTGTGGAGTACATAGAGCGCGCGCTCACCATCAATCCGTGGGAAGCCGAGACTGCGGCACGGCTCACCACGGTGGCTGAACTGCTGTTTAACAGGGGCGAGTTCGTTTACGCCAAGCGGTACCTGGACTGGGCGCAGCGGGTGACACGCAATCCTGCCCTTATTTTGCGCCTGACGGGTCTTTCCTTCGAAATCCAGTTCATCCAGGGCGCCGCCGTGCGGTCCAGCATGGTGCTTCGCCTGGTGAAGGAGTTCGGCCAGCACGACCCCGCCTACGCCGCCACCCTGTTGGCCGTCGGTTCGATCTACTATGCGGAGCGGTGGGAGTTGGAAGATGCGGTGAGCCTGCTTCGGCACGCCGAACAGTTCCAGGACGCCGCCTCCAAGGATTGCCTCGCGGTGGCAGACCGCGCCAAGCTGCTGATCGAGGCGATCAGCGGCAAGGCCGAGCATCTCGGCCGCAAGCATGACGCCGCCGGCACGGTGGTCACGCTCCTGGTGCAGGCACGCGCCCTGAGCTACGCCGAACACCACGAACTTGCCCAGGAAGCCTTCGCCATGGTGCGGAATTCCGTTGATGCAGGCAACGTCAACTGGCGGGAAACCGCAGACTATCTGGCTGTGGACAACGAGATCCGGGCGGGAAATGTGCGGACGGCCGTCCGGCTGATCGAGAACCTGGAACTGACCGAGCCGGAATCCAAGTACCACCGCGGGATCCGGCATATTTTCAGGGTCTGGCGGGCCCACTCGTTGGGCGATGAGGCGCTGGCCAGGCTCTACGTGGCCGAGGCACAGCGCTTCTCCGGAGCCGAAAGCCACCCTGCCATGACTGCCCAACTGGCCGCCTGCCAGGGCCACTTTGCGCTCATGCGCGGCAACCTGGCCGAGTCGTTCGCGCAGCTGTCACGTGCCGCGGAGATCGGCACGGCCTTCGGCAACCCAACACTGCTCCGCTGCGAAGCGGACCTGGTGGAAGTGCTGGTCCGGCTGGGACGGCACCGCGAAGCCACCCAGGCCCTCTATCGGCTGGAAAGCCGCTCCGTGGGGCTGAGGTCCCCGTGGCTGCTGGCTGCCGTGGCGCGCAGCCGTGCCATGCTCGCCGACGGCGAGCAGTCGCTTCAGCTGTTCAGCCACGCGCTGGAGAGCAGGAGCGCCCACGACTCGCTCCTGGAACGCGCCAGGACCCTGCTGTGCTACGCGGAACGGCTGGGTGCGTTCGGCCGGCTGCGGGATGCCAGGGACGGACTGCTGCGGGCCAAGGTGATGTTTGACGAGGCCGGCGCCGATGCCTGGACCCAGCACGTTGATTCCCTGTTGCTGGACGAGCGGGTTGAGCCTGCCCGTGCACCAGGCAACCCTGCCATGCTCATGCTGGCCGACCACGAGCGCGCCCTCGCGCAGATGGTGGCCCGCGGCATGCGCAACAAGGAAATCGCAGCCACGCTGTATGTCTCCGTGCGGACTGTGGAAGTACGCCTCACCGCGATCTACCGCAAGCTGGGTGTGGAGTCCCGCGCCCAGCTGACGGCCCTCGCCGCCGGCAAGGATGCCGCTGCCCGGGAACCGTACGTCCTGCCAGTCCTTTAGGGCAAAACCCTGCAAATGCAGGTACCCACAGTATCCACACTGTTCCCTTCCCGATACCACAAAGCCCCTGCTTTTCCCCGTTATACCCGCCGGTTCCGGGCTAATTTTGCTTCACGGTCAGAGCAAAAAGCGGACACTCCGGGAAGGGGTCATCATGGCGGAAATTCCAGTAGCCCGAACCCGGCGTGCAGCCTTTGACTGGCCCGTTGCGCCCGTTGCTGCACAGCGGTCCGCAACAGCGCCGTTGGCGGCAGCAGAAGCCGCAGGAACCCGGCTTCTGCTGCCGCCGGCTGCCGTCCCCCCAACGCCCTCTGCCGTCCCTGCAAAGCCGGGCCGCAAGGCGGCGGCAGCGTGGATCTCCACGCACATCAATCTCCTCCGCATCACTGATTCGCTCGTGGTGGCGGGTGCAGTGCTCATCGGCTCCCTGCTCTCCAGTGTCGGATTCGCCCCAGGGGTTGAAAGCGACAAAGGTGGCGTCCTGACAGCCGCCACGGTAACGCTGCTCTGGCTGATGGCGCTGGAGTTCTACCGGACCCGCGACTCCAAAGTACTCGGAGTCGGGGCGGACGAATACAAGCGGGTCGCCTCTGCGAGCCTGCGCATCTTCGGCCTGATGGCCATCACGGCCGTCGTCTTTTCGGTGCACGGCGGGACCGCCTTCGTCACCGTCTCGCTGCCGTTGGGGCTGGTGGCCCTGACCGGAAACCGCTGGGCATTCCGGCGCCGGCTCACCAGGGAAAAGGCCCGCGGACGCCACCTCTCCAGGACCATCGTGGTGGGGGAACCCGAGGACGTCCGCTACGTGGTCCAGCAGGTGGCCAGGAAATCCGGCCCCGTGTACAAGATCCTGGGAGTCTGCCTTCCCGGCGCCAGGCGCGGGGCGAGCCTGCGCGTGGACGGCCAGCAGATCCCGGTCCTTTCCTCCACTGACGACATCGCCCGGACCGCGCGGCTGTCCGACGCGGACGCAGTCATCGTGGCGGGGCCTTTGCCCGGCGGCAACAAGTTCATCCGTGAGCTCGGCTGGAAGCTGGAGGAGTGCGCCGCGGAAATGGTCCTTGCGGCCACCCTCACCAACGTCGCTGGGCCCCGCATCCACTGGCGCCCCGTGGAAGGCCTCCCCCTCATGCACGTGGATATTCCCCAGTACTCGGGGGCGAAACATGCACTGAAGAGGGTCATGGATGTGGCGATGGCGCTGGCTGCCCTCCTCGCGCTGTCGCCACTGCTCCTGGTGCTGGCCGTGATCGTTCGGCTGGATAGCCCCGGACCGGTTCTTTTCCGGCAGGACCGGGTGGGCAAGGACGGCACCGTGTTCGGGATGTTCAAGTTCCGCTCCATGGTGGTTGACGCCGAGGCCCGCCTCGCGGCACTCAATCAGCAAAACGAAGGGTCGGGGGTGCTGTTCAAGCTCCGCGATGATCCACGCGTCACCGCGTGCGGGCGCTGGATGCGGAAGTATTCGCTCGATGAACTGCCGCAGCTCTGGAATGTGGTGCTCGGCAACATGAGCATGGTGGGACCCCGGCCGCCGCTGGACCGTGAAGTCAACGGCTACGAACGCCACACCCACCGTCGCCTGCTCATCAAGCCGGGAATCACCGGCCTGTGGCAGATCAATGGCCGCTCGGACCTTTCCTGGGATGAGGCAGTGCGGCTGGACCTCTATTACGTCGAGAACTGGTCGATCGCCGGGGACCTGCTGATCCTGTGGCGGACCTTCCGCACGGTCGTCAAGCCCTCCGGCGCCTACTAAACACCTCACCCGGGAAAGAAAGTGACATGAGAACCTTCGCCAATCCGTTCCACGTCCCCACCCACCGTCAGCCGACGCCGAAACTGAAGATCGCCGTCGTCGGGGCCGGTTACTGGGGGCCAAACCTGGCCCGCAACCTGCAGGCCAGCACCGACTGGGACCTCGTGGCAATCTGTGACCTGGACATTGAACGGGCGGCCAAGCTGGCTGCGACGCTGGGTGACATTCCCGTCGTCGAGTCCCTCGATGAGCTGCTGGACACGTTTGACGTGGACGCTGTGGCGATCGCGACGCCGGCCCGCACGCACCACGGGACCGTCATGACGGCGCTGCGCGCCGGCAAGCACGTACTGGTGGAGAAGCCGCTCGCGGACAGCCGAGCGCATGGGCTGGAGATGGTGGCGGAAGCCGAGGCCAACGGCCTGGTGCTGATGGCGGACCACACGTACTGCTACACACCGGCGGTGCTGAAAATGCAGGAGCTGGTGCAGGCGGGGTCGCTGGGCGAAATTCTCTTCGTGGACTCCACGCGGATCAATCTGGGGCTGGTGCAGCCCGATGTTGATGTGTTCTGGGATCTTGCCCCGCACGATCTCGCAATCCTTGACTTTGTCCTTCCCGGCGGCCTTAACCCGACGGAGGTTTCGGCCTTCGGTGCCGACCCGCTGGGGACCGGCAGGGACTGCGTGGGGCACCTGAATTTCCGGCTGCCCAACGATGCCACCGCCCACGTCCACGTGAACTGGCTGAGCCCCACCAAGATCCGGCAAATGGTGATAGGCGGGTCCCTGCGCACCCTGGTGTGGGACGACCTCAATCCCCAGCAGCGGCTGAGCGTCTACGATCGCGGCGTCAGCCTCGACCGGCAGGCCAAATCGGCGGGGGAGAAGAAGA